>NZ_JAJTNP010000001.1 GCF_021311115.1 Chryseobacterium gwangjuense
TCAGTAATATTTTATGCCAAATGAAGGGTGGTCAATTTGGACTGGAATTTGGTGGTCAGTTTGATCCGAAATTAGTGGTCAATTTACTCCGAAAAACACTGGTCTATTTGACCGTTTTTTCCACTCTATAGAGGAAACGATACTGTTTGTCATTTGCCCTACTTTTAAGTCTATTTGTGGCAGTAATACAAAATAATCCTGATATACATAATGCATATAATTAAATCCAAAATCATCATTAAATGAAGGAGCTTGATAGTTTAGGATTTGCTTAGCTATATTTTCGTAAACGTTGACGATCATAGGATACTTTTTGCCCTTCTGATAATTTTTGGGATACAGGAGAACAGCATCCAATAAATTACCATCCGAGGCTTTATATTTAAATAATCGGTATCGGAAATTATCGAATTTTTCTTGTGTTGTAGCTATTGTCTGGGTTAGTTTTCCATTATCTGCAATATTGATAGCCAGGGGAGCATTATAAAAAGAAGCTGTATACAAGACCCTGTTTTTATACCGGACTACATCTCTGATATAAGAATCTTCTTTAAGTTCCCATTTCACTTTTCCTGTTTCGGTTATACACTCCAGACCAGATTTAAAATTACGGGTATCAAACATTTGAACTAATAGCCCTTCTGAAAAAGGGTCTTGAATCTCATAACTAATATCTAACGCTGTGTTCACTATGACTTTATTTTTTTTTGCTATTCTGTATTGCTGTTTGTGCTCTCTCCCTTTGGTTAATCTCAAGAGTTCCAAGTTTTTTAAATTGAGTAAAAACAAATCATATTCTTCTGTAAGAATAACCCAATCAGATTTGATAGGTATTGGAGGTTCCCAAGATTTATCATATAAGCCACTATATTGGGCACTAAGGAAATTAGTTCCAACAGGTACTTTTAATTCACGGACTTCTCCCGTTTTTAGATTTTCTATCTTCCATGTCCCATTTTCAAAGAAAAGTAGCTTTTTCAGATTTTTAGCATAATAGAAATTTGGGGGATTAGTATAGGGATTATGAAGTTTAATTCCTTGATCTTCAAAATTACATATCAGCTGGATGCGGGTTTTGGGATTATAAAGAGTATCATCATTTTTAGTAATCGGATCATAAGAAATAAAATCAGTATCACTAACTAATTGTTGAGTGCTGTATTTGTCATTTTCTTTAGGAAGCCACTTCCATGTATTATTATTTAAGTCATAAACCGCAAGTTGCCTTATGGGATCTTTGTATTGGTAACTAAGCTTAGAATAATAAATTTCCGGGATTTCCTTTTCATTCTCAATTGTTTTAGGAGTTACCGGAATTAAAAAAAATCGCCCTTGTCGTAATTTTGTTTCGGCAAGCCTCAGGTAATATAATTTAAGGTGCTTTGGAAGGGTAATTTCTTTTGTAGTAATTGTATTGCTACCACTTAGCCAACGGCTTATGAAAAGAAAATCATCCTTTGTTCCTAAGCCCCAGGTTTCTTCATCCGTATTACCAACTGTCTGATATTCTTTTCCGGTATGTATTTCTCTTTTTTTTAAGGTCTCCGTGTTTAGGTTTATTAAATTCCCATTCTTAGCCATGACAATAGTTTTCTGATCTTTACTTATATTATAAGACCCTATTTTATCGATACTAAATAGTTTGTTGCCTTTACTGTTATAGATCATCAGTTCTTTAGAAATATGATTAGATAAAATTACTTTGTTATTATCTATTACATTCACGACAAACTTCCCCATTACCTTATGTTCTATATCTTTCACAAAGTCTTTTAAAAGAATGGCTTCTTTCAATGCAATCACAAGAGTATTGTCATGTGTAAAGTGATAGGAATAAGCATTTGGAAGTGGTGTTTTTGTATTCTTGTCTATAGAATAGAGTTCTACAGATGGCTCAGTTCCTCTTTTTGTTTTAAGAATACACCACTTTAGGTCTTTACTTTGTGCTATTAATAATACTGTTGAGTTCTTCTTTGCATATTCGTCTTTAATAGCTTGAATATTTTTTTCTTGTGCTGAAAAGAATCCTTGGAACAAGATTCCTATGAGCAATAATAATTGTATATATTTAGTAACCTTCATTTTGTGGACCTAGTTTTGGGTTTAATAATAATTCACTTTCAGGTAAGGGAAAGCTCTGGAATTTATCAAGCCATTGAGGTTTTACCTGCTTCATCATAGGTGAAAGTGTACCCGTTCTTTTTAAATCGATAAACCGGTGTCCATATTCAGTAAAAAGCTCATGTCTTCTTTCTTCCAGAATAGCATTAAGGATGGTAGTATCATCGGTGGTAATAACAGGGAGAATACCTGCCCGAATTCTAATTGTATTAAGATCTATAAGCGCTTTATCTTTTATACCGAGCTTTAGATGTGCCTCAGCTCTTATCAGATATTGTTCTTCTGCTCTCAGAATAGCAGAATATTCTAATGGAGTAGATGTAGGTTTATCTTGTTTGTACTTATAAGCAAAATAATAGATTTTACCTTGTGTATCCTGTTTATTTCCGATCCATTCATTGAGTCTTTTATCCACCGGATCAAATGAGTTTACTAAAGATGAAGCCAATGAAACATTGGTAGGCGGAGCCGCATTAAAAATATAAGTGGATGCTTCTTTGGTGCTGACCTGACCTGTTATCGATTGAAACGCCCAAATCACACTGCTTCCTTCTTTCAGAAATACTTTTTTTAAGTCAGTTTCCAATGGATAATTAGAATCGTTGATAATCATTGACGAAAAGTCTATGGACTTCTGCCAATTCCCTTGATATAGTGAAATTCGGGATAAAAGTGCTAAAGCGGTAGCTTTAGTGGGAGTTATTCTTTGACCTTTAATTTTATTATCCGGGAGAAGCAGTAATGCTTTTTCCGCATCTTCTTGAGCCAGCTTCAATACATTATCTTTCGGTTGACTGCTTATAGTGCTGTTGATTGTGTAATCTGTAGATATCACATAAGGAACTTTATTGTACACGTTTACCAGATAAACATGGAGTAGTGCTCTTAAAAATAAGGACTCCCCGGTAAGCTGGCTTTTAACCTTTGTCGAAATAGCAGAAGATTTTTCCAACCCCTCAACAATACTATTAATATTAAGGATCTGATTATAAGTTGTTCCCCAGAGGCTTTTTACTACTCCTGAAAGCGGATGAATATTGAGCTGATATAATTGATTAGGATTTGATGTAGGTAGTCCAAAGGAGATGAGCTCATCAGTATAACATCCCAGATAATATCCTCCTCCCATTGATGAGCCCGATAAAAAGCCGGTCTCGTCCAAGTTGCGGTATACCCCCGCCATAGCAGATTTAGCTAACTTTTCATCTTTAAAAACCAGGTCTTTGGTAATTTGGTCGGTCGGTAAATCTACTTCAAGCAGATTATTGCAAGAAATAACAGAGCCTAAAAATAAACTTAAAATAATTTTTTTTAACATGATTTAAAATTTAAGGGTTGTACCAAAAGAAATAACACGAAGTGGCGGAAGGAATCCTAATGAAGCTTCGGGGTCTAAACCTTTAAGATTAGTCCATACTGCTAGATTTTGTCCTTCCAAAAATACTGTTGCACGCAGAACTTTTAAAATATCTCCCGGAATGGTATAACGAAGTGAAATATTTCTCAGTCTGAAAGAAAAAACATCTGATACTATGGCATCACTGTTTACAAAATTAATGGTAGCAGCCATTGCAGCCGGATTAGCACCCGAAGAAGGCTTTTGATAGGTTGCATTGGGACGATCTGCTCTCCAGTAATCAAGAAATTCTTCGGGTAAATTTTTCATGTTTCCTAATCCATAAGAATTAGATTTCAAATTAAATTGTGATTGTTTAGAGAGCTGAAAAAGTATACTCAATTCAAAAGATTTGTATTTGAAATTATTCACAATACCACCATACCATTCCGTTCCAATCTCTTTAACGATATATTGGTCATTGATGTCCAGTTTTCCATCGCCATTTTTATCCTCAAATTGGTAAAGTCCGGTATTAGGATCTACTCCTAGGAAATGATAAAGCTTACGGACATTGGTAGAGTAGCCAATTACAAAAGTGTTTGCATATGTAGATCCTTGGAGGTTTGGAAATTCAATCAGTTCATTTTTCGGAATTGAAAGGTTTAATGAGGTAGCCCAGCTAAAGTCTTTATGTTTAATATTGGAAGACTGTAGGCTAAACTCCCAACCTTTGTTTTCTACTGTAGCTTTTAAATTCCCCTGATAAGAAGAAAAACCTGTAACTAAAGAAAGAGGAATGCCCACCAGTTGATTGGAGGAGCGGTTTTTGTACCAGTTGATTCCTAAATTAATTCTGTCCTTTAAAAAACCTAGTTCCATACCTATTTCCAGTTTATGGGTAACCTCCCAGCTGAAATCAGGATTATAGAGCCTTGAAAGGAGAAGGCCTTGTAATGAATTATAGGGAGTTGAAGTGGTTCGGTAAGTATCATAAAACTGATAATCACCAATAAGATCACTACCTGCAGAACCATAACTTCCCCGGAGTTTTCCAAAGCTTAGCCACTTTACATCTTTTAAAAAATTTTCTTGACTAAAAATCCAGGCTAGACCTGCTGCTGCAAAATTGGCATAACGTCTGTTGGCTCCAAATCTACTGGACCCATCTCTTCTTCCAGTAAAATTTACAATATATCGGGAGGCCAACTGATAATTAGCTCTACCGTAGAATGCCTGATATCCGTAATTATAAGCCCCTGATCGATCAACTCTTATTGTTGCTGCTGAACCAATATTTTCAATAAGCTCATCCGATGGGAAGCTGTCGGCAGTCAGTACCTGACTGCTGGAACTCTGGCTTTGAAAGCTTCCTCCGACAAGAACCTGAAGTTTGTGATTATTCCACTGATGCTCATAATTGAGCTGTGGTTCTGCAATCCAATTGTATTGATTAGGATTTGCTATTCTGATTGAAGACATTTCGCTTCCAAAATTAAGTGCAGGATTGTAAATAGTTTTGGGAGCTAATGTTTTCTCATCTGAAGTATTACGGGTATATCCTCCATTAACAGTAAAAGATAAGCCTTTAGCTAATTGGTAACTAAGGACCATATTACTGATTAACTGCTCTGACTTCATCTTATAGATTCGGGTTGCTGCAGCCAAAGGATTGGCAAAAGTGCTATTTTCCCAGTTTAACGTATTGTTGGAGGTAAATAAAGCCGGAGCATTAGGGGTTAATGTAGCATAGACACTGGAGAAATCGGTAGGGGGAAGAAAGTTATTTTGTAAAGTGTAATATCCGGAGAAATTAATTTTTAGTTTTTTATTTGTGGATTGATGATTTAGATTAACTCCTATAGTAGTTCTTTTATAACGGTAATCTCCGGGAAATACTGTGGTTTCTTGATCATGACCGGCACTTAATAAAAACTGGGTATTTTGATTTCCACCTGTAACCTGAGCTTTAGTGGAAGTTCTTTCAGAAGTATTTCCAATAAAATACTGCTGCCAATTGGTGTATCTTTCTTTATCCCATGTTCCATTAATATCATAAGCGTTGACAGGGTAGGTGGTTATTCCGTCATTGGCAAAAGCGTCTTTTCGCATTTGTAAATACTGTTGGGTATTCATCATTTTTGGAGAGCGGCTAACATCTCCAAGACCGTAAGTGCTTGTGATACTTACCTCTGTTTTTCCGGATTTTCCTTTTTTTGTGGAGATGAGTATGACCCCATTGGCACCCTTAGAACCATAAATAGCTGTGGCGTCAGCATCTTTTAAAACCTCAATACTTTCGATGTCATCTGGATTAATATTGTTAAGAGGATTGGCGTCTTGAAATGGTAATATTGTGTCGGTCATATTGGACCGAACTGAATTTGTTGTAGAAACAGGAACACCATCTATCACATACAAAGGTCTACTGGCATTTAAATCACCAGTGCCATTATTGCGAAGACTATTACGACCTCTTATCTGAACATCAAAACCTCCGCCTGCAACTCCGGAGTTCTGAGTAATATTAACGCCCGCCATTCTTCCTTGCAGAGAAGAAAGAACATTATTCACCGGTTGGTTTTCGATGTCTTTGGCAGCTACACGAGCTATGCTTCCTGTGCGTTCCTTTTCCTTTACTTTGTAATATCCTGCATTGAGGGTAATTTCTTCTATTTGATATTCTTTCCTTCGGACTGTGTCGCTATTCTTTATTAAGAGATTTTGCTCCTCAAAACTATCCACTGTATTGTTACCGAATCTGAGAGACTTATTGCGGATGAAGACCGTGTTGTCTTTGTAAAGAGAAATCTCGAAGGGCATCCCATGCAGAATCTTTTTAAGGCAGTCGACAACTGGTATTTCTTTACAGGTAACTTTTCCTGTTTTGTACCCTGCCAGTTCAACAGGAGATATATTCTCTATATTATATTTTGAAAATAGGAGTCGAACGGCTTCTGAGGCTGGAATCTCATTGGTTTCAAAACTGATCTTTTTATCTTTTAAAGACAGAGCCTGGCTTTGGTACAGACCTATGTTCAATAAAAACAATGCTCCCGCACAGCAAGTAATATTTTTCATATTTTTGCATTATTAAATTAGTTGAAATTTCGATTAAACTGATTTTTGAGCTGGCAGCTGCGAACTGCCGGCTTTCTTTTTTAATCATCCGGGATACGGCCTAATATAAAAAACAGCCGGAGCTTATTTTCTAAGTTCATAGCTGTTTTTGTTTTCGTGGAGTTCAAGTTTTAGATATGCTGCTAGTTTTTTCAAAATAATTTCAGCATTATCTCCTTTCAAATCTATTAATATGTGTGTGTGTTGAAATTCTGTTGGAAGTTCAATTTTTTTGCCGGTAATTTTCCCAATCACATCAACCGCTTCCATGATGGGAGCATCCATGAATTCCGCCTCCACCAAACTTTTAGAATCAGCGAGAGATTTATGATTTTTATCCTTAGGATGAGGATCTGTTAAGATTACGGCAGTTTCCTTTTGCCCAAAATTGCTGAAAGTCTGACCAGGTTTCAGACGGTAAGCTTCCTGCTTCTTCCTTTGGTTTACTGAGACGGATCCTTCATATAGGTCTACCTGAAATGAGCTGTTTGTTTGTATTATCTTAAATGCGGTGCCGTGAACTGTAGCTTCATAATCTTTTCCATGAACAATAAAAGGATGTTCTTTTGATTTGGAAACTTTAAAAACTGCTGTACCTTTTAAATACACATTTCTTGTATTACTGAACAAAGACTGTTCAACGATTAATTCGCTACCTTTAGACAAAGTGATGGTAGTATTGTCCTGTAACTGCACAAATTTTTCAGCCACATGTGCTGTATAAGTTTTAGATGCGAGAAAACTGGAATAAACTCCACATAAACTAATAGATAAAAGAAGAACAGCGCAAACACCAACAAGGCTTATCTGCTGTCTTTTTTTTCTTTCTTTTGTAATGATTTTCTGCTTGATGATTTCGCATTGCTTTTTCCTTTCCTCAGCAGAGAAGAGATCAAAATGTTGGGTTCCCATTTTTTTCTTTTTCCTAATAAAGAGGCAAAAAATGTAAAAATGGCTAGTTTTATTAACTTAAATTAACTTTATTTATGAATTTTTAACAGATTGTAAACAATCTTTAAGATAGCTTATTGAGCGGCTAAGGTGATATTTGATAGCAGAAAGTCTTATACCCAATAGTTCAGCAATTTCAATTCTTCTAATACCATCAACTTTATGGAGTATTATTATTTGCTTCTGTAATGAAGAGAGTTTCTCCATACAGTTTGCCAATCTTTTCAAAAGTTGCTCCTTATGATCTTCTTCATAATCTTCATCGTTAATATCACAATATGAATGTTCCTCAAGAGAAGTGGCATGATGTATTGGATTTTTGGCTTTTGTATGATAATATCTACTTATGAATTGTTTGCAGAATTTGTAGATGATTCTTTCTTTATTTTCAGAGGTGAGAATTTTTCGATATTCCCAGAGATGAACAAAAACATCCTGAGAAATATCCAGCACGTCATCCACATTACCAACTTTTCTGGTGATGCAATAAAAAACGAGTTTGTAATACTTCTCATAAAATGCATCAAATGCATTGAGCTCCCGTTTAAAATTTATACTAAATGATCCCATTTTAAAGTTTTAGCAATGAACCGAATAAAATACTTCTTAGTGGCTGCAGCTAGCCGCCAGTATTTTAATCAGGTTAATCAAATGTTTAGGTACTTATCACTCCAAATGTAATAGGTAATTGAAAATTTGTTATTAGTTATTTTATTTCGATTACTATTCAAATTATTATAATTCTGGTCAGTTCTATTAAAAAGAAGCAGTCCTAACAAAGATCGTACCTCCAAGTCTTAAAAATTTGTTGGTGGAACAATTCAATATAAAAATAGCTCTTAAAATTTATTTTTATAAATTTGCCACAATGTATGTATTCAGATTGCTTTTAACATTCTACTTCCTGGCGTTATCCATTATGCCATGCAATGATGTTGCGGCTAAGCAATTGAATAATACTCCAAATTTCACGTATATCAATAATCCGGAAGAACATTCCCATGCAAGCAATGATGCATGTTCTCCGCTATGTTTTTGCAATTGTTGCCAGATAACGGTAACCTCTTTTAAAATTGAACCGGTCATTACCTTTCCGGAGCAGGTTCATAATTACTTTTCCAAGAAAATATTTTTTCAGAAAAACGACTTTGCCTATTTGGTGTACGATCAGATCTGGCAACCCCCTAAGATTTAATTTTTATTGATTTTTAATGGAAGACTTTGGTCTTTCATCAATGCGTTATGAAATCTTTGCAATTCCGTTGCATGGAGTTTCTTTTCATTTTTGTCATCTGTTTAAGAGTTTTAAGCAGAGAGACATTCAATAAAAATTAAATTCAATGTTAGATAAAATCATAAGATTGAGCATCAAGAATAAGATCGTCATAGGAATTATGACGTTGATGCTGATCATTTGGGGGGCTTGGAGTGCCTCAAAATTACCGATTGATGCCGTCCCCGACATCACCAACAATCAGGTGCAGATTATTACCGTGTGCCCTACATTGGCAGGACAGGAAGTAGAACAGTTAGTAACATTTCCAATAGAACAAAGTATTGCCAATATTCCGGATATAGAAGAAACAAGAAGTATTTCAAGGTTCGGGTTATCCGTGATTACGGTCGTTTTCAAAGAAAATGTAGATATTTATTTTGCCCGACAGTTAATCAGCGAACAGCTGAAGCAAGCCGTTGAAGAAATCCCGAAAGGAGTCGGAATTCCTGAATTAGCGCCTGTAAGTACCGGGTTGGGAGAAGTCTATCAATATATTTTACATCCGAAAAAAGGAAGTGAGAAAAAATACACCAGCAAAGAACTGAGAACGATGCAGGACTGGATTGTCCGCAGACAATTAAACGGAACTCCGGGAGTGGCTGAAATCAACAGCTTTGGGGGCGAACTGAAGCAATATGAAGTAGCCATCAATCCGGATCGTTTGAAAGCAATGGGAATCAGTATTACCGATATTTTCACAGCACTGGAAAAAAACAATCAGAATACGGGAGGAGCGTATATTGATAAAAAACCGAATGCCTATTTCATCAGAGGAATAGGGATGGTAACGTCGATAGAAGATATTAAGAATATTGCCGTTAAAAATGAAACCGGAAGTGTTCCTATTTTTATAAAAAATGTGGCGAATGTAGGTCTTGGTCATGCAACCCGTTATGGAGCTCTTACTTATAACGGCGAAGTTGATGCAGTAGGAGGCGTTGTGATGATGCTAAAAGGAGCCAACAGCAATGAAGTCGTGCAAAGAATTAAAGACAAGATTCCGACGATCCAGAAATCACTTCCTGATGATGTGATCATTGAACCGTTCCTGGACAGAACAGACTTGGTAGACAGAGCAATTAATACCGTAGAGAAAAATTTAATTGAAGGAGCGCTTATTGTCATATTTGTGTTGGTGCTTTTTTTGGGAAACTTCAGAGCCGGATTAATTGTGGCTTCAGCAATTCCGCTTTCTTTGTTGTTTGCTTTAGGAATGATGAATGTTTTTGGAGTAAGTGCCAATTTAATGAGTTTAGGAGCGATTGATTTCGGTCTGATTGTAGATGGAGCAGTCATTATTGTAGAAGCAACCCTCCATCATTTAGGACTAAGAAAAACAACAAGAATGCTTACTCAATCAGAAATGGATGAGGAAGTCTTCTTATCGGCTTCAAAAATCAGGAGCAGTGCGGCTTTCGGTGAAATAATAATTCTTATTGTGTACATTCCTATTCTAACGTTGGCAGGGGTAGAAGGAAAAATGTTTACGCCTATGGCCAAAACAGTAGGCTTTGCAATTTTAGGAGCATTGATCTTGTCACTGACTTATATTCCGATGATGAGCGCTTTATTTTTATCTAAAAAAATAGCCCATAAAGAGACTTTTTCCGATAAAATGATGAACAGACTGCAAAAAATCTATCAGCCGTTATTGGAAAAAGCGTTGAAGATAAAATATGCTTTAGTGGGAGGAACAATCGCCTTATTTGTGGTATCAATTTTCACGTTTAACAGAATGGGAGGTGAGTTTATCCCGCAGCTGCAGGAGGGCGACTATGCCTTTCATTGTATTCTTCCGCAGGGAAGCTCATTAAGTCAGAGTATTGAAACTTCAATGCAGGCTTCAAGAATCATCAAACAATTTGACGAAGTAAAAATGGTGGTCGGAAAAACAGGCTCAGCAGAAGTTCCCACAGATCCGATGCCACCAGAAGCTTCGGATTTGATTATTGTTTTAAAACCAAAAGAGGAATGGAAAAACAAAAAATCTTATGAAGAATTAGCCGATGAAATTTCCGAAAAACTGGAAACCATTCCAGGCGTATTTTTTGAGAAGAATCAGCCGATCCAGATGCGTTTTAATGAATTGATGACCGGGATCAGACAGGATGTTGCCGTGAAGATCTTTGGTGAAAATCTGGATTCATTAGCGATGTATGCAGATAAAACAGCAAAAATAATTTCGTCGGTTGAAGGGGCAACTTCACCGCAGATTGAGCGGGTAAGCGGCCTTCCGCAAATCAATGTAGAATATGACAGAACTAGAATGGCGAATTATGGATTGAATATTGAAGAGGTAAATAATGCATTAAGTACCGCTTTTGCAGGACAGACAGCAGGTCAGGTGTTTGAAAATGAAAGAAGGTTTGATTTGGTGGTACGTTTAGACAGTCTCCACAGAACGAATATTGAAGATGTGAATAATCTGATGATTTCGACGAATTCCGGAGCGCAGATCCCGCTTTCTCAGGTGGCAAATGTGAGTTACAAATTAGGACCAGCTCAGATCAGCCGTGAAGAAGGAAAACGTAGAATTGTGATAGGCTTTAATGTAAAAGACCGTGATGTGGAAAGTGTTGTAAAAGACATTCAGGCAAAACTGGATACAATGAAATTACCATCAGGATATTATTTCACCTATGGAGGCCAGTTTGAAAACTTACAGGCGGCAAGTAAAAGACTGATGATTGCAGTACCGGTTTCATTATTGTTGATTTTTATGTTACTGTATTTCACATTCCATTCATTCAAACAGGCGGCATTGATCTTTACAGCGATTCCGATGAGTGCAATAGGGGGAGTTTTCGCTTTATTACTCAGAGATATGCCTTTCAGTATCAGTGCAGGAATAGGATTTATCGCTCTATTTGGTGTTGCCGTTCTCAACGGAATTGTGTTGATCGGAACTTTCAATCAGTTGGAAAAAGATGGCGAAACCAATATCATAAAGCGGGTAATCGAAGGCACAAAAACGAGATTACGACCTGTATTGATGACCGCAACGGTAGCTTCTTTAGGGTTTTTACCGATGGCAATTTCTACAGGAGCCGGAGCAGAAGTTCAGAAACCTTTGGCAACGGTGGTGATTGGTGGTTTGATTACCGCTACTTTCCTTACGCTGTTCGTATTACCGATGCTGTATATTATTTTTAATACAAAAATTGATGTAAAAAAGATAAAACCTAAATCAGTAACCACAGTGGTCGTATTAGGATTTTTATGCTTTGGACAGACTTTTAAAGCACAGCAGGGAGCCTCTTTAACGGCGGAACAGGCTGTTCAAATGGCATTGAGCAATAATGAGCTGATCAAATCAAAAAACCTGGATATCAAAGCGAGTGAAGCCTTACAACCTACGGCAAAAGAACTTCCAAAATTGAGTGTGGATGCACAATTAGGGCAGTATAACAGCAAAAAGTTTGATCAGTCTTTTTCGATCTCGCAAAACATTCCGTTCCCGACTTTGTTTAAAGCCAGAAAAGAGCTAATTGCTGAAGAAATTAAAGGAAAACAGATTAATAAAGAAATCTCTGCAAATGAACTGGCAAAACAGGTCAGAACGTATTATTATCAGATAGAATATTTGCAGTACAACCAGCTGCAGCTGAAAAATCTGGATAGTCTGTATCAGGATTTTATAAGAATAGCGACGGTACGATTTAAAGCCGGGGATATTAAAAAAATCGAGATCAATACGGCAGAAACTCAAAAAGGAGAAATTAGCCTGTTGCTGAAACAAAATGAGGTATATCTTACCAATGCCTTTAAAAATCTAAAAACATTACTCAATACTTCAGAAGAAATTACAATTTCTGCCAACAAAAACTATTATCCTCTGAAAGCTGATGATGTTCTGGATAGTCTCTCTATTGCAAAACACCCTACTGTGAGAGCATTCTATCAGGAAATGGAAATTGCGGAAAAGAATAAGAAGGTTGAAAAATCTCAGGGACTTCCGGAATTTACGATCGGGTATACGAATCAGTCTTTAATAGGTTTTCAGACGATCAATGGAATGGAGCAGTATTTCAATGGTGGAAACAGGTTTCATTCGGGAACAATAGGAGTTTCTATTCCTTTGACTTTCGGGGCAACAAAAGCGAGAATGCAGTCCTGGGAATTTCAGAAGCAAAAGGCGGAATCCAATGCAAAATTACAATCAAAACAATTGGAAACTCTTTTGGAAAATGCGTTCAACCAATACCAGCAAAATGTAAAACAATATGAGTATTACATAAATCAGGCGATACCGAATGCCGAAAAGATTATAAAAGCCGGACAATTAGGATATAAAACAGGTGAAATATCCTATGTGGAATATCTTTTTGCGCTGCAAACCGCTACCAATATTCAGCTGAAATATCTGGAATCTATTCAGCAGGTGAATGAATCTGTAATTACTATCAATTCTATAATTAATAAATAAAATGAACATCAAATATCATATCATCTCTTTTGTATTGATCTCACTTTTTGCCATAAGCTGCGGGAAAAAAGAAGAGGCTGAAAAAGCTGTGGAACCCAAAACAGAACAGAAAGAGGAAAATCATGAAGAAGCTCCTCAAACGATCGCAGAACTGACCGAAGAGCAAATGAAATCGGTAGGAGTAAGTCTGGCAACGATTGAAATGAAAGAACTTACCTCAACCATTAAAGCGAATGGTCTGTTGAGAGTTCCTAACAATAGAAAAGCAACGGTAACTTCTTTATATGGAGGAGTTATTAAAACCATTAATGTTCAGATCGGTGATTTTGTGAGAAAAGGGCAGGTGTTGGCTACCATAAGTAATCCTGAATATATTCAGTTACAGGAGCAGTATTTGACTGTAAACAGCAGAATTATCTATGCAGAACAGGAATACAGAAGACAAAAGGAACTTTTCGATAATGATGCAGGAGCTAAAAAGAATCTTCAAAGTGCAGATGCAGAATTAAAAAGCTTAAGAACGCAGAGGTCTTCTGTACAGAGACAGCTTCAGATGATGGGAATAAGTCCGGGAAAAGTAACGAATGGTAATTTACGGTCAGGATTAGTCATTACGTCTCCAATTAGCGGAACGGTCAGCAATATTAATGCACAGATCGGAAGTTATGTAGATGTTTCCTCTCCGGTGTTGGATGTTATTGATAACAATTCAATCCATCTTGATCTTCAGGTGTTTGAAAGAGATTTGCCGAAAATGAAGATGGGACAGATCGTTCATTTTAAGCTGACTAATAATCCTGAAACCGAATACGATGCAAAAATTTACAGCATCGGTTCTTCGTTTGAAAATGAAAGCAAAACAATCTCGGTTCATGCCAATGTGACAGGAAATAAAGAAGGATTGATCGACGGAATGAATATTACCGGAATTGTAAGTTTGGATAAATCGGTAACGCCTGCAATTCCAAATGAAGCGATTGTTGAAGCAGACGGGAAGTATTATGTCTTTGTACAGACCGATAAAAAAGAAGAAGCACATGAAGAGGAAAAAGGTCATGAGAAAGAGACGAAAGAACATTCTAAAACCATGAGTTTTGAAAAAATTGAAGTGGTAAAAGGATCTACAGATATGGGCTATACGGCGATCACTCCGGTAAATACTATTGCTCCGGATGCAAAGATTGTGGTAAAAGGAGCCTTTTTCGTCAATGCAAAGCTATCTAACTCGGGAGAACACGAGCATTAAATTTTTCTAAGTGAAATTCTTTTCGAAGGGTTTCACTTTTTTAATATTGATTTAAACCATTAAGATCTATTGAGTTGTTAAGCTAATTAAGAAAAAAACAAAGATTTTCCATCAGCAGAAAGTCTTAAAACGAAGTTCAAACTTAATATTCTAAATACCTTAATTAATCTTAATGGTAAAGTTTATCCGCAACGAAAAATAAGAAGTTAATTTTTGAAAAGTATAAACTAGTTTTCTATTAATTTTCAGAAATTTGCCACCTCATCCCAAATGCTTAACAGGAGTATCAGTAATGGAATTAACAGGAGAATATACACTATTCAATACCAATATCAGTACACTTTCAGTGTATGAATTGCTGAAACATACCCAAAACGGAAGTTTTATGGAAAACAGAGACTTCCAAAATATTCATCCGATCGCTCTTGAACTGAATGTTGGTGTGTTTACTAAAAAGAATGCAGCGGTCGAGTTTCCCAGAGTTTCAGTAAGTCAAATTGGAAATGATATTATTTCATCCTGTTCCTGTGATCATGATGATCAAAAATTATGTGAACATCAGGCGGAAGTTATTCATTGTATTCTTGAGCAGGAAGATTTTCGTATATTCTATGATAACAATCTTCGTCGTAAAATATTAGTACGGTCAGCCAAGGCATATGGTTTAGAAAACGAATCGAATCTGGATGCTTATTTTCAGTTGAATCATATTGATGGAAAGCTGAGTATCGAAAGTAAAATGAAGGAGCTTTTGAAAATTGATGAGCAGGTTTTAAAAAAAGATCTTATTCCTCAACAACAATCTCTCATCAAAAAATTAGCGGCTCAGGAAACCGATAAAAAGCAAATTCTTGTTATTGGCAGACATCGTTATTACAATCAATTGAGCTTTCTGCTCATGGAGGCGGATATAACACAGTCAGGAAAAATTAAAAACCCAGTAAGCAGTACAGATCCGATGAATCTGATATGGAAAGCAGAAAGTCCTTTAGCAATTAAATTTTATACAGCCCTGGTTGTTTTCCAGAATAAATATAATGAAGACAATACGGATACAGAGCAGGATGCTTTACAGCAGATTATTAAAAATCCGCTGGAATTAGATACTTATTTCCATAACCGAGATATTTCTGAAACCATTTCCGCAAAATCTCTGATTCCTGTTGATTTGAAGATTCTGAAAGCTGAAATACAATTGATGGTGTTTAAAAAAGAACCATTTTTTGAAATTACCGGTGAACTTGTTTTCAATGATGGGGCACTTCCTTTCAAAAATGTGGTGATCCGGAATGAACATTTTGTCTATCATCAAAAGACTTTCCATTATGTAGATCATCCCGATATGCTTCGGGTACTTAAGTTCTTTAAAGCCAACAACGAAATCCTATTGATTCATGCTTCTAAATATGAAGAGTTTATTCAGACTGTTCTGGCTCCTTTAGAGAATCTGGTTCATATTAATTACAGCTATATCCGTAAAGCCACTTCGGTGGAGCTTATTGAGAAAAATTTTAAAGTAGAACGCATTGTTTATCTCAATCAAGAAGGGAATTTCATAGCCATTATTCCTGTGATGAAATATGGGGATGTGGAAGTTCCTGTTTATTCCAGAAAGCAGATTTTTGATACCGATCAGAATGGGAATGAATTTAGAATAGAACGCGATTACAATGCAGAAATCGCCCTTACTTCGATAATCATGAATCAGCATCCTGATTTTAATGAACAATTAGAAGGACATGAATATTTCTATCTGCATAAAGATAAATTTTTAGATGAAAACTGGTTTCTGAATGCCTTTGAAATATGGCGGAATGATGGAGTTACGATTCTTGGATTTAATGAAATTAAAAATAATAAACTCAATCCTCACAAAGCCAAAATAACCATAGAGGTCAATAGTGGAATGGACTGGTTTAATGCTAAGTTGAAAGTTCATTTCGGGAAAAAGAAAGCCACACTGAAGCAGGTACATCGGGCTCTACGCAACAAAAGCAAATTTGTACAGCTGGATGATGGTTCTCACGGGATTTTACCTGATGAATGGATCGAAAAAATTAACAAATATTTTCAGGCAGGAGATATAGACGAAGATTTGCTTAAAATTCCTAAAGTCAATTTCACCGAAATATCAGATTTATTTGAAAAAGAAGTGTTGAGTGAAGAAGTACAAAACGAAATTACGACTTACCACGAGCAATTCTCAAAAATAAATAGAATAGAAGTTTTAGTTCCTGCTGAATTGAATGCTGAATTGAGAGATTATCAACGAGAAGGACTGAACTGGCTGAATTTTTTAGACAATTTCAATTTTGGAGGCTGTCTTGCCGATGATATGGGATTGGGAAAAACCTTACAGATCATTGCTTTCATCTTATCACAACGGGAGAAATATGGACATACGACCAATTTGGTGGTGGTTCCGACTTCTTTGTTGTTTAACTGGCAGGAAGAAATAGAAAAATTTGCCCCTTCTCTAAAAATATTGACTCATTACGGAGCCGAAAGAGAGAAAAGCATCATAAAAATACATGAATATGAGATCGTATTAACAACCTATGGAATGGTATTGTCTGATATTCGTTTTCTGAAAAACTTCCGTTTCAATTATATCTTTTTGGATGAATCCCAAGCGATTAAAAATCCTAACTCGGAAAGATATAAAGCAGCCAGACTGTTACAATCCAGAAACAGAATCGTACTTACTGGAACACCTGTTGAGAACAATACGTTTGATCTGTATGGACAGCTTTCTTTTGCCTGTCCCGGATTATTGGGAAGCAAGCAGTATTTCAAAGATATTTATGCAATTCCGATCGATAAATTTGAGTACAGCAAAAGAGCGTTGGAACTTCAGCAAAAAATAAAACCTTTTATCCTCAGAAGAACAAAAAAACAGGTTGCCAAAGAATTACCCGAAAAAACGGAGATGGTCATTTATTGTGAAATGAATGCAGAACAACGTAAAATCTATGATAATTACGAACAGGAACTGCGTGAATTTATTTCCGCTACCAATGATGATGAGATTACAAAAAACAGTATGCATGTTTTAACAGGTTTAACGAAACTCAGACAAATCTGCAACTCTCCGGTACTTTTAAAAGAAGGACATTCCGGAAATAATGCCGTGAAGATTGAAATCCTTACGGAACAGATTGAAAATAAATCCAAAGAACACAAAATATTGGTTTTCTCACAGTTTGTAGGCATGCTTGATCTGGTTAAAGCTGAATTGGAGAAAAAGAGTATTCCGTTTGAATATTTGACAGGTCAGACGAAAGATCGAGGAGCCAAAGTCCAGAATTTCCAGACCAATGATGAGGTTCGCGTGTTTTTGATTAGCCTAAAAGCAGGAGGAGTAGGTTTGAACCTTACCGAAGCAGATTATGTCTATCTTATTGATCCGTGGTGGAATCCTGCCATCGAAAATCAGGCGATCGACCGAAGTCACAGAATCGGACAGACTAAACATGTAGTGGCTGTACGACTGATCTGTACCAATACAGTAGAAGAAAAAATCATGAATATGCAAAAGAAAAAACATAAGCTGGCTCAGGATTTAATTAAAACGGATGCTTCTTTCTTTACTAATCTATCCAAAAACGAGCTTTTGGAAATTCTGTAAATATTTAATTTTTCTGCCTGTATAATTTTTACCTTTGTCTCTTAATTTTATTGTTTTGAGCAAGATATTAATCATCGATGATGAAGAAAAAATCAGAACGCTTCTTTCAAGAATTATTGAACTGGAAGGTTTTGAAATATTTCAGGCTTCTGATCTGAAGAACGGAAAAAAAAGACTGGAAAACTCAGAGATTGATGTGGTCATCAGTGATGTGAAACTTCCCGACGGAAGCGGAGTCGATTTTTCTAAAAATATCAAAGAAAACTATCCCTGGATTGAAGTCATCCTTCTTACCGCTTTCGGAAATATTCCTGATGGTGTTCAGGCGATAAAAAACGGAGCATTCGATTATATAACCAAAGGAGATGATAACAATAAAATCATTCCTCTTGTTTACAAAGCGATGGATAAAGTGGGCTTAAATAGGAGGCTCCTACAGCTTGAAAAACAATTGGGAGACAAACAGTCTTTCGATAATATCATAGGAAAATCGAAAATCTTAGAAGCTGCCATTAGCTCTGCCAAAAAAGTTGCTGTGACGGATGCTACTGTTCTTTTAACAGGAGAAACAGGAACAGGAAAAGAGGTTTTTGCACAGGCGATTCATACTACAAGTCCTAGAAATAAGCAGAATTTTGTAGCAATCAACTGCTCTGCTTTTAGTAAAGAATTATTAGAGAACGAATTGTTCGGGCACAAAGCAGGGGCTTTTACAGGAGCGATAAAAGATGCTAAAGGAATTTTTGAAGAAGCCAACAACGGAACTGTATTTTTGGATGAAATCGGAGAGATGCCATTGGATTTGCAGGCCAAATTACTTCGTGTTTTGGAATCCGGTGAATTTCTGAAAGTGGGAGACAGCAAACCTACCAAAGTAAATGTAAGGATTATTGCTGCTACCAATAGAGATTTACAGAAAGAAATCGACAACGGGAACTTTAGGGAAGATCTGTATTACCGAATTAATATTTTTAATATCATTCTTCCTTCTTTAAGAGAAAGAATCTCTGATATCGAAGACTTAGCTGACTTTTTCTTAAGAAAATATACACAGAAAGTTGGAAAAAAGATTAGCTCTGTTTCTAATGATTATCTGAGTGTATTGAAAAAACATTTTTGGAAAGGGAATATTCGTGAGCTTCGGAATATTATAGAAAGAAGTGTCATTCTCGAAGACAGTCAGGAATTATCGATTAGTAGTTTGCCTTTCGATATGCAGCAAATTTCTACTACTCAATCTTCGACAGATAAAACATTGTCTGCATTTTCTATGGCCAGTGCAGAGAAAATTCATATTCAGAAAATTCTCAATTATACCCAGGGAAACAAAGCTGAAGCGGCACGCTTACTCGAAATCGGGATTGCCACCCTTTATCGCAAGATTGAAGAATACAAAATATCTTAAAGAAATTATCATATTGATAATGAGCCTATCATTTTGATAGGCTTTTTTATTGCTGTAAATTATTAATTTAAATGTAACTAATTGTTGGTTAGTGTTTTAATTGGTTTTATTTTAAAAAGGAATATAAATTGGCATCTATGATTCAAATAATTCTAAAATGAATCATACAGAAGCCATGCAGGAAATCGTAAAAGTAATTCCTGAATCCGAAGAAGAATTTAAAGAAACATTCAGAACCAAAAATTCATTTATGGTCATTAATGTTTTCACAAAACAAATCCGGGAACTGATCCGAAAAAAAGATCAAAACGTTTTGGTTAGCTGTCTTAACAAGATGGACGAAATGTATAAAAAAGGGGATCAGGCATTGAAAAATGCGATAGAATCGGTTTTTATCTACTCTTTAGACAGTCTTACATTTACCTGTGATAAAGCCTACAAAAATCTGATTTTTGAGAAAATCCCTTTGCCTCTGAAAAACGCATATCTGCATCAAGTGTATAAATCAGGAATTTAAATACAACAACTATGAAAGTAAGAAAACAAGGAAGCTGGAAAGAATGGAAATCTTCCAACAGCAAACACAATCTTGAAATTTTAGTCATCAATGTAGTGGTTATTCTCGGAGTATTTGTAGTAGCCGCTATCATTCAGTAAGCATAAAAATTATAAAAAAATGAGCATCATTTTAATTGTAACAGGAGCAGCGCTCTTCGCTTTGTTTTTTCTAACCGTAAAATACTTTGAAAAAATATGACCGCATTATTCATTATAGCCATTAGCGTGTTCGGATATATGTGCTATGTGCTGGTAAAACCAGAGAAATTTTAACCAAAATGAGAATTGAAGAATAATTCATGATCAATTTTCAAATTTTAATTAAAAACAATGAACTCAGAAATTTTAGGAATACTATTGATGTTCTTTTTAGCAGTAGGTCTTGCAATACCTTTAGGAAGATACATCGGGAAAATATACAGTAATGAAAAAACCTGGCTGGATAAGATTTTTAATCCGGTAGATAAAATTTTCTACAAAGCAGCCGGTGTTAATCCTGACACGGAAATGACCTGGAAACAACACCTGCTTGCTTTATTAACGATCAATTTTGTTTGGTTTTTAGTCGCCATGTTTGTATTAACCAATATGGGTTGGCTTCCACTGAATCCGGATCATAATCCATCTATGAGTGGAGATTTGGCATTCAATACGGCGGTAAGTTTTGTAACGAATACCAATCTTCAGCATTATTCAGGGGAAACGGGAATGTCTTATTTAGGACAGCTTATTCTTATGTTATGGCAGTTCATCAGTGCAGGTTGCGGAATGGCAGTCGCTGCAGTTGTTTTCCTTGCCATGAGAGAAAGAACCACAGAAAAACTGGGAAACTTTTACTTCTTTTTTGTAAGAAGCTGTACCAGAATTTTATTACCGATTGCAATCGTGGTTGCTACATTATTGGTATTTAACGGAACTCCGATGACATTCGAAGGAAAAGACAGCATTACTAATTTACAGGGAGACAAAGTTGAAGTAAGTCGAGGTCCGGTTGCTGCTTTTACAGCGATCAAGCATTTAGGAACAAACGGAGGCGGATTTTTTGGACCCAACTCAGCGCACCCTTTCGAAAACCCAAATTATTTTACCAATATCGTAGAAATGGTCACTCAAATGCTGATTCCTTTGGCAATGGTTTTTGCAATGGGATATGTTGTCAGAAGAAGAAAGCTGGCCTGGACAGTCTTTGGAGTAATGACCGTAGGTTTCTTACTTCTTATGATTCCTACCGTAGCGACTGAAATGAATGGCAATCCTGCGATTTCTCATATGGGAATTTCTCAGACCATGGGAAATATGGAAGGAAAAGAAGTCCGTTTTGGTTCTGCAGCTTCTGCCTATTGGAGTATTGCAACAACAGTAATTTCTACCGGAAGTATCAATTCTATGCATGACAGTTTTATGCCCTTAAGCGGAATGAACCAGATGCTGGGAATGATGGTAAATGCTTTTTATGGAGGTGTTGGTGTCGGATTTCTGAACTTTTATATTTTCATCATTCTTGCTGTGTTCATCAGTGGATTGATGGTAGGAAGGACTCCTGAATTTTTAGGAAAGAAAATTGAAGCAAGAGAAATGAAGATTGCCATGATTATTGCGCTTCTTCATCCTTTTTTAATTCTTACGGGAACTGCCATTGCGAGTTATCTATATTCTCAGAATCCTGAAACATTCGCAAGCTGGCTGAATAACCCGGGTTATCATGGTTTCAGTGAAATGTTGTATGAATTTACCTCATCAAGTGCCAACAACGGAAGTGGCTTTGAAGGATTGGGAGACAATACTCCTTTCTGGAATATTGCCTGTGGAATTGTCATGTTAATGGCAAGATACCTACCCATCATCGGTCCGGTTGCGATTGCAGGAAGTTTGGCGGCTAAAAAATACATTCCTGAAAGTGCAGGAACACTAAAAACAGATACTTCAACATTCGGACTGATGGTATTTGCCGTTATCGCTATTGTAGCAGCATTGTCGTTCTTCCCGGCATTGGCTTTGGGACCTATCGCTGAGTATTTTTCTATGTAGAAAGAGAAGTGAGAAGTGAGAAGTAAGAGGTAAGAAGTGGAATCGATATATCTCACTTTTTACATAAAACTTCTCACTCACTAAGCAACTTTCGCTTCAAACCATAAACGAGTTTTCCAATTAAATCAAGTTTACTATTTAATAAGTGGAATTCTTCGTTAGATAAAAATTCTAATTCAAAAGAAATGATCAATAAAGTATCAAGCTCTGCAATAGATCCAATGGATATATCAAGAAAACGGGCAAATTCTTTTTTACTGGTTCTTGCAGCCCCTTCTGCTATATTTAAAGGAATAGATAACGCAGCTCGCCGCATTTGTGAAGTGGTACCGAAAAGTTCTTCTTTAGGAAAAGATTTGGTGACAAGATATACTTCTTTAATCAAAGAAATACTGTCGCTCCATGCTTTCAAATTTCTATGGGGTTTCATCAAAAATGTGTTAAAAAATAAATATAAGTATAAATACCTGAATGTGAATGATTTTTACTCTTTTCACATTTTACTTTCTACTTCTAACAAATAAAAAAATGAAAGGAAATAATAACAATTTGTTTCAGGCTGAATTAGTCAATGAAGCATTGAAACAATCATTTATAAAACTGCACCCGGCAAAAATGTTCCGTAATCCGGTCATGTTTATGGTATATATCGGAACCTTGGTAATGGCCGGAGTTTGTGTGTGGATTGCAGCGGGAGAAACTTCTCAGGGAAGTCTTATCTATAATATCATTGTAACAGCAATACTATTTATCACACTTCTTTTTGCCAATTTCGCAGAAGCAATTGCCGAAGCAAGGGGAAAAGCTCAGGCAGATTCCTTAAGAAAAACGAGAGAAGAAACTCCGGCAAAGATGCTTTTATCAAACGGTGAAACTACAATCGTGCCTTCTAATCAATTAAGAAAAGGAGATGTATTTCTCTGTGAAACCGGGGATATCATTCCTTCTGACGGAGAAATTATCGAAGGATTGGCTACGATCGATGAAAGTGCTATCACAGGAGAAAGTGCTCCGGTAATTCGTGAAGCAGGAGGAGATAAGAGCAGTGTTACGGGAGGAACGAAAGTACTTTCAGACCAAATTAAAGTAAAAGTTACCACAGAACCCGGAGAAAGTTTCTTAGATAAAATGATTGCTTTGGTTGAAGGGGCATCAAGACAGAAAACTCCGAATGAAATTGCTTTAACGATCCTGTTGGCTGGATTTACATTAGTTTTTGTAATCGTTACGGTAACTTTAAAACCGTTTGGTGATTATGCGAATACACCAATTACCATTGCAGCATTTATCTCATTATTTGTTTGTCTGATCCCCACTACGATTGGAGGCCTGTTATCGGCAATCGGTATTGCAGGAATGGACAGAGCTTTAAGAGCCAATGTAATTACTAAAAGTGGTAAAGCAGTAGAAACCGCAGGTGACATCGATGTCTTATTATTGGATAAAACGGGAACCATTACTATCGGAAACAGAAAAGCAACTCATTTTTATCCGGCTAACGGGATTGAGGAAAAGGCTTTAATAAAAGCTGCCGTTCTAAGTTCTATGGCAGATGAAACTCCGGAAGGGAAATCTATTGTGGAACTGAGTGAAAAGTTAGATGTAAATGGTGTTGTAAAACAAGAACTGGCTGTTCTTACTTCTAACATCTCACCGGAGTATATCAACTTTACAGCAGAAACAAGAAGTTCGGGGATCAATTATGAGAACACGCGAATCCGAAAAGGTGCAACTGACGCCATTAAAAATATGGTTATCAATTCTGGTAATCTGTTTCCGACGGAAGTTGAAGAACAAGTCAAAGCTATTTCGCAAAACGGAGGAACACCTCTTGTGGTTTCAGAAAATGAAAAGGCTTTGGGAGTGATAGAATTACAGGATATTATTAAACCGGGGATTAAAGAACGTTTTGACCGTTTGAGAAAAATGGGGATCAAAACTGTGATGGTAACCGGAGATAATCCTCTGACGGCAAAATTCATTGCTGAAAAAGCAGGAGTAGATGATTTTATTGCAGAAGCAAAACCTGAAGATAAAATGAATTACATCAAAAAAGAACAGACAGACGGAAGATTGGTTGCGATGATGGGAGACGGAACCAACGATGCTCCTGCTCTTGCCCAAGCTGATGTAGGGGTTGCAATGAACAGCGGAACACAGGCTGCAAAAGAAGCCGGAAATATGGTGGATCTGGATAATGATCCAACAAAGCTTATCGAAGTGGTAGAGATCGGTAAACAATTACTCATGACTCGTGGAACATTAACAACATTTAGCATTGCGAATGACGTGGCAAAATATTTTGCAATTGTTCCTGCGTTATTTATTGCATCCATTCCTGCATTACAAGGACTGAATATCATGAATCTTCATTCTCCGGAATCAGCTATTCTTTCAGCGGTAATTTTTAATGCCATTGTCATTCCGATGTTGATTCCTTTAGCTTTGAAAGGAGTTGCCTATAAACCAATCGGTGCAAGCGCACTGTTGAGAAGAAATCTTTTGATTTACGGATTGGGTGGAGTTATCATTCCATTTATTGGGATTAAGATTATTGATCTTATTGTATCATTATTTATTTAAGTAAAAAGTAAAAAGTAAAAAGTAAAAAGTAAAAAGTAAAAAGCAGATTGTTAAACTTCTTGCTTTTTACTTCTAACCTCTAACATTCATCATTATGAAACAAAATATATTACCAGCCATCCGATTAACTCTTTTATGTGCTGTGTTTTTTTCAGGAATCTATACACTTTTCATCTTTGGAATAGCTCAGGCAGCACCCAATAATGGGAAAGGAGAAATCATTAAGAGTGAGAAGTCTTTAATAAACAGTGAAAAGAATGATGAAACTTCTCACATTTCACCGAAAACATCTTACTATTACGCCAATATAGGTCAGAAGTTCGATAAAGATGAATACTTTTGGTCACGTCCTTCGGCAGTAGATTATAATGCAGCAGGAGCTGGAGGAAGCAATAAAGGACCGTCTAATCCTGATTATTTGAAAACGGTTCAGGAAAGAATCGGTAATTTTATGAAACATAATCCGGAAATTCAGAAATCAGAAATTCCATCAGATATGGTAACAGCCAGTGGAGGAGGATTAGATCCCAATATCTCTGTACAGGCGGCAAAAGTTCAGGTAAAAAGAATTGCTAAAATCAGACAGATCGATGAGAACAAAATTCAGGAACTCATAGCGTCTAATACGGAAAAACCGCTTCTTGGATTATTCGGAACAGAAAAAATTAATGTTTTAAAACTTAATATCGCATTAGACGGGTTATAAGTCGATATATATCAATAGAAAAGATTATGATTAAAAAACTATCAATATTATCATTTTTAATGCTTGGAGCAGCTTCGATGTTGTATGCTCAGGAAGAAACAAAAAATCCTTTAAAAATAAGCGGTTATGCGGAAGTGTACTATCAATACGACTTTAATAATCCTAAAAATAATACCAGACCAGGATTTGTATACAGCCACAGCCGGAACAATGAAGTTAATTTAAATTTGGGTTTTGTAAAAGCAAATTATGAAACCGAAAAACTAAGAGCCAATGTCGCTTTAGGGGTAGGAACCTATATGAATTCCAACTATGCCGCAGAATCCGGTGTTTTAAAAAACATCTATGAGGCGAATGTAGGAGTCAAGATTTCAAAAAACAAAAACCTTTGGATTGATGCGGGAATTTTGCCGTCTCACATAGGTTTTGAAAGCGCAATCAGCAAAGACTGTTTTACGTTAACAAGAAGTATGTTGGCGGATAATTCTCCGTATTTTGAAAGTGGTGCTAAAATTTCTTACACCAGCGACAACGGAAAATGGTTTGTAAGCGGATTGGTTCTGAACGGTTGGCAAAGAATTCAGCGTGTAGACGGAAATTCTACGGTGGCTTTTGGTCATCAGCTGACGTATAAACCGAATGAAAAAATTACCCTGAACAGCAGCTCTTTTATTGGAAATGACAAACCGGACAGCATAAGACAGATGAGGTATTTTCACAATTTGTACGGTAGCTTCCAATTGAGCAAAAAATTTGCTTTGATTACAGGGTTTGATATCGGAGCCGAACAGAAAGCTAAAGGAAGTAATCAATACAATATCTGGTATTCTCCTGTGGTTATTGCAAAATACTCTCCAACGGAAAAGTTAAGTTTTGCAGCAAGAGGAGAATATTACAATGATGAAAAAGGAGTAATCATTGCTACCGGAACAGAAAATGGTTTCAAAACTTTCGGATATTCTTTAAATGCAGATTATTGGATTCTTCCGAATCTGGTTTGGAGAACAGAACTCAAAAATTTAAACAGCAAAGATGAAATTTTTCTGAACAGGGATAATAATTTAAAAAATAATAATCTTATGGCGGTGACCTCACTGGCGGTAAGTTTTTAATTGTTTCCAGATTAACTAAAAATCCCTGCCGAGAAATCGTTCGGGGATTTTGTGATACGATGTACAAGATGCGTGTAAATTTTCTAACTTTCCTTAAAATATAACTGAATGAAAAGATTCGACATTTTTAAGAGATACTTAGGGCAGCAGATTTACACGGCGAAAGAAGAACATGATTGGGAAACTTACGGAGAGATAAAAGAAGGGGTAATTTTTAAAGGATTCAATCTTTGGATTTTGGGGTTTGCTATGATTATAGCCTGTATTGGACTTACCACCAACTCGATAAGTGCAGTTATTGGAGCCATGCTGATTTCTCCTTTAATGGGACCCGTGATCGGATTTGCTTTTGGACTGGCCATTAATGACAGAAATCTTAGAATTGAAGGAGCCCGAAACTGGGTTAAAATGACGATAGTCAGTTTAGCTTCGGCAACCTTATTTTTTATAATTAATCCTTTCGATCATTCTACAGAATTGCTGGAAGCTTTTCAAAAAGCATCAATCTTTGATATTTTTTTGGCTTTTTTTGGTGGATTAGCAGGTTTTATAGGGATTGTAAAAAAAGAAGGGGTAAAAATCATTGCAGGTGTTGCTATTGCTACAGCTTGTATGCCGCCACTTTGTACGGCAGCTTACGGAATCGCCCAGCTTGATTTTACCTATTTTATAGGTGGATTTTACTTTTATTTTATCAACTGCCTTTTTATTGGCTGGGCAACTTTTTTGCTGTCAAGGTATTTTAAATTTGAATCTATTACTAAAGAAAGAGAGAAACGATCTCTGAAGAATGTAATTTTATGGGATTTGCTTTTGGTGGTCATGTTGGTTCCGGGAATATGGATTGGATATCAGAAATGGAAAACTGAAGAAGATTCTTTGCCGCAGCTTACAGATTCAGAAAAAATTCAAGCATTGGAAAAACGAATAGAAAGTTTGGAACGCAATGTCAAACAAAATTAAACTTAAAACAATAAAAAAATACAATATGTCGGAAGGCGGAAATTCTGCGGAGGACTTCCTTACTCTTATTAAAAATTCAAGAAGAGGGAAGTTTAAAGTCTATATAGGAATGAGTGCAGGTGTGGGAAAAACGTACCGTATGCTGCAGGAAGCTCACGCCCTTTTAGAAAACGGAATTGATGTAAAAATCGGCTATATTGAAACTCACAATCGTAAAGAAACCCATGCTTTATTGGAGGGTTTACCGATTATTCCCCGAAGAAAGCTTTTCTACAAGGGAAAAGAACTGGAGGAATTGGATGTTCAGGCGGTGTTGAATCTCCGTCCGGAAGTGGTGATTGTTGATGAATTGGCTCATACCAATATTGAAGGCAGCAAAAATGAAAAACGTTGGCAGGATGTAATGGAAATTCTGGATTCTGGAATTAATGTGATTTCAGCGGTGAATATTCAGCATATTGAAAGCTTAAATGAAGAAGTAAAAAATATTACCGATATCGAAGTAAAAGAGAGAGTTCCGGATTCTATGCTTTCGCAGGCAGATGAGGTTGTGAATATTGATTTAACTGCTGAAGAACTTATCAATCGATTAAAAGCAGGGAAAATTTATGACCAGACGAAAATCAACGCTGCACTCAATAATTTCTTTAAATCTGAAAGTATTTTACAGCTCCGCGAGCTGGCTTTAAAAGAAGTGGCATCACAGGTTACAAGAAAAGTAGAATCGGAAGTCACTACTCATAAAGTTATGAAAAAAGAGAGGTTTTTAGCATGCATCAGTTCCAATGAGAAAACGGCTAAAAATGTGATCAGAAAAACAGCGAGATTGGCTAATTATTACAATAGTCAGTGGTATCTTCTGTATGTGCAGATTCCCAGAGAAAGTTCAGACAAAATAGCTTTGGACAAGCAGCGTCATCTGATTAATAATTTTAAATTAGCAACAGAATTAGGAGCAGAAATTATAAAAGTAGAAAATGCAAATGTGGCACATACGATTATGGAACAATGTGAAGAACGGAAAATTACAACGGTTTGTATCGGAAAACCTCATTTGAATTTATGGAAAATCATTCTGGCAACGGATACTTTTAATTCTTTATTGAATAAACTGTCACAGGAGAATATAGATTTGGTTATATTAAGTTGAAAATTTAAAATTGAAAGATGAAAAATCAAAATATTTTAAAGGATAAATCTTATATTTTTGCCATAAGAATAGTTAAATTCTATAAATTCCTGAAAGAAGAGAAAAAAGAATTTATCCTTTCGAAGCAGGTTTTAAGAAGCGGAACTTCTGTAGGTGCAATGGTGGAAGAAGCGCTGCAAGGAGAAAGTAAAATGGATTTTATTCATAAACTTTCAATCGCAAATAAATAAGCCAACGAGACACGATATTGGATAAGGTTGTTAAAAGATACTGATTTTATAGATGAGAAATTATCACAATCTCTCATTCATGATTTAGAAGAAGTGATAAGACTTTTAGTTTCAATAATTAAAACAACTAAAAACTTCGTTACAAAATAATTTCAATTTTTAATTTACATCTATCAATTTACTTCAAGTGAAAATTAAAACAAAACTTAATATTGGTGTAGGCCTTTTGTTCATCATGATTATTGTGCTTTCGGTGTTGGGAGCATGGTACATCAACTTATTGAAAAAAGACACCAATAATATTTTGAAGGCTAACTACAATACCCTTCAATATTCCCGTAATATGCTATTAGCGCTGGAAGAAATAAATTCTGATCCTTTGGCATTTAATGTTTTTGAAAAACAGTTAGAAAAACAGAGAGATAATGTAACAGAGCCGGGAGAAAAAGAAGCAACTGATAATATAGTAATTCATTTCCAGGCATTGAAAAAAAAACCGGAAAATACTGCTCTTCAATATTCTATCAGAAAAGATATTGCAGAATTGATGCAGCTTAATATGAGTGCTATTGAGCATAAAAGCAGTGTCGCAGATGCCACGGCAAAAAATGCAATTGCGGCAATTTCGGGAACCGGAATGCTTTGTTTCTTAATTGCCTTTATTCTCATGGTGAATCTGCCCTCCAATATTGCCAATCCCATCAAAAGTCTTACGGAAAGTATTAAACAGATTGCTAATCAAAACTATAAAGAACGAGTACATTTTGAAAGTAGGAGCGAATTTGGAGAGCTGGCAAAATCTTTCAATACAATGGCAGAAAAGCTTCATGAGTATTCTGAAAGCAAATTGGATAAAATTATTCAGGGAAAACGACGTATAGAAACTCTTATCGACAATATGCACGATCCGGTTATCGGAATTGACGAAAATAAGAAAGTATTGTTTGTGAACGATGAAGCCTTAAAAATAACGGGGCTGAAAAAAGAAAACTTCATAGGGAAATTAATTCAGGATGTAGCCGTAACCAATGATCTGATCAGAGATATTATCAAAGAGATGATTCAGCCGGAATTTGCAAACACAGCGAAAGAATCTATGAAGATCTATGCTGACGGAAAAGAAAGCTATTTTGACAAAGAGATTGTTGACATCAATATCATTCCTACAGGTGAAGAGCAGAGCCGTTTTATCGGTCAGGTAATCATGCTTAGAAATATTACGCCTTTTAAAGAATTAGATTTAGCAAAGACCAACTTTTTAGGTACCGTGTCTCATGAGTTTAAAACACCTATTTCTTCGATTCAGATGGGATTGCAGTTGTTGGAGAATGAGCGAATCGGAAATTTAAATGATGAGCAAAAAAATCTGGTACACGGTATTAAAGAAGACTCGGATAGGCTCCTGAAAATTACAGGAGAATTATTAAATATCACTCAGGTTGAAAGCGGTTTGCTACAATTAAATATAAAATCTTCAGATATTCGGGATATTATAAAGTATGCTGTAGATGCCAATAAATCTGCGGCAGAACAAAAACAAATTCAGTTCAAAATAAACATAGAAGAGGATCTTACCACTGTTTTGGCAGATCATGAGAAAACATCCTGGGTTATTAATAATCTTCTATCAAATGCTATTCGTTATTCTTATGAAAATTCGGAAATTGATATTTCTGTAAAAAAAGAAGGCGATAAAATAAAGTTTTCGGTAACTGATTTTGGGAAAGGAATAGAAGAAAAATATCTGAATAAAGTTTTTGATCGTTACTTCAAAATTCCCGGTTCAAAAAAAGAAGGAACGGGATTGGGATTAAGCATAAGCAAAGAATTTATCGAAGCTCAAGGTGGGCATCTTTATGTAACCAGCGATTTTGGAGCAGGAAGTACTTTTTCTTTTTTATTGCAAGAAAATGAAACAAGTGGAAATGTGTAAAATGAAAACCATTAATAATATCAAAAATCACTTTTAAAGTCCGATCATAGACCAGTAAAGTGATTTTTGATAAAATATTTATAAGATCAAATAGTTTAAAATAATCTGTTGTGTAACGATCTTAACCCCTCAATTTTGTAAATTGAAGGAACCAATAAGGAAATATTATTTTCGCTTCCTCCGTAAGAGATCATTCTGATAGGGATATGTTTTACAGCGTCCGAAACCACACTGGCATATCCGTGATTGCTTTTTCTGAAATCCCCAACAATGCAGATGATGGATTGATCATTATCGATTTCAACCGTTGAAAATAATTCTAATTCTTTTACGATCTCAGAAAGAGAATCGGTCTCATCAATGGTAAGCGAAACGGCTACTTCAGAGGTAGTAATCATATCAATAGGAGTTTTGAAACGCTCAAAAATTTCAAAAACCTTTCTCAAAAAACCATAAGCCATCAACATTCGGGAAGATTGGATACGAATGGCAGTAATGCCGTCTTTAGCAGCGATGGCTACAATCTGATTTTGATTAGTGCTTTCTCCTGAAATCAGTGTACCCTGTGCATTAGGGTTCATTGTATCTAATAATCGTACAGGAACATTATATTTTCTTGCCGGGAAAACACTTTGAGGATGTAGAATTTTTGCTCCAAAATAGGAAAGCTCGGCTGCTTCATCAAAATTAAGTTTGGCAATGGATTTGGTATTTGATACATATCTCGGATCATTATTATGAAACCCATCAATGTCTGTCCAGATCTGAACCTCTTCAACTTGTAGAGCTGCACCTACTAATGAAGCCGTATAATCCGAACCTCCTCTTCTTAAGTTATCAATTTCTCCCTGAGCATTTTTGCAGATATATCCTTGGGTGATAAATAGTTTTTCCTCCGGATGTTTTGAGATTTCCAGGCTTAAATGCTCTCGAATATATTCGATGTCGGGTTCATTGTTTTCATCGATTAGCATGAAGTCCAGAGCCGGTAATAATACAGAAGGAACTTCAATTTCTTTTAAATGTAAATGAAATAGGGTAGTAGAGATGATCTCCCCTTGAGCCAGGATGATTCGTTCAGCAGCTAAGGTGAAATTCTTATTCTTAAATTGGTAGAACAGATCAAATATTTTATCAATAAACGCTGTTGCTTCTACAATCCCTTCCTCTGTCTTAAATAATTGATGGATAAATTTTTTATAGTTTCCGTAAAGCATATCAATGTGTGCATACGCAGCTTGAATGTCCTTTTTTGCATATAATGCTGACAAGGTTACCAGATCATTGGTAGTTCCTGATACAGCGGATAAGACAACCAAATGTCTGTCTGCTTTCTGAGAGCTAATAATAGGTAATAACTGTTCAATTCTTTCCGGGCTTCCTACCGAAGTTCCTCCAAATTTTAAAACTTTCATAAATAGATTAAAAATATTATAATTATTAAAACAAAAAAAAAGAGCTTGTCGTGATGACAAGCTCCTGATGTATCTGGTTTCTAACCAAAGGAAAATGACTCACGACGTTCGACGTAAGTACTGTTTCTTTCCTTTTTTTAAGTTAGATAAAATCATTTCTTTTTTTTGCTGGGCAAATATAGAAAATAAAATGGAATAATTTAATAAAATTTATGATTTCGATATTTTTTAATGAATTGCATATGATCTATATTAATTTACAATATTGACTGCTAAAGAAATAACTAATTCTACTAAAAGTATCAAGGTTGTATTTTATTTTACGATTTGTAAACCCATTATTGCTTTGAAAACTGATATCAATAAAAAGGATAATGAGAGTGAGTTTGAATCATAGAAGGTTGTAATTTTATTAAATGAGTATTGTTCATGATATAAAAAATAACCTCTCTATTTTCATGAACTTACAACCCATTCTTCACTTTTAAGAGAGAAATTTGGGAGGTTTTTTAGGCTCAAAACTCACGAAAAAGTGATGAAATTTCTCTTGGAAACCCTTATGAATACTAAAAAAGTTAAGGTTTTATTAAAATAAAATTGCTAAATCATAAATTTTGTTAATTTTGCACTTATTTAAAAATTAACGACCAACTTTATTACAATATGAATGTTAAATCTACTCGTTTTATCTATTTGTCGATATTTTTAGCCGGTTCCTTTTCTTTACAGGGCCAGATTAAAAATCAGAATAACAAGGTTTGGAAAAAATCAGATATAGAAGCATCCCGCGATAGTGCAAAATGCAATAAAGAAAGCCTCCTGAATTTTCACTGTAACATTCGAAACCATTTGAAGCAGCCTGTAAAATATTCCAAAAATGCGGCGCAAACACTCATTGTGGTTCACAATTCTGTTGAAGAAGAAAATATTTGGAATAACAAGGATATCATAGCTGAGCTAAGCAATCATTCTTATAAAAGAAGTAAAAGCAGTGAGCTCATCACCCTTAAGAAAAAACCGAGTATTATTTCTTATGTAAGCCCTAAACAACGTTCTAATAAAGACAGCCTTAATATACAAGTTCAGGATAAAAATCTATATGAAGTTTTTTTTGCCCCTCAAAAGCTTAAAAAAACGGAGTTGGAAAAACTGCACTCTTATCTTTCTATAAAGTATGGAATATCTTTAGAAAAATCAAAGTATTTCAACAGCAGCGGAGAGGTAATCTGGGATCCTGAAAAACATAAAGAATTCAAAAAAAGGCCTACAGGTATTGGAAGAGATGATGCTAATGAATTGTATCAGAAACAATCCAGCAATCAGGAAGATAGAACGGTCGCCATAGGAAGGAATAAGATATTCAGAACCAATTTTGACAACTCTTCATCCTTGGATAACAATACTTTCGCTATTTGGTCAGACGATGACAATCCTTTGGATTTTGAAATAAAAGAAAACCTGAAGCAGCTGAAAAGAAATTGGGAAATCAGCTTTATAGGTAAAGGTATCCCTAAGACCGGTTATGCAGTACAGATTAGTAAAAAAATAATCAATCCTGAAGAATTGAGACTCAATTATTGGATGCTAATTAAAAATGAAGACGGAACTTACCAAAAAATTGCAGGAAAGGCTAAAGGAGATGTGGTAGAATATTCAGGGGTTTCATTTTCTGATGAAAAAGATACTGCAGTGTTTACTTTTGCGACCAATAACACAGATATAAGACAACCCGATAAAAGTAATCAGGATAAAGAGGAAACCCCGAAACGTACACGAGGTGCGGGAGAGGGCACATCGGATCTGCAGTATTTGCTGTATCCTAATCCTGTAAAAATGAATGATTATTTTACGGTAAAATTCCCTGCCACAAAAGATTTGGAAATAACCCTGTATGATGGTGGAGGAAGAAAGATTACCTCTGAAAAAATAGCACCTGATACTACTGAATATCATAATAAACTTAATGTACAAGGAGTATATCTGATTGTTCTTACTCAAAATAAAACCTTAATCAAAGCATTTAAACTGATTGTTGATTAATAAAAAAAACTATTTTCCATTTTTATGAAAATCCATTCTAAAATTAAGTTGAGAAGAAAGCCACTTCTTAACGTATTGTTTTTTATTTCTCTTTTTGTTTTTGCCAGTTTTACTAAAGAAGACCGGCAGAAAGTAAGAGCATTTAAATTGGATCTGATGAAAAAATATGTGTATCATTCAGATAATGAATCATCTGATTCTTTGTCTTCTAATGATCACGATTCTAAATCATCCGGAAACTCTAAAAACGCTTTAGGCTCTTCATTCTCAAATTTAGGGAAAGAGAATACTGTTTTTCCTATAGAGAATCTGATGTTTTCCGGAAACTCTGATCAGATTTTTGATTCTGAAGAAAAACAGGGAGTTATCGGGGAGTTTTCCGAAGAAGAAGCAGATAATGCTTCTGACAATTTCTTTACCATTACTCTTCCTGAGCTTCAAACGCATAACATCAAAGTATTTCTGCAGTATGACTTATTTGGATTGCAGTCTTACCAGTCTGTTTCAAGATCCATTAACAGGAATGTTGCTTTCGGAGGAGAAATTATTGTTCCGGGAAATGCATGGACCTCTCAGAAAGAGGAAATTAGTCTTCAATCATTGGTCAAAGGAAAAAACAGTATTTTATTTACCTCTTCTTATAATGGGGTAAAATATAAGGTTAGAAACGTAAAAATAGTTTTTGAGAAATCAGAAGCTTCAACTCAGTCGATACCTAATTTGTCCACTTTATTATCAGGAAATAGTCTGTATGTAAAAGGAGTAGAACAATTGGGAGCAGGTACTGTTAACATAAACCAAACTTCATTTCCGTCTTTACGAGGAGAATACGAAACAACTCTTCAATTGTCAGAAGAAGATAAAAAGAAAGGGTTTATATCAGTTGCAACTTCAACAGGAATTCAAAAATATACAATCCCAAAAAGTACAACGGCTTTTAAAGTATTAAAAGAAGAGAATTTCAAGCCGCTGCAAATCCGTATTTCAAAAGATTTGGAGTACAAAGAACAGTATCAGGATGCCACGATCAACATTGATAAAAATTCAGTATTGAAAACCGGGCAAATAGAAATCTTAAAACTAAGAAAAAAGGACTTTCCGGCGGTTTCAGGGGAGATTAAAAGTCTGACTCCAAATACTTATGCCTATCGTCTGAGTAGCCATTCAGGAGAATTGGCTAAGAAGGTCAAGCTATCTTTCCCATATGATGAAAAAAAATTAGGCACAAGGTCTGCAAAAGAAATCAAGGCGTTTTATTTTGATTATGTATCAAGAAAATGGAAGGTAGATCCGACTTCGGTGGTAAATACGGAATCCAAAACGGTCACAGTCGAAAGTAATGGAGATGGAGACTATATCAATGGAATTATTTCGGTTCCTGAATCTCCTCAATTGGGAGTGTCAAATCCTACCAGTATGAGTGGGTTGAAAGCGGGTAATCCGTTAGCAGGTCTTCAGGCTATCGCTCCTCCGACAGCTAATCCGAGAGGTTCAGCCAATGTATCGTACCCGATTGTAATTCCATCAGGAAGAAAAGGAATGCAGCCGGGAGTTGCTATTTCCTATGACAGTAATAAATCCAACGGATGGATGGGAGAAGGCTGGGATGTAGATGGACTTTCAGCAATTTCATTAGATACAAGATGGGGAAGTCCGAAGTTCGATTCAGAAGTAGAAACCGAGCTCTATTCATTGGATGGAGAAATGCTGGTCTATGATGGCAATTATCTGCCTCATCGACACAATGACATCAGTGAAACCAGTACGGTTTTTACAACAAGAAAACAAAAGAGGGATACATTGCTAGCCAATAATAAAAAAGTATTCTTTTTAAGAAAAAATCATGATTTTACCAAGATTGAAAGATATGGTGCCAATACAAAAGAATACCGATGGATTGTTACATCTACCAATGGGACAAAAACCTATTATGGAGGCGATGAGAGCGGAGTGAATCAGGAGATGGTTATCAAAACAAATGATGGAGATATTGCTAACTGGGCGATCTGGAAAACAGTGGATATTCATGGAAATAATATTCAATATGAATATGAGAACTTTAAAATTCTTGGACAAACCGGAGACAATGAAAACCTCAATAATGGGATCTATTTTCATGTCAAAAAAATTACATATACTGGAAAAGACGATGAAAAAGGATTGTATTCTGTAAATTTTGAAAGGGAAAATACCATATCCAGAGACGATATAAGCATGGGAGCTAAACTGGGGGTGAAGACTGTAGAGCCTTACAGATTAAATAACATCATCGTCAAATATGAGAATACGGTTATTCGAAGATATAACCTATCATATACAACGGGGCAATTTTATAAGACCCTTTTATATGATTTGATAGAATATGATGGGGAAAATAAATTTACCAACCAGCATCGTTTCGATTATTATAATGATTTAGTTAATCAAACCACAGGAGCAACACAGCATTATGGCCCCAATCTGGATATCTATGCAAGTGGGGGAGATGCTTTCCCAATACTTCCGGGGTATTTGACGCCTTCAAAAATTGCAGCCACCAATAACTTTGAATGGGGGATAAACGGAAGACTTCCGGGGGTAGGACTTGATTTTCTTATAACAGATACTGATAATGCCTATGGTCATATAATGGCCGCTTTCAATATCGGACATTCAGAATCTGAAGCTAAAAAAGCTCAGGAACTTATGGATTTTGATGGAGATGGGATTCAGGATTTAATATATAGAAGACGTAGCACAGGTTTACGTTTTCGCCCGGGAATTCTTTCAAATGGAGTAATTTCCTTTGGACAGGAGAAGCCTATAAAATATTTAAACAGTAATTTTTCCATTACTAAAACCAGAACGAATAGTCTGGGGTATGATGCCGGAATTAATATTTCTGGTTATGGATTTAATTATTCCCAAATGTGGGCAACCAGTAAAAGTGAGACTTCTTCTTATGTCTTAGATTCCAACTCAGACGGAGTGATGGATGTGGTGAAAGATGGAGAAGTTATTTTCGGAAGAATAAATCCCGGGAATGGAGATGTTGAAATGACAAAATACAGTGACAATACCGAGAATATGGTTATTGTTGCCGATGCGATCACTGAGCATGGTTCGCCATTGGAAGGATCGTGGCAGGATGTATCCAAAAATGATGTAGTTAAGGTCTGGATTGCTCCTATGGATGGGTATATTAAATTTACAGACCAGGTACAGGTAGAAAATAAGACCAATGCGAAAGCGGTGTATTCAGTCGAGATTAAAAATCCATTGAATCCTACCAAGAACGGAAGGATATTTTTGAAAGAGTTTACCACAGGAATGGCGGTGGAAAATATTGCAATTACTAATTACAATACCTATTTTTCTCAGATACAATCATTAGTTCCTTCAAGCACAGATCATTTGGCAATTAATAGTGGAAATGCTTTATATGTGCAATCTGGAGATAAGGTTTTTATACGATTACATAAAAATGAGAGCTACAGTTATAAAGTGATATCAAATCCTAAAATAGAATATCTGAATATATCTGGTACTGCTGTTTCAGGATTGTTTCAAGATGGCTTTTCTTACAATAACGGAGCGTACAACGAAAATTTCTTGTTAAATAATCACACTAAGCCAATCTCTATAGACCAACCGGGAACGGTAAAAATCACGGTTCCAAGTGTTTCTTTTCTAAATTCTCAGGACGATATAACGTTTAAAATTATTGCGACCAGCGGAACAACGGGTACCCAAAGTGTTTTATATTCTCACACCTACAATCAAAGTGATGTTCCGTTTACTACAGCTGCTCTTGCTCCAACCATAGCGGGGGTAACCGATCTTACCGTATCTGCAAGTGATGTACCTTACACATTGAGATTTGTAGCAGAAACGGACTCTCACATTTCTTTCAAAAATTCCAATTGGAACAGAATCAATGTTGATCATTATCCGACTTCAGGAGCACCGAAGAATTACACGGCGGTAGCAGAGTATCCGTCATTATTTATTACGGAATTCAGTGAAGGAATAAATATTCTAAATTTTCCTAACCCACCATCAGGTATCCAGAATTTTAAAGTTCAAATTAACAAAAATATTCCGGCTAATTCCGGATTACCTTCTACTGGAAGTTTTTACTATATTATAAAAAAAGGAGGACATGTACTTGCTAAAAGAAGAATTATAGCTCCAATAAATAGTCAGGGAAATATCTATGAGATTGATATGACCAACAACCAAACAATTAATGGGGTTTCTCCTGTGACTTTTATGTCTGAGGATTTAGGAAACCCAATATTACTTGATTTTTTAAATATTCAGATATACTGCAATACCAAAGCAGATTATGATTTTTATAAAGCATATAGTACTATATTTAATAATAAGCCTTTTAATATCTATTACGGATTTTTAAATAATCATTTATGGACTAGTGCTAACCATACGTCGATCAACTCCACAGCATTAGAAAATATCAGTCAGTTCTATCATAACTGGGGGCAATTCCTGTACAATGAGTATGCAGATGTGGTACCGGTAAACAATGATGACGGTTTTATGCTAAATCCAGATACTCCTTCAGATAATTATGGACGTTTAATCAATTTAACTTCTCTTGCAGAGATTAATACTCCTGTGAGTCTTAGCTTCCCGGTATGTAATAATCTTGCGACTCCGGAGGAAACAGCACAATGTATTGTTCAGCAGATCAATAATTCAGGATATTATCAAAATCCGGCTAATTTTTCGCCTAAACCAATAAGGCCATTACAAGCTGATATCAAATCAGCACTTGTAGAAGTTGAGAATAGTGAGCCTCAACTAGTTTTTACAGAAAAATGGATAGGAACGGGACCTGAACAATATGCGATGGCAGACTCATTCAAAGATGATGAATCGGTGACGGGCTTTTTTAACCCTCAAACAGCAAATCCTGATGTACCGGATGATCTCATTTTACAAGGGAATGTGGATACTCAAATGTATTCTATCAATAAGAAATACTATAATAAAACAAAAACAAATACTTTAAGTGGAAGTTTAGTGGTCGCAAATATAGGGAATGCACATTCCGGATTAGTCGGGGATGGGAATATTACCTTACAGGATTTTATGGACCTCAATGGGGACGGGTATCCGGATGTGGTGTATAAAGACGCTATGCAAGTAACCAATTCTACGGGAGGGCATGGTGGTTTAAAGAACCCATTGACGAATGCTTATATTTCCAATACAAATAGCTACGCGAATACAACGACTCCTTCTTTTTCGCCACAGACTTTTATACAGGCAGGATTAGGTTCTAAAAATGGGGAGGTAAAAAGTTCTACCAGTGCCTATGGTCATTTGGCGGTAGGTCTAATGAACTCAGGTTCTCAAGGGTCTTCACCATGGAGTACTACAATCTCAATAAATCAGGATTCTGAAGATTCAGGGGAGTCCTATTGGCTGGATATTAATGGCGACGGAATGGCAGATAGGGTAACCGGAGGAGGGTCTTCAGTGATGAAGTACCAACTCAATTTGGGGACTCATCTGGATAACGGATATACCTATAAAAATGCGGAAACGTATGCTTCTGGACCAGTTGGGGCTATTGGTTTAGGTTTTAGCTTTGGTTTGGGAGGTATAACGAGTTTACCAATATCAGCAAGTTTATCCGCTACTGCTTCTTTAGGATCTTCCAAAACTACATTGGAAGATATTAACGGGGATGGATTAATAGACATTTTGATTATTGGAAGTACCCAGACGCATGTCAAATATAATTTGGGGAATAAGTTTTCAGATCCAGTAGAGCTTCTAAGAGACGGAGGCGGAATTGATTATAATAACGAATCCAAAACTTATCAGGGAGGAATTTCTATTAGTGGCAAATATTTTTATAGCTGGCCTATTGTTTGGTGGCCAATCCCTCCTATTCCTCTTATTTATTTAAAGATTGGTGGTGGGGCAAGTGCAAGTGTAGGTTTATCTATTGCAGAAACTGATAAGGCTTTCAAAGACATGAATGGGGACGGATACCCGGACTTAGTAGTTTCTAAAGATGATGGTTTTATAGTCAATCATTCCAATATCGGAAAGACTAATAAATTGAAAAAAGTGGAGAGAAATCTAGGAAACGATTATGATTACCACGCAGATTATAAATTTACGATTGATTATGAATTCTCCAAGCCAAACTACAACGATCCGCATGGAAGGCTTGTGATGAAAGAGGTGAATATTCTCAATCCGGATGTGACTTCCGGAACCCATTTGGTTTCGACACCGGGACTGGATATGGTTACGAGATACAAATACGAAAATGGGCATCACGACCGAAGAGAGCGAGACTTTTTTGGATTTGAAAAAATAACGACGGAAGAAATGGTAGGAAGTACGGTATACCGTTCCAACCTGCAGACGTTCTATAACAATAGTTATTTCCTGAATGGAACATTGAGAAGTTCACAAACATATAACACGGCCGGTGGCTTGCTTTCCTCGGTTGTAAATACATATAAACTATATAAATTTAAAGACAACAATACCAAGATCAACCTAGCTTCGGCATTGGCAGATTCATTCGATACTGGGGGAACGGAAGGTCGAAAAATGGCGATTGTTCTCTTAGATAAAACGGAAAATACTGCCTATGAATCAGGAGGGAATTTGCTGACCACGACAAGGTTTACCTATAATGATAAAGGACAAATCATTACCTATCAGTATACAAGTCCCTCAACAAGCTATAACTCTACAATTAGCTATCATAATTTAAATAATAATATACTGAATGTGCCTCAGTCTATTTCGGTTAATCAGGGAACAACTTCCAATAGCCTGAGATACAGGGAAACAGAGGCAGACCCGAATACTGGTGATATTACCAAAGTAATGGTAAAGCTTTCGGCTTATGAAACGGCTGAAACACAGCTTACATATGATATTTACGGAAATATAAAAACGGTGATCTATCCTCCAAACGATAATGCGGAATCATACTCATTAACGTATAATTATGATCCCGTATTAAATAAATATGTGGATAGGGTAACCGATAGCTTTAACTTGGAATCTGTGGCTCAGTATGATCCTAAATTTGATGTGGTTACGGAAACAATGGATGCTTCTGGAAATACGACGAAATATACGTATGATGCCAAAGGAAGGGTGATTTCTATTTTAGCCCCTAAAGAAGTTGGAATTTCTGATTATACGGTTTCTTATCAGTATTATAAAGTACCGGTTAATCATTCTTCGGGCTATCCTTCTTGCATGAGCGGAGCAATAACTCAAAATTATGATTCTCAGAATCCTCAGAATCCAATCACAACGATGACGTTGGCGGATGCATTAGGAAGAGTGATACAGGTGAAAAAAGATGTTTTTGTAGATGGGGTAGAAAAAATGTCTGTATCAGGGCGTACAGTATATGATCCGCTGGGAAGGGCAGGTATGCAGTATCACCCACTTTTTGAAGGAAAGGATAATAATAATCCGTTTAATTATTATAATCCTAATCTCAACCAAGCTCTCAACCTGAATCTTTCCGGATATTATACCTCCCAGCAATATGATTATAAAGACAGGGTCGTTTCATCTGTGGATGAACTGCAGCATACCACTTCTCATATTTATGCGTTAGACAATGGTTTATTGAAACATACCACTATATTAAATCAGAATAGCACAGGGACGATGTTGAGATCGGCGTCCTATACCAATGCTGAAGGGAAAGTGGAAAAATCTTCGAATTACATTAACGGACAAGAGCTGGCAACCTTATTCTCTTACAGCACTATCGGTGAATTACTGACAGTAACAGATCCTGAAGGAATTTCTACCGGGTATTCTTATGATTTTGCGGGAAGAAGAATTCAGGAGGTTCATCCTGATCACGGAAGCACAAGTTATACCTATGATAAAAGCGGAAATCTTACCCATTTATTAACGGATAATCTGGAAAGCAATGGGCAGCCTCCTATTGAATATAGATATGAACAAAATAGGTTGATTGAAATTAGGCTTCCTGATATGCCGAACGGAGAAAACCCTGCCAATGCAAGGTATAAATATGCTCCTGCAGGCTCGGGGAATAATTCAGGAAAGCTGGTTTACAAGACAGACAATTCCGGAGAAACCCATTTTGAATATGGAAATATGGGGGAAGTGATCTCTGAAAACAGAACCATAGTAGGCTACAATATTCCGCTTGTAAATATGAATACCCAGTATACATATGACAGCTGGAACAGGATTCAGGATATTACCTATCCGGATGGAGAGCTCGTGATCTATACCTACGATCTGGGGGGGAATCTTATCAAAATCAATAATAAAGAAGGATATGAATACGTAAAAAATATACAATACGATCATTATGGGCAAAGAACTTCTATAACATTCGGAAACGATACGAAATCTGAATTTGGCTATTCTCCAGCGGATAGAAGACTGGCGACGCATACTTTAAAAGATAACGGAGGAAACAGCTTCCTTAGTAATAATTATGCATATGATTATGTAGGAAATATTACCTCGGTTAATAATACTGCGCAGCCATATAATGGAGGAATGGGAGGAAGTTATAACTTTGGTTATGGATATGATCAGCTTAATAGATTAAAGGAGTCTACCGGAATGTTTGGGGTATCTTCTTTGGACCCTGTTACATCAGAGTATTCAACGATAATGGCATACAATAATGTGGGAGGAATTATTTCCAAAGAACAGATGCATAAGCAGAACAATGCTCCTGTAGCACAAAATACATTTAATAATCAATATACATATATTCCCGATACTCATAAGGTGGTGCATATTGATGACCAGAATACAGGAGGGAGTCCGGAAGATTTTGAATATGACCTCAACGGAAACGTTATTATGCATAATAATGGCTATTATGTTGAAAATATGTATTGGGATGAACAGGACCGTCTGAAAGCTTTCAACAGTGAAACGGGAGTGTTCCAGTATTATGTATATGATGATAAAGGAGAGAGGATCATAAAATACAATCTTGAGCAGGGTTCACAGTTGTATCAGAACGGTGCATTGGAAGATCCGGGATCTTTGAACATCAAGGATTATAAAATCTATCCTAATCCTTATGTGGTACTGACTTCGAATATGCAGATGACCAAAAACTATTTTGCTGGTTCGCAGCGTGTGGCGAGCAGGTTACTGGACTTTGATTTTACCGCAATGAAATCGGCAAAACCATCTGCTGACCTGCCTGATCCTGAAACAGATTTTAAAAACTATTTAGGTAAAGCAGGGATTAATATGAATAGAGTAGCTGTAGAATTAAATACGCTGAGCAGTTCTCCTGATGTATATTATCTGCATGGGGATCATTTGGGAACGGCAACATTTGTTACCGATTCTAATGCCAACCCAACGCAATTTTTCTTAAATTTACCATTCGGAGAGACTATGGTAGAACAGATGACAGGAGCATATGATAATCCGTATAAGTTCAATGCCAAGGAGCTCGACAGTGAAACAGGGTTGTATTATTATGGAGCGAGGTATTATAATCCAAGATTGAGTATATGGTATGGGGTGGATCCGCTAGCGGAAAAAGCGCCAGGTTGGACACCTTATCGTTATGCATTTGATAATCCTATAAAATATATAGATCCAAAAGGTCTTTTTGAAACTAAATTTGGAGCATGGTGGCATCGTATGTGGAATGGTGGAGGAAGTAAGATATTTCAGGACAAAAATAATAAAGAATATTATTATACTCAAAAGAATGGATATAGTCTTGGTAGTGATGGTGGCGTAGTAATGAATATACGTAAAGAATATGGTCATAATGCAAGCAAACAAAGCGGATATCCAGTATTAAAAATTCAGGCAAAGGCTGATTTTGGAGTAGGGGTAGGAGGGAAAATAGGTGTTTTACAGGGAAAAGCAGCGATTATAAATCAAGATATTGGTTATCTTCAGTATGATGCAATTGCAAATAAAGGAACTGCAAAATGGGGAGATGGAAAAGTTCACAATAGCCTTGAAGTAGCAGTTGGATTAGGAAAAAAATCTCCAATTTCTGTAGGAGCTGGAGTAGATTATAATTATGATTATAATCGCGTGAAAGATGATGGTGTAAGTGGTGTTAAAGGATCTGAAAAATTGGATTGGTCAATGAAAGCAGGAGTAGATGTTGGTCCTGGAGTTGGAAATGGATTTGAGTCACTTAATATTCAACCTTCTGTTGGTTCAGGGGGAGTAATAGATACAAGCAGTGATTGTTATTGTATAGATTTGGGAGTTGGTGTGAAAGCATTATTGGGAGTAGAAGCAAAAATTTTAATAGGAGTACAAAAATGATAGAAATTGTTATACCAAATTTTGGTAATATAAATATATACAAAGACAAAGCCTTGCTATTATTAGTAAAAAGAGACGTTGATTTAAAAGGGAAGGTTACTTGTGAATACTATTATGAAAACGAATTGTTTTTAAAAACAATTTCATACAAAGCTCTTTTTTGGAAGCTGAAAATTGAAAACTTGCCTGAAAAATACGATATTAAAGAAATTAGAAATAAGGGTTTTGAACTTTTTAAAAGCGAATTTAAAATTAAGAACAATATTGTAAAGATTAAAGACAATCCTTTTTATTTCTTGAATAAGAAAATGTCGAGGATATTTTTCAATAATCTCCAAGTCGCAAATGTTACTTTAAAAAATAATTTTGGAATTGGTAAAAACGGAAGTTTTACTCAAGTTGTAAATTTTACCACAAACAAAGAAGATGTTATAAAACAATGTCTGATTTGTTACGCTATTAGTTGTAATATATTAAATGCTGGATAGATAATACTTATTGAGTAGCTTTATTTTGTAGTGAGACATTTGTTTTACTAAATCTTTTGGTGGATAAAGTATTAATAATTTTTCAAAACCTACTTGAAGAGGCGAAAGAATTTAACTTTACCAATTCATGAATGAATAACTCGGAAGATAATGTAGATTATTTTGTGTTTAGAATCCTCTTTGAGGTAACCAAAATTTCCCTATGGAAAAGGATTTCAAATCCGCTTCCATAAATAAAAACCTCCTGAGTTGGCACTCGGTAGGTTTTTTCATTTTGTTTCTATCAGAACATAAGAAAGCAGTTTTGTAATAATATTGAATCAAATTATCTCTGGGGAAAGCAGGAATCAGTATGAGCAGATTAGCTGTAGAACTGAAGACTCTAAGCAGTTCTCCTGATGTACATTATCTGTATTGTGATCATTTGGGAACAGCAACATTTGTTACTGATTCTAATGCTAACCCAACACAATTTTTCTTAAATTTACTATTCGAGGAAACTATGGTAGAACAGATGGCAGGAGCATATGATAATCCGTATAAGTTTAATGCCAAGGAACTCGACAGCGAAACAGGGTTGTATTATTATGGAGCAAGATATTATAATCCAAGATTGAGTATGTGGTATGGGGTAGACCCGCTAGCGGAGAAAATGCCAAACTGGTCGCCATACAGTTATGCGTTTGATAATCCGGTGAGATTTATTGATCCTGATGGGAGAAAGCCATTTGATATTATTTTCAATCTTTATGACATTACATCAGGAAAGTATAGAGAATATGCAAGAATTAAGTCTGAAAAATATTATATGGATGTTAATATTTCTGCTCCATATCCTGTACAGGGAATATCTTTAGCTCCAGATGATTCTCTGAGAAGGACCTATGGAGATTATAGAGGTATTTCAGGGCAATATAAGTTTGATGAATTAGCTTCAGCTCATGGAGACCCCGATGCTATTTCTATTAGTTTAGGAGGTAATCTTGCTTTAGGAAAAGGTTTTGGAGTTAGTCTAAGTTCAGCTTTAATGATGAAAGGACCAGATTCGGGGAAAGCAGGAATATATGCTACAGGCAATACCGTAGAAGGTGCTGAAGCGTCAGCGGGAATTCAAATAAGTTTTATGTTTTCAGATGTTTCATTAAACCAATTTGACTTGAGAACCTTAGAAGGCTATGGAGAAGGGCGGCAAGTTGGAGTTGGACCTGTAGGAGGATCTACATTTGAAAGCTATAGTGGAGAATATAAATATACATGGAATTATGAAAACTATTACATTCCCAAAAAAACTTTTGTTAAAGATAGGTTATTATATCACGGATATAGTTATGGCTTAGGAGTCGGTCCTGAAGATGTTTCTGCTTCAGCATCAACTTTTAGTGGAGATACCAAATATTTAGGAGAAACGACTAATTTAATCAAACCAAAATAATGAAAACATTATACAATTACATTTATCTGGCCTTTATCTTTATTTTTCTGATTAGCTGTAAAAATAAATCTCTAGAATGTAATGCAACAAATATCGAGATTGAAAATAGATGGTATGAATACAATGGAGGAATAGATAATTTGAAGGTGAAAGACAAAAATGATTTGATATTTATTTGCAAAAGAGTTAACCAATTTTCTAAAGGCGAAGAAGTGAGGGTAAGCCATAATCATGGCTATCTTACCATATTTCTTAATGGTCAAAAAATCGATATGATCTTTACAGTTAAGAATGGGGTTGTATACAGTGTGGATGTTGGGAGATATGTTTATGATGAAGAGTTGACTAATCATATTATGAAAATGATGAAAATAAATAGTCGCTGTTGGAGTAAAGACTGCAAATAATGATATAAGGCCATCTAATAGATAGCCTTATACATTACAAGTGAAATAGGTAAAAACTTCAGAAGTTTGGAATGTGTGAAATGGAGGGAGAACGTATTTAGTGGATCTTAGAAGATGGCATGTTGTAAATTGCTGAAAGAGAAGATGCCGGACTGGTCACTGTACGGATGGAATTTTCTATCAAAGGTTAGACGTACTTACAAATACCTTAAATTAGAATAAAAATGTTCTATTCTGATTTTGTTTTTTATATACATATGTAGACATATCGAAGCTTGCATCTTAGAATATGTTGTATTTAGAGTAAATGAAAGACAGCTATTTTAGAATGAGTTAATAATATTCATCTTAATACCAAAAGGCAGGATAAAGTATGGATAGTGTATGAGGAATGCCACTTTATAGTTACATCTAATCCAACTTGTCATCAATATGTATTGTTAAAATTTTAAAAAATATAATGATAGAAAATTCCTCAGTGGAATCTGAAAAAGTAGATGTTGCATTACAATACAAAAAAAGTTATTCTGAAAAAATTTATGCCTTTAAAAGCTGATATTTTTCGGAATAACTTTTTTATTTTAAACTGGGTAGTTTATCTTAAAGCTGATAATTTATAATAACTAAGCGTAAAATGAAGTGAACATAGTTTTCTTCCACTTCTTTTCTGTTGATAAGTCTGTTTTTATATTCATACGAACTTAAAGCCTGTGCTGCTCTTTGGTAAGCTTCAAAATCGTCCCCTTTTATTTTAATTCTTCCGTTACCGGCTTTAGTCATAATTAATTCATTATCTAAAGTTCTTACTTTAAACAAAACATGGTTCAGTTTTAAACGGGAACGCATAGAACCAACATGCCTTTCAACTATGTTTACCTTGAATGAATCAAATACGATATTGTTAAAAACAAGATTAGAGCCGGGCTCCTGCGTATTGAGCTCAAGTGTATAATTCATAATTTTACTTTTTGCAAATTTACGCAGAAGGAAAAGATATTCAAAATAAAAATCTTAACTATGGATAGTTTTTATATAAAAAATTTTAGAATACTGTAAAGAAACAAGGATAAACCTTCTGATTTATCCTTGTTGCAATTATTAGATCATATTCAAACTAACTTGTTTTGTATGGAGATATTAAAAAAGAGCTTAATTTTTAATTACTTTTTTAGTCACTTCATTTCCTTTTTTATCTACAATTTGTACGAAATAAATTCCCTTTTCTAAAGCAGAAACGTTAAGTTGGCGGGTTTCTTTAGCGGTAGTAACGAGCTGTCCTGCTGTATTATAAATTTTCACAGAAGAAATATCTTCTTTAGATTGAATATTTAAAACAGATTTTACGGGATTCGGATATACAGATATTCCGCTTGCGTCATCTTTTATGACATCGCGTGTAGAAAGGAAAGAGGAAAAATCATAATTCTGAGCATAAGGATTGGTAGCACCTAGTCTGTTTTCTCCCCATGTTACAATAAACTGATTACCGAGACCTTTATTCAGGGTAATATTTCCTTTGGCATATGCTGAAGTACCGATTCCTACGCTTCCTCCGGGAAGGATAAAAGTAGAAGGATTAGTATCATTTAGAATTGTTAAAGAAATAGTAGTAGGGTTAGCTCCGTTAAAATCACTTCCTATCGTAGCAAATACAGGTTTTGCACCCAGCATTTTCAGATATCCTGCAGGTTGTTTTGAAGTTGTTGTTACTGGATAAATTTCTAACGCATCATCAGTTAAAAGTCTTGCACCGGTATTTTTATCATATTTTTGAACGAAAGATCCTATTGACCCTTGTGAACTTGTGGTTAATCGGGAAAGAGCCCAGATATAATTAGAACCAGGGTTCATAGCAATAGAGGTGTTGAACTCAAAATAAAGATTGGAGGTGGCAAAATCTACTCCGTTTATTCCCCAAGGAATACTTCCGTCCGAAACAATTTTTTGAAGAAAAGAATCAGTTCTTGAAGAATTAGCCGCGGAATATCCCAAATAAAGATTATCATTATCCAAAACAGTAGTATAGTTCGTATTGTATACCGTAGTTCTGTCCGATAATCTTGTAGGCGTTGCAAACATAGGTGCTCCGGTTGTACTGTTATAGCGTTGAGCGAAGAAGGTAGAATTAGTAGTGTATGCTACAGTTCTTGCATGGAAAAGAGCCATAAAGCTGCCATCTGAAAGAACAGCACCTTCTCCAAGGCTTGTTTGGGTAAAAGTAGCAGGAGCCGGTATTGTTTGAGTCGAAGGCCAAAGCAAATTTTTAGAAGCTCCGTATTTACCTAATACCGCAGCTCCGTTTTGATAAGAACTAATGTATACTTCGCCTGAAGTTTTACCTGGAAAGACCTTAGGAACATATGCCGTATTTCCTAAACTCAACCCGTCAAGTCCCCAAAGTTCGACACCCGCTGTTGAAATTTTTTGTACATATCCTCTTTGGGTTCCAGCGGTTTCCATAAAGGCAATATAAAAATTATTATCGTTATCAATTGCTGTATTATAAATAGCAGTATAGGTAGACATACTGAATACAGGATCGCCTCCTACATGAACTTCCATCCCATTAGGTCCAAATAATTTGTTTCCGCTCTGATCAAGAAGCTGAACATACATTTTGAAATTGGTAGGAGCGGGTTGTGCTACCCAATACGCAAGAAATGTTTTTCCGTCGGAAGTTGTTTGGGAGCTGATGGCGCTTGCTGTTAAATCTGAAGCCGAGGTGTTGATAGCATAGTTAGTCGTCCATTGTGCTTTACCGCCAAGGGTTCCTAAAAGTGTTAAAAAAATGGCGATTTTTTTCATAAGAATAGGTTTTAGATATTTTCTTACAACGATACAATGAATCAAAATATAAAACTAATTTTCTACCACCTTAATACCACTTTACTAGGGTGAATTGACCACCTATTTACCACTCAAAACTATTTGTTCATTGAAAATCAATTGTTTGTGTTTTTTTTGAATGAACGAGCAATTTGTTTCTTTTCGGTTTTTTCTCAGGAAGTTTTTCTTTTGAAAGGATAAATTTTTTATCCACTTTAAGAATTTTATAGTTGATTTAAAGAGGATAATTTTAAATTTAAAAATGCTAGTATTGAAAAATAATAGAGCGCCAAATCCGTTATTATTTTTTGGTGAAAGGACATGAAAGTATTTTGTGCCATCAGAATAAAAGTTGAGAAAAGAATATAAAACTGCATCTATTTATAATCATTGAAGAAATTAAAGTCAACAGGCTGATAAATATTTTTCAACGGAAAATCGGGAAAGTTTTAAAAGAGATCGAATGGTTGTAATTGCGCATTCAGATAGATCGATTAAGTTGTTGAAAATAAATATTTTTTATAGTGCGAATCATTTTTAATAGCTTACCTTTAAAAACAGAAATACAATTTAAATATAAACAAGCATCATTTAAATTGTACTCAGTTTATATTTCTAATAACCCTTTATTGAGGGCGTAATGAAATCATATTAATTGCTTTATTTTCAATGTTTTGATGTTATTATTAATGAACATTTAAGTTAGATCAGTGATATGTTCATTGACCTCTTGTTGATAGCAGGAGGTTTTGTGTAAATAGATTGAGCGTTTGGCCATTAATCAATTTATATTAAAAACATCAAGAAATCTATAATAAGATGACAAGTAAAATTATAGGATCAGGCAATTATATTCCATCAGAAACAATAACGAATTTATTTTTTGATCAACATATTTTTCTAAATGAAAAGGGAGTTATATTAAAGGAAGATAACGCTTCAATTACCAGTAAATTACAAAAGATTACAGGGATTGAAGAAAGGAGATATGCTACTGCCAATCAGGTAACCTCCGATTTAGGGTTAATTGCGGCTCAGGCAGCCATAGAAAACGCAGGAATAGATCCGGAAACACTGGATTATATCATATTTGCTCATAATTTTGGTGATGTGCGCTATGGTACCGTACAGTCTGATATGGTTCCCAGTCTTGCATCGAGAGTTAAACATTCTTTAAAAATAAAAAATAATTTTTGTGTTGCCTATGATGTCTTATTTGGATGTCCAGGTTGGATAGAAGGGGTGATACAGGCAAATGCATTTATAAAATCAGGAATAGCTAAGCGTTGTTTGGTGATTGGTGCAGAAACACTTTCGCGTGTCGTAGATATACATGACAGAGACAGTATGATTTATGCGGATGGCGCAGGAGCAGTGATATTGGAAGTGAATAACGAAGATGATTCAGGTCTGAAATCTCACTTATCGGCCTCTCATACCTTAAAAGAAAAGGACTATCTGTATTTTGGGAAATCTTATAACAATGATAACTGTCAGAATACGAGGTATATCAAAATGGATGGGCGCAAAATTTATGAATTTGCCTTGTTAAACGTTCCTGATGCCATGAAAAAATGTTTTGATAATAGTGGATATTCTATAAACGAGCTGAGCAAAATAATTATTCATCAGGCGAATGAAAAAATGGATGAAGCGATTGTGAATAGATTCTACCAATTGTATGATTTACAGGTACCTGATAATATTATGCCTATGGTCATACAAAAACTGGGGAATAGCAGCGTTGCAACTATACCAACTCTGCTTACAATGATTTTAAAAGGGGAATTGAGCCAGCATAATATCAAAAAAGGAGATATTGTTTTATTTGCTTCTGTGGGAGCAGGAATGAATATCAATGCATTACTCTATAAATTCTAAAGTCTGTTTTTAGTTATCTTGATAAAATTACTTTAATCACTTAATTGTCTGTTTTTTTATGATTTGAATAAAAGTGGTTGAAATTAACTTACTTTAACACTTATTGCATGTAACAAATATTCCCATATTGGTGTCTTATAGTTGAAAAACATAATTTTTAATGAAAAATATTATAGCGCCAATCGCACTATTAATGGGTACTTTAGTTTTTGCACAAGCTGAAAAAGACACGGTAGAATCAAAAGTAAAAGAAATTGAGGCCGTTACTTTCGTGGCCAGAAAGCCTACTGTAGAATCTAAGGTAGACCGTACTGTTTTTAATGTGGCCAATAGCTCTATTCTTGCAGGAAACACAACTTGGGACGTGTTGAGAATGACACCATTATTGAGTGTTGATAGTAATGATGCTTTGAAAGCGGAAGGAGAATCAGTTACGGTATATATCAACGACAGAAAATCTGTTTTTACAGGAAAAGAACTGAAAGAATACCTGCAAACCATTCCTGCGGATAATCTGTTGAAAATCGAGGTGATTACAAGTCCGTCTTCAAGATATGAAGCAACGGGTTCTGTTGTGAATATCGTCTTGAAAAAGCGTGATGATGAAGGGATCAAAGGAAGTGTTACCTTTAATAACAGGCAGAATACCAAAAATTCTCAGTATACGAATCTCAACTTAAACTATCATAAGAAAAATTTTACACAAACCCTTATCGGAAGCTATAGTGATAATATTTCTATTCAGAAAAGTTCATTTTTGAACACGGTATATGAGAATAATATGATCACAGAAGGAAGTACCAAAAATACGTATACAGGTAAGAACCCTTCATTGTCTTCAACTTCAGAGTTTGAAATTAATAATAAAAATACGGTAGGAGTTATTCTTGAATTGTATCAGGGGAAAAGAAGTAACTCTTCTGAAGCAGAAGGATCGCGTTATGTAAATAATGATCTTGAATATTTATACAATCAGAATCAGAACTCATCAACACTCAACCGTACGCTGGGAACTAATGTTTTCTATAAATATTATGATAAAGAAAAAAATAAAATCCTAGATATTAATTTAGGAAGCAATTATGATGGTGAATCCGATAACAACTATTTCATTAAAAATACAATTTATCCTAAAAAGACAGATGTACAGGAAATTGGAGTATTAACAGATGTTGAAAACAGAAATTATTACGTAAAAGTTGATTATACACAGCCATTAGGAAAGTCCGGAGGAAACCTGGAAGTAGGAGGGAAGATGGATTTTAACAATAATGTGATTCCAAATGATTTGTATGGAAATCAGCTTGCAGGTCTTAGCTCAAGAGATGTTTTCCATTATGAAGACAATATCAATTCAGTGTATGCGAATTACTCCAAAACATTCTTTAAAAAATTAGAAACACGATTCGGAATCCGTTACGAACATATTGATTACAAAATCCGTCAGGATGTAGCGGGAACCTCCAGAAAAGACTCTTACGGAACGTTTTTGCCTAATATTTTGATAAAATATTCTTTCTCTGATAAATATGATTTGAGTATTACCTATAACAGGAATCTCTGGAGACCTTGGTATTCGGAATTTAATCCCTTTATGCAGCCGACAAATGACGGGTTTTATTCCCGTGGAAATATGGACTTATTGCCAAATCCCAGTGACAGGGTATATATGAAATTCGGTTTTTTTAAGAAATATTTTCTTTCGGCAAGATATATGTTCACCGACCAGGACTATTGGACGGCTTATGTAACAGAGGGGGATAAAATTATTTCCGAAGAAAGAAATTTTTTAGGAAAAGTACATAAATATTACCTGTATGCAAATACCAATCAGTCTTTCTTTAAAAATAAACTAAGTGTAAATCTTGGCTTCGGATGGAATTATATCGACAACAGTGATTTTAATATAAAAAATGAATTGACTGGTGCTGCAAAATACATCAATTATTGGTCAGGTTCAACCAACTTGTCATATACCAATTTGTTTAATAAAAACATTAATTTGAGTGCATGGGTTGAAGTTTCGAACCAGAATAACGGAAATTCAATTGCTAACAGAACAAATGTTTTCCATAATATTTCAGCAACGAAAATTTTCCCTAAAACACAAATGGAATTCAGTTTACAGTTGATGAACATCTTCAACAGACCTACTTTTGATTCTACTACATTTAACCCAACGGGAAGTCAAAGAAATACAACAAGATCTGATTGGTACGGATTCGCGCTTACGTTTGTAAAGCGATTTGGAAATCAGAAAGTAAAAGAGAATACCAAAACCGATGTTGAAAAAAACAATGGCGGCGGAAAATAATTTAGAATTGTTTTAATTGAAACGGATCATGATTTTATCATGGTCCGTTTTTATATTGAAAAGAGAGAGAAATTTATTCATCAAATAGAATTCTTCCGTCAAAAGGTTCGCTCCACCAGATAAAAATCAATTGATTATGCCTTTTGATTTCAGCCTGTACTACTTCATAGTCACCATTTTCATTTATTCTTTCTACAATCAAATCAGCTCCTTCTCCAATGTTTCCTTCTTGAAATTCCAGCTGATACTCTCCGGACTGATTTTTTACAAAATCTTCTTTTTTAAAATTTCTGTGTGCCATGATATTAAATTTTAAGATAATTAAGTAAGAGAATAAACTATGCCAAGATGATTTTTTATTATTTTTTCTTAAATAATCTTAATTATTGCTAAAAAACATTTGACAGAATTTAATTGGCACAATATTTTAATAACAGAAAGTAACTCATGTTTAATTTGAGTTTTCATGGTTATTAGTTTTTATCCTCAGAATTTCTGAGGATTTTTTGTTTATAGTAGTTTGAAAGAGAAATGGGAGCTTTGTCTTTTTACAGAGAAGCTATTTAAGGAAAAAGATATACTTATTTCATAGATAATATATCAGAACTTGCTGATATTATGAGAAGCATTATTTCTTTTTTATTCCGATGGCACGTAAAGCAGTTCGGGTTAAGTATATTTCCTCAAATACAGTGAGTGATTCCACGTCTTGGAATGTTAAAAAGCTAAGATCATTTTTATTAAATGACAATTCGATCGAATGATTATAATCAGCAATAATTCTTACTCTAGAATATCCATTATAATCTACTTTAAAGTCTTTAAATAAACAACGTTGTTCAGCGGCAAGATATATTCTGTATTCTTCAAAAGCGGTATTGTCATTGGAATCACCTTTAGTGTTGTGCTCAAGAGCCTTCCAAGAAGTATAATTTCTTGGCTCTTTCAATACATTTCCATTTTGATCTACAGGAACAAACATTCCCAGATGTAAAGGTTTTTTCAGGAAGTTCGCATAGTTCTTCATCAGTTTTAAAGTTTGAAGATCTGCATATCCTTCGTGTGAATAATATTCTATGACAAATGTAGTCATAGGAATCAGCTTGTGAGATGCATCAGGCGGCATAATTACAGGGGCATTTATTGGAAAATAAAAATAAGATTTTTATTGGCTTTGTCAAGTCTGGTTACTATGATAAATTTCAAATAATGTAAATATTGATTTAACTTATTGAACTTAAGTGTTTTAATTTAAGTTTTATTGATGATTGAACCGAATTCTCCATCATTATTTCAATATAAAATTATTACCTATTTTTGCTGAAATTCGCCAGGAAAATGAAGAATACACTAAGCTGGGTTTTAGTTTTACTTCTTATCGTTACGCTTTTAAACAACTGTCTGAGCAGTAAAGTTCAGAGAGATATTGCTCAAAAAAAATCTTTTATTGCAAAATTAAGGGAACTATATGCTTCCGGAGATACCTCAAAATGGCCGGCTCCGATGCTGGATGAAGAGGCAAAACCTCACTTTTCAGAAATCGGACACCTTCCTGAAGTACAGTTTCCACAGGATAATCCTTATTCCTCAGAAAAAGCTTTTCTGGGGAAAACATTGTTTTATGATCCCCGCTTATCTGGGTCCAATCAGATCGCTTGTGCTTCTTGCCATGATCCTGAATTGGGTTGGTGTGATAATAGAATGGTTTCTTTTGGGCACGATAGACAATTAGGAACACGTAATGCAATGAGTATTTTAAATACTGCCTATGCAACCACCTTGTTTTGGGATGGTCGTGCTGCATCGCTGGAAGAGCAGTCTCAAATGCCGATTCAGGATAAAAAAGAAATGAGTGAGCATATTGATATTGCTGCAGGTAAAATTGCCAAAATAAAAGGCTATCAAATATTATTTGAGAAAGCTTTTGGAGATAAAACAATTACAAAAGAGAGAATTACAAAAGCAATTGCTACGTTTGAAAGAACAATAAAAAGTACTCCAAGCAAATTTGATAGATTTATTGATGGAGAAACTAATGTATTTACAGACGATGAAGTGATGGGACTTCATCTTTTCCGTACAAAAGCACAATGTGTAAACTGCCACAATTCAGGATATTTTTCTAATAATCGCTTTGAAAATATCGGGACATCTCTATTAAACTCCGAACAGGAAGATTTGGGAAGATATTTGGTGACTAAAAATCCCGATGATGTTGGGAAGTTTCGTGTTCCGGGCTTGAGAGAAGTATTGAGAACAGGTCCTTGGATGCATAATGGATCTTTTACCTCCTTAACGGATATTATTCAAGTCTATAACAAAGGAAATCCTGAGCCCTACAAATACCGTTCAACAATACATAACGGAATTACATTGACTTCTCAAAAATCTGATATGCTGAGACTATTGGATCTTACAGACGAAGAGGTTACACAATTGGAAGCCTTTTTAGGAACTTTATCTACTAAAAACGAAAGAATTTCACCACCTGTGTTGCCTTAAAAGCATCAACAGATTAACATATCAAAAAACAAATCCACAATCATTACAATTGTGGATTTTTCGTAAATAAAATATATAATTAAGATTTGGGTGCTTACAATCTATAAATTCAAAAACTTTTGTCTTTATGTTTTATAAACTTAATTGTACAACACGTTGCAAATACTATGCCTTAAATTCTATGAATTCGTTATTTTTCGTAAAATTAATTCATGAAAGTTGTTAACCTGTTCATTTTCTGCTGTAAAAATTTTCAATATAGAAAAAGATTAACTTAATGTTAAGAAGATCGTTTAGAAAATAAGATAAGCTTTCCTGATAGAATAAATGCAATAAATAGAGTGAAGGCAAGTAAGCTTATAAAAAAAGTCCATGAGGTGGAATGTAATAGATAGCCAGTTCCGCTTCCTAAAATACTGGAGCCAAAATAATAAAACAACCAATATATTGAAGTAGCTGAAGATTTTCCGTATTTCGCTCGAAGGGCAACCAGTTGGCTGGCCATGGTGTGAGCAGAGAAAAAGCATAACGTAAATATTGCTAATCCCAAAATTAACAGATAAATATTTTGTGAATAGAAAAGGAATAAAGAAGCAAACATCATGATGAGAGAATACTTAAGAATACTTCTTTTTTCATAAATTTTAGATAAACGGCTGGTCAGCATAGTTCCGAAAACTCCGAAAATATACATTAAGAAAATAAGAGCTATAAAATAGTGACTCAGTGAAAATGGGGGAGCTTCTAGCCGGAAGCTTAAATAATTATAAATACTTACAAAGGTACCCATGATAAGAGCTGCAATACAGAATAAAGATAATAAAAAAGGATCTGTAAGAAACCGTCTCATTTGTTTTATCTTCAAAGAATAATCTATTTTCTGTGGATGAAAAAACCGGGAACTTGGAAAGATCTTCCAGAAAATCAAACCTAATGCAATACTTACAATTCCAATAATCATAACCGCATTTTTCCAACCAAATTCTCCTGCCAGAATGGTTGCGGATATTCTTCCGCTCATTCCTCCAATAGTATTTCCGCTCAGATACATGCTAATGGCAAGTGCAACAGAAGAAATTTCTACCTCCTCTGTAAGATAAGCAAGAGCAACGGCTGAAACTCCGGAAATTACAAAGCCTTTAAAAAAGCCGATCGCAATTAAAATGCTGAGATTGGGAATCCAGGCAGAGATAACAGTGAGAAGAGCGGAAGAAAGCAGAGAAAAGACCATGAGCTGCTTTCTAGGATAGGCATCGGCTTTGAAGGCAAAGAAAAAAAGACCTATCGCCATTCCAATGGTAGAAGAGGATACTAAAAGAGAACTATTTCCGGCTCCTGTATTAAAATATTCACTTACTAAAGGAAGAAGAGGCTGAAAAAGATACAACTGTGCAAATACAGAAAGTCCGGATAAGAAGATGCCTGCTTTTATAAGTTTAAATCTATTACTGTTCTTGTCCGCTTTTTCTAAATTATTCATAATACTGTAGCTGAAATGAGATTTTTTGAAACGTACAAATTTCCTATTATTTTTTGAATGTATAAAATAATAAAGGATGGTGAAATATATAGATAAAATTGATTGAGTTATTGATTTTCATAATAAATGTTAATGTAATATATAACGTGCTGTAATTGTGAATAAAAATATGTGAAAATTTTTTTAAAAAAAGTGGAATTATTTAAGTTTAAATTATATATTTGTTATAAATAACTCCACAAACTAATAATCAAAAATGAACATAGATTTTTCTACAGCAACTTTCAAAGACTTTGAGAATATTCCGGATCTGGATATGATGGAGCGTGCTAATATTTATTATGATTTTTTAGATTATATGAAATCTAATGGGCATCGCTACAGATTACAGAATAATACAGGATGCAGTTCGGTAATGAGCGTTACTGCAGGAAATACTACAAAAGAATTCATAAGCTTTGTTACGAGTGATTATTTAGGTTTTACACAACATCCTAAGGTAAAACAAGCAGCCATTGAAGGGATAGAGAAGTTTGGCGCAGGTACTGCTGCCACTCCGCTCATCGGTGGTTATTATTCTTATCACAACGATTTAGAAGAAAAAATAGCCTCTTTTTTCGGGAGAAAGCAGGAAGAGGCGGTTATTTTTACTACAGGATATACTGCAAATAGTGCCACATTACAGATTCTGCTTCAGAAAGAAGATATTGCAATTGTAGATATGGCGGTACATGCAAGTGTATATGAAGGATGTATTTTAACAAATAGGAAGACATTTCCGCATAATAATTTAGAGGCTTTAGAACAGATTTTAAAAACCTCGGAAAATCAATATCGTACCAAATTGGTGGTTGTTGATGGAGTCTATTCTCAAGATGGAGATACAGCACCGATTGAAGAAATATATCAATTGGTAAAAAAATATAATGCTTATTTGATGGTTGATGATGTGCATGGAGTAGGGATTTTAGGAAAGACAGGAAGAGGAACCATTGAAAACACCGGGTTGCTGGATAAAATTGATATTATCACAGGAACATTCAGTAAAACATTTGGTAACTTGGGAGGATATGTGATTGCCAATAGGAGATTGACTAATTTCATCAGATTTCAATCCCGTCAACAGATATTTTCTGCAACAACTCCGCCACCTACCGCTACTGGAATTATTAAAGCCATTGAACTCATAGATGAAGAGCCGCATTGGCGCTTGAAGCTTTGGGATAACATCAATTATTTCAAAAAAGGGCTTGATGATATGGGATTAGATACCGGAACTACCTGCTCAGCAGTTATACCTGTAAAAATTGGTGACCCGCATATTACAGGAGATGTAGGGAGACTTCTTTTAGATCACGGAATATATACCAATCCGATAATATATCCCGCAGTGGCGAGAAAAGATGCGCGTATAAGGATGAGTATGACGGCAACACACGAGAGAGAGCATCTCGACAAAACATTGAACGCGTTTGAGGATATCAAAAATAAATTGCATATTGCAAAAAAATAATAAAAAACATGCCTAGAAAAGTTGTACAAGGTCCTATCCGAGATAAAGAGAAGACCAAACAAAAACTATTAGCCGCAGTTGGAAAAATTTTACGAGTTAAAGGTTATTCTGGACTAAAAGTAAGTAAAATTGCTGCAGTAGCGGGATTTGATAAAAAACTGATCTATGAGTATTTCGGAAGTACAGATAAGCTGATTGATGAGTATATCAAATCTCAGGATTACTGGAGCAGAGTAAACCAGGATAATGTAGAAGTAGATATTTCCGATGGAGGTAAAGAATTATCTAAAATGGCCATTCTGAGCCAATTTGATAATCTGAAAAAAAATAAAGAACTTCAGAAAATTATACTTTGGGGGCTTTCTGAAAATAAGGCTATTCTTAAGAAAATTGCAGATGAAAGAGAAGAGATGGGAGAGATGCTTTTTTCAAATATTGTAGATCCTTATTTTGGTGAAGAAGATGCTGTAAGATATCGTGCCATTACTGCACTCCTTGTTTCCGGAGCTTATTATCTTAATCTTTATACAGGTTATAATGCTCATAAATTCTGTGGAATCGACTTGAAAACAGAAGAAGGAAGACAGGAAATCGAAAAAGCTATCATCGAAATTATTGATTTTGCTTACAGTAAAAAAGAAAAATAAAATCATCTTTAATATTGTAAGGAGATAATTTTGTGGATAATTTGAAAACATTACACTTTCAGATTAAAACTTTATTTCTTATTTTTGACCAATGGAAAATTTTATTGTATCTGCAAGAAAGTACCGCCCACAGGAGTTTGATACCGTTGTTGGGCAATCGCACATTACAGATACATTAGAGCACGCCATTGAAGAAAACCAATTAGCTCAGGCTTTGCTTTTCTGTGGACCGAGAGGTGTGGGTAAAACCACTTGTGCCAGAATTCTGGCAAGAAAGATTAATGAAAAAGATGGGTCTGTTTCAGAAGATGGTTTTGCATACAATATCTATGAGCTGGATGCGGCGTCTAACAACTCTGTAGATGATATCAGAGAATTGATAGATCAGGTTCGTTTTGCTCCTCAGGTTGGTAAATACAAAGTATATATTATCGACGAGGTTCATATGCTGTCTTCTGCTGCGTTCAATGCATTTCTTAAGACATTGGAAGAACCACCTGCGCACGCTATTTTTATTTTAGCAACGACTGAGAAGCATAAAATCATTCCTACGATTTTGTCTCGTTGTCAGATTTATGATTTCAAAAGAATTATCATTGAAGACATTCAGGAGCATCTTAAAAAGATTGCTCAGAAAGAGAATATACAATATGAGGACGATGCTTTATATTTAATTGCCCAAAAAGCAGATGGTGCATTAAGAGACGCGCTTTCTATTTTTGACAGGCTTTCTACTTTCTCTCAGAAAAATATAACGCTGGCTAAAGCAGCGGAAGTATTAAATATTCTGGATTATGATCAATATCTTAATATCGTTGATTTAGCAAAAGAAAATAAAATTCCTGAAGTTTTATTTGCATTCAATGAAATTGTAAAGAAAGGATTCGATCCGCATATTTTTATTGCTGGGTTGGGAAATCATTTCAGAGATTTGATGATGGCTCAGAATGCTTCTACAATTGAACTGATAGAAGTTGGGGAACAGACAAAAGTTAAATTTGTGGAGCAGGCTCAGAAGTGGAATGCTCAACAGTTAATTGATGCTATTGAAATTTGCAATCACGCAGACATCAATTATAAAAACTCAAAAAATCCTAGGCTTACTGTAGAAATTGCTTTGATGCAGTTGGCCTCTTTAACGGCTAATGGAGACGTTACAAAAAAAAAAAGTTCATAATATTAGCTCCGTTTCTTAAAGAGAAACTGGAAGTTAAAATCCCTGTTCCTGCAAAACCTCAGGAAATAAAAGAAAAGCAACCTGAAACAGTAGTTGCTGTACAAGAGGAAAACATTGTTGTAAAAACTTCGAAACCTTTATCAAAACGTCCGTCTACATCAGGATTCAGCATCAATTCTTTTTTAACTAAAGAAGAAAAAGTAGAAGTAGATGAAAATGTTGCCGTAAAAACTGAAAACCTTCCTCAACATCATTTCACAGATACCGATCTTCAAGCGGAATGGAATCTCATGCTAAAACAGCTACAGAAGAAAGATCCATTTGTTTTTAATGCAGTTAAGACCTTTAAAATGTTCAAGTCAAATGAACATCAGATTACAGTTTCGTATCCTTCTGATTCTGCAAAAGTAGAATTTGATAAAATCAGCGGTGAATTCTTTAACCATTTTAAAAGAAAAGTTCATAACTATTCTATTGAAATTGAATACAAAAGAGACTTTGAAAATCTGAAGGTAGAAGTGATGACCAAAAGGAAAGTCTTCGAAAAATTTACACAAAAAAATCCGCTTCTTAAAGATCTTGATGATTTAATGAGGTTTGATTTGACATAAATTTTATATATTTGTCAAATATTTGTCCGGAAAAACATTTTTCGACAAAAACAAATTAATACAGAAAAGCTAGAAATAGACGACTTACAGTGGAAAATTTATTAAAACCATACCTGTCTACTTTTGCACCCGCTAATCACTTTTTTAGCGGTTATTTTAGTTTTTCTTCTGCTTATTTTAGAAATTTCAGAAATTATTACCGATTTAGTTATTGGTATTGCTAACTGAATTTCTTTCCAAAAAATAAATAGGATCATTGAAGTCTTCAATTCCTGTTTCCTTTAATAATAATTTTTAACGGCATTTTTTTGAAAGAATTATAAATTAACTTTATAATGAAATTGCTATTGACCCCTATTAAAAATAAGAATAAAATAAATTAACGATAATGAATTTAAAAGATTTAAAAAACGATTGGATTAATGAGTTTGCTCAACCCATGATGATTGCAGGACCATGTAGCGCGGAAAGTGAAGCTCAGATGTTGGAAACGGCAAGGAGAATAAAAGAAACCAATGCTCAGGTGCCGATTTTCCGTGCAGGAATCTGGAAACCACGTACAAAACCCAACGGATTTGAAGGAGTAGGGGTAATTGGCCTGAATTGGCTGAAAAAAGTGAAGGAAGAATACGGTTTTAAAACAGCGACGGAAGTTGCCAATGCACACCACGTTTTTGCAGCTTTGGAGGCGGATGTAGATATCCTTTGGATCGGAGCCCGTTCTACAGTAAATCCGTTTACGGTTCAGGAAATTGCGCAAGCTTTGAGAGGAACAGATAAAATCGTTTTGGTGAAAAACCCGGTCAATCCGGATTTGGCTTTGTGGGTAGGAGCTTTGGAAAGACTTTTGGGGCAAGGTATTAAAAACCTTGGAGTTATTCATAGAGGATTCTCTACGTACCAAAAAACAAAATACAGAAATAATCCGAATTGGCAGATTGCATTAGACTTTAAAAGCCAGTTCCCTAATATTCCAATGTTGATTGATCCTTCTCATATTTGTGGAAACAGAATAGGTTTGGCGGATATTACTCAGGAAGCGTTGAACGTGGGTTACCAAGGTGCTATTATCGAATCCCATAGCAATCCTGATGAAGCTTGGAGTGACGCTTCTCAGCAAATTACTCCTGAAGTTCTGGCAGAATTGATTGGTAATTTAAAAGTCAGAAATACAAATCTGGCAGGATTTGAAGGAGAAATGGGAAGACATAGAACACTGATTTCAGATCTTGATTTTCAACTGATTGAATTACTTTCGCAAAGAATGAAAATTTCCGAGAAAATTGGTAAGCTTAAAAAAGAGAATGATATTGCGATTTTTCAGCCAGAACGTTGGAAAGTAATTACTGAGTACGCGATTCAAAAGGCATTGGAAACCGGAATGTCTCAGGAATTTATAGAAAAAGTCTTCAAGGCAATTCATGAAGAATCTATTGAAGTTCAGAATAATATTATGATAGACAGATAAGACGTTGTAGAGAAAAAGTTTTAGGGCTTAGCATTTAGGAGTTGGATTTTTACACAGAACGTGTGAATTTACCTAATTCTTAAATCCTAAGCCCTAATTCCTTATATTTGCAGCAATATTGTATATGAAAGGAAAAGTCATTAAATCTACAGGAAGTTGGTATCAGGTTTTAGAATTCGAAACCGGAAAGATTTTTGAAGCCAGAATTCGTGGAAAATTCAAATTAATTAAAACCAGACTTACCAATCCGCTTGCTGTGGGAGATTTTGTTGAATTTCAATTGGAGCAGGATGATGTTGCCTGGATCACGAAAATTGAACCTCGTAGAAATTACCTGATCAGAAAATCTGTAAACCTTTCAAAAGAAGCTCATATCATTGCTTCAAATATCGATTTGGCATGTTTTATCTTTACATTAAAACATCCTGAAACTTCTCTTGGTTTTCTAGATCGTTTTTTGGCATGTTGTGAAGCTTACAATATTACCCCTTTACTCTTATTCAATAAAATTGACGTATTAAGTGAAGAAGAAATTGAAATTGTAAAAGATATAGAATTTCTGTACAATGAGATAGGATACGATTCTTTGGAAATTTCTTCATATTCAAAATTAAACTTAGACCAATTACAGGATATTCTTAAAGATAGAACTTCAGTTTTTTTCGGTCACTCAGGATGTGGAAAGTCTACTTTGGTCAATGCTTTGCAGCCGGGACTGAACTTAAAAACGTCTGAAATTTCAGATACTCACCTAAAAGGAAAACATACGACTACTTTTGCACAGATGCATTTCTGGGATTTTGGCGGAAATGTAATTGATACACCCGGAGTTCGAGAGTTTGCCATGATTGATATTGAAAAAGAAGAGGTTCAACATTACTTCCCTGAGATTTTCAAAAAAAGGGAAGAATGTAAATACCACAATTGTCTTCATGTGAATGAACCGAAATGTGCTGTTTTGGATGCTCTGGAGACAGGAGAAATTCAACATTCCAGATATTCTACCTATTTAAAATTGATGGAAGAGGCAGACGAAGCTTCTTTAAAATAACTTTAAGCTCAATTTTTATCGTTTCATATTGTATTATTGCTTTGTAATGAAGCAATAATTGAATAATTGTGTTTTATGTTGTTAATAGTTTTGCGAAATTGATAAAATAATAGCTTTTTTTTAAGGATATAAAAAAACCCAGCCGAAGCTGGGTAAAAACTAATAACCATGAAAACTCAAATTAAACATGAGAATCGCAAAAGAATAAACAATTACTGTGCCAAAATTTTCATTGTGAATTCCTCAAAAAGTTAATTTTTTGTTAAAAAAAAATTAAAATTAAAATCGGATATTTTTTTGTAATTTTGGTCACTTAAAAAAATATAACATTTATGTCTAACATTACATTCACTATGATTAAGCCTGACGCAGTTGCAGACGGACATATCGGTGCGATATTAGGTAAAATCTCTGAAGGGGGCTTTAAAATCAAAGCTTTAAAATTGACTCAGCTTACTGTTGCTGATGCTAAAAAATTCTACGAAGTACACGCTGAAAGACCATTCTATGGAGAATTGGTGGAATTTATGAGCTCAGGACCAATTGTAGCTGCTGTTTTAGAAAAAGATAATGCAGTTGAAGATTTCAGAACTTTAATTGGTTCTACTAACCCTGCAGAAGCTGCAGAAGGTACAATCAGAAAAATGTTTGCAAGAAGCATTGGAGAAAATGCTGTGCATGGTTCTGATTCTAATGAAAATGCTCTTATTGAAGCACAATTTCATTTTTCAGGAAGAGAAATTTTCTAAGAAAAAAGATTTCAAAATAAAAAGTCCGGAGAAATATCTTCGGACTTTGTTTTTTTATAAGACATAATGTCTTGATTTAAAATAATATATTACAGATTGCTTTCTATGGCTCCTACCTTTTCCCGATATAGTTCAACAGGCTTATCGAGTAAAACTGCGATTACGGTCATGTTTTTATCCAGCCTTTCTTTAGGGGTATCAATATAAATAATTCCGGGCCTGTCGCTCCAGTAGAGTTTATTATAAATATTGTGGTTAATCATAGAACCTTCCCCAACAATACGGATTCTGGAGATATTGTTTTTAATTCCTTTTAAAGCGATGGGGCCAGTTGGAACTCCTTCCACAAAAAGATAAAGGGTTTGTTGGTCTTTTGATAGAGCGCTCATTCCTGGATAATGTCCGTTGGGTAATCCTTTTCTGGTTTCGAAAAGAGCTTCAGAATGTTTACTAATCCAGCTTAAGGTTTCTTTATTTGTTTTTGAAGCTGTTGGGATTTTCATATTCAGTCCATCATTGGTTAATCCTGAGTTATTGAACATGTTTTTTCCATCATAAAGCTGTTCTGCAATTTCAAAAACGGAATTTTTTATGTTTTTATCTACTAAAATACTTTGAAGAGAGGGAGTTTCTTTCTTTACAGAATTGGAGAAACTAATTTTTTCGTTAAAGCTAAGTTCGACAACAGTAACATCCTGATCAAATTTTATGTTTGAAAAATGTACAACTAAATTTCCGTTACCTTCAGTTTTAAAATCAACTTTAGCGTTGTTGTCTCCAATAATTTTTACAGTTGTGGGAAGTGTATTTAAACCGTAAATTTTTGTAAAATCTTTTGCTTCTTCCAAGTATAAGAATAATTTTTTTTCATCTTTTGAAATGGCAGATTTTCCTTTATAATTTTCAAATGGCAATCCTTTTCTTGTTCCATAGATTGCTTCTTTATGTTTTGAGGTCCATCTTCCAAGATTCCGTAAGATTTCAACCTGTTCAGCAGGAATGCTTCCGTCTGCTTTTGGACCGATGTCTAATAATAAATTTCCACCCATGCTGATCACATCTGTCAATGTTCTTACGATCATGTTAGGTGTTTTGTAATGATTGTCAAAAGGCTGAAATCCCCAGGAATCATTCATGGTGTAGCAAAGCTCCCAAAATTTGCTTTCCGGGCTGATGACGGGAATTCCCTGTTCCGGAGTTTCATAATCACCATGGTTGTTAAGTCTTGAATTGATAATGATATTGGGATTGTATTTCTTTAAATTTTCAAGAGTTTCCGGAGCGTGCCATTCTGCTGAACTGTGTTCCCAATCTCCATCGAACCAAAGAAGATCAGGTTGGTATTGAGTCGAAAGTTCATTTAACTGGGTCTGATAATAGGTAATATAATTTTGCCAGCGCTTTGTGTCGTCTTTTAAATCATATCTTTTTTCAGTTCTGGTTTTAATATCATAATAAGGATGGCTCCAATCCGGAAGAGAGTAGTAAAGTCCGGTTTTTAACCCTGATTTTTTAAGTTCAGAAATAAACGGAGTTAATACATCTTTTTTTGCTAAAGAATTCTGAGGAATGGTAGTTGCTTTTTCAGCTTTAGAATTCCAAAGAGCTACACCATCATGATGTTTGGTGGTAATAACGGAATATTGAGCCCCGGAATCTTTTATGAGTTGAACCCAATTTTCAGGAGAATATTGTGAGGCTGAAAACCCATTCAGTTGCTTCATGTAGTTTTCATGATTGATGTAATTATTGAAAAAAGACCAGGATTCGGAAATACCGTTTACTGAATAAATTCCCCAGTGAATAAAAATTCCCAGTTTAGCATCCTGAAACCATTCCATTTTTTTATCAGTAGGTAGATGTTTTTGAGCATTGAGGTGGGAAACGGCTAAAAGTGTACCTAATAAAAAAGTTCTGGTCAGTTTATTTTTCATTTTTATTTTTTTACTAAAATAAGGAAACTAACTATGCTATAAAAGGTGGATTTGTTTTGAAAGAATTGTTTGAAGAATATGAAATACTACCGTAAAAATACGATGAAAAAATCCGTGTTTTTACGGTGTTTTTGTATAGCTATTTATTTGGAAATTTATATCGGTCTTAAATAGAGGTAATTTATTCAGGACTGATAAACACTAATAACGATTATAACTCTATTTTTTTTGAGGAAATGATAAAGGCAACCTATAGGCTGCCTTTTCATTTTATATTTAAAAATCAATTTAGATTTTTAGTAATTCAATTGTTTTTTCAGGGCTTTCAGTTGAAAATACAGCATTACCTGCAACCAAAACATCAGCTCCGGCTTCGAAAAGCTTAGAAGCATTGTCAAGATTCACCCCTCCGTCTACCTGAATAAGAGCAGTAGAGTTATTGCTAAGAATCAAATCTTTGGTTTCAGCTATTTTTTTGTAAGTATTTTCAATGAATTTCTGTCCTCCAAATCCTGGATTTACACTCATTAATAATACCAAATCTACATCGGCAATAATATCTTCCAACATTAAAACAGGTGTAGAAGGATTTAAAACAACTCCTGCTTTTGCACCCAAACTTTGAATATGATGAATGGTTCTGTGAAGGTGTGTACAAGCTTCATAATGAACAGAAACTAAATCTGCACCATGGTTGATGAATTCTTCAACATACTTTTCCGGTTCAACGATCATTAAATGCACATCTACAAACTTTTTAGCATGCTGCTGAATCGTTTTCATCACCGGAAAGCCAAATGAGATGTTGGGAACAAATCTTCCGTCCATCACATCTACGTGAAGCCAGTCTGCTTGAGAGTTGTTCAACATTTCAATGTCTCTTTGCAGATTCCCAAAGTCTGCAGATAAAAGGGAAGGAGCAATAAGCTTCGTTTTCATTTTTACTTTTTATTTTATATTAAGATATTAGTAAAAGATCAGGTACCTCTGACTTTTTACTTTTAACATCTCACTATTAGCCTTATTGTTTTTATTTAATGATACTTCAGCTTCATTTCCGGCTGTATCTTCAGAAGAGTTTCGTAGATTAATTTAATAACGTTTCCTACATCTTCTTTAGAAACCATTTCTACCGTAGTATGCATATAGCGCAAAGGTAGGGAAATTAATGCACTTGGTACACCGCCGTTGGAATGGGCAAAAGCATCAGTGTCTGTTCCCGTAGCTCTGCTTGCTGCAGCTCGTTGGTATGGTATTTTTTTAGTTTTTGCCGTGTCAATAATTAATTCTCTGATCGTGTGATGAATGCTTGGAGCAAAGAAAACAACAGGACCGGCTCCGCATTTCTGATCGCCTTCTTTTTTCTTTTCAATCATTGGAGTCGTGGTGTCGTGAGTAACATCCGTAACGATTGCGATATTAGGTTTAATGGTATCTGCAATCATGTCTGCTCCGTATAAACCTACTTCTTCCTGTACGGAATTGGTAATATATAAACCGAAAGGGATTGTTTTTTTATTTTCTTTTAAAAGACGTGCTACTTCTGCAATCATAAATCCTCCGATTCTGTTATCTAAAGCACGACAAACAAAATATCTGTCATTCATTTCAAAAAACTCATCAGGATAAGTGATCATGCAGCCTACGTAAATTCCTAAGTCTTCAACTTCCTTTTTGGAAACGGCGCCACAGTCGATAAAAATATTTTCGATTTTGGGAGTGGGTTCGTTTTGATTAGCACTTCTTGTATGAATTGCAGGCCAGCCGAAAACTCCTTTTACAATACCTTTTTCACCGTGGATATGAACTACTTTGGAAGGAGCGATAGTCTGATCTGAACCACCGTTTCTAATGACATAAATCAACCCGTCATCTGTAATATAATTTACATACCATGAGATCTCATCTGCATGAGCTTCTATTACCACTTTGAACTCGGCTTCAGGATTGATGATGCCATAACATGTGCCATAATGGTCAACCTCTATTTTATCGACATAAGGTCTTATATAATCCATCCAGATTTCCTGTCCTTTATGCTCAAAACCTGTCGGAGATGCTGTATTTAAATATTTTTCTAAAAACTTTAAAGATTTCTTTTCAAATTTCATAAAAAGGAATGATTTTTGTAGATAATTTTTGTTCTAATAAGTGTAAAAGTAATGAATTTTAGTAAAATTATTTGCCTTTTTCTTTTCTTTTTTGGAGTGGGTGTTTTTGGGCAAAAAGACTCTCTTGGGAATATTCCTTTAAGTCAATATCCACCCGAACTATTAAAAGTAGATGAATTTGGGAATAAATATTATTATGATGAAAGGCAAAAGGCCAGGTTCTATGAAATAAATGGTGAAACCGTGGTCGTAATGGATGAGCTGATGCTATTAAACAAGCCTAAATTTAATAATCAACTTGATAAAAATTACTATTACTTCCTTAATAAAAAGCTCTATAGAGTTTATCCGTTGTTTATGACAGCTTTAACTCAATATCGTGATATCCAGAAAGAAATGACTAATTTGGATAGTAAAGCGAAGAGGAAATATGTGAGAGACAGACAAAATATGCTGGCTGATCAGTATGAGAAACAGTTGAGAGATTTAACAACTACAGAAGGCCAGGTTTTTGCCAAACTTATGAATAGAGCGACTGGGCAAAATGTCTATGAGATCATAAAAGAATTAAGAGGAGGATGGAGTGCATTTTGGTGGAATGTAAAAGGTAAAATGGCAGATATTGATCTTAAAGATCAGTACAATCCACATGTGAACAGGACGGATGAATTTTTGGAGTCACTGTTGCAGTCTAACTGGAATTCAGGTTTTCTTCAGCCTTATCCGGGAGCTTATCAGTTTAAAGTAGGAAAATAGAAAAAGCATAAAAAATTCCTGTAAATTTATTTACAGGAATTTTTGTTTTAATTTATCGAAGACAATTCTGTCAATGGGTAATGAAAACGGATTGTCGGGTTGGTCTATATCAATCCATTCTGTCTTTTCTATACAAGGATCAAGAATCAAAAAATCTTCTTCATTCATAATGTTTACCATATAATATATAGTAAGTAACTGTTCGTTTTCTCTGAAACGGGAAACTAAAAAGTCTTCCTGAGTATAAAGATGTTCTATGATCTCAACCTTTACATTGAGTTCTTCATCAAACTCACGATGAAGACATTCTATAACTCCTTCTCCGTATTCCAATCCGCCTCCCGGAAATTTCATTAAAGGTTCACCTGCATATTCTTCAAATAAGGTCAGTACTTTTTTGTCTTTTACTGCACAGGCATACACTCTAATGTTGATCTTGTCTATCATATATAATAATTTGTATAGCTAAAATAAGGAAATTTAGAAATAAGTAAGAGGTTAGAAGATGGAAATTAGTTTGGTTCTGCTTAATACCACTTATTATATATATATATGATATTCTGTCGACCTCTTACTTCTGACTTTTCACTTCTAACTTCTAACTTTTACAATTTAACAGCATTGATCATTTCTCTTTTTCCAGGAGGCCCTTGTTTCTTTTCTACTTTAAAATTCAGTTCCTGAAGAATTCTCCTTACACTGCCCTTTGAAGAGTAGGTTGTTAAAAGCCCGTTTATTGCCATTTTGTCTGAAACCATTTCAAATAAAGGTTTTTCCCAAAGATCAGGTTGTACTCTAGCTCCGAAACAATCGAAGTAAACCAGATTAATTCCAGGTAAATCAATGTTTTTCAGGTCGAAGAAGTCACATTCTATCTTTTTGAGGTTAAATCCTTTAATGATTTCTACTGATTTTTCCCATTCTGCTCCATGAATTTTATGATAAATATTTTTGAATTCCGGGTTATCAAAAAGTTCAAAATAGGATAATTCGTTAATTTCGGATTCATTTATGGGGTATTTTTCCAGTGAAAAATAATTAATGATATGATTTTTGTCAGTTTTTAAATATTCATTAATTGTTACCAAAACATTTAAACCTGTTCCAAAACCGAGTTCTAAAATATTAATTTCGCAATCATTTAATAAATTCAGTCCATTTTTGATAAACACATGTTCTGCTTCTTGAAGAGCACCGTGATGAGAATGGTAGTTTTCGTTTAATTCATTGATAAACAATGTTTTACTTCCGTCGTTTGTGGTTTTGATTTCTCTTTTCAAGCTATTTTTTCACAAATTTACTCTAAAATTTTTATATTTAGAAAATTATGTTAAATTTGTAGAACATCATAAAAAATTTTAGAAATGATAATTCAAAAAACTGAAAACTCCAGAATTTCTACATTCGACCCAAATAATTTTTCATTTGGAAATACTTTTATTGATCATATGGTGATTTGTGAGTATGAAAATGGGAAGTGGGGTGATGTGAAATTAGTTCCTTATGGTCCAATACCATTTACACCTGCCATGATGGGAGTAAATTACGGACAGGCTTGTTTTGAAGGTATGAAAGCCTACAAAGACAAAGACGGGCAGGTTTTCCTTTTCAGGCCTGAAAAGAATTTTGAACGTATCAACAAATCAGCGAAGCGTCTTGCAATGCCTGAAGTTACAGAGGAAATGTTTTTGGATGGATTGAAAGCTTTGGTTGATATCGACAGAGATTGGATTCCTCAGGGAGAAGGAATGTCTTTATATATTAGACCATTGATTTTTGCAACTGAAGAAGCATTAAAAGCAAGAGTATCTGATAAATATATGTTTGCCATTGTTGCAACACCTGCGAAAATGTATTACACAGAGCCAGTTTCTGTGAAAATTTCTGACCATTATTCAAGAGCTGCAAATGGTGGAGTAGGATCTGCTAAAGCGGCAGGAAATTATGCAGCAGCATTCTATCCGACTCAATTGGCTATGGAAGAAGGATATGAGCAAATTATCTGGACAGATGATGCTACTCACGAATATTTCGAAGAAAGTGGAACAATGAACGTATTCGTAAGAATTAACGATACAATTTATACACCTCCTACTTCAGAAAAAATCTTGGATGGTGTTACCAGAGATAGTTTCATTCAATTGGCTAAAAAGAGAGGTATTGAAGTGAAAATAGAGCCAGTAAAAGTAAAAGATGTTGTAGAAGCTCAGAAAAACGGAACTTTGAAAGAGGTTTGGGGAGTAGGAACAGCAGTTGTAACTACAGTGTTCCAGGCGCTAGGATTTAACGGAGAAAAATTGGAATTACCAAAACTTTCTGCTGAAGAAAGCTATGCTGAAACGTTGAAAAAAGATCTAGTAGATTTACAGACGAATCTTACTGAAGATACATTTGGATGGAGAGTGATGGTAGATCACGCATTGGAAACAGTTTAATTGAATTCAATAAAAATCTATATAAAGTCGGGTATTACCCGACTTTTTTGTTTGTAAAGTTTTTTCTTTTTTCTGTCATTCTGAAAGGAACGAAGTGGAGTGAAGAATCTAGGTTTAAGTATCTAAGATTCTTACTTTGTCAGAATGGCAGCAGTTGAATGGGAACGTTTTAAAATATCATCAAGAAAAAAATCTTTGCGTTAAAAAAACGTATAAAATTAAATTTTAAATTATTTTCAACTCTCCTAAAACTTTTGTTCCAATAAGTTCAACAACTTTTGTAATTAATTCCCGAAATGTGTATTTTCGCAAATGTTTATGAAAAAAATACTCTTCATATCGATATTGAGCTTATTGAGCTGCAATAGAAATACACAACAGGCGCATCCTCCTGTAGGTGGTGTTTTGGATAAAAAAGATTTGGATATTTCAAGAGAAAGAATGAGAAATCTGAATTCATTGGAAAGAAGCCAAATTCAGGATTGGATTGGCGGACAAACTGAAAAATTTTATCCTACACAACTTAATTACTGGGTGAATGCTGAAAGTTTTGATAAAAGAGAAAGAAGGAAAGATGAAAGTCTTATTTCTTATTCTTATGATCTTTATGATTTTGATCAGACTAAAATTTACGATCAGCCTGTAGAAAGGAGAGAAGCTAAATTCGGACATTTTGATGAATTAAAAGCGGTAGAGAATGCTTTACGTTTTATACATGATGGTGAGGAAGTGACCCTTTTGGTTCCATCTTCTCTGGCTTACGGAACTTTCGGAGACGAGAAGAAAATTGACAACGATATCCCTTTAATCATAAAATTAAAAGCTTTATAATAAATGAAATTGTTTAACAAAAATATAATTCTGGCAGCGGCAAGTATTTCGCTGATGAGTTGTACCCCAATTTATAAAAAAATGAACGTAGACAAAGAAACTTACGAAGGTCTTAATGACGGACTTTATGCAAATCTTCAGACAACTAAAGGAAATATGATCCTAAAGTTTGAAGATAAGAAAGCACCTGTAACTGTAGCGAACTTTATTGGTCTTGCAGAAGGTAAAATCGACAACAAAGCTAAAGCGAAAGGAGTTCCTTACTATGACGGAACTATTTTCCACAGAGTGATTAAAGATTTCATGATTCAAGGGGGAGATCCTCAAGGAACAGGAATGGGAGATCCTGGATATAAATTTGAAGACGAGAAAAATGACCTTAAACATACCGGAAAGGGAGTTCTTTCTATGGCGAATTCAGGACCGAATACGAACGGATCTCAGTTCTTCATTACGGAAGTTGCTACCCCTTGGTTAGACGGAAGACATACTATTTTTGGAAAAATTGTAAAAGGTGAAGAGGTGATCGATGCGATTGCAAATGTAGAGAAAGGACCTCAGGATAAGCCTAAAACTGACATTGTTTTAGAAAAAGTATCTATTTTCAGCAAAGGAGATGAGTATAAAAACTACGATCCGGCAAAAGCTTTCAACGAAGGGAAAGCTAAAATTGCAGAGAAAAATAAAGAATTTATCGCGAAAGAAGAAGCTGATAAGAAAAGAAAAGAAGATGAGTTTAAAGCAAACCAATTGAAAATGGTTGAAGATTTAAAAGCCGGAATGCAAAAAACTGAATCTGGTCTTTACTACAAAATCACAAAAACAACTACAGGAAAAGCTCCAAAAGTTGGTGATAATATATCTGTACATTATGCTGGTAAATTGGTAGACGGAACTGAGTTTGATTCTTCATTCAAAAGAAATGAGCCTATTGAAATTCCAATTGGAATGGGAAGAGTAATCAAAGGATGGGACGAAGGTATTCTTTTGTTAAAAGAAGGTGAAACTGCTACTTTATTGATTCCACCTGCAATGGGATATGGAGAAAGAGGAGCAGGAGGAGTAATTCCGCCAAACGCTTGGTTAGTTTTCGATGTTGAGCTTGTAAAAGTACAATAATCGAATTTTAAAATATATTGAAAGCCGTCCGAAAGGATGGCTTTTTTTATTCAATTAAAATATATCCTGTAACGATCAATCTGTATTCAGCGACTTATTGATTAAAGATCTAATCAAAAAAATAACAATGATGAAAACCAAATCACTTCTATTCCTGTTCGTTTTGTTGTCATTCATTTCTTTTGCCCAGACAAAAGCAAATACGGATGATATGGCAATAAAGAAAAACCTTACTTATTTTGTAAACAGTATTAAAACTAAAAAAATCGATCAGGCGGTAAATTGTATCTATCCAAAATTTTTTACAATTATGCCCAAAGAGCAGATGACTCAGATTTTAAACTTGACCTACAACAATCCATTGATGAAGATCGAAATGCAGGATCTGAGGTTTGGCGCTATTGAAAAGCCTGAATTAATAAATGGTGAATATTTTTCTATTACCAATTATTTTTCTACACTGAAATGTAATGTAAGCTCGATGAATGACGAAATGAAAAAGCAGATGAATGCTGCTCTAGTGAGTAAATATGGTAAAAATAATGTGAAATATTTAGCCAATGAAGGTTCATATCTTATCAATGCCAGTATGAAAGCTTGCGCGGTATCAAAAGATAAGAAATATTGGAAATTTGTAATGCTTGAGAAAGAATATAAAACTCAACTGGTAAAAGTTTTGCCAAAGAAAGTCTTGGATAAAATTTAGATTTCAAATATCTGTAATTATAAAAAGCCCACTCTTGTGTTTCAAGAGAGGGCTTTTTATGTAAAATTAATTTTACTCAATTTGATCCAGATAAGTCAAGGTTGAGCCTTTTATAAATTCATCCAGAGAGGCATTTTCTTTTGTGTTTTTGTTGGTAAGTTCAATCAGATAGAAAATAGTACTATTGATTCTGTTGTCTTTAAAAGTTATTTTGAATCTTTTAGCTTTAGGATTGGAACTAGCAAACGTAAGTTCTTTAATATTGTTCAGTTTTACATTATTTACATCGAAAGATGCACGAGGATCTTTCTGAAGTTTCAAAAATCTTTTTTGGGTTTTATCTGTAGTTTCGTCTAAGAATTTTTCCATTTGATAATCTGTCAACAACTGAGGGTAAACAATTCCTTCTTTTAACAGAGAAGTTATTATTTTATCAGACTTATCATAAAAAATAATTTTATCGTCAAACTGTACCTGAGTATCTTTTGCTGTTATTTTTCCATCAAATCTTTTATAGTTTTTCTTCTTGTATTCAGTTTTAAAATGCTCGACAATAGCTTGATCTTTAGAGTTTAATGTTCCCGTTTTTTGACTGAAAGCGGTGATGGATAATGACAAGCATAGACCTAACGATAATAAAAGTTTCATAATTTAAAATTTTTGCATGTTGTAAGAAATTCTATAAAATACTTTTCAGACGAAGATATTGAATCAGCATGATAGTTTTAGCATCTTTAATATCACCTTTGTCAATTAAATTGAGTGCCTCTTCAAATAGGAGCTCCAAAACCTCAATATTTTCACCTTCTTCCTCAAGTCCGCCTCCATCAGTAATTTTCATTTCATTTGAGTATTCAGCAATAAAAAAATGAAGAATTTCTGTAACTGAACCGGGAGACATGTACGCTTCGAATATTTTTTTTACTTGAGAGATTTTGTAGCCGGTTTCCTCTTCTGTTTCCCTTTTGATGCATTCTTCCGGCTGATTGTTGTCTAATAAACCTGCACAAGCTTCTATCAGCATTCCGTCAGAGTTTCCGTTGATATAGGTGGGTAAACGAAATTGCTTGGTTAAAATAATAGTTTTGTGAGTAATATTATAAAGTAAAATAACAGCTCCGTTTCCTCTGTCATATGCTTCTCTGCTTTGAACTTCTTCGTTACCGTCTTTTTTTTCTATACTGAACGTTACTTTCTTTAACGTGTACCAATTGTCGGATAATATTTCGGTATTTTTAATCTTTATTTTTGGATTTTGCATCTGTAAGTTTTATACTTTTTTTGATAATAAATCTTTTAAACTCTCTTGTAAATTAGGAAATTCAAACCGAAACCCCTCATCCTGAATTTTCTGTGAAGAAGCTCTGGAGCCTTTTAGCAAAGCATTCGCAAGTTCCCCAAAGATAAGTTTTAAAACAAAACCAGGAACATTGGGCATAAATAAAGGTTTGTTTAATACTTCTGCGATTTTCTTTGTTAAATTTTCATTAGTGGTATGTTCAGGTGAATTGGCATTATAAGCTCCATTAATACGAACATTTTTCAGCGCTAATTCATAGATGGAGCAAATATCTTTAATATGAATCCATGACATATATTGTTTTCCTGTTCCCAAAGATGATCCAATGTAATATTGGATGGGTGGAAGCATTTTTTTTAAAGCGCCTTCTTTTTCAGATAATACGACTGCTGTTCTAATTTTTACGACTCTTTCCGCCAGATTTTGTTCTTTAAATTCGTCTGCAGCTCTTTCCCATAGAATAACAACTTCACTTAAAAAATCATTTCCAGGGTTATCTGTTTCCGTAAATATTTTCTCAGAAGTTATTGTTCCGTAATAGTTAATTCCGGAAGCAGAAATAAAGGATTTAAGTTGTGTATTTTTCTTTTTTATAGTTTTTAAAAGAAGATTAGCAGAATCAACCCGGCTGGAGATTAATTCTTTTTTTCTTTCAGGAGTCCATCTTTTTTCTGAAATATTGGCTCCGGCAAGATGAATAATATGGGAAACATTTTCTAAGGCAGCTTCATCAATTGTACCATTTTTTATATTCCATTCATATTCATTCTTTTGTTTTTTATTGCGGGTTAGAAACCTTACTTCATAATCATTTTCAATTTTCTTTGACAATTCTCGGGCAATCAAACCTCCGGCTCCTGTAATCAATACTACTTCTTTCATTTCGTAAGTATTTTATGCTTGATTTTTTACAATAAGTACGTAGTCGTCTTCTAGTAATTTATATCCATAATCGTAGATGAATTTATATTCAGAACCGTTCTTATATACTTTAATATTGGTGAAATAATTGAAATCAAAACCCAAGCCATCCAGTTTAGCTTTTGCGATTTTAGTTTTTCCTTCGGTATTGATATCAGTCAGAATACGGTAATTTTTACGCAATTTGTTGTTGATATTGCGCATCAGATTATTAGAGTCTTTATTCTGCTTATTGTTGTAGGCATTTCTACATGCATCATTGCAGAATTTTTTGTCGGATCTTCCGATGATTTTTTCACCGCATTCTAGACAGTTCATAACTTTTTATTTTTTCATTTTGTGTGGATATGCGTGCTTTTTTTGTAATAATCTCTTAAACCTTGTATGGGTAGGATAATTTCTGTTAGGAGTAATATTGTTGAAAAATAAAGCGACAAGTAATAAGATGATACAACCGGATAAAACGGGTGATAAAACATACCAATATCCCAATTCAGGAATTTTCCCTGTTGAGCTTACAGCAATAAGTGCAGTAGCTCCACCGGGCGGATGTAATGTTTTTGTGTATTGCATCAAAACAATTGAAAATGCAACCGCTAAAGGAGCAGAAAGCCAAATAATATCTGGAACGATTTGATAGACTGTAACACCTACTAATGCTGAGATAACATGCCCACCAACCAGATTTCTAGGTTGAGCCAAAGGACTTTGAATCGCTCCATAAATTAAAACACTGGAGGCGCCAAAAGAACCGATAAGAAAAATATTTTCCGTTGCCGATAATGTATGAGACTGTATAAAAGCAATGATTCCGATTCCAAAGAATGCTCCTAAAAAAGACCAGAAATGTTCCTTGTAATCTACCAGTGTTTCTTTGTATATCACATATTTTGATACTCTGAGTGTTCTTTTAAAGGTTTTCTTCACAATTTTCTTTTTTATAAAGCTAAAGATACAAAATATCCGTTTGCAAACGACTACAAATGAATTTAAATAGTTTTTAACCGATTCAATGTGCAGATTTCCACAACCTTTGCTCCAGAGATTTGAGAATACAGTGAGCGTCTCTTATCTGATTGTTAAACCTTAAAATAATAAAATTATGTCACTAAGAAACAAAGTAACATTAATTGGTTACACAGGAAAAGAAGTCGAAATGATCAACTTCGAAAACGGAAACACTAAAGCGAGTGTGTCATTAGCTACCAATGATCATTATACCAATGCGAAGGGAGAGAAGGTAGAAGAAACACAATGGCACAATTTGGTTTCATTCGGGAAAACTGCGGAGATTTTTCAGAAATATGTTCCGAAAGGAAAAGAAATCGCCATAGAAGGAAAGTTAACCTACAGATCATATGATGATAAGGACGGAATGAAAAAATATATCACGGAAATACGTGTAGATGAAATATTGCTTTTAGGAAGTAAATAATACTTTTGGTTATCAGAAGGATGATGAATCTCCATGATAATTAAAAACTTTTATCAGACTATTAACACATAAAATCACACCAGATGAAAATTAAAGTTTTAAAAGTGAGAATTGCAGAAGAATTTTTGCGTATTGATCAAAAAAAGATTGATCAATTTCTGAATGACCATCAAATACTAAATGTAGAAACCGCTTTTGTTCATGATGGAAATTTTTGGTCGGTTATTTTTTACTATGCGGAAATTGAAAATCCGATTAATAGTGTAAAAGATTCTAAATCTGTAAAATATTCGGCTGAAGATGAGATTCTAAATACAGACGATATTAAGATTTTGGATGCTTTAAAGCTCTGGAGATCGGAAAAAGCTAAAGAAAATAATCTTCCTTCTTATTTTATTGCAACCAATAAAGAGCTGACTTCTGTTGCTAAATATAAACCTGCTAAAAAAGAAGAATTACTAGACATTAAAGGTTTTGGAAAACATAAAATTGAAAATTATGGAGAAGAAATTTTAGAGATTTTAGAAAGTATCTGATTAAATATTGAAATTATAAGAATTGAACTCAACACAAATGATGATTTCTTTATTTTGAAAGCCAAAGGAGATATTTCTTTGGCTTTTTGATGTCGGAAAAGTCTTTTCAAATGCTTACTTTTGCATACTCAATCAGTATCAACTATCAATCATCATTTATAAAATGAAGCCAAGTTTAGCGAAAGGAACGAGAGATTTTACAGCGTTAGAAGTTTCCAGAAGAAGATATATCATCAATATTTTACAGAAAAATTTTGAATTATTTGGTTTTCAGCCATTAGAGACTCCTAGTTTTGAAAACCTGTCAACATTGACGGGGAAATATGGTGAAGAAGGAGATCGCTTGATTTTTAAGATTTTAAATTCTGGAGATTATACATCCAAAGTAAATCAAGAAGATTGGGAAAATAAAAATCATCAAAAATTAACTTCTCAGATTTCTGATAAAGCTCTTCGTTATGATCTTACAGTACCTTTTGCAAGATTCGTGGCCATGAATCATGGGAAATTAACTTTTCCTTACAAACGTTATCAAATTCAGCCGGTTTGGAGAGCTGATCGTCCTCAAAAAGGAAGATTCAGAGAGTTTTATCAATGTGATGCAGATGTTGTGGGGAGTGAAAGCCTTTGGCAGGAAGTTGAATTGGTACAGCTATATTTAAAATCTTTTTCACAGCTTAATGTTTCGGTAACGATTCACATCAATAACAGAAAAATTCTTTCCGGTTTAGCAGAATATGCTGGAATTACAGAAAAATTGATCGATTTTACTGTGGCTTTGGATAAATTAGATAAAATAGGTAAAGAGGGTGTTGTAAAAGAATTGTTAGAAAGAGGAATTGCTCAGGACTCAATCGATAAACTGGATTTCCTTTTTAATCAATCTAATGATGCTCTGGAAAACCTTCTTCAACTGAAAGAGAAATTTGCAGGTAATGAAACGGGTTTAAAAGGAGTTGAAGAATTAGAATTTGTTCTTACACAATCTGTTAATTTAGGAATAGATATTCAGAATCTTGTTTTTGATATTACATTGGCAAGAGGTTTAGATTATTATACAGGAGCTATTTTTGAGGTAAAAGCTGATGAAGCACAAATGGGATCCATTGGTGGAGGTGGAAGATATGATAACCTTACAGAAGTTTTTGGGGTGAAAAATGTTCCCGGAATAGGAATTTCATTTGGTCTTGACAGGATTTATCTGGTAATGGAAGAACTCAACCTTTTCCCGGAAGAAGCAGCGTCAAGTGTAGATTATCTTTTTGCTAATTTTGGAGGAGAAGAAACATTGGAAGCTTTAAAACTGATTAATCAGTTAAGAGAAAATGGTATTTCCGCGGAACTTTATCCTGAGAATGCAAAGTTGAATAAACAATTTACTTATGCAGAAAAGAAAGGAATTAAAAATCTTGCTTTCTTAGGTGAAGAAGAAATTAAAAATAATACAGTAAGATTTAAAAACCTGGAAACTGGTGAGCAAAAAACAATTTCTCAGCAAGAATTTTTAGGATAAAATAAATTACATCAATAAAATAAAATTCCGGCTATTCTTCTGTGAAGATAACCGGAATTTTTTATATACTTTATTTACGTTTTCTTGTTTAGGAAAAATACTCGTGACTTTTTGTCTGCATTACCAATTTTTTATCCTGTAAACTTTTACCAATTGCTTCAAATTTCCATTCATTATTTATTGTAAGAAGTCTTCCTAGAAGTAAACTTCCCTTTTTTACTGAGTCTTCATCCCTTGGAATTTCAAATTGACAATGAGTTTCCGTAATTTGATGAACACTGCCTTCATACATCTGAATTTTTACAGAAGGAATTAATGAAAAATCTAATGTATCGACCTTTTTAGGATTTACATGAAGGTAAAAAAAGATTTGATCAATTTCGTGGTTAATTTTTTCCAGATTTATTTTGATGAGTTTTTTATCAGAATTCTTTACAGTTGGATTTTCGTTCTCCTGATATTTAAAAGCTTCGTCTTTAGACGTAAGTTTTCCTAATGGGAAATTGTTTTGAATAAGCCAGCTGTTGTATTTTGGTGAATGAATCCAGTCAATCTTGCTTCCATCCTTTGCAAACATAATACAACTTAATTCAAGATCTGTTTCGGCTAAATTTTTTCTGTTAAAAAGATTTTGATAAAAAGGTAAAGAAGATTTGATTTCTCCCCAACTAACACCTAAACAGAAGTTGTTAAGGTTTCCTTCAGGGTGTTTTTTCAGAGAAAATTGATCTCCCTTTTTTAAGTGTAACATGATCATGGTTCGTTTTAAATAGCTATAGTTTTTAGTTTTTATAAATTTTTGTTAAAAAATATATGGCACAAATGTAGATATTTTCCTCGTTAAAAGTATGTGAATTTGTGTAAAAAAATTGTAAATTTTCACAAAGTGACAATTGATTCAATAATTAGTGATATATTTGTTAACGAAAATACATTTACTTTATAAATAACATAATGGAGAATTATTTAGAAATTAACAGAAAATCTTGGAACGCAAAAGTAGAACCGCATCTAAAATCCGACTTTTACTTTGTAGATGAATTTATGAAGGGAAGAACTTCATTAAACTCAATAGAATTGGACCTTTTAGGAGATGTCAAGAATAAAAAAATACTTCATTTGCAATGTCATTTTGGGCAAGATTCAATCTCTTTATCCAGAATGGGGGCAGAAGTAACAGGGGTTGATTTATCAGACAAAGCCATTGAAACTGCAAAAAATATGGCTGAAAAATGTGGAGCTGATACACGATTTGTTTGCTGTGATATATACAGTCTTCCTGATTTTTTAAATGAGAAATTTGATATCGTTTTTACGAGTTACGGTACTATAGGTTGGTTGCCTGATTTGGAAAAATGGGCAAATATTATCAATTATTTTCTGAAGGAAGGAGGAAAATTCATCATGGCTGAATTTCACCCGGCTGTTTGGATGTTTGATGATGATTTTACTAAGGTCACTTATAATTACTTTAATGAAAAGCCAATTATAGAAACGTATGAAGGAACCTATGCCGATCAGTCTGCGGAAATTAAAGAGGAATATGTAATGTGGAACCATTCTTTGGCAGAAGTTCTCCAGAATTTGATTAAAAATGGTATGAACCTTCAGGATTTTCATGAGTATGATTGGTCTCCATATCCTTGTTTCAGGCATACAGAAGAATTTGAAAAAGGAAAATGGAGAATTCCTCAGTTTGGAAATAAAATTCCATTAGTATATGCTTTAAAAGCACAGAAAAAGCCATCTATATGATGGCTTTTTCTGTGTGTATATGGATGTTAAATTGTGTTGATATATTTAAAAGTTTGAATCCTGAACTTTCGCTTTAGTTTCTTCAACTTTATCCTGAACCTGAGAAGCTACCTCATTCGCTTTATTCTTAATTTCATTTCCCCATTTGTTAAGATTGTCTTTTGCAGAGTTAAGTTTATCCTTTACAGCTTGCTGCTGTTCAGGGGTAGATTTTTTATATTTCCAATATGCTAAAGCTCCTAAACCTAATAAAGCCAATAAGCCATTTGTTTTATTTCCCATGATTTCTGATTTTAAAAGTTAATAATTAAGATTTGATATCAATATGTAAGTAAAATATGTGCCAAATCAATGATAAATGTAATAAAATAATGTTAAAATTTTATTTTTCTTAATCGATTTATGTTTTCATTGAATTTTAAAATGATTAATTGTCTGCTGTTTTTAATAATAAAAGGTTATTACTTAAATTTAATGATGAAAACTATCAAAAGACAGGGTATAAATTTATATATTTGAGTAACCTCCAAATTTTAAAATAAAATAGATTTTGAAATTTCTTTTTTTCGATATTTTTTGTTTCGAAATCGCTTGAATATGAATTCTGTTAAAACATATACTCTTTTTACCGAACACGATATTTACCTTTTTAAAGAAGGTAAACATTACAGACTTTATGAAAAATTTGGGGCACATTCGGTGGAAAAAAACGGTGTTCACGGAGTTTACTTTTCTGTTTGGGCTCCAGATGCTAAAAAAGTCTCTGTAATAGGCAATTTTAATAAATGGAATTCAAGAGATCATATTTTATATCCAAGATGGGACGAATCCGGAATTTGGGAAGGCTTTATTGAAGGCTTAACATGGGGAACTTTATATAAATATGCTATTGAAACGGCTCATGGAGAAATTTTGGAGAAAAGTGATCCCTATGCATTGAGTTGGGAGCAAAATATACAGGCTGCTTCTTTGGTTTCCACCAATTGGTATGAATGGAATGATCAGGAGTGGATTGAAAACCGATGGAAAAAAAACAGTATAGAAGCTCCGATTTCTGTGTACGAATTGCATTTGGGATCATGGAAAAGAAGAAATGACGAATTGCATAGTTTTTTGAACTATAGAGATATTGCAGCAGAGCTTATTCCTTATATTAAAAAGATGGGTTTTACTCATGTGGAATTTATGCCGGTGATGGAATATCCTTATGATCCGAGTTGGGGATATCAGATTACAGGTTTTTATGCAGCGACTTCACGTTTCGGTTCTCCTCAGGATTTAATGTTTTTAATTGATGAACTGCATAAGAACGATATTGGTGTTATTCTAGATTGGGTTCCTTCTCATTTTCCGGGAGATGCGAATGGACTTCATCGTTTTGATGGAAGTTGTTTATATGAACATGAAGATCCTAAAAGAGGGTTTCATCCGGACTGGAAATCTTATATTTTCAATTATGGAAGAAATGAGGTAAAATCGTTCCTGATTTCAAATGCCATGTTTTGGCTGGATCGTTATCATGCGGACGGATTGCGTGTAGATGCTGTAACTTCAATGCTTCATCTGGATTATTCAAGAAATGAGGGAGAATGGGAACCCAACATTTATGGAGGCAATGTAAATCTTGAAGCTAAAGCTTTCTTGCAGGAATTTAATACTGCCGTTTACAAAGAATTTGGCAATAGTATTATCACCATTGCAGAAGAAAGTTCAGATTTTCCGATGCTGACTAAGCCGGTTCATGATGGAGGGGTCGGTTTTGGAATGAAATGGATGATGGGGTGGATGCATGATACATTGGATTATTTTGAAGAAGATTTTACCAACAGAAAATACCATCATCATAAGCTGACATTTGCATCGATGTATATGTACAATGAAAACTATATGATGCCTTTATCACATGATGAAGTGGTTCATGGAAAATCAAGCCTTATCTACAAAATGGTTGGGGATGAATGGCAAAAATTTGCTAATCTTCGTACGTTATATGTTTATATGTATACTCATCCCGGAGCAAAGCTTTTGTTTATGGGAGATGAATTCGGGCAAACCAGTGAATGGAATTTTACTAAAAGTTTAGATTGGCACTTGCTTAAATATCCTGTTCACATAGGATTGCAGGATTTGGTTAAAGATCTTAACTATATCTACAGAGAAGAACCTGCTTTTTATGAAAATCAGTTTCAGAAAGATGGTTTTGAATGGATTGAAGCAGATGATCTGGAAAAATCAGTGTATGTATATGTAAGGAAAGGAAAAAGAAGAGATGATGTGTTCATGATCGTTTTGAATCTTTTACCTGAAGTAATTGATTATAAAATAGGTGTACATGCAGGAACGCATTGGGAAATAATATTTAATTCTGACGCTGTAAAATACGCAGGAAGCGGAGTAGAACCGGAAGTTTTTAAAGAGCAATATGAAGAATATATGCGGCATCCGAAATCTATCAGTTTGAAATTGCCGCCTCTTGCCGGTATTATTCTTAAAAAGACGAAAGACAGGAAATATAAAAACCACAGGAATAAATTTAGAAAATAGTAAACTCATAGTAGACACAAGAGAAATATTTATAGAAAATCATATGACAATATACCATCTAAGTACAGAATGTTATCCGGTAGCCAAAGTTGGAGGATTAGCGGATGTTGTAGGGGCGCTTCCAAAATACCAGAATAAAGTAGACGGAATTGATGCAAAAGTAGTTATGCCATGGTATGACAAATCTTTTATAAACAATCATGAGTTCGACATAGTTTTTGATGGATTTATTCATCAAGGACCCACTATGCTTCAGATTCAGGTGCTGAAAGAGAAAACCAATGTGTTAGGATTTGAATTGTTCATGATTAAAATACCCGGACTTTTAGATCGGGAAAATCCTTATGGATATTCAGATGAGCATTTTCAGTTTATTGCTTTTCAACATGGTGTGTTGCATTGGCTGACTGCTATGGAAATTCGTCCCGATGTATTGCATTGTCATGATTATCATACCGGATTAGTTCCTTTTATGGTTGAGAATTGTCCCGAATTTGCTTTTTTAAAAGGAGTGAAAACTATTGGGACCATCCATAATGGAGAGTATCAGGGAAATATGAGCTGGGATATGGCTAAATACATACCATCATTCGATTATTACAAATGGGGGCTTCTGGATTGGAAAGGTCAGATAAATCCATTGGCAGCGATGATTAAATGTTCTAATGCTTTTACTACAGTATCAGAAGGATATCTGGAAGAGTTGTTTATAAGTTTTAGAGGATTGGAAGGTTTGGTGCGTCAGGAATTTGGAAAGGCCTACGGAATCATCAATGGAATAGATAGTGAAGTTTGGGATCCGGAAACAGATCCGATGCTGGACTTTAATTATAACATAGATAACGCTGTTCAACAAAAGAAAAAAAATAAAGAAAAAATCTGTAAAGAATATAATCTGAAACCTGAGTTGCCATTATTTGCTTTTATCGGGAGATTTGCAGGAGAAAAAGGAGCAGATTTGTTACCGGATATGGTTTTGAGAAGTATAAAACAAAGCTATGGAGCTTTAAATATTATCATTTTAGGGTCCGGAGATTCTTACATTGAAAATAAGCTTAAAGAATATGATGCTACATATACCAATTTTGCATTAGATTTGGGATATAAAGAGCAGCTTTCTCATAAGATATATGCTTCGGCAGATTTTTTATTAATGCCTTCGCGGGTAGAACCTTGTGGTTTGAACCAGATGTATTCTATGAGATACGGAACGATTCCTGTAGTAAGATATACAGGAGGGTTAAAAGATACTGTAGCTGATATTTCTACAGGAGGAGCCGGGCTCAATTTTACTTTTCCGGGAGTAGACGATATGATTCATGCGATGAATAGAGCAATAAGTCTTTATAACCAAAAAGAATTAATGACTAATCTTATTCATGCTAATATGAATTTTGATTTTGCCTGGGAGAAATCGGCGGAAAAGTATTTAAAATTATATAGTAATAGTTAAAAATGCAAAAATATATGAATCACAATGTAATTTCTATTGTTCTTGGTGGGGGAAGAGGTACAAGACTTTTTCCATTGACGTATACAAGATCAAAGCCGGCTGTTCCTATTGCAGGAAAATACAGATTGGTAGATATTCCTATTTCAAATTGTTTAAACTCAGGGTTGAATAAAATATTGGTACTCACTCAGTTTAATTCGGCTTCTCTTAATTCGCATATCAAGAACTCATATCATTTTGATATTTTTAGTCAGGGATTTGTTGATATTTTGGCTGCAGAACAAAACGTAGAGAATGATAATTGGTACCAAGGAACGGCAGATGCAGTTCGTCAGTCGATGAAACACTTGGAGAAATATGATTACGACTATATTTTAATTCTTTCAGGAGATCAATTATACCAGATGGATTTTAGAGAGATGCTGGATTTTCACATTGAAAAAGGAGGCGATGTTACTATTGCAACCATTCCTGTCAATGCAAAAGACGCTACTGGTTTTGGAATTTTGAGTTCTGATGATGAAGGAAATATCACTTCTTTTGTGGAAAAACCTGCTTATGATGCATTAGATAATTTAAAATCTGAAGTTTCAGAAGAAAACAAACATAAAGGAAAAGAATATCTGGCTTCGATGGGAATTTATATTTTCACGAAAAGTATTCTTAAAAAAATGTTTGAAGACGGAGCTGGAGACGATTTTGGAAAAGATATTATTCCAAGTTCAATCGGGAAATATACCACATTGAGTTATCAGTACGAAGGATATTGGACGGATATCGGAACGATTGAATCTTTTTACGAAGCTAATTTAGACTTATGTCAGGATTTGCCGCAATTCAACTTATTTTCGACATCACCGATCTACACAAGAGCGAGAATGCTACCGCCTTCAAAAATTAACGGATCCTATGTAAGCAAAGCGATCTTTGGAGACGGATGTATCATTATGGCTGATAAAATTGAAAATTCAATTATAGGAAACCGAACGAGAATTGATAAAGGAAGTACAATTGTGAACTCGTATATTATGGGTTCTGATTTTTATCAGAACACAGATGAAATTCTGAAAAACGATAAAAAAGGGATTCCGAATATGGGCGTTGGAAGATATTGCTATATTGAAAAAGCTATTTTGGATAAAAATTGTTATATCGGAGATAATGTGAGAATTATCGGAGGAAAACATTTAAAAGACGGAGATTACGAAACATATTCTGTTCAGGATGGAATTGTGGTGGTGAAAAAAGGGGCTGTTTTGACTTCAGGAACTCATATAGGATAAAAGTAGGAAGTTTGAAGCTGGAGAAGGAAGTTTTTTGAAGTCTTAAATATGGATAGCCTCAATTTAAATGAATTAAAAAAGTTTAATTTTTTTTAAAACCATTAAGGTGAATTGAGCTGTTGAGTTTAATTAAGGAAAAAATCAAAGATTTTTTACAAACGAAACACTTATGAGTGAAGCTCAACTTAATATTCTAAAAATCTTAAGGCAACTTAATGGTGAAAGTTACTCATGATAAAAACGGGTAATTTTAATACTTCCTAAAACTATCAACCTTCAAAATAAACTTAAAAACTGGGTGATCAACATATTGGTCACTTTTTTTATTTGTATTACATTTGTGCGATGCGTTTTTTTAAAATTTTAGCGGTAATTGTTGTTCTTTTGGTAGGAGCTTATGCTGCTTCCATGTATTTTTTTGTAGAGGAAAATAAAAATTTTCAGATTGAAAAAGAGATTGATTATCCACTAGATAAAGTCTTTTCTCAGTTTAATAATCTACAGCATTTTACACGTTGGAACAACTTCTTTACCAACTCTAAGACTATGGATATTGATTATTATACTCCCTATGAAGGAAAAGGGAGTGCAATAAGCTATATAGATACTAAAAACGACAGAGGTGGTGAAATGTTTATCCGCTATGAAAATTTAAATAAGACATTAAAATACCAGCTTTTTGAAAACAAAAACGAAAATCCTACGCTGGTAGATGTGAAATTTAAAGCAGTTTCTCCTGAAAGAACCAAAATTATCTGGTATGTTCATACCCCGAAACTTTCTGTATTGAAAAGGGTTGAAAACTTTTGGACTGAAGACCGATTTGCTGAAAATATTGAAAAAAGCATGGCAAATCTGAAAAATGTTTTAGGGAATAAAGTGGAAAAAGACAATCAGATGGCGGCCATAAAATATGACAGTCTTATGGTGGAAAAAGAAGATGAAAAAATACTGCTGGGAATCAATATCAGTACTTCCAATAAAAAAGATGCGTTATATAAAAATGTGGTGATGAACTACAATAAAGTGTATAACTATGTAACGATGGATTTGGGTAAAAAAGATGATGAAATTGGCTATCCGATAATGATGACGGATGCGGACAATTACAAAGATAAAGAAGTCTCTTATTTCATTGGAATCCCTTTGTCTAAAAAAATGGGAATTACAGATAATAATTTTAGTTTCAGAACGATAAGTCCTACACAGGATTATATTATCTACTATAAAGGAACTTATGCAGGAAGGGTGAAAGCCATTCAGCAGCTTGTTCAAAAAGCTAAAAAAGATGAAATGCGTTTTGGAGATATTCGCCAGACTTTTATAGAAAGACCTATGGAAGATCAGAATGTGAATATGAAGTTATCCTTGTCGGTTTATAAGTAAATTACTGAAATATATCATTTTTATAGTTATTTTTAATAAGTTAGCACTGTTTCACATCGGTTTTTTTATTAAATTTGGGGTTTAATTCTACAAATAAATTTTAATAATAGATAAACTGTAATAATGGACAGATTTTCATTCCTAAACGCAGCTCATTCTCAATTAATTGAGGATTTATACCAACAGTATTTAAAATTCCCGGACTCTTTAGAACCATCATGGAAAGCCTTTTTTCAAGGTTTCGATTTTGCCTTAGAGAACTATGGCGATGATGAAGGTATTCAATATATTCAAGCTTCAGCTGGTTCTGCGCCTGCAGTACAGCAAATTTCTCAGGCAGCAGCCAATGGAGAAGTTCCGGAGCACATTAAAAAAGAATTTAAGGTAGTAAACCTTATCGAGGCATACAGAACTAGAGGACATTTGTTTACAAAAACAAACCCTGTTAGAGAAAGAAGACATTATACTCCGACTTTAGATATCGAAAATTTCGGTTTAGACAAGTCAGATTTAAATACAAAATTCAACTGTGCCGTAGAAACAGGAATGAAAGGTCCTGCAACTTTGCAAGAACTTATCACTCATTTAGAAAACATTTACTGTGATTCTATCGGTGTGGAATACATGCACATCAACAATGTTGAGGAAAAAGATTTCATCAAGCAATGGCTTCAGGTTAACGAAAACCATCCAAGTCTTTCAGCGAATGAAAAAACTGAAATCTTATTAAAATTAAACCAGGCAGTAGCGTTTGAAAATTATCTTCACACAAAATTTGTAGGGCAAAAGAGATTCTCATTAGAAGGAGGAGAGACTTTGATTCCTGCTTTAGATCAGTTGATCTCAAGATCTTCTCAGTTGGGAGTTGATGAAGTGGTATTAGGAATGGCTCACAGAGGGAGATTGAACGTACTTACCAATATTTTCGGTAAATCTTACAAGCAGATTTTCTCAGAATTTGAAGGAAAAGAATTTGAAGAAGATGTATTCTCTGGTGACGTGAAATATCACTTAGGTTCATCTAAAAAAATCAAAACGGCTTCTGGAGAAGAAGTTTCTATCAACCTGACTCCGAACCCATCTCACCTTGAAACGGTAGCTGCTCTTGTAGAAGGTATTTGTCGTGCAAAAGTAGATGATAAGTATAAAGATTATTCTAAAGTTTTACCAATCATTATTCATGGTGATGGTGCAATTGCCGGACAAGGTATTGCATACGAAGTTGCTCAGATGATGACTTTGGAAGGATATAGAACAGGAGGTACAGTTCATATCGTTGTAAATAACCAGGTTTCATTTACAACAAACTACATGGATGCAAGATCTTCTACGTACTGTACAGACATTGCAAAAGTTACGGAATCACCTGTAATGCACGTAAATGCGGATGATGCAGAAGCGGTAGTTCATGCAATCCATTTCGCTGCTGACTTCAGAGCGAAGTTTGGTAAAGATGTTTATATCGATTTATTAGGATACAGAAAATATGGTCATAACGAAGGTGATGAGCCAAGATTTACACAGCCTAATTTATATAAAACAATTTCTAAGCACCCGAATCCAAGAGAAATTTATAAAGATAAATTACTAAAAGACAACGTGACATCGAATGATGTTATCGCGAAAATGGAAACGGAATTCAAAGCGCTTTTAGATAAAGACTTTGATGCTTCTAAAGAAATTGAGAAAAACGTAATGGACGTTTTCATGGCAGAAGACTGGACAAACTATCCGATCGGAAAGAGAGGAGCCGTTCAGGATGCTGTAGATACGAAATATGACTTAGCTAAGCTGAAAGAATTGGCAATTAAAATGTCAACACTTCCGGCTGATAAAAAGTTCTTGAATAAAATTACAAGACTTTTCGAAAACAGAATCAAGGCTATCGAGGGCAATAATTTAGATTGGGCTCTTGGAGAATGGTTGGCGTATGCAACACTTCTTGTAGAAGGTCACAACATTAGAATTTCCGGAGAAGATGTAGAAAGAGGAACATTCTCTCACAGACATGCGGTTGTAAAAACTGAAGATACAGAAGAAGAATATATCCCGTTAAGACAAGTTTCTGAAAGCAGATTTGATGTATTCAATTCTCACCTTTCCGAATACGGAGTTTTAGGTTTCGATTACGGATATGCGATGGCTTCTCCTAATACATTGACGATTTGGGAAGCTCAGTTCGGAGATTTCGTAAACGGAGCTCAGATTATCGTTGACCAATATTTAGCAGCTGCAGAAGAAAAATGGAAAATTCAGGATGGTTTGGTAATGTTATTGCCTCACGGTTCAGAAGGTCAGGGTGCAGAACACTCTTCAGCAAGACTAGAGAGATTCTTAACACTTTGTGCTAATGAAAACATGGTGGTTGCAAATATCACTTCTCCTGCAAACTATTTCCACTTGCTAAGAAGACAATTGAAATGGTCATTCAGAAAACCATTGATCGTAATGAGTCCGAAGTCATTGTTAAGACATCCAAGAGTGGTTTCTCCGCTTGAAGATTTCTCAAACAAAGGATTCCAGCCAATCTTAGACGATCCGACTGCTGATCCTAAAAAAGTTGAAAAATTAGTGTTATGTTCAGGTAAACTATACTTCGAATTATTAGCTAAAAAAGAAGAACTGAATGCAGATAATATTGCATTGGTAAGATTCGAACAATTGTATCCTTTACAAGCAGATGCTATTGATGCGATCTTCGAAAAATACTCAAACAAAAAAGAGATTGTTTGGGCTCAGGAAGAACCAGAAAATATGGGAGCTTGGTCTTACATCCTAAGAAACTTCAGAGATACAGGAATTCAGGTAGTAGCTCCGGTTCCAAGTGGTGCTCCGGCTCCGGGAAGTCACAAGATGTTTGAGAAAAACCAAAATTCAGTGATCAACAGAGTATTCGACAGAAACGATGCTCCTGTAAAAAGACCTGTAACAGCTTAATTATAAATATTAATCAATAAAAAAATAAAAAATACGATATGTCAGTTTTAGAAATGAAAGTTCCTTCACCGGGCGAATCAATTACAGAAGTTGAAATTGCAACTTGGCTTGTGAAAGATGGTGATTACGTAGAAAAAGATCAACCTATCGCTGAAGTAGATTCAGACAAAGCGACTCTTGAATTGCCTGCTGAACAAAGTGGTATTATTACTTTGAAAGCTGAAGAAGGTGACGTGGTACAAGTAGGACAAGTGGTTTGTTTAATCGATATGGATGCTGCAAAACCTGCGGGTAATGCTACTCCTGCTGCAGAAGCTCCAAAACAAGAGGAAGCTCCGAAAGCGGCTGAACCGGCTAAACAAGAAGCTCCAAAACCTGCTGCTGCGCCTCAGACTTATGCAACAGGTGCTCCGTCTCCTGCCGCTAAGAAAATTCTTGACGAAAAAGGAATTGATGCTTCTCAGGTTTCAGGTTCAGGAAGAGATGGAAGAATCTCTAAATCTGATGCTGAATTAGCGGCTGTTCCTGCATTCGGAGGAAACCCGATCACAGCTACAGGTTCTAGATCTACAACAACAACTAAACTTTCAGTTCTTAGAAGAAAAATTGCTCAGAGATTAGTTTCTGTAAAGAATGAAACAGCAATGTTAACTACTTTCAACGAAGTTGACATGTCTGAGATCTTTAGACTAAGAAAACAATATAAAGAAGAATTTGCTCAGAAACACGGAGTTGGACTTGGTTTCATGTCTTTCTTCACAAAAGCAGTTACAAGAGCTTTGGCAATGTATCCTGACGTAAATGCTTCTATCGACGGAGATTTCAAAGTAAATTACGATTTCTGTGATATTTCAATTGCGGTTTCAGGTCCTAAAGGATTGATGGTTCCGGTATTGAGAAACGCTGAAAATATGTCTTTTGCAAGTGTTGAAGCAAACATCAAAGATTTGGCTATAAAAGTAAGAGACGGAAAAATCACTGTTGATGAAATGACTGGTGGTACATTTACAATTACAAACGGTGGTACTTTCGGTTCTATGTTATCTACACCAATTATTAACCCACCTCAATCAGCTATTTTGGGTATGCACAACATTATCCAGAGACCAGTTGCTGTTGACGGGCAGGTTGTCATTCGTCCAATGATGTATGTGGCAATGTCTTACGATCACAGAATTATCGATGGTAAAGAGTCTGTAGGATTCCTTGTTGCGGTAAAAGAAGGTATCGACAATCCTGTTGAAATTCTAATGGGAGGAGACGAAAGAAAAGGTCTTGGATTATAATTTAATATAATTATAACATATTTTACTATCTCGCCTTGAAAAAGGCGAGATTTTTGTATCTAATAAATTATAAAAATGAAAAAAAATGTTCTCAAAAATCACATCTAATATCAGAGTTTCAGTAGTTCCTGAATATGATAGTAAGAACAGTTATCCCTCAGAAAACCGTTATGTTTTCAAATATAACATTGTGATTGAAAATAACGGAGATTTTCCTATCAAAATTCTTAAAAGAAAATGGTTAATTTTCGATGTTGGATTCGGCTATACAGAGATCGTAGGTGATGGAGTAATCGGTTTAACACCGGAAATAGAACCCGACGGAAATTTTGCCTATTTTTCTAATGTAATGCTTCGTTCCGGAGTAGGTAATATGAGTGGTAAATATCTGGTAAGAAATGAACAAACCAAAGAAAATTTTGAAATTGATATTCCGAAATTTAATTTGTTGTCAGAGGTTTTGAGTAATTAATTTTAGATTAGAAATTCTGAAAATAATTACAATTTTTTAATCTTTGCTTTCATGTATTCCGAAACTTCTTCATTGCTTGTGAGAAATAATTTTTCAAAAGCCAGTAAGGATATTTTGGCACAGACTTCAGCATCGTCTCCAGCTCTGTGGTGATTGAATTTGATTTCATGATATTCCGCGAGATGCTTTAAACCATATCTTGGAAGGTAATTCCATGATTTTTTTGCCAACTGAATACTGCACAGATAGTTTAATTTCGGAGTAAACATTCCGTAATGGTCTAAGCAGCCACGTAAAACACCGGCGTCAAAGCTTGCATTGTGAGCAATCATCAATGTTCCGTACATCATTTCTTCCACTTCATACCAGATATCTTCAAAAGTAGGAGCGTCTTTTACATCCTCAGGTAAAATTCCGTGTACATCAATATTTCTTTGACTGAAATAGGGAAAACTGGGAGGTTTGATAAGCCAGGTTTTGGTTTCTACAATTTCTGAATTTTGCACAACACAAACTCCCAACTCACAAGCTGAGTTACGGTCAAAAGTAGCGGTTTCAAAGTCTATTGCGCAAAAATCCATTAATTAAAATTGTCTTGTTAAGGTATCAACTTTCTTCAAAAGAGTTGGGATTCTGAAATCTCCGTGCATCTTTTGAATTAAATCGTATGCGGTATTCATATCAATTCCTACACTGGAAATGTATAGAGGAGTGTCACTGTTTCCTCTTTTTAAAGGTAGTTTATATTTTTCGACGGTGGCAAAATTTGTTTTGGCAACACCAATCACAGGAATTTCATTATGTAAAGAATCAAACAAATGCTTTCCCAGACCAGGTTTCATATCATCATCAAGATAAACAAAACCGTCAATAATAATACAGGAAATCTCTTTAATCTGAGTTTTGATTTTCTCTAAAAGACTCAAAATGCAAGGAAGCTCTCTTTTGTAAAATTGTCCTGGAATATATTCTTCTACACCATCTTTTATTTCAGAAAATTCATAATCAGGAACAGCGTTTTCCCAATTTTCAAATGCTAGACAAATAGTATTGGCTTTGTCATTATCAAAATAATAAGTGTCGAAAACTAGGTTCATTATCTATAAAAAATGTTTAAAGATCAACCATTTAGATTGATAGAAATTATTCTTCTGATGTTGTTGTCTTCGTTTCCAGGTTCCGGAAGCTTGAGCATAAAATCCGAAATGTGCCCTTACAACAGCCCAAAGATGAGGAAAGCCTTGTTTTAAACCAAAATAAATTCCGGCAACTCCATCCAGACATAATCTGAAAAAGATTAACCCTATCAATTGAGGAAAAGGTAAGTTTTTCAGCATCATAGAAAGGTTGTTCCTGATATTTAAATACGTTTTCTGAGCGCTTTGTTTGTTTAAAGTTCCGCCTCCAACGTGATAAACCTTAGATTTTCCGGTATAGAAAATTTTCCTTCCGGAATTGATTAATCTCCAGCAAAGATCGATTTCTTCCTGATGGGCAAAAAACCTTTCATCAAAACCATTCTGATTCCAAAAGTCTTGTGAACGAATAAATAAACTGCATCCTGAAGCCCAGAAAATCTCAGTTTCATCATCGTATTGCCCTTTATCTTCTTCAACATCATCGAAAACTCTTCCTCTGCAGTAAGGATAACCTAAATTATCTATTAAACCACCGGCTGCTCCGGCAAATTCAAATTTATTTTTGTCGTTATAAGACAAGATTTTAGGCTGAATGGCTGCAATATCCTGATTTTTTTCAAAAAGATGTAAAACAGGTTCAAGCCAGTTTTCGGTAACTTCTACATCCGAATTCAAAAGACAATAATATTCTGCATCAATTTGCTTTAAACCTTCATTATATCCGCCTGCAAAACCGTAGTTTTCAGCATTGATTACAATTTTTACCGTAGGAAAATTTGTTTTTAGGAATTCTACTGAATCATCTGTTGATGCATTATCAATAACATAAATATCAGCATCATTAGAAAATTGTACAACATTGGGAAGAAATTTTTCCAACCAGTTTTTCCCGTTCCAGTTTAAGATGGCAACTGCAAGCTTTGGCTTCATCATTTTCTATACTTTTTCTGAATCAAATGTTTTGATGGAGTCCTGATACTTCCATTTTCTGTGAGACCAAAGGTAATTGTCAGGATATTTGTGTATTGTATTTTCTAATAATTTGTGAAACTTTCTCACCACTTCATTATTAACAAACTTCTCCCCATCCGGATAAATTCTATGATAATTTACCTGATAAAACCCTCTTTTCACTTTCTTCATTTCACAGTAAATGAAGATTAAATCCATCCTTGTAGCCAGTTTATCATACCCTATAAAAGCAGGTGTTCTTTGGTTAAGGAATTCAAGACCATAGTTAACATGAGCAACGTGAGGCGTTTGATCCGCTACAAACATATAAATTGATTCACCATCATTCTGGTTCCTGAAAATATTCAGAATAACTTCATTCGCCTCCAATGCTTCGTTTCCGAATTTATTGCGGACTTTCTTCATTTGATCTTCCCAAAAACTACTGTTCACTTTTCTATAAACGGGGTGAGAGTTTTTTTGAGGAGTAAGAAGTGCTAAAGCATTCATCCATTCCCAATTGAAAACATGACCGGCAAGCAGAATAATATTTTTACCTTCCGCTTTAGCTTCATGAAATAAATGCTGATTGATATGCTGCATTCTTACTCGTGATTCAGTTTCACTGATGCTGAAAGATTTTACAGTTTCTACCAAATAATCGGAGAAATTGAGATAGAATTTCTTTAGAATAGCCTGAATTTCTTCATCTGTCTTTTCAGGAAAAGAGTTTTTAATATTTTGTAAGATGACTTTCTTTCTGTAGCCTACGATATAGTAGTTTAAAAAGAAGATGATATCCGAAAAAATATATAATATTTTAAGCGGGATCTTAGAAATTAGGTAAAGTATTTTGATTAGAAAGTTCATAAAGTATGCAAATTTAAGGATAATAAAAATATGGTTTCATTTTTGCAGGTAATAAGTATTATTTTTTTATTTTTATAGTATGAAAAAAGTGTCGTTAATAGCTTTAGTAGTTTTGAGTACTACAATTTGGGCTCAGAATACAGAAATTAAAAAAACTCCTGAAGTAAAGAACTCCGGAGATAAAGCTTTGTTGGTGAAAAGTGATGCAGCAGCAGAACTGGAAGCAAAGAAGAAAGCTGCGGCAGAAGAGAAGGCAAAGTTACCTAAACCTTATGATCCAAAAGCAGATGCACAGGCAGATATTGATAAACTGGTAGCGCAGGCAAAAAAAGAAGGTAAAAATATTATGATTCAGGCAGGGGGTAATTGGTGTATTTGGTGTCTGAGATTTAATCAGTATGTTCAATCAACTCCGGAATTAAAGAATAGTGTTGACAAAAATTATCTGTATTATCATTTGAATTATTCTCCAGAAAATAAAAATGAGAAAGTTTTTGCTCAGTATGGAAATCCTGGCGACAAATATGGTTACCCTGTTTTCATTGTGCTGGATAAAGATGGGAAAATGATACACATACAACCGAGTGATGTGTTGGAGGAAGGAAAGGGGTACAGCTTAGAAAAAGTAAAAGAGTTCTTCAAACAATGGGCTCCAAAAAAATCATAAAAATTAAAACCGGGAAAATTTCCCGGTTTTTTTATTACATAATATTTCTTACAGCAATTTTAACCGAATGATATAGTAATATAATAAATGCCGTAATTAAAGCCAGCCAGAATAATCCGGTAAAAATTTCCATATTGGAAAGTAAAATTGCCTGTGCATTTATTTTTGCTTTAAAAACAGCTCCTGTCATAGATAAAGATTCATTGACAGGTAGTTTTGACAGATTAGCGCCGAATAGCTGATTCCATTGTGAATAAAAAATAGGATTGGTATCTGTAAGATTTGAACTTAAGGTATCAGAATGTTTTAAGGTTAAAAACAACATTAAGTTTTGCATTAAAGCATATCCGATTGCAGTTGTCCAAAATCTGGTTGCAGTTCCGACTGCAGTTGCATTAGAAACATATTGTTCAGGCATTCCTGCAATTAAAAAAAAGACGAGGGGGGTAAAAAGTAATCCTTGACCAATTCCCTGAAGAAATAACGGGGGACAAATCGTCTGAAGAGTTGTATCAGGATAAAAAGTGTATGTGAACCAAGCTGAATCAATTGCTAAAATCAGAAATCCGGTAAAGAACACTAATCTTGAAGAAGCTCCTTTGGTAATACATAACGCAGAAATAAAAACACCCAAAAGGCTTCCGGCGACATTCCAATACTGAATTTTCACAATATAATCCCATGGCCATTTCCAGACGGTGGCCATAATGCTGTATACATTATTAATTGAAGCTCTTAAAATATAAAAAATGAAGAAAAGAACTACTCCCACAATTACATTTTTAGAACTGAAAACTTCAAAATGGAAAAAAGGACGGGGCTGGCTTCTCTGTTTTAGCATAAACAATCCTCCGAATAATAAGAAGATTAAAAAACAAAAGACGATAAGATCAGACTCGAACCACATCAATCTTTTTCCGTAAATTAAGGCATATCCACCTGCCTGAAGACATACCCAAAGCAAAAACCAGCTTGTAATATCCAGTTGGTATAAAGGTTTCTTTGGGAAAAATCTGTTTTTATTGAAAATAGCAAAGGCAATGATCAGGACAAAAACATGGAAATAAACCATCATTAAGATCATATGCTTAAAATCATAATCCTCAATGCTTGATTTTAAAAGAGAAGTCGTCAATGTTCCGCCAGTAAGAATAATGGTATACATGAAAAGATAGGCAATCTCTTTGGCATGTTTGGTTTTGAGTTCTGCAACAATTAATGGTAAGAAAATAGCACCTTCCATCACTCCGAAAATTCCTTCGAGAAAACGAATGACTAAAATAATATGATAATCATTGGTGATGGAGAGTCCGTAGAGAATAAGGATTGAAACGGAAGACATCAGTAAGGTATAATATTTCACGCTGAAATACGCCATAAATCGCTGTATCACCAAAAGGGTAACCACAAATGTCCCGTACATCAAAATCATTAAGTATTGGATGTCGTCTGAATCTACATCCATAAAAGAAGATGTGAAGGCGCTATTAGAGTGTAATATCGACAACAACATCAGGTGGGGAAACAGTGCCAGAATTAAAAGCGGCAGTTTCAGCCATTGTGGTACCCATTTATGATAAATTGTATTGTGTTGCATGATTTTCTTTGTGAAAAAGGGCTAAAAAAGCTGAAAAAAGCAAATTGGCCCAATATGTTTTATAGTAAATTTGTTTAAAATTTTTTGAAGCTTTTTCCCGCTTTTCACTATATCTTTTGTTCCGCTTTGCTGCACAAAAGGATGTCGTTGCAATCGGGGCTATAACTGTGGTCATTCCTTACCATTGTTTTATAATCGCACAAATTTTTGTCATTCCGTTAGGAATCTACGATCGAATCTTTCCGGTAGAATTCTAATTACTATGCTTAGATCCCTACAGGATGACAAACTTTCGGGAAATAATTTGAAAAAAGTTTGAAAAAATCATCATTAATGAAAACGCGAAAAGACAAAAAGGCAAAGGGGTAAAAAAAAGTAAAAGGTAAAATGACAAATATGCTTGAGAAAAAATCTGCAATTTGCTGTTTTGCGGTTCTGTCTTTTCGCTAAAAAATAATTTAATGGGTTGTTTTAAATTTGAGAATGAGGAATTTTAAAAATTTTAAATCTAGTACACTAATCTTTTCCATTACATTCTCAATTCCTCAGGTTCTCAAATCTTATATTTTCTTCGCACTCACCAAAACATTCATTCCGGAAAGCAATTTTTCATTGTTTTGATGAGTACTCAGGATGATTTTTACGGGGAATCTTTGTTCGATTTTCACGAAGTTTCCTGTTGCGTTGTCTGGCTTTACTAAAGAAAACTGTGACCCTGAAGCCGGTGAAACAGAAACTATTTTTCCTTTAAATTCTACATCCGGATAAGCATCTGCAGTGATAATAACCTCTTTATTCTGGTCGATCTGTCCTAATTGCGTTTCTTTATAATTAGCAATAATCCATTTTTCTTTACTCACGATTTGAACCAAAGCCTGACCTTCTTTAATCAACTGACCTTCCTGAATGGTTTTCTTACCAACCCAGCCGTCATAAGGTGCTGTAACTACTGTGTAGGAAAGGAAAAGTTTGGCGTTATTCAAACTTGCAGAACTTTGCTGGATTTGGCTTTTGACCGGGGCAACTTTCGTTTCCTGTTCATTTACACTGGCTCTCACCGCATTTTTTTGTTGCTCTAAAGCTAGAAGATTGGCTTTTGCCTGCTCGTATGAGGCTTTTATATTTTCAAATTGTTGTTCGGTTGCGGCATCTTCAGAAACTAAATTTTTATATCTTTTAAAATCCTGTTCAGTTCTCCAGATGTCAATTCTTGCGGAAGCGATTTTAGCATCAATGATTTTAGTGTCGCTTGCTTTAGTGTTTACTCCGCTTTCAACTGTATTAATACTTTCGGAATTTGCATTGAGATTGGCTTCTGCCATTTTCACCTGATTGACGAATTCACGATTATCAATTACAATTAAAGTATCACCTTTATGCACAAATTGGTTTTCGTTAAATTTAATGGTTTTAATGAAACCTGAAACCTTACTGGAAACAGGTGTAATATATTGTTCTATTTGAGCATCGTTTGTCGTAACATTCTTTCTTGAAAAAAGATAAAAACTTATCATCCCCGTTATTCCGCTGATAATGAGAATCCATGCCAATAAAGTAATCGTTTTGTTGATTCTTTTTTCCTTACGTGTTAATTGCTTTTGTGCCATAGTTTTTATAAGTTTCCAATCACATATTGGAGTTGGTAATATTTAAGTTGTCTGTTGATTTTTACGGAAATAAGGTTAGATTGAGTTTCGAGATAGGTGTTGTCAGCATCAATTAATTCTGTGATTAAGCTTAATTTGTTCACATATTTTGTTCTTACAATGCGATAGTTTTCTTTTGCCTGGATGATTGCTTCTTCGGCAATTTTTACCTTTTGGTCGGTTTCTTCAAACTTTTTGTAAGCTTCGTAAACATGATGTCTGATGTTTTCTTCATTTTCTTCAATCTGCAGTTTTGCCAGATGAATATTTTCCTTAGCTTCCTGCATTTTGTATTTATTTTTATACAAGCTTTCGATAGGATAGGTGAGATTCACTCCGATCATTCCTAAACGATACGCATAAGGTTCTGGAGGAAAAAACATCATATTCGGATATTTCATGAAATATTCTCCGCCTGCTGTAATTTTTGGTAAATAATTCGCTTTTGTAATCTTTTGGTCTAATTCTTTAAGTGAAAGATTTTTATTGGCCATTTCAACAGATTCGTTTTTATGTAAAGCCGTTTCGGTAAGTTCATCTACGTACGGAATTTCTGCTTTTTCAGAAATCAAATCTTCTGTATCTACATGCATTTCCTGATTTTCGGGAAGCGAAAGAATCGTTTTCAGTTTATGTTCCGCAATTTGAATATCATTATCAAGTTCAGTCCAGCTCATGGTATGGTTGGAAAGCTGTAAAGAAGTTCTCAATACTTCATTTGCTGTTACAACCCCATTTGCTTTCAAAGCTTTTACTTGCTTGATGTTCACGGAATCTTCTTTCATTTTATCATTAATCAAGCCTTGCTGCTCCTTTAAATGATGAATCTGAAGAAAAGCGGTGATGATTTCCATCGTTAATTGTCTTTCATCCAAATGGGTCTTTAAAGACGAAATTTCAGTATCAATGGCTGCTTTTTTCTCTGTATTTTTAATCTTTCCACCCATATAAACCGGGATGGAAGCTGAAAGAGTGAAATCATACATTCCATTGATTACATTATATTTTGTAGCTTTTCCAAATACGCCATTTTCATGCTGAAAAAGATTGGTAACCTGGTTATAGCTGGTATGGAATTCAATGTCCGGAAGTTTTTCCATTTTGAGATCTTTCTCTTTGGTTTCGGACATTTCGTTTTTGAGATGACTGATTTGAATATTTTTATTATTCTTGAGCCCTATTTCAACTGCTTGTTGCAAACTGAGATGCTGATAATCGGTCATTTGTGAGTATAAAAGATTGCTTACCAATAATAAGCACAACGCCATACAGTGATATCTGTGTGCGTCAAATATCATTTTCATAAATTAATTAAAGGTTTTTTGCTAAATTGATTTTGATATTGCAAAGTTACGGGGTGAAGCATAGGACACGATTTGTGAAAACAGAAAAAGATTTGTTCATTTACGCCATATTGAAATTTTCTTCATACCTTTATTGTATGAATGACAGTCATTTTGGAGCCGTTGAAGAAGATGATGCCTCTTTTTATGTATATCATGTTCTGACAGGTGATGTGAAAACTGAGATCCATCATCACAGTTCTGCTCAATTGGTGTACGCAGAAGGAGGTATTGTACATGTTTTTACAGATTTGAAGCATTGGTATTTACCTGCACGATGTTTTATGTGGATTCCTGCCGGAACCCCTCATTATATTTTTTCGACAAGCCCAAAAGTAGATTTATATAACTTTTATTTTAAAAAAGAGGAAAATGAAAGTGGCTTTTTTGATGAAATTAATATCTATTCCGTAAGTCATTTACTGAGGGAAATGATTTTATACACCAAAGACTGGGATGGGAAAATCACAAAAAAGGATGGGTCTAAATATGATTTCCTTAAAGCTTTAAAAGGGATTTTACCAGAAAAGAGAGATAAAAAGCTGGCATTTCCTGTGCAACATCCTTTTCCTAATGATGAAACGTTACTGAAAGTGGCTCAATACATCCATGCAAATTTAGAAAAGCCTTTAACAATTGAATCTACAGCAAAAGAATTCGGAATGAGTACCAGAACCTTATCCAGGAGATTTAAGGAGACGCTAGGGATGAATTATGTCCGTTTTTTGCGTGCTTTAAGAATTACACGTTCATTGGAATTAATGCTTGAAGAAAAATATAATATGTATGAAATTGCAATGATGGTAGGGTACAACAGCCTTTCATCTTTTAGTAATATCTTTAAAAAAGTAATTGGAATTCCACCTACAGAGTATCAGCATAAACTGAGAGGGGATGAGTAAGTGGTAGGTATTTTATTTTTTAAAATTAACAATTAGTTTGTCATTCCGTGGAATCTAAACTAACAATAATCTGAAAAAAGAAAAACCACCTCATGAGAGGTGGTTTTATATGTTGAGAAAAATCTCGTCTTGATTAAGCTTCTTCAGAAGGAGCTTCTTCTTTTTTAGCAGGAGCTGCTTTTGGAGCTTCTACCGGAGCGTCAGATACGATATCGAATTCGAAGTTGTACTCAACGTTTCTGTGTAATCTGATGTTTGCAGTTACTTTACCAGTTCTCTTGATAGTGTTACCAGGGATTTTGATATATTTCTTCTCTACAGAAACTCCAGCTTTTTCTAGAGCAGCAGAAAGATCTGCATTGTTGATAGATCCGAATAATTTATCACCAGAACCTACTTTTGCAGGGATAGTAACAGAAGTTTTCCTCAATTTCTCAACTACAGCAGTTGCAGCAGCGATTAATTTAGCTTCTTCTTCTTTTCTAGCTTCCAAAGTAGCTTCTAGAGCTGCAATGTTTTTAGGTGTAGCTAAAAGAGCAAATCCTTGAGGGATTAAGAAGTTTCTTGCATAACCTGGCTTTACGCTTACTGTGTCGAATTCAAGACCTAAGTTTTCTACGTCTTTTTTAAGAATAATGTTCATTGTTGTTGTCCTTTTTTAGATTTTAGACTTCTAAAATCAAGTTAGAATTTAATTATGTATTCAGCAACAAAAGAAGAGATTGCTCTCTTCTTTTATTTATTTTTGTTGTCTTATTTCAATAAGTCAGCTACGTAAGGCATCAAAGCAAGGTGTCTTGCTCTTTTGATAGCAGCAGAAACTTTTCTTTGGTATTTTAAAGAAGTTCCAGTGTATCTTCTTGGTAAAATTTTACCTTGCTCGTTTACGAACTGTAATAAGAAGTCAGCATCTTTGTAATCAACGTGCTTAATTCCGAATTTTTTGAATCTACAATATTTCTTTTCAGATTTTGTATTGATATCAAGTGGAGTAAGGAATTTTACTTCTGATTCTCCTCCAGCTGAGGCTTGTTTAGCCATTTCATCTATTGCCATGTCTTGTCGTTTTAAAAAATTGGGTTAATAATTAAGCTTTAGCCGCTTTTACTTTAGTTCTTCTAGTTACAGCGTACTCAACAGCATGCTTGTCAAGTTTTGTAGTAAGGTAACGAATTACTCTTTCGTCACGTTTGAATGCTAATTCTAGATCAGCAACTACAGTACCTTCTCCTTTAAATTCGATTAAAGTATAGAATCCGTTCTTTTTCAATTGGATCGGATAAGCTAATTTTTTTAATCCCCAGTTTTCTTTAGCAACGATTTCGCAGTTCTTTTCTTTTAAAAGATCTACATACTTGTTCACTGCTTCCTCTACCTGTGACTCAGATAGAACGGGAGTTAAAATGAAAACAGTTTCGTAATTGTTCATAATGTTAAATGAATTTGTTAATTATTTCGAGGTGCAAAATTAAAAAATATATTTGTAATATACAAGGTTAGTAATGATTTTGTTGATGAGTACAGGTAATTGCTATGAAAATACCTGTACATATGGGAAAATACTTAGTCTTTTTCTCGGATTTCTTTTAGAAAGTTTACTTTGATTACATCATATAAAGAATGTCTGCTGACTAATATGGAAGCGATAGATGAAACCATTCCGGCTAACATCAAATGAAATATTAGAGAATGTCTGTCGGTCATTTCCAAAACGATAATAGCTGATGTAAACGGGGCTCTTGTAATTCCGGTAAGAAAAGCAACCATCCCGGCAAGGATAACAACATTGGTTTCATTGGGGCTTAAATGAATAAAACCGGAGATTACAGATCCGATACTTGCTCCGGCCGTTAAAGCAGGTGCGAAAATTCCACCGGCACCTCCGGAAGTAAAAGATAGGGCAGGACCCAACATTCTTAAAATAGGAACATACCAGTCTTCATGTTTATTTTCTGTAAAAAGAACGCGTTCCATGATTTCTTTTCCTGATCCTAAAATTTCTCTGTTAATAAAGAAAGCTATGGAGGCAATGACTAAGGCACAAATCACCAGAAAAATAACATTGGATCTGTCTGTTTTTAATTTTCTTTTTTTCCAATCAGACATTTTTAACATGGTAACCGAAAGCTGACTGGCTAAAATTCCAGCAACTCCCGCTACTAAAATAATAGGAAGCATTACCATTAATGAAACGTCATTCGTTTTAGGATACCCTAAATATAAATAGGAACCGGCTAAAGTTTGAGCAGTCAGACCTGCAATAATAACCGCTGTAAATAAAGCTGTTTTAAAGTAATTGATATGGGTTTTAGAAAGCTCTTCTACCGCAAATACAATTCCACCGAGTGGAGTATTAAACGCTGCTGCAAGTCCGGCTGCTGCACCCGTCATGATCATATTTTTCTTTGAAATTTTTGGCCACCATTCCGGAAGGTACTCGTTTACTTTTCTGAAAACCGAGCCTGCAATCTGAATGGTAGGACCTTCTCGTCCTACTGCACCCCCGCCGATTACCAGAACAACGGATGAAATGATTTTAAAAATGATGATTTTTAAACTTAAAAAGCTGCGTATTTTTTTATGTTCTTTCGGATTGGCCAATTCTACGGCGGCCATAACTTGTGGAATTCCGCTTCCTTTGGCATTGGGAGCAAATTCTTTTACCAGCCACCATGAAAGGACAAAACCAATCGGGGCAATAACGAAAATCATCCACGAATGCCAATCGAGAATGAAATGAAGAAGATTTTCGCCCCATGCAAAAATTTTGGCGTACATCACTGCAAAGAAGCCTGTAATAACTGAACCAATCCAAAAAGGAATGGCCTGAAGCAGGTTGTATTTCAGTTGTTCGTTTCGAATGTTGTCGAAAGATTTTTTCAGAGATCTTCGAATGAGAGCGATAATTTTTAACATTTATCAATTTTGAAGTTTAAAAATACGGGATTTTTATGGATTTTACATTTTTATGTAGTTAAAGTTCTTGAATTATTTTTTATTTTTTTTGAATCGATTGTTTTTGAATTGACTACTCAGTAATCAATTTTTGAAGATATACGTTATATTGTAAATTGAAATTGTTTTTATTGGTGTTTATTTAATGAAATGTTTATTTTGTTGAATAATTAATAAATTGTTTTGGGTTTGTAGGGATTACTATAATTTATTTGTAATGCTAATCTCCATGACAGTAAACGTATATGACTTTGATTTTTGCTAACAAAAAAACCTCCGAAAAATTCGAAGGTTTTATATTGGTGAACAGGCTAGATTAATTATTGCCTATTATTCATTACTTATATTTCCGTGTTCAGATCCCAGTTTTCAAGATAATCGTGAACGTGTTTCAACATCATTCCACCTAGAGATCCGTCTACAACTCTGTGATCGTAAGAGTGAGACATGAACATTAAGTTTCTGATTGCAATTACATCACCATCAGCTGTTTCAAGAACTGCAGGCTTTTTAACGATTGCTCCGATTGCTAAAATTGCAACTTGAGGTTGAGGAATAATTGGTGTTCCCATTAGGTTTCCAAAGCTTCCTACGTTAGAAATTGTGTATGTTGCTCCCTGAGTATCTTCAGGTCTTAATTTTTTGTTTCTTGCTCTGTAAGCCAAATCGTTGATTGCTTTTGCCAATCCTGAAAGAGACAACTGATCTGCGTTTTTAATTACAGGAACAATAAGGTTTCCGTCTGGTAAAGCAGTCGCCATACCGATGTTGATGTTTTTCTTTTTAATGATGTTCTCACCATTTACAGAAACATTGATCATTGGGAAATCCTGGATAGCTTTTACAACTGCTCTTACGAAAATTGGCATGAAAGTAAGTTTTTCACCTTCACGTTTTTCGAAAAGAGATTTGTTTTTATTTCTCCATTTTACAACGTTCGTTACGTCTGTTTCGATGAAAGAGGTAACGTGTGGTGCAATGTGTTTAGCTTTTACCATGTTTTCAGCGATGATTTTTCTCATTCTGTCCATTGGAATGATTTCGTCACCTGCTGCAACAGGGATTGTAGAAGCCGGAGCTGAAGTTGCTACTGGCTGTGGAGCAGAAGCTGCCTGTACCGGAACCGCTTGTGGAGCTGGTTGGTTTCCTCTGTTTTTAACGTAAGCTAAAATATCTTCTTTGGTAATTCTTCCTTCTAAACCGCTTCCTTTGATGGTTTTTAGTTCAGATTCAGCAATATTTTCCTGTTGTGCGATTGATTTTACAAGTGGAGACAGGTAAAGATCTCCTGAAAATTCTGTTGAAGCAGCAACTTGTAAAGGCTGTTCAATGGTTTTTAAGGTTTCAGCATCAGGAGCAGCTGCCGGAGTTTCAGTTTTTACTTCTTCTGTAGCTGTGTTTCCGCCTTCTCCTTCAATTTCTAAAATAGCAATGGCTTCACCTACTTTTGCAACCTCGTCTTTCTGTTTCAAAATCTTTACGATTTTTCCCGAAACGGGTGTCGGAACATCTGAATCTACCTTATCTGTTGCAATTTCTACTACGGAATCATCTTCTTTTACATTATCACCCTCATTGAATAACCAAGTGATAATAGTAGCTTCCATAACACCTTCTCCCATGGAAGGAAGCAATAATTTGTACTCTGCCATTTTTAATTTTTAGATTTTGACAAATATATAAAAAAAATCGGTTTTTTTATGAAATATATAATTTTAGAAAAATTCAATGTAAATATTTTCTCCTACGTTCATTCCGAACAGGCTTTTTGCCCCATTCTTTTTGCTTCCTTTATAGATCGTTAGCTCCAAAAGCTGACTGTCATTGAAGATTGCTGCCGACTGACCATGGAATTCAGTTTCCCGATCCCAATCCGAAACCACTTCTGTATGACTTGAAAAAACTTTTGAAAGGGCTAAGTTCCTGAATTTGATGGTGAAATTTTCATATCCATTCCCAATGGTTTCAAAAAAGTCTTTACTGATATTTGAAATTATATTTCCGAAATTATCAATATAGGTTACTTCCCCGATAATCATTTTTTCAGACTCATTATACACCGGTTTCGGGAATAAAAGCTGTTTGGCGGTATCAATTTTTCGTCCAATCACTCCGGGAAGTCCTCCGTTGGCTAAATGTACCGCTGTAGGAACAAAAATATCCGTTGATGTAAAATTAACGATGTCATCGAACCTGTTATTCAACGTAATTTCAAAAATAGCTTCCGGTTTAATGTCAAAAAATATTAAACTTAGAAGACCGTTATCGGCTGCAATGAAGTAATGACCATCTGCTTTGTATAAAATATTTTTTCTCGATTTGTGCTGAAAGCTGTCGACAGAAATAATATGAATACTGCCTTTCGGAAAATGTTTGTAAGCGTTTCTTACAATATATGAAGTCTGTATAAGGTTGAAAGCCTGAATATCGTGGGTGATATCAACAATATTAACCTTTTGGTTCAGAGAAAGAATGCTGCCTTTCACAGCGGCAACTCTGTAATCCAAATTTCCGAAATCTGAAGTAAGGGTAATAATTGACATTAATTGTTTGTAGGATAATAGAATTGCAAATTTATCTAAAATAAAAAGAAAGCCCGAAATATTCGAGAAAAGAATTTGATAAAAATTTCAAAAAAAGTTTTACATTTAAAATCTAAAATAAAAATACTACATGTTTGAATTGACATATGATTTGGAAGATATCGACATGAAAATCTTCTATGGAGTTAATAACCAATTTTTCAATTTAATAAAATCAAGTTTTCCTACTCTTAAAATCACCGGGAGAGATCATTTTATCTTTGCGATGGGAAATCAGGAGGCTTTAGATATATTTAAACAGAAGCTTGATGATATTGTCGGATTTATTTCGAAAAATAATTCTATCGGGCTTAAAGACGTTGAAAATATACTCAACTTAAAAGACGAAAACGAAAAACAGCTTGTTTTTGATCAGGATATCATCGTAAAAGGGGTAAATGGTAAAGTCATAAAGGCTAAAACAACCAATCTTAAAAAACTGGTAAAAGAAACTGAGAAAAAAGATATGGTTTTTGCAATCGGACCTGCGGGAACAGGGAAGACCTACACCAGTGTTGCTTTGGCAGCAAGAGCTCTTCGGGATAAAATGGTAAAAAGAATTGTATTGACCAGACCCGCTGTGGAAGCAGGGGAGAGCTTAGGATTTTTACCAGGTGATATGAAAGAAAAGTTAGATCCTTATATGGCGCCACTTTATGATGCGCTTCGAGATATGATTCCCCACGAAAAACTGGAAGGTTTTATAGAGAAGAAAGTGATTGAAGTTGCACCATTGGCTTTTATGAGAGGAAGAACTTTGGATGATGCTTTTGTAATTCTTGATGAAGCACAAAATACCACCCATTCCCAAATGAAGATGTTTTTAACAAGAATGGGGATGAATGCTAAATTTATTATTACGGGAGATCCTAGCCAGGTTGATTTACCGCCAAAACAGCAGTCCGGATTGAAAGAAGCCATGAGAATTCTAAAAGATGTAAAAGAAATAGGATTTGTTCATTTAACGGAAGAAGATGTTGTGAGACACCCTGTTGTTAAGAAAATTATTTTGGCATATAACGAAGAAGAAAAGAGACAGAGAGACTAGTTTTAAGAAATTCTTGTTAAATCAGTGAAAAGTGATATATTAGCTCGCTAATTTTTTTAGAAAAACAATATATCATGAAAAAACTTTTACTTATTGCAGCAGTTGCTGTCATGGGAGTTTCTTTACAAGCACAAGAAACAAGATTTGGTGTTAAAGCTGGTTATTCATTCTCAACAATAAAAGTTGATGAAGCACAAGATGATCTGGAAGCAAGAAACACCGATCCGTCTCACACTTTTTATGTAGGTGGGCTTGTTGAACACAAATTTGGAGATAAGTTTGGAATTCAAGGGGAATTATTGTATTCACCACTAGGAGGTAAAGAAGACCTTAATGCAAGTGAAGACGATGTGTATTTTAGAGAAAAAACTAAAATCACTTTCGGAACTTTATTAATTCCTGTTTCTGCAAAATATTTTATTTCAGAAAAATTATCGGTATCTCTTGGAGCTAGTTTTGGTGTAATTCTTTCCGCAAAACAAAAAACAGTTGTAGATGCAGGTATAGGTATTCCTGGTTTAGAATTGGAAGGGGATGATGATGTTGATATTAAAGATGATGTGAATACTTTAAATATTGCCCCATTCTTAGGCGCTGAGTTTGCATTAGAAAACGGATTGTTTTTTGATGCGAGATATAACTACGGAATTTCTGATCTTTCTAAAAGTGACGGTAAAGTTACAAACAGCTTTTTACAGGTTGGTGTAGGTTTCAAATTTGGAGGTAACTAAGATTTTTTTCTTTACTTATAAAATACAGCAGGATTTTTTATCCTGCTTTTTTCATGAACGGCACTTGGTTTGCTATACCTATTTTTTATAATAACATTTTAAATATTAAACAATGAAAAGACTATTATTACTAGGTGCTTTTGCGCTTTTTGGTGGTATTGCTCATGCTCAGGAAGGTTTTAAACTTGGAGGTCACATCGGAGCTCCACTAGGTGACGCTGCAGATGCTGCAAGTGTTACAATAGGTATAGATGCTGCATATATGTGGAATATAACTAAGGGATTAGATATTGGGGTTACTACAGGATATTCTCATTTTTTCGGGAAAGATCACGTAGATGATTTCGGTTTTGTTCCTATTGCTGCATCAGGGAAATATAAATTTGATAAAATTCCACTTTTTGTGGGGTTAGATTTAGGAGCTGCTATTTCTACAAGAGATTATATTAATAGTGGTTTGTATGTAGCGCCAAGAGTAGGGTATCAAATGAAAAATGCTGAACTCTATTTAGGATTCCAAAATATCAGCAGTGGCTATAAAGATCATGGTCCTTATTGGTATAATGATGACAGATTTAATTTCGGTGCCATTAATTTTGGTGTAAATTTCTTTCTGAAATAAAATAATTAAGAAATAATTATCATAAACTCCGGCTGAAAAGCCGGAGTTTTTATTTTTAAACCATAAATATTTTTCAGAGATATACACTCTTTGTTGAAAAGGATTAATTTTTTAGAATTAAGAAGTTATCTATGGTTGTATTTATATAATATTTAATGAAATTATAAACAGATTCAACTTTTTTGACCCCCGGAAATCGTGAAAAATAACTTTTTTTCTGTCTTATTTGTAAAATTGTTATTTTTTTATTCAAAATATTGTGAAAAAATCAAAAAGCCTTATTGGATGGGATTTATTTTGGGAAAACGACAAACTTTAACAATGATATTAATCACATTAACAAATTTTAATATTAAGGCAGACCATTATACATTTGCAGTCAGAAAGTATTAAAATTATTAAAATGAAAAAATTATTATTAGCAAGTGCTATTGCACTTTTCGGTCTATCTAATGCACAGATTGCTAAAGGAACTGCTTATTTATCTGGTCAGGTAAACTATGCTCAAGAAGAGAACAACAATAACGATACTAAAGTAGAAAGCTTCAGAGTTATTCCTACTGCAGGTTACTTCGTAAACACTAACCTAGCTGTTGGTTTAGGATTAGGATATGCAAATGATAAAGTAACAACTACTACAACTTCAAGCGTAGCTGGAGGAACTTTAACTGTTGAAAACAAAGGGACTCAGTCTGCATTTGTTGTAGCTCCATTTGTAAGAAAATATTGGACTTTGGCTGATAAATTATATTTCTTCGGTCAATTAGAAGTTCCAATGGCATTTGGTGAGTACAAAGAAGAGGGAACTCAAACTTTTACTACAGGATCAACTACTACAGTTAACTCTACTTCTGACAAAACTAAATTTACATCTATCGGTGTAAACGTTAAGCCAGGTTTAGATTATTTCTTAAACAAAAACTGGTCTATCGAAGCTACTATCGGTGAGTTTGGATACAACACTTACAAAGAAGATGTAGATGGAGCTAAGAGCATCAATAACTACAAGTTCGGATTGAATTTATCTTCTGTAACTTTCGGAGTTAAATATGTTTTTGCTAAGTAATTAACAATACATTTATACAAAAAAAGTCCTATTTTTTAGGACTTTTTTTTATCTTTAAAACTTTAAATAAATAAACATGAAAAAATTATTACTAGCAGGTGCTGTGGCACTTTTTGGTTTATCAAATGCTCAAATGACTAAAGGAGATTGGGTAATCAGTGGAAATACGGGTATGGGTTTCAACAGTATTGATACTAAAACTAAAGTAGGAGGGGAAAGCTATGATGGACCAAAAGTAAGTACTTTCTCTATCACTCCTTCTGCAGGATATTTCGTAATTGACAAGTTAGCAGTAGGGATTGACCTAGGTTTTACAAGTGTTACAACAAAAGAAGATGGAGATAAATCGACAATTTCTAGCTTTTCTGTAATGCCAACTGCAACTTATTATTTTTCAAATAGTAGCAAATTGGTTCCTTTTTTAGGAGCTGGTATTGGTTATGCATCTAATAAAACAAAAGAAACTTATTCAGGAACCACAGATGAATATACTGCTGATGGTTTAGCTTGGAAAGTAAAAGGAGGAGTAACTTATATGGCTACTCAATCTTTAGGGATCAATCTAGGAGTTTCTTTTGATCAGTTTTCTAATAAAGACACTTTTATGGGAACAGAGTTCAAAAACACTGTAAATACTTTCGGTGTAAACGTAGGTTTTTCTTATTTCATCAAAGCTAAGGCTCAGAAATCTGATAAATAATCCTATTTTAAGATGAAAATAAAGAAACCGACTCAAATCTGAGTCGGTTTCTTTTATTAAAGGCTGATTTTCATTTTAAAACCACTCTTTTTGATTCTGAACATATGTTCTGTCAAATTCCTCATCCGATTTTGTTAAATAGATAATTCCTTCGATTAGACCTACAATTCCTACAATTCCACATGTTACTAGACCAAGAATTAGTTGAATAATTCCTGCTTTTGTATAGCCAAGATAAAATTTATGAATAGCAAAAGTTCCTAGTAAAATTCCTAAGATCCCTGCTACAACTTTTTTTTCCGATTTGTAAGGTGAATTGTAATTTCCTTGTGTTTCCATAATAATATATTTAATGATTGTTGTTTTGGTGTGGTGGTGTGTGATTATTTATTATTTTCCAAACATTCCGCCCATTCCCGGCATATTTGGCATTTTGCTCATCATCTGCATCATTTGCTTTCCTTGAGGACCTTGCATCATCTTCATCATTTTACCCATTTGGTCGAATTGCTTCATCAATTGGTTTACATCTTCAATTTTTCTTCCGGCACCTCTCGCAATTCTGTTTTTTCTCTGAGTATTGATAATAGAAGGTCTTCTTCTTTCTTCAGGAGTCATAGAGTAGATGATCGCTTCGATATGTTTGAATGCATCATCGCTGATTTCTACGTCTTTGATGGCTTTTCCAACTCCTGGAATCATTCCCATCAAATCCTTCATGTTACCCATTTTCTTGATCTGATTGATCTGTTTTAGGAAATCATCAAAACCAAATTCGTTTTTAGCAATTTTCTTGTGAAGTTTTTTTGCTTCTTCCTCATCAAATTGTTCCTGAGCTCTTTCTACTAAGGAAACAACATCTCCCATTCCTAAGATTCTGTCTGCCATCCTTTCCGGGTAGAAAAGGTCTAAAGCTTCCATTTTCTCACCAGTAGAGATGAATTTGATTGGTTTTTCAACCACTGAACGAATCGTTAAAGCGGCTCCACCTCGAGTATCACCGTCTAATTTCGTTAAAACAACTCCGTCAAAATTCAAAGCATCGTTGAAAGCTTTTGCCGTATTTACAGCATCCTGACCTGTCATTGAGTCAACAACGAATAAAGTTTCGTTCGGTTGAATCGTAGAATGAACCGTTTTGATTTCGTTCATCATCTGCTGGTCAATCGCCAAACGACCTGCTGTATCTACAATTACGATGTCGTGACCGTTAGATTTAGCAAAATTAATGGCATTCTGAGAGATGCTTGAAGGATCCATAGAACCTTCTTCTGTGAAAACAGGAACCCCGATTTGTCCACCTAAAACTTTTAGCTGGTCGATCGCAGCAGGACGATACACGTCACAAGCAACCAAAAGAGGTTTTTTATTCTTTTTTGTTTTTAAGTAATTAGCTAATTTTCCTGAGAAAGTTGTCTTACCCGAACCTTGAAGACCTGCAATCAAAATTACAGACGGTTTTCCGGAAAGGTTGATTCCTTCTTGAGAACCTCCCATTAAATCTACTAATTCGTCATGAACGATTTTCGTCATCAACTGTCCCGGAGTAAGAGAGGTAAGAACATCCTGTCCTAGAGCTTTATCCTGAACTCTTTTAGTAAGATCTTTAGCAACTTTATAATTAACATCGGCGTCTACCAATGCTCTACGAATTTCTTTTACGGTTTCCGCTACATTGATTTCGGTGATCTTTCCACGTCCTGAAATGTTATGAAGCGCTTTGTCTAATTTATCCTGTAAACTATTAAACATATTTATTGTAAATTATAGGTTTGCAAAAATAAGGAATTTTTTAGGATATCAAACCTGTATGACGCGTAATATTATATATGATATAAATATTATTGTAGTTTAAATATAATTGAATGGGATGATATAAATCAAATCATGAAAAAATCCGATAGAAAAAGTCTATTTTTGTGATCAATTAAAATTAGCCTAATTGATGTTAGGTAGAAAATAAATTTTAAAATGAAAGCTAATCCGAACATTCTCGTTACAATATTATTTTTTTTAACATTTCTGATTCATTTTTCTTTGTGGAAATTTATATTCCATTTGGATGAAATTATAATCGTGAAGTTTTATTTATTCCTGAGTGTAATGTTCATGATGATGATTACTCTTATTGTTTTAATCAATAGGGTAGTTCCTGAATTTTTAGGATTGTCTGTAATTGGTTTGATTCTTTTAAAATTCGGTTTAATGTATTTAATTAGAAAAAAATTGAACTTTGAGATGATTCCCGGGTATAAATTTCATTTTATAATTCCTTATTTTATCCTGACAACACTGCTTACTTACTATGCAATCAAGCTCATCAATCATGATAAAAAACAGGAAAATTAATTATTGAAACTAGAAAAATTATTATATTTTTGCACAACGAAAAAAACCTATCAATGTTTAAGAAATTCGCAGTTTTATTCTACAGTATTTTTGTATTAAACTTAGTGTCTGCACAGCACGGCGAGGCTACTGCTGAAGCAGGGTCTGCTACTACAGAGCTTTCAGAGAAAGACAAAACAAGTAAAGAAAACAAAGAGTTCATCGATCATCACTTGTTAGATGCACATGACTTTACATTGATGGTGGATAAAGAAGGTCATCATATCGGTTTTCCTCTTCCTGTAATTTTTTATGACAACGGGATTCACGCTTTCATGAGTAACAAAGAAGGTTTCATGCATGGAGAAACTACAGAAGTTGACGGATCTTTCTACAAATTACACCACGAAAAAATTTACAAGACTGATGCAGCTGGAAATTTAACAGAAGATAAAGAAGGTCACGTTACTTCAGAGAAAGTTTTAGACTTATCAATTACGAAGAGTGTACTTATTATCATATTGACATCAATCTTTATGTTTGTATTGTTCACTGGAATGGCTAAGTCTTACAAGAAATCTGTAGTTCCTACAGGTGCAGCAAGATTTTTAGAGCCTTTAGTGATTTTCGTGAGAGATGAAATTGCTATTCCAAACATCGGACATAAATATAAGAGATTCATCGGTTATCTTTTAACTGTATTCTTCTTTATCTTATTCTTGAACGTATTAGGATTAATGCCTTTCGGGATCAATGTTACAGGTAATATTACCATGACATTCTTCTTGGCAATCCTTACTTATTTAATTACTACATTCTCTGCTAACAAAGATTACTGGAAGCACATCTTCTGGATGCCGGGAGTACCTGTACCAATGAAGTTGATCATGTTGCCAATCGAATTGTTAGGAACAATCACTAAGCCTTTCGCATTGATGATTCGTCTTTTTGCAAACATGACTGCAGGACACATCGTAGTAATGAGTTTGATCGGATTAATTTATGTATTTAAGAATTTTATTGCAGGTGTTGCATTCCCGTTCTTAACATTAGTAATCTATTTATTGGAAGTATTGGTAGCATTCTTACAGGCTTATATCTTTACAATGTTATCAGCTTTGTTCATCGGAATGGCAGTACAGGAGCATGAGCATGAACACCATGCAGCTCACTAATTAATTGAAATTAAACAGAAACAAATTTTTTAAAATTATATATTATGGAAATCCCTAAAATTGTAGGTGCTGGTATCGTAGTACTAGGTGTAGGTATCGGTCTTGGTAAAATCGGAGCTGCTGCTCTTGAAGCTATCGCTAGACAACCTGAACAATCTGGAAAAATCCAAACAGCTATGCTTATCGCTGCTGCCCTTGTAGAAGGTGTTGCGTTTGCTGCTCTATTCGCAGTAAACTAATTAAAACAAAAAATCACTATCTGTAACGGTTGGTTACAGGTAGTGGTTATTTAAGAAAAAGTAATAATTATTTATACATTTATATAATGGAATTAATTCATCAGTTTTCGTCAGGATTATTTATTATCCAGTCTGTTATTTTTCTAGCATTATTATTTTTGTTAGGTAAATTCGCTTGGAAACCTATCTTAAAATCTATCAATGATAGAGAAACTTCTATTGTTGACGCTCTTAACCAGGCTAAATTGGCTAGAAAAGAGATGGAAACTTTAAAAGAGGATAACGAAAGAATCATTCGTGAAGCTAAAATCGAAAGAGATGCGATCCTTAAAGAAGCTAGAGATATTAAAGACAGAATTGTAGCAGAAGCTAAAGATGCTGCTAAAGCTGAAGGAGATAAATTGATTGAATCTGCTAAGCAGACAATCAACGCTGAAAAAAATGCTGCAATGGCAGATATCAAAACTCAAATTGGTACAATTTCTATCAATATTGCAGAATCTATCCTTAAGCAGAAATTAGACAACAACGAAGCTCAGAATGAGTTGGTTCAGAATTATTTAAACAAATCAAATCTTAATTAAGAATGCTTACATCTAAAGTAGCTAAAAGATATGCACAAGGTTTGCTTGATTTTACAAACGAAACAAGCCAAACAGCTACTGTATTTTCTGAAATGAAAGCTGTAGTAAAGATAATGATCGAATCTAAAGATTTGAATAAATTCTTCCTTACTCCTTACATCGACTCTAAAAAGAAAATTGAAGTAGCTTCAGAAATTTTTAAAGGATTATCACAATCTTCTCAAAACCTAATTAAATTGGTTATTAAGCAAGGTCGTGAAGCTCAGTTGAAAAATATTGCTCAGGAATTCATCAATAAAGTTGAAGATATCAACGGGGTACAGAGACTTACTCTTACTACCGCTACAGAAATTTCAAATGCTAATATCGAAGAAATCTTAAAATCAAGTAAACTTGTAAACACAAGCGCTAACTTTGATTTAAAAAGAACGATTAATCCTGAAATTTTAGGAGGATACATTCTAAGAGTAGGAGATCAGCAGATTGATGCGTCTGTAAAGACTAAACTTAATCAAGTTAAAAAAGATTTTCAATTAAATTAAGAAAAAAACAACCATACAATGGCAGAAATAAATCCGGCAGAAGTATCTGCGATCTTAAAACAGCAATTGGCCAACTTCGACACTCAATCTAATGTTGAGGAAGTAGGTACAGTTTTAACCATCGGTGATGGTATCGCTCGTGTATACGGGTTAGAAAACGTACAATACGGAGAGTTGGTGAAATTTTCTAGTGATGTAGAAGGTATTGTACTAAACCTTGAAGAAGACAACGTAGGTGTTGCTTTGCTAAGTGAAAGTAAATTAGTAAAAGAAGGAGATACAGTAACAAGAACAAACAGAATTTCTTCTATTAAAGTAGGAGAAGGGATGTTAGGAAGAGTAGTAGATACTCTTGGTAACCCTATCGATGGTAAAGGTCCTATTACTGGGGAATTATACGAAATGCCATTGGAAAGAAAAGCTCCGGGAGTTATTTACAGACAACCGGTAACTGAGCCTTTACAGTCTGGTATCGTTGCTATTGATGCGATGATTCCTGTAGGAAGAGGGCAAAGAGAGCTTATCATTGGTGACAGACAGACAGGTAAAACTACTGTTGCGATCGATACGATCATCAACCAAAAAGAATTTTTTGATGCTGGTAAACCAGTATATTGTATATATGTTGCTATCGGTCAGAAAGCTTCTACTGTAGCACAAATCGTTAAAACTCTTTCTGATAAAGGAGCTTTAGCATATACGGTAATCGTTGCGGCTAACGCATCTGATCCAGTTCCAATGCAGGTATATTCTGCGATGGCAGGTGCTGCAATCGGTGAATTCTTCAGAGACAGCGGTAGACCAGCTTTGATCGTTTATGATGATTTATCTAAACAAGCGGTTGCTTACCGTGAGCTTTCTCTACTATTGAGAAGACCACCGGGTCGTGAGGCTTATCCTGGAGACGTTTTCTATCTTCACTCAAGATTATTGGAAAGAGCTGCGAAAATTATCGCTGATGATAATATCGCAAGTCAAATGAATGACTTACCTGAGTCTTTAAGACCAATCGTAAAAGGTGGTGGTTCATTAACAGCACTTCCAATCATTGAAACTCAAGCGGGTGACGTTTCTGCATATATCCCTACCAACGTAATCTCTATTACTGACGGACAGATCTTCTTGGAGTCTGATCTATTCAACTCAGGGGTTCGTCCTGCAATCAACGTAGGTATCTCTGTATCAAGGGTAGGAGGTAATGCTCAGATCAAATCAATGAAAAAAGTTTCTGGTACTCTTAAATTAGACCAGGCTCAATATAAAGAATTAGAAGCGTTTGCTAAGTTCGGATCTGACCTTGATGCTGCTACATTAGCGGTAATCTCTAAAGGGGAAAGAAACGTAGAAATCCTTAAGCAGCCAGTAAATGCACCACTTCCTGTAGACAGTCAGGTAGCGATCGTATATGCTGGAACAGAAAACTTAATGAGAAACGTTCCTATCAGAAAAATTAAAGAATTCCAACACGAATACATCGAGTTCCTAAGATCTAAGCATCCTGAAACAATGGCTGCAATTAAAGCTGGAAAAATCGATAACGAGATTACAGGAGTTCTTAAGCAGGCAGCTAACGATTTAGCTTCTAAATATAACTAAAAATTAGTTGATGGTTTTTGGTTGATAGTTGACAGAATTTTCTAAAACTAGCAACCAACAACCGACAACCAACAACTAACCCAAATATGGCAAACTTAAAAGAAATACGAGGTAGAATCAGTTCAATTTCATCTACGATGCAAATTACACGTGCTATGAAAATGGTTTCGGCAGCGAAACTAAAGAAGGCGCAAGATGCTATCGTAATGTTGAGACCATATTCTGAAAAGCTTCAGGAGATTATCCAGAATGTAAATTCAAGTTCAGATCCTGATCAGGTTTCTATTTATGCTCAGAAAAGAGAGGTGAAGAGAGTTCTATTTATTGCAGTAACTTCAAACAGAGGTTTGGCAGGAGCTTTCAACTCATCTATCGTAAAAGAGCTTAACAGTCAGTTTCAGAATAATTCTCAGTACGAAATTGAGGTTCTTACCATTGGTAAAAAAGTTTTTGATGCTGTAAGAAAAAACAGAACGGTATTTTCTAACGAAAGTGCAGTATTTGATAATCTTACATTCGACAGAGTTGCTAATGTTGCTGAAGGGGTAATGAAAAGCTTCAGAGATGGTAAATTTGACGAAGTATATTTGATTTACAATAAATTTGTAAATGCTGCAACCCAAGAGGTCATTTCAGAACAGCTTCTTCCTATTTCAATGCCTGAAACAGAAAAAACAGAAGTAGAAACTGATTATATCTTTGAACCAAATAAAAATGAGATTTTAGATAATTTGATTCCAAAATCAATTAAAACTCAGGTTTTTAAAGCAGTTTTAGATTCTGTAGCCTCTGAACACGGAGCAAGAATGACGGCAATGCATAAAGCAACAGATAATGCACAAGCATTGAAAAACGATCTTGTGATTTTCTATAACAAAGCGAGACAGGCTGCTATTACAAACGAAATCTTAGAAATCGTTTCAGGAGCTGAAGCTTTAAAGAATTCATAAATGAACTAGTATTTATAAAATCTATAATACACTAAGCATCGATATTTTCGATGCTTTTTTTGTTTTCGGGAATACCCTACTAAAGAAATGGGATTTTTACGATTGTGATATTTTCGGTTTAAGTGTAAATTTGTTGAATTAAAAACTAAAAAACCAACTTATCCATGAAAACAAAATTATATCTTTCGTTTTTTTTGCTATTATTTTTTTTCGTGAGTTTTGCTCAGGGATCAGTAAATGCTTCTGGAGGGGGTGTTACGAATGCTAGCAATACAATTTCATATTCGATAGGTCAACCTTTTTATCATCAGATAAATGGTGGAGGATTCATACTCATAGAAGGTGTTCAGCAACCTTATGAAATTATAACCATGGGAACAAGTGAATACTCAGGAATAGAATTGGGTATCAAAGTTTATCCTAATCCAACTACTTCATTACTTTTTCTTAAAATAGACGGTGTAGCTCTTAAAGGTTTGAGTTACCAGTTGTTCGATTCTTCCGGACGAAATATTTTTCAAGAAAAAATAAAACAGGTTGAAACATCTATTGACCTGAGTTCAAAACCTTCCGGGGTTTACATCTTAAGTGTATTTAATACCGAAAAAAGTATTAAAACCTTCAAAATCATTAAAAACTAATACAAAAATAAGGATCATGAAAAAAATCTCTCACTTAATGAAATTGGCCGTATTGGCTTATTTTTTCTTATTATTTCAAAACTTTTATGCTCAGGCACCCGATAAAATGAGCTATCAGGCAGTAGTAAGAAATGCAAGTAATGCTTTGATAACAAACCAGGCTATCGGAGTAAGAATCAGTATTTTAAGAACATCCCCTGCAGGAACAGAAATATATAAAGAAGTTTTCGCTCCTAATCCGACAACCAGTTCAAGTGGACTTTTGTCACTGGAAATAGGTTCCGGAACACCGGTTACAGGTACTTTTGCAGCTATTGACTGGGCTCAAGGTCCTTATTTTGCTAAAGTGGAAATTGATCCGGCAGGAGGTACAACTTATACACTTACTTCAAGTTCTCAACTCCTAAGTGTTCCTTATGCATTATATGCAAAATCTACATCAGGAGTAAGCGGTACAGCCAATACACTATCAAAATTTACTTCTGCCAATGCTATTGGTAATTCACAATTAACGGACGATGGAACAAGTATGGGAGTGAATACGGGTACATTAAGTCCTAATATAAAATTTCAGGTAACTGCCGGTTCAATTGGTAATACAATGAGAGGAACTTTGGTAGGAACTCCTGCGACTTCTATTGCTACAGCCGGTTCTATCTATGGGGAATCAACAACAGGAATCGGGGTGATTGGAGTCAGTGGTTCTCAAAACGGAGTGTACGGTTTATCTACCGGAACACTTGGAGGCACAGTTGGAGTAAGTACAGGAACCGGGAACGGAATCTGGGGAGTTGCGACCGGAGCAGGTGTTGCCGGATTTTTTGATGGAGGAACAACAGGACGTGGAATTATTGTATCCACTGGAGCTTCAGGATTCGGAACAAGTACTCCTACAGGAAGACTTACAGTAATGCAGCCAGTAACTCCACTTGCAGGAGTAGATGATTTCCCTGCGATATCAGGATATTCTTATACCGCACAGGGAGCACTTAAAGGAGGAGTTTATGGATATTATAACGGAAGTAATTATGGAACAGGTTTGCAAGGAACTGGTTATAATGGAGTAAATAATACAGATGCTAATACTACGTTCGGTGTAGGAAATCAGGATTTAGGAGTTTATGGTTCTGCTAATACGGCAGGTGTAATGGGTGGTTCCGTTGGAGGAATAGGAGTGGTTGGATATAATAAAAATGCATCTTTTGCTGCAACTACCGGAATCGGAAATACCTATGGAGTCTATGGGAATTCTCAAACTGTGGGGGGAGCTACCGTTCCGAATGTGCGTTATGGAGTCTATGGATTTGCTTCAGGTGCTACTACAAATTATGCAGGGTATTTTTCTGGAAACGTTCAGATTACAGGATCTATTTCCAAAGGAAGTGGAACATTTAAAATCGATCACCCGGTAGATCCAGAGAATAAATATTTATATCATAGTTTTGTTGAAAGCCCGGATATGATGAATGTATATAACGGAAATATCACGACTGATGCCAATGGCTATGCTACAGTAAAATTGCCCGGTTATTTTGATGCATTAAACAAAGATTTCCGTTATCAGTTAACTGTTATAGGAACTTTTGCAAACGCTATTGTTTCTGAAGAAGTAAAAGACAATGCTTTTGTGATAAGAACAGATAAACCTTCAGTGAAAGTAAGCTGGCAGGTTACAGGGATAAGAAAAGATAATTATGCGAATGCTCATCGAGTGATTCCTGAAGTAGACAAAGAACCGGAAATGAGAGGTAAATATCTTCATCCTGTGGAAATGGGCAAATCTCCACGTTTAGGAATTGATGAATCTACTCGTCCTAAAGATCCGTCTGAAATCAAAAAAGACAAGGATGTGAAATCAAATAATAATGCAGAAAAACCTATTTCAACTCAACAGAATAAGGATGAAATAGCAGGAGCAAATATCAAAAATCAAACTGCAGAAAAACAGTAGTTTTCTTCATATTAATTTTTTTCAAAGAATCAGCTATATCATCTGAATAGCTGATTCTTTTATATATTTAAAAAAGAGATTATAAAGCTGAAGTTTTCAAAAAAAGGAAAAAAACTGGAATATTTGATTGTTTTTCAATAGGTAAGTGATTGATTCTATTCACTGTTTTTAGGGTTTCTAAGAAGTAGTCAATATTTAATTGTTTTATTTTGCATATCTTTGTACTTAAATTTATATTAATTTCTAAATGGATTCGGACATAGTCAGGCTTTTGTTGGCCTTATTACTTGTTTTACTTAATGGCTTTTTCGTAGCCGCAGAATTTTCAATTGTTAAAGTTCGTTATTCACAAATACAGCTAAAAGCCGCAGAAGGAAACTCGATGGCAAAGCAGGCAGAACACATCATTAAACATCTTGATGAATATTTATCTGCAACACAATTAGGAATTACATTAGCTTCCCTGGCTTTAGGTTGGGTAGGAGAAAGTGCATTGCATCATATCATAGCAGATATTTTTAACTCTCTTAGCATTAATCTTAGCGAATCATCCATTACTTCGGTTTCATTGGTAATAAGCTTTGTTTTAATTACGATTATGCACATTGTTTTTGGAGAACTTATTCCAAAATCAATTGCCATCAGAAAATCGGAAGCGACTACAATGGCTACAGCAGTTCCTTTGAGGGTCTTCTATACGATTTTCAAACCATTTATTTGGTTGATGAACTCTATGTCGAATGCTTTCTTAAGAATCGTAAAAATTCATCCGGCTTCTGAGCAGGAGATTCACTCTACAGAAGAATTACAGCTTTTGGTAAAACAAAGTGCTGACAGTGGAGAAATTGAAGAAGAGAACTATGAGATCATTAAAAATGCGTTTGACTTTACTGATCATTCCGCAAAACAGATTATGGTTCCGCGTCAGAATATCACATCTATTGATTTTGAAGAAGATATCAACGATATTATCAACAAAATTATGGATAGCGGGTATTCTCGTATTCCTGTTTATGAAGACTCAATAGATAATGTTGTTGGTATTTTATATACTAAGGAAATCATCAGAGAATTTGTAAAAAGAAAAGGTGAATTGAATCATGATGATTTAAAAGAACTGATGCGTGATGCGTTCTTTGTGGTGGGAAGTAAGAAGATTTCAGATTTATTAAAAATCTTCCAGCAGAAAAAACAACATTTGGCAATCGTAATCGATGAATTCGGAGGAACGGAAGGAATTATTACCCTTGAAGATATTTTAGAAGAACTTGTAGGGGAAATTCAGGATGAAGAGGATGATGAAGAAAAGATTGTCGATAAAATCGGGGAAGATATTTATTGGGTTCAGGCAACTCAGCCTTTGGATGAAATCAACGAGTTTTTACCTAAGAAATTACCTCTTTCTGAAGAAAGCGAATACAATACATTAGCAGGGTTTATTCTTCATGCATTGGAGGATATCCCGGAAGAAAATCAGGAGTTCGATCTAGACACCTATCATTTCAAAATTTTGAAAATGAATAATAAAAGTGTCGAGCTTGTAGAATTGGTATATGTACATCCCAATAATACAAATGAATTGGCAGATAAATTAGGTGAAGTTTAAAATTAGGGAATATGTTTTTTCATAACCATATAGAAGATTACGAAGACCCGAAACGTCAGTATGAAGAAGAAGTACTTGTACTGGAGGATTTGGATGAAGTGTACAAATTGGTATTGCATAATGATGATGTTCATACTTTTGATTATGTGATAGACTCATTGATTGAGATTTGTAAGCATACGCTGGAACAAGCAGAGCAATGTACCATATTAGTGCATTTCAAGGGCAAATGTACAGTAAAAACAGGCTCAATGGATCTTTTGAAGCCTATGCACGAGAAATTGATTTCAAGGGAATTAACAAGCGAAATTGTGTGAAGATTTTAAAATCTTTATTATTTAATAGAAACAAAAAGAGTTCAGGATTTTCTGAACTCTTTTTTTATAAATAAATTTTTATTTTTTTCAAATAAGAGAATAAAAAAGTTTTATTCAATTTTGGTTATTGGAAAATAACATTCATTTACAGGATCTAATTTGCTTATTTTCTTTTCACAAGGTGTTTCTTTTTGCTTTCTTTTTTCAATACCCTCTTTATAATCTCGTAAAATTTCATTTTCATTTATTGCAGGGCTATCTGATCCAAAACCAACTTTTTCAAAGTCTATTTTAATACTTTTTAAGATTTTGTATGTTTTCAATCCTTTTTCATTTATAAAAGTAAAATCAAGCAAATCTATACAATCGCCATCAAAACCTTGCGGAATTCTTCTTCCAAAAAGTTGATTGTTATTTAAAAAGCATAATCCAAACCAATTATCAGTATTTTCCTGTTGTATATCTAAAACAATTGCTCTAATAGTTTTGTCTTGAATCTTTAATTCTATTAGATCTCCAAATTTTAATCTTAATTTTTTATCATTTATTTTACCATAATTTGTTCGAAAAATTTCAGCGACATTGTTATTTTCTTCTTTTGATGTTTTTGTATTACAATTCATCAAAAGAAAAAGGAATATTATCAATAAAATATTTTTTTCAAACTCATGGTATTACCAGTTTTTATCAATCATATAAATAAGCTGGGTCATTACCGTAGCACCAAGAAGTAACTCTCTTCTGTTGACTTTATCAAACGTATCTTCTTCGGTATGATGAATGTCAAAATATCTTTGAGAATCAGGCACAAGTTCCGCAGCAGGAACTCCCATATCCCGAAGTGGGTAAATATCTGTTCCTGAATATTTATTTTCAAAATCATAAGCTCCGTAAGGAAGAAACAGACTTTTCCAGCTTTGAATCTGTTTTCTTTTGGCTTCATCCATTTCCAGAGCAACTCCTCTAGGAGTAAATCCTCCTGCATCAGATTCTATGGCAAAAATGTGTTTTTCGTTGTTTCCTTTAACTGTTTTGCCATATTGCAATCCGCCTTTTACACCATTTTCTTCATTAGCGAAGCAAACCACTCGGATTGTATGATTGTTTTGAATTCCTAATTTTTTGAATGTTCTCAACACTTCGATACTCTGAACAATTCCGGCTCCGTCGTCATGAGCTCCTTCGCCTACATCCCAGGAATCTAAATGACCACCCACAACGATTACATTTTGGTCTTTGTTACCTGTGATTTCCCCAATAACAGAGTGAGAGAGTTTTTCCCCTTTCATTCCGCAATTGGAGTTCAGTTTTACGGTAACCTTTTGTGATTTTAAAAGTTCAGCTAATTCGTCGGCAGTAGAACTTCCAATCGCAACTGCAGGGATTTTTTTATCATCCTGATAACGCATTGCTCCTGTATGCGGAATATCATCAAAAGCGGATGAAAGAGATCTGATAATGGCAAATTTCCCTCCTTTTTTTGCTGTTAATGAAGCTGCTGTTGTTCTGTATTTTGCTGCATCGCTGTATCCTTTAAAGGTTTCGATATAAGACTGGCTAAACGGATAGTTGAAGAAAACAATTTTATCTTTTACCTTTTCTGCAGGTAATTTTTCATACTCATCCAAAGATTTTACCATGATAATTTCCCCGGAAACATCTTTACCGCCTGTTCCTTCAGAATTTCCTAAAGAGAGCATTTTTAAGCTTTTCCATTTTCCTGCATCGGTTTTGATCTGTAAAGATTCTTTGCCTCTTTCCCAAACAGGAATCATGACTTCTTGTAACCAAACTTTATCAGCTCCTGCATCACGAAGCTGTTGGGCTGCCCATTGAACGGATTTCTCATAGGCTGCAGAACCGCTCAGGCGATGTCCTATGTTTTTAGTTAAATCTCTAAGTTCGTTATAAGCTTTTCCGTTATTTAAAATTTCTGTTGAAATCTTACTGAATTGTACTGAATCTTCTTTAGTCTGTGCTACAGCAACGAGATTCAAGACGATGCATATAGTTCCTAAAACTTTTTTCATTTTTTACCAGTTTTGATCGATCATGAGTACCATTTGTGTCATAACCACCGAGCCTAAAAGAAGCTCACGTTTATTTACTTTATCATAAGTATCCTGAAAAGAGTGGTGATAGTCAAAATATCTTTGGGTGTCTACTACAAGTTCGGCCAAAGGAATATCCAGCTTTTTCAATGGAGAAATATCCTGAATTGCATCCGTCTGGTCAAAATCGTAAACACCGTATGGCAGGAAATAATTTTTCCATTCGAAGATCTGCCTTCTTCTTTGTGGGGACATATCCAATGAGAATCCTCTCGGAGAATATCCTCCTGCATCAGTTCCTAATGCAAAAATGTGCTTTTCGTCTTTCTTTTTTACAGAAGAAGCATATATTTCCCGTCCTTGTCCGCCATTCTCACTGTTGGCAAACAAAACAACTCTTATCGTATGATTGTTTTCATAGCCAAGTGTTTTTAATGCTCTCAACACTTCAATACATTGTACAACACCGGTACCGTCATCAATAGCACCTTCTCCAAAATCCCAAGAGTCCAGCTGAGCTCCTAAAAGAATTACCTTAGCATCTTTTTTACCGGGAATTTCAGCAATAATATTAGGATTTACAGTTTCGCCTTTTGATTCGGCAGACATGTTAATCTTTGCTGTAACTTTTTGCTTGTTTAACAATTTTTCAAGATCATCTGCAGATTTTGCGCCGATTGACAAAGCAGGAATTCTAGCCTTATCATCCGGTTCATAATACACCATTTTGGCATGAGGAATATCGTTGTAAGCTGTCGTTAATGATCTTATAATTAATGCTTTTGCTCCGGTTTTAGCAATCACTGAAGCAGAAATTAATTTTGATTTTGCCGTAATTAAATAAGAATCACTGGTATTAACAATGGTTGGATCTAAAGGCAGGTTGACGAAAACAATTTTGTCTTTTAACTGTCCTAGTGATAAAGAATTCAGCTCAGAAGTCGTATTAATTAAAACAATTTCTCCTGTAAGGTCTTTTCCTCCGGTTCCTTCAGAATTTCCGAAAGAAAGCATTTTAATATTTTTCCATTCGCCATTTCCCGCTTTTATTTGCAGAGATTCTCTTCCTCTGATCCAGATGGGAGCTTTTGCATCCTGTTTCCAGATGTTTTCAATTCCGATTTCTTTAAACTGTTTTTCAGCCCAGTCGACCGCTTTTGTATAACCAGGAGTTGCACTGAAACGTGATCCGATTCCTTTTGTAAGTTCACCCAGATTGTCATAGGCTGTTCCGTTGGTCAGAATTTCGTCTGAGATTCTCTTAAATTCAGTATGGTAATTATATTTAGGAGTAGGGACTATTTTTTTTACCTGCTTCTTTTGAGAAAATAAAAATCCACCCAAAAAGAGTGGAAATATGATAAGTAATGATTTCTTCATTTTTATACTGACCTTTTTCTTTTCAAAGCATAAAAGTAAATAAAAAATTATGAATTAAGGCTTCATATCATACATTAATAATGCAGTGATCAGTTTTGGTTCAATAAAAGTACACTTTGGTGGCATACTCAATTTAAGATCAGAAATTTTGATCATATCGTTGAAGCTTACAGGATAGATCCCGAATCCAACTTTACCTTCTCCCTGGTCAATATTTTCTTTCAGTAATTTAATTCCTTCAAGATTGGAAGTTCCTTTGATATAATTGATTTTATCGGAACTGTCAGAGTTTTCGATGTTAAGAATATCTTTAATAATATACTTATCCAAAAGGTGATGATCAAGATTTTCTAAAGACATTTCCTGAGAACGAAGATCATGCTTTACGTGAAGAGAATAAAACTTCCCGTCAAGATACATCGAAATATGAAACTTTTGAGAAGGGTAGTACGGAGTTTCTCCTTTTTCATGAATTAAAAAATACTTTTCGATTTTTGCTAAAAACTCTTCGCTGGTCAATCCATTTAAATCAGTGATAATTCTATTGTAATCATGAATTTTTATGGACTGATTGGAAACGATAAAACTATAAACAAAATTATAAGTTTCAGTTCCGTTGTGCTTTTTGTTTTTATCTTTCAGACGTTTTGCGTTCAATGCGGTAGATCCGATTCTGTGGTGTCCGTCTGCAATATAAAATGAATCAATCTGATCAATAACTTCCTTGAACTGCTGTAATTTTAAACGGTTGTCGATTCTCCAGATTTTATGACGTATTCCTATACTGTCTACATGATTGAAAATAGGAACATTTTTCTCCTCATGATTCATCAATAATTCTATTTTTGAATTAGAAGGATAGGTCAACAATACCGGTTCTGCCTGAATATTTACTTTTTCAAGATAATGCGCCAGTTTTTCCTTTTTTTGTGGAATGGTACTTTCGTGCCTCTTAATTTTTCCGTTCCAGAAATCTTCAATACTGCTTAAACCTAAAAGTCCTCTGAATACCTGTTTGTTAGGGTGTATTTGCACATAAAGATAATAGGCAGAACTATCCTGTACCAGTATTTTCTCATTCAGAAGCTCTTCGAAAGTAGTTCGGATTTTCCTTAGATTTCGGTCAACATCTTTAGATTTACTTACAACATATGGTTTTATCATATGGATATAAGTATTTTCAACCTGTGCTTTTTCTGCAATTTCAGATTGAGTAAAATTGTCTAGAGGATGTGTAGGAAAAGTTGATTCATAATCTTTATGAGGTCTTATTCCACGAAAAGGTTTAAAAACAGGCATATTTTCTTTTATAGTTCGTTTTTTAACTTAATAATTTGTTCTGCAAGCTCAAGTCCTATTTTTTCCTGAGCATCAACTGTATTTCCACCTACGTGAGGAGAAAGCGATAGAGCAGGATTCATGAGTAATGGTAATTCAGGATTGGGCTCGTTTTCAAAAACATCCAAAGCTGCTCCCGCCACTTTTCCAGACTCGATAAAGTCAATTAATGCCACTTCATTCAGTACTCCGCCTCTTGCAGTATTTACAATATAAACACCATCTTTCATTTTTTCAAATTGAGGCGTGTCTATAATATATTCGTTCGTTTTAGGAGTATTAATACTGATAAAATCTGATTCTTTTAAAAATGTATTCAGATCATTATCAGAAGTGATTTCGAACTTCACGTTTTGTCCGTCGAAAAACTCCAAACTAAGAACTTCCGTTTTAGGTTTTCTTGTTAAAACTTTAACTTTCATTCCTAAAGAAATTCCTATTTTCACCACTTCCTGACCAATACTTCCAAAACCAATAACTCCTAATGTTTTCCCTGAAAGCTCATAGGCATTACTGAATGATTTTTTCATGGCATTGAAGTGAGTATCTCCTTCCAAAGGCATCAACCTGTTGGATTCGTGAAGAAACCTTGCCAGAGAAAAGAAATGTCCGAAAACCAATTCTGCAACCGATTTTGAGGATGCGGTCGGTGTATTGATAATGTATTTTCCTTTTTCAATAGCGTATTCAACGTCAATATTATCCATTCCGATGCCGCCTCTTCCGATGATTTTCAGATTGGGGCATGCATCAATAAGATCTTGCCTTACTTTCGTCGCACTTCTTACCAAAAGCACATCTACATTATTCTCGTTGATGAAGTTGATTACATGGTCTTGTGCAACCCTGTTATCTAATACTTCAATTCCTGCATTTTTCAATGCCTGTTCTCCTGCTTTCGAAATTCCGTCGTTAGCTAAAACTTTCATGGTTTTTATTTTAATTTAAATATTCAATTGGTGAATTATTAAAAATTTAAATAGTTGCGCAAATTAAGAAAATTTAAAATAATACTCAATTGTTGTTTAAATATCTGAATTTTAGTTCTTTAATTATTTTATAGATCTCATTACATCTACTAAAACCTGTACACTTTCAATAGGTAAAGCATTGTATAAACTTGCTCTGTAACCACCCAAACTTCTGTGTCCGTTTAATCCGCTGATTCCTGCAGATTTCCATGCATTATCAAACTCTTCTTTTTTGCTTTCGTCTGTAATTTTGAAAGATACATTCATTAATGAGCGGTCTTCTTTTACACAGAACGTTTCAAATAAAGGATTGTTGTCTATTTCGTCGTATAAAAGTTTTGCTTTTGCTTCATTTCTTGCTTCAGCTGCTGCAATTCCTCCATTGTTTTCCAAATATTGTAAGGTAAGCAAAGATGCATAAATAGGGAACACCGGCGGCGTATTGTACATAGATTCTTTAGCAATATGCTGAGAATAATCCAGAATTGAGAACATATTGTCTCTTCCTGTCTTACCTAAGATTTCTTTTTTCACCACTACTAAAGTTACTCCTGCAGGTCCCATGTTTTTCTGAGCTCCGGCGTAGATCAAATCGAATTTAGAGAAATCCAATTGTCTTGAAAAAATATCAGAACTCATATCGCAAACCATTAAAGTGTCTACTTCAGGGAAAGATTTCATCTGAGTTCCGTAGATCGTATTGTTTGATGTACAGTGGAAATAATCATATTCTGAACCTACCGTATAGTTTTTAGGAATAAAAGAGTAGTTTTCTTCTTTTGAAGAACCAACAACGTCTACTGTGCCTACTTTCTTTGCTTCTTTTATAGCTCCTGCAGCCCAAGTTCCTGTGTCAAGATAAGCTGCTTTTCCACCAACTTTCATCAAGTTATACGGAACCATTGCAAATTGCAGACTAGCACCACCTCCTAAATATAAAACTTCGTAATCATCACCCAAATTCATCAATCTTTTTACGATCGCACGAGCTTCGTCCATTACGGCAACGAAATCTTTGCTTCTGTGCGAAATTTCAAGAAGTGATAATCCGATTCCGTTGAAATCTAAAATCGCCTGTGCCGATTTTTCAAAGACTTCCTGAGGTAAGATACATGGTCCCGCGCTAAAGTTGTGCTTTTTGCTCATATTTTTATTTTTTTGGTTTTGTAAACCTTTCGTATTTACAGTTGTACTTTTCGTTTTGATTGAGATGCTTGAAATATTTGGTAAAAAAAACCGTCTCATGATGTATGAGACGGTGTATCTTATTCACCGTGTAAGAATGCTTTTTTATTAAGCAATGCTTCTTCAGATTCTACATGATCCTCATCCGGAACACAGCAATCTACTGGGCAAACCGCTGCACACTGTGGTTCTTCATGGAAACCTTTACATTCTGTACACTTATCTGTTACAATGAAATAAACATCATCACTTACAGGTTCTTGTGGTGCATCTGCATCTACTGTAAGACCTGATGGTAATGTTACGGTACCTTTCAGTTCAGTACCTTCGGAAGCTTTCCAATCTACTGCTCCTTCATAAATTGCATTGTTTGGACATTCTGGTTCGCAGGCTCCGCAATTAATGCATTCATCAGTTATTTTAATAGCCATCGCTAATTTTTTTTAAATTTGCACAAAATTACAAAATATTCCCCAATTTAGCAGTAATTATGAATATTGAAAATCAAGTTTTAGGACTTATAAGGCTTAGTGGATATCTGAAAGCGTTTTTATCAAAGAAAACAGAGGATTATAATGATAACGATTTGGATTTTGAGTTATTATTGAAAAAGTCTGAAATAGAAAACCCGTGGTTCACTAATGAAAATCACAAATTTGCTTTGCAACAATGGGCGGATTTATTGACAGAAGATAATATAAAGAATTGGCTGAAAGCATATTCTCCTTCTACAACCTCAAAAAGAGTAGGATTGATTTTAGCAGGAAATATCCCTTTGGTAGGGCTTCACGATGTTATTTCTGTAGTGTTGAGCAATCATATTCCTGTCATTAAATTATCATCAAAAGACAGATATATGATTCCGTTTTTATTGAAAAAATGGAATGAATTTTCAGAAGGAAACATTCAATTCGAGTTTGTTGAAAAACTGGAGAATTTTGATGCTGTAATTGCTACAGGAAGCAATAATACAGCAAGATACCTTGAATATTATTTTAAAGACCGTTTAAATATCATCAGAAAAAACAGAACCTCAATCGCTGTTTTGAAAGGTGATGAAACAAACGAAGAGTTGCAATTATTAGCAAAAGATATCTTTCAGTATTTCGGATTGGGATGCAGAAATGTTACCCGATTATTGATTCCGCAGGATTTTTTAATTGACCGATTATTTGAGAACTTTCTAGATTTCCAGGATATCATTAATCATAATAAATATGCGAATAATTATGATTATAACAGAGCTGTTTATCTGTTGAATCAGGATAAATTCTGGGATAATAATTTCGTGATGTTGAAAGAAGACGATAAATTGTTCAGCCCGCTTTCTGTGATTAATTTCAGCAGATATTCTTCTTTAGAGGATGTGAAAAGCTTTATTGCAGAAAATGAAGAAAGTATTCAGTGTGTTGTAGCAAAAGATGAATTAGGACTAGATTCTATCCAGTTGGGAGAGGCTCAGAATCCGGGGTTAAATACTTATGCTGATAATGTGGATACGATGAAATTTTTAGAAGTTATTTAATTCTTTGTATCTTCATCACTTTAATCAATAAAGTTATATGAAAAAAATAGTTCTTGTATTTGCTGTTCTTTGTATTCAACTTGGATTTTCACAAAAGGTGAAAAGTATAAAGGTTGAAAATACCGAGCAAAAAGAAAAGCTGATAGAATTAAGTAAAAATCAAATTACATCTTATAATAATAATTTTTTAAAGTTTTTGGCTGCTTTGAAATCTTCTGATCGAAAAGTATCGGATGAGTTGTTGTCTGCCAAAGCTAAAGAGATTGTAAACGATAAAGTGTATAAAAAGCTTTCTGAAGATATCCATTTTGACAGAACCTTGAAAATTTTTAAATCAGGCTACAAACCTATGATCGACGGGAGCTCATATCCAATGATTCAGTATAAATATGCTGATGATAAGTCTTCAGTTCCTAATGAATTGGTGACAGTAGTATTTGAAGAAGGCGGGAAGATTCTTGGAGTGAAACCGTTTAAGAAATAAATTTTAATGAGCAGAAGAAGCTAATTGAAATTGAAGAAATTTTATAAACCCAAAAAATCCTGATGTCTTTTCATCGGGATTTTTTATTGTAAGAATTGGATTCTTAAATAGATATGGTGTTATTTGTCGATAGATCCTAAAACCTTTTGAGCGAATGAATTTAAAGCATCTTTTTCACTCATTCCGTTTTGTACGTTGGCATGAACTTCTAGAGCTCCGCAGATGTTGGTAATTAATTCTCCAGCAACATTTAAATCTTCTTCACTTGTTCCTCTGAACTCGCAAAAGCTTTCTAACACTTCTAACGTTTTTTCTAGGTTTTCAGGAGTCTGATTCTGATAAAATTGTCTGATTACAGGTAATTTCATGTGTGATTTTTATTTTTTTATTTGTCACATGGATTCGCATACAGCGAATTCATGATTACAATTCGTTAAATAAGTTAATTAAACTTTCTGCCTGATTAGACTGAACCTGATTGATCAATTCACCGTTTTTAAAGATCGCGAAAGTAGGTAAGTTGTCAACTTTAGCTAATTTTCTACTTTCCGGTAATTTTTCAGCGTCTACATAAAGGAAAGGAATGCTGTCGTTTTCAGAAGCTAATTTTTTGAATTTAGGCTTCATAATTCTGCAGTTTCCGCACCATGTAGCTCCGTATTGTACCACAACTTTTTCATTGTCGCTTACGATATTCTGTAGCGTATCTTCTGTTAATTCTGTATACATAAATTTGTTTTTTAGAAAAAATAAACAATGTAACAATCTGAAAATTTACCAATCTAACAATTCAAAAAAAGACTTTTTAAAATTGTTATACTGCTAGATTGTTACATTGTTATATTAAAATTAAGATATTAATTTTTTGCTAAATACTCAGCAGTAGAAGTTCTGTCAGCTTTCATAGCTTCTTTTCCTTCCTCCCAGTTTGCAGGGCAAACTTCACCGTGCTTCTGAACGTGAGTGTAAGCGTCAATTAGTCTTAAATATTCTTTTACGTTTCTTCCTAAAGGCATATCGTTTACAGACTCGTGGAAGATTTTTCCAGTTTCGTCGATAAGGTAAGTTGCTCTGTAAGTTACGTTAGAACCAGTGAAAACTTCTTCACCTTCTTCATTGTATTCGAAATCCTGATCTACAATTCCTAAAATGTTTGCCAATTGTCTGTGTGTATCAGCTAAAAGTGGATAAGTTACCCCTTCGATACCACCATTGTCTTTAGAAACGTTCAACCAAGCGAAGTGTACTTCGTTTGTGTCGCAAGAAGCACCAATTACTTTTGTGTTTCTTTTTTCGAACTCACCTAAAGCCTCCTGGAAAGCGTGAAGCTCAGTCGGGCAAACGAAAGTGAAATCTTTCGGATACCAGAACAAAAGAACTTTTTGTTGGTTTTCTGTAGCTTCCTGGAAGATGTTGATTTTAAGATCATCACCCATTTCAGACATTGCATCTACTGTTACATTCGGGAATTTTTTTCCTACTAAAGACATAATTTTCTCGTTTTTATATTTAAATTTTCTGCTGCAAATATATAAATATTTTATCTATCAAACAAATTGATTTCGATAAATAAAATCTATAATTGTTTTTAACTGCTTACAAAGAAAAAAGCTCTGATTTCAGAGCTTTTTATTTATTTTTAGTAACCAAATATTTCAGTTAAACTTAATTTTTTTACTTCACCGAGTTTCTTCATATCGGCTTCGTTTACTTTATCTTGAGAGGCTACAATACAATAAGTATAGTTTTTATCTTTCATTTCCTTATCATGGAAGGTATTGATGTCAGTAAATGAAAGCTTCGGAGCCTGATCGTACACATTTTTTCTAACGTCAAGATTGTTTCCCAGTCTTTGAGCTTTTAAATAAGAGAAAATGATTCCATCCTGAGTAATTCTTTCGGAAGCGATAGATTTTCTTAATCCGCTTTTTGCTGTCTCGAATAGCTGTTCAGATTTAGGAAGAGTGGTTAGAAGCTCATTCATTGCTGTTGTAGATTCATTGAATTTATCAGCCTGAGTTCCTACATACGCTAAAACCATGTCTTTGTCTTCTTTTTTGCTAGGAAGTGCAAAATAAGAATAAGTAGAATATGCTAAAGCTTTAGATTCTCTGATAGTTTGGAAAACAATAGATCCCATTCCGCCACCGAAATAATTATTGAATAAGTTAACGGTTGGTGTTGTAGAAGAATTGTATTGATCTGCATTTCTTACCCAAAAAATTTCAGACTGTACCATATCATAATGAGCAAACAAAACTTTGTTTTTATCCGTAGGAACCTGTACAAAGGTTTTTGCTTTTGTTAGTTCTTTAAGATCTTTCGGAAGGATATGAATAGGTTTTAAAGATGCTGTTACTTCATTACCTGATTTTGGACCGTAATACAGTACTTTGTGTTTATAATTGAATAAATCATGAAGAACTTTAATAAGGTCTTCTGCTTTTAAAGCATCCAATTCTGCATCACTTAATACATTGTTGAACGGGTTTTGAGAACCATATTGTGCATAACTTCTCAAACCAGACATAATTGCTCCTTTGCTTTGTTTTGCGTCAGTCCTTGCTTTTTTTACTCTTGCTTTATAAGCATCCAATGCAGTTTGATCAGCTTGACAGTTTTTGATTAGCTCTTCAAAAAGGGAAGCTGTTTTATCAAAATTTTCATTAAGACCTTCTAAGGTAACATATGTTTCCTCGTTCCCAGCACTTACATTAAAACTGGAAGCTAATCTGTAAAACTCTTTACTGATGGCTTCAGAAGATTTATTTTTTGTTCCTAAATACTGTAGATATTCTGCAGCTAACGGAAGGATTTTATTGTTCCATTTTCCGGAATCGAAGTGGTAATAAAGACGGAATAAAGCATTATCTGTATTTTTTACAGACAATACATCAATGCTTCCTAATTTATTTTTGGTAATATCTTTATCAAAATTCAACCAAACCGGAGAAATTGCGTTTTCAGGCATTTCGTCGATTTTCTTTAAGAAAGGAGATTGATCTTCTCTGTTTACAGAAACCGGTGTTATAGTAGGTTTGTCAACTTTTACAATGCTTTTGTCTTCTCCTTTTCTTTTGTAGATCGCTACATAATTATTGGCCTGCAAATATTTTGTAGCGAAATCCATAATGTCTTTCTTAGTCAGCTTAGAAATTTCTTCCAAGTATTCAAGAGAAACTTTATGGTCGATATCAGAAGTAAATTCATCCATTAAAATACTTGCTCTGGAAGAATACTTTTCATCTTTCTGAATAATGTTTTTCTTTTCATTATTCACAATAGATTCGATAAGATCATCCGAAAATTCACCTTTTCTCAATTTGTCAATTTCCTGAAGCAATAGATTTTTAACTTCATCCAGAGATTGTCCTTTGGTAGGTCTTCCCTGCAATAAAAGCACAGAATAATCTTTCAATACATAAGGAGAAGCATAAGCTGCCAAAAGTTTTTGTTTTTTTACCAGATCCAAATCGATTAAACCAGCTTGTCCGTTAGTAAGCATATTTCCAACTAAATTAAGCAGTCTTGCATCTTTAGTGGTCGCTCCCGGAAATCTGAATCCTAACATTACATTTTCAGGATTAGGTCCAACTACTTCCTTTACAATAGGAGCCGTAATAGGCTTTTCCTGACCGATTTTATATTCCGGAATCGCTTTAGACTTCATATAAGAAAAAGCCTTGTCAATTTTAGCAATCACTTCATCAGGATTGAAATCTCCGGACATGATGATTCCCATATTATTAGGAACATAATAAGTGTCAAAATACTGACGAATAGCCTTTAAAGAAGGGTTTTTAAGATGTTCGATAGTTCCTATCGTCGTTTGCTTTCCATAATTGTTATTAGGGAAAAGGCTCGCAAACATCATATCATATACTTTATCTCCGTCATCATCCAAAGATCTGTTTTTTTCTTCATACACAGCTTCCAGTTCCGTGTGGAAAAGCCTTAAAACAGGTTGTCTGAATCTTTCTGACTGTAGAGCAAGAAATTTATCTACAACATTTGCAGGAATATCTTCCGTATAAACGGTTTGCTCAAAAGAAGTAAATGCATTAGTTCCGTCAGCTCCCATTCCTGCCATCATTTTATCATATTCATTGGCAATGGCGAATTTTGCAGCTTCTCCGGAAACTCTGTCTATTTCTTTATAGATCTCTTTTCTTTTAGTTTCGTCTTTTGTTGTATTGTATTTTTCATACAACGCATCAATCTGATCCAGGATCGGCTTTTCTTTTGCCCAGTCCTTAGAACCAAACTTATCCGTTCCCTTGAAAAGCATGTGTTCAAGGTAATGCGCTAAACCTGTATGATCTGCAGGATCTGTTTTACTTCCTGCTTTGGTTGCAATGTAGGTTTGTATTCTAGGATCTTTGTTGGTAGGACTTAGAATAACGGTAAGTCCGTTTTTTAAAGTGTAATATCTTGCGGAAGTAGGATCATTGGTTACATATTTATACTTGTATCCGTTTGATTGGGCTTCTTTCCACTGGAAATCCTGTCCGTAAGCATAACCCACAAAACTTGCTGCAGCTATACTGGTTACAATACTGATTTTTTTGAAAAAGTTCATTTTTAAAATTTTGTTTAATTGAATTGGTCTAATAAGTTTTTAATTCTTTTCATGGCTTCTCTTAAATCTTCCTCTGAAGCGGCATATGAAAATCTGATGCATTCCGGGCTTCCGAAGGAAACACCACCAACGCAGCCAACGTGGGCATTTTCTAAGATAAACATAGCGAAATCATCAGAATTATTAATTTGAGTTCCGTTTAATGTTTTTCCGATATAATGAGAGATATCCGGGAAGAAATAGAAAGCAGCTTTTGGCAATACAACTTTAAATCCTGGAATTTCTTTCATTAGATCATAGACAAGATCCCTTCTTTTTTTGAAAGCATCAATCATATATCGGTATTCAGAAGGATCTGTTTTTAAAGCGGTAATAGAAGCTCTTTGAGCCATTGTATTGGCACCGCTAGTCATTTGTCCCTGAATTTTTTCACAAGCTTTTGCTAACCATTCCGGACATGCGGAATAACCGATTCTCCAGCCAGTCATCGCGAAAGCTTTAGACATTCCGTTGATTACGGCTGTCTGTTCATAGACTTCAGGAAACTGAGCAATCGATGTTGTTTTTGTTTCGTAATTGATATATTCGTAGATCTCGTCAGAAATTACTGTTACGTGAGGGTGTTTAGCGATCACTTTTGCTAAAGATTTCAGCTCATCATAGGTATAATATCCACCAGAAGGATTACAAGGCGAACTGAATAATATAGCCTTAGTTTTATCTGTAATAGCTTCTTCTAGTTGTTCAGCGGTAATTTTAAAATCTGTAACATAAGACGTAGGAAGCATTACGGATGTTCCACCCATCATTTTTACCATTTCATCATAACTTACCCAATAAGGATTAGGTAGAATTACTTCGTCACCATCATTAAGAATGGCTGCCAAAACATTTAAAATAGCCTGTTTAGCACCATTGGAAACACAAATTTGGGTAGGTTTGTATTCTAAATTGTTGTCTCTTTTAAGTTTGTGGGCAATCGCTTCACGAAGTTCCAAAAATCCAGGAACAGGAGAGTAGTGGCTATAGTTTTCATTGATGGCATCAAATGCTGCCTGCTTTATATTGTCCGGAACATCGAAATCCGGTTCTCCTAATGTTAAACTGATAACGTTGATGCCGTTAGCTTTCATTTCTCTAGCCTTATTAGACATTACGAAAGTCTGTGAGTAACCTAATTTGTTTACTCTATCTGAAAGTTTGTTCATGAATGTTTTTGAATTTTAACAAATATAAATAATAAAATTCTCTCAGGAAACAGAAATAAGTAAGGATTAATTTTTTTTGAATTTTAATCACTAGATTTGGAGATATTATGAATATTAATTGATAAAAAACATTCGAAAATGTATAAAATTTTATTTTTATTACTGACTTCTTTTTGCTCGGCGCAGAGCTATCGTTTTGTGTATGAATACAAAATGAAGCCGGATCATAAAATCGATTCTCTTGTTACGGACTATATGAATCTAGATTCAGATGGAAAGAAATCTTATTTTTACAACGCTGCAAAGTATGAAAGAGATTCTGCTTATAATAGTACTAAAGACAATGCTGTGCTTTACAACGGTAAGAAATACGACCAGAATCTTGGGTATATTGTTGGAAAAGAATATGCTCAAAAAAGTGTAAAATTTTATGATAAATATAAAACGGCCAATTTATTAGTGAATGAAAAGGAACCTCAGAAATGGAATATTGAAAAGGAGTTTTTAAAAATTAATAATATAAGCTGTCAAAAAGCAACAACCAATTACAAAGGAAGAGTTTGGGAAGCCTGGTTCAGTAAAGAATATCCGATTAATGACGGACCGTATAAATTCATAGGTCTTCCGGGGCTGATTGTAAGTCTTAAAGACAGTGAAGGCAATCATGCTTTTAATTTAATTCAAATCAAAAAAATCAAGACCGTTTTTGCGTTTTTACCCAAAAATAATAAGGAAATGAGCTGGAAGGACTATAGGAAAGCCATAATGACCTATACTCCCAATTTGGCTGATGATATAGAAAGTATGAGTGTCGAAAAAAATGTAGGAGTAATAAATCTTCAGTTTAAAGATGGATATGTAGGGAAATTTGATATTGAAAAATTGAAAAAAAACGGTAATATGGATGCTGAAATTGCCAGAATACTTAGGAAAACCAATAATCCGATCGAAAGAGAATAAAAATAAATGAAAAGGCTGTCAGTTGATGGTCTTTTTTTATGAAATGGAGTCAGGTGAGATTTAAATATTTGAACAAAGCCAATAAAAACTTATTTTTGCAGATTATAATAATTTATATGTCTACATCGTTACTATTAAAATATTTCCCTGATCTTACTGAAACGCAGATTGAACAATTTTCCAAACTGGAAGGGCTTTATACTGAGTGGAATGAAAAAATAAATGTGATTTCCAGAAAAGATATGGAGTCTTTGTATGAAAAACACATTCTGCATTCTTTAGGAGTTGCTAAAATTATGGAATTTGCTCCGGGTACAAAAGTGTTGGATATAGGAACGGGAGGTGGTTTTCCGGGAATTCCTTTGGCAATATTATTTCCTGAATCAGAATTTACCTTAATAGATTCTATCGGGAAAAAAATCAGCGTTGTAAATGCTGTTGCAGAAGGAGTCGGACTGAAGAATGTAACCGCCATTCATGGAAGAGCAGAAAAGCTGAAAGAAAAGTTTCACTTTGTAGTAAGCAGAGCCGTTACTCAAATGCCGGAATTTTTAAGATGGCTGAAAGGAAAGTTTGAAAAAGAGCAGTTCAATGCAAAACATAATGGTGTTCTTTATTTAAAAGGGGGTGATCTTGCGGAAGAACTTGCAGGGCTTAAATGTGAGATTTTTAATCTTAAAAACTATTTTGAAGGAGAGTTCTTCGATACAAAAAAAGTAGTTTACCTGTCAAAAGGCAATTTTAATTCGTAAATTTATATTTCCAAATCAAAATTAATATAATTGCTATGAAAAAGTTTATAAACATTGGTGTTTCTATGGTAGTATTAGGATTAATTTTGACATCATGTAACGATGACGACGACTATCAAACCATAGAATCAGTAGACAAAATAAAAATTGATAGTGTAAAAATCATTAATGATACCATGGATGTTTTTACGATTCAAAGCATTAAAACGTATTCTGCCTATCAATCTAATTGTGAAGGGTTTTATGGCTATGATTATATTCATGATGATAATGTAACCAGAACGGTAACGGCGTATAAATTTACCACAGACGGAGCTTGTGAACCATCCAAAAAAACTATTGCAAGCCAGATTAATTTCAGCCCGCAACAAACTGGAACTTATACTTTAAAATTCTGGAACGGAGGAAATACTTGGATTACCAAAACAATTGTAGTAGAGTAAATAAAATGTTGAAATTCATTGTTGTATTTTGTTCTTTACTCTCCATTCAGGCATTTGGTCAGAAAATAAGTTGGAGAGAAGATCTTAAACTTAAATGGGAAAATTTTCAAAGCCCGATTAACGGAAGAACTAACTCTGATGTAGTGGCTTATACCCATTGCGGATGGGAATATTCTGTGATAAAATCCAGTAATCCCAAAGCATCGATTGAATTTAATATTGAAACAATATTTAACGAAGATAAATCCTGGAAAGACACGAAAAGAATCAATGATTATGTGCTTTTACATGAACAAAAACACTTTGACATTGCTGAAATATTTGCCAGAAAATTAAGAAAAGAAGTTAAAGAAAAAATTAAAACATCTTCTGATTACGATAAATATTTTAAAGGGATTTATAACAAGATTTCAAACGATTATAAGAACTTTCAGATTACCTACGATAAAGCCACTGATCATGGTATAAATAGAGAAAAACAAGCAGAATACAACGAATTAATATCTTCCGAACTGGAAAATTTAAAAAACTTTAAAACCTCTTGAAGTTCCTCAACAAAATTATTAACGAATTATTAGCTCAAAGTTCTGATCTTTCCGAGTTTAATATTGTATTGCCGGGAAAACGTCCCATCGTTTTTATCAGAAGTATTTTAGAGGAAAATAACTATTCAGGGTTTTTACCCAATTTTTTTACGGTAGAAGAACTTATTAATCAAATTGCAGATAAGCAGCCTATTCAGGGGATTTCGTTGTGGCTTTTTGCTTATGATGTATACAAAAGTCTTAATCTGATTCCAAGAGACAGTTTTTCAGATTTTTTAAAATGGTTTCCTACGTTGCAGAAAGACTGGGATGACATTTTAAAGTTTTCTGAAAGCGATCAGACTGTGTTGCAATATATGTTCGATGAAGAACGAATTAAAGACTGGGCACAGGATTTGGGAGAAGATGATGATGTTCCCAGAAAAAAGTTCTTAAATTTTTGGAAGAATATGAATGTTTTTCTTCCGGTTCTCAAGCAGAAATTGCAGGAGAAAAACTGGGCTACTTCTGGAATGATTCACGAAACGGCAAAAGCTGAAATTGATCATTTTGCTAAAAATACGAAGGAAAAGTTTGTTTTTTGTGGTTTTAATGCCTTTACTCCGGTTGAAGAAAAGCTGGTAAGAAGTCTTTTACAGTGGGATAAAGGGCAATGTTTCTTTCAGGCGGATCATTATTATTTTGATGATGAAAGACAGGAAGCGGGGAAGTTTTTACGAAATCATAAAACCTGGAAAGAATTCAACGATCACAGAGCTTTTAACTGGATTGAAGATGATTTTAACCAGCCCAAAAACATAAAAGTATATGAAGTTTCAGGAAACATTACCCAAACGAAGGTTTTGCCTGAAATTTTTAAGGAAATAGAAAATAAGACTTATTCCAATACAGCGGTTGTACTTCTGGATGAGAATTTGCTTCCGGCAAGTTTAGATGTGATGTACGGAGTTCCAAATCTGAATATTACAATGGGGTTTCCATTGAAAAATCTTTCGTTTTCTAATGCAGTCAAACAGCTTTTTTACCTTCAGAAACAGCTTGAAAAGAACAAATCTTCTTACTATTATCGCGATGTTTTTCCTATTCTTGAAGAACTTCCGAAATCTACTGAAGATGAATTGGTGATCAATCAATTTAAAGCTAAAGTAGAGGAGAGGAATATCGTTTACATATCAAGAAAACTATTGCAGGAACTTTTAGGAGAACTTTCTTATTATAACTTGCTGCAGAAAGCAGATTCTACGACTGTTTATTTAGATTCTTTAATTGATTTTTGCAAGAAAGTAAAATGGTTGGAAATAGATGATATACAATATGAAAACGTATCTCACTTCGAGAATTCCTTTAGAATTATAAAAAACCAGCTGAGTCCGTATGATTTTGAAATTACGATGGAAACATTGGAAGTTTTAATCAATCAGCATATCAATTCTGAGAGTATAGATTTTCAGGGAGAACCCTTAAGAGGACTACAAATTATGGGGCTTTTGGAAACCCGTTTGCTGAATTTTGAGAATGTCATCCTGCTTTCGGTAAATGAAGGGAAGTTGCCACTCGGAAACTCTCAGAATACCTATATTCCGTTTGATATCCGAAAGTTTTTTGATCTTCATACGTTTTTAGAGAATGACAGTATTTATGCCTATCATTTTTATCGTTTGATTCAGGATTCCCAGAATGTGCATTTGTTGTTTAATGCACTGAGTTCGGGAGTGAATTCAGGAGAAAAAAGCAGGTTTATTACTCAGATCGAAATGGAGAGTACTCATAGCATTGAACATTTAATTATTGAAAATTCATCCGAGCCCATTATAACCGAACCTGTTGAGTTTATAAAAACACCTGTAGTCTTAGAGAAACTCGAAAAATGGAAAGAAAAAGTTTCGGCTTCACACCTTACAAGTTACCTGTACAATCCTGTTGATTTTTATCTTTCCAAGATTTTAAATACTTCCGAAAACGATGAAATTGAAGAAGAATTATCCGTTAAAAATTACGGAAATCTGGTACATTATACCCTTCAAGAAGTATATGAGGTTTTAAAAGGTAAGGTATTAAAAGAAAATGATTTAAAAGATTCAATTAAAGGGATAGATAAATATATTAATATTGCGATCGATAAGCTGAAACATCAACCTGAATTCTATGAAAAAGGAATGAACTTCATTCATAAAGCTATTGCTAAAAAAGTGATTGAAAGTATTCTGAATTATGATCTTGATCTGGTAAAGAAAGGTAATAAACTGGAAATTTTAGATATTGAAAAACGATTTGAAAATGTAGATTTCTATCTGGATGAATCTCAAAAAATATCATTATTTGGATTTATTGACCGAATCGACCGATTAAATGGAACCTTAAGAATTATTGATTATAAAACCGCAAAAATCAAAAACCTGATCGTCAAAATTGATCAGGACAATGTTGAAGAATATTTTCATAACAGCGATCGAAAACAAGCTTTACAGCTGTGCATTTATCAATATGTGGTACAGAATCTTCCTGAGTTTTGGGGACTTCCGATAGAAACGGGAATCTGGAGTTTTGCAGAAGCTAGAAAAGGGGTGGTTTCTCTGCAATTTGAGAAGGGAAATATTGATGATGCCATGAAATCTATTAAAAGTTTAATTGAAGAAGTTCTGAATCCGGAAATTAACTTTATTGAGGAGATTAAAACGTATTCAAATTGATTTTGAATATTAGTGAGTTATTTTAACGCAAAGGTAAATTTTTCACTGATTATATTTAAAGGAGCAAAGAATGAATCAACAAGTTGATTGGATGAAGCTTCCGATATAGCTTCGCGAAGCAATTTATTGCCTTTGCTTTCTGAAAATAAAAATAATACTAATTATTCTTTGCGTTTAAACAAAAAGAGCATGACTAACGAATGATCATGCTCTTTGTATATTTTAGACTTTTAGCTTTTAAAATGCATTGATTCCTGTAATATCAAGACCCGTAATCAGTAAATGAACATCATGAGTTCCTTCATAAGTAATTACAGATTCTAGGTTTGCAGCGTGTCTCATCATTGGGAATTCTCCCATGATTCCCATTCCACCAAGGATTTGACGAGATTCTCTTGCGATATCAATAGCCATTTTCACATTGTTTCTTTTTGCCATTGAAATCTGAGCAGGAGTTGCTTTGTGGGCATTTTTAAGATTTCCTAATTGCAGGCAAAGTAACTGAGCTTTAGTAATTTCAGTTAAGAATTCTGCTAATTTTTTCTGTTGCAACTGGTAAGAACCGATTGGTTTTCCAAACTGTTTTCTTTCTTTAGAATACTGAACAGCAGTACAATAGCAGTCGATAGCCGCTCCAATTACACCCCAAGAAATTCCATATCTTGCTGAATTTAAACAAGATAAAGGTCCTTTTAATCCTGTAACTCCAGGAAGTAAATTTTCTTTCGGTACTTTTACGTCATTGAAAACCAATTCGCCCGTTTTTGAAGCTCTTAAGCTCCATTTATTATGAGTTTCCGGAGTGGTGAAACCTTCCATTCCTCTTTCAACAATTAATCCCTGAATTTTTCCTTCTTCATTTTTAGCCCAGATTACGGCAATATCGCAAAGCGGAGAGTTGGTAATCCACATTTTGGCACCATTTAAAAGATAATGATCTCCCATATCTTTAAAATAAGTCTCCATAGAACTCGGATCCGAACCATGATTAGGCTCTGTTAATCCAAAAGATCCAATCATTTCTCCGGATGCTAATTTTGGTAAGTATTTTCTTTTTTGTTCTTCAGAACCAAATTCATTAATCGGGAACATTACTAAAGAACTCTGTACAGAAGCCGCAGAACGAACGGCAGAATCTCCTCTTTCCAATTCTTGCATAATTAATCCGTAAGAAATCTGATCAAGACCAGAACCTCCATACTCAACCGGAATATAAGGACCCAATGCTCCCGCTTTTCCCAATTCTCTCATTAAGCCGGGAATATCTGTATGATTTTGAGCAGCGTGATCTATCTGTGGCATTACAAAACTTTCTACCCATTCTCTGATCGATTGGCGTATAAGTTTGTGTTCTTCGGTAAGTAAGGCATCTATTCCGTAGTAATCTGGAATGGATGTAAGGGGATAATATGACATTGTAATTTAATTTTTCTAAAAATAGTACTTTTCGCTATTCCAGAAAAATTTTTTTTAAATGCCTTTTGATAATTGATTTTTTAAACTTTTTGAAAGACAAAATCAGACCTCATCATCCTTATCATTTGAGATAGGGTATTGGTTGGGAGAATTATGAACCTTAGTTTTAAATTTATACAGATATGGCGCTTTGTTCGCAGAGCCGTCATAGAGTTTTTCCATCCTGTCAAGAATATTAAGACTCAATATTTTACGCTGAAAATTATTTCTTCTGAACTTTTCTCCTAAGATGGTTTCATATAGAGACTGCAGATCTTTCATAGTAAACTTTTCAGGTAGTAAATTACTTGCTGCAACTTCAGTGTTGATATTCATTCTCAGGTATTCGAGCCCAGTTTCTATAATTCTGTCATGATCGAATGCCATTTGAGGAAGATCATTTACCTCAAACCATTCACAAGTTTCATTAAAAGCATCCGGAAATGTATTGGCAAGGGAAAAATCGATCAAACTACAATAGCCTACTGTAATAAATCGTTGGAAAATCCAATGGTCTTTCGGAATCTCAATCCCCTTATTTTGAAGCAAAATCTGGTGTACATTATTTTCAGTACGATCAATTCTTCCGAAGGTATGGAACTGTTTTAGAAAAATATCCTTCAGATGTGTTCTTTCAAACAAAACACGGGCTGCCGCTTCTCTGAGATCTTCATCATTAAATACAAATCCGCCGGGAAGAGACCACAAATTAAGATCATGGTACTTTAAAAGCAATACTTTCAGGATATTATTATGAAAACCAAATATGGTGCAATCTACAGATATATGAGCTACAAAGTCTTTTGTATCAATGAGTTCCTGAAGGTTTTGTTTGTTTTTTGTGTCTTTGATTTTCATGGATGTAAAAATAAAATTATTTTTCTAATGTTTTTCTACTTGTCTTAAAATACAGTAAACTTATTGAAAACAAGACTAGTACAGCAAATAAAATATAGACTGAATAGTAGTTGAGTAACTGGTTTCCAAATAAAATTGACATCATAATCGAACTGACAGAACTGCCTAAAGAAGAAAAAATAACGATTAACGAAGTAAAAAGATTTACTTTTTCTTTATCAATCTGGGGAATCATTTTTGAATTGATAACCGGATAAAGCGGTGATAAGAATAGACCGATTACAGGAAATAAAAACAACAAGATTCTTGAGTTTTCTGTGCCTAAGAACTGTATTCCAATAATAATGGATAACACAAAAACAATCAGTATAAGACACAGAACATAATATTTTGATAAAGAGAACCTGTGGATAATTTTAGAGGTAATCATTCTTCCTACATAAGAGAAAAGAGCCAGGAAAGAGGAGGCCTGAAGAGCGAAAAAGGAATTGACTTTTAAATGGTTTTTATAGAAAGAGGGTAACCATGAATTAAAACTTTGTTCAACAAAAACGATTGAAAAAAGTACGAATAAAAATATAACAATCAGCGGATTAATAAATTCTGAAAGTTCTTTAATCAGGTTTTCTTTTTCTTTTTTTACAGGTTCAGCAATTTCAAGCCGTGAAAATAAAAAAATTGTCACTGCACATAATGCTGAGATTAAGAAGAAGCCAAATTTCCAAAATTGAGAAAACTGACTTGAAATAATCCATCCAAACCCTGTATTCACTACAAAAATCCCGATCATAAAGGAAGCTTCCACACTGTTCATTGTTTTTGCAAGGGATTTTTCATCCGAAATATTATTACGGATTACCCCAAACACACATATTTTACCAATGGCAAAACAGGTCCCAATAATGGCAAACCAAAGTTTATAAAACCAGAATACTTCTACAAAAGGTAAGATGATGGAGCAGATTCCCACAATACTCAAAGCTAAAATCAAAGATTTTTTTGTTCCGAACTTACTGATAAAGTTAACAGCGAAAAGTGAAATAAGGGCAACCGGAATATCTTTAAATGACTCTAAAAAACCCAATTTATCATACGTGATTTTTGCTTCTGAAAGTTGTAGAATTACAATGCCCATACAGTTTAAGACCATTGAAAAAATCAAGAAAGTCAGTTTTAACGGAAGTGAAATTTTAGACAGCTTAGTCGTCATTTTGGGGATTTATTTAATTCTGTTTTACAAAAAAGCATCGTTTATTTTAATAAAAATTATGCCTTTGAAGTCCCAAAAATAAACGAAATATTAAAATAGTTATTAATAAAATGTTAATTATTTAAAAAAAAATATATTTTTATTGTCTCAATTTGAGAATTAAAAAAACTAACTGTATATGAAGGTAAAAATATCAAGAAGTTTAGGGTTGATTGCAGCACTTTATTTTACTGCAAATTTCAGTGCCCAAAACACGAAGAAAGACACTCTTCCTAAGGAGCAAAAAATTGAGGAAGTGGTAATGATCGGTTATGGTACTCAGAAGAAGAGTAATGTAACGGGAGCGATCTCGAGCTTAAAAGCTTCGGACATAGAAGATATTCCTGCAGGAAAACCGGAGCAAGTTCTTCAGGGGAGAGCAGCGGGAGTTACGGTAATATCTAATTCAGGTCAGCCCGGTTCTAATGCAACAGTACGAGTACGTGGTATAACAAGTTTTGGAGCAGGAAGTAATAACCCTTTATGGGTGGTAGATGGTATTGTTGTGGACAATATCTCCTGGCTAAATCAGTCCGATATTGAGAGTATGGAAATACTTAAAGACGGTGCCTCTGCTGCTATTTATGGTGTTTCTGCTGCAAAAGGGGTAATTTTAGTTACGACTAAAAAAGGGGTTAAAGGAAGACTGAATTTATCATATAATGGTTTTTATGGTTTTGGAAATGCTTCTAAAAAATTGGACCTTCTTGATGCTACACAATATGCTACCATTATTAATGAAGGGTTTACTAATGATGGAAAACCTGCAAGATTTTCTAATCCGGCACAATTTGGAAAAGGTACGGATTGGCAAGATTTGATTTTTAATACTGCAGAAAGAACTTCCCACGAATTTAGTATTAGTGGAGGAAGTGACAAATCTACATTTTATACTTCATTTGGCTACTATGGACAAGAGGGTATTGTAATGAGTGATATTTCTAATTATAGAAGAATCAGTGCGAGATTTAATTCAAATCATAAAGTACTTGATTGGTTAACTATAGGACAGACTTTTTCTTACACTAATAATAAAACAAAAGGCATTAATGCAAATGGAGAATTTGGTGGACCTTTGAGTTCTGCTATTAATTTAGATCCGACAACTCCAGCAATTGTAACAGACTGGTCATTGGTAGATCCAAACAATTATACCAACCAATATATTGTAAGAGATCCTAATGGAAATCCTTACGGGATTTCTCCATATGTTAACCAGGAAATGTCTAATCCTTTAGCTTTCAGATATACACAGCAAGGAAGATACAGCTGGTCTGATGATTTTGTTGCTAATGCCTTCGCGGATATGAAGTTTTTCAAACATTTTAATTTTAAATCAAGCATAAACGGAAAACTTTCATATTGGGGAAATCAAGGATTCACTCCTAAGTTTTATTTAAGTCCAACATATAGTAATTTAGGATTTAACAGTTTATCTAGAAATACTAATAAAAAATTGGAGTGGAGTTGGGAAAACACTATTAATTATCAAAATAGATGGGGTAAACATAATTTGAATGTTCTTTTGGGACAGGGAGTTTATGAATATAATATTGGGTATGGTGAAACTGTGACGCATACTAATTTACCTGTAGATAATTGGGAGGATGCTTCATTTAACTTTGGTCTTCCTAGGGAAAACAAAATTGTAGATGCTTATGATGGTATTCAAACAAATAAAACCTCTTATTTTGGAAGGGTTATTTATGATTACGCAAATAAATATTTATTTACCGGAACGATGCGTAGAGATGCGTCTTCAAGATTTGGAAAAAATAAGCATTGGGGAAACTTCCCATCAATGTCATTAGGATGGAATATTTCAAATGAAGAATTCTGGCCAGAAAATAAGATTGTTAATAATTTTAAACTGAGAGGGGGATACGGAGTTTTAGGAAATGATGAGTTTGAGAACTTTATGTTTGCTAGCTTTATGACATCAGGAAGTAATTATACAAATGGAAATAATGCAATTATTACAGGATATGCACCTGTAACATTAGAAAACCCTGATCTTCATTGGGAAGAAACATCACAACTTAATATTGCTGCAGATATCAAATTTCTCAAAAATTTTAATTTAACTATAGATTGGTATAAAAAGAAAAGTACAGATATCCTTCGACAAATTAGTATTCCTGGATATGTAGGAGTTACAAAAAACCCTTGGGCCAATGTAGGAGATATGAATAATACAGGAGTTGAAGTAAGTTTAGGGTATAATAAAAAATGGTCTGATTTCGGAATTTCTGTAAATGGAAATTTTGCATATCTTAAAAACGAAGTGATAAGACTTGAAAATGGAAGGAAATTTATTGATGGTCCAGGTTTTCAATCTATGGGGCCGGTTTCCAGAGCTCAAATAGGTATGCCATATGGTTCTTTTTATGGGTTTGAATATGATGGAATTTTCCAAAATCAAGCAGAGATTGATAATTATAAAAATGCTAACGGAGGGCTTATACTTCCTGGAGCAAAACCAGGAGACTTCAAATGGAAAGACCTTAATGGAGATGGAAAAATTGACGATGATGACAAGACGTATCTAGGTAATTCTTTACCAAAATATACTTATGGACTTACTTTAAATCTTAACTATAAGAATCTTGATTTTATGATATTTGCCCAAGGGCAGGCTGGAAATAAGATTTTCCAAGGTTTAAGAAGGCTAGATATGCTTGATGCAAACTACCAAACAACAATTATGGATCGTTGGACAGGCGAAGGAACGTCTAATACTACTCCTAGGATCACAAGAGAAGATACAAACGGGAATTTTTCTAGAATGTCTAATTACTATTTGCAAAAAGGGGACTATTTAAGAGTTAAATTGATTCAGTTGGGTTATAGTTTGCCAAAAGAAGTTTCACAGAGCCTAGGAGCTAGCAAGATTAGATTCTATATTACTGCTGAGAACTTACTGACGTTTACAAAATATACAGGTTATGATCCTGAGATCGCAGCAGGAGATGACTTCGGAATAGATAGGGCGTATTACCCTCAAGCTAGATCTTTCTTATTTGGAGCTAATATTCAATTCTAAATTTTATTAAAAATGAAAAATAAAATATATAAAAGTTTAACATTAATTTTGTTATCAGGACTAAGTTTAACAATAACATCCTCTTGTAATAACGATTATATTGAAGAAGTTAAAAATCAAGGTGCTTTTGATACTTCAAATTATTTTGCAAATGAAGAACAATCTTTTAGTGCATTAGTTGGTGTTTATGACATCATGAGAAAATATGCAGGAGGTTTTGAAAATACAGTAACATTCTTTAACGCTGCTTCAGATGATTTTTATGCTGGAGGAGGAAGTTCTACTGATGGAGCAGGTATTCAAGGGTTTTCTAATTATACTATTAATAAAAATACAGTTCCATTAAGTTATTGGAAAGATTTTTATCAAGGAATTGCGCGGGCAAATCTTGTAATAAAAAGAGTTCCTGATGCCTCTATGGATAATGCAATAAAAAATAGATTTATTGCCGAGGCTAAAACATTAAGGGCCTTATATTATTTTGAACTCTTGAGAATGTTTGGGAATATTCCATTAATTCTTGAACCAGTAAAGGCAAGTGATGATTTTTATAATATTCCGCAAGCTTCACCCGCTACTGTTTATTCACAAATTGAAGCAGATATATTATCTTCTATTTCAAGTCTTCCAATGACTGTTTCGGGAGCAGATAGAGGGAGAATTACCCAAGGGAATGCAAGAGCTATTCTAGGTAAAATCTATCTTTATGATAATAAAAAAACTGAAGCTGCTGCACAATTTGCTGAAGTCAATGGTACACCGGGACAAACAAGTCAATATGGTTATCATTTAATAGCAAATTATGCAGATCTGTGGAAGGTTGATAATAAATTTACAACAGAATCGATCCTTGAAGTGATGCATACTAATCAAGGAAGTTCAGATTGGGGATTTTGGGGGCAAGGAAATGATGAGGGAAATTCTATTTGTATCATGGTAGGATTGAGATCTTATACTCTTAAAACAACTACACCGAATAATGATGCACCTGATTTAGTTTCTGGTTGGGCTTTTAATACGGTTACAGAAGATTTGTTTAATTTTATGCAAGGAGATCCGCGTCTGGGTACTAGTATTTTAAATGCAAAGAAATTAGTACAAGAAAATAAAATTACTTATTCTCCTGCTTATAAAGATACAGGGTATTTCTTAAACAAATATTTACCAAGAACAGCAGACAAAACTAATTTGCCGGGTCCTGTAGAACTAAACTTCCGTCAGAATTATATAGCAATAAGACTTGCAGATACTTACTTAATGGAAGCTGAAGCACTTGGTGGTACAGGAGCAAGAGCTCAGGCTTTATTGGATGCAGTAAGAGCGAGAGTAGGATTGGCTTCGGTTCCAGTTTCTATACAGGCAATTAAAGATGAAAGGAGAAGAGAGCTTGCAGGGGAGGGGCACAGATGGTTTGATCTTGTTAGATGGGGAGATGCTTCTGCTAAGCTAGGATCAAGAGGATTTACAGCAAATAAAAATGAAATACTGCCAATTCCTTATAATGAGTTAGTAAATACAGCTTTAAAACAAAACCCAGGCTATAATTAATCACATGAAACTTCACGGTTTATATAGTTTCTTTTTAAGAAGTACTGCACTGCTATTTAGTGGTGTGGTACTTTTATCTTTAACGTCATGCAAATCAACGGTAAATACCAAAGGGCAGGTTCAATCTTGGCTGACAAAAGGAGATGAGAGCATAAAATTAAAGCAACAATTGCCGCTGGTTTTTGTAACTACACCCAATAACTTTCAGAATATTGAAATTGATGATACTCAGAAGTTTCAATATATTGATGGATTTGGATTTACATTAACAGGAGGAAGTGTTGAAGTAATGAATCGTCTTTCTCCTACGAAAAGAAAGGCTTTGCTGAATGAACTTTTCGGAAAAGGAGAAAACTCTATTTCCTTAAGTTATTTAAGATTAAGTATTGGTGCATCCGATCTGGATAGCGAAGTTTTTTCTTATAATGATTTACCTCAAGGAGAAACCGATCTTACATTGTCAAAATTCAGTTTGGAAAGAGATAAAGATCTGATTGCAATGCTTAAAGAAATCTTAGCGATCAATCCAAAAATTAAAATCATTGCCGCTCCTTGGTCACCACCGGTTTGGATGAAAGATAACGGAAGCTCAAAAGGCGGAAGTTTAAAACCTGAATATTATGATGTATATGCAAAATACTTTGTAAAATATATACAGGGAATGCAGAAGGAAGGCATTACAATCGATGCGATCACTCCGCAGAATGAGCCTTTACATCCGGGAAATAACCCGAGTTTACTGATGCCCTCGGATCAGCAGAAAGATTTTATCAAACAAAGTTTAGGTCCAGTTTTTAAATCCAATACGATCAAAACCAAAATTGTGGTTTATGATCACAATTGCAATAAACCTGAATATGTAACGAATATTTTAAGTGATTCGGAAGCTGCAAAATACATTGACGGTTCTGCTTTTCATTTGTATGAGGGTGATATTTCTGCTTTATCTACAGTGCATAATGCTTTTCCGGATAAAAATGTATACTTTACAGAACAATGGACGGGTGCTAAAGGAACTTTCAATGAAGATCTGAATTGGCACACCAAAAATGTAATTATCGGTTCTATGAGAAATTGGAGTAAAATTGCTTTAGAATGGAATCTTGCGAATGATACAGAGTATAAACCACATACTCCGGGAGGCTGTACAGAATGTAAAGGTGCCATTACCGTTTCGGATAAAGAAAATTTCACCAGAAATGTAGGATATTATATCATTGCACATGCTTCAAAATTTGTTCCTGCAAACTCTCAGAGAATCTCGTCTACACAAACAGATCTGCTTTCAACAGTGGCTTTCAAAACTCCTGACGGAAAAACAGTTCTGATTGTTCAGAATTATAGTAAAAATGACGAAAATTTTAATATTAAATACAAACAGAAAACCGTTCCGGTAAGTATTACAGGAAGTTCGGTTGCTACTTATATATTTTAAACTATGAAAAGACTTTATTTCATATTAGCATTTACAGTATTCGGAATTAATGCATTCGGACAAAAGACCATTGATCAGAAAGTTTCTGAATTGTTATCGAAAATGACACTGGAAGAAAAAGTAGGACAATTAGTTCAGTACAGTGGTTTTGAATATGCAACAGGTCCTCAGAATTCTAATTCTGCAACTGTTTTAAATGAAATAAAGCAAGGTAAAGTAGGTTCCATGCTTAATGTGGCAGGAGCTGAAGAGACCAGAAAGTTTCAGGAATTAGCTTTAAAATCAAGATTAAGAATTCCTTTATTGTTTGGCCAGGATGTTATTCATGGATACAGAACAACATTTCCTGTGAATTTAGGCCAGGCTGCAAGCTGGGATTTAAGATTAATAGAAAAATCTGAGCGAATTGCGGCGACAGAAGCTTCGGCTTATGGAATTCACTGGACTTTTGCTCCAATGGTTGATGTTGCGAGAGATCCGAGGTGGGGAAGAGTCATGGAAGGCTCGGGTGAAGATACCTATTTGGGAACACAGATTGGCTTGGCAAGAATCAAAGGTTTTCAGGGAAAAGGTCTTGGAAATCTTGATGCCATTATGGCTTGTGCAAAACATTTTGCGGCGTATGGAGCAGCAGTTGGCGGAAGAGATTACAATTCCGTTGATATGAGTTTAAGACAATTGAACGAAACGTATTTACCTCCTTTCAAAGCAGCTGCAGAAGCTGGTGTAGCGACTTTCATGAACTCTTTTAACGATATTAATGGAATTCCTGCAACGGCAAATAAATATATTTTAAGAGACCTATTAAAAGGAAAATGGAATTATCAAGGTTTTGTGGTTTCGGATTGGGGAAGTATCGGAGAAATGGTTCCTCACGGATATGCAAAAGACAATAAAGAAGCTGCAGAAAAAGCCATTCTGGCAGGAAGTGATATGGACATGGAAAGCCGTGCTTATATGGCTGAACTTCCAAAATTGGTTCAGGAAGGAAAAGTGGATACGAAATTAATCGAGGATGCAGCGAGAAGAATTTTGATTAAAAAATTTGAAATGGGATTATTTGATGATCCTTACAGATTCAGTAATGAAAAAAGACAGAAGGAACAATTAAATAATCAGGAAAACAGAAAATTCGGAAGAGAATTTGGTTCAAAATCTATTGTTTTGCTTAAAAACGAGAAGAACATTCTACCGCTTTCAAGATCAACAAAAACGGTTGCTTTAATTGGTCCCTTTGGAAAAGAAACTTCTGCCAATCACGGATTTTGGTCGATTGCCTTTAAAGATGATAATCAAAGAATCATCACTCAATTTGATGGAATTAAAAATCAATTAGACAAAAATTCTACATTATTGTACGCAAAAGGCGCTAATGTTGATGATCAGGATAAATCGATGTTTGCAGAAGCTGTGGAAACTGCTAAGAAAGCAGACGTTGTCATCATGACTTTAGGGGAAGGTCACGCCATGAGCGGTGAGGCGAAAAGTAGAAGTAATATTCATTTTTCGGGAGTTCAGGAAGATCTTTTGAAAGAAATTGCAAAAACAGGAAAACCGATTGTTTTAATGATCAATGCAGGAAGACCTTTGATTTTTGATTGGGCAGCGGATAATATTCCGACAATCCTATACACTTGGTGGTTGGGAACGGAAGCAGGAAATTCTATTGCAGATGTTCTTTTCGGAACCATAAATCCGGGAGGTAAGCTTCCTATGAGTTTTCCTAGAACTGAAGGACAAATTCCGGTGTATTACAATCATTATAATACAGGAAGACCTGCAAAAAATAACACGGACAGAAATTATGTTTCTGCCTATATCGATTTGGATAACGATCCGAAATTTCCGTTTGGTTTTGGTTTAAGCTATACTCAGTTTAAATATGCTGATATGAATTTGAGTTCAACGAATCTTAAAGGGAATCAGGCTTTAAATATCAGTGTAAATGTTACCAATACAGGAAATTACGATGGGGAAGAAGTTGTGCAATTGTACATCAGAGATCTTTTCGGAAAAGTGGTAAGACCTGTGAAAGAATTAAAAGACTTCCAGAAAGTTTTCATTAAAAAAGGAGAAACTAAAACCATCACGTTTACTTTAACTCCGGAAAATTTGAAATTCTATGATGATGAGGTGAATTTCGATTGGGAATCCGGAGAATTCGATATCATGGTCGGAACCGATTCTCAAAATGTGCAAACAAAAAGAATTAATTGGTCAAAATAAATAATAGTTTACTTACTAAAAGCGGGACAAAACCCGCTTTTGGCGGTAAAAGACATTGGATTTTAAATAAACTGAGTCTTGTCATTCTGAAAGAAGCGAAGCGTAGTGAAGAATCTTTATTATTAACTAGATTCCTCGTTCCTCTGAATGACAAACTTTGAAAATAAGTTATTATCCCTTAATTTTAGTTAAATTTTTAACCGCAAAGATTTAGAAAATGAGAAAACATTATTTTAAGGAGCAAAGATTGAATCATTACAATTGATTTTATAAAGTGAGCTTAATCAGCAACTTTGTTGCAAGTCTTAGTTTCTTAAAATCAAAAAAAATGTAAATAAAAACTTTGCGTTAAAAAAAATAAAATAAACACAGAAAACTCCAATTTTTAAATATGAAATTCCCAACTATCACTACTATCTTAATCGGAGGAAGTTTCCTTTTTTCTGTTTTAAATTGTGCTTCAAACCAACCGGATTCAAGCAGAAAACTGATTTGGAATGATGAATTTAATAATAAAGGATTACCCGACTCATCCAAATGGAATTATGATGTTGGAGGTCATGGTTTTGGGAATGAAGAGGCTCAGTTTTATACAAAAGAACGATTGGAAAATGCGAGAGTGGAAAAAGGAAATTTAATCATTGAAGCCCGAAAAGAAAACTGGGAAGAAAGTAAATATACTTCGGCAAGACTTCTTACGAAAGGGAAATTTTCGTTTCAATACGGAACAGTCGAGGTGAGAGCAAAACTTCCCAAAGGTCGTGGAACCTGGCCTGCCATCTGGATGCTAAGCGAAGATTTGAAACAATGGCCTAATGACGGGGAAATAGATATTATGGAACATGTGGGATACAATCAGGGATTCATTCATGCTTCCATTCACACAAAAAATTACAATCATCTAAAAGCAACACAAAAAACTGATACGTTAAAAGTAGATGATGCCAGTGAGAAATTTCATGTCTATAAAGCCGACTGGACTCCGGAAAAAATTGATTTTTATATTGACAACCAAAAATTCTTCTCTTATGAGAATGAAACCAAAACCTATGAGACCTGGCCTTTTGATAAACCGTACTTTATCATTTTAAATTTGGCTGTTGGAGGATTTTGGGGCGGAAAAGAAGGAATTGACGATACCATTTTTCCTCAGAAATATTACATAGATTACGTAAGAGTCTATCAAAACAAATAATGCACATCACTAAATTCCCCTCCTCTGGAGGGGTGGATAAATTTTCACTAAAAATTTAGACGGGGTGGTTAAACATAAAGAAAAAGAAGAAGAAATAAATGAAAAAGCTAATTGTAAGTTGCTTTGTAATAGGTATAACCTTCAATGCAAATGCACAAAATTATTGGAAAAAGAATGCAGGTAAAACAGCAAAAGTCTATGTTACCAATTCTAAAACCAATGAGAAAATGGCAGACAAAGGGACTGTGAAATTTGAAAAATTTGGACAGCCTAAAGAAACGGATGCGTGTATTTTCGTAGATCCGGATTTTAAATACCAGAAATTGATAGGAATTGGAGGAGCCATTACAGATGCTGCTGCTGAGACTTTTTATAAAATGCCTAAGGATAAACAAAAAGAAATTCTTGAGGCCTATTACGGGAAAAATGGGTTAGGCTATACTGTTGTCCGCACCAATATGAACTCATGTGACTTTTCAAGTGATTCTTATACCTATATTCAAGATAATGATTTTGCTTTAAAAACGTTTAATGTCGCTCATGATGAAAAATATAAGATTCCATTGATTAAAGAGGCTCAAAAGGCAATCGGGAAAGATTTTACATTTTATTTTTCACCCTGGAGCCCGCCTGCCTGGATGAAGTCTAATCAAAGTTTGTATAAAGGAGGAAGATTAGAAAATCAGTATTATCAGACATGGGCAGATTATTATATTAAATTCATCAAAGAATACGAAAAAAGAGGAATCACTATTTGGGGATTGACAGTTCAGAACGAACCTATGGCAACACAGAGTTGGGAATCTTGTATCTATACGGCTGAAGAAGAGGGCGATTTTCTGAAAAATAATTTAGGACCAACGCTCTGGAAAAATGGGTATAAAGATAAAAAAGTAATGATATGGGATCATAACAGAGATTTAATTTACCAAAGAGCGACAACAACTTTAGGAGATCCGGAAACCGCAAAATTTGCGTCAGGAATCGGATATCACTGGTATGAAACATGGAATAACAAGACTCAGCTTTTCGATAATCTAGCCGAGACACAAAGAGCTTTCCCTGATAAGTTCTTAGCTTTTACAGAAGGTTGTAAAGAACAGTTTGACCTTTCTAAAATTTACGATGTAAAACTAGGCGAATTATATGGCAGAAACATGATTAATGATTTTAATAAAGGAACTGCTTTATGGACAGATTGGAATGTACTTCTTGATGAAACCGGAGGTCCAAATCATGTTGGAAATTTCTGTTTTGCCCCGATTATTGCGGATACAAAAACTGGAGAAGTTCATTATACTTATGAATATTATTATGTGGGGCACGTTTCAAAATTTATTAAGCCCAATGCACAAAGAATCGGAAGTTCATCCAATAGAGTTGCTTTAACTTCAACCTCTTTTATGAATGAAAACGGACAGTTAGTTACCGTGATCATGAACGATACAGATAATGACATCGATGCCAATTTGTGGATTGAAGGAATGGCAACCAAACTTGCTGCACCTGCACACTCTATACAGACCGTAATCCTATAAACTTCATATTAATATTATTTTTTAAGAATCGGCGGAGCCAAAGGCTCCGCCGATTTGATTTTATTACATGTTTTCAATAAAAAAACCGAAGCAATGACTTCGGTTTTATATATTATTGAAAGAATAATTAAATTATTCAGCATCATATTTACTGATTACTCTCTGAGTAACTCCTGAACTGCTGAATCCTCCATCATGGAAAAGGTTCTGCATTGTTACTTTCTTAGTAAGATCTGAGAAAAGGGTAACACAGTAATCTGCACATTCAAGAGCGGTAGCATTTCCTAGCGGAGACATATCTTCAGCATATCCTAAGAATCCTCCGAAACCTTTCACTCCGCTTCCTGCAGTAGTCATTGTTGGAGACTGAGAAACAGTATTTACACGTACTTTTCTTTCTCCCCAATAGTTTCCGAATGTTCTTGCGATACTTTCAAGATAAGCTTTGTTATCAGACATATCGTTATAATCAGGGAATGTTCTTTGAGCCGCAATATAAGTAAGCGCCAAAATACTTCCCCATTCGTTCATACAGTCTTTTTCCCAAGCCACACGCATTACTTTATGGAAAGAAACCGCTGAAATATCCCAACCTTTTTCCAACCAATCATAGTTCATTTCTGTATAATGTTTTCCTTTTCTCACATTAATAGACATTCCTATAGAGTGAAGGATAAAGTCGATTTTACCAAATTTTGCTGTTGCAGCATCAAAAAGTTTTTCAAGATCCTCAATAGAAGTAGCATCTGCACCAATTACTTCAGATCCGGTTTTTTCTGCTAAACCGTTAAGTTCGCCCATTCTCAAAGCGATAGGAGCATTAGATAAGATAAACTCAGCACCTTCTTCATGACATCTTTCTGCAACTTTCCATGCGATTGATTGTTCATTAAGGGCTCCAAAAATAATTCCCTTTTTGCCTTTAAGTAAACCGTATGACATAATTTTTTAATGTTTATTTACCTACAAATGTAGCAATAATTTGTGTTTAGAACATAATAAAAAACGAAGCCTTCTATAAAAAGACTCCGTTTTTCTTGAAAATATTTATATAACTGAAATTTTTAATTTGTTTACATCATTTTGCGCTTACTTATTTTATAAACAAGAACTATTCCTAAGATCATAGTATGATGTTAAATTTTTCATAAACTTTTGTTATCTTTTTACAATGAATACTATCTTTAAGTTAAAAAAATAAACAGCTATGGAGAAAATACGTTGTGGATGGTGTGAAAAAGATGATGTGTACAGAAAATATCATGATGAAGAATGGGGAAAACCTGTATATAATGATGAAACGATTTTTGAGTTTTTAATCCTGGAAAGTTTTCAGGCGGGATTGAGCTGGTATACCATTCTTTCAAAACGAGAAAATTTCAGGAAAGCTTTTGATAATTTTAATTATAAGAAAATTGCGAAGTATTCGGATGAAAAAGTAGAAGAGCTTATGCAAAACTCTGGAATCATAAGAAACAGACTGAAGGTTTTGGCGACGATTACCAATGCTCAGAAATTTCAAGAAGTTCAAAAAGAGTTTGGAAGTTTTTCAAATTATATTTGGGGATTTGTAGATGGAAAACCCATTGATAATAACCCCAAAACACTGAAAGAGGTTCCTGCCACAACAGAAATTTCAGATACGTTATCAAAAGACTTGAAAAAAAGAGGATTTAAGTTTATGGGGTCTACTGTTGTTTACGCACATATGCAGGCGACAGGAATGGTGAATGATCATGTGGAAGGCTGCTTTTTGAGAGGCTAGAAAACATAAATTTTCTTACTTTAGCGAGTATGAAGAAACTTTATTATCTGGGAGCAGCACTCCTTATTTTTAGCTCATTCAATGCTCAAAATAAAAAGAAAGATGCAGAATTTATTCCTGTAGAAATCACTAAAGAAAATGGAGAAACAGAAAATGTTCTGTTAAGAGGAGTGTATTCTCCCAGACACGAATCTTATGTGGGAGTTATAGGCCAATCATATAAACCTAATAGCATGTATCCGATGAATCTCCACTTTGAATATAAAAATATTGAAGATATTGATGAAGAATCGGATAAGAAACCTGAAATTAAAAAAATTAAGTTTAATGATTTAAAGAAAATTAGAGTTTTAGATTATCAACAAGGTGATATTGTAGGTTATGAAAAGCTGAAAATTCTGGAATTTGATTCTGATATGAAGCTTGGACATAAGAATTATGAAATTTTGGCTCCTATTCTTAATGAAGGGAAAATCAATATGTATGGTTTTGATTTATATATTAATAATTTTTACATGTCAACGTTGATTTATTTAAAAAAAGATGGAGATCCTTACGCGGTAATGCCGATTGATTATGATAGAAATTCAATTTTAAAAATGAAAGCATCCAGCGAGCGTTTTATTAAGAGTTTAAGACAAATAGGAGGGAAATGTACACCGTTTTCGAATTATATAGATGAACTTGAAAAGAAATTTGAAAAAGAAAGCGTTACTAAGGAAATGGCAAGAGGATCTTGGGAATATTCTAAAAAAGTAAGGAATGAAAATAAGGAAACCAATGTACCGCTTTCAAAAAGAAGAAGAGAACTAGATAAAGGAAACCACGATTATACAGTCAATTATATTCAGGAGGTTATTGATGTGTATGAAAAAAATTGTTCTAATTAAAAAAGAGGCTTTTCAAATTTGAAAAGCCTCTTTTTTAATTTATTACTTTATAATTCTCTCTAGCACCCATTCAATCAGATTCTTTTCAGAAGTATGATGGTCTGCCGAGAATTCTCCTCGTCTTCTGTTGGCAATTACATTATTTACCGTGATCGCTTTGTGTCCTAAAAGTTTAGATAAAGCATAAATCGCAGAAGTTTCCATTTCGAAATTGGTCACTCCAAGATCATTTAAAGTTTCCAAAAATTTATCATCTACTGCTTTTAAACGAAGCTGTCTTCCTTGTGGAGCATAAAATCCCGGGAAAGTAGCTGTATTTCCATGGTATTTCGCGTCTTTATACAGTTCTCCTAATTCTTCTGCCCAATCGGCGAAATAAAGCATTGGTTTGATTTTAGGATAAGGGAATTGTTCTAAGAAGTTTTTAGAAAACTCGTTCTCAAATTCATAATCCTGATAAAAATGCATCAATCCGTCTAATCCCACAACATTTTGAGTCACCAACATATTGTCAACCTGAACATCAGGATTTACACTTCCGCAGGTTCCCATTCTGAATAATTGAAGCGCAGAATGCTCCGTCTTAAATTCTTTGTTTTTAAGATCAATATTTACCAAAGCATCAAGCTCGTTCATCACGATATCAATGTTCTCTGTTCCGATCCCTGTTGACATTACCGTGATTCTTTCTCCTCTTAACGTTCCTGTATGAGTATAAAATTCTCTTTTATTTTTTTTGACTTCTACTTTGTCAAAATATTTTGAAACTTTTGCCACACGATCCGGATCTCCAACCAGGATGATCTTTTCAGCAATGTCTTCAGGTAAAAGATTTAAGTGATACACACTTCCGTCTTCGTTCAGAACAAGTTCTGAAGCTGCAAGTTTATTTAGCATAAATAGGTTTTTATAGTTTAAATTGTGATTTGATTATATTTATTTTAAAAATCCTCCCCAAATATCCCTTCATCATTATTTTAAAAACATGGTCGATAGAGAAATCGACCGCTTAGTATAATGAATTTTGATTTCGGGGTTTAAAATTAATAAAAATTCTTTTATGGAAGAGTTTGTTTCCTATCTTAATCTCTTCTAAAAATGTAAACATTAGTTAATCCAAATTTAAAATTGTCGTAATCTGGGGTCAATAGCTTTGTCGCTAAAAATTCATGAGATCCTATCCATTACTTATTGTAATCCTTTTGATTGGTTTTGCAATAATGTCATTCAATCCTACACATAAAGGAATTGAAACTGAAAATACCTTTATTAATAGAGGGTTAAGCGATTTTAAAATAAATCTTGACCATTTAAAATCAGGTGCTTATCAATTTTCTGAGGATAAAATCTCTCTTGCGGAACTTCAAAAAACATTAAAAGAAACAAGAAATTCTTTCAAAGAAATAGAATTTTACGTTGCCTATCATTATCCTGAATTTACAAAAACTCACCTTAATGCAGCTCCATTATTTCACATTGAAGCAGCGGGAACAACGGCTTATACACTTCCTCCGGAAGGTTTGCAGGTCTTGGATGAACTGGTTTTTTCTGATGAAGCTGCAGAACAAAAGGAGAAAATTAAAACGATCACAGATTTTTTATATAACAGTTATGCCAATTTTTATCTGAGTGCTGTCAAAAATGGTATTAGTAAAGGAAATAACAAGACTTTACCATTAAGAATTGAACTGATCAGAATATACAGCTTGGGAGTTACCGGTTTTGATACTCCGGGTTCATTGAATATTTCCGAAGAAGCTAGCCATGCTTTTTTAGGAATGAAAAGATACATCAATGACGATTTATATTTTAAAAACTATAATGTTGAAAAAGCCAATGCAATCTTAACGGAAGGAATTGAATATTTGTCTAGAAATACAGATTTTGAAACCTTTGACAGGATAGAATTCTACAAAAAGTACATTCAGCCTTTATACGAGGAATTGGGAAAATGGGACGGAAGAAACGATGATCTGAAAGAGTTTTCAGGATGGAATATCAATAATAAAAACTTGTTCAGTAGCGATTTTTTAGATCCTTATTTTTATACTTTATTAAAGCAGAATGAAGACAATGAAGAACTGAGAAAACTGGGAAAAGAGATTTTCTATGACCAAAACCTGAGCAGCAATGGAAAAATGAGTTGTGCAACCTGTCATTTATCGGAGAATGCGTTTACCGATTTAAAAACAAAATCTCAGAGTAATGTCGAAGGAAAAACCGTGCTGAGAAACTCGCCGTCTTTATATAATGCTGTTTTCGCGAAAAGGTTTTTCTATGATTTAAGAGCTTTTTATCTTGAACAGCAGGCAGAACATGTGATTTATAATGAGGATGAATTCAATACAAGCTATGAAAGCATTATCCAAAAATTAAAAACCAAAAAAGAATATAAGAAAGCTTTTAAGGCTGCTTTTAAAAACGGAGCAGTCAATAAAGAAAATTTTTCTAAAGCGTTAAGCTCTTATGTGGCATCATTATATTCTTATGAAAGTGATTTTGATAAATTCATGAGAAACGAGAAAGAAATTTCTTCTGATGCAAAAAAGGGATTTAATTTATTTATGGGAAAAGCCAACTGTGCAACGTGTCATTTTGCTCCGAACTTCTCAGGATTGGTTCCGCCGTTTTTTAATGAAAATGAATCTGAGGTTTTAGGAATTACCAAACAACCAATCAGTCAGAAACCTTTGGAACTTGACACCGATAAAGGAAGAATAAACAGCCCTGTAAGAAAAGAAAATTCATGGATTTACGAAAATTCTTTCAAAACAGTAACGGTAAGAAATATTGCTTTAACAAAACCTTATTTCCATAACGGAGCTTTTAATACACTGGAAGAAGTTTTGGACTTTTACAATGGAGGAGGAGGAGAAGGTTTAGGGTTAAAAATGAAAAATCAAACTTTAGCTCCCGATAAGCTGAATTTGACCCAGACAGAAATCAAACAGATTATTGCCTTTCTGAATTCATTAACAGATGTGAGCAAAAAATAAGAATTAATTTATCAGTTTTTATAATAGCGACAGCCTGCATATTCATTTGAAATGCGGGTTGTTTTTATTTAAAAAATCACTTTGTATAGATTTAATTAATACTTTGTTAACCTGATTAACATTAGGTTTTCGATTAATTAATATTGAGTAAGATTTATTTAAAGTCATATTAATAGAGGGTTCACAGCAATAAAATAGCTTTGCAACGTCTAAAAAATCGAAATTTAAAATGAAAAGAAAATTACTAACAGTTGCAGCTCTTGCATTGATGACATGTTCTGTATTCCAGGCACAGACATTTGTCTTTAACACCAATTCGGCGTGGAAATACAATGATAGCAATACAGCATTGGCAGATCAGTGGAAAAGTTCAAATTTTGATATTTCTACGTGGTCTCAAGGAAACGGACCTCTTGGATATGGAGATCCGGTAACGACTACGATTAATACCGGTCTTACTGCAGCATATTTTGCTAAAGATTTTACAGTAAATTTGAATGACCTTTCTGCTACAATGGAACTAGGAGTGATGAGAGATGACGGAATCGTGGTCTATCTGAATGGAGAAGAAGTAGTGAGAGACAATATGCCTACCGGCACAATTACTTTCAATACGTTTTCCAGTACAATAATTGACGGAGCTGCTGAAAGTGTGTATAATATTTTTTCTATTCCAAAATCTAAATTTGTAAACGGAAACAACAGAATTTCTATCGAATTGCATAACAGAAGCACAACAAGTTCTGACCTAAGATTAGATGCTTATCTAAAGACTGTTGTTACGACAACTCCGGTTCCGTGTAATGCGAATCATATCAGCTGCTTTACGTCTATCGTTCCAACGGCTCAAACTAATAAATTAATTATTCCTACAGAACATAATTATCAGTTGATTTTAAAAGAAGGAGACAGTTATACAGAAGGAGGAGGATTAGTAGGAGGACAAAATGACTTTACAGGGTATGTTCCGAAAAACGGAAGTGCTACCAACGGATATCTTTCTGTAAACCACGAAACGAATCCTGGAGGAGTTACAATGGCTGAAATCAATTATAGTGCATCCACAAAACTTTGGCAATTAACTAAATCCAGAGCGGTAAGCTTCTCTGCTCCAAGTTTGGTTCAGACGATCAGAAACTGTTCAGGAGGAGTTACACCTTGGGGAACAATAGTTACTGCTGAAGAACAAACGACTTCAAGTGATGTGAATGCAGACGGAATGAAAGATTACGGTTGGTTGGTAGAAATCGACCCTGCAACCGCTCAGGTAATTTCTCAAAATACAGATGGTTCTAAAGGGAAACTTTGGCAGATGGGAATTATGAATCACGAAAATGTAGTGGTCAATAATGCAGGAACTACAGCCTATTTCGGGGAAGATGGAGGAACCCATATGTTATATAAATATGTAATGGATACTCCGAACAATCTTTCTTCAGGAAATTTATATGTTTTAAAACTGGATCAGGGCTTAAGTAACGGAGATCCTGTAGCGACTACAGCAGTCTGGATTCAGGTTCCTAATAAGATAAAAGCTGACCAGAATAATACTACCGCTTTAGCACAATCTTTGGGAGGAACTTCTTTCAACGGAATTGAAGATGTGGAAATAAGCCCGATCGATGGTAAAGTGTACTTTACGGCAAAAGGATTGAACAAAGTGTACAGATTACAGGATAATGGAACTACTGTTTCTCAGGTTGAAACTTTCGTAGGAGGTCTTACCACCAATTATTCATTTACAACGGCTCAGGGAACAAAAACTGAAGCTTGGGGAGACGGAAACGATAACCTTACTTTTGATGAATTAGGAAATCTTTGGGTTCTTCAGGATGGTGGGAAAAACTACATTTGGGTAATTGCTCCGGATCATACTCAGGCAAATCCTAAAGTGAAATTATTCGCTTCTATGCCTGCAGGTTCAGAACCGACTGGTCTTACCTTTACACCGGATCATAAATTTGGATTCTTCTCCATTCAGCATCCGGATGCAACGATTTCTACAGATGTTGATGCAACAGGAAATACAATCAATTACATTGGAAAATCTGCAACAATCGTAGTGGCTCTTAAAAATAACTTAGGAACTGCAGGATCTTTGGGAACCAGCGAAACTCATGCAGAAACTTCAGTGACAGTGGCTCCAAACCCAACTTCAGGAATCGTAAAAATCAATTCTCCGAAAGGATTGAAAAACATTTCTGTAACGGCATACAGCATGGACGGTAAAATTGTATTTACTCAGAAATTCTCAGGAACGAACAATGCTTTAGATTTAAACTTTACAAAACAGCTTGAATCTTCAAGAGTTTTAGTTTTAAATATCGAAGCTGACGGAGGATTCCAGAAAACGGTAAAACTTTTGAAAAAATAAATCTTAATAATTCTGAGCTGCCGGTAATTAAAAACTACCGGTGGCTTTTTCTCTTTATGAAAAAACTGTTTTTCTCTATTTTTCTTCTGCTACTTTCACAGGCAAAAGCTCAGATTGATCCTGTGAAATATCCCACTTATACCAATGTTGATGAGGCTTTGAAGAGTAAACAGATTGTTTACAGTATGAGTTTCAGAGGAAAAAAGATGTTTAATCTCCCGACAGAAATTCAAAAGCTGAATTCTATATTCTTTCTAAATTTAATGGAAAATAAGTTTGAGAAAATGGATGAATCAATTTTTGCATTAAAAGATTTGACGATTCTAAATTTGAATGAAAACAGTATTAAATTCATTCCGGATGATATTGCAGAACTTCAGAAGCTGGAAAGTTTTTCAATGAATTTAAATAGTTTGACAAGCGTTAATCCAAATCTGGCAAAACTTCAAAAATTAAAGGCTATTCACCTCGATGCCAATAATCTGAATGTTTTTCCTGAAGCCTTATTACAAATTCCGAGTCTGGAAGAAATTAACTTACAGGGAAATCAGATCAGTTTTATTACTAAAGATTTAGATGAAATTAAAAACTTAAAATCATTAAATCTTGCTTCTAATCAAATCAAAGATTTAGGAAACTTAGAATTTCCGAAACAATTAAAATATCTGGAATTGCAGCAAAATTCAATTTCAAAACTACCGGAAACTATGTTTCAGTCAAAAAGTCTGGAGTTTTTAAATGTAAGTCAGAACAAGATCAAAGAAATTTCACCCAAAGTAAAAGGGTTGAAGAATGTTGTCAGCATGAATCTGGCTAATAATGATTTAAAAGATCTTCCAATCGAATTTTCACAACTGAAAAATCTTAAAACATTAATATTAACGGGCAATCCAATGGAAAAAACAACCATTGAAAAACTAAAAGCCATGATGCCGGAAACCCAAATTTATTTCTAAAATTTAGCCGCCGACTCTTTTAGTTTTATATCCCATTTCCTTAAGGATATTCATTATTTTATCACGATTATCCCCTTGAATGATAATCGTTCCATCCTTTTCAGAACCACCTATTCCAAGTGTGGTTTTTATTTTTTTTGAGATGTTCTTAAGCTCTTCTTCACTTCCTTCCCAACCTTCAACAATCGTTACCGGTTTACCGTTTCTGCCTTTTTTCTCAAACTTACACACCAACGGCTCTTTCTGTTTGAACTGCTCTTCAGGCATCTCAAAATCCTGCTCATCATGATCAGGAAAAAGGTTCTTTAATTGATCTCTTAAATCCATGAAACAAAATTAATAAAATTCTAAGAAAGAAAAGATAGTGTAGTTTTTCTCTTTTAGTCTTAATTAACCAAACTGATGTTATATATAGTTAATTTCTTTCTTTCTTTCTTTCTTAATTGTTTCTTTTTTAGTCTTCTATATTTTTTATACTCCGAATAGTTTTTGTTATTCAATATTGTAGCTGCACTCCAAGAGACACCATCTCTAGTCCAGGAAAAATAGGGGACTTCTGTTATAAATTTTTCTCTATTTTTTTGATATTCAATTATTCTATCGATTTCAGTTACAAAGAAATTTATTAAATCGGATTCATTAAATTTATCTTGAGAAGTTGGTGTCCAATAATGTTTATATGAATACGTTTTCTCGTTTTTAAATTCTATTGAGTAAGTAATTCCGTCAAAACCGAATTTCCATTTTTCAATTTGTTTATCACTAGGGATTTCATTTATTTTTAGCGAATCAATAAGTTTTTTAATTTCATTAATTTGAGATTTTGTCAAATCGATTTGTTTAATAAAGGTTTCTCCAGTTTTTTTACTATCCCATATCTCGTCTGCATAGATAAGATATTTATTAGATTCATCGGAAAGTTCTAAATAATATTTGCTAGAACTAAAGCGAAAGAAATTTTTGTTTTTTTCTGGATTAATAAGTTTTAATTTTTCAAGTATTGGTTTGTCATATTTAGAATAGTAAAGTGTATCACTGTCTTTTGTTAATTCATAACTTTTACTTTCTTGTCCGAATAGATTTATAGAAGAAATGCAAAAAAATAGAAAAAATATATGTTTCACTTTGGTTATTTGTAATTCATTATGTCTCAAATATACAAAGTTATAATACTAAAAGCATTAGAAATGTATTGTATAAATTAGGAGAATATTTTTACATTTTTTATTTTGGAATAAAAAATGCACCTAAAGTAAAAGTTAATAGTTACGATAATCTTTTCCATTTAAGATTAATAAAAAAAATAAATACTCCAAATTCTTCCATTCATTTCAAAATAAATAAATTTGTACTACAAAAGTTTACATAATGTCGAAAAAAGCAATATTGGCAATCCTTGACGGATGGGGATTGGGAATGAATCCGGACGTTTCAGCAATTGATAAAGCAAATACACCATTTATAGATAACTGTCTTAAAAATTTTCCTCACACAACGCTTGAAGCAAGTGGTTTGGCGGTAGGTTTACCAGCCGGACAAATGGGAAATTCTGAAGTAGGACACATGAATTTGGGGGCGGGGAGAGTCGTTTACCAAAATTTGGTAAAACTGAATATGGCTGTTGAAAACGGAACCCTTGGACAGGAAAAAATCATTCAGGATGCTTTCGAATATGCTAAAAAAGAAAACAAAAAAATACACTTTATCGGATTGGTTTCCAATGGAGGAGTACATTCACATATCAATCACTTAAAAGGTCTTTTGACTGCTGCAAAAGAATTTGGATTAAACGAAAATGTTTTTGTTCATGCTTTTACAGACGGTCGTGACTGTGATCCGCTTTCAGGAAAAGGTTTTATAGAAGAACTTCAAAATCATATGGAAGCTACTACCGGAAAATTGGCGACAATTGTCGGAAGATATTACGCAATGGACAGAGATAAAAGATGGGAGCGTGTAAAACTGGCTTATGATGCTTTGGTAGAAGGTGTTGGAGTAGAAACAACTAATGCGTTAGCTGCAATTCAGGATTCTTACAATAATAATGTAACGGATGAATTCATCAAACCAATTATTTTAACGCAAACAACGGAAACTGGAAATATAGTTCCGGTTGCTAAAATTATTAATGATGATGTTGTTATTTGTTTCAATTTCCGTACAGATAGAGGACGAGAGATCACAGAAGTGCTTTCTCAGAAGGATTTCCCGGATTTTTCTATGAAAAAACTGAATCTTTATTATGTTACTTTAACGAACTATGATAAAACTTTCCAGAATGTACAGGTAGTTTTTGATGAGAATGTTCTTCAGGATACGATGGGAGAGGTGTTGGAAAGAAACCATAAAACACAGATCAGGATTGCAGAAACAGAGAAATATCCTCACGTTACCTTCTTCTTTTCAGGAGGCAGAGAAGCTGAGTTTATTGGTGAAAAAAGATTGCTTTGCCCAAGTCCGAAAGATGTTCCGACTTACGATCTAAAACCGGAAATGTCAGCGTATGACATTACCAATGCAATCGTTCCTGAACTGGAAAATGGAACTGCTGATTTTGTTTGTTTGAATTTTGCAAACACAGATATGGTAGGTCATACAGGTGTTTTCTCAGCAGCAGTAAAAGCAGCGGAAGTTGTGGATTCTTGCATCGAAAAAGTAGCTACGGCGGCTTACGAAAACGGATATGCAGTGTTCATTTTGGCAGATCATGGGAATTCTGATGTAATGATTAATCCGGACGGAACACCAAATACACAGCATTCTACAAACTTAGTTCCATTTATTGTAATGGATAAAGAGCAGACTTGGAATTTAAAACCTGGGAAATTAGGAGATGTAGCTCCAACCATTTTAAAAGTAATGGGAGTAGATGCCCCGGAAGCAATGACAGGAGATATTTTAGTAAGCTAAAAACAACAATATTGTTAAAGAAATGCCGTTATTGTTTCAATAATGGCATTTTTTATGATTAATATCAGAAAGGGTTAACATAATATTATGTCTTAAATAATAAATAATATCCTATCTTTGTAAATTAAAATCTAAATATATATAATGTATCAAACGCTTGTAAGGAAAGAAGTAATGGGAATTTTGGGAAAGGAAGTTGGTTCTTTTCTGGATAAGTTTTTAACGCCGATTGAAAAAATCTGGCAACCTTCAGATTACCTTCCGGATCCTTCAAGTGAAGATTTTAAACACGATTTAGAAGAAATTCAGACTTTTGCTCGTGAAATGCCTTATGATTTATTCGTAACATTGATCGGTGACTGTATCACAGAAGAAGCATTACCTTCTTACGAATCTTGGTTGATGGGTGTAGACGGCATCGATCAGGAAGAGAAAGAAATAGGATGGGCAAACTGGGTAAGAGCGTGGACGGCTGAAGAAAACAGACACGGAGATCTTTTGAGCAAATATCTTTACTTGTGCGGAAGAGTGAATATGAGAGAAGTGGAAGTGACGACTCAATATCTAATCAATGATGGTTTCGATTTGGGAACAAGCATGGATCCATACAGAAATTTCGTGTATACAAGCTTTCAGGAAACGGCTACTAATATTTCTCACAGAAGAGTAGGAACATTGGCAAAGCAGTCAGGAAACGGAAAATTGGCTAAAATGTGTGGAGTTATTGCTGCTGACGAAGCAAGACACGCAAAAGCTTATAAATATTTTGTAGCAAAAATTCTGGAAGTTGATCCTTCAGAAATGATTTTGGCATTTGAAGATATGATGCGTAAAAAAATCGTGATGCCGGCTCACATGATGAGACAATCTGGTCAGAAAGCAGGTGAACTTTGGGGACATTTCTCAGATGCTGCTCAGAGATGTATGGTGTATACAGGACAGGATTATATCAATATCTTAAAAGATTTGTTAGATGAATGGAAAATAGAACACGTAAAAGGTCTTAATGAAAAAGCTGAAAAAGCTCAGGAATATCTAATGAAACTTCCTTCAAGACTTCAGAAAATTACAGACAGAATTTCAACACCAGATTTACAATTCCAGTTCAATTGGGTGAAAAGTTAGTTCATATTTCATTAAATTATAAAGTTAAGAGTGCTAAGTATTTTTGGCACTCTTTTTATTTCTTATCTTTGCACTTCTAAATCATAATCGAAATGATGAATAATAAAAAAATTGCGGTTGACTTTGACGGAACTATTGTAGACGATGCATATCCGGCGATCGGGAAACCGAAAATTTTTGCTTTTGAAACGTTAAAAAAACTTCAGGCTCAAGGGTACAGACTTATTTTATGGACTTATAGACACGGTCCGGCTTTGGATGAAGCAGTAGAATTTTGTCAGAAAAACGGAATTGAATTTTATGCAATCAATTCAAGTTTTGAAGGAGAAGTTTTTGATTCGGCAACACAGTCCAGAAAATTAGATGCCGACTGGTTTATTGATGACCGAAATATAGGAGGCTTTCCGGGTTGGGGAGAAATCTACAACATTATTCAGGAAAGAATAGAATTTCGTGTAGAAGGCAAAGAGGTTTTGGCGTATTCAAAACTAAAAAAAGAAAAGAAAAAAGGATTATTCTGGTAGGAATATAATAATGTAGTAATTTACCGATATAACAATCTGCCAATCAGGAAGTGCAAATAATTGCTACACTGATACACTGTTATATTGTTACATTTTAAATTAGAACATGATTCAATTAAAAACAATAGACGAATTACGTCTTATGAAGCAGAGTGCTCAGTTGGTTTCAAGAACATTAGGAATGTTGGCTAAGGAAATCAAACCGGGAATTACCACTTTGTATTTAGATAAATTAGCACACGATTTTATTAAAGACCACGGTGCAGAACCTGCATTTTTAGGCTACGGAGGATTTCCGTATTCTTTGTGTATTTCACCCAACGAACAGGTGGTTCACGGTTTCCCAAGCAAAGAGGAGATTAAGGAAGGAGATGTACTTTCTGTAGACTGTGGAGCCATTTTAAATGGTTTCGTAGGAGATCATGCTTATACTTTTGAGATAGGAGAAGTAAAGCCTGAAACCAAAAAATTGATGAAAGTAGCTAAAGAATCCCTATATAAAGGAATCGAGCAGTGTATCAGAGGAAAGAGAATCGGAGATATTTCTCACGCGATTCAGGCTCATTGTGAAAAAGAAGGTTACGGAGTCGTTAGAGAGCTTGTAGGACATGGCGTTGGAAGACAAATGCACGAAGATCCTCAGGTTCCGAATTACGGAAAACAAGGAAGCGGAAAAGTAATCAAAGACGGTTTAACCATTGCTATTGAACCGATGATCAATCTGGGTACTGAAAAAGTGAAATTTCATAATGATGGTTGGACAGTAACAACATTGGACAATCAGCCTTCTGCACATTTTGAACATGATATCGCTGTAATTAACGGAAAACCGGTGTTACTTTCTACATTCCAGTATATTTATGATGCTTTGGGTATTGTGAGTGATGAAGAAAAGCCATTCCAATTGGATTTTTAATGAAAAAAGTAACTAAGCTTTTACTAAATAAAATTCCGCGTCCCTTACTTATTAAAATGAGTATTTGGGCACGTCCGCTTATTTATCAGTTTTTTAAGGGAAATACATTTCTTGATCCTATTGATGGTAAATCTTACCGAAAGTTTCTTCCATACGGATACGGAAAACAGCGTGAAAATGCTTTGTCTCCGGGAACGTTAAGTTTAGAAAGGCACCGTCAGATGTGGTTGTATCTTCAGAACGAAACCGATTTTTTCATTAAAAACTACAAAGTTTTGCATATTGCTCCTGAACAGGAATTTTTAAGAAAGTTCAAGAGAATGAGAAATCTGGATTATATTTCTGCAGATTTATTTTCACCCATAGTCGATGTGAAAGCCGATATTCTGGATCTTCCTTTTGCTGATGAAAGTTTTGATATTATTTTCTGTAACCATGTATTGGAACACATTGAAGATGATGCAAAAGCAATGAGCGAATTGTACAGAGTATTAAGACCTGGAGGATGGGGAATTTTACAGGTTCCCATGAAAAATTCTTTAGAAAAAACATACGAAGATTTCTCTATAAAAGACCCTAAAGAACGTCAAAAACATTTCGGACAATATGATCATGTTCGTTGGTACGGAATGGATTATTTTGATCGCTTGAGAAAAGCAGGTTTTGAGACAGAACCTAATTTTTATTCTAAAAAGTTTTCAGAAGAAGAAATTAAAAAGTACGGGTTAAGACATAACGAAATCTTACCGATCGTTTTGAAAAAATAAAAAAGCGGCTTCAAATTTTTTGAAGCCGCTTTTTTATTCATTGAAGTTGAAAACTTATTTCTTGAGAAACAATTCAGGCTTAAAATTTTCTACACTCAAAATATACTGTCCCTTTTGAAAATCGGTTGTATTTACCCTTAAAGCTTTACCGGAGGATAAAGTTTCAAAAAGAAGCTTTCCGGACATATCATAAATCTTAACCTTTAAATTCCTTTCTAAATTTTCAACGATTAAAAAATCATTCACAGGATTTGGATAGATTGTAAATGTTTTCTTAAGAGCATTTTCTTTCGTTCCTAAAAACGCATTGTTGTAAAAGATCTGGTTTCCGGAATTAGGATTAGTCACAATAAGAGTTTTTGATGTTCCGTTAGCTAAAATTTGATAATTATAAATTGTTCCGGGAAGGGCATAGCTTATATAAAAATCACAGTTTTTTTGATCATATTGCTGAACAGCTGTCATATTTACTCCCCAATAATCGGCTAATGTACAACCGCCTCCGATTTTAGTGAAGCTGCTTGTTGTAGAGGAGAATGTAATATTGATTTGCGCAGTATTGAAATATTTGGAAGCAAAGTAATAATTAGAGTTGTTTTGGGTAAATAAAGAGGGAGAAACAGCGTATGCCATGGACGGAGTTGTTACCGTCTGTCCGTTGGTTACGATTTGCGAAATATACCAGTCATTGGTAAAAAGCTCAGAATTTTGAGCAGACAAAAATACACTGCAAAGTAAAAGGAATAAAGTTTTTTTCATGATTAATAATTTTTATCAAATTTATAATAAAAAACCGCTTTCAAAGATTGAAAACGGTCGTATTTTAATAGGATAGCTAATTTAAAGTGAATTCATTGTTGGATTTTAATGAGAAACTGCTTTCAATCCAACTACAGAACCAATTAAGGTAACAATAAAGAAAATTCTCCAGAAACTTACCGGATCTTTAAAAAAGAAAATTCCCATTAGTGCCGTTCCTACAGCGCCAATTCCGGTCCATACTGCGTAAGCCGTCCCGATTGGTAGGGTTTGTGTTGCTTTAATTAACAATACCATACTGATGGTCATGGTAATCAGGAAGCCGGTAAACCAAAGATACATAGGTGTTCCTGTGGTTTCTTTTACTTTTCCTAAGCATGAGGCAAATGCCACTTCAAATAATCCTGCGATAATTAAGATAATCCAATTCATTTTTCATTATTTTCTGCTGCAAAGTTCAGGATTTTGATAGAATTAAAATTTTACAATTGTTAAAAAATGAAACTATTTAATTTCCGCTCTGATCCTGCTTAAACTTACTTGTGTAATGCCTAAATAGGAAGCAATATATCCTAATTGAACCCGTTTCAGAAGATGGGGCTTATCTCTCATAAGATCTTTATAGCGTTCTGATGCGGTTTTAAACTGCCTTGAAATAATTAATTCTTCTGTTTTTATAAGTTCTTTTTCTGCAAATTTCCGTCCCCAGTTTGCAATATGAATATCCTTGTCAAAAAGTTCTCTTAAATGAACCGTTTCAAGTTTGTACAACTCACAATCCTCCAATGATTCTATATTTTCATAGCCGGGTTTATCTTCCACATAACTTTTCATTGAAATGACGGTATCTCCTTCACTTCCAAACCAAAAAGTAATATCATTATCTTCGGTAGAAGCATATGCGCGTACAATTCCTTTTTTTACAAAATAAATATAAGGAATTACTTTCTGAGCTTCCATCAGACAAGATCCTTTTGGATAAGAAACCTCTGCGATATGTTTTTTTAAGCTCTGCCTGGAAATATCGGGAATAGGATAGATATTGTTTATGATTTCATCAATCGTCATAATTGTAAGTTAATTATAGATATCAAAAATATTAGTTTTTTAGTGTGAAATTTAAAAAATAGTTAAATAATTGCAGATAAACGTTTAATCTAAATTATCTATTCTAAAAAAATAACGATCCTTTTTGCTTTATTCAATTAAGCTTTTATTTTATATTTTAAATTTAAATTACTGATTTACAGTTTTTTAAATTGTTTTTAAGGCGAATTTTAAAAGTTTGCGAAAATACAATTATTTTTAAAATATTCAAAGAAAATATCTATTGTTATTAACCATTTAATAAGATATTTTTGTTTTTATTAATCCATACAATGAAAAGAGCTTCCATTAAAGATATCGCAAGAATAGCAGGTGTTTCTGTTGCAACAGTTTCTTATGTTCTTAATAAAAAAGAAGGAAGCAGAATAAGTCAACAAACAAGGGAAAAAATTTTAGAAATTGCCGATTCAATCAACTATGTTCCCAATAAGATTGCCAAAAGCTTAAAAATGAGCAGAAGCAAACTGATAGGGCTCATTTTGGCAGATATTTCAAGCGGTTTTTATTCTACAATGGCTCGTTGCATTGAAGATGAAGCCATAAAACTGGGCTATACTCTTATTATCGGAAGTTCAGATGAAAGTCCTGAAAAATTTAAAAAATTAACAGAATTGTTTGCTGAACATCAGGTTGACGGAATGATTGTAGCTCCGATTATGGATTCTGATGATACGTTAAGAAAACTAATTAAAGAAGAATACCCTGTTATAACGATCGACCGTTATCTTAAAGAGGTTGATTTGCCAGGTGTTTTGGTTAATAATTTCGAAATTTCAGAGCAGATTTTTGATTTTCTGAAAGCCAAAAAGTTTGAAGAAATACTTTATGTAGGCTATAATACAGAGCTTCCCCATCTTTTGGACAGACAACACGGTTTTGATAAACAATTTCCGGAAAGCGGTATAAGCTACAAACAAGTTTTGGTAGGACTGGAAAACAGAAAAGAGGAAATACATAATGCTCTTGAAAAAAATCTAAATCTTTCTAAGAGAACAGCAGTTTATTTTGCCAGTAATAAATTAGGAATTGCAGGAATGAGCTATTTTATTAAACATAATATCAAGGTTCCTGAAGATCTTTCGATGATTACCTTTGATGAAGCTGAAGCCTATGAGCTTTTCCCTATTGAACTTACTTACGTTAAGCAACCTTTAAGGGATATGGCAAAAATGGCGATAAAACTTATTGATGATGAAATTACCTGCTACAAAAAAGATGGCGAAAGAGTTACTTTTAAAGCTCAATTAATTCATAAAAATTCGGTAAAATAAATTCCTGAGAATTTTAACTTGATCTTTGTTGAAGTATTTTGACAGTTTTTGCCGAGAAGTTTTCTATTAATCGGGAAAGACGATTTTGTTTTAGTAACTTTGCAGTTCGTAATATAATTTTTATGCACAAAGCAGGATTTGTAAATATAGTTGGAAAGCCAAATGCCGGAAAATCGACCTTACTTAACCAATTGATGGGAGAGAAGTTGGCGATTGTTACTCAAAAGGCTCAGACAACACGTCACAGAATTTTTGGAATTTATAATGAAGAAGACCTTCAGATTGTATTTTCGGATACTCCCGGAGTTCTGGATCCTAAATATGGTTTGCAGGAGAAAATGATGGATTTTGTGAAAGATTCTTTACAAGATGCAGATGTTTTTCTTTTTATTGTAGATGTAACAGATAAGGCAGAACCTTCCGAATTTTTAATTGACAAATTGAATAAAATTCCGGTTCCGGTTTTATTATTATTAAATAAAGTAGATCAGACTAATCAGGAAGGATTAGAAAAACTGGTTTCAGACTGGCACGACAGAATACCGAAAGCTGAAATTTTACCTATTTCTGCGTTGAATGCCTTTAATACGGATATTATTCTTCCGAAATTAAAATCGATGCTACCGGAAAACCCTGCATATTATGATAAAGATATGTATACGGATAAGCCGGAGCGTTTCTTTGTAAATGAAGCCATAAGAGAGAAAATTCTTTTGAATTATGACAAAGAAATTCCTTATTCCGTAGAAGTGGTAACAGAAATGTTCAAGGAAAAAGAAGGGATTATCTTCATTGATTCTATTATTTATGTAGAAAGAGATACACAAAAAGGGATTATTATTGGTCATAAAGGAGAAGCTATCAAAAAAGTAGGTACAGAAGCAAGACTGGATCTTGAAAAATTCTTTGCTAAAAAAATTCACTTGAATCTTTTCGTAAAAGTGAAAAAAGACTGGCGAAAAAATGACAGAGATCTGAAAAATTTTGGGTACCGATAGACTAAAAGTTCAATATTCATCGTTGTATTAAAAGATTTTTATTATCTTTAATTTTAAATTAATACTGAATGAGCTACTCGAACTTAAAGACTAATCCTATTTATGTAGATATCGTTTTATTGATGGTAAGATTATTTGTCGGATTTGCAATGTTATCTCATGGGTTTCCTAAACTTCAACAATTGTTGGAAGGAGGTGAAATAAAGTTTTTCGACTTTATGGGACTTGGACCGACAGTTTCATTGGTCTTAACCGTATTTGCAGAGTTTGTGTGCTCCATTCTTTTAATTTTAGGTCTTTTTACAAGAGTAGCGACCGGATTTTTAATTTTTACCATGGCCATTGCAGCCTTTGTAGTGCATGGAGCAGATTTATTTGATAAAAGAGAATTAAGCTTACTTTACCTATCTGTCTACTTACTTATTATTTCTCTTGGAGCAGGTAAGATTTCAGTAGATTACATGATTGAGAAGAGAAAGAGAGCCTCAGATTGGTAATTCTTTACTATAAAATATTAAAAAGCAGGAAAAACTTTTCCTGCTTTTTTTATGTCATTAAATTCATTAAATTCGTGAAAAATGAATTATAATGAAGATAAAACTAACAATCTGTCTTCTTGCGTTCCTTAATTTTTATAATGCGCAGGAAAGTATTACCTATCAAAAACCTTCACCTGAAATTTTAAAACTTGCTGATTATGATAGACCACCAAGCGTTTTAATGAACAGTAAGAAAGATTGGATTGTTTTTACGTATCGCCCGACTTACAAGACACTCGAAGATTTAAGCCAGCAGGAAATGAAACTTGGAGGGTTGAGAATTAACCCCGTAACCAATATTTCAAGCAGTGCTACTTATCTGAATAATCTGAAGGTGAGAAAAACGAGTGATAAAAATGAAATACAGGTGAAAAATCTGCCCTCCAATGCAAGAATTGTCAATACTTCATTTTCACCGGATGAAAAGAAATTTGCTTTTACCAATACAACAAGCAAAGGAGTAGAACTTTGGATTGTTGATCTGGAAACGGCTACTGCAAAAAAGATTACATCAGATAATCTGAATGCTAATTTAGGTTCTCCGTATGTTTGGTATAAAGATTCTCAGAACCTTTTGATCAGAACATTACCACAAAACAGAGGAACTTTAATTGATTCAAGCAAAGATTTACCAACCGGTCCTATCGTTTCTACTGCAGATGGAAAAGTTTCTCAAAACAGGACTTATCAGGATCTTTTGAAAAATCCACAGGATGAAAAAAACTTTGAAATCCTTACTTCTTCAGATATTTATAAAGTTGACCTCAATGGAAACTTGAATAAAATAAAAGAAAAAGATATGTATGCCGGACTGAGCTTTTCGCCGGATGGAAATTATCTGATGGCAACGACTATTAAAAAACCATTTTCATATATCGTCCCTTTAAGCAGATTTCCAATGAGCACAACGGTTTATGACCTTAATGGAAATGTAGTAAAAGTAGTAAACGAAACTCCTTTGAACGAAATCATGCCTAAAGGATTCTCTTCTGTAAGAACAGGAAAAAGAGATATGGGATGGAGAAGCGATATGCCTGCAACATTGGTATACGCAGAAGCTTTGGATGGGGGAGATCAGTCAAAAACAGCTGAATACAGAGACGAAATTTTCACTTGGGAAGCCCCGTTTAATGCTAATCCGAAGACTTTCTTTAAAACCAAGCAAAGATATGAGGATGTAAGCTGGACAAACGATCATTATGCTATTGTTCATGAATCTTGGTACGATACAAGGAATACAAAATCTTTCTTAGTAGATCTCAACACGAATGAGTCTAAAGTGATCGATGACCGAAATTATCAGGATGTTTATAGTGATCCTGGGAACTTTAATACCACAAAAAATCAGTTTGGAAGAACCGTTCTTGATGTAAAAGGAGGAAAAGCGTATTTAATCGGAGCAGGATTCACAAAAGAGGGGCAACATCCTTTCATTGATGAAATGGACATTAAAACCTTGAAAAAAAAGAGATTATATACTTCTAATTTAAAAAATGAAAAAGAAGAGATCATTGATATTCTAAACCCTTCTAAAGGGGATATTCTTACGATCCAACAGTCGGCAAGCCAATATCCGAACTATTTTAAGAGAAATATAAAGTCCAATAAAACAGAATCGGTAACCAATTTTGCCAATCCTTTTGAAAGCATAAAAGATGTGTATAAAGAAGTGATTACCTATAAAAGAAATGATGGAGTTACCCTTACAGGAACCCTTTATCTGCCTGCAAATTATGACAGAAAAGCTAAAAAAGAAAAACTTCCTCTTTTGATCTGGGCTTATCCTACTGAATATAAAGATAAAAATACGGCAGGACAGAGTACACAAAATCCAAATGATTTTACGTTTCCATATTATGGTTCGTTCGTGTATTGGACAACAAAAGGATATGCTGTATTGGATGATGCCGCTTTCCCGATTATTGGAGAAGGAAAAACAGAACCGAATGATACGTTTCTACCTCAATTAGTAGCCAACGGAAGAGCTGCTATTGATGCCGTTGATAAATTGGGGTATATAGACAGAAAAAAAGTTGCAGTAGGAGGTCACTCTTATGGAGCATTTATGACAGCAAACCTTTTAACCCATTCTAAAGACTATGCTTGCGGAATTGCAAGAAGTGGAGCGTACAATAGAACGTTAACTCCGTTTGGCTTCCAAAGTGAACAGCGAAATTATTGGGATATTCCTGAAATTTATAATGCAATGTCTCCATTTATGAATGCCGATAAAATGAAAACCCCATTGTTATTGATTCATGGAGATGCAGACAATAATCCGGGAACTTTCACTTTGCAGACGGAAAGATATTTCCAGGCACTAAAAAATTTAGGAGCTCCTGTAAAAATGGTTCTTCTTCCAAAAGAAGCTCACGGATATGCTGCTAAAGAAAATATTTTGCATTTGCTTTGGGAACAGGATCAGTTCTTAGAGAAATGTCTGAAAAAATAATAAATAAGACTCGCTCAGATTTGAGCGAGTTTTTTTATAAATACTCCAAAATATCACTGATTTTCTCCAATTCCATAAAATTAGGATGCTCCAAATGAAGATCATGCTGTTCGTGAGACCATGTTACATGATAAGGAATATGAGCTGCAGATCCTCCAATCTCTAAAACGGGCAAAATATCTGATTTAATGGAGTTTCCTAGCATTAAAAAATGTTCAGGTTGACAATCTAAATGCTTTAAAAGCTTTTGATAGTCATTTTCTTTTTTATCACTCATGATTTCAATATGATGAAAATATTCCTGTAATCCGGATTTTTTTAATTTACGTTCCTGATCCAGTAAATCGCCTTTTGTAGCAACAACCAGTCTGTATTTTCCCTTTAAATTTTCAAGTGTTTCAGTGACTCCATCCAGAAGTTCAATAGGTTTTTGAAGAAGTGTATGACCAATTTCGATGGTTTTATTAATTAATCCTAACGAAGCTGTGTTATTTGAAACCCTGCAAGTTGTTTCAATCATACAAAGCATAAACCCTTTTACGCCGTATCCGTACAAATGGAGGTTCTGCATTTCGGTTTTAAATAATTCCTGAGCGAGGGAATGTTGCGGAAGATAGTCTTCCAATAATGCACAAAATTCTCTTTCAGCTTCCTGAAAATAAGGTTCATTAATCCAAAGTGTATCATCTGCATCAAAAGCGATGGTGGTTATCTCATTATTCATATTAAGTTTACTTTAGTTTTTGTATTTTTCTGCCGACAAAAATCAGAATAAAAACCAAAACAGAAAAGGACATTTGTCCCAAACAAAACATGTTACGTACGAATCAGCCATTTTTAGATTATTTAGAAAAACTTTATGAGAATCAGGACCATAAAGGGAATATTGTATTAAAGTCCTTCGAAAAAGGAGATAAGATATTGACACAAAATGAAGTTTCCACTAAAATAATGCTCGTCAAAAGTGGAATTACGAAGTGTTATTTTGTGGAAGAAAATGATAAAGAGTATATCGTTGAATTCTTAGGAAAAGGTGAAATTGTTGGTGAAATAGAAGTAATTAAAAACGTTCCCTGCCTTTGTAGTATTGAAGCCATCACAGAAGTTAGCGTGTATTCGATGACCATTCCGTATTTTCAGTCTTTAATTAAAAATGATCTTACATTAAATAACTTTTTATTGGATGTCTTCGCAGATCGAATCGTGAACACTTCAAGCAGAGCGTCTTATCAGCAGTTACATACTACAGAACATACGTTGTCTCAGCTTTTGGAAGTAAAATCAAAAGAAATGAAAATCTCAAAAGAAGATATGGCAGCTTACTTGGGAACTACAGTGAGAAGTCTTAACAGAGCCATGAAAGAACTGAAAGATAAGGATCGTAAAGAATAATTAGCCGCAATAGAAAGGAAATCTTCATGTATCTTTGCAGAAATAGGATCGTAGACAATGGAAGAATTAACGTTCAGCAATGCAACGCTTGAAGATTTACCGAAAATCGTTGAGATTTATAATTCAACAATCGCCTCCAGAATGGTAACTGCAGATACGGAAGAAGTGTCTGTAGAAAGTAAATTGGAATGGTTTAAAGAGCATAATCCTGAAACCAGACCTCTATGGATGATTGGGGATCAGCAAAAGAATGTGGTTGGCTGGGTGAGTTTTTCTTCATTTTATGGAAGACCTGCTTACAACGGAACCGTAGAAATGAGCATCTATATGGATGAAAGCAGTAGAGGAAAAGGTCTTGGAAAGAAAGTGCTGCAATATTGTATTGACAATGCCGGAAAACTAGGAGTAAAGACTTTGTTAGGCTTTATTTTTTTACACAATGAACCTAGCTTAAAACTATTCAGACATTTTGGGTTTGAAGATTGGGGGGTACTTCCCAATGTTGCTGTATTAGATAGAGTAGAGCGAACTTTAGTGATTTTAGGAAAGAGAATAGTATAAAAGTAATTTTAAAATAAAACATAAAAAACTCGCTTTTAAGCGAGTTTTTTTATTAATTGAACTTAGGCTCTTTATCTTTTTCAATATAAATATATCGGCTTTTTATTCCTTTTTGCAACATTGCTTTCTTTTTATTCAGTTCTTCTAAAGATCCTACTGTTTCTTTTCCAAAAGTAGAACCACCATTTTTCACCCCCTCCGAAAACATTCTTACAGGATCGGAATAGGTATCTTCAAGATATTTATTGAATTTTTCGATGGAAATAGGTAAAGCTGCTTTTCCGTAATGGGTTTCAACAAAGTCTTTTGTAATATAGGTTTCCGGAAGTTTTATGTTTTTAACAAGCTTATATACGAAATCTTTTTTATCATCTTCAATAATAAAAATCAACCCGGGAAGTCCTCTGAATTTATAAGGTCCTTCCTGAGTATCTATTTCTTTAGAAAACCAGGCTGTCCATTGTCTGCCTCCAAAATCGGTAGTTGCCTTTTGTAGAGTGTAGCCATTGTAAGTTTGTGTATCTGAAAAGAGTTTCCATTTCATTTCGTCATTTGTTTTTATGACAAAGTATTCAAAGAAATCTCTGTACCAATTGTTTTTATAAGAATTAGGCTGCCTTTCGATCACCTGATCCGTTTTGGTGCTGAAATGAGAATTGCCCATTTGTGAACTCTTATTGATAGAATCGTAGTCAGCAAAGTTCTTATCATAAAATTTAATGGATTTCGGACTGATATCAAGGTTCATTAAGGCTTTTCTGTATTCCTGGTTAGCATCTGTCCTGAATTGCAGCTCGTAGATAAACCTATTAGTTTGCGATTGATAGAAAGATACTGTGCAAATACCTAATAGGAGAAGAATTTTTTTCATCAGAATTATAATTGTCTTTTTTTGATTTTTAATAGAAACAAAAGTACAAATATCTTTTATCTAATTCACGGGATAATGAATAGGATTGCAAAAAAAAAAAAACGATCCATTAAGGACCGTTTTTTAATTTATTGATTTAGTTTAATTTTTTTTGCTGACATATTGAGGAATCGCTTTACGAGAAACAGCGCTGAAATGGTAAGTCCTAAACCTAGCGCGATCCACATCCCGAAAGCACCCATTTTCAAGGTAACACAAAGGAAATATCCTAATGGAATGGTAATAACCCAATAGGCAATAAAAGTATAGATAGATGGGATTTTCACATCTTGCAGTCCTCTTAATGTTCCTAAAGCAGTCACCTGAATTCCATCTGATAACTGGAATAATGCTGCTATAATCATTAACTTCGAAGCTAAAGCAATCACTTCAATTTCTTCTTTTTTGGTAAAGAACGTAGGAAGGATGTTTCGTCCCAGAATGAAAATAATTCCACAGATGCACATGAAAATAAAAGCTATTTTCAGATTATTAATTCCTACTTCTCTTAGTTCAACATAGTTTTGTTCACCCAGTTTTCTTCCGATCATAACCGTAGAAGCAACACTGAAACCAATACATAAATTGAAAGTAAATGAAGCCATACTTAAAGCAATCTGGTGAGAAGCAATATCATGGGCAGAAATCAATCCGCAGATAAAAGCAGCACCAGCAAAAGCAGTAACTTCAAAAAACATCTGCAACGCAGTAGGAAGTCCCAATCTCACCATTTTATCGAACATTTTTTTAGAAAAAACTTCAATTTTCAAAGAAAAGGCTTTGATGTATTGTTTTGTTTTTGGTTCTTTTAATAATACGATATATAGAAAAACAACCATGAAAATACGAGCAATTAAACTTGCCAATGCAGATCCTTTTACTCCCATTTCAGGAAATATCCAAAGCCCTTTAATGAAAACATAGTTAAGAACGATATTGATCACGTTGGCGATAATGGTTGCTTTCGTTACTCCAATAGTATAGGATAAACCTTCAGAAACTTCTCGTAAGGTCTGGAATGCCATAAATGGAACAATACTTATGGCCATAATGGTTAAAAAGTCTACCGTGTCAGGAATAATCTTAGCTGGTTGACCCGAATGATAGAGTAGAGGCATCCCCAGAAACAAAAGGCCCATCAGAATAATACCCACCGACATATTGATAATAAATCCGTGGCTGAACACTGAATTGATTGTTTTATGATCATGCTGTGAATGTGCTTCAGAAACCAATGGCGGAATGGCAAATGAGAACCCCAATGCTAATACAAACATGGAGAAAAAAACGGCATTTCCTAAAGATACGGAAGCCAATGCATCTGCTCCTAACAGTTTTCCGACAATTATGTTGTCAAATAAGTTTACTGAAACTTGTCCTACCTGCGTCAGCATTACGGGTAAGGCAAGCGTTAAGGTTTCTTTTGTATATTTTTTATGTAAAAAGTTCATCGTTTAAAATTCATATAGTTTGAGTTCAAAAAAAAATTGCAGTAACAAATGATACTGCAATTTTATAATTTATTTAAAATAATCGTTAAATTATTTCCTTACAAAACTTGCAACATCTTCGGCAGAAACAGTGTTTCCTCCTAAAATAATTAACCTTTCCACTACGTTTCTCAACTCTCTGATATTTCCAGTCCAGGAAAGTACTTTTAAGGCTTCAATAGCCTTATCATCGAATTTTTTCGTAGCTGTACCATGCTCATCCGCAATCATTCCAGAAAAATGTTCTACCAACAATTTGATATCTTCTTTTCTTTCATCCAATGGCGGTACATAGATTTCGATCACAGAAAGTCTGTGGTAAAGGTCTTCTCTGAATCTTCCTGCTTCTATTTCCGTCTGCATATTTTTATTGGTTGCTGCAAGTACTCTTACATCAACTTTTATTTCTTTGTCGCTTCCCACAGGAGACACTTTACTTTCCTGCAATGCCCTCAATACCTTTGCCTGAGCAATTAGACTCATATCTCCGATTTCATCTAAGAAAATCGTTCCCCCGTTTGCCTGTTCAAATTTCCCCTGCTTATCTTTGATAGCACCTGTAAAAGAACCTTTTACATGTCCGAAAAGTTCAGATTCAATCAATTCTGAAGGAATTGCAGCACAGTTTACTTCTATCATTGGTCCTCTGGAACGTTCGCTTTGGTTGTGAATAGCGTGTGCTACAAGTTCTTTTCCTGCTCCGTTTGGTCCGGTAATTAAAACTCTCGCATCAGAAACAGCTACTTTTTCAATCATATCCTGGATCTTCTGCAATCCCGCAGATTCACCAATCATTTGATATTTTTTGTTTACCTTTTTCTTTAGCGTTTTATTTTCGGTTTGAAGATTTTTATTTTCTTTTTTAAGTGTTTCTTTAGTTAAAGCATTTTTAACACTTGTAATCAATCTGTTAATGTCGATTGGCTTTGATATAAAATCATAAGCACCTTCCTTTAAACAAGAAACTGCAGAATCGATATCTGCATGTCCCGAAATCATGATGAAAGTAGTTTCAGGTTTCAGTGCTAAACTTTGTTTCAGAAGCTCAGTTCCTGAAAGTTTAGGCATTTTGATGTCAGAAATTACCAATGCAAAGTCTTCTTTTTCTACCTGTTTATAGCCTTCAAGACCATCTTCGGCGATTACAAATTCATAATCAGTAAGTTCATCAGAGAGAATACTGTGAAGAACTCCCGATATTGCTTTTTCGTCTTCTACGATAAGGATTTTTTGCATAGTTGCAAATTTAGAAATTTTTGATTGAATTATTAGCAAAAACCATACCTAAATAATCTATTTTGTATAATCTCTTCTGCCAAAAATTGCAGAACCTACTCTTACAGAATTGGCACCACATTCTATGGCGACAGGGAAGTCATCACTCATTCCCATCGATAAGGTTTCTAAAGATTTCTGCTGATTCAACTCATCAAAAAGATTTTTTAATACTGAAAATTCTTTTCTGATTTGCTGTTCATTGTCCGTAAATGTTGCCATTCCCATCAACCCTGTAATTTCTGTATTTGGAAACTCACCGTTTATGTATTGCTGGAATAAAGCTTTAGCCTCATCAATTTCCAATCCGAATTTGCTTTCCTCTTCAGCAATTTTCACTTGAAGCAATACTTTAATTTTTCTGTTGTATTTAGTAGCTTCTTTGTTGATTTCTAATAGTAATCTTTCAGAATCTACACTTTGGATCGTATCTACAAATTCTGCAATATATTTTACCTTATTGGTCTGTAAATGCCCAATGAGATGCCATTGAATATCTTTAGGAAGGAGAGGTTGCTTTTCAAGAACTTCCTGTACTTTATTTTCTCCAAAAACCCTTTGACCTAAATCATAGACCTCTTGAATGGCAGAAACCGGATGTGTTTTTGATACAGCGACCAATTGTACGTGATCTGGAAGCTGACTTTTTATATGGGTGTAATTTTCCTGAATGCTCATAATTGCAAATTTCTGAATTTTAAAAGCAAAAAACGAATTAATTTATAAATTTTAGATGATGAATGATTTATAGAGAAATGATTTTGTTTGTCATTCTGAACGCAACGAAGTGGAGAGAAGAATCTCTTTGATAATGTAATTAATAAAAGATTCTTCCTTCGTCAGAATGACAAACTACCTGAATATTTCAATTAATTCAAAACCTCATTAATTCTAGGATATTCTGAAATTTTCCTGAATACAAAACGATTGCTTTTTTGAAGTTTTTCAATAAATAAGTCCAATTCTTTAATGGAATCTTCGTCCGTTAAATACTGATCATGAGTAAGAAAAACAAGGTGTCTTGAAGTTTTTTCTAAGTCATTGAAGAAGATGCTGTCAACTTTTTTCAGCATGTCTTCATGTTTTCCTTTTAGAATCATTTTATTGGTCGGTTTCCATTCCAGATCCCAGCCTATAACTTTATATCCGGCTTGCTTTAATTTATTGGCTGCCTCGGTTGAACTTTTAAGATCAGTAACAGTAATATTATTTAACCTCCAAATATTTCTTCCCGGAGTTCTTGCGATTTTATCATACAACTTTAAGCTGTCTTTTGCGATATTAAAATCATTAACTACCGCTTCCGGATTTTTGTAAAAATCGGTGTATTTGTTGTGTGCATGCGTAAAACTGTGATTCGCCAATTCTACCAACGGATCTTTTCTCAGAAGATCAAGGTCCTCTTTTTGCTTTTTGCTTCCATAAACGTGTTTGCCGACTAAGAAAGCCGTAGCGCAGACATTTCGTTTGTTTAAAATTCGGAGAAGATTTTCTGTGCCTTGATTGGGACCGTCATCGAACGTAAGGTAAATAACTCTTTTGTCTGAAGCTACATTTTCATCGTTGATTTTTGAGACGGCTTTTGCGACGGGAGGTTCTTGTGGAATCAGCTTTTCTGATTCTTTTTTGTCTTGTTTTTGGTTACAACCATTAAATAGAACCGAAGTTGCACTCATCAATGCAAACATCCCAAGAAAAGTCTTGTTTCTAGACTTTTCCGCAAAAGTTTTTTTCATAAAAGTTAAGAGGAATTTAAATTGTTAAAAATTGTTAATTTTTCTAAATTATTCTTAACAAATTCTATGCCGCATTTACTTAGATTTTACTTTTTTAAGGATATTTTAATAACTTTATTCTGAGTAAGTTCTATTGAAAAATTTTCTTTAAATACAAACTATTTTTAATGGTTGTGGTTCCTCAAGTATTATTGAAAAAGATAAATATTTTATGTTGCGAATTTTTATTTTTTTTGGCTAAATCATTAAGGAAATCTTCAATGTATTCAGCTGAGTAAAGAACAGGTTTTCCATAAAGTCGATAGTTCAAAATGTAAGAATGGCTTTCTGTAGAATGTTGAATTAATATTTATACAAATCAAAATCCAACTTATTATTATCCTTTTTTAAATTCTCTTTGAAACGCTTTTCATTATTTCTCATCACTTCATTAGCATCTAACTTCTTTCCGGATGCATCTACAAAATTAAAAGTAGAGTTTCCCTGTGCATCCACTCCTGCACTTGCAATTTTCTGCCTTGTTACTTTATTAGGATCCTTAACATATTCCTTCCAAAGCTTGTTGAATTGATTATTGTTTACGGTAATTTCGTTAGGACCATCTTGTTGATCTTTATTTACAGGTTCTTTAACCGTTTTGTTGCCGATTAAAATCATAACGTGGCCCTTATTTTTATCTTCTAATTTTACAATTAATCCGGGTAAACCATAGAATTTATAGGGACCATCCTGAAAAGGTAAATCGGTAGAAAACCAAGCAGTCCATTGTCTTCCTAAATAATTGGTAGTTGCTTTTTGAGCAGTGTAATTTCCAATTTTTTCTTTTGGGGGAAGTATTTTCCAAACAGGCTTTCCGTTTTCTTCCACCGTATAAAAATCTGAACTCAAAGAAGTATGTAAATACGTTTTGTAATCAGGATATTCTTTGGTTACTTTACTTCGAATGACACCTTTATAGTTACTATTTGGCTTTGCAAATGCCATAATGTTTGTGGTACTTCCTTGCTTTTCAAGTTCAGCATTCATAATAGAATCCGTTACAAAAACTTCGTAACTGTAATATTTTGAACCTTTGTTTTTAATATCCAGAAGCATCGTCTCTTTTTTTACATCCGCCATGTTTGTAGAATCTTTAACAAATGAATATTCGTATGTAAATCTTTGAATTTGTGCTGAATACAAAGCTGAAAATAATAAAAAAAGAAGGGTGTAATTTTTCATAAATAAATATTAGGTGTTTTGTAAGTATTTGGTCTCTAAAAATAAACTTTTTATCAATTTCTTACCTAAAAAACACCTGATATTATTTTATTTACTGTTTAAATCAACAGAATTTAAGCGTAAAGAGTTTAAAATCACAGATAGTGAACTGAAACTCATTGCCGCCGCAGCAATCATTGGAGATAAAAGAATTCCAAAAAATGGATATAATAATCCTGCTGCAACCGGAACTCCTAACACATTATAAATAAAAGCAAAAAACAGATTTTCTTTAATATTTTTTAAAAGTTTCTCACTTAATGTTTTTGCTTTGGCAACCCCTAAAATATCTCCTTTTAGCAATGTGATTTCGGCACTTTCAATAGCAACATCAGTTCCTGTTCCCATGGCAATTCCAATATTTGCCTGAGCTAGAGCAGGAGAGTCGTTGATTCCATCACCGGTCATTGCTACGATTTTACCTTGTTGTTGCAGTTTTTTAACTTCATTTAATTTATCTTCAGGATGACAATTCGCCTTGAAATGTTTAATTCCCAATTCTTCTGCAACGGCTTTTGCTGTATGCTCATTATCTCCGGTCATCATAATGACATCGATTCCTTCACTTAACAATTGCTGAACAGCTGCTTTAGAACTTTCTTTAATTTTATCGGTAAAACTGATGAATCCTAATGCTTCATTTTCTCTGGCAACATAAGAGATGGTATGTGCTTTAGACTGAACTTCAATTGCCTTTTGTTTTAAATAATCAGGAATTAAAATCTGATGTGAAGATAATAAACTTTCATTTCCAAGATAAACGGTTTTCCCGTTGATGTTTCCTTTGACACCTTTCCCTGAGATATTCTCAAAATTTGCCACTTTTTCAGGAGAAACACCTGCTTCTTTTGCTTTTTTGATGACAGCATTTGATAAAGGATGTTCCGAATTCTGGTTTAAAGAATAGGCGAGTTTCAGCATTGAGTTTCTATCTTCCAAAATCGTTTCAATATATTCTACAGAGGGTTTTCCTTCAGTCAACGTTCCTGTTTTATCAGTAATCAGAACGTTTACTTTATTCATTTGTTCAAGAGCTTCAGCATTTTTAATAAGGATACCATTTTTAGCGCCTTTACCAATTCCTACCATTAAAGACATAGGTGTAGCTAAGCCCAGTGCACAAGGACAGGCAACAATAAGAACGGCAACTGCATTTACAAAAGCAAATAAACTTCTTTTACCTTCCGGACCGAAAAACTGCCATAGAATGAACGTTATGGCTGCAATTAAAATGACTGTCGGAACAAAAACTTTTGAAACTTTATCTGTTAATTTTTGAATTGGAGCCTTGCTTCTGCTTGCTTCGTTCACCATTTTAATGATTTGAGAAAGTAAGGTTTCGTCACCTACTTTTTCTGCTTTCATGATGAAAACCTGATTTCCATTGAGGGTGCCTGAAGAAACTTTGTCATCTACAGTTTTTTCAACAGGTATTGGTTCACCTGTAATCATACTTTCGTCTACATAGGAACTTCCTTCTATTAATTTTCCGTCGACAGGAATTTTTTCGCCGGGTTTTACTTTTAATAAATCTCCAATTTTCACCTGGGAAAGCAGCACTTTTTTTTCTTCTCCGTTAACGATAAGATTGGCTTCATCAGGTGATAGGTTCATTAATTCCCGGATGGCATTTCCCGTTTTTTTATGAGCAAGAGCTTCCATAAGCTGTCCTAAGATCACTAATGTTAAAATAACACAGACAGCTTCAAAATATAAGGGGATTTCATGATTGTGACCACGAATTTCATGAGGAATCATATCAGGAAAAGCTAAAGCGACAATACTGAAAATAAATGCTGCGGCAACTCCTAAAGCAATTAAGCTAAACATATTCAAATTCCAGGTTTTGAACGAAACCCAGCCTCTTTTCATTAAGAACCAACCTGAATAAAACAGAATGGGAAGCGTTAAAATAAGTTCGATAACTCCCTGGGTCTGGTGTGAAAAAGGGAAATTAATAAACATTCCGCCCATCGAAAGAATAAAAACTGGAATAGTAAAAGCTAAAGAAATAATAAATTTTCTTTTTAAAATAGTATAGGTTTCATCTTCCTCCTCATCGTCTTGATCAGGTATTCTGACTAAGTCCATCCCGCAGATCGGGCAATCTCCCGGTTCATCACGAATGATTTCAGGATGCATAGGACAAGTATATTTTGCTGTTTTTTTCTCCGGATATTTTACCAGATCCATCCCACAAACAGGACAGCCAACATTGCTGTCGTACACTTTATCCCCTTCACAATACATGGGACAGTAATATTTACCTGCCATTTCATCTGTGACTTTTGGAGCTTCGTGATGGTGGCTGTGATCATGAGAATGATGATGATGGGAGTGTGCTTCAGCATGTTGAACCAAGTCTTCTGTGATTTCCTCTAAATGCATATGACAAACAGGACAATGGCCTTTTTCGTCATAAGTTTTATCGCTTTCACAGAACATGGGACAGTAATATTTCCCAATGTTATCTTTAAAGTTCTCAGGAAGATAGGTAGAAGAATACGCCGGCTTAAAATTAGGATCTTTAGCTTTTTTTTCTTCAATTGGAACCAGATACATATTGCACGTCGGACATCTTTTTCCCTGCTGGAAATAGACTTTATCGCCTTCACATTCCATCGGACAATAATAAACAGATGATGGAGAAATTCTGTCTTGTGGTTTTATGAAAGCTTTGTCGGGGTTGTCCGGATCTTCTAATTTATAATTTCCGATTTCACCTAAAGCTGTATTTAATGAATGTAATGTAATTTCTTTTTCTGAAGTGATGGTCGCTGTGCTGTTTTCAAGATTGACATCAGCTTTTAGACCTTCAATACTGTTCAGTTTTTCAGATATTTTTTTCTGACAGCCGGAACAGGTCATTCCAAGAATTTTATATTGTTTATCCATGATCCTTTAATTTATACTACAAATTTCCAAAATGCAAATGGAAGGGTGTTATAAATTTAAGGATGAATTTTATAGAATTCGGATTAATTTCTATTTAAAAGATAATTGATAATTAAAGTCAATCTCGAATTTATATTTTTCTTCTAATGTTTCGAATCTCTCTTTAACTAATGGAAATTTATTTATTATATTTTTAATCATAATATTTGTCATTAAATAAGAGTAAAACAACATTATATAATGTAATTCTTTCATATTTTTATTTTCCATTAAATGCTTAGTTTCTTTTAATTGAAGAGCTAATAATCCTTCAGAATGTGCATATACGGAGGCTATATAATAAATTTTCGAAAAGACACCATCCTTAGTAAATTTTGAATCGTCAAAAATTGTATCCCAATTCTTAAATAATTTGCCTGATCCATTATCCAGTAAGCTTTTCTGTTGTTTTCCTGATAAAAGATGGAATGCAGGATTGTTTTGAATGCTATCTTTTAACTCGAAAATAGACTTTTCTTCATTAATTAAGGCTTTATTATTTTTTTGTTTTGAATTAGAAAAAACTTTTTTTCTAAGCATCATTGAAGACATTATCCATGATTCAAATCTCAATTTTTTTTCTTCTTCCGATTCAATGTTAATGTATAAATGTTGATACATAAGTAAAGACTCATATTGAGACCTTACAATTGTAATAATAGAAGATATATCTAAAAATTTTATTTGAGAATTTTTATTTTTAAAGAAATTTGAAATTATACTATGCCCCTGTGAAATTTGAAGTAGACTTTGATTTTGTAAATGTATTTTAATTACTAACTGCTCTGAATAAACATCCTTCTCAGTAAGATTAATTTTTTTTTCTGCAAGAACTTCATGAAGATATATTAAAATGTCTGAAAAGACAAAAAGCTTTTCTTTTATCTTTTCGATGTCTTTACTTTCATACAAATGAAATAGTTTTATTGCCCAAATATCTTTTTCATTCATGTTTTTATCCTTTTTCTTTAAAAGCTATCTAAAGGTTTTCTGTTATGAACTTTCAGTTTTTTGAATTCGGTAGGGGTGAAGCCTGAACTGTTTCTGAATTGTGAGGACAAATGCTGAACACTTTTATAACCTAGCTTTCCTGCAATTTCTGTTAATGTAAATTCATTATATAAAAGCAGTTCTTTTACTTTTTCAATCTTTTGGAGAATGAAAAATTGCTCCAAAGTAATATTTTCATTCTGAGAAAATGTTTTTGAAAGGGAACTGTAATCTTTATGAATTTTTGAGATTAAAAACTCAGACAAAAGAAAGTTCTCATCAATATCAAGTTCGCTTATTTTTGCAATAATCAGATTTTTAATTTTCTCAACAAGTTGGTGGGTAGAGTCTTTTATTCTTTCAAAACCTGTTTCCAGCAAATGTTTTTCGAGATACTGAAGATCCTGATCTGAAATTTCAACTTCAGTCTCCACTTCGCCAAGAGCAATGGATTTAATTTGAATATGAGCTTCGTTAAAAATAGTTGTGACTGCAGAAATACATCTTCCGCAAACCATATTTTTTATGAAAATCTTCATTATTGAGTTTGGTTATTTAGCCTGTTTTTCACAAATTCAACCTGTGTTTTTCCATGAGGAGCAGGATTGCCATCCTGATCAAGGTTTACCATCACAATTCTATCCACTGTAATAATTGTTTGATGGGTCATTTTATTTCTAACATCACATTTTAAAGTAAGTGAAGTAGAACCGAAATTTGAGACTTCGATACCGATTTCAATAATATCACCCTGTTTTGCAGAGCTTACAAAATTAATTTCTGAAATAAATTTGGTCACGACTTTCTTGTTTTCCAGCTGAATGACGGCATATAATGCAGCTTCTTCGTCAATCCATTGTAATAATCTTCCTCCAAAAAGTGACTGGTTGGGATTTAAGTCTTCGGGTTTTACCCATTTTCTTGTATGATAGTTCATATTTTAATAATTTGCAGCACAAATTTAACGTTAAAAACTTGCTTTATCAAAGGTTTAAGATTGAGTTGTTGAAAGATAATGATTTGTTTTCTCAATAAATTAGGATAAAGTGCTTTTAAAAAGGGCTATTTTCAGTTTAACTTACTCAATTTCAATATTAAGTGAGAATTAATTATAAAAATGCTTTGTTTTGAATTTTTTAATTGTATCTTGCAATCGTTTATATTTGGAATCAATATTTGTTCATTAATTTATGTTGCTTTTCTTTTATATACCAAATTTTTATTAATTTTTTAATTTTATTTAAAATGAACATTTTTGTTTCAAACATCAATTACGCAACTAAAGAATATGAGTTGCACGACTTATTTGCAGAATTTGGAGATATCGCATCTGCTAAAATTGTAACAGACAGAGAAACTGGCCGTTCAAGAGGTTTTGGTTTTATTGAAATGGGTGACGAAGAAGGAAAGCAAGCAATTGAAGCTTTAAACCAAAAAGAATTCAACGGAAAAATCCTTAATGTATCTGAAGCTAAACCAAGAGAAGAAAAGCCAAGAAGAAGTTTCGATAACAACAGAAGTGGTGGTTATGGAAACAACCGTGGAGGTAACGGTGGTGGTTACGGAAACAATCGTGGAGGTAACGGCGGTGGAAATCGTTGGTAAAAAATATAAGCGGCTTTTGAAGCCGCTTTTTTTATGTCTTAAAAGGAGAAATGTTCTTAGATTCAGTCTTTTTTCTTCTTCTTTTTCTTATCTTTCTTTTTATCTTTCTTAGGATTCAAAATTTCTTCGGCATATTCATGTTTAGGTTCTTTTACTTTTGCCGGCTTTAGTTCTATTTTAAGATCAAAATAACCTCTCAAATCATTTTGAGAAATTAAATTCTCATTAAATAAAAATTCTAAAATCTCTTTCCCTGAATTATTAAAGAAATGAAGTGAAAGCTCTTTTAATAAAAATTTTCTGTATTCTTCAAGAGGAACAAGAACAGTATATTTAAAAATTCTCCCTTCTTTTTCTGTAGATAAATATCCTTTTTCAACCAATATTTTCAAGTAAGTAGAAACTGTATTTTGGTGTGGTTTGGGTTCCGGATGCTGTTCCATAACGTCTTTTAGATAAAAAGATCCCAACTTCCAGAATAGTCTCATTAAGTTTTCTTCTGCAGAGGTAAGATGGTTTATTTTCATAGTCGATGCTTAATGTTGAAATTGTATATTGCAATATAGGTAAATAAAAGATACGATAAAAGCGATGAATGCGCCCATGAATACTTCTTTGGGAGTATGTCTGTTTAGAATAATCCTTGTAATTCCTACCAAAACTGCAATTCCCAACCATATAAAGCCCATAGTTATATTTAAAGCAAAAAATAATGCGGCAACAAATATGTTGAATACTGTATGCATAGAACTTTTAATAAAAAAGTTACTGATTTGTAAGGCAAAAAGTAAAATGAGGATGAATAGCATGACGAAATCAACATATCCATTCTTAAAATAATTAAAAGCGAGATAGGCAATGACACAAGCTGCAATAAATATATATAAAGTCTTTCTTTGGACACGATTGGAAACATCCATATTGGTATATCTTCCGGTTTTTACATTCCAGACCAGCCATATAATGATGGGGGCAATGATAAGCAATAATATTGGTAAGAAGTAGGATAAAGAATCTTTCAGCGAATAATTCTTTATGCTCATATATAAGAAGAATATAAATAAAGAAAGTAAAGGATTGAAAAAATCGGATATAATTTTTGATATTCTAAGGACCAACGAAGGTTGTTTTTCTTCCATATTTTAGTTTGATACTGTAAATATAATATTATAAGTAAAAAAACAATTGGTATGTATACAATAAAAACGAAGTTTTTTTTATAATTTTGCTCAACTATTTCATAATAAATAAGCAAGAGCTCAACACATGAAAGAATTTTCTAAAGAGGTATACCTGAAGTGGTATGAAGATATGACTATGTGGAGAAGGTTTGAAGACAAATGCCGTTCTCTTTATTTAAAACAAAAAATCAGAGGTTTTTTACATTTGTATAACGGTCAGGAAGCTATTCCTGCTGGTTTTACCCATGCAATGGATTTGTCAAAAGACAGTATGATTACTGCTTACAGATGTCACATTCATCCAATGGCGATGGGAGTAGATCCTAAAAGAATCATGGCAGAGCTTTGTGGTAAAGCTACAGGTACGTCAGGAGGTATGGGTGGATCTATGCACATTTTCAGTAAAGAACATAGATTTTATGGAGGTCATGGTATTGTAGGAGGACAAATTCCTTTGGGAGCAGGTATTGCTTTCGCAGATCAGTATTTTGACAGAAAAGCTGTAAACATTTGTTTCTTCGGAGACGGTGCAGCGAGACAAGGTTCTTTGCATGAAACATTCAATATGGCAATGAACTGGAAGTTACCTGTAATTTTCGTTGTGGAAAACAACCAGTATGCAATGGGTACTTCTGTTAAAAGAACAGCTAATCACGAAGATATTTACAAATTAGGTTTAGGATATGAAATGCCTTGTCTTGCAGTAGATGCAATGGATCCTGAGAAAGTGGCAGAAGCTGCTTACGAAGCTATTGAAAGAGCAAGAAGAGGAGACGGACCAACTTTCATTGAAGCAAGAACTTACCGTTTCAGAGGTCACTCAATGTCAGATGCTGAACCATACAGATCTAAGGAAGAAGTAGCGATTCACAAAAATGATGATCCAATTGAATTGATAAAACAAAGAATTTTATCAAACGGATGGGCTACTGAAGAAGAATTGGAAGCTACGGATAACAAATCTAGAGATTTCGTTGAAGAGTGTGTAGAGTTTATGGAAAACTCTCCGTATCCGGATACAGAGAAAATCTATGAGTATGTATATGCTCAGGAAGATTATCCATTCTTAGATAAATTAGAAAACTAAAATTAATAATTAATTTGATATTTGAATTTGAGTTTCCCTAATCTCAAATCTCGAATCTCGAATCTCAAATCAATATATATTATGGCAGAAGTGATTACAATGCCACGTCTTTCCGATACGATGACGGAAGGAAAAGTGGCAAAATGGCATAAAAAAGTAGGCGATAAAGTAAAAGAAGGAGATATTTTAGCTGAAATCGAAACAGATAAAGCGGTTCAGGATTTTGAATCTGAAATTGAAGGTACTCTTTTATATGTAGGTGTAGAAGAAGGAAATGCAGCTGCTGTGGATTCAGTTTTAGCAATTATCGGTAGTGAAGGAGAAGATATTTCAGGATTAACAGGTGGAGCTGCTCCCGTTGCAACTTCTGAAGAGAAAAAAGAAGAGCCTAAAACAGAAACAACTACTGCTCCGGAGCAGGCTTCAGCTGAAGTTCCTGCAGGAGTAGAAGTGATTACTATGCCAAGACTTTCTGATACAATGACAGAAGGTAAAGTTGCGAAATGGCACAAAAATATAGGCGATACAGTAAAAGAAGGAGATCTTCTTGCTGAGATCGAAACAGATAAAGCAGTTCAGGATTTTGAATCTGAATTCAACGGGGTATTATTGAAGCAAGGTGTTGAAGAAGGAGGTGCTGCTCCGGTTGATACTGTATTGGCAATTATCGGTCCTGCGGGAACAGATATTTCGGGAGTTGGTGCTCCAAAAGCAGCTTCTTCATCAGAAAAACCAGCTGAACAAAAAACTGAAGCTAAAGCAGAAGAAAAAGCTGCTCCGGCAACAAATACTACCTCTACAGACAGAGTGGCAATTTCTCCGTTAGCGAAGAAAATGGCTCAGGATAAAGGTGTTGATATTAATGCTGTGCAAGGTTCAGGAGAAAACGGAAGAATCGTTAAAAAAGATATTGAAAATTATCAACCATCTGCAAAACCAGCAGCTTCAGCTCCGACTGCAAGTCCAGCGGCTCAAGTGGCATTAAGCTTTGTACAGGGTGAGGATACGGAAACTCCGAATTCACAGGTAAGAAATATCATTGCAAAACGTCTTTCTGAAAGTAAATTCACAGCGCCTCATTACTATCTGATGGTAGAAATTAATATGGATAAGGCGATTGAAGCTAGAAAAGAAATCAACTCTTTACCAGATACTAAAATTTCTTTCAACGATATGATTATTAAGGCAACAGCAATTGCTTTAAGAAAACATCCACAAGTAAATTCTAGTTGGGCAGGAGATAAGATTATTCATAGAGGAAACATCAATATTGGTGTAGCGGTTGCCATTCCAGACGGATTGGTAGTTCCTGTTCTTAAGAATACAGATCATATGAGCTACACTCAAATTTCTGCTGCTGTAAAAGATATGGCCGGAAGAGCAAAATCTAAAGGTCTTAAAGCAAACGAAATGGAAGGTTCTACATTCTCGATCTCAAACTTGGGGATGTTCGGAATTGAAACATTTACAAGTATCATTAATCAACCAAACTCTGCAATCCTTTCAGTAGGAGCAATTATCGAGAAACCAATCGTAAAAGACGGACAGATCGTAGTTGGAAACACGATGAAGCTTTCATTAGCTTGTGATCACAGAGTGGTAGACGGTGCTACAGGAGCTCAGTTCTTACAAACACTAAAAACGTATTTAGAAAGTCCATTAACTTTGTTACTGTAATTTTCTAAACTGTACATAGTAAAACGCTTCTCAATTGAGGAGCGTTTTTTTGTTTATTTATATTCAAAAAAGATGAGTAATCTGAATTCACAATTCACTGCGAAATTATCTCATATCTCAAATCAATTTACTATTTTTGAATCATGATTAAAGCAAGAAATATCCATAAATCATATGGAAATTTAGAAGTATTGAAAGGCGTTGATATTCATATCAAAACAGGAGAGGTAGTTTCTATTGTTGGAGAGTCCGGAGCTGGAAAATCTACACTTTTACAGATTTTAGGGACATTAGATCTTCCTACAAATTCAAAAAGTTTTGATACTGAAATTACCATTGCAGGAGAATCTTTCATTAACATGAATGATAAACAAATTTCTAAATTCAGAAACCAGAATATTGGTTTTGTTTTTCAGTTTCATCAATTACTTCCTGAATTTACAGCCTTGGAAAATGTTTTGCTTCCCACAAAAATTGCAGGAGCTAACGAAAAAGAATCGATTGAAAAGGCATATGCTTTATTTGAAGATTTAAAAATAGAACAAAGATTGCATCATAAACCCAATCAATTATCCGGCGGTGAAGCACAAAGAGTTGCTGTGGCAAGAGCTTTAATAAATTCTCCAAAAATTATTTTTGCAGATGAACCGACAGGAAATTTAGATTCAAAGAATGCAGATGATCTTCATCGCCTTTTTTTCGATCTGAGAGATAAATATGACCAGACTTTTGTAATTGTAACCCACAATCCTGGTCTTGCTGAAATTACCGACCGAAAATTAGTCATGAAAGACGGAATGATTATCGAATAATACCTTCTGCGAAAAATGGGAAAAAGCTTTATTTTTTTATTCCTTTTTTTTCTGTCCTGTTCAAAAATTGAATCTCAGGCTACAAGTACTATTGATTATTTGCCAACGTCAAAAATTTTAGAAATTAAAAATTATTTGAAAGGGAAAAACTACAATCAGGATTTGGCTGTTTTTATTAATTTTAAAATTCATTCAGGGAAATATCGCTATTTTGTTTATGATTTAAAAAACAATAAAATCTTACAAAAAGCAATTGTTGCCCATGGTGAAGGTTCTGTAATGAAGAATTCAGAAAACCTCCAGTTCAGTAATACGGATGGTTCTCATCAATCATCTTTAGGAAAATACGAAATCCGGGAAAGCTATTCAGGAAAATTCGGAAAAGCCTATCGTTTGGATGGCTTAGATTCTACTAACAGCAATGCAAGAGAAAGAGCGATCGTTCTTCATTCGTATTATTGTGTTCAGGATAATGAATCGGGAAATCCGGCTTGTCTGAGTTTTGGTTGTCCTATGCTTTCAAAAAATGCATTTGCTCAAACGTCCAAATATATTGATCAATCACAGCAGCCTATCATTTTATATGCTTTTTATTAATCGTAACTTAATTCATTAATCTAAAAAATGCCCATAAAGTTTCTTGCTGAAGACGACAGACCCAGAGAAAAGTTTTTATTAAAAGGTAAAGACTCGCTTTCTGATTCAGAGTTACTGGCAATCGTTATGGGAAGTGGAAATAAAAATGAAACAGCTATTGAATTAGCTCGAAGAATTTTGGCTTCTGTCAATAACAACTGGAACCAATTAAGTTTACTTTCAGTGAAAGATTTGATGAAATTTAAAGGAGTAGGGGAAGTAAAAGCCATTTCAATTGCAACGACATTGGAAATAGGACGAAGAAAAGCCAGCCAGGAAATCCCCGAAAAAACAGTAATTTCAAACAGTAAGGATGCTTATCTTGTTTTAAAAAATTATTTGGCAGATCTAAGAACCGAGGAATTTTGGGCTATATTTTTAAACCAAAGTAATAAAGTTATTTATCTGACACAGCTTACACAAGGTGGCATCAATCAATCTATTGTGGATGTAAGGGTGTTGTTTAGGACAGCTCTGGAGCATTTTTCGACAGGAATCATCATTGCTCATAATCATCCTTCTGGAAATTTTAAACCCAGTAAGGAAGACACTGAGATTACACAAAAAATAAAAGAAGCCGGAAAGGTATTAAGTATTCAGTTGATGGATCATTTGATTATTACACAGAATTCATATTTCAGTTTCTCAGACGAAGGATTACTATGATTAGAAGGTTAAAATACGACGAAATAGATTTTAAGAAATATACTAAATGTCTGGAAAAATCTGAACAGAGAAAATACTCTGCAGCAAAAGATTTTTTGGATGTTACTTCAGGAAAACAATGGGAAGTTCTGGTGTATAACGATTATGAAGCTGTAATGCCGGTTCCTTTTGTGAAGAAATACGGTGTTAAAATTGTACATAATCCGAGACTTTGTCAACAATTGGGAGTATTTTCTGCTGAAGACAATATAAATATAAATGAAGAATTTCTTAGTTATCTGAAGGACAATTATTTGATACGAATTTATACATTTAATGATACCAATCGTTTTATTTCAACCATCGAATTAAAAAATAACTTTCTTATTTATCCGGATGTGTATGAGAAAGTATATGCCAAATATTCTCCAAAAAGGAAAAGGAAACTAAGATTGGATGAAGAAACTCTACAGAATTCTGAAATAAAGGAAATTACCTATAAAGAAGCTGAAGGTTTTGTAAAAAATAATTTTATCGGAGCAGAAAATGAAGATGATAAACTCAGCTTTATGAAAATTTTTGAATCCTTTTTCAACATTAATAGCCTTACATTCTTAGCTTTTTATTATCAATCTAAAATTATTAATATCATTGTAACCTTTGCTGATAAAGAGAGTATCGCGCTTTTAGGTACTTTCAATGATAAAGAATATGTGAAATTATCCGGAGCTTCTGTTCTGATTGATCAGGCGATTAAAGAAAATATTGAGACTCATATTTTTGATTTTGAAGGGGGAAATCTTCCGAATATCGAGGAATTTTTTAGAGGCTTTCGCCCGGAATTAAAGCCTTATCCTATCATTGAAGGTTCTAAAAAAGATCTTTTCAAAAAACTTTTAAAACTTATTTTTAACGGGAAATTCTTTTAGTAGAGTAAATCAAGCCAATTTGTTTAGATTCATTCTAATTGGAATATTATTTTTGTAACTTTATCTCAAATTATTACATAAATCTCTTATGTTAAAGCAAATCCGAAATTATAAACTTCCGTATGTAGTTTACAATTTTTTTAATAAAAGTAAATTAAAACATAATATTCCTCTGTATAAAAAGTACGGAATCAATAAAAACTACTTTTCGAGTATTTCCAGTAAAGATTTTGCCCATCTTCCCGCAGATGAAAGAAAGATAGATACTGAGAGATTAGCGGAAACATCATTCTACAAAAAACTTTCTGAAGAAAATAAAGATAGTGTAAGGAGTTTTGAAAAGGAGGGATATTTAATTTTAAAGAATTATTTAAGCCCTGAAACTGCCGATAAAATCAATACTGAAATTGATACATTAATGGCAGACGGAACTATAAAATTCCGCTATGGAGGGAAATTAATGTTTGTGATTCATCATTCTGAAATCATCAGAAATATTGGGAACGATAAAAATCTGTTAGAATTTCTTTCTGTTTTAATGGATGGCGAGGCAAAACTTTTCCAAAGTATCAATTTCATTAATGGGAGCCAGCAAAAAACGCATTCTGACAGTATTCACATGACGACTTACCCTTTGGGAGGACTTCTCGGTGTATGGATTGCTCTTGAAGATATTGACGAAAACAATGGGGCTTTACATTATATTCCGGGAAGTCATAAACTTCCTTATTTCCTAAATTCAGATTATGATAATGAAGGAGATAGCATGAGGATTGGAAAAAAAAGCTATAAAGCCTATGAAGAATTTCTTGAAGAAAAAGTAAAAGAATTAGGACTTAAAAAAGAAGTTTTCAGAGCAAAAAAGGGAGATCTATTAATTTGGCACGCCAATATTCTTCACGGCGGTGAACCTCATTTGGATAAATCAAGAACAAGAAAAAGCTTAGTCTATCATTATTTTGATGAAAATAGTGTTTGCTATCATGAGGTAACGCAAAGACCGGCACTTTTTGAACTGTAAAAAATAATTAAAAAGACTATGAGATTTTCGTAGTCTTTATTTTTTGTATCTGGTAGAATATAATTGGGAAAATCTATAAATTAAAATTCTGAAAATGATAGCAAAATAGCCAAATTATTAGTAATTTTGCTACCTCAAATTATGACAAATTTTTCAGGATATCTACCGTATGCATTTGCATTAATTATTGCAATCCCTTTCTTGGTTTTGTTGAGACAGTTTGTATTTACGTACATTAAACTTAAAGAACAGGAGATCAAATTGCTTTCTGTGAAATCAAACTCTGAAAATAAGACTCAGGCTTACGAAAGAATGACTTTGTTTTTAGAAAGAATAAAACCATCAAACTTAGTTCAGAGGTTTAACAAAGACCTTGCTAGCCACGAATTTATTTTCCTTACCGAAAAAACAATCAATGAAGAATTTGAATACAATTCTTCTCAGCAATTGTATGTTACGAAAAATTCATGGCAAAATATCGTTGATTCTAAAAATGCTGTGATAGATTTGCTTCATCAAACCTATGATGGATTGAATGGAAATACTAATCTTGACGAGTTTAAAACCATTTTCATCATGAATTATATGGAAAACGAAGATTATATTTCGGTAACCATAGAAGATTTGAGAAGAGAAATTTTAATAATAGCTTAACTAAAAAAATAAAAATTTTAAATAATGATTCCAAATTTTAAAGCACATCCATGGCATGGGATTTCTGCAGGAGAAGATGCGCCAAATGTTGTAAATGTTTTCGTGGAGATCGTTCCTTCAGATACTATTAAATATGAAGTAGATAAAGAAACAGGATTTTTAAAGGTAGACAGACCTCAGAAATTCTCAAATATTATTCCTGCATTATATGGTTTTGTTCCTAGAACATACTGTGACGAAGCCGTAATGAATTTAGCAATTGAAAGAGGAGCAAATGATGTTACAATGGGAGATCATGACCCTCTTGATATCTGTGTCCTAAGTTCTCATAATATTCATTCAGGAGGTTTATTGATGGAAGCTATTCCAATCGGAGGTTTTAAAATGATCGACGGAGGAGAAGCTGATGATAAAATCGTTGCTGTAATGATTGGAGATCATGCTTTTGGTCATTATAGAGACATTTCAGAATTACCTGAAGCTGAAGTTAAAAGATTAATGCACTATTTCTTAACGTATAAAAACTTACCAGATGAGCCTGCAAAATGCAGAATTCAGGAAGTTTACGGAGCAGATCATGCTAAAAAAGTAATCAAAGCTTCTCAGGAAGATTATGCAAATAAATACGGAGGATAAGATTCTCAGGATTTAAAGATAAAAGTTAAAGGCTAAATGAATTTTCATTTAGCCTTTTTTATTTAATAATTAATATTTTTTTTGGTAGTTGTATTATTTTTCCATAATCCTTGAGAATTATTTATTATATTTAATTCTCTATTACCAAAAAAATATTAAACTATGGACTTATTTGTGTTAGTACCAATTTTTGGTGTCATTGCTTTGCTGTATACTTTTATTCAGAGCAATTGGGTTAGTAAGCAGGATGCCGGAAATGAAAAAATGAAAGTTATCAGCGGACACATCGCTGACGGTGCAATGGCTTTTCTCAAGGCCGAGTACAAGATTTTAATGTATTTCGTAGTAATTGTAGCTATTCTTTTAGCGGTGATGGGAATGAGCAACGCCAACTCACATTGGAGTATCGGAATTGCTTTTGCTGTGGGAGCTGTATTTTCTGCTACGGCAGGTTTTATTGGGATGAAAATCGCTACGAAAGCCAATGTAAGAACGGCAGAAGCGGCAAGAACTTCACTCTCAAAAGCTCTTAAAGTTTCATTTACAGGTGGTTCTGTAATGGGAATGGGAGTTGCCGGATTAGCCGTTTTAGGATTAGGAGCATCATTTTTAATTATTAAGCAAATTTTCGCTCCGGATGCTACAGTTGATTCTCATGAAATGGAAAGAACCATTGAAATCTTGACCGGATTTTCTTTAGGAGCAGAATCAATAGCGCTTTTTGCAAGAGTAGGAGGCGGAATTTATACTAAAGCAGCCGATGTCGGAGCAGATTTAGTGGGAAAAGTAGAAGCCGGAATTCCTGAAGATGACCCTCGAAATCCAGCAACAATTGCTGATAACGTAGGAGATAATGTAGGAGATGTTGCAGGAATGGGGGCTGATTTATTCGGTTCTTATGTGGCAACGGTATTGGCAACAATGGTTTTGGGAAGAGAAACTGTTTCGGAAGATTCTTTTGGCGGTTTTGCACCAATTCTTCTCCCAATGTTGATTGCAGGAACCGGAATTATATTTTCTATCATCGGAACTTTATTTGTTAGAATTAACGATAATGAAGGATCCTCTACTTCAAGTGTACAAAACGCATTAAATCTAGGGAACTGGGGAAGTATCGTTATAACAGCTATAGCTTCTTATTTTTTGGTTACTTATATCTTACCTGAGAAAATGGTTCTGAGAGGCCTGGAATTCTCTAAAATGGGTGTTTTTGGGGCAATTATGGTTGGTTTGGTCGTGGGTACTTTAATGAGTATCATTACAGAATATTATACTGCAATGGGAAAAAGACCCGTTTCAAGTATTGTAAGACAATCTTCAACAGGTCATGCAACCAATATTATTGGCGGACTATCAGTGGGTATGGAATCTACTTTACTTCCGATTATTGTTTTGGCAGGTGGAATTTATGGTTCTTATTTATGTGCAGGCCTTTATGGTGTTGCGATTGCAGCAGCTGGAATGATGGCAACAACAGCGATGCAGCTGGCAATTGATGCTTTCGGACCCATTGCAGATAATGCAGGAGGAATTGCCGAAATGAGTGAATTACCAAAAGAAGTTCGTGAAAAAACAGATATTCTGGATGCTGTAGGAAATACAACAGCTGCAACAGGAAAAGGTTTTGCCATTGCTTCTGCAGCATTGACGGCTTTAGCTTTATTTGCTGCTTTCGTAGGAATTGCCGGAATTGATGGAATTGATATTTACAGAGCTGATGTTCTGGCCGGGTTATTTATCGGAGGAATGATTCCTTTTATCTTTTCTTCATTGGCTATTACGGCGGTCGGGCAGGCTGCAATGGCGATGGTAGAAGAAGTTCGCAGACAGTTCAGGGAGATTCCTGGGATTTTGGAAGGAAAAGCTCAGCCTGAATATGAAAAATGCGTTGCTATTTCTACCGATGCTTCCATTAGAAAAATGATGCTTCCGGGAGCAATTGCCATTATTTCACCTTTATTAATTGGATTTATTTTCGGACCTGAAGTGTTGGGTGGTTTTTTAGCCGGAGCTACTGTGTGTGGAGTTCTTATGGGAATGTTCCAAAATAATGCAGGTGGAGCTTGGGACAATGCCAAAAAGTCTTTTGAAAAAGGAGTTGATATTAACGGACAAACTTATTACAAAGGATCTGAACCTCATAAGGCTTCAGTGACAGGAGATACAGTGGGAGATCCATTTAAAGATACTTCAGGACCTTCTATGAATATTTTGATTAAATTGATGTCGATCGTATCTCTCGTTATTGCACCTACTTTAGCTACTTTACATAAAGATAAAATTGAAGCTAACCGAAAAGCAAAGATTGAGGCTTTAACAGGGGTTTCCGGATTGGGTTCTGCAGCGAATGTTGATGCTTCTATTCCGTTAGCTCCAAAAGAAATTAAAGGATATGTAAATGAAAACGGCGATTTTGTTTACGATACAGGAAATAGTAAGGAAGTTGAATTAAAAGGTGGAAAGAAAATTTCTATGGGTGAAGGAAGCCAGATCTATCAACTTTATAATTCCGTAAAACGAAAAGATAAAAGAATTTTGGATCCCAATAATTGGTATACGATCGAGAACCTTTATTTTGAAACCGGTTCAAGTGATTTAAAAGCAGGTTCTGAAGCTCAACTCTTGAATTTGGTTGAAATTCTTACTGCTTATCCGGATCTAAAAATAAAATTAGGAGGTTATACTGATAACTCAGGAAATGATGAAAGCAATCAGCAGCTTTCAAATCTAAGAGCTCAAACTGCAAAACTGAAATTATTAGAGTTAGGAATTGCAGCAGATAGAGTAGAAGCAGAAGGATATGGCTCGCAGCATCCTATTTGTGCAGCGAATGATACCGATGAATGTAAAGCAAAAAATAGAAGAATTGATGTAAGGGTTTTAGCTCTTTAAAACAAGTAGATAGTATTAAAAAGCACCGCATAATGTGGTGCTTTTTTATTGATTTATAAATGATTTTAACCTTAAAGATTCTTTCTTAAATACTCTAAAGCATCAATAATCAGATCATCTTTTTTTGCAAAACTAAATCTTATATAATCCGAATTTGTTTTAGCATTATAGAATGCAGAAACGGGAAGACAAGATACTTTTTTTTCTATGGTCAGCCATTTGGAAAACTCAACATCTGTAATGGTTTTTGAAATGTTTCTGAAATTTACAATCTGAAAGAAACTTCCCTGTGCTTTTTGCTCAACCTGTAAAGGAGTGTACTGAATAAGTTCATTAAAAATATTTCTTTTATTTTCCATGGCTTTTCGGTTCTCTTCAGGATCAAATACATCAAGATATTTGGCTACCGCATATTGAACAGGAGCATTCGTACTGAAAGAAATATACTGCTGATAACTCCTAAAATCCTTTAGAAGATCTTCTGCAGCAAGTAAGTAACTTACTTTCCAGCCGGTTGCATGGAACATTTTTCCGAAAGAAAATATGCAGAAGGTTCTTTTTCTTAATTCCGGATGAAGAAATGAGCTGTAATGCTCAATATTGTCATAACAATAAATATCATAAATTTCTTCTGAAATAAGGTAAATCTCCTGGTCTTTGATGAGTTCATACAATCGTTCCCAATCACTTTTACTCCATATTTTACCGGTTGGGTTCTGAGGTGAATTGACAATAATTGCTTTTGTTTTTACCGAAATACAACTTTGAAGTCTATCCCAATCGACTGTAAAATCATTTTCCAGATCATAATAAACCGGAACACCTCCGTTAAGAACAATTGAAGGAGCGTAGGTATAATATGACGGCTGTATAACAATAACTTCATCTCCTTGATTGATAATAGATTTTAAAGAAGTATATAAAGCAAAAGTTGAACATGGAACAATATTTACTTCTTCTCTTCTTATGACAATGCTATTCTTTCTGCTGGCGTTAAATTTAATAATATTGTCGATCAGTAAAGTATTGCCTTCAAGTGATTCGTAGCTATGGCTAATGCTGTCTGCAGATTCTTTCAGATAATACCGTAGCCGGCTATCTACTTCAAAATCAGGCAGACCTAAAGACAAGTCAAAACTTCCATGCTTTCGGGAAAGTTCAGACATTTCGGTAAAAAAAGAATAATGATTAAATCCGTAAATTTCTTTCATTCATTTGGCATTTAAATCAAATATAATAAATTTTAGATTTCATTAGAGGATAAATATAAATTTGCTATTTTTAAGAAAATTATTTTAAATGAGAAAGTTAATCATTCCACTATTCGCTGCTGCTTTACTTACCAGCTGCGGAGCTTCAAAAGTTTCTACTGAAACATCAGGTTCTTCTGTTACTTCCCCTAAAAAATATAATAAAGCATTTCAGTCTGCTTATGAGGAAATTAAGGCAGAAGATCTAAAGAAAAACTTATATGTAATTGCTTCAGATGAAATGGGAGGGAGAGATACCGGAAGTCCAGGGCAAAAAAAGGCTGGAGAATACATGATTAATTATTATAAAAGTTTAGGGATTTCTTATCCAAAAGCATTGGGATCCTACTATCAGAAAGTTCCTGCTGATTTTATGAAGCAAAGAGGAGGAGGAAATCTGCCTGATTCTGAAAATATTTTAGCATTCATAGAAGGAAGTGAAAAACCTGAAGAAATTGTTGTTATTTCTGGGCATTATGATCATGTGGGAACAAGAAATGGAGTAGTCTATAACGGTGCAGACGACGATGGGAGTGGAACTGTTGCTGTTATGGAGATTGCAAAAGCTTTTCAGAGTGCTAAAAAAGCAGGAAAAGGACCTAAAAGATCGATTTTATTCCTTCATGTGACGGGAGAAGAACATGGTTTGTTTGGATCAGAATATTATACTGATAATCCTGTGTTTCCGTTAGCAAATACAGTGGTGGATTTAAATATCGACATGATTGGGCGTGATGATCCGGAAAACAGAGGAAAACAGTATGTTTATGTAATCGGTTCCGATATGCTAAGCTCTCAATTAAAAGTAATTAACGAAGCTGCTAATAAAACAACAAATAACCTGGAATTAAATTATAAGTACGATGATCCGAATGATCCTCAAAGATTATATTACAGATCAGATCATTATAATTTTGCCAAAAACAATATTCCTGTAGCGTTTTTCTTTGATGGAATTCATGAAGATTACCACAAACCAACGGATGATGTTGAAAAAATTGATTACAATTTATTGGCAAAGAGAACACAATTGGTTTTCGCTACGGCTTGGGAACTGGCCAACAGAACAGAAAGAATTGTAGTAGATAAGAAATAATTTGTAAAAGTTTAATAAATATAAAGGCAGATTTGCAGATAAGCAGTTTGCCTTTTTACTTTTAATATATATTCTGCATGGAAATCAGAGAGGCTAGAATAGAAGATATTCCGCAGATACAGATCGTGAGAAATTCTGTAAAAGAAAATACATTGTCTGATCCTGGATTAGTTACCGATAAAGATTGTGAAGAATTTTTATTTGAAAGGGGAAAGGGCTGGGTTTGTGAAATTGATCATCAAATTGTAGGATTTTCCATTGTAGATATGAAGGAAAACAACATTTGGGCATTGTTTTTACATCCTGATTCTGAGAAGAAAGGCATCGGAAGAAAACTTCACGATGTAATGCTAAATTGGTATTTTGAACAGACCAAAGAAAACGTTTGGCTTGGAACCTTACCTCATACAAGAGCCGAAGAATTTTACAGAAAATCCGGATGGAAAGAGGTCGGATCTCATGGAAAAGGAGAAATAAAATTTGAAATGACTTATAATGGCTGGATAAACAGATTATCATGAAACAAAATTTACAATCAATTCGCCCATTTATTGGCGCTGAAAACTTTGAAGTCAGCCGTAATTTTTACAAAGACTTAGGATTTGAAGAAGTTGTTTTAGAACCTAAATTATCCTTATTTAAGAAAAAGGAAATTGGGTTTTATTTACAAGATGCCTATGTAAAAGACTGGATTGAGAATACCATGCTTTTTATAGAGGTTGAAAATACAGATGAGTTTTGGAATGAACTTCAGCAATTGAATCTTGAAAAATATGAAGGAGTAAGGTTAACTCCTGTCAGAACAATGTCTTGGGGAAAAGAATGTTTTGTTCATGATCCTTCAGGAATTTTATGGCATTTTGGAGAATTCTTTTAAAAACGAGTTAAATATTAAATGAGATATGATTGATATTTTATGAATACTGACAAATGTCAGTGTGTTTTTATTTTTATTAATTCTAAATAAATATAAATTTGTGTCAGTAAAAATTTACTAAAACACATATTAATCATATCCATATCAATTTTTGTTTTTTCGAACCGGCAAGTCATATTTGCCGGTTTTTTATAGCTATCTCTGATAAAGAGACTTTCTGTATTCAATACCCCATTTAGCAATTTCATCAATAATAGGTTCTATCGTTCTTCCATATTCTGTCACTTCATATTCTACGGTAACAGGTTTGGTATCGAGTACAGTACGTTTAATAAGATGATTGATTTCCATATCCTGAAGCTCTTTTGAAAGCATTTTAGCTGCAATACCGTCAATTTCTCTCAATAAATCCATAAAACGCATAGTCCCTCCCTGCAATAATGTTCCTAAAATATGAAACTTCCATTTGCCTGATAAAATCTCCATAGCATCCTTAATAGCACTCATTCTGTGCTTGCAAACTAATGATGTATTTAAATTGGCTTCCTTTTTCATTCTATTTTTGCTTCTTTAAAAATGTAAAAACGTTTGATTGTACAAATCTAATAAAAATTATTCAGGTAGTTTCCTAGAGGAAACTAGTTTCCAAAAGGGAATTTATTGTTAAAATGTAATGATTAAACGTTAGCTTTGCATTCAATAATAACCAAGTATTAAATATTATCATGATTAAAAAAATGATAAACTGCAAAATACTAACATTCTTGTTCCTTACCGTAACTTTAAGCAGTTGCAATGGGCAGAACGATAAAAGTAAAAAAATGGAAAACAAAACAACCAACCCGTTATTATGTGATCCTGCTACAGGAGTTTGTGAAACGCCGGGGGAAAAAACAGAAAATGGGAACAGTAAAACCAATGAAAAGCCAGTGAAAGTTATTTATTTTACAGACCCGATTTGTTCTTCTTGCTGGGGAATTGAACCTCAATTGAGAAAACTTAAATTAGAATACGGAAACAACGTAGAAATAGAATACAGAATGGGAGGTCTTCTTCCAGACTGGAGCTACAACAGTGGAGGAATCAGTAAGCCTTCAGATGTTGCTCATCATTGGGATGAAGTAAGCGGATATTATGATATGCCGATTGATGGAGATGTGTGGTTAAAAGACCCATTAGATTCTTCTTATCCGCCTTCAATTGCGTTTAAAGCAGCTCAGCTTCAGGATAAATCTAAGGCGTTGGAATTCATGAGAGAGCTTCGTGAAATGGTGTTTTTGAGAAAGAAAAATATCGCAAAATGGGAACATATCTCAGCTGCCGCTAAAAAAGTTGGTTTAGATACTGATAAATTAAAAGCTGATTTTGACGGAAAAGCAAAAGACCTTTTCCAGGAAGATCTTAAATTGGCAAGAGAAATGGGAGTTCGTGGTTTCCCTACTATGTTTTTTACAAACGGAGGAGGAAGCAGAGAAACAGTATATGGTTCAAAACCTTATGCATTCTACGAAACTGCAATTTTAAAAATCAATGCAGAAACAAAAAAATCTGAATATTCTAAAAACTGGGAAAGTCTTTTTGCAAAATACCCTTCACTTACTGCAAAAGAATTTTCAGAATTATCCGGAACACCAAGAGTTGAAAGCGAGAAAATCTTAAATGAACTTGCTTCTAAAGGTACTCTTGAAAAATTTACGACTAAAAATGGTTCAATCTGGACTTTAAAATCGTAATTAACTACAATCATATTTAACAAATTGTACCGAAGGTTCTATGAATCTTCGGTATTTTTTTATAGAATTATTACATCATCTGATTACATTCCCGGCCAATATAAAACATTAAATTTGTGTCCGTCCGGATCGGAAAATCCAAAAGTGTATCCTTCTTTGATTTCATAAGGTGCCGCAAAAATATTTCCGCCGGCTTTTTCGACTGTTTTTACCCATCCATCAACTTCATCTTTACTTCCCGCCGAAAGACTGAAAATGATTTCGTTTCCGGTTTTTAAATCTGAAAAACTCATTTTAGTATTCGTTTCAAGAATGTCTTTCAGGAAAAAATTGATAATAAAATTATTTTTTCCAAAAGAAAAGCTTGTCAGTTCATCAGATTTCACGGAATTATTGGATGTAAAGCCTAATTCTTCATAAAACTTTGTGGTTCTTTCAAGGTCTGCCACTGCCAGATTTGCCCAGATTTGTTTCGTTTCCATATTGATTGATTTAGGAATAAAGTGTTGTTTTAGAATGAAATTTTCAGACCAATTTCATTTTGGCTACATGAAAATCCGTTTTGGCAACTTTAGTCCTTTCAAAAGTGCGGACTTTTGTCATGTAATTTTTAAACAATAAAAAAATGAAAACAATTTTCATAACAGGTGCCTCAACAGGACTAGGAAAAACAACGGCAAAATTATTTCAAAGCAGAGGATGGAATGTGATCGCAACGATGAGAAATCCGGAAGCAGAAACAGAATTAAGTCAATTGGAAAATGTTACGATTCTTCCATTAGATGTTACCAATTTAGAACAAATTCAATCAACAATAAAAAAAGCATTGGCTTATAGTGATATTGATTTGGTATTCAACAATGCAGGTTATGGCTTGATCGGACCTTTAGAAGCGTTGAATGATGATCAGATCTTAAAACAATTAGATACCAATTTATTAGGCGTTATTCGTGTCACAAAAGAATTTATCCCTTATTTCAGAGAGAGAAAAAACGGAATGTTCATCACGACTACATCAATCGGAGGTTTGATTGCATTTCCGTTGGGGTCAACCTATCATGCTACAAAATGGGCATTGGAAGGATGGAGCGAAAGTCTGGCGTATGAATTAAATACTTTCGGAATTGATGTAAAAACAGTGTCTCCGGGAGGAATTAAAACAGATTTTATCAGCCGTTCTTTAGATATGGGAACTCAACCGGAATATCAGACAATGGTAGATACGATGTTTTCGAATACAGAAGCTATGATGGAAGGAGCTTCTGAACCTGAACTTATTGCAGAAGTAGTGTATGAAGCTGCAACGGACGGTAAAACACAATTAAGATACGTAGCAGGAGATGATGCAAAAGCATTGTATGCGCAACGATTGGAAATGGGTGCGGAAGTTTTCAGAGAACAATTTGGAAAACAGTTTATCTAAATCTTATAACCAGCGTATTGGATTAATAATCATAGCTTTGATTAGTCATATCGCTTCTTTTTAATACCTTTAATTATGGAAAAGAAAGATTATTCTCCTTTAAAAATTTCATCGGTTTCGGAATTGCATACTATTTTACAGCTTCCAAAACCTCTTCATCCGCTGATTAGCTTGGTGGATAACAGAACGATGAGTGTGAATAAGGATTTTCTTCACCGAAGTTTTACATTGGGATTTTATAAAATTTCCTATAAATTTTCGGAAAACGGTAAAATAGGGTATGGACAAGGCTATTATGATTTCAATGAAGGAGGAATGATGTTTACTGCCCCTAATCAGGTGTTAATTACCGATGAAAATGCCGAATATTATGGGTATACTTTATTTATTCATCCGGATTTTTTAAGAAACTATCCTTTGGCAAAAAATATAAAGAAATATGGTTTCTTTTCTTATGATACCAATGAAGCTTTGCATTTATCGGAAAAAGAAAAAACAACCATTGTCAGTTTGATGAATAATATTAATGATGAGCTCCATACAGCAATCGATGAAATAAGCCAGGATGTTATTATTTCTTATATAGAAGTTTTGCTGAATTACAGTAATCGCTTTTACAAAAGACAATTCATCACCAGAAAGATGGTTAATCATGATCTTCTTTCTAAAATGGATGATCTGCTGGAAGATTATTTTAACTCCCAGAAGACACTCACGAATGGCCTCCCAACTGTAGACTTTTTAGCTTCTGAGTTACATCTGTCGGCTCATTATCTGAGTGATATGCTTAGGAATCTTACAGGACAGAACGCCCAGCAACATATCCATGAAAAATTGATAGAAAAAGCAAAGGAATATCTTACCACAACCGGTTTTTCGGTATCCGAAGTAGCTTATCAATTGGGTTTTGAGCATTCCCAGTCTTTTAATAAGCTGTTTAAAAAGAAAACGAATACAACGCCTTTAAGTTACAAGCAATCATTTAATTAAAAGAATCCGTTCTTTAGGAACGGATTCAGTAGATAAATACATCTCATTTTTTTAATTAGACAACAATAAAAAAGCACAGCCGACAATGCTGTGCTTAAATTTTTATAAATTTAATTGCAATTTCAAAACTGAAAAAAGCAAAATATGTTTTCACCTCGTTTGTATTACATAGTAAATGTAGTAATAATTTTAATACGAAATATTAATTTAATGTTAAAATTAACAAGTTACTAACATTTTGTTGTGGATAAAGTGTTGCAGCTGAAATAAGGTCTTTGGTGATGCACTATATAAAGCTTCAGGATTTTTGTATATTTTGTTGTGAATCAATCTATTTTTTATAAATTTGGAATATATTCACACTTATGAGAAAAATTTTTATTCTACTATCTGTAATCTTCTCGGCTTACACACTAAATGGTCAAACCTCATTTCCTTACACCAGATCTTGGGGAACTTATGTAGGAGGTACAGGAAATTTATTATTTGATGAATATAAGGTGGAAACCAATGTGTTTCAAGATTCTCAAAATAATATCTACACCAACTCACAAACCACGATGCAAAATGGTTATCAGAGCAGTTATTATAATCAGTTTGTTTTAGGAGGAGATAATTGTAATCTGTCTTTTAGTATTAATCTGTATCATGCGGTATTCGGAAGCTCAGGAGCAATGATTTATGCAGGGTATAAAGGCAGTGACACAGGAACAGCCGGTAATTTTGAAATTTTAAGAGGTATTGATCCTCAGGATAACAAGTATATTTTGAAAGGATATAGCAGTATTGTAAATAATCTTGCGACTTCCGGAGTCTGGCTTACTCAAAATCAAAATTCACTTTCAAACAAAACATTTACACTTTCAAAATATTCTCCCTCGGGAAGCCTGTTGTGGACCACCTATCTTCCCAAACCATTTACAGCAAGAGGAATGATGCTCAGGTTTGATTCGGATTCCAATATCTATTTAGAAGGACATACGAATGAAAATATTCCCGGGCTTACTACTTCCGGTGTGTTTCTTGAGAATTTTATTACTTACCAGAATAGTACAACTACCGGAATAAACAGTTATCTAGTAAAACTTAACAGTTCCGGACAAAAGATATGGGCCACTTTTTCGCCCGAGATTTATGATTATGAAGTACTTGAAGGTTATATTTATACTGTTTCACAATATCATCCTGCAATGCCTGGAAATTATACGGATTCAGGAACTTTTCAGCCTACTTCAACCGCACAAAATTTAATTACTAAAATTAATAGTACCACAGGGCAAAAAGTATGGGGAACCTTTTACGGAACTCCTCTTTCACCCAATACCTATACGGGAACCGGAATCTATGATATGGGTATAAATTCTACAGGAATTTACGTGTCCGGACAAAATGAAGATGCAAATTTTCCTACTTACTTTGCAACAAGTGGAGCATTTAAGCCACAAATGACGGGCTCAGGAGATCTTTTCTTAAGCAAATTTGATTTTACAGGAAACAGAGTCTGGAGTACTTATTTTGGAACCAATGGATATGATACTAACCTAGGTTTTGCTAATCTGTCTGTTTTCGGTAACAAAATTATGATTACGGGCAATCAATATGGAGCTTCTGATAATATTTCTACCCAAAATGCTTTTTTAACGACCATTCCTAACACATCATCAAGTTGGACAAATATGTATTTTGCTGAGTTTGATGATACCGGTGCAAGAAAATGGTGTTCTTATTACGGAGGACCGGGAACCAGTTTTTGGGGAGAATATATCACGCCAAAATTCTTACATGATGGTTCTTTCATACTTTATGGAACAACAGGAGCGACTTCAGGGATCGGAACTTCCAACGGAGCGTTTCCATCCATGCTGAATCCTGCTGTTCAGCAGCCTTTTGGTTATATTGCAAAGTTTGATTTAAAAGAGCAGCTTTCTACATCTGAAGCTACAAAACCAATCGATCTTATCCTTTATGATAATCCAAACAATGGTAATTTCTATTTAAAAGGAAATGTCCTTGAAAAGGAACATACTTCCATTAAACTTTTAGATATGTCCGGAAGATTGGTTGCCAAACAAAAACTTGAGAAGAATGATACTAATTTTATTCAGATGAAAGGAAAACTTTCTGCAGGAAATTATATGCTTCAGGTTCTTTCTGATCAATCAGAACAAATTAAAGTATTTAAAATGACTGTGAAATAGGGATTTAATAAATCAATTACATAAAAACAACAAAAAAGGAAGCAAATTTTGCTTCCTTTTTATTTAGATATGACTACCTATTTTCTATAATTTCTCAGCAACATACTTCGCTGTGTGAGATTTCTTATTTTTTGCTAAATCTTCCGGTGTTCCGGCAAAAACAACTTCACCACCATATTTTCCGGCTTCTGGACCAATATCGATGATATAATCAGCACATTTAATGATATCCGGCTGATGTTCGATCACGATTACAGAATGTCCCAAATCAATTAAAGCCTGTAAGGATTTCAATAATTTCTGAATATCATGAAAATGCAGTCCGGTTGAAGGCTCATCAAAAATAAATAAGGTTTTATCTGTAGTAACACCTTTTACCAAGAAAGAAGCCAACTTCACACGCTGTGCTTCACCTCCCGAAAGAGTAGAAGAGCTTTGTCCTAACTGTAAGTATCCTAATCCTACATCCTGCAGAGGTTTTAGTTTAGTAACAATTTTTTCTTCATGGTTATCTTTGAAAAATTCCAAGGCTTCATCAACCGTCATGTGAAGTATATCGGAAATATTTTTTTCGTCAAATTTTACTTCCAGAATTTCGTTTTTGAAGCGGGTTCCTTTACAAACCTCGCATTCCAACTCAATATCCGCCATGAACTGCATCGAAACATTGATAACACCTTCTCCCTTACATTCATCACAGCGTCCTCCATCTACGTTGAAAGAGAAATGTTTGGGTTTGTAGCCCATCATTTTTGACACCTTTTGTTTCGCAAACAAATCTCTGATGTCATCATACGCTTTAAGATAGGTTACAGGGTTTGATCTGGAAGATTTTCCGATTGGATTTTGGTCAATCAGTTCAATGTGCTTAATGAGTTTTTTAGGAAACTCAACAGAATCATAATCCCCTTTTTTGCCGCCCATTCCCAACTGAATCTGAATATCATTCGTAAGGATTTCTTTCATTAAAGTAGATTTTCCACTTCCGGAAACTCCTGAAATCACTACAAGATTTTCTAACGGAACATCTACATCAATATTTTTAAGATTATTTTGACGGGCTCCTTTTATATGGATCCACTCTTTACCTTTTCTGCGTTTTGAAGGAACTTCAATTTCTAATCTTCCTGTCAGATATTTTGATGTTAAAGTATCTGCATCTTTCAGTTCTTTATAATCACCTGCAAAAACAAGCTCACCACCCAAATATCCTGCTTCAGGACCAATATCAATGATATAATCGGCTGCTTTCATCACATCTTCGTCGTGCTCTACAACAATTACGGTGTTTCCCAGATCACGAAGATTTTGTAAGACTTCAATCAGGTTCTCTGTATCTCTGGAGTGAAGTCCTATCGACGGTTCATCTAGAATATAAATAGATCCCACCAAAGAACTTCCTAAACTCGTCGCTAAATTAATTCTCTGACTCTCACCTCCGGAAAGGGTATTGGATGTTCTGTTTAATGTTAGATATCCTAAACCAACCTTTAATAAAAATTCAAGGCGGGTTGTAATTTCATATAATAATCTCTTGGCAACTTCTTTGTCGTGATCAGATAATATTAAGCTGTTAATTAAAGGAAAAAGCTCATCTAAAGGAAGCTCAATCATCGACTGGATATCGTGTCCGTCAATTTTCACCCAGCTGGTTTCTTCACGCAGTCTCAGTCCTTCACAGGTAGGACAAAGTGTTTTTCCGCGATATCTGGAAAGCATTACACGATACTGTATTTTGTATAAATTTTCTTCCAGCATCTGGAAGAAATTATTTACGGATGGGAACGTTTTACTTCCGTCACCTTTCCAAAGATAAGCTTTCTGTTCTTTGGTCAGCTGATGATAAGGCTTATGAATAGGGAAATCTTTTGCTTTTTTGATAAAATCTTTTTTCCATTCGCTCATACTTTCGCCTTTCCATGAAGCAACAGCATCTTCGAAAATTGATAGTGTTTTATTCGGAATGACCAAATCTTCATCAATTCCGATTACTTTTCCGTAGCCTTCACATGTAGGACAAGCTCCATAAGGATTATTAAAGCTAAAAAAATGAACATTCGGTTCCAGAAATTCAATTCCGTCGAGCTCAAACTTGTTGGAGAATTCTTTAATTTTTCCGGTATCAATATTCTTTAATGCACAGTATCCATGACCTTCATAAAACGCCATTTGAATAGAGTCTGCCAATCTTTGAAGGAAACTTTCATCTTCTTCATAAGAAAAACGGTCGATCACCAGATTGATTTCCATGCCTTCTTCGGGAGTGAATCCAAAGCTTTCCAAATCTTCAATTCCGGCAACATTCCCGTTGATTTCCAAACGTGTGAAACCAGCAAGCTTTAATACATTTAAATTTTCGCCAAAATTTGACACATCATATTTCAGTGGTGCCGTTAATAAAAAGGAAGAATCTTTTTTGGATGATTTAATAAAATCTACCACATCCGTAACCGAATCTTTTTTCACTTCTTCGCCCGAAACAGGAGAATAGGTTTTCCCAATTCTTGCGAAAAGAAGTTTCATATAATCATAAATCTCTGTAGAAGTTCCTACCGTAGAACGTGGATTCGAAGAAATTACTTTTTGTTGAATCGCTATGGAAGGAGCTAATCCTTTAATATCATCAACTTTTGGTTTTTCTAGTTTTCCCAAAAACTGACGCGCATAAGAGCTTAAACTCTCAACGTATCTTCTCTGTCCTTCCGCATAAATCGTATCAAAAGCCAGTGACGATTTTCCGCTTCCGGAAACTCCTGTGATGACAATTAATTTATTTTTAGGAATAAGTACATCTATGTGTTTCAGATTATTAAGGTGTGCATTCTTAACGAAAATCTGTTTTTTAATATCTATATCTGTAGTTGAAGCCATAGTAAAATTAAGACTAACAAAATTACGAATTTTTATGGGAATATGGTGATAACAATATCTTAATAGGATTAATAATTTTTTGTTTTCTATCCCATTAAGATTCAATTTAAGTGAATAAGGATATTGTGTTGATATTTTAAACTTTTTAATCTTCAACGATATGAAAATTAGATGTTTTTAACAGTATGACAACAATCATTTTGCGGTGTAAGTAAACTCTGCTACTTTTGGGGACTTTTAAAAATGACTAAAAACTAAAAGTAAATACCGTTATGATCAAGAGAATAGGCAGTCTTTTTTTTGTTGGATCTGTGTTTTTTATACAAGCTCAGGAAAAAACTACTGACATTGAAACCATTGAGGTTCAAGGGAAATTTATTTCTACTCCGTATAAATCGGCTAATCAAAACATTACCATCATTACGAAAGAAGAGATTGTAAATTCACCGGCAAAAAGTATTGACGAAGTTCTTCAGCAGGTTGCAGGAATGGATATAAGAAGGAGAGGTGCAAATGGAGTACAAAGTGATGTTACTTTTAGAGGGAGTTCTTTTGAACAGGTTCTTCTCCTTATCAACGGAATCAGAATGAACGATTCTCAAACCGGACATAATTCTTTGAACATTCCGGTTGATCTGGCAGATGTAGAAAGAATTGAGGTTATAAAAGGACCTGCAGCAAGAAGATTCGGACAGAATGCTTATGCAGGAGCTATCAATATTATTACAAAAATCAATTCCGGTAAAAATGTAAAGATTAATGCAGAAGCCGGAGATTATGAATCTTATGGATTAGGACTGAGTGCTCATTTGGGAGGTGAAAAATTCTCAAATTCATTAAATATGAGTTCCAATTCTTCTCAAGGATATATGTATAATACAGATTATGACATCCGTAATATTTTTTATCAGAGTCAGTTAAAAATAAAAGACGGTGATCTAAAATTACAGGCTGGTTTCTCTGAGAAAAAATTTGGAGCTAATGGTTTTTATTCTTCTGCAGCGGCGACTGAGCAGTATGAAGAGCTTCAGGCTTCCATTATAAGTTTGGCTCACAGACAGAGTTTTGGAAAGTTTAAACTCAATTCAAATGTATATTGGAGAAGAGGGCAAGACATGTATCTGTACAACCGTCAGAAACCTGAAATCTACAGAAATATGCACATTGGAAATAATGTAGGCGGAGAAGTGAATTCGAGCTATACTTGGGGATTAGGAACGACGGGTGTAGGCGTGGAGCTGAGAAAGGAGTTTTTAGCAAGTAATAATTTAGGAAACAGGGAACGATTTGTATCACAGGTTTTCCTTGAACATTATTTCTCATTCTTCGATAAAAAGCTGAATGTTTCTCCCGGAATTTCATGGGCAAACTATTCTAATGTAGGAAACTTTTTTTATCCGGGTCTTGATGTTGGATATAACTTTACCGGCAATAGTAAAGTCTATGGTAATATTTCAAAAGTTCATAGAGTTCCTACATTCACTGATTTGTTTTACATGAGTAAAACAGAGAATGGAAACCCTAATTTAAAACCGGAAAGCGCTTTATATGCAGAAATTGGATATCAGTATCAAACTAAAAATATCTTGGTAAAAGCAAGTGGTTTTCTGAGAGATTCTGACAAGCCCATTGACTGGATAAAAACGTCTTTAAACGATCCTATTTGGTATGCTCAGAATGTGGGAGATATGAAAATAAAAGGGATTGAGATTGAGGTCAGTCATCAGGTACTAAATTGGCTTAAATATTCTGTAGGATACACATATTTGGATAATGATTTCAAGCAGTCCAAAGATTTTGTTTCAAGATATACTTTAGACAACCTAAAACATCAGGTGATTGCAAAACTGGAAACCAAATTCCTGAAAAGTTTCACCAACGAACTTGTTTACCGATATAACCAGAGATTAAATAATGGAAGTTATAATCTTTTGGATGAAAAAATAAGTTTCGCTAAAAAAGACTATTCGGTGTATGTTTTAATTAATAATATTACAAATACGGAATATACAGAAGCATTCGGTGTGAAAATGCCGCAAAGATGGTTTCACATTGGGTTTTCATATAATATCAATATTAAGTAAATGTTAATTGATGATGAATTAAAGTTAATATTACGAAATTGTTAATTCAATTACATTTGCAAAAATTTTTTCAAGATGAAACTTTTTCTAAGCCTTAGCTTACTTTTAAGTCTTACTTTTATTAAAGCCCAGGAACATATTTCCGGATTCGGCGCATTAACGTTAACCTATAAGTTTCATCCGAAATTTTTCCTTTACGGGGAAGGTCAGGTAAGAAGTATTGATGAGTTTACTTATCCTGATTATTATGAAATAAAAGGAGGATTAGGATATTATCTTACTAAAAATCACAAACCTTTTATTGGTTTGGGAAGATATGCAACCTATAAAGATCATGCGATCAACAAAGAAGAATTCAGAGTATGGTTACAGGATGTGATTGATATTAAAAAAGGGATCGTAAAATTTGAAAACCGTTTTCGTGCTGAGAAAAGTTGGTTTTATGAACCTCAGACGGATAAAAGCTCACAAAGAATGCGTTACCGTTACCGTTTGAATGTGAGTGTTCCTTTAAATGCTAAAGAAGTGAAAAAAGGAACCGTGTTTGCAAATGCATACGATGAAGTGTTTTTTGTAACTCCAATGAAACCTACTTTTGCAAGAAACAGAGTGTATGGAGGATTGGGATATCAGATCGACAACAATTTAGGGGTTGCAACAGGGTATCTTTGGCAAAGAGAATTTGAAGCAAAAGGAAACAAAAATTTACATTTTCTTTACGTTGCTTTAAATATCAATATTGACGGTACCAACCATCCGGTCAAAACATTTGACTATCCTGGTGCGGATTAATAATCCAGGTTTATCTATAAATAAAGGCATTAAGAATAACTTTCTTAATGCCTTTATTATTTTATAATGTAAAGCTTAATACTTTTCCGTAAGATAGCGGTAAGCTTTCAGGTATTTATTGAATCGTTTAATGTCTTTTACAGTAAGTTCTCTGTTCACTCTTCTCAGATCCATATTATCCCGAAGGTCATTCATTTTAACAGCAACTGCCAAAGGAGATCTTTCGGTTCTTTTAATGAATTCATCATAATCTTCATCAGGATCATATTTGGTCAAACAGCTCACCGCGAAAATAATATATTCTGGAAACCCTTCGTTTCTTAAATAATCCAGACTGAATTCTGAAGGATGATCTTCCACTACATCATGCAAAACACCTACGATTTTTTCATCGGTAGTTTTACCATATTCCATGACACGCATTACATGAGCGATATAGGGTGCATGATACTTGTCGGTTTGTCCTTTGTGTGCTTTAGTCGCTATTTTAATTGCTTTATGAAGCAGTTCTTCTTTTATCATTTTTCTTAGGAAAGTAGATACAAAAATAAAAAATGTCCCAAAATCCTGAGACATTTTATAAAATTTATTTACAAATTAATAGTATTAATTTGTTTCTTCTTCTACAGAGGCATCCGGTGCATTAGTTTTTACAGATTCTATGCCATTTTCCATACCGCTTGCAGCCTCATACATTTGGCTTGTTCCTATGATCTGTCCGTTTGTTGCCTTTAGATTAAAGTAGTGACGTCCGTCTTTCGCTGCATTTCTTTCGAATTTTGAATCGTCCTGTGAATTTTTTTTTACAGAATCAATTCCGTTTTCGCAGGATGATTTAGTGCTATACCCTTGGCTGGATAATATAACCTGACCGTTTCCTGCTTTCAAATTAAACTGAAAATCTCCGTTTGAACGGGTAGAAATGATAAATTTTCCCATAATTTTAAAATTGTGATTGGTTGTACAGGATAAAAATATTCATTTTTCTTTACAATTTAAATATTTTTTTCTTCATTTTTAAATCATTACTAAAATATAGTAATACAAATGAATTTAATCGTACCAATATTCTTTCTTAATAGAATATCCAGCTTTTTTAAATGCATTAATCAGTTCGTTAGCCAATTTTTCGTTCTTTTTTTCATGTGATAAATTTAAAAAGAACAGATCGCCACTATAGGTTTCTTCTTTACCAGTTTCCTCAATTTCTGTTGCCTTTGAAGCATTAGGTTCTGTAGTAAATATAATGTTGATGTCTTTCACAATTGCTTTGATCTTGGACAGTTCTATTTGCTGTTTAATAGTATAATAGATGTTTTTGTAGTTGTTTTTCTTTCGGATTTCAAGAGTCAGAATTTTATATTTTCCTTCAAGACTGTCTTTGATACTGTATGGCTTTATCACTTCAAAATTTTCTCCGTAATAATTGGCTGAATCTTGTTTTTGTGCTTTAATTTCCTTTTGAATTTCACGGTTCAATATCTTCACAATTTTTTGCACCTGTGCGGGAGCAAAAACTGCTTGTAAAAGAAAAGCAAGAGAAATAATCAACTTTTTAGTCATAATGATTGTTTTCAGAGATCAATATTAGTTTTATTTACTTGACTGGTTTCATAAGTATTATGCAATTTCCGATTTATATTGACATAAAAAAATACCGCATTTGTAGTATTTTAAGAGAATTTTAAGTATTTTTATAAAAACTCATTGCCTATGGAGCCTGTTAAACATATACTTAATGATATTTGGGATAAATACCCGGAAGCTTTGTCTAATGAGTATATAACGGTGGCATTACCTGAAGTAGAAAAACTTATTGCTGAATTATTTGCTTTAGGACCTTTCTATTATTATACCTTAAATGTTGGAAACAGTACACTTTGCAATTTCAGCGAGAGTATTCTGTCTATTCACAACCTGAAAAAATACCCTCAGCATCTGAAAGATGTTATCGATCTTGTTCATCCTGATGATTTACCTTTTGTAATGGAAGCTGAAGCTTGGACGTTAGAAATGTATAAGGAAATTGGCTTTGAACATCAGACGCAATTGAAATCAGGGTATTGTTTTCGTATGAAAACAAAGGAAAATGTCTATGAACTTTTTCATCATCAGGCAATCCATACCTTAAAAGATGAACAGGGAAGACTGCTGCAAACCATAAATATCCACACCAATATTCAGAGCATTTCACAGGAGAATAATTATGTGGTAACAGTTTCCGGGATAGGATCAAGGCATGATTTCTATCAAAAAACCTTACGCCCGGAATTGTTTGCTTTAAATATATCCGAACGTCTCACGAAAAGAGAACTTGAAGTTTTCGTATTACTAATAAAGGGGTACAGTGATAAGGAAATCGCCGAAACTATAGTAATTTCGTATCATACGGTTCGTACTCATCACAAAAATATCCTGAAGAAAACCAAAAGCAAAAACAGTAAAGAACTTATAAAAAAGGGGTTGGTACAAGGTTTTTTATAAATCTAAATTTTCTATGCATTTAAAAGCCTGAATAGAGTAGTCTTATTTCTCTTTGGGAAGAGACGCTATTTTTTCAGGAATTGCCAGGTTTAATACTTTATAATCTGTAGTATCCCTCTTTTTATCTTTCAGGCATGAATAAATTGCTAGGTCTTTAGGCTTTACAACAAGTATTTTATAGAAATCTTTTTGTTTCTCTTTTTTTGATAGATGAAGATCAGCCATCTTCATGCTCATTGTATCTATTTTAAGGGAAGGTATTCTCTTCTCTGCCTTCTGAGCATATATTGATACAGAAACAAATACAAGTGGAATGAATAATAATTTCATGGGGTATGTGAATTTTCTATTGGTTTTAATAAGACAATTCAGACCAAGTAATTATTACTTTCTTTTTGAAATTATTTTAAAAAATGATACGATTAATATTTTTGTAATTCCAATAATAAAAGGTTTATTGAATTTTGTTTCAATAAACCTTCTTTTTTTTATTAAGTTAATCTTTCAAAAAATTACATTAGAAAACTATTGATTAGCATATTCTACCATATAACTTTTTATTTTCCCCTTCCATGAGCCTAAATCATTATTATCTCCGGTAAATACTTTAGAATTTCCTTTAAAATCTTCTTTGTCAAAAACAACAAACTTTAACCCCTTATCTACATATATGTTCTCCAACTCCTGAACACGGTTGGGCTTTCTGGCTCCCAGATATTGGTTAAATTGATTCCCATAACTCTCACTACTTTTAACAGCTAAATTTTCTATTTCAAAGCTTTTAATTTTATTCGACCAATTGGAGGGAAGGGTAGATTGGTTGGTTGTAATTTCCCAATCATTTCCGTCATATTCTTCAGAATCATAAGCAATCATCATCATACCCGGAGATATTTCAATCCCCATCACATCCTGCTCGGGTTTCAAAGTTTCATGCGAGCAGCCTGCTTTGTGAAGATGTCCTTTTCCTTCACTGTTTTTTATTCTTACATAATGGGTGATTGCCGGATCAAATAATTTACCCGTTTTCTTATCCTCTCTTGATCCATAATTAACTTTATTGGTCGTTACTCTTATATAGTATTGGCCATCATAGTAACTTACATAAGCTTTCCAGGCATTGTCTTTACTCATCCAAATATCGCTTCTCCAAAATTCATTATCCGTTAGCTGGATTTTTTGATGGGTAAGGACATAGCTGGCTGCTTGCAGCTCTTTGTAAAAAGCAATATATTCTTTGTGGGATAAATTGGAGGTTCCAACTCCTTCGCATTTATCATTGATTACAAGAATAGTGATATCATTTTCAACATTATCATCATCTGAAACAAATTCATATTCTACAAAATTTCCTATATCATATTCGTCTTCCATCACGAATTTACTTTGTTTCAGTTCCTTTCCTAAATTGTCTTTATTCATCTTCATAATCTTTTTGAAATCCTCCATTGTTTTAGGAGGAACAATTTGTGCCTGTATCATTATACTGAAGATAACAAGCATTAAAGATAATTTTGATGTTTTCATGCGTTCAGTTTTTTGAGGTTAAAATTAAAGAGATCAGTATCTATATTTTTTCTATGAATTATCGTGTGCTGACTATAAGCTCAATTTCCGGATATTGTTTTTGCCAGACTTCAATTAAATGGTTGTCATTTTCAGGGATTCCTGCAATTAAAGTTTGCAGTTTAGGAAATGCCTGTAAAATTTTTAAAATTCCATTAACGGTAACATCGGTAAATTTTATATAGAGGTATTCCAAATTTTCAAGATGTAAGATACAATCCAGGTTATCATCATTCAAAGGCATACTTCGTAAATCTAAATACTCAACATTTTTTAATTTTTTCAGATATTGCAAACCTTCTTCCGTTACAAACGACCCTCCAATAGCCAAACGATCAATATGAGTGACGTATTGGGTGATGAAAAACAGTTCATTATCAGTAAGATCACTATCACGACAACCAAACTGACTTAAATATGCCGGAATGTTTTTGTTATTTTTAGTGCTAAAATATTTTTCAAGCAAATACTTTTCACGGTTTTTGGAAAGTTTAATCATACCAGTTTTCCATTTCGATAGAGTAGCCTGTTTTTTCTAGTAACGCCAAGAGTTCATTCGCCCAGGTTTCGTTGTATTTTTCCGAACAGCAAAGTTGTAAGAAAAATAAGCTGTATGTTCTTGTTTCTTTGCCGTTTTCATAAATTTTCACCGCGTCAGGCTGGGTTACAAAAATAACATTGATATCTTTTGAAAGTCTGGTGATTTTACTTAATTCAATCTCTTGTTTTTCAGTGAAATAAGTTTCTGTATATTTATCTCCTTGCTCCGAAAATTCCACTTTTTTACGCTTTACTGCGATGCTTAACATTCCATTTTTAATCTGAAACGGCTCTACAACCACAAGTGTGTCATAGCGTTCAACTCTGTCAGAATTTTTAAATTGATTTTCAACTTCCCAACGCAGGTCTTTGTTTAAAAAATCTACGATTTTTTTTTCCTGTGCTTGAAAATTTAGCGAAAAAAGAATGATGAGAAAAAGTAGCGGTTTCATTTTGTTTTAAAAATAGGTTATTATTTATACGATAGGAGTGAGAACTCTGATGACACTCGGAAATGTTCCCATTTTTTCCAGTTCTACTATTACAGCATATTGGGTTCTACAATACTTAAAATATCCGAAAGTAATGCAGTAAAAGAGTAATAGGTTCATTTTAAATTAATCAAGATTATATCTCGTCTTTATAGACTTCTATCTCTTCTAACTCCCCGTTTTCTTTGTAGTATTTCCATTCACCATCAGCTTTTCCTTTTTTATATTTTCCGATTTCTTTCAGTTTCCCACTTTCATAATAAGTTTTCCATTCTCCACTTTTTTCTCCATTTTTATACTTTCCAGCTTCTTCTAATTTTCCGCTTTCATAGTAAAGTTTCCATTCACCTTCCGGTTCTCCTTTTTCAAAATTCCCAATTGATGCCAATGTTCCGTTTTCATGATACGATTTCCATTCACCAATTTCTTTTTCTTCAGCATTTTCATAACCGGAAGACATTAGTGTACCGTTGTCGTAATGATATTCTTTGAGCTTTTTGGATTGTGCAAAACTAGAAATACTTAAAAGTAATGAAAGAATAATAGTAGTGTGTTTTATCATAGTTTTAAAAGTCGTTTTTAAGTTGAGTTAAGACATGATGTTATTTCTTTACACAAAAGGTTGCCAAATGCTTTATTGCCTTATCTACATCCGGAATGTATACACTTTTATCATCAAACCTTAACGTACTGGTACGGTCTTTACTTAAAAATTCTCCTTCAAAATTTGTAATTGCAGTTTCTTCATTATAGAAAAAGTGACCGGGATAACTTTCATTGGAACCAATAATTCGATTGATATTTGTGGGTAAAATTTGCTCAAATACCAATTGTTCCGTCTTACCCTGCTTATTTGTTGAACTTAAAGTATAATTAACTACAATCTTACATTCATCAACACTTTTTATAATGACATTAGTAGCACGAGATGCATTTTTTCCGTAGGCTTTTAGCTTTTCTGTAAGCCACTTAATAGTTTCGTCTTTGGTTTGTGCAGTTGCTGTAAATATCCCTGCTCCGAAAGCAAGTACTAAGAATAGTTTTTTCATATAGTTATTAGTATTTCTTTAATTTATCGTAAGGTTCTAAATAGCTTCAAGATTGTATCTATTTAGATCTTCCCTGCAAATTTCCGATTAATACTATTAAAAACAAATACCACAATAGTAGTATTTTTAAGTATAATCATTTATTTCTACTTTAAAATGTAGCAATTCATTATTATCAATCACAGAAAATAAAAAAAACGTCTCAATGTTGAGACGTTTTAAAAATCAAATTTATATTTAAAAGACTAGTAAGATCCTTTATTAATGTAATGTGCAGCTACTTTTTCTGTTAATGCCACTACATTCGGATGGTTGGTATACTTTGTAAACCTTCTTAGGCCTGAAAGCATCATTCTTTGTTCGTCACCTTCTGCGAAAGAAATAATTCCTTCTTTTGCCGCTACGATGATTTTTTCAACCGCTTTGTAAAGGTTTAATTGAGCCATTGCAGCTTCCACAGAATCAGCAGCGAAGTGTTTTTCTGCTCTTAAAATTGCAGATTCTGCCATGTAGATTTGGTTAAGGATTTCAGAAGCGTTTAGTAATAAATGCTGTTGCTTCTCAATATCCATCATATATTTTTGAAGAGCAGCACCTGAAACCATCAAGAACACTTTCTTAAGGTTCGCGATAATTGCCTTTTCTTCACTCATGAATGCAGAATAATCAGGAACTTCGAATGAAGGAATTCCCATCAATTCTTTGCTGATTGCCATTGCCGGAGATAATAAGTCTAATTCCCCTTTCATCGCTCTCTTAATCAACATTCCAACTGCCAACAATCTGTTGATTTCGTTGGTTCCTTCATAAATTCTTCCGATTCTTGCGTCTCTCCATGCAGATTCCATTGGAGTATCTTCAGAGAATCCCATTCCTCCGTAGATCTGGATTCCTTCGTCAGCAGTAGTCTGAGTAAGATCTGATACGAAAACTTTAAGAATAGAAGCTTCTACAGCAAATTCTTCAACTCCTTTTAATTCAGCTTGCTGATGATCCATTCCTCCGGCAACCAATTCTGCAATTTTATCTTCAACATTTTTTGCCAAACGGTAAGAACCAGCTTCACTCACAAAAACTCCGGTTGACATTTCAGCAATTTTCTTTCTGATCGCTCCAAAAGTTGAAATAGAAACACCAAACTGCTTTCTCTCGTTGGAATACTGAATAGAGTGGTTTAAGATTCTTCTTTGTCCGTCAAGATTTGCCGCCGCTAATTTAATTCTACCAACATTTAATGCATTCAAAGCGATTTTGAAACCATTATTTCTTTCTCCCAACATATTCTCTACAGGAACTTTCATATCGTTGAAGAAAACCTGACGTGTAGAAGACGAACGAATTCCTAATTTGTGCTCTTCCTCACCGAAAGTCAGACTTTCAGGATTTTCCAATTCTGAACGGTTAATCACAAAACCAGTGATGTTTTTATCATCATCAATTTTAGCAAACAAAGTGAAAGTATCTGCAAAACCAGCATTGGAAATCCACATTTTTTGTCCATTGATGATATAATGTTTTCCGTCTTCAGACAATCTTGCTCTTGTTTTCCCTGAATTGGCATCAGAACCAGCATCCGGTTCCGTCAAGCAATATGCTCCGAATTTTGTTCCTGCAGCTAAATCAGGAAGATATTTCTTTTTTAATTCTTCACTTCCGTAAAGAAGAGTAGGTAATGTTCCGATTCCTGTGTGTGCCCCGTAAGCTGTTGCTAATGAACCGTTTCCTCCTGAAACGTAATCACAAGCCAACATCGTGCTGACGAATCCCATTCCAAGACCGCCATATTCTTCGGGAACAGTAATTCCCAGCAATCCCATTTCTCCTAACTGACGCATTTTTTCCTCTGTCAATGCATAATCTTTTTTCTCAAAACGATCATGTTGCGGAATCACTTCTCTATCAATAAATTCTTTCGCAGAATCGCGAAGCATTTTTTGCTCTTCTGAAAGTTCTTCAAGACTGAAAATTTCGTTTGCAGGAATTTCTTTGATCAGGAATTCACCTCCTTTTAGTGTTTTATTAAGTGTAGTCATTATTTTATGATTTTTTAGATTAAAGAATAAAGAGAAAAGAAAAAAGACTTACAACTTTAAGTTTTTTTGAAAGCCGGATATCATTCTCTGTAATTCTGTGATTTTATTTTCTATAATTTCAAGTTTTATTTGTTCAAAATAATCTCTATTGGAAGAGATTATAATTTGAGTTTGCAATTAATAAAGAGAGCCAAGACTTATTTCTAAAAATCGATTAAAATCTTTATTCGAACTTCTGCTTGAACCTTCAGCAATATTTGAAGCAACAGAAACAGAACATCTTCTAAGTTGAGATTTTAAACCAAATTCTTCACTTTTAGGGAAACTGTCTGTAAGAATATAAATATCATTCGCCAATTCAATTGACAATTTCCAGATATCCAGATTCTTAAAATTATGTTTCATTCGGGTCTTTTCTCTTTATTCTTTGTTCTTTTGTCCTTACAATAATTCAAAAATACTCGCCGCTCCTTGCCCTGTTCCCACACACATAGAAACCATTCCGTATTTGTTTCCGCGTCTTCTCATTTCATCAAGAAGTTGTACCGTTAATTTTGTTCCAGTACATCCAAGTGGGTGACCCAATGCGATCGCTCCTCCGTTTACATTCAAAATATCAGGATTTAAACCTAATTCTTTTTTAATGGCAACTGATTGCGATGCGAAAGCCTCATTTAGCTCAATTAATTCAATATCTTTTAATTCTAAACCTGCTTGTTTAAGAGCTTTAGGAATTGCATAGATTGGTCCCATTCCCATAATCCTTGGTTCAAGTCCGGCTGCTGCATAAGCAACTAATCTAGCTTCTGGCTGTAATCCTAATTCTTTTACCATCTCTTCGCTCATTACCATTACGAAAGCTGCTCCGTCACTCATTTGAGAAGAGTTTCCTGCAGTTACGCTTCCTCCGTTGGCAAAAACCGGTCTTAGTTTAGATAAACCAGCCAAAGACGTATCTGCTCTCGGACCTTCATCTACTGAGAAATCAAACTTTTTAGTCTGCATTTTCTGGTTTTCATCCAGGAAATTATATTCAACTGGAATCGGAACAATCTGATTGGCAAATTTCCCTTCCTGATTAGCCTTTAAAGCTTTCATATGAGATTCAAAAGCAAACTGATCCTGTTCTTCTCTTGTGATGTTGTATTGTTTGGCAACTTCTTCTGCCGTATATCCCATTCCCCAATAATAATCAGGGTTTGTTTTAGCTATATCTGTTTCAGGAACCGGCTTATAACCACCCATTGGAATATAAGACATTGATTCTGTACCTCCTGCAATGATGCAATCAGCCATTCCTGCCTGAATTTTTGCAGACGCAATGGCAATTGCCTCACTTCCTGATGCACAATATCTGTTTACGGTAACTCCGGGAACTTTGTCTGTGTTTAATCCCATTAAGGAAATTAAACGAGCTACGTTTAAGCCCTGTTCAGCTTCCGGCATTGCGTTTCCTACAATAAGGTCATCAATTCTGTTTTTATCTAATTGCGGAAGTTCAGCCATTAATTTTTCAATTACGGTTGCCGCCATTACATCGGGTCTTGTAAATCTTAAACTTCCTTTTGGTGCTTTTCCAACGGCAGTTCTGAAACCCTTTACTATATATGCTGTCTTTGACATTTTTTAAAATTATTTGATTAAACATCTACTTTGTCATGCTGAAAGCATCTCAGCTTAGATTCCTACGGAATGACAAAAGATTATGCTAATTTGGGTAGTTATTAATTTCTCAACGGTTTTCCATTCTGTAACATATACTGAATTCTCTCCAACGTTTTTCTCTCACCACAAAGCTGTAAGAATGTTTCTCTTTCAAGATTCAATAAGTATTGTTCGGTTACGACAGTTGGTTCAGAAAGATTTCCTCCTACCATTACATTAGCTAATTTATCTGCAATTTTTTTGTCGTGTGCAGAGATGAAGTTTCCGGTTAACATTTGGTCTGTTCCCACATAGAACATTCCCAAAGCATCTTTACCCAAAACTTTTACTTTCTGTTCGATAGGTTGAGTATATCCTTGTTCTGCCAATAGTTTTGCTACTTTTTTAGCTTCAGCAATCTGTCTGTTTTTGCTTACAGAAACAATATCTTTCCCTTTTTCAAGGATTCCCATATCGTAAGCTTCGTAAGCGGAAGTTGCCACTTTACCCATTGCAATGTTCATAAAAGCATCACGAAGTCTGTTGTTTTTAACATCATCGTTGTGAAATTCTCTTGAAGTTCTCAAGGTCAATTCTTTTGTTCCACCACCACCAGGAATTACACCGACTCCGGTTTCTACCAATCCGATATACGTTTCTGCTGCTGCAACCACTCTGTCGGCATGCATCGTCATTTCGCAACCACCACCAAGCGTCATTCCGTGAGGAGCGACCACAATAGGAATAGAAGAGTAACGAACTCTCATCATTGATTTTTGGAAATAAGCAATCGCCATATTCAAATCATCCCAATCTTGCTCGATAGCCATCATTAAAATCATTGCTAAATTGGCTCCAACAGAGAAATTAGCACCTTGATTTCCGACCACTAATCCGTCATATTCTTTTTCAGCTAAATCAATCGCTCTGTTTAATCCATCCAAAACTTCACCTCCCAAAGAGTTCATTTTAGAACGGATTTCAAAGTTGATAATTCCGTCACCCAAATCTTCAATGGCAGCACCGGAGTTGCTCCAAAGCGTTTTGTTTTTTCTGATATTATCTAAAATAATGAAAGCATCCTGTCCAGGAATTTTATTGTATTCGCCTGAATTTTTATCAACATAAATACTTTGTCCTTCATCATTAACTTTATAGAAAGTCTCTACATTTTTCACCCAGTCTGAAACTTGATAACCTGCTTCTGTTGCTAACTCAATACCTTTTTGAACACCAACTGCATCCCAGATTTCAAACGGCCCGTTTTCCCAACCGAAACCGGCTCTCATCGCATCGTCGATTTTGTATACTTCATCAGAAATTTCAGGTACTTTATGCGAAACATAAGCGAACAATGCCCCTAAAGATTTTCTGTACAATTCTCCGGCTTTATCTTTTCCGCCAATTAATACTTTGAATCTGTCAATCGGCTTGTCAATGTTTTTAGTTAATTCTAAGGTCGGGAAAGAAGATTTTCCTTGAAGTTCATATTCTAAAGTATCAAGATTTAATCCGTGAATTTCAGATTTTCCTTCTGCATTTTTTACTTTTTTGTAGAAACCTTGCTCTGTTTTTGAACCTAACCATTTATTATCAACCATTTTCTGGATGTAATCAGGAAGCGCAAAAACATTATTGAAATCATTAGCTTCTGCACCGCTTTGACGAACACCATTGGCTACCATCACCAATGTATCCAATCCAACAACGTCCGCTGTTCTGAACGTCGCAGATTTTGGACGACCGATTACAGGACCAGTTAATTTATCAACTTCAGAAACTGTTAGACCTAATTTCTGAACATTATGAAGTAAATCCATCATGGAAAATACTCCGATTCTGTTGGCGATAAATGCCGGTGTATCTTTTGCTAAAACCGTTGTTTTTCCTAAAAATTTTGCTCCGTAATTCATATAGAAGTCAATAACTTCCGGAGCAGTGTCGTTAGTAGGGATAATCTCTAAAAGAGGAAGGTATCTTACCGGATTAAAGAAGTGCGTTCCTGCAAAATAATGTTTAAAATCATCGCTTCTTCCTTCCGTTAGTAAATGAATAGGAATTCCTGATGTATTTGAAGAAATCAAAGTTCCGGGTTTTCTGAACTGTTCAATTTTTTCATAAACGGATTTTTTGATGTCAAGTCTTTCAACTACCACTTCAATAATCCAGTCTGTATTTTTTATTTTTGGCAAATCATCGTCAAAATTTCCAACTTTGATTCTATCTGCGAATTTCGGAGAATAGAGTAGAGCCGGACTTGCTTTTTTCAGTTTTTCAAAGTTTTCTGAAGCGATTCTGTTTCTTACCGCTTTATCCTCTTTGGTCAAACCTTTTTTCTGTTCTGCTTCAGTCAGTTCAAAAGGAACGATATCCAAGAGCGAAACTTCTACGCCAATATTGGCAAAGTGTGCTGCAATACCGCTTCCCATAATTCCTGAACCAAGAACTGTAACGTGTTTGATTCTTCTTTTCATTTGAATATATTTATTTTATTATTGGTCAAATGTAACTTAGCAAGTTTCATCTGTAACATATTTATTTAATGGATCAGATGTAACCTCACGGTTTCATTTAGATTTATTATTTGTAATTGTTTTTAATTGGGTCAGAAAAATTTATTTTCTGTTGTTTAGGTCTGTTGCTATTTTCATGATTTCGCACATCACTTCTTTGAAGGTATCTAACTTCTCAGGAGTAATCTTCTCCATCACTCTTTTGTTAAAGTTTACCACAACTTCTTTAGACATGTTTCTGGAATTCAATCCTTTATCTGTAAGTTTAATAATAACCTCACGCTTATCTGTGGTGGTCTTTTCTTTATAGATATATCCGTTGTCTTCGAGAAGTTTGATGATTCTTGTAAGAGAGGTTGGTTCAATAGCCATTTTAGGACCTAGATTCGTACTTCTGGTTCCTTCTTTTGGATCAATTTTGAGAAGAGTAAGCGCCTGAACTGCCGTAGAATCATGTTCCTGCGCAAGATCTGTATACATTTTAGAAACAGCCAACCAGGTCTGTTTTAAAATTAAATCCACGTTTCCTATTTTATCTTTATTGTTATCCATCATATTTTGCTGTAATGGGTTTACCCAAATTTAGCAAATATTATGCATGCATAATATTTATTAACGTTAAAATTTGTTAATACACTGATAATAAACGGATTAAATTGTATGAGAAGCATAATACTATGCATGCATAGTATATGGAATATCTAAAGAAAAAGAAGGATTAGTAAATGGTTTTCACGAAATTAACGATTTCTTCGAAGGATTCGCATTGTTGTTTAAAAGAATTACCGGAAATTAACCAAAAGTTGGTCTGAAATTCAAAATGTAGAGCAGAAAGGTCTTTTTGGAAGTTTTTTTGAAGCAAAGAATACAACATTTCTTTATAAAAATCAGGGGCGATGATTTTAGGAGCAACAAATTTGTCATTAATTTGGAATAGAGAAGCATTTGTCAATTCATCATGCTGTAGCAAAATATCTTCAACGATTCCTGTATACAAATGATGGTCTTTTACATACCATATTTTATCTGCAAATTCTTTTGCTAAACGCCAGTCATGAGAAGAGAACAAGATTAATTTATTTTGTTCCTGAGCTAATTTGCGTAGTGTTTTTAAGATAATAATCTTATTTTTTTCGTCTAAATGAGTTGTAGGCTCATCGAGAATAATGATAGGAGAGCTCTGTGTTAAAGCTCTACCGATAAAAGCTTTCTGAAGATTTCCGTCTGAAAGATTTTTAAGTAAAGTATTTTTATATTGTACTAAATCAAGTTCCTCAATAATATGCGAAACTTCTTCCCGGTCTTCTTTTTTAAGCTCAAAATAGAAAGGATAATAAATATATTTTCCTAAAGAAATCAAATCTTCAACCGTATAATTCTGCGGAATGATCGATTTTGAAAAAACTACCGCAATATGTTCTGCAATTTCTTTAACAGAAAGGTTCTTTACATTTTTATGATGAATAGAAATTTCTCCGCTTAATAGTGGAATTTGATGTAAAATCGATTTAATTAAAGTTGTTTTTCCTACACCGTTGTTACCAATTAACAAGCATACTTCTCCTAAATTCAATTGTGCATTTGCATTTGAAATTAGGGTTTTGTTGTAGCCGATATTTGCTTGTTGAATTTGTAGGTGCATGTTGTTGGGTTATTGCAAAGACGCAAAGTTTATTTTACAAAAATACTGTTTTAAGGTGCAAAGAATTTGACTTTATCAAATTTTTAGAATTTAATTTTATAAAAAATTTACCATTCTTGTTACACCATTTTTGAAAACATCGGATTGAAAATTTAAAAGTAATCCTAATTTACAATTTGTCATTTTTAAATAAGTTAAAAGCTGAGCCTTATGAATAGAATTAATATAATCAACAGTCTTAATTTCTAAAATTAATTTATTTTCAATGATCATATCTAATCTAAAGGCATTTTCAATTTTTAATTCTTCGTATATTATTGGAAGTAATTTTTGCTTTTCTACGAATAGACCGGTTTTTGTTAATTCATAGAACATACATTCTTCATAAACATGTTCAAATAATCCTGATCCGAGTTTCTTATGTATTTTTAACCCGGTATCAAAAACTACTTTTGATAATTCATTTTCTGTCATTTGTTTTGTGTTTTTATATTTATTGTTGGTTTATCGCAGAGGCGCTAAGATAAAAAACTATAATGTTGTTTTTAAGACGCAAGAAAATCAAAGATTTTCAATTTGAAGTGTTCAATTTTATCGAAGATAAAATCTTTGCGCCTTTAAACATTAAATTATAAAATAAACTTTGTGTCTTTGCGAATTTCCAACTGCTAAACTTTATTCTGTTTCAAAAGCATCATTAAAATTACCGGAATTCCGAAAACGGAACTTATTACATTTAAAGGTATTTGTGTTTTTTCTGCAATGATCGAAAAAACGAGCATGATGAACATCCCTAAAAACATATTCAAGATCCATTGCTGCCAAAGTTTTGCCGGGTTATAAATTAGTCTGCAAAAATGGGGAACAATAATTCCTATAAATAAAATGGGTCCTAAGAATGCTGTAACAGAAGCTGAGAGCAGGGAAGAAGCAACAATAATGAACAGTTTTAACTGATTTAAATTAACACCTAAACTTTGTGCGTATGAACTTCCCAACGAATTTCCGATCAAAGGTTTTATACTTTTAAAACAGATCAACAATCCGATGATCACTAAAACTGTCAATACATACACCTGATTTCTTGATACCATATTGTTAGCTCCAAAAGACCACAAAATGTAATTTTTCAGACTTTGGTTTTCTGCATAGAACTGAAGCAAGGAAACAATTGCTCCGGCAAAAGCTGAAACCAAGAAACCAAATATGATCAAATATGATTTGTCCTGGAATTTATTTGACATGGATAATAAAACCAGCATCAGTAATAAACTTCCCCCAATTGCAGCTAAACTTAAAAAACTGTTTTGAAGAAATTCAGGAATCAGAATGTCATGTGAAAAGAAGATATAAAAAGCCACAGATAAACTCGCTACAGAAGTGATTCCCAAGATATCGGGTCCGGCCAAAGGATTCTGAAAATATTCCTGCATCAGAAACCCGGAAGTAGGAATGGATATTCCCGCCAAAAGCATCACTAAGACACGGTTTACCCGAATTTCTGCAATCTGACTATTCGATGAATCCTGAAAGAAATCCTGAACATGTAAACTTAAAAATCCTGTGTTCAGATTAATGATCGCTGTTAAGATAATTGCGATTATTAAAATTAAACACAGAATTTTAAACTTATTTGACATTATAAAGTCTGAAGTTTATTTTAGAAAAGAATTAATTTTCTCGTTCAGCTGTTCTTCGCTTATCATTCCCAATGTTTCATCTGTTTTATCACCTTTTCTCATAAAAGTAAAAGGAATTGCATTGCCAGTCCATTGCTTGAAATTATTTTTGAAGAAATATTCATCCATAAGCTGCCCATCTACAAGAACGGTATGATCCTGAATTCCATGTTCTGCTACAAAGCGGGGAACTTCCGTATTCCATGCTTCTTTTTGGTCTAAACTTACAAAGGTGATTTTTACGGGTTTTCCCTTTAGTTCTTCAATTTTATTTTTAAAATGTGGTATTTCTTTTACACAAGGACCACACCATGTTGCAAAAAAATTGGTTACATACAGGGTGTCATTTTTCTTATTTAAAATCTCGGAAACTTTATCCAAAGTAAGCATTTTCAAAGGAGCTACCGCAGAAGAGGGTTCTGAAGCGGAAATAGAATCCGTTACTGCAACAGCTTCATCATTTTTCTGGCTTTCTTTTTTACAACTTGCTATGGCAAACAGAACAAGCGTGGATAAAATTATCTTCTTCATAAATTATTTTTTATCTATTTTTGAATTGAAGTATGGAACAACAAATCTATAAAGGGAAACTGACACAGTTTCATTGGTTAAAAATAGCGAAAAAGCAAGAACTGACCAAAAATACTTTTTCTCTAGAGTTCGAAATTCCAGAGAATTTAAAAGGAAATTTTGCGTTTGAAGCCGGGCAGTTTGTTAGTGTGAAATTTCAGGCTCATGGCAAAGAAGTGATCAATGACTATTCGATGACTTCAGCTCCGTATGAACATAAAATAACATTAGGAATAAAGGTGAATTCTCCAGATGGAGTAACTTCACAATTATTTAAAAATTATAATATTGGTGATGAATTGCTTGTAAGCGAACCTAGTGGAAGATTTACTTTGGTATCAAAACCCAGTGAGTTTAGAACGATTGTAGGTTTTGCTGCAGGAATTGGAATTACTCCTATTTTAAGCCACTTCAAAAACATTCTTCACAACGAGCCTAGAACAAGGTTGTTTTTATTTTATGGAAATAAGAGTTCACAGGATTTAGTTTACAGAGAACAGCTGGACAATCTTGCCAGAACTTGCGGCGAACGATTACAGATTTTCTATTTTTATTCTCAAGAAAAAACATCCAATAACTTCTTTTACGGAAGGCTGGATGAAAAAAAGCTGGGTTTAATCATCAATCAGATTCTTCATTTGGATGATACTGATGAAGAATCTACGATCTGGGATGCAGTAGACGATGTATTAATTTGCGGAAAAGGAGAAATGATTAAAACATTGGCAAATGCTTGTTATCATCACGGAATTCCGAAGAAAAATATTCATTTTGAGCTTTTTGAAGAGTTTAATGACAATATTTATCCTATAGAAAAAGAATTTCCTCTCATTGAAAATGTAGCAGTAGAGTTTAAAATGTTAGGTCAAAAATATGAAACCGAACTTCCGGACAATAAGGAAAAAATTCTGCAACAACTATTGATTCAGAAGTTTCCGGTACCGTATTCATGTAAATCAGGAATCTGCGGTAGCTGCGAATGTATTTTGGAGGAAGGAGAAGTAGAACTTCTTGAAAATGAATATTTAACGGAAAAAGAAGAAAAGAAAGGACATATTTTAGCTTGTATGTCTATTGCTAAAAGTAAAAAAATAAAGCTTAACTTTGATTTTAGTTGAGAATTCTAAAAAACATATATCGCCTTTTTTTGTCATCAGTAGAACTTGGAGTTTTATTGATTATTTTGGCGAATGCATGGGTTTTTGCTCTTACGAACGGAAGAACTTATACCAAAATATCTAAAATTCCCCCCAGAGAAATTGCGCTCGTTCTGGGAACTTCACCCAAGATGAGATCGGGAATTTCCAATCCGTATTTTACGAAAAGAATGGATGCAGCGGCACTACTTTATCATCATGGAAAAATTAAAAAGATCATAGTAAGCGGAGAGAAAAGCAAAGGGTACAACGAACCTGCTGCCATGAAAAATTATCTGGTATATGAAGAAGGAGTTCCCGAAGAAATTATTATTGAAGATCCTAAAGGATTTAATACCTATAAAAGCATTTTACGCTGTAAAAATGTCTATAAAGGAAAACATGTGATCATTGTATCTCAAGGTTTTCATAATCTCCGTGCTTTATTTTTTGCAAGAAATAATAATATGAATGCTTTGGGATTTGATGCTCAGGATGTTAACAAACCGGAAAGTTACTACAGAAACCAATCCAGAGAAGTTCTTGCCAGAGTGGCTGCTGTAGTATATTATATTTTGGGAATATCTCCTGATTAGAAAGGATAACCAAAACCTATATTAAAGGTAGGTTTTAACGGATTAAATTCTTTGAATCTCCATTTTTCTCCTTCAGGTTTATTCGGATCATAGATTTTGTAGGCAAAATCGAATCTAAGCTTAATATAAGCAATATTCACTCTTATTCCGAAACCACTTCCGATACCCACCTGTCCTAAAAATTTATTGAATTTAAACTGATCATTAAATCCATTATCTCGTAAGCTCCAAATGTTCCCGATATCTGTAAAAATTGCTCCTTCATACATATCATTGAAAGGAACTCGATATTCGATATTGGTGGTCAGCTTCAGATTGTCCATAACGTAAGTACGCACTTTTTCATCAACCTGCGAATTCGCAGGTCCCAATCCTCCAAAAACAGTCCATGCTCTGATATCATTGGGTCCTCCGTTAATATAAGAACGTATTACAGGCATTGAAGAAGAGTTTCCATAAGGAATTCCGATTCCCATAAATTGTCTTAACACCAATGTCTGATTACCGAATTTAATATATTTTCTGATGTCAAAATCAAATTTTACAAACTGAGAATAAGGGACTCCGAATATTGTACGCTGCGGATTTGATGCAACGATACCGCTTTCTTCTCTTTTCTGATTAAAAATACTTGGAATATTACCCGCGAATTCTACCTTTCCATTGAAATAGAAAGGGTTTTCGTAATCCCTTTTACCAATTTCGTTATAGATAAAGTTATAGATCATAGAAGAAATGATCACATCCTGTGTTTGTCTGTCCTTGTTAATCAGAGACTGATGGAAACTATTCAGATCATTGGTTTGTTGTGCATCAAGACTGTTTCTATAACCTTCATCTTTTATAATCTGCGCTGAAACTGCGTCTGCTGAAAGTAAGCCAGCATTATATTTTTGACCTGTAACAGAGTCAAACTGGAAATAATCCTCATAAACGAGATCTCTGATTTTTGCATCATTTACAAAGAAATCGTAGTAAGCGCTTTTATTTTTCGTTAAACTCAATTGAAGGTTAAATAATGTCAATCTATGGGTAATCCTATCATTGACATTGGCTGCGTAATTAAGTCCTGTATTAAAGTTTATTCTCCCCAATCCGATATTATTCTGAATTGATGATCCTAAAAGAATAGAGGTCGTAGGAGTGTAACGCTTAGGAATCAGTTTATAATAATTAAAAGGAACTAGTAGTCTAGGAAAATTAAGAGCAACCTGAGCGGTTAGTTCATAGGCTAAAATCCTTTTATCTAAATTCTTAGGGTTTTTAATGGTACCAAAGGTTCCGGCAACACTGGTCGATAAGTTTTCTGCTCCTCCAAAAACATTTCGGGTCACTAAATCTACAGATGGAGCAACACCAAAATTCAATAATGGAGAGTAATTGACATCGGTTGCCACTTTAATATCATATTTATCAAGTGGTTTCAGGATATAAAGAACATCTACTATACTGTCGTTCGGAGAGGTTCCGCCTCCTCTTCTTAAAGAATCTTTCGCCTTCAGAATACTGAAGTTATTCATAGACAGAATATTTCTTTTCGTAACATCCAGCTGTTTTTGATCATAGATCGAATTTGGAGCGACGATGATTGACCTCCAGAGCGCAGGAGTTCTATACTGTTCATTAATTTTATGAAACCTAATTCTTCTAAGACTGTCTTTCTTTGTGTTTTTAGGAAAATCACTTATCCTGTCAACTATGGCTACATCCACATTTCCAAAGGTTGCAATTTTATAGGGCGTATTTACAGAATCTTTATGGATTTCTAAGGTTAAAGGAACATTTTTAGTGCTTTTCAGTGAGTCTGCCACAAAACCAACCTCTTCTCCGGAAGCGTTGAATTTATAGTATCCCTGTTCTCTCATCACCTCATTAATTCTGTTCACTTCCTTTTCCAACACAGTCTGGTCAAGAATTTGTCCGGATTTGATAAGGCTTTTCTGTAAATTCAGCTGATAATTACTTTTTATACCGGGATCAGGAATGTTATAATAGTATTCTTTGATGAGCGTAGGATCATTATGGGTAATATAATAGGTGGTCTGAGCTTTTTTAGAAGTAGAATCTGTGGTAATTTTAAACTTTACTTTTGCATCCCAATATCCTTTATATCCCATTCGGTTTTCAATGGATTCGGCTCCTTTTTCCGTTCTTGTAGGATCCAGAATAACAGGGGCGGATCCCCAGTTATGATATAGCCTGTCCAGAAATAAACTTTTGCCTACACTGCTTTTCATGTTGTATTTCAAAAAAAGAGAATCTCTTAGTTTCTGATCTCTCATTTCGTTGGGATACGTCATATATTCATTAAGAATAGTATCATATTTAGGATCCGCAGCATTATACAACCATAAACTCAAAGGCATGAAAAGAAACTGTTTCTTATTCGGTTTTTGCTGTACATAGCCTTTTAATTCACTATCAAAAGGTTGTTTGGTATCTTCGAATTCAAATGAATTTTTGGTAAGCAAATATTCTCCGTCAGGAACTTTTTTGGTGGTGCTACAAGCATAAAGTAGCCCCACAAATGTTGCAAATGATATAATTTTATAATATTTTTGAGGAGAATTCATAAAATGCTTACAGCTCATACAATAAAAATTTTACAGTCTTTAGATAAAAAGAAGTTCAGACAAAAATACAATTTGTTTTTGGTTGAAGGTAATAAAACCATCCGAGAACTCTTCAATTCTAACTTTAAAATTAAAGAAATATTCTCTACCGATCCACAAAAATTGGATTGCGGTACGATACCCGTTACTCATGTCTCTGAAAATGAATTGAAAAAGATCAGTTTTTTGATGAATCCTAAAGATTCCGTTGCTGTTTGCTGGCTTAATGAGGAACAGGCTGAAATCGTAGACAAAAAGATTCAGCTTGTTTTAGATGGTATTCAGGATCCAGGAAATTTAGGGACGATTATCCGTTTAGCAGATTGGTTTGGAATAGAACAGATTGTTTGCAGCGAAGATACCGTAGATTTTTATAATCCAAAAGTTGTTCAGGCGACAATGGGGTCATTCACGAGAGTAAATGTTGTGTACACAAACCTTACAGAATATCTTTCAAATACTCAAAATATCAATGTAGGAACGGATATGGTAGGAGAGAGTATTTATACTTTTGAAAAACCTGAAAATCTGAATTTAATTTTAGGAAATGAAGGTAACGGAATACGTCCGGAAACAGAAAAATTACTTCAGAAAAATATTACAATCCCAAGATTCGGAAAATCCCAGTCTACAGAAAGCCTGAATGTTTCTATGGCAGCAGGGATTATTTTAGGACAACTGTTTTCAAAATAATAGGGAAGAGGTAAGAAGTAAAAAGTTAAAGGTTAGAAATTAGCCTATATAAAACAAATTTCTAACCTTCAAGTTTTAATTTAAATCAGTTGTTCCAAACTGGAGACACTTTTGTTCTTTTGATATTCTTCCAATTTTTTTCTTACCATTTTCAAGGCAATAGGAGCAATGTATATTAAAGCGGCACCTATCAGTTTTTTCTTCCAATTGGAGCTGCCCATATTCTTTTTTGCATAGTTTCCTACAAGAGCTGTTACTCCCAGTTTTACTACACTATCCAATGCATTTCCTTTAAGCGCAGAACTGGCAATTCCCAATGCTGTACTTTTATTCATGAATACATCTTTTACTTCTGTAGCAAGCTGCTTCGCAATTACATCTTTTCTTAAAACGATCTTCTCATCTCCGTCTTCGTCTACTTTCTCCTGCAGATACTGATCGGTAAGTCCATTGGTAAATGCACTTAAGCTCTCTTTTGTATTTTTAAAAGTTAAAAGCCCCTCCAAATCATTAATTTCATTTTTTAATAATTTTTTCTTGATTCTTAACTCCTGTATGCTCTCATATTTTGCACTCATGGTTTAATGATTTAAAAATTTGATTACCTTATCTGCTACAGAATATACTATTTTTTGTTTGAAAGCTACAATGAAAATCATGATTACGAAATAAAATGCAGCAACAATTAAAAAACCGTAAGAAGTATTGTCCAATGCTTTTCCTATAAGAAATGCAATTCCAAAATTAAAAAGAATGATGAAAAATGCAAAAGCAACCAACATAATGACAAGGTAAGTAATAATACCCGCAGAAAGAGAAGACTTTTCTGTAGCTTCAAGCTTGAGCAGGTCTATTCTTTTCGATGCATATTCTTTAATAGTTTCTACCATTGTTTTTGTTTAAAGTTACAAAAAAAGGAACTTTCATTCACAAAGTTCCTTCTTATAATTTATTCCAGAAAAATAAATTATGTATTATTTCAGATCATTCAATTCTGCTTCTACATCCTTTACAACATCTGTAGTTTTAGCAACAATTTGATCTTTATATTTATCATAACCATCCTTTACAGTATGTGCTACATTATTTGCTGTTTCTTTAAAAGTAGACGAAATGTTACCATACTGATCTTTTACTTTTTCAGAAACTTCTCCGTATTTACTTCTTGCCTGATCTTTTAAATCATTTGCTTTATTTTTAATTTTCTTTCTCGTTTCTTTTCCTTCTTCCGGAGCATAAAGCATTCCCAAAATAACTCCTGCAGCTGCTCCTGCAAGAAGTCCTGCCAAAATTCCCGCTGTATTGTTTCCTTTTCTAGACATTTCTTGTTTTTTTAATAGTTAATAAAATTAGTTTTTACGGTAAAAATAATTACAATTAATATACCAAAGGATAGAAATCGGCTATTAAAAAATGTTAAATCTTCTGAATATAAGCCAGTATGCTTTCTATGGTCTGTTCTTTGGTAAGAAGACTGTTGTCTATGACAATGGCATCATCAGCCTGCCTTAATGGCGCAATTTCTCTTTCGCTGTCTATTTTGTCACGTTCTATCAGATTTTCTTTTACTTGCTGTTCTTCAGCTTGTATTCCCAAACCTATAAGTTCCTGATATCTTCTCTTTGTTCTTTCGTCTATGCTTGCTGTAAGAAAAAATTTGTAATCAGCATTAGGAAGAACCACGGTTCCTATATCTCTTCCATCCATGATAATTCCACCTTTATCTGCTAATGAACGCTGTGCTTCAAGTAAAAAATCTCTAATTTCTTTTTGCTTAGCTACCAAACTTACATTATCTGAAACCTCATTGGTTCTGATCTGTTTGGAAATATCAATATGATTAAGAAAAAGCACAAGCTCGGTTCCTACATTTTTAAATTCCAATTCAATCTGATCCAACGAAGAAAATAATTCGTTCAAATTAATGGTCCCATCTTCATTAAGACAATTTTGAAGAGCAAACCAAGTCACCCCTCTGTAAAGAGCTCCCGTATCTAAATGAATAAGCCCAAGTTTTTCGGCAATCACTTTAGATATCGAACTTTTTCCGGTAGATGAGTACCCATCAATTGCTATTACAGGTTTTTTCATCCTACAAATTTCAAGAAAATTTCTTGAAAAAAGTAAGAAACCTTAAGAAATTTCTTAAGGTTTTATATTATTTAATGATAAAATTTTTAATTCGAATTAATATCCTGCATGACTTGACAGATCTACAGAAACACCTATCTGATTGACATTGGAAGAGTTATGGTATCTTACGTGAGCATAATCAATTCTGAATCTTGACAATTTAATTCCAAAGCCGGCAGAAAGTCCTGAAAAGTTTCTTTGATCGGCAACAGCCAACTCATTTCCTCTTTTCACATTGTATCCTAATCTGATATTAAAGCTTTTTTCCGGGAAAAGCTCAGCTCCGATAGAAAAGTGATCGGCAATTTTTCTTCCCACATTTACTTCTTGTCCGTCTACATTATATTCTGAAGAAATATCAAATTGCTGAAGATCATGTGCCGTAATAGTAACCGCTAAAGGAATGGTCTTTAAAATTTTTGTATATCCTAAATCTACTCTGAACGGAAGATTTTCTCTTGTTCCGTTGAAAGACTTGAACTGATATCCGAAATTTCTCGCCACTACCGATACCACTTCTTTATTTTTTTTGTTGTGATAAGTAATTCCTGCTGTTCCGGAAATAGCAGAAGATGTATAATTATCAATTTTTGAAGTGATGAAGTTTAATCCCCCTCCAATTGTCCAGTCTTCTTCAAACTGATAAGCATATCCTGCTCCGATGGCTACATCTGAGGCTGAAAATTCTCCATTTTCAAAACCACTTTCATCTGTTCTGGGAATGTTGCCGTAACTCATGTAACGGGCATTCACAGTGGCCATATGTCCATTATCAAAGTCTTTTGCATAAGCAATCGTTCCATACTTTGAATCGGCCAAATAAGCGGTTCCGTTTACAGAAAGTTGTTGATCTGAGTCTTTATTGAGCAATGCAGGGTTTGCAATTGCAAAGGAAACATCATAATCTCTTATCGTAATTGCGTCTCCTCCCAAAGCTGCTTGTCTTGCAGATACAGGAATATTTAAGAAAGGATAAACATTTGTTCCTGTTTGTGCATAAGAAACAATTCCTGACAGAAATAATGAAAAAATGATAATTTTCTTCAATTCAATTTATAATTAATGCAAAAATAATCCTTTTTCGTACGTAGCAAAATATTTAGAACATTATTTACACCTAAATATTTTTCTTTTTGCAATATTTTTAATGATTATATTTGCAGCATCAAATTTAAAAGAATTTGGTTCTAAAATAAACTCTTAAAAATAAAAGATGAAATATAAAAGAATCCTTCTAAAACTTAGTGGTGAAGCCTTAATGGGAAACAGACAATATGGTATTGATAATGACAGGCTGCAGGAATATGCTTTGGAGATAAAAAGAGTAGTAGATAAAGGATGTGAAGTAGCTATTGTAATTGGAGGAGGAAATATTTTCCGTGGCGTAGCAGGAGCTGCTAAAGGAATGGATAGAGTACAGGGAGATTATATGGGGATGCTGGCAACAGTAATCAACGGAATGGCTCTACAAGGTGCATTGGAAGATGCAGGAATCAAAACAAGACTTCAGTCTGCTATCGAAATGGATAAAGTGGCTGAACCTTTCATTAAAAGAAGAGCGGTAAGACATCTTGAAAAAGGTAGAGTAGTGATCTTCGGAGCGGGGACAGGAAATCCATATTTCACAACAGATACTGCTGCAACCCTAAGAGCAATTGAAATCGGAGCGGATGTAATTCTAAAAGGAACAAGAGTAGACGGAATCTATGACAGCGATCCTGAAAAAAATGAAAACGCCGTAAAATTTAATTCATTATCTTTCGACGAAGTTTATGCTAAAAACCTTAAAGTAATGGATATGACAGCATTTACTTTAAGCCATGAAAATAAATTGCCTATTATTGTTTTTGATATGAACAAAGACGGTAATTTAGAAAGAATTGTTGACGGGGAAAGTGTTGGGACTTTAGTAGATTTGTAATCAGGTAGAAGGTAATAGATCTTAGGAATTAGGTTTATTACTTATTACTAATCATTTAAAATGTGTAATTACTCAAATTTTATATATATAATGGAAGAATTAGATCTTATATTAGAATCTGTAAAACAGGACATGGATGCAGCAGTAAAGCATTTGGATCATGCATTTCAAAGAATTAGAGCAGGACGTGCTTCTACAGCTATGGTTCAGGATGTAATGGTAGAATATTACGGAGCATTGACTCCTATCAACCAGGTTGCTAACGTTTCTGTACCGGATGCCATGACGATTTCTATTCAACCTTGGGATGCAAAAGCAATTAATGATATTGAAAAAGCAATTATCAATTCAAATTTAGGTTTTGCACCCTCTAACAACGGTATCAATATTATTCTGAATGTACCACCATTAACGGAGGAAAGAAGAAAGGACTTGGCAAAACAGGCTAAAGTAGAAACTGAAAATACTAAAATTGTAATAAGAAATGCAAGACAGGACGGTTTAAAAGAACTGAAAAAGTTGGATGGTGTTTCTGAAGACGTTGTTAAAGGAATTGAAGCAGATATTCAGGTACTTACCGACAAATATGTGAAACTTTGTGATGAGCATCTGAAAACTAAAGAAGCAGATATTTTGAAAGTATAATTTTCAAAAAAAACATATAAAAAAGGTCTTCAATTGAAGACCTTTTTTATTTTATTCATGCTTGAACCTGTCAAAGGTCTGCCAATATTTATCTTTATAAATATGATAGTCTATTTTTAATTTGTCTGAATACTTGGAAATTGTTTCGTGTGTAATTCTAGATGAGTCTCTAAACTCTCTGCAGGCAAAGAAAATTTCTCTAAGATTATCTGCCGTTTCTCTGCCTATATTCAAGTAACCTTCTGTATCAATAAGAACTTTATTCAGTTCTTCTTCAAAGGCATTCATCAAAGACGAATCTTCGGAATTAGGTAGTCCGTGATTATCTTTTCCATCGTAGTGAATTTCAATTTTTAAAACCCAGGGATGCGAAGCCTTATGATCCCATTCCAAAACGGTAGTATTTGCGATCGCAAAATAAGGTTTTCCATTGCTGAGAGCAGCTTCAAAACTTCCCCAATTATCTTTTTGGGCAGAATATCTTTTGTTTTGATATTTTTGTTCAAACTCACTTTCTCTCCATGAGAGATAATCTTTCAATTTTACAATAGGAATAAGTTCTACTTGCTCCTGGCTGTTCCCTTTTATCTGTAAATGATCAATGATTGTTGCGGAAGATAGCTCGCCAAGAAGATTATTTATATAGAGGTACACTCCGTTTATGATCAGGTCTTTTTCGGTCTCAATAAAATGATCATATACAATGGTAAGGTCTATTTCATCAGGATAATTGTCTTCATGAGTCGCAAAAAAAGATAAATTGTCTGCGGAAAAAGTATGATTTTCCATTTTAATCTGAAACTTAGAAATATTTACTTCCGGTTTGAGTGCTGTGAATTTCCAATTATCAATATCTGGCGCGGATTTTATAAGGTCTTCTACAAAAACAATATTTTTAATATTTGTATCTGCGGTCAGAATAAGCTCTGCCGTGCGATGGTCATACATTCCTGTAAGAAAATAAATTCCGTCTTTAATTTGATTTAATTTTGACATCATCTTATCAAAAAAGACTTCCTCTATTTTTTCGCCATTATGTATTGCTTTCCAAATTTTTTTTTGATTGGCAGAGAACCAATTCCAAAAATCTGTATTCGTAGCAATATTTTCGTATTTAGAAGGGAACATTCTACGGAAAAAATTCATCGATGTATTTGTGTATCTATTTGTATTTCTACAAAAGTAGGGAAGAAGTTTCTAAAAAGACCTCAATTTAAATTAAATTTTTAAGTGTTTTTATTAATTTTTCAATTAACCTGTTAAAATATTTTCAAATAGTGAATTTTATTTACCAGTTATTAAGTCCGTCTTCAAGAGCTTTTTTGTAATTTTCTTCATCAAAACTATACAAATCCGGTGCTTTATAAGCTCCTCCACGACGCTGTTCATCCAATTTTCTCAGAATACTTAAGTTTTTAATTTTTCTGTAAAAATTTCCGCGATTCAGTTCTTTTCCTAAAATGGCTTCATATAATTTTTGCAACTCAGGTAGGGTAAATTTTTCAGGGAGAAGGTTAAATCCAATAGGTTTTATAGAAATTTTTTCTCTTAAGGTAAGCAAAGCTTTTTCGATGATTTCCCGGTGATCCATTGCCAATTCAATTTCAGGAAGTTCACTTAAATAAATCCATTCACAGGTTTCACTCATTTCATCAGCAACAGGATGAAGCGTTGTAGCATTGTAAAGTGCATAGAAACCAATTGTTATGAACCTTTGCTTCTGGAATAATGTTTCATCAAAATCTTCAAAGTAAAACTCACTTCTGTTCTTTTTCCCAAAAACTCCGAATTCTTCAAGGTATGAAACGGCAACACCCGCTCTTTCTTTCAAAAGTCTTACAATACCTTCATCTAGATCTTCATCTTTTCGAATATAACCTCCGGGAAGCATCCATTGCTTTCTGTAATTCATTTTCAGAAGCAGAACTTTCAGTTCATTATTATCGAAACCGAAAATTACGGGATCTGCAGATAAATGGGGCAGAAAAATTTCTTTTGCTTCTGAAGATTTATCTAAAAATTGTTGTTTAGAATCCATACTTATACTGATAAAATCTGAGACTACAAATGTAAGGTTTAATTTCAGAGATCATTCTAATTTTACTTCCTGCTTTAGTGAAATTTATCTATTTTATGAATTTCATAAGTTTTTAAGTAAAAAATCGGGATTTAAAAATCATACGATCAATTAAAAAGGAATTATCTTTAACCTCTTTTATTTTAAATGAATGATTATGACGAATGAAGTAAACACTAAAAGCAGGAATTATACGATTCCTCTTATTACCATTACACTTTTATTTTTTATGTGGGGATTCATTACTTGTATGAATGATATCCTTATTCCTTATCTGAAACAGCTTTTTAAACTGACTTTCTTCGAATCGATGCTCGTACAGTTTTGTTTCTTTGGAGCGTATTTTATAGGCTCGCTGATTTATTTCCTGATTTCTACCTCAAGCGGAGACCCTATCAACAAAGTAGGGTATAAGAAAGGAATCCTGTTCGGGATTTTTCTGGCGGCTTTAGGATGTATTTTATTTTATCCGGCTGCTACTTTTTCTTCTTACGGATTATTTCTTGGAGCTTTGTTTGTTTTAGGATTAGGATTTACGGTGTTGCAGATTACTGCTAATGCTTATGTTTCGCTTTTAGGTTCAGAAGAATCTGCATCCAGCCGACTGAATATGACACAGGCTTTTAACGCCTTCGGAACTACTATTGCTCCTGTTTTGGGAGGGCATTTAATTTTTGAATTTTTCTCTGCCGCAGACGGATCTTTCAGTGCAGTAGCGACAAGAATTCCTTATTTAATTTTTGCTGCAATTTTACTTTTGGTTGCCTTACTGATTTCAAGGGTAAAACTTCCTTCTTTCCAGACCGAAGAAGAAGAGATTGAAAAAGGATTTGGTGCTTTTCAATTCAATCACTTAAAATTTGGGGTGTTTGCCATGTTTTGTTATGTTGGTGGGGAAGTAGCGGTAGGAAGCTTTATCATCAGCTTTTTAGAACAACCTCAAGTGATGAATCTTACCGAAGTCGTAAGTAAAAATTACCTTTCTTTATATTGGGGAGGAGCCATGATTGGGAGATTTTTAGGAGCCATTTCTTTAAATCAGTCGATTAGCCAGACAAAAAAAGCAATGTATATGTTAGGAGCTGCAACGTTAGTTTTTCTAGTAATTTTTAGTATTGTTAATTTAACGTTTGCGCAAATCAGCTTCTTCTTGGTATTCATCGTTCTTAATTTTATAGCCTTCTTTATTGGAAAGGCAGCGCCGGCAAGAACATTATCTATTTTTGCAGCCATTAATGTAGTGCTGCTTATCTCTGCAATGCTAAATCACGGAGAATTGGCTATGTACAGTATTTTAGGGATTGGAATTTTCAATTCTATTATGTTTTCGAATATCTATACACTGGCAATTTCAGGATTAGGGAAATATACAAGTCAAGGTTCTTCATTAGTCGTAATGGCAATATTGGGTGGAGCGATTGTTCCTATCTTCCAAGGATATCTTGCAGATAATTTTGGAGTACAACATTCTTTTATTATTCCGGTGTTCTGCTATTTGGTCATTTTGATTTTTGGAGCGTATTGCACGAAGTATTTAAGCCATGTACAACATGATGGAGCTGCAAAATCCGGACATTAAAACTTACTTTATTAAAATAAAAAACCTGCTTTTAAGCAGGTTTTTTTGTTGAAAAGGATATTCAGACTTATTTCTTAATAATTTTCTCAGTACTTATATTTCCTTTAGCATCTATAATTTTCAAAATATAAACACCTGAAGGAACATGTTTAATATCAATTCTATTATTCTGATTAGTAGATCTTGATACACTCTTACCACTCAGCTCATATACCACTGCTTCTTTTATTTCAATATCACTTTTAATATTGATGAAATCCGATGTCGGATTAGGATATATTGTTAATTTTGGTTTAGATACGGCTTCAGAAACTGCCAGTGTAGCATCTTTTATAATGACAACTTTGTTACCTGTAGATGAAAATGCATAGCAACCGTTGCCACACGTAATAAGACTTTTTACCGTTCCGAAAGCCTGAGAAATAGGTAAACTATCGGTAAGAAGGAAAGTATTAGGATTAAACCTTTTAAAAGTAATATTTCCTGAAGAATCATAGCTTGCATAGGCAACTTTGTTATAATAAGTATCAAAAGCAGCCGGACCATACACATTACTGAACTGCCCAATTACAAAAGGGGCGGCCGTTGCATCAACAACCTTCCCGTCAATAGAATACATTCTATTGTCATGATAAATAAAATCCAGATAAAAATTGTTTAAAACACTTTGAGTAACTCCAAGATTGGTCACACCAGAACTATTTATGGATAATCTTCTGATTCCGAACTCGGTTGATTCATTATTATATCCGATGAGTGCGTTTGGTCCTGTAAATTCAATTTTATTACTTCCTGTATGATCCGGAGTTGTGATAGCTCTCATCACTCCATTGTCATATATTCCTACACCTTCATGTCTGGGTGAAAATCCTACATTTCTTCTTGATACGGCTATTGTTCCTGGCTGACCGGGCATTACTTCTATGTCTTCAACATAAAATGGTCCGTTACTAGGATCTGCTCCCAAAGTAAATTGAAGACCTGCCGTTTGTGTTCCTACATCGAAACGACGGACAATTGATGCACCGCTAAAGCCCGAATAGATGTACTGTCCATTATCGGAAATCGCTAAAAATGTAGGTTCACTTCCCATAAAAACAGTATTCTCGAGAGTAATTGTATTGGGATTAATAATTCCTATACTGTTTCCATTTGCTCCGTTTGCACTGGGAATTGAGGCATAAATCTTATTAGTATTTGAATCATAAACCAAATCATTTGCTGTTATATCAAGCGTAAAAACCTGAAGTTGGGCAAATGCAGCCACACTGATTCCAAAAAATAAAGCGGATAGATTTTTTTTCATACAAAATGATGTTTTTCCTTTAAAAAATATTTTCCAAAGATAATATTTTTTTCAAATCACACCTATGGGAATATTTATAATTTATAGAGATTTAAAAATGGAGAATAAAAAAATCCGGATAACCCAGATTTTAAATTATTGATATCTTTTATGCTCTTTACTTTTTGAAAATCTTTTTGTAATAGGTTTCAGAAGAGATTTGTATTTTTCAGCATCAAAAAGCTGTGAGTCTGTAAGTGCCTTATAAGTCATCCAAATTCCAAAAGGGAATAATACCAGATTCGGGATCCAAGAGGCCAAGTAAGGGTTCATTTTCCCCGCCCAAGCTAAGTTTTCCATTCCTACGTTAATGATGTAGAAAATGATGAAAATAACAATAGCAATAATCACAGGAAGTCCCATTCCTCCTTTTCTGATAATGGAACCTAGACTCGCTCCAATTAAAAAGAAAATAATACAGGTGAAAGAGTAGGTTACAATTCTCTGCTGATACATGACTACTTTTCCAAAGTATTTTACACTCGGATTGATTTCATTGTTTTTTGTTTCCAGAGTGGCTTTTAAATTATTCAGTCTGTCGTTTGCATTAGAAATCATTTCCAGCTTTTTATCGCCTTTTACGGTATCTAGTTTTATTTGTTGTTTTGCTGCAATTTTCGACTTGGTTTTGTCCATATAAGTAACTACAGAATTTACCTGATTCAGGACATCTGAATTTACTGTATTAAAAAACGATGCGTTATCTTTTTTACTTTTTTCAATGGTTTTATTCAGTTCGCGATAGGTCTGGAAACGGTAATCGTCTGTGATTTGCTCTTCTTCAATCGCTTTATTGATTAATTCACTCACATCGAAATGTGAAACCAATGTATCAAATTTAATCACCTGATCCGGCTGTTTCAACCTTACATTTTCACCTTTCCCAGCAAAATTATCTTCAACTACATAACCATCATAAAGCTCAAGCTTTAAAAAGTTTTTATTGGCAGGCGTTACAAATTTCCCTTTTTTAGCAACAATAGTCTGTTGATTTTCGAAGGTACTTGCTTTTTTATGAACAAAAACACCTTCTATATCTTTTCCTTCTTCACCATAAATTTTGTCAAACTTTACCATATATCCCGGAAGCTGATCGATAAACTGACCCGGTGTAAAGTTCAGAGCAGGTTTAGTCTGAGCAATATTGAAAAGCATATTTTTTGCCTTTCTCTGAAAATCAGGAATAATATTGTTGGAAAAGAAGTAAAGCATAATGGCAAGAACAGCTGCTACCCCTAAAAGAGGTGTCATTACTCTTGTTAAGGAAATTCCTGCCGCTTTCATTGCTGCAAGTTCATACCGTTCTCCAAATTCTCCGAATGACATGATACTTGCCAAAAGTATGGTAAGCGGTAATACCATACTGATAACGCTTACTCCAAGATAAAAAAGAAGTTTAACAATTTGAAAAGTGGTAAGCCCTTTTCCCATAAACTGCCCCAATTGTACCCAGATAATATTCACAATGAAGATGAAAAACAATACACTGAAAATAAAGAAAAAGGGACCAAAAAAGGTTTTTATGATATAGCGGTCTAATATTTTAAACATTTGCCAAAATTAAAAAAAAAAGCCACAAAGTTGTTCTTTGTGACTTTATATATTTTACAGATTTCTATTACAATTCTGTGATGATATAATTTTTGAACTTATTTTTATCAAAAACAAACATATTGGGATCCAGATTTTGATTTTCTTTATATTCTTTAATCGCAATAATGGCAACATCTTTATTGTTTCCGTGCTGTTCCAATTTTAACATTTGTTTTTTTGCAGAATTTACGAAAATATATACGGCTTCAAGACCATTGTTTTTTACAGGAGTTAGTTTTATAAAATCAGCACTTACTCCGTCTACCGTTTTCTTACCGTTGTAGGTTACGTTATAATCTTTTCTGTAAGTCGTCAGATAATTAATAGGGGAGAACATCGCGCTGCTTCCGTTCGGCTTTGCAATGGTAACTTCCATATCTTCCGTGTTAATGTTGTAAATTTTGTTTCCGTCAAAAATCTGTTCTGTTTCCATGATTTTCAACTTGTATTTATCTCCTGCTACATAATAGATTCCCGGTTCTGTTTTAGAAATCTGCCCGTTAATACCGCTTCCAAAAGAAAATTTGAAATAAGAGTTTTTCTTAGAATTATAATTTGCAGTCACATCGTCAAGTATTTTTTTAGCCTTTGCATCAATTTTCTGTGCACTTGCTAATCCTACTGTTCCTACCACCAAACCACTCAGTATAATTTTTGAAATAATATTTTTCATTTTTTTAATTTAATAATATATAGATATTTTAGATTGATAAAGGTTAAACAATCATTTTTTCCTTTACTTACGCAGGTCTTCCAAAAACTGTTCCAAAGAATGAAGATCTCCGATAATCACTTCTCTGGCTTTAGCTCCGTTAAATCCTCCAACAATACCACTTGCTTCCAATTGATCCATAATTCTTCCGGCTCTGTTGTATCCTAGTTTTAATTGTCTTTGAAGCATTGAAGTAGAACCTTGCTGCGTAGAAACGATAATTCTTGCTGCTTCTTCGAATAAAGCATCTTTTTCGTTTGGATCAAAAGCTCCGACTGTACTTGTTGATTCTTCAGAAGTATATTCAGGAAGAAGGAAAGCAGACGCATAGCCTTTTTGTTCCCCGATAAATTCTGCCAATCTTTCTACTTCAGGAGTATCTACAAAAGCACATTGAAGTCTTAAAATTTCATTTCCGTTAAAATAAAGCATATCTCCTTTACCAATCAGCTGGTCTGCACCCGGAGAATCTAAAATCGTTCTTGAGTCCACACTTGAAATTACCCTGAAAGCTGCTCTCGCCGGGAAGTTGGCTTTAATCATACCTGTAATAACGTTTACAGAAGGTCTTTGCGTTGCAACAATCAAGTGAATCCCTACTGCTCTTGCAAGCTGAGCTAATCTGGCAATCGGTAATTCCACTTCTTTTCCGGCAGTCATAATCAAGTCGGCAAACTCGTCGACTACCAAAACGATATACGGTAAAAATCTATGCCCGTTTTCCGGATTTAACTTTCTTTCCGTGAATTTCTTGTTGTATTCCTTTAAGTTTTTACAGAATGCATTTTTAAGCAAATCATATCTTGTATCCATCTCTATACAAAGAGAATTCAATGTATTGATTACTTTATTGGTGTCTGTAATGATTGCTTCTTCAGCATCCGGAAGTTTTGCCAGGTAATGTCTTTCAATTTTTGAATATAAAGAAAGTTCCACTTTTTTAGGATCTACCATGACGAATTTCAATTCGCTCGGATGTTTTTTGTAGAGTAGGGAAGTTAGAATCGCATTGATTCCTACTGATTTTCCCTGACCAGTTGCACCCGCCATCAATAGGTGAGGCATTCTAGCTAAATCTGCCATGAAGATCTCGTTGGAAATCGTTTTACCAAAAACCACAGGAAGATCCATATCGGTGTTCTGGAATTTTTGAGAAGCAATTACCGAACGCATAGAAACCATCGTAGGATTCTTTCTCGGAACTTCAATCCCTATTGTTCCTTTACCTGGCATTGGAGCAATGATTCTGATTCCTAAAGCAGATAAATTAAGGGCAATATCATCCTGCAATTTTTTTATTGCTGCTACTCTAATCCCTGCTTCCGGTACAATTTCATATAAGGTAACAGTCGGACCAATTGTTGCTTTAATTTCAGCAATTCCTACATTGAAATTCTTAAGAAGTCCTACAATTTTATTTTTGTTCTCTTCTAATTCTTCTTTATTGATTGAAATTTCTTCGTTTCCGTAATCTTTTAAAAGATCTACAGGTGGCATATGAAAGTTAGCCAGATCCAGTTTATGATCATAAAGACCATGTTTTTCTACAAGCTCCTGCGATTTTTTATCAGATTCATCCAAAATATCGATAACCGGAGCTACTTCTACATTAAATTTAATATCCTCTTCACCTTTACTTATTGATGTTATTGGCTTACTATCAAAAGCGTCTGCGGGATTTACTACAGGAATAGAAGGCTTTGTGTTAAGATTTAAATTAATCGATGGCGAAATCTCTTTATCCTCGTCAAATGAAGTCTGATTAGGAGTAGAAATCGTTTCGATAACCGGTGAAGAAGGAACTTCTGTAAAATCTTTTGTAATACTTAAAGGCTCTTCATTCATTTTAGGGGTAACCACTTCGGTTACAGTAACATTATTTTCACTGATCTCTTCTTCCAGTTCTTCATCAGCTTCAAACTCTTCATCAGAACTCGGCATCATTGATTTTACTCTTCCGATTGTATTTTCGTTGATCTCATTCAATTTAGCTTTTACAGAACTTGGACGAAGGTTGAATTCTAAAATAAAATACAGGGCGATACTTGCGACTAAAACTAACCACATCCCAATATTTCCAATGATTGTGTTAAGAGAATCCATGATCTGATATCCATAAACGCCACTTAAAACTCCGCCTTGATTTTTTGTAAAGGCAGCTCCAAAGAAGATCGGAAGCCAGCAAATGAAAAACAAAGAATGACCTATGGTTTTCCAGGGCTTGAAATAATTTTTTTTCAGAATAAGAGTTCCAAAAACAAAAACTAAAAATGCAATGATAAAAGAAGCTATTCCAATACTGTCAAAAATGAAAATATGTCCCAACCAGTCGCCCACCTTCCCAAAAAGATTGGATGATTTTATGGTTTTATCAAGCATCGTTCCGGCCTGGCTTTGATCTGATTTCCAGTTCATCAAATAGGAGATGAATGAAAAGGTAAGGATGATAGAAAAAAGTATAAATATAAGCCCGAAGAATATACGCGGCTTTGATAATATCTTGCCTTTATCAGGCGCTTCCTGTGTTTTTGTTTGCGTCTTATTCATAATATCAATGTGGGCAAATTTAATGTTTTTTTGAACATTTAAACATCATTTTGATTTTAAATTTTAGATTCTAAATTAATGGTATTTTATCAAAAAGACGAGCTTTTTTAGATGAAATTTGAGAAAGGTTTTACCACAGGCAAATAGAAGGTTACAATAAGAGATATAGCTTTTATAAATAACTATCGATAGGATATAAATATTTAAATTTTCCTCAAGAGAATTTACATTATTAAGAATGAATCAAAATAAGGTTTTAAGGGCTTTCAACTGACAAATGACAGTTTTTTTTATCCCCCTTTTCATTAATCATCCTTATTTTTGCATGTCAAGTATATAAAATATGAAGAAGCTCCAGGACATTCTTATTTCAACCAGGACAATGGCTGTATTGCTGCTGGTTTATGCATTTGCGATGGCATATGCAACGTTCTTAGAAAATGACTACGGAACACCTACAGCAAAAGCTTTAATTTATGAAGCAAAATGGTTTGAACTGATTATGGTTCTGCTGATTCTTAACTTTATCGGAAATATCGGAAGATACAGACTGTGGAAGAGAGAAAAGTGGCCGGTTTTGGTTTTTCACTTAGCCTTTATATTTATCTTCATTGGAGGTGCTATCACAAGATACATCAGTTTTGAAGGTCAAATGCACATCAGAGAGGGGGAAACTTCCAATGAGATTATGACCGACAAAAATTTCCTTAAAATTCAGATTGAAGAAAAAGGAGACGTTCTTAATTATCAGGACATTCCTTACTTAATGTCTCCACTGCATAAAGATCTTGAGGCTACTTACGATTTTCATGGGAAAGAAGTGAAAGTAGTTGCCAAAGAATATGTTCAGAGAAAAAAAGACAGTTTATTGGCTGATCCAAACGGAGCTGAATATCTTCATTTGGTTTCTACAGGAAATACCGGAAGACAAAATATTTACATCAAACCGGGCGAAACAAAATCAATCAACGGAACATTGGTTACTTTCAACAGACCGATTGAAGGGGCGGTTGAATTTAAAAATGAAAACGGACAACTATTCATCAAAACTCCTGTTGATGCTGCTTATATGACCATGGCAACTCAAGCTACAGGAAACACTGTGAAAGACCAGTTCCAGCCTTTAGCTTTAAGAAGTTTATATACGATCAATGAATTAAAATTGGTTGTTCCTGAAGGTCTGAAGAAAGGAAAATTAATGGCAATTGAAGGAGACAGAAAGAAAGATCAGAATGTTCCTGATATGCTTACCGTTGAGCTTCAAGGACCAAAAACAAAGCAATTGGTAGACTTATCTGTTGAAAAAGGAAATCCTAATGCTTACAAGCAAATTACTATGGATGGCTTAAACATCATGGTAGGATTCGGACCAAAGATCTACAATACTCCTTTTGCACTTAAATTAGATGATTTCGTAATGGAAACGTATCCGGGAAGTTCATCTCCAAGTGCGTATGAAAGTCATGTTAAAATTGTAGATGAAGGTAAAGAAACTCCTTATAAAATATACATGAACCACGTTCTTAATTATAAAGGTTACCGTTTTTTCCAGTCGAGTTTCGATCCGGATAGAATGGGAACTGTTCTTTCTGTAAACCACGACTATTGGGGAACTTTGATCTCTTATATTGGTTATGCCTTATTATTTGGAGGGATGTTTGTTATTTTCTTCTGGAAAGGAACGCACTTCTGGAAGCTTAATAAAATATTGAAAGACGTTAATAAAAAAAGAACTGCGGCAGTACTATTGTTGTTCTTAAGCTTAGGTTTAAATGCTCAAAAAATTGAAACACACGGAACAACCGACGGAAGCAGAGAGCACATTCATGTAGAAGGCGACGGACATACTCACGCTCAGACGTCTGAAACAGTTCGTCCACAAGGTGCACAACCTTTTACGAAAATGAAAGTGGTTTCAGCTGACGAAATTATTGCAAGAAATAAAATTAACAAAGAGCACGCGGATAAATTCGGTTATTTATTGGTTCAGAATTTTGAAGGAAGAATCGTTCCGATCAACACTGAAGCATTAGATGTTTTAAGAAAGTTATACAAAAAAGACGAGTTTAAAGGAACTGACGGAAAGTCTTTGACTGCTAATCAATGGTTTTTGTCTGTCAATACAGATACACCAAGTTGGACAATGGTTCCGATGATTAAAATCGGTCCTAAAGGAGGTGATGAATTAATCAAAAAAACAAAAGCTAATGAGGATGGTTATACTTCATTAATGAATCTTTTCCCGGCAGATGCTAATGGAAATTTAACATACATTCTTGAAAGCGATTACAACACAGCCTTCCGTAAAAAACCGGCTGAACAGACCAATTATGATAAAGAAGTAATTTCCGTAAACGAAAGAGTTCAGATTTTCAATCAATTTTTCAGTGGTCAGTTTATGAGAATTATTCCGGTGAAAAATGATGCGAATCACACTTGGCATTCTTGGTTGGATCAAAAAATGGAACCGGATATGGAATCTCAACAAGTAATGGGACCTTATTTTGCAGAAGTTTTACAAGCTCAACAATCAGGAAACTGGAGCAAAGCAGATACAGAATTGGTAAAACTTTCAGAGTACCAACAGAAATGGGGTAAAGCTGTAGTTCCGGCAAAATCTAAAGTAGATCTTGAGGTTTTCATGAATGAAGTGAATCTTAACTTTAAACTATTAATTTTCTATACTATAGTTGGAGGTCTATTATTGATCTTAGGATTTGTTGAATTATTTAAATCTAGAAAAGGTTTAAATAAAATCATTAAAGGAATTATTGCTTTGGGAATCGTGGGATATTTCTTCCATTTCCTAGGATTAGTAGCAAGATGGTATATTTCCGGTCATGCACCTTGGAGTAACGGGTATGAAGCCATTATCTTTATTTCTTGGGTAGGTATTACTGCTGGTTTATTTTTATACAGAAATTCAAATGCATTAATTCCTGCAGCAGGATTTATGGTTGCGGTTATCATGATGGGATTTGCACACGGAGGTTCTGCACTTGATCCGCAGATTACACCGCTTGTACCGGTATTAAAATCATATTGGTTGATTGTACACGTTGCCATTATTACATCCAGCTACGGGTTCTTTGCCTTGTCAATGATTATCGCAGTGATCAGTTTGGTATTCTATATTATTTCCAATAAAGAGACCTACAAAATTCACCATGATACCACATTGAAAGAATTGGCAATCGTATCTGAAATGTCTTTAACAATAGGTTTATTTGCATTAACCGTTGGAAACTTCTTAGGAGGAATCTGGGCAAACGAATCTTGGGGAAGATACTGGAGCTGGGATCCAAAAGAAACCTGGGCATTTATTTCAATCATGGTGTATGCTTTTGTATTGCACATGAGATTAGTTCCGGGATTGAGAAGCAGATGGGCAATTCATGTTGCCACCATGTTTGCATTCTGTTCAATGGTAATGACTTATTTTGGAGTAAATTATTATCTAAGTGGACTTCACTCTTATGCAGCAGGAGATCCGGTTCCGGTTCCGGCTTGGGTATATATCGGATTAGCAACAATGCTTCTTTTATCAGTAGTTTCTTACGTTAAATTTAAAGCATTAACTAAAAAATAAATTCAAAATTTATCAATAAAACGAATCCTGGAATTTTTTTCCGGGATTTTTTTATGCTGAAGTATTCAAAAGATTAATCAGAAAACTTTAAATTATCCAAAATTTAATAATACCTTTATGATATCAAAATAATATCAAACTAAAAATCACATCATGGAAAAAGTCTTAAAACCAATGTCCGGCTATTTAACTTTAGTAATATGCTTAATACTTTTTATAGCCGCTATTTATTTTTTTATAACAGGAGTGGACAACAATATTACTTTTGTCATTCTTGCCATTCTTTGCTTTATTGCGTCGTGTTTTTTCTTAAAAGGCTTAATGATTATTCAGCCCAATCACTCAAGGGTTTTGAATTTCTTCGGAAAATATGTAGGAACAGTAAAAGACAACGGATTGTTTTTTATCAACCCATTGTATTCATCCCAAAGAATCAGCTTACGTTCTGAAAACCTTCAGGGACAAACCTTAAAAGTAAATGATAAAATGGGAAATCCGATTGAAATTGCAGTTGTCATTGTATGGAAAGTAGGAGATACCTATAAAGCAGCTTTTGATGTTGAACGCTATTCAGACTTTGTAAAAATGCAGAGTGAAGCAGCTGTTCGTCATTTAGCAATGAGCTTTCCTTATGATAATCTGGAAGACGATCATGCTCCCATTACCTTAAGAGAAGGTGGAGATAAAATCAATTCAATTTTAGAACAGGAGCTTACAGACCGACTTTCAAAAGCAGGAATTGTTATTCAGGAGGCCAGAATTTCGCATTTGGCTTATGCTTCGGAAATTGCAGGAGCAATGCTTCAAAGGCAACAGGCAACAGCAATTGTAGCGGCAAGAACCAAAATTGTAGAAGGAGCGGTTGGAATGGTAGATTTAGCGTTGAAAAAGCTGTCAGAAGAGAATATTGTTGAATTGGATGATGAAAGAAAAGCAGCAATGGTAAGCAATTTAATGGTCGTTCTGTGTGGTGAAAAAGCGGCGACTCCAATTCTAAATGCCGGAACTTTGTATAACTAGGAGAAATCCTGAGAAAAATCAAAAAATGAAATCAGAAAAAACTCAAACTTCTCCCGAAGGCAAAGGCAAAAAATCTTTTGTTATAAGGATAGATGAGTCTACTTACAAACTCCTTGAAAAATGGGCCAATGATGAATTCAGAAGTGTAAATGGACAAATTGAGTATTTACTTCATCAAAGCTTAGTCGATTCGGGAAGAAAAAAGAAAGAATAAGAAAAAAGGTTACAGTTGATTCTGTAACCTTTTTGTTTTAGCTTTACTCTATTGTTTTAGAAGTCATACTTTTTAATCTAAAAAAAAATAAAATGGAAACGACACAACTAAAACAAAATGTACAACCTGTTTTTACTATTTTAAAAGCTACTTTTACAATAGTTCCTGTAGTGGCCGGACTGGATAAGTTCACCAATATTCTTTGTGACTGGACGCAGTACATCAATCCAGGTATTCACAGTATGTTACCTTTTTCCGACTCAACATTTATGATGATTGTAGGAATTATTGAAATCATTGCCGGAATTCTGGTATTTGCAAAACCTAAAATAGGAGGTCTGATTGTTTCGGCATGGTTAACTTTAATTGCACTGACGTTATTAGCTGGCTGGAAATTTGCAGATGTGGCAGTAAGAGATCTTGTCATGGCAATTTCAGCTTTTTCAATGACTAGATTAGCTTCAATTTTCGATAATAAGTAAATGAATGCACAAGATAAATATACTGACCAGGAATTAATTGAGAAGATTCTGAATAAAGAAACTGCTATTTTTGAATTAATTATCAGACGAAATAACCAGTATTTGTACCGAATCGGAAGAATGTATCGCTTCAGTCATGAAGATACACAGGATCTGATGCAGGAAACTTATATCGAAGCTTACACCCATCTTAATCAATTTGAAAACAAGTCTTCTTTTCGAACCTGGATTTCAAAAATAATGCTTCATCAATGCTATCATAAAACCCAAAAATGGTATACAAAACATATAGAATCTCTCGAAAATAACAGTCAGGTCATCGAAAATCTGCACTATACTGAAACATCAAGTTATGTGATGAATAAAGAACTCAATTCAATTATTGAAAAAAGCCTGCTCAATATTCCGGAAGATTACAGAACAGCTTTTACCCTAAGAGAAATTAACGGATTAAGTGTTCGGGAAACTGCTGAAGTTTTGGAGATAAGTGAAAACAATGTAAAAGTCCGCGTGAACAGAGCTAAAACTTATTTGAGAAAAGAAATAGAAAAGTTTTATGTGAAAGAAGAAATTTTTGAATTTAACTTAGTCTATTGTGACCGTATGGTTTCACAGGTAATGAATAAAATAAAGGAAATATCCAGCTAAATTACCATAAAGAAAAGCAGAGAAATTTCTCTGCTTTTTTCAATTTCATATATCAATTAAATTAATCAAAAATCGTCGTAAAATAATTGCTAATTATAGTCCAGAAATTTTTACCAAGAAAATAAATAAGAGTAGAAGTAATGATTCCCTTTACTGTAAAGAATATAATCCCGCCAATTCCAAACTTCTTAACCAGGCTTTTCCATTTAGAATTTTTCTTTTCTTCTTCAGATTCTTTTAGCATTTTATTATTTTCCATTTCTGAAATTCAAATATTTACCTTACAAAGATAATTATGTTTATAATTAGTCCAAATAAAAAATAAGTTAAAAAAAATTAAATTTTGAGGTTCGTATAATATTTTTATCTTTAGAGAAAACGAAAAGTAAAATTTTTATGTCTAAAAAAATAAAGGATTTCGGAATCGAAAAAACACTGAAAAACTTAGGAATTAAAGAAGAAAATAAAGGAACTTCGGTAGGCGGAAAATATTTCGCATCTGGAAAAACTATAGAAAGTTTTTCGCCGGTAGATGGTAATTTGATTGCTAAAATAAAGACTTCCGGAGAATCTGATTATGACAAGGTGATTGAAACTGCTGAAAAAGCGTTTAAAGAATTCAGATTAATCCCGGCTCCTAAAAGAGGAGAAATCGTAAGACAATTGGGTCAGAAATTAAGAGAATACAAAGATGATCTTGGAAAACTGGTTTCTTATGAAATGGGTAAATCTTTACAAGAAGGTTTAGGAGAAGTTCAGGAAATGATCGATATCTGCGACTTTGCAGTAGGAGTTTCAAGACAGCTTCACGGATATACCATGCATTCGGAAAGACCGGGTCACAGAATGTACGAACAATATCACCCGCTTGGAATTGTGGGAATTATTACGGCTTTCAACTTTCCGGTAGCAGTGTGGTCTTGGAATACAGCTTTAGCATGGATTTGCGGTAACGTTACGATCTGGAAACCTTCAGAGAAAACGCCACTTTGTGCGATTGCATGTCAAAATATAATGAATGAAGTTCTGAAAGAGAATAACCTTCCGGAAGGAATTTCAAGTGTATTGGTTGCAGATCATGAGATCGGACAAAAATTAGTGGATGATAAAAGAGTTTCTTTGATTTCTTTCACAGGTTCTACAAGAGTAGGAAGAATGGTTTCTACAAACGTTGCTCAAAGATTTGGAAAATCTATTCTAGAATTAGGAGGAAACAATGCCATTATTATTTCTAAAGATGCAGACATCGATATGTCGATCATCGGAGCTGTTTTCGGAGCGGTTGGAACAGCTGGTCAAAGATGTACTTCTACAAGAAGATTGATCATTCACGAAAACGTGTATGATGAAGTTAAAAACAGATTGGTAAAAGCTTACGGACAATTAAAAATTGGAAATCCATTGGATGAAAACAATCATGTTGGACCGCTTATCGATACAGATGCGGCAAATATGTATGAAGAAGCCATTAAAAAAGGGAAAAAAGAAGGAGCGAAATTCATTGTTGAAGGTGAAGTTTTAAAAGGAAAAGGATACGAATCTGGTTGCTACGTAAAACCTTGTATCGCTGAAGTTAAAAACTCTTATGAAATTGTTCAGCATGAGACTTTTGCACCGATTTTATATTTAATTAAGTACAAAACTTTAGACGAAGCAATCGCTATTCAGAATGATGTTCCTCAAGGATTATCATCTGCGATCATGACACAAAACCTAAGAGAAGCAGAATTATTCCTTTCTCAAGCAGGTTCTGACTGTGGTATTGCCAACGTAAATATCGGAACATCGGGTGCTGAAATCGGCGGTGCTTTCGGTGGAGAAAAAGAAACTGGAGGCGGAAGAGAATCCGGTTCAGACGTTTGGAAATACTATATGAGAAGACAAACCAACACTATAAATTACACCACACAACTTCCTTTAGCACAAGGAATTAAATTCGATTTATAAAAATAAATTTAACCATTTAAGTTATGTAAAGATTTAAAAGTTTATAGCAAAGTCTTTTAATTTTTAAATCTTTACCTCTTTACATCACATACAATATGGAACACACAACAATTGATATACAAGCAAATAAAGTAAAAGAAACCGTAGGAAGACACGTTTTGGCAGACGGCTTTGATTTCGTAATGGATATTGAAAAATCTCACGGATCATGGCTGTATGATAAGCTTACCAATAGAGAATATTTAGATATGTTTTCAATGTTCGCTTCAGCTTCTGTAGGGTATAATCACCCTTACATTGTTGAAAAATCGGCATGGTTAGGAAAAATGGCGGTGAATAAACCAACATTGGCAGACGTATACTCAGAAGAATATGCTCATTTTTTAGAAGTTTTCGAAAGAGTAGTCATTCCCGAAGAATTGCAATATGCTTTCTTTATTGAAGGTGGAACTTTAGGGGTTGAAAATGCAATGAAAGCATGTTTTGACTGGAAAACAAGAAAGAATTTTGAAAAAGGTCTTGATATTGAAGCAGGAATCTGCATCCATTTCAGACAGGCATTTCATGGAAGAAGCGGGTATACATTAAGCTTAACGAATACTTCAGATCCAAGAAAATATCAATATTTCCCGATGTTTAACTGGCCTAGAATTCTTAATCCTAAATTAACGTTCCCGATAACGGAAGAAAATTTAGAAGAAACAATCCAAAATGAAAAATTGGCCCTTATTCAGATTGAAGAAGCGATTCTGATGAATCCTGATAAAGTGGCATGCATCATTATTGAACCTATTCAGGCTGAAGGAGGAGATAATCATTTCAGAGACGAATTTTTAGTAGGATTAAGAAAAATCTGTGATGACAATGAAATCTTATTGATTTTTGATGAAGTGCAGACCGGAATCGGAATTACAGGAAAAATGTGGGCTTTCCAGCATTTTACAGCAAAACCGGACATTATTTCTTTTGGTAAGAAAGCACAGGTTTGCGGAGTGTTGGCGAATAAAGAAAAGTTTGACGAAATTTCAAACAATGTGTTCAGAGAAAGTTCAAGAATCAATTCTACGTTTGGAGGTAACTTTATTGATATGCTTCGTTTTCAGTTGGTAATGGAAATTATTGAAAAAGAAAATCTGGTAGAAAATGCAAGAGTGGTAGGAGATTATTTACTGGAAGAATTGAAAAAACTAGCCGAAAAATATCCTGAAAAACTATCCAATGCAAGAGGTAGAGGATTGATGTGTGCTATTGATCTTCCTACTCCTCAGCTAAGAGATGTATTAAGAGACGAATTATGGAACGACGGAATGATCATTCTTTCTTGTGGAGATCAGTCGCTTCGTTTCAGACCTCACTTAAATGTTACGAAAGAAGAAATCAAGCTTGCCATAGACAAAATCGAGAATAACCTTAACAAAATTTAAAACCTCAATTTGTAATTTCAAAATAAATGTCATATATTTAGATACTCAAATGGAACAGAATATGGAAAGAAGCACAAGAGTATCAGTTTTTGAAAGTGATATACACACAGAAATTCAATTGATCAAATCTAAGTTAGATGATGCGCAGATTACAAATGCGGTAGAAAACAATTACATGACTTTCACAACTACGCCTACAGCGACTTCGTTGAAAGTAATGGTAGATTTGCAAGATGAGAAGAAAGCATTTGAAATCATAGATGCTTATCTTCAACAAAGTGAAAATCAATAAAAACAATTTCATAATTTTAAATTTTACTACTTCGAACCGAAAATTAATTACAATTAGTTTTCGGTTTTTTAATTCAAATTTTTCACAGCAATGAATTCAGAAATTAAACTAAGAAAGGCAGAAATTGAAGACAGAGACATTATCTGGAATATTTTGCAACAGGCCATTGAAAGAAGAAGACAGGACGGAAGTACGCAATGGCAACAAGGTTACCCTAATTTGGATACTGTAGAAAGTGATATTGCAAAAGGTTTTGGATATGTAATGACAGTAGATGAAGAAATTGCAGTATATACTGCACTAATCCTTAATGACGAGCCGGCTTACAGTACCATAGAAGGAGAGTGGCTGAGCAATGGGGAATTCGTTGTTGTACACAGAGTAGCAGTGGATGAAAAATTTGCAGGTCAGGGAATGGTGAAAAAATTATTTGATCATATCGAAGATTTTACAAAAAACAATGGCATTCAGAGTGTTAAAGTAGACACAAACTTTGACAATATTGCCATGTTAAAGATTCTTGAAAGGAAAGGATATACATACTGCGGAGAAGTTTTTCTGGCCGGCGGAATGAGAAAGGCTTTTGAGAAGATTATAATTTAAGCAAAAAGTTAAATCAACTTTCATTGAATTTTTAAAAGACCCAATATTGAGAAACTCTATTGGGTTTGTTCGTTTAGTTCTGAACTAATTTTTACATTTGTTCAAATTTATATACCATGCATAAGAGTATAGAAATTGATGAAAAGATTTTTCAGGATGCTGTAAAGTTCTACGGCACCATTTTCAATGTACCTCCATTAGCTTCCAAAATTTATGCCTATCTGCTTTTCGATTATGATAAAGTGGGGATTACTTTTGACGAGTTTGTGGAAGTTCTTTCTGCAAGCAAAAGTTCGGTTTCTACAAGTATTTCTTTATTACTGAAAGCCCAGCTTATTGTGGATCATAATAAAATGGATGAACGAAAACGATATTTTTTCATCAATGATGAATATAAGAAGATAAGATTTGAAAAAATAGTTCAAAAGATGCAAGACGAATTAAAACTACTAGATGACTTAGATCAATTTAAAAAAAATCATGACGATGGGTACAACGAAAAAATGGAAGTTTACAAAGCTCTATTAAACAAAAACATACTTAATATTCAGGAATCACTTAATAAACTATAAAATGAACAGTAAACTAGTTATACTTTCTATTGCGGCGCTTTCACTCACAGCCTGCAAAAAAGAAGCTCCGAAGCAGGATGGTGCAAAACCATATCCTGTTGTGAATGTGGAGGTAAAAAATATAGTCGGCTATCAAACATTTCCGGCTACCATCCAAGGTAGAGTAAACAATGATGTTCGCGCTAAAATACAGGGATACATTACACAGGTTTTGGTAGATGAAGGACAGCATGTTACTAAAGGACAGCCTTTATTCCGTCTTGAAACCAATATCTTGAGCGAAAATGCAGCTGCTTCAAAAGCAGGAATCGGAGCAGCAGAATCTAATATTGCAGCAGCTCAGGCTTCAGTAAATGCAGCTCAGGTTGAAGTGAACAAACTCAAACCGCTTGTTCAGAAAAATATCATCAGTAATGTTCAGTTACAAACCGCTCAAGCAAATTTAGCTCAGGCTCAAGCCCAATTGCAACAAGCCAATGCAGCAAAAAGACAAGCAGTTGCCAATTATAAAGGAGTAGAAGCCAATATCGAATATTCTGTTATTCGTGCTCCTATTTCAGGAGTAATCGGGAAGCTTCCTTTGAAAGTAGGAAGTTTGGTAGGACCAACAGATCAAACCCCTTTGACTACGATTTCAGATACTTCAGAGATTTATGCTTACTTTTCAATGAATGAAAAAGAATATTTTGATTTCCTTGAAAAATCTCCGGGAGCTTCAATGCCTGAAAAAATAAAAAACCTTCCGATGGTTGAATTGCAACTGGCAAACGGAAGCCTTTATCCTGAAAAAGGTAAAATTGAGGCTATTACAGGACAAATTGACCCAACAACAGGAACAATCCAGTTCAGAGTAAGCTTTAGCAATGCTCAAAAACTATTGAGTAACGGGAACAGCGGAACAATCAGATTACCAAAAGCATATGACAACGTTTTAGTTGTTCCGGAAAGTGCTACTTACGAACAACAAGGTATTGTTTACGTTTACAAAGTAGAAAAAGACACTGCTAAAAATGCTGTTGTTGAAGTTATTGACAGAATCGACAATATGGCTTTAATTAAATCAGGAGTCAATAAAGATGAAACAATCATTGCAGCTGGAATTGGAGGTTTAAAACCGGGAACAGCAGTAATTAAAAAACCTGTGAAAATGGATAGTCTTGTTCAATCAATAAAACCGAAATTCTAAGATGATTAAAAATTTTATAAACAGACCGGTTTTATCCACTGTAATCTCAATTTTGATTGTGATTCTCGGTGTTTTAGGACTTGTCTCGTTGCCGGTTACACAGTATCCCGACATTGCTCCGCCTACCGTAAGTGTTACGGCAAACTATACAGGAGCCAATGCAGAAACTGTAATGAAAAGTGTTGTTGTACCCTTGGAAGAACAGATCAACGGGGTAGAAGGAATGGACTATATTACCTCTTCTGCAGGAAATGACGGTTCTGCCAATATTCAGGTTTTCTTTAAACAAGGAATTGACCCGGATATTGCTGCGGTGAACGTACAAAACCGTGTAGCGAGAGCCACTCCGTTATTACCAAGTGAGGTTACACGTTCCGGGGTGGTTACCCAAAAACAACAGACGAGTGCATTGATGTATATGTCTTTCTATTCTGAAAACAAGGATTTGAATGACGTATATCTTCAAAACTTCTTGAATATCAATATCATTCCGAATTTAAAAAGGATTAATGGAGTAGGAGACGCCAACGTTTTCGGAGGGAAAAACTACTCTATGAGAATCTGGCTTGATCCTGCTAAAATGGCGGCTTACAGCCTTACACCAAATGATGTTACTACGGCAATCAATGAACAGAGTAGAGAAGCTGCAGCGGGTTCTATCGGACAAAACAGTGGAAGTTCTTTTGAATACATTATTAAATATGTCGGAAAATTCAACGATAAAGAACAGTACGATAATATCATTATTAAATCTCTTCCGGACGGACAAAATTTAATGCTGAAAGATGTTGCAAAAGTAGAATTGGCAGGTCAGTCTTACACTGGAATTGGGGAAAATGGAAACAATCCGTCCATCAGTATGGGGATTTTCCAAACGCCAGGTTCTAATGCACAGGAGATTATTCAGAACATTAAAACTTACTTAAAATCAGCAGAAAGTAGTTTCCCACAAGGAATTAAATACACCTATAACTTCGATACCAACGAATTTCTTGAAGCATCAATCGAAAAGGTGGTTCATACCTTAATCGAGGCATTTATTCTGGTATTCATTGTAGTGTATATTTTCCTTCAGGATTTCAGATCTACCCTAATTCCGGCCATTGCAGTTCCGGTTTCTATTGTGGGGGCATTTTTCTTCCTGAATTTATTTGGATATTCACTCAACTTATTAACGCTTTTTGCTTTAGTTTTAGCCATCGGTATTGTGGTAGATGACGCCATCGTCGTCGTCGAGGCAGTACATGCTAAAATGGAGCATGGGATTTCTGATGCCAAAAAAGCAACAGTAGAAGCCATGGATGAAATTACAGGAGCGATCATTTCAATTACTTTGGTAATGGCTGCCGTATTTATTCCGGTAACGTTTATTACAGGACCTACAGGAGTTTTCTACCAACAGTTTGGTATTACCTTGATTGTGGCGATTATTATTTCTGCTGTAAACGCATTGACATTAAGCCCCGTTTTATGTTCATTATTCCTAAAACCACATGCGGCGCATCATGAAGAATATCAAAAAATGAACATCCTTAATAAGTTCTTCTATAAATTTAATATAGCTTTTAAAACTGCCACAGAACGATACGGAAAAGGGTTTGTATTTCTATTGAGACACAAATGGGTTACTCTTATCATTTTTGCAGTTACCGGGGGAATTTTATTCTGGGCAAGTTCTACCATGAAAAAAGGATTTGTACCTACAGAAGACCGAGGAATCATTTTTACAGATGTTCAGCTTCCACCGGGAGCTTCTATGGAAAGAACCTATAATGCTCTGAAAACACTTCAGGCAAAAGCATTAAAAATACCTGGAGTACAAAACGTAACGATTTCTACCGGTAGAGGTTTCTTATCAGGAAACGGAAGCAACAACGGTCTTGCTTTTGTTAAATTAAAGCCTTTTGAGGAAAGAAAAAAAGACAATTTAACCTCAGAAGACATTACAAAAAAATTATTTGGAATCTCAGGAGCTGTTCCTGATGCTAAAGTTGTGTTTTTCCAGCCTCCAAGTGTACCTGGATTTGGTAATAGTGCAGGATTTGAAATGGTGTTGCTTGACAAATCGGGAGGTGCCTATACAGATCTGGATGCTAAAACCAATGAATTTATCGGTAAATTGATGGAAAGACCTGAAATTGAGTTCGCCCAGACTTCATTCAACACCAAGTATCCTCAATATCAAATGGAAATCAACGTTCCTTTGGCAAAACAACTTGGCGTTTCTGTAAGTGATATCTTGGCAACAATGCAAGGCTATATCGGAGGAATCTATACGGCTGACTTTACTAAGTATGGAAAACAGTTCAGAGTAATGGTTCAGGCACTTCCTGAAAACAGACAAAATGTAAATAATCTTAATCAATTGTATGTAAAAACAGGTTCGGGAGCAATGTCACCAATTTCACAGTTTGTAACATTGGAAAAAGCATACGGACCACAATCGGTAAGCCGTTACAACCTATTTACGTCGGTGAAAATCACAGGAGCCAACTCTGCAGGATTCAGTTCCGGAGATGCGATTGGAGCTGTACAACAGGTTGCCAAAGAAACCCTGAATCAAAATTATGATGTTGAATTTACCGGATTAACCAGAGAGGAATTAAATTCTGGTTCTCAGACCCTTTTGATCTTTGCATTAAGTTTAGTATTTGTTTACTTTATCCTTTCTGCTCAGTACGAAAGTTATATTCTTCCGTTAATTGTAGTAATTTCCCTACCTCTTGGGGTAATGGGAGCTTATTTCGGACAAAAAATCATGGGCTTGGAAAATAATATTTATTTCCAGATTGCCTTAATCATGTTGGTCGGATTATTAGCTAAAAATGCCATTTTGATTGTAGAATTTGCTGTTCAGAGAAGACATCATGGTGAAACGATCGTTATGTCTGCCATTAATGCTGCAAAAGCAAGGTTAAGACCGATTCTAATGACCTCATTTGCATTCATCTTCGGTTTATTACCATTAGTTTTAGCAAGCGGAATTGGTGCGGTAGGAAATAGATCGATCGCGACAGGTGCGGCAATAGGATTATTAATAGGAACCATTTTAGGATTATTCGTAATACCTGTTTTATATGTGATTTTCGAATATCTACAAGAGAAAATTAAACCTATCAAAAAAGAAGAAATCAATTTAGCAGAATAAATGTAAAGTTTAGGAAATTAGAAGTTAGCCTAAAACTAGCTTCTAACTTCTAAACTCTAACTTCTAATTACAAAAAATGAAGAGTTTATTAAACATCATAAAAGGAATCACTTTTTCAGTTGCAATTCTTGCTGCCGTATCATCTTGTATGGCCAGAAAAGAATATGAACGCCCCAAAAATGTGGTAGACGAAAAGCTGTTCCGTACAGATATGCTTCCTTCAGACAGTATAAATGTTGCAAACGTTTCCTGGAAAGAAATTTTTACAGATCCGATACTTCAGGGGCATATTTCTAAAGCTTTAGAAAACAATTTAGACATAAGAATTGCTTTACAGAGCATTACTTCCGCAGAAGCCTATTTAAAACAAAGTAAAGCGGCATATCAACCTACTGTAACGGTGGGTCCCGGCTATACTTTTCAGACACAGTCTTTAAATACACAAACCGGACGTTTGTTTGGTGACAGAAGATATATCAATCAGCTTGATATTACTGCAAGTATTGGTTTTGAGGCTGATATTTGGGGGAAATTGAGAGCTCAGGAAAAAGCGCAAATGGCAACTTATCTAGGGACTGTTGCCGCTCATAAGGCAGTAAAAAGTGATTTGGTTGCATCTATTGCTTCCTCATATTATCAATTACTGACTTTTGATGATCAAAAAAGAATCATCACTGAAACTATTGCGGTTCGTGAGAAAAATTTAGAAACCACAAAAGCTTTAAAAGCATCCGGAACCGTTACAGAAGTTGCTGTTCAGCAAAGTGAAGCACTGGTTTTCAATGCAAAATCTTTACTCATCGATATTGATACGCAGATTCAATTATTAGAGAACACAATGAGTCTTTTAATGGGAGAACCTTCTCATGCCATTGAAAGATCAACATTGAAAAGCCAGCATGTTCCGATTGATTTAAAATTAGGATATCCGGCTCAGTTATTAGCCAACAGACCTGATGTAATGAGAGCTGAATACAGTCTTATGAATGCTTTTGAATTGACCAATGCTGCAAAGGCTCAGTTTTATCCTACGTTGAAAATTACAGGAAATGGAGGGTTACAATCGATGGACATCGATCATTTATTCAGTGTTAATTCATTATTTGCAAGCGTAGTAGGAGGTTTAGCTCAACCTATTTTGAACAGAAGAACAATTAAAACCAACTATGAAGTAAGCCTTGCCAATCAGGAAACCGCTTATTTAAATTTTAGAAAAACAGTTCTTACGGCTGGAAAAGAAGTTTCTGATGCCATCAGAGTATTCTCTGTTCAGGATTCTTTTATTGACTTAAAACAAAAAGAATTGGAATCTTATAAAAAATCGGTAGACTATTCTCAGGAATTGGTTAATTACGGAATGGCCAACTATCTTGAAGTATTGAATGCAAGCGTAAATTCATTAAACGCAGAACTTAATATTTCAAATGCCCAATACAGTAAAATGAAAGCTGCTGTAGAGCTTTATCAGGCTTTAGGAGGCGGTTGGAAATAAATATTGCGATCTATTTTCTTAAAAAACGTATGCTGGTTTTAGCATGCGTTTTTTTATTTCAGTCTTAAAATAGTATAAATAATGATAATTATACAGATAATTTCTATTTTCGTTAAATAAAAACTAACAAATTATTTGTATATGTAGTTTAAATACTTACTTTTGTAGCGTTTCAGAATACGGACGACGAATGGGGGATTGGCGCAGTTGGCTAGCGCGTTTGACTGGCAGTCAAAAGGCCACGGGTTCGAATCCCGTATTCTCCACAATTGAATTTATTTCATAAAACTTTTTTATTAAAACTATGAAGAAACTTTTTTTACTCTTATTAACAGCTTTTTTATTTATTGGATGTAGCTCTGATGACGACAGCATTTACGACTTTATCGGAACTTGGCACGGAACATATGATGGTAATGATAAAGGAGTTTGGAATATTGTTGTAGCAAGTGATGGGAAAGTTACCGGAACGATGCATTCTGATAACAATCAGGAAAACTATAACATTTCAGGAAACCTGAATTCTTCAGGAGATTTAAACGCAGTAGTAGGGCTTCCATCAGACGGAGAATTCAGAGGTAATCTTAACACTGATAAAAAAGGAAGCGGAACTTGGGTAAATTCAGTTCCTACACCAGGAAGATCAGGAAGCTGGACAGGTGAAAAGGATAAAAATTAAGATTAAGAATACATATACAGAACCGGAAAATTTACTTTTCCGGTTTTTTGTTTTTAAAGACATAAATCAATTACGAAATATTAGGTTAATTTAACAAAATCTAAGGATTACATCCTATTCTAAATGTATATATTTGCAATACACATACTTCATTAAACAACCATCCAGCGTATGAAATTGGGATTATTTGAAAAACATTTAAGAATAAAACGAGTATCTGTTCTACTGATTACATCCTCAATTATCATTTCCTGCGGAAGCTCAAAAAGTGCTTCCAATAAAAATTCAAAAACCAAATCTGTAGCAAGAGCCGAAAACCTAAGAAAATTAGATTCAAAATTTGACGGTAAAGTATCCAAATCGATTAATGATATTTTAAAAGATGCCGAAAAATATATTGGTACCCCTTATAAATTCGGAGGAAATACACCTTCCGGTTTCGATTGTTCTGGGTTTACCTTAAAAGTATTTGAAGAAAACGATTTCAAACTTCCCAGAAGATCTTCAGATCAGGCTTTAACCGGAGAACAAATTGATATTACTGACGTAAAACCGGGTGATCTTTTATTTTTTGCAACAGGCGGAGGAAGCAGAGTTTCTCATGTCGGAATCGTACATGATATTGGAAGTGATGGTGAAGTAAAATTCATTCATGCTTCTACCTCAAAAGGAGTTACCATTTCTTCACTCAATGAAAAATACTGGAATAAGGCTTATCTTCATGCTCAAAGGGTTTTATAAATCATAGCAGAGACAATGAGCATGGAAAATAAAACTTTTGCCTTTATTAAAACAGACAAAAAATTGATCAAGCTATTTTTTGATGATATTACCGTGATAAAAGGGCTGGGAAATTATGTTGAAATCAATACTGTTCATCAAAAAAAATATATTTACTATAAAACCCTTAAAGATTTAATTGAGAGCCTTCCACAGGAATTTATGCGTATTCATAATTCCTACATTGTTAATCTTACCAATATTGATTCTTTTGAAAACAATCAAATTATCTGCAAAGATTTAAAAATTACAGTAGCCAAAAGCTATCGCGAGTGTTTGATAAACACATTACACAAAATGATGTTATAAAATCAACTTACATCAAAAATAATTGAATCTGCATTCTATTTCATACAGACGGAATAATAAAATTGCAGTTTTTTTGTATTCAAATTAGTTTTGTTAAAAAATTAAAATGAATAAAAGCATTGCATTGAACTTTATCAAAAACAATACGATCATAGGAATAAAGGCAGGTATAGAGCGCTCCGATTTTTTAGAAATTTGGATGGTGGTCGTTGAAGACCGGATTTTTGCAAGATCGTGGGGACTTTCTGAAAAAAGCTGGTACAACACTTTTATACAGCATTCAAAAGGTCAGATAAAATGTGGAAATCTTATTTTTGATATACAAGGAATAATTCCTGCAGATAATGATGAGCTTACTCCTCATATTAATCATGCTTATTTAGCAAAATATAATTCTGCACACAATATAAAATATGCAGAAGCAATCATTAAAAAAAAGCACATTGAAAAAACCATGGAATTCATTATAGATTGATTAAAATCATTTTTATCATTATCAATTTTCAAAATTATTTGCTTGATCTTTTTTGTATCTTTGGAGCTCTAATTATTCAATTAAATTCAAATAAGAAACATGTCGTTACAACAAACTATTGAAAACATCTGGGACAACAGAGAATTATTGCAGAATGAAGACAGCCAGAAGGCTATCAGAGAGGTTATTTCTTTGGTTGATAAAGGAGAACTTCGTACAGCAGAGCCTACGGAAAACGGATGGCAGGTAAATGAATGGGTGAAAAAAGCTGTCGTAATGTACTTCCCAATCCAGAAAATGGAAACTATTGAAGTAGGTCCGTTTGAATTTCATGACAAAATGCCTTTGAAGAGAAACTATGCTGAAAAAGGAGTGAGAGTTGTACCTCATGCAATTGCAAGAGAAGGAGCTTACATTGCTCCGGGAGTAATTTTGATGCCTTCTTATGTAAACATTGGTGCTTACGTAGATTCAGGAACAATGGTTGATACTTGGGCAACTGTTGGAAGCTGTGCACAAATAGGTAAAAACGTTCACTTGAGTGGTGGTGTAGGAATCGGTGGTGTTTTAGAACCGCTTCAGGCTGCTCCGGTAATCATTGAAGATGACTGTTTCATCGGTTCAAGATGTATCGTTGTAGAGGGTGTTCACGTAGAAAAAGAAGCCGTTTTGGGAGCAAATGTTGTTCTTACAGCTTCTACAAAAATCATTGATGTTACAGGTCCTGAACCTATCGAAATTAAAGGAAGAGTTCCTGCACGTTCAGTAGTAATTCCTGGAAGTTATACAAAACAATATCCTGCAGGAGAATATCAGGTTCCTTGTGCTTTGATCATCGGTCAGAGAAAAGAATCTACAGATAAAAAAACATCTCTTAATGATGCATTGAGAGATAACAATGTAGCAGTTTAAACTCATACAAAACTATGGCCATTCCTAAACAGATCTTTCAGACTTTTAAAACCGATAAGCTGCCCTGGCTTACGAAGTTTCATATTAAAAGAATGTTGAAGAAAAATCCGGAATATCAGTATCATTTCTATGATGATAAAAGGATTACCGAATTCTTTAAAGATGAATTTCCGCCTGAATATCTGAAAGCCTACAACAGGCTTACCATAGGAGCTGCCAAAGCAGATTTTTTCAGATATGCCATCTTATACAAAAAAGGAGGTGTATATCTTGATATTGACAGCGGAATAAATATCCCGTTAAGGAAATTAATTCGCGAAGATGATGCTGCATTAGTTACGGATGAAGATCCGCCAACATATTATGTACAATGGGGTCTGGTTTATGAAGCCGGACACCCATTTTTACAAAGAACATTGGAAAATATAATGGATAATATCAAAAATAATCCACATCCTCATAATGTTCATAAAACCACTGGTCCAACAGTTTATACAGACTCAATTAAAGAATGTCTTAAAGAAAATCCAAATATTCCTCACAGATTTTTGGGACCTCATTATGACAACAAAATGCAGTTTAAATATAAACTTGGCAAGTTCTTCCTGTATAAAGACAAATCCGAACACTGGAAAAAGAAACAATTGACCCAAAACATCATAAGACCGGAGAATGAAGATAGCTTATGATGCGAAACGTTTTTTTCATAACACATCAGGATTAGGCAACTATTCCCGTGATCTGGTTCGTATTCTATCGAAATATTTCCCTGAAAACGAATACATTTTATTCAATAAAAATCAATCAGATAGAGGGAAAGATATTTTAGAAAATCCTAATGTTTATTTTGTTGAAACCTCAAAAGGAAGCATGTCCCGACAATTTAAAATGGGAAAAGATGCACAAAAACAAAATGCAGACATTTTCCATGGATTATCAGGAGAATTACCATTAAAGTGGGACAAAAAACCAATCAAAAAAATCGTTACGATTCATGATTTGATATTCGTACGATATCCTCATTATTATTCTTTTTTTGATCGAAAAATTCATCTTTGGAAATTTAAAAAAGCAGCAAATACTGCAGATAAAATCATTGCCATTTCAGAGCAGACCAAAAGAGATATCATCCAGTTTTTAAAAGTTCCCGAATCTAAGATTGAAGTGATTTATCAGGGCTGTCACAAAGCTTTTAAAGAACAACAATCTGAAGAATTTATCCAACAGACAAAAGAAAAATTTAACCTTCCTGAACGATTTATTTTAAATGTCGGAACCATAGAAGACCGTAAGAATCTTTTAAATATTGTAAAAGGAATTAACGGAACCGATATTCCATTGGTTGTAGTCGGAAAAAAAACAAAATATTATCAAAAAATAGCTGCTTTTATCCAGAAGAATAAAATGGAAAAACAGATTCATTTTTTAGAAGGAGTTTTGATGGATGAATTGGCTGTTATTTATAAATCAGCTGATATTTTTGTCTATCCAAGCTTTTTTGAAGGTTTTGGAATCCCTGTAATAGAAGCCCTTTTCTCAAAAACAGTAACGATCACAAGCAATACAAGCTGTCTTCCAGAAGCAGGCGGTCCGGATTCTGTTTACATTGATCCCCAAAATCATTTAGATATTCAGTCAAAAATAAAGTTTTTGTGGGAGAATGAATCTGAAAGAAAACGCCGTGCTGAAAAGAGTTTTGAGTTTGTTCAGAAGTTTAATGACGAACCTATTGCCAACGAATTGATAACGCTCTACAGAAAAATTATTTCGTAAAATTCTTGCAGGATTAAAAATTAGTCCTACATTTGTACCACAAAATTTCAACAATGAAACCGAATTTTTTAACAGTACATCATTATTATCATCATCTCTGCTAGACGGAATTGTTGATCAATGACTATGTTAAAAATCAAAATAATTAAAAACCGTCTGAGTAAATAGACGGTTTTTTTGTTTCTAAATTTATCCCGGGAAATTTTTTCAATTCAACCATTTTTATTTGCTCAGACTCAACAAAAGTAAAATGAGTACAATAAAAATAGCGATACAAAAAAGCGGACGGCTTTACGAAGAATCTCTTCAGCTCCTCAAAGACTGTGGAATTTTCATCAACAACGGAAAAGACCAGCTCAAAGTTTCTGTTGATAATTTCCCAATGGAAATCATGTATTTACGAAATTCGGATATTCCTCAATATCTAGAAGACGGAGTGGTTGATATTGCCATTGTAGGTGAGAATCTTCTCGTTGAAAAGCAAAAAAACATTCAAATTATCCAACCGTTAGGCTTCTCAAAATGCAGGGTTTCCTTAGCCATTCCCAAAGAAATTGAAACGAATGATATCAATTACTTTCAGGGTAAAAAAATTGCAACCTCTTATCCGAATACTTTAAAAAACTTTCTTCAGAAAAATAATATTTCAGCAGATATCCATATTATTTCAGGTTCTGTCGAAATCGCTCCTAATATTGGTCTTGCTGATGGAATCTGTGATATTGTAAGCTCCGGAAGTACTTTATTTAAAAACGGATTGAGAGAAACACTTACCCTTTTAAAATCCGAAGCTGTACTGGCAAAAACTTCACAATTAAGTCCGGAAAAAGTATCCATCTTAGAGAAGTTCCTATTCAGAATCAAAGCCGTTTTAAAGGCAAAAAATTCAAAATATATTCTGATGAATGTTCCGAATGAGAAGATAGATCTTATTTCAAAAACACTTCCCGTCCTTAAAAGTCCTACCGTAATTCCATTAGCAGAAAAGGGTTGGAGCAGTATTCATTCAGTCATTGATGAAGAACGTTTTTGGGAAGTCATCGACGAACTGAAAGAAAAAGGAGCACAAGATATTCTAATAATCCCAATTGATAAAATGGTAATTTAAGTATGAAAATTAATACATATCCTCAAAAAGAAAATTGGTCGGAATTGGTAAAAAGACCTGCTTTACAAAGGGAAAAACTCACAGAATTAATTGCTGATATTTTTAAGGAAGTTGAAAAAAATGGAGATCAGGCATTACTTAATTTTAATAAGAAATTCGATGGAGCTGAAATCAACAATATAAAAATTTCTGAAAAAGAAATAGAAGATGCAGTAAGCTTAATCAGTGATGAGTTAAAAGAAGTTATTCAACAGGCAAAAGATAATATTACAAAATTTCATGCTTCCCAAATCACTGAAATAGAAAAGATTGAAACTACAACAGGAGTGGTTTGCTGGAGAGAAAACAGAGCCATCGAAAAAGTCGGAATTTACATTCCCGGAGGAACAGCACCCTTATTTTCTACGGTTTTAATGCTTGCTATTCCTGCTCAATTGGCAGGTTGCAAAGAAATCATTTTATGTACACCTCCTGATAAAAATGGAAATATTAATCCGGCGATTCTTTACACGGCAAAGCTTTGTGGAGTGACTAAAATATTTAAAACCGGTGGAGCACAAGCCATTGCAGCAATGACTTTAGGTACAGTAAGTATTCCGAATGTGTATAAAATTTTCGGACCTGGAAACCAATATGTTGTAGCAGCCAAAGAATTTGCTCAAAATTATAATGTAGCCATTGATATGCCTGCAGGACCAAGTGAAGTACTTGTAATTGCCGATCAACAGGCTATTCCTGAATTTTGCGCAGCAGACTTACTTTCTCAGGCAGAACATGGAAGCGATAGTCAGGTAATTTTTCTTTCAACGGATGATGAAATTTTTAATCAAACCATTAAAGAAACGGAAAAACAGCTTAAAGGACTTCCCAGAAATGAATTTGCCAAAGAAGCTTTAAAAAATAGTCACTTTATTTTGCTAAATACAATTAATGAAGCTTTAGAATTCAGTAATTTATATGCTCCAGAACACTTGATTTTAGCTTTGGAAGACTTTGAAAAGTATATCCCTGAAATTCAAAATGCAGGTTCTGTTTTTCTTGGAAATTATTCTTGTGAAAGCGCAGGAGATTATGCAAGTGGAACCAACCACACTCTTCCCACCAACGGATTTGCAAAAAATTACAGCGGAGTTTCTTTAGACAGCTTTGTGAAGAAGATTACGTTTCAGAATTTATCACAAAAAGGACTTCAGAATTTAGGGAAAACAATAAAAATCATGGCAGAAGCAGAAGGATTATTCGCTCACAAAAATGCCGTAAGTATAAGATTAAAATAAGAACATGAAAGAATTTAACATCAATAGTTTAGTAAGAAAAAATATCTTAGAATTACAACCTTACATCAGTTTTAGGGATAACAATGAATTTGAAAATCCTGTTTTACTTGATGCGAATGAGAATCCGTTTGGTGAACTGAATCGTTACCCCGATTCTACTCAGAAGAAATTAAAACAAAAACTTTCTAAGATAAAAAAAATTTCAGCCAGTCAAATCACAATAGGAAACGGAAGTGATGAATTAATTGACTTGATCATCAAGGTTTTTTGTGAGCCGAAAAAAGATTCGATCTTAATGATGAATCCATCGTTTGCGATGTATGGTTTTTATGCTTCTATCAATGAAAATAAGGTCATAAAGCTTAATTTAAATGCAGATTTTGAAATTGTAAAAGATGATTTTATCAAAATTTCAAAAGATTTTAAATCTAAAGTATTTTTCTTGTGTTCGCCCAATAATCCAACCGGGAATTCTGTAGAAGACATTGAATTTTACATTCAAAATTTCGATGGAATTGTAGTGGTTGATGAAGCTTACATAGAATTCTCAGGAAAAAGATCATGTACTGAGTTATTAGAAAAATACCCTAATCTGATTGTTCTTCAAACCTTTTCAAAAGCTTGGGGAATGGCAGGAGCAAGAGTGGGAATTGCTTATTCTTCAGAAGAAATTATTAAGCTGATCAATACGGTGAAAGCGCCTTATAATATTAACTCATTAAGTTTAAATAAAATAATTGAAATAATTAACAAACAAGAAGTTGTAAAATTAAATATAGAAAATACTTTAAATGAAATTTCCTGGCTTAAAAATGAATTTCAGTCTATAAAATGTATCAAAAAAGTATATCCGACTGACGCCAATTTCTTTCTTATTGAATTTGAAAATGTAGAAAAAGTGTACGAAAAACTATTAGAAAATGAGATTCTGACCAGTAAAAGAAGTCCTCAAATTCCTAATTGTATAAGAGTGAATGTGGGAAATCGAGAAGAGAATATTCAATTCATTCAGGTTTTAAAAAGTATGTGATCATGAAAAAAGTATTGTTTATAGATCGTGACGGAACTTTGATTATAGAACCGCCAACAGATTTTCAGGTTGATTCTTTAGAAAAATTAGAATTCTATCCCGGAGTTTTTCAAAACCTTTCAAAAATTGCTAAAGAACTGGACTTTGAATTGATTATGGTAACCAATCAGGATGGGTTGGGAACAGCAAGTTTTCCTTATGAAAATTTTATAGAGCCTCATGAAAAGATGTTGAATGCCTTTAAAAACGAAGGAATTGTTTTTAATGACATTCTGATCGATAAAAGCTTCGAAAGTGAAAATTTACCTACAAGAAAGCCCGGAATTGGGATGTTAGGAAAATACATCTATGGAGATTATGATCTTGAAAACTCTTTCGTGATTGGAGACCGGTTGACAGACATTCAATTAGCAAAAAATTTAAATTCAAAAGCAATTTTCATTAATTCAATTCAGAATGAAGATGCAGCATTGACCACAGAAAGCTGGAATGAAATCTACCAATATTTAAAACAGATTCCGCGAAAAGCCAAAGTTTCAAGAAAAACCAACGAAACGGCTATTGAAATAGAAGTCAACCTTGGCGGGAAGGGAAGTTCCGAGATTTCAACAGGATTACATTTTTTTGATCACATGTTGGAGCAGATTTCAAAACACGGCAATTTAGACTTAGAAATTAAAGTAAAAGGAGATCTGCAAGTTGATGAGCACCACACGATTGAAGATACAGGAATTGTATTAGGAGAAGCTATTTTAAAAGCTTTAGGAAAGAAAAAAGGAATTGAAAGATATGGTTTTCTTCTTCCGATGGACGATTGTTTGGCACAAGTAGCTCTTGATTTCGGAGGTCGCTCTTGGTTAGTTTGGGAAGCTGAATTTAAACGTGAAAAAATCGGCGATGTTCCGACTGAAATGTTTGAGCACTTTTTTAAATCTTTCACTGATTCTGCTAAATGTAATCTCAATATCAAAGTGGAAGGAGAAAATGAACACCACAAGATTGAATCTATTTTTAAAGCATTTGCGAAAGCAATAAAGATGGCAGTTAATCAATCGGATCAGAATTTTAATGTACCCTCAACAAAAGGAAGTTTGTAATATGATAGCCATTATAAAATACAACGGCGGAAACGTTAATTCTGTACAGAATGCCTTGAACAGGTTAGGAGCAGAATCAATTATTACAGATGATTTTGAATTAATAAAAAAGGCAGATAAAGTGATTTTTCCCGGAGTCGGAGAAGCATCTTCCACCATGAAAAATTTAAAAGAAAAAGGATTGGATAAACTAATTCCAACGTTAAAACAGCCTGTTTTAGGAATTTGCCTGGGAATGCAACTGATGTGCGAAAATAATGAAGAAGGAAATACTGTCGGGATGGGAATTTTTGATATTAATGTAAAGAGATTTCCGGCGAAAGATATTATTCCGCATATGGGATGGAATACAATTTCAGGCTTTCAATCCTCAATTTTTAAAAGAATTGAAGAGGAGAGTGATGTCTATTTTGTTCACAGCTATTATTGCGAGCTCTCGGAGAATACTACTTCGGTTTGTGGTTACATTTTGCCTTTCAGTGCATCTTTGCAAAAGGATAATTTTTACGCTATGCAGTTTCATCCTGAAAAATCCGGAAAAATTGGAAGTCAATTATTAGAAAACTTTTTAAAACTTTAATTATGAAAATCATTCCTGCCATTGATATTATCGATGGAAAATGTGTTCGTCTCTCAAAAGGAGATTACGGAACGAAAAAAATATACAACGAAAATCCGATTGAAGTCGCCAAAGAATTTGAAAGTTTTGGAATCAGATTTCTGCATTTGGTTGATTTAGACGGTGCAAAATCCAGGCATATTGTCAACCAGAAGGTTTTAGAAGATATTTCCAGAGAAACTTCTTTAGAAATTGATTTCGGAGGTGGTTTAAAAACTTTACAGGATATTGAAATTGCTTTTAATTCAGGAGCGAAACAAATTACCATTGGAAGTATTGCTGTTCAAAATCCTGAGTTTTGCTTTGATTTAATTAAAAAATATGGTTCGGAGAAAATTATTCTGGGAGCAGATTGTGATAACAGAAAAATCAAAACTTCAGGCTGGTTGGAAGAAAGCGATCAAGATGTGATTGATTTTATTCTTCAATATCAGGAAAAAGGGGTGAAAAATGTAATCTGTACTGATATTTCAAAAGATGGAATGTTGGAAGGACCTTCAATGGATTTATATCAGGACATTTTAAATCAAACTTCCATTCAGCTGGTTGCAAGTGGTGGAATTTCCTGTATTGAGGATGTATATCGAATGAAAGAAATCGGTTGTTCCGGGACGATTATCGGAAAAGCAATTTACGAGGGAAGAATCAGCTTGGAACAACTTAAAAACTTTATTAAAAATGCTTAAAAAGAGAATTATTCCTTGTCTGGATATAAAAGACGGAACAACGGTAAAAGGGGTCAACTTTGAAGGGTTGAGAAACGCAGGAAATCCTATTGAACTGGCAAAGAAATATGAAAATGATGGTGCTGATGAATTGGTTTTTCTGGATATCACTGCTACAATTGAAGAACGAAAAACTTTCGTTGAATTAGTGAAAGAAATTGCCCAAGAACTCAGCATTCCTTTTACGGTAGGTGGTGGAATTTCAACAATTGGAGACGTGAGAAAATTATTGGAAGCCGGAGCGGATAAAATCAGTATCAATTCTTCTGCCGTTAAAAATCCACAATTGATTTCTGATCTTGCAAGAGAATTCGGAAGCCAATGCATTGTTGTTGCCATTGATACAAAATTTGTTGAGGATTTAGATTGGGTTCACGTGAAAGGAGGAAGGGAAATGACCAATTTAAAAACATTAGATTGGGCTAAAAAAGCTGAGGAATTGGGAGCTGGAGAGATACTTCTCACTTCAATGGATGGCGATGGAACCAAAAATGGTTTTGATCTTAGAATTACAACATTGATTTCTGAGAACGTGAATATTCCGGTTATTGCTTCCGGAGGGGCAGGAAAGATTGAAGATTTTGAAACGGTTTTTAATGAAACGAAAGCAACCGGAGCTTTGGCGGCAAGTATTTTCCATTTTGGAGAAGTAAAGATACAGGACTTAAAAAATGAATTAAAAGCTAAAAAAACTGCAGTACGATGAACATAAATTTTAATAAAAGTGATGGTTTAATTCCTGTTATTATTCAGGACAACAGAACTTTACAAGTGTTGATGCTGGGTTATATGAATGAGGATGCTTTTGAGAAAACAAAAAAAGAAGGAATTGTTACATTTTTCAGTCGTTCAAAAAACAGACTCTGGACAAAAGGCGAGGAATCAGGGAATTTTCTAACCGTAAAAAACATGGATATTGATTGTGATAACGATACGATTTTAATTAAAGCTATTCCTAAAAATGTAGTGTGTCACACCGGAAGCTTCAGTTGTTTTGGAGGAAAAGCTTCTAAAGGGTTTTTATATGAATTGGAGGAAAAAATCAACCAACGAATTGATGAAAAAGTAGAAGATTCTTACACCTATTCTTTATTTCAAAGAGGGATTAATAAAGTGGCTCAAAAAGTAGGAGAGGAGGCTGTAGAATTGGTGATAGAAGCTAAAGATAATAATGAGGATTTGTTTAAAAATGAAGCCGCAGATCTGCTTTATCACTATTTAATTTTATTAAAAGCTAAAAATTTAAGTTTAGAAGAGATTGAAGAAGTATTGATAAAACGAAACAAATAACATGAAATAAAAAGAGCCGGTTTATTAAAACAGGCTCTTTACTTATTTTGTAGAATTTATTTAACTAAAAACTTTCTCACGGCAGTTTTATCTTCAGATTTGATAATTCCTAAATACGCTCCTTTCTTTAGCATCGAAACATTAATTTTTGTTTCATTTTCTGTTTTAAGCAAAGATCTTCCTGATAAATCTGTAATCTCGAAATTAAAATTTCTGATATCCTTAGGAAGCCAAATATTTAAAGTATCTTTTGCCGGGTTCGGATACATCCTAACAGCATCAAGTTTATCAATTGATAGATCGGAAGTTGATAGCGTAGAACTTGCTATTGCAAAATGCTGAAGCGCTCCAACGGCCGCCTTGCCCACATTAAAAACATAGGTAGGATCTACATTGGCAAAAGTATCATTTGAGGTATGCTCATTGTAACTTCTTGTTGTTTCATAAAAACCGGTGATAATATCTCCTTTACCTTCAAAAGGCATATAATCTGAAGCATACGTATTTGACATATTCGTCTGGAGTGGAGAATACAATGTTGTACAGGTGGCTAATTGTTGCGTAAAGGATAAAGAAGTAGCATTGTTACCTGACTGACCACTCTGATCACTTTCACAATTAATCGTGTTATTGGTATTTCCGATTTTCCCACCCACCTGATCTATGTTAAACACCACACGTAAATTCAGCTGACGAACACTATTTTGGAATACAACGTTGTTTACATAATGAGTACTTCCTATCAAGCCCTGTTCTTCACCCGAAAAATGAATGAATTTAACAGAGTATTCCGTAGGAACATCTTTCAAAATTCTTGCTGCTTCCAGTATAATGGAAGTACCGCTTCCGTTATCACTTACCCCTGGTCCGGTTATCGTATCATAATGCCCGCAGATAATAACATAGGTGTTCGGATACAATGTTCCGGTTTTGGTAATAATCAGGTTTTTCGATGTGGAACTTCCGTACGTAAAAGAATCTTCCGTAATCTGGCTTACATCATAGCCATAAGATTGATATTTTGCTTTTAACCAATTTAATGCATTTGTATTCGCCGTAGAGCCCGTAGTTTTCACTCCCAGATTACCAAACTCCTGTAAAAGAGTAGTAACATTCGTCTGAGAAACCTGATTGGCTCTCGTTTGATATGCCTGAATAAAACTCTGTGCCTTACTGCAAAATCCTGCTACTGATAAAAGTAGAATAGTGGTAATCTTTTTCACTGAAATTCCTGATTTTAAACTTTACTAATAAAAATAAAGAACAAATGTAAATAATTAAAAAATCCCGAGCAAAAAACCCGGGATTTATATTGATAACAAAAATTTTACATTATTTTACTTGATCTACAACTGCTTTGAAAGCTTCAGGGTGATTCATTGCTAAATCTGCTAAAACTTTTCTGTTAAGCTCAATGTTGTTCTTCTTAAGAGCTCCCATAAATTGAGAGTAAGACATTCCGTGTACTCTAGCTCCCGCGTTGATACGAGTGATCCAAAGTGCTCTGAAGTTTCTTTTCTTCTCTTTTCTACCACGGTAAGCATATTGCATTGCTTTTTCTACCGCGTTTTTAGCTACTGTCCAAACGTTCTTTCTTCTACCGAAAAAACCTTTAGCTTGCTTAAAAATTTTCTTTCTGCGTGCTCTTGAAGCAACGGCATTTACTGATCTTGGCATAATTTAAATTGTTTTTTTGAAATGTGCGGTAAATTATTTCATTACTCTTAGCTGCTCCATTTCAGGGTTAAATTGTTGAATTTGTTTTGAATTCTTATAAACCGAATATAGATTTATAAAAACTACTTGATTGCTAATTGACGTTGAACGCTTTTCTCATCCACTTTAGCTACGTAAGAAGTACTAGTAAGATTTCTCTTTTGTTTAGTTTCTTTCTTAGTTAAGATGTGGCTTTTGTAAGCATTTTTTCTTTTGATCTTACCTGTTCCAGTAAGAGCAAAACGCTTTTTAGCACCTGATTTCGTTTTTAATTTTGGCATTGTTTTGCTTTTTATTGTTTTGTTATCAATATCTGTTTTGGTTACTCCTAAACTTATTTAGGAATAATAGTTTGCAAAATTACGAAAAAAACTCAAACTGTAAAAGGTTTTTAGGCTAAATATTTATTTATTGAACTTGTTTTAATTCTGAAAATTAGAAAACCCTAGATACATCTAGAAATTAAGGAGTTTATTGAATATAAAAATAATTTAAATCATTGAATATGAGTAAAATGCAATTTATTACTTTAATGTTTTCTATTTGCAAAAGTATGAGGTGAATCCACCACTTTTTCTCTGTAATTTCACATTCTCTTTATTTTTTTTCATTAATTTAGTTGTATGCAAAAATATCGGTTCATTTAGGATATTTTGCTAACTAAAACCTATTTTAAATCAATATATCGCAAATAATTTTCCGTCATATAAAATTATAATAAATACAGTATAGCAATAGCGAACGGGAGTTTAACATAAGAACCTATCACAATTTTTAATATAAGTAGCGAGGCCGAAAACTACATTATGAAAGAGTAGGCATTAAAAATTAATTTTGAAAAAAATGAAAAAAATTATTTTCTCACTTGCTTTTATTCTCATTGCAACTCTTGGGTTTAGCCAAAACACTGACACTCAAAAAAAATTTTCATCTCTCATTTTAGGAAGTTGGAAATTGAGAGAGGTTCCTGACGAAGGAGCAGTTAAAGGCTTTGCCATGTACGGTGATCAATATTATGGAGAAAGCTTCTATAATGATAACGGTACAGGAACCCATATTTCTCTTTACAAAACTTCCTGGAAGATTGATAAAGATGTACTTACCGAAACGGTGACAGAAGACGACGGACAAACGCCAACAGAAGAAATCTGGATAAAGTATAGAATATTAACACTGGATGACACAACATTGGCTCTGGAAGTAATTGATAGACATGGAAATACAAACCATAGAATTGATGGCTCATCTAAATTAATATTTAAAAGACAATAAACAATAAGATAATAAAAGCTACAATTGATACTTTTCAATTGTAGCTTTTCTTTAAATATATAGATAAAATTATGATTGAATAAACTCCAAAAGATCTTTATTAATCGTTTCATGTTCCGTAGTTGGCATTCCGTGAGGGAAGCCCGGATAAGTAATCAGTTTTCCATTCTTTAGTAATTTCGCAGATTTTATGGCTGAATTTTCAATAGGCACAATCTGGTCGTCTTCACCATGAAGAAGTAGGACAGGAATATCTACTGCTTTTAGATCTTCAGTAAAATCGGTCTCCGAAAAAGCTTTAATCCCATCATAATGAGCAACAATTCCTCCCATCATACCTTGTCTCCACCAGTTTCTTTGCACCCCTTCCTTTACATTGGCACCTTCTCTGTTGTACCCATAAAAAGGAAAAGTGATATCAATATAAAATTGGTTTCTGTTATTCATAGTTTGATCTCTGATATTATCAAAAACTTCCATTGGAACTCCATCGGGATTATTTTCACTTTTTACCATAATTGGAGGAACAGCGCTTATTAAAACTGCTTTTTTCGCTCTTCCGTTAGCATATTTGTGAACATAGCGGATCACCTCACCACCTCCTGTAGAATGTCCGATATGAACTACATCTTTCAAATCTAAAAATGATACCAGTTCAGCTGCGTCAGAAGCATATTGTTCAATGGTATGATTATATATATTTTGGCTTGAACGCCCGTGACCTCTTCTATCGTGTGTAATCACTCTATATCCTTTCTGTAAAAAGAAAATTACTTGTGCATCCCAATCATCAGATGACAAAGGCCATCCATGGTGAAACATCAATACAGGTCCTTCTCCTTGATCTTTGTAATAAATTTCTGTTCCGTCTTTTAAAATAAGTGTGCTCATCGTTTCTTGTTTTAATAATTAATAAATAGTGAATTTGATTTTTTATACTCACAAAGGTAGATGGAAAATTCCCTTAATATCTTGATCTAAGATAATATTTGAAATAAAATCAAAATAAACAACATATTATTAACATTAGTGCACAAAATTCAGAATTTTATAAAATAAATATTGAATAAAAAAAAGAAAGTAACGCTTTTGTATCCCCAAAAATATCACTGATAATCGGGATTGTTTTATTCTTCGATTCTCTATACTATTGATTATTGCAATAAATAAAATTTCAAAATTTGAAAACAACGGTATTGAGTATCCTTTTTATGTTGAATTCATTTCTAGCTTGTACTCAGGAAAAAAAAGATCATTCTTCATTAGTTCTTTCAAAAGCAAAGACAATACATTGGGTTCCGTTTTTAACAAAGCAGAAGAAGTTTATCTATGTAGATAAAGTGAACATGAAGCCGCTCTCGAATCAGATATTCAGGAACGCATCTGTTTTTACTCCTACCGGTTTTGCTATTGTTGAAAATGAAAAAGGTGAATATGCAGCAATAGATGATCATGCAAAAATAGTGTTGGATTTTTCATCCAGCAGCATCGATCTAAATATTGCAAATGGTTTTACATTCTATAAAAAAAATGTTGAATATGAAAAAAAAATGCCTGCATGGAAGTGGGAGTGGAATATTCTGGGAAGTGGCATCAAGAAAGAACAAACCTATCATAAAATTGAAATTGGAGTATTGGAAACCCAACAGGTTTTACTTGAAAAAGATCTTCCATATTTAGAGGATAATTATTCCTTAAACTTTGTTTCTATAGATGAAAACCATATTTTTTGGAATGAGAATCTTTATGAAATTAAAAAAGGGCATTTGAAGATAATTGAACAGAATATTGCTGAAGTATTAGAAAACAAACGTTTTATCAAAGCTTCCAATACAGGTTTTTCAATGTATGAACTGGATCAGAAAAAAGCAATCCATCAAGAAATGAAAGGTACGGAAATACTTTCAATTCAATTTGGAAAGGAAATCATACAACTTCAGGAAGTCAATAAAGAACGTTATGATCCAGAAGTTCCAAAGCTTTTAACAGATAGCAAAACCAATGATGTTTACGCTTTCCCTCTATATGAAAAGGCATTTCCGAAGCAGATTACAAAAGCAACAACTTCACAGATCGAGTTCATCAAAAAAGTTTCTTTAGTGTATTCCATAACCAATTCACCTTACTTTTTGCTGGGAGTTTTTAATTACGATCATGATGTCTGGGCATATGATTGGCTTTATATCGATACCGAAGGAAATGTTACAGATTCTATTGATCCGTATAATTTTAAGGTTCTGGATCAGATCGGTGCTCTGGTTTGGCCCGACAGAAAAATGATTTTGCCTGATCAATTCATTAATAAAAACTGGAAATTCGGGAAAATAAATTCTTATGCAGGCATGAATAATGCCTATCTGATCAGAATTGAGGACGAAAAACAACTGAGAACAATGGGTTTATGGAACAGCAATACAAAAACATGGGAGATAAAACCTGAATACTATGATATTTCAGTTTTGGATACAGAAAAGCAGATTTATGCTCTTCAAAAAGAGAAAGACGGGTTGTATATCCTTTATAGCAATAAAAACAAAAAACGTATTGGTTCAAATACATACCAGTCAATTAATTCGGACGGTTTGGTGACTGTTAAACTTAATTCGAGACAAACGATTTATTACTATATTGACATTGACTACGGAAAAGAATACAAAGAGCATTAAATACTATACTGAAAACATTAAAAATATGATTGTTAGAAAGCTATTATTTGATTATAAGTGCATTATCTTTTGCTCAAATGAGAACAGCAGTCTATTTTTCTTCAGATAAAAAAACATTCTCGAAATCAAAAATTACCGGTTGGATTCCATTTCAGGAAGAAGATCAATATTGTGAAGAAAAAGATGCCAATTTCAAATTATTACCCAAATCCATAAGACTGAAAGCTGAAAAACTATTGGAAGACGCCCAACAAGGATTCAAGCGGAGCTGTTAAAAACCACCGTTATCAGGGATATATTCTTCCAACCTCTTTGATTATCTTTAATTTTTAAAAATAAAGCAACCAAACACAAGAGTAAATGGATAATAAAGAAATCTGGATAGAAGGAGACATCCTTTTTTACAAAGATCACGGGAATATCGAAACTACAAATATTCACGCTCTAAAATACGCGTATGTACAGATTTTAGGTGATGCCCCATTTTTGTTTGTTTTTACCGATCAGCAGCATTATATCTCTACTGAGCTCAATGGTTTTGATAAAGTATATCACGAGCTTTCGGATCGTTTCCGTTTTGATGACGAAACCTTTTTTGCAGTATGTAAAGCAAGAAAAGAGGATGAAAAAGTAAAAATTTGGGCAAAGAAAGAACCTCAAAATTTTCAGATCCTAGACGAATATGTGGATGACGGTGATTTTGGCTACGAAGTATATACAAAACCCAAACAAATGATATCCTGGGATACGACTTACGAACAATTGGAAGCATCGGGTTTTGTAGAAGCTTATTTTGCCCATTATGGTACTAAATATCTAAGATTCAAATATCCGGTGAGAATAGAAGGTATTTTGATTGATCAATTGGAATTATATGCAGACCACATCAATACAGATCGTCCTGTACAAGAGTTTTTTGTTGATCTTTATGATGAAACCAATACAGATGAAAGTTATAAAAAACTACGCGAGCTTTGGATTGATGACGATGCTGATATTGACCAATACGGCTATGAAAGGGACGACCAATGTTATCTTCGGTTTGTCTTTGCAGAAGGCATAGATGCTTCTATTTGCTATACCTATGATGAAGAATATGGGTATGATGATGGCAGTACATCGCTTCATTTCTATAACAAACGAGAATACGAGTATTTTTTAGAAAATAGGGAATATGAAGAAGTGATGGAGGTTTCCGAATTAATAACATTTCAAAATACATTAGATCTGAACATCAAGTATATTGACAATGATGGAGTTAAAAATATTCCGCCAAAAGTTAAAGAATTACTGAAAGAGAAAAGCGGTATCTGGCTTGATAATGTGAATCATAAAATAGGATTTGCAGGAACAGATACGGCGTTGATTATAGACCTTGCAAAAATTAAATATTTTACGCTTCAGAATATTCTTCCCGCAAAAGGACCGGGATATTCAGATTTTACAGTTCATCTTAAAACAGAAGAAGATCTGACTGTTTTTATGGAAGACACTTATTTCTTCGATCAATTTGCTGAACAACTGCAACAAATGACAAAAAAGTCGGTGAAAATCCCTGAAGCATATCACAACTGTTAAAACCACATATCATATTATATTTCCAAATTATAAATGGCACACCGGATTTATTTATACAATTACGATCAGAAAACAAATCAGTCGTTTGAAACTCATTTAGGAGAGTGGAACTACGAAATTCCTTTGTTGTTGTATCCTCTCATTGCAGAAGATAGTAAAGTAGAAGGTGTTGAGTTTCTCTCAAACAAAGAACAAGGAATTGTTCATCTGCGTTATTTCTTCAATTTGCTGGCAGATACTTATCAGTTGCATTACAAAAAAGCATACTATGAACCCGTTAACAAAATGTTTGAATTTCTGGAAGGATTGCCTTATGATTCTTTCGTATTGAATGCCACAGATGTTTTCAATATGAACGAAGAAAAGCATAGAGTACAGGCAAAAGAATGGTTGGTAGAGATTCAGCAGAAAAGTAAACTGTATAAAAAATCGGTAGAAACTCAGAATCTTTCCTTATTAGATTCCTTAGTTTCGTACACTGGTTATTCTTCATTTCTTGAAATTTTAGAAACCGACTGGATTAATTATGGGCTCGGTTATTTTGAGGAACTTGCTTATAAGAAAGTAGCTTCTTCTCTATTTGAAGAAAATGGGAAATTTGGTTTAAAGGATGCAAAAGGTAAAGTCTTGGCTCCCGCTATTTATGATGAAATCTTTGAAGCGGACTATCATTACGGTATATCGATAATTCAAAAAGACGGGTTATTCGGTTACCTGCAAAGTGACGGAAAAGAATGCGTTCCTCCGATTTATGAAGATGCTTTTGATGTGTTCGATTTTGCATTAGAACCTTTGGGTGAAGTAAAAGTAAACGGAAAATCAGGGATTTTAAAAATGTATTCAAACACTTGGATGGTTCCCGCAGATTATGACGCCATCGAAAGAGTGACTTACGGATTTTTAGGCATAGAAAAAGACGGGGAATTTGGAGTTTATAATGATAAAAACGGAATCATTCTTCCCGTTGAAAGCGAAACTCCGTATGAATATGATTATTTTCCGGAACTGTTTTTCACCAAACAAAAAGGAACCAGCAAACGTAGATATTATACAAAAGAAGGAGATTATCTGGGTGATTTTGTAGAAGACAGCATCTTAAAGTCCAGTGCATGTTTTTGGATTAAACCTAATAAATTTGACAAAAAAGGGAAGTTAATAGATGAGAAAGGTAATCTGATCATAGATGAAGTAGATCAATTGATGTTATTAGATAATTTTGAAGCTTTGGCGATTCATAAAGATAAAAACTGGAAGATCTATCACACCTTACAACATCAGTTTCTGTTAGAAAATGAACAAATTATTAAAGTAAAAGGACAATCAAATATTGAATATAAAAACAATGTTTTTATCCTGGAAACCCCAAAAGGATTAGGGCTTTTTGATGCAGATCATCACATCTGGCTAATTGCTCCACAATCTGAAATTAAACAGATTCGTTATTTGGATAATGGCTTTTTATCGGTTCAAAAAAAACAAAGCTATCAATTGTTTGATTTTAAAACGGGCTTATCAGACGAATCCTACGACTATATTTCTAATCCTTTGAATTATAGAACAGAAGAAGGTTTATTGTTTCTGTATATTGGTGATAACATGTTTAGAATGAATAAGGATCGCATTCGTCTGGTAGAAGTTTCTGAGTATGGATCAATTTATCTGGATCGGTATTCATTTCGGGGAAAAGATTTAGACTATTTTACTTCCTTTTATAATCGTTGGAAAGATAGAGCAGGAAGCAATTCAGAACGACTCATGGATGTCGAAATCATTAAAAAGATGGCTTTTGACGCGAAAAAAAATCAAAATTATGAAGAGGCATTGCACTTGTTCGAGCTATCTGCTCAAAAAAATGATCCGGATAGTTGGGTAGAGATAGGTATATTGCTCACCGATCCTGAAATTGAAGCGTTGTTTGATCCACAAAAAGGGATTTCGTATTACGAAAAAGCTGCACAAGAAAACCATCCTGTAGCCTGGAACAATATGGGTACTTTGTATCACAATGGTATAGGCTATTCTTTTGATATTAAAAAAGCGATTCGGGCATATGAAAAAGGAGCTGAGCTGGGTGACGGAATGGCACTTGCCAATTTAGGTGATTTGTATTATTTTGGAGAACATGTACTACAGGATTACAATAAAGCACTGAATTTTTATCAAAAGGCAGAAAAAAAATACTACTATAATTACGATAAAATCTCAGAAATCTATTATCAGTTACGTGATTATAAAAACCTTTTAAATTACTTAAAAAAAGACTATGACCAGTCTTTCTCCTGCATTTATTATGGTATTATCTATGAACATGGCATGGGCGTAAAAACAAATGTAAAGAAAGCCATTAAGTATTACGAACAAGCGAATGTTTACAGCGCCTACGAATACGCCACCCAACGATTGGTATATTATTATGGTGAAGATCCAGAATTTAAAAATGATAAAAAATTCCAGAGATGGAAATCTTTCGCTGAACAGAATGGCTTCGAAATCGATTAGCAGGTATTTGCCTATATTTACGTTTTGTAATGTAATGAACAGGAATTGATGTACAGGTTATTATTAATATTTACTTTATGTATTTGTCCGTTTTTTGCTCGGGCACAAGATGTTTTAAGCAGATTAGAAAAGGAATATAACAATACTTCAGACAAAACTACAGAGCGGTTAAATCTTGCTCCAAAATATGCTACTGCCTTATTTTTTCACAATTTAAAATCTAAATCTTATCAGATTTTAGAAACCAATATTGCCTCTGCACGAAAACAGACCGATGGGAAGTATGCCGTCATTCTGTATGCCGTACAAGCCATGAATTATCGACTTGATAATAAAGAAACTGAGGCTTTAAAAAGTCTGGAAACGGCAAAGATGTATAGTTTAAAAACGAATAGTAATGAAGCTAAAGGCTATTTTCACTATGCAAAAGGATGGATTTTAATACGCAATAATAAAACGACGGAAGCTGTTACTGCTTACCTGAAAGCTATTGAATATTATGAAAATTCACCGACAACTTCTACGCTGTATGGAAGATTTGGGAATGCAGCAAAAGAGTTGTCCACTATTTATTCTAACCTTAATGAATACCATCTGGAAGAAAAATACAGCAAACAGTTTTTGTTGTTGGCATCCAAACAGAATGATCCTAATCTTATTTTTGATGCCTACATGCGAATGGGCTACGTCCATGAACAAAAATATGATCAAAATCCATCGAATATAGAGTTTAGGAATAAAACAGAGCAGTATTATTTGCAGGCTATTACCACCTTCAATAAAAATAAGAAGATGATGCTCAACAGGAGCAGTCTTTCCTATGCTGCCATCAATTTAGCTAATTTGTATACTGGTTTTGATAGAAATAAGGCTATGCAATATGCCCGGTTAGCCAATACTGTGAGTCTGGAAACCGGTGATGCCATTCATATCGCTTCTTCATTTGGGATTTTGGCAGAGTTGGCCATACAGGATGAAAATTATGATTTAGCCAAGTCTTATTTTCTAAAAGCTTCTATGGAAATTGGAAAAAGTCCGGTCAGAGATCATAATATAGAATTATCCATTCTTGAATCGCTATCCGATATTAGTGAGCAGCAAGGCAATTATAAAGAAGCGCTCACTTATTATAAAAGTTATGTAGATAAATACAAAAGTGTTTATGATCAGGAAAAACTGAATATTACCAAAAGATTAGAATCGCAGTTTGATAAAGAACGACAGGAACAAAAGTATGTAAAACTGCAGCTGGAAAGTGATAAAAAAGCACAGCAGATTAAGCTGATCAATATTCTTCGGGCACAACGTGAACAAGTGTACAACAATTTAAAACTGGTAGAAGAAAATCAGCGGGAACGACTTAAATTTTCAGAACTCGAATCCGAAAAAAGAGCACAGCAACTTCGTTTATCAAAGTTAGAAACAGAGCAGAAAAATAATGATATCAATACCTTTAAAAAGCTTTTAGCTTACAAGGAAAAGATTAATACCTACTACATTATTTTTATTGTAATCTCTATCGTTTTGATCTCCTTATTGCTTTATGCTTATAAACAACGTGTAAGATCGATGAAACAAAGAGACGAACTGCATAATTTAGCCATAGAAAAAGAAAAACAAAATTCAAAAATATCTACACTTACCGCATTGCTTGAAGGACAGGAGCAGGAGCGTGGTCGTTTAGCCCGCGATCTTCATGACGGATTGGGTGGCTTGCTTTCAGGAACTAAACTTCAGCTATCTTCACTAGAATCTCATCAATCCGAAAATATAAAAGAGGGAATTTCAAAGTCGATTAACCAGATTGATGGTGCTGTAGAGGAATTAAGACGTGTAGCGCATAATTTAATGCCTGATTTATTAATTAAATATGGTTTCGAAGCTGCTATTAAAGAATTTGCTTCCCGTATGTCTAATGCTTCATTAGATATTCATACTGAATTTATCAATTACAGCAATTCCATAGCAGAAGAAAAGCAATTGATCATGTACAGAATCATTCAGGAATTAGTCAACAATGCTATAAAACATGCTCAAACTTCCGAAATTATTATTCAGATAAGTGAAGAAGAAAATGTAGTAAATCTCACCGTAGAAGACAACGGCAAAGGTTTTGATACAACCAGCGTAGATGTAAGAAAAACAGCAGGTTTTCATAATATAGAATCAAGAGTTCAGTTTTTAAAAGGAACGATGAATATCAGATCCGAACTGAATATCGGTACCAGTGTAGAACTTCAAATTCCTATTCATTTATCATGATAAAAGTAGCCATCACAGACGATCATCCTCTTTTACTGGAAGGATTGAAAAATATTTTAGGAAATACCAACACCATTGATGTAGTAGATTGCTTCAAAAGTGTTTCGGAAATGAATACAGGTCTGGAAAAACAAGCTGTCGATATTTTGTTGCTGGACATTAATCTGGCAGATACCAACAGCATCGAACTGATAAAACCTTTAAAGAAAAAGTACGAAGATCTTCAGATTATTATGCTTAGTGTTCACAACGAACTGCCAGTAATTAACAGCACTTTGGCTGAAGGCGCTTTAGGATACATTCAAAAAAATGCCTCTGTTTCTGAAATCCTGGAAGGTATTACTACCGTATATTCCGGTAAAAGATTTTTATGCTCACAAACCCAATGTGTTTTAGAGAAAAAATCGACGGATGGATTACATCAGGTTCCCAAATTAACACGAAGAGAAAAGGAGATCTTAGCCGAAGCAGCGAAAGGACTTACAACCAACCAAATGGCAGAAAAGCTTTTTATTAGTCCTCATACCGTAGAAAGTCACCGGAAAAATCTTATTGAAAAATTTCAGACTTCCAATCTGAGTTCAGCCATTAAATTAGCCATAGAATACGGTTTGATTATCGAATAAAATATTATCCAGCAAAAAGGCCTGCTTTCATAGTGTAAGCAGACCTTTTTTATATAATTAAATAATTAGGTGTTTAATTAATCTTTGAATTTCAGGGTAGCATTGAACAGGTTTTTCTTTCCTATTAAATCATATTCGTCATTATATACAGGTTCATACATCAATACATAAACGCTTCCAATAAAGTCTTTTAAATTGATCGGCTGAGCGACCATAACATCATAAAACCTTGTAATCGTACGTGTTGCCGTCCATTGTTTTAAGTTTCCTTTAGGTGTTTTATCAAATCTATGATCTTTAGCGTCTGTATAATACCAATAGGATGGCGCCTGATCCATCAGATACATTTCTTTGTCCTTGTTATACAATTCTTCCGCCATACCTGTATTCTGAAACCATGGAACTTCAGGATTATAAAGACCGACAGCTGATGCATAGATATTCTCATCTACAGTTGCCCCTATTAAAAAACCTTCAAGATTGGTAGAGGTAATTTCGTATTGAAAAGGCGATTTTTTCAGTTCATAAACATCATTTACAGGCTCAATTACTTTTCCGTCCTGCTTAATAACTACTTTTAGAGATTGTGCGAAAGTCAGAAGACTGAATAAACAAAAAAGGATGGTTAAACTTATTTTTTTCATTATATATCTTTAAAATAACTGCAGCAAAGATATTGGACTTTATCTCTATAAACACTGGCTGATTTCAGGGGTTTTTATGTTTAAAGCTGGAAGTTTTTCAAACCTCAATAATTTCCTTCTTTAAACCTACATCTCCCAAATCCAGGTTAAAACAGATTGCCCTTCAACTGAATTTTTATGAAAGCTGACTTTTGCTTCTTACCAACTGATGGAGCCGAAGTTGTAGGATAAACTTCTGCATAAAATATTTCATGATCTGCCCAAAAAGATTTTGTTTCATTGGCGATCTTAAAATTGGTAAAATTCATATATAAAAGGTTCTCCTGATTATAATTTTGTTCTAAATATCTGATGATTACAAAATCACTACCTGTATCATTGTTTGAAGCGATGTAAGAAATCCATTTCTTAGTCGGAAGAATTTGCGGGTAGCCTCCTGCAAATATTTCAACATTCGCTAAAGGTTTTACATGATAAAAAGAATAATAAGAGTTCGGAGTATCTATCGAAGTTTCTTTGAAGATCTCTAAATTCAGATTAGAAAATCCTCCAATATATTCACTGGACGATCCTCCGTCTTCTGTAGATTCATTTTCATCAGGCATAATCACGGTTTCTTTTGTGTTTTCAGTATATACCCATTGGTCATGTTTTAATTTTACATGTGGATTTTTCACTAAAACTTCATCGATCCGGTTTTTAGAAGCCATTTTAAATTCCTGTTCAGAAACTTCTACAATCGTACCATATTTCTTGAAAGATTTGTTATCAAAATCATCAGACTTTTTAAAAGTACTGCCTCTGATCTCATAAAGATTCACACCTTTTAAAGTTAAATCAAATGCCGCCGTGAATTCCGATTTCAAAACAAAAGCTTCAATGCTGTTTGAAATATTATTTTCAATACTATAATGAATAGAGTAGAAGTCATCAAACTCTTCAAATCCATAATACTTATCAATTTGATGATAAGCCATTTTCAGATGAGCTGCATCTTTGTTTGGAGCCACAAAAAACCGTACTGAATCTAACTTGGTAAATAATTGAAAGGGGACATCCTGCACATTATCTACCCCTTTTATCTTTTTAAAATCGGAAAAAGTAATGGTTTTCTGAATAACGGTCAACTCTTCTTTGCTGGTTTCCGGTGCTTTATTCTTTGGATTACATCCCACAAAAACAAGCATAGATGTTATAAAGAAATGAGATAGGCTTTTCATTTTTGTATTTTTTTTCAGCCAAAGGTATATGTATTCCCAACAAAACTGATTAACATGGGGAATAAATGGCTGAAAACAGGGATATACTGAATGGTCTATTTTAGACATTTTTGCAAAGGATAAATTAACGTATTGTAAATTATTTTACAGATGAAAAATATAATAATCAACTGGTCGGTTGTAATAGCTTTGCTTGCTTCCTGTTCACCTGCTACAGAAAAAAAAGTAGTCAAAACAGATTCTACAAAGGCAAAAGTAGACACAGTTCCGACACTTGAATCTGAAAAGAAAAATAAATCAGAATCAGAAATACCCAATGATTTTTCTGCGTTAGTTCCCATTGATATATTGAATAGCAAAAGCACAAATGTGTATGAAAAATACGGGATAGAGTTCTCAGGAAACTGTTATTCATGCGATTTAGCAAGCTTATCGATAACAAAGGGTAAAATGATCTGGACCAATATCTGTGATGAAGATGATGCTTTTGAAATGAATGATTTCTCAGTTGTTAATGAAGGAAACAAAACAATTTTGAAAACATCAGAAACAACCTATATTTTAACACAAATAGATCAAGCACCTGTTTACGAGCTGGTTGTTGAAGGTAAAAAACTTGATTTACATAATAAAAGACTTTCCAGATATTTTACAACCCAACACGCCTTGTCCCTTTTCAAAGAACACGACTGTGGTAATTTTGAGGGGTAATATTATAAAAGATTAATAAAATTAGTGATCCGGACGGGAGTAGAGCAGTCCTAAAAATTGAGAAAGAGTTTTTAGTTATTTAAAATGATTTACTTTTTAAAAACACAATAATTAATATAGAATCATTTTATTCGTAAGTAAGCTTGCAATAACATCAAATACTAAAATCTTTGCATAAAATATATTGCATAGGTTAGCTTCATCAACTTTGACGATTGATCCGGATCAACTATTTTTCTATGTTTCATACAGCTTTCAGAGAAAACTGTGATATAAAAAAACCTCAAATTACTTTGAGGTTTTTTTATATTAAAATAATGACTTAATTATTTTGCTGGTTTTTTAGGACTCATCATCATAATCATTCTCTTTCCTTCAAGTTTAGGAAGCTGGTCTACTTTTCCAACGTGCTCCAATTCCTGAGCCAGTTTTAAAAGCAAGATTTCTCCCTGATCTTTAAAGATAATCGAACGTCCTTTAAAAAATACGTAGGTTTTCAGTTTTGAACCTTCTTCAAGGAATTTTTCAGCATGCTTTTTCTTGAATTCGTAATCGTGATCATCAGTCTGAGGACCGAAACGGATCTCTTTCACAACTACTTTTACTTGCTTAGCTTTTAGCTCCTTTTGCTTTTTCTTTTGCTCGTATAAGAATTTTTTATATTCTAATACTCTCGCAATAAACGGTTCTGCCTTATCGGAAATTACTACTAAGTCCAATTCCTGTTCCGCAGCAATTTGTCTTGCTTTGTCAATTGGATAAATTCCCGGCTCTACGTTATCTCCCACTAAACGAAGCTCTCTCACACGAATTTTATCGTTGATCAAGTGTGCGTCCTCTTGTACCGGACGTCTTTGTGGGCCCCTGTTGTTAAATCTTTGTGCTATTGTATTATAATTTTATTGGTTAACTTTCTATTTTTATGGATCATTCTGAACAAAAATTAGTTTTTAAATTTATTCAGAATGATATTTTTTAGATTTAAGCATTAAACTCAAATCCTGTTTTTGATGCTTCTTTAAAATAAGTAACGAAATCTTCAATTTTCATAACTCCTAAATCACCTTCGCCACGTCTTCTTACAGAAATTGTGCCATCATTTTCTTCATTTTCTCCCACTACAATCATGAATGGAATCTTATTCAATTCTGCATCACGAATCTTTTTACCCGTTTTCTCGTTTCTGTCATCAATTAGTCCGCTAATATCGTGATTTTCCAGTAATTGAGAAACTTTTTTAGCATAATCTACATATTTCTCACTGATTGGTAAAATGATGAATTGATCCGGAGCTAGCCACAATGGGAAATCTCCCGCTGTATTTTCAATCAAAATCGCAATAAATCTTTCCATAGAACCAAATGGCGCTCTGTGAATCATTACCGGTCTGTGCTTTTCACCATCATTTCCTGTATACCAAAGATCGAATCTTTCCGGTAGGTTATAATCCACCTGAATGGTTCCTAACTGCCATTTTCTTCCTAAAGCATCTTTCACCATGAAATCTAGTTTAGGACCATAGAACGCAGCTTCGCCGTATTCAGTGACTGTTTTTAAACCTTTTTCAGTGGCAGCAGTTACAATTGCATTTTCAGCTTTCTCCCAATTTTCATCAGTTCCGATATATTTTTCTTTGTTATTCGGATCTCTTAATGAAATTTGTGCTGTAAAATCAGCAAAACCTAGTGAACCAAAAACATAAAGAACCAAATCAATCGTTTTCTTAAACTCATCCATCAACTGATCAGGAGTACAGAATAAATGCGCATCATCCTGAGTAAACCCACGAACTCTCGTTAAGCCGTGAAGCTCACCACTTTGCTCATATCTGTATACGGTACCAAATTCTGCATATCTTTTAGGTAAATCTCTGTAGCTCCATTGTGAAGTTTTGTAAATCTCACAGTGATGCGGACAGTTCATTGGCTTCAGCATAAATTCTTCTCCTTCATTCGGAGTTTTAATAGGCTGGAAGCTGTCTGCTCCATATTTATCCCAATGTCCAGAAGTTACATACAATTCCTTTGCTCCGATGTGCGGAGAAATTACAAACTCGTAACCTGCTTTTTTCTGAGCCTCAGAAAGGAAATTTTCTAATTTTTTTCTTAAAGCCGCTCCTTTTGGTAACCATAAAGGTAATCCTTGACCAACTTTTTCAGAAAAAGCAAAAATTCCTAATTCTTTACCTAATTTTCTGTGGTCTCTCTTTTTAGCTTCTTCTAAAAGCTCAAGATATTCAGTTAAATCTTTCTGTTTTGGGAAAGAAATACCATACACTCTCGTCAATTGAGGATTATTTTCATTTCCTCTCCAATATGCTCCGGCTGCATTTAAAATTTTCATTGCCTTCACAATACTTGTGTTCGGAATGTGTCCTCCACGACAAAGATCTGTGAAATCATCGTGTGTAACAAAAGTGATTTCTCCATCATTAAGATTAGAAATCAATTCCACTTTATAAGGATTGTCTGCATACACTTTTAAAGCTTCTTCTTTAGAAACAGGGTACAAAGAGAACGTTGAACCTTTTTTAGCATTTTCCAATACTTTTTTCTCAATTTTCTCGAAGTCTTTATCAGATAAACTTTCGTCACCGAAATCTACATCATAATAGAATCCTTTTTCAATTGCTGGACCAATTGTCAACTTAGCATTAGGATAAAACTCAAGGATAGCCTGCGCCAAAAGGTGGGCTGAAGAATGCCAGAAAGCTTTCTTACCAAGATCATCATTCCAGGTCAACAATTGTACCGTAGAATCCGTGGTTATAGGTGTGGTCGTCTCTACTTGTTTGTCATTTACAACTGCGGAAATGGTATTTCTAGCCAATCCCTCGCTTATAGATTTTGCCACATCTAGCGGAGTTACTCCCGCCTCGAATTCTCTGACGCTATTGTCTGGAAGTGTAATTTTTATCATTGTTTACTAAGAAATTTTAAGATGCAAAAATACGGAATTTTTAATAAAAAAACGACATCTATGCGACTTATAGATAAGATTTAATATGAAAATTTAACAAAAATCGTTTTTAGTAATCAATAATTTTTTATTGTTTTAATTATAAATGAGTTAATTATCTCTGATTCTTCTTTTTATCTTTTACTTTCACATTAAGAATTCCCACTTTATAGCTTACTTAGCTGTGAATATCTCTATATAATAAAGGTTTTCTATACTATTTGGATTTTCGGACTTCTTTAAAAGATTTAGATATATAAAAAAAGATTCTGCCTTCTTAAGACAGAACCTTTTTATTTTAAGATTATTCTTTTGTATTATCTGTTTTTCCTGATTTGTTTTTTGAAGATTTCTGAACATCTTCTTTATCAATATCAGGTGGATTCGTTTTCTTCGACGAAGCAGGAATATCGGGAAAATCCTGATTTTGTTTCTTTGTTTCTGCGCTGTTGGCAGATTCTTTTCCTTTTTTATCTCCTTTTGAGTCCATAACTTTTGAATTTTATAGTCCTAAAATACCCAGCTTACCGGTCTGGTCTTCTATACTATAATTCAAAGCCTTTGCCAAAACGAAAATATTGTTCAGATTTTCCATCAGCTGTTTATGTCCTTCTGTTCTCAACTTATTCTGATCAACAGATTTCATTGCTGTTTCTTTTGCTTTCTGAGTCACATTTTTAATGTCTTTTTCAGAAATCCTGTTGAAAAAAGAATCGTCTAATGATTGGATTTCCACACTGGGTGTTATCCTGATATTTGCTTCCGGAAGGTCTGTGATAATAAGCTTTTTATTAATGGAATCGACCTTAATTTTCATTTTATTAAGATCATAAGAAACCTGCGCATTAGTTTTAGTATATGTAATAATGCTGTTGCTGGAAACTTCTTTTCCGAAAAATTCATAGCCCATTTTCGTCTTCTGCATTGTAGAAAAATTCTGCTCAATCACCACCATTTTATTCATTTTAGAAATCTGGTTCGTCAGAATGTAATAATCTGATTGTTCAGTTTTTCCTCCAAGATGTAAACAAGATTTCAATCCAAAGAAAAGCACTACCATTAACAAAGCTCCTGCTAAGAACGGTATTATGAATCTGATATTTTTCAAATCTGTTATTTTATAATTTCATTGATGACAGATTGGTCGTCTTTCTTCAGAATATTCACTAAATCTCTTTCAATATAACCTGTAGTAGGCATTTCGATGATTCTTCCGATTTCTTTACCATATTTCTCTACAATAATAGTCGGAACTTTCTGAATATTATAACGACCTTCGTCTCCGGTTGGAGATTCTTTTTTACGATTTACTGCAATGATCGTTAGTTTATTATCCGGATATTTCACTTCCTCCAATATTTTCATCAGTCTCGGAAAATCTCTGTGGCTGTCTTCGCACCACGTTCCCATAAAAACAATGATATTATAGGAGTTTATTTTATCTTTTTTAAGATCATTGATGGCTTTTTGATCCATTGCATACTCATCATGTTCTTTTACATACCAGTCTGCATACGGAGCTTTCAGGAACTGATCTTTTAATTGGTGTCCTAAAAGCATTTTGCCGTCATTAGTTGTTTCAACTTCGCGGTTTACTACCACTTTTTGAGCACTGAACTGTTGGGCTGTAAGAGCCAAACATGAGATCACGGCAATATTTGTAATCAGTTTTTTCATATTATTTTTCGATAATTGTCTTCAGATCAGCCGGAGAATAATATTTATTTTTCAGAACTTTATGATCGGCCTGTCTGTAAACATTGAATTTCTCACCTGATTTTTCATAAAATGATTCTACGTCTTTTGCTTTATAAAACTCAACGGTTTCCTGTGCCTGTTCTTCATTATCACAAGCTTTCGACATATTGGAACGCTGAACTTCGTTGAATAGCTCTACAAATTTGTTGCCAAGTCCGAATTCTAATACGGCTCCACTCAAAACATATTGCAAATCACATAATGCATCAGCAATTTCTACAATATCATTATCCGCAATCGCTTGTTTTAATTCGTTCAATTCTTCCTGTAAAAGCTCAACTCTAAGGTTGCATCTTTCCGCTGAAGGAATTTGTGGAGTATCTAAAATAGGGGCTTTGAAAGTGGTGTGGAATTCTGCTACTTGGTTCAGACTATCAATTTTATCCATGAATATTTTTTATTTAAAGCAAATATAGAAAACGATTTTGAAAATGTCTAGCGCTTCTTGATGAATTACCGAATCTTTTTATTAAAAAACCACAGCTTCAAAAACTGTGGTTTTACTTTGATTATCGGATAATTCAAAAAATCAATTATTTTAATTCTTCATATTCCCAAATACCTGAAATCTCTAAAATTGTTAATCCCGGTTGCTTTTCGCCATAACTAAAAACTCCTATGTATTTAGACTGACAGGATCCACAATAGGTTCCAAAATATAAAGTAGGCAACTCATTCACCGTTAATTCTCCAAAATGAATTCTTCCTGGTGATGTTTTCGCAACCATATTATTATTTAAAAGATCTGTTTTCGTCAATACCTTATCCTCATTATAAATCTGAAAGATTGGAAACCCCGATTCATAAGGTGTTATTTCAACTGTATTGACATGGTTACATTTATTACAGGTGAATTTTACAATTGCTGACGGAATAATCTCATCATTACTAAAATAATTTTTCGCAACAAGCGCTTTTTTATCGAGAATTATTTTTTTTGATATTGAATGCATTTGAGTTTGTTTATTACTGGATTACCGTACCTACCAGGTTATTATATTTTCCGCTTGGGCTTTTTTTGATGGTAATTTTTACATATCCTTCTTGTGCTAATTTATTCCAAGTTTTCTGATATCCTGTTGTAATATCGATCGGAATTTTCCACATCGTCTGTTTTCCTCCTCCAACTTGACCAAACCAAGGAATTACATCTGCTGTTTGGGATTTGAAAGGTAATATATTATTTACAACATCGATCTCATAATAGAAATCATAAGCATTTTCAGGCTGATTTAAGGCTCTTTGCGAGAAAGTATATGTATATCCGTTGATTATCGGGCTTGTAAAACTTCCTCCCAGAGTAGGAACCCCTGTCCCGTTATAATTACCAATCGCTCCGCTGTATCTGTCGAATTTCTGTCCGGCTTGTAAAGGTACATCATCTACAATATTATAGCCTCCGTTTGCTGGTGGCCATCCTCCATTCAGTTTACTGCCTTTGAAAATAACCTCCAACGCTCCCCACTGTCCTTTTTTGTAGAGTTCAAATATATGATCTCTTGATGCCTGATCTACAGTTCCGCCCGTATCATAGGTTAAAGCAAAATCGTTAGCATTTTTGTAGAATACAGTTTTAACAGGTGGTACATCAGTTTCCGACTCATTGTCTGAACTACACGCAATTGAAAAAGAAGTAATTGCTAAAAAGAATAAATACTTAAATAAATGTTTCATATAAAAAGTTTAAATTATGTAGGATAGAGTAGACCGCATAATAGTTTACCTTGTGACACAACAAGATCTCATCTCAATGATTTTTACTATTATTTTACTGGAAGTTTTACATGATCATTACTTTTATTTAAGATCAAAAAAGTAATGAATGGTATTACCCGGTTTTTCTAAGAATATAAGTTTTAGAAAACCTCTTCAAGTGCAAGTCGGGTAGGCGGTACAATAGGAATGAATTCCGAATTCTAAAATTAAATAAAAAATCCATTTAATAGTGGCTTTTTTTGATAAAATTATCATTCCTGCATTAATAATAATTTATAAAAGAAAATTTCACATTCACATCTGAATTGATTTTGAATATGTTAATTTGATTTTTAACAATAAAAAAGCTGCCTGTTTTCACAGACAGCCTTACATAATTTAATATTCGGTATTAGTTTTTAATAAATCTCTTAGAAGTCTCTCCAATCTGGATCATATAAGCACCTTTAATAAGATTACTTACATTAACAGAGCCTCTTTCAAGTTTTCCTGATTTAATTAGTTTTCCACCCATATCGAAGATCTTATAGTCTTCTGAAGTCGAATTTGAAACATTTAAAATATCTCTTGCCGGATTTGGATACAACTTAACATCAGTAATCAAGTCTTTAGTATCAATCAGATCTCCTCTTCCTGATGAAAGGATATTTAAGGTATAATCTTCAACCTGTCCGTACGTGTAAGATCCACAAGAAGATGTAGGAACAGAGCTGTATTTCATCATTACTCTCATTCTTGTAGTTCCTAAAGTTGCTGTAGCCGGAATAGTAATTGATCCTGTAACCGGTGTAGTCGTAGAACCTGCTTTAGACCAAGCCAACTCTCCGCTGTCTGCAAAGTCTCCATCTTTATTGTAATCAATATACACTGCATAAGCTTCACTGTATTTTGTAGAAGACCATGTAGGAGTTACTGAGATCGTGTAAGCACTTCCTCTTGTCACATTAGTAGAAACAGAGGTGAAGTCCTCATAACCAGCAGTTCCTGTAGAAGTGTTATTAATTGTTCCGAAACTTACATTTCCAATTCTTTCATCAGCTGTATTCGTTGCCGTTGCTGTACAATAACTTACTGAAGTTCCCGCAAGAGTTGTTACACTTACCGTATTGCTTGAAACGGAAACATTTCCTGCCGCATCTTTAGCTTTTACTGTGAAACTGTAAGTTGTAGAAGGAGTTAAGCTTGTTACAGTATAAGAAGTAGATGCTGTGGAACCGATCAATGAAGCTCCTTGATAAACATCGTAACCTGTAACTGCTACGTTATCTGTTGCTCCTGACCAAGAAAGATTTGTGCTTGTAGAAGTAGTGCCTGAAGCTGCTAATGTAGGTGCTGTAGGAGCCACAGTATCTGAAGATCCCGAACCTGCATTCACAGTAATATTTGCGTTATTTACATCAAAGAAAATATGATTTGAACCTTTTACCATAATTCTTCCGGTAGTAGTAGAAACATTCGGAATTGTTACCGCTTCGGTTCCATCGTTTGGAGTTCCTGCCAATAGAGTAGCCCATGTGTTTCCGCTGTCTGTAGACCAAAGAATATCTACATTTGCTGCATTTACATTGTTAGCAGTAGTTCCTGCTACATTCCAGGTTATCGTTTGAGAAGTTCCTCCCGAATACGTAGTTGCAGAATTTTGAGAACTCACACTGAAAGGTCCTGCTGTCGCATTTACCGTAATTACTGCATCATCAGAATTATTTCCGGAACCTCCGGCTCTGTTATCACGAACCGTAAATCTGAAGTTATACGTTCTTGCCACATTAGACAATGCTTCAACTGCAATTTCTGAACCTGCTGTTGTTGTTGCGCCCGTTAACACAGAAGCCATTCTTGGAAAATATCTCGTTGGAGTGGTTTGAGGAGTCCAAGATCTGAAAGTTGGTCCGGAAGCTTTTGTTGCACTTGCAGCCGAACTTGCAGCCGTTTGAGAAGAAGAAGCATTATCCATCTGCTCCCAAATGTAGGTTAGAGAATCTCCGTTCGCATCTGTACCGGCTCCGGTTAACATAAATGGAGTTCCTTTTGGTATTGTATAGTCCAACCCTGCATTAGCTGTTGGAATTGAATTTCCTGTAGCCGTATTTACAGAGCAGGTCTTCGCTTTAATATTATTGGTAATCTGCTGAATACTCACTGCGTGGAAGAAAGCATCTGAATGCGGTTGAATATCCTGACTTGTAATCCCTGCATACCCCATAATCGTTGATCCGGAACCAGGTTCCATATTCACTCCTGTTCCTTCATTATTCATTGAGAAGGTATGGTTTCCTCCAAACTGATGCCCCATTTCGTGTGCTACATAATCAATATCAAAATTGTCACCGGATGGAATTGCATCTGCAGGCGAAGTGTAGCCACTTCCTTTTGAACCGTTTGTACAGACACAACCGATACAACCTGCATTTCCGCCACCTCCTGAAGCACCGAATAAGTGACCGATATCATAGTTGGCTTCTCCGATTACCGATGTTAACGTACTTTGAAGCTGAGAATTCCAGCTACTCATTCCGGAAGCTGCAGAATACGGATCTGTAGAAGCGTTGGTATAAATTACAGCATCATTATTAGCAATTAAAACCATTCTAGCCGCAAAATCTTTTTCAAAAACTCCGTTTACACGAGTCATCGTATTGTTCATTGCTGCCAAAGCATTGGCTTTTGTTCCTCCGAAGTAAGTCGTATACTCACCAGTACAAGATAATGCTAATCTGAATGTTCTTAACTGAGCATCATCTGCGTTGGGCCTTGCCACAAGACTTGTTGCATTAGCTGCTCCTTTTTGTGCAACATCAATTACACTACATTCAAATTTACTTAAATCATCTTTCTTGTCAGATTTTTTGTACACTACATAAGTGGAAAGATCTTTTGTGTAAGGCTCAATGAAAACGGCAGATTTATCACCGTAAATTTCCATTGAAGATAAACCTAGAGGGGAAATACTGAAATAAACCGTAGAATTGGGATCTTCTAAACCTGTCCCTACATAAGATTTAATATCGGGATATTTCGCAGCCAGTTCAGGAGTAAAATTGGAATTTTCTCTGATTTTAAAGTTTTCCATTTTTCCTTCAGAATTCGGGAAAGAAACAATAACCTCTGATTTTTCTCCTGCAGCTAATCTTTTGGGGGCTTTTGCAAGAACGCTTTTCAATCCGTTCATATCCAGACTGAAAATCTTAGGAGAAGTAACGAAGGATTTGTTTTCAAAAATTTCTGAAGTTGTTTTTCTTGAACTTTCAGACCAAAGACGGCCGGTCTGAGCGAAAGAAATGCCTGTGATCAGAAGCATTCCGATCATCGATAGTTGTTTTCTCATATAATCTTTATTTTGTTTGTGGAATATCAAAGCTAATAAAAATTATATTACGAAAAACAAATTTTTTTAAGAAAATTTTAGACTATCACTTTAAAATATTATGCAATACATTGAAAATACTTAAAATTCTATATTCTCAAAAAAAGAAAATAGCACGCGCAAAATGCGCATGCTATTCAGTTATTAATGATATAATTCTAAATTTCTAAAATTTATCGTCGGCAGTTGGACCGTATAATCCCGGAACTTTATTTCCTGTAGATCTTAAATAAACAACCAACTCGCCTCTATGATGATACAAATGATTGTACAAAAACGAACGAATCACCTGAATTTTTGGCATAGGAGGGAAGAGTACATTTCCATCCATTTCCATTTTCCATTCATTAAAATAAGTGTTTTCGTCTGAGTTTTCTAAAACTTTTTGAGCTTTAGCAACATTTTCTTCAAACTTAGCCACAATATTTTCTGCCTTGGAAATATCTCCTTTATCATACTGGTATGTTCCCATATCGAAAACATCCTGATTAAAGGTAGATTCAAACCAATTATAAACTTCAGCAACATGGGAAGCCAACTGACCTGTTGTCCAGTTAATTTCAGAGGGTTTCCAGTCTAAAGCGCTGTCCGGAATTGCTTTCAACAATTTTCTGGTGCTTTCTGCTTCATGCAAAAATTCGCCTAATAGTGCCTGTTTAATCATTTGTATGTATTTAAAAATTATTTTGTGATATCTCTACCGATCACTAATCTTTGGATTTCAGAAGTACCTTCTCCAATCGTGCAAAGTTTAGAATCTCTGTAGAATTTCTCAGCAGGGAAGTCTTTCGTATATCCATATCCTCCGAAAATCTGAACGGCATTGTTAGAAATTCTTACACAAGCTTCAGAAGCATATAGTTTTGCCATAGCTCCTTCTTTTGTCATTTTTTGTTTAGCGTTCTTTAAAGTTGCAGCTCTTTGAATCAATAATTCAGCAGCATCGATTTCAGTTGCCATATCTGCTAACATAAAGTTGATCGCCTGGAATTCTGAAATTGATCTTCCGAATTGATGTCTTTCTTTAGCATATTTTAAAGCTGATTTATAAGCTCCTCTTGCTGTTCCTAAACTTAATGCAGCAATAGAGATTCTTCCTCCATCAAGAATTTTCATCGCTTGCTTGAACCCTTCTCCAACTTCTCCTAAACGGTGAGAATCCGGAACACGAACGCTATCAAAAATAAGTTCTGCAGTTTCTGAAGCTCTCATCCCTAGTTTATTTTCTTTTTTACCAGAAGTAAAACCAGGCATTCCTTTTTCCAAAACAAATGCTGTTGAATTATTTTTAGCACCAATTTCTCCTGTTCTTGTCATTACAACGGCAATGTCTCCGGAAATAGCATGCGTAATAAAGTTTTTAGCCCCGTTAATGATCCAGTCATCTCCATCTTTTACAGCTGTTGTAGACATTCCTCCTGAATCTGAACCTGTGTTATGCTCTGTTAATCCCCAAGCTCCGATTACTTTACCTGAAGCTAATTGAGGAAGCCATTTGTTTCTTTGCTCTTCATTTCCAAACTCATAGATGTGATTGGTACAAAGTGAATTGTGAGCAGCAACTGAAAGACCGATAGAAGGATCTACCTGAGAAATCTCATCAAGAATTGCAACATACTCATGATAACCAAGACCAGAACCACCGTACTGCTCAGGAACAACAATCCCCATAAAGCCCATCTCACCTAACTGATGAAATAAATCTTTAGGAAAAGTCTGGCTTTCGTCCCACTCCATAATATTAGGTCTGATATTTTTCTCAGCAAACTCTCTTGCTGTTTCTGCTATCATTTTAATGTTGTCAATAGTCTCTGTATTCATATAGATAATAGTTAGTTCCCAAAGATAAATAAATTGACGGAACACCCCAAAAATTATTTTCCCCATACTATTTGGACAACAAATATTTATCCCTCAACCTTTTAAATTCTAATATTTAATGATTTCTTAATAAAATTTTCTAGAAAACAAGTTTAATAATTTACTAATTTAGCCTTCCAATACTAAAGCATGAAAAAACTTCTACTACCTATATTTTTAATTTCATCATATTTTGCAGCACAAGCTCCTGCAGGATACTATAATGGTACAACCGGTTTAAGTGGCTATGCATTAAAATCTAAGCTTCACGATATTATTTCTAGTCATGCCATCAATTGGCATTACGGAGATCTGCAAAACTATTATAACCAAACCGACCTGGATAAATACTATGATCACGGAAGCAGCAACACTACATTATTATTAGATATTTATTCTGAGATTCCAACCGGACCGGATGCTTATGAATACACTTCAGCTCAATTAATCGGCAGTGCTTCTACAGAAGGATTAGGCTGGAACAGAGAACATATGATTCCGCAAAGCACATTCAGTACAGGAAGTATTAGCGATTATCCTATGTATTCCGATTTATTCTATGTAATTCCTGCCGATGCCAGAATTAATCAGCTAAGAAGCAACTATCCGTACGGAATGGTAGGTTCCACAATTTATTACACTTTCACAAACGGTTCCAAAATAGGAAACTGTGCAATTCCCGGAGCGGCTTACACCGGAAGAGTATATGAACCTATCAATGAATTCAAAGGAGATGTTGCAAGATCTTTACTTTATTTTGCAGTACGATATGAAGGCAAATTGAATTCTTTTAATTATATGGCGGGAACAACTCCTGCAAATGATGAATCTCAACTTGACGGAACAGAAGAAAGGGTTTTTGAACCTTCCTATATCGCTATGCTTCTTCAATGGAACCAGCAAGATCCTGTTTCACAAAGGGAAATCGATAGAAATAATGCGGTTTATAATATCCAGAAAAACAGAAACCCTTTTATTGATAACCCGGCTTGGGTAAATGCAATTTGGTCTGATACTCCGGATGCCATTGCTCCGAATCCACCTACAGCTTTAACTACAACTTCACAAAATGCTTATTTTGTCAATCTGAGCTGGACTCCAAGTACAGATACCGATATTTTAGGATATAAGATATATATGAATGGTTCTGCAACACCGGTTGCTACTACAAAAAACACTTCAATAGCATTAGATCATCTTTCACCATCCACATCTTATACGTTTACCGTAAAATCTTATGATAAGGGTTATCTGGAATCCGTAAACAGTAATATCGCTTCTGCAACTACACTTTCATCAGATTCTTATGCTAAAGATTTAATCATCACCAAATATCTGGAAGGCACTTCAGACAACAAAGCTCTTGAAATCACCAATAAAACAGGACATGAAGTCAATCTGAACGATTATCGTCTCAATATCCAGTTTTACAGTGGAACATCCTATTATTTTTCAGATACTTTTGAGCTGGAAGGAACGATTGCCAACAACGAGAACTTTGTCATTCTTAACCCTAATGCAAATCTCAGCTGTTACACCAATGCACAGGCGAAATTCGTAACTGCATCTACACCTATGACTTATACAGGAAGTCAATATGTAGAATTAGCCTATAACGAAAATATTCCCGTAGATGTTATCGGAACCAAAGGAGTAACGAATTCTAATGGAAACGTTTCTTTATACAGAAAAGCAACGGTAACCCAACCAACGGCAAACTTTGCTATTTCAGAATGGGATTCTTATGCAAGCAATTATTGTTTAAACTTAGGATCATTATCAACTTCGGACCTTATCACTTCCTATGAAGAAGGATTAAAAATTTACCCAAATCCTGCCAATGAAAACATTTTCGTAAGCGGAAAAGTCGAAGAGATACAGTCTGCACAAATTTTAGATTTCTCCGGAAAAGTGATTTCTACAGAAAAAACTCCATTCAAAAACAAAAAGAATATTTCTGTTCAGCATCTATCTACAGGTTCTTATTTGTTAAAACTTGATGAGAAAATCTATCCGTTTATTAAAAAATAATTTAAAAAAGCTCCTGAAATCAGTACTTTAAAACATCATTGATATAAGCAGATTCACTAATAATCAATATCTATAAGTGTTTCTGCTTATATTTTTTATTTATAAGTAATTATGCTTATATTTGCAAAATGATAGCGGTCATTACCGGAGATATTATAAATTCACAACAAGCGGAAACAGAAGTTTGGATCACCAAGCTTAAAAATCTTCTCGAGAATTGGGGAAGCGCTCCTCACACATGGGAAATCTACAGGGGAGATGAGTTTCAGTTCAAATGTAATATTGATGACGTTTTCTGGCGTTTCTTAGCCATAAAATCACTTATAAAAAGTCAGGAAAATTTAGATGTAAGAATTGCCATTGGAATTGGTGAAGAAAACTTTTCGTCTGAAAAGATTACCGAATCCAACGGAACAGCTTATGTGCATTCCGGAAGATTATTAAATGATTTAAAAAATGACGGTCATACGGTTGCCATCAAAACGTCTAACGATTCGGTAAATAAAGACTTAAATATTCTTCTTAAATGGTCCTCAAAAGATTTTGACAACTGGACGATGGCGACTTCAGAAATCATTCATGAAATGATTATGAATCAAGATATTACACAGGAAGATTTAGCAAAAAGATTTAACATCTCACAGTCCTCAATAAGTCAGCGACTGAAACGTGCAAACTACGAGCTTATCGTAGAAACTAATCAATATTTTAGAAAGAAAATTTCAGAACTGTAAGATGATTTTTATTCAACTCATATTGGCGCATTTACTTGGAGATTTTGTTCTTCAGCCAAATTCTTGGGTTGCAGAGAAGGAAAATAAGAAACTAAAGAGCAAATATTTGTACCTTCACATTCTGATTCACACTGTATTAAGCTTTGTTTTTCTTTGGAATCTGGAACTTTGGTGGGTAGCTGTGTTGATAGGAGTTTCACACTTTATTATTGATGCTGCGAAACTGAGTTTTCAGACCATAAAAAATAAAAAGAACTGGTTTTTTATCGATCAGGCTTTACATATTGTAGTTATTGCAGGAGTCTCTTTTTGTTTTAATGAATTCAATTTTGAATTTTTAAAAAATCAGGACTTCTTAAAAATATTGATGGCAGCCTTGTTTTTAACGACACCTGCTTCAATTTTCATTAAAATAGTATTGTCTTCATGGACGCCCGTTCCGGAGACAGCAAACCATATACAAACCGAATCTTTATCCAGTGCAGGAAAGTATATTGGAATTTTAGAACGTTTACTGGTTTTCACTTTTATCATGGTGAATCACTGGGAAGGCGTAGGTTTTATGGTGGCTGCAAAATCTGTTTTCAGATTCAGCGACTTAGCACAAGCCAAACAAAGAAAATTAACAGAATATGTACTCATCGGTACACTTCTGAGCTTTGGAACGGCAGTTTTAACAGGAATTTTAATTAAATAATATAAAATAAATCTAGTAAGAAATGGAAAAGAAAGAAATGTTGTACGAAGGTAAAGCAAAACAAGTATTTGCTACCGATAATCCTGATCAAGTAGTAGTACGTTTTAAAGACGACGCTACAGCATTTAACGCTCAAAAAAGAGGATCTGTTGATTTGAAAGGTGAAATGAACAACGCCATCACCACTTTGATTTTTGAATATTTAAATGAAAAAGGGATTAAGACTCATTTCATTAAACAATTGAACGAAAGAGAGCAATTGGTAAGAAAAGTATCTATCATTCCTTTGGAAATGGTGGTAAGAAACTATTCTGCAGGAAGTATGGCTCAAAGATTAGGAGTGGAAGAAGGAATTAAATCTCCGGTTACCATCTTCGATATCTGCTACAAAAAAGATGAGTTGGGAGATCCGCTTATCAACGATCACCATGCTGTTTTCTTAGGTGCTGCTACTTACGAAGAGCTTGATGAAATGTATGAATTGACTTCAGACATCAACGAAATTCTGATCGATTTGTTCGACAAAATGAATATCATCTTAGTTGATTTCAAAATTGAATTAGGTAAAACTTCTGATGGCGAGATTATCTTGGCAGACGAAATTTCACCTGATACTTGTAGACTTTGGGATAAAGATACGATGAAGAAGTTGGATAAAGACAGATTCAGAAGAGACTTAGGAGAAGTTACTGAAGCATATGTTGAGATCTACAACAGATTGAAAACTGTGCTTGCTAAATAATTTAGGCTAAAAGCCAGAAGTTGGATGCTGGAAGTTTATTGGTATAGAAAGTTTAGCTATAAACTTCAGACTTCGAGTTCCCAGCTTCCATCATTATAATTTAGAAAAAATAGAAATGAAAAGTTTAGACATTCATAAAAGTGAATATTTAAAACAGTTTGAAACTCAAACTTACGGAAGAAATCTTTTCAGAACGCAGGAAGAAGAGAGATTAGATGCTCCGAACGAGGAGTGTGGTATCTTCGGAATGTATTCTGATAACGATTTGGATACGTTTTCTCTTTCACAATTCGGACTTTTTGCACTTCAGCACAGAGGTCAGGAAGCTTGTGGTATTTCTGTTCTAAAAGACGGAAAAATCACCAATATGAAAGATGAAGGGTTGGTTTTAGACGTTTATAAAGAGATCGCAGATCCTGAAACTTTTATGGGAAATTCTGCAATCGGACACACTCGTTATACGACTGCAGGAGATAAGAAAAAGTATAATTTCCAGCCATTTTTCGCCAAAAACGAATATGACCAGATTATCCTTTCGATTGCACACAACGGTAACCTTACCAATGCAAAAGAACTGAAAGCTGAATTGGAAGCTGAAGGTGTTGTTTTCAGAGCAACTTCAGATTCTGAGGTTATCTTAAGATTAATTCAAAAAAATCTTGATTTAGGTCTTCGTGGAGCGATCAAAGCAACGATGGAAAAAATTGAAGGAGCCTATTCAGTTGTAGGGATGACGAGAAATAAATTCTTTGCATTCAGAGATTTCAACGGAATCAGACCTTTGGTTTTAGGAGCAATTAACGAAAATTCTTACGTGGTTGCTTCAGAATCTGTAGCTTTAGATGCAGTTGGAGCACAATATGTTCGTGATATTTTACCGGGAGAAATCATTTACACCAATGAAAATGAGCCTGGAAAATTACATTCAATCATGGTGGATGAAGAAAAAGCTAAGCAAAGAATCTGCTCATTCGAGTATATTTATTTTGCAAGACCTGACTCTTCTTTAGAAAATATCAACGTTTACGAAATCAGAGAAAAATCTGGTGAAAAAATCTGGGAACAGTCTCCTGTAGAAGCTGATCTGGTAATTGGAGTTCCTGATTCAGGAGTTCCGGCTGCTATTGGATTTTCTAAAGCTTCGGGAATTCCTTTCCGTCCGGTTTTGATTAAAAACAGATATATCGGAAGAAGTTTCATCGTACCGACTCAGGAAATGAGAGAAAGGGTAGTGAACTTAAAATTGAATCCGATTATTTCCGAAATCAAAGGTAAAAGAGTAGTGATCATCGACGATTCTATCGTTCGTGGAACTACTTCTAAAAGATTGGTTAAAATCCTTAAAGATGCAGGCGTGAAGGAAATCCACTTCAGAAGTGTTTCTCCACCAATTATCGCCCCTTGTTATTTAGGAATCGACACGCCGTCTAAAGATGATTTGATTTCTGCCAATATGACGACTGAAGAACTTAGAAATTATTTAGGAGTAGATTCTTTAGAATTCTTAAGTATCGATAATCTAAAAGTTATTTTAGGTTCTGCTAACCATTGCTTCGGATGTTTCACAGAGGAATATCCTGTAGGAAAAGGAGAAGAATTGGAATTATTTAATTAATTCTTTGATACATAAAAAAATGTCAGACTTAAAATTAAGTCTGACATTTTTTATTGAAACTAATTTGTTTAGAATTTATAAGCGATACCTACTTGGAATACGCTGTTTCTGATTGCATCAGAAGGATTGTTTTCAACAATATCAGTAGCTCCGGCAACAAATCTTGCAGTAACTCCAAATCCTTGCGCAATATAATAACCTGCTCCTATTCCAACACCAAAGTCAAATCCTTTGTAAAATTGATCTACATCTACAGAACCTCCGTCTCCTTTCATTTTTCTACTAATTGCAAAGCTAAATTGAGGTCCAGCTTCCAAATAGAATTCAGGAAGAACATTATACTGTAACATTACAGGAATAGAGATATAATCAAGGTTTAATCTTACATCTGAAAAATCCTTACTTTTCGCTCCCATTCCGTTATACAAAACTTCCGGTTGTACACTGAAAGAAGATGCTACCGGAATATTGGCAAATACACCTGCATAAAGTCCAGCTTTTGCTTTCGCATCATCATTAATAGAAGCTACGTTAAGACCTGCTTTTACACCAAATGATACTGGAGAAGATGAAGATTTTGCCTTTTCTTGAGCAAATGTTAAAGAACTGATTGCAATAGCAATTCCTAAGATTAATTTTTTCATAATTATTATTTTTAAATATTTTCAAACTTTAATCATCAAATTTCTTGCCAAAATTTATTAATTTTAATTATTATCTTTAATAAAACACTTATATTTTATCAAAAACAAAACTTATTTAATGTTTTTTATTTTCACTTATCACCTATAAAAATGTCAGACTTAAAAATTAAGCCTGACATTTTTTATTGAAATTAAAATTTGTTCTTGAAATAAATCTGAGATCTAGAATTTAAATGCCAATCCAACCTGGAAAACATTGTTTCTAATCGCATCAGATCCACTTGGTCTGTCTTTAGCAACATCTGTTACACCAGCAACATATCTCGCTGTAAGACCAATATTATCTGTGAAATAATATCCTGCTCCAATACCGATACCAAAATTGAAGGTGTTCATATTATCTTTGTTGATATCTTCAGTTCCGCTGGTTGTAGTCGTGTTACCTCCAATAACCGTTGTTTGGTCATACTTTTCTTTTGCAGTAACGTTAAAACCAAACTCAGGACCTGCTTCTAAATAGAAGTTCGGAACGAAATTGTACTGGAACATCACCGGTACAGTAATATATCCTAAATCTGTTGTATACGATCTTTTAACACTGTTGTTAGCGTCAACTACATTATTGTATACCGCTTTACTTCCGTACTGGCTATACAAAACTTCTGGCTGAATGCTGAATGAACTAGCAACCGGAATATTAGCAAAAACACCTGCATTAAAACCAATTTTTGATTTTTGATCATCTAATCCTTCATCTTTAGAAAGTGAAGAAACGTTCATACCGGCTTTTACACCAAATGAAACCGGACTAGATGAAGATTTTGCCTGTTGTGCAAATGCTAATGAGCTAGCCGTAACTGCTAATCCTAAAATTAACTTTTTCATAACTTTAATTTTTTTAATATTTACTACTTTATAATTTTAAACTTTACTACTGCCTGAATTTTCATCAGACGGGGAGTATCTTTCAAATTGCTTGCCAAAATCAAAATCGAAAAAAAAAGCAATAAAAAACCGTCGGAATTCCCAACGGTTAAAAATTATATAAAACTGATATTCAGTAAAATAAAAATTAAAACAAAATAATGTTTAGAATAATTCTAAATTTATTTTTTCATTAAAAACAGCTTAAAATTTATGCGAAAAAACTAGGCATTATTCAATTTTCTATAGAATTTTAACGATTCTGCTATGTTATTTTGACTGCACTGATGATCAAAAGTACATGAACCAATTCCTGAGAGTAAAGAAAAATTGATTTTACTGTCTACGTTTTTCTTATCATTTAATAATAAGGCAAAAATATCTTCATCCTTAAAATCACTAATATCTAAATAAGGATAATGCTTCTGAACATTTTCTATAATAATTTGAGAGTCTTCCTGTGACAGTAATCCTTCAAGATAGGAGAGGTGTGCTTCACAAATTGTTCCGGCAGCTACTGCTTCCCCATGAAGAATAGGATTTCCCTGTTCAAGACATAAGCTTTCAATAGCATGACCTATCGTATGAGCAAAGTTTAATGTTTTTCTAATATTTTTCTCATGAAAATCCTGATCTACAACATTCTGCTTGATATTCATTGAAGTCTGGATATGAGGAATTACACTTTCAATATCCAATTTATTGATACGGATAAGGTTTTCCCAATGGTTTTTATCTGCAATCAGTCCATGTTTCAGCATTTCTGCAAAACCGCTTCTCAATTCTTTAAAAGGAAGAGTTTCTAAAAACTTTGGATACACAAAAATCTGTTCAGGGAAAGTGAAAGTTCCCACCATATTTTTAAAATGCATTAAGTCAATTCCTGTTTTTCCTCCTATAGAAGCATCACACATCGATAGAAGAGTCGTAGGAATATTGATAAACTGAATCCCTCTTTTGTAGGTAGAAGCTACAAAACCTCCCATATCTGTAATTACACCGCCTCCTAAATTGATTACCAATGCTTTTCTGTCCGCCTGCATTTCCGTCAAAATTTCCCAAAGCTGGTTCGCCGTTTGAATATTTTTCATTTCTTCTCCGGCTTCTATCTCCAAAATTTCAAATCCCAAATCCGTCTCCATATTTCCTAAAAGAATAGGAAGACAATATTCATGAGTATTTTCATCGACCAGGATAAAAATTTTACTAAACGATTTTTCGTGTAAGAATTCGTTTAATTGAGAAAAATTATCATTTAATATTGTTATCATTTTCAGAATTTCTATAAGGTTAATTGTAAAACAATATTGCAAAGTTATGATTCTTAATTTTTAACTCGTTATTAAATTACTATCTTTGCACAAATATTTAGCATGAGCAGAGACAATAATTCAGGAAGACCAAAGAAACCAAGAAGTTCAACAAGAAATAATTCTGATGATTCTCGTGCTTCAAGATCAGGAAATTCTTCTGGTTCAAAACCTTTCAAAAAGTCTTTTCCTAAAGCAGGAGAAAGAAATTCAGATTCCAGAAATAGTGGTGGTACAAGTTACCAAGACAGAATGGATAAGAAGTTTGGAAAAACTGAAAAAACAGACTTTGTTACCAATTCGAGTGAAGAGAGAAAAACTTTTGGAAAATCTGCACCTAAAAGAGGAGGAAGCAGACCTAATACCTTTGATACAAGAGATAAGTATGAAAGAGGTAGCTTAAAATATGGAAGAAGACCGGGAAGTTCAGATGACAGAAACCAAGACGGTGCAAAATCTTTCGTACAAAAAAGAAGGCTGAACAAAATTGACAAAGACATTCATAAAGATACTATTCGTCTTAATAAATATATTGCTAATTCAGGAATTTGCAGCAGAAGAGAAGCTGATGAACTGATCACTCAAGGTTTAGTTGAAGTAAACGGAAAAGTGGTAACTGAAATGGGATATCAGGTTCAGAAAATAGATAAAGTAGTTTTTGACGGACAAAATATCACTCCTGAAAAACCGGTTTATGTACTTTTGAATAAACCTAAAGGATATATTTCTACTACAAAAGATGATAAAGCGAGAAAAACTGTAATGGATTTGGTAGCCAATGCTTCTCCTTATCGTGTTTTTCCTGTTGGAAGACTAGACAGATCTACAACAGGGGTTATTCTTTTAACGAATGACGGGCACATGACGAAGAAATTGACTCACCCGTCTTTTGATGCGAAAAAGATTTACCATGTAACGTTGGATAAAAAACTGACGCATGAAGATATGAAACTCATTGTAGAAGGAATTCGTCTGGATGAAGGAGTTGCTGTTGTAGATCAGATTTCTTTCATTGAAGGAAAACCGAAAAATGAAGTGGGTATTGAGATTCACATCGGTTGGAACCGTGTTATCAGAAGAATCTTCCAACGATTAGGATATGAAGTGGAAGCTTTAGACAGAGTAATGTTTGCAGGATTAACGAAGAAGAATATCAAAAGAGGACACTGGAGAATTCTTACAGATCAGGAAGTTAACAATCTTAAAATGCTTTAATTAAAAGCTTTTAAGTCCGAAATAAAAAAAGGTGTTGAATATTTTCAACGCCTTTTTTGTTATGAATTTGTCATTCTATAAAGAAAATAAGAAAGCTTCGACTCCGCTAGTTGGTAAAACTTACGAAATAGTATTAGTGTTGCCAGGCTGAGCGGAGTCGAAGCCTTTAATATAAAAAACTATCCCAAAACAGTCACGCCTTTTTGAATCATCTCATAAATGGCATCTCTTCCGTTCTCCGGTTTCACGTTAACAGCACGCGTTCCGTTGAAATGCAGACACGTTATATATCCGTTTGCCACTGCATCTGTACATGTAAATTTCACGCAATAATCCATTGCTAGCCCTACGATCTCAACCAATTGAATTTCATGATATTTTAAAAAATCATCTAAACCAGTTTTCATGAAGTGATTATTATCCTGAAAACCGCTGTAACTGTCGATTTCCGTGTTCTTACCTTTCTGAATAATATGAGTCACTTTATCTCTGTTCAGATCTTTATGGAACTCTGCCCCAAAAGTTCCTTGCACACAGTGATCCGGCCACATAAACTGAGGAACACCATTTAAAATAATGCTTTCTCCTACTTTTCTGCCATTATTACTTGCAAAACTTTTGTGATCTGCAGGATGCCAATCCTGTGTAAGAACAATTTGATCATATTCATTTTCTTCCATCAGAAGATTGATATAAGGAATTACTTCATTTGCTCCCGGAACAGCCAATGCACCTCCTTCACAAAAATCATTCTGTACATCGACTATTATTAATGCTTTTTTCATATTTTAAAATTCTCGAATTTTTGATAAATTTACAAAAACTAATCCTCAAAAATTTGCCCAAAACTGAATTTTCGGACAAATCGGCATTTTAATAATAAAACCCAATCGTTTTTTCCTATTCCGGATATACCATATCAATAGCTTATCTTTGCATTAAATAAGTTTTTATGTCATTTGAATCTTTAGGATTATCACACAATATTATTCGTTCCGTTAAAAAATTGGGGTATTTGAAGCCATTTCCAATCCAGGAACAGGCTGTTCCCGTTATTTTACAAGGAAAAGACCTGATGGGAATTGCACAGACCGGTTCCGGAAAAACAGCTTGTTTTGTGATGCCAATTTTAGAAAAATTACAGAATGAAGAAGTTAAAAAAGATCGAAATGTTCAGGTTTTAATATTGGTTCCTACCCGTGAATTGGCCATTCAGATTGACGAAGTTTTTAAAGCTTTTACAGAGAACCTGAAGCGTGACATCCGTACCATGGCTGTTTACGGAGGGGTTTCCATCAATCCGCAAATGAAAGGAATGTTTGGGGTGGAAGTTCTTATTGCAACACCCGGTCGTTTATTGGACTTAATTGATCACAATGCTTTGAGCATCTCCAGAATTCAGCATTTGGTGATTGACGAAGCAGACAAAATGTTTCAATTAGGTTTCGGCGAGGAAATGAATAAGCTTTTTGCGATGATGCCTGTAGCAAAGCAAACTACTTTATTTTCGGCAACTTTAAATGACAAAGTTTCCGAAATGAAGGAACGTTTATCAATCAATCCTACGATTATTGAAATCAAAAAAGAAGAAGTTGAAATTGATAATATCGAGCAGTTGGCTTATCATGTTGCTCCTGAGAATAAAGGTCCTTTTTTACGATATTTAATTAAGGAAAAAAATATTGAAAAAGCTATAATTTTTGTTTCATCTACAAGATCTGCAGATAATCTGGTAGAAAAACTGAAAAAGAATAAAATCAAAGCGGTTGCCATTCACAGTCAGAAATCGCAGGGTGCGCGTAGAAATAATCTGGAAGAATTTAAAGGAAAAGGCGCTCAGATCCTGGTTGCTACGGATTTAATTGGTCGTGGAATCCATATTGAAGCTTTGCCTTACGTTATCAATTATGAGCTGCCGCGTTCGCCTTTAGATTATGTCCACCGTATCGGTAGAACCGGACGTGCCCATGAGAAGGGAACCGCCATTAGTATCCTTACCGATGATGAATTACAGCATTTCCGCGTGATTCAAAAGAAAATGGGAAAGAAAGTTACTTTGCAAAGAACTGAGGATATCAATTTACACGGTTATTAATAGCTGACTTTACATAATAAAGGCTTCAATTTTTATAGAATTGAAGCTTTTTTTGTGTTTAAAATTCTTGAATTTTTGATACATTTACAAAACTAATCCTCAATAAATTGTCTCAAATTAAAGCATTAGACAAATCAGTAATCTTTTAAATCATCAAAATTGTTTATGAGTAATTTAGATCAAAAAAAATTTCCGATAGGTCAGTTTCTGCAACCCGAAATTATAAGCACTGAGAAACTATCAGAATTTATCAATGTGATCAGCGATTTTCCGAAAAGATTAAAAAAACTAGTCGAAAACTGGTCAGATGAACAACTGGATACGCCTTACAGAGAAGGTGGATGGACGGTACGACAACTTATCAATCACCTTGCAGATAGCCATATCAATAGTTTTACAAGATTCAAACTTGCTTTAACAGAGGAAAACCCTACCATAAAACCTTATGACGAAGCAAAATGGGCTGAGCTTGCCGATAGTGCAACAATGCCTATCAAATCTTCTTTAAAAATGCTTAAAGGAACTCATCAAAGATGGACTGTCTTGCTAAAAAGTCTGTCTGAAGAACAATTAAACAGAACCTTTCATCATCCTGAGCAAAATACCGATTATGATTTAAAAAACTGCCTTGCCTTATACGCTTGGCATTGTAATCATCATTTTGCACATATTGAAAATTTGAAGAACGAAAAAGGTTGGTAAAAAAGACACTTCATAACAGAGACTTTTTTGACGAGATTAAAACAAGAATCTCTAAACTTTCAGCTGGTTCTGAGAAGAAATGGGGGAGAATGAAGGTCTCTCAAATGCTCTGTCATTGTGATTTGGTACTGCAAGTTCCCCTTCGGAATATTGATCTCCCAAATATTAATTATCTTTTCAGAATCATAGGAATCTTTACCAAAAAAGAAATGCAAATTTTTGACAACGGAATTCCCCATAATATGCCTACTTTTCAAAAACTAATCGTTAATTTTGAATGTAATTTTGATGAGGCAAAAAGTAACCTTCTAAAAACACTGGATTCTTACTGGGAAGCCTTTGAAAATAAGCGTTTGCCTGAAGAACACGTTCTTTTTGGCAGCATGAAAGAAAAAGATTGGGGTTTTTTGGAATATAAACATCTCGACCATCATCTTAAACAATTTAACGTATGAGTTTTTTTGATAAAATATTCGGAGGAAAAGAAGAGGCAAAAGAGCAAAAATCATTTTGGAAAACAATAAAATCCGAAGATGATTTAAAAATTGCCATGGAAAATTCGAGCACCGGAAAAATTGCCATATTCAAACATTCTACGAGTTGTTTTATCAGCAGAACGGTATTGAAGAATTTTGAAAGAGAGATAGAAAATCATGAAAATATTGATGAGGTTGCAGATTTGTATTTTTTAGACCTTCTCGCTTACAGACCTCTTTCCAATAAAATTGCGGAAGATCTTGGAATAAGGCATGAAAGTCCGCAACTGCTTGTGATAGAAGACGGAAAAGTAATTAACGATGCTTCTCACCAAAATATTTCTATAAATCTATTATCATAATGAAAAATATTAATACTTATTTAGCAAACATTCTCGAAGTTCCCGTAGAAAATGTGAATACATGCAGCCTTCATTATGAAATTAAAAAAGTGGCTAAAAATGATTTCCTTTTACGATACGGAGAAGTCTGCAGATACAACTTTTTTGTAGAAAAGGGTTTGCTCAGAATGTATTCCATCGATAAGAATGGAAAAGAGCACATTATTCAGTTTGCGCCGGAAAGCTGGTTGATTTCTGATAGAAGCAGCCTTTATTTTAATGAAAAATCAGTCTATTATATTGAAGCGGTAGAAGATTCTGAAGTTTTATTATTACAACCTGATTTTTTCAAAAAACTGGTGAAACAATTCCCTAATATTGCTCCTAATAATGATATTTTACTTCAAAAGCACGTTAGAAGCCTTCAAAACAGAATCAATTCTTTGCTGGGGGAAACTGCTGAAGAAAGATATCTGAGATTCATTAAAATGTATCCGGATTTATTATTAAGAGTTCCACAATGGATGATTGCTTCCTATTTAGGCATTACGCCAGAAAGTTTGAGCCGTGTAAGAAAAGAACTGGCAAAGAAGAATTTTGTAACAGATAAATAACGTAAGACAACTTTATTTTTGAATATAAAATCATTTTCACCTTAGAAAATGATTTTTTTATGCACTGATTTCAAAGCTGTGCTGCTTATTTTCATTCGAAAAGCTTTTATAATATTCTGATGGTGTTTTGCCAATTATTTCTTTAAAATATCGGTTAAAAGACGATTTTGATTTAAAACCGGCTTCATAAGCAAAAGATAAAAAGTTAATATTCTCATTGCTTTCAATTGCTTTTTCTACTATATTTTTGAAATATTCAATACGATATTCGTTAATGTAACGGTAGAATGGTTTGTGTTTGTAACCATTCAACATTTCGCTGATCTGATATTTGTTGATTTCTGTTTTTAGCGCCAACTGATCAAGATTCAAATCACAATCTCTGTACAATTGTTTTTGCCTCACAGACTGATCCATCTTTTGCCAGAGTTCACTGAATTTTATTTCGTAATCAACTTTATTTAATACTACATGTCCTTCATCATTATTTTGATTAACAAATACTTTCATACTATTATCTGAAGTTATTTTCAGAGAATAAGTTTCCGTTTTTAAGCTTTTTCTTACAATTAAAAGACAGATGATTAATAATAAAAAGTAAGCAACACTTCTAATTGATAAGTTAATTAACTGATTTTCTTCAGGATAAAGATAAAGCAGGGTTTTGGAAACAATTACCCCAAATTCCATAAAAAGTATACAGTAAGAAATTCTTGTAATGACATCATATTCAATCTTTTCAAGGTTTTCTACTTGAGTTTTTCTGGCAATTAAAATACTCTTCAAAGGATAATACAGATTAATCGTAAATATTAAATATAAACTGAAATTGTTGTACAAATCGAGTAGCTTCTGATCGGCATGATTGAGAATAACAAACACACAGGAAATAGTAAAATAAGCGATCATCAACATGAAAAGCGGAATGAATATAAACCATTTACTCGCAATGGAAAATTCTTTTTTGGTCTTGCTTAAAGTATATAAATAGATCAAAGGTCCATAACAAACCCCAATGAACGTATTCATCTGTTGTCTGATACTTTCGTCAGGAATAAAATTGAAGATGACGAACTTAATGGTTAAATGAACCGCAATGGCAGAAAGTAGAAAAATAAACAGATAATTTGATTGCGATTTTTTTTCTCTGAACTGTAAAAGCCAAAGCGCTACAAGTGCCTGAAAAGCCCCAATAATAACTATATACTGCATTCTTCCTTAGGTTTTCACAAAATAAATACAAAATCTTCATTGCATCATTCACAAGTCTATTATTTATCTATTAAAAATTTAATTTATGATTTAATATTAGGTTCATAAATAAATAACAAATAGTTAAATAATTTTAAATATCTGATAAACAATTAATTAAAAGTACAAATCCAACGAGTGACACGTTCTGAAATCTGATTTTTTCCTTCGGACGAATAGATGCGATTAGCAGCCCAAATTTGCATCAAAAAAAAATCTATGAACAATTCAATTGGTTTTTCAAAACAAAAGTCAAGAATCATTCAGATCTCTGCATTTTTTCTAATGGCATCTTTGGGAACCATCCATGCACAATCCATCAAAGGAACTGTTGTCGGTAAAACAAACGGAGCACTTCCGGGAGCTAATATCTCAATTGTAGATGCAGACGCAAAAGCAATTTCTTCATTGGACGGAGATTTCAATCTTCTTTCACCAACATTGGGAGAAATTAATCTTAAAGTTGAATATATTGGATATGAAACAAAAATTTTCCCAATCACTATAAAAGAAGGGACCAATGATATCGGTTACATCACCATTACTCCTGAAGAAAAGAAGAGCAAGGATAAGGTAAACGATATTCAACAGGTTGTCATTTCAAGACCTAATGCTTTAACTCAGGCAAAAGCTTACGAAATCAAGAAAAATAACAATGCCATCATGGAAGTCATTGCAGCCGATGCGATCGGAAAACTTCCGGATAGAAATGCGGCAGAAGCGGTACAAAGAGTTCAGGGTGTTGCTGTAGCAAGATATCACGGGGAGGCAGATCAAGCGACGGTACGAGGAACTCCTTTTTACTGGACATCAGCTTTATTTAATGGAAACAGATTACCAAGTGCCAATGTAATGGGGAATCGATCATTTGTTCTAGATGTTGTTCCGTCTGAATTAATTCAGTTTGTACAGGTTTCAAAAGCCGTAACTCCGGATATGGATGCAGATGCCATTGGTGGAAGCATCAATTTTATCACCAGAACGACACCTGCAAGAAAAACTCTAAGTGTGAGCGGAGCAGGTGGATATAATACTTTTTCACAGAACGGAACTTATAATGGTTCAATCGTATATGGTGACCGTTTCTTCAACAATAAATTAGGGGTAATCTTATCAGGAGCTATTTGGGACAGACAATGGGGAGCGGATGCTTTTGACGTAAGTTATAATACCGGGTTATCTAATACAGAGCGTAAGTCTATCAATACGATCATGATGAAGCGCTATATGGGAACCAGAAGAACGATCGGATTAAATGGAGGGTTAGAATATAAATTTAACGCCAATAACAAAGTGTATTTCCGTGGAATGTACAATAAGTTCGATGACATTCGTCCCGTATACGAATCTTATGTAGATTACACCAATAAAAGATATCAGTATAATTTCAGATATTCTCATTATCAGACCGAATTATACGGGATGGAATTAGGAGGAGAGCATACTTTAGCACCAAAACTAAGTTTGGATTGGATGGCAAGCAATTATCAGGCAAATTACTTCTTAGATACACCTCCAACCAATGATACCAAAGGATTACCTATTGCTACTTTCAGACAGAAAATTGCAAGTGGTTTTAATAATCTAACCAATGGAAAAAGATATTGGGGATTCGATTCTCCTAACGGAATTGGAGGAAATTATTTAGATTACAGTTCAGATGTTTCCAATCCGGCAGAAGTAATGAGCGCTGATAAATTATTGCTTTCACAATTGGTTATTGCAAAATTAGACAACAACGAACGCGATAGAATTGCAAGAGTTAATCTAAAATATGAACTCAATTCTAATATTACTTTAAAAGCAGGCGCAAAATATAGAGCAAAACAAAGAAACAGTACGTATGGATACAATCAGGTGTATGCTCCTACAACAGCAAATTTACTAAGCTTATCCCAACTCTCAACTGAACCGGCAGCACAAGGAACCCAGTTCCTAGGAGGAATGAATAATAATTTAGATACCTATATTATGAATCCACCCACAAAAGGACAGCTTTTTGACTTGTTTTCTCCGGGATTCCTGTCACAAAATAACTTCAAAGATTTTTCCAATGCAGCGGGTAATGCAACAAGTGTTTACAATGGTGAAGAAAATGTAATGGCAACCTATGCAATGGCAGAAATAAAAGCATCTGAGAACTTTAAAATTGTGGGAGGTTTTAGAAATGAATCTACCAGATTAACATTAAATGGTTCAAAATCTACAAAACAAGGAACTGAAACGATTATCTCTCCTTCAACGGTAGAAAGTAATTATAATGCGTTCTTACCGATGTTGCACATGAAATATAATTTTACTCCAAAAGCGAACGTAAGATTTGCCTATACAAGATCATTCGTAAGACCTAATTTTGGAAATATGTCTCCGGGAGTAAGCATTGACAATACCACAACACCCAATGTAATTACAAAAGGAAACCCGGATCTGAAACCAACATTCAGTGATAATTTCGATCTAATGGGAGAGTATTACTTCGATAATATCGGTCTTCTTTCCGGAGGAGTATTCTATAAAAAAGTATCGGATGTAATTTTTGATGATGCTTCTATGATGAATATTGATGGAAACAACTATCTGGTAAAACAGGCTAAAAACCTTAATGATGCAAGTTTAGTAGGTTTTGAAGCAGGAATCAACAAGCGTTTCGATTTCTTACCCGGCTTTTTCAGTGGTTTCGGGGTTGAATTTAACTATTCTTATATCGATTCAAAGGTGGATGTTCAAAGAACAGACGGTAGCTTAATCTCTGACAGAACAACACTCCCTAACCAGTCCAAAAATATGTTTAATGCTATTCTCTACTATGAAAATAACAAGTTAATGGTTCGTCTTGCGGCAAATTACAGAGGTAAATCTGTAGAATCTATTAATCAACAACTGGGAACACAGTATTACATCTGGTCCGATAAAAACTTTACAATAGACTTCTCTGCGAGCTATGATCTGTCTAAGAAACTTAAGCTATTTGTAGAGTTAAATAACATCAACAACGAAAGTTTAAGACAATACATGGGAGACAATAAACAAAGAATTACTTCTCACGAATGGTATGGAAGCAGAGGACAAATAGGAATTCGTTGGCAGGTATTTTAATCTAAAATCTTATTATAAAAATGAAAAAAATAATTTTAACATTGGCAATTGCTACATTAGGAATTTCAGGACATGCACAAATAAAAGACAGCGCAAGACGTGTCGTAAAGATGGAAGGTGCATACAATTTCAGAGATACAGGAGGTTATAAAACTTCTGACGGAAAAGAAGTAACATTAGGAAAAGTATTCAGAAGTGACGCGATCGATAAATTATCAGAGAAAGATTTAAAGACTTTTAAAGATAAAAAAATCGTGACCGTAGTAGATTTCAGAGGAGTGAAAGAGGCCAAAAAAGCACAGGACAGACTTCCGGCAAACACTACTTATATTCTTTGCCCTGCAGGAAGCAATAATCTTCCTACTGCTCAGGATATGGCAAAATTTTTAAAAGACAAGAATTTCTTGTTTGATATGTATGGAGAAGGTGGATTACCTTATTTTGGAGAAAGATACAGAGCTTTATTCGTTCAGTTATTGACCTTAAAACCCGATGAAGCGTTGCTTTTCCATTGTACGGGAGGACGTGACAGAACGGGAATGGCTTCTGCATTATTCCTGAATATTTTAGGCGTTCCTCAGGATATAATTGAAAGTGATTATGTAGCTTCTAATTACTATCTGGCGAAAAATCCTACTATGAAAGGAATGTATTCAGGACTTTCAAAAATGTCGGGATTAACGGAAGCGGAAATCAAGCAGCAAATGGAACTAAGGCCAGAATTAATCAGAAATTTCTTCGCAGCCATCAACAAAAAATACGGAAGCGTAGAAAACTTCTTCCAAGTAGAAATGGGAATCGGACCAAGAGAAATTGCCGTTTTAAAACAAAAATATTTGAAATAATGAATTGTGAACGGTCAATTTGCCTTGCTTGGTACATTTAAATTTTATTTCAAATTTACTATTGACTTTCAAACCAAAATTGGCAATTGACTCTTCTTCATAAACCCTAGTTAGATTTTTATTTAAATAGGCCGTGTCTTTACTGATACGGCTTATTTTTTTGTAAGAAGTACTGTGTTATTAGATTTGAATTACGGAAATTTGCATAAAATAAATTTAATGAAGGTAATCGATTTTGAAAGTTGGAACAGAAAAGAACATTTTGAATTTTTCTCAGGTATGAAAAGTCCGTTTTTCGGATTTACGACAGAGGTTGACTGCACAAAGGCATATGATGATGCAAAAGAAAAAGGCTGTTCTTTTTATGCTGTTTATCTTTATAAATCAATGGTTGCCATCAATACCGTAGACGAATTAAAACTCAGAATTGTCGATGGAAAAGTAATTTTATATGATGAGGTACATGTTGGGGGAACCATCGGAAGACCGGACGGAACTTTTGGATTTTCATTTTTCCATTACGCTTCGGATTTTGAAACCTTTAATGCTAACTTACAGAAAGAAATACAATCTGTTCAAAATTCGACGGGTTTAGGAATTAGTAATGATGTTTTACCGATTAATCACATCAGACACACTACAATTCCGTGGAATTCTTTTAGTGCAATACTGCATCCGACAAATTTCGACCCTAAAGAATGTATTCCTAAAATTGCTTTTGGAAAATTCAGTATTAAAAACGGAAGAAAAATGATGCCTGTTTCCATAGAAGCTCATCACGGATTGGCAGATGGGCTGCATTTAGCCAAATATATCGAAGAATTTCAAAGACAGCTTGATCTTTAAAAACACAATAGAAAATGGGCAAAGAAACTTTGCCCATTTTTACTTCAACTTATTCTGTTAATAGTAATTTTTAAGATTTTTCGTTTTTAGGAATGCTATATTCAGTATTGAATAAATGATTAGGCTTCAGATACACTATATTGTTCTGAAAATCCAGAATCGTATTGAAACGCTTTAAAATTTCACCTCCTAAGAAATGAGTACTGAATCCAGCCGGTTGATTATATGAATTGATTTGAGCCGGTACATTTTTCAGCACATATTTTCCAAAAATCAGTTTTTCATTCAACACAGTTTCAACTGGAATTTCGTCCTTATTTGAATTATACATCACCGTTTTTGCAATGACAGGCAGTTCAGCTTTTGGATAGCCGCTTTTTGTAATTAAACCATTATCCAGCATTAATGTTTTCTGAAACCCGGAATCAAATAAAAACCTGCTCTTAAATTTTTTTTTATGGACTTCCATTTCAGCATTAATACAAAAATGTTCCTTCATTAGTTCCATTTCAAATTTTTCATAATCTTTGCCTATTTTAGGAAGTTGAGAATGAACAATGATGATATTTTTATCATAGTCAATCTCTACCACTTTACCGTCAAACACATTCCATCCAAACATCCCGTCACAACCATGTCCGGTCGTTTCAATCGGATACACTTGCTGATGTTGCCATTCTAAATTTCCTACCTTGAAATCATTATCACTTATATCGTTGATGGTTAATTTTCGTCCTTCAGGATTCAGGTATTTCTTTATCGCATCTTTTATAAGGTAAAAATCCATCGCTCCGGTATCAAACATCAGATCAACATCAAACTTATTATTAAGCCTTCCTTTAATTTTTATATTGTTCTGTTCAGTAAGAATAAAAGGGATCGTATCTTTCAGAACAGGTTTTACCTTAGAAAAATTTTTGATCTCGGGACTTTCAAATCGGGTGTTGCAAGAGTCTTTACCATTAAGAAGCACTATAAAATCAAACTTCTCTGTAGGTTTTAATTTTACCTCAATAGAGTCTATATCCGTTTTTAATTTTACTTGTTTAAATTTCACATTTTTTCCTGTGGTATAAACGTCCGGTTTTACTTTAGGATTCAAAGACCAGCTTGTTTTTAATTCATTACTCTCTATTATGGTAACCAGCTGTATATTCGATCTCACAATCGGTAATTTTTTCTGTGAAAACAATAGAGTAGAGCTTATAAGTAAAAGGGTAGATATGGGTAATTTCATTTTATAAATTTGATGATGTGTTTGTTCGCAAATATAACCAAGAACTCACCAAATAAAGAAATAAAAAGATTCAAACTAAATAATAATTATCATTTTTTTAATAAACTTTCTGCAAATTCAAAATTTTTCCAAAATTTAATAGTTACTTTACATTTTTTAAAATAACTATGGTTTCAAAAGCTTTTTCAACTCTGAATCAAAAGATGTTCAAAGGCAGATTCTCTGCTTTGTTTAGTATTTTAGTCTTATACATTTCCTTATCATTTTTAATAAGAGCAGGTTTTCTTATTGTTTCGATAAAAGATATCGATTTTAGTATTTTCTCTGTTTTCAGAGCTTTTTTTACCGGATTTCTCTTTGATTTTACAATAGGATCGCTATTTCTACTTTTGTATGGAGCCTACCTTTTAGTACTCCCAAAGAAGTTCATAGGCTCAGTTTTTGACAAAATTTTCAGTTATTTCTATTTCACACTCATCTTTATCATTATTTACTTCAGTCTTTTGGCTGAAATTCCGTTTTGGGATGAGTTTGGGGCAAGATTCAACTTTATTGCGGTAGATTATTTGATCTATACGTATGAAGTGGTGGAAAATATTAACCAATCATATCCTTTACCGCTTATTGCAGCAGTTCTGATCCTTCTTATTGTCCTGACATTTGTGGTATTCAAAAAATTAAAGGTTTTCAAAAATACTTTTACAGATAAAAAACCTTTATCATTACGTGCATTATATTTCTTGCCTCTTGCAATTGTTACAGTAATTTTAGCTTTGGTTCTGAAAAATAAACAGGCAGAATTCAGCAATAACCTGATCGTTAACGAACTGGGAAAAAACGGTGCATTTTCTTTTGTAACGGCTTTCAAATCAAACGAACTTGATTACCAGACTTTCTACCCGAAAGTATCTGATCAGGAAGCCTATAAAACATTAAAGAAAAACCTTTTACAAAACAATCAAAGCTATACATCTACGCAATACGACGATATTTCAAGACTTACTCAAGGTAATAATGTACAGAACCCGAATATTATTTTAATTGCCATTGAAAGTTTCAGTGCGGAATTTTTGACTGAATTCGGAAATAAAAGTAATCTTACACCCAATTATGATAAACTGGCAAATGAAAGTGTATTTTTCACCAATTTATATTCAACGGGAACAAGAACGGTAAGAGGTATGGAAGCCCTTACTTTATGTGTTCCTCCAACACCAGGAAACAGTATTGTAAGAAGACCAAACAATCAGAATTTATTCTCAATTTCTACTATTTTGCAGGCAAGAAAATACCATCCTTATTTCATATATGGTGGCGATGGTTATTTTGATAATATGAATAACTTTTTTGGAGGGCAAGGTTTTGATATCGTAGACAGAGACAGAGGAAATCCTTTATCCGATGAAATTAAAACAAAAAGATACGCGATAAAAGATCAGGAAGTTAATTTTGAAAATGCATGGGGAATTTGTGATGAAGATCTTTATAAGCAGTCTATAAAATATGCTGATATCAGCAGCAAACAAAACAAACCATTCTTTCAGTTTGTAATGACGACTTCCAATCATAAGCCATATACATTCCCGAAAGGTAAAATTGACCTTCCGCAAGGAGAAAGAGATGCTGCTGTAAAATATACCGATTATGCTTTAGGACAATTTATTGCGACGGCTAAAACTAAACCTTGGTTCAAAAACACTGTATTTTTAATTGTAGCTGACCATTGTGCAAGCAGCGCCGGAAAATGGGAAATTAATATCGCTAAACATCATATTCCTGCGATTATTTATAACCTTAATCAACAACCTGAAAAAATTGATCGTCTAACTTCTCAAATCGATCTTATGCCAACGTTATTCGGGTATTTAAACTGGAATTACAGCACTAGCTTGTACGGGAAAGATATCAACCAAACAAAACCAGGAGAAGAAAGAGCTTTCCTTGGGAATTACAGAACATTAGGATTACTGAAAAACGATGTATTTACCCAAATTGATGACAGAAGGAGAGTAAAGCAATTCAATGTTACCGGAGCAGACAAAGCTTTATCTGAAGTAAGCTCTAAAAACAACACTTTAGTGGCAGAAACTATTGCTTACTACCAAACAGCAAGTGAAAGATTTAAAAACGGAAAAATGAAGCACAAATAAGCCGATTTTTAAAGAATAAATAAAAAACTCTTCTCAAATTTGAGAAGAGTTTTTTTATGGGATACAAAAGCTTTTTCAGTTAAATTAAAACTGAATAACAGCTTTGCTAAGATCATGATACAATAATACTTTCCAATGATTTTCGATCGCTTCTTTTTGCCATTTTAATCTGAGTTCCATTGCTTTTCTGCCGTCAAAATCACTTTTATAGGCAAGATGGTATTTTAAATACGATGCCTGAGGAAGATTATCTGCACCGTAAAAAACAATTTCTTTTCCTTCTTTGATCCAGAAAACCTGCATAAAAGGAGTATGGCCGCCAACAACTTCAAAAGAAATTTCTTCTGTGATAGTACCTTTGTCTTCATCCATCCAGACAATATTCTCCAATTCAATCAGTTTTTCCAGCGTATCAAAATCAAAAGAATAGTTTCCTTTGTTTTCTAAAGCAAAACCCAGTTCCCGTTTTTGAATATAGATTTCAGCATTAGGGAAAGTAGGCTCAAAGCTATGTTCGGTTCGCGTTATAACCGTTTCAATATGATCTTTATGAAGATGTGAAAGCAATATTTTAGTGATCTGACCTGGATTTATATTTTCCTGTTCAAGAATTTCAGAAATGACCGTCCTTCCATCATCATTTTTCCAACCGATTCCTGCATCTAAAAGAATGACATCCTTTTCCGTAATAATTAAAAAAGGAGTGACCGACATTTTAATTCCTTTAACGGTATCTTTATTTTCGTCTGTTAAAAGCGTGAAATCTTTCGTCTTGTTTGTAGAAAAATTTCCTTCTTTTAATGGTATAATTTTCATACTGCAAAGTTCTTCATTATTTTTAAAATAGAAAAAGCTTTTTCTCAATACAGATCATTGCTAAAACCGATAATAGCTGATAAACCATTAAAAACGAAATGAATTTGCTTTTGTGAAATTTCAATAATCCTTACCTTTGAATTTTCTGCTTCCGATTGATAGGATGAATGTGTCAATTAATTATTAACAATCTGAAACAGGCAAAAATCACCTTTTCTATAACTAAATTTGTAGCAAATTTTACTATGCAGATGAATTCTACCAGCGGTATCTCTCGTACTGTTATTTGGTTGATGTCCGTGATTTCAGGACTTGTTGTTGCAAATAACTATTATAACCAGCCGTTACTGGCCCTTATTTCTGATGATTTACATGTTCCGGAAAGTGCAGCAAGTAAAATTTCGGTTCTTACACAGCTCGGTTATGCAGCCGGATTATTGCTAATCGTTCCTTTGGGAGATAAACTTTTTCGGAAAAAGCTCATTTTAATAGATCTGGTTTTAGTTTTTGCATCATTGTTGTGGATGACTTTCGCTCAAGAATTGTGGATGTTGTATGCTGCCAGTCTGTTGATCGGGGCAACCTCTGTCATTCCGCAATTATTTGTCCCGATTGCAGCAGAATTGTCTTCAGATAAAGAAAAATCATCCAATATCGGAATAGTCATGTCCGGATTATTGCTTGGGATCCTTTTATCCAGATTTGTAGGGGGAATTGTCGGAGAAATGTGGGGTTGGAGAGCCATGTTCGGAATTGCAGCCGGAATCATGGTTTTGGTATGGTTTGCAGTCTATAAAATGCTCCCTGATCTGCAACCCAATTTTAAAGGAACTTACAGAGAATTGATGAAATCCGTTTTCCATTTGGCAAAAACCCAGCCTGTTTTACGACTGGCGTCTTTCCGTGGTGCAATGGCTTTCGGATCAATGTGTGCCTTGTTTACGACCTTGGTCTTCCATATGGAAAAACCGCCTTTCAATGCCGGTTCATCCGTTGTAGGAAGTTTCGGATTGGCAGGAGCAGTCGGAGCTTTAGCAGCAGCGAAAGTCGGGAAACTCCAACGTTTTTTGGATTTAGATAGAATTATTCTGTATTCTCTTCTGATTGTTCTGGGTAGCTGGGCTTTCACTTATTTTGCAGGAGAAACGTATTGGGGATTGATCGTAGGAGTTATTTTGGTAGATTTAGGAGTACAATCCAGTCACATTATGAATCAAACCAATTATTTTTTAATTAAATCCAATGCGGTCAACAGGTTAAATACCGTGTATATGGTTTCCTACTTCATTGGTGGTTCTTTGGGAACATGGTCTGCTTCCATCGCTTGGCAATACGCACAATGGAGTGGAGTTTGTTTGGTAGGAGCAACGATGGGAATATTGGCTTTAATCGCTCATTTAATGTTTAGCAGAAGATTAAGTTTGAACTAATTTTGTACATATAAATTCAATTAAAAATAAATAAAATGAAAATAGAAATCTGGTCGGATGTGATGTGTCCGTTTTGTTATATCGGAAAAAATAATTTTGAACAGGCGCTAGAAAAATTGCCTTTCAAAGATGAAGTAGAAGTAGAGTGGAAGAGTTTCCAGCTTGATCCTACTTTAGATCCTAAAAAAACTAAAAACACCATCGAATATTTCAGAGAAAAAAAGGGTTTTCCAGAAGCTCAGGCACAACAAATGATCGGTCAGGTTTTGCAGATGGGAAAAGGAGCAGGAATTGATTTTAATTTTGAAAAAGCCTTAATTACGAATACTTTTTCGGCTCATAAACTGATCCATTTAGCAAAAAAACACAATAAAGCGAATGAAATGGAGGAAGCTCTTTTCATTGCCCATTTCATTGACGGGAAAAATGTCGGAGATCTTGACACTCTAATTTCTTTAGCCGAATCTTTAGGAATCAATAAGGAAGAGGCGCAACAAGCTTTAACCACAGAAGAATTCGATTATGAGATCAGCCAGGATATTCTTGAAGCAAGAAATAGCGGAGTTTCCGGGGTTCCATTTTTTATTTTGAATGGAAAATATGCCGTTTCAGGAGCTCAGCCTGTTGAACTTTTTTCAAATGCCCTTCAGCAAACTTATGATGAGACGGTTACTCCTTTAAAAAATCTTTCAGATAACGGAGCTTCTTGTGATGCAGATGGATGTGAAATTTAATTTTTTTACCGAATGATAACAGTAAACCACCAACATCAGTTTCCTATTGAAGACACGCTTTTCGTTTTTGCTTTGGACTCGGAAGCAGGCAAAGTGTTTAATGATAAAAATAAATTAATTACAGGCATCGGGAAAGTAAATGCCGCAATGGAACTCACCAAAGAAATTCATCGGAAAAAGCCAAAACTAATCGTTAATCTGGGATCTGCAGGAAGTAAAAATTTTGGAAAAGGAGAAGTCATCTGCTGTACCAAATTCATTCAGCGTGATATGGATGTAAGAGGTCTTGGATTTAGTTTATATGAAACTCCGCTGTCCGGAATTCCGCCTGTTTTAGAATACGGATTAAAGAAGAATGATCTTCCGGAAGGTATCTGTGGAAGTGGTGACAGTTTTGAAATGAATCACTCTGAAACCGCTTACAATATTGTGGATATGGAAGCGTATCCTTTAGCATTAATAGCAATGAAAGAAAACATTCCGTTCCTTTGCCTAAAATACATTTCGGATGATGCAGGAAGTGATGCCGCTGATGACTGGACGGTGCAAGTTCACTTAGCTTCCGAAGCTTTCAACAAAATTTTATTTTCTTAAAAAACCGTTTTCATCATGTCATCCATAATCATCAGTAAAGCCGGTCTTAACGAATTGGAAACCATCCAAAAGCTTGGAAGGGAAACTTTTGCTCAACATAATGCTGAAGAAGAAATGCAAAATTATCTGAACAAAAGCTTTGCTTCGGAAAAATTAACTGCTGAGATCAACAATCCGGATTCCCATTTTTTTATTGCCTGGGAAGAAGATGTCCCGATTGGTTATTTAAAACTAAACTCAGGAAGAGCACAAACAGAATTGCAGGATGATACTTCTCTGGAAATTGAAAGAATTTATGTAAAAAGCAGTCATCACGGTAAAAAAGTGGGACAGATTTTATATGATAAAGCTTTGGAAATCGCTCAGGAGGAAAAGAAAAAATATATCTGGCTGGGAGTTTGGGATGAAAACCTGAGAGCAGTTAATTTTTATAAGAAAAATGGATTCGTAGAGTTCGACAAACATATTTTCAGATTAGGAAATGATGAACAGACTGATTTGATGATGAAAAAAATACTCGATTAATTATATTCTGAGAATCACAAGACTATCATTTTATTTGAGGTTTTGTGATTCTTTCAATGCATTAATCTAACAATTTCCTTACGTTTTCAGAAAGGATTTCTATACTTTTCTTCATTTCATCAGTATTCAGGTTTCCAAAACCGATTCTCATCGCTGTTAATTCTTTATTCTGATACAGAAGCGTTTTAGGAATAAAAAGATTGTTTTGGGCACAGTTTTTACTCAACTGCATCAAATTAATTTTACGATTCAGCTGCATCCAGATGGCGAGACCTCCTGCTGGTTTTTTAAAGCTGATAAATTCTCCGAAATGGTCCTGAATTAGCTGAGCAAAATGATCCCGCCTTTCCTGATAAATTTTCAGTGATTTTTTTAAATACCTGTTAATTTCTCCTTCAGCAATCATTTCTCCCAAAACATGTTCCATTAAAATATCTCCTTGCCGATCGATGATTCCAAGGTATTTTCTCATTTCAATCATAAGATTTTCCGGAGCAACAATAAATCCGGTACGAAAACCCGGAGCCAAAGATTTTCCGAAAGAACCGATATAAATAACCATTCCATTCGTATCGGCACTTGCAAGAGGAAGAATCGGGCTTTTATCATAATGAAAATCATAATCGTAATCATCTTCCAGGATAATGAAGCCGAATTCATTGGCAAGATTTAATAGCTCCAATCTTCGGTGAGCGCTTAATGTAACGGTTGTAGGGTAATGATGATGAGGAGTCAGGTACAACATCCTGATTTTCTGCTGCTGGCATATTTTTCTCACTTCATCTACATTAATCCCTTCATCATCAATAGGAATCGTAATGATTTTTACGCCTGCTTTCTGAAAAATCATATTCACAGAAAAATAACTTAAAGCTCCGACCAAAACAGTATCTCCTTCAGACAACAAAATCTCAGAAACAATATAAATACTCATTTCAGTACTTCTAGTAATCAAAAGATTGTCATTGGAAATCGGTAATCCTCTTGATAAATTTAAATATTGGGCAAGGTGTTTCTTAAAAAATTCACTTCCATCTTGATTATAGTGACCAATTTTATGAGCTCTTCTTTTCAATGTTGAACTATAAATTCTGGATTGCTGATCAATTTGCGTCAAACGGATATCCGGAACACCATCATTAAAAACAAACTCACAGTCTGAATGCTCAAAAGGATTATCTAAAATCGTAGACGTTTTAAAGCTAAATCCTGTTAATTTTGGATAATTTTTAAGGTTTATCTTGTTAAAATCGTCAAACTGAACTGGTTTTTCGTCATTTTTTCCGATCACGAAAGTTCCTTTATTGGGAAGGCTTTCTACCCAGCCTTGAGCAAAAAGCTCATCATACACCGCAACAATCGTATTCCTATGAACTTCTAAAGTCAGGCTTAACGTTCTTGTTCCCGGTAGTTTGGTTCCAAATGGTAAAAAACCTCTCTGAATGGCATTAATTAATTGATTGGTGATCTGCATATAAATGGCAGACTCGGAATTTCTGTCAATTTTAATGAAACTTTTATAAGGAATTTCAACCGGACTATTCATAATATAAAAACTGGCACCATTGAACCATCCGGCAATATACTACTTTTGAACCAAAACAAAAAAGAATGGAATTCTACAACCTTTTAGAAAAAATAGTTCAGTATAATGAGATTCATGCAAAATGGCTGAACACGCTTTCATTCATGGAAAATGCGGGAGCAAGAAAAATTTCAGCTTGCGAACATCCTACAAAAGTAAGTTTAATTCAACTAAAACACGCTGCAGAAGAGCATCGTCATGCTTATTACCTGAAAAAACAAATTGGTAAAATAGGTCCTGAATTTTGTACAACTTATGAGCAAAATGAGCTTTTGGCTTCCACCGCAACACGACAATATCTTCATTCTTTGGATATTAAATCCTGTAAATATCTTCAACAAGCTTTTCAACTCACAAAGGAAGAATTAAAATACGCTGCTTATCTTTTTGTTACGTATGCGATTGAAGTTCGTGCCGATGAATTATATCCTGTTTATCAGGAAATTTTAACAAAAACTTCCTCAAAAATTATGGTAAAATCAATCATATTGGAAGAAGAAGGACATTTAGAAGAAATGATTAATCAGCTTAATGAATTTTCAGAGGATTGGAAACAACATGCCGAAATCATCCTGAATATCGAAAAAGAACTGCATGAAGAATGGATCAAGGCGATTTCTCAGGAAGTTGTAGAGCTTAACTATGCTTAGTCATTTTCAGCATTTTCATGAGGCTTTACAAAAAAGGGAAGAAGAAGGTACTTTAAGAAATTTACGTCCAAAATTTGACGGAATTGACTTTTATTCCAACGATTATTTAGGGTTGGCAAGAAATAAAGATTTACAAAAATTATTGGTACAAAATGTGTCGGAAAATCCTCAATTATTATCAGGAAGTACCGGTTCGAGATTAATAAGCGGAAACAGTTCTCTCCTCATTGAAACAGAAGAATATATCGCAAAGGAACATCAATACAAATCTGCTTTGCTTTTCTCTTCAGGCTACAATGCTAATCTGGCTTTGTTTTCGACGCTTCCAACACGTCATGACATTATTATTGTTGATGAACAGATTCACCGTTCAGTTCACGATGCCTGTAAAATGTCTCATGCGAAAAAGATAAAATTCAGGCATAATAATCCTGAACATTTGGAAGAGATTTTAAAGAAACAGAGTGGTCACTGTTATGTTGCCATTGAGAGTTTATATTCTATGGATGGAGACATCGCTCCTCTTCAGGAAATTGCTAAAATCACTGAAAAATACAATGCAAGCCTTATTGTAGATGAAGCTCATGCTTTCGGCGTTTTCGGGTATGGATTAATTGATGCGTTGCAGTTGCAAAACAATGTTTTAGCCACGGTAATCACTTACGGAAAGGCACTTGGAACACACGGAGCTGCAATTGTGACGAATCAGCTTATCAAAAACTATCTCATCAACTTTGCTTCACCTTTTATTTATACCACTTCAGCCCATGATTTTCTATGGATGAGCATTCAAAAAGGGTATGAGTTTTTACAAGCGAATAGTCAATTTCCAGTTGAATTACAGAAAAACATCAAAGTTTTTCGTGACCAGCATCTACAAAGTCCATCTTCTGAAAACAGTCCGATTCAGGCTATTATCGTACCAGATAACCATCAATTAAAAGCAGTAAAAGAAGCTTTACTTGAAAACGGGTTTCTGACTTATGCGGTTTTTAGCCCGACTGTAAAAGAAGGAACGGAAAGACTCAGGATTTGTATTCACAGCTTTAATACTGAAGAAGAAATTATCAATTTAATTAAGATTATTCGAAGTTTTATTTAACATCATGAATTTAGAAATTGAAACAAAAAACACTGAACAAAAACTACTTTTCGTCACTGGAATTGGTACTGAAGTAGGAAAAACTGTTTGTTCGGCAGTTTTAACAAAATATTTTAATGCAGACTACTGGAAACCTGTTCAGTCGGGAGATTTAGACTTTTCCGATTCTGCAAAAATTAAAAATTGGGTAGGAGAACATACAATTTGTCATCCTGAAACGTATCATTTTCAGCTTGCCGCTTCGCCACATCAGTCTGCAAAAGAAGAAGGAGTCACTATTGATTTAAATGAATTCAAGCTTCCTGAAACTCAAAATAATTTACTTGTAGAAGGAGCAGGAGGTTTGATGGTTCCACTGAATGATAAGGATTTCATCATCGATTTAATTGAAAAATTAAACATTCCCGTCGCTTTGGTGGTGAGGAATTATCTAGGATGCATCAATCATACTTTACTGTCAATTTTAGCTCTCCAACAAAAAAATACTAAGCTAGAATATCTGGTTCTTAACGGAGATTTCCCTCAAGACACAGAAAGAGCTATATGCAACAGCATTCACCCGGAAACAAAAATCATCAGGATTCCTGACTTAGAAAACATAACAAAAGAAAGTATAGAAAGTATTGTACAACAATTAGAAAAAATAGAATAATGGATAAAAAACAATTAAGAAACGACTGGACAAAAGAAGAAATTGAAGAAATATACAATCTTCCGCTTCTTGAATTGATTTATAAAGCAGCAACGGTTCACCGCGAATGGCATAATCCTGAAGAGGTACAAATGTCAACTTTATTATCGATAAAAACCGGCGGTTGTCCTGAAGACTGTTCATACTGCGGACAAGCAGCCCGTTACCATACGAATATCAAAGTTCAGGCATTACTTCCTACTGAACAAGTGATTGAGCACGCCAAAAAAGCTAAAGAAGGAGGTTCATCCCGTTTCTGTATGGCTGCAGCATGGAGAGAGGTTCGTAACAATCGTGATTTTGACCGTGTAATCGACATGGTAAAAGGCGTAAACGATCTTGGAATGGAAGTTTGCTGTACATTAGGGATGCTGACGGAAGAACAGGCAATACGTCTTCAGGAAGCAGGTTTATATGCTTATAACCACAATTTGGATACTTCTGAGCAATATTATGAAGAAATTATTTCCACAAGAACTTTTGATAACAGGATCAACACTATTAATAATGTAAGAAAAGCAGGGATCACGGTTTGTTCAGGCGGAATTATCGGATTGGGAGAAACGCACAGAGACCGAATTTCAATGCTTTTGACTTTATCAACAATGCCTAAACATCCGGAATCAGTTCCGATCAATGCATTAGCCAGAGTAGAGGGAACCCCGCTTCAAGACAATGAAAAAACAAATACCTGGGAAATGGTGAGAATGATTGCTACGGCAAGAATTATCATGCCTTCATCTATAGTTCGTCTGAGTGCAGGAAGAATTGAAATGACGGAGTTTGAGCAAGGATGGTGCTTTATGGCAGGAGCAAACTCCATTTTCACAGGAGAAAGAGAAACCTTACTGGTAACGCCAAACCCGGGAGTTTCGGAAGATATGCAATTGCTTCAGACACTAGGATTAAAACCTATGAAAAGACAAGCAGAAAAAGCGATGGATCAGTTTGAAACATGGAAAACCACTTGTTAATTTTTAATTCTTTCAACTTTTAAATATGAATTTACAGCAACGTGACAGAGCCGTCAACTGGCATCCATACACGCAAATGAAGACGGCAGAAGACGCTATTCCTATTGTGAAGGGGAAGGGAGTTTATCTTTTTGATCATGAAGGAAAGCAATATATTGATGCAGTTTCTTCGTGGTGGGTAACTTTGCACGGTCATGCTCATCCATACATTGCACAAAGGGTTTCTGAACAGCTGAACACTTTGGAACAGGTCATTTTTGCAGGTTTCACTCATGAACCGGCGATACAGCTCTCCGAAAATCTATTACAGCTTCTTCCCGACAATCAGGAAAAAGTCTTTTATTCGGATAACGGTTCTACGGCCGTGGAAGTCGCTTTGAAAATGTGTATTCAGTTTTCATATAATCAGGAGAAGGAAAAAACAAAAATTCTGGCGTTTAAAAATGCCTATCACGGTGATACTTTCGGAGCGATGTCTGTAAGTGGAAGAAGTGTCTGGACAAAACCTTTTGGCGAAATGCTTTTTGATGTTGTTTTCATAGATACTCCAACTTCTGATAATCTGGAGAATCTTAAGTCTCAAATAAAAGAGATTGCTGATGAAGTTGCCTGTTTCATTTATGAGCCGTTAGTTCAGGGAGCTGCAGGAATGCTCATGCACAAACCTGAAGATTTATCTGAATTGATGAAGTTCTGCAAAGAACAGAACATTTTACTGGTTCAGGATGAAGTGTTCACAGGTTTCGGAAGAACAGGGAAATTATTTGCAGCCGATTATCTTACGGAAAAACCAGATATTATGTGTTTTTCAAAAGGATTGACAGGCGGAACCATGCCTATGGGAATCACCACTTCTTCCAATGAAATTTTTAATGCTTTTTTGTCTGAAGATAAATATAAAACCCTGTTTCACGGGCATTCTTTTACAGCAAATCCTTTAGCCTGTACTGCGGCTTTGGCAAGCATGGAACTTTTATTGAAAAAAGAAACGCTGGAAAGCATCCATTTAATCAGTGAAAAACATCAGGAGTTTTCTCAAACTTTACGACAGCATCCGCAAGTTGAAAATGTTCGTCAAATCGGGACAATTTTAGCATGGGATTTCAAAACAGAACATGGAACTTCTTATTTTAATACCATCGGAAAGCATTTCTATAAAGAGTTTTTAAATAAAGGAATCATTATGAGACCTTTAGGAAATGTAATGTATCTGGTTCCTCCTTATTGCATTACTGCTGAAGAGTTGGATTATATTTATCAGACGATTTTGCAGGTTTTAGCAACGAGCCTGAATTAAAATGTAAAAGTCTCCAAAATTCTTGGAGACTTTTTATATAATCTGATAGCTTTCTTTGATGCTGTTCATGACAAAAATACTTTTCGTCTGCCCAATTCCCTCGATTTCGGAAAGCTTGTTGACAAAGAACTCATGAAAATTATCCATGTTGGCAGCTAAGATTTTAAGCATGAAATCAAATTCTCCGCTTATATTGTAAAACTCTACCACTTCTTTTAATTTGCTAACCTGTTCAATGAAAACTCCTGCTGTTTTTTTATTATGAACATTTAAGGCAACCATACAGATTACCATCATACCTTTATCGATCTTCTTGCGATCTACAACAGTCGTGTATCCTTTAATAATCCCTAATTTTTCCAATCGCTTTATACGTTCATGCGTTGGAGTTGGGCTTAAATTAATTCTTACCGCAATATCCCGAATACTCAGTTTTGCATCTTTCTGTAATATGCGTAAAATGGACAGGTCTTTTTCATCAGGAATATAAATTTCAGTAGCCATACGTTCTATATTATAATTCTAATCACACTTAAAAAGAACATTTAATCTTTTTAATATTCAAATATAATAATATCGTTCTAAATTAATAGTCAAATTTTATAAAAAGTTCTATAAAAACTAATTTTGCAACACAAAAATAATTGCAATGCAGTCTAAAAAAAATCTTATTTTAATCTTAGCATCTATCGGAACTTTTGTTGAAGCTTTGGATATCGCTATCATTAATTTAACCATACCATCCATTCAATCTCAGTTCAATATCAGCTCCAACAACTTACAGTGGTTACAGACTCTTTATGTTCTTTTTTTTGGTGGTTTTTTGATTATTGGCGGAAAACTATCAGATCAATTGGGTCGTAAAAAGATTTTTATCATTGGAGGAATCATTTTTATGCTGACTTCTTTAGGAGCCGGATTGTCAACAAGTTTTCAAACGCTGGCTGTTTTCAGAGCATTACAGGGATTAGGAGCCGCTTTTATTATGCCTTCTGCATTGTCTATTGTGACTCATACCTTTCAAAAAGACCAGGAGAGAAATCGTGCATTAGGGATTTTCAGTGCTTTTGCAGCGATCGGATCGGGAAGTGGTTTGTCTTTTGGTGGTATTATTAGTACCTATTTGAGCTGGCATTGGGTATTTTTGATTAACGTTCCCATACTTTTTATTACGATTATATTATCTTATAAATTTCTTCCTTCAGATATAAAAACCAACAATCGGGAATCTGCGGATACTATCTCAGGTATTCTTTTAGTGTTAGGGTTATTGCTGTTAACTTATGGAACTCATGAATTCATTCACATTCAGGAAAAACCTTTTTTAATTTTAGGTTCACTTATATTATCTGTATCCTTATTATTAGCATTCTTTTATCGTTTAAAAAACATTTCCAATCCGTTAATTGATCTTAAACTTTTTTCTCATTCTTCTTTGGTAACTTCCAATCTTGCATTTTTTTCTTTAGGGGCATTTTTCATTTCCTTTTTGTTCCTGATCTCACTTATGCTACAAAAAGACATGGGATATAGTGCTGCAAACTCAGGGCTTATGCTTGTTCCTTTTAGTATATTATCTGCTCTTATTGCAAAATTTGTTTTACCCAATGTTTCAAAAAAATTAAATTCCGTGCAAATCGGACTTTTAGGTTGGTCATTTATGCTTTCAGGGGCTTTATGCTTGATATTTGCCATATATTTCCATCATCCGACTGTTTTGGTTTTAATAGGAGCAGCCTGTATTTCAGGAATCGGTATGACTTTATGTTTTACCAGTCTATCTGTGTTAGGCATTCGTGATGTTGAACCAAAGCAATATGGAGTTGCCTCCAGTTTAACCAGTACAAGTTATTTTTTAGGGGCGGGAATTGGTTTATCATTTATGACCTTAATGACTCAGTTTTTCCCTTCAGATTGGGCTGTAAGTAACCTAGCCGTATCTATTCTTTTTATTTATGGGTTTATTGCGGTGATTTTTCTTTTATTCTTTATTATAAAGGAACAAAAAGCTATGCGAACATCTATCGATTATTAACAAGAATTTATAACCAATAAGTGAAATAATATTTTTATTTTTATAGAAATAAATAGACTATGAAAAAGATTTTATTACCACTTAGTATTTCTTTAGGGGCTTTTATATCTGCTCAGGAAAAGTCTGAAGCTCCTGTTGTCGACACCACAAAAGCGTGGAGTATACAAGGTCAAAACACATTAATGCTCAATCAGGCCGCATTCTCAAATTGGGTAGGGGGTGGAGCAAACAATGTAGGATGGCTTGCCGGAGTTAATTATAATCTGACCTATGAAAAAGGAAAAGACCTTTGGGAAAATATCATCATTTTAGGCTATGGACAAAATAACACCAAAGGAGTAGGAACAAGAAAGACACAGGATGTCATTAATCTATCTACGAATTATGGTAGAGAATTTGCAAAACACTGGTACATTTCTGCCGGAGCAAGTCTACAAACACAGTTTGCAGCAGGATATGAAGACGGCAACAATCCGGAAGCTCCGAAAATTTCCAACTTTATGGCTCCGGGTTATGTAAACGTAGGAGCAGGGGTTACTTACCGACCGAATGATAATTTTACAATGACACTCAGACCGGCCAATGCAAGATGGACTTTTGTACTGGATGATGATTTGCAATACGCAGGAACTTATGGTCTTAAAAATGACGGAGATTCTTCATTATTTCAGTTTGGTTTTTTAGGAACTGCTATATATAAGGTAAAAATTATGGAGAATATTAATTTGATCAATACAGGTTCCGTTTTTTCTAATTATTTGGATCATCCTGAGAGATTGGTGCTTTCCTATAGCGGAGTTCTTAATATGAAGATCAATAAGTTTATTTCTACCAATGTTACCTTAGATTTATTATATGATCATAACCAAATCCAGAAAACACAGTTGAAACAGACATTGGGAGTTGGATTTGCTTATAATTTTGAGAACGGAAAAAAGAGATCTGAAAACAAAGACAATCAATCTTGGCTCAAAAAGTAAAAAAATAGGCAACTAGAAAATGCTAAATACTCCCAGAAACAGGCACTTTTGCTCTATAATTTGATTCGCTATTCACATTCTATTGAAATAGAAATTAAAAAAGTAAACAAAAAATTAATTTCAAAAAAAGGCAGAAACTACACTTTTACTTTTTTTAACATTTAGAAAATCAATCAAATACCAGTAAAAATGAAATCCCTATCAAATACTCCTTATATTAATGAAATATTAAATCATAAAAATATTTTATTATTTTTTTAAAAAAGATATAAACATATCATTATTATTCATATCTTAGTGATGTATTAATCATATAAAATTACATTCATGAAAAATTTGAAAAAATTAAACAGAAACGAGTTAAAAACTATTTCAGGAAACGGATTACTTGATAACATCACTGGTGTTGTAACAGGTTTAGGCGGTGTAGTAGTTGGGACTGTTAACGGTCTTGGTGCTGTTGCTGGAGGTGTAGTAGGTGGAGTAGTTGGAACAGTAGGTGGTGCTGTTGCTGGTACTGTTGGTGTTGCAACAACTACATTATGCAACGTACAGTGTGTTGTTAATGGTGTTGTTACTATTAAACTTCTTAATTGCGGATCTACTTGTTAAGAAATAAACAAGTCTAGTTAAGGTATAACCGCTCTTTTTTAAGAGCGGTTTTTATTTTTAGAAAGTAAAAACACATACAAATTTGATTTCAGTGAGACGAAATCCAAAAGGGTAGAGGCATTTCAAGTTTAACAACCCATCAGCAAATCAAAAGCAATCTATACTCACCATTGTTTTCTATGGGCGCTCGATGTATACAAGGTAACACTTGCTGATCAGGATGATCTACAGCCAGTTTCCAAAGATTACCTTGTTCTAAATTAATAAGTCTAGCATTGGGTTTAGCCTGATAATGCAAATCAAAAAAACATTCCTTCAGGAAATTTTCAAATTCGTTTTCCGGTCCATCATATAATTCTCTGAGTTTTTTCCGAATTTCTGGTATCTGAATTTTTTGTTCGGCCTGTTCATTAGGCAAAATATCGCTTGCTGCTCCATGATAAGTGCATAAAAAAGTATCAGTAGCAACAGGAGAGCGGTCTACATGAAACGAATATACATCTGTCGAAATAAAATCAAATTCATCATCACGTTCATAACATTTCAGCAAATTGAGCGATGGTGAAGCCCCGAAACGAGCCAACGATTGCAAATCATTGATGATAATTTCCCGGGCTTTATTTCCTTCATTGGATAATTTCAAAGACATTAGATCTTCTACAGAAACCTCGGTAATATTTTCTTTTAATCGGAGTTGAATTACAATTTCATTAAAATTTCCTTCTAATTTTCTATTCCAACAAACTGCATTGGTATTTCCTTTAAATTTTATAGTAACAAGTTCGTCAAAAGAAGAAACCAACTGAACCTGATCGTGGATAGAAGTAATTTTGTTCATAAATATTTTGTAAAGATCAAAAAAATAAAATCTTTCAAACCTGTTTTGAATGCTGCTATAATTTTTAACGAAATTATGAATTTTAAAGTCAGAATTTGACTTCATTCATGAAATTTTATTGAGAATCAATTCTGGAGCTAGATTTTAAAAACAAGTTATATTATTAGAGAATGAAAATCTAAAACATGTACAATTTAACTAATACACTGTGTAATTTGTTCATATTAATATAATGATTAAAAGAAAAACTACAAATAGCAATCATTTCTAAACATTTTCCTATTTAACAAATTTCATTTCTGTTCATTTTTGATGTTCATATTTGTAAAAAAAAATTCTGTGAAAATAATCACCTAAAATATGCTGCCAAGTTTAAATAAATAAAAAAATCTAAAACAATATAACTATTTTTTGTTTCTATTGCTTTCCTATAAATAAAAAGTATTGGAATTCGGTCGGTTTCCTGTACATCTATTAATATCTTGTTAGCAAAACTATTTTGTTCTGTTCTTAGTTCATTTTCGTTGTACACGAAAACAAATTACAGTATATTTGAAATAAATGAGTAAAATGAACTTATGTTAATTGGATATGCAAGGGTAAGCAAGTTTGAACAGAATCTCGATTTACAAACTGATGCTTTAAAGAATATAGGAATTGAAAAAATTTTTATTGATAAAGTTAGTGGTGTTAAATCAGAAAAACCGCAACTTAACGATTTATTAAATTTCGTACGTAAAGGGGATACCTTAACTGTATGGAGATTAGATAGGATTGGGAGGACTACAGTTGGGTTAATTCAGTTTGTGACAGAGCTGAACGAAAAAGGAATACATTTTAAATCTATTTCTGAAAACATTGATACAAGTTCAGCAAGTGGAAAATTAATTTTCCAGATTTTCTGTGTTTTAGCTGAGCACGAAAGAAATGTTTTGATTGAAAGAACAAATGCTGGATTGAAATCTGCTAGGGCAAGAGGTAAAAACGGAGGAAGACCAAAGGGTATGACCGAAAAATATAAAAAAATCGCACCTTTAGTAAAGAGCTCTTATGAAAGTAAGAATGTTTCAATTGAGGAAATTATGAAAGCTTTTAATATTGGAAGTAAAGCAACTTTTTATAAAATAGTTAAAAGTTAGTATAGTAAAATCAAATAATTAATAAGATAATATTTAGTACAAATAATTACTAATGCAAAAAACACCAAATTTAGAGAGGTTATTGGAATTAATTCGCAGAGAAGACGTGATTCTTTTTGCTGGAGCCGGTTTATCAAAATATGCCGGATATCCTATGGGAGCTCAACTTCAAAGTATTTTTTACAATAGTTTACCAGCTAGCGCAAAAGAATATATTGAACCGACACGTTCATTAGCAGATTTAACTGATGATATTTTTCACTTATATCAAAGCAATAATGAAGTTATAAATATACTGAAAGAAAATTATGCAAAGCCACCAGAGTCTACTTTTGTCCACGATATAATTTCATCAATTCCTCATTTTAAAACAATCATAACAACAAATTATGATGGATTATTTGAAGGTGCTTACAAGGAAAATTGTGAAGTTTTATATAATAATAGTCATATTAGTTTAGCTAATCCTAAAAAAACACATATATATAAAATTCATGGACACTTAGCTGACAGTAATTCAATAATTATTAGAAAAACAGATTATACGAATTTCTTTAACCCTAACAGCCAAAATTCCGTTTTTTGGAATGCGGTAAAGGATAAAATGGCGACAAACTGTATCCTATTTATAGGTTATTCTCTAGAAGATACTAATATCGATTTTATTTTTACTGATATTTTAAAACAACTTGGTGACAATAAAAAAGAGGTATTCTTTATTGCACCTTCGTTAACACAGCCTAAAAAGAATAAGCTAAGTAGTTATGGTATAAATTTTATTGAGGGGACTGGAGAAGAATTATTCCCTTTAATTTTCGACCATATAAATGAAAATATATTTTTAGACCTAAAAAGTAATAAAGTTTCAACTGACAGTACTTATAAATTTGCTAAAAAACTAGGATATAATGTAACAGTTGGCACCAATACAGCCTCAAATTTTTTTATTGAAAAAATAGAAAAAATTGATGGTGTCTTACAACAGAAAGTACATTTCACAACTAAAAATAACAAAGACTTTATTAGTAAATTAAAAAGTTTTATGGAAGGAAAAACCGCAGAAAAAAGTTTCAGAATTCCTAAAACTGAATTATCTGATTTTGTAATGCATGTAGATAATTTCAAACTTCAAGATTTATCAGACATGGAATTTTTATACATTATGAAACTTCCTTCGTATGAAGGTAAAATTGATATTATTTTTGAAGATGGTATGTCTGTAATGGATTTTAACGTAAAAGTATATAAAGATATAGTAGAAGGGAAAGTTGTATTGTCCTTTGAAACAGATGTAGCAAAAGGGTCTATTACATTTATGCCAGGTGCTAAAGGAGCTAATATAAATTATGAATCTGAAATAAATGAAGTTATTAAAAATCCAAGAGTACTTTTGGAATATTATAAATCCTTTGCTAAAATTATTGAAGGAATTCGCTTTTCATTTTTGGTAAATGGAGAATCTGTCTTTACAAAAAAACTCATTGCAAATAAAATCCCAGAAGATTTAGAGTTCTATATTAACTATCTTGAACAGTTATGCAAAGTTGAAACTTTGCACATGATAAGATTTAAGGACATAAGTAGAAATGAAATTAACGAGAATAATTATCACACACTTGAATCTATAATAGCGAAGGCGGAAAATACTTTAATTGAATTGCCATTACCACCATTAAGGGCTGTTCTGGATGAAAGTTTTGATAAAGGTTTTTTGAATATAAATCAAGAAGAGCATATAATGTTTTTTGGAGGAAATACTGAAGTAAAAGTAAATGTGCATGATAAAGAATTTAATTTAGGCTATATGAGATCATATGTTTTTGATCCTTTTATATCAAACATGGAAGAAATCAAAAATAAAAAAGCAAAAGAAGTTTTAATTACTAATAAATCGGGCAAGAGAAAAGTAGGATTCTATGACGTTTACGAAATTCCTGGAGATAATTGAATAGTATTTTAATGTAACATCAATCTCACAAAGGATAAAATTATGGCAGAAATCCAAAGAAATAGTACGGGCCTTTCAGGAGAATATTTTGTCGCAGCTGAACTTCTTAGGAGAGGATTTAGCGTAGGAATAACTATGGGAAACGCTAAATCAATTGATATTCTTGCAGAAAAGGACGGCAAACAATTTATTATTCAAGTTAAAGCAATATACAAAAGAAAGAATGTGGGATGGCCAATAATGAAGGATAAAATTAATCTGAATCACTACTATATATTTGTAAATCTTAATGGAGATCAAATGTCAGCTCCTAATTTTTATATTGCTACAGGTAAGGAAGCCTATGATAAATGTAAACAATATTCAACTAGGGGCATTGTAGATTTATCAACACTAAATAATGATGAATTTCTTGGAAATTGGAACAAACTTAACAAGGATTCTTTTAAAAAAATCTTAAAAAACGAGTAGATGAAAGACTATTACAGGTTAACCAATGTTCAGAAAGTGAATATTTCTCAAAATTTAATTGATATTCTTGAAAAAGAAATTTGTCCTTCTCCAGAGACGATTACTTTTATTTGTAATTGGATACTCACTGACCGTAGTGAAAAGTTTAAAGCTTATTATGATGTTTGGGAAATAGTTTTAAAGAATTTCTATCCAAAAGCAAGACCAATACTAATTAGAAGCATATCTAGAAAATCCAAACACGAATATATTGCAAGTTTTACAAACTCAGCATACTCTGCCGAAAGATTTGGTGAAGGTAAAGGATATTGGATAATTTGTGATACAAAAGATTCATTAATTTCAGATATTCCAATGAATAAAAAAGGAAGTTATCGAAATACTTTTTATCCACTTAGTGATGTTTTAAAAAAAGCTAAAGAAAAAGATGGATGGGGATTTACTCAAAGTTTTTTGAGTAAATACTCTGGAGAAGATGAATATATAATGAAAATAAACTTCTCACATATGCAACTTCTGAAATATATAAATATTGAAGATTAAATCTCAAAGAAGGATGAAAACAATTTTTACCTCTTTTTGTATTTTGCTATCGACATTTTCATATAGTCAATCATTAAAATTGACTTTACGAGAACCTGATAGAAAAAAATTAGATAGTATAGTTATTAAAATGTTACAGAACAGAGAAACGGAAGATAACATTAGAGCAGTTGTTGCTAATTTTAAATTACAACATGGTCATCTTCCATCTGATGATTGGGAATATATATCATCATCTGTTAGTGCTACAAAATACTATATAAAAAAACTAATACATACTTCTAATACATCTGATTTCTGGGTTAAAATTATCTCAAAATCAAATGAATATTCTATTGAACATTGGAAGATTTATTGTAATACAAACCAGCTGGCGATTTCTTCTGCTACAGATTATACAGCTAAAGGACTAGTAAAAGTATCTGAAGAATATGTTGGAATCCTTAAACCAATAATACCAGATTCAATAGCTGATAGTGTTCGTGAAAATGTTTGTGAAAAACCGATTAAATAAGATAGATATGGTTTACCGTAAAGAAGTTTAATTTTTAAAGATAATTTTAAAGACTGAAAATTAATACTAAATCTTAAAAAAAGATGAAAGAAAAATTCGTTACTAATCGAAATATAGAACTATGGGAAAAACTATCTGGGAAATTCACAATAGAGATAAAGCCCAATACTGTTAAAGAATATATGATCTTTGTTAAAAATAGTCATGCAATTATTTATTATAATCCAGTAAATATTTGTGAGGCTTCATTTACTCATGAGTTACTGCATCTAAACCTTGACTATCATGATTTCTATTTATGTTCAGCAATAAAAAGAAATATGGCCAGTGACCCATTATTCTTTACAATGTTTAATACAAGCATGACTGAACCTTTATGTAATTTTATAGAGCATAAGATGATGTTCAATGATTACAAGAAATTAGGTTATACTGAGGATCTTTTTATTATAGATTACTTTGAAAAAAAAGTAAATCAAAAAGAAATTGATTCACTAGTAAAAAACTATAAAATAAATAATAAAATTAATGTGCGAGCTGCACACTTTTTTGTGGGTAAATTAGGCTCTCTTTTTGGTGATGTTAACACTCAACATAATTACAATCAAATATACTCGATTTTTAAAAATCTTGATTCTGATTTATATAATTCGGTTGCTAACCTATTTGTTGAATCTTTGAAACATGACTATGAAAAAGCTGATTATCTTTACAATTATAGAGATATAGCTGATAACTTTCATAAAAGGTTAATTAGTTGGAAAAATAATAACCAATTTACATAATAGTAAATTCGAACGAACAATATATTGTAAATTTTCAATCTCAAAAAACGATAGTTCAAAAACACCGGAAGAAATTTATAAACCACTAGGGCTAACAAGAGCAACATTTTATCGTTACGCAAAAATTCTTGACAATCATACGAACGATGAAATTAAAAAAATGCAAAGCAAAAAATAATATAATGAGTAATAATTTAGAACAAAGTAATCCTATTAGAGTATATGCAGAAAAGCAAGGAAAAGAATTTGCATTGGTTCAAATTGTTGATTACTACAACGAAACTTTTAGATTTGAAATTCTACTGAATGTAAAAGGTACTCTTTTTCCCAATATAGATTCTGCGAAAAAGGCAGTAGATGAATTTAAAAAATTTAATTCCACACATGATATTGATAATTTTAAATATGTCGATGTTATAGACTACAAAAAATAATCTCAAAAAACGATTCGATGAAAAATAAAAATTTACTCTATATGACATCTCTTCTATTCTTAATAGTGTTTCTTTTGAGTTTTATTTTAATACAGATAGAAGTGAGAAATACATATATTGATATTATTTACTCAGCGGTTATCTTATCAACTATGGTTACTATTGTAGCTTTATTTTTTAATCTAATACTAAATCTAAACGATAAATCTAAAAAAATGATCAAATGCAAGAAAAACAAATACTTATAGATTATTTACCTCAAAATGGATTTTCAAATGAAGAGGGTGAAGATTATGTGTAGTTTCAGCAACTTGTGATATTTGCAGTTCTGAATATGAAACAACAGAATGGGGTGAATGGGAGAATTTAGAAGCTAGCTGCAAAAGAAGTTTTACAAGATTATATTTCCAAAATTATTAAATCAAATTAATCTCAAAAAACGATAAGAACTATCGAATATATTCAAAAAAAATGTTTAGACTAACTTAAAATACGAACAAATGACTAAAATCAATTACGATGCACTAAATGAAAAATTTAAGCCATTATTTTTAGAACAATATCGAAATTTTATAAATGAACAAATTGAGGAGATTAAAAACTCAAATTATTCAATTGATATTTCAATATACTCTTCAAGAATTGTTCAAGAGCCATATAATATTGTTACGAAATTTCTACAAGATGAAAATATAGATAATCATCCAATAACAAATGCTATTAGAAGTTTTCAACGTGATTTGGATTTTCACCTAATAATGTCAGCATTTGATGAAAGACAAAAAATGGATCATGAACTTTTTCATAAAATATGGTTGCATAATCAAAACTATTAAATATACTGTAGCTGATATGATTACCTTACTTTGAGTATATGATAGTATAAATAATCAAAAAAATGATGAAAAAACTTTTATTTCTCCTCTTACTTTTTCCAGGAATTACTTTTGCACAGGATGAATGGGAATATGTAGCAACAACAAATTCTGAAGACAATTACTTTATAAAAGATATTATTAAAGAAGATAATTATAGAAGACTTTCTGTCTGGGTTAAAATACAAAAATCTGATAAAAAGGAATATTTTAAAGGACAGAAATATTATAGACCTTCAGATCGTATTCTTACAAAATGGATTATGGATTGCCAAAATAAAACTAGCAAAACACAAACATTGGTTGTTTATGATTTAAAAGGCAAAGTTAGACAATCTTCTAACGGTCCTTTTGAAGAAAGCTACATCATTCCCGATTCTATTGCAGAGAAAATTATGTCTATAGCTTGTAGAAAAATTGATTAAAAAGTAGTAAATCCTTACAAAATAAAATTTTATAGAACAATATCAAGATATTTAAATAAGCGTAATATGAAATGGACCATAAATCTAACTCTTCTTCTAATTTTGATAAATATAATTTTTTCTTGTTCGCCAAAGGCTGAAAATGTTCAAGGAAATAATAACTCAAATATTTCTTTTACAAGTACTCCCGATGAAGAAAATGATGAAGATTTAGGAAGTAGTGGTAGTGAAGATATTGATAATTTTGCTGACTGCAAATTTGATGATGGAACTTATTCTGCAACTGTTGATTATAATAATTCTGAAACAGGTTATTCTGCAACATATACGCTTGATGTTGATGTTCAGGACTGCCAAGTCATTCAAATTAACTTTCCTAATGATGGATACTTAGATGATGACCACATTTCTTATGCAAATATTAGCGATGATGGGAGCGCAAGTGTTGATGGTGAAGATGGAAAAACTTATCAAATTCAAATAGACAATTAATAAGTCAATACAAAATCTAAAAAACGCTTAATTAAACTTTAATTTAAATTCCGAAATTCATTAGGTGTAACGCCAGTCCTCTGCTTGAATAATCGAATAAAATGCTGTGGATAACCAGTGACAGAAGAAGAATATCATAAATAATTAATTTTTCTTTTATTATGGAAGATGATTGAAAGTGAAAAGTAATAACTTTAAAAATTCTTTAATTCTGGTTAAAATAACATTTTAACTTTGTTTCCGTCATTTCAATTACTGTTGAATATATTGAGGCCAAAAAACCTTCCATATCTTTAGTCAAGTTATTAGCCTTTACTCCAGGCTGCGCAATGGCAAATTCAAACTCTACGTTGGAATATTTTAAGCCTTTTTTAATTCCATCTAAGTCTGTTTCATTTCCATGGTAAAATCTAAGACCTCTTAAAATTCCATTTCCATTTCTCCGTTCAAGATGTTTTAATAATTCTTCTGGCTTCCATTTATATCTAAGAGAAACTATTGCCTGTCCACAGACTTCATATAAATCTTCAAGCCTTAGCCCACTTTTTCCTTTGGAATATTTACAGTGAACAAGTTCAAATTTAATTAACTCATTGTCTTGGAATATAGCAACTATATCTGCTGATTCTCCAGCATTATCATCATTAAAAACAATTTTAGCTCCTTTCTCGACAAGATATTTCATCATATATTCTTGAACAGATTTTTCCCTTTTTTCCCCTTTTTTATATAGTGATTCAATAGTATAATCAACATTATCCCAGATAAAAGCTTCAATTTGATTTTTGGGAATTTGAATTAACTCAGTGGATCCATAATCTGTTTGAATACAACCAGAAATAGTACAACCATTCAATAAAAATAGAGTAGGAGGATTCTCTTCAAAGAATTTTTTCAAAGATATAGGTTCACTTTTAAGTCCATCAATCATAATATCAATATCATCCAGCCCTATTACAGAATGGCCCTGTTCACCACCTAACACAATGGAAAAATTAATTATCTTCTCAGGTAAATTTAATTCAAAATCAGCCTTATTATCTTGTATTAAAATATTTTTTAGTGTACACTCTGAAAGCATAATAGATTTATAACTTGAAAGACTAATAGTTAATTTATGAATTCTACTATATAATTCTTCAGCCCAATCTGTAGCTAGAATAATAAGCCCTTCAGGATATTTATCCAATTGAATTTTTTCAGCAGAATCTTCTAATAATTGATTGGAATCAATGGTTTCATCAGTTATTAATTTTCCAACCTGTAAACACCACGCTTTCCACTCTTTCAAATCGCCTACTCGAGCTGGACTCCATATTTTCCCTTTAACAGAAGCTCCGACACTCACAGGGAAACCATCCCGATATCCTACACCAACAAAATCAGATTTTTGACAGCGTTTTCCTTCTTTCCATCTAGTTAATTCCGTTGTAACATCGGCCCCACTAAGTCTTGAATATCGGTGAAGATGATTTGCGGGCTTAAATATACCTGCATGTATTATGCTTAATCGTTTTATTGAATCAAAAGAACGAAAGACACAATCTCCGTTCAACATATTAGGTATATTACTTGATAAATTCTCAACTAAACTATTTACATCTAATCGCTTTTCCGAGTATCCGATATACAATAATTTTGTAGTTAAATCATAATGCATAACAATAAGATTCCATGTTTGATCACGCATTTTATCAGTTCTAGCCCATTTTACTTTTTCCCTTTTTTGTGTTGTAAAATAAAAAACATTTTCTTTCTGATTAAAATACGGTTGCGTAATAGCATACCTATCCAGATTAAAAGAATCTTTGAATTTACTCCAATCGACTTGTTCACATTCATAACAAACACAACTTAAAGCAGGATAAACTAATTTAGGATTTAACTCTATTTCAGGAGAATCAAAACCACCGTATGGTTTACATCCTTGTAAAAATGTTAATAATGATTCAGCTTCTGCTTTTCTTGCATCTGCAATTTCACTAATTACCATTTCCCAACCAGCTCCTTCTTGAAACAAATTTTCTAATTCTGTAGACATTGATTCTTCTGCATAATTAACAATAAATGACGCATCCCCTAAATCTTTTTGCGTTCGGGTAAATCTTCCAATAAACTGTAGGAGTACAGACATAGACTTATGTAAATCATGTACAGCTGCAATTTTAAATTCAGGATAATCAAACCCTTCTTTAAGCATATCTACACAAATTATAATATCATAACTACCTCTCTTTATTTGTTCTACAATTTTACCCCTACCTTTAGTTCTTGAATGAACCATTACTATTCTTTCATTTGGAAACCACTCCTTGTATTTTGTGAAAAGCATTTCTGCACGAGGGGCAGTCTCTGTCCGAACCATCATTCTATGACGCACCCAACCTCGATTTCGATCTTCAATAAGTCTATCCATAGCAGCCCTTGCAATGACTTCATCTTTTTTACTAGGATTTCTCTCATCTATTGACACCAATGATATCTTAGAAAAACAGCCATCTGCTAATGCTTTAGATAAAGGATAATTATAAACAACTTCACCTTCAATTGGTTTTTTATCATTGCGGTAAGGAGTTGCTGTAAATTGTACAATTTTAGATTGTTTGAATAAATTTTTAATATGATCCCACTCATCCGCTTTAATATGGTGTGCTTCGTCAAAATATACATGGGAAAAAAGCTCTTTTAAACCATCTTTTATCTTTTTATTTGCTCTTGCAATTAATGAAGGAGTTGAAACTATAACATCAGCTATTTCAATATCGTTAATGCATGATTCATTCGTCAAAATTTTGTCTAAAATAAAAACAACTGGATTAGGTGTACTTTCACTGATAACACCAAGTTCTCTAAGCATACCCCAAGTAGAAAATTTATCTGCAATTTGATTTTTAAGCTCTATAGATGGAACAATTACCAATGTTTTTCTTGCTCTATCAGCTAATGTTGCTACTAACATAGTTTCAGTTTTCCCTGTTCCAGTAGGTAAAACAACAGTAGCAGCCTCATTGGATAAAGACCAATGTCCCATAAGATTGTATACTGCTCCAGATTGAGCAGGTCTTAATGTTTGGTTATCTAACCCCGAACCATTAATTTTAAAATCCTCAAAAAAACTTTTCCCATTCTGGTTTATATTTTTCACACAACCTTTTACTTTAAAACCTTCTGGTATTTTTTCAAGTTCACTCTCAAATATGCAGTCATCACTTGAAATATGATAAGTAGATCCTTGTTTATATATTGCTGAAAAAACACTATTTTTTTTGTTATATGCTATTTGAAAGATATGTCCATTCTCAACTTTTTTGTCTATGAAAAAGAATGGGCCATCAAGTTTAATTTTTTCCACAGCGATATAATCGAAACTCAATTGATTCATAATGTATTAGCTTTCTACAAATATGTGAATTTTAAATATATAAATTATAAATCTTTGATAAAAAAGGGAAACCGTAATTAAGACTTAATTAATATTAATTTATTTTTTATTATATTATGATTCTTTAATAACATTTAAAAATATGATTTGTTGGATTTGCAATCAAAACGAAGCCAATTCTGAAGAGCATAAATTTAAAGCTTCAGATATAAGAAGAAATTTTGGAAAGAAATTCGATGCCATTTATTATAATGGTAGTCTACATTCATTCCATTCTGAAAAGGATAAAATAATCAAATTTCCAAAGGTAATTTGCATTGATTGTAATAATAACAAAACTAGGGATGCAGATGATGCTTACACAGAGTTTTTTGAAAATTTCGAGACTATTAATTCATCTATCGAATCTAATGGCCAAATTGATTATGAAAAAATATTTGGTATAAAATGGAAAGAGAAAAAAGTTGATCTATATAGATATTTTGCTAAACATGCAGGTTGTAAAATTATTACAGGAAATACTACAGAAAAAATAGATTTATCTAAATTAAGTGCATTTATATTAGGATCTACGAATATTGATAATTTTTATCTGAAAATTTATTTTAATCCCGTTACAAAAGCTTTCACTAATCAATTAAAAACTTTAAAAGGAGGAAGATATAAATCAAATGATGCTTTTGGTTCAACAATATATTTAATAAAAGATAATAATCTTTTATTTTGTGGCTGTATTATCAAAGGCTCATTAAGAATTGAATGGTTTTATAGTAATAATAATTCATTTAATAAAAAAAATAATTTTGAAATGTCATTAGAAAATGTAATTATATTGAATAACGAGGAGTTTTACCCCAAGTCTTTCTATGATTTTAAAATTGAGGACCAAATGACATATTTAAACTTTGGAAAATTTTATTTAAATGAGGAATTAGAGTATTCTCATTATAGTTCAGAAATTGATGAACTCCTAAGGAGATAGCTTTATATATATATATCTGATGAGAATAAAAAAAAAGGCTTTAAGCAATATCAATATTTTTTTTAACCTTGAAATATTTTTAAAATTTGGATTTTAAAAAATCATCTTTCTTTCTCTCTTTATACATATGCTTTTCTTTAGGTTTATTATTTTCATCCAACCATTCTTTTTTACCCCAAACAGTGTCTTTATATGCTTTAGAATATTTGTAACTTACTAAATTAGATATTGTTTTTTTTCTTTTTATTAAGTATAATAGAGATCTTTCCTTGTAGTCCTACAATATCATTGTGCTCCTTATTATACTTTAAAAAAAGTTGAGATATTTCTTTATTATGAAGAAATCTATTCTCCTTGTTTATTATAAAAAGTATCTGATCTAGATAATTGTTCTGAGGAAAAAGATGATGATCATTTTGTAAACTATTTTCATAGTTATACAAGTTTATTAAAATATCAATTCGTTCAATTATGCCTTGGTATAACTTTTTTTCATAATCTAAAAACTGGGGTACATCCATAGTAAATTTATTTAATATTAAATAAATAATAAATTAAATAAAAAGCGTGGCACTAAGCACAGTCTGTGTAAGAGGTACCGCTAAGAACCCACAATCCAGAAAGACTTAGCCCACGCCGATATAAGGCACGGGCGTAAGTCTATCGAATTTGGATTGTTATGAAAATTAGCGGTTTTCTTACACCAATACGATAGCTTACGCTTGATATTAATTTCTTAAAAACAAAGATATAAAAAGATTTCGGTTTATATAAATTGAATAGGAGAGACAATCATATTAAATTCTCAATGGTATCATTATCTCTTCAACATCTAACCCCTTGGCATTTAGGTTATAAATTATTGCAGCCATTTTTAGAATTAAAACTTCTTTCTCTTTTTCAGATTCTTCAAGTTTTTCCTTATAATAATCAAGCTGTTCCTGTAAATTTTTCCTTTTTCTTTTACCAGTAGAATCTAACCCTATATTTTTCAGCTGAGCTATTCTGGCATTATCAATTAATTCAGCTCTATTATTTAACAACAATGTACTACGACTTTTTAGTCCAAGTTTTTTTAAAATAACTGAGCGTGAAATAGGAGAGAGAGCAAATCCATCATTTAGCATTTCATTTAAAATTTTCTTAAGATGAATATCAATTTCTTCTCCTCTTAACTTCTTATTTTTTTCCATTAATTAAATCCGTTTTTTTATTCGTACTCGAAAAATCAATTCCATTAGGAAATAATTGATGCTTTACACCCTTAGTTGCTAACTGCTGAACAAATTTCATATTTGACAATTTTTTTTCGATATCTAAAATCCAGATATCAGATCCAAAGTCTCCTTCACCTTGATTTTTCATTTGCTTTAAAGCTTTTTCAGTACTATCAATTAGCTTATTTAGATTATCAATTTCATGCTTAGATCCGGTCAAATTTAGATTAGTACAACCATTCCAACACTGCAAATGTTTTGGACATGGACTTAGGCTAAAATCATTAGAGCATGCACCAAAAGGAGTAATATGTAATGCATTTGTATGGGTACTAATAAATTCCTCAGCTATTACCAAACCTTGACTTTGTTTTAGTTTATGATAAGTATCTGTTAAATCTCCAATAATTGTTTTATCTCTAATACCTGTACGGAGAAAATTAATTTTCTCTGCAACTGAATTGAACGTAATAAAGTCTTTATGTACTTGTGTTGTCTCTTTAACTGTTAAATGTTTATATACTGTATTTTGATCAATTAACTGCCTTCCTAATGCCAAAGCTTGGTTAATATTTGACATTCCTGCTAATTCATACAAAGTATTTCTCCAATGTCTTGGCTGGTGGCTTGTAATTTTTATTTTACTCCCATCTGCTTCTTTTAAACCACGTCTTTCAAAAATTGATTCTGTTTTAGAACCACTCCCTAATGCTGCATTTATGTCTTCTAATGTCAACTTACAAGGAACAACTCGAAATGTGTTTGCTTTTCTCTTAAACCTAAATGCACCTTCAAATTTTATAGAAAGTAAATCTCCAACTCTAAGAATTACTTTATTGTTATCTTTCAATATGATGTTGCTTTCATATTTTTTGAAAAATAAATTTTCAATATCACCTGCTAAATAATAATGCTGGCATATTCTTTTTCCAGAATTATTAATGGGGTGCTTAATCTTTTTATCAATAGAATGTATTGGAATATTATTCCTTTTTAAGTATAAACTAAGATTATACGTATTTTGAAATCCTAAATATTGCAACAATCTAACATCTGAAATAATTTCATCCTTGTCATATTTCCACATTCGATTATATTGCTCTTGAAACTTTGCAACTTTTCGTACTTCTTCTGTAAGCACTTTTAAATCATTGACTGCTCGATATGCAAATTGGACATCCTGCTCTGCAAGCCAGTGAACTCGTGATTCAAATTTCTTCTCAGCATAATATCTTATGCCTACATCTTTAATTGGTTTCTTTTTAGCATCTAATATTATTTTCCCATTCTCATCTTTTTTTTCTATTTCAACCCAACAATCATATGGAATATATGTTACCTCATTTGCTCTTTGTCCCATTGCAATTAGAAGGTCAATTGTTCTAAGAAGAATTTTTTCATCATTATTAATTGGTTTATTAGTACAAATTGCATAAGCAACCATTGCTTCATAAGAAGGAAGTTTTTCTTTACCTATTCTATCATCTTCAGAGTTTAATTCTGATAAACTTTTATAATCATGATAATAATGATTATTTTTCTCACAATTAATATAATTTATTGCTAGGGGAGTTATATCTAATTTGTCTAATAAGTCAGCTACTACTTTCAAATTAGCCGCTGCTTCATATATTTTTTTAAATTTATTTTCCTTTAAATCATCAATAACTTGATCGAAATGCCATTTTGTTAGCTGTACAGGGGAAACCTCATTTCTATTCTTCAAAACAACAGATAATTGTCTACATGCAATCACATAGTTTCTTATTGCCATAAATCCGACTTTTTTTGATCTATATAGATAGATTGCCAAAGCTTTTGTAAAATCACCAAATTCTTTCGGCATTTGAGAATCTAAAACTCTGGTTTTAAACTTATAAAGATTAAAATTAATGTGATGATCACTTCCTCTGTGAAACAGCCATTCTTTGGTATTCCATTGCATAGCATCCCAACTATCACTAATTGGGAGACTATTAAAGAATACTTTTTCTTTCTCTACAAAATTTACTAAGTTTTCATAACATACATTTATATTATTCATAATCTTTTATGTAGTTAATAATCTTTTTGACAGCAATAATTGTGTCTTCAAGCTGCCCAATTGTACGGTTATATTTTACATCCCCAGAACTAGTTCCTATATCAATAAATTTTTGGATATTTTCTTGTAATCCTTTTAATACTTTCTTATGTTCACCATCTTTAAAAGGATTAAATTTATCACATGTATAACAAGAATAAACTGGATTTTTGGGGCAAATCTTATCCAATGTACATCCACCTATTTCACCAATATATTGCATACCAGCAATGCCTTTGACCCATTTTTCTTTTTCAATATCAGATTTATTGATAATCTTCCCCGTGGTGAACATTTTCATTATATCAATATAATTATTATTTTTTCCCAAGGCTCTCGTTTTTATTTCGGCAATTTTAGGTGTAGCAGCAATATATGCTCGAGCAGGAACAGTAGAATTATGTCCCATTATATCGGCTATAATTTCGGCCGATGCACCTTGATCTGCTAATGACTGTGCAAGATTATGCCTTAATTGTATTGTTGATTCATCAATATCAAAATCTCCATGGATCTTTAACTGCTTAGAAATAATTATAATTAATTTTGTTGCTGATAACCTCTTACCTCTTTTATCTATAAATAAAGCAACATTATTAGGAAAAAACTCTTTTTGCAGATAAATTAGTCTTTCAATTTTATTTGCCAAATTTTCGCTTATCTGTCTATTTCTTACCTCTTTTTCACTCAGAAGTCTTTTTTTTGACATTGAGAGAATCAATGATGAATAAGAATGATTTCCACCATTGATTCTTTTAAAATCTATATGATTTAGCAGATAAATTTGTGATGGTCTAGGTGCCAATTCAAAGCACAATTGTAATAATACTAAATTTTGAAGATCATTGATTTTTAATAAACTATATTGTTTATTACTGTTAAAATAATTTACAAGCTTTAAACACTTTTTCTCTTCCAAATAAGTTTGACGTAAAAAAATCTTACTATACTGATTTTTTTTGGGCATTTTAATATCATTTATTTCAGAGAGTATATTTTTTTCAAAACCTTCAAATTTTTGATTATACCCCCATTTATAAAATGATTTTAAACAATAATAACTATTGGGATATTTTACCATTATAATATTAAAAAAATTAAGGATTCCGGCTAAACTCCATGGGAAGAATTTAAATTCATTATAATTATTTAATTGACGTAGGAAGGGGATATATGAATTTTTTATTGTTGTTGGTGAAAGATTTCTAAATTGACCATAGAAAAAACCTTTTAATAACTCTTTAAGTTCAACACTTATATTTTTATAATTATCCCAATGTATATAAGCTACTTCTCCATTAACATTAAATTTCCAATTATCAATGTCAATATTAAGTATCATATCTAAACCTGTTGGATCCTTACCGTAGATCATATCAACACCCAGAAAATAGTGTTTGCTATCATTTGATACTATATTTGGGACTAGTTTCTTATTTTTAAAATTTCTTTTATTCATAATATTGAGAAATTCTTTTGATATTATGCCCATTAGATAATTCCCAAATATATTTTCCCGTATAATGCAAAGGAAGTGAGGAATTATTTTTCCAACCGCAAATTTTCCTAAGTTCATCTTTTGCTCTCTCCATATCATAATTATGTACTTCTATTAAGTACTTTAAAAAATCATACGCAAAAGTATGCCTTAGAATGTGTGGAGTAATTTTTTCCCAAGTGGGAGAGGAAAGTATACCTACATTATTTATTTTATTAAATATATCATAAATAGCATTTATTGAAATAGGATCATTGTTTTTTGCTGTAAAAATATATGGATGACTGATTTTTGAATTATTCCTACGGTCTTTCTTAATATATAATAATAAGTTTTCATATAAATTTTTAGAAATAGCTACTAAACGATTAGATTGGTCTGTCTTAATACTTGGTCTTCTAGTTCGTTTATCTGTTGCCATATATTCATGTCGACCAATAACTAAATAGGGGACATCAGCAATGATCTTAATATCTAATGTTGTTAAATTAAGAAGTTCACCGATCCTAATCCCAGTGTCAAGCAAAATTCTTAATATTAAGTAATTACGATTCTGCAAGAAAACTGTAAATGGATTTAAATCAGAATTTACTTGAATAATTTCATGTAAAGATTTCAATTGTGAAGATGTCAAACTTTTAAATTGTAATCCAGTATTATTTCTTCTTAAAATAAATGTATTAAAAAAATCATCCAAGTTCACAGACTTAATATAATCAACATCAATTGGATTAGCGTTTCTATTCAAATGTCTATCAATAGACCATTTTATATAGTTTTTAATGCAGTCAAGCTTTGTTATTTGGTTTTGAATTTTAATCTCATTTTTAAAAATAAATAACTGAGCAGATCTACCAAATTCACTGAAAAATATTCTAAAATCTCCATTTAATAAGATATTATCAAGATTATAATCCAATATTTTAAAAGCATTGTATAATTCTCGAATTGTTATTAAATAGGAATATTGAGTATTATATCTAAGTCTTATGAATTTTGAAGTAATACAGAAAATAAAAGTATGTAACAAGGGTGTACCATCATCTTTTATTAATAGTGGTAATCTTTTATATGAAACTTTATTAAAAGTTCTAATAAACATACAATTAATTCATTAACATAAATATAGTAATTAATTAAATACTAAGCTTTTAATTAATATGAACAAATATGCCACCATGAATAATTTAACATAATATAAATTATAGGATTTTATTTTCTTATAACTAGAGGTGATCTATCTTCATATTTTATCCCTATTTATTCATTATTTGCATAATGATTTCAAATGCTTTTAAAAGTAATAGGTTTACAAAATGAACTTTAAAATTTATTTTGTAAACCTATTATTAAATGTTTAAAATTATTTTTTGATAATCTTAACGGTTCTAAAGACATTCCCTTTTGTATCTTTTAAAGAAAGAAAATAAATTCCTTGAGGCCACTTAAGAATTTCTGTATTTATTTTCTTTTCAATAACTTCAAGATTTCCGTTTGAATTGAAAATTATTTTTCCATCTGTTCCAAAAATACTTACATTGTAATTTCCTGATGTATTTTTTAATCTAATATGAATTGAGTCATTCTGCCCCACAGGATTAGGATAAACAACAAATTCAGAATTGTTACTTTCCAATTCAGCTATGGAAAGCGCTGAAGCAGGATAAACTAAAATTTTCTGTCCATTATAACCTACTGCATATACAGCTACCGCATTAGATGGATAATAAACTTTTGTAGTCTGATTAGTGGTATCTCCTGTGCCTATGACAGATACATAAATAAGTTCATTGCTGGCATTAAATGTTTCATAAGCTACTGCATTTTGCCAAACACTATGCTGCACGGTAAGGTAATTATTGCTTAAAGTAACTCCTTGTCCTGTCTGCCCGCTAAGCGGAAGATGATCACGGAAAGCTGCAATACTTCGCGATGAAATATAATGCATCACCGGTGAAACAGGTGTCTGATAGTTTTGAGCCTGTATATAAGCAATAGTAGCATCTATCTGAGCCTGGGTAATGGTAAGTTGTCCGATGCCATAGTCATCAATGGCTCTGTCGATTGGTTTTAAAAATCCTGTTTTTATGAAGAAACCGGTTAAATCTTCCTGAACTACTGCACAGGTATTTTTCACAAAATTCAGAAGCAATTCACCATTGGAAACACCTGAAGCATTGTAACTTCTTGCAATATTGGCAACCATTCCAAACCAGTGTGCATAATCTATCCCTGTATAAGTAGTTGGATAATTAAAGGAAAGAATTGGTGCATTTCGTGAAGCTCCGGCCAGTTGATAATACAATTCAAGTTGCCAAAAAGGTACCAGCACTTTAAACACATCTATATTTGTATTCCCTTGTAAGGCTTCCTGGTTTATGGCAGTATTCAAAATTGCGCCGTTTATTCTTCCTCCCGTTAAACTAGTCATTCCTGTTGTAGGCTCCACAGATTCTCTTTCTAGACGTGACATGCCATCATTTTGTACATTCATATGATAATCTACCCATGTACTATATATATTATTAGTAACTTCTGTAGTACCAATCCATTTAAGATCCGGTCTTATCTGATTGATATGCCCGAATTCATGAGCAATTCCCCATAAAGACAACTGATTGACATCGGCTAGAGATTCCTCGCCCCAGTCGGAATCCATATTTATACCTAGCCCTCCCGCATACCAACCTCCGCCATTATTACTATAGCTGAACATACGGTTTTTTGGAACTAAATTATATTTATACAGCCCCATCACAAGCCATTCATTTTTTACAATAAGATCATATTTTGAAGTGAGTTCGACAGGATTAAAAGGAGCATAATTTTTCAACATGCTTTTTTTGTAAACCAAATGAGAATGTTGCCCCACAACATCGATCATATTATAAGCTGAATTCGTCAGATTTGTCTGCCAGTCAGTTTGTGTAGAGGTCTGATAATGATAAAGACCATTTACCTTGCCGGAAACAATATTGATCTTGATATCCGGTAGTGCTGAATTGGGATTATAATAACTGATATATCCTAAACCACTGTTAGTAAGCTGGAATACATTCAAACCATTATGAAGTTCATAATAAGAAGAGGTACCACCAATAGTGGTAGAAAAATCCTTCACTTGCAACGAAATACTAGCACTAGAAGGTAAATTTTGAACAAACATGGCCACCTTGCTTCCTTGTTCAAAAACAATACCTGTTGGGTTTTCAAAACGGCTATAGCCACCTCCCACTTTTAAATTACCTGTAGTAACAGCAATGGGTGGATAAACCTTATAATCCTGAACTCTGTACTTATTTACATATGTTCCGTTGAAGAGGCATTGTGCCAAACCTTTATAGAACGGCGACGTCATAGCATCTATATCTGCTTGCGTAACCGAAGGCTGTAATGCTGAATAAAGAGTATTTGCAAAAATATTGGTGTAAGGATTGGCAGTTCCTGAAGAGCCTAATGTGTAAAAGCCCATTTCAGCACAACTTGCATAGTTTCCCTGACCATTATTTATTGTAATTCTTATATTTAAAGGGGTAATCTGATTAGGAAAATAGACGTTCACAGGAGAAGAAGGATTTTGAAAATCAAATGCCATCAATGTCACAAAGGTACTATTCGACGTAGTATTATAGCTGATGCTTACACTTCCAAACCGCCCGTTGCTTCCACTAGTTCTCGGAGTATATTTCAGATAATCAATAGGGGTAACACCATCTAATCTGTAATTTAGCACCACCGGAAAAATAGTATTGCCATATGCAGAATGATAAAGTGTATTTACATCATTGTCAAAAGATTTATCTATATTTTCTCCTGACTGATAAGATGATGCGGTTGTTCCTGAAGGTATAATGGTTGCCTTCACATCGTTAGTACCATTTACATTTAATTCTGCTGTATTGATGGTACAGTCCGTGCCGTCAGGAATTACCGGTTGTACTTCAGAAAAGAATTTCATCTCTGCTCCACTCGAGTAGTTACCACTGCCGGCATTTACAGAAATTTTAATAATGTAAGGGGTCTGAATAGCTGTTGGAAAAATAACTTCTTTATCTAGGGCGTTAGATGTCCAACTCAAAGTATTGCTTACCGAAATGAAAGTATTGGGTGCCGCCTGTGTACTGTAGGAAATACTTACATTGGTCCATATTCCATTTGTTCCTGATTGTCTTGGAGTATAAATAAGCTTCTTAATACTGGTAACATTAGAAGTAAAATAAAACTTCAACTCATCCGGAATACCGTTCTGTGACCATTTAGAATGATAAAGGGTCGAATTATCATCATCAAGTAGCTTTGCAACTTCACTCCCTGGTTGTGCAGGCTGCAAGGATGATCCAGCATATACAGGAACTTGGTATAGTTGTGAAAATAGATGGGATCCCCATAAAATAAAAAAATATAGTAGTAATTTTTTCATATAATATCATTTTATATACAAAAATAGCTTTTTGAGAGCTATTACTTTTTTCAGGAAATTATTTTTACAATATAAAAAGTTAACTTTTTATTTATCAATTTTATTACATTTTATTAAATATTTTTTGATTTTAACAAAAATAATTTGCGTAGCTAAATAACTACATATATATTTGTAGTCAAATAACTACATAATGAATTTAAGAAGAGATGTATTTCAGGCAATAGCTGATCCTACCAGAAGATCAATTCTGATGCTGGTTGCAGCTCAATCTATGACTGCAGGTGCGATCGCTTCAAATTTTGATACCGCAAGACCCACCGTTTCAAAACATCTTCAGATCCTTACAGAATGTGAATTATTGAAGTCAGAACAAAACGGACGCGAAATTATTTACCATTTAAATCCAACAAAAATGAAAGAAATTGCAGACTTTATTGAACCTTTCCGTAAAATGTGGGATGAAAAATTCAATAAACTAGAAAGTGTGATGAAAGCATACCAGAATAGAGATGCGTGATATGAGATTCGAGTTTTGGGGTTCGGGTTTTTAGCGATGTAAGTTAAGTTTACAAATACAAAACCTGATAAAAACCCATTACTCTTCTCTTCAATCCTGATAACTCGAATCCTGTATCACACAAAACACTATAACTCGAATCCCGTACCTCGAACTACTAAACCCCAAATCTTAAAATATGGAACTTAAAACAAAAATCCACGCTGAAGACGGAAAACAGGAAATCTTCATCATCAGAGAATTTGATCTTCCTGTAGAATTGCTCTTCAAAGCCTATACAGAAGCTGAGCTTTTCGAACAATGGATGGGAACCAAAGTGACCAAGTTTGAAAACCAACCCCACGGAAGTTACCGTTTCGAAACCTCAAATTCTCAGGGAGAAGTCATGTTCAGCGCCAATGGAACGATTCATGATATTGTTCAAAATGAGAAAATTATAAGAACTTTCCAGATGGAAAACACCCCTTTTCCGGTGCAGATCGAGTTTTTAGAATTTGAAAAAATAACAGATACCACCAGCAAAATCACGATCCAAACCATTTATAAATCTGTAGACTTCAGAGACCAGCACCTGAAAATGCCTTTTGCACGGGGAATTAATATGGCACATAATCGTTTGCAGGAAATATTTAAATAATGAGATGCGGGATACGAGTTTCGAGTTCTCAGAATCAATCCATTGCATCTCGCATTTCGCATCACGAACCTCTCAAACTCAAAACATATGAATCCAAAAGTTGATTTTTTCTTCGATAAGGCCACCCAATGGAAAGAAGAATTTGAAAAATTAAGAACCATTGCCTTAAACACCAAATTGGTAGAAGATTTAAAATGGGGCTGTCCTTGCTATACGTTTGAAGGAAAAAATATTTTCTTAATTCACGGTTTTAAAGAATATTGTGCGCTTCTCTTTTTCAAAGGTGCTTTAATGAAAGATTCCGAAAATATTTTAATTCGACAAACTGAAAATGTACAGGCTTCAAGACAAATCCGTTTTACAGATCTACAACAAATTGTTAATTTAGAAAAAACACTCAAAGCTTATATGTTTGAAGCTGTTGAAATTGAAGAATCAGGGGCAAAAGTCGAAATGAAGAAAACCAAAGAATTCGAAATGCCTGAAGAATTTCAACAAAAACTAGATGAAAGTTTCGAATTAAAAAAAGCTTTTGAATCGTTAACTCCAGGAAGACAACGCGCTTACCTACTCTATTTTTCTTCCGCCAAACAATCCAAAACAAGAGTTTCAAGAATTGAAAAATATATTCCGGAGATTCTTGACGGGAAAGGCTTAAATGATTAAAAACTTAAACAACAAAAAATGGAAACACCAAACAAATCACAAAAAAGAAACAAAATCATCTATTGGATCTTTACCCTTTGGATGTCTTTAGGAATGGCTTCAACAGCCATTGTTCAATTAATGAAAAACAAAGATGAACTAGCCAATTTCACCAATCTCGGCTACCCTTCTTATTTAATGATCATTATCGGAGTCTGGAAAATATTGGGCGTTATCACTGTTTTAATCCCCAAATTTCCTTTACTAAAAGAATGGGCATACGCAGGTTTTTTCTTTGTGATGTCCGGAGCGGTTATTTCGCATATTATTGTTAATGATCCGTTTAGCAAAACTTTTCCGGCAATTTTATTGCTTGTGTTAGTAATTATTTCTTGGTATTTTAGACCTGCCGATAGAAAACTCTCTGTAAATTAATCCTGATCACCATAACAAAATTAAATATGAAAAAAAAGAAACTTTCCACCACACAAAACGAAGAGCTTTTAAAAGTTCTGAAAACCCGTTTTGAGAAAAATATGAGCCGTCACAAAGGAATGCATTGGGATAAAATTCAGGAAAAACTGGAGAAAAGCCCGGAAAAAATATGGTCTTTAAACGAAATGGAAGAAACAGAAGGCGACCCCGACGTCGTGAGCTACGACAAAAAAACAGACGAATACCTTTTCTTCGATTGTTCCCCTGAAAGTCCGAAGCGCCGAAGCCTTTGCTACGATTATCCTGCCTGGGAAGCCAGAAAAGCGAATAAACCGGAAAATAATGTTATTGACAAAGCTTCAGAAATGGGGATAGAGCTACTCACTGAAGAACAATATCGCCAACTCCAGGAATTAGGAAAATTTGATCTGAAAACTTCAAGTTGGATACAAACTCCTGCAGCGATCAGAGAATTAGGCGGAGCCATTTTCTGTGACCGACGTTATAATACGGTTTTTACCTATCATAACGGAGCGGATTCTTATTATGCAGCGAGAGGTTTCAGAGGATGTCTGAAGGTTTAATTTTTTACAATCATTCAATAATAAAATGATTATTTTAGCAACTTCGAAATTTAGCTAACCCAACAAAAAAGGATTATGAAAAAGTTGATCTTATTAAGTTCACTATCAGTTTTTTTAATGAACTGCAATAAAAAGACAGAAACGGCAGCTCCAAAAGCAGAAACAGATTCTACAGCAACCACAGAAGCGGTAATTGATACTTTAGGACCAAAATCATTCTGTTATATGGGAGTAACCGGAAAAGACTCTGTATTTGCCAGTATTGATGACAATTTGGGAACCATTACCGGAAAAATGTCTTACAAAAACGCTGAGAAAGACAGTAATAAAGGTGATATTTCAGGTTATAAATCAGGAGATACATTAAAATTAACTTATGAATTTGAATCTGAAGGCAAAAAAAGCGCAAGAGATATTTTCTTCATTCAAAAAGATAATTCATTAGTAGAAGGTATTGGAGCTCATAAAGAAGAAAACGGACAGGTAAAATATGCCAGTGAGAAAAACATCAGTTATAATGATGGCCAAAAACTGGAAAAAGCCGATTGTAATCTTGTAAATAAAGGTTTAAAATAACGAAAAATGCAACTTAGTTAAGTTGCATTTTTTTATAGTTCTGCGTTGATAATTTCAATAAATTCATTTACAGGTTCATCCTGAGTATTCCAGGAAGTAATAAGCCTGATTGCTGAAAAATTTTCATCTATTTTTTTCCAGACATAAAATTCAAACTTTTCGGATAGTTTTTGAATAAGTTCATTGCTTAAAATCGGGAAAATCTGGTTGGTATACGTATCCGAAAGAAACTGTACTCCTTTTTCTTTCATCGCATTTTTAATTTTCATGGCCTGCTGATTCGCTTGTTTTGCCAAATCAAAATAAAGGTCGTTTTTCATCAATTCCAAGAACTGAATTCCTAATAATCTTCCTTTTGCCAGCAATGCTCCTTTCTGTTTAATATTGAAAGCAAAATCCTGTTGAAGTTCATGATTATTAATGACAATAGCTTCACCAATCAAGGCTCCGTTTTTAGTTCCTCCCAAATAGAAAACATCCGTAAGTTCCGCTACTTTTTCTAGCGTCAGATCACTGATTTCGGAAGTTAAACCATGTCCCATTCTCGCGCCATCCATAAATAGAAACAAATTGTTTTCTTTACAGAATTTCGAGAGTTCTTCCAGTTCTTTTAAAGTATAAATCGTACCCAATTCTGTAGAATTCGAAATATACACCAACTTCGGCATGACCTGATGCGGAACATTTTTATGATTTTCCAGAACCGGAATGATATCTTCCGGACTTAGTTTTCCGTCCACTTTTTCTATACCTAAAATCTTGTGTCCGGTTGCTTCAATTGCTCCTGTTTCATTATTGAGAATATGTCCCGTGGATGCAGAAATTGCACATTGATAAGGTCTTAAAATGGAAGAAATTACAATTAAATTAGCCTGAGTTCCCCCAGAAACAAGATAGACTTCCGAGTCTGTTTTTTTAATTCTTTGTTTAATTAATTCCTTAGCCTGTAAAGAATACCCGTCTTCTCCATAACCTGCCTGCTGATCTGTATTATGCTCTAAAAGAGCCTGTAAAATAGTAGGATGACAGCCCTCCGAATAATCGTTTTTGAATGAAAATTTCATAGAGTAAAATTAAAAAAACTTAAAATAACAAGCAGCAATAATTCATAATATTTTGTTAGATTTGTAATGAAATTCATCTAACATTTTGAAAACAACACTAACCGAAGAAAACTATCTGAAAGCTTTATTTCATTTGGTAGATAGTGAAAGTAAGGTAACGATTAATGAACTCAGCAAATTTTTAACTGTAAAAATGCCGAGTGTTAACAACATGATGAAGAAGTTTGCAGAAAAAGGCTGGGTGATCTATGAAACCTACAAACCGCTTATCGTTACTGAAAAAGGACGTCGCGAAGCTGCTTTGGTGGTAAGAAAACACAGACTTACAGAAATGTTTCTGGTAAAAAAAATGAACTTTGGATGGGAAAATGTTCATGAAATTGCGGAACAACTCGAGCATGTACACTCTACTATTTTCTTTGATAAAATGGATGAAATTCTTGATTATCCGAAATTTGACCCTCATGGAGAACCGATTCCTGATAAAGACGGGAATATTATTGCTCAGGATTTACAAAAATTAAGCAGCTGCGAGCTTGGAGAAGTTGTGACTTTTGCTTCTGTAACGCTTTCTGATGATGCTTTTCTTAATTATCTGACCGAAAGAAATCTATTATTAAACAAGAAAATAAAAATTATCAAAATTGAAAGTTTTGATAAATCCATTACCGTAGAAGTTGATAAAAAACAGGAAGTTTTGAGTCGAAAAGCAACAGAAAAAATACTGGTTAAGAAATAATTTTCAAAACTATTAAGATCTTATTCGTGTTATTAAATGATTAAACTTAAATAAGATCTTAATGGTTAAAACATCCTACTAAAAACTACTTTTCAAGATTTCGGAAACTGTTTCAATTTCTTCAACGGTATTGAAATAATGTGGTGACAGTCTTACAATTCCATTGATATTTTTATTGGTAAAATCAATTAAGGCAGAATTCTTATACGTTACAGAAAAGAAAACATTATTTTCTTTCAACACTTTTTGAATATTTTCGAGATCTCCGTTTGGACTGCAAAACGTAATAATACTGCTCAGATTATTTCCCTGATCCCAAACCTGAAAACCTTCATTTTTTAAATTCCCTCGAAGTCTTTCGGATAGACCTTTGTTATAATGTTCAATAGCATGCATCCCAATATTATTTGCATATTTTACAGCTTCCGTAAACCCAAGCAAAGACGCATAAGAAATTTCCCAATGTTCGAATCTTTTTGCGGTTTTAAATAATTCATAATCATCATATTCAGACCAGTGAGCTCCTCTCATATCTAACAATAAAGGAGCATAATTTTGTTCCAACATTTTATCGGAAACATATAAAAATCCTGTTCCTCTTGGTCCTCTCATGAATTTACGTCCGGTTGCCGTTAAAAAATCACATCCGATTTTCTCGACATCCACAAACATTTGTCCGACAGACTGACAAGCATCAACCAGATACAAAACATCATATTTTTTACAGATTTTTCCTACACCTTCAACGTTTTGGATTAACCCCGAATTTGTTGGAATATGTGTAACAGCAACCAGTTTTGGATGATGTTGTTTAATTAATTGTTCCAGATCTTCCAAATCCAGTTCATGGTCTGCAAGATTTTTTGTTCTGATGATTTTTACCTTTAATTTTTTCTGAAGTGAAATAAAGGTAATCTGGTTGGAAATATAATCGTCAATCGTGGTAATGATCACATCGCCTTCTTTAAAAACAATACTGGATAAAGCCTTTGTATAAGCATCTGTAGCACTTGTTGCAAAAGCAATATTGGAAGGTTTACAATGAATCAGCTTTGCCGTTTCTTCATAAAAATTTTCCAACAATTCAGCATTTCTATTGGCGACTTCATAGCCTCCAAATTGCTCTTCTTGCTGTATATAATGCAGCATTGAATCTACCACATACATCAGCATTAATGAAGATCCTGCATTATTGAGAAATATTTTGCCATCAGATAATCCTCTAATATCCTGTCGTATTATATCTATATTCATATTTACTGAATGCTTTAAAACAATTTTACACAAAAAATCCCGAATGTATATACCGGGATTTGTTCTTTCGAGCTCTATATGGTTAATCCAAAACGCTCCAGCCTCTTTTCGGGTTGGTATTGGAAGAAACTTCCTGTTCGTTGACGATAATGTTTTCTTTTCTCTGACCAATATAATCCAGCTCACTCAGTTTGGAGAAAATAATTTCTAAACTTCTCAATAGCTGTTGAATGTACAATAAAGGTTCTCCACAATTGTGGTGGTCATAATTGGTTTCAGCTACAATTGATAATTGGTTTAATAAAGTATGAGGTGCAATTTCACTCCATTCTAAGCTATAATTCAGCATTTCTTCCAATTCTGCAGGAACCAGAACCTGTGTAGAATTATATAAATTAAGAGCCAGCTTCGCAAAAGATTCAATCAAAAATACTGGTGGTTGCCAAGGCGTAATATTTCTAAACTGAAAATACATATCCGCAAAAGTGGTTACCATCGTATTACACAAAAATTTTACATTCTGTGCTAATGCTGTATTCTGGTTTTTATGAGAAGCTTTCTGAATAATTTTAAAAGCATATTGCTGCAAATTACCAATTGATTTTGCAAAACCGTTGTAATAGTTAATTAATGTAGGATGACTCTGAATAGAAGTACATGGCGGAATAAAGTTTGAATCCACCTGAGCAATATTTCCTTTAAGATCAACTTTCCCTACAATTAGATAGTTTCCTCCTGAATAACTGCTATTTAGAGACGTTACCGGAAGTAATTCTATATGATAATTCGATTGTGTATTCGGATGTCTTGGCGGAATTTCTTCAGGATCAATATCCCCAAATGGAACCTTATCAAAAGGATTTACCGAAATCAAAATATAATATTCTCCGTCTACCTGTTCTTCGTTCATTGATTTTGCCAATGACTTCACACTTACTCTCCTATCATTAAGTTCTACTCTATATCCGGCTAATGTAACAGCACTACAATGTTTTATAACTAGCTGAACATCATTAGTTGCCGTATTATGAACATCAAAAATAGTTTTGTCGGTAAACTCGTTGGGAATGGGTAAAAGTCCGTAATTATAATTGGTAATTCCTAATGAATTGGAGTCTCTAATGGTATCAATTAAAAAGTTATCCTGATCATTTAAATGTCTTTGGGAGACCTTCATTCCGTCTACCCAATTGATCGCAAAATGTTTAATTGGCTGTATCATATTAAATACTTTTATAATTTGTGTGTGTGTTAAGATTTTTTGGTAATTCCTTCTTCTTCATGCTGAATTACTCTTTTGCAAATAACCACTTCATTTTCTGAAATACTATTTGCTGCAATATCCTGATCGAAATTGATGTATTTTCTAAAGCTGAAAAATGACTTTTTTGTGTAAAAAATCCAATAATAAGATTCTTTCTCACTATCAGTAAGATGAATAATAGATCCAGGATTTTTATGGTTATAATCGTCTACGACTCTATAAAACCAATCCCCGAAAGTAACGCCTGTCGGTAAAGTCTTAGCTTTAATCCTGAATCGGTTGGATTCTTCCAGGTTTTTGCTCAATTCTACATTCAGTACCATTAATCTGTCAAAATCTGCCCCTTCAAAATCAGGAAGTTTTTGATCCGGTGAATACCTCCATGTTTTATAAATATCAACCGGAATGCTGATAAACTGAACATAACAATAATGGAACACCATCGGAACAAGGAAGATGAAAACACTTGTCGCAGCCATTACAGGATACCCTGTTCCTCTACTCATCAAGTCAAAGATCAATGTAAAAAGGTAACCTCCGAATAAAATGCATGTTAACGAAAGTACAGATTCAAATAATACATTCATTGAGAATGAATCAATATGCTTTTTAAAATATCTGTCTAAAAGATTAACATGAATAATCCCTAAAACGAAATAAACAATCTGAGCAATCAGATACCAATAAGGATTAAAAGAATTTCCGGCAAAGCCAAAAAAACCGGGTACAGCTATACACAAACTGCACAGAAGAACATAAATAATGATGGTTTTGATTTTGATGGCAGGCTTATTCCTTCTGATGATTCCTAAAATAATCATCATAATTACTGCAATCAAAGGCATTAAAATATATCTTAAAAATATACCTTTTACTGAAGAGATTTCCATTTGTCTTTTTTCAATTAATAATGTATTGGTGTTTGTAAATATAGTAAATTATTTCAGAGGAATGTAGAGTAACCAAGGCGATTTGCATTTCTTCCATCGTCTTCCAAAGCGAAAGAATATTCCTGTTTTTCCGTGATGAAATTTTCTTTTACATCTACACTTACCGGTAAAAAATAATCATACATCGTATGAAGGATTTTCCTGAACGGACTTCCGTCAATAAACTTTTTCATCTCAGAATACGGAATCGGTCCGATATTCACCACCCAGTTTCTTTGTCCGTCCATATGACTTCCACTCGGAATGTAAGTAACTCCCAATCTGGAATTTCCCAACAGCATCGAATCATCATTCTCTTCTATTTTATCAATAATATTAGGAGCAAAAGTAACTTCTACCGGAATTTGAAGAAAAGCGGTCATGCATCTCTCAAACCACTTTTTATCACCTCTGATCTGGTGAAAAAACGGTAAAATATAGATGAAAATATAAGCATTCTGCTTGTCAAGCATGGTCACCAAAGGCCAAAGTTCACTCACTGTATCAAGTAAAGAATCTGTATCACTGGAGATATCAAAGTCGGATTCTTTCAGCAAAGCACTGATTTCAGTAAAGAAAATCTCCAGCTCAAACGGTTTGAAGAACTTTCTGGCATCCTCTTCTACTCTTTTTTGTTTTCGGATTTCTTTAACAACCGTTTCTACATTTTTCCTGGATGTTCCCAATGATGGCGGATGAAACAAGCCTTCAGGAAGATAATCGTAAATTCCTTCCCGATAGGTTTCTATGGTAAAAACTTCTTCATCAAACCCTAAGAAATGACTTGAAATTCCTTTTATATCTTTAAGATAAGCTCTGTCATTAATTCCCAGGCGTTCAATAAAAATATTACTTACGGCTCTCTGGTATTTTAATAAATTAACAGCCACAGCTTCAGCTTTAAAATCTGTCTGCAGCTTATTGTAATGCATATCTACAATATCATTCTCATACATAGTATTTTCTGTGATTTTGGGCGTGTAAAGGTAATATATCTCCTATTATTGAAAAAATATTTCTTAAATAATTTCACTTTAAAAATACTAATTTAATCCCATTAAAAAGAATAATCCATGTAATTATCCGTAAAAATACGGTAACAAAGTGTAGAACTTCTATGTTTAAAGTTTATGTACAATTTTGAACCCACTAGAAATAAATTCACGAAATACTTATTTAGATTAAATTTTATTAACATGATCAAGCACAAGAATTCTGATATATTGTACTCCTACTTCGGAAACTGAGCCGTATCTTTGCACCCTGAAAATGTTATTTACAATGAAAAGTATTTATTCTAAAATTCTGATTTTAGCTTTCATGGCATCTTCGCTTTATTCTTATGCGTGGGGACTGACGGGACACAGAATTATTGCAGAAATCGCAGAAAATCATCTTTCCGGAAAGGCAAGAAGAGAAATTAAAAAAATCATGGGGAAAGAGCGCCTTGCTTATTGGGCAAACTGGCCAGATTTCATCAAATCAGATACTACAGGTGCATGGAAAGAAGCTTCAGCTTGGCATTATGTAAACATCGATCCTCAAACAGATCTTAAAGCGTTCGAAAAAAACCTGGAAGCTCAGGCGGGACCAAGTTTATACACTCAGGTAAAAGTATTGTCTAGCCAGATAAAAGATGAAAAAACTTCTGAAAAAGACAGAAAAATAGCTTTAATTTTCCTGATTCACATCATGGGAGATTTAGCACAGCCTTTACACGTAGGAAGAGCTGAAGATTTAGGAGGAAATAAAATAAATGTTACTTATTTTGGAGAAAAAACAAATTTACACTCAGTTTGGGACGGAAAATTAGTAGATTCTCAAAAATACAGCTATACAGAATATTCAAAATTACTGGATATCAAATCTAAGGATGAAGTGGCTAAAATTCAGTCAGGAACACTGGAAGACTGGTTGTATGATTCTCATCAGATTGCCAATAAAATCTATGCTCAAACTCCTAATGATTCAAAATTGGCGTACGATTATCAGTATAAATTTAATGATATCATGGAAAGACAGCTTTTATACGGAGGTTTGAGATTATCGAAATTATTGAATGACCTTTTTTAATGTTGATGGTTGATGGTCTCTAAGTTGATCGTCAAACTTAAAATAATATAAGCGGAACTTTGGTTTCGCTTTTTTTGTTTTTAAGCGGCAAATGATCTCAGAAGGAAAAGCATCCAAGATTGAGTTATTTCTGAGGTTTTCTATGCATAGATTCTTAACAGAATGACAACCTCTGTGAATGTTTTTTAAAAGGATTACAACTCTAGCCCTGATTGTAGCAATTGTTTGAGCTCATTTTCCGGATTTTGGCGGAGGCAAAGCCTCCGCCAAAATCCGGAAAATAGCGAGTGCGGAAAGCGGGATAAAGCTCCAAATAAAATTGAATTCAAAACGTCTCAATACAATTTTCTCAACATCTACCCGAACTGACAAAATCAAAAAAATCACCGTTCTACGTCATGAAAGGCATAAATTACAACTAATTTTTCAATTTCAAATTAAATAAATATAAAATAATTGAAACAAGTGTAACCTTTTTACCTTTTCATACGTATAATATATAGTAACTCTTTTTTGAGGATAAAAATAGATGAGACAATTAAAAATCACTAAGCAGGTTACCAACAGGGAAACTGCTTCATTAGACAAGTATTTGCAGGAAATTGGTAAGGTAGAACTAATCACTGCAGACGAAGAAGTAGAATTGGCACAAAGAATTCGTGCGGGCGACAGAGCAGCATTGGAAAAACTAATCAAAGCCAACCTTCGTTTTGTGGTTTCAGTATCTAAACAGTACCAAAATCAAGGTCTTTCTTTACCCGATTTGATTAATGAAGGTAACTTAGGACTTATGAAAGCAGCAAAAAGGTATGATGAAACAAGAGGTTTCAAATTTATCTCTTACGCGGTATGGTGGATTCGTCAATCAATTTTACAAGCTTTGGCTGAACAGTCGAGAATTGTAAGATTACCTTTGAACAAAATCGGTTCCATCAATAAAATCAACAAAGCATACGCTCACCTTGAGCAGGAAAATGAAAGACCACCTTCTCCTGAAGAATTGGCCGAAGTTCTTGACATGAGCGAGGAAGATATCAAAGAATCTATGAAAAACTCCGGAAGACACTTGTCTATGGATGCACCTTTAGTAGAAGGTGAAGATTCTAATCTTTATGATGTATTACGTTCAGGAGAATCTCCAAGTCCGGATAAAGATTTGATGCTTGAATCTCTACAAATCGAGATCGAAAGAGCATTGAATACTTTGACTCCTAGAGAAGCTGATTTGGTAAGATTATACTTCGGATTAAACGGAAAACATCCGATGACTTTAGAAGAAATCGGAGAAACTTTCGATCTTACAAGAGAGAGAGTTCGTCAGATCAAAGAAAAAGCGATCAAGAGATTGAAACACAATACCAGAAGTAAGATTTTGAAATCTTATTTAGGTAAATAATTTTATCGAAATAATGTATAGGCGGAGTTTGATTTTCAGGCTCCGCTTTTTTTTGTAACGAAATTTAAACGAATTTAAAAAGTATATTTGTCATTCTGAACGCAGCAACGCGGAGTGAAGAATCTCAATTCGCATTTCAAAAGTTTAAAGAGATTCCTCCTTCTGTCGGAATGACAACTAAAAGAAAAATAATGAATTCAATTTCAATCATCGGAGCCGGAATCGGAGGTTTAACCCTCGGGAACATTCTGAAACAACATCATCTTGATTTTACGATTTACGAATCGGCACCGGAAATAAAACCGGTCGGTTCAGGAATTATGATGGCTATCAATGCCATGCAGATTTTTGAAACATTAAGTTTAAAAGAAAAAATTGAAAAAGCAGGGAATACAATTCATGGAATTTCTATTACTGATGAAAACTTAAAGCTTCTGTCAAAAACCAACGTTCTTGAGCTTGAAAAAAAGTACAATTCTTGTAATGTAGCGATCCACAGAGCTGATTTACAGAGAATTTTAGCTGAAAATATGGGGGTTTGAACATCTTGAATTGAATCATTCGCTAAAAACAATTCAAAAGAATGAAAATTACCTTTTAAGCTTTGAAAACGGAACTGAAATTGAGAGCCAAACAGTTTTCGGTGCAGATGGAATTCACTCAAAAATAAGAAATCAGATGTTTGGAACAGGAAATATTCGTAACACTGAACAAATGTGTTGGAGAGGTCTGGTTGAGTTTGATCTGCCTGAAAAATTTCATCAGGAAGCTATTGAAGCATGGGGGAAAGGAAAGCGTTTTGGGTTCGTTAAAATGACTGACAGAAAAATATATTGGTATGCCGTCATCAATAAAAGAATATATAAACGTTATAATAGTTTATCTGAAAATTTTCACGGCTTTCATCCATTAATCTTAGATATTATTGATTCTACTTTACAAGAAAATATCATTCTGAATGACATTATAGACTTATCTCCCATTCCGACATGGTATTCTGAAAATCTTTGTCTGATCGGTGATGCTGCACATGCTACCACTCCCAATCTGGGACAAGGTGCTTGTCAGGCCATTGAAGATGCTTATATCATTGGAAAATTATTAGAGAAAAACAAAGACTTCAATTTAATCTTTGAGCAGTTTCAGAAAATCAGAAGGACAAAAGTCGATCACGTGGTGAATACCAGTCTGAAAATAGGACAAATCTCCCAATGGGAAAAGGGAACTCATCTACGAAATTTTCTCATGAGGTCAGTTCCTGAAAGGATGAATCAGCAAATGGTTGAAAGGGTGATAAAATTAGAAATGTAAAAATTTGCCTATTGAATGAAACTACAATTCATTCAAATACTGAGAAAGGTCTTCTTTAGTATTGGTAAGGTTCATTTTCTTTCTGAGGCGGGTTCGTGAATTTTCTATTGTTTTAGGAGTAACATTCAGCAGATTGGAAATTTCTTTTGTTGATAATTTAAGTTTAAGCATTGCCGCCAGTCTTTTATCATAATTGGTCAATCCCGGATGTTTGGCATCCAAATTTTCATAAAACGACTCATGAACATTCAGGAAATGATATTCAAAATCACCCCATGAATCTTGCTTGGTATTGATCTTAATTTCATTCACAATCCTTGAAACTTCATCAATTTCACTGTCATTAACCTTGGATTTTAATACATTGATCTGCTCCAGAATAGATTTAAAGATTTCTTCAATCTTAGACTGCTCCATAGATTTATAGACCAGCAATTTCTCCTTCATCTGGTTATCAATTTCCAGTTCTCTTTCTCTGTTTTCTATAAGTTTTTTCTCAAGTCTAAGCTTCTCGGCTTTATTTCTGAAATTAAAAAGGAACAAAATACAGATCGCGACTACCAACAGAAGAATAATGAACATAACAATATACAGTGTATTCTTACGATCCTGCTCTATTTTATTGAGTCTTTGCTGGAGTTCATACTCATGTTTTACTTTAAGTCTTTCTACATTGACTGCTTTTTCCTCAACATTCAATAACTCGCGGATCGAATCATATTTTTTAAACGTTTCAGAAGAAAGTTTATAATCTTTATTAAGCTGATACGCCTTGTATAATGTTCTTAAATAGTTGGTATTATCAAAATTAATAGAATTGGAAGCCAAATAATTCCCCACATTTTTAGCATATAATAATGCTTTAACAGGATCTTTGGTTTCAATATAAAAATTGGCAAGATTATAATTGACCTGATAATTGGATTTTTTGTCTTCAATATTATTTTTTTCTAAAATTTCCTTGGCTTCCAATAAATACGTTTCGGCTTTAGGAGCATTACCATCTATGAAATTAAATTTTCCAAAATTTGAAAAAACAAAAGCCTTTAATACAGGATTATCATAATTATCAAAAGCCTTTAAGCCTTTTTCAAAATAATATTTTGAAGAATCCATTTTTGAAAGTACCAAATAAGCATTTCCGAGATTATTCAATGATTTAACAGTCTCTGCTTCTTTTTTTTGTCCCTGGTAAAAGTTTAAAAGTTTTTTATAATACGTAATCGCCCGTTGAGTATCATTGAGTTGAGAATAGATATAGGCGAAAACACCATTTACTTTAGCCGTTTTTTCCGGATCTTTATCTAAGAACAGATGATTTGCTTTCGAAGCATATTCTAACGCAAGATCAAAATAATTAACATCACTATAAATTTTGGCTACTTCTATATAAAAATCACCTAAATTCTCTTCAGGAACTTTTTTTTGGGCTTCCTGTATATTAAGTTCTGTTTTTCCCCAATCTTTAAATTTCAGTTCATTCGCTTTATCCAAATATTGTTCATAGCTTTTCTTCTCTTGCCCGAAGCAAAAAATCACGGAAAAACACAGAAGAAAAACAAAAAATAAACGTACTTTCATATCATATAATTCACTATAAAAATATGAAATCATTTGAAAGTTCATCTAATTTTTTTTCAGATTTTATAGTCTTTAATAAAACTTTCATCCAATTATTAAAAATAAAAGCTGCTTCAACATTGAAACAGCTTTTATTTTTTTTAATACGTTAAAGTAATTCCGGCTCCCCAACCCATTTCGTTGTCGTAATTTCCGGAAACAGACAAATATTTTTGTAAAATATACCGTAATCCTGTCGAAAATTCTCCATCTGAATTTAAACTGAAATTTCCTCTCCATCTTCTGGAAATCGGAATATCTTCCCTGCTCAATTCTAGTAAAACTTTTCCGTTTTGGTCAACACTTGCATCCGCAGTCACCAACATTGGTAAGAGATATTGCATCCCGACAATAAAGTTCGCTTTATTTTTAGATGCTATTTTCTGTCCAAACCAACTTTTCTCTCCATGAAAATCCATTCCCATTTTTTCCATCATCTGTCTTTCCATTATTTCATGGTTTTTCTGAATTCTAAAACCTGCATAAGGCAATGCCCATTGAAATTTTCCTAAAAATCTTCCCACTTTTACATTTCCTTCAAAATGATCGAAATCCCAGTTAGAATGAAACTCATTCAGGTTCGCCCATCTCGGTCCGAACATCGTCATCGTTTCTGCATGGAGTTTATTAGACTGAAGATCCAGCATCGCCATTGAACTTACCATTCTGTTGTCTTTTAAAAAGTCTTTCCAGGCCAGTTTTCTATTCGGAAGCTGTGGATTCGGTTTTGAGTTCTCATAACTGAAAATTCTTCCCATTCCCGCCATCATATGGTATAAAATATGACAGTGGAAAAACCAGTCGCCATCCTGATTGGCTGCAAATTCAATAATATTGGTTTCCATCGGCATGATATCTACTACATTTTTAAGCGGCGAATATTCTCCTTTTGAATTAATCAATCTGAAATCATGGCCATGAAGGTGCATCGGATGACGCATCATGGAATTATTATACATCGTAATTCTCAGAATCTCTCCTTTTTTTACCAATATTTTATCTGTTTCCGTAACAGTTTTATTATCTAAAGTCCACAGATAATGATTCATATTTCCTTCCAAAGTAAACTTCAGCTCGCGAACATTTTCTGTAGGAAGAATTGTTTTTTCAGGAGATTTCAAGATATTATAAGACAATCTTTTAATCGGTTTTTCTTCTGACATATTCATACCTGAATGATTGGAATGGTCTTCCCCTTCTTTTTCTTTGGTTTTAATTCCCATCATTTCATTGATATGCTTCATTGTCGTCTTTCTTTGAGTTTCTGAAAGTTCAGGATACATCACTTCATTCATATCCATCATCTGGTTGCCCATCGTCATATTCATCGGCTTCATATTTCCGCTCATTTCCATCATTCCGTTCATCATTTTCATACCTTCAAAAAGCTTTAATCTCGGTAAATCAGGAGCTTCGTTTTTTTCTCCGGAGCCCAGCCAAAGTGAAGCATGACCAATTCGGTCTTCTGAAGTAGCACGGAATTCAAAACTTTTATTCTCAGGAATCGTTACTTCAATATCATACGTTTCAGAAACTCCAACAATCAGACGGTCAACTTCCACAGGAACAACATCATTCCCGTCATTTCCAACCACTTTTATTTTTCCTCCTCCATAATTCAGCCAGAAATAGGTGGAAGAACCTCCGTTAGCCACTCTTAATCTAACTTTATCACCAGCTTTTAAATGAGGATACTCAGAACTTGGTTGTCCGTTGATAAGAAATTTATCATAATAAACATCACTCACATCCATCGCTTCCATTCTTTTCCATTCATTCAGAGCTTTTGTTCCGAAGTTTCCGGATTTTATGGCTTCCCAATAACTTTGGACCGCATTTTTCTTAACGGCATACCAATCCGTATTGGCCATGTGAAGTCGTCTTGCGATCTGCATAGGATCATCATCACTCCAATCCCCTAATAAAACAGGAATCTCCTTTGTATATTCTGTTTTAGGTTCACCTTCTCTTTTTTGAAAAACCAAAATTCCGTTCATTCCGATTTGTTCCTGCAAACTTTCATGGGAATGATACCAATAGGTTCCGTTTTGAGAAATTTTAAATTTATACAAATGGGTTTCTCCCGGTTTCACAGGTTTTGTAGTAAGATACGGAACTCCGTCATGTTCATTAGGTAAAATCACGCCATGCCAGTGAAAGCCTGTATTCTCCTTCAGCATATTGTGAAGATAAATTTCGGCGGTATCTCCTTCTGTAAAATACAAAGTCGGAGCTTGGAGTTTTCCGTTAACAGCAATGGCTCTACGGTTTTTTCCTGTGAAATTGACAATCGTATCTTTTACATACAAATCATAGCGTACTGTTTTTCCTTTAAAGCTAATCTTGCCATTTTCAGAGTTTCTTTTTAAAACAGAACCTTGAGATTCCAACTGCAAAGGTTTAGTATCATCTTCTTTCTCAACCAGCTCCATACCGCACTTCGGGCATTTTCCGGGTTTATCAGAGATCACTTCCGGATGCATCGGACAAGTATATTTCTGAACCTGAGATTGAGATTTAGGTTGAGGCTTTGATTCTGTTACAGTTTTATTCTGAACAGGCTTTGTAGCATTTACCTTAGTGACTTCTTTAGCCTTTTTTAGCTTTTTAGCTTCAACTTTATTGTCAACTTTTGCTTTAGGCTTATTTTTAATTTCTGTCGGCTTTGTTTCTGTTTTCGGTAACGTTTTAACTTGTGGTTTTGCAATAACTTTCGGTTTTATTACTACTGTTTTTTTTACCAATGTCATTCCGCATTTTGGGCAGTCTCCAGGTTTTGAGGAAACAACTTCAGGATGCATCGGACACGTATAAAACGTTTTTGTAGTTTGTGCAAAAGAGAAAACAGAGAACAAAAGCATCAGAAATAATATCAATTTTTTCATACTATTTCGAACTTTTATCAAGTTGTACAGCTCATTTTAAAAATTAAAGTCAATTCTAACTTAAGCTATACAACTTATTAATTTAAAATAAGATAAATAAACTATTTAATCGTTGACTTTACACTTCCACAAGAAAGCATAGAGCTTCCGTAATAAGGATTTACGATTTTAGATTCGTCGCTCAGCCAGCTTCCGTCTGCCATTGGACAATACTGAACGTAGATCGGATTTTCTGAAAGCTTAAATTCTTTCGTTAAGCCAATCATATTATCAGAAAGATTGTAAAAAGTTTCTCTTTGAGCGTTGATTGTCTTCGCATCTGAAATTGCAGTAGCGTCTTTTCTAAGGATGTTTAAATTTCCTTCTGAAACCTGCTTATAATCAATTGCTGAAGCGGTTTTAATGAATTCTGCCGCTGCTTTCGAGGTTTTATCTGCATCATCTGAAGCCAAAGCTGATTTTATGGCAATATAGTTTTGATACAATTTAGAAACTTGTGCATCTTTTTTAGATTGTGCTGAAAGAGAAAGTACTGAAAATAAAGATAATGCTGCTGTAATGATATATTTTTTCATTGTTTTAAATTTTAGAATTAATTTTTAAGTAAAGAATTGTAATCATCGCATAAAGCGACAAACCATGTCGTCCGTAATGATCAAAGATCAAACGACAACTGACGAATTCTAAATTCTAAAATTACAATGATTAATAAAGATGGGAACCGACCGGTTTTCCGGCGGTGCATTGATTTGAATCTGAGTAAATTTTGTAACTGAAAAAGATCGGTCAACAAAGAAAAATTCATGAGTCTGAACTTCCAGAATTTGTTTTAAAACATCAATTTTAAGAAAATCTGATTTTTGGGAATCGTCAACTTTTACGACTTTGATTTCGGTTTTACAACAGTCTTTTTTGGTTTTAACACCGCATTTGCTGCAGACATCATCAACTTTCTGACTTATAGAAGCCAATTCCTTCATACAATAATGTACACTGAAAGCTGCCCCGGAAGAAAATCCGAAGTAGAAAACAGAAAACAATATTGCCAGAAACTTTTTCATTGAGACAAAGTTAAAAATATCTTTAATATGAAGGTTATAGAATTTTGTATTCTTGTTATAAAATTTGGGAAAGACAAAAGCTCCTGATATTTCAGAAGCTTTTGTCTTATAATTTAAATTCAAGTTTAACATTGAAGAACCTTCCTGTCAGACGAACCGGAACCGGATACATCAGGTTGGAATTATAATCGGTAATCCATTGGTTGGCAACTGTATTATTAATATTAAATGCATTAAACACCTGAACTCCTAATGTCAACTCTTCGAAATTGCTCCAGAAACCGTATGTTTTTTTATTGTCTTTTCTATCAATAAATACTTTAGAAAGCCCAAGGTCTACCCTTTTATAGGAAGGAAGTGTATTCTGATATTGATAAGGATCTGTAAACACAGGTGCTCCGTTTGGCAATCCCATTGCATATACCAAAGTAAGGTTTACACGCATGGAAGGAAATCTCGGCATATAATCCTGATAAAACATTGCAAATCTTAGTCTTTGGTCAGTAGGTCTCGGAATATTTCCTCTTCCGTCAATATTTTCATAAACTCTTGCATAACTTGCAGATAACCATGAATCTACGCCCGGAACAAATTCACCGAATAATCTGGTATCAATTCCATAAGCATACCCAGAAGCATTATTCTTTCCTGAATAACGGATTCTAACATTATCCATATAATAAGGAATAAGGTTATCCATTTTTTTGTAATAAGCTTCAGTAGTCAGTTTAAATGGTCGGTCATACATCTCAAACTCATAATCATTCGCCAATACAAGTTGGATTGAGCGCTGAGATTTTATATCAGAGTTGAAATTACCTTCTAAATCTTTAATTTCTTTATAAAAAGGAGATTGGTAATAAATACCTCCATTCACTTTAAACAACATATCCGACTCCCAATCCGGTTTTATCGCAAACTGGAATCTCGGAGAGAATATGGTTTCTTTATTGAAACTCCAATTAGCAACTCTTGCTCCTACATTTAAAAATACTTTACTGCTTCCCCAATAGAATTTTTGGGAATATTGTGCGTAAGCTGATAATCTGGTCGGCTGAATATGATTCTTCCCTGAGATGCTGTAAAACAACTCAAGATCTGCCGCATTAAGTCTAGGATCGTTAATATTTGCAGGGGTCGGAATACTATAACCGGCAGAATCTACCAATTTCCATTCGTTCGTAAGATCTTTCAGGTTTTCTTTTTCATATTTAAAACCAACTTCAAAATCCGAATTCACGTTAGGTGAAAAACGTGCTCTGAACTGCGTTCCGTAAGTTCTTACAAAAAGATCATTTCTTGCACTTTCAATCTGACCACCTACATCGTATGAAACAACAGGAGCTCCGGTTGCCTGATCGAATGTCTGAAGTTCATATTGGGAATGAATGGTATAATATTCTTTTTCTCTATTCTGGTACGAAAAACTGTCTAAAGTAAATCTCCACTTATCTGACGGTTTATAATTCATAGAGAATGTTCCCATCATATTCTTATACATATCCTGTTCTCTTCCTGCATATCCGATATTAACCATAATAGGCTGCTGAAGAGTTCCAAAGGTTACGCTTTTTGACTTAGGAACCATTTCGTAATCATTCTTAGAGTAATATCCTATGAATGAAAGTGAAAATTTGTCGCTGATATGATAATTGATATACGACTGAAAATCCCAATACGTAGGGTTGAAATCCGTATCTTCATTTAAGGTATTCAATACTAAATTGGTATTTCTGTACCTTCCTGAAAATAAAGCGGTCAGTTTCTTATTTTTTGAAGCTAACCCAGTAGTTAATCTTCCTCCGATAAGACTTGCTTCTCCCGAAAGTTCTAATTTTTTAGGCTCTCTGTAATAAATGTTCAAAGCTGAAGACATTTTGTCTCCATATCTTGCTTCAAAACCTCCTGCCGAAAAATTAACCGTAGAGACCATATCCGGATTAATGATACTCATTCCCTCCTGCTGAGAGTTTCTAATCAGGAAAGGTCTGTAGATTTCAATATCATTAATATAGATCAGGTTTTCGTCATAGTTTCCACCACGAACCATATATTGAGAAGAAAGCTCAGTATTTGAATTTACGGAAGGTAAGGTTTTAAGAATTCCTTCGATACCTCCTGCAAGACTCGCAACATTCTGAGCATCTTTTGCTGAAATTTTTACAGCGGAAAGGTCGGTTGTTTTTCCTGATTGTCTCTGGAAAACGACTTCCTCTATATTGGTAACTCTAGTTGTAGTATCTTTCTTTTTTGTCTGAGAAAATACAAACAGAGGAGCCATTAAGCTCAGTGGTAAAACTAGTTTTTTCAAAAGAAATATTTTAAGGATTTCTAAAATTAATGTTTTTTTAACAATTACAAAATGGATTCTCTAATTCTTGTGAGTTTTTGTAATAAATCTTCTAATAAATCTAGTCTTAACATGTTCGCACCATCAGATAAAGCGGTTTCCGGTGTCGGATGCGTTTCTATGAAAATTCCGTCTACTCCTACTGCAATTCCTGCTTTTGCCACTGTTTCAATAAGATCCGGTCTTCCTCCTGTAACTCCAGAGCTTTGATTAGGTTGTTGTAAAGAATGGGTAACATCTAGAATAACAGGTGCATATTCTCTCATGGTAGGAATTCCTCTGTAATCTACAATCAGGTCTGTATATCCGAAAGAGTTTCCTCTTTCAATGATAGCTACTCTCGGATTATCTGAATCGGTAACTTTCTGAACGGCAAATTTCATAGATTCCGGAGAGAGAAATTGTCCTTTCTTCAAGCTCACACATTTTCCTGTTTTTGCAGCAGCCACCAAAAGGTCGGTCTGACGTACTAAAAAGGCAGGAATCTGCAGAACATCAACATATTGAGCCGCTAAAGCCGCATGTTCGTTCTCATGAATGTCTGTAGTTGTAGGAATATTGAATGTTTCTCCCACTTTTTTAAGAATTTCCAGCGATTTTTCTTCACCAATCGTCGTAAACGAGTCTACTCTACTTCTGTTGGCTTTTTTGAAACTCCCTTTAAAAATGTACGGAATATTATATTTATTGGTTAATTCTACCACTTTTTCGGCAATTCTAAGTGCCATATCTTCGCCTTCAATAATACAAGGACCGGCAATAAGGAAAAAGTTTTTTGAATCTTTGTGATGAATATTATCTAAATACTGAATCATTTTATTTTTTATTAAAAAGTTCAGTAAAAATACTGAGAAAGTTTCAGAATCGGAAATTTTTAATTTCTTTAAGTCATGGTTTTGACTATTTCGTCAATAGGAATAAATAATACTTTTATTTTAACGGTTATAATTTTATTTTTGATTCTTATAAATTATAAACTATCCATGACTATGAATTGGGAACCTATATCTTTTGAAGAATTATCAACTGAAATTTCAAAAGGTGAAAATGATATGAAAACAGAACTTTTAAATTTCTGGAATAAAGTTAAAATTAATCCCATTAAATGGTCTGAACATGAATATGGAGATGATGGAAATGGTTTCTGGGTGGTTGCAAAATATAAAAATCTTGTTTTATACTATAATGACATAGAAGAAGGATTCAACATTTCAGAATTTGAAAATGAAGGAGAAATTAAAGAATATTATGCCGAACAAGATGAATTGTATTTCGCTGTACTCAAACTTTCAAGACTATAAATTGTCAGCTTATTTTCTTTAGAATCTTTTCAAAAGTATTAATATTCCTGCTCGTAAACTGGTCTTTCAGACTTTTCTTACCAAGAATTTTCCCAAAAGTGGAATCCAATGTATTTCCTTTCGGAACCTGCCAGTAGAAAATATTATTTACGATTTTAGCATCTTCATGAGCTGCTTTTACTGCGTTTTCGAATTCCTGCATCAGAACTTTTTCAACACCGTCATTTCCAACAAAGGTATAGGAATGAAGTTCTTCATTTTTTTCAAAAGGATTTCCATTCCAGAATTGCTCTATTTCTTCCTGAGATTTAATAAAAAGATAGGCTTCGTAAGAGAAATGTTCCGACATTGCTTTTTCAAGAATCTCTTTTAACTCTCCTGCTTTTTTATCCGATGAAAAGATAATATTTCCGGAAGCCAGAATAGAAATAACATCACTCATGCCTGCTTTTTTGAATACCTGGCAAACATCTGCCATTTTCATGTTTGTTCCTTTTACATTAACTCCGCGGAGAAAAGCACAGTATTTCATAGTTGGTGAGTTTGTTGAGTTGTTAAATCGTTAAATCGTTGAGTTGCTATACTATTTAATTCTTTCGTATAAATTATAATCTGTTCCGGATGGTTTTAAATGGTAAATTTTTTCAAGAATCTTATTCTGACTGTTCAGATGATCTTTGATGCGGAATTCTTTTAGAAGTTTGTAATGTTCTTTATAATATTCAGCATCTTTTTCAGTATATAAATTTTTATAGGAAAGCAGATATTTAGGTTTTCTTTTCTTTACCGTATTAATCCAGTAATTGGTTTTATCTTTTTTGATTTCCTCCTGAATCTGCTGATCAACCAGCCCTACTTCATCAATTGTTTTAAGTCCTGAGAAGTACGGAACATAACCCGCAGGTTCAAGCAGAATCCATTGTTTTTTATCTTTTTCATACAAATCCAGATAAAGTCCGATTGATCTTCTGTAATTCCATTCTCCGTTTCCTGTTGCAATGGAATGTACCGTCTGAAAAGCCAACATAGGAAGGATATAAAAAATGATAAGTGAACTCAGCCAAAGGTTTCTTTTTTCTTTCTGCTCTAACACAAAAATAAGAACCGGAACAAAAAGTAAAATCTGAGGGATCCAGTAATACCAATCAAAAAGACTTTTCTGTGAAAGAAAGATAATTTGTTTCGTCCAGGCAAAAATAAAAATCATCCATAAAAACGGGTTCCTTTGCTTTTGCTCTTTCTGTCTTATGATAAAGATGAAACATACGATTTCAAAAACAGCTATAATAATTGTAAACGGGTTAAAATCTCCGGGTAATTTGAGCATTCCCCAAAAGTTCCCATAATTCAGTCTGAAATAATCCCAATTTTGTTGGAAAGTAAAATGATGATCATATCGCAATTGCTTTGCAACAATCGTATTATTGATCAATTCTCCAAAATAAAACCAGTTAAAAGCCAGTGCCACACTAACTCCTAAAATTCCTCCCAAAACATAGCTCCATCTTATTTTTCGATTCCAAAAAACAGCTACTAAAAAAACAATTCCTAAGAAAATTACCGAGTCTATTCTCGTAAATAAAATCAACACAGGTAAAATGAATAAAGCCCATTTTTTCTCTTTTTTAAAGCCATAATACAGCAAAGCCATTTCTAAAAAGAACAGAATTCCATATTCCATTCCTAAAATAGAAATCTTTATAGAAGGCGGGAGTATGCCAAAAAGAAAGATAAAAATTGCTTTATGCCAAGGATTTTTAAATATCAAATGTGAAAGAAACAGACTTCCTATTGTAAAGAGTACGGTATTAAAAATCAGCAAAGGCTCTATAAAATTCTCTTTCCCAAAAATCAGATTAAAAAAGTAGGATACAAAAACATACAAATGCGTAGTAGATGCTGAAATCTTAGTGGTTCCGTTGAACCCTATGACTCCGTAATCCATCAAATTCTGAGCGACTCTCCAGGTAATAAAAGCATCTTCCTGAATATGATGGGTAAGCAAAAAATAAAGCTTTACAATAATTGCAAAAAAAAGAGCATAAATGGGAAGGTATTTATTCTGAGATTCAGTCATTCTGTATTTTTAGTTTTGACAAAGATAATTGTAAAATTTCTGAATATCAACAAATAAAAAACGGAACCGAAGTTCCGTTTTAGTGAATATGTTATTGTGTTGCTTTTATAATTGCGTTGGTAATCTGTTCTTCTTTTTCTTTGGAATAAGTAGAATCATACGGTTCCATCACATCAAATAAATACTGGTAGAAAGGGGTTATCTTTTGTACTTTTTCAGATTCATGGATTGCTTTTTCTTTACCCATTTCTTTAAGATTTTCTACAAATCTGTTAAACTTACTGTCAATAGGCTCGATTGATTTTACAAGATAATTATAAGCTTTCTCTTTTTGTCCTATCTTTCTGTAAGCATCTGTAACTGCAGAAACCACTAATGAGTATTCCATTGGTTTGCTTCTCATTTCTCTTCCGATCATTCGTTGATCTTTCGGATTTAGTTTCAGATAATACTCATATTCTTCAAAGATTCCTTTTTTAAGAACATCAGCCAATTTTAAAGCTTTTTGCTCTTTCCCGGAAACGATATATCCGTAAACCATTGAGCTTAATGAACGTGGATCATTGTATTTCTCCACAGGAATTTCTTTTGAAGCAAGATCCAATAATTCTAATGCTTTTGCTTTCTGACCGCTTAATGCTAATTCTGCAGCCGCTCTACTTGCAGAACTTCTATAGCTCATAATGTTTGAAGTAGCTGTTTCATCGAAATGCGTGTTCAGGTCTTTGAAATTACCCCATCTGTAGTTTTTCACTACATTATAAAGCGAGTTTGCGTCTACTCTTCCCAATTCTCCGTCCGGAGTTTGAGGGGTATGGATAGGAATTAATCTATAACTGAATCCGTCAAACTGAAGATATTCATCAAGATAGAATATATTTTCACTGTCATAGATACCTCCTGAAGAGAAACTTACAGGTCTTTTCCAGTCAAAGTTAGCAAGAAGGTCAAGCATGATAAGGTTACTCTTATACAATGTATTTGCCTTATAATCAATCATGATTTGATTCGCTGCCTTTGGAAGATCTGCTGCATTGATGATTCCTGCTTTTACTGCATTTTCTTTATTTACAGGTAAGATAAATTTGGTTACAGGAAGAATATTATATTTTTCATATTTCTCTTCTCCAAAATACATTTTCAACAATTCGTCTTTTTCAGGCGATTTCATCTTAATGAAGTTCAGCGCTTCTTTCAAAGTCATTGAATCCTGAGTAAGATATTTTCTGAACGACTGAAATTCAGTTTCCGGAGCTCCTTGCTGTTTCAACATTGAAAAGAATCCTTCCCAATCATCTTTTTTCATTAAATAGATCTGATCATTTACTCCGTCTCTGTAATCGTCATGAGTAAGTATACCAGGAATTCCTGCTGCATTATATGTTCTTCTTTTCACCTGATCCAAATTCCAAGGTGTAGATGCTAAAGTAAAGTTCACCACTTTCACATCATCACGGAATCTCTCAGTCTCCTGAATCGCCCAAACCGGATACGTGTCATTATCTCCATACACAAATAAAATATCATTCTTCGGTAAAGATTTCAAGATTGAATATCCATAATCATAAGAAGTATATCTGTTGTGTCTGTTGTGTACATTATAATTCTGGAAGCCCATCATAAAAGGAACTCCTAATAAAACAACTCCTGCAAGAATATTCGCTGCATTAGACTTTATTTTAGATTGTAAAAACCACAGAATAGCTCCAGCTCCCAATCCTATCCAAATGGCAAACGCATAGAACGAGCCTACCATTGCATAATCTCTTTCTCTCGGTTCAAATGGTTTTACTCCCGTGTAGAAAACAATTCCGACACTTGTTAAAATGAATAAAGATAACAAGGCGTAAAATCTTCCGAAATCTCTATTCAATTGGAAAAAGAACCCAATTAAACCTAAAATTAATGGTAAAAAGAAAAACTTAACCGTGCTTTCATTTTTGAATTTCGCAGGCATTGCCTCCTGATTTCCCCACATTGCATCATCTATAAATGAGATCCCTGAAATCCAGTTTCCTCTTGTATTTTCACTGCTTCCTTCCAAATCATTCTGTCTTCCTACAAAGTTCCACATCAAATATCTTGCAAAATAATATCCGTTTTGGAACGTAATGAAGTAGTCCATATTCTGAGCAAGAGAAGGCTTCTGCACATTGATTAAATCATAAGGTTTTACTTTTAAATAATCTGCTGCTGTGATAGATCCGTCTTCATATTTTGCTCTCAGTTCCTCAAAAATTTGTTTTGCCTGTGGATCGTCAGCAATATCTTCATTGTCATAATTAAAAGTAAAATCCGGTGCTCCATACATAGAAATGTAGTTTGACATCACTGATTTATCTTCATTAAACATTCTCGGCATTAAACTTACATGTGATTTATTGAAAACATAGTTAAATCTGTCCCCAGTCTTTCTATACGTTCCGGTTTTTTCATCCTTTTCGTAGATATCACCTGTTTTAACCGTTTTAAAACTTCCATCTTCATTTTTTTCGATCCCTTTCGCGTCTAAAAACGCCGTATAGTTCTGTCCGTAGAAAGTTGGCCAATCTCCGTATTGTTCTCTGTTATAATAATCCAGCATACCAATTGCCGTATCAGGATCATTAAGGTTCATTGGTGGGTTTGCATTCGCTCTGATAGGAATTACCATCCAGCAAGAGAAACCGATAATCATATAAACAACTGATAATGCAATCGTCTGGAATACATTTCTTTTTGCTTTTCTGGCATATTTAATAAGGAAATAGCAAATTGCCACCATTAAAATAAATGCCACAATAGTTCCTGAATGGAAAGGAAGTCCTAAACCGTTTACAAAGAAAATTTCCAGTCTTCCAAACATCGTCATGATCAATGGGAAAATAATTTTAAAAACAATAATTAAAATCCCAAGAGTAATCAAGTTAGCCCAAATAAAATTCTTCCAGGTAAACTGATAATTTCTAGCATAATATACTAAACAAACCGCAGGAATTGCCAACATACACATCATGTGCACCCCTACAGAAAGGCCTAAAATAAAGAAAATAAGAATGATCCATCTTTCGCTGGCCGCATCTTTATATTCATTTTCCCATTTAGTAATCAACCAAACTAATAAAGCAATAAACATAGAAGCCATAGAATATACTTCACCTTCTACTGCCGAAAACCAAAACGTATCTGAAAAAGTAAAACATAAAGCACCTATTATACCTGCAAAAAGTATAGATATTTCCTGATGCTTTGTAATTTCTTCAAAATCTTTGTTCAGAAGTCTTCTTACAAAATGAGTGATCGTCCAGAACAAAAACAGAATAGTAAATGCACTGAATAATGCAGACATTCCATTAATAACAATTGAATAATTTTCACCATTTCCAAAAGCAAAAATGGCAGCGACTGCTCCCACAATCTGGAACAAAGCTGCTCCCGGTGCGTGTGTCACTTCCAGCTTTACTGCTGAAGAAATATATTCTCCACAATCCCAAAAACTAAAATTGGGCTCTATGGTCGAAAGGTAAGTGAAAAATGCAATGACAAAAACCACCCATCCGAGAAGGGTGTTCCATCGCCTAAAAGTCCAGTTTTTCATAGTATAAAATCAATTATGCGAAAATAACGTTTTTAGATCATTCTATAGGGATTTTAACAAAATTTAAAAATTTGGCGCAGTATTTGCGAAGTCAGTATCGCGAAAAAAACAAAATAAAAATATTTTTTTATTTAATCAATAGTTTCAAACCCAACAAAAGTTTAGAAATTATTTATTTTTTTGTATTTTTGCCGTCAGATTTTTATTGAAAATAACAAATAATGAGTAATGTTTACGATAATATCCTTGGCCTAATAGGAAACACTCCTATGGTGAAGCTAAATACTGTTACAAAAGATATTCCTGCAACCGTTTATGCCAAGTTAGAATCATATAATCCTGGACATTCCACTAAAGATAGAATTGCACTTCACATTATAGAAAACGCTGAGAAAAAAGGCTTATTAAAAGAAGATTCTGTAGTTGTAGAAACTACTTCCGGAAATACCGGTTTTTCTATTGCAATGGTTTGCATCATTAAAGGATATAAATGTATACTTGCTGTAAGTGATAAGACAAAGCCAGAAAAAATAGCTTATCTTAAAGCACTTGGAGCTACGGTTTACATATGCCCTGCTAATGTACCTGCAGATGACCCTAGATCTTACTATGAAGTTGCTAAAAGAATCGCTTCAGAAACACCAAATTCAGTTTACATCAATCAATATTTTAATGAACTAAATATTGATGCCCACTACCAAACCACAGGTCCTGAAATTTGGGAACAGACAGAAGGTAAAATTACTCACCTTTTTGCCTGCACTGGAACAGGTGGAACTTTATCAGGATCAGCAAAATTTTTAAAGGAAAAAAATCCTGCTATCAAAGTGATCGGTGTAGATGCCGACGGTTCTATTCTTAAAAGCTATCATGAGACCGGTGAAATTCGTAAAGAAGATGTTCACCCTTATCAGATCGAAGGAATGGGGAAAAATTTAATTCCTTCTGCCCTGCTTTTTGATAAAATTGATGAATTTGTAAGAGTAAACGATGAGATGTCTGCTTACAGAACCCGCGAAATTGCTTTAAAAGAAGCAATAATGGGAGGTTATACTACAGGAGCGGTTACTCAGGCATTGATGCAATATGCGCAATCTCATGAGCTTTCTGAAAACGATATCATTGTTTTAATATATCCGGATCATGGGTCAAGATACATTACCAAAGTGTACAGCGACAAATGGATGGAAGAACAGGGATTCATCAACAACTGTGTTCATAATTATGATGAAGTTTTCAAAACGGAATTCATTAAATAAGAAGAAATAAATTTATTATACAAATCAAGCCTTTTTTGTAGATCATAAAAGGCTTTTTTACTTAAAAATTACTAATAAAATGTTGGATATTTTTGAAAGAATAAAAGAAAATCCAGGACCTCTTGGACAATTTGCAGACTACGGAGAAGGTTATTTTATTTTCCCTAGATTAGAAGGTCCTATTGGTCCTAGAATGCAGTTCCAAGGAAGAGAAGTAATTTTCTGGAGTGCAAATGATTACCTGGGAATGTGTAATCATCCGGAAGTTTTAGAAGCAGATGCAAAAGCTGCTGCAGAATTCGGAATGTTCTATCCTATGGGAGCAAGAGCAATGTCCGGAGAAACTGAACAACACTTACAATTGGAAAGAGAATTGGCCGATTTCGTTCAAAAGGAATCTGCTTATCTGTTAAATTTCGGTTACCAAGGAATGGTTTCTACTATCGATGCATTGGTAGGAAGAAATGATGTCATTGTTTATGATGTTGATTCTCACGCTTGTATCGTAGACGGTGTAAGGCTTCACGCTGGTAAGAGATTTACTTACAAGCACAATAATATTGAAAGTTTAGAAAAAAACCTTCAGAGAGCAACCAAAGTAGCTCAAGAAACAGGAGGTGGAATTCTTGTGATCACGGAAGGAGTTTTCGGGATGAGAGGACAACAAGGTAAACTGAAAGAAATCTGTGAGCTAAAATCTAAATATCAATTCAGACTTTTAGTGGATGATGCTCATGGTTTCGGAACGCTTGGTAAAACAGGAGCCGGAGCTGGAGAAGAACAAGAATGCCAAGATCAGATTGATGTTTATTTCTCAACTTTTGCTAAATCTATGGCTGGTTTTGGAGCTTTCCTTGCAGGAGACAAAGAAATCATCAGATACCTAAAATTTAATTTGAGATCTCAAATTTTTGCTAAATCTTTAACAATGCCAATGGTAATCGGAGGATTGAAAAGATTGGAGCTATTGAGAACAAGACCTGAAATTAAAGCTAAGCTTTGGGAAAATGTAAATAAACTACAAAGCGGTCTTAAAGAAAGAGGCTTCAACATTGGAGATACCAATACTTGCGTAACTCCGGTTATGATGCAGGGAAGTCCAGTAGAAGCTACTCTGTTGGTAAAAGACTTGAGAGAGAAGTACGGAATCTTCACATCTGTAGTGGTTTACCCTGTAATACCTAAAGGAATGATTTTACTAAGATTAATTCCTACAGCATCCCATACCGATGCAGAAATCAACGAAACTCTTGCAGCATTTGAAGCAATTCACGATAAATTAGTAAGTGGTTACTATAAAGAGCAGGAACAAAAATTATTAGAAGAACAAGGTTTAAGTTTCAAACCGATTTAATAATAAAATTAAAAAACCACTGAAATTCACTCAGTGGTTTTTTATAAATAATATTCTATAAAAACGAATTTATACAATAAATAATTAATGAAGCTGAGAGGTTATGTTTTGGGTATTATTTCTGCAATTTCTTACGGGTTGCTCCCTATTTTTATTTTACCCATCAAACATGGTCACTTTTCTTTAGACATTACTTTATTCTATAGATTTCTGTTTTCAGCTTTAATGATTGGAGGCTATTTACTCTATTCCAAAGAAAGCTTTTTACTCAGCAAAAAGGAACTGCTGATATTTACAATCCTCGGAATCTGTTATGCACTTTCCTCAGAATTTTTATTCTTAGGATATGATTATCTTACTGCAGGAATAGCATCAACCGTTTTATTTATCTATCCGGTTATTGTAGCGCTCATTATGTTTTTCTTTTATAAAGAGAAATTGACAAACCTTTCCGTAGGATCGTTGTTTTTAGCATTTGCCGGAGTTATTGTGCTTTGCTTAAAAGGAAATAGTCTGGAAATCAATTATGCCGGTTTAGGAATTGTGATGCTTAGTTCAATATTCTACGCCTTGTATATTGTTATAGTAAACAAATCCAACATACAGGCTTCAGGATTTAAACTTTCATTTTATTCCATGTTGTTTACTTCCGGATTTTTTATGGTAAAAGCAATGATGGGTAATGAATCTTTTATGATTCCGTCACTCAATACTTTTTTCAATTTTTTAATTTTTGCTTTCCTGACGACAGTTATCTCAAGTCTATGTTTAGTCTATGCTATTAAAGACATTGGCTCCACTCCCGCTGCAATTTTAGGAGCTTTGGAACCAGTAGTTGCTGTCCTGATTAGTGTTTCAATGTTTCATGAAAAATTTACTTTCAATCTTTTTTTAGGAATCATTTTAATTTTAATCGGGGTTATTTTAAACGTTATTTCAGACAGTAAAAAATCAATTGAAATTGAAAAATAAAAGAATATTATTCAAAATAAACCATTCATAAAAATTCAATTATTTAAAATAAATTTGTAAAAATTTTCTCTTGAAAGATCTGCTTCTCATTACTCCGCCTTTTACCCAACTCAATACTCCTTATCCGGCAACGGCTTATATCAAAGGATTTTTGAACACCAAAAATATTTCCAGCTATCAGGTAGATTTGGGAATAGAAGTTATTATAGAATTATTTTCAAAAGACGGAATTCAGAAAATTTTCAATAAAGAAATTGATTTACAACATGTTTCAGAAAACTCTCAGCGAATTTTCGCATTAAGAGAAGAATATATAAAAACGATTGAGCAAGTAATTTCTTTTTTACAAGGTAAGACTCCAACATTGGCGAGACAAATCTGCTCTATGAATTTTCTTCCTGAAGCTTCCAGATTTAATCAGCTTGATGATATGGAATTTGCTTTCGGAAATATGGGTCTTCAGGATAAAGCCAAACATTTGGCTACCTTATACTTAGAAGATCTATCCGATTATATTGTGGAAAATATCGATCCTGATTTCGGGTTCAGTAGATATGCGGAAAGATTAGGAAAAAGTGCCAATTCTTTTGATGAATTGTATTCAAAACTATCAGATAATCAAACGTTTATTGATGGGTTTACCTTAAAAATTCTTCAGGAAAAACTGGAATTGACTCAACCTAAATTAATTTGTTTTTCCATTCCTTTCCCTGGAAATTTATATTCAGCTTTTCGATGTGCACAATTTATTAAAGCCAATTATCCCAACATAAAAATTGCAATGGGGGGAGGTTTTCCAAATACGGAACTAAGAGAAGTAAAAGATAAGCGGGTATTTGAATTTTTTGATTTCATTACTTTAGATGATGGTGAAGTTCCTCTTGAATTACTCTACGAAAATATTTGTCATTCTGAGCAAAACGAAGAATCTCAATTTAAAAGAACTTTTTTAATTGAAAATCAAGAAGTTACATATAAAAACAATTCTAAAAGACACGATTATAAACAATCTGAAATCGGAACTCCCGATTATACTGATTTACAATTAGATAAATACATTTCCGTTATAGAAATTGCCAATCCGATGCACAGTTTATGGAGCGACGGAAGATGGAATAAATTAACGATGGCTCATGGTTGTTATTGGGGAAAATGTACTTTCTGTGATATTTCTTTAGATTATATAAAAATTTACGAACCCATTTCTGCAAAAATTCTAGTTGACAGAATGGAAGAATTGATTCGAACCACTGGTGAAACAGGATTCCATTTTGTAGATGAAGCAGCTCCACCCGCTTTGATGAGAGAAGTTGCTTTAGAAATTTTGAGAAGAAATCTTGTGGTAACCTGGTGGACCAATATTCGTTTCGAAAAAAGTTTTACCCGAGACTTATGTTTTCTATTAAAACTTTCCGGATGCGTTGCAGTTTCAGGAGGACTTGAAGTTGCGAGCGACAGATTGTTAAAATTAATTGACAAAGGAATCTCCGTAGAACAAGTTGCCCAAGTCACACGAAATTTTACAGAAGCAGGAATTATGATTCATGCTTATCTGATGTATGGCTACCCGACTCAGACCATTCAGGAAACTGTTGACTCTTTGGAAATGGTTCGCCAATTATTTGAAATGGGAATTCTGCAAAGTGGATTTTGGCATCAGTTTGCCATGACTGCTCACTCACCTGTCGGATTGAATCCTGAAGAATTTGGAGTGACTCCGATCAAGCAGGAAATTTTGTTTGCTAACAACGATATTGATTTTACAGATAAAACCGGAATCGATCATGGGAAATTTAGTTTTGGTTTAAAAAAATCTTTGTTCAATTATATGCATGGAATTAATTTCGAACTTTCTCTTCAGGAATGGTTTGATTTTAAAATTCCCAAAACAACTGTTCATCCGGATCATATTCATGATTGCTTGCTTGAAAATAATGATTTTAAATTTAAAGGAAATTCAAAAGTTATATTTTTGACAAAAAACGTAATCGCTGAGAATCGCGTAAAAACAAAAAAAAAATATACTTACCCGTATACACAACTTACATTCCATTTAAAAACGAACATTGCAACTATTGATTTGGATCAAGAACAGGCGGAATGGTTGGTAAAAATTATTGAAGAAAACTTTATAGGAAATTCTAAAACCATTACCCTTCAGCAACTTAAGGCAAATTTTGAAGAAAATCTTGATGATTTTGAATTATTTTGGTTCTCAAAGCCAATGCAACACTTGAAAGAAAACGGAGTGATTTTGAGTTTATAGTTTAAAAATTTTTCTCTTATTACACTTTCTGAAAATAAAAAAATCCCGAAAAATTTTCAGGATTTTTTATTATTTATAGCAATAACATGTTATTTCTCAACACCATCTTTTTTTACTTCACCTACAATTATCTTATCCTGGATTTTAATAAAATTCGGATCCAAAATTGCCATTCGTTCAGCAATTGCTTTATACGTCGGAAATTTTAAAATTGAAGCACGACCAGACATTTCTCTATACAAAGTAAAAATTTTCCCACCTGCCGTTTTGATCTGTTTGGTTGTCGTAATATATCTTCCAATATACTTACTATTAGCATCATAGATTTCAATATCTACAAAAGTTTTTTCAGAAATTGTATCTTCAGAACCAAAACTAACTGGCAAATTTGTAAAGTAACCTACTGGTTTACCGTTACTTAAAATTTCTCCCACACTGTTTACCGTAATATTCAGTCTGTCAATTTTACTTCTTGTTGTATAGGCATCCTTAGTTTTTGTATCAAGTTTTCTTTTAGGAGAGTTTTTAAAAAGTTCATCAATATTTTTAACATTAATTCCCTTATTATCAATAAGTTTCAATCCTTTGATGGATGTATACACTGCTGATTTTTCTTCCCCAGAAAATGCTGATGGAGAAATATAATCGAGTTCTAACGTTTTATCCCGGTTATAAACTCTGTTTAATTTTATGTAACTATCTCTTACAGAATCTACTACACTTTTATCTATAAATTCTATGGTGTAAATTGGGGTCTCTTTTAAATCCAAAAAAGTATATTCATTGGATTTATTGGAAACCTTAGCAACATGAACTCCATCAATACTTACGATTCCTCTTTTTGTCCTAATTTCCTGAGCTTTAAAAAATAATCCCAGAATTGTAAATAAAATGATTAAACTTTTCTTCATAAAATCACATTTTTACATGAAATAAAAAAAGTGTAACCAAAGTTACACTTTCTTGAAAATATATTTAGCTTTTCATTTAATTATTCACAAAGGATGATTCCTTTATCATGATTAAATTCTACAACACCGCTTTTGATTGGGTAAGAAAAAACAGAATCTTTATCATTTTCTTTAGTAAAGTTTTTGGCATATGCTTCATCAACAGAATTAGCATATAATTTTACTTTACCACCAACTAAAGAAGAAACAATTCCTGCGTGGTTTTTCATGATGTGGAATTCACCATTTTTTCCAGGCAATAATACTGAGTCTACTTCTCCTTCAAAAACTACGTATTCTGGTGTTAAAATTTTTATATTCATTTTAATTTAGATTTGAAGATTTCAGATTTCAGATTTCAGACAACTTAAAAGTCTCATGTCTAGTATCTGCTATCTTTATGTCTAATTTATTAAGCGTTTTCAGCTAACATTTTTTGTCCAGCTTCAATAGCTTCTTCAATAGTTCCTTTCAAGTTGAAAGCTGCTTCTGGTAAGTGATCCAATTCACCATCCATAATCATGTTGAACCCTTTGATTGTATCTTTGATATCTACCAATGATCCTGGAATACCTGTAAACTGTTCAGCTACGTGGAAAGGCTGAGATAAGAATCTCTGAACTTTTCTCGCACGGTAAACTACTGATTTATCTTCTTCAGAAAGTTCTTCCATACCAAGGATAGCGATGATATCTTGAAGAGCTTTGTATCTTTGAAGAATTTCTTTTACTCTTTGAGCACAGTTATAGTGATCATCTCCTAAAATTTCAGGGTTTAGGATTCTAGAAGTAGAAGAAAGTGGATCTACTGCTGGATAAATACCTAATGAAGCAATTTTTCTATCTAGTACCGTAGTTGCATCCAAGTGAGCAAACGTAGTTGCAGGAGCCGGGTCAGTTAAGTCATCCGCAGGTACGTAAACCGCCTGTACTGAAGTAATTGAACCATTTTTAGTTGAAGTAATTCTTTCCTGCATTGCACCCATTTCAGAAGCAAGTGTCGGTTGGTAACCTACCGCAGATGGCATACGACCAAGAAGTGCAGATACCTCAGAACCAGCCTGTGTAAAACGGAAGATGTTGTCTACGAAGAAAAGTACATCTCTACCTTGTCCGCTTTCTCCACCGTCTCTGTAGTACTCAGCTAATGTAAGACCAGAAAGTGCTACTCTAGCTCTTGCACCAGGTGGCTCGTTCATCTGTCCGAAAACGAATGCAGCTTTTGAATCTTTCATCGCTTCTAAATCTACTTTAGAAAGATCCCAACCTCCGTTTTCCATAGAGTGCATGAAATCTTCACCATACTTGATGATTCCAGATTCTAGCATCTCTCTCAAAAGGTCATTTCCTTCTCTCGTTCTTTCACCTACTCCGGCAAAAACTGAAAGACCTCCGTGTCCTTTTGCAATATTGTTAATCAACTCCTGGATCAATACTGTTTTACCTACACCAGCACCTCCGAACAAACCAATTTTACCTCCTTTTGCGTAAGGCTCAACTAAGTCGATTACTTTAATACCTGTAAATAAAACTTCTGCAGAAGTTGAAAGTTGATCAAATTTTGGAGCTGGTCTGTGAATTGGCAGACCACCTTCATTAGAAATATTTTGAAGTCCGTCGATAGCATCACCAACAACGTTGAATAGTCTTCCGTTTACAGCCTCTCCGATTGGCATCATAATAGGATTTCCGTATCCAATTACGTCTTGCCCTCTTTTAAGACCGTCAGTAGCGTCCATTGCGATACATCTTACTGTATCTTCGCCAATATGTTGTTCTACCTCTAAAACTACTTTTTCACCGTTTTCTTTTGTAATTTCTAACGCGTCATAGATTGCTGGAACAGCTTCCACATCACTGAAGACAACGTCGATTACCGGACCAATAATTTGAGAAATTTTACCTTTAATTTGGTTTGCCATTGCTAAATTTTTTCTTGGTGCAAATATAATGATTCTTCATAAACCCACAATTGGTAAAAACGAGATTTTTATCATGCTTTTGGGAGAATCTAAAATTTGGATTTTAATATTTAAATATTTTTGCTAATCATGCAATTTACCTAGATTTTATGAAACAGGAAAATTTATAGCCGAATTATAAGCAGGATAAAAATAGATAGTATCAAAATCATAACTTGAAAATAACTCTTACGATATAATAATAGATAATTTTAAAGGCTTTATATTTGCAGTCAAATTTTTTTCCGTTTTGAAAGTTTTCAAGAATTTCACAGATTATACTTCTCAGACCCCTCTAGCATTGTCTTTAGGGATGTTTGACGGGGTACATCTTGGGCACAAAAGTATTATTGATGAATTATTAAAAATAGGCTCAGAAAACAATCTTGAGACTGCTGTTCTTACTTTTTGGCCACATCCGAGGTTTGTTTTTAATCCTAATGAAGATTTAAAACTTCTGAATACATTGGAAGAAAAGAAATCACTGATGGAAAAATACGGCATTGATCATCTTTTTTTAAAAGAATTCGATGACGAATTTAGAAATTTAACCGGGGAAGAATTTGTTCGTCAAATTTTAATTGATAAGTTAAATGTAAAATATTTAATTATTGGTTATGATCATTCCTTCGGAAAAAACAAAAGCGGAAATTTTGAATTGCTTCAAAAACTGTCAAAAGAACTTGATTTTGAGGTTGAACAAATGGAAGCCATTAATATTCATGAAAATAATATCAGCTCTACCAAGGTTCGAAATGCTCTTCTAGCAGGAAACATCAAGGATGCCAATGAAATGTTGGGCTACTCCTACTCTGTTTCCGGAACGGTTGTTCATGGGAAAAAGATTGGAAGAACGATCGGCTATCCGACTGCCAATATCGACACAGATTCCATTAAACTTTTACCTAAGAAAGGTGCTTATATTGTTGAAGTCTTTGTAAAAGGTCAGCAATATAAAGGAATGTTGAGTGTCGGAACCAATCCTACCGTCAATGGAGAAAAATTAACTGTTGAAGTTTATATCCTTAATTTTGAAGGAGATATCTATGATGAAAAAATTACTGTAAAATTCAGAGATTTTCTTCATGACGAAATCAAATTCGAAGGACTTGAAAAATTAATTGAAAGACTGGACGAAGACAAAATATTAACGGAAGTATTTGAATTCTAAGTATTTAAAATTTCTTCTTTTGCTTTTTTTGTTAAAGATTTAAATACCAGATCATACGATTGGTCAATCATTTTCAAAATTAAGTCTCTTTTCAAACCATCTACCATCACCGAATTCCAATGCGTTTTATTCATATGAAATGCTCCGGTTATTTGTGGATGTTGCTCACGAAGTTCTGCACTCCATTCCGGATCGGTTTTTACATTAATGCCTAAAGGTTGTTTTTCTAAGGCTATCAGTAAAAACATTTTCGTTCCTACCTTCATCACAAGGGTTTCATTATCAAAAGGAAAACTTTCTGTAACTCCTTTTTTCGCAAGACAATAGTCTAAAATTTCGTTTGCATCCATGTTTTTATATGAGTAATAAGTAATTGGTAATGAGTAATTTTATTATTTAATACGTTTTGACAAACTTAGTAGATATTTTCTAATTCACTGTTTTTTAGTGAAATATTTATAATGTTTTCATACTCAACATCTCATTTTTCATATTTAAATATAAAACTTTACTTCAAATTTAGTAAATTTAAGAAGGAAAACATCATTACTAACAAACCACATTATTATGAAAGCTCTCGTAATCGGTGCTACAGGTGCCACAGGAAAAGATTTGGTCAATCAGTTACTCAATGATAAAGATTTTGAAGAGGTCGATGTTTTTGTTAGAAAACCAATTGATATTCAAAACAATAAGCTCAACGTTCATATTGTTAATTTTGAAAAACCCGAGGAATGGAAAAGTATGGTAAAAGGAGATGTTGTTTTTTCCTGTCTCGGAACCACTTTAAAAACTGCCGGAAGTAAAGATGCACAGCGAAAAGTAGATTATGATTATCAATATGAATTTGCAAAGGCAGCCAAAGAGAATAATGTAGAAGATTATATTTTAGTTTCTGCTTATGGAGCCAATCCCAATTCAAAAATTTTTTATTCTAAAATGAAAGGAGAGCTTGAAGAAGCTGTAAAACAACTCCATTTTACTAAAATCACTATTTTCAACCCCGGAATGCTTGAAAGAAAAGATTCTGACAGAGCCGGAGAAGTTTTAGGAAGCAGAATTATAAAATTTGCCAATAAATTGGGCCTTTTGGAAAGTCAGAAACCCTTACCTACCGATATTTTAGCTAAAGCAATGATCAAATCTTCAAAAATAAAAAGCAATGGTTATTCAAGTATCAAACTTGGGAATATCTCTTGTTTTGCGGAGAAAAGTAATGAGTAAACACTGTAACAATCTAATAATATAGCAGTGTAACAATCACCAAATTCAATATTGGTCCATTTATTACACTGCTATATTTCAAATTATTATTTCAAATATTTTATAATCGCTTCATCCGTAGGTTTTGTAGAACTTACAAACGAGTCAATTAATTTTCCGTTTTCGTCAATTAAGAATTTTGTGAAATTCCAGGCAATCGTTGAATTCTTTACTCCGTTTAATTCTTTTTCCGTTAAATATTTAAAGATCGGTGCCGTATCATCACCTTTCACAGAAACTTTAGCAGCCATAGGGAAAGTTACCCCGTAATTTTTTTGGCAAAACGCTCCGATTTCATGATTGGTTCCGGGTTCTTGTCCACCGAAATTATTGGCAGGGAAACCTACAACCACTACTTTATCCTTATATTCTTCATATACTTTTTCCAGATCAGCATATTGTGGAGTAAATCCACATTCTGAAGCTGTATTTACGATAAGGATTTTTTTACCTTTAAAATCTGCAAAATTGATCTGTTTTCCTTCTTCCAAGGCATCAACTTTAAAATCGTATATTGATTTTCCCATAAGTTCTTTGGTTTTAGCTTTAGACACTTCACTCTTTTTCTGAGCACAACTATTGAAAAATGCTACAAAGGAAAGTAGCAGTATTAAGATCTTTCTCATTTTTACTATGTATTTAGAATTTAAAAATATTTGCCGGAAACACTTTATTGATCTCTATTTTATTCAATAACATGACATAATCTCCGTCCTTTTTCGTACTCGAAGATTCTATTCTGAAAGGCATTGAAAGATTTCCAACTCTTTTATAATCAGAATAATCTAAGGTTTCCTCTTTTTTTATTTCTCTCAACAACATGTAAGTTCTTGTATCAAAATAATAGATGTTTTTATTTACATTTTTAGTTAGTTCAACTTTATGGCAATAGATATTTCCTATTTTTTCCTTTCCTAGATATTTTGCTTCAAAACCTTTATTTTCCCAATCAATAAAATCATTGTCAAAACTTTCGGGTTTATAATCTGCATATTCCTGAAGCTTATTGGTTGCGTAGTTCATCGCGTACCCTTTTGTTCCGTCATACCCTTCAATAGCCGTTTCTTTATTATTGATCGTAAGAACCGTTTTAGTAAGATTGGGACGTTGCTGATAAATTTTCACAGGATATTCATCTTTAATTCCCAGCACCACTTTCCCTTGAAGGAATACTGAATTTAAAAGCTTCCAATTCGTTAATCCTCCGGACAATTCGATGTTTTTATCTATAATCTCCTTTGCTGTCTGTGCAAAAGACAATTGCGAACATATCAGGACGAAAACTAAAAGTAACTTCTTCATTAATTTTATTTATAAATTCAAATATAAGGCTTTTATGGTGAATTTGTAAAGATGCAAAATCGTAAAAACCGTTAATTTTAAACAATTTTCCAACTCTCGGTTTTACAGTTTAGCTAATTAATTTTCTCGCTTTCTCCAAATCTTCCGGCGTGTCGATCCCCACTCCGATAAAGTTGGTTTCTATGAGCTTGATTTTCATACCATATTCAAGGTAACGGATACATTCAATTTTTTCAGAAATTTCCAGAGGCTTCATTTCCAATTTTGAAAACTGAATTAGAGCATGTTTTCTGAAAGCGTAAACACCAATATGTTTAAAATAATCTACATGGTAAGAAATTTCTCTGTGAAAAGGAATTACAGAACGACTGAAATAGAGAGCAAACCCGTTATTATCTGTAATCACTTTTACATTATTGGGATTTTCAATTTCTTCTTTTTCAGTCAGTTTTATTTTTAATGAAGCCAAAGAAATTTCCTGATTTTCATCGTGATGGAACACTTCAATAAGCTGTTTTAAAGGTTCTAATTTCAAAAACGGTTCATCCCCCTGAACATTGATAACAATATCACAGTCAATATGTTGTACAGCTTCTGCAATCCGGTCACTTCCTGTTTCATGTTGACCGGTCATCACTGCTTTCCCACCATTTTTTATAATTTCATCAAAAATAATTTCTGAATCTGTTGCGACAAAAACTTCATCAAATAACCCCGTTTCCACAACATTCTGATACGTTGTTGTGATAACCGTTTTTTCTCCCAATAACTGCATTAATTTAGCCGGAAAACGGCTTGCTTCGTAACGTGCGGGAATAACTGCGATGATTTTCATTTTGAATAATTCTTTGAATTTGAGTTGTAAATTAAGCTTCTGTTCGCTGTACCTGAACAAAAAAATTGCCGAAGCTTAAATCTTCGGCAATTTATATGATTTTTTCTAAAACTCAAATTCTCCAATCAGAATTTTACTGTCATTTTCCTGTTTATTTTCTTTCTGACTCTGGAAAACGGCAATTTTTCTTTCTTGTCTTCCATCCGAATAATAAAGATAAACTTCAGCCATAATGGTCGTTGGTCCGGAAAGTACATTTTGTCGTTCCCCAAAAAAGTTGGTTTGAATTTTATATTTTCCTTTCACTGCTTTTTTTAGCAAAAACTGTTCGGGACCGAAACCTTGTGTAAAATCATTACTTAATCTTCCACCAATATCAGTTGATTTATGAGAATAAGAGCAATCTTCACCTTTAGGATCGGTTACCCAAAGATCAATATCCGTATTATCCTTGTTCCAATTGATAACCACGCGAATATCAACAGGCAGAGTTGCTTTCAAGCGATCATCTATTTTACTTCCGTCTACATTTTTATACTGGCTTAGAATATTATTGATTTCCATGATAAGGATTTCCTCAATTCCGTTGTCACGTACAGAAATTTCATCAGTAAATTCCTGATACAACAATGCTTTATAAACATTTAAAGCTTCCTGAGGTTTTTTATTATCAACCAATGCTAATGCGTAATCTCTGTGACTTTGAGCATCAAATGGTCTCCATTCCAGAATTTTCTGAGTAATCCAAAGCTCTTTTTCATAATGACCTCTTTGTTTTAGCAGATAATAAATTGTTTTATACAATTCTTCGTTTTCCAGATCCAGTTCTGCTAAAGTACTTAAAACCCTTAATGAAAGTACTTTATCTCCCTTTTTAAAAAGCAGTTTAGAAATATCAAAATAATAAGAAACCTGCTTTTCATATTTTGAACGGTTTTCCAAATATTTTTGATAAATAACATCCGCAGACTGCAGGTTTTGGAAATCTTTCATGTATTCTTCCGTACTTTCTACATCTACTAAAGTAACTTTGCCGCTAGATTTTGCTTTAGATTCCATTTTAACAGAACTTGAAACTTCTCTCGCAACAGCATTATTTGCAGTACTGCTATACCCCACAGCTACTACTTCTTCTATACTTCTTTCAGCATTAGCTGAATCTCTTATCGATTGATTAGAAATTGTCGTAGGATATTTTTTTGTTTCCGAAGGTTTAAATTCGGTATTCCACCAAATTTTAAGTTCCCGGGTTTTATCAAAAGCTTTGGAAAGAAGGTTTTTTCTTTGTTCTAAAACATTTCGTTTATTTTGTGAAACAATGGTTTGATATTCATCCAACAATTCCTTCGGTGGAGTAATATGATAGCGAACATAATCATTTACATTTTCCAACACAATAAGACTTGTATTTTTACTTACCACACCAAATTGTTCACTTATAGTTTTAATCTCGTTACGGTTTTTTGTAGAGTTCAGCTCCAGTTCATTTATTTTTCTTTGTGCCCAAAACTGTGCAATCTGCCAATTGTCTGCCTGAGAAGCCGTACTAAAATCTACTGGAATTTCATATTTTTCATCTCCTACAGAAAAAACAGCTGTAAGTTTTCCTGTATCCGCCGGAGAAATTCCGAAAAGATTAATGGGTTCACTCACAACCGATCCCTCATTAGGAAACAACTCCTGAATATTTGTATTTTCTTTAAATCCTAAAAATCGTATTGGAAGTTTTTTATACGCTTTAAATGCAGATTCTGTATCTAGTTCATTTAAATTAATAAAATTACCTCCCGATTGCTGTGCTAATAATCTCAGGGTATTAAAATCCGAAGTCGGTGTACTTGAAATACTGTACAAAGGCTTTTTAAACTTCATCGTAAGATCTCCAAAATTGGAAATTCCATCCGAAAAAAGAAGATATTCTTCGGTATCATTTATTTCTTTTAAAGCACTAAAATCTGTTCCTCCATCATATCTCAGATTGAGTATTTTATTTTTTAATGCACTCCAGTTGCCCTGAAAAATTTTAAATTCTTCCGCTTTTTCCAGTGTATTATTAAGAACAGCGAAAGAAACAGTTACCTCTTTATTATCAGCAAAATAAGCATCTAGAAAATTAAGTTCTTTATCTCGGTTCCTTTTTGATCCACTGAAAGAATTATCCCAAATAATGGCTATTGTTTGTGATTTTGATTTCTCTTTTTGAGAAAATTCGTTATTGATGTTAGCTACAAAATAAGATTGATCTCCAGAAGCTTTTTGTAACAAAATATTTGCAGACTTACCTATTTTCGGAATGGTTACTTTCAAACTCTCGTGAGGAGTGAAATTCACTTTATTGATTTCCGCAATCCATTGCTTTCCTTCTTTCTGAAAAGCGAAACTTCCATCCGGATTTTCAAGAATTTTAGGAGTTGCAGCACTTTCATTAATCCAGACTTTCAGAGAAAACTTAGGAATTGTAGTTGCATTGGCAAAACTTAAAAAGTACTGATAATCAGCCACCGCATTCCTTAATTCCTGATGATAGGTAATCTGAACGGTTCTTTTTCCCTTTTCAGGAATCGGATAAATTCTCGTTCTGAAATTGTTTCCGCTAACTTTTTCGATAATTCCCGGATCTATATTTCTTTTTTCAACACTTTCAAAAACTTCTTTTGCCCGTTCTTTCGGAACGGGAACTGCATTTCGAAGCTTCCCGTTAATATCCAATGCATATCCGCTCACACTCACACCATCCGGAAGCGGAAAAGTGAGTTTACCTTCTAAAATTCTATTGCTTGGATTGTAAAATGTATACGTTGCAGTAGTGGTTGCAAGATTTCCTAAGATCTTTGTCTCAATCTTAGCTTCCTGTAAGATAACGGGATTCTTTTTTTGATTTTCGACTTCTAAGGTAGGAATCTGCGAAAAAGCAGCATTAAAAATTATAAGTGCAAACAGGTTTAAAACTTTATTCATAGTTATGTGTGTTTTTAGAGATTTAAAATTAGGTTTAGCTTTAAACAGCAGGAGCTGAGTATTTCCCAAATAAAATTTTAACATGTTTGGCAACAATTCCAAAATTGAAACCCTGAACCTGATCTACTCCACTGAAGTTAACAGCAATCAGCTGACCGCATTCGTTAAAAACCGGAGCCCCGCTTGCTCCATGTGTTGATGTGATATTGTATTGCACTTTATTACCATCTGATTCCTTACTAATCTGCCCATTATACAACTGCACTTTAATTCCGGAATTGGTTTGTGCTAAATCTATTCCTAAAGGATAGCCTACCATAATGGCTTTCTGACCGGGCTTCAATGTTTTATCATCTTCAATCAGATTATCCAGATTAATGATATTGGTAATATTCTTCGGAGTTTCTTGGGTGGTAAGCTGTAAAGCCCCTAAATCGACTTGCGGATCGTCTGAAATCTTTCCAAAGGTACAGCTCAGCCATTCTCCGTCAGAATCATGTAAAGCAATTGAAATATCAATGGTTTTCACATAAACTTCAATTTCGTTTTCAGAAACATATTGTTGATGAGGAATTGAAGCTGCAATATCTCCTGATTCAGCCGCAGAATCTACACGTACATCATTTGAACTTATAAATTCCTCTCCGGAAGAAACACTTTCTTCACCTTCATTATATTCATGTTCACCATCATCATAATTAACAGAAGCATTTCCCCAATTGCCGAGAATAAAGGTTTCGTAACCATCTTCAGAAACATCAATCGTAAGAATTGACGCTATTTTCATCCTGAAATTTCTGATATTGGTATTTACTTTTTCACTTTCTCCATCAGAAGAATTCCAAGGTTGCAAAACATGACTATTGGTAAGCAAATTCCCTTTTCGGTCTATAAAAAAACCTGTTCCATACACTGTTTGCTCCGTAGCTTCCGGTACTGTCAGCTGAAATTCTTTTCCTTTAATTCTTACAAAATATCCATATTGATGCTTTACAAGAGCTACCGCATCTTTATAAGCATCATAAATTTTGGTATCCGTATTTAAGCAGGAATTTTCTACAACAGGAACTTCTGTTTTCTTCAAATATTTGGAACCGAAAAATGAAGCCGTTCCCAAAATAACAACTCCTCCCAAAGCAAAAAATGCAATTTTGTAAGGATTTCTTTTTTTCTTTTCCGTAGATGGTGGAATTACTGTAGATTCTTCTGTAATAGAAGTTATAGTCTCTGTTTCAGATAATAATTGATCTGAAACTTCATGTTGTTGTGGCGAAATATTTTCAAGCGGCGGATTTTGATCCAATTCCTGATTGGATCCATTATTTTCATTGTTCATTTGTGAGTGTGTTATGGTGAAAAAAAGTTGGTCCTTTTCAAAAGAACCAACTTTTTATAAAATCAAAAAAATTATTTTAGATTATTCAAAGCATTTTCCAGCTTCGGCATCATGACAGAAATTTCATCGATTGCCAAACCTCCTACAGAAGCTCTGAACCAAGGTTCAGATTTTTCTTCACCGAAAGCTGAGAAAGGAACCAAAGCTACTCCAGCTTCGTTGATTAAATAGAATACCAAGTCAGAAGAATTTTCAATAATTGTTCCGTCTGGTTTTGTTTTCCCGATATAATCTAATTTGATGGTCAGGTAAAGCGCTCCCATTGGTTCGATACTGTCAACACTAAGACCTTTTCCTTTTAGATCCTGGATTCCACCGTGAAGAACTTTTAAGCTGGCTTCCAATTTATCTTTAAAATCTTCTACGAAAGCATTTAGATCTTCCGGATTTTCATAATATTTTGCAGTTGCTTCCTGTTCAGGTTTTGGTGCCCAAGCTCCAACGTGTGTAAGAAGAGCCTTCATTTTATCTAAAATGTGAGCCGGACCGAATCCCCAACCTACACGAACTCCAGTTGCAGCAAGGCATTTTGAAATACCGTCGATATACACAGTATATTCTTTCATTTCAGGGAAAAGAGATACAGGATCTACGTGTTCTGCGCCAAAAGTAAGGTTAGAATAAATTTGATCGTACATTAAGTACAACGGTTTTTCATTTTCACCTCTTTTTTTGTTTTCCGCTAAAACCAATTCGCAGATTTCTAAAAGCTGCTCTCTTGTAAACATTGTTCCTGTCGGGTTCAACGGTGAACAAAGTGCCAATAGAACCGCTCCGTCCAAATGAGGTCTTAAATCGTCCGCAGTCGGAAGGAAATTGTTTTCTGGCGTTGTTTTCACTTCTACAGCATTAGCTGAAGTAAGGTAAGCGTAATGGTTGTTGTTCCAAGATGGTGTCGGATACACTACTTTATCACCTTCGTCAACGATAGTTTTGTAAACCGCATAGATCAAAGGTCTTGAACCTGCCGTAATTAAAATATCGTTCGGTGAATAATCAAGATTCCATCTCGTTTTTAAGTCTTGGGAAACTGATTTTCTTAAAGATAAAAGTCCGTTTGCAGGCGGATAATTTGTCAGATTGTTCTGATACGCTTTCTGAATTTCCTCCTTCAATTTTGCAGGAATCGGATAAATATTAGAATTCAAATCACCAATCGTAAGATTAGCAATCTCCGCTCCTTTCGCCTTTAAATCATTTACTTCATTACCAATTTTTACAATTTCAGAACCAATCAGGTTCGCCGCTAATTTTGAAACTTTCACTTTATTTTAATTTAAATTTATTTACTATTCTCAATTAATATTTATTCTCTTATGAATCTCTTCTTCAGGAACTTTTGCATCAAAAAGGCTTATTAATTCCTTTGATTTTTTAGCTACATTCGAATTCGGATATTTTTTTATTATCCTATTAAATTCTTCTCTGTTTTCATCATATAACGTTCCGTCAGAATGTTCATGTGTAGGTGTATTATCCATCCCGAACAAATAATCGTGCAAATGATTATTGTACATCTCCTTTACTCTGGAAATTAAAGGACTTTTAGGATATTTTTTAATGAAATTTTCCCAAAAAACCGTTCTTTCGCCCAATTCTTTCCAAGAAATTACCAATCCTGCATCTGCCGAATAAAGACCTTCACTTTCTTTCGATAATTGTTCAATAAAGGTATTATAATCCGGTGTTACTTTATTTTTAAATACAGAAAAATAATGATCAGGCACAGACCAAATTTCAGTATATCCTTCTCCTACTTCTGTAAATTCAAGATCTCCTTTCTTCAGTTCAGCACTCAGTTTCTTTATATTTTCCGGGAATTTGTAGCTGTTACTTCCGGAATCATAATAATTTACATATTCTTCTAAGACTTTGCCCAAATTTTCACTTAAACAAGCTGTATATTTCTCACGAATCTTGATGTAATCTTCGTATAATTGAGCATTTTGTTCCGGCGAATTCTGAGTAATTTCTTTCTCAGTTTTATGTTGATACCATTGAAGAGCTGCAATATAATCTTCCGTTTTATTTTTAGAAGAACACGTAGTATCAATGGGTTGGTAATTATCCACTTTCGATTCTGTTTTAGCAATTGTATCACTAACATTCTTTTTATCTGAAACGTTAGTAGCAGTCTCCTTTCTACAAGAAAAAAGAGAAATCAATACAATAAAAGCAGCTAAACTATTTCTTATCATGAATCTAGTGACAATTAATCCAACTTTAAGTCTCTTTTTACCTCTCCTATTTTTGCTTCTAAAGCTTTCAATTTATCTTTAAAATCAGCTTCTGAAGTAACAGAATCCTTCACTGAAACATAAAACTTAATTTTCGGCTCTGTTCCTGAAGGTCTTACGCAAACTTTTGTTCCGTCCTGAGTGTAATAAATCAAAACATTCGATTTTGGAATGTCGTTCATTACCTGTTTTTCTCCTTTTGAAACGATAAAATTGGTTTGTTCTTTAAAATCCTTCACTTCTTCAACCAATGACCCTGCCAATTCTTTTGGAGGATTTTCGCGGAAGTTTTTCATCATATTCTGAATTTCTTCTGCTCCATCTCTACCTTTTCTAACAATATTGATCAATCCTTCGTAATACATTCCCAATTCCTTATAAATTTCGATCATGTATTGGTACATTGTTTTCCCATTAGCTTTACACCAAGCTGCAATTTCGCAAGCTAAAATGATACTTCCGCAAGAATCTTTATCACGAACGAAATCTCCGGTCATAAATCCGAAACTTTCTTCACCACCACAAATGAATTTTTCCTGACCTTCGAAATCACGGATCATTTTCCCTATCCATTTGAATCCGGTTAATCCAACTTTACAGTCAACACCGAATTTCTGAGCAATATCAAAGAAAATATCCGAAGTTACAATCGTAGAACCAATGAATTCTTTTCCTGTGATTTTCCCTTGTTTTTTCCATTGGTCTAAAATATAATACGTTAAAATCGTATTACACTGATTCCCATTCAATAACTGAATTTCTCCCTCAAGATTTCGAACAGCAATTCCTAATCTGTCACCATCCGGATCGGTTCCGATCACGATATCTGCATTCGTAATTTTTGCCAAATCCATAGCCATTTCCAATGCTGCAGGTTCTTCAGGGTTTGGAGAATCTACCGTCGGAAAATTTCCGCTAGGAATCATTTGTTCTTTAACTAAATCGATTTTCTTGAAACCAGCTTTTTCCAACGCTTTTGGAACTGTTGTATACGTTGTTCCATGGATAGATGTGAAAACAATATTCAAATTACCTTTTCCAACATCCTGGTAGGTTGAATTTTCAATACAAGTATCGATATAAACATCATCCTGCTCTTCTCCGATCCATTCGATCAAATCATCATTTCCGTTAAATTTAATTTCTTCAAATTTCACAGAATATACTTCATTGATAATGGCTTCATCATGTGGTGGAACGATTTGTGCACCGTCATTCCAATATACTTTGTAACCGTTGTATTCCGGCGGATTGTGAGAAGCCGTCAATACAATTCCTCCGTTACATTTTTTATCACGAACCGTAAAAGACAATTCAGGAGTCGGTCTGTGATTTTTAAAAAGCAATACTTTAATTCCGTTTGCCGTTAAAACATCTGCTACTAATTTTCCAAATTCTTTTGAATTATTTCTTACATCATAAGCAATCGCAACACTAATTTCCTCACCTTGAAATTGCTGTAACATATAATTCGCAAGTCCCTGTGTTGCTTGACCTAATGTATATTTATTTAAACGATTGGTTCCAACACCCATAATTCCTCTCATTCCTCCTGTTCCGAACTCCAATTCTCTGTAAAATGAGTCCTCCAAATCAGGCGAATTGCTATCAATTAATGACTGAACAGCATCTCTTGTTTCTTTATCAAATGTATCGGTTAACCAAAGTTTCGCTTTTTCTAATGTTGACATATTTGTATATTTTTTTGGTTGGAAGCTTAGAAGCGGGGAGCTGGAAGTCTTCCATCATCCTTCTTCAGGCTTCCGCTTTTATTTTTTTATTTGATTTCTGAACGCTATAATCTGATTCATTAGGCTATAGCTTTCATTATATAATTTATTAAAATTTTCTTCCGAAATATATTTTCTGTTTTTTGATTTATATAAACAGGTTACAACTTCAGCTAAAGAACGAATTGAATACCCTAAAAATTTCTTAAATTCTAATTTTGACTGTAAAATATTTCCTTCAGAAATATTTAATGCAACAGAATCAGAAGCCCTTCTAATTTGTGAAGTTAAATTAAACGCTTCATCTTTTGGAAAATTTTGAGATAAATTAAAAATACTTTCTCCAAAATCCATCGATTTCTGCCAAATAATCAGTTTCTCAAATTTAAAACTCATTGATAATTATTTTGTATTTTCAATTCTTCTAGCCTCTAACCTCCATCTTCTCTCCTTTTCTTATTCCAATTTTTTATTTTCTACTTTCGTTTCTTTATCTATTTTAAATGCACGAATCGGGTCATTATAATATAAGAATTTTGCCGTATTCTGAATGTGACCTTTTAACGAATCTTTTACATTTACTTCTGCATAATTCCCATTTTTAGAATCAATTTTCAGATTCTCTATTTTCCAATATGGCGCAATCAAACTTGCTGTATCAGAAATCTTTATCACTGCGTTTTTAGTTTGCCCGAGGAAATTAGCTCTACTACGGTTCTGCATTTCAACTTCTGCTCTTCTTGTATTTACCGAACCCATAAATGTAGCGTAATTTTTTAAGTTCAATCGAAAATTATCCGTCTTTATTTCGCTCGAAATGTTCATTTCGACAGAATCAGAAATGGCAACTTTTTCCAGATTATATTTTGAATAAATTGTCACATTATAAAAATCTACCCCTTTTGTTCCTCGTTTTTCTTTGATAGAAAGTGTTTTATTTTCTACATCAACATCAAGATTATCCGCAACATTCGGATAAGTTTCGATTTCAACAAAATTTTTAGCTCCTCTTGCATAAAAAACACGAAACTTTCCTTCCAGATCCAGATTTACAAATTCTGAAACATCCACATTTTTCCTTTCAATATTTCCTTTTGGTGAAACTTTTCCACAGGAAACGACAGCAACCAAAGCTAATGTGTACACTATATTTTTCATATCCAATTAAAATATTTCATATAAAACAGCAATTATTATCAGAGTTTCTATTCCCATCAAAACATAAAGAACCGATACTCTCCACAGTAATCCTGGTTTTGAGTATGAATTTTTAAAAGCAGTCCAATAAGTAATTGCCGGAAAAAGAATAGAAAGACCGAATATAATTTTATCAATGATATTGAAAATCTTTTCAACAGGTTTCCATAAACCTATCAAACTCACGATATCACTTAGCAAAAATAGGATTAAAATTCCTAACAGACTTACTGTTCCTATCATAAAATGTTCGGCAATATTCAATTTTATTCTTCTAAAAAGAGAATAGGCATTTATGGCTAACATCGGAATAATGACAAACAATATTACTTTAGAATATTTTGAGAAAAAATCCTTTACATAGACCACATCATCTGTAAGGGTTTGCGCAGGAGCAAATTTTTCATAATAATGGTAACTCAGGACGTTAAAACCAAAAAGAATCAGTAACAACGATATAAAATTGTTGTATCTGATTCTTTTTCCTGCAATATAATCCATCCCCGTTTTTCCGGATCTGAATAAAATATTTTTTAAAGTATGAAGAAATTTAGCTTCTACATGCCAAATTGATCCGAGAATATCATTTTTGATGAGCGAATGTATCGTTATTCTTGCTGTGTCGGATTTCTGTCCGCAATGAGCACAAAACTCATCGGAGATTGAATGACCACAGTTCAAACAACTTTTTTTATTCATAGTCATTTCAAAACACTCTGCTAATTCTTCATTTTTTACAAATATAAGAAAAAACACTATTTTTTTGCTGTTTTTTGTGTCCTTCGGAATTGATTAACCTGCTTTTTATCCTCCCCAGATTTCAATCACCTTCACTTTTTTCAACTCTACTTTTTCACTGTCACATTCAGCATATACTTTAATATCTTTATACATAAATGAAGGAACTAATACAATCTCAATGGGTTTATCAGAATGTTTTTCTTTAAATTTTTCGAATATTACCATCAGCTCCTCATCGTTAAATCCTATTTCTGCACTATATTTCTGCATCATAAAGACAACGTTGTAAGGAATTGCATCTTTTTTATAAATTTCCGTAGCCTTTGTGTCTATTAAATATTCTGATTCGCCATTATAATTCAATCGATAAATCTGATCAAAAGTATCTTTTTCATCGTAAGGATGAAGTCTGAAACGATAATTATACTTTTCTCTGTATTTATCCCACAACCCATACGGAATTCCGTTTTTTTCAATTACAGTTTTAATGCTGTCGGAAATGGAAATCTTGTATAATTCATCAAAAAAGCCTTGCTGGGTTCTATTATGTGGATTGTCATAGAAATCATTAACATCTACAGTGGTTTCTTTAGCCTGCAAACGACAAATTTCTGTTCTGTGGTGGTTACCGGAAAGCCATACTACGATTATACCTCCCGGAGCAGCGCCAATTGTTACTTCATCATAGGTTCCATTCTCCCATATTGATTTTCCGTTTTCAATTTCATTTCCTTTAACTTTAAATCCTTTTTGAAAAGCGGCTAAAATTTTATCTTTAGGCAAAGCTCCTTCTATTCTGTAAAATTTTTTCTCAGCATAAGCAACGTATGTAAGATCAATATAAGATGGAATAATATTTCCTCCCTGACCGGCTTTTGCACCGTCATATTGCCACGGTCCTTCTTCCATTCCTGCCTTTGGAACTCCACATATCATTTTTTTATTTTCATCGGCCAGATAGCCTTCATGCACTTCTGCAGTAAAGCCTGTAGCCGCAGAAAATGTTACCGCATAGGAAAAGTTTTTTTTATTTTCGATGTTCATTTGTTTGTTTCCTTTGTTACAGCTTTGTAATAAAAGTATACTGCACAGCAGATTGATTAATAATATTTTCATTAGTATACAATTCTTTTCCGTTTTCCGTTTTCTATATTAGGATGATCTTTCTGAACAGGGATTTCCGATAATTTTTGTCCATACCTTGAATTCCAATGCAGATAATTATTACGAAGGAATTTAATCCATTCATTCTTTTTGTCAGCTTCCGCATTCAGTTTTGCCTGTCCCTCATATTCCCGCATCTTTCTTTCTCTCTGATACCGGGCTGCATCCGGACTATTCGTTGCATATACAATTGGAGGTTCAACATGAACACCTGGCTCAACAAATACAAAAGGTTCTCCTCCTTTGAAGGAATAATTTTCTAATTTAGTCTTAATTGCCTCTAAAAACTGAACGTTACCACTAATCCAGTTTGCTTTAAAGTTTTTAAATTCTAATAAAGCGGATTTGTTAATTGGAAGTTCTTTCATCGTACAGAAATCAGCCATGATATGCAGAGGAATGTAGCTATACTGATTACTGATTTTCTTCCTATCCCCTTCCAGACGGAAATTATTAATAGTAGGCCTGTAAAAAGGATCCTGAATAATTGTAAGTTCACCTTCTTTAAACCACCCCTGTCTTATCAGCTCAGAGCGTAAAGGTTCCAGACTGCTTGCCAATATAGTAGCATCTATTCTTTTAGGATTATCCGGACGACCTTCTTCATAAGCTCCTCCTACATCGCAGTGAACTCCCGGATAAGATAATTCTATCCCTCCTTTTTTGCCACTGTCGGGAGATGTTTTGGTAACTGTCGAAATATTAACTAAACTAAAATTAGCACGATGCTCATCTGCAGCCACCATGTGCACCACATAATTAGCCTTATTTACATCATCCAGTCCAAGTTGTTTGTTATCATTTGACTGAGCTAAGCCATAATGTGGAACGGTATCATAAATTCCGACAAAACGAATGACAACTTTCATCTGCTCATCCATAAGCTTCATTTCATCAAGCAGCTGACCCAGATATCCGTATGACGGCATTATTTTATAAGCATATGATTGATCTAGAGAATAACCAAACATATCCCTTGCGTAAATAGTTTCTTTAGCATAAGTCACTTTAGGTTTATACGCTCCTTGTGTAACAACATGTACAAAATGACGAGCTGCTGCTGCTCCACGGCTAAATCCAAATACGTCAAAAGTTAAGACTCCAACGACTTCACGATCTTTATTGATATTAGAGGAAATGTATTGTTTTACGTCCTCAATAGCCTTTCGTACCCTATCTTTTATTCCGGCTGTTCCCATTCCAAAACCTGGTCCCTGCATAACATCGTCATCTTTATAATCTTCAGCCATAAGATCTGCTTCCTGTGTTTTTGGGGCAGAATTTGTTCCTATTCCTTCCGTATATACTTTAAATAGTTTCTTGGCTTTATCTTCTTTATATTTTTTAAATAAGATGGCAGGGTTTGAAAGATCATTTTCATAACTACTTTCCTGATCGTCAGCATCCCCATGTTTTTTATAGATGCTACCTGCCAGAATATTCCGGTTAAGTCCTGTTGTTTCTGTCTGATCTTTTCCTTCTGCTTTTTTCCTAAGTTCTGTATTATACATATTATTCAGCGTTCCGTCTATAAAAACCCCAAATGTAAAATGAACAGCTCTTTTTTTAGGTTTAACAGCAGGTTCTGTTTTTCCCACAACTATAGGATTACTCGTTGGTTTTGGCTGATCGACATGTTTTTTCAACTCATTTTCAACTACCAACTGAGTTTTTTCTTCAGCCTGGTCAATATGATTTTTGTATACTATTTTTACAAAATATTCATGCTCACTTTCATTAACCCAATCAGAATCATTTAGTTTTGTCTGGTATAAATTCAGATGATTGAAATATAAAAATGCATATCCTCTTTCATTGACAGCACTGCTCGTATAAGTTCCCATAGCACGGTCTCCGGTCGTATCATCTTCATACACCGATATTGTGAGACTGTCACCTTTCGGAATATTGGCGGTTTTTATGCTGAGTTTTATTTTATCCAGATATCCTACTTTACGCTTTCCGATAGCTTTTCCATTAGAATCTTGCCATTCCACAGATACTATTTCAGGACGGCTTGCAAGAATAGTCAGATTGACGGAATATATGTTCTGTTTACCATTTTGCACGGCAACAGCAACAAGCTTAACAGTTTTTCCCGCTAAGCTAACATTAAATTTAAAAGAACCATTGGTATTGGTTCTCAATACTTTGCCTCCATATTCTATTCTCCATTCTTTCGGAGTTATTTTCTTTCCTCCTGACGATAATGTATATGTACAGCTTGCGCCTGCGAGCGGACGTGTATCTCCTATAATTACCATAAATAATTCAGTATTAAGTGGTTTTCATCTGTTCTTTAGCTCATCTTATTGTTAGAAAATACCCTCAACTTTCAATTCTTCACAGTATAAGTGTCTTCATAAGAGTTAACAGAAATATTATCTTTCACAGTAGTAATTATTTTTTTTATCCTTTTATTCTCGTAATAATAGTTTCTTTTATAATTAAAAGTTTTATCATCATATTTACCTTGTATTTCAAGTTCTTCTAATCCGTTTTTACCTTTCTTTATTTTGGCAGATGTTATTGTTGAACTTTCAGGTAAATAAGGAGGAACATTGCCTTTTGGAAAAATAAAATCACAATTGCTGTATCCTTCTTTTGCTGATTGACAGTTTTCTTTGATTATATCTTCTATTTCCAGATCCTTCTTTATAAAATTGAGATTGTTCACAGGAACTTCATCCACTGATATGGGATTTCCGGACACAATAATATCTGAAAGGCTCGTATAGTAATCAACATACTTAATGCTTCCGTTAGCTGTTCTTTTTTTCTGTTTTTCATCATAATTAAACTCATTGACAATCAAATCGCTTTTATTACGGTTAAATGACAGAGAATCATTTTTCACAGAGTTACCATAAGCTCTTGCATATTCTGAATGATCAGGATGAAAATAATACTTTGCCTGAAGTTCATTATTCCCTGAATGAACTACTACATAATCATGTTTTTGAGATTTACAGCCTAGGTAAAAAAAGAACACGATAAAAAAATACAGATTATTTCTTTTTCTCATTGGGTTTCTTTTTTCTGGTTTTTAATTCTTTCCAAAAAATAGTTCCTAAATATACCGCTCTAGATTCCAGAGCAATAGTATCTTCAGTTGCATATTTATTGTTAGGGTTTTTGCCCGGAGTATATTTTTCTTTAGGGGCATTAAAAGTCGCTCCGAGTCTCTCAACTCCTGTCTGCCATTTGGAATGATGCTCATCTGAGATAGTCCATCCCATTGTATTCATATGAATCTCAAATTTCCCTGTTGAATACCTGTCATCATCGGATGAAAAAGCAGCCTGTTCTGCACCATCCCACATTGTTGCTCCATTACTTGGATCTTCATCTGTTGTTAATGAACGGATAATTGCAGCCAATGCCAATTGTTTTTTGGTTTCATTTCTTTTTTCAATTTTCGTATTTCTGAATAAAACAGCCTGAGTACTATTTATTCCATAAGCAACTTTATTGATTTTATGAACGGAAGCTATAGCCCGCATTTCTAACTCCAACTCTTCTTCCATCTCAACATTCCCCCTATACGCTGAACTTTCGCCATATATTGTAGATGCTTTCTCTACGAATTTTTCATTTGAAATAGCTGCTCCTTTTTCTTTAAGTAAATTAGTTTCAATATTAATTCCCGACCATTTCTTATCTCCTTTAACTTTATCATATTCCTCCTGAGTCGCTAAGTATATTTTGGTACTTTTCTCTATCCCACCCAAATAAAGTCCTTCTTTTGTATAATAAATATATTCAGTATTATCTTCTTCTACAGGCAACAACTGCGCTACCACTTCCGGCCGCGCATTCTCCACGTTCTGCTGATTCGGTTCGGCAGTCTGTCCATGAAAAATGATTTCTATACTTGGAGATCCGCTTATGGCACAGGTTGCTTTACTGTCTTCAAGAAGTGCTTTTCCATTATTATCTTCTACTGTAATATTTTCGTAGTAACCATCCCATTTCGTAACAGTGGGTGTGCAAGGACTATTATTCATTTTTGCACAGCTTCCAAAAGTATTTTTCTCGAAAGTAGTTCCAATATCCACATGAGTAGCCATTAGTTTCTGGCTCCCATCTTTATCGTTGATATAACGTTTGCTCTGGGTTTTTACCATAAGTTTATCCGGAGCTGTTCCAAATTGACACTTACAGATTGCACCCTGACAAACCAAATGTTTTTCACTCATTCCTTATTGTATTTGATGTACAGGAAAAATATTTGCATCAAGAAAATCTATACTAAAAATTTCTTCACAATATTTGCAAAGAATACATTCAAAAAACGGATTATTCCTGTAGAGGTAAATACTGACCAGCTATTTGGTACAGAATTATTCTAGAACGATTTGAGTTTGTGATAAACTTCAGGGACTAAAAAGTGCTTTCATATTATTATTTTTTATGATTTTGGTATATCAAAGATAAGATTCTTGTCGATATATTTCAATAAAAATCTTAATTTCTTGATGATCATAAAAAGTTGATAATGTTCCGGTAACTGAAGATATGTTTCTTGTTTTTTTGTCTAACTGATAAACGAGGTCAATTTTTCCCTTTTTCTCATCAAGGCTTATTTCTTCATACCCTTGGTCACCAGTTATATGAACAAGAATTCTTCCTCTATCCGTATACATTTTTTGAAGAGAAAAAACAGCATCATAAAAAACCGTTTCACCTAAATCAGGAAAATAAAATTCTATTTGCTCTCTTTTTTGATAACCAGGATATCTGTCATAAAGAGGTAAAAAAAAGACCGGATAGAAGATATTCTGTTGTAGGCTTACTATATTTTTTTCAATATGTTCATAAAAACGGTTGAATTTTGCAATCATCTCATCTGTAATCTCTCCTACGTAACGTTCGCGGATTGTTGGAAGATAAATTTCCTTCCATCTTATTTGAATGTCTTTCCCGTTTTTTATCTCACTCAAATTTCCTTTCTGATGCAATGAAAAATGTAATGGATATAATGCTTCTCCGGCGGTTTCTATCAATTTTTCAACCATCAGATTTACTTCTTCATCATTCACATAGAGTTTTTGCCTTGAAACTGATACTCTATTTTCAGACAATCTTTGAATATCAACGAGATAATGCATTCTCAAATCCTGGGGTTGTTGTACTATTGAAACACCATACATAAATTCTCCTGAAAATTCAGGAATTTCAATATGGGAGGATAAAAGCTGTTTTTCTTTCCATTGATTGTACTTATCTACAGGAACATAGAGATACTTAATATATTTAGGAAGCTGTTCCGGCAACAGCTCATGCAACGTACAGTTTTGATTATGGAACGAAATCAGTTCTTCCTTTGAAATATCATATTCTTCGGATAAAAAATTAATATCTACCAAATTTTCTATTTCTATTTTAACACTTTCCATGCTTTCTTTTTTCATCATTACGAATATCGGAAAAAGTATGTATTTAAATCAAAAAAACTCCAAAAAGTAGTACTTTTTGGAGTTTTTATAGCTTATTTTATGCTTTTTAAATTACCTCGTCAATATTGTAATTCTTATGTTCTCTATTGGTTCTGATGATCATTTCTCCTAAGAATCCTGCTACAAAAAGCAAACTTCCCATAATCATCATTGTTAAAGCGATAAAAAACCAAGGATTATTGGTAATTAAATGTCCATAAATTCCTCTTGCAACATCAATTAGTTTTGAAATTCCTAACCAAAGCGCAGAAAGGAAACCAACGATAAACATTAGCGTTCCTACTGCTCCGAAGAAATGCATTGGTCTCCCACCGAAACGACTTACAAACCAAAGGGTTACCAAATCCAGAAAACCTCTGATAAATCTTTCAGTTCCGAATTTTGAAGTTCCGTAAGGTCTCGCCTGATGCTGAACTTCTTTTTCCGTAATTCTTCTAAAACCTGCATTCGCAGCCAAAACCGGAATGTATCGGTGCATATCTCCATACACATCGATTGTTTTTACCACTTGTTTTTTATAAGCTTTCAATCCGCAATTGAAATCGTGAAGGTAAACTCCCGAAACTTTTCTTGCCGCCGCATTGAATAATTTTGAAGGTACGTTTTTCGTCATCACATTGTCAAAACGCTTCTTTTTCCAACCGGAAACAATATCGTAATTCTCATTAACAACCATTGAATACAATTCTGGAATTTCTTCCGGGAAATCCTGTAAATCAGCATCCATTGTGATAATTACATCTCCGTTCGTTCTTTCAAAAGCAGCGTGTAACGCCTGAGATTTTCCGTAATTTTTGGAGAATTTTATAGCATGAACCTGAGGATGCTGAACCCTTAGATTTTCGATAATACTCCAAGATAAATCTGTACTTCCATCATCTACAAACCAGATTTCATAGGATAAACTGTTTGAATTACAAACATTATCGATCCTGGAAAAAAGCTCTTCCAGAGAAGCTTCTTCGTTCAACAACGGAATAACTATAGATAAATTCATTTAATTTTTAATAAAATTATTATTCGTTTTCTGTTTCGGGGTGAATGGTTTTCGTTCTGAAAAACGCTCCGAAAAATACTGACAAAACTACGTAAAATATCAGAATTGCTGCAAAATATCCTGAAAAATGACTTGCCGTAAGCATATCTTTTCCTTTTATAGTCTCAGGATTGAATCTCTGAAGACCTTCTTTATACTTCTGCTCCAATTCATCAATGTCTTTTTGATGCTTTAAAATCTTTTTTGCAGAAGTATATTCTGCATCAAGTTCTGATTTTTGTCTTGTTACATATTGATAATTCAGAAGTTTTTTAGCATCTGTATCTACAAAATTCAAAAATGCATAAATGCTGAACACAGAAAGAATTCCTCCGATAAACATTGGAATAAATGCTCTCTTGAATGCATCTCTGAAACTCACCTCTCTATGAGTGTTCCAGTACGATTTCACAGACCAAAAAGCGGTAGCAGCATATAAAATAGGTAAAACGAAAGCATTGGCTTTCAATGAAATATCAAAATAATTGATACCTGAGAAAAAATAATACACTACAAAAAAAACAACCATTGTAGCGATAAAAAGTATAATTCCTAATGTTGATGGACTTTTCGTCATATTTAATTTTTTTGAAAAAAGTTGAAAAATTATTGTTCTAAATCTCAATTATTTAGCGCTATCATTAGACTTTTCAACTATTTTTTTTTTAATAATGTTTTGAAGTTTATAAAATATTCCTACCTTTGCAACGGCAAGTCCTAAACAACCAGCTCCTGAGAATCCTCCAGGGTGGGAACGCAGCAAAGGTAATTGGTCGTAGCGGTGTGATTTAGGTAGCTTGCCATTTTTTATTGGTTTTAGTTGAAGAGAGGTAATTTGAAAATTATCTTTTTTTGTTTCTAAACACTTCAACATTTCGATTCTGATTTTCAAACTACCTTTCAACATTTATTTAAAATTCGAACTCCTCTCCTAATTTTGGTAAAACAAGTTCTACATTTTTATCAGCGAAATGCTTCAATGTACTTTCATGATTAATTTCAATCGCAGGGAAAGTATCAAAATGACATCCGATAACTTTTGGGGTTTTCAACAATTCTGCTGCTGCAAAAGCTGCTTTTCTCGGACACATGGTATAGTGGCTACCAATCGGAAGGATAGAAAGGTCTAAATTCCCATATAATCTTGGAAATAGTTCCATATCTGCCATTACCCCTGTATCGCCTGCCAAATACACATTTTTACCTTCAGGAAGTCTGAAAATATATCCTACAGGAACACCTCCGTAGCTTCCATCCGGGAAAGAACTTGTATGGTGAGCCGGAACCATAGAAATTTTAAGATCATCGATTTTTACCGATCCTCCTAAGTTCACATCATCCGTATTTTTTGCATTTTTAAAATATCCACAGATTTCCGGAACAGCAATAATGGTAGCTTCAGGATGAAACTGCAATACTTCTTCTACATCTGCAATATGATCTCCGTGCGCATGAGTCAACAAAATATAATCAATTTTCTGAGCCGAAATATCAAACCCTGATTCTGCTTTCTTGTAATTATAGAAAGGATCGCACAAAATTGTTTTGTTTTTATACGTGAACAAAAAGCAGTTTTGTCCCAAGTATTTTATTTTCATTTTTAATTTATTTTAAAATTTATGGAGTTATGAATTGATCTACTTTTACTGACATACCGCTATTGTAATAGTAAATCAAGTACAAACAATATATAATTATCACAATTTGAAATATTTGAAGAAAAATATTCGGTTTTATCTTTTGCTTTAAAACCTGTAAAGAAATAAAAAAATCAATCAACAGAATTATTCCTAAGATGATAGGAGTTACTGCAATTTCTGATAAAGATAATTCTCCAAATATCAATTCTTTAATCAACAATAAAAAGAAACCAATGGATATAATGATTGATAACCAAGAAGTAATTCTATAATTATTGTTCATTTAAATTATTTCTGTGGAAATTTATCTTCAATTAATCTCAAATTAATTCCGTGTTCCAGATAAGCTTTGCAGCCATCAAGAACCGTTGTAAAACCACCTGTATTGTCATTAATTACTTTTAAAAGATCTTCTCCGGTCTGAGAGAATCCATAGCTTTTAACCACAACCAAAGTTCCTTTTTCCATTTCTTTGAATTCATAATCTACATTCGTTGAAGGTTCTCCCCAAACCGTTTTTATCAGTTGATTTCTAACAATTTGAATACACTTAACCTCTGTTTTCACTCCATACATTTCCCATTCCCAAGTCACCGTTTTACCTTCTTCTAGTTTTCCGGTTGATTTTGTAAACCAAAATTGAGTCGTTACTTCCGGATTGATAAATGCTTCAAAAACATCTTCAATCGGCTTTCTGATCAGCATTTGAGCTTCAACGTAGACATTTGAATTCATAGTTTTGTATTTTAATGGAAAAAATTAAGTCCAAAAGCGGTAAGAACAGCCATTACAAAAGTCATAATTCCCACCTGTTTTAAAAACGGATCCAACTCTCTCGGACTTTTTACAGCCATAATCTGTCTTCTTAATTTCATTAATGGAAGCATTAAAATCATTACGACAAAAACGTAATAATTTTGTGTCTGGAAGAATCCATTTACTGCCAAAAACACTAAAATTAAGATTAGCGGCAATTGCAACAGGATCATTTCGTAAATCATCGCATTTTTGAATCCGATTCTTAGTGCAAAGCTATTTTTTCCTGATAATTTATCGCTTTCGATATCTCTCATATTGTTAAGATTAAGAACCGCCATGCTCATCATTCCAATCGCTGCTCCAGGTAATAACATATCCCAGCTAAACGATTTTGTAAATAAGAAATAACTTCCGCACACCGAAACCAAACCGAAAAATATAAATACAAAAAGGTCTCCCAATCCCATATATCCGTAAGGCTTCTTCCCTACTGTATAACCAATTGCTGCTAAAATACAAGCGACCCCTAATCCGATGAAAATATAAAATTCGTTCATATAATTCGGAATAAAGGCAGTGTATAAAAGTGCAATAGTTGCTACAAAAGATAACACTGAGAAAAGAATGACTGCATTTTTCATTTGTTTTGCCGTAATTTTTCCTGACGCAACTGCTCTTGCTTCTGCTTCAGAAGCTCTTTTTGTATCCGTTCCTTTTACCCCGTCTCCATAATCATTTGCATAGTTAGAAAGAACCTGATACAATAAAGTCACGACAAGTGCCAAAGCAAAAATTTTCCAGTCCCAAAATCCGCCTTCACCATAAAGCCTCCATTTTGCAATGAAAGCTCCCATTATAATCCCACTTAAAGAAAGTGGCAATGTTCTAAGCCTTGCGGCTTGTATCCAATCATTCATAGTTTATAAGTAATTGGCAATGAGCAATAGGTAATGGCGACATTGCTCATTACCTATTACTCACTACTTATGTTAAGATATCCATTGATCTTTTCCGAAGTCCGGCTTTCTTTTTTCTAAGAATGCATTTCTTCCTTCTTTTGCCTCTTCTGTCATATAAGCCAAACGTGTTGCTTCTCCCGCGAAAACCTGCTGACCAACCATTCCGTCATCGGTAAGGTTCATTGCAAATTTCAGCATTCTGATTGAAGTCGGAGACTTTGCTAAAATTTCCTGAGCCCATTCGTAAGCTGTATCTTCTAATTCATCGTGAGGAATTACAGCATTTACCATTCCCATTTCGAAAGCTTCCTGAGCAGAGTAATTTCTACCTAAAAAGAAAATTTCACGAGCTTTTTTCTGCCCCACCATTTTTGCCAAATATGCTGAACCGTAACCACCATCAAAGCTTGTAACATCTGCATCAGTCTGCTTGAAAATAGCATGCTCCTTACTTGCCAAAGTTAAATCACAAACAACATGAAGAGAATGTCCTCCACCAACAGCCCATCCCGGAACAACCGCAATGACAGCTTTTGGCATGAAACGAATCAAACGCTGAACTTCTAAAATATTTAAACGATGTCTTCCGTCTTCTCCCACATACCCTTGATGTCCTCTCGCTTTTTGATCACCTCCGCTACAGAAAGCCCATCCTCCGTCTTTTGGACTTGGTCCTTCTCCTGAAAGTAATACAACCCCGATTGACGGATCTTCTGAAGCATCATAAAAAGCATCATATAATTCTGAAGTAGTCTTTGGTCTGAAAGCGTTGCGAATTTCCGGTCTGTTGAAAGCAATTCTTGCTACACCATTACATTTTTTGTACGTAATATCATCGTATTCTTTGACGGTTTTCCACTCGATCATTTTTGTAAAAATTTTTCTCAAAGATACGGAATTACACAGAATTTTAACATTGATTTTTGATGATAATCATTGGAACTTTTAAGTAAAATTTATTACCTATTCTAAACTTTTTGCAAGCTTTTATATTGTCATTCTGGCTAAGGAAAAATCCCAAATAGTAAAGATCCTTTCCGAAACATCTCATCGTTCAAAATAGCAGAAAATCTACTATTTAAGTTGCTTTTTATTGAATAAAAAAACCGAAACAAAATTAATTGTCCCGGTTTTATATTTTATTTCAGGTTTCTGAAATTATTTAGGCTGTTTAGCTTGAATTTCAGCTTCTTTAGCCTTCATCTCACTAAATTTTGCTTGATTCTTAGTGATGCTGTAAATTTCTTTTAATGTAGAAATAGCATCTAAATTTTCAGGCTGAGCTTTATACCAACTTTCAGCATGAGGCAACGATTGATTAAATCTTGCTTTTCTTGCTTCAATAAGTTCAGTTGCTTTATCCGGATTGGTTTTTCTTATTGCGTTGATTTCTTTTACCGCTGCATCATCATCACCAATAGTTGTATACACCAAATTTTGGTATGCATTCCCTATAAGTTTTGGATCATTACCACCTAATTCAATTGCTTTTTTAAATGATGCTGTCGCATCAGAAACCATTGTAGGATTTTTAGACTGTAAAACTCCTAAATTATACCAGTTTGTAGCATCATTAGGATTTTTAGACAATTGCTCCTTTAGGTTCTGCATAAATTTATCTGTATTTCCAGATGCGTATAATGCATTTCCCTGATATTCTTTTAATTTAGCATTATTAGGGTATTTTGCCAATCCTTTTTCAATAATTGCTAAAGCCTCATCGTTTTTCTTAGCATTTAACAATAATGTTGATAACGTTTCATACAAATCAGGTTCTACACTTTTAGTTTGCTCAGTTTTGAAATCTGAATAATCTTTTGAAGAAGCTTTCTTTAATAGTTCCCAAGTATTTTTATCATAATTAACAACTTGCCCCGTTTTATTATCTTTCGCTGTATAAGTTGTTTGAACACCAGTATATCCTGAATTAATTAAATCAGTATAGATTTTTGTAGCAGAGTCTATATTGTTTGCTAGTGCGTAGCTTAATCCGGCATAATACATATACGTCTTATCATCCTGTCCGCTAGTTTTTAGCAACTCATATATTTCCATAAACTTTGGAGCTGCAACAGTATAATTTTTAGCACCATAAGCATCCATAGCTGTTTTATTAGCAGCCTGCAGCTTTGCATTTACATCTTCTTTTTGCCCAAAAACAAAAGCCGATGCAACAATAGCTATACCTAAAATTAGTTTCTTCATAATAACTATTTTATATTAATTGTACAATTTTATTCTTCTGAATCAGAATTCTCCGTTTCCTCACCAGAATTTTCATTTTCTACCTGAGGTGTTTCTATATTGTTTTCTTCGTTATCGATTACAGTTTCTCCTTCTTCATCAATTTCTTCAGAATCTTCTTCTACATCTTTATCCATTGCTACTTTTGCGATGGCTGCGATTTCGTCATTTTTCTTAAGATTGATCAATCTTACTCCCTGAGTATTTCTACCCATTACTCTCATTTCATCCATTCCCATTCTGATCGCAACACCGGATTTGTTGATAATCATTAATCCGTCTTCGTCCGTTACGTTTTGAATAGCAATCAGATTTCCTGTTTTTTCAGTAATATTCAGGGTGATAACTCCTTTTCCTCCTCTGTTAGTTTCTCTATAGTCTAAAACAGCCGTTCTTTTACCGTATCCTTTTTCAGATACCACAAGAACCGTATCATTTTCGAGATCATTGACAACAATCATACCAATTGCCTCGTCATTATCTTCCATCATGATACCACGAACACCAATAGATCCTCTACCTACTTCTCTTACTTTTTCTTCAGGGAAACGGATACATTTACCATTTTTCGTAGCAATCATAATTTGAGAAGTTCCGTTCGTTAAGTATGCACCTAACAATTGGTCATTATCTCTAATTTCAATCGCATTTACTCCATTAATTCTCGGTCTTGAATAAGCTTCCAAAGATGTTTTCTTAATAGTACCGTTTTTCGTTACCATTACAACACTCATTTGATTAACGTATTCAGCATCCTTCAAGTTATTGGTTCTAATATATGCTTTAATCTTATCGTCTGGTTCAATGTTAATTAAGTTTTGTACCGCTCTTCCTTTAGCTGTTTTAGAACCTTCAGGGATTTCAAATACTCTTAACCAATAACATCTTCCTTTTTCTGTAAAGAATAACATATACTGGTGGTTGGTTGCAGAAACGATATACTCTAAGAAATCGGAATCTCTTGTTGTTGCCGCTTTATTTCCTACACCACCTCTACTTTGAACTTTATATTCTGAAAGTGAAGTTCTCTTAATATAACCTGCGTGAGAAATCGTAAGAACCACCGCTTCATTTGGAATAATATCTTCGATAGACATTTCACCTCCTGAATAATCGATCTCTGTTCTTCTTTCGTCACCGTATTTTTCTCTTACTTCAACTAATTCATCCTTGATAATTTGGAATCTTCTTGGTTCGTTAGCCAAAATATCTTCCAAGTCAGCAATTTCTTTCATGATTGCATCGTACTCATCACGGATCTTATCAAGCTCCATTCCTGTCAAACGAGCAAGACGTAAGTCTAGAATCGCCTGAGCCTGAATTTCAGAAAGCTCAAATGCTTCAATTAATCCTTCCTTTGCAGCCTGTGGATTTGCAGAGTGACGGATAATGGAAATTGCTCTATCTAAAGAATCCTGCGTTCCGATCACTTTCATGAAACCTTCTAAGATATGAGCCCTTTCTTTCGCTTTTTTAAGCTCGAACTGAGTTCTTCTTACAATAACTTCATGTCTGTGTTCCACGAAATGGTGGATGATATCTTTTAGGTTTAATTGTTCCGGTCTACCATGTACCAAAGCAATATTATTAACACTGAAAGAGGTCTGAAGCGAAGTATATTTGTATAATAAGTTTAAAACAACATTTGGAATCGCATCGTTTTTCAATTCATAAACAATACGAAGACCTCTTCTGTCCGACTCATCTCTTATTTCATAAATTCCTGGAATTTTTTCATCTTTAACAAGTTCGGCAGTTCTTGCGATCATTTCCGCCTTGTTTACCTGATAAGGAATTTCGTTGACGATAATTGCATTTCTGTTTCCGATTTCTTCGAAAGCAACTTTAGCTCTAAGAACTACTCTTCCTCTTCCTGTATGGAAAGCATCTCTTACCCCATCATACCCGTAAATAATCCCACCAGTAGGGAAATCCGGAGCAATGATGTGCTGCATTAATTCATCAATCGTAATTTCTTTGTTATCAATATAAGCACAGATTGCATTTACAGCTTCCGTCAAGTTATGAGGAGCCATGTTTGTTGCCATCCCTACTGCAATACCCGAAGTTCCGTTTACCAAAAGGTTTGGAATTTTTGAAGGCATTACGGTCGGTTCCTGCAAACTGTCGTCGAAGTTATTCTGGAAATCAACTGTTTCTTTATCCAAATCCGAAAGAACTTCATCAGAGATTTTTTTCAATCTTGCTTCGGTGTAACGCATTGCTGCAGGTGGGTCACCGTCCATTGAACCGAAGTTACCCTGACCGTCAACCTGAGGATAACGCAAACTCCAGTCCTGAGCCATTCTTACCATTGCATCATATACGGAGGAGTCTCCATGCGGGTGATATTTACCTAAAACATCCCCAACAATTCTCGCAGATTTTAAATATTTTCTATTAGAAAAAACCCCTAATCCATACATACCATAAAGCACTCTTCTATGAACGGGTTTCAAGCCATCTCTTACGTCAGGTAGCGCTCTTGAAACGATAACCGACATCGAATAATCGATATAAGACGACTTCATTTCATCAACAATGTTGATAGGAATTAATCTTTCTCCTTCTTTTTGCATAAACAAATTTTATTATAATGATAGTCAGACGCTTAGCTGTGAGTCTGAAAATTATTCTTTTCGAATTTTTATTAACGGGCTAATTTACGAAAAATTTGCCGATTTTTGCAGTAAAATTTATCCACAGAATCTTAAAAATTCATAAAATATGAGCGTATTAAGTATAACTTTCCACTGCACAAAAACTCATCTTGAAAAATGGGAAAATTATATTGATGAAACACTGGTTTTAATGACTGAAAATTTAATGGATGTCAATAAATATATTCTTTCCGAGGTTCACAGTGATTATATTGAAGACGGGAAAAACTACAACCTTCTTTTAATTTTTGATAATGATGATCTGAGAGAAGATTTTGTGAAAAGCGAACTGGAAAATATTGCCGAAAGAATCGAAACGAAATTCGGACAGGAGGTAATGATTTTTAATACCTTCCTCAATCCTAAGAAATCTAGACTTTAATTTAAATACAACAAAAGCACTGAAAATTTCAGTGCTTTTTATTTTCTTCATCTTAATGATGTTTGTGACCTTTACCTTTGTGTTTGTAATGTCCATTACCATGACCTCCTTTTTCATAGATGTATATTTTTTTTGTATGACCAGGAGGCACTCTTCTTCCATGATGTTCATGAATCACACATGAAGTCAACATAAGCATTACGGTTGCCACCCCTACAATTTTAATCAATCCTTTCATTTTTTCCACTTTTTCAAATTTCTAAATCGAAAATAATCAATCATAATGCCAAAGTTTTAAACATAAAATAATTTCAGTAAGAGATCAAAAAGAAATCATTGATTACTAAACACTTTACTATCCAAAAAATAGCAAATAAAAAATGACTGTAAAAACAGTCATTTATATTTTTTTATAATTTCACTATAATTACCGGTCTGCTATGATAAACCCTAGGTGCTCTATGAGAATAATATCTAGGTCTTACAGGCTCATAATAATATCTTTTGTAATGATGTCTTGGAGGTCTGTGATAAACTACAGGTCCATAATAAGATCTATGTGAACCGTGGTAATAATGTTTTTTCGACCCATGACCATGTCCATGACCTCTCTGCATAGGAGAAGCCTGATAAAAAGCAAAAGAAAAGATGATTAAGAAAAATCCTAATACTTTAGTTAAAAAATTCATAACAAGTTATTTTCAAATTTACCTTTTGAAACTTACAAGACTGGTGCCAATAAAGCATTATTATTAAATTCTATGAATATTTTAAGAAACTTTATTATTTTTTTTGTTAAAAAATCACTTCACTTCTCCTTTCAAGCATGATTACATCTTTCCATTCACCGTTAAGCTTTCCTATTTTCTTTCTTGTTCCAACAATTCGGAAGCCGTTTTTCTGATGAGCTTTTAAAGCCCCTTCATTTTCAGGGAATATATTCGTTTGCAAAGTCCAGAATTTGTGGTTTTCACTATCCAAAATCATCTTTTTAAGCAAAACCGAACCCAATCCTCTACCCTGATAATCATTATCGAAATAAATGCTTACTTCAGCCACTCCTTTGAAACTCTCTCTTTTACTCTCCGGTTTTAGAGCACACCACCCTACTACTTCGTTGGTTTCGTTTTCCAAAACCCAACGACAATCGTTGAAATAATCCATATTCCAGGCTTCTGCAGTGGGAACTGTTGTTTCAAATGTGGCAATTCCCCCATCAATACCCTGTTTGAAAATTTCCAACACTCTGGCTTCATCACGAGGAAGCATTTCCCTAAGTTCGTAGTTCATTTATCTAAGATATTTTCTTTTGTTTTTTCTTTTAATTCTGGAATAGTGCGTCTGTTTACTATTTTCATCTTCAGAAATCACACTGATATTTCCGTCCACTTCAAGAACAGAAAGCTTAACCTTTTTAATTCCGTTCACCCCATGTTCCCTTATTGCCTCTTCCAGCTCATCTTCGGTTATTTTCACTTTATCTAAAGCTTCCTGGATCACCACACCATCCTTTACCAGAATTACAGGATCTTCTTCCATAAATGTTTTAAATGAAGGACTCTTAAACATTAATCTTTTTACAATAAAATTGGCCACAAAGAGCACCAAGGCAGCAATTAAACCTCCTTGTAAAGATGTATCGGGACCCACCATTGCATTCTGAACGGCATTAGAAATAAGCAAGAGCAAAACTACATCTCCTGCATTAAGCTGGGAAAGCTGATTTTTACCAAACAAACGAATGGCGATCACCATGAAAAGGTAAACGCAAAGCGAACGAATAACTACATCTAAAATGGGATTCACGATTGTTTTTTATCCTATCAAATGTATTAATTTTTTGTTTTGATGTGAGAAAAAAAATTTCAAACAATACATTCTATACCCTCAATATTTTTAATAATACAAATAAAAAAACCGCCTGATAAAAAGCGGTTTGGATTGTTAAGGACATTGTCCGATCGGAACTGTACTGCAAACGGTTTTGTTTAACCTTTCACAGTAAACACAGTATTGTTTTGGTGCTCCGCCATACACTGACTTTAGTTCTGTTTTTGTTAGTTTCTTTAAATTTTTCATATTGTTTTAATTTTGTGGATTTAAATATAAAACGAAATTCATTTTCAGTTATTATAAAATTTCTATTTAAAATTTTCACAATTTACATTTAAAAAAGCCACACAGAAATCTGTATGGCTTTATATAAAAGATTTTATGAACATTATCTGTTGTTGATATCTACTCTTACAGGCATTACATAAGTAGAGGCAATCATGTTATCATTTAGTTTATTACTGTCTACTCTGTATAAAAGTTTACTTAAGACGTTTTCAATCTCTTTGCTTACGTTTTTGCAGTCCCCTTTAGAATGAACATTTACGATTTTTCCGTTTTCCGCGATATCAAATTTCACTTCCGAGTTTACAACACCTTGTTTATAATCAGAATTTGTGAAGTCGAAGTTAGCCATCAATAAGTTTCTGATCTCACTGAAAGCATCGTTCTTATTCAACTGAACTTCCTGAATGGTATTGTTATTTGTAGTTTGTGCTTTTGCAGTGTTCATTACAGCCATGAATCCACAAACGAAAAATGAAGCGATTAATATTTGAATTTTATTTTTCATAACTCTCTGGTTTTAAATGTTGTTTTAAACTTATTTACTATTTCTTTACCAAAGATATATAAAATAATTCATATTAATTTTACATTGAGTTAACATTGAGTTAACATTGAAATATAATTTATTGATTTTCAGTAGTATAAAATTTAAAAATAATTAAAAATTTAACATTGGAAGTTAATATTGAGTATAAAAAAGGCTAAATCTCGTTTGATCTAGCCCTTTTTTATTTATAATTCTTATTTATCAAAAGAATTTAATTTACTCCAGTTCCCTCTTCAAAAACTTCCCTGTCAAACTCTTCTTCGACTTCACAATTTCCTCCGGAGTTCCTTGAGCAACGATTTGTCCTCCGTGCTTTCCTCCTTCAGGACCCACATCAATAATATGATCGGCAAGCTTTATCACATCCATATTATGTTCAATAATGATGAAAGAGTTTCCTAATTCTACCAACTGATTAATGGCATCCATCAGGATTTTCACATCCTCAAAATGAAGTCCTGTTGTTGGTTCATCAAGAATATACAATGTATTTCCGGTTTGTCTTTTTGCCAATTCCGTTGCTAATTTGATACGCTGAGCTTCTCCTCCCGAAAGTGTTGTCGACTGTTGCCCCAAAGTAATATATCCTAAACCAACATCCTGTAACGTCTTTACTTTTGCAAAAATCTTAGGAATTGGCTGGAAAAACTCTACCGCTTCATCAATCGTCATATCCAATACATCGGAAATCGATTTTCCTTTGTAACGAACTTCCAAAGTTTCTCTGTTGAAACGCTTTCCGTTACAAGTCTCACAGTGAACATAGACATCCGGTAAGAAATTCATTTCAATTACTTTCAAACCGCCTCCCTGACAAGTTTCACATCTTCCGCCTTTCACATTGAAAGAGAATCTTCCCGGTTTGTAGCCACGGATTTTAGACTCAGGCAATTCGGCAAAAAGGTTTCTGATGTCCGTAAACATTCCTGTATACGTTGCAGGATTAGAGCGTGGCGTTCTACCAATCGGTGTTTGATCTACATCTACAATTTTGTCAATGTTTTCAAGACCTTCGATTTTCTTGTAAGGTAAAGGCTCCTGAACTGCTCTGTAAAAATGTTTATTCAAGATTGGATACAATGTTCCGTTGATCAAAGAAGATTTTCCGCTTCCTGAAATTCCTGAAACCACCACCAATTTTCCCAAAGGAATATCCAAGGTTACATTTTTAAGGTTGTTTCCTGTAGCTCCTTTTAATACTATATTCTTACCATTTCCTTCTCTTCTTTTTTCAGGAATGGCAATTTTTCTTTTTCCGTTAATATACTGAGCAGTAATCGTATCGGCTTTCAACAAATCTTTCGGTTTCCCCTGCCAAAGAATTTCTCCACCGAATTTTCCGGCTCTCGGACCAATATCCAACACCTCATCAGCTTCGAGAATCATATCTTTATCGTGTTCAACAACCAAAACAGAGTTTCCGATGTCACGAAGGTTTTTTAATGAATTAATCAGTCTTTCGTTGTCTCTTTGGTGTAATCCGATACTTGGCTCATCCAAAATATACAAAACATTCACCAACTGGGAACCAATCTGAGTAGCTAATCGAATTCTTTGAGATTCTCCTCCTGAAAGTGTTTTTGAACTTCTGCTCAAACTTAAATAATCCAAACCGACATCCAATAAAAACTGTAGTCTGGTTTCAATTTCCTTTAATATTTCGTGAGCAATGATTTTATTTTTTTCAGAGAATTTATCTTTAACATCAGCTAACCAATCTTTTAGATCAATCAAACTTAATGCATTCACCTCAGCAATATTTTTTCCGTCGATTTTAAAGCTTAAACTTCCAGGTTGAAGGCGGGTTCCTTTACATTCAGGACAGGTTTCTTCCGTCGTAAAGTGTCTTTCCAGCAAAATCGCTTCGTAAGATTCTCTTTCTTCGATAATCTCCTCCATAAAAGGAATCAACCCATCAAAACTGATTTTGATCTTCTTGGTAATTCCTGCATATTTTAAATCTTTATTAAATTCTTTATGACAACCGTTGTACATATAATCCAACGCTTCTTCCGGAATATCCTGAAAAGGAGTAGCCATTCCCAATCCGAAAATTTCAAGAATATTTTTAATTTGGGATAAGATCCATTTGTTAGACTTAATATCTTCCAGCGGTAATAAGCCCCCCTGATTGATTGATAATTTAGGATTTTCAACAAAATAATCCGTATTGATTTTTTTGATCGTTCCTAATCCTTTACAGCTCGGGCAGCTTCCTTTCGGAGAGTTGAATGAAAATGTATTAGGTTCCGGAAGTGCTAATGAATGACCTGTTTCGGCATCCATTAAGTTTTTAGAGAAATATTCAATCTCAGTACTTCCCAGTTTTTGAATTCCGATTAACCCTTCTCCCATTTCCATCGCTGTTCGCAATGATTTTTCCATTCTCGCTTCGGAAGCAGATTCACCGATAATCCAACGATCGATAACGATATCGATGTCGTGGGTTTTGTAACGATCAAGCTTTAAATCATATTCAATATCCTGTAATTCGCCGTCAATTCTTGCCTGTCCATACCCTTTCTTTGCCATTTGAACAAAAAGTTCGTGGTAATGTCCTTTTCTTGAACGAACAACAGGCGTCATCAACATGATCTTTTCACCTTTATAGTTTTCCTTAATGGTTTCAAGAATCTGATCTTCCGTATAGCTTACCAACTTTTGCCCGGTCGTTTGGGAATACGCGTCTGAAACTCTTGCATACAAAAGACGCAAGAAATCGTACAGTTCCGTAACAGTTCCTACAGTTGAACGAGGGTTTTTATTTGTAGTTTTCTGTTCGATGGCAATTACAGGGGATAATCCTTCGATTTTATCAACATCCGGGCGTTCCAAACCTCCTAAAAACTGTCTTGCATAGGCAGAAAACGTTTCGATATAACGACGCTGACCTTCCGCAAAGATCGTATCAAAAGCCAATGATGATTTTCCGCTTCCCGAAAGACCGGTAATTACTACCAATTCGTTGCGCGGAATTTTTACATTGATATTTTTAAGGTTATGCTCTCTTGCGCCGTAAACTTCTATATATTCTGTTGATTTACTCATAATTTGGGGTGACTTTACCTGAAAATCACGATGGGCAAAATTACGGAATTTTATGGAATTTTTGATGTTAAAAAGTATTAGTTCACTAACAACAAATTGTATTTTTTTTGAAGAATCTGCTAAAACAAAAACCGATGAAAAACTCACCGGTTGATTTGTATTTTAATTCTTTAACTTTTAATTATCTCCAAAGTCTGAATCTTCATTGCTGACTTTTACCAGATATTCTATTCCGTCTATTGCTTTTGAAATAATTCGGTTTCTAAGCATATTGGCCATATTCTCCCAATACATTCTTCCGTAAAAAGAATAATTCTGAGGAATAATCTCTACTTCTACTGTACGTACGAAACCTTCTTTAGGTTTATTACTGATCATTGTTCCTCTCGTTACCCTCACTTCTTTAAGTTCATCTTTCAGTACCATTCTGCAATAGTTTTTGACATCTTCTAAAGAAATAATCTTATCTCTGGTCGTTAAAGCATATTTATACGCCTGAATGCTATCTGTTCCTTTTTGTTCTTCTGCACCACCAATAGTTTCGGTAAGAAGAACCAACATCTGAGATTTTAACTGATTGGAAAGCTCTGTTCCGGGACGCATATGATTAGCCAGCATGGAATGGGTTACCCAAAACGAAGCATAGGTGTGATCTGTTTTATCTACGGGTTCCATAATCACATAATTCAATTCCTGTTTAATGCTTCTTTTGGCATTATTTACTTTTTGAATCATAGACTTCATCTTGTCGGACATTTCACTCAAAATGCCTTTTACATTATCTCTGTTCAAAAGTGAAAATGCAGCGATCTCATCTCTAGTAAGCTCCAATACACTGGCAATCATATCTACTGCATTTCTATTGGAAAAACGTTCCATTCCTCCCTTTCTAACGGTATACAATCCTTTTTTCAGATCGTCACTTGGTGTAAACGGAATTTCTGTATATCTTCTTCCGTCACCGTCCTGAACTTCATCTACATACAAGAAATGCTCTCCATCATCAGTCACCAAAGGAATATTGTTTCCCATAATATCGAGACTGTATTCTGTTTTCTTCCAGCCTCTGTTATAAATTGGGAATGCATTGAGTACAAATGAGAAGTTGTCTAAGATCTCAGCAGAAAACTGTGGAGGGAATTCGAAAGTAAGCCATAAGAAGCTTTTCCCATCAATATATTTGGTAATTTCCTCTTTATAATCCAAGAAATTTAAGTTTTCAGGCAGCTTTCCCGCTTCGGTAAATAAAGTCTCCGAAATTCCTTTTACTTCTATAAATTTATGATGATAAATGCTCTTAACATCTTCTATCAATTTATTTTGGATAGACTGCTCTTTAAACATCTGTTCATAACCATCGGTCCGGTTATTTTTCAAATAGGTTAATCCTTCCCGAACGAACAACGGATTCCCATTACTGGTAACCGTAATATAAGGTAGCAGTTTATATACAAAATCTATGTGTTCAAACGCAGGATTTGAGCAATAAATGCCTAGATTTTTAGGGAAATTTTCGCTTTTATATTTGGAAATATTAATTCCTACTGTAATTTTTCTATAATCTTCAGGTCTTGCCTGAAATCTAGCAATCGGAATTTTATTAAGTCGATCATCAATGCCATAACATGTATTTCCGACAAACATTATGGAGGTCTGAGCTTTATTAATCCTTACATTTCCTACCGGAGTAAAAGGAATATTGATTTGCTTATCAGATTCCGACTTTACTGTAGAAATCATCTGTTTTCTGAAGAAAAACTCTGTATGCTCCAGCAAAACCTCGGTAGATTCTGTCGGGTTTGTAAAAGCAACCGCATGAGCAGGAACCGGATGGGTATAAATAGACGGGGTAAGAAGTTTGGCCAGTTTTTCTAAAATTCTGGCATTTACCGTCTGGATTTCGTTATTTGCTTTAAAGACTTCTGTACTGAATGCATCTATTAATAATTTTACAAAAGGATCCAAAGACTGCGGACTTTTCAATCCCCAAACTTTAGTCGCATTCTGAAGCATTCTTGCTTTTACTGATTCTTTGGAATATATATTCTGATCTAAATTCATAATTTGTGATTACCATTAAAAATTAATCAATAGACATTGGGCTCAAAAATAATTCAGTGGAAAAGCTGAAACGTTCTCCCGTCATCTCCATTTTTGCATTAATGCCTATTTTTACTTTTTTCTTAATTTCCGTGTGCTCTTTTGTGTCGTAACTATGCTCTACAAACTGAATATATGCTTCAATTTGCGGCTGAACGATTCTGGGTTCGTATTCCTGTATCTGTCTTTTCAGACTCTTAATGAAAACGCTTTCCCAAACTGCACTGGTAACTCCATTATCGAACTCCAGGTTCCAAACATCGTTTCCGTAATTTTCATCATATCTGTTTTCGCCTTTTTTAGTCGTTATCAGCAACATAATGTTATGAGCAATACTTTCACCCATATCGCAGGTGTCAATACTTCCCCCTTCCGTCATTAATGCTGATGGAACAAAAGGCATTCTGTAATTTGGTGTGTCCATGATTCAACTTCTGTGTTTTACTTCATATTCTGGTTTAATTGAAAGGAAATACCAAATTAAACATTTTTCACGAAATAGAGTATTACTAAATTTGAAAATGATTATTATAAAAAAAGCTGCCCGTTTACATCGAGCAGCTTGTTATTTATTCTTCAGCTTTCTTATTTCTATTAATAAAATAATAAACAGGAAGTCCGAGTAAAACCATCACAAATCCGGGCCAGGTGTATTGTTGTTTATACATTAAAAGCAAAATACAGAAACCTGTTCCTATAATCAGATAAATAATCGGAGTAATTGGGTATAACCATGTCTTGTAAGGTCTTTCCAGGTTTGGTTGCTTGTATCGTAAATAAATCACCCCAAAAACAGTGATCATATAAAACAATACAATCACGAAAGAGATCATATCCAAAAGGTTTCCGTACTGACCGCTCAAACAAAGCAAAGAAGCCCAAATTCCTTGCATCCATAGCGCATTTGCCGGAACTTCATTTTTATTGTTCTGTTCAGCTTGTTTAAAGAACATCCCATCTTTTGCCATCGTTTGGAAAACTCTTGCTCCTGCTAAGATTAATCCGTTATTACATCCAAATGTTGAAACCATTACCAACACAGCAATAATGACCGTTCCCGCACTTCCGAAAATAAAATGAGAAGCAGCAACCGCTACCCTGTCATTTTCTGCAAATGCAATGGCATCTCTATCCAAAGCATTTAAATACACATAATTAACAGCAATGTATAAAATCATGACAGCGGTTGTTCCATAGATCATTGATTTCACAACATTTTTCTTAGGATTTTCAATTTCTCCAGAAACGAAAGTCACACTTTCCCAAGCTACAGAGCTAAATACAGAACCTACCATTGCTGCAGCAATTCCCCCCATTAAAGTCATACCACTAATCGGTTCCCAACCTTCTTTCAAGAAATTTCCAAGCGTATCTTTTTTAAGGTTATTAAAAGAATCCATTCCCAAACTGAAATTTTCAGCCATATGCGAAATATCTACCAAAATAAATCCTGCTGCAATTAATCCTACTAAAGCAATAATTTTAGAGCCTGTAAAGATATTCTGCAGTAATTTCCCGCTTTCTACACCTCTTGTGTTGATATACGTAAGTAAAACAATAATGGCAATCGCTAAAATCTGAATCCAGGTAATTTTAAATTCTCCACTTTGAAAAATTGGAGCGGCATCATTTAAAGCCGGAACCAAATAAGCCGTAAACTTACCAAAAGCCATCGCAACTGCTGCAATCGTTCCTGTCTGAATCACCGTAAACAATCCCCATCCATACAAGAAACCCATCTTTTTTCCAAAAATTTCTTTAAGATAGGTGTATTGTCCACCCGCTTTAGGATACAGTGCAGAAAGCTCTCCATAGCTTATTGCTGCGGCAACCGTCATGATTCCTGTAATGACCCAAACAATTATCAACCAGAATCCTGAACCTAAATTCCGCATCATATCTGCGCTTACAATAAAGATTCCGCTTCCGATCATAGATCCCATTACGAGCATAATGGCATCCCAAAGTTTTAGTTTTTTCTGCATAGTGAAGTATAGGCCTCAAATATAAATAAATATGCAATTGGTTTTGAATTTTGTTTCAAATTTCAAAACAGACCTGCTTTTTATCAATTTTTTCTTCATTTATGATTCAGTTTTTATTAGTACTTTTGAAAAAAATATTAAAAATGAAATTCAAAGCGATATTATTTGCAGTAGCAGTAAGTGCTTCTACTTTAGCTTTTGCGCAGGAAACAAAAAAAGCAGGTCCACCAGCAGGAAACGCATTGGTAGGTGATACTTATGGAGGTGGTGTAGCTTCAACTATTGAATCAAAAGCAATCTCTGTAGAAAAATTAAGCAAAAAGCTTAAAAAAGAGAAAAAAGTAGAAAACGTTGCCATAAAAGGAAAAGTAACTGATGTTTGTGATAAAAAAGGATGCTGGTTAACAATCCAGACGGAAGATAACTCTCAATTTTTTGTGAAAATGAAAGATTATGCATTCTTTGTTCCTACTGCATTGAAAGGAAAAACAGTCGTAATGGATGGAACAGCTGAGAGAAAGGTAACTTCAATTGACGAACAAAAGCACTACGCAGAAGATGCTAAAAAGCCTCAATCTGAAATTGATGCTATTAAAGCTCCTAAAGAAGAAATCAGATTCGTTGCTAACGGAATTAAGGTGGTAAACTAATAAAAACAGCTTTGTCACTCCGAACGAAGTGAAGAATCTCAGATTACTCCTATCGTCGAAATGAAAATATATAAAACAAAAGCGGAACATATTGTTCCGCTTTTTTTAGTCTTCTATCGTAAAGTTTACTTCTTCATCCAGTTTCGGATATTTAGTCGCAGAAACAAATCTTTTTCCTGTACAGTCTATTTCCAGCCAGCCTTTTCGCTGCTTTACATCTCCTACTTCCATTACATAAGGAATAAAAGATATTTCATCATTCCCCTCTTCTTTTATTTCTCTGTATTGCACTGCCACATCCAGAATACATTCATGTTCTGTATTCAGTTTTATATTTCTGTAAACAATATCGTAATGAGTTTCTCTATTCTCCGGAATTGTAAGATAGTTTTCCCAGCCATCAATTCCAGAATTAAGTTCGCTTATCGCCTTTAAAGCATAGTAGAATGCAATCGTATAGTATTTTCTCGTTCCCTGTCTTGTATAGTCGTCTACAAAATGTCCCCCTTCAAATAAAATAGTAGGCATTCCGGCTTTAATAAAATTATCACCTGTAGAAGTCGGATAAAACTCGTCTGAATATCTACCGATCTGATTAGGGATCATTTCTTTTAAGTGATGATAAACATCAGCAATTACTGCCATACATTTCTTTCTGTTTTCTGTCACGGTTCTTTCCACATCTTCAGAAGGAGCTAAAAAGGACAATGTTGCAGGATGAATTCCGTCTGTAGTAAAAATTGTTCTCTGCTCATGAAGATTCAAGGCATAGTCGTATTTTTTAGAAGCTACTGCATTTTTAAGGAATTTAATCTCAGTACTTGCTTCGTTGTGGAAATCTCTGTTCAAATCAATTTCTGCTGCATTCAGCCTTGTCCATCTTTCCGAACCGTCAGGATTTAACATAAAAATAAAGTCCAGCTTTATCTTACTGAATAATTCTTCCTTCAATTGAGGAGCTTTATCCAAAGTCATTAACAAATCAAGCATTGCGTGTGTTGCATTCGATTCGTTTCCGTGCATTTGTGACCATGCAAGAACAGCAATGTTTCCGGTTCCAATGGTTAATTGATAAATAGGCTTTCCTAAATACGACTTTCCAATCTCTTGAATATAATCGCTGAGATTCTTCTGTAGGTAAGAAAATAATTTTTCAGGGGAAATATAACGGTTAGGAAAATCAGGATTCTGCTGATAAATCTGTTCAAAGTTCATTCTGTAATAATTTACAAGAGTCAAATTTAACCATTTTTAAGGAAAAAATAAAATTAACATTTGTAATTATATTAAACGATGTAAATTGACAGAATGTCTGTGGATAAAATTGTGGATTAATAATAATTCAATAAATACAATTTAATATATTTAAATTCAGTTAGTTACAAAATTTATTTAAATATCTTTTTTAACCTTACTTAAAGTGGAAAATTCCCTATTTATCAACATTTGGGTGTAATTCTATTAAACATGGAAAAGTGTGGAAAATACTGTTGATAACTGTTTTATACAAATGTAAATTGTTAATAATTTGCGATTAGATTTTGAAATTTTGGCTTTATTTTGATCTTAGTTCAATTCTGTAAGTATTTTTAAAAGTTTAATAGATCAGTAAAATATTTTGGCAATACTATTTATCAGGAAACTCTCTTGTATGGGTTGTTTGCGGTCATTTATCAGCCAAAATTAATGTTCTAAAATAGAGTTTTACCAATGTAATCAAGCATTTATACTGTCTCCCACTCTATAACCCATAATTTCCATGAAAAAGCATCGTTACCATCCATGAATAGGATATTTATCCAATCATATAGCATTCAGTTTTTCATTAAGTCATTTATCTAATCTTTTACTTTAAGTAGAATGTAAAAAAGTGAATTTTGGGGAAAATTTGTTTATTAAAAATTGGAATAAAATTTTACAAACAATATAAATAGCTGTTTATCAGTTAATTATTACTATTTACAAATGTATTGTCAATAAATTTAAAATTGTTTACATTTGTGTTTTGCATTTGTAAACTTTATTTTTACATTTGTAACACGATTAAAAATCAATTTTTATGAGTTTAAACGAGAGAATTTCCAAAGTTATAGAGTATTCTAATCTTACCTCTTCCGAGTTTGCTGACGAGATCGATGTTCAACGTTCTTCTATTTCGCACATCACTTCGGGAAGAAACAAACCGTCTTTGGAGTTCATCATAAAAATAAAATCACGCTTCCCTGAAATTCTTTGGGACTGGTTGGTAACAGGTGAAGGGCAAATGCTGAAATTCGATTTGCCTGAAGCCAAAGAAATTCCTGAATCAACAACAGAGGAAGAAGTTTCAAAACCGACTTCCCTTCCCGACCTTTTTACGATGATGAATAATGATGAAGATTTCGGGACTGAAGAAACTGAAATTATACCTCCAAAACAAAGTCCTGGAGAATCGTTTATACCGCCCCAAAGTACAGCACAGGAAAAAATATTCGATTCTCAGCGATTAGAAAACACCTATCAACAAAGGACAAATCAAGTATCTGGAAATCAACAAAATAAAATAAAACGTATTGTTTTGTTCTATGAAAACGGAAAATTTGAAAGTTTTGAGCCCTAAAAAAAGTCTGATCAAAAAATGATCAGACTTTTTATTTTTATCCTTAAAGAAAAAGATTATTTTCCCTTTCTTCTTTCGAGTTCTTTTTTGATAAGACCTAGTTCTCTTCCGGTTTGCCCGGCAACAGAAGTATTTTCCTGAGCTCTTCTGGTAAGATATGGAACTACATCTTTTACAGGTCCGTAAGGAAGGTATTTTGCCGCATTATAGCCTTTATCAGACAAATAAAATGTAATATTATCACTCATCCCGTAAAGTTGTCCAAAATACACATGATGATTCCCGTTTTCAAGGTTTTTAGCCTTCATTTTATCCATTACCAGCTCAGAAGAGATCTCGTTGTGTGTTCCGAAGAAAGCAGAAACTTTATCCAGATGATTCATTACAAAATCAATTCCTGCATTGTAGTTTTTATCTGAAGATTCTTTGTTAGGCTGAATCGGATCTGCATATCCTTTTTCCGCTGCTCTGGCTCTTTCTTTTTCCATATAAGCACCACGAACAATTTTATAGCCGATAAAATATCCTTTTTCTCTCGCTCTTTGAAGATGCTCTTCCATGTATTCCAATCTTCCGGTTCTATACATTTGAATGGTATTCCAAACAATAGGTTTTTCCTGATTGTACTTTTCCATCATCTCTTCACAAAGTTGATCAGCTGAATCCTGCATCCAGGTTTCTTCTGCATCTACCATTACTTTTTTATCATTTTCATGGCATAATTTACATACTTCATCAAACCTTTTTACGACTCTTTCCCACTCTTCTTTTTGGCTTGAAGTCAGTTCCGTATTCTTGCCTACCGCTTCATACAAATCGATTCTACCAAAAGCAGTCGGTTTAAAAACGATAAACGGAATCGCAGGATTTCCCACAGAAAATCGTACAATATCTTTGATTTCGTTACATACAGCATCAAAAGTTGCTTCATCTTCTTTACCTTCAATAGAATAGTCGAAGATACTTCCAACTCCTCTTTTGAACAATTGTTTCACTACTTTCATACTTTCTTCACGGGTTTCACCACCGCAAAACTGTTCAAATAAAGTATTTTTTACAATTCCGGTAACAAAAGGAAAATCATTGTGAACGGTGAAATTAAGAACAGAAGTTCCAATTTTAGTCAGTGAAGGCTGTTCGATCATTTTGAACATCCAGTACGCTTTCTTTAACTGTGCATCAGATTTATCTGCAAACGCAACTTGAGTATCGTTAAAAATGGGCATTATAATTATATAATTTAGGGTTTTGCAAAGGTAAGCATAACCTTAGTTTTTTTAAAGATTTTTTTCTACAATTTACTTTCAATTCCGTTCAAAAGCATTGAAATAATTCCGACAAAAACCCAAAATCTTAATATATTGAGGGTCAGAAAATTGCTTTTTTTAAATTGATTCATCAAGAGATAAATACAAAAAATCATTACAAATAAGCCCCCTGTAAAATAATAGGCCATAAAGCCCGAAATTCCGGTACGGGTAATTAGTTTCATTGAAACTGCCATGGTAATGATGAGCAAAGAAATGATAATTATTTTTGTGTTTTTGCTTTTAAAATAATTGGGAATTGTAATGTATCCAAATGCTTTATCGACACTTTTCGTTAATGTATCTTTCACGATATCAATACATAAAAGAATAAGAAACAGAAAGATTGCCATCAACAACACTTTCTTAGAAAATGTTCCATAATAAACCATCATTCCAAAAAAAGGATACAAAGTAAGACTTACAAAAGTGAGATTATTGATGATTAAAATGCGGCTCAGTTTATGACTGTAAAACCACATAAAAAATTGATATACAACAAAGAAGAAGAATACACGATGCGAAATCATCCAGGCAACTCCTAAGGACAAAACGCTCAAAACCAAATAAGCATATAAGAAATATTTTTGCTTGATAAAGCTCTGAATCCTTGTTCTGAAAGGTTTTACCAGATGATCTTTCTCAAAATCATAAAACTGATTGATAATTCCACCTGCTAGAATGGTAAGTACCGTACAGAAAATGATCCCATGAACCTTAAAATCAAAGACAAATTTTCTGAAGTTTTCGTCCTGATTAAAAAGAAAAAACGTGGAAACATAGAGTGCAAATGTAAGCAAAGCCGCTACAAAAAAGCGGGCTCCCAAAAGAAAGCCTACAAACTGTGAAAATCTGTAAAATAGAGATTTTGAGATATAATTTTTCTGTTGGAAAGTTTCTTTTTCAGAATTCATTCCAGGCTATTTAAAATCTGTAAATAACTTCTTTTTGGAAACCGTCAAGCATTTTTTCTGCTTTCTCATAGTCTTGAGTGAAGCCTAAAATGTATCCACCACCGCCACTTCCGCAAAGTTTCAGATAATAAGCATTAGAATCCAGACCTTTTTTCCAGATATTAAAGATACTTTCAGGAATCATTGGACGGAAATGTTCGTAAGCCCAATGAGAAAGCTTTTTAAGGTTTCTAAAGAATGGATTCATATCTTTTTTAAGGAAAGCCTCAATACAAGCATTATTGTAACGGATAAACTCTTCTTTCAGCGTTTTACGGAAACCTTCGGTCTTCATTTTTTCAAAGAAAATCTGAATCATTGGTCCGGTTTCGCCTGTAATCCCTGAATCGATTAAGAAGATTGCACCTTTTCCGGTCTGACCTTCCGGAATAGAAACTTTGTCTAAATTTTCTTTATTTTCGATAAGAATCGGAAGGTTCATATAACAGATCAAAGGATCCATCCCAGAACTTTTTCCATGGAAATAGCTTTCCATTTCTCCAAAAACGGCTTTCAGATTCTTTAAATTATCTTTAGAAATAGTTTCTGGATTAAGCTTTTCTAGCGAATATTTTTCAAAGATAGCGGCTACCAAAGCTCCTGAACTTCCCACTCCGTATCCTTGTGGAATATTAGAATCAAAGAAAAGTCCGTTTGAAATATCTTTTTTAAAACGGTCAATATCAAGTTTGAAGTCTCCTGAGAAACTCAAATCCGCTAAATAATCGGAATATTTGAGTAAATGAGCATTCGATTTTTGTTCAAATGCCGAGTTCAGATCAGAATATTTTAAAGTTCCTTTATAAAAACTGTAAGGTACTACCAAACCTTGGGAATCTTCAATCATTCCGTATTCACCAAACAAAATTATTTTTGCGTAGAATAAAGGGTTTGTCATTTCTTTAAAACAATTTTAAAAGCTTACTGCAAAGTTACTATAATTCTGCTGAATATTAACAAATTTTAAGCCATACTCTATGTTAGAGCTTAGATTTTAAGAATCTTATCAGAATGGCTCCCACTGCAAAAAATGCCGACATTGTAATAAAAGCATACTGCATATTGTGGAACTTCTGAATAAATACACTGAAAATAAGCATTCCGCAGATGATTGCTATTTTTTCCAGTACATCATAAAAGCTGAAAAATGTTGTATTTTCCATAGAATTTTCCGGCAATAATTTAGAATACGTAGATCTGGACATCGCCTGAAGACCTCCCATTACTAAACCGATCAAACCTGCTAAAGCATAGAACTGCATCTGAAGATTCGGGTTTTCTTTATTTAAAGAATAGGCTGATAAACAACAGATAATCCATATAATAACGGCAATTGTGATTACATTTTTGTTCCCGATCTTTTTAGATAGTTTTGAGAATAGGAATGCTCCGAAAATTGCAATAATCTGAATCACCAAAATAGTAATGATCAGTTTATATTTATCTGCTTCTTTCGGGAAAATTACCGTACTTCCGAAAGGTACCGCCATTAGGAAAATAGTCTGCATTCCTACACTGTAAAAGAAGAAACTCGACAAAAAGAATTTCAATCCTCTATCAGAAAAAAGCTTATTTCCAACACTGAAAAGTTCTTTAAAACTTTCTTTAGCAATATCTTTATAAAAGCTGATATTATCTTTTAACACTTCAAAAAAACCGCCTTGTTCTTCGTGTTTTTTAAAGATGTTTTTATAGTTTAATAGAACCAAATCTTTAGGAAGTTTTTCTTTCACATCTCCAAACTGAGGCAAATGTTTGAAGGTATATTGTGAGAAACCAAACCACCAAGCTCCTGTTAATAAGAAACTAACTCTTATGTATATTTTAGCCTGTTCAGGACCTTTAGCAACCATTTGAATCAATACCAAACAGATAATCAACAAAACAACAGAGCCGATATAACCATAAATATATCCTTTGGCAGAAAGTGCATCCTGTTTTTCAGGGGTTGCAATATCCGGTAAAAATGAATTATAAAACACCAAACTTCCCCAGAAACCGACACTTGCCGTAATACTGAAGAGTAGTCCTAAAAATACATTTTCCATGCCTGTAAACATCGCTAATCCCATACAAGAAGTTGCTCCGAGGTAGCAGAAAAACTGTAGAAATGATTTTTTATTTCCAATCGTATCCGCCAAAGAAGATAAAAACGGAGATAAAAGTACCACTAAAAAGAATGATATAGCATAGGAAAAACTTAAAACCGCTTCCGGTTCGTAACCTTCTCCGAAGATTTTAATCATATTTCTCACCGGAATTTCCTGAATTTCCTTTGCTTCCGGAACATATTCTTTTTTATTGTAAGCCGTTGTAAGAATGGTATAATAAATTGGGAATATTGCAGAGGTAATAACCAAAGAATATACTGAATTTGCCCAGTCATACACAGCCCAGGCTTTCATTATTTTTGGATTATTCTTTATGATTTGAGGTTGTTGATTCTCAATTTCAGACATTTCAAATAAGTATTAGTAGCACAAAAATAACAAAACCGTTGAATATTCGGAGGTTTTTATTTTCTTTCGGCTAAATTTTATCATTGGGTTAAAATTCAGGCACTTTTTTCTCAGAATATTTTTCATCATTAATCATAAAAACAAAAAATCCGAAAGCATATCACTTCCGGACTTTTATCTACTATTAAAAAAATATTACATATTCTCAATAACAATAGCAGAAGCACCACCACCACCATTACAGATAGCTGCAGCACCATATTTAGCATTGTTTTGTTTTAAAACATTGATCAAAGTAACAATAATTCTAGAACCTGAGCTTCCTAGTGGGTGACCAAGAGCTACTGCTCCACCGTTTACGTTTACTTTAGAAGCATCTAATCCTAAGATTTTATTGTTTGCCAATCCTACTACCGAGAAAGCTTCATTGAATTCGAAGAAATCAATATCTGAAATTTCTAATCCTGCTTTTTTAAGAGCAATTGGTAACGCTTTTGCCGGAGCTGTAGTAAAGTTTTCAGGTTCCTGAGCAGCATCAGCATAAGAAACGATTTTTGCTAAAGGCTTAAGACCTAATTCTTCCATTTTTTCTTTAGAAACAAGAATCAAAGCAGAAGCTCCATCATTAAGTGTTGAAGCATTTGCAGCAGTTACTGTTCCTGCTTCTTTTTTGAACACTGTTGGAAGCGTCGGAAGTCTGTCAAAGTTTACAGCTTTGTATTCTTCATCTTCTGCAAAAATAACAGGCTCTCCTTTTCTCTGAGGAATTGAAACTGGTACTACTTCTTCAGCAAATTTTCCTTCGCTCCAAGCTTTTGCTGATCTTTTGTAAGATTCAATCGCAAAATTATCCTGATCTTCTCTTGTAATGCTATAGTCTGTTGCGCATTTTTCTGCACAAACTCCCATATGAACTTTGTTGTAAACGTCTGTAAGTCCGTCAAGAACCATTCCGTCCAACATTTTTACATCTCCTAATTTTGTAGCGTTTCTTGCATTATAATAATGAGGAACTGAAGACATGTTTTCCATACCTCCTGCAACGATTACGTCTGCATCACCTGCTTTAATTGCCTGTGCTGCCATAGAAACCGCTTTCATTCCTGAAGCACAAACTTTGTTTACCGTAGTAGATGGTGTTTCAATAGAAAGTCCAGCTCCCAATGCAACCTGACGAGCCGGAGCTTGTCCTTCCCCTGCCTGTAGAACGTTCCCCATATAGATTTCCTGAACCAATTTCGGATCAAGACCAATTTTATCTAATGCTCCTTTTACAGCCACAGATCCTAATTTTGTAGCCGGAACTGTTGATAAACTTCCCATAAAACTTCCCATAGGAGTTCTTACTGCGGAAACAATGAATACCTCTTTCATGTGTATATTTTTATTTTTTATTAATTGTTAAAACCTTTCGGTTACATTATGTTTTAATTCTTTGTATTGTCTTTAACAAATATCATCAGGAAAGTTCCTAAAAATTCTATCAGCCAGCCCCATTTTAGCTTAACGACCCCTGCAAATGTCTCTCTCCAAGATTTAAATGGTAAAAAACTAAAATATTCTTTAGTTTGAAACTTAATTGCAAATAAGGTAAAGCAAAATAACAGCAATAACAGAATTCCAAAGATTCTTCCTATTTTAATATTATTATTCACAATACCAAAAACAGCACAAGCGGATAAAATCCAGCATGCAATGGCTAAATAATGATCCAGCTTCCAATAATTCCAATTTCCAATAACAGGAACGTGAACTAAAGGTAAAAAGCTACCGATAACCACTAAAATTAACCCTACTAATTGAATATTTTTCATATTTCTTAAAGTGCCAAAATACGAAAAAAAAAACACTTAAAATAAGCGTGTTTTAAAAACAGGTTATTTGCAGACAATCAATTATTAATAATAAAATTTTTAAAATAAATTTAAATAATTCATAAAAAACAGCAAATATTATTATTAATTTAAAAATCAACACTTACAATTTCCACTCCAATTTGTAATGCATATTTCTTCTTCAGGTCCGCATTATTGTTGAATGTGGGCGTAAAATCTTTTTGAATAAATAAATTGAACCCTCCGTAACCTATTCCCAATTTTGCACCACAAACAAAACCGTTGACTCCCTGCATCACTTTTTCTCTCTCTACAATTTTTTTAGAATATTCGGTTGAATATTTATTATAAATCGTACTTCCTGCTCTCACTCCACCATAAATTCCCGTAACAAGACTTAATTGGCTCTTTCTGTTATCTAAATAGGTTCCCCTTTGATATTCTGTATATTTAGGATTCAAAACAAATCTAAATTCCAACGGAACGTAAACGTATGTATTATAGAGCCCGGTCTTTTTCAGATCCCCTTTAGTAAACTCATTTACAACAAGTTGATGATCTTCCTGATTGAATGCTTTACCGTATTTTGGCGTATAATAATCATTTCGCATTCCCAATCCTACACGATAAAAAAACGGACTTTTAAAGCCTCCTATCTGATCTTCATATCGTAAAGAAAAATTCACCGAATTATAAACCGTGTTTTTAACATCAGAATCTTTACTGTAGAACCTAAACGGTTCGTCTTTTGAAGTAAGATTTGCCCCTACGAAGCTTATAGACAATCTTACAGAATGTAAATAATCTTTAGGCGTCTTTACCTTTTTTCCAAAAAACCTCAATTTTCCATTGTAGGTATCCAGACTGATTTTATATTTGGGATCGTGGGAGTTAACCACCGTATTTTTAACCAATTCTTTGGTCGCCTCTTCCAAATTTCCCTTTTCGCCGTCTACTTTTTCATTGATAATCTGCTCATACTTTGTGGCAATTTCTGTTCTTTGTTTTTGTTTTTCTTCTGAAGATATTTTCTTTTCTTTAAAGCTTTTATCTACTTCATTCAGTTCAACATTCATTTTTGATTTTTCCGAAACTAAAATGCTGTCGATTTTATTAGAATAGATTTTCATATGAGAATCCATTGTAGGGTTTTCTTGTGAATATCCGTACATAAATGCAAAAGCAGCAACAAATGTGGTAATTTTGGTTTTCATAGGTAAGACATTATTTTACTTCCTGCTCTTTTTCAGGAACAGTATTTTAGGTTATAAAATTAAATTTGATTATTTCAGAGAATCCGAAAATATAGTAAATCCTAATATTTTCAGGGAATTTGGGCTCTTCACCTTAATTTTAGAGGCATCTAAGACTCCAAACTGTTTATGAACATTTTGGTTTTCTTCCCGGGTTTTATCAAATTCTCTTCCCAAAAGAAGTTCATCTGCATTGATGTATTTTGTTTTTTCTTTCTTTACTTCTGCAAGTACAGGAAGATTTAGAGTTTGATTTTCAATTTTTACAGGTTGAACATCTACATTTGCAAACTGTTGTGATTTATCTTCTGAAATTTGGGACTGAATTATTTTATTTTCTTTTTTCAGATGAGAAACTTCTTCAGTAGTTGTTGTATGATTTTCAGCGACAATTTTTCCTTCATTTTTATCTGCTTTTTCTTCATTTGAAACAGCATCTTGATTTTCAAACTCCGAATGCATGGGATTCATTGTTTTTTCTACATTCTTTTTAGCGACATAATCTATTTGCTGATCATCAAATCCGGTTTTATGACGGTTAAAATAATACAAGCTTCCAAAAGAGAGTAAAAGAATAATAACAGCCGCATATTTCCACCATTGAAAAACAGGTTTTAAGACCATTTCAGGTTCTTCTCCCAACTTTCCTTCCAGTTGACTCCAAAGATCGGAAGAAGGCTTTATTTCAAGCTCTTCGTAGTCAGATTTCAATTTATTTAGCATACTGTTTTTCATCTTTCTTTTGTTTTAAAAAATCTGCAATCCATTTTTTAGATTTACTGAGCTGGCTTTTGCTCGTCCCTTCTGAAATATTGAGCATTTCTGCAATTTCATGGTGTTTCTTTTCTTCAAAGACATATAAATTGAAAATCAGTCTGTATCCATCCGGCATTTTAGAAAAAATTTCATCCATATTGATCTCCTCTATTTCTTCTTCCCAGTCTTCATCAATATTTCCTATTTCATTGATTTCAACATCTGTGTAAAGTATATTTTTACTTTTCCTGATGAAGTTTATCGAATTATTAATTACGATTTTCCTCAGCCAAAACGGAAAGCTTTTCCATTCTCTACATTCATCAATTTTGGAAAAACAGATCAAAAAAGAATGCATTAAGATATCTTCTGCATCATGGAGGTTATTAACGTAGGAATTCGAAATAGCAAGCATTTTTGCCGAAAACATTTCGTAAAGCGCTTTCTGCCCTCTCCGATCTTGTTTTTTTGCTAATTTAAAATTCTCCTCTATGTTCTTCATGTATCTGTTTCTATCTATAAGACGAAAAGTTTGTCAAATGGTTGCCTGAAAGACAAAAAAAATTGCACTTTTTCTGAAAGTGCAATTTAATATATTAATGATCAACGAAATAAAATTAATGATTTACATTCGCTACATCTTTAGGATCATGCTTATGTTTAAACAAAAATGCAAAAAGAAGGGCAAGAACCAAAGCATATGCTGCAAAGGCTAACCAGATATTTGGCCAGTCTCTTAGCATTACTGCAGATGATAAAGTACCATCCGTATTTACTGCAGAATTGAATGTATTTTTAAGAATATCTAAAAAACTCTGATTATCGGGTGTTGTATCCAGATAAGACGATAATTTTGCAGCATCCGTAAATTTGTGGGTGAAGAATTTATCAATGGCCCAACCTGCAATATTACTTCCGAAATAAGCTCCGAAACCATTGGTCATCATCATGAATAATCCTTGTGCAGAAGAACGGATCTTTTTATCGGTAGTTGTTTCCACGAAAAGCGATCCCGAAATATTAAAGAAATCGAAAGCCATTCCGTAAACGATACACGATAAAATAATCAATGAAACTCCATATCCATCCGGAGTTCCGTAAGCAAAGAACCCGAATCTCAATACCCATGCAAACATCGAAATCAGCATTACTTTTTTAATTCCGTATCGTTTTAAAAAGAAAGGAATCGCCAAAATAAATAAGGTTTCAGAAACCTGAGAAATTGACATAACAATCGTCGATCTCTGAACTACAAATGAATCTGCATATTTAGGGAAATGAGAAAATTCACTCAAAAAAACATCTCCATACGCATTGGTAAGCTGCAACGCCGCTCCTAAAAGCATCGAAAACCCAAAGAACAATGCCATTTTATAGTTCCCGAATAATTTGAACGCGTTCAGTCCTAATTGTTCAACCAAAGGGGCACTTTTATCTATTAATTTCTGTGGCGGACATTTCGGCAAGGTTAAAGCATAAATTCCCAAAATAATAGCTGCCGCTCCTCCAATATAGAACTGACCTTCTGTAGCTTTATTTCCTGTAAGATTGGTCACCCACATTGCGACAATGAAACCTATAGTTCCCCAAACACGAATCGGGGGAAAATCTTTAACAACATCTAAATTGCTGTTCTTTAAGACCGTATAAGAAATAGAGTTGGCAAGGGCAATTGTCGGCATATAAAAGCACATTGCGACTAGCATTACATAATAAAAAGAATCAGGATTTTCTGTATGAGGTAAAAAGAAAAGAACCAAACCATACAAAATTTGTAAAGCTGAAAAAATTCTTTCTGCATTTACCCAACGGTCGGCAATAATTCCGGTAATAGTCGGCATAAAAATGGAAGCAATTCCCATTGTTCCGAAAACAGCTCCAAATTGCGCTCCGTCCCAATGTTTAGTACCAAACCAGAAGTTAGCCATCGTAATCAGCCAGGCTCCCCAAACGAAGAACTGCAAGAAACTGAGGATGGTCAGACGTAGTTTTAAATTCATAAGTCAGTATAAAATATCTCTTTTAATCAATTTTCTTTTTTCTCCTTTTGATTTCTTCCTGAATCTCTAAAGCGGTGTCATAATCTTCTTCTTTTACCGCTTCTTCGAGTAATTTTTGAAGTTCTTCCATAGAAACAGATCTCAAATTATCTTCTGTCTGAACCGTTTCAGAGAAGGATTGATCTTCTTTAGCTACCTCTTCCAGTTCAAGAAGAATTCCTGCTTCATTTAATACTTGTTGAGTGGTAAAAATAGGAGCATCAAATCTTACTGCCATTGCTACTGCGTCAGAAGTTCTTGCATCCAAAACCAGTTCTTCATTATCAGCTTTATTTTTAAAGTTGATATTTGAGAAGAAAACTCCGTCTACAATCTGATAAATGATTACAGAAACCAGTTCATAATTAGCAGAAACTATAAATTTTGTGAATAAATCATGTGTAAGAGGTCGCGGCGGATGAATATCTTTCTCCAGACCAAGAGAAATGGATTGTGCCTCGAAATTTCCTATAACAACAGGTAACTTTATATGTGTTTCTTCATGTTCCAATAACAATGCGTACGCTCCTGATTGGGTCTGGCTGTACGATATTCCGCGAATAATTAGCTGTTTATAATCCATAACTACAAATATAATCTAATTTTTCATAGTTGTTTTTACTTTTTAAGACAAAAATAAAAGCCCGGAAGCCGAGCTTTTATCTATGTTATGTGCATTAATGAATAGTGAATTTTATTTCATAAGTCAATTTTGCTTCGCAAGTGAATTAATTTACTAAAAAATTGACAAGCGCAGCGAATTGACCATTGACAATTCACTTTTTTATCCTTTTAATGCTTTAATTTTCTCTGTTAATGCAGGAATAATCTGGAAAGCATCTCCTACTACACCGTAATCAGCTGATTTGAAGAACGGAGCTTCAGCATCACTATTGATTACTACGATCGTTTTAGAAGAGTTAACTCCAGCCAAATGCTGAATAGCTCCAGAGATACCCACTGCGATATAAAGATTTGGAGAAATCGCTTTACCAGTCTGCCCTACGTGTTCTGTATGAGGTCTCCATCCAATGTCAGAAACAGGTTTAGAACAAGCTGTAGCAGCTCCTAAAACATTTGCCAATTCTTCGATCATTCCCCAGTTTTCAGGCCCTTTCAATCCTCTACCTGCAGAAACTACGATTTCAGCTTCTTTTAAGTCTAATTTCCCTGAACTTTGCTCGTGAGAGATTACTTTAGTATCTTCATTCGCAACAGAAAGGTTTTTAACTTCTTCTGAACCAGAAACTGCATTTTCTTTAACACCGAAAGCGTTTTGAGAAACCGTAATGATTACTCCTGCACCTTCAGATTTTGCATGCATGAAACCTTTTCCAGAGAAAGATTTTCTTTTCACCTGAAACGGAGAAAGGCTTTCCGGAGCTGCAATAGCGTTAGTGATTAAAGAATGTCCGTTCATGATCGCCAACATAGGAGCGATAGAAGAAGCATCTGTTGTATGAGGGAAAACGATGATATTTCCGTTTGCCACTTCACTTACAGCCTGAGCATAAGCTTTAGCTGAGAAGCTTTTAAGACCTTCGTCTTTGATATTGATAACATTTGATGCTCCATATTTGTATAATAAATCTGAAGAATCTGTAGGGTTTACAGAAATTGCCGTAACTGTTTCACCAGCCTGGTCTGCTACTGCTTTAGCATAAGCTACTGCTTCGAAAGCCGCTTTTTTGTAAACTCCGTTTATATTTTCTGCGTATACGAATACTGCCATTTTTTTGAATTTTAAAAATTAAAGGTTTAGGTTTAGGCTAAGATTTAGAAATTTAAACCTCAAACTCAGCCTTGAGCCTCAATATTAGATAACTTTCGCTTCTTCGTGAAGTAATCTTACCAATTCATCCAAATTATCCGGAGAAACCAATTTTACAGCAGCTCTTGGAGGAACACTGTCATAAGAAACTCCCTGAACTTTCACCTCAGAAGAAGTCGGCTCAACCACCTGTAAAGGTTTTGTTCTTGCAGACATAATTCCTCTCATGTTTGGAATAATCAAATCTTTTTCATCCACTAATCCTTTCTGACCAGCAATTACTGCAGGTAATTTTACAGAAATAGTTTCTTTTCCTCCTTCAATTTCTCTTACCGCAGTAGCTTCACTTCCGTTTACATCAAGACCTACAGATGCATTTACGAAAGGCTGATTCAACAACTGAGCTACCATTCCTGGAACAGAACCTCCATTATAATCAATTGATTCTTTACCGCAAAGGATTAAGTCATAACCACCATTTTGAGCAACAGCAGCGATTTCTTTTGCTGTAGAATAGCTGTCTTTAGGGTCTAAATTTACTCTTACTGCATCGTTTGCTCCGATTGCCAAAGCTTTTCTTACAACAGGTTCTGTAGCAGCATCACCTACGTTGATTACCGTTACAGTAGCTCCCTGAGATTCCTGAAGTTTAACTGCTTTTGTTAACGCAAACTCATCTAACGGGTTGATTACCCACTGAATTCCGTTTTTGTCGAAAGCAGATTTGTCTGCTGTGAAGTTAATTTTGGAAGTAGTATCCGGAACACTACTAATACAAACTAATATTTTCATGTGTACTATTTTATTGTTTCTCTTTTTGTATAAAAAATTAAGGAATTTTATACCGAGATTTTGTTTGAATTAATTTTTGCTAATATAATTAAAATATATATTATGCATGCATAATACTTATTATTTTACTATTCAGCGCATTAGATGTTTTTAATTGGCTGGCTTTGTTGCCCTAAACTCAATCTTACTGGGTAAAACTCTCGGATTCATTTTTAAAATATCTAAAACCAGGTTTCCCATATCTTCCGGCTGAATCTTCCAGGCATCTTTTTCCGACGGGATATTTCCGTTAAAATGAGTGGCTACAGAACCCGGCATAATGACAGTTGATTTAATATTATATTTTCTCAAATCAATCATCGCTGCTTGGGTAAAGCCCACTACTCCAAATTTTGAAGCATTGTAACCCGTTCCGTTTTCAAAGAAATTTGTTCCGGCAAGGCTTGAAACCGTGATATAATATCCTTCCGTCTTTTTTAATTCTTCCACTGAAGCTTTTAAAGTGTAAAAAACACCCGTTAAGTTGGTTTCAATCATATCATTCCATTCTTCTGCAGAAAGCTCATCTACGGGCTTAAAAATTCCTAAACCAGCATTAGCAATCACAAAATCCAATCTTCCGAACTTTTCTCTGATAGAATTTATGGCTTCATTTTCGTTTTCAAGACTCCTAACATCAGAAACAATTCCTAAAACATTCTGAGAAACTTGTTTTAAATCTTGTTCAGCTTTTTCAACATCCTCTCTTTTTCTCCCCGAAAATGCCACCGAAACACCATTTTCCAGTAAAATCTTTGCAATTCCAAAACCTATTCCTTTTGTTCCCCCTGTTATATAAGCGACTTTGTTTTCCAACATACCCGTATTATTTTAAGTTCTTAAAAATAACAAAAACGCTCCAAACGGAGCGTTTTAATATAACTAAAGATTTATTATCTTATTTTTTGACAATTTTTTCAGTTGAAACCCCATTATCTGTTTCTATATTGAGGATATATGTTCCAGCCGGAAGACTTCTAACATTAACTCTATTGCCCTCAAATTTTACATCTAATTTTCTTCCTGTAAGATCAATCACAGAAACTGCATTAATTTTAGAATCTGTTTTAATATTAACAAAATCACTTGTAGGATTAGGGAATATAGATAAAGAAGTTTTTTTACTTGCAACATCACTTACCGCTAAAGTAGATCTATCAACAGAGAAAGTATCTATACCAATCAAATCTGAATTACTTCCACTAGGTCCACCATCTGTTACATAGTATCTAAAACCAAATTTAACAGGGATGGGTGTTCCACCAATACCTGAGATAGTAAAGCTATATTTAGTCCAAGTTTTGGGATAAACAAAGCCTGCTACTAAAGTAGGATTCACAGTAACACCAACATTGGTAAAAGATCCAACATCAGCAGCTCCCGATGAAGGATTAACTGTAGTTCCCGCTACACTATATCGCAGTTCTAGACGATCAGGATAATCTGTAGTTCCATCTGTTCCTTTTCTGGTATAGAAACTGACTACATCTCCATCCTTAACACTTACAGCAGGTGTTATCAACCAATTACTAATTGTACCTGCACCTGTAGTACTGTTAAAGTTCACCAAAGCAAATGAATTATTTCCTCCTGCTTGTCCAACAGGAACTGTAGTTGTGTTTCCACTTCCAAAAATAGCACTTGACAGAGGGGTTGTATAAGTTGCTTTGCTCCATATTGATGCTCCAGCAGGGCTACTCTGATTAGTCAGTACCCAATCTACAGCAAAAGCAGTATCAAATCCATAATTATACACATTTGTTGTTTGTGCGTTAGTAAAAGCTAAGCTTAAAAACGAACCAATTAATAAAATCTTTCTCATAGTATTATTTTTTAATTAAAAATAATAATAAATATTTAAAAATCAAACATTTAAATAAAAAAGAGTGATTTTTTTTTCAAAAACAAAAAACCGCCCCAATGGAAGCGGTTTTAATATGGTAAGATTTATAATTTTTACTTCTTGATAAATTTCTCAGTAAAAATTCCATCTTTTGTTTCAATATTCATTAAATAAGTTCCAGCAGGTAATTTTTTTACATCTACTTTATCACCATCTAATTTTACATTTAATTTTCTTCCTGTAAGGTCTACAACAGAAATAGTATTGATTTTAGAATCTGTTTTGATATTTACTACATCTGATGCTGGGTTAGGATAAAGAGTAATACTATTTTTAACGCCAGCAATTGTATCTACCTCATTTGTTGATAATGTTGCAGAAGTTCCAAACTGTGCTGTAATATTATCAAATGAAACCTGATTACTAACAGTATTACCTGTTGATGTGATATTATAGAAATAATAATCTTGTGCTACCATCCCAGGTATTAAAGAGTAACTTGTACTTGTAGTAGAGGTAGAGCCGCTTCCTGTAGGATAACGCCAAGTGGAAACCCCTGTAGTTTTATTATATTCATATATTAAAGTATACCAAGTATTAGCAGTTAAAGTTAATCCTGGTGCAGCGATTAAGTTAAATGAATAAGTTGTTGGCCCTAATGGTGTTGTAGTTGTGGGAGGATTAGGAGGTACAAGGTTATTAGCTGTTGCAAGTCCCGTAAGTACTTTAGTTGCATAATTATAAGCAAAACCTCCAAGAGTTCTACTTACAGTGCCATCCATACCCCAAACTCTCATCTGAACTGTACCGGCACCCGTCGATAGCCCTGTATAAAAATCAAATTTAACCTGCAAAATATTGTTTGCTGTTGTTGCTGTTGCTGTTGTTAATTTAGCTGCAATTCTTGTATTCAGTGTTGAATTTGCTGTGGCATCATAACTGCTATAACTAGCAACTGTTAATGATTTACCATGTGTAGCATCAACAGTACCTATCTGATAATCAGAATTTGCCCCATAAAGAGTGTACCAACTATTTTGCCCAGCAGTAGCTCCAGTTACATCTGTACCAACATTTCCATTAGTTAATGTTTCAAAATTTTCAGTAAAAACTACCTGACCAAACATCATTACTGTCGAAGAAGTTAATAACAAAGAAGATAAAAATCTTTTCATAGTTTAATTTTTTATAAAAGTAAAAATATATATTTAAAAACCAAAGTCTTATGAAGAAAATCCTCAAGAAAATTTTCTTGAGGATCAAATATTTTTTTTAAAATTCAAAAATTATTTCGAATAATTCTCAAAAAACAAAGGAATACTTTCAATTCCTTTATAGAAATTGAATAGACCATAATGTTCATTTGGAGAGTGAATCGCATCAGAATCTAACCCGAATCCCATTAATACAGATTTAGCACCTAAAACCTGCTCAAACATTGCGGTAATAGGAATACTTCCTCCTCCTCTGTACGGAAGAACTTCTTTCCCGAATGAAGATTCCATTGCCTGTTTTGCAGCTAAGAATTCTTTTGTATCCGTTGGCAAAACGTAAGGCATACCTCCGTGATGTGGAGTAACTTTTACTTTCACATTATCCGGAGCGATTTTCTCAAAGTATTTTGTAAATTTTTCTGTAATTTCTTCCGGAGTCTGATAAGGAACCAAACGCATTGAAATTTTAGCAGAAGCTTTAGAAGGAATAACTGTTTTAGCACCTTCTCCTGTGTAACCGCCCCAAATTCCGTTGCAATCTAAAGTCGGACGAATAGATGTTCTTTCCAATGTAGTATACCCTTTCTCACCTTCTACTCCATTTAATCCGATAGACTTCTTAAATTCTTCAGGATTATCTTTCAATTTATTCATATCCGCTCTATCAGCATCAGAAACAGTCTCTACATTATCATAGAACCCGTCGATTGTAATATGACCATCTTCATCAATCAATTTAGCAATCATTCTTGAAAGCACGTGAATCGGGTTTGGAACCGCTCCTCCATAAAGTCCTGAATGCAGATCTCTGTTTGGGCCTTCGATTTCTACCTCTACGTAACTCAACCCTCTCAAACCTGTTGTAACAGTTGGCTGCTCGTTGCTATAAATATGGGTATCAGAAATTAAAATACAATCACAAGATAATTTTTCTTTATTTTCATTAACGAAATCTCCTAAACTCACTGATCCAACTTCTTCCTCACCTTCTAAAATAAATTTAACATTACAAGGAAGAGCATTGGTTTTCATCATCGCTTCAAAAGCTTTCAAATGCATGAAAAACTGTCCTTTATCATCTGCAGAACCTCTTGCAAAAATCGCTCCTTCCGGGTGAAGCTCAGTTTTCTCAATATAAGGCTCAAAAGGTGGTTTTGTCCACAATTCTAATGGATCTGCCGGCTGAACATCATAATGCCCATAAACCAAAACCGTTGGTAAGTTTTTATCTAAGAACTTTTCACCAAAAACGATAGGATATCCCTTTGTCTGGCAAATTTCTACATTATCTGCTCCCGCATTTTTAAGGTGTGTTGCCACTACCTCTGCACATTTTAAAACGTCATCTTTATACGCCGGGTCCGCAGAAATAGAAGGAATTCTCAATAACTCAAATAATTCATCCACGAAACGTTGCTTGTTTTCGTTGATGTAATTTAATGTCTCTTGCATTGTAAAAATATATTTCGTTAAAAGTAAAAAAATTGCCCCGCAGGAGCAAACAAAAACATATAATTTTCCTCAGGTTTATTATCAACTGATAATTACAATACTTATCCGTTTTTAATCTACAAAAAATGTCCCGCAAACTGCAGGACATTCTTTATATTGTACTTATAATTAGTGTTCAGCTTTTGGAGCTTTTTCAGCTTCAGCAGGCTTTGCAGCAGCTGTGCTATCCATTTTTGGAGCTTCAGCTTCGTGCTTTTCTGCAGTTGTCTCTTCTGTATGCGCAGCAGCAGCTTCATGACCGTGACCATGACCTCCACCTTGAGGATCATCAGAATATCTTTCAACACCTTCTTCAAGTTTTAAAGTATTCTTATTTCCTCCAGCCTGAATTTTTTTACAGCTTACAGCAACAGTTGCAAGAGCTAAACATATAACTAATTTTTTCATATGTAAAATTTATTTTTTTAAAGATCATATAAAATCGTATTATTTCAGCCGTTTATAATTGTTTTAACAGCAAACGATTTCATACTTAAATTTTTAATTGCCCAAAATTAAGAAATCCTACATTTTTCGGCAACATTTTTATACTGATTTTAGTATTATTTTTCCTTTTTTGGATTGTGTAAAAATAAGATAACTTTCTCCACCATCTTTTACACCGTATTTCTTCTTAATTTCTTCGGGTTTTAAAGGATAATTTTTTGAAATAATATTAAACTGACTTTTCTTTTTAATCTGCTTAGCATCAATCATTTCCATTTCTAGTATTCTTCCCGGAAAATCATTGAGCTTTTCACTTGAAGTATAAAGATGGGTATTCGGATACAACTTTTTCAGACCAAATTTTCCTGAAATTAAATTAAAAACTCCCGCTTTTAAAATCGAATGATTCGGAATATAGATCCATTTTTCAGGTTCACCATATTCTGTATGAGCATTTTCTTCTTCACCGAATGTAAATGTAAAGGTTGATTCCCCGCTTTCAAGGTTCACACAATTACAGATTATTTCTCCTGAACTTTTGTTAGATAAAAAGACAACAATCTCTTTTACATCATTTTTTAAAGCAATAATATCAATTCTAACAATGTTCTGTAAAACGGAAACAAGATATTTCAAATCGATTAAAGGAGATAATTTTATCACTACTTCATCAGAAATTGACAATAATTTTTCCTGAATTTCAAGAATATTTGGAGATAAATCCTCCAATAGAAAAACTTTATTTTTATTAAGGTCTCTTCGGGCAGGATCCAGATAAATTACATCAAAAGTTTCTTTGTTTTGATTGAGAAAATCTTCCAGTTTTTGATTGATAAACCGTGCTTTTCTTTCTAAAATCTTCCAGTTATTTTCAACAATTTCTAGAAGATCAGCATTCTGTTCAATTAACGTAATGTCATCAAAATTTTTAGATAAATAATAAGCATCAATCCCGAAACCACTCGTTAAATCAATAAACTTTTTACCTTTTAAAATTTCAGATTTGTAATGGGCTGTTTTCTCTGAGGACGATTGTTCTAAATTTAATTGCGGAGGAAAAATAACTCCCTCTTTCAATAAAAAAGGAAACTTTTTCTGTGCGACCTGCTTTCCTTTGATCTGCTGAACAATTTCCTGCATAGAAACTTCAGGAAACGGAGACTTTTTCAACAACAAAGAATGCAAATCTGTGTTTAGATTTGCATTGATGTATTTTTGAACGTCTTGATTTAATATCTTGTTTATCACAGATTTTATACAACTTTTTTATGATCTAAAGTATTCCATCTTAAAAAACCGATCCGTTTTTTATTTCATGAATAAAATATTATAAATCAGATTCTTTTTTAAGTAAAATTGTATCAGGAGAAAGTGGGTCTATTTTTTCTGGATTTTTCCTTTCATTATCCGCATAAAAAAGGATTTCTTTATCTTTTGTAAATTCAATAAGTCCTGACATAAATTCATTTTCAACCACCCCTGTTCCGTCATTACAAACAAAAATCACCTTTATTTTAAACGGCTTTACAGAATCGTCTACAAAATATTTTATTTGTGCAAATTTACCTTTATAGGGACCTTCAGGAATCTCGAATTTTTTCCCGTCCATTATCATATCATCGAAACTGAAAGAAATAATTCCATCAGAAAAAAAAGTAATATACCCTTTTTTACCCTGATCTATTCCCATCCATTTTCCATGAAGATCTTTTGCAGTCTGAGAAAAGCACATTCCGAAAAAGATCAAAAAAAGAAATAGTAAGTTTTTCTTCATCATAACAAAGTATTATTCAAACATTTCAGCCCAACGAACGGCTTTTATTTCATTTTGGTTATACAATTCCTCAATAGATTTTTTAACCTCTAATTTTGGATATAAATTGACTCCTATCAGTTTTATTTTCCCTTCTTCAACCCATTTTTGCTCTTCTACTGCATGATCGTAGATTTTCTTCTGAACAATACCTTGTTTCAAAAGCTCAAGATAACCTCCCGCTTCTTCAATTTCAACAAACAAAGCCCATGCTTTTTCAGCAATTTGCTGGGTAATGCCTTCTACATAATAACTTCCATTAGAAGCATCCTCAAACACATTAATGATACTTTCGTAAGCCAAAACAATCTGTTGCTTGAAAGAAATTTCTTCAGAATTTTCTGTACTTCTGTCAACCAAATAATTATTGGTAAAAACCGCATCAGCACCTCCAATCATTGCAGAAGCCAATTCCAGCGTAGAACGGATCAAATTATTTTCATTATCCAAAACTGCTTTATTTCTCAAAGAAGTTTCAGCAAAAATGTATGGAATTTCATCCAAACCATATTCTTTGGAAAGTTGATTCAAAACTATTTTAAATGCTCTCAGTTTTGCCATTTCAAAGAAATAATTTCCTCCAATCGCAATTCTGAAAATCAGTTTATTTAGTATTTCAGCACCATATACTTCCGCCAATTCTTTCGTTTTAGCCAAAGCAATCCCCAATTGCTGATAGATTGCAGCACCTGCATTTTGGTGAAGAGAAATATCTACGCAAATGTTTCTTTTAAATTCTTTTGCCAACAATTCTTTTACCAGTTGATCATTAATTGTAGCTTCTTTTTCATCAAAAACATCAATTAAAGAGAAATACTGATCTTCCTCTTTCGGACTGATGTGTCCAGCCAAGTCCACATTGTTTACGAAAATTGTTTTCTCCTCTAAGTTTTCAACATTTTGATCCAGAATAAATGCAAATACATCATCCTCTAAACTTTCATGATATTTCGCCACCAAATGGGTACTTTCCTCTATTTTTGGCAGATTTACCAATGGTTTCTGCACCGAATCATAGAATGGCTTCACCTGAATTCCTTCCAAATTTTCTTTGGTAAGAATCGGATAAATATCTTCTGTTTTAAGCTGTTTCTTTACTAAATTTTCCCAGGCTGTATTTGACATAGTTTTATTTTGAATGTGAATTGTGAATAGTCAATTCGCTTTGCTCGTCAATTTTAAAATTCACTTGCGAAGCAAAATTCACCATTTCGATTTCACTTTTAGAATTATTTTTTCGCAATATTCGCACTATCTACTACCAAAATAAAGATCTCTTCATTCGGTTTTTTCATGAAATAGTTTTCTCTTGCGTATTTTTCTTTTTCAGATTTATTGTTCATCAATTTTTTATAAAACGCATCATTTTTTTCATATTCAGTTTTATAATATTGAAGTTGGTCTTCGTATTTGCTAATTTCTCCATTCAGTTCATTAATTACCAAAAACGAAGTTTTATCAAAGAAAATCATCCATACCAGAAACAGGCAAATGGTAAGCGTATATTTATTCAAAACATATTTTTGAATCAGCTTGAACGTTTCAGACTTGGGCTGGATGTCTTTAATAAGGTTGTTTTCTTTCATTTTAATGTTTTCTCAACGAATTTTTAATAACAGTAGTTAAAAAATCAATCGCTACGGAATTCTGCTTCATATTCGGGATAATCAAATCGGCTTCGTTTTTTGAAGGCTCAATAAATTCCTGATGCATCGGTTTTAAGGTCGTTTGATAACGGTGCAGTACTTCGTTCAGATCTCTTCCTCTTTCTTGTGTATCTCTCCTGATCCTCCTGATCAATCTCTCATCAGAATCGGCATGAACGAAGACTTTTAAATCAAATTCTTTCAGCAATTCTTTGTTGGTAAGTACTAAAATTCCTTCTACGACCAATACATTTTTAGGTTCTACAGTAACATGATCTCCGGTTCTGGAATGAGTAACAAAGCTATAAATCGGCTGCTCAATCGGCTCATTATTTTTTAAAGCTTTTACATGTTTCAACATCAATTCAAAATCTATAGACTTAGGGTGATCATAGTTTAAAGCTTCTCTTTCTGTAAGCGTAAGATTTTGATTATCATGATAATAATTATCCTGAGAAAGGATATTCATTCCCTCAACATCAAGTTGCTGAAGGATCTTATCAACAACTGTAGTTTTGCCGGATCCTGTACCTCCTGCAATTCCTATTACAAGCATTCTTTTTTTGTTTCTTTATAGTTTTTACAAATATACTATTTTAGATGAATGCAAATAAAATAATTGAAGATGTAAAATTTTGAACAAAGGAAAACAAATTTTTAATTCATTAATAAGTAAATAGATACAAGAATTATATATTAACCCCGTGAATATTCTTCACCTCCGCCATCACAAAAGTGCTATGTGTACTTCCTATAGAATCTACGGAACCTAGTTTATTAAAAACAAAATCCTGATAGTGTTTCATATCTCTTACCTGAACTTTTAATAAGAAATCAAAGTCTCCGGAAATATTGTAACATTCAGCCACTTCATCAATTTTTAAAATATCTTCCACAAACTGGTTTCCTACAGAACGATCATGAATTTTTAATTTTACCTGACAAAAAACCGTAAAACCCCGGTTTAGTTTTTCTGCTTCCAGAACGGCAGCATAATGCTTGATATATCCTTCCTGTTCCAGTCTTTTCATCCGTTCAAAAACAGGTGAAGCAGAGAGATTAACTTCTTTCGCCAGTTCTTTTACCGTTAGTTTTGCATTTTTTTGGAGGATTCTTAGCAGTTGAAGATCCTTTTCATCCAGTCTTTCCACAGAATAATATTCTTTTTTCGATTTCAATTTTCAAATTTACAGAATATTAATCTTTTAAAAATAAATAAATCAAAACAATATTCTTATTTTAATCATTAAATTAAATCAATATACTTTAATTGATATATTTGAATCCTATTTTGTTCTTTAACATACTTCATCAAACGGAAAAGGTTTTACTTAAGGTAAATTAATAGGGAATCGTGTGAAAATCACGAACTGTCGCGCAACTGTAAGTAACACACAAAGGTTTTTGTCTGCGTATATCCACTGTGCAAACGGGAAGGATGACAACAACTGTTACAAGTCAGGAGACCTGCCTGTTCCGAATTGACAATGCTCTCGCGGGTTGGAGTTTTTTGGTCAGACAGATGATACTTTTGAATGTATTGGGTTTAAAATTTTAATTACTTTTAAACGCAAAGATTTTTTATGATGGCATCTTAATTTTTTAAGGAGCAAAGAATTACGATAAATCGTTGATGAAGCTAATGGATAAATGAGTGCTTCTTACAATCAATGAAATTGATTCCTCTTTGTCTCTTAAATATTTTGAAATTTAAATTAAAGCTTTGCGTTAAAAAAATACGTCCTCATTGTATCTCCTCTATTCCATTAAACTTCTTTCTACAACAGCATTACGAAGCATCCGAAGAACTTTTACAATCATTGTCTAATTTAAAAGTTGTAAGAAAATGCAAACACACATCCTTGGCTATCCGCGTATTGGTAGCAACAGAGAACTCAAAAAAGCCTGCGAGCAATATTGGACAGGCAAAATCGCCTTAAACGACCTTTTGAAAGTCGGAAAAACCATTACTCACAACAATTGGAAACTTCAGCAGAAAGCGGGAATTGATCTTATTCCCTGCAACGATTTTTCGTATTATGATCAGGTTTTAGATATGACCTTAACGGTTGGAGCCATCCCTGAACGTTATCAGGAAATTGCTTCAAAAAAGCCTGAACTGGATGTTTATTTTGCTATGGCAAGAGGCTTCCAGCAAGATGGTTTGGATATTACCGCCATGGAAATGACAAAATGGTTTGACACCAATTACCATTACATCGTTCCTGAATTTCAAAAAAACCAGGAGTTTACATTATTTTCCAATAAAATCATTGAAGAATTCATCAGTGCAAAACAAGCAGGAATCAATGCAAAACCAGTGATTATCGGTTTGCTGACGTATTTATTGTTAGGAAAAGAGAAAGAAGAAGGTTTTGACAAATTGGATTTAGCGCAAAACTTGATTCCGGTTTATATTCAGATTTTAAAGGAACTTGAAAATCATGGTGCGGAATATATTCAGTTTGATGAACCGTTTTTAGCCTTAGATTTAAATGAAAAAGCAAAAGAAGTCTATCAATTGGTTTATACCGAAATCAGAAAACAATTTCCAAAACTCAAATTCATTATTGCGACTTATTTTGAAGGATTAAAAGACAATCTTTCACTAGCCACTTCCCTACCTGTCAATATTTTACATATTGATCTAGTTCGTAGCCCTGAACAGTTGGATGATGTTTTGAATAGTATTCCTAATACTTTAAGTCTTTCACTAGGAGTTGTAGACGGTAGAAATATCTGGAAAAATGATTTCCAACATTCACTACAATTCATTACAAAAGCCACTCAGAAAATTGGATCTGAAAGAATTTTTATTGCTCCGTCTTGTTCGTTATTACACGCTCCTTTCGACCTTGATTCGGAGAAGAATGAAGAAATTTTATCTCCTGAGATCAAACAATGGTTAGCTTTTGCCAAACAAAAAGTATATGAGATTGTTAATTTAAAAAAATTAGCTTCGGAAAACCCTGATTACAATGCTTTACAGGAATTGGCTGAAAATAAGAAAGCGATTGAAAACCGTAAAACATCTCCATTAATTCACAATCAAAAAGTAAAAGATCGTATTGAGGTGACGACTGAAGACGACGCCCAAAGAAACAATTCATTTACCATCAGAAAAGAAGTACAACAGGAAGTACTACAACTCCCTTTATTCCCGACAACAACAATCGGTTCGTTTCCACAAACGAAAGAAGTGAGAAACTGGCGTGCTAAATTCAAAAAAGGGGAATTGACCGCAGAAGAATATGCCACTTTGCTAAAACAGGAAACCGAAAGAACCATCCGTTGGCAGGAAGAAATCGGAATTGATGTTTTGGTTCATGGAGAGTTCGAAAGAAATGATATGGTGGAATATTTTGGAGAACAGTTAGCAGGATTTGCCTTTACTCAAAACGGTTGGGTTCAAAGCTACGGAAGCCGTTGTGTAAAACCTCCTGTAATTTTTGGAGATGTTTACAGACCGAATCCAATGACGGTTTATTGGTCAGAATATGCGCAATCTTTAACTCAAAAATGGGTAAAAGGAATGCTGACGGGACCTGTAACGATTCTTCAATGGTCTTTTGTACGTGATGATCAGCCGCGTTCATTGACCTGCAAACAGATTGCATTAGCGATTCGTGATGAAGTAAATGATTTAGAAAAAGCGGGAATCAGAATCATCCAGATTGACGAACCTGCTATTCGTGAAGGGCTTCCATTAAGAAAAACCAATTGGCAGAATTATCTGAAATGGGCGGTTGAAGCTTTCAGAATTTCAGCAAGCGGTGTGGAAGATGCAACACAGATTCATACGCATATGTGCTACTCTGAATTTAATGATATTATCCAGAATATTGCCGATATGGATGCCGATGTTATTACGATTGAATGCTCCAGAAGCCAAATGGAATTGTTGAATGCTTTTGCAGATTTCAAATATCCAAACGAGATTGGACCGGGAGTTTATGATATTCATTCACCTAGAGTTCCTTCCAAAGAGGAAATGGTAGAATTGCTGAAAAAAGCACAAGCCGTTATTCCTGCACAGCAACTTTGGGTAAATCCTGATTGTGGGTTGAAAACCCGTCATTGGGATGAAACGGAAAAGGCACTGATTGCGATGGTGGAGGCTTCTAGGGAAGCGAGTAAGGAGTTTACTTTGCAGGCGCTTTGATTTTTTGATTTTATTTTTCAGGAGCCTTTTGGCTCCTGTTTTGTTAAAAAAACGAGATTAAATATTAGTATTTATTATTGTTTAATTATTACTTTTGTTCCATGACAAATAAAAGTAGTAAGAAAAATAAAATCGGAATTTTTTCCTTTTTTGCAGGTGCAGGTTTCCTTGATTTGGGCTTTGAGAAAGCTCAAGGATATGATGTTTTATTTGTTAATGAATTTCATAAACCTTTTATGGATATTTATAAATCATCAAGAAAAAATTTAAATATTGAAACTCCTATTTTTGGTCATGACACAGATGATATATGTTCCTTTCTAAATGATGAAAAATCTAAATCTTTAAAAATTAATATTGAATTTTCTAAAAATAATTATGATCTAATTGGTTTTATTGGGGGACCTCCATGCCCTGATTTTTCTGTAGGAGGAAAAAATAAAGGTATTAATGGCGAAAATGGAAAATTATCTGCAACTTATTTTGAATTAATCTCCCAAAATGAGCCTGATTTCTTTTTGTTTGAAAATGTCAAAGGCTTATATCGAACAAAAAAGCACAGAGAATTTTTCGAAGAAATGAAATTAAAGATGATTTCAAACGGCTATTATTTAACTGAAAAATTAATTAATTCTCTTGAATATGGTGTTCCACAAAATCGAGAAAGAATTATTTTATTAGGTTTTAAAAGAAATGCTTTAACTAAATTAGGTATGAAATTAAATGGCTCTCCTTTTTTAAAATCTTTTAATTGGAATAGTAAAACAATTTATAATATTGAAGAGATTTTTTCTAAGAAATGGCCCTCTTTAGAACCTTTCGAAGAAAACAGCATAAAACCTATGCCAAAGGAAATTTTTAAAAAATTAAGTGTTCAATATTGGTTTGAAAAAAATGATGTTAATAATCATCCGAATTCTAAACACTTTTTTAAACCTAGAACAGGATTAGTAAAATTTTTATCTATTCAAGAAGGTGATGATTTAAAAAAATCTTATAAAAGACTTCATCGTTGGAGATATTCTCCAACAGCTGCATATGGTAATAATGAAGTTCATTTACATCCTTATAGACCTAGAAGAATTTCTGTAGCAGAAGCTTTAGCTATACAATCCTTACCAAAAGAATACATTATTCCTGATGACATTTCATTATCAAATATGTTTAAAACTATTGGAAATGGTGTTCCTTATCTTGCGGCAAAAGGACTTGCAGAATCTATTTTAGAATTCATACAAAAAATTAAAACCGAAGAACTCAAATATGCGGAAATTAACAGCAAGTAATCTTGTAGCTTTTATTAATCAACTTGATAAGAATCAAACATATAACTATATTAATCCTAAAACGAAAGGACTTATCAAAATTGAAAGTGTAGAGTTTCCAGAAGGACCAATCAGAATAAAAAGATGGGATTCTTCCAAAGGACAAATAGAATCTCTACAAAAAACAGAAACTATATCTAGTGAAATGATTTGGAGAATTGCAAATGCATTTAATCCTAATCAGCCTATTAATATTGATCGAGTATTGGGAGCAAGCTATAATACTAGAAGTGTTTTTGAATCTTTATTGGCATATACCCCCGAGTTTTATTTTTGTTATCCAGGAAGAATAGAAAACAAATCAGGGATTTCAACTGTTAAACATGGACATAAACATTTAATATGGAAACCTGAAACTCCACATAAATCTGGTATATTAGCCAAAGCTGAAACGGATATTGTTATTTCAGAAATCCCTGCTTTAGATGCTTTTTACGATTCACTTGTTTTACCCAATGACTTTCCCACTCCTGAAATAAATATTGATATACAAAGGAGACATGCACAAATACAAATAGCATTATATTTTATCGGAAAACAGTTAAATTTTAGGACTTGGATTGCTCAAAATGATAAAGGAATTTTATACCAAAATAAAAGAATTGGTGAATATGAAGGTGTCATTTCATCCTTGAAAGATGAAAAACTTATGCTTGCACATGAAGAAGCTGTACAAGCTGCATTATTAATAGACTGTATTTGGTTTAAAAATGGAAGACTTATGCCTGCTGTTATGGAAATTGAGCACTCAACTGGTGTTACAAGTGGGCTAAGTAGAATGAAAAATTTTCAAGATAAATTCCCTCCATTTCCAACTAGATATGTTATTGTTGCCCCAGATGAAGATAGAGACAAAGTAATAAAAGAAGCTAATAAACCTCAGTTTCGTGATTTAAATACTAAATATTTTACATATTCAGCAGTTGAAGAATTATACGCATTATGTCAAAAAAGAAAAATAAAAGGTGTAACTGAAGAATTCTTAGATTGCTTTATGGAATCCACATTAAATTAAATTATCACAAATAAATTAATAATCAAAAACTTACATTTTTCTAAATAAATTTCCTTAATTTTGCACCCCGAAAATAAGGGATAGAAAATATGAAAAAAATTGGTGAACACAGAAAACTTTTGGGAGTTGAGCAGAATGTGACTTTAAAAGAGTTGAAGACTATTTACAGAAATGCGATGAAAGATACGCATCCTGATAAATTTGTCAATGATGAAGCCGGACAACTGGAAGCTGAAGAAAAAAGCAAATCTGTGATTGAAGCTTACCACTTTTTAGTAAGTATCAATCCGGAAACTCAGGAAAAATACAAAGAAGAATATACGGAAACGATTACTAAATCAAATATTCAAGATTTTTATTTGGAGAAATCAATTCTGACTGTTCAGCATTTGAATGGAGTTTCATACGAATATATGGGTGTTCCGAGAAACACGTACATCAAGATGATTAATTCCGATTCTCCTAGCCGTTTTGCAAGAAGACATATCTATGGAAATTTTGTTTACAGAAAAGCTGGTGAAGTGCTGCAGGACTAATTCTGAAACAACAATAGTATACAATAAATAAACCGTACCTCAATGAGATACGGTTTTTATTTATCGTTTTTTGAACATCTAAATTCCGTTCAAATAGGTTTTTATGGTTTCCAACACTCCAAATCGATCATTAGAACAGGCTTCAAACTTTGCCACTTCTTTTACTGAAGGATGAGCATTCTCCATTGCATAGGAATAATGAGCATTTTTAAGCATTTCAATATCATTCAGATAATCTCCGAAAGCCATCGTCTGCTCCGGAAGAATATTTAAGGATTTCTGTAGTTTTTCAATAGCATTTCCTTTATTGGTATGCTTATTCATAATGTCCAGCCAGTTTTTTCCGGAAACTACGAGTACCAAATCTTCATTTTCAAACTTTTTCAATGCAGGATACAAAAATTCTTCCGCACTTACCGGATGATAGACTGCTATTTTGAAAACCGAATCATCAATTTCCTGTGTAAGATCTTCCCGCTTCTGATTCTGGATATAATATTTGGAAAAATAATCTACAAATGTATGATCACCGCTTTCATAATACGAACTTTCTTTCGCACTTAAAACCGCTCTTGCTCCCTGAATTTCCCTTACCGTCCGAACAATATTAGCAATAGAGTTCTGACTGAGTTTATCTGCAAAAATCTCTTTATTTTTATATACAATATATCCTCCGTTTTCAGCGATGAAACCAATTTCGTTTTTAATTTCTCCGAAATATTTAGTAATTCCCGACATCTGTCTTCCACTCGCAGGAACAAACAGAATGTCTCGTTTTTTCAGTTCTTCATATACCTTTGGAAAGTCCGGACTTACTTCGTATTTTGAATTCAGAAAAGTACCGTCCATATCGGTTACAATCAGCTTAATATCCTTCATAAAATTCTTTTGTCTTCTTCTTATGGTTATACCTTACACAAATATAAACTTTAAAATCTGAAAAGTTGCTGTAGTCTTTATTATGAATGTGGTATTTAATTTTAATTTCTTTTAATATCCAATAAAAAAGCACATCATTTCTGATGCGCTTTTCCGGTTAATTAAAGGTTGTTATATTAATCTACGTGTTTTGGAGTAAATCCGTCTTCACTTAGTTCTCTGTGTTCATAATCAGCTTTCATTTCAGCTTCATAATCCACTTTCTCGTGTTGACCCATTCTTCTTAAAATAGAATCAAACAATGAATATACTACCGGTACGATAATCAAAGTAAGGAATAACGATGAGGTCAAACCACCGATGATTACCCAAGCTAATCCGTTGTTCATCTCAGCTCCTGCTCCTTTTGCAATCGCAATCGGAATCATACCGAAGATCATCGCAATCGTTGTCATCAAGATCGGACGAAGACGTGCATGGTTTGCCTGAATCAAAGCATCATGAGTACTGAATCCTGCTGCTTTTCTCATATTAGCAAAGTCGACAATCATAATCGCGTTCTTCGCTACCAAACCAATCAACATGATCATCCCTAACATTGTAAAGATATTCAAGGAATTTCCGGTAATGGCCAAAATTACCATTACTCCAATCAATGCCAATGGAATTGAGAATAATACCACAAATGGATATACGAAAGAGTCATACAAGGATACCATTACTAAATAAACCAATACGATAGCCGCTAATAAAGCGATTCCCAACGTACCGAAACCTTCAGTCTGGTTTTCCATATCCCCACTCCAGATATAAGTTACACCAGCAGGTTTAGTTTTTTCGTTATCCATAAACTGAGCAGCCCATTCGTTGGCAACATCTCCTACAGGACGACCTACTACTTTAGATTTTACCTTTACAGAAGGCGCTTTATCTCTACGTTCCAATAAACTTGGTCCTGAACCCATTTTCACCTCAGCAAATTGGCTTAGTCTGATTTGTTCACCATTATTGTTCGTAAACATCAAGTTTCTTACATCTTCAATAGATTGTCTGTTTGCATCACCGAAACGGATGTTGATATCATATTCATATTCTCCGGCTCTGAATTTCCCATCTGTATTTCCACTGAATGCAGTCTGCATCGTTTGTCCTACACTAGAAAGATTTAAGCCTAAAGAAGCCATTTTATCTCTGTCAATATTCACCTGAACTTCCGGGTTACCAGAGTCCGTTGATAATTCAGCATCTACTGATCCTGGAACTTTTTTAAGCAATTCAAGAATTCTGTTTGCTTCCTTGTTTGCTGTTTCGTTGTCCTGAGCAGTTACTACCATCTCAATTGGTGCATTATCTGCTCCCATTAATCCAATTGGTGCTGTTTTAAATTCAACTCCGGTAAATTTCTCTTCTAAAGCTCTTTTAATCCTTGCAGACTTGATATCTGTACTCTCATTACGTAGAGATTTATCTACCAAGATCACCTGAATTTCTGATTGATACAATGTAGCCTGCGCCCCACCAAAACCTGATGACTGCTGCCCAACTGTAGTAATCATATCTACAACATCTTTGTCTGCTCTCAGATACTTTTCAACTGCAAGAGTAACCTGGTTTGTTTTTTCTACTGAAGCATCTTTTGGTAATTCCATCTGAACAAGGAACTGACCTCTGTCCATTTTAGGGAAGAATTCACCTCCGATAAATCCGAATGCCACCAACATGAATGAAGAGATCAAAATAATAAATGTTACGATAACAGTCATTATTCTTCTCAAAGTTGTTTTCAGACACCATTCCAAAATCCCTGTAATCCAGTGTGTGAATTTTTCCAGTTGTTTTTCGAACCAAAGAATGAATTTCTCAAAAGGATTTTTACCCGAAAGATGAACTAGTTTTCCAAATCTTGATGAAAGCCAAGGAATAATGGTAAATGAAGCCAATAACGACAACATTGTCGCAATAACTACCGTTACACAGAACTGCGTCAGGATATCAGATACCAACCCGGAACTCATCGCAATCGGTAAGAATACCACCACGATTACCAAAGTAATTGCCGTTACGGTAAATCCAATCTCCGAAGCACCGTCGTATGCTGCACGAATTCTGCTTTTCCCCATCTCCATGTGACGGTAAACGTTTTCCAGAACCACAATTGCATCATCCACAAGAATACCTACCACAAGGGAAAGTCCTAATAAACTCATCAAGTTCAAAGTATAACCCATCAGATACATTCCGATTACCGTAGCAATCAAAGACATCGGAATTGAAACCATTACAATGAATGCATTTCTGATGTTATGAAGGAATAACAACATTACAATGGCTACCAAGATAATCGCCAAGAACAAGTCGAAAATTACGTGATCGGCAGCTTCAAGGGTAAAGTCTGTTGTATCATCTACAATGTTTATTTTAATCGCCTGGGTTTTGTAGTTATCCTGAACCTGAGCAATCGTTTTCTTTACTAATTCAGAAACTGTTACCGCATTGGCATCAGATTGTTTTTTAACCTGAAGTAAAATCGTTGGACTCTGATTAAATCTTGCTACTTTCTCAACATCTTTTTGAGTATCGAAAACGGTTGCAATATCAGACAAACGAACCTGAGCTCCATTTTTATTGGAAACTACAAGATTGTTCATTTCAGCAACGCTTTTATACTTTCCTGAAAGTCTGATCGTAGATCTTGAAGTTCTTGTCTTCAATGCTCCTGTCGGGAAGTCTAAGTTTGAAGAAAGAATTGCCTGCTGTACATCTCCGATCGAAAGACCGTAACCCTGCAATTTCTTTTCATCCAGATTTACCTGAATCTCTCTTTCTTGTCCACCTACAAGGTCAACCTGAGCTACTCCGTTTACACGTGAGAAGATCGGCTCTATTTTCTTATCTAAAAGATCGTAAAGTTCTTTATTATTCAACTTATCACTGGAAATACTCAACGTCATGATCGGTAGATCATCTAATGAGAATTTTTGTAGTGACGGCGGATCTGCATCATCAGGAAGGTCTGCTAAAATAGCATTTACCTTTCTTTGTGCATCATTCAAAGCATAGTTTACATCGGCACCTGTATTCAACTGAACCATGATCACCGATAAACTTTCGTAAGATGAAGATTCTACTTTTTTTACGTTTTCCAAAGAACCAACGGCATCTTCAATTTTTCTGGTTACCGATGTTTCCACCTCACTAGGTGAAGCTCCCGGATATACCGTAGAAATGGTTACCATATTGGTTTCAAACTTCGGAATCAACTCGTACCCCATCATGGAGTAACTTAGTAAACCACCCAGCGTAAGTATCGTAAATAATACGATAACCAGCGATGGCCTTTTAATGGATATTTCTGCTAACTTCATCTTCTGCTTACTTTACGATATTGATTTTTGAACCGTTATCCAGGTTGATTTGTCCGCTGGTAACAACTTGTTCACCACCATTCAATCCGCCTAGGATCTGAACTTTATCTCCGTATACTTTTCCGGTCTGAACTTTAATTAATTTAGCAGTACCGTTGCTCACTACAAACAATTGTCCTGAACTTACTCCGTTTACGAAAGCTTCTGCAGGAACCGTTAACATATTTTGAGTTTCAGCACCGTGATTAGTTTTAAATAAAGCCGTTGCATACATACCCGCTTTAAGGTTTCCTCTGTTCTGAACTTCAATTTCAACAGGGAAATTTAAAGAAGCATCACTTTTAGGAGCGATGAAAGTAATTCTACCGCTGAAAGATTCTCCCGGCAAAACATTTACATTAATAGCCACTTCCTGACCTAAAGCGATTTTTCCTACCTGGCTTTCATCTACTAAAACAGACAATTTAAGCGAATTAATGTTTACAATTTCAAACATTGCAGTTCCTACTGATACAACAGTTCCCGGTTCTACCATTTTTTTGTTGATCGTTCCACTGATTCCTGCTCGAATATTGGTATCATTTACTTTAACACTCTGAGCTCTCACTGCGGCCTGAGCATTTTTTAGCTGTAATCTTGAATTATCAAGCTGCTGTTTGGTAACACCACCTGTTTTGTATGCGTTTTCGTAACGTTGATTATCGATAATCGCATTTTGTAAATTATTTTGAGCCTGAGTAACATCTACTTCAATAGCATCTCTTTTAATGGTTGCTAAGGTTTGCCCCGCTGAAACTCTTGATCCTTCTTTCACCAAAACACTTACAATACGTCCTGAGATCTCAGAAGATTGGTTCATTTCCTGCTTAGGAATAAAAGTTCCGTTAGCAGAATAATCAGTATTAATATTTTCTCTACTTACTGTGATCACATTAACATTGATTTTATCAACCTGCTTCCCTACTTCTTTTACTTCCTGCGTTTGTTTCTCTTTGTTGCTGGCAATTTTATAAGCCCCCAAACCAACTAATACCGCTGCTACGATAATATATATTAAAGTTTTTTTCATTTTCGTTTATTATAAGTTTTGTAGTGTGTTTAATTCTCCTTTTGCTTTAATAAGCTTAATTTCTGCCTGCTTGTAGTCCAATAAAGCGTTTGCATAGTTTTGCTTAGCCTGAGTCAGTGCATTTTCCGCATCCAACAATTCTGTAAGTGTTGCTAAACCATTTTGATAGTTAGATTGAGTATTTTTTTGAACTCTTTCTGCCAATCCTACATTATCTTTCATGCTGTCGATATTAATCAACGCATTTTCCATATTCGTAATGGCATTTTTATAATCTAAACTTAAGCTCAACTGGGTATTCTGAATATCCTGATCTAAATCCTGGATATCGATCTCTGTTTGATTGATTTTGGCTTTAGTGGCTCCTCCTGTAAAAATTGGGATATTCACATTTAAACCAATCGCTGAATAATCACTCCAAAGCACTCCATTTTTAAGACCGTTTGCCAGAGGAAATTTTGCTCCATTTGCTCCCCATCCGTAATTGGCTGTTAAACTCACTGTAGGATAAAGGTAAGCCTCTGTTGCTTTTTTGTTGAAAACCAGAAGTTCTTTGTTTTTATTCAAAACTTTTAACTCCATACGTTCATCAAGATTTACAGTACTTGCAATCAGTTCAGGTTTTGGCTCGATTGTTTTTTGTTCCAATTCGATATCTGTACTGATCGGAATTCCCATGTAAAATTTCAGAGCATTTTTTGAAAGTTCTACTGAATTGATCAATTGCTGCTTGTTGGAACCGATATTTGTTAATTGTACATTGGTACGATCCAAATCAATTGATTTTGCCAAGCCATTCTTTACCAAGCTTTGTATTACATTTCTCACTTTTTCCGTATTGGCATAGCTTGCCTCAATCGTTTTAAGATTTTCTTCCTGTACAAACACCTGATAATAAGCTGTTGCCACGTTTTCAATCAACTGTTCATTAGTTAACTGAGCATTCAGAACATAGAATTCTCTTGTTGATTTTGCTGCTTTTAGACCTGTAAATACTCTTTGGTCAAAAATCGCCTGCTGAAGTTGTACAGAAGCTGTAGAATTCCACGGCTGACCGAATTGCGCTCTAATTTTCTCTCCTCCGAATTCCAGCAAAGATTCCTGGATAATAGGATTATAAGTTACACCAGCTGTCGCACTTATCTGTGGTAAAGCACCGGCTTTGGCTTCATCAATCTTATACTCGGCTTTTTTGATCTGTAAGGCAGCTTTTTTTGCCTCTGTTTTGTTCTGAAGTGCCTGTTTTATGGCCTCCTGCAGAGAAATCTGCTGTTGTGCAGATACTGATGAAAAACCGAAAATCATACATGCAGCCGCTATCCCTATTTTTAGCTTTTTTGCAGTTATACACTTTCTTTTCATAATTTTATACTCGTTTATTTTTTTAATGTAATGGTTACTTTGAATGTTTTTATTTCTAAGAGACGAATCATTTCTTAAAATACTTTAACATTTTTTTATTTTTTAAACAGCATATTCACAATGATCTCTTTTCTTACAGAGATAATCTTATCGAATTCTTCACTGCTAATCATTAAATTTTCCATTAATAGTGGTCTTATCGCACTCGGAAAGACTAATAATGAAATCATGTTTAAAACAAACTGAATAGGTTCCATTTTTTCAATAGTTCCCTTCTCCATTTCTAATTCTATATCTTTATACAGTTTGTTTAATTCATCTTCTTCGATGTCTTTTTTATGACAATTTCCTTTATTAATCTGTGATACTATATAAGTTTCTAAATAAGGGTATTGAAGACTTGTTGATAAACTTCCTTCTATAAACTGACCTATTTTTTCTTTAAAAGGCAGATCAGAATTCATTATTATTTCAGATTTTTCCTTTTCTACTTTTTGCGCTTCATCAAAAATGATCTGAATCAGATTATCCCTGGAACGGAAATAATAATTAATAAGCGTTCTATTAACACCTGCTGCATCAGCTATTTCCTGAGTAGTGGCATCAAACTTCCCTTTCACAAAGAATAAATTCTTCGTTGTCTCTTTGATCAATTCTTGTGTTTGGTCTTTTTTGGCTTGATTTGACATTTTTGTTAAACAAATTTGTGCAAATATAATTCAATCGATCGTTTTGACAAAATTGTTAAACAAAATAATTAAACAAAATTGTATGATATGCATCATATTTTGAAGAACAAATCATCGATTAATGATTTATTAACTAGTAAAAATGCACTGTTTCATTATATTTGCCGAAAATTAACAATGATGAAAAAAATTTTATTTCTTTTTTCAATAATCAGCTGTGCTTTTTTGTTTGGGCAGAACATTATTTGGGATTTCCAAACCACAAGTACAATTAATCAATCTCAGCATTATATCACTTTAAGTGATACTGATTCTCAGGGTAATATCTATTTAGCCGGGAGATATGGAAGATTAGCCTACCCTAGTGTAAATAGTATAACATTTGGTAATATAACTAAAACTACATCAGCAACAGAATTATCCAGAGCTGTTATTGCAAAACTAGATAAAAATAAAAATGTTATTTGGGTAAAAGAAATCAGCTCAAGCTATGGATCTTCTATCACTTCTTTAGTTATTGATAAGCAAGATAATGTAGTTGTTGCAGGTCATACGGATGGACAAAATTTAAAATTAGATCCAAATTCTAATACTATTTTTAATACTGGAATTCCCTCTTCAAGTTCTTTTCTAGTAAAACTTGATTCAACAGGTAATTTTGTATTTGGTAATATCTATAACTATGTAGGAAATATGACCTGCACTATCGATGAAAACAACAATATAATCTCCACAGGAAATTATGCTAATTACCAACCATTATTCATTACTGATTTTAATCCAGATCCTACAATTACTTATAACTTACCTGCTCCTGACGGAATATTTATTATGAAAAATAATCCTAATGGTTCTTTCGTTTGGGCGCGACCATTACATGCTCATAATACGCCATACATTAACACAGTCAAAACTGATAAAAACAACAATATTATTATTATAGGTAATTATGAAGCCTATTTAAAAATTGATAATATCATATTTCCTGGTAATACTCCTTCATCAAACAGAAGTTTCATTGCCAAATTTAACAATGATGGTAATTTCTTGTGGCAACAAAATCTCACTTACTACAGTAACTTAGGTTTTGCATCAAATTCAAAGATCGATATAGATGATAATAATAATATATACACAGCAAGCACATATTATGATGCGCAAACGATAACCTTCCCAAACATGACGATAAATGCTCCATTCGAAGGAAGAACAATAATTTATAAAATAAACAGCAATGGTCATTTAGTTTGGAACTCTTTAATTAAAGGTATTGATGCTTATGACTTTCTCTCTATAAAACATAATGCAGACAATACTATCAATTTCTTTGTCCGCTATATGGATAACACAATTAAAGTAGTTAATGGAAATAATAATACAGAAGAAACCATAAAAAAAATAGATCTAGGTCTCAATTACAGTTACTTAAGTCGTAATGCCGATACTTATTATTTAAAATTTAGAAATGACGGAAAGCTAATTTTTAACAAGAGTGATTTTTCATCTTTCTCATACAGCCAAAATATTGATTATGAGGGAAATATAATTCTAGCAGGATATTATGATGACTATCAAGATTTTAACCCAGATCAGGACATTAAGAATATAAAATATACAAGTGGTGATATTAGTGGATTTATACAAAAATTTGGCAAATGTTATAATGGGACTCCTGATGGAGATAAAACGCAGACTTTTTGTTCTTCAACCAGTCCTACAATTCATGATTTATATCCAAACACATCTTATACAACTTGGCATGACTCACCAATATCATTAAATCCATTGGCTCCAAATACACCTTTGCAAAATAATGTTACATATTATGCATCAGTGCAGGATGAGTCTTGTCCTTATAATCCCAAAAGACTTGCAGTAAAAGTAATTATTAATACATCCCCTCCTGCATTATCTGTTAATGACTTTTATTTTTGTGCCAATGTTAACCAGATGACGTTAAATCAATTAAACATTAATAACAATCAAAATATTCGATTTTACAATGCTACAGGAAATATTGTTAGCAACTACGCCAATATAGTGGCAGGAGCACAATATTATGTTACACAATATAATGGGGTATGTGAAAGTGTAAAGGTTCCGTTTAAAGTGTTCTCAATACAAGGTCTAATACCTACAATCAATACCCAACAAACATTCTGCAAAACCAACAATCCAAAAATCTCAGACATCCAGATTACAGGGCAAAATATAAAATGGTATGATGCAGCCGGAAATATTTTAACTTCAACTACAGCCTTAATAAATGGCCAAACTTATTATGCTACCCAAACCATCAATGGATGCGAAAGTGATAAAACATCAATTCAAGTCACCGTAAACGAAACTCCAAAACCAACAGGAAATATAGCTCAGGATTTTTGTGCTTCGGCAGGTCCTACATTAGCAAATTTAGTAGTTACAGGAACAGCGTTAAAATTCTATGATGCAGTAGGAAATGTATTACCATTGACTACTCCTCTTGTTCACGGAACCACTTATTTTATAACGCAGACATTGAATAATTGTGAATCGGATAAACTAGCAATATCTGTTACGCTTTCAAACAATAATGTTCCGGCAAATGAATATTCTGCAACTTTATGTAATAACACTACAGGGAATTCAATGGTTGTGGATCTTACTTCTTATCAAAGTAATATCATTGCCAATCCTGCAGGGTATATATTTACCTACACAGATACTTCAGGAAACGTAATTCCGAATCCGCCAAACTATACTTTATATATGGGTTTGAATGCAATTTTTGTAAAAGTTTCTACTCCAGACGGATGTTTTAAAATTGTAAGATTAAGTTTAACACTTAATCCTAAACCACAATTAGACCTTCCTGAAAAAATAGATTTCTGTAAAGGAAAAAGTATCATTTTAGATGCAGGAAGCAATTATGAATCCTACTTATGGAATACAGGAGCAACAACTCAAACCATTACAGTTTCAACTCCCGGAAATTATTCTGTAACAGTAACTAATATTTGGGGATGTCAGGATACAGACAACACATTAGTAAGCTATACAATTTTACCGGTGATTGTTTCTGTTAATATCACTAATAATACGGCAACAATCATTCTTTCGGCAACAGGAAATGTTGAATATTCATTAAACAATTCCACTTGGCAGGATTCCAATATTTTCACAAACCTGAATATAGGTGAATACATTGTGTATGTAAGAACAAAAGAAGGATGTATTATTGGTCAAAAGCCTTTTTCAATCTTCAACATTCCAAATACATTTACACCAAATGGAGACGGATATAATGACAAATGGAAAATTGCAGGATTAGAAAACTATTCAGGAACAGAAGTCAATGTTTATGACCGAACAGGACTTCCGATCTTCCAGCAAGTAATTACAAAAAAACCGTTATTATGGGATGGAAAGCTAAATGGAAACCAAATTCCTACGGGAACCTACTGGTATGTCATTAAAGTTTCTGACGGTAGAGTTTATACAGGTTGGGTACTTATTAAGAATAGAGATTAATAAAAAGCGAGCAGAAATTTCTGCTCGCTTTTTATTTTATAGTAATTTAATTTTGTCCTCTTCTATATCGATAATTTTATCTTTATACAGTCCTCCGATTGCTTTCTTAAAATTCTTTTTACTCATCTGAATTTCATCTTTAATCTCTTCTGGAGAAGATTTGTCTGACAGATAAAGTAAACCGTAATTTTCCTCCAATTTATTTAAGATTTTTTGCTTAAACTCATCAATATTCTCAAAACCTTGAGGCTGTAAAGAAACATCTATTTTTCCATCTTCTCTGATCTCTTTAATGTAACCTGATTCCTCAGATAAAGGATAAAGTTTTTTGAAAACATCAGATGCATAAATTAATCCGATATATTGTTTATTGATAACCACATTCCAACCCAACTCGCTTTCGTTCATCATGATCAGGTCTACTTTATCACCTTTTTTGAAAGGCAGATCCTGATATTGTGGATTTCTTTTAAATTTGGTTGTTCCGGTAATTAAATCTAAATCTTCATCAACATAGATATAAACCAAGTATCTTTTTCCTTCAATAATTTTGGTTTTTTGCTGCTTGTATGGAATAAATAAATCTTTAATAATTCCCCAATCCATAAAAGCGCCACTTGGAAGACTCTGAACACAACTCATCACCGCAAACTCTCCTACTTCAGCTAAAGGAATCTCTGTCGTAGCTTTCAGTTTATGATCATCCTGATAGACGAAAACTTCTATTTCATCACCAATTTCTTTTTCATCCTGTGTGAAGATTTTAGGTAAAAAAGCCTTTTCAGTATCATCCGTTAAGATCCATCCTGAATTGTTTTTATCTGAAATTTTTAAAGTCTGAGTTTTTCCGGGTTGCATTAATGTAAAATTAGCTGACAAAGGTACGGAAATTTGACTGTTTTAACCTATTTATACTCTTTTAAATCTTCTCTGAGAGTTTTAACTTCATCCAAATAATTATTATTTTCTTCAAAATTACCCGCTTTCTTTAATGTTTTTATAAGTTTCCCATTTTCATAATAACAACCGGATTCAGATAGTAATTCGGGTTGTTTGGTATAGCCATTTTCACCTAAAATCCGATATTTCTTTGCATGTACAAAAATTAACTGATCACGATCAAAAAAATATTCTGTCCAATATTGCACGGATGATACCCCAACAGTATGTTCAATTTTTTTAAGCTTACCATTTTTATAAAATCCTTTCACCTCAATTCCATTATCCGTCGTTATATTTTTATCTATAAAATATTCATTAGGGATAGTTTTAATGACATAATTTTTTGTCTGATTAATCTGTTCAACTAACTTTTTTATATTTTTCAGATTCTGGCTAAAAACCAAACCGGAAAATAATACAGCTATGAGTAAGAATATCTTTTGCATTTTTTTATTCAATATACAAAGAAAAATGAGAAACAATATACTTCCTCTCTATTTCAAGAATTCCGGGATTATTCATTAGATTTCCAAACCAGTCTGCAGGATTAAGTTTTATACTAATATTAAATTATCATTCATAGACACTGCAGATTTGCTTTAATCATTAACCCATTTTTAAAGTTAAATTTCAAAAAAATTATAGGTATAAAGAAAAATAACCCTAGTTTTATAAAAACATCAATATGACAATACCAAAATCAATTATTTCTACTCTTTTTATAGCACTCGTAGGTGTTTCTTGCTCAAAAACTCCCAAAGCCAATGATGAGTTCCGAAATACCGTAATTTCAAAAATGAATCTTCATCAGGATACTTTGCTAGTTTTCAATCAGTTTTTGGATCAGTTAGATTCGAAAAACAAGAACTTTGGGGATTATTACATCAAAACGCATCAGGAAATTCAAGATTCCTGTGACAAAGTGTTAGCTGCAAAATACGAACCTGAACATTTCGTTTATAACAATCATACTCCCGAAGATTTCGATTTTTTGCATAAAATTACCGTACAGTCGCTTGATAACTATTATAAAAAAATGGATATTGATACCAGTAAAGTTTATATGATCGAATGGGTTACCAATTCCAGTCCTGATATTAAAAAGTATTTAAATCAAAAATACAGTTTAGGTCTTTTTATTCCGGAAGATCAACCTCAGGATGCCGCAAAATAAAGTAAATCTTAGATTTATATATGATTTTTTCAAACAAAAAAAGAGAAGCTTAAAACTTCTCTTTTTTATTGATATCAATATGTTAAGATTTGGCTATAAAATCCATCAACTCCCGTTTACTGCTCTCAAAGTCAAAAGCATCATACACTAAAAAATACCGGCTTTTATCAGTACATTTAAAATACATAGATTTTGCTAAAGACAATCTATTTTTATCAAAACTCATTTCTTTTACCAAAACAGTAATCTGCTGAGAAGTAAACATTGTAGAACTCGCCTGCTGATTAATCATAGCAAGTCTGTTGTCATCGAATCTTGCATTTTTCTGAAGCATTTTAAGGAACTGATCAAAAGTGCCATTATCCATTACATTGGTATAATTTCCCGAATTATTCCAGTTATTCCCTTGATTTCCGTACGGATTATTCCAGACATCATTCCAGTTATTAAAACCATAAGATTGATTTCTAACCGGATAAGAATCCAATAGAAATAATCCTTGATCTGTAAAGAAATCCAACACCATCCTGCTATTATTACGAACATTCAACGTTGTTCTGTACAGCAAATATCCATTATCGTAAATAGAAATTGGAATTCTTCCTGAAGGCAAATCAAAAAAACGAAATTTACCTGAATTATTTGAGATCATCTGATCCCCTAATTCTATACTGAAATATCCCTGCTCCGGAATTCGAAGAAAAACCTCCGAATATCCAGAATTTTGGTTCCATTGATAATTAGGATTTTTAATTCTTGATTCTGAACTGTTTTGATTTCTGAATCCTGAATTATTGCTATTTCTTGAACCCCTTGTTTTAGAAACCGAAGTTTCTATTTCATTTTTAGAAGCTTCATTTTTTAGCAATTCACCTACTTTTCCCGCTTCTTGTGCAAATGAATGAATTCCTGTAAGAAACATCAAACCGATAAAAATATTCTTCATAAGTAATTTTTTAATTTATGATCTCCATTTTTATGCCAAAAAAAAGAGAAACCATAATTATGGTTTCTCTTTTTGTATATATGATTATTTTTCAATTACATATGAATCGGTCTCTTTGCCGTAGCATCCAATGCAGCTTCTTTAATAGCTTCTGCATACGTCGGGTGAGCGTGAGAACTTCTTGCGATATCTTCTGCACTTGCACGGAATTCCATAGCAATTACTCCTTCAGCAATAAGGTCAGCAGCTCTTGCTCCTACGATATGCATTCCTAACACTTCGTCAGTTTTTTCGTCAGCGATAATTTTAACTAATCCATCAACATCACCACTTGCACGGCTTCTTCCTAGAGCTCTCATTGGGAAAGAACCTACTTTGTAAGCTACACCTTCTTCTTTCAATTGCTCTTCAGTTTTACCAACTCCAGCAACTTCCGGCCAAGTGTAAACAACTCCTGGAATCAGATTATAATTAACGTGAGGTTTTTGTCCAGCTAGTGTTTCAGCAACAAAAACTCCTTCTTCTTCAGCTTTGTGAGCCAACATCGCTCCTTTGATAACATCTCCGATTGCGTAAATGTTAGCAACGTTAGTCTGTAAGTGATCGTTTGTTTTTACTCTTCCTCTTTCGTCAAGTTCAACACCCGCTTTCTCTAATCCAAGACCTTCTGTGTAAGGTTTTCTACCTACAGAAACTAAACAATAATCTCCTTCTACAACTACTTCTTCTCCTTTTTTATCTTTAGCAGTAATTTTTACCGTATCTCCATTTCTTTCAACAGCAGAAACAGCTGTAGAAAGCATAAACTTCATTCCTTGCTTTTTAAGAACTTTAGTTAATTCTTTACTTAAAGCTCCATCCATTGTAGGGATGATTTTATCCATAAATTCAACAACAGTTACCTGAGCTCCTAGTCTTAAATAAACAGAACCTAATTCAAGACCTATAACACCACCACCGATAACTACCAAATGCTTAGGAATTTCCTTAAGATTTAAAGCTTCCGTAGAAGTAATTACTCTTTCTTTATCTAAAGTGATGAAAGGTAAAGAAGATGGTTTAGAACCTGTTGCAATGATTGTATATTTCGATTCGATCATTTCTGTAGAACCGTCGTTTTTCGTTACTTTGATCTGAGTCGCAGATTCGAAGCTTCCAACTCCTTCAAAAACAGTGATTTTGTTTTTGTTCATCAGATAGCTGATCCCGTCTGTGTTTTGCTTGATCACCTCATTTTTACGCTCGATCATTCTTGCGATATCAGCTTGAGGCTCGTTGATAATGATTCCGTGACCTGCAAAATTGTGCTTTGCATTCTCAAAATGTTCAGAACTATCCAAAAGCGCTTTTGACGGAATACATCCCACGTTAAGACAAGTTCCTCCTAAAGTTGGATATTTTTCAATAATTGCTGTAGTGAAACCTAATTGTGCAGCACGAATTGCAGCAACATAACCACCAGGACCAGAACCGATTACGGTAACATCGAATTGACTCATGTTATTTTATGAATTTGTTTATTATTAACTTTCTTAATTCTTACAAATTTAATGATTAATTACCACGTGAGAAAGTGAGATTTGTCAATTTTTCTTTTAAAAATTTAAACTTCTAACTATAAATTAAGACTTTGAATTTCTTCTCCTGTATCTTTATTAATCCCTTTTATTTCAACAGGCTTTTCAATATTAAGATCTCCTTTTACTTTTATCAGAAGATCCTTACTCTTTGTCTCAGGATCATAAAGCCAAATTGTGTCCTTATTATATTTTGTTACTTTTATTTTTGAATTATAATTCATTAAAGTAAATATTGAATCATCTGCAACTCCCCATCTGTAAATTGATTCTTCATAAGGATAATCATTCCAGATTGTTCTTCTATTTTTAACTTTATTAAAAGATAATTTTTGAAGCTTATTCTTTTTCATAAATTTAAAGGTGAAACCGTAGTATTCTGCTCTTTCTCTTGGCCATTCATAATTCCAGTATCCAATACTATCCTGGTAAAGTATAAGATCTTCCATCTTTTCTTTAGGGCTTTTACAGCTCATTGTTAAAAGAGCGATAACTAAAGAAATAATAATTTTACTGGACATTTTTATTGGACTTAAACTCATAATCGGATTTTTTTTAATACTGAATCACCATAAAAAGAAAACGATTCTCCCTTTACAGTCTGCTTTCAACATCTCTATATCTTCTTTAAAAGTACTTTTAAAACTAAAATGATCTTCACTTATAAAAGTATAAGAAAAATAAATATTAGAGAATGAAAATAAAGTAATAATAATTTTTAGAGCAAAATAAGATTTTAACAATATTTTCCTTTTAATTAAAGCTTTTTGAATGAGAAAATCTAAATATAAAAAAAGTAATGTCAGAATTATTGAATTTAATAAAATACCTAATATATAATAATCCGTCGCCATAGAACTGGCTAAAGAGTCTGATTTATAAATAAAAGGCATCGCAGCATAATATTCAGGAAATATTTCTTTCTCAACATGACAATTGTGAACATATTTTACAATATCTAAATGCGACCAAAAGAATCCGATTGAAACAATAAAATACAATACTATTTTAGCAAAAGCTTTCATCTAAGTATTACAAATCCACCTTCAGTTTTCCTTGCCCAAACTCTCCCATACTCTCAAAATAAGAACCTCCATACACATACCATTCTAGGCTTTCCAGAAACTCTACTGCATTTTCCAGTGTTATTTGTGAACGGTCTTTTTTCGAAACGATTCCTTTGTACCATCTTCCGGATTGAGAAACACTCACAAATTCAACGAAATAATGAATCCAAATTCTTTGACACAATTTACACTGCTGAATACTTACTTCTGCATTTCTTCCATTCGTCTGATCTATACTCAATTCAGAACTTCTGTATTCTGTATAGTCCGATGTAGGTTTTTCACAAGCGCATCCTAGTTTCTGAATTTTATTCATTGATAAAAAAGTTGATTTAATAGAGGTCAAATGTAAGAAAATAAGCCTCCACAAGACAAATATGGAAATTAGAATTTCATCAAATCCAGTAAAACCTTCTCATATTTATCCAGAATAATTTCTTTAGAAAACCTTGATTTTATAGAGTTCTTAATGGAACTGCTGTCATAACTTCCATGTAAAATTTGAATAATTTTTTGGGAGAAATCTTCATGATTTTCAATATCAGAAATTTCCCCATTGATGCGATTTTGAATAATCTCGGTAATTCCTCCCGGACAATTATTCACTAAAGAGTAGGTTCCGCAAGCACCTGCTTCCAGTAAAACATTTGGGAAACCTTCATATCTTGAGGAGAGAATAAACAGATCCGCATATTTCAGAAACTGATAAGGATTATCTTGTCTTCCATGAAAAATAACCTTTTTTAAGTCTAAAAAATCCTTCATCTGATGAAGGATCTCCCGATCTTTTCCATCTCCCAAAATATGCAATAAAATATTTTCGTTCTTAAGTCTGGAAAATACTTTTAACAGATTATCAAAGCCTTTTCTTGCAGATAAGTTACCAATAGCTACAACATTTTTGTAATTGTATTTAAAGCATTCAGGTTTACTTGAAAAAGCTAGTTTTTCATTAATAAATTCAAAATCGACAGGATTATTTATTTTAATAATTTTCCTTTCTTTAACGTTGAAATTATCAATTAAATCCATTCTCATATCATCACTTTGAGCAATGATTGTCTGATAGTTATTATAAAAACTATAGAAAAATTTGATCTCTTTCCGGGTAACATGCTGAGAAACCACATTCGTTTCTCTTGCAATAAACTTCGTTCTTGGAAAAAGCTTGATAAACAGGGATAAATATGCATTAACTTCTCCAAAACCAGAGAATACAATATCAGGTTTTCTCCTGTAAATTTCCCGTAAAATAGGCTTTAATGAATGTCGAATTCGTTCCGTATCTACATCAATGATTTCAATATCTTTTCTAAGAAAATTAAGATAACCGCCTTGTTTACGTAAAAGCAATATTTTAGGTTCAAACCGATCCCGGGAAAGATGGTTCGCAATGGTGGTAATGATTCTTTCTGCACCTCCGGTTTCCAAATCCGGCAGAATAAATATGACAGAAATCTTTTTCATTCATGTAAAGTTAGTAAAAAGTTTTGGCAACCTTTTATTTCAGATTGTAATTGTTGATTTTTAACCTTAATTTGAATATGATTAAATTTTCCACATTTTGTAAGATCCTGAAAATATTCAACTTAAATGCTATCCATGTTCCATATAGCCTGTCATTCCGTAGGAATCTAGGCAAGAAAATTCTTAGCTATTTTCGAATACTATATTTAGATTCCTACGGAATGACAAATTGAGCACCAAATTTCATAAAAAAAGAAACTCTTCTGTTGAGGAGTTTCTTTTTAATTATTTTCTTCCCTGGAGAAACCAGTCTATAAATACTCCAAAAAGGAGCAAAAGCAGATAACATCCTATCAAGAAAATTATTATATATAAAAGATATTTTAAAACATCTTTCATTGTTAATTGGCAACGTCGCTAATGAATTTTATTCTCAACATTCTCACTTCTTCATCAGAAAGTTCGTCTCCAAATTCGTCCAGCAAAACTTTCATGCTATCGCTTTCAGATTCGTTCATGAACTCCATGAAACCATCTACGATATCTTCATCAAAATTGTCTTCGATATAATAATCAATATTCAATTTAGTACCTTGATAAACAATACGTTCCATCTCCTTCAACAATTCATCCATTGAAAGATTTTTGGCTCTTGCAATGTCTTCAAGGTCAATTTTTTTATCTGTACTCTGGATAATGAAAACTTTATGGCTGGATTTATTTGCCACTTGTTTCAATACCATATCCTGAGTACGTTCGATATTGTTTTCTTCTACATATTTGTTAATAAAATCAGCGAATTCTTTACCATATTTTTTGGCTTTTCCTTCACCAACTCCATAAATTTTGGCAATTTCTTCAACGGTAATTGGGTACTGAACCGTCATATCTTCCAAACTCGGATCCATAAACACAGTATAAGGTGGAATTCCGTGTTTTTTGGCAACTTTTTTCCTTAGATCCTTTAATAATGTGAATAAGTTTTGGTCTAATCCACCTCCGGATTGCTGTTGAATCTGATCACTTTCTGCTTTAGTCTGAGTTAAATCGAATTCTCTGTCTTCTGCAATCAAGAATGAATGTTCCAGTTTACCTCCTAATACCAATTTCCCTTTTTCTTCAATCTTTAAAACACCATAGGTTTCAATATCTTTCTGCAGGAAATTCTGAACAGTTGCCTGTCTTAAAATAGTTTTCCAGTGATTATCCGTTTCCTCTTTTCCAAAACCAAAATAAGAGGTTTGCTCCAGCTTATAAGACTTTGTCACCGCAGTTTCCTTTCCTGCAATGATAGAAATCAAATCTTTTGCTTTGAATTTTTCTCCGGTATCTTTGATGAGTTCCAAGACTTTCTTCAAATCGGCGGTAGCGTCCTTCAGTTTTGGCGGATTGGATGAATTATCGCACATTTTGGCTCCGTCACCATGAATCGGATCAAAGTTTTCACCAAAATAATACAAAATATATTGTCTTCTGCTCATTGAAGTTTCGGCATAACCTACCACTTCATTTAAAAGCTGCAACCCGATTTCTCTTTCAGAAACAGGTTTTTGAGCCAGAAATTTTTCTAATTTTTCAATGTCTTTAGGATCATAAAACGCTAAACAATGCCCTTCTCCACCATCTCTTCCCGCACGTCCGGTTTCCTGATAATAACTTTCCAAAGACTTTGGAATATCGTAGTGAATTACAAAGCGAACATCAGGTTTATCAATACCCATTCCGAATGCAATGGTAGCAACAATTACATCTACTTCTTCCATCAGGAATTTATCCTGATTGGCCACTCTTATCTTTTGATCAAGACCAGCATGATAAGGTAATGCATTGATACCGTTTACCTGTAAAAGCTGAGCAAATTCTTCAACCTTTCTACGGCTTAAACAGTAAACAATTCCGGATTTTCCTTTATGCTGACTAATAAATTTAACGATTTCTTTATCTACATTTACTTTAGGCTGTACTTCGTAATAAAGATTTGGTCTGTTAAAACTTTCTTTAAAAACCAAAGCATTGCTCATTCCTAAAGTTTTTTGGATATCATCCTGAACTTTAGGTGTTGCTGTTGCTGTGAGAGCAATTACAGGTACATCTGCAATTTTATCGATAATTGATTTCAAGTTCCTGTATTCAGGTCTGAAATCATGTCCCCATTCTGAAATACAGTGTGCTTCGTCAATAGCAAAGAAAGAAATTTTCACTTCTTTCAAAAATTCTAAGTAATCATCTTTAATTAAAGATTCCGGAGCTACATACAAAAGTTTGGTCTTACCACTTTTAATGTCGTCAAAAACCTGTTTGGTCTGTGTTTTATTTAAAGATGAATTTAAAACATGTGCTACTCCATCATCGGATGACAGACCATTTACTGCATCTACTTGGTTTTTCATTAACGCTATTAAAGGCGAAACTACTATGGCAGTACCTTCGGAAATAAGAGCCGGTAACTGATAACATAAGGATTTTCCTCCTCCTGTAGGCATCAAAACAAATATATCCTTTCCATCTAACAGGTTTTCTATAATGTGTTCTTGTTGACCTTTAAAAGTAGAAAACCCGAAATATTTTTTCAATTCGCCTGATAAATTGGCTTTTTTTGCGCTCATCTAATTTTCTATTGCTAAATTTGCATCTAACCCAAAGTTATAAATTTTTTGCTTAAAATAAAAGCAAACGAATTTATGAAAAATAAAATTCATATTAAATATTCTTTTTTAAATATAACGTTTTTTAAAAGATTTTTTGTAGACCTTATAAAAGTAAAATGGAAAAAGCCAATATCATTTCGATAGCAAAAAGTACTTTAGAGATAGAAATTTCAGAGCTTGAAAAACTAAAAAACAGACTTGACGAAGATTTTGTAAAAGCAGTAGAAATTATTCATTCTGCACAAGGAAAATTAATTGTAGTAGGAATTGGAAAATCTGCACACGTTGGAAACAAAATTGTTGCTACCCTGAACTCTACAGGAACTCCTTCTCAGTTTCTTCATGCTTCAGAAGCCATTCACGGAGATTTAGGCGTGATTCAGAAGCAGGATGTTGTTTTATGTATTTCACAATCCGGAAATTCACCGGAAATTGTGAATCTTGTTCCTTACCTGAAAGATTATTCTTCTGCATTAATCGGAATGACTGGAAATAAAAACAGTAAACTGGCAGAATTCTCTGAAATTATCTTAAATACTCATGTAGATCTGGAAGCTTGCCCCAATAAACTGGCCCCCACAAGTTCTACTACGTTGCAAATGGCTCTTGGAGACGCTTTAGCTGTTTCTTTAATGGAAATTAATGATTTCAAAGCGAACGATTTTGCAAAATTCCATCCGGGAGGAAGCCTTGGTAAAAACCTGATTTCAAAAGTTAACGACTTCCTATCATCACAAAAACCACAGGTTACGGAAAATGATACAATTAAAGATGTGATCATCTCCATCAGCAGTTCAAGACACGGAATCACTGTTGTAACCAACGAAAATAAAATTATAGGAGTGATTACAGACGGAGATTTGAGAAGAATGCTGATGAAAGGTGACGATATTTCTAAAGTATTGGCCAAAGATATTATGTCTGCTCATCCAAAAACGATTGAAAAAACTGCTTTGGCAAAAGATGCCATGAAAATTTTAAAAGATAATAATATCGGACAGCTTATCGTAACAGAAAACGGAAAGTATTTCGGAATTATAGATTTGCATAAATTGTTGGACGAAGGAATTAACTAAATTGGAAGTTTGAAGCTGGAGGCTGGAAAATTATTCCCGAACCGCTCTTTACTTTTTAATAAAAGATTAAAGAATGGGAAACAAAAATAACCGGAATATTTTAAACTTCCATCTCCCCTCTTCCAACTTCCCCACTTTACTGAAACTTTTTTCATAAATTTGAAGCCTTAAAAATATTATTCTGTGAGTGATGCTAATGACATGTCCTTTCTTGGACATATTGGAGAATTAAGAGGTCACCTAATCCGCTCAATTATTGCTATTATAATTGCGGCTTTTGCTGTCGGCTTTAATATCAATTGGATTATGGATCATATCTTTTTTGGTCCTACCAGAAATGATTTCCCGACTTTTGAACTTGTTAATCACTTTTCCAGAATGCTTTTGGGTGAAAACAGCATTCACCTTCCGAAAGACTTCCCTGTTCGTGCCAGTAAACTTTACCAGCAGTTTAATGTCATGATGGCGGTTTCCGTTTTTGGGGGAATTGTCGCTGCATTTCCTTATATTGTATGGGAACTTTGGAGATTTATCAGTCCGGCTTTACATCCAAAAGAAAGAAAGAATTCAATTTTCATCATCAATTCTGTTTGGATTCTCTTTATGACAGGAGTTTTATGCGGATACTTTTTAATTCTTCCTTTTGCAGTTAATTTCGGAGTTATTTTCAAAATCTCAGACATAATCGTTCCGCTCTATGATTTGAGTGATTATACAACATTATTTTTACAGGTTGTGTTGGGAATGGGTGTGATTTTCCTGTTTCCGATCCTTATTTATTTCCTTACGTCGATTGGGATTTTAACGCCTATGTTTATGAAGACCTATCGCCGTCATGCTATTGTTTTAATTATGGTGGTAGCAGCAATTATTACTCCGGCTGATGTATTAAGTATGTTAATGGCCGCTTTACCATTATTATTATTATACGAGTTCAGTATCGTGATGTGTTCTTACACTTACAAAAAAGTTCAGAAACGAGAAGGTAATCTTCCGGCAGTTCAGCAATAATTCAAAGTGTACACTTTCAAAATATATTCCCGCAGATATTCTGCGGGATTTTTTATTATTATCATCAGAATTAACGATCTACAAACTTTATAACAATTTTTAGACTCCAAAAAGTAACAAACTTTTATTTTTATCGTCTAATTAAAAGAAACCTGATAATTCATACTTTCTAAATTTAGAAACAATTAATTATTTATTTTTGATCGATTAATTTAATTTCAAATGAAAAAGCTGACATATACACTTTTATTTGCTTCAGGACTTGTTTTTGGGCAATTCTTCGAAAAAGGTAAAACTTTCACGAAACAAGATACTTTAAAAGGTTCCAACACTCAATTCCGAAACTTTTGGGATGTAAAAAAATACGACTTATCCGTAGAACCTGACTTTGCACAAAAAAGCATTAAAGGAAACAATACCATCAGTTTTGAAATCATTAAAGACGTTACCAATCCGACTTTTCAGATTGATTTACAACAGCCCATGAAAGCTGATAAAGTAACTGGAAGTTTTCCGATTTCAGAATACAAACAAGAGGGTGATTTTATCTGGGTTAAAGCTAAAAAAAGCTTTAAAAAAGGTGAAAAATATACGATTGATGTAACCTATTCGGGGAATCCTACTATTGCTAAACGTGCACCTTGGGACGGAGGCTGGGTTTTTGCGAAAGATGAAAAGGGAAATCCATGGATGAGTGTTGCTGATGAAGGAATCGGTGCTTCAATCTGGCTGCCTACAAAAGACATCTGGAGTGATGAGCCGGATAATGGTGTTGTTATGAAAATTATTACTCCGAAAGACTTAGTAGGGGTCGGAAACGGAAGACTGATTGATCAAAAGACGAGCGGAAATAAAACCACGTATACCTGGGAAATAAAAAATCCGATTAATGCCTATTCTATTATTCCGAATATTGGTAAATATGTGAATTTTAAAGATACTTATAATGGAGAAAAAGGGAAACTTGATCTTGATTACTGGGTTATAGATTATAATTTAGATAAAGCTAAAAAACAGTTCCAACAGGTAAAACCGATGCTTTCTGCTTTTGAATACTGGTTCGGAGCGTATCCTTTTTATGAAGATTCTTACAAACTGGTAGATTCTCCTTATTTAGGAATGGAACACCAAAGTAATGTAGCCTATGGAAATCAATATCTGAACGGATATTTAGGACAGGATCTTTCCGGAACGGGAGTCGGGCTCAACTGGGATTATATCATCATTCATGAAAGCGGTCACGAATGGTTTGCTAACAATATTACTGCAAAAGATCAGGCAGATATGTGGGTTCATGAAGGTTTCACGATGTATTCCGAGGTTCTTTTTACCGAAAAATATATGGATAAAAAATCAGCGGATCTATATGCTGTCGGCATACGACACGGCATAGAAAATGACATTCCGATTATCGGAAAATATGGAGTAAGAAACGAAGGTAGCGGTGATATGTATTATAAAGGAGCAAGTATGCTTCATACCATTCGCCAGGTAATTGATAACGATGAAAAATTCAGACAGATTTTAAGAGGTTTAAATAAAGACTTTTATCATAAAACAGTAACTACCGAAGAAATTGAAAACTACATTTCAAAAAAAGCAGGAATTGATTTTTCAAGTATATTTAATCAATATTTAAGAACAACTAAAATCCCAACTCTGGAATATTCCCAAAATGGAAATGTTTTGAAATTCCGCTATACGAATGTTATTAAAAACTTAAAACTTCCTATTAAAATTGAAGGAGAACAAACCATCAATCCAACAGAAGAGTGGCAGACCGTAAAACTAAAGGGTGGCGATTCTGTAAAGTTCAATGATGCGTATTATATTAACTATACAAAAATTTAATCATACTTATCTAAGAGCAAAATTTCGGTTTTGCTCTTATTCTTTTGAAAAATTTAAATTTTGTTATTGATTTTTAAGAAAACTTTAATAATTCTTTCGTAACAAAATCATTAAAAAAACAACTATTTAACTATAATGTAAACTCAATGAAAAAAATTGCACTCAGTTTAGGGATTTTATCCACTTTTTTGGTGAATGCCCAATCTATTAAGACGACCATTGATCTTGTCAATGTAAAAAATGATAAAATTGCTGTAACGATGGAATTCCCGAAAATGAAATCGGGAGATGTAAAATTCCATTTTCCTAAAACAGTTCCGGGAACCTATTCTGTGGATGATTACGGAAGATTTGTAGAGGGCATCAAGTTTTTTGATAATAAAGGAAAAGAAATAGCTTTTACGAAAGTAAATGACAACACCTATGCTCTTAAAAACGCTCAGAATTTAAGCAAAGTTACTTATCTTGTGAATGACAGTTTTGATGATGAAATGGATACTTCAAAACATAAAGCGGTATTCTCTCCTTCCGGAACAGATATTGAAGAAGGAAAAATTTACCTAATTAACACTCACGGTTTTGTTGGATACATTGATAATATGCAAGATGTACCTTATCAACTGATCGTTCAGAAACCAACAGATTTCTACGGAACAACCGCTTTGGTTGACCAGGATAAGTCTGAATCTACAGATACTTTTACACTGGCAAATTATGCGAAAGTAACCGACTCTCCATTAATGTATACCAAACCGGATTACATCACCTTCAATGCAGGAGGAATGGATCTTGTTTTGGGAGTTTACTCACCGACAGGAAAATATAAAGCGGCAGATTTTAAAGAGAATTTAGAAAAAATGGTCGTTGCTCAAAAGAAATTTTTGGGTGACATGAATACCAATAAAAAATATGCGATCATGCTTTACCTTTCCGGAGGAGACGGCCCGCAAATCAAAGGTTTTGGAGCATTGGAACATCATGAATCTACCAGTGTTGTTTTGCCGGAAATGATGCCTAAAGAAGCGATTGACAAAACGATTACCGATGTTGTGTCTCACGAGTTCTTCCATACGGTAAATCCACTAAAAACACATTCTGAAGAAATTCATTATTTTGATTATGCAGATCCTAAAATGTCTCAGCATTTATGGATGTATGAAGGAGGAACGGAGTATTTTGCCAACTTATTCCAGATTCAGGAAGGTTTGATTACTAAAAATGAATTCCTTCAAAGAATCGGTGAAAAAATCACGAATTCTAAGAGCTATAATGACACGATGCCTTTTACGGTAATGAGTAAAAACGTTCTTCTGGATGAATACAAAGATCAATACAGAAATGTTTACGAAAAAGGAGCGCTTCTTACGATGTGTCTAGATATTGAGCTAAGAAAATTATCCAACGGTGAAATGGGATATCGTGATATGATCCGCAAGCTTTCTCAAAGATTTGGTGAAAACAAACCGTTTAAAGATGATCAATTAATCGATGAATTGGTAACAGTTACAGGTTTTCCTCAAGTAAAAGATTTCTACAACAAATATATTGCAGGAAGCCAGCCTACTCCATACGAACAATACCTGAATATGGTAGGTGTAGAGATCAAAAAACAGGAAACACCTCCTATGTTCTGGATGATTAAGGACCCGAACCAAACAGGTTATAATGATAAGAACAATACATTTGTATTTGATGAAAGTTCGGCATTATCACCATTTGCAAAAAGTATAGGTTTTAAAATCACGGACGAAGTTGTCGCATTAGATGGAAAAACGATCAATATCCAGAATGTACAGGCATTTATTGATTATTCTAAAACCATCAAGGAAGGACAAAACGTTACGGTTACCATTTTAAGAAACAATAATAAAATGGATCTGAAAGGAAAAGCAATTCTTGATAAAATGACAATGGAAAGCCTCCAGTTTAAAACCAACCCAACTGCAGAAGAGCAAAAACTGCAAACTCAGTGGTTGACTGGTAAAAAATAGTAATTATTTAAAAACCCTTTACTGAATTTGGTAAAGGGTTTCTTTTTAATTTTGACATTTCTTACTTCCAGAAAAACCATTCGTTTCCGTTATAAGCACACATTAGCTTTGTACTGGGATCATAACATATCATTCCCGCTTCCGGTGATTTCACATTGTTTACAGGATCAGTGATTTTAGGAAGAATAAGGGCTTTAGAAGCTGATTCCAACACCAATACTCCTGTAGCATCTGAGGAAGTAGCTCCTATAATGACTCCTGTGGAACTAATATCTGTCCCGGAAATCAGTGTCGGGTTTGTTCCAGTTTTATCCGAAAGATCAACCCATGCACCATTGAAAAATTTTATTCTAGATGTTGTTAAATCAAAAACCAATGTTCCAGGTTGAGTGAGTGTCATATTTTCAGTGTTTAAAACACGAGGTAAAATAATACCGTTGGTAGTACCTCCCTGAAAATCCAGAATTCCACTACCATCTACCTGCCCCTTACCAATAGCAACTTGTGCGCTCAACGCTATAGGAAGAAATAATAAGATTAACTTTTTCATAATATTATTAATTACAAGTTTGTTGTATACAGTTCCAAGAAGTTCCATTATAAAGCTTAATACAGTTATCATCTGTATCATAAACGATCATTCCTTCCACAGGTTGTGTAATTGCTGTTTCAGGATCGCTGAGTCTTGTTATCACAAAACCTTTATCATTGCTTTCAAGAGCTAAAAAACCATTATTGACATCATGAGGCCAGTTATTGGAACTCCTTACGTCTCTTATTGTAATTCCTAATTTTGTGCCTGAATTTGGCGTACCTATTGCCCCTGGTTTGGAACATGGACAGATATCACTTACAACAAAATCAGAGTGGATCTCGCATCCACCCGGAGTAATAACTATAACACTATATTCTGCTGAAGTAGTATCTGTAGCAGGCAATACATATACATTATTGGTTGCAGCAGAAATAATGGTTCCGTTTTTATACCATTGATAGGTTCCTAATCCTGCGGGTACAGATAATGTTGATTGCCCTATGCAAGGTTGCTCATAAGGTGTACTCAAGCTGATTGTTACAATAGGTAAGGTTCCAAAACCTGAAAAATACCCTCCGAAGCCGGCATTGGTATCAGCACCTAATAAATCTGCCTGAATAGGAGCGGTCGAAGTTACTTTTACATTTTTTACATCGTTCACTGCATCACCTATTGCATATCTATAACTTACCCAATTTACATTTCCATCAACACTGCCTGCAGATTGAGAAGGAATAACCGGTGTTCCATTGATTGTCACAACAGGAGTAGCACCCGAAGCTGATAAAACAGAAAGCACTGTATTGGCATATCCTGTGTTTCCAATTTTATGGGCATCAGAAATAAGATTGATTTCATTTTGACCAAAACAAGATAAGGGTGCCACCAAAACAATATTATTAGTTGCACCTCCCGAGCTTCCATATATTTTATGATAAACATAGGAGGGTTTATTGGTTTTCAGATAAAGGTTTTGGTTAGCATTAAAATTTCCAGATGCATTAATAACAGTATAATCTCCTGCATTCACCAGTGTTGCAATAGGCGTAAGAGAACCATTTAAATAAACCATTGTATTGTCATCTGTAGCTACCACAATTACCCTTTCATTATTTCCACCGGCACCCTGCATTACAATGTATTCAACACCAATCTGGCTGACAGGAACAAGCTGATCCAACCCAAAGTCCCTTGCAGTTCCTGAAGCGCCCAACATCATTAATCCTCCTACAACTACACTTACATCTTTATTGGACACAATTTTTGCTCCAAGCCATCCCGTATCCTGAATGCTTACCCCATTGGTTTTTACAGGAGCATAGAGTATGAAGGTTTCTCCTTTTTGTAATGTTCTGTAGAGTGAAGTTCCTATCAACGGTGTAGGATTACTTCCATTTAGAAACTCCATCCCGGGATCAAGATCGGAAATATTAATATTGGTATCATCATCAGTCGCCATGATGGATAAAACATTTCCTACATCCGTAGAAGCTGTCGAATTTTGGATTGGCGTTCCTCCCCATCTGAACTCTTTTCCAAGAGCAGCTTTTCCCTTTGTAAGCACAGTCCCGGCATGATTAAGTTGCCTCCCTCTGTAGTTTACATAAAAATTTGATGCTGAATTAAAAACGAGCCCTGCGCTATTTCCTGAAATAATAGTTCCGGCTGCTGTAGAAGATAATGTGACGGGTGATTGACCAGGTAAAAGAATTACATCTGCAGAATTTACAAAGCTAATTCTTTTGGGTTGAGAGCTGTTTAATATGACAGAGCCATTCGTGATGATGGAAGAAGTGTTACTTGAAAGATCTAGAACCGATATTCTTGGAGATCCGTTTCCGGATGCAAAGTTTATGGTAACATTAATGTCTGAGACGGAAGGAGTGGATAAATAAACAAATTCTTGAGTGATATCCAAAGGATAATTAGTAAAAACAACAGGATTTAAGTAATGGAGATTATCCAATTGGAGATTTCCTTTATAAACAGGTTTCAGTGTATTTGGACTATTACCGTACTCCAATATCCAGTTTCCATCCTTACCTGTAATATCTGTGGAAGCTGAAACCTTGACTTTCAATTTTTTTTCAAGGTATTTGACGACCTCAATTCCTTTCTTTCCTTTTGCAAATTCACAGCCATAGATAAGAAGTTCATTCTTGTTCTTCACTTTATCTATCAGAAACCTATAAATCCCTTCTTGATCTAGCCAATGTCCATTAATATAGAGTTTTCCCGGTTTCCCATGAGACAAGAGATGAAAGGCTTTTGTATGATCTCTTGATTTTATTTTTAAATCTATTAATGCAAGGTCTAGAAAAATGGAAGCCCGCATTTTGCCCATGTACAATAACAATATGAGCAAAAAGGCAATAAAAATCCTTTTTTTCATGATAATATTTTAATGTTTGATACAATAAAATTATGAAATATTATCTATGAATATCAATATTTAAATAATAATTAATGAAAAATAAAAATATTTATAGTTATTTTTTCACTATAAATCAAAAAGGCAAAAAAAATTATAAATAAGGCTAAAGAACTTAAATAATAAAAGGGTACTAAAAATACCCTTCTTATGCTTCCGTTTTTTTAATCGCTATCCTAAAAGTAGTTCCTTTTCCTACATCTGTCTGAACGATTTTAATATCTCCGTTATGATATTCCTGAACCACTCTTTTCGCTAATGACAATCCCAATCCCCAACCTCGTTTTTTAGTAGAATAACCAGGTTTAAAAGCATTTCTCGCCTGTTGTTTCGTCATACCGCTTCCATCATCTTTTACTTCTACAAAAAGATTTTTATTCCTTTCAAAGACTGTCATGAGTAAATTACCCTGCCCTTTCATGGCATCTACTGCATTTTTCACTAAATTTTCAATCACCCAGCTCATCAGTATTTTATTATGCGGAACCAAAATGGTATAAGTAGGCTGATGTAACGTAAAATTAATTTTCTTTGAAATCCTTGTTTTCAGATAATCATAATTTTCCTGAATGGTTTCATTGAAATTTTTATCATTCAGTTCCGGAACTGAACCTATTTTAGAGAATCGTTCTGAGATTGTTCTTAAACGTTCAATATCTTTTTCAATTTCGTGTATCCCTTCAGATTCAGGATTATCAAGTTTCATGATTTCTATCCACCCGATCATAGAGGAAAGAGGCGTCCCGATCTGATGTGCTGTCTCTTTTGCCAGGCCTGCCCAAAGATACCCTTCATCCGTTTTCTTGATTGTTCTCAAAAACCAAAAAGAAAATAAGAAATATGACAACACAAATAACCCTAATAAAAAAGGAAAATACTGGAGATTATTAAGAATTCTTGAATTATCATAATAAACAAACTGATTATTTCCGTTCAAAATTTTTATTTCAATAGCCGGATATTTTTTCTCCATTCTTTTTGCCAGGGCAATAATTTCTTTCGGATCATGTATTTCCTTTGGCAAATTCTTATATTCCATAAGCTGATCATTCTTATCTAAAATAATAAGCGGAATGGTCGTATTGGAGCTGTAAATGGTTAAAAGTAATTCCTGAACCTCCAGACTGGGAGTAACTTCCTGTTGAAATTTTATAGCATTCACCAAGATATCAACCCTTTTTACCTCTTCTTTTTTTAAATAATTAACGACCAGCGTCGAAGCAATAACGATAGATACAACGACCAACGTCATGAGAGAAAAAATAAACCAGTTGTTGAATCTGGAAAATATGGATTTCTTTTTCACAGCAAGTTATTTTAAAACATTCAGGATTTTCTGAAGTTCTGTACTCCCGCTTCCCTGATAATTGTTGATGATAATCGAAAATACATATTTTTTTCCATCTTTAGCCGTATGAAAGCCGGCAAATGATTTTGTATCTCTCATCGTTCCGCTTTTCATTTTAAGACCATTATCCTGAACCGGGAAACCATCATAATAAGTATCGAACCATGATTGTTTTTTGGCATACAGCAAAGCCTGAACTTCAGCCTTTGCAGAAACATAATTTTGAGGAGAAAGTCCGCTTCCATCAGCAAAATTGATCATATTTCCATTGATGCCTTTTGACTTCCAAAATTCTTTCAGATAAGCCACTCCACTTTTAAAGCTCGAATCTCCTTTTTTCTCTTTACCTAATGTTTTAATCAAAGTTTCCCCATACATATTCACACTTTTTCTCAAAAACCAATACACAATTTTATCTAATGTTGGCGATTGATAGGTAAGAATAATATTGTTTTTAGGAGCAATCTGTATTGATTTCCCTTCAATTTCAAGCTGGGAATTGGTGATCACTTTTCCTGAAAAATCAATCCCTGATTCTTTTAACCATTGCTTTACTTCTACTCCTAACTGCAAAGGAGGATTAGGCACTGAACCCGAAACAGTGGTTGTTTTTCCTGCAGGCAAAGTTCCGTTAATTAAAGCTACATCTGAATAAGGCGCTGTAAAAACCAAACTTTGATCTGAGCTTCCTCCTGTTTTTAAATCATTCAGCCATTTTATTCCGGCTAAAGGATAGGAAAAACTTTTAAAATCCGTTCCGTTGATATTAACATCGAATTGATTTTCTCTCCAGTTCACACTCCAGACTCCGGCTCCGTAATAGTTTCCTAAATCGTCCCAAGGCCAGCCTCCGGGAATCGTTTGATGATCAAAATAGGAATCGTCAATAATCAAATCACCGGAAATTTTTGTAATTCCAGCATTTTTTATGGCTTCAACGAGCTTCTTTTTAAAGTTTTCAGGCTTATAAGATTCATATCTCCAGCTTCCTAATGTAGGATCTCCGTTTGAACTGATAAAAAGGTTTCCATTCAGATTTCCTCCTGAAATATTTCCTGAGTAACTGGATGTCGTTGTATACGTATAGTTTTTTCCTAAAGTTTCTAAAGCTGCTGCTGCTGTAAATATTTTCTGCGTAGAAGCCGTAGAAAATCCTTTATTTCCCTGATATTCATAAATAAGTTTACCTTCTTCATCCGATACATAGAATGATAAGTTGGAAGCGATCGCTCCTGAAGAATTCATCAGATCTTTTGTAACGGCATCCAGTTTTTGGGGAATATCTTGAGCAAAAATAACTTGCGTTGAAAGTATAAGAACCGCGAATGTTTTCTTCATTGACTTATTTATTTTCTTCTTGTATAAAATGCTTCGACTCCGCTCAGCATGACCTCTCTACTACTAAAAAGTCATTTTGTAACATAGGAATCGAAGCACCTTTTAATCTTTAATATGATCCTAAACCCACATTCTTTAATTCAAATATAATTAAAATAAAGTTACAGTTCAGAACCCACTTTTATCTCGTAAGGTTCTTTATCTTTTTCAAAAATTCTCGTTAATTCATTTCCTTCAACCATAATTTTATCTCCAATTCTTCTGATCCAGTTTCCTTCACGAAGTCCTACAACTTTTACGTCATTTTGCGTTAAAAATTCTTTGATTCTGGTTTCTCTGGTCTCTCCATTGTGTTTCAAATCCGGATTCGGATCTAAATAATGTGGATTTAAATTAAAAGGAACCAATCCCATACAATCAAAACTTGACGGATAAACAATCGGCATATCATTCGTTGTTTTCATGTTCAATCCTCCGATGTTACTTCCGGCGCTGCATCCTAAATAAGGCTTTCCATTTTCAACATTTTGTTTTAGAACAGACATTATCCCTTCTTCATGTAATGTTTTTACCAGCAAAAAAGTATTCCCGCCTCCTGTAAAATATCCTTTTGCGTTATGTAATGCTTCCGTCTTGTTTTCAAATTCGTGAAGACCTTTTACTTTTATATTGATGGTTTCAAAGAAAGAACGAGCTTTTGCAGTGTACTCGTCATGAGAAATTCCGCCTGGTCTTGCAAAAGGAACGAATACGATTTCATCTATCCCTTTGTATAACTGAATTAATTCTTCTCTTAAATATTCCAGATATTCTCCGCCAAAAAGCGTAGAAGTTGAAGCCAATATGATGTTCATATAAAATATATTGATTAAAAAAGTTCAAATACAAAGATAACCGAAACCGCATCGAATCAAAAATTTCAATAAAAAAACATTCAATCCTCTTAATATTTTCTAAAAAAACTTAAGGGTTCTAAAATTTAATTTTTTATGGAATTATTATTGAATTTCACTTATCACAACTCGAAAATATAAGATTATGAAAATGATTAAAATGAACACAAAAAGCTTATTCTTAGGTTTATTATTCGCAGGAGGTTTAAGTTTTGTAAGCGCTCAGACAACGCAAACTGATAAGACAAACGCTACAGCAAAAACATCTCAAACCGGTAATAACGCCACAATTGATGGTCTTAAAAAACAAATTGAGGCCAATCCAAAGGATGTGAATGTCTTAGCGCAATTGGCAACAGCTTATCAGGAAGCTTCAGATTGGACCAATGCAGTAGATACCTGGAAAAAAATATCGGTTTTGTTACCTGATTGGGCTCCGTCATATTATAGTCAGGCGTATGCTTATCAGTCTGCCAAAGACGATGTAAATGCAAAAATTGCCTATGAAAAATATGTTGCCACTGTGAAACCGGAAGAAGTAGAACAGAATAAGAAAAACTTAGCGTATGCTTATTTTTATCTTGCTTTTTCGGAACAGAAAAATGATCCCAACAAAGCAAAAGAGCATATTGCCAAATCCATACAGTATGACCCTACCAATCAGGATGCTGTAAAACTTAGCAAAGCTTTAAATTCATAGTGAAAAAGGTTCGGAAAATTTTCCGAACCTTTTTAATTTATTTTCTTACCGAAGAAATCGGTTTCACCATGTAGATGCCGAATGATTTTCTCAATATTTCTTTGAATACTTGCTTCAGTTTTAAGATTATTGATATAACGAATAAGTTCTAATCTCCTCGAGGGAATTAAACTTTCAAAATTTTCTAAAGCAACGGGACTTTCTTGTATGGCTTTATCCAGTTGAGGATGAATGGAAATTGTTCTGTCCGAATTATCATATTCAACACAGATTTCTATAGTTTCTCCAATTCTTTTGGGAGAGTCTTTTAACATGATCATATTGATATACAATCGCCATTCTCCCAAATATTTCATGAGGTTTTGGGTGTATTCTTTTCCATTCACCGTACCTTTCACAGGAATTGGGCTTTTATTTCTTCCCGATGTTTCAAAAATGTCTTTTAAAATTTCTTCAGGAATAAAAACGAAAGGATTGATTCCGATGATTTCTAATTTTGCTGTGAATTGGTTTTTCATTGGAATAAATTTAATGATTTTTTTGTATTTCATAGAGTTGTTTTTTTTAACCACCCCGTCAAAAATTTATTGAATTTTTGCCACCCCTCCGGAGGAGGGGAATTGCTTCTTGCTAATACTAACTTTATATTTGATTGTAAAAACTTTAACTTAAAACCTTGGAACACGAATCCCAAATCTCGCTTTAAATTAATTTTCCACTCACAAAGGAATGATTATCTTTGCACAAATAAATCTATACAACAAATGAAATTTTTTATTGACACAGCCAATTTAGAGCAAATTAAGGAAGCGAAAGATCTTGGAATTTTAGATGGTGTTACTACCAATCCTTCATTAATGGCAAAAGAAGGAATCCAGGGAGCTGAAGCAATCAAAAATCATTACAAAGCAATTTGCGAAATCGTAGACGGAGATATTTCTGCAGAGGTTCTTTCTACTACTTACGAAGAAATGATTAAAGAAGGGGAAGAATTGGCGGCAATCCACCCAAATATTGTGGTAAAAATCCCAATGATTAAGGATGGTATCAAAGCATTAAAATATTTTTCTGATAAAGGAATCAAAACCAACTGTACATTGATTTTCTCTCCGGGACAAGCTCTTTTAGCAGCTAAAGCAGGTGCTACTTATGTTTCTCCTTTCTTGGGAAGATTAGATGATATTACAACGGACGGATTAAATTTAATTCAGGAGATCAGATTGATTTTTGATAATTATATGTATGAAACTGAAATCTTAGCAGCTTCTATCCGTCACTCAATGCACATTATTGATTGTGCTAAGATTGGTGCAGATGTTATCACTTCTCCACTTCCTCCGATCTTGAGTTTGTTGAAACACCCATTAACAGACAGCGGATTGGCTCAGTTTATTGCAGACTCTCAGAAATTAGCTTAATAGAATCTTTCTTTTAAGTTTAAATAAACAAAAAAGGCGCGAAACTGAAAGTTTCACGCCTTTTTTTATTTGAGTAAATACAGCTCAAGAACATTATTGTTTTTTGCATTTTCTTCTTTCGCTTTCATTTCCCGTTCTCTGAATAATTTTTCAGGATCCAGAGGTTTTCCGCTTTCGTCTACGATATTTACTTTTGTATTTCCGGACATCATCTGGCGCATCCCTTTGTTTGGATTCTTTCGGTGATCAACAAACTGTTTTTTATATTGATCGGGGTCTACTTCAACCATACTTCCGACGATTTTCTTTTCTGAATCACTTTTCCATTCCCGGTCATTGGGAGTTTTTGCAATCCCCTTCAGTACAAAAGAATGAGATTGGGTTTTATCTTCTATTTTAATAATCATTCCCGGAAGACCGTGAAATTTATAGGGACCATCCTGAATAGGAAGATCAGAAACAAACCAGGCAGTCCATTGTCTCCCTGCAAAGTCTGTTTTTGCTTTCTGAGCATTAAATTCACCGATTTTTTCTTTTTCGGGAAGGATTTTCCAATCCATTTTTCTCTGGTCAGCCACCTTATAATAATCCACCTCTAATGGGTTAAAAAATAAAACTTTATACTCCGGATATGATTTTTCAACGACAAAAGATATCTTGCCATAATCTATTCCACTGAAATCTCGCATGCCTTTTGCCACTCTGTCTTCTCTTATTGAATCTGCAGCGAAGATTTTTTTGCTGTAAAACTTCGATCCTTTTTTAGCGATATCCAAATACATGATTTCCTGCTCCGCTTTTCTATCCGTAGAATCTGTCACAAACTTATATTCATAAATAAAGCGTTGGTTCTGAGCCAGCATAAAAACACTGAAAAATGAAAAAATTCCAAAAATAATTCTCTTCATATTGATTTTTTTCAAAGATAATTTTTTAAATTAAAAACTGGGTTGATTTGTAATAAAAAAAGCAGAATAAACTTAACATTTATCCTGCTTTACTAGAAAATATATATATTTTAATTTACTAAATCCGGTTCAATAGGATTATTGTTTTTAGCAAGAGATTCTTTGGTTCTTTTTTCCATTTCCCGGAACACCTGATTAGGATCTGAAATCTCTTTTCCATCAGCTGTTCTTGTTTTGAAAACCATTCTGTTATTTGAATCTCCTCCATTTTTCATCATCATTTCTCTCATGTTTTTGGTAGGATCATTTACATAGGCTTTCCAGACTTTCCTGAACTGATCTTTTGTCACTTCAATTTCTTTTCCTCCCATCCCAAATACTTTAACGTTTTCAGGTAAAGATGTCTCATTTTCTTCCGTTTTATTCTGGATCACCTTATTTCCGACCAAAGTCATACTGTGGGAACCTGTAGTATCTTCAATTTTAACAATTAATCCCGGTAATCCGTAAAATTTGTAAGGTCCATCCTGGAAAGGCAGATCACTTGCAAACCAAGCTACCCATTCTCTTCCGCCAAAATTTGTTGTCGCTTTTTGAGCATTATATTCTCCAATTTTTTGCTTATCGGAAAGTATTTTCCATTCAGGCTTTTGATCTTCTTTTATTTTATACTGATCCGTAGAAATACTTCTGAAAAGGTAGGTTTTAAAATCAGGATAATCTTTTGTTACTTTAAATGCAACCTGTCCCGGTTTTTCTCTTCTGCTAATACTGATATTTCCGGAACCCGATCTAATCTGCTTTTCCAAATCTGCCCTTTGAGTAGAATCAGCAATATATTTGTCACGGCTATAATAAGAAGACCCTGTCTTATCTATATCCAGAAACATCATTTCTGTTTTTACATCTGCTTTATCATTAGAATCAGGAATAAATTTATATTCATAAAAGAATCTGTTGATCTGAGCATTCAGCGCAATTCCCAATATAATGTAGTTTAAAACTAAAATTTTCTTCATTTCTTATGAGTTAATTCGTGATAATCTCCATCCTTTTGGCGTACGATCTGTTATTGTCGCCTGCTACACGATCTACTTTAAAAACTTTGATATTCGCTGGTAAATTGATGTCTTTCGGATCACTTTGATACGCCATAAATTCTTCTCTGCTCACTTTCTTTCCATTAACGTATAATTCAGGCACATCAACATTAATCATAAATAAAGCGGTTTTTCCTACAGGTGATTTCTTATTATCTTCAACTTGAACACCGTTTACACCACCAATTCTATTTAAAGAATTATCTATTCTAAAGATCGCAAAATTACTTTTGTTGCTTGCTTTTTGATGCAAATTCTGTATTTCTTTAGCCTGATTGAAAGCATCCTGTCTGTTCTTTGCAGCATCATTATAGAATGTTTCAAGATCTTTTTGTGCTGCTTCTCCTATTTTTCTTGCCTTTTTCTCTGCTTTTTTTGCTTCCTTTTCAGCCTGTCTTATTTTTCTCTTAAATTCAGGAGAGTTCACCATAGCTTCTGCTTTTTTCGCTGCTTTTTCTGCTTCTGCTATCTTTCTTTTAAATTCGGGAGAATTTACCATAGCTTCCGCTTCTTTTGCTTGCTTTTCTGCCTCGTCAATCTTCATTTTAAACTCAGGAGAATTATAGTATTTTTCAACGTTACTATAATGATCTTCAATAGCTTTCAGATTGTTCTTATATTTCTCTGAATTTACAATTTCATCAATCTGATCAGATAACGCTTCCATTTCGTTTTGTTTAGCTTCAAATTCCGGTGTATCCGTTTTTTTAGATTTTACCATTTTTTGAATTTCTGCACTCTTTTCACTGATTTTTTGGCTGATTTTGTTAATTCTCTCATTGTCTTCTCTCAAAGCATCGTTATAAAAATCCCCTTTTTTTAATTGTTCTTCGATAAGATCTTCTTCAGCATTTGGTCGTATCGTATCTTTTTTGATCTGAGAAACGGCTTTCTCTATTTCAAGGTTTGTTTTTGCTATTTCTTTATTCTTCGCATTGACCATATAAGCAAACGCTACTGTGAATACTACCGGTAAGGCTAAAATTCTTCGCGCATACCCGAACTTTGTTTGTGATTGTTGTAACATTGTTAATCGTTTTTTAAGATTAGAACTTAGAAACGGACTCGTCGCAGGTAACTCTACTCCGGAAAAGTGACTTGCTAAAAGCATCTGCGCAAATGCTTTGGTATCCGATTGTTTTACGGCTTTTTTATCAGCCAGATATTCGTGGATTAAATTAATTTCTTTTTTTATCAAATGATAGAACGGATTGAACCAGAATACCGAAGTGATGATCTCCAAAATGATTTTATCAAACGTGTGTTTTTGCTCGATATGAACCATTTCATGTTTTAAAATTTGCTTTCCTATTTCTGAATTCAACGTAATGGAATTCTTCCAAAACAAGTTTTTAAAATAAGAAAAAGGAGCATCAGTAAGATCGGTACGGTAAAAATTGATCCCTTCTATATTTTCTCTTTCAAACTGGCTTTTCAGTTCATGGATTTTAAAGGTTCCGTAGATGAACTTTCCTAAAAAATATACGGAAACGATTCCTAAAACTGAAAAGGCAAGTGTATAATATAAGTTTTCATGGGTATTTGTATTTTCTGCTGTGCTAAAGTTCTGTACTTTATCAATCAGCATATAGATGTTCTGATTCACCTCAATGGTAAAATCTTCAAGCTTTATCATCGGAAGCAGTAGAGAAATCAGTATCGAAAACAACAGGTAAAACCTATTGTAATGGTGAAAGGTCTTGTCCTTGAGCGAGAGATAATAGTATCCCAGTAAAACACCCGAACAAATAATCACTTTTAGGATATAGAACATTACTTCCATGATTGCTTGATATACTATAAGTCGTCTTTCTTATTTTTCATACTCTTCGTATTGATAGAAATTTCTCCGCCTGTCATTTTCCCGTCTTGTGAATTCTTTTTGATACTGATAGATTCTATCTGATCTCCTTTCAATAATTTCATATCGTCTCTTGAAGCTTCTTTTCCGTCGATAATAACTTTCACGTTCTCTTCTAAAGCATCTTTTCCATTGATATAAATTTTGGAAATCCCTATATCTCCATCTATTTTAGAAATTCCGGAAGCCGAAAAATTACTTCCATCAAGGCTTTTCATCATTGAATTTGCCGTAATTTTCATTACTCTAGGCTGAGTGTAATTAAAATTATAAGAAATAGATTTTCTGATTTTATCAGCTTCTACTCTGGCATTCTCATCTCCCCATCTTGCTTTTTCATTTTCAAATCTGGCTTTCTCCCCCTGAATTCTTGCTTTTTCACCGGCTTCTCTCGCTTTTTCAGCAAGTTTTCTAGCCTTTTTCATTTCTCTTTCAGCTTTTTTACTGTAAGCAGGATATTTCAGATCATTGCTTTTAAACACTCGTATTTGCGGAGCATCTGGAGGACTTGGAGGATTGGGAACACGTGGAACTCTTGGAGCTCTGGGTGCATTTGGCGGCGTAGGAACAATAAATACAGATCTTTCAAATTCAGGAAAATCAGACATTTCAAATTTGAAATCTTTCAGGTCTTTCATTTGATTTTTCCATTGATCCGAATTGAAAAATTCATCCATATTCATTTCTTTACCATTCACCTTTATTCTGGTTAATGATTTATGAAAATCGTCCGAATTAGTGATTTTTGCGATCTCTCCGGAAAGCTGTGCGATTTCTTCTACATTTTTATCGAACTCTTGAGTTTCAGGCTTTAATTTTTTAAGCGCTTTACTTTTTTCTTCGATTTTTTTCCCCAGTTCTGCTATTTTTTTCTCATCATTTGTTTTTCTGTAAATCCTAACCTGTTCATTTTTAGAACGATCAGGTCGTATGGTGTCTTTTTTGATCTGAGAAACTGCCTTCTCTATTTCAAGGTTTGTTTTTGCTATTTCTTTATTCTTCGCATTGACCATATAAGCAAACGCTACTGTGAATACTACCGGTAAGGCTAAAATTCTTCGCGCATACCCGAACTTTGTCTGTGATTGTTGTAACATTGTTAATCGTTTTTTAAGATTGGAACTTAGAAACGGACTCGTCGCAGGTAACTCTACTCCGGAAAAGTGACTTGCTAAAAGCATCTGCGCAAATGCTTTGGTATCCGATTGTTTTACGGCTTTTTTATCAGCCAGATATTCGTGGATTAAATTAATTTCTTTTTTTATCAAATGATAGAACGGATTGAACCAGAATACCGAGGTTATGATCTCTAAAATGATTTTATCAAACGTATGTTTTTGCTCGATATGAACCATTTCATGTTTTAAAATCTGCTTTCCTATTTCTGAATTCAACGTAATGGAATTCTTCCAGAAAAGGTTTTTAAAATAGGAAAAAGGAGCATCAGTAAGATCGGTACGGTAAAAATTGATCCCTTCTATGTTTTCTCTTTCAAACTGGCTTTTCAGTTCATGGATTTTAAAGGTTCCGTAAATAAATTTTCCTAAGAAATACATGGAAACGACTCCTAAAACTGAAAAAGCAAGTGTATAATATAAGTTTTCATGGGTATTTGTATTTTCTGCTGTGCTAAAGTTCTGCACTTTATCGATCAGCATATAGATATTCTGATTTACCTCAATGGTAAAATCTTCAAGCCTAATCATCGGAAGCAGTAGAGAAATCAGTATCGAAAACAACAGATAAAACCTATTGTAATGGTGAAAGGTCTTGTCCTTGAGCGAGAGATAGTAATATCCCAGTAAAACACCCGAACAAATAATCACTTTTATAATATAGAGTAATGCTTCCATGATTTGGATAATTGCTTTAATCAAATAATACTATTTCTGCTTCACAGCTTCCTCATGGATCGTTTTTCCCTAAAACAGAGAAAGAAACCAATCCCATAGCTGAAAAAATAATTCTAAAATAAATGCCGTCATTGTGTATGTTTTTAAGGAGGTTAAAATTCTGTACCTTTTATGTTATTTATTTTGCCTACGCTTTGTCTTTTAAAGACAACTGAACCCATCAAAATGTTACAGAGCAACCTCATTTAAATATTAGCTTTTCTTTTTAAGCTCATTTAATAACATTTCCAAATCCTCAACACTCATTTCATTCTTTTCCACTAAAAAAGAAACCGCACTTTTATAAGAGCCTTTAAAATAATTTTTCACAAGGCTTTTCATTGTCTTTCCCGAATATTGCTCTTTAGAAACCAAAGAATAATATTCGTGCTGTCTTCCGATCACATTATAATCAACAAATTCTTTCTCTTTCAATACTTTTAGTATGGTGGAAACTGTATTGGTATGAGGTTTAGGATCAGGAAATAGATCAAGAATGTCTTTTAAAAATCCTTTTTCTATTTTCCATACATATTGCATTACCTGTTCTTCAGCTTTTGTAAGAGTTTGAATTTTCATATCCCGATGTTTAATTCTGCTATACTATGAAACAGCTATTATTTCATATCACTAATAAATTAGTTATACAAATATAGAATTAAATTGTTTTCGAACAACTATTTTTTTAGTGATAAAGAGAGCGAAAATCATATTTGATTGAAAATCAATACAATAAATTTACATTCAAGTCATTATTTTTATTAATTAGAAGGATTATGATATATTTAATCTTCACAAAAAATGCTTTATTACACTAAAAATCCTTAAAACATGTTAAATTTTATTAAATAAAATTAAAATGAAGTTGTCAAAACTGAGAAAATATATTTATTTTAGTGGCTTAAAAATTTCTCATGAAAAGATATAATTTATTGATTGTACTATTACTACTTGCTTTTAATGTAGCGACTGCACAAAAAAATTCTCCTGCAGCTGACTTCAGCGCGATAGGAGAAGCTAAAACAAAAATAGAAAACACGGTTCCTTTGGTTCTGGAACATCTTAAGGCCATTGCAGACAAAGAAGGAGATAACAGCATTTATACCAACGGAAAAACTGCATTAGGAAAAGAGTATGCCATTTTACAATCTGAATTTTGGTTATATAATGGGAATATGTCTAACTGTATTCTTAACAATTCTTCAAAAAAAGCAAAGAAATGTATGCAGTACCACACTCAGTATTTAAGAAACACATTCATCAACTATAACAACTACATCAGTTTTATCACAAAGAAAAACGGATATATCGGAGTTGACAGTGATATTAAAAAAGATTTCACACCGTCTGAAATTACTAAAAAGCTAGGTGACGCTTATTATGTAGCAAGCGAGGCTTCACAAAGAATGAAAGGGGCTCAGAAAAAAGAATTCTTAGAGCAACCAAAATCTGATGATTATAAACTTAGACCTTATAGCGAGGTAGCACAATAATATAAAATCCCACTTTAAACGGTGGGATTTTTTTATGGCAAATTTTTAAAATTCGGAGGTAATAAAAAACAAAAAGAGAACTACAAATTGTAATTCTCTTTTTTTAGTAGCGGGAACCGGACTCGAACCGATGACCTTCGGGTTATGAGCCCGACGAGCTACCTACTGCTCCATCCCGCGATATTGTGATGCAAATATACAACAATATTTTTAAAATCCTAATTTTTCTTTTAAATAAAGGATTTTTATGGAAACTATTATATAATTAGTATCTTTGTTTTATGGCAAAAATACTAAGAATCTACCCTGAAAACCCACAGGAAAACCTTATTAATGAGGTCATTAAAACTTTAAATAATGGCGGGCTCATTATTTATCCTTCCGATACAATTTATGCATTGGGCTGTAATATTTTTGATGTTAAAGCCATGGAAAAACTGGCTCAACTGAAAAAGATTAAATTAGAAAAGTCCAAATTTTCTATCATTTGTAATGATCTAAGCCATCTTTCAGACTTTACAAGACCTATAGATACTTCTGTTTTCAGATATTTAAAAAGTCGCCTTCCCGGTCCGTTTACCTTTATCCTGGAAGCCAATAAAAGCTTACCTTTAGCTTACAAAGGTCATAAAACCATCGGGATTCGTGTTCCCGATCATCCTATTCCACAGCTTATTGTTGAAAAGCTGGGACACCCTATTGCATCCACCTCCATCAGAGATGATGATGAAATCATTGAATATTCTACCGATCCTGAACTGATTGCAGAAAAATATGATCATTTGGTAGATATCGTGATTGATTCCGGATATGGAGATAATGTAGCTTCTACTATTGTGGATCTTACTTCCGGTGAGCCAGAACTTATTCGTCAGGGAAAAGGAATACTGTAAACTCCGGACCCAAAGTTCAATACTTGTATTTGAACTTCAATATTAACTTAGAATTTTTATGAAAATAATTACCTCTCCTGCAAAATTAATGAATGTAGAAAACTCAACGGATCTGTTGAGAGCAACCACTCCAAAATTCATTGAAGAAGCAGCATTTATACACTCCTATTTAAAAGAAAAATCTCCGAAATATCTTTCCGAACTGATGGAAATATCACCCAAATTGGCAGATGAAAACTGGGAAAGAAACCAAAAATGGAAGGCAAAACCAACTGCAAAAGAATCTGCTCCCGCCATGTTTGCATTTACCGGTGAGGTTTACAGAGGATTAGACGCAAAAACATTAGACAAAAATGCTGTAGATTATTTACAAAAAAACTACAGGATGCTTTCGGGTTTATATGGACTTCTAAAACCTTCCGATAGAGTAATGCTTTACAGACTGGAAATGGGAAGACATTTTGAGTTTGACCAATACAAAAATCTGTATAAATTCTGGAGAGAAAAAGTAACAGAACAGCTGAATTCTGAGATGAAAAAGAACGAGGTTCTGCTTCACTTATGCAGTAACGAGTACGGAAAAGTAATCGACAGAAAGAAACTAAACCATAAAGTCATCGATTTTGATTTTTACGAATTAAAAGACGGGAAACTAAAAACTATCGTAGTATATACAAAACATGCAAGAGGATTGGTCGTAAGATTCTGTGCAGAAACCAATGCCAAAACATTGAATGATGTAAAAGCATTTAACTATGAAGGTTACAGAATTGATGAAGAAAAATCGACGGATACAAATCTGGTTTTCACAAGATAAATGACAATTTTAGAATTTAAGAGGTATTTTAAAACCCAGCTTTCCGAACTCTATACAGAGTCTGAAAGTGCTTTTTTGTGTTCCGTTTTTGTGGAAAAAGTGGTAGGTTTTGACAGTTTTCATCAAAGAAGATTTTCTAATCAGGAATTATTGATTCAGGATGAACAAGATCTTTTACAGGTCATTTCAGAATTAAAAACCAACAAACCTTATCAGCATATTTTGGGTGAAACCGAGTTCTATAGAATGAAGTTTTTCGTGAATGAACATGTATTGATTCCAAGACCTGAAACTGAAGAATTACTGGAATTGGCCATACACAAGATTCAAAATTCCGAATTGTCTCTTCAAAGTTTAAAGATTCTGGACATTGGAACCGGAAGCGGAATTATTCCTTTGGTGCTGAAAAAGTATTTTCCAGAAGCGGAAGTTACTTCTATTGATTTCTCAGAAAAAGCGTTGGAAACGGCTAAAAAGAACGCCGATTTTCATCAGCTGGACATCAATTTTATTCATGCTGATTATCTAAATTTCGATTTGAAGCAGGATTTTGATGTGATTATTTCAAATCCGCCTTATATCGGAATTGAAGAAGAATATGAAATTGCTGATTCCGTTAAAGAATTTGAACCTACAGTGGCCTTGTTCTCTCCTACTTCTGATGCTTTGATCTTTTATCGAAAAATTGCAGAAGATGCAGAAAAACATCTTAATGAAAATGGATTGCTATTTCTTGAAATTAATCAGAAACTAGGTCCTGAAACATTAGAACTTTATACTAGAAATTTTTCTGAAGCTCAATTAATAAAAGATTTATCTGATAACGATCGTTTTATTTTCGGAAAGAAATAAGATATGGAAATCAAAACTCACCAAATCAACAATACAAAAATTGCAGAAGTCATTTCTGAAGAAATCATTGTCAATTCCGCTCAGGATGGGTTGGATCTTTTAGGAAATATTTATTATCAGGATTTTGATAAAGTGGTTATCTATGAGAAAAATATTACTTCGGAGTTCTTTGATTTAAAAACAAAGATTGCGGGTGACATTCTTCAAAAGTTTTCGAATTACCGGGTAAGACTAGCAATCATAGGTGATTTTAGCAAATATGAAAGCAAAAGTTTTAAGGATTTTGTTTTCGAAAGTAATAAAACCCGGCATATTCATTTTGTAGAAAACCTGGAAGAAGCCTTAGATCAACTTTCCAATTAAAATAAAAAGTCAGCAAAATTGCTGACTTTTCTTTTATCTTACTATTTAAATTCTATCTAATTTTCTTATTGATAAAGATCTCATAACTTAAATAAATTAAAGGAAGAGCCATAATTCCAAGATATAATGAATTGGCTATTGCTGCTTGCGGTTGATTAGCAACGGCATAAAGCAGTCCGAAAAAAGCCCCTCCTAAATGCGCTGCATGTCCAATATTATCGTGTTGATTGGGGTTCAGCATCATATAAACAGAATAACTAAAATAAATAAGACCAAATATATATCCTGGAATACCTATCGGAATAAAAAACATATAAATTTCCAGATGGGGAATCATTGCGATCGATGCAAACAAAATCCCTGAAACTCCTCCACTCGCTCCGATTGCGGAGTACCATGGCTGTCTTTGATACACAAATAATGAAAATATATTTCCTAATAAAATAGACCCAAAATAAATAATTATAAAGCCTAAATTTCCAAATCCCTGAATAACAACAGGGCCAAAGAAATATAGCGTCAACATATTAAACACCAGATGCATAAGATCTGCGTGTAAAAATCCTGAGGATAATAAACGAATATATTCTTTTCGGTTCATAATAGAACCGACACTGAATTTATATTTTTCAAAATTACTGCTTCCATTAGGTGCTACAAAGCTTATAATAGCTGTAATCGCTATAACTAATATCAGAATGTTCATAATTTTTTCAGCATTTAATCTTCTGTATTCTCGTCACCACTTTGGAACAAATCTCCGATGGTACCCCCATCATCATCTCCTTCAAAACGTTCCGGCTCTTCGTACACTTCAGGTTCCTCTTCTTCCGGTTCCGGAATTGTAATATTAATCGATTTTACCTTGAATTTTGTAAACTGGTTTCCGATAGCTTTAATTCCTTTTACAGCAATAAATTCATCAATATTTATCGTTTCAGGATCACGCTCCTTACCTTTATCTTTCGCAAAAATAATTTCAGCAGTCGCATTATTCGCTACAATAATACTTTCTATAAAAGATTTCGAGTGTTCTGAAGGCATGAAAGTCTGAGGATTGGTATTATTTTCCAGCAAGAATCTTTTGATAAAATAAATTTCTTTCTCACCGTCATAATAGATACACGTCACAGCTTGTTGTGGCTTCCATTTTTCAAGGATTAAGTATTCATCATCAAAGCGGTTCCCGAGATCAAAACTCACTAATTTTGCTTCTCCGTTGGTGTTGACGGTTAATATTTTATCATCTCCTTTAAAGCTTCCTAATAATGTACCTCTTACATCTGCATTCAGTCTTCTTACCGTCTCATCAAACCAAATTCTTCTCGGAGCTAAAGTAGAAACGCCTTCTTCCTTCATATCCACTTTTTTCACCGAATATTTGGTAACCAGATTTCCTTTTGAATCTCTTCCTTTAATAGCCAATTCAGAGAAATCGATGTCCATTTTGTTCTTTCTGATTCTCGGATTGGGTTTTAAAAGCACGCTTACCGTTTCCGCTTCACCATTTGGATTGGCTGAGAAATAAAGGGTTTCTGAACCTTTTTTATCAGAAGCTAACGGATAATCCGTATTTCTAGTTACTCCGGTTACGGAAAAACGCTTCATATAATAAGGACCTTCTCTTCCCTCACGATAAATCATGTTGTAAACCGTTCTTTTATCGTTTTTCTTCCAAATTGCAACATGGAGAATGTCTTTTCCGATAAACGTTTTCGCTTCCACTTTTACCACCTTCATGCTTCCGTCTTTTCGGAAAGTGATAATATCATCGATATCTGAACAGTCGAATAAATACTGATCTTTTTTCAAGGAAGTTCCAATGAATCCTTCTTCGAAATTGGCATAGAATTTCTCGTTGGCAACCGCCACTTTTGTAGCATCAATCGTATCAAAGATTCTAAGCTCTGTTTTTCTCTGTCTGTCTTTCCCGTATTTCTTTTGAATATTTAAATAATAATCAATGGCATACTGGGTAAGATTTGCTAGATGGTATTTTACCTGCTCGATTTTACCTTCAAGAGCAGCAATATTTTCTTTAAATTTATCTAAATCGAATCTCGAAATTCTCTTAATTCTGATTTCCGTTAATTTTAAAATATCCTCTTCCGTTACGGCTCTTAAGAGGTGCTTTGTATGAGGTTTTAATCCTGCATCAATAGTTGTTAAAACTTCTTCCCAGCTTTTAACCTCTTCAATATCGTGATAGATCCTGTTTTCAATAAAGATTCTTTCTAATGAAGAGAAATGCCAGCTTTCCTGTAATTCATGAAGCTCAATTTCAAGCTCTTTATTCAGTAATTCTTTGGTGTGTTCTGTATTTCGTCTTAAGATTTCAGAAACATTAAGGAACATGGGTTTGTCCCCTACAATTACACAGGCATTCGGAGAAATCGTAACCTGACAATCTGTAAATGCGTACAATGCATCAATTGTTTTATCAGGAGACATATCGTTATGAAGATGAATCAGAATTTCTACTTTATCTGAAGTATTATCTTCAATTTTTTTAATCTTGATTTTCCCTTTTTCGTTCGCTTTTAACACAGAATCGATAAGATCGCTCGTCGTTTTTGAAAACGGAAGCTCGGTAATCATCAAAGTGTGTTTATCCACCTGATTGATTCTTGCTCTGGCTCTTACTTTTCCACCTCTGTGACCGTCATTGTATTCGGAAACATCTAGGAAACCTGCCGTAAGGAAATCAGGATACAGTTCAAACTTTTTACCTTTTAAATGAGCAACAGAAGCATTAATTAATTCATTAAAGTTATGAGGAAGAATTTTTGTAGAAAGCCCTACTCCGATTCCTTCAACTCCCTGCGCCAAAAGCAACGGGAATTTAACCGGCAAATCTATCGGTTCATTATTTCTTCCATCGTAAGATTTTGTCCATTCCGTCGTTTTAGGATTAAAAACAACTTCTAAAGCAAAAGGGGTTAATCTGGCTTCAATATATCTCGCCGCTGCTGCTGAGTCACCCGTATAGATATTTCCCCAGTTTCCCTGAGTGTCTATCAAAAGCTCTCTCTGCCCGATTCCTACCATAGCATCCGTAATAGAAGCATCACCATGAGGGTGATATTTCATGGTGTTTCCTACGATATTGGCTACTTTATTATATCGCCCGTCTTCCAGCTCACGCATGGAATGCATAATCCTTCTCTGTACAGGTTTAAAACCATCAAAAACTGAAGGAATTGCCCTGTCCAAAATTACATAAGAAGCATAATCCAGAAACCAATCTTTATAAAGTCCGGAGACTTTTTTCAGGCTCTCACCTTCATGCGAGTTTTCTTCTGTCATCATTTAGTTAACTCTTTTTTCTCGTTATTAGTTTTTACTACTTTATTTAGAGAGAATTTTAAATCTTTTATTTCTTTTTTAGACAGATATGATATTTCATATTTCAGCATCGTAGAACCCATATTCTTGCTGGATACTTTTACATACAGCCTCTTGATCAGAAATATATCTATAATTTCGTAGCTAATCAGTTTATATTTGGGAAACTCATCACTTAATGGTTTGTTGATAAAAGGAACAATATTCCTGTTTTTAAAATTCAATGCCTCTCCATCACTATCGTACTCAAAAATCTGCCTTCCAATAAGATAAAACGCTCCCAACATAATCGTTGGAATTACTATAAAAAGATAACTGAAATCACCCAAAATATTAAGTCTTTCTTCTAAAAAGAAAGCAATTATACCCCCTGCCAGAGTCAACAACAGCATCATATTAATGAAATTATACATTGAAATTTTACTGCGGTTACTTATTCTCATATTCTCTCTCCTATTTTTACTACTATTTTAATCCAAAATTTCTTTATTTTGAATATCCTGATCTTCTACTACCAGATTTTCTAGAATAAAAGTCTGTCTGTCCGGAGTATTTTTACCCATATAAAATTCTAAAAGCTGATCTATCGTCTGATCTTTTCCTAACACAACAGGTTCCAATCTTATATCCTTGCCTATAAAATGTTTAAACTCATCAGGAGAGATTTCTCCCAACCCCTTAAATCGGGTAATTTCAGGATTTTTGCCCAATTCATTCAAAGCTTTCACTCTTTCCAGTTCACTATAACAATATCTTGTTTCTTTTTTATTCCTTACCCTGAATAAAGGCGTTTGCAGAATATAAAGATGTCCGTTTTTAATAATATCCGGAAAGAACTGCAGGAAGAATGTGATCATCAGCAATCTGATGTGCATCCCGTCGACATCGGCATCGGTAGCAATAATTACCTGATTATATCTTAAATCTTCCAGACTTTCTTCAATATTTAAAGCCGCCTGAAGCAAATTGAACTCTTCGTTTTCGTAAACGACCTTTTTGGTAAGACCATAGCAGTTCAGCGGTTTCCCTTTTAACGAAAATACAGCCTGAGTTTCCACGTCTCTCGACTTTGTGATAGATCCTGATGCAGAATCTCCCTCGGTAATAAATATCTGCGTTTCAGCTTTTCTTTCTGCTTTCTGATCGTTATAATGTTGTCTGCAGTCACGAAGCTTTTTATTGTGAAGAGATACTTTTTTCGCTCTTTCTCTTGCCAGCTTCTGAATTCCTGAAAGCTCTTTTCTTTCTCTTTCTGAAATTAAGATTTTTCTTTGAATCGCTTCAGCAACCTCTGGATTTTTATGTAAAAAATTATCCAGTTTACTTTTTAAGAAATCGATGATAAAAGTTCTTACCGTCGGTCCGTTGGGTCCGATATCATTTGAACCTAATTTTGTTTTGGTTTGAGATTCGAAAACGGGTTCTTCCACATTAATGGAAACGGCAGCTACAATCGATTTTCTAACATCCGATGCATCGAAATTTTTATTAAAAAACTCACGAATTGTTTTCACATAGGCTTCACGAAAAGCATTTAAATGCGTTCCTCCCTGTGTCGTATTTTGTCCGTTTACGAATGAAAAATACGTTTCCGTCTGCGATTTATCCGTATGGGTGATCGCAACTTCTATATCGTTGTCTTTCAAATGAACAATTGGATATAATGTCTCATTTTCCAATTCTTCGTCCAATAAGTCTTTAAGACCATTTTCAGAATAAAATTTTTCTCCGTTGAAAAGAATGGTAAGTCCCGGATTCAGATAGGCATAATTGCGGAGCATTCTTTCGATATACTCTTTTCTGAATTTAAAATGTAGGAAAATTTCAGCATCCGGAATAAAAGAAATCTCAGTCCCGTTTCGGTCTGAAGTATCTTTTTCATCAAAGTTCTCGGTAATTAACCCCCTTGAAAATTCTGCCACTTTCATTTTCCCGTCTCGGAAAGATCGTACACGGAAAAAATCTGACAAAGCATTTACCGCTTTTGTACCCACCCCGTTCAAACCTACGGATTTTTTGAAGGCTTTGCTGTCGTACTTCCCTCCCGTATTCATTTTGGAAACAGCATCTACTACTTTTCCCAACGGAATACCACGGCCAAAATCACGAATGGTAACTTTACCATCGTCCAATTTTATTTCAATTCTTTTACCGGATTTCATTCTGAACTCATCGATCGAGTTATCCAGAATTTCTTTAAGTAAAATATAAATACCGTCATCAGCAGAAGATCCGTCTCCCAGTTTCCCGATGTACATTCCGGGACGTAAACGTATGTGTTCCTGCCAATCGAGGGTTCTGATATTATCTTCGGAATAGATTGGGTTTATTTCTTGTGACATATGTAATTTCAGCAAACATACAAAAATACGAAATTGGATAAAATTACACAGGCTTTAATCATTTATTTTTTCTTAATTTGAGTCTCTAAAAAATAAATTATCACCACGAAAACCAATTTTTATTCATGAATACATCAAAGAAAGAGAAGATTTCAAATAATATATATATTCTACTATTTATTCTGCTCTTTTCTCCACTTTATGTTTGCCAGATTCCTGGTTTAATCAACTATAGTGAAAATGACGGATTAAACTGTTCTTACACGTATCGTATGAACCAGGATTACAATGGTTTTATGTGGATTGGTACAGATAACGGTTTATTCCGTTTTGATGGAAAAGAGTTTAAACAATATGGAAGAAAAGAAGGGTTAAAGAACATTGATGTCATTACCTGCGCGCCTTTACCCAACGGTGAAATTTTTATAGTTCCATTCCTGAATGATTTTACGTACCTAAAAAATGGTAAAATCATGAATTCTAATCTTAATAAATATCTTGCCAACCCATTTTCCAATTATGTTCCAGTTATAACACAAAACGGCAATACCCTCTATTTACATAATCTCCGTGATCCTAAAGATATTTTTATTTATGAAAATGAACAGCTCAAAAGACATCCTATATCCATCGATTACAAAGATCGATATCTACAGGCTTTCAAATTTGATTACCAGACCAATACTTTGTATTTAAAAAGTGACCTGGAAAACTATATTGTTGCCTATAATACCATTAGTAAAAAGCAGGAAATAATACCCAACATTCAAGGTGGTCCTATTTATGATAAGAATAATATCCTGGTATTCTATGATGGAAAAAAACTTGATATTTATAAATTCCAGGACGCGAATCATTTAAAAAAGACTTTCACTTCTCCATTGACTGGAAGAATTGTCAATTCAATTATTGATAAGAATAATAAATTATGGCTTAGTATGGCCAATGGTGGTGTCTTATATTTCAACCAATCACTACTTGATGAAAGCAAGTCTTTAGCTTTAGCTCCCCCTCTCACCTTACTAAAAGACCAGGTCATACATTATGTTTTCGTTGATAAAGATGACAATGTTTGGTTCAGTTTAAGGAATAAAGGCATTTCTTTTATCAGCAAAGCTTTTTTTGCCAACTACATCAACCTGCCTTTAAAGAATAATTCAGAATACATAAAAACAATCAGTCAAAATGATAATCACATTGTTGTAGGATACGACAGAGCTGCCGGTGCTATTTATAAAAACGGAAAACTAAGAGAGATTGAGCTTGATCCATCAGATAAAACGGAGAATAGAGCTTTGTATACCAATAAAAACATATTGCTTTTCGGGCTTTCTTCTAAATTTATTCTTTACGACATCTCCAGTAACAAAAGTACTATAAGCTATATAAGTTATATAATAGGAGGAGGTCCTAAAAACATAGTTCCTTATACTCATAATTCTATACTAATATGCAATTCTGCCGGGTTGCTTATTTATAATACTGATAGTAAAAAAACAGATTATGTTTTCACAAAAAGAACCTATAATGCTCTTCCGTACACTAAGGACAGCATATTTGTCGGTGATTTTAGTAATTTGTACAAATTAAACGTAAAAACAAAGAAGAGCACCCTATTCCTAAAAGGATATTATTTCACCGATCTTAAAAAGCTTAAAGACAATCTTTATATAGGAGCCACCAATAGCAATGGAATTGTCATTTTTAACAACAAAAAAGTGTTACAAAAGATTTCCGAAAACAACGGATTATTGAGTAATCAGATAAAGAGAATAGATATTGAAACACCTACCACATTTTGGGCAAGTACCAACTATGGAATTTCAAGAATTGACCTCACTGGAAAAAAATTAAAAATCAATAATTTCACCCAAATAGATGGTCTTCCTTCCAATGTTGTAGCCGGTTCTGTGATAAAAAACGACTCTATTTTTATAGGCACTTCTAAAGGCCTAGGTATTCTTTCTATTAAAAAACTTCTTGCACAGAAAAAATTCATCAACAAAAAAGTAATCATCAATTCTGTAAAGATTGGAAACAATGAGTATTTTGATCTTACCAAAACACCGGAAGGATCTACTCCCGACGATGTGGTTTTCAACCTCAGCTTTCTTGATTATGCTTCTCAGGGGAAAATTAGTTACAGATATAAGGTAACGGGACTTAGCGATGAATGGCAAGTCAGTAATTCCCCGAAAATCATTCTGAATTCTATACCTCCCGGTAAATATGTCTTGAAAGTTTTCGGATTAGGGTATAATGGAAAACAATCTCAGACTTCCACAGATCTTGCTTTTGAAATCAAACCTCATTTTTGGCAGACATGGTGGTTTAAATTATTATTAATGCTTGTAATACTGAGCATTCTTTTTACAATTATCAATTTTTATTTCCAAAAAAAACGTAATAAAAAACTGGAAACCCTCAACTACGAAAAAAAGATTGCGGAATTGGAATTACAAGCCATTAAAGCGCAAATCAATCCCCATTTTATTTATAATTGCCTGAACTCCATTCAGTTTTTATTGTACAAAAAGGATTATCAGGAAACTGAGAATTATCTAGATATTTTCTCACAAATGATCAGAAAAACACTGCATTATTCAGAGAAAACCTTCATGCCGATACATGAGGAAATAGAGTATCTTTCTTTGTATTTAGATATGGAGAAACTCCGTTTGAAAGATCTGTTCGATTATAAAATATCCGCATCTGAGAAAGTAAACAGGAATTGGGTTATTCCATCTTTACTGATACAGCCTTTTGTGGAAAATGCTATAAAACATGGCATCTCCAATCTTAAGGATAGAAAAGGGTATATTGAAATTTATTTTGATCATTCCGATTCAGCATTAAGTATTACTATTGAAGATAATGGTGTGGGAATCGGAAACCTACCGGAATCTATGGCTAAAGCAAACTCTTTCGGAGTAAAGCTTTCCCAAAAAAGAATCGAAACATTCAAACAGCTTTTTGAAACCCATATTATTTTAGAAATCAAAGATCTTTCAGAATATCAAAAAACAGGAACACAAATAAAACTCTATCTAACACCCTATGAAAACAAAAATACAGGCTTGCATCATTGATGACGAAAAAGACGGCAGAGAATATATTGCTTTGCTGCTGGAAAATGAATTTCCCGAGATTGAAATTGATTTTCAGGCATCAAGCGTTGAGGAAGCATTCGTTTATCTTACCAAAAACTCTCCGGATATTTTATTTTTAGACATCCAGCTGAATGATGGTACCGCCTTCGATCTGCTGTCCAACTTCAAAGAACTTTCCTCACAGATCATTTTTATTACCGCTTATGAGAATTTTGCCATTCAGGCGATTAAAAACGGAGCGACGGATTACCTGTTAAAGCCTATTAAAAAGATGGATTTCATCATTGCCGTGAATAAAGCACTGGAAAACCTGAAGAAAAGTAAAGCAATTGCCAATGCTCATTCTCTTCAAAATAATAAAATCAGTTTACCTACGCTTCAGGGTTTTAAAAGATTCAACCTTTCCGATATCGTCCGTTGTGAGGCAGATTCAAGCTACACGATCTTTTACTTAACGGATAAAAGCAAAATAATGGTCTCAAAAACGCTGCATGATTTTGAAGAGACTCTTATTGAGCATAATTTTTTCAGAATCCATCATAAGCATCTTATCAATCTTGATCATCTTCAGGAATATATTAAAGGTAAAGGCGGACAGGTCGTAATGAGCGACTGCTCTGTTTTGGATGTATCTGTTCGTAAAAAGAATGATTTCTTACAAAAAATCGATACTATGGACTAAGATTTATTTTTTCTACTACAGATTTTAAGAAGTTTATGATTAGTAAACTTCTTATTTTTTCTTCAACCAGTTATTAGGAAATCTCTGACATTTACTTGCTTAACGGCTACACTTATTAGATTTGATAATTTTTTTATACCGATCCTCTTTACTTTAGTTTTATCAATAAACATTATTAACATTAACTGATATTACTATGAAAAAAATCTTATCTATGATTTTAGCCATCGCTCTTTCTCTTACTTCATGTATGTCTGATGACTCTATTCAAAATACAGAAATGAAAAATGAAATAATAGCAAAAAGTGCTATGGATCAATCATTCACCGGAGTTTCCGTATCAAGTCAAGGTTTCTTAAAATTTGAATCCGTAGAAGCGTATGAAGAAGTTCTTAATCAACTTTCAGGAATGTCTAATGAAGAACTTAATGACTGGGAAGAAAGCATAGGATTTATTTCGTCTTATTCTTATTATGAAGTCGAGAATTTTGAAAATAATATTCCTTATACAGAGGATATTAATGCCAATCCCGAAATTACAATCGAAGGATTTAAAAATTCCAGTTATGTTGATCCTTTACTACTAAGAATTATAGACCGTCATGGAATGATTCAGATAGATCATTTTGTTTTTAATTCCAGAATTGATGATGGCTATGTTTTGGAAATGAACAGCAGCTACCTTCCAACCAACTATGATGATCTGAAAAATGGAAATTTCAAATCTGACAGAATGAATATGCTTACTAATGAATGGGATCTGGATGTTGTAGGCGATATTGACATATTTGATTATTTGAAAACCGGTGTTACAGGTCTTACTTTAATGTCTGCAAAAAGTATGTTTCATAAAAAGGATGCACCGGACATGGGACCAACCCACGTAATAGATAATGCCGGAACAACTTATAGAGCAGATGCCAAAGTTTCTTATCAAAAAGCCGTATTTTTCTTCAGCCTTATTGCCAAATTGAAATATCAAAGAAAGGGAACGGGTAATCTGAGTCCTTGGGTGGCAGTCACTACACAATTATGCTTTCTTACCAACTATGATTTAAATATGGTTACTTCATGTAAATTCAAACCCAAAAAACATGACGAAGAATCTCCTGCGCCTCCTCATCAAAATTACCCGGGACTAATCACAGATAATAAAATTGACTGGCGCCCTTATGGCGGAGGACGAAAACTTGAAAAATACGAACTGAATGCTTGGTTTTCCTATGCCGATTTATATACGGTCAATAATGTAGAAATATATGCACATATTGCTTCGGGATACTAATAATAGAATTATACAATACTTTGCCCTGTTTCAGTTTTGAGACAGGGGATTTTTATATTAGCATTTATTGGGTAAACAATTTCATCCACCTTACTCCACTTCATATTGATTTTCGGTATCTGATTAACTTTTGATTGTTACAATTAACCCATCTTCCATTCCACTTATCAAAAAAAGGACAACACATACTAAATCACTTTATCGTGATAACAAATATTATAATACTTTTAATAAACATTAAAACTATTAATCCTTAAAGTTTTTGTTGGCTTTTGATCTATAAAACCAACATAGATTATGGTAAGAATATATTTTTTAGCAGTTTATATGCTATTAGGAAATTTAATGTTTAATGCACAAGCTCCGTGTAATGATTTCAATGCTCCTACAAATCCAGCAGGAAATTGGGCTCCAGCTCCGGCTCCGAATGGCAATGTGTACACCTCATTTTCCTCTTCCAATCCTATAGATGGTACTCAGTACTTAATATTAGGGGATGATTCAGGTTCTTCCTGGTACCTCAATAAAACAGACTTTAAATATATCGGAGAGCTGTATCAGGGAAAATGCCTTTCTTTTGATTTTTATCTCGAAGATGATGGCGGCTACGGCAGTCCTGTTTACCCCACCATACATCTTTCTGATGGCACCAATACGATTACCTTCGTTTCCAATGTTTCCGTTACTCCAGGAAGCGGATGGATCACTGTAAAAGCACCCATTCAGCTTGCTGCCGGATCACTTACTCCCCCAAGCAACGCCTATGGCAGCTGGCAAATGACAAGCTATAACCCGGCAGCATTTGATAATGCAATGATGAATTCTTCTATATTAAGTCTTTCACCTGATTATTACCCAAGCCCAACCGAAGTAGTATACTATGATAATATCTGTATTACTGATTGTGGGGATTGCAGTGCAGATTTCAAACTCACTACATCTTTCAGCACTTTAAACAGTTCAGCTACAGCCAATCTTTCCATTATCAATCCTTCAATGTCTTCTACTCCTGGTAACCCCGGAAGCAGCTATACAATAGACTGGGGAGACGGATCTACTACATTCCCATACATTCTGCCTTCCGTATCACATACTTACAGCAACCCGGGAAGTTATACCATTTGTGTTACTGAAATGAAAGAGAAAGAAGTCATCTGTAGAAAATGCTTCACATTCTGCTTTACCGAAACCGAAGGAAAGAAAATGATACAAAATTTCAATACCACTCTACCGGATTTGAAAAATATTGCAAAAGCTGAGCTTGAAAATAGGAATGAGCAGCAAAGAGAATACTCTCTGATACCGAATCCGGCAAAAAATAATGTGGATATACAAACTCACCTTTCAAAAAAAGGAACAGTTTCCATCAGAGTACTTGATATTTCAGGAAAAAAAGTTCTTGAGAAATCAGAAACCATTGAAAGCGGACGTCAGAATATTAAGCTTACTACTGAAAAATTAATTCAGGGAACTTATATTGTGGAAGTAACATCCAACGGGAAAACAACTTCACAAAAATTACTTATTTCTAAATAAAATCCATAAAATTTAAAAAAGCAAGGGGTTGTCTTTGTGACAACCTCTTGATTTTTTCTTATCATAAAATTACTTACTGTTTCTCACACATATCCTGTAAATAAACACATTTATTATTTAAAAAAGCGCACTTGCTAAATAAACATTCCTTTCTCCCTCAATCCTTTCTACATTCGCAGTATTAATCAAAACTTTATCATGAAAAACAAGTTAAAACTATCTGCAGCAGGAATTTTATTTCTTCTTACACTTTCCTGTAATCAGGGAGAAAATGTGAACATTGAAGAATTTTCACATCCTAAAACAGAGAGCTCTTCTATAGGCTCTAAACAATATAGTAATGTAGGTAATCCTTACGAATACGTGGGAGAAAACCATAATCTTTTTTTAGAATACTGGTCCTCTCAAAATTCTCCTGACTGTAGCGGTACAATAAATCTGGTCATGGATTTTTCGAATCAGGTCTATAGTGATGTGGATGCTTCTGATGATATGAGTTATGATGAAGTACTCAACGCTGTAAACTACTCCCTCGGTCAAACCTTTACAGATCAAATTGAGCAATCCCATAATCAGGGAAGAATATCTGATGTAGTCTACAATGAGGTAATAAAACTAGCCAATATCTATCATAATGCCAGCGAAACGGAAGGAATAGATGTTCTGATTCAGAAAATAGAAAATTTAGAAAAATCTATTCTTTTATTGAGTCTCAATGAAGATGATGAGCCCATTCTTTTATCCGTTATTTCTATTGCAAAATATAGTGCCAATTACTGGAGAGAAGTCTACTATGAACGTCCATCCCAATGGAACCATTCTGTAACCAGCTTTGCAAGTGTAATGACTGCCGGTGCTGCAGGAGCGTTGGAAGGAGCCGCTATAGGAGCTTCTACTCAAGCTTCTGCACCTAACAAAAAAAAGAAAAAAATTGTAGTTAAGGCCTCTAAAGTATCCTGGGGAGCTTCAGGATGTCGTGTAGGTAGCTTTCCCAATTAATGATAGATAATTTAGTATAAACAGAAAGATGGTTTCAAAAATTCTAGGATTTCTTGTCCGAGAATTTTTGAAACCATCATTTTTATATTTAGATTTCTGTTAGGTTCTTAAAACCCATCACCATCCAACAGATTTCCTATCCCTCCTAAAATACTTCCCTGCTCTTTATTTTTAGTCGTTCCGTACTGCAGAATTCTGCTGGCCAATCTTGAAATAGGCAAGGTCTGGATCCAGACTTTTCCGGGACCTCTTAACTGAGCAAAAAACAATCCTTCGCCTCCGAAAATGGTATTTTTAATTCCTCCCACAAACTGAATATCATAGTCTACAGTATGGGTAAAACCAACGATACATCCTGTGTCAATTTTCAGGATCTCTCCCGGCTGCAGGTCTTTTTCGATAACATGTCCTCCACTGTGTACAAACGTCATTCCGTCACCTTCCAGTTTTTGCATAATGAATCCTTCCCCACCAAAAAGTCCGGTTCCCAGTTTCTTCTGAAATTCAATTCCAACCGTAACTCCTTTCGCAGCACAAAGAAAACTGTCTTTCTGGCAGATTACTTTACCGCCCAGTTTACTTAGATCAAAAGGAATAATTTTCCCTGCATAAGGCGCTGCAAAAGTCACCTGTCTTTTATCTGAAGAAGTATTGGTAAATACCGTCATAAAAAGATTTTCTCCGGTAAGCATTCTTTTTCCGGCAGAAAACAGTTTCCCCATCAATCCTTTTTCGGTTCCGTCTCCAAACAGGGTTTCCATTTGTATTCCCTCTTTCATCATCATAAAACTTCCCGGCTCTGCAATTACGCTTTCTCTAGGATCCAGTTCGATCTCTACGCATTGCATCTCTTCTCCGTAAATTTTATAATCAATTTCATGATTAATCATAGTGTTCAAAGTAATTTAAAGTTATTCGCTACAATATTAGCATTTTTTACATTCCGTTTTGAAAAAATAAATTAAATTCGGTGTGATTAAAAATTTCAGTTCATGATTCAACTTCCTTTATCCAAACTTTCCAATATCGGAACTACCATATTCAGCCAAATGACGCAGCTTGCCAATGAGAACGAAGCGATCAATTTATCTCAGGGATTTCCTGATTTTATGCCTGATACTGAACTTTTGAATTACGTAGACCAGTTTATCAAAAAAGGATTTAACCAATACGCTCCAATGGGAGGAATGATCGGTTTAAAGGAAGAAATAGCGAGAAAAATAGAAAACTCTCATCAGGCGATTTACCATCCGGATACGGAAATAACCGTCACTTCCGGTGGAACACAGGCGATTTTCACTACCATTGCCACCTTTGTAAAAAAAGATGATGAAGTCATTATTTTCGAACCGGCTTATGACTGTTACGAACCTACCGTAGAGCTTTTCGGAGGCGTTGTAAAACGTTTTGAAATGAAAGCTCCCGATTATGAAATCGACTGGAATGCAGTAAAGAATCTGGTTTCAGACAAGACCAAGATGATCATCCTGAACAATCCCAACAATCCTTCCGGAAAGATCTTAAAAGAAAACGATATTCAGGAATTAATCAACATTGTAAAAGGAACTTCCATTTTAATACTGAGTGATGAAGTCTATGAAAACATTGTTTTTGACGGAAAACAGCATCTAAGCATCTGTAAATATCCTGAATTAAAAGAAAGAAGCCTTTTGGTAGCCTCGTTCGGGAAGTTATTTCATGTTACAGGATGGAAGGTCGGTTATTGTGCAGCTCCTAAAAACCTGACCGATGAATTTAGAAAAATTCACCAGTTCAATGTTTTCTCTGTCAATACGCCTATTCAGATGGCGTTGGCAGAGTATATGAAAAATGACGAGCATTATACTCAGCTTAACCAGTTTTTCCAGGAGAAAAGAGACTTTTTAAGACAAGGTTTGGCCACGACCTCTTTTGAGCTGTTAGACTGTGAAGGAACTTACTTCCAGGCTTTGAAATACGATAAGATCTCAGACAAAAATGATTTTGACTTTGCCAGTGAACTGACGATCAACCATAAAGTAGCAAGCGTTCCGTTCTCTTCTTTCTATAAAAACAAACTGAATGAACACGTGATCCGTTTATGTTTTGCCAAAAAACAGGAAACCCTGGAAAAGGCTATTGAAAACCTCTCCAAACTTTAACCACACTACATGAGTGGAGAAAGAAGCCTTGCCAGATGTTCAAAAAAGACTTTATATTTCGGCCTTTTTCTCCATTCATTTAATGAGAGTTCTCTAGAGTCTTTCATATCTTCAAGAAAAATGGTTTCCAGTTTCTGATTGATTTCCTGATCAAAAATCAGGGTGTTGACTTCAAAATTCAGTTCCTGGCTCCGGACATCCATATTGGCTGTTCCCACACTGGAAAAATCATCATCCACGATCATCGTCTTGGAATGGATAAATCCTTTTTTATAAAAGAATATCCGAACTTTATTCTCTAAAAGCCCTTCATAATAAGAATAAGCAGCCGAGTTCACGACCACAGAATCTCCTTTTTCAGGAACCATCAATCTTACATCCAAACCAGCCTGTGCAACCTGTTTTATTGCATTTAAAATGGTTTCCATAGGAATAAAATAAGGCGTAACAATATACACTCGCTTTTTCGCCGATAAAATGACAGAGCTTGTACTCAGCATAATCACCGGACTTGTATCCGGTCCGCTTGCACCGACCTGAACTAGCTTATTCCCTTTATATTCATCCTCATAATCGAAATAATCTTTTGATAACTCAGGAATGGATTCCGTAGCAAATACCCAGTTGGTAAGAAACAGAAACTGGAAATAAAAAGCTGAATTCCCTTTGAGATAGACATGCATATCGCGCCAGTATTGCTGGGAATTAGGATTGATATATTTGTCTGAAACATTGATTCCTCCTGTAAAAACTTCTTTTCCGTCGATGATGATTATTTTACGGTGATCCCTGTAATTGACCCTGTTCGCCAGAAGCCTGAAGGTAATCTTGTTCACCGGAGAAACCTGAATTCCCGCCTCCTGAAGCTTTGCAATCATCTTTTTACCGATCTTCCCGCTTCCCATCGCATCATATAAAAAACGGATAACAAGTCCTTCTTTTGCCTTAAGGATCAACAATTCCGCTAACTGATTCCCGATAGTATCATTTTCATAAATATAATATTCCAGATGGATGTGATGCTTTGCCTTTCGAATGCATTTAAAAACCTTGGCAAACTTCTCTTCGCCGTTCACCAGTATTTCCACTTCATTTTTCGAAGATAAGGGGGAATGCGCTGCGTTGTACAGGAAATTGATCGTTGTAATATATTCCCTTAGCTGCTCTTTACTTCTGTCTAAAGATTCCGAATGGGTCTTTTCAATATAATTCTGAATATCCCTGTAGATCTTCTCATTGATCTCAAACTTAAAATTATAGAATTTGTTTTTCCGGTAATTCACTCCGAACACAAAGTAGATAATGATTCCCACCACCGGAATAAAGATAATCAGCAATAAATACGCTAAGGTTTTACTGGTCGTTTTAGTGTCCATAATGATCTTCCCCGCAAGAAGAATAACGGCGGCAAAATAGATTACTTCCAGAATAAGTAAAATATAGGGGAACTGATCTAAAAAGTCTTTCATCATAAGAGTATGATAATGATGCTTTTAGTTTAGCCTAATAAAGATATAAAAAAAGCGGTAGAAAACTACCGCCTGATTTTTAAAAGAACATTCCTCCCGAAACTTCTATTCGTTGGGCGTTGATCCACCCTGCTTCTTCCGTACACAGGAAGGCTACCACTCCGCCAATATCATCCGGCAAACCGGCTCTTCCTAAAGCTGTATTCCCTGCTACCATTGCATTCATGTGTTCATCATCCCTTGTTCTTCCGCCTCCGAAGTCTGTTTCTATGGCTCCCGGAGCTACCACATTCGCTTTAATTCTTCTTGCTCCCAATTCTTTCGCCATATATTTCGTCAGCATTTCAACGCCTGCTTTCATCGATCCGTACACCGAAGAACCCGGAAGTGCAAATCTTGCCAGTCCTGAAGAAACATTTACAATTCCTCCGTTGTCATTCATGAATGGTAAAAACTTTTGGGTTAAGAAAAACACGCCTTTGAAGTGAATATCCACCATATCATCCAATTGCTCTTCAGTCACCTCCATTATCGGTGAATACAAAGCGGTTCCTGCATTATTGATAAGATAATCTATATTTCTGCTGCCTGTATTTTCTTCCAGATGATCTCCCACCTGCTTTATGAACGCATCAAAGCTTTTGATATCTTTGGTATTGAGTTGATAGGCAATCGCTTTTCTTCCCAAAGCCTGAATTTCTTCAACCACCTTATCCGCTTCTTCTTTGTTGCTTCTGTAGGTAATAATAACATCCAGTCCTTTCTGAGCGATTTTAACAGCTGAATTTTTTCCTAATCCACGACTTCCTCCGGTTACTAATGCGATCTTTGTTCTTGTTTCCATTTTTTGTTTGTTTTTGATGGGACAAAGTTCTGACAATTCAGCATCGAAGTGTTTGCTTAAATCAAACTGAAATTTGCAAAATTCAAATCACGAACGGAATTCCAACGGAGCTAAAGACGTTTTCTTTTTAAAGAAGTTGGAGAAATGGGCGATTTCTTCGAAGCCTAATGCATAAGCAATTTCGGAAACGTTCCATTGGGTTTGTTTTAAAAGGATTTTAGCTTCCTGAATGATTCTTTCCGCAATGATCTCCGTCGTGGTTTTCCCTGTACTTTCCTTTAATTTTTTGTTGAGATAATTCACATGCACCGACAACCGGTCTGCATAATCTTTGGCACTTTTCAGTTGCAGTCGCTGATCTGAATTTTCAATAGGAAACTGCCTTTCCAATAGCTCTATAAACAATGAAACTACTCTCAACGAAGCATCATTAGACGTCGATAGTTTAGAAGCCGGCTGTAATTTCTGACCATAATGAATCAGCTCCAACACATAGTTTCTGATCAGGTCATATTTAAAGATATAATCGGAATCGATCTCTTTTTTTATTTTGGCAAACAGCTGTTCTATTTCATCGGCCAGTTCATCATCGATTTCAAATAAAGGAATATTTCCCGGCTGAAAGATCGGAAGGTCTTCCAATGTACTGTGAGACTTATCCTTGATGAAAAAATCTTCGGTAAACACACAAAAGCTTCCCGACTGCTGCGGATCTTCAGGAACCCAATGGTAAGGCACTTTGGGCGTGGCAAACAACAAAGCATTGTTTTGAATGCGGATGATCTTATCGGCATATTCCGCACGGTTGCGTCCTCTGATCAGGCTGATCTTATAATATTTCCTCCTATTATAAGGCATTTCAGCCGTTGTTTTTACTCTTTCAATGGTTTGGGCAATATCAAATACATTAAAATGACCAATATCTTTATGAAGCCCTTTTGGAAAGATGGTTTCAATATCCGTTCCTAATTTCGCGGTCATTTCTTTATAAAAATCGTCGAGAGAAGTATATGAAGTATGAGTAGTCTTTTCCATAACACTGATTTGTAAAAATCAAATGTACAAAATAAATACAACTAAGGTTTTACTTCTGTTTTTGTATCTATATCACAATACCTCCGATCATTTCCAGCACCCACTTTCCGTCTTTATATTCGGCCGCATAATCACTCTGGTGACTGCTTCCCGATTCTGAAATATAAAATCTATTGGCATTATTCGGGTCTTTTTTCATTCTTGAAATGCCGTTCCTCGTCACATCGGTTATTCTTGTATAGTTTGTTTTTTCCTTATCATTTTCCGGGATAAAGAGAACCCTCATTTCGGGATTAATCTGATGAAAATAATCGCAATCACTCTGAAATATTTCAAAGGTATAATGGCTCTTTTTAAAATCCATATCGCCGGCATAAGAAGGAAGCAATAAGGTATACAGTTCTGAAAATTTGTTCTTTTCAGATTTAAATAACGGGTTCATGTCCTCAAAATCATTGATTCCGTCACCATCCGTATCTTTATTATCAGGATCTAATGCAAAATTCCGTTCAAAAATATCATTATAGCCATCCTGATCGGAGTCTTTCATGAGATCTTCCAGTTTTATTTTGAACAGCTTTCCGTCTTCCATGGCGGAATAATCATCATATCCGGGCAGACCGGGAACTTTAATAATTTTCACCAGACTTCCTTCAAACTGCAAAAACCCATCTTTAATAATCGGTTTTTCCTGAATATCATTGATGTAATAATGACTAAAGCTCAATCCTAAAAAGTAAGCAGACGGTTGATCATTTTCTATTTTCATCAGCCAGAATCCTAATTCGCTACTTCCCAATGCATACAAAACATTTCCATCCTGATACTTCCCTGAATAAGAAAAATTGTCCGGAAACTTTTCATTAAAGAGTTTATATTTTTCTTTGTTCGCCTTCCACTTTTCTTCAGAAAAATGATCTCTGAATTCTATACTGTCTTTTTTAAAACTTCTGTATTCTTTAAGATCTACAATCTGCAGATAATCCGGTTTTTCATTAAGAATTTCTTTCACCGTATAAGGCTTTTCCTCAACGTATACAGGCTTTTTTTCCTGTGCACTAAAACAATGGTCTTCAACCGTATTTTTCGAACAGGAAACGAAAACCGCCAACACAACAAAATATAAAATCTTCATTTATTACAAGTTTCCCGTAGGAATGCAAAAAGCGCTCCCAAAATACATCGGCAGCGCTTTTCAATTATAACTAACTTTAATATTTTCTTATACGTTGAATCTAAAGTGCATGATGTCACCATCTTTCACAATATATTCTTTACCTTCTACAGAAAGTTTTCCGGCTTCTTTTACTTTTGATTCAGAACCGTACTGCATATAATCATCATATTTGATTACTTCTGCACGGATGAACCCTTTTTCGAAGTCTGTGTGGATCACACCAGCCGCCTGAGGAGCCGTCCAACCTTGTCCGATCGTCCAAGCTCTTACTTCTTTCACTCCAGCTGTAAAATACGTCTGAAGCTTTAATAAATCATAAGCTTTTCTGATCAAACGGTTTACTCCCGGTTCTGTAAGCCCTAATTCGTCAAGGAAAATTTCTCTTTCTTCATACGTTTCCAATTCATTGATATCTGCTTCGATCTGAGCTGCCAATACGACTGTTTCAGCACCTTCACCTTTCGCCATTTCTTCAATTTTAGCAATCCATTCGTTTCCGTTCTTAATAGAGTTTTCATCTACATTACAAACGTAAAGAACAGGCTTATTGGTCAGCAACTGAACTTCTCCGATCACTGATGCTGTGAAGTCATCCGTTGCAAACTCTCTTGCATTTCTACCGTCCTCAAGGTGTTTCTGAAGATTCTGAAGTGTTTCGTACGTCAAAAGATCTTCTTTCTTTCCTGATTTGATGAACTTTTTAGCTTTTTCAACCGCTTTTCCAACAGTTTCCAAATCTTTCAACTGAAGTTCGATATCGATAATTTCTTTATCTCTTAACGGATCTACCGAACCTTCAACGTGAACGATATTTCCGTTATCAAAACATCTTAAAACGTGGATAATCGCTTCACACTCGCGGATATTTGCCAAAAACTGGTTTCCTAATCCTTCTCCTTTGCTTGCCCCTTTTACAAGACCCGCAATATCTACGATTTCTACAACAGCAGGCAAAACTCTCTCAGGTTTTACTATTTTTTCCAGTTCAAACAATCGCTGATCCGGTACAGAAACCGTTCCTAAGTTCGGTTCAATAGTACAGAAAGGATAGTTTGCCGACTGTGCTTTTGCGTTGCTCAGACAGTTAAAAAGAGTTGATTTACCTACATTCGGTAAGCCTACGATTCCACATTTCATAACGAAATTTTATTTTTTAATTATAGTGTTATGCAACCTTTCGGTTTCATATCGTAATATTCTAAGTTTAAGGTTGAAAACCTAAGGTTTGTTAACCTTCTGCTTTCAGCGTGCAAAGATAGTGAAGTTTACCGGGATTTGAAAATGAATTATTTATAATTAGATTTTTGAATAAACTCATATAAGGATTCAATAATGGATACAATCTTAGGATTTTCCTTAAAATCTTCCCAAGTGATTTCTCCTTTTTCCGTTAATTCCAATACTTTGTAGCTAACTTCTGCTTTATTCATTAAAGTACCTTCGGCTTTATCCCATATTTTATTTAATTCAGAAACATCAATTTTGACTTCATTTAATAGTTTTCCAATATAATCATCTTTATAAATTTCTTCCTTTTTTTCCTTCAAAGAATCTGAAATTTGCTTTTGTACTCTTTCTATATCTTCTTCTGTTTTAACTTTTCTTTTATCACAGAAATGTATTAGAATCTTGTCCCATACTTTAAATGGTAGAATATTCTCTACTTCTTTATAATCTTTGGTTGTATAATATTCAAAATTTTCATTTGCTATTGCTATTGCTTCATAAATCAGATGCTTCTTATTTTTGTATTCACCGTCATAATCGGAAATTAGAAATATCTTGTTGTTAACAGAAAAAGCATTAATCTTTTCTTTCAGTTCTTCCTCATCAAAGTTATAGTGATCAATATTACTTCCTGCATACTCAATAAATGCGAAATCAATATCTTCTTTAGGATAAAATTTATCAGTAACATATCTAAAATATGCTTTCAAAAAAGCTTTCAAATAATTCCGATCTGAAATTCCTTCAACCCAAATTGAACAATTTGCAAGAAATACGGAAGAATTCGTAACCCCTAAATATTGAAGTGCCGAATTATCACCATGATTAACATTTTTAACAACAAATTTATCCTTATCAACTTTATTAAAAAGGAAAATGGAAATATTCTCTTTTTCAATCGTTAAATCTAAAAAGTGATTAGAGTGTGTAGAAATAAAATAAATCAGCTTTTTTTCTTTTAAAAATTCATTAGTGGTAATCTGTTCCAAAAATAAACGTTGCATCCCTGGATGTAGGTTAATTTCCGGTTCATCAATAAAAATTAAACTTTCATTCTCACACATATAAATTTTATACATTAAAATAAATAGTGCCTGAATTCCATCACCTAATTCATGGAGGTCTTTACTTTCTCCATTTATGTAAACATTAATTATTTCAGAATCATCCTTTCCATTATGCTTATCATAAATATTGAATTTAGCGACAATTTCCACTTTTTTACCATGAAAAAAATATGTAGATAGAAACTCTTCGAATTTCTCAAAGGCTTCTCTCTTTTCTTTCACATCATTTCTTGCATTTACAATTTGATAATATAAATCTAAACCAGTAAAAATTTCAACCGCTTCAGTTGATTTTAATTTATGAGTATGAGATATTGTCTGTTTAAATATGTCTTTTGATATTTTTGAATAATGTCCATTATCCTTACTTTCAAAAAGAGAATGAGCTGTTCTTAAAGTTGGAATAAAGATATTCTTTATTCCTCCAATATTTTTTACCAATATATCATTTAGTAACTTAAGAAAATCATTTATTTTAAAATTATCCACAGGAGACAATTTAGTGTTGAAAATAAAAAACTGCTTCATAAGTGGTTGACTATCAAAATAATTCAAAAAATTAAGAACTTCTATATTATGATTTACAATTCCTTTAACATAAGATAGAGATATTCTTTGATTGAGATTAAACAATTTAAAATTTATAACACCTTTATCTAAGATACTTTTATAATTACTTGTATAAGGATTATTTTGTTTACTAACATAGCCACTAAAACTTAAAGATTCTATATAATTATTTATATCATTAATGATTACCAACGCATTAGAAATTTCAAAAATATTATATTGAGATATTAATAATAAGTTTCGAATAAACCTGCTTTTCCCACTATTGTTTGCTCCTATAAGAATATTAATATTAGATGCATCTTGCAGTAAATGCATTTTTTTATTATTTTCATCATAATATGATCCAAACGAATCTAAATTCTTTAAAATTATATCGAATTTCATTATTAGTTTTTTCTCAAAAATACCAAAACTAAATCACAAAAAAAATCCACCGGTATTCCGGCAGATTTTCAAAAATGGTAATCGTTGATTTTTATTTCTACGGATTATCTCCTGTAGCATCCTGAGCCAGAGGAACGTCATTCGGGGCTTCCTGCAATGCTTTATCTAAAGTAAATAAAGATTCATCGGTAGCTCTATCGCCTCCTGCGATTTTCAATTTATCGATCAGGTTCTGAGCTAAGGTTTCTTCTTCTATCTGTTCCTGAACAAACCACTGCATAAAATTCCAGGTTGCCCAGTCTTTTTCTTCCAGTGACAAATCTACAATCTTGTAGATCGCCGTCGTATTGTCTACTTCATGTTTAAATACTCCGTCAAAACAGGCAGATAAACTTTTCGGATCAGCCGGAGGAGCGGGAATAGCATCTACTTGTGGTTTTCCTCCCCTGTTCAGAATGTATTCCATGAATTTTATAGAATGGTTTCTTTCTTCCTGGGCATGTCGGTAAAGGAAGTTGGCAATTCCCTGATAGCCTTTGTCATCGGCCCAGATTCCGTACGATAAGAAAGTGTGTGATGCATGAATTTCTTTATTCATCTGACCACTCAATGCTTTTTCCACCATGGGGGAAAGTCTGTTGGTATTCATAACTCATATTTTTTGTGATTACGGATAATGATGCAAAAATGATTCCGATACCGTTTTTGAGGTGAATTAAAACTTAAGAAACACACACATAATCAATTGAAATACATGATTTTAAATCTTTAATCTATAGTGATTCTAAAATAACAAGACCGGTCCACTTATGAACCGGTCTTGTTGTATTTTTTCTCTTTATATAAGCCGTCAGTTCGAGTGATTTTTCGAAATGGAATGTAGAAAAATTGTATCGAGAACAGACTTTTATACATTACAAGTTCTCGATACAAAATTCTTTCAGAATTTCACTCGAACTGACGATATTTTTCTTGTCCAGAACTTACTTTATTTTCTTCGCCAGATATTCACTTTCGTTTCCTAATCGGTCAATCGCTTTAATTGCAATGGCGTTTAATGTTTTTCCGTCTTTATATTTAGGGATTTCTTTAGAAAGCTGCTCAACCGTCAGAATTTCGGTCTCCCAAATTCCATTGTATTGGGTGAAAAGTACCCATTGGAAAACCTCCCCGATGTTTTTAACACTCCAGTTGGTCTGTACGGAAGTTCCGTTATCCGTAGTAAACAATGTCGGAGCCTGTAATGGAACCGCTTTCAGCCAAGGCGTTTTCGGAACCAGTGCTTTTTCTTTGTAAGGTCCGTTTCTCAAGGTAGGAAGCATATTCGCGTTTTTCGTTAACCCAGCAATGCTCCAATGGATTTCTCCGGCATCATTTTTCAGCACCTGCCGTGAAATCTCAATCTGATTTTTAATCTCCGTCGGGCGGTCGGGAGATCTTACTTCTACGGTATTTAATCCCGGCCAAAGATGGCGTTTCATTGTATTTTCAGACTGCCACCAGTTCAGTAAAGCTTCAAAACCCTGACCTTTAGAATCAATCGTCCAGTACAATTGCGGCGAGAAATAATCAACCCAGCCGTTGTTTAACCATAGTTTAGCATCGGCATACAGCTCGTCATATTGTGAAGAACCTGTAATTCCTTCAGGATAACCGGGTTTCCAGATTCCAAACGGGCTGATCCCGAATCTTACGTAGCTTTTCTCCGCGTGAACTTCCTTATAAATTCTTTCCACAAATTTGTTGACATTATCTCTTCTCCAGTCAGCTCTCGATAAGGTTCCGCCACTGCTTACATAAGCACTCCACGAGGCATTATCCGGAAAATCCGCTCCCTTATTGTAGGTGGCATACGGATAGAAATAATCATCAAAATGGATGGCATCAATATCATATCGCTTCACAATATCTTTCACCACATTGGAAACATGACCCTGCGTTTTCGGATTCGCCGGATCAAACCAGTACATTCCGTTCTTTAATCTCACCACTATATCCGAAAGCTTATTCACCATCGACAAGCTGTTGGGTGTTCCTCCGTTTGCGTGGTGCGCACGATAAGGATTGAGCCAGACATGAAGTTCCAAGCCTCTTTTATGCGCTTCTTCAATCCAGAATTGCAAAGGATCATAGTTCGGATCGGGAGCTTTTCCCGTCTCCCCTGTCAAAAAATAAGACCATGGTTCAATATTGCTTGTATACAAAGCATCTGCCGAAGGTCTTACCTGAAAAATTACCGCATTAAAGTTATTCTCTTTCAGCATATCCAGCATACTGATGGCTTCCGCTTTCTGCTGATCTACCGACAGATTGGTTTTTGACGGCCAGTTGATATTCGCCACACTGGCAACCCATGCTCCTCTGAATTCTCTTTTGATCTCAGGAAGATTTGTTTTGAAAACCTCTTCTGAAAGTATCTTTACTGTTTTAGCTACAATTACAGAATCTTTCTGCACTGAAGCGACAGGTTTTGTTGTATTTTTATTTTTTATCGGCTTTGTACTGTCTGCTAACGTTTTAGAACTACTGCATGAAGCAAAAATACCCAGTAAGAATAGTAATTTTAATTGATTCCCTTTCATCGTAAAAAACTGCCTTAAATTATATTTCAATTATCAGGATGGAAAATAAACATTTTCTTTTGTTTCCGCAATAAAAAAGCCCCGAAAAATCGAGGCTTTAGTATATTATAAGAGTCTTGTATTAAGCTTTCGCTGATCTTTCAACTCTTTTTCTTTCTTCTTCAGAAAGTAATTTCTTTCTCATACGGATGAAGTTCGGAGTTACCTCGATCGCTTCATCACCCTGGATGTATTCCATACATTCTTCAAGAGAGAATAAGATTTTTGGTGCAACCCCTGTATCTTTATCTTTACCAGAAGCTCTCATGTTGTTCAGCTGTTTTGCTTCTACGATGTTTACCACCAAGTCTCCCGGCTTGTTTTGTTCACCGATGATCATCCCTGCATAGATCTCCTCACCCGGATCAACGAAGAACTTCCCTCTATCCTGTAGTTTAGCAATAGAATATTCTGTTGCAGGACCCTGCGTTTTGCTGATCAATACTCCATTGTTTCTTCCCGGAATAGCACCTTTGAAAGGCTTATATTCTGTGAAACGGTGTGCCATAATAGCTTCACCAGCAGTAGCTGTCAACATCTGAGAACGCAATCCGATCAAACCTCTTGAAGGAATTTCGAATTCCATGTGCTGCATTTCTCCTTTCGTTTCCATGATGTGAAGGTCACCTTTTCTCTGAGTTGCCAAGTCGATTACTCTTGAAGCATATTCTTCAGGAACGTCAACTACCAAAGATTCGTAAGGCTCACAGTTTTCTCCGTCGATTTCTCTCAAGATAACCTGTGGCTGACCGATCGTCATTTCATACCCTTCTCTTCTCATCGTTTCGATCAACACTGACAAGTGAAGAATACCTCTACCGAATACCAAGAACGTGTTCGCATCATCAGTCTGCTGAACTCTTAATGCCAGGTTTTTCTCTAATTCTTTAGTTAATCTTTCTTTCAGGTGATTAGAAGTTACATATTTACCATCTTTACCGAAGAAAGGTGAGTTGTTGATCGAGAACGTCATGTTCAACGTAGGCTCATCAATCGCCGTTCTTTCCAATGGCTCAGGGTTTTCAAGATCTACGAAAGAATCTCCGATCTGGAAAGCATCAAAACCTACTACCGCACAGATATCTCCGGCTTTTACTTCAGTTACTTTTTTCTTTCCTAATCCTTCGAAAACGTAAAGCTCTTTTACTTTTCCTTTCACCACTTTTCCGTCTGCCTGAGCAAGACCGATCCATTGAGATTCCTTAAGCTCCCCTCTTGTTACTTTTCCGATCGCAATTCTTCCTAAGAAAGAAGAGAAATCTAGAGAAGTAATCTGCATCTGAAGATTACCTTCAGATACTTTCGGTGCAGGAACATATTGTAAAATACCATCCAATAATGGTAAAATATCTTCAGTTTGTTCTAATGAAGTGTTGAACCAACCTTGCTTAGAAGAACCGTAGAACGTAGGGAAATCCAATTGCTCTTCAGTCGCTTCAAGGTTGAAGAACAGGTCAAATACCTGATCGTGAACCTCATCCGGACGACAGTTTGGCTTATCTACTTTGTTGATTACCACCAATGGTCTCAATCCTAGTTCCAACGCCTTCTGAAGTACGAATCTTGTCTGTGGCATCGGTCCTTCGAACGCATCCACCAACAAAATAACCCCGTCAGCCATTTTCAATACTCTTTCTACTTCCCCACCAAAATCGGCGTGACCAGGAGTATCGATTACGTTAATTTTCGTGTCTTTATAAGTAACAGAAATATTCTTGGATAAAATGGTGATCCCTCTTTCTCTTTCAAGATCGTTGTTATCCATAATTAATTCTCCACTCTCCTGATTTTCTCTGAAAATATTGGTAGCGTGGATGATTTTGTCAACCAAAGTCGTCTTACCGTGGTCAACGTGTGCGATAATCGCAATATTTCTAATGTTTTGCATAAAAGATTTTTACGGGTGCAAAAATAGTGATTTTTAATGAAAAACTTACTAATAAGTTTTGTTAATTAACAAATTCATAATGAGAAGGTTAAAAGAAAAGCCATTCTTAAGCCTCTATCATTGAGTTCATTATCTGCTTATTTCCATTAAAAATTAGGAATCCGAGATTAAGTTTTTATGAGTAATCTCAGTAATATTTTTCAAAAAAGTAAATCAAAGCCGCCTGAATTAAAACAATGAATCCGAATTTCAGTAAAAATGAAGGCTTGGAAATCTTATGCCTGAAGATCAGCATGGCTGCAATCGCTCCTATAGTCCCACCCACCGAAGAAATCCCCAATAATGTACTTTCAGAGATCCTTCTACGATGTAAAATCGACTTTCTTTTGTCTAAACCGAACGTAATGAAACTAAAGATATTGATAAATACTAAATACAACATTGCGGCAAATCTAAAATAAAATAGCATACTAAAAAACAGTCGTCAGGATTTTTTACATTTGCGACCTCAAGCAAAAGACAATGACAGTACAGGATCTAGCAGGAAGTTATTCGGTTCAGGGCAGCAATCAGGAAGAAACAGGTCATATCTCCTATCACGGTTTCCTGACCTTAAGCCTTGATGCCAACAACCGCATCATCGCACAATGGATCATCGGTGATCATATTCAGAACGGCACCGGATTTTATAAAGACCAGATTTTAGTCATCAATTTTAATTATGAAGGGGATGATCAGAAAGTTTATAAAGGAGTGGCTGTTTACCGTTGTCTTAATAAAGATACGTTGGATGGGTTCTGGTCTGAAAAGCATGGTAATCCTTTGTATCTTGGGAGTGAGTATTGTGTGAGGGTAAAGGGTTCGGAGGTTTTGAATTGAATTTTATGAATATCTAATAATCATTATGAACTTAGTAAAATAATCTTATAATAGAAACATCTGAGAGTCATTCTCAGATGTTTTATTATTCTTGAAATAATTCTAATATTTTATGTCCTAAATCTCCATGAAGCCTTCCCTCTTCATCTAACACTGAGATTTTCCCTAAACCGCACCTATGATGATCTTCCTTATTTTTAAGAGGTTGAAACTGATCAAACTGCGTTTTCTCATCTTTACCGGAAGGATATAACAAAAGTGACTTTTTACTTTCCCAGTATTCATTATAAACATACATCTGTCTTAAATCATGCGTACTTGGTTGAGACTGATCAATATTTTTCCATTTAGTATCAATAATAAATACGTCTGTGATTGTATTCTCTGATTTTCTCTTTAAAACAATATCCGGTCTAATACTGATGGTATTCCAAAAAGATGTAGAATTTTGTCCATATATTTCAATATCTTTATCCTGACACGCCTGCTTAAGTTTTATTAAAACATATTCTTCCCATAAACGATTCATATCAAATAATAAAGCCAGCATCTTTTCGGAACCATTTGAAATATTAGGAGCATAATTCAAGATAATTAATCTAGCAATAGAAAGAGCGGTTTTATAAGGAGCCGTTTTTCTTGACGTTGAAATCTTGGTAAATGTACTCTCATTAGCTTTAATGGACTGTACTTCCGGAAAACCCAGCTGCACCGTTTTACATTTGCTGTAGAGATAAGTTCCTTTTGAAAGGCTCGCAATAATATCTAAGGCCTGACCTAAAACTTGATGTACCAAATGATCTTTTTCATACACCTGATGTGTTGTATAAAAACGTTCTTTATGAACCAAATTCTTCTGAATATGCCCTGCGAATTCTAGCTTCCCCTTTAAAGCCTTTACATTATCTGTTTTTTTGTAATATTGTTTAATTAATCCTTGATGAATTAATAATTGAACTTCATTTAAAAACCATTCAAAATAAATATCCAACAGATGGATGGACTGCCTGGAAATATTTGCCTGACCAACCTGTTGGATTTTTAACTTTTTGGTCACCTTCAACATCTCGATCAGCACTTTCTGCCACTTCATTTTATTTTGCTTATCTTCAGATTCGTAACGATCGATCTTTGGAAGAATTTCTATTACTAATCCATTCACCTGAATGACACCAACAAACTGTTTGAATTTTATCCCATTATGACGAATTTCAAAATATTTATCATTATGTAGAATATTCAACTTGGATAATGCAATATAATGGCTATTTTCAAACTTTATATTATTATAAAGTTCGTCTACATAAAGACTACCGTATTCAAAAACCTGTATTAGTTTAGTTTTCAATGTACTCTAATTCTTTTTCTTCTTTAAATATTCCTAATAATTTTTGAACTGCAATCTTCATATCAATTTTATCAACATCTACTAATTGGTATTTAAGTTCAAACTCTGGCTTTGATTGTCTGAAAAACTTGGTAAAAAGTAATTTTTTATCCAATTCTTTTTCAATAAAAAAACCTTCTCCAAGAATCCATCCTATTTTTTCATAATCACCGTAAAAATACTCTTGTAATAGAGGGATAATATTATTTTTAAAAACTTTTTTCAAATCATCAAATGAATACACATCAATAAAATAAGAATGTCCAATAGTATGGTCTCTATCCAAAAGCACCTCTATTCTTTTATTTATTGTTTCTAATAGATTTTTCAAATTAACGCCAGAATAATTGAAACCTTTAAAATAGTCACTTTTATTTTTGTCCATTGTTACTTTCATTTCACTCCAAATATCCTTTCTTTTATCTATCCATTCTGTCGATACATTCAATAAATTAAATAAATCCTCCTCTTTCTCTACAAACTCACGATCACTCCAATCTACACTTTCGTATTTCCACAGAAGCCTGCAATACATCGCAGATGGAGTTAACAAATCAGTAATTGGTAACATTTCTTCAAAGCAAAAACGTCGTCTAAGCGCAGTATCTAATGCTTCAATACTACGGTCTGCAGTATTCATAGTACCAATAATATACAAATTAGAGGGTACACCGAATTTTTCTTTACTGTAAGGCAAGGTAACTTGTAATTCTTCAGAATTTCCGATTCGCTTGCTTTCTTCAATAAGAGTTATTAACTCTCCGAAAATGTTTGACACATTACCACGATTGATTTCATCTATTATAAGAACATAGTTTAAAACCTCACTTTTAGCATTAACATCATTTGGATAGTCATATAGTTTCTCTAAAATTGCAGGATAATATATCCCTACACCAGACTTTTTAACTTCTCTCTTATTATAATAGTATTCTTTTAAAGTATTTATGCTTAAAGTATGACTAGTACTTCCACTGGATTTTTTAAATTGAATTGACTTTTTTGTAAAGCCTATAATTGTATAATCTTTTCCTTTTGTCTTTAAAGGAAATTTCATACTGTCATCTTCTTCCCATTCATCTTTAAATTTAGAAAAAGCTGACTCAAATGGAAGATGAAAAACGTCTTTATCTTTTGAAGAATCTAAATTATCTTTAGCTTTACTACACAATTCAACAAAAATTCCAGGAATAATATCATAAATTACATTATCTTTCTTCACATCTGGTTTTATTCCTTCAATAAAATCCTCATAAGACATACTTTGATGAAAAGTAGTAAAAACTATTTGCTCATTGTCAACTAATCGTTCATATTCTTTTTTTATGCGCTCTCTATCTGTAAAATGAAAATTCGGGTTAGCAATTTTTACAGCTTTTACAATGGTATTATATGTTTTCCCAGTACCAGGAGGCCCATATAAGATTTGATTGATAGGAATTATATCTTTTTTATTTTCGGAATTCATCATTTTAATAGTTGTTTTATTTTTTTGTATCAAAATTTCTTTCAATGAGTAAAATAGGGGCTCAAAATTCATTATATCTCTCACTGTTATATTTACAAGATCATCCCAACCTGAAAAATCCTTTAAATAATATTCTTTGACAATTATATTATCCTTTCTAAACCTATAGTATTCTTTTCTCAATAGACTATTTTCGGATAGTCCAACACTATCAATTTTAATTACAAGCTTCTCATTTTTTTCAACACTCACTGTATATGCCAGAATTTTATTCTTCAAATCTTCTTTTGAAGGATAAATTTTTGCCCATTGATAAAATTCAAAAATATTAGCTTGATTAGTAGGCTTTTTAATAATTTTTATTTCCCCTTCTTTAAAAACTTTTTCTTTAACTAATGAAGCCCAATATTCAACTTTTTTATATGTCGTTTTTAAATTATCATATACAGATTGTAAATCATTAGTTTTTAATTTACTAGAATACTGAGTTAAAATATCTATTTCTTGTTTTTCAAAAAAATTCATCACTTTAGTTATTTGTTGGTATGACAAACATCCTTTGAATACTTAGGAGTTTAAATCTTTCCATAGGTATATTTTTCTTATTTATTAAAGCTTTTAATGTCTTCTATTATAGAAATAATCAAGGAAGGAAATTTACCATCTAAAACCATTTGGTAATCAACAATTTCATGCGTCATAACATCAATAACCTTCATAAAAGAAGGACTTATAATATATTTTTCTGAATAATTATTCTCTAAAAACATAAAAATAGCCTCCGCAAAAACTCCTAATTCATATGGTTTGTATCCATCTTTTTGTGCTGCAAACAAAAGAGCTCCCAAATAATTTTTATCTTCAATATTAAAAGTATAAATATGATGTGTCTCTACTTTTAAACTAAAGCCTTTTATATCAATAACTCCACTTTTTCTTACTTTTGAAAGTATTTCAATATCTTCTGAGGGTGTTACACTTCTAAAATCAAAATCCTCATAATTATATAAAATTTGCAGATTCCTATCGTATTTTAGTTTAGTACCTTTATCTAATTTAGGGGTATAATCATTTAAAATATCCGTAATTTTTTCTGATATAAAACTATTATCATTTTCTTTAAAAGCATTATTTAGTGCACTTATGCTCCTTACCCAATAATCCCCCCCCGTACTATCATCCTTTTCTTTCTCAATTTTCTCTTTTTGCAGGTTAGTAATAAAAGTACTTTGACGTCTTTCACTGAGACCTCTAAACTTTATTAAATCCTTAACTCTAATATCTTTCATCGCAAATAAATTATATTAAAAGTAAAAATACTTTTAGATTAGAAATTACCTTTTTCATACACCTCATCCTGCATAATCGCTAGATATTGGACCAGCAAAAAATCACTCAAATCCTACCGAATCTGTATGTCCTGATGCAAGCCGAAATAAATCTTTCCCATTAACATATTCTTCCTGCTTTAGTAGATGAATGATTTTTCTAATCGGATTCGGAGTATTTTATTCTGTTATTATTATTCAAAATAAACTTTTAAATCACTCATCTTTTCATTTTCAAAAATAGTTTTTCTAATATCGTGTATAGAAAATTTATTAGGTAAATTACCCGCAATCATTTCTAAAAAAGGATTAGCTCTTTGATATGGAATTCCATATTCGAAAAGTTTATTCATAATAACTAAAGTTTCATGAGTGGGATTATCTATGCCTATAAATTTAGAATAAAATTGTGCCTTTTTCCTCTTTGCTTCAACAATGACTGGAGTCGGAAGTAAATTTTTATTAGTATGTTTTCTATATAAATCATCCACATCAATTATAAAATTAATTAACGGTATAATTTTGAAAGGCAAAAAGCTATAAATCATGTCAATTAAAGTGGATATAGCTTGAGATTTAAATTTTTGTTTGTTTTTTGAATGTAACTCATCAACCATTGCACCGAACGTGCTAAATCGAGAACTTAAAATTATATTCAGACTATTTACATCTGTTCCACCAATAAGCTTTCCTATTATACCAAGAAGAAGAACATTTTTAGTAGAGGCTATATACTCGAGTAAAACTGTAAATTTATTAACTGTAAAACCATGATTATTTAAGAGATTAATAATTTCTTTTGAAGGGACATTAGAATAACTTGAATTTTCTAAATGTTTTTGTAATCTATCTTCATGTGAAGTCTTATTTTCAGATACTAATTCTTTATTAAAGTTTTCGTCACGATTTATTTCAATAATTTCAGCTTTATTTTCTAATTGAAACTGTATGTTAATATCTTTATACGAAACATTTGCATTTTCGAATTGTGATTGATGCTTCTCAAAATAATATATATTGCCGACTTTATGCTCACCTAATCTACCTGCACGTCCAATTAAATTCTTATATTTAACTAAATTTTTATCTCCTAATATATCTTTTGAACTATATATATAAATGTTTTTTGTTGGTGTGTTCACTCCTTCAATAATAGAGTTTGTAGCTAATACATTTTTTATTTGACTTGATTTAAAAAGGTCAATCACTTTTTTTTGAACAAATTTTGGCATGGGACCATAGTGTATTCCAATACCTGACTTTAAAGCTTGAATAGGTAACCATTCTGAATGAAAATCTTCTTCAACTCTTTGTATCCAATTATCATTTAGTTCAATTGAATTTTTAATTGATTTTAACTTTGTAAGATAAATTCTTTCTAATTCTCTTGGAGAATTAAAATATATGAGGTTAGTTATTTCGTTTTTTGATACTTCCCTACTTACTGCTTGTTCTAATTTTTTTACACTATGAAAGCTTTTAGCTACGGGCGCATAATCAGACTTGAGAATTTGAAAATTAAAGTTTTCTAACCCTATAATAGAGTTAACTAGTGGCATGAGTAGTACCATTTTATTTGAATTTTCTAAAGTATCAACAAATGAGCGATTTAAGATCACCTCTCTACTTCCTTTAATTGAATCTGTAAGTTTATAGGCTTCATCAATAACAAATAAATCAATCTTATTTTGATATAATACTTTTAAATTATAATATTTCTCCTGAGTTCCTATAAAAATACTTTTTTCGGAAATCACTTCTAAATTTTTAATCGAATCAAAAATAACATATCCTAAATCTGTAAAATGTAATTTAAAATCATCTAATAATTCATCGGCTAATGAATTTGTAGGAACTATAAAAACAACTTTATTTGGTTGATTATTAAAAATGTATTCTTTAATCAACATTGTTTTACCAAAGCTAGTGGGTGCTGACACAATACTGCGTTGATTTTCAACTATTCCATTGTAAATTTTAAGCTGTTCAGAAGTAAATGAAATATCCGAATTATAACTCAACTGATTCTTTTCCTGGATAAATTCAAGCTGCTTGGAAAAAAATGACTGATTTTTTTTCTCTTCATAATATGGAGATAAGTCGTAAAGAAATAAATCTTCCAATAATACTTTCTCTTCAGAAATATCAAGCAGTTTAATGATTTCTTCTCTGTTTGTCTGATTTATCATGAGCTTTAAAGTGCAGTTATTAAGTCCAAAGCCATCCTTTGAGCCTTAAATATTAATTCATTTTTTGATTCAATAGGTAAATGATATAAATGAATTTTGTAATGCGTCGGAAAGTTATCTATTTCTATTTTATCTATCAAATCATAAGTTTTATTATACATATTCTTTTTATTTTTTGTATGCAACACAAAACCCGATAATGTCAACGGTAATTTTTTTATTTCATCCACTGTCATTTCACATATATCTCCAGTAATACCTTTTAATACTATTTCTGTGTCTGAGCTTGTAATATTTTTTATGTAGTCTGATAATTTACTTTTAAAACTAGCATCTTTTATTATAGAGTGAATTCCTTGGTTTAAAGAGCTATAAAATTTTGCTTCACCTAGAACTAAATTTGTCTCAGAAAACATGCACACATCTGCACCTGTTGAAACCTTTGTTAAGTTCTCATTTATATTGATTACACCTGTAATTAAATCATCATCAATATAATCAATATTTAATCTTGCTAAAAGAGCTTCTGCAAAAAAAGAATAATACGTTTCATTTTCATTAGATAAAATGGCATCTCTAATATCGTCATCAACCACATCTGCTTCTCTATTAATAAAAGCATCCTCAAGAAATTTTTGTAATTGTAGTTTTCTTTGTTTTTTAGAAATTGGATTTTTTTTTTGAAATAAATAATTTAATTTATTTTCTTCATATAACACTTCAAGAATATATTGATTTAAACCACTCATCGTAAGAGAATGATTATAAATTGAAAAATTGTATTTACCACAAGTACTACTCTTCTTGAGTAAAATGTTTAATGACATTATAGTTTTAGTTTTTTATTTTTTTTTCTCATTAGAATCCTTTATTTCACCCTAACCAACTAACAAACTTTGCAGGTGAGGAGTTTTTGCGCGTGGTTTTTATAGTTATCTCTATAGCACTCTATTTCTTTATATTTTAAATAATCTTCATTTATTATAAGCTTATCAGGCAATATGTTTTTAAAATTTAAATATATAAATAAAAACAATTTTCAAATTACGGGAAACCATAAACCAACCACTAGCTCATCTATAATCAAATTTAATATCAACTTATGATCAAAAAAAATCCCCACCCATTCGAGTGGAGATTACCGTTACAATACCGTCAGATTACCGAGGTAAGCACTGTTGCACGCCAGGGTCTCTTTAGCATTATGAAAGAACGCCCAGACCTGTACTTCTTTTCCTGCATAAGAAGGTGGAAGGGTGACATTGGCTGTCATCATGCTGCGGTCGGTTACCGATTCGAAGATATCATAGGTTCCGAGCTCCTCACAGTAGCAGATGATATTGGCTTTGTCTGTGGCAGTCGCATTACCCTGTTGGGAATTGTCTTCCCAGTTCAGGCTGATGACCTGTCCGCTTTGAGGCGTTGCGGTTGCATTCTGAAACCCTGCCAGATCGCCTTTGGTCATCAGTACTTTGCTGTAAACCAGTTCGGGAACATCCCCCGTCATTTGTATAGCCTCATTGATGGTGTACGAAACCGCTATATTCACTCTGGATTTTGAACCGCTTCCGGACCCGAAATATTTCGTCTGAATATTTTTAACGGGCTGCAGAAAGCCAATGACCAGTTTGAACTTGGTCTGTTGTAGCAATTGCTTGTCACTCGGCGGTCTGCTGCTGGGTTTCGGGGTACTTCTGATGATGTCTTGTCCGCGCCAGTTGGCCCCAACGATCGTTCCTACTTTTCCTGAAAATCCTCCCAGGATTCCTTTTGTTATTCTTGCCATTTGTTTGTTTTTTATGGGTTAACAGAACGAAGGTATAACAGACATTTTCATTTTCAATCGCCTGCGAAAATAATGACCAGGTTTGACGTATTTTGACCGGTTTTGACCGGTTTTGACCGGTATTCTACTCTATTTCTTCGGGTTAGCTTCGGGACTTCTTCGAGTCGGCTTCGGAAAAAGGAGGTTTTTTCCGAAGGATTCCCGAAGAATGCTCGAAGAAATATAAAAAGTAAAGATGGGTTTGTTGGAAATTCGCAAAGACGCAATTTTTTTATTGTATCTGCTTTTAAGGCGCTAGAAAATCAAAGATTTTCGAAAGATTTCAAGTAGTCTGCAAAAATAAAACCACCGCTTCATTGCAGTGGTTTTGTTAATTCAGATTAATTATTCGGCTATATATTGTTTTAGTATATTTTGCATCGCTTCCTTTAAATTATTACTGTCAATTCTTAACATTGGTCTTTTTCCATTGGAAAAACTAATCAACAACGTATAAGGATTATTATCCCTTTTTCCATCAAACTTAATAATAGCAACATCCCCATTCTCTTTTATTGTTTCGAAACACATTAGTAAATCTTCTAAAGCAAAATCCTCATTAAGTACTTGTTCAATATAATTCATTTTATGATATTTATTTGATAATCTTGTAATTATTAATTAATTTCACAGTAATTGTAACTCTGAAACATTACCTAATTAGTTAGCACTAAAGAATATTTCATCATGTTTTAAACCAGCATTATAATCACAAATTCTATCTTGGTTTCCCCATTTATTTTTACCTATTAATAAACCTCCAGCAATTATATAATATTTAAATCCTTTTGACTCTATTTCAAATATCCTCATATCATGCATCAGTAATTCTACATCCATTCTGTCTGGTAATTCAATGCTCGTAATTTCTTTAATAGTCAATCCATTGATGATTGATGGTAAATCAATATACTGTATTTCCCAAAATTCAAAATCTATATTGTATGAAGTATATTCATTAAAATCATCCTGATCAGGGTATTTCATTTCACTTCTTAAAATTAACGAAGAATGACTGACAGTGTATCCCCACAATTTAAAGCATCGATTTGAGCTAAAAAAGTTTTCCATATTCAAAATATTGATATTCAAATATCTTATTATTTTTCTAAATTACTCCATCATTAACTCTGGTACACGAGGAATGATCTTCTGTCATTTGTATCTGTTTTTCTTCAAAATTAGCAAGAGTAGTGAATCCCTACTCTTGTTTTTAAGATTGTCTTTTATAATGGATGTTTAAAGTCAATGGCTTTATTTTTTGCAAAGCATTCATCACTAATTTTGAAGCATTACCAAAATCTGTTAAATTAATAGTAAGACTATTAAAAAATACAGAAAATATATCAATATTACTATGAGAGGTATTAATGTAATTATTTTAATAAATAAATTATTATAATTTTTATTTATTAAAAAATTATATCCAGAGGCGATACTAAAAAAAAGTAAACCTGGAATAAAATAAACTATTACAATAAGAATATTGAGGATTTTATGTGAATACATATAATCCATGAAGTTAATTAAAATAATTATACTAGAAACGAATAAAATGAATAGAATAAGTAAAGGTATTGGTTTAGGAATTTTTTGTAATATACTTTTCATATTATTTTTTGTTTAACATATTAAGGAAATAAAATATTGCTCTTTGATCTGCTGGGGAGTCACCTTCAGACCCAAAACTTCTTAAGTATTCATATGCATTTGACGCTTTCCTTATTGCAAAATCCCCCCGCTGTCGCGCGAATCCTTTCGTGTGGCTAAGAAAACTATAAATCAAACATTCTAAAAACTATAATATCATCCAAAAGTCCTTTTTCATCAGAATAATCAACCGCACTGCTATATTTATAATCTTCTGCACGAAAAACTAAACCTGCTTCAACAGGGTTTTGATGGATATAGTTAATTTTCTGACTGATAACTTTATTACTCCATAATTCAATAGGTTTATTATCATGTCGCCAAAATTGATATTTGTTAACATTTGAGCTTTTTGCACCTTCTTTTAAAAAGTAATCCAATAAGATTTCTCTTCTGCTTTCCTTAGGATTTTCTTTAATAGCCATTACAATTGAATTACTTGTAAACCTTTTCAAATCTCCAATCAATAACTCTGGTTTCTGTTTGTTTATACTTCTAAAAACCAAATGCACATGACTGGACATGATACACCAAGCATGAATTTCTAAACCTTTTGTTTTTTGGCAAAATCTTATACTTTCCAACAAAAGTTCTTTATATTCATTTCGGATAAATACATCAAGCCAACCTACTACAGCAAAACTTATAAAATATAGTCCTTCTGGATTATGGAATTTATAATTTCTACTCATCACAATATGTTTTAGATAAAGATATAAAAATGCTAGTCTACAAAAAGTAATTATTAATAAAATGCCACACGAAAGAATTCGCGCGGCAGCGGGGGGATTCTAATCTTAATAGGAATCCTTCTACTTTCTTCTTGTGAAAGTGATGAATTGGACATTCAGCAGAATTTTCCGTTTGAAGTTAAAGTACTACCTGTCAACAAAGCTATTGCACTTGGTCAAACCGATGCCATTAGCATGAAAATCCAAAACACAGGTAAGTATTCAGGAGTACAGTACTACTTTCGCTATTTTCAATATGATGGAAATGGAAACCTAAACTATCAAATTGGTGGTAGCATTGAAAAGAAACCATTTATGCCCAACAAAGTCTATTTTCTTTCAGATGCAAAGAGTTCAGAAATTACCTTTTATTATACCTCCCAATCTACTATTTCGCAATCGTTTGACATCTGGATATTGGATAATTTTGGTAATGAAAGGCAATTGAGTTTTCAGTTTAATAATGCCAAGTAAGCCAAATGTCAAAAAAGATAAGTAAAAGGAACCGTAATTAAAATCAATAAAAAAGACGGTTCCTTTTTTGTGATTATTTGCAGCAATTTATATATTTAACATTAGCTTTTAGGTAATTCACAAATCATAAAGGATAGATAAGAGGTAATTTTAGATTATTCAAAACTTTCCTAAAAAACAAATACCGCCTCACCTTAACGAGGCGATATTAGATTATTGAAACTAAATTTAGCTTCAAAGATTACTATTCTCACTATTTCAGTTCTCCCCCATTTTCAATCCAATCATCAATTTTTTTTTGTTCTCTGATCAGGCTTTTATTGTCTCTGCCGTAATCAATTTTAAAGTAATCATATAATTCAACCTTATAATTTTTACGAATATAGCTATAGGGAATAGCAGAGTATTTGATATTAAATTCTTTTACATTGGCATTATATAAATATAAATAATCATTTAATTTTTGATTAATCACCCGTATACTCTTAATTCTTGTTAAGCTATCATTTAAAACATACTCATTAGATAATAATTCTTCTTTCTTATGCCTGGTTTTAATAAGTTCTTCAGTTTTATTGATCAATGGAGTAATATTCTTTAGATTTTTATTGTTGAATAAGTTCTCATTTCTTTTATGTAGAAGTTTTATGTAATTATTCCAAGAAGTGTCTACTTTTGATTTATCTGACAAAAAAGTATTTTCAACATTTTTTATTATAAAAAAAGCGCTCATAAATACTATTAAAATTGTTGCGATTGCCAAAAAAAGGCATCCATTTACAGTTTTATTCATAAAGTTCTATTATCAAAAAATTTATATCTACCATTTTCCTTTTGCGCCACCACCACCAAATCTTGTATGACTATCTGGAAAAATCATTTTATAAACATCAATATCTAACCGTTCTATTTGATATAGGAGATATTTGTTTTTAATTTCAAGACTTAGTGTATTTGCACCAAGTGATGTAACAATACCTGCAACAATTGCTGAATATGCAGGATTATCTGCTTTAACTAGCCCTTTTTTATATACATCAAGCTTACCTACTATAATGTCATATACATTATTCAAAGATTTATAATCATCACTTCCATATATTTTCACTAAAGCTTTTCTTGAATATTGAAGAACTTGTCCATATTGGGTAGTTTCTAACAAAGCTTCAGACAATACAGTTTCTGCTATTTGAATATTTTTATTTAACTCATATTGCTTTTTATATTTAAGAGCTTTTTTAGTATCATCACCTGGCCCTTCCACAGCAGATTGCGAAAAATCAAACTGAGAGAAATCAACACCTCCTGGTGTAAGACCAAGAAGAGCCAGTGCTTGGTTATATGTAATGGACACTCCGGTAACTCCGCTACCTCCTTCAGTAGCGTACATTTTAAAACCAAGCATTTGATTCATTAATGCTTGAAAAGTTCCAGACCCGTTATTTTCAGCAATAAAATTTTTGAGATCCTCTGGAGTTGAACCGCCACTTGCATAAAACATTAACATAGTAGTAGGAGCCATTGTTCCTTTAATTTCATCACCTGGAGCTTGTGGTTTTCTCCCATCAGGGGTCAATAAAGCTTATAGGATTATTAAAAGCATAGTTATAAGGAGAATATCTTCTCATCATTTCTGCTAAGGGATCGATTATGCCCCATCTTCCGATGTCGCTCATATACATTCCTGTCCCATAGTCGTCCCATCCGGTTTCTTTTTGTATTTCTTTGCTGTTGTATTATAGGCAGGATTTTCTTCGATTGGGTCATAGCCAGTATGTTTCAATCTCAAAAACTTTAAGATGCACATAAAAACCATTGTAAGAAGAATGGTTTTTATGTACATTTTGAAATACAGATTTCTTAGAGTGAACTCTATAACTATAGATTTTAAATTTAATTATAATAATAATTATAATCTTCTAAACACCAATAACCATCTTCTTCTCTTGTAGCTTTTATTAAATCATGAGAAGGATGAGGTAATAATTTATTTATTGTGACAACAAAAATAAAAGCTTCTGTATTGGTCTTAAAATAAATGGGACTGCAGTATATTTCTTCTTTATAGTTTTTAACAGGATCAGGAAAATTTTCTCTATCCAAGTTCTTATCCTTCCTATATTTTAAGAGTACTCCTTCTAAAATAGATGCATTAAATTTTTTCTTTGACTTTATTTTTGCAATTTTAGATTTGCTTGTATTCTTAGGACCATTTAGCAATCCTTCATACTTTATTGGAATTCCTAATTCAAATTTATTGAATGAGTAATTATAATGGTCTAATATCTGTGCGTAAAGGATATATTCATCTCTAGATATTTCTTGTGAGTGTAAGAAACTAAAACTTAATGTGAATAAAAATAATAATCTTTTCATTATAAACTTAAAAAATCAATGGGTTGTATTCCTGTAACGATCCAAATATAATTACCATATTTGGTTCTATAATCTTTTTTATCGGGATTTATATTTTTAGGGACATATTGTAGTTCAAAATCATATTTAAGAAAGATTTCCTGCTTGTGTATTATAGCCTTAATGCTTTAATCCAAAAGGATAATAATTAAATATTTCATATTAGGATTTATTCCTATTGTATTCAAAATTTTCTGAAATTTAAGTTTAATCTATTTAAATCTGTTTATTTATAACAAGTATTGGGTACATAGAATTTGAACATTTTATAATATATCAAAAGAGCTTAAAACAAAAACGAATAATCTATTAAATTATTCGTTTTTTATAAATCAAAGTAAACAATCTTTTAAAAATAAAATGTATAATTCTCTAAACACCAATAGCCATCTTTTTCTTTTATAGCTCTAAATAAAAATTGCATAGGCTTAATAACCTTCCATTCGGTAATAATATAAATATAAGCTTCATTATCATTCTTAAAAAAAACATTACTACAAATTATTTTAATTTTAGAATCTTTTGAAGGATCTTTTATTTGCTCTCTACTTAAAGACTTATCTAAACGGAATTTAGAAATAGCCTGATCAAGCTTATCCAAATTAATTTTTTTTTCTGAATTCAGCTTAGAAATTTCACTTTCAATTGGATCCTTTCTAACCAAAAGACTTGCTTTCTCATTAGGAGTAAGCCCCAAGGTAAACTTATTAACAGGAAAAGCTAATCTATCTAGTACTTGTGCATAGATTATATATTCATCTTTTGAAATTTCTTGTGAGAATAAATAATTACTCATCACAAAGAATATAATTATAAAATATTTCATATTACCATTTTTTTAAAAAATAATCAGGATTCATATTTGTTCTATTTATTACTTCGTCAAAATAAGCGTTCCTAAAAATTACTCCTTTTCTATTTATACTAGAGGGTGCATAATTTAATTCGAAATCATATGCTCTATACTCAATAATTAACTTATGTATCTCATCTGCTTTAGAAGGATTAGAGTCTATTTCTTCAGCAAAATTAAATATTTTTGAATAGATTAGATTTTTAATATCCCATGCATGCCATGTTTCGTGGATAATATCAATTCCTAACTTCAAATAACTTTCAAAAGAACTTGCTCCAAAAGTCATTGTTCCGGTATTAGAGCCAGCATCATATGGGGCTGTTACAGGTTTTTCTTTTAATAAGTCAACAATTATTTTAAAACTCCCACTCGTTTTATAAAGAGATTCTAGTTCAGGCACTTTTCTTATAAACTTCATAATTGACTTTTCATTAGTACCAGGTTTGCCATTTAGTTTAACATTTGCCTTTGTCAACCAATCAGTAATAATCCCAGTTAAAGACATCATTGGATTAGATCCATCCACTCCAAACTGAGAAAAATCCACCCCACCTGGTGTAAGACCAAGAAGAGCCAATGCTTGGTTATATGTAATAGACACTCCAGTAATTCCACTGCCACCACCTTCGTTTTCTTCAAGACTAAGTTTGTCCATTGCAGCAAAAAAATCTCCAATATTGTCTGATTGCCCAACAAACTCTATTAAAGCTCTATTATTTTTACTTCCACCGCTTGCATAAAACATTAGCATGGTAGTGGGCATCATTGTTGCTTCAAGTTTCTCTCCCGGAGCTTGTGGTTTTCTTCCATCAGGATCGATATAACTTATCGGATTGTTATAAGCATAGTTATAAGGAGAATATCTTCTCATCATTTCTGCCAAGGGATCGATTACGCCCCATCTTCCGATGTCGCTCATATACATCCTAGCTCCGTAGTCATTCCATCCGGTTTCCTGCTGTAATTCTTTACCGTTGTATTGGTAGTTGTAGGAAGGATTTCCTTGAGCTTGGTTATACCCTTGGTACTTTAACCCAAATGGATAATAATTATTTTCTTCAATGATCTCTGTTCCCGAACCATTTTGGGTATAGCTCAACCGTACTGAACCACGTTCGTAGTCTTCGTAAAAGTTCTTCTTTTACTTGTCTATCTAAATGGTCTGTATAGCTGTAAATATACTTGTTTTTTGAAGAAAAATTATTAACATAAATAAAACAGGTAACCATTTAGATTACCCGTTTTTAATTTTATATAAAATTTTATTTGTCAATATTGATTAATACAGAAAACCAACACTGCTGGAACATTACCCCAGAATTTTACCGTTCCATAATCCCTACATCATTATACCAATTTTGCTTATTTGTATTTTTAGTTTTTAATTGTAGATCAGAAAGATCAGCATCTAATCGATCGTTATTGTAATGTGAAGTTATTTTTTTTATTTTATCTAAAATCTCAACACCATCTTTCTTATTGAAAAAATATCTTTGAATCTTGTTATCTTTATTTATTTGAACTAAAACTAACAATCCCTCATTGTATTTTTTTATTTTTGAGTAAGAAATTTCTTCGATTTTCATCAAATCTTCTTTTTCTAATTGATAATTAACTACTGGGAAAATCTTCTCATTCCGCTTCCTATTTGTAAGAATAATTCGTCTCGATGGAGAGTTTTCATGCCCTGTATATCTTACAGTTATTTGATAAACATTAATATTTTCAGTTTCTTTTTTAGAACAACCTAAAAATAATATAACTAAAACAATAAGTAAATTTTTCATATTTTATTTTTTTAACCACCAATAATGATTTCTATATGGAATACTATAAATAGGCATTCTGAGATCATGTCCTGATGGATATAAATTAAATCCATAATATAGTGTATGTACGGCGTGAGCTCCACTACTGTTAAAGCCGACTAATGACAATTCAGCTCTCCAACCTATAGTATGAGCAGTTTTACCTCTGGTTGGACTATCTGTAAATACATATTTATTTCCGTTTCTTATTCGAGAACCATAGTCAGGATTAGTATAATCACTCTTAGCATAATAAAATGGACCGTTATTTCCATCTACTCTATGGGGATCATTATACATAGTAAATTTACTACCCCCTCCATCAGGATCATTTGTACCTACGGTTTGAACCCATTGATAGTCAGAGTATTTTTCTGAAGCACTGGTAAATTTTACTTCTATATGAATTCCTTGTTCGTCAGTCACTGGATCAGTATATAAATCGTATGCTTCAACTTTCATTTTCCCCACATAATCTCCATCACTATCATAAACTTTAAAAGGAGTTTTAGGTTGATGCCCCGTGTCATTTGATCCGGCAACTATAAAACCTCCTCCCGAATTTACATAATCATCAAAAGAAATTGCCCCATTCTGACTTACTTTTACAGCAACTTCATAAGAAACACCATTTCTGACAAATGACTGAATATTATTATCGGCACTAGCACTACCAGCACCACCGCCAGCTTGATTCATTTGTGTAAAGAAATCACCCATTCCATCTCCACCTCCTGTACCATAACCTCCATTGGCATAAGCAAACCAAAGAGAGTTTTCCGGAGCGTTCAATTTGAATACATTCGTCTCTATCTGATCCGGTGTTTGTACCTTTCTTCCATCCGGATCAATAAAACTTATCGGATTGTTATAAGCATAATTATATGGTGTAAATCTTCTGCTTGTTTCTGATAGAGGATCAATTACGCCCCAACGTCCAATGTCGCTCATATACATCCTTGCCCCATAGTCATTCCAGCCTGTTTCTTCCTGCAACTCTTTACCGTTGTATTGGTAATTGTAGGATGGATTTCCTTGGGTTTGGTTATAACCTTGGTGCTTTAACCCAAAAGGATAATAATTGTTTTTCTTCAAGAGCTTCTGCGCTGCCATTGGTGTTTTAAAGTAGCTCAAACGAACATTACCCAAATGGTCGGTATAGATGTAAATATACTTATTTTTTGAAAAAAGATTATTAACATAAAATAAAACGGGTAACCACTTAGATTACCCGTTTTTAATTATTTTATTTAAAATTTTCTTTGTTAATATCAATCAATAAAGGAAGCCAATATGTTTGAAACATTACCAATCAATTTGATTATGAGTGGCTTTTAATAATAGTATGTATAATGTTCAAAACACCAATAGCCATCTGACTCTTTTGTTGCTCTAAATAAAAACTGCATAGGCTTAATAACCTTCCATTCAGTAATAATATAAATATAAGCTTCAGTATCATTCTTAAAAAAAATATTACTACAAATTATTTTAATTTTAGAATCTTTTAATGGACCTTTTCTATGTTCTTTATCTAAAGATTTATCTAAGCGGAATTTAGAAATAACCTGATCAAGTTTACCTAAATCAATTTTTTTCTCTGAATTCAACTTAGAAATTTCACTTTCAATTGGATCATTTCCGATTAAAAGACTTGCTCTCTTATTAGGAGTTAGCCCCATACTAAACTGATTAGTAGAGAAATAGAACCTATCCAATATCTGACCGTAGATTATATATTCATCTTTTGAAATCTCTTGTGAGAAAAAACTATTGCTAATCACAAGACATATAATAATTAAATATTTCATATTACCATTTTTTTATAAAATAATCAGGATTCATATTTGTTCTATATATTATTTCGTCAAAATAAGCGTTCCTAAAATCTAATCCTTTTTTATTTATACTAGAGGGTGCATAATTTAATTCGAAATCATATGCTCTATACTCACTAATTAACTTATGAACATAATCTGCTGTAGAAGGATTAGGATACCTTTGTTCAGCAAATCTAATAATTTCTACATGAGTTAGGTTTTTAATATCCCAAGCATGCCAAGTTTCATGAATAATATCAATACCTAACTGCAAATAACTTTTAAAAGAACTTGCCCCAAAAGTCATTGTTCCGGTATTAGAATTAGCACTATAGGGTTTAGTTATCGAGCTTTCTTCTAATAATTTGACAATTATTTTAAAACTCCCACTGGTCTCATAAAGTTTCTTTAATTGAGGTACTTTCTCTATAAAATCCATGATTGATTCTTCATCAGTTCCAGGTTTTCCACCTTTGTCAATATTAGCATCTTTCAACCAATCTGTAATAATTCCTGTTAAAGACATCATAGGATTACCAAACTGTTTTGGCTTCAGGAGATTCTGTAGCATATTATACGCTTCCAAACCAAAATATGTAGTCCCTCCAATTCCTCCACTACCACCTCCAACGTCGTTCCAAAATGAAGACTGTGTTCCATTATTAAGCATTCCGGCGAAAAAGTCGCTCCCCATTATCGTTGTATTTGGATCAAACTCCCAATGCCCAGCTCCATCCATCCAGCCAATCTGCCCAGGTGCTATCCCATCAGGATCAACAAAATTGATCGGGTTATTAAATGCATAATTATAGGGAGAGTGTCTTCTCATCTTTTCTGCGAGAGGATCGATTACTCCCCAACGTCCGATATCAGACATATACATCCTTGCCCCGAAATCGTTCCAGCCGGTTTCCTGTTGTACTTCTTTGCCGTTGTACTGATAATTGTAAGAAGGATTTCCTTGAGTTTGGTTATACCCTTGATGCTTTAATCCAAATGGGTAGAAATCATTTTCTTCAAGAACTCCTGTGCTGTTTTTATTATAAAATTAGGGTATTGATTTAATACCCTAACTTTTCTCATTAGATAAAAAATAGATAACAATTTATTAATGAAAGGTATTACTTGAAATTTTTAATGTTTAAATACTTCTTTTCTTTCATCAATATAATTACCACAAACATTTAAACAATCTTCAAAAATAATATTAGTTTTATCTCCAACTATTTGCTTTTCATTATCTATATTAATAATATCCTTATCTACATTGAAATTACCTGTATATATAGTTTTTTGTAAAAAGAACATGTATTTTTTACCAACTGTTATTCTTTTTGATTTAGTTTTCAAGAGACATTTTTTTTCCTTAACAAATATCCCACTCTTTAGCTCTTTATTTTTAATATAATAAATGTAAGAGTATTTAGTTGAATCAATTTTGTATACTACTGCTTTAATAATAGTTTCGCTATTACTATCATTCATTTTGGTAGATTTACAACCTATTATTATGATTAATAACAGAATAAAATAAATTATTTTTTTCATTTCCCTATATAATAAATATTACCATTTAGTTTATTTGTCAGAATTAAAAACTCAGAAGAAATAGAAATAACACCATTGATTTTATCTCTAGAATGTATTACATTATATACCTTGGGGTCAACATCTTTATAGTTAGGATCTATACATGCTGCCTCACCATGCGAAAATAAATAAGCATCGTTTGTTGCAGTTGCTACCGTATTTCCCATTGCTGCTTTTGCTAGAGGAAAATATAATGCTCCCAGATAGCCTTCTAATAATTCATGAAGAATACTGGTGCCAATTACTGAATTAAGAAATTTATCAGAGACTTCTAAAACTTCAGGACTCACAATATTTGTTGCAAAAATTTTTCCATTATGTTCATAGCTTCCTCTAAATGCATCTCCCTCAAAGAAAACATTTTTTTTCTCATTAAGATCATACTTCGATTTTTAATATTTCATTATATAAATATGATTTCCACAGATATATTAAATAATGTAATTTTCATGTTACTATTCCATTCATAATCATCATTTTATTTTTTGAATTGATATTTGAAATGTTTAAAAATATAAAAAGTAACCTAAAAAGGTTACTTTTCTTACATAACTATTAATTTAATTCTATTTTATTACTTTCTAATTTTCCAGTAAAAAATTTATATTTTTTCAACTTTTGTTTTTGTTTCTCTGTAAGGAAATCATAAATATTTGAATCAATACATATTGAAAGGGATAATTTATTTTTCTTACTCCAATCTATTGGATAATAATAATAAATATATTTCTGATTTGTTATGTTATCAAAATTAATTATTGAACTAAATGTTATCTGTTGCTTAGATTTTATAATCACTAAATTCTTATATAAATAATAATTTATTTTTGCAGAATTTGAATCCATTATTTTATTCTTATTACTCCATTTTTTAATAGAATTTAAATATTTACTATTTATTTTCCGTTTTTCTTCTTTAATATTATTAAAACTATCATTATCAGATATTTCAATATTCTGGATATTTCCAAGAAGTTTTTCATTGTTATTTTCAACCAATAATGTTATTCCCAAAATTGGGTAGGGGAATTCATAATCAGCTATAGAGCATTGATTTTCGTGATAAGGCTTAAAAGATTTCATATCTAATGGTATTATAATATCTTCATTGCTGCCATTATAAATTGAAATGTTTGCATTTTTATCACTTTTCGAATATGACAATGTAATTTTAACCTGAGATTTACAAATACTATAGGATAAAAAGAAAAAGATTATTAAATTTTTCATATTATTTTAATTTTGATTTATACATAAAATTCCACGCAGTTTTTAATTCATAAAAATATCTATCTACAGTATTAACACTTTTTTGGCTATAACCTAACCCATTCGGTCCATAAAAAAATTCCGCCGCTTCAAAACCAGTACGCTTACCATACCGATCACCTCCTAGATTTATTTCCCAAGTTACTCCCATAACTTCTTGAAAAAAACCAAAAGAATTACGAAAAGGAATGGAACTTTTGGGCTGCCTTGTAATCTCGCTAAATTTATCTGCAAAAAATACTTGTGCAAATGAATGATTCATTTCATGACCTATAACAAAAGCCAGCTTTAAAATATTCTGAGCATTATTCATATTAATCAAAATATTTTGATATTCTGTTTTATTAGGACAAGTTCCGCCTGTAATATCATAAAATTTAGCCTTTGTAATTTTAAGCAATTCACTTAAAACTGGTAATTTTTTATTTAAAATATCTATATCGTCAAACTTTGCTTTGATATTTTTAGAATCTACCCAACCTGCTTTTTCCAGTTGTTGGCTTAAAGTTAAAACAGTTGTAAGTTGCATATAAGATTCAAGACTTCCTAATGTAATTCCTACGCTTTTCATGAGCTCACCTATAGTTGAAGAACTTCCGCCACCACCGCCACTCGGATCATACCAAAATGAGTTCAAAAATGAGTTAGATCCCGGAAAAAAATCTCCTCCCATTATGGAAGTTTTGGGATCAAAATCTCCGTTAAATGCAGAATTTTCACCATACATAGCTCGTGGATCATACGGAGCCATCCCATCAGGATCAATAAAGTTAATTGGGTTATTAAATGCATAATTATAGGGAGAGTGTCTTCTCATCTGTTCAGCCAGAGGGTCAACTACTCCCCAACGTCCGATATCGGACATATACATCCTTGCCCCGAAATCGTTCCAACCGGTTTCCTGTTGTACTTCTTTGCCGTTGTACTGGTATTTGTAAGGATTCTCAGAAAATGAAATATTGTGCTTTAACCCAAAAGGATAATAGTTATTTTCTTCAATGATCTCTGTTCCTGAACCATTTTTGGTATAGCTCAACCTCACATTTCCTAAATGGTCTGTATAGTTGTAAATATACTTATTATTTTCAAAATTGTAATAGCCTTCCGAAGTAGGGATAAATTTTGGAGAAACTGGCGGAGCAAACAAATCGCCGGTATCTTCATATTCATACTGAAACCCATCAAGATATTCGGTAATCGTATTTGCTTCTGCATTTGCTCTCCCTATTCCGTAGGTATAGATCTTTTGTAACTTGGTTCCGTCTGCTCTATACAGGTATTTTGTATTGACGTTATAATCACCTAAAAACGGAAATCTCGGTACATAAGTTTTATCAAACTTTATATAATTTGGAAGATTCAGGAAGTTGTAATCAATTTGCAATATGCCTTTGTCAACGTGATTTTTCATATTCCCGTTATCGTCATAGCCCATGGTATTTCCCGAGGCTTCAGGATAACCTCCATAGTTCCCGGAGCTATCAGTAACGGTCTGAAGCTGGTTCCCGATATAGATATAAGAAAGGTTGTCTATTAACTGTGCCGTACCTGTGTAATTATTACCGTTTCTCTGTAATGTGGCTATATTCCCACCAAGATCATAGGTTGCTGTTTCATTATAAAAGTTATTTTGTGGAATGGATGCATTGGGCTCAGTAAAGATTCCTGAAGTCATTCTGTTCAGGGCATCGTACTGGTAAGCGTATTTTCTCAAGATATTATCACTGTCTGTTTTCCATATTACTTCTGAGATATTACCTGTTCTTTTTCCTGTTGCTGTACTTATCGGATCATAATACTTAAGTTCATATCCGAATAACTTTCCTGTAGCAGAAGGATCATTTAACCTGGTAAGTGCCCCTCGAATGTTATAGGCATAGTCAATACTCTGGAGGTTATTTCCCACTTTTTTATTGGAAAGCTGAGAAAGTTCGTTATAGCTATTCTCCGCAAGAAGTTCCGGTGCAAAACCGTCTACCGTATGCCAAACCTTTTGAAGCCGGTTTTTATTGTCGTACTCGAAGGTTTGTGAAATGATCTTTTCTGCATTTGAAGGCAGTCTTTTGTGATAAACTTTTGACTGCTTTACAATCCCGGTAAAATCCAATAATGATTCTGTTTTGGTATACCCACCCAGGTGATTAACAGAATGAGTACCAATAGCCCTTCCTAATTTATCGTACCAGACATAGTTTACCGTCCAGTTGTCATTTTCAATATTTTTCACATAGGAAGCTGTCGGCAGATGTTGTGTGTTATAGGTATCAGCAATATTATCACTGACTGTATTCTCTCCAAAGATCTGCGTAGGTCTTGCCATACTTCCTGCCGGATAGGTATCATAATAGTTAATGCTCAAAATTTTTGTAAATAAAGTTGGATATGCTGAATTGGTGTAGTAGGCTGTTACACCTGTAGCATTGAAACCTCCTGTATTTCTACTTTCGTACGAATTTCCGGAAGCATTGTTTGCCAAAGTCTGTTCAGCCTCTCTGCCTGCACTTCCATAATTTTGCGAACTTGTATAGATTCCGGTAAACGCGACTCTTCCCAACAGGTCATATTTGGTAAACAACCATTGTTTTGAAGCCCCCATATTCGCATCCTGGGTCATCAATACTCTGTCATTTTTATCATAGACAATGTATTCCCATCCTTTACCCGGAACTTTCTTTTCAACCGCTCTGTTCCATCCGTCATAATAGTACTGATAGCAAAGGTTGTTCAGTGTTGTCTGATCCAATAATCCCGTCTGTACTGCCAAAGGCGGAATGACATAGGCTAACTGGCCATATTCATTATAAACATAATAGGTATCTACATTCTGTGATCCGTCTTTTCTTCTGACAAGAATGGTCTGACCTTTCTTATTTTTGAATTCAATGCTGATGTTATCATCTTCATTGGTAACGGTATTTTTTGCCAGACTGTTAATACTATAAGTACCGGAATTAGCAACCGTATAATTTGTTCTGCCATTTAACCAAGAAGTTGTAACCGTATATTTGGTTACCTCTCCATCCTTATTGGCATCATAGTCAAATCTAGCAGGTTTGGTGCTCCATGCTGTTCCGACCTGTATTTGCTGCTGAACCCTATCTAAAGGAGAGTTTTCTAAAATTTTCTCCGAAGATATTTTTTCAGAGCCGTACACCGCAGGAGCATTGGCTAAAGGAGATGTATAAATAGCCCCGTTTTGAGTACCTGTTTGTGGTACCGGTAAGTAGCTGATGGTCTGTCTTCCATATTGATCATACCCTATGTGGCTTACCATATCTCTCTCCAAAGGAGTGGCTTTGATATCGATAGTCTGGATAGGTTTCCCCCAACTGTCAAAATACTGGACGTTTTCTGAACTTTTGGAACAGTCTCCGCTTAAACAGGTTTTAGAATAAATATAGTTTTCAGAAGTAGTAAGATTGGTCTGAGCAAATGACAGGGCTACAAACAACAATGCTGAAATACTTAAAATCTTTTTCATGATCAAATTATTGTTTATAGTTGTATTGGTATTCTTTTAATGTTACGTAATTAATATTTCCACTGGCATCCTTCTCCATTCTCTTTACTTTTTTGAGCTTTCCTGAACTGTCATATTCATAAACCTCCCTCATATCCGACGACGATGAAGTCATACTGGTAATACCAACTACAGGATCATTAGTATAGGTTGAAACCTTATAGTTAGCCAAAGCAGGATTTTTCCTGAAATTATCCAATGCTGTTATAAAAGCAGGTTCTGTACTTGCATTAAGATTATCATCGTTAGAAGCTGCAATAATACCTGTAGCTAACGAGGCAACCTGATTGTATGTTGCTCCTTCCACTTTGGCAATCAATGCTGATTTATTATACCCATAGATCATAGCAGTAGTAAAACCTCCTGAAGTAGTAAACTGAAGTAAATTCCCTTTATCATCATAAAGATCCATCTTCATACTTTCTTTTGTACTTCCGTCTGAGATATTTGTCTGAAGTGCAGAAGTCGGCAATAATGAAGAATTACCAAACACTATTGTCGATTTGGACAATGTTTTTCCGTTTTCTTTATCTTCCGTGATAACCGGAATACCGGTCATAGAAGCTGTTTGCAAATGAGAATATCCGGGCAGGTTAGTAGGATAAGTCAAGAATTTCTCTTTAATATCTCCATCGAGCACTGATTTAACATAGGATGGTTTAAAGTTCAAAGTATTGATCTGTGTTTCAGATTGATTTTCCAAATATCTTCCTCCGGCAAATAACATCTTCTCTTTTTGCGTTGTCTTTTTAATATAAGCGGGTTTACTCGAATGTTTTGTTCCCGAAATATTTAGGTTATACTCAACATCTGAGTAATTATCAAATTCATAGTTCATTTCTTTGGAAATCAACAAATTATTTTGCTCATCATAAATTTCTTCTTTATGGGGAAGCCCTCCTTTTGTAACATTATAATAGGGCCAGAAGTAAGTAGGTTCCAATTGTGTTCCCCCATTCTGTACTTTTGGATAGTCATTAGGCGTTTTAAAAGTTTTATTTGTGTAACCTTTTCCAGTTTCAGAAACTTTCACATTACTGTAAAGAACATAAGGAAAATATTGTTCCCCTTCAGAATCTCTTTCATTGGTATATACAACTCCACTTGTACTATTATTTAATGTAAATGAATCGTACCCGTAATTGATCGTCTTTTCAGGAGTGGTCTCGGAAAGGCTTTTAAAATATTTAATATTTTTAATTCTTTTTCCTTCAGCCGGAACTGCATTTCTGAAAGGTCCCGGTAAAAATTTCGTTCCTACAAAATCGATAGAGCCAATACTTTTTGCTCCATTAGTGGACGTAATTTCAAGAGTATAATTTCCAGGATTATTATGAAAAATAAAATCATTGCTATATGAGGATGTAGTGCCAATATCCTGATTCCAAATTACCTGTGTTCCTTTTTTCAGAACAAAATGGAGATTCGCATATACTTCTATGGGATTGGGATTGGGATTAGGATCAAAAGGATCATTAGGGTCTGGATAACTAAAATCATCCATACTCATGAGTATTTCAAATCGCTTAAGCTTAGTGATATCACCGGGAATCGTAAAATTATAGATTTGTGTAGTTTCAGTATTGAATGGCAGATTGGCTACAGTTTCTTTAGTCTGAATTAGAGGATTATAACCATATCCTTCCATATAAGCTAAGTATTCAGGATCACTATAATTAAAAAACTGTTCATTGTTTTCATAATTGTAATTAACAACTCCTCCGGTAGGAAAAACTACTTTCTCCAACATCCCATCATAGCTGCGACCAAATTGATCCGTAACATTTTGATAAAGGAAGGATGTCTGCTCCAGTTTATTATTATTCTTATCATTTTTACGGACAAAATTAAGGACACGTTTTCTTCCTAGTGGCTCATCATAAGGATAAGTTGTAATGTTTGAATCAAAAGAATAGCTATAATAGACTTCCCCGGCAGGATTCTTTAATGAAACCTTATTCAGTGTAAAAGGATCATTTACCGTTTCTTTTAGAGTTTCATCATACGTAAAATTAAAAGCAACTTCTCCTTTAGGAGTTTTTATGGATTTTAATTTACAGTATTGATACATTATTTTTCCGGAAATAACTTTATTCTGTTTTTCATATTCCAGTGTGGCAATTTCAGCTCCAATAGGATTGACAATTTTTGTCAGATAATAAGAGGATTTGAATGTTGGGGCAACCAGCAAATTATATGAGCATGGATATTGTCCATAGTCAAATTCCTGAAAATAGTATTTATAGCCATTATCCGTTGTAATCGTAAAGTTATCAGCTTTGAATGTTGCTGTGTTATTTTCTCTTACGAATTCTATTTTAGCATTGTTAGGACTAAGATTGATAAGCTCAAAGGTATCAGCATTAACATCTCTTTTTATTCTAAATTTTCCGGACAACCCAGGCAGTGAATAGTAATAGATATCATTAAATTCATTCTTAAAATATCCTTGCATTCCCGCATTGTCATAACATTCATCGATTTCCTCAATTACTTTTTTGTAAATGACACTTGTACCCAATAAAGACCAGCCATAGCCTACATCGCTAATACGTTCTGTATTTTCATAATTTAATATATTGTACCCTAAACCGATTGGATAATTAATTGTATTATCTGCCATGGGAACCTCAAATAAAGGAACACCTATATTGGGGATTCCCGTAGCTTCATTCACCGGAACATCTGAATACCGGGATAAGGAAGCAATGGATGGAGAAGCGATTGAGTTATTAACTGTTTCCCCAACCCCACTCTGAGCATATACCTCCTGTAATCCCAAAGTCAGAAGAACCTGAAGTATAAAAATATTTTTCTTCATCTTTGATTATTTTTTAATTAATTTAGCATTAGCTATTTTGTTTGTATCCGTTTTTATCGTAATCAGATACGCTCCCTGTATCAAAGGCTGAGTGTTGATCTTCGTTACCCTATTCTTCGTTTTCAGACTCTGAAGCTGTCTTCCTGACATATCATACATTACAATATCCGCTTCCTTGAAGTCAAAACCAATCTCTACATACGCATAGTCCGATACAGGATTCGGATAGATCTTGATATCCTGCTTCTCGATCAATTGGTCTACTTGCTGGTCTCCCAGTTTTACGACCTTCCAGTTCTCTTTCCCTAATTCCTCAGCACTCGTTCCTGCCAAAATAATCGATCCGTCTCTGTTCAGTCTGATATCCGATAACCTTTCCTCTCTTTTTCTCGATTCTCCTTTTACATGCTTTCTCCACTGTTCATTTCCGTTTTCATCAACATATAGCATCCAGAACGTCTCATCATCGGTTTCGATTCTTCCTTCTGCCTGAGTATAGCCTCCCAATAAAACACCTTTGGTTAAGTCTTTATTCTTTTCTCTTTCATTATGTCCTAAGATCACATGCATTCCCATCAAAACATCTCTGTTTTTGAAGTTGTAGGATTTCTGCCAGATTTCTTCTCCTCTTTCGTTTAAGGAGATCAGCCATAGATCTGTTCCTTCTTCGATACCTACAATTTTATTGCCTGATCTTGCAGAACGGCTTTCTCCTCCTATGATAAATCCTGAAGTGGTCATGGCCATCGTTCTTAGATGATCATCTCCACTTCCTCCAAAGTTCTTTTCCCATTCTACTTTACCGTCTTTATTCAGTTTGATGATCCAGTAGTCGCCTTCGCCGAAATTATTCGTGGATTTGGGATAGCGAGATACGGGATTCGAGGTAGTAGTATTGGAACCCGAAACTAACCTTGAACCTGATCCCGAATCACGAAACTCGGAACTCCTCGAATACATTCCCAACAAAGCACCTCCATCTCTGGTTGGAATCATTTTCTCTACTTCATCCAAGCCTTTACCTCCTAGAATAAGCTGAGAAAGCTCTTTTCCGTTTTTATCTAATTTTGTAATCAGAATATCTTTGGAACCATAACCTTGTGAAGAGTTTTGAATATTTCCTGCCACAAAGAATCCTAAATCAGTGGTTTGAATCACTGCTCTGGCTTCTTCATCGGAAGTGGTTCCTATGGTTTTTTGCCAAAGCTCATCTCCAAATTCATTGATTCTGATCAGCCACATATCTGAACCTCCTTTAGAATCCTCTTTTTTATCGAGTCCTTTTCCGGAATAAGAAGTTCCTGCCAATAAGAAACCACCATCCTGAGTGGATAATGAGGCAGACAAATAATCATGGTTTTTCCCTACGAAATATTTTTCCCAGACTTCTTCTCCCTGTTGGTTCAGTTTCACCAAATGAAAATCGTAGCCGTTGTTCTGTTTGTTTTCTGTAGAAAGTTTCTGTGATTGAATAGAGCTTCCCGTAATCAGATACTGAAGATCTACCGTTGGAGTCACCTGGCTTAGAAAATCCTGAGTAGAGGATTTGATGTCTTTCTGCCATAGGACCTCCTGAGCGGATACGCTCAGAACTGTGCATAAGCAATATGCACTCATATAGAGTTTTTTCATCCCGTGTTTAAGTGTTAATAGTTGTTAAATTTTTGCAAAAATATCATTTTTACTTCACACTGAATAGATTTATAGAATAAAATAATTGTAAATTTTATTCCTTTTTTATATCATTTTATCTATTGGTGAGGTTTCTGAGGCAAAGATATTCCTGTATAGCGACAAAGGGTGTCGTGTTATAAATCGTTATTAGTATGAGTATCGGAGTAGTTTTCGGTTATTTAAATTGATTGGATTTTAACAGCCCGTCAAAAATTTTTAAAATTTTTGACACCCCTCTGGGAGAGGGGAATTTCTTTTATTTTTTGAGGAGGTTTTTGAAAAATGATTTGGGATAAAATATTTTTCTTCCGATTTTAACATAGGGAATATTGCGGGATTTCCGGATACGGAACAAGGTACTATCGCTGATATTTAAGAGCCTTTTCACATCGGCACTGTCATAGTAGAGGGAATCGTTGTATTGATTTTTCTGCAGGGTTTCCAGCAGTTGTTCAAAAATGGCCAGCATGTCAGCCAATAGCTCCTCATCATACATGGGAGTACTTGCTTTTTTCTTCATAATTGTGTTTAGTGTGTTTTTATATCAAACGTAAGGGAATTACTATTTTTTATTTTTGTTTTCAAAATAAATTGTACTCCCCACAGAAAAGACAGTCCGGGACGAATTTTTCACCCACAAAAAAAGCTGCCTTATAAAAAGCAGCTTCAAGATTTATATCTAGCAATTAATTATTTTTTCGCTTTTACATCTACAGCGATTTCGATGTCTTTGTTGATCATCCATTCTGCAGGATCTGCTTCGGAAGTTCCGAATTTGATTCCCCAATCTGCTCTGTTTACAGTGAATTTAGCCTGGATAGCTGCTGAACCTTCTGTAACCTCTACTTTTGCAGGGAAAGTAACGTTCATTGTTTTTCCTGATAACGTAAGGTTTCCGCTTACGGTTTTGTTTGCTCCTGCAACTGCATCTTTTGGTGCTTCTTTAAGATCTGTTACACTGGTAATTTTAAAGTCTGAAGTCGGGTTCTTTGCCGTATCGAAGAAATCAGGATTCTTTAAGTGAGCCTCAAGATCTGCAGGTTTTTTATCTTTTTCAGTTACTGAAGCAGGATCTACTTTGATAGAGTTCATATCGATCACAAAGTTTCCGGCAGCAACGTTTCCGCCTTCGATGCTTAAGTCACCAGATTTTACGGTAAGAGTTCCCCAACGAGGAGCCATTCCTCCTTTATGGAAGGCTTTCCAGTTCACTACAGAAGCTACTGTATCTACAGCCAATACTTCACCTTTGCTTTCTGCTACTGCCTGTTCTGTTCCGGTAGCCGCCGCATCAGCCGATTTACTTTTATCACAAGATGCTGCCAACAATCCGATTCCTACTAATGCAATTACACTTAATTTTTTCATATTATTTTTTTGTTTAAATGTTTTTAAAGTGGTTAAATATAAGATTAATTCAAATATTCACCAACCTTGTTAATTATTATCGCAGCAAATATAAATAGTCTGTTTGCTTAAAATTCTTAACATACATCAAGAAAAATGGGTAAAGCTTTAGTTTCATCATCAATAAACACTTTCCGGATATTCTCTCTTTCGGATTAAAAAAATGTAAAATTTGATTATTTTAGCATTTCAAATAAATAACTTCTAAAACGTAATACCCATGAAAAAACTTTTTACTCTTTTTTTAATAATCCTTAGCTTCTCTGCTTTTGCCCAGACTTTAAAATACGGTGATTATACGGTAACCATCAGTAATATTTCGACCGACGAATATGATACGACCATGTTTGATATCAAAAGTCATATTGTTGAATACAGCGGTGATTATGTAATCTATAAAAAGTCTGAAAAAATTGCTGAACAAAAATTTTCAGCAATGGATATGGAAAACGTAACTACTGTAAATATTAAGAACAGTGACGTATCCGGAAACACTGTAACGTACGAAAAGGAAACTAAATTGTACGAATTCATGGGTGAGGAAAAAGCCCTGAAAAAAGCTAAAAATCTAAAAGATATTATTTTGAACAGTATTGCTTATTATGCAGAATTAAGCTATTCTAAATAGTACACTCCCCTATTTCTACAACGACATTTACTCATGTAACGGGTAAATGTCGTTTTTTTATACGAGATTCTCATCTATACTTTTACCTGATCTTATTATTTTAACTGGAAAATTAAAGCTGAATCTCTTTTCATTAAACGGATGAAAATTTCTTTTTCCTATAAAAAAGTCTGTATTTTAGCCCATCAAAAATTTTCAATGAACACGACAAGCTATATACAGCAAACTCTCAATATATCGGAAAAAAGCATCAATGCCACTTTAGAATTACTAGCAGAAGACTGCACGATTCCTTTTATTTCCCGTTACCGAAAAGACAAGACCGGAAATCTGGATGAAACCCAGATCGAACAGATTTCTAAGCTTAACAAACAGTTTGAAGATATCGTAAAAAGAAAGGAAACGATCTTAAAATCGATTGAGGAACAAGACGCTTTATCTCCGGAACTGAAACAAAGAATTGAGGAGAGTTTCGATATTCAGGAGCTTGAAGATTTGTATTTGCCTTTCAAAAAGAGAAAGAAAACCAAAGCTGATGCCGCAAAGGAAAAAGGACTGGAACCTTTGGCCAAAATCATTATGAGCCAGAAAAACGATGACGTATTGTTTTTGGCTTCAAAATATGTAAATGATCAGGTTTCGTCTGAAGAGGAAGCTCTACAGGGTGCCAGAGACATCATGGCAGAATGGATCAACGAAAATATGTATGTACGAAAAAACCTTCGCCGTTTGTTCCAGAGAAAGGCCGTAGTGACTTCTAAAGTAGTAAAGGCAAAGAAAGATGAAGAAGATGCTCAGAAGTTCTCGCAGTATTTCGAATGGGAAGAAAACCTCAACAGAATCCCTTCTCACCGATTGCTGGCCATGCTGAGAGCGGAAACGGAAGGTTTTGTAAAAACCAATATAGGAATCGATAAAGAGGAAGCCATAGATTTTATTGAGAATGCCGTTATTAAGTCCAATAATGAAACAGCAGAACAGATTTCGTTAGCGATTAAAGACAGTTACAAAAGATTACTGGAGCCGGCTATTTCCAACGAAACGTTACAGGAAGCCAAAGAAAAAGCGGATAAAAAAGCCATTGAGATTTTCTCTGAAAATTTAACGCAACTGTTATTGGCTCCGCCATTAGGAGAAAAGAGAATTCTTGCCATCGACCCGGGTTATAAAAGCGGCTGCAAAATCGTTTGTCTGGATGAAAAGGGAGATCTGCTTCATAACGAAACCATTTATCCTCATGCCCCACAAAACGAAAGCGGAATGGCGATGAAAAAAATCCGTTCGATGGTGAATGCCTATAATATTGAGGCCATCTCTATCGGAAACGGAACAGCAAGCCGTGAAACCGAGTTCTTCATTAAAAAAATCGGATTTGATAAACCGCTACAGGTTTTTGTAGTTTCGGAAGCCGGAGCATCGGTATATTCTGCCAGTAAAATCGCAAGGGATGAATTCCCGACCTATGATGTGACGGTTCGTGGTTCAGTTTCCATCGGAAGAAGATTGGCAGATCCGTTAGCCGAGCTGGTAAAAATTGATCCGAAATCTATTGGAGTGGGACAATATCAGCATGATGTAGACCAGACCCAACTGAAAAACGAATTGGATTCTACGGTAATGAAATGCGTAAACTCAGTCGGAATCAATCTCAATACGGCAAGTAAGTCTTTATTAAGCTATGTTTCGGGAATCGGTGAGAAAATGGCAGAAAATATCGTTAATTACCGTGCTGAAAATGGTGCCTTCGAAGACAGAAAACAGCTGAAAAAGGTTCCGAGATTAGGAGAAAAAGCTTTTCAGCAGGCGGCTGCATTTGTAAGAATTAGTAATGCTAAGAATCCTCTGGACAATTCTGCGGTGCATCCTGAAGCGTACGGAATTGTTGAAAAAATGGCAAAAGATTTAGGAATTAAAACGCATGAACTGATTGCCAATAAAGAAAAAATTGCACTGGTACAGCCAGAAAAATACATCACGGAAGACATCGGTATTTTAAGTATTAAAGATATTTTAAAAGAACTTGAAAAACCGGGACTGGATCCAAGAAAAGCAGCAAAGGTTTTTGAATTTGATCCTAACGTAAAAAGCATTAAGGATTTAAAAACGGGAATGATCTTACCGGGAATCGTGAATAATATTACGGCTTTCGGATGTTTCGTAGATTTAGGAATTAAAGAAAGCGGATTGGTCCATATTTCTCAGTTAAAAGACGGTTTTGTTTCTGACGTCAATGAAGTCGTGAAACTCCATCAGCACGTTCAGGTAAGGGTTACAGAAATTGATGAAGCCAGAAAGAGAATTCAGCTGAGTATGATTTTGTGATGATACTTTAGGCATATCTCTTTGTATTATGTTGTGGTTGGTGAGAAGTGAAAAGTGAATGGTGAATGGTGAATGGATAATAGAAAATAAAAGTATTACAAATGCTGTTATTATTCTAAATTCCTTCCAAAAGATTAACAATTAAGATAATTACAGGGTAAGAAAAACAAAAGGCATTAAAGAATAATTTATAAAAACCACTGTTTAAGACTTTTAAACAGTGGTTTTTTATTTACAATCTATATTTCTTCTTTTATTTCATTTTCATTTCGTAAATTAGTCATTACAAAATCGACACTTATCCTATTATATTTTTAAGAAAACACTAATCCACCTATTACTATTTTTCCTCAGCATTTTACTGGTTTGTTTATAAAACGCTTAAAATAACCATTACTATTGTTTAAAAGGCTTTTTCAGAAACCAGCTCAGCGTCTTCTCAAGACGATAACCATTCACACTTAACTTCAATTTTTTGACCATGAAAACTAAAGTTACTTTCAGCCATAGGTTGATTCATTTGTGGGCTCTGTTATCGAGCCTTGGATTGTTTGCCAATTATATTGCAAGACATAATATGACCGGTAGTGAGTATCAGTCTGAATTTAATAAATACTCCGGTGACAAAAAAATGCGGCTTATGGACGTAAGTGGTTATGCCGTAAACGGTACCGTCTATTATGCTGCCATCTGGAGTACCAATACCGCCGGTCCTGACTGGACAGCCCGCCACGGATTATCTGAAGCCCAATATCAAGCAGCAGTTACCGATTTAAAAAATAAAGGCTACCGTCCCAATAGAATCAGTGCTTTTTCTGTAAACGGAACTCCTTATTTTGCCTGTATCTTTTTTAAACCTTCCGGAGCCTGGGTTGCACGGCATAATCTTACCCCCGATCAGTATCAGGCAGAATTTAATAATTGGAATAAGGAAGGATATCGTCTGATAGAAGTATGCGGATACACCAAAGGAGGTGCTACCCGATATGCTGCCGTTTGGGAAAAATCTTCGGGTCCTGCTTCTATTGCACGTCATGGAATGACCTCTGAAATATATCAAGCCGAATTCAATAAGCAATGGAATAACGGCTATGTCCCGGTAAGAGTAAGCGGATTTGAGGTTGCCGGAGAAGACCGATATGCCGCGATTTGGGAAAAATCGGCAAGCGGAACGTATGCCAGACACAGAATGACGAATCAAAACTATCAGGCTGAGTTTGATAACGGATGGTATCAGGGAATGCAGCTTACCCATGTCTGTGGATATACAGTAGGCGGTAAACCCAGATTTGCAGCTCTATGGAAAGGCGGATCACTAAGCTTCAATGACACCAAACTCATTTACGACAAAGTAAATGCCTATATGCAAAATTCAGGAATTCCAGGGCTTTCTATTGCCGTAATGAAAGACGGAAAACTGGTCTGGGCAAAAGGCTTTGGCCTTATGAATACCTCGGAAGGCACCATGGTTTCCCCCAACAGCTTATTCCGTATTGCGAGTGTAAGCAAGCCTATTACTTCTGCTGCCATTATGAGACTCACCGAAACCACAGATCTGAAACTCAGTGACAAAGTTTTCGGACCTAATGGTCTTTTAGGAGATATCTGCAGCCAGCAAGGAGCCTGTACAGATGAAACAGATTTGGAAAAAATAACGGTTCAGCATTGCTTAGAGCATGCTACAGGGTGGGTAGACGATGCTGTCTGGAAAGAATACCAGCTCAACAATGCTGATATTATCAAGTGGGCCGCTAAAAACTACGCCCAACCCAATACACCGGGAGCAGAATTTAAGTATATGAATTTTGATTATTTTCTTCTGGGAAGAATTATTGAAAAGAAAAGCGGACAAAGCTATCAGAACTATGTAAAATCCAATATCCTAAGCAAATGCGGCATTAGTGACATGCATATCGGTGCAGATACACAGACTGCGCAAAAACCGAATGAAGCCACTTACTACGGAGGAAATCCTTACGATCTTAAACTTACGAGAATGGATGCCAATGGCGGATGGATCGGTAAACCGATTGACCTCTTAAAGTTTTTTGCAGGAATTGACAAATTACCCAACAGAACCGACGTTCTAAAATCCGGAACTATAGACGTAATGAGAACCATCTCTACCGCTAATAACGCCGGAGATTATGCTAAAGGGCTGAAAGTAAACGGCGACTGGTGGATGCATAATGGCTGTATGCCCGGAACACTGTCCAGTCTGGTTCATTTCAAAAACGGGATCAGTATCGCTATTGCTATCAACACAAGACCCAGCAACGACGAATGCACCTGGAACGGGATGTATCCTCTTATCGATGAAATTCAAAAAGCAGGCATTATATGGCCCAATTATGATTTGTTCTGATCCCGAAAAGCACAATATAACATTTACCATATAAAAGAGAGACCTTATAACAGTCTCTCTTTTTACTTTTTTCTTATGGTTAAAAGGCATAAAAAAACCGGCTAAAATAAGCCGGTAAAGAAATTTTTATTTTTTAGATTCTTCAACAGAAACTTTTCTGAAGTCTTTGAACAATTTGCTCAATTCTAAAGCTGCTTTACGAGCTCTTGTACCTGCTGCTTTGTTTCCTTTTTCAGCTTGTTGGTTTGCTTCAGTAGTGAAAGTTTCAAATTCCGCGTTGATTTTTTCGATTAGTTCTTTCATGTATTTAAAATTTTAGGCTGCAAATATAGGCTTTCAGGCGGATGTAGCCTAGTCTGATTAAAAAAAATTAATATTTAGTCACAAAAATTAATCAAAAAAATAAAAACATAAAGAAATACGGCCAAAACCTAGAGCAGCATTGAATTTTTTATTTACTTTTGAATCCTTTCAAAAAAAACATCATGAACAAAAAAATTTTAAGCTTTACACTTCTATTCTTGTGCATCACCTTTCTATCTGCTCAAATCAACATCACCCCTGAAAACTCGGAAAATGTAACCACAACGATTACTAAAAGCGGTATCGGATTAGGATCTGTCATTGCAGTAGTGGCATCCTGGGACAGAAATCAGTCAATTTTCTGGGCCATCATCCATGGAATTTTAGGCTGGTTTTATGTGGTATTCTTTGCACTAACGAGAGATTAAAATATTACATTAGAGATTCAAGATATCTTTTCAGTACAATTGGGTGACAATGTTTCTCATCTTTAGCTGCATATACCAAAGTAATTTTTTCCTGATTGATATGTTGTTGTAAAAACGTTTCGCCCAAATTACTACTACGGAGTTCCTGCATATATTTTACTGAAAACTCATCCCATCGATTTGGATCATGATGAAACCATAGTCTTAATTCTGTTAATGGGGCAAGGTCTTTATTCCATTCAGCGATGTCTGCCTTTTCTTTAGAAATTGCTCTTGGCCAAAGGCGATCTACCAAAATACGACAGCCATCTCCCGCCGAGGGTTGTTCGTAAATTCTTTTTAATGTGATTATCGACATTATACCTATGTTTTATACCATTAAAACAGCAAAATACATTCCTATTCAGATTACAGAAAAAACCAGTTTATTTCTTTAGTTTTCAATATTTTACAATTCCTTTTTTTTGAGTAACTTAGTGTTATCAAAAAAATATTGGCTTCATCCAGTCTGAATGAACGTTCAATTACCTCTCATCCGCACTCCGCCAATACTTTTTCAGAATGCATTATGCTCGTTGCAGCATAAAAACTTAAACCTAACCGCAAGATATTAACGATTTAAAATAAAGGGAGAAGCTGAAAACCCGAAAGAGTAAGCACCAATTAAAAACAATGACAAATGGAAACCCAACTAGAACAAATCCGCAATTTGCAAAAAAAAACATGGAATCAGTCTTCTCCCGGCTGGAAAAAATGGGATACGCTTGCAATGGACTTTCTTAAACCTGTTGGTGAAGAGATTATTCGAAAACTTACACCACAGGGCAATGACTATGTTCTTGATATTGCAGCCGGAACAGGTGAGCCAGGTTTGACGATTGCAGCCATGCTCGACAATGGAAAAGTTATTATGACCGACCTTGCAGAAGGTATGCTTGAAGTAGCCCGAGAAAATGCAGCTCAAAGAGGAATACAAAATATTGAAACCGTAGTTTGTGATGTAAGTGAACTTCCTTTTCAGGACAACACTTTCGACGTCATCAGTTGCCGCATGGGCTTTATGTTTTTTCCGGATATGCTAATGGCAGCATCGGAAATGATTCGAGTACTTAAACCCGGAGGACGAATAGCAGCATCGGTATGGAATGGACCCGATAAAAATCTCTGGTTCACCACAGCGATGTCCAGTGTAAATAGAAATATGACATTGCCGCCTCCATTACCGGGTGCTCCGGGAATGTTTCGCTGTGCTGAGGAAAATTTAATGGTCGATTTATTTTCAAAAGCAGGTTTCAAAAATATTTCCCAGAAAAACATAGAAGGTAAGCTGAACTGCGGTACAGCAGATGTTTACTGGAGCTTTGCGTCAGAAGTAATTGGCCCTGTTGTCAATTCATTAAGTACGGCAGATGATACAGTGAAGCAAAAAATAAAAGATGAAATTTATACGACCATAAATGACACTTACCCTGACGGTAACGTAGCTATCGATTTTAGTGCGAATGTGATTTATGGTGAAAAATAATTTGCCCGATAAAGGAAATAGATCGAATCATAAACCTATTTAATAGCTCCCTCTGTAAACATTATTACATACAAGAACAAAATATAAAGCCGTTGTTTCCATCTTTATCAGGATGGCTTATAGTTCTGTTGTATTCTAATAAAATTTAAATCAGCAAAGTGATTTTTGATATCAATGAATAAAAAAGCCCCTAAAATAAGGAGCTTTGTGATTGAATATGAATAAATCTTAAGAAGGATCTATGAAATTTCTAGTTATTAAAAGTAGCAAAAGCACCTTCTGAGTCAGCAAAGAAACTATTATAAACCAATTCTGTATTTCCTACACGAATTTCATAAATATCTTCCTGAAGAGCTTTCAGTAAATCATTGGCAACATCAGAAGCCGGAATTCCATTTTCTCTACCTCCTATTTCTACAGAAAAATCTGTGTTGACTAATGGCGGCATCAATTCGAAAACTTTTACATTTGTGTTTTTTGCCAATTCGTATCTCAACAGCCTGGTGTGAGAGTGAAGTGCAGCTTTCGAATCTGAATACGTAGGAACATGCGAACCGGGAACCAATCCGACAATAGACGAAACGTTGATGATAGCAGCTTCGTTTTGTTGTTTTAAAAGAGGAAGAAATTTATCTGTCAAACGAATCGGAGCAAAATAATTCGTAGTAAACTCAGCCAATGCTTTACTGTAAATATCTTCGTCATTTGCGAGGCTGTAAACATTAGCATTCCCGGCATTATTAATCAGAATATTGATACTTCCGAAAGTCGTCTTTACTTCTTCGTACAATCTGTTTATATCTGCTTCATTTGTAATATCTGCCTGTACCGTGAAGACATTTTTTAAATCTTTCGCTGCTGCCTCTAATCTTTCTTTTGTTCTTCCGACAATAATAATGGTATTTGCAGGGCTTAATGCTTTTGCAATTTCTAAACCAATTCCTGAACCTCCGCCGGTAATCAGAATAGTATTGTTTGTAATGTTCATAATAATTTGTTTTTGTTTATGTTATATTAAATTGTACCATTCAGTACAAAAATGAGTAAAAAAATTTTCAAAGAGTTGAAATTTCAAATTTCAATAAATTTATCTGTATCAAATGAGTCATCAATTCAGCTCTCTCCTACTCCAGCATCCTCAGGTTCATTTCAATAAGGGACCTAAGAATTTCGGGTGAATTTTCCATTCGTCTTGTCACATGAATTCCGTTCCAGAGATTGGTAAGGTGCCAAGCCAATATTTCAGGATCTTCCTGAGTTTTCACTTGTCCATTTTCACGAGCCTTTTTAATTGCTTTAGCGAAAATTTTCTGTAGACCTTTCAATAATTCAGCGGTTATTTTTTTGATTTCATCGTCTTTTTCGGAAAGCTGTACCAAAGCATTCCCAAGATAACACCCTTTTTCAATATCACAGTCAGTAGCTTCTGCAAGTCTTAAAAAAAACTGTCTGATAAATTCGATCTGATCTTCCGAATTTTCAATAGCCTGATTTATTTTTTGATTAAAATTTTCTGCAAACTGTTTGATTGAACGAACATATAATTCTTCTTTTCCCCCTTTAAACGCCAAATAAAAGCTTCCTTTTCCTATTCCCATGGCTGCCAATAATTCTTCCGCAGAAGCTGTGTCGTAGCCTTTTGTTCTAAAGACTTCGGTGGCTTTTGCTACTGCTTCCTTTTCATCGAATATTTTTGGTCTCCCTGCCATGATTCCTATTTTGATGAAGCAAAGGTATATAATTGTACCAAACAGTACAAAACAAATTTTTAAATATGTTTTATAGTTTTTGTCAATAAAGGCTAACTACCTTATTTCAGAATCATTTTATGTGACCAATCAATAAAGTAAGGAAAACAGGTTCCAAGAAAACTTTATTAATTAAATATGTAAAGTCACAATTTATGTCTAAGAATATTTATCTGTTTCAAACAATTAAAATTAGTCTCGATAATTTTCATAAAATTCAAAAAAAAAAAAACGGATAACATATTAGATTTATTTATTTTATTAAATATTTCTTATTATTTTTTTTCATATATTTAATTTATAATTACATATTTTAAATATATTTACTAATTCCTTATTTTAATATTTAAACACTATAGCCTATGAAAGAACATCTTTACAACATTACAAATCCTTTTTCCTTTAATTCAACCTAAAATTCAAAAACAGGAAATAAACTACAATCTAGCAACAACACATTTATTTAAATAAACAAGTAATGAATTGAATGTTTAATCAACTAATAATTGTATAAATGTGAAAAAAATCTACTTATTTTTTCTGGCCATTATACTATCAATGCAAAGTTTTGGGTTGCAGTATAAGTATGATGGTAGTGCTCCTTGTACAAGTAATACGATGTTATTTACAAGTGAGACAACTTCCAGTTTCAGACAATGGATATATTCTCCGTCTGATTTTGCTGCTGTATCTCTGCTAGGAAATATAGTAACTGTTTATATGAAAGCCTCTAGTAACCCAATCGCCAATGTAATGGTGAAAATGGGAGCAATGGGCTTAAAGTATATCTTTAATTCTTCAACTTTAAAATCATGAAAAAAAATACACAACAATCAAAACTTAAGATATTGGGATTAAAAACTAAAGCTTCGTTTTTAATATTATTTGGTACGATTTTATCTGCTACTCAAGTACAAGCACAGACTTTCTCTTATACAGGAGCTGTACAATCGGTAACCCTTGCTGCAGGTTCATATCAGATAGAAATGTGGGGTGCTGACGGAGGTGATGCCCTTAAGGGAACAGGCGGTAAAGGTGGCTATAGTACAGGAACTTTACAGGTTGCTGCCTCTACAACGTATTATATTTATGTTGGAGGTAAGGGAAGCACGGCAACGAGTTCAACACCAGGCGGATGGAATGGCGGTGGTAGCTGTTTAGGAACATATAGTACTGGTTATAACGGAGGAACCGGCGGTGGTGGAACTGATATTAGGACAACTCAAAATACTACCTATGCGGACAGAATAATTGTTGCTGGTGGCGGTGGCGGTGCTACCGGTTACAGTACTTATACCGGAAATGGTGGTAATGGAGGCGGTGCTACCGGAAGTAATGGTGGAAGTAGCCGTGGAGCAACTTATGCAGGTGGTGGTGGAAGTCAAACCGCAGGAGGTGTATCTGCAACTGGCGGGATACCCTCTTATTCTTTACCTGGAGCATTAGGAACTGGTGGAAACTATACAGGAACTTTGGGTGGTACTGCTGGTGGCGGTGGATATTATGGTGGTGGTAGCGGACACTGGGGAGGAGCTGGCGGCGGCGGTTCTTCCTACGTTGGCGGTGTAACGAGTGGTGTAACTATACAGTCTGGTCAAACCGGTTTTGTTACCAATCCTGATACTACGGGTAATGGGAGGGTTACTATCACTGCTTCTTTGTTGTCTACATCTGATGTAAGTAGAAAGAATGATATCCATATTTATCCCAACCCAGCGACAGATTTCTTAAGCGTAACAAAAGTTTCAGATAAAGCAACCTATACAATTTATAACGTTGCAGGGCAGGAAGTAAGTAAGGGGTCTATGAATGGTGGAACAATTAATGTTTCAGCATTGACAAAAGGTACTTATGTGATTGCTATTGAAGATAAAGGAAACAATTTGTTTAAATCTAAGTTTATTAAGAAGTAGTAAACTATTTAAATTTTGAAGAATCTGTTCTTCTACATTTGATAATGTAAACATTGGGATGTTTTTTTTTAAATGATTACGACTGTTTATAAAATGCTCAGTAATCAACTGCTTCAATCATCTCTATCATTTTAAAATTCATCATGATGAATTCGGTTTATTAAATATTAATGCTGTTTTTTTTTAAAAAACAGCATTAATATTTTTACACCCTTGCTCCGTCGGCTTAAATAAACACAAAAATAAAGTTCTACTCAGTTCACACTTATCCGGAATTATTTCACACTTATTCAATTAATGAATGCAGTTACTAGTTTTAACTTCCTGTTTGGTGAGGTTCTTTTCTATCTTAGTGATGGTAACAAGTTATATATCTTGTTCAATTGAACATTTTAACAACAAAATAAATGATAAAGCCTCTCCTGTTTAACATGCAAAACAACCAACAGATTTAATACTAAATTATAGAAATAGTTAATTAAATCATTAAAAAAACATCTAAGAATATTTAATTTATTACATTAAAATGAATTTTTAATTATATGTAAATCACAACAAACTAATCACAAATGCATGAAATATAAATCTATTTTTTTCTTTAACTTTTTCTTTATTTAAGCCAGTCTATATACTCTCAAAAATATACAATGGCAAAAAATCTTTTGGAGAATCCGGCGCTAAAACGGCAAAATCTGTTGTACAAACACCCGATGGAGGATATATCATCGAAACGTTTACAGATTCTTCGTAAGCATTCATGACAGGTCCGGAAAAAAGATTTTCAATAAAAAGTATTTTGAAAGTAAAGTCTCTATCAATACTTCCGAATTTACGAATGGTGTTTATGTCATTCAAGTTGAAGATCAGAAAAAAGACCTGCTGCCCGAAAAACTAATCATTAAAAAATAAATAGAGAGTATCATGAACAAACTTTTGTTCTGATTTGAAAAATACGCTTATAGTTAACCTTCCTCTTTTAACCTAAACCCTTAAATACTAGAAGGTGTTTTTATTAGAAATAACTATTAGAAACTCCAAGCTTAATTTTCATTAACCACTCCTCTATTTTTTCAACCATTTATTTTCAATTGTCTATTTCAACATTAAATACTTATTGCGTATGACAAAATTTTCTACATCATCAACACTTCTTCAGTGTTATCAATTAATCTTTAATCTATATGACCATGAAACATAATATTACGCTATGTTTTCTTTCAATAGATTGTATTTAAAAAAATCAGATTAGTGTATCTAATCAATTTAATGTTTAACTAAATAATTTTTTATGAAAAAAATCTACTTATTTTTTCTAGCCATTTTACTGTCAATGCAAAGTTTTGGGGCACAGTATGAGTATGGTGATAGTGCCTATTGTACAAGTAATACAATGTCATTTACAAGTGAGACAACTTCCAATTTCAGACAATGGATATATTCTTCGTCTGATTTTGCTGCTGTATCTCTGTCAGGAAATATAGTGGCTAGTGGTAACCCAATCGCCAATTTAACGGTGAAAATGGGAACAATGGGTTTAAAGCATATGTTTAATGCGTTAAATTTAAATTCATGAAAAAAATTACACGACAATCAATACTCAAGATACTGTGTTTAAGCACTAAAGCTTTATTCTTATTGTTATTTGGTATGGTTTTGCCTGTTACTCAAATACAAGCACAGACTTTCTCTTATACAGGAACTGTACAATCGGTAACCCTTGCTGCAGGTTCTTACCAGATAGAAATGTGGGGTGCAAATGGAGGTGGAGGATATCAGAGTGCTTTAATAGCCAATGGAGGTAAAGGAGGTTATTCTAAAGGTACCCTAAACGTTTCTGCTTCCACAACTTATTATATTTATGTTGGTGGTAAAGGAACTGATGCTACGGGTACCGGTGCTGGTACTGTTTATTCAGGCGGTTGGAATGGCGGAGGAGATTCCGGTCAAAATAATTATACAACAGCTTCTTCGTATCGCGCAGGTGGTGGCGGTGGCGGAACTGACATCAGAACAACACAAAACACAACCTATGCTAACAGGATTATTGTAGCTGGCGGCGGCGGCGGCGGTATATATATTACGACTTATCCGGGTGGAAATGGAGGAGGAACTTCAGGTGGAAACGGAGGAAACACCTACTTTGGAGCCGGAGGTACACAAACTGCCGGAGGAGCCGCTAATGGAAGTGCTGGTAATATAGCCGGAACAGTCGGAGCATTGGGGACAGGTGGAAATGGAGGTACAGCGGCTACTAAATCCGGCGGCGGCGGCGGTGGCGGCGGCTATTATGGCGGCGGCGGCGGTGCTACTGGTAATGCTTCATCATCGCAGGGTGCTGGTGGTGGTGGCTCTTCTTATATCGGAGGGGTGGCAGCGGGTTCTACTATCGCATCTGGCGGTTCTGGTTTTGTTACCAATCCCGATACTACGGGTAATGGTAGGGTCGTTATTACATCATTAGCAGCTTGTACCGGTACACCTGTTGCAGGAACTGCAGCAGCCTCGGTAACCAATACTTGTGCGAATGTTCCTTTTACTTTAACGCTTACTGGTGCTTCAACCGGAGGTGGTATTACTTATCAGTGGCAAAGTTCTCCTGCAGGGGCAAATACGTTTACCAATATTACCGGTGCAACAACGGTATCTTATTCTATAGCCAGCCAAACGACAGCTACCGATTATCGGTGCGTTGTAACTTGTCTTAACGGTGGAAGTACTCAAAATTCCAATATAGTTGCAGTTGCACAAAACTCAGGGATAATATGTCTAACTTATTGTGCAGCTGTGAGCTCCGGAGGAACAGGTACGCTAATTAACAATGTGCAGTTTGGCAGTATTAATAATAATTCTTCGGCTTCTCAACCTACAGCAACACCCTATTATATTTATTACCCTTCTGCAACTACCTCTGTAACAATAGGTACTTCTGAAAACATAAGTATCACCATAGGTCCTGCAGGAACTTATACCGGGGCTATTACTTCTGTATGGATTGACTGGAACCAAGACGGAACACTAAGTTCCACAGAACATTTTTATGTGGGACCCGGTAGCGGCTCTGCAGGTATACCTTCCGGAACAACCTTAACTGTACCCGTATCTATCCCGGTAACAGCTATCCCCGGAACTACCCGTATGCGTATCCGAACCAGAGGAAATGCCAATCAAAATCTTCCTACGGATGCTTGTACGAATTTCGGATCTGGTGAAACAGAAGATTATAATATTACCCTTCTTCCAGGTATACCTTGTTCAGGTACGGTAACAGCAGGTACAGCAGTGGCTTCTGTTAACAGTGTTTGTGTAGATACCCCTTTCAGCATTTCTCTGACAGGCGCTACAGCCGGGCTTGGAATTACCTACCAATGGCAAAGTTCTCCTGCAGGTACTAATACCTTTACTAATATAGCAGGAGCAACAAGCACGTCATATTCTGTTGCTAATCAGACAGCATCTACGGATTATCGCTGTATTGTAACATGTACCAACAATGTCAATACTCAGACATCAAACATTGTTACTGTAAACCAAAAGCCACCAACTCAATGTTATTGCACTCCTATTTATACTACAGGTTGTAGTAGTGGTGACAACTTAAACAGTTTTGTTATTACTGGCGCAGGTAGTTCTACGATCAGCGACTTGAATACAGGCTGTAATGGTGGAGGCTATTATGACAGAACAACGGCTTTCTCTCCTGTAAATCTTATCGCGGGACAAACTTATCCGGTTCAGATTAATACGACTTATGCCTTTCCTACATCTGAAAAAGCCAGTATCTGGATTGATTTTAATGATAATGGGGTGTTTGATACCAATGAAAAATTATTAACGGATCTTCCATTGGCAACCAGCCCGTCATTTGCTACAGCTAACATCATCATTCCTGTTACTGCCCAAGCCGGTGTTCACAGGATGCGTGTACGTGTAGTGTATGTTACTACAAACGTCAATGCCTGCGCTTCCGCAGCCTGGGGTGAAACACACGATTATTTGGTCAATGTACAACCTTGTACTACTCCTACTCCTGTCGTAACAATGGTTTCTATTACTCACAATTCAGCAAGTGTTACTTGGTCTCAGGATGCAATAGGAGCTAATTCTTACCAACTCAGATATCGTAAGGTAGGATCTACTGGAGGTTGGTTACCTGCAACTGGTCCGATAGACAAGCCAGCAATTGCTCCGGGAGCATTACAAACTGAACCTCTATCAGGATTAGACCCAGCTACTTTATATGAGGTAGAAGTAGTTGCGCTTTGCAGTACAACCAATATGGGAGCTTATTCACATAATGAATTTTCAACAAAATGTGATCCGGCTCCACCCAACGTAACTGTTACGAATATTACCTCAACTTCAGCAGTGGTGAACTGGTCACCATTGGCAGTAAGTGCAACCTATCAGATGCAGTGGAGAAAAGTAGGAGATCCAACATGGATCGGACCGATTACTTTACCGAATCCACCAGCAAATACTTATACACTTCCTTCTCCAGGTTATACTTTAACACCGTATACTCAGTATGAAGTTCAGGTAAGAAGTACATGTGTAAACTCGACAACGCCTAACCCATGGTCAAGCTTATCAAGATTTACCACAGAGAGAACATGTGAAATTCCTCCACCGGGATTAACTATTCTTGAATTAAAACCAACAAGTGCAAAAGTTCAGTGGGATCCTTATGTAGGCCCTGATGCAACAGGTAAATATATTCTGAGATATAGAAAAGTAGGAATTCCAGGATGGACTAATGTTCCAGTGTCAACAAATCTTTATACCCTAACCGACTTAACAGAATTGACTAAATATGAAATGCAGGTAGCGAATGTATGTAGTGGTACTCCGGGTAACTATACTTTACCATACTACTTTACTACGCCTACTGTGATCTATTGTCAGATGGGAGCTAATACAGCTTCAGGAGATTATATTTCCAAAGTAACGGTTGCTCCTAATGGAAAACCACAGATGTTAAAAGCTTCCGGAGCATCTAATTATACCGATTATACAGCAGATCCACTAGCACAGATCGAGATGATTCAGGGATCAGTAAATAATCAACTTACAATAGATAAGGTAGTAACAGGAGATGCAGGCGTTGTAGCATGGATTGATTTTGACAGAAACGGAGAATTCGATATCAATGAAAGAATCTTAGTTTCGGGCCCAAACAATGCAGCAGCAGCAACGACAACATTCAGCGTACCATCTGATGCTTTTGTAAGCAATGTAGATTATATGTATGTAGTGATGAGAGTAGCTTTAATGAAAGGAGGACTTCCTGTAAACTGTACCAACTTCGATAAAGGAGAAGTAGAAGATTACACAGTAAGAATCACTAAGAAAGCAGCGGTTAATGTATTGAATCAGTCAGATATCTTAATTTACCCTAACCCGGTAAGCACTGTATTGAATGTAACGAATATCAGCAAGCGAGCAAACTATAAGATTTATAGTGCAGCAGGTCAGTTGATCTCTAGCGGAATCATTTTAAACAACAAGGTTGATGTTCACGCACTCATCAATGGAATGTATATAATTGATATTCAGGATGGCTCAACTTCGGTTCAGAAGAAATTCATCAAGGAATAATAATTATTTGATTAATTTTTTAAATGAATAAGCTCTCATTTCTGAGAGCTTATTTTTTGTAAATATTTTAAAGATTTTTAAACCTCAACCTCGTAGAAACATCATTTAATATTGGTTTTACGATTATTCTTCTATATAAAATAGAGAGGTTTTTTAATTTTCTTCTGTCTGATGTATTGGAAAATAGCTCCAGCGACGAATATAATGCCTTGACTAAAATCTTGACCAAACACAAAACAAAGGCTTAAAAAACAAAACAACCCACCGTAAAACAGCAGGTTGTTTATTTAACATTGTGACCGCAGAAGGATTCGAACCCTCACTGTTGGAGCCGAAATCCAAAGTTCTATCCATTAAACTATGCAGCCCTATTCATGAGTAATGAGTAATTAATAATGTGTAATTTCAATATTATTAATTACTCATTGCTTATTACTGATGATTTAGAATGTAATCTTTACTCCTCCCAAAATCTGAGCCCCAAGAACTTTATATCCTTTATAGGTCTGATATTTTGAGCTTAGAAGATTATTTCCGAGTGCGAAAATACTGAAATTTTTGTGAATTTTATACTCTGCCGAAAGGTTTAGATCTGCATAACCACCCACTTTATCATTAGTATCTTCAGTAGATTGATACATCATCGGACTTCCAACTCCCTCAATCATAAATGAATTCGTTGTTCTGTCGCTGGCGAAAATCCCTTTAAAACCTAATAATAATTTTTGGTCAAGCATCGTATATTTTGCTCCGATACTTGCTGTAACTAACGGAACATTATAGATATTTTCATAGTTTTTCAAATCAAACTTCGTGAATTTTGCTTCAGCATCCAATACTAAGTTAGCCAAAGGAAAATATTGTAAGCTTCCTTTGATATCACTCACGTTTCCGTCATCATAAACTGCAGAGAAGGTATTCGCAAAATTGTAAGCAGAACGGTTCAAGGTATAATTATTATCGAATAAGCCGTTTGCTTTAAAGAACATAATGTCTCTCATTTTTCCGTATCCTGCTGAAACATCATATTTGAAAGTTTCGTCGATATCGCCTCTTAAACCAACATAAAAATGGTATTTTGTTTCTGTAGGTCTCAAATACTGATCTGAAACGATGAAAGGATTTTGCTGTAATAAATCAGCATACGTATTCAGTTTTAAACCTCCGTCAACTCCACCGTAAAATTTGAATCCGTTGATCGCTGCATATTGGAATTCCGCTTGAGGGAACCAGTATGTTTTGTTATTTTTCAGTTGTTCAGACATCAGGTCATTTGAATTTTTCGCATTCAAAAACTCAAATGAAGAACCCACCATTAAATAAGAATCTCCCTTTCTGAAGGTTACTTTCGGGGTTAAATTCGTATTGAAAAAATTAGCCGAGTTTTTATCTCTTATTGCAAATTCACTCTTTACTGCTTCTAAGCCAACTCCTAGGTCTGCATTCAAATTAATTCCTGATTTTCCGATTTCAACGGCATGCTTGGAAAGATTAGCCAATACGGAAACCTGATTCTCCTGTGCATCGAAATGATCTTTTAAGAAAGATGATTTTACTCTTACATCATTCAGAATTTCATTAGAATAAAAATCATAGTAACCGTTTACTTTAAACTGGTTGACTCTCTGATCCACATCTACATCTCCCGGTTCCAGTGCGTAAATTCCGTAGTAATTGTAGCTATTTAGATTGTATTCCGCATTTAAATTGAATTTTCCTTTATCTCCGTAAGAATTAAGAAAAGCTCCAAGCGTTGTAGCACTTTGCTTAGAATCCCAAGGATACTCTTTTTTCAGTCCCTGAGTGGAAAGAAAATGTGCATCTGCTCCTACTTCAATTTTGTTTTCCAATGTTTTCGAAATATTGGCATCTCCAAGAATCTTTCCGTAGTTTCCCATTCCGAACTGGATATAATTATTCTGGGCAGTTCCGTCAAATTTAGGCGTCACATCTGCTCCCTGAATGGTTGAAGTTTTGAAATCCGAAACTGCAGGAACATCTGTAATGCTATATTTTACAGGATTCTGGGATTTCTCCTCTGGCGGATAGTTTTTAATGGTCTCCACAGAAGTTTTCTTTTTTTCGATCTTCTTTACTTCCGGTTCTCTTTTTTTATTAAGAATCAGTTTTTCTTCTTTGATCTGGGAAAACGCCACGGACGAAAACCCTAAAAATATGATGGATAATAATTGAATTCTTTTATTCATTACTTTTTGTATTTAAGTATTTATGTAAAAAGTATTAATGATTTTTCAGTTATATAAATACATTCTACGTAATACATTAGTACACTTTTTTACTTTTTAATTGACTTCTTTACTTCTTTCGCTTCCGCTACAATCTCAGGGAAATCTTTGTAGTTTTCAATGATCTGATCGCAGGTATAACTTGCCTGATAATTATCTTTTAATCCCAGGTAGTTTTTAGCCATCAATACCAATGCTTTTGCTCCCCAATATTCTTCCGATGCGTAATTATTAGCCAGTTTAAAGATAGTTTCATTCGAAGATTTGAATGCCTTTCCTTTATTCTGATAGAACGCTTTTACATAAAGAGATTCCGCAGCAACCGAAGTATTCGAAGACTTTTCAAGAGAAACGTAGGCTGCTTGTGCATCCTTGTCTTTTCCTGAATTCATCAAACTTCTCGCCTTGATCACTTTTGCTGTTTCAATCACTGCAGCAGAGTTTTTAGTATTGGCAATTACCGCATCTGCCAATTTCTCAGCTTGAGAGAAATTCTTTTCATCTGCATAAATTTTCATCAATTCTACATTCGCATAGTTTTTAATGCTTACGTTTGATGAATTTTTAATGTTTTCCAGATATTTCTTAGCTTCTTGAGTGTCACCTTGCGTTACATAAATCTGTGCTAAACGGGTTTGCGCATCATCCTGATAATCATTCTGTACATTCGCAACTTCCTGTAAAACAAGCAATGCTTTTGTCGTATTATTGGTTTGGTAATAACTTTCCCCTAATTCATATTTTGCCTGATAAAGCCCCTCTCCTGTTGGATTTTGCGTTAAATATTTCTCATAATAAGAAATCGCGTTCTTATAATCTTTCTTCGTGAAATATTGTTTTCCTGTAGACAGATTGATTTCGTCAATTTCCGCAGCATCTACATTAATACCAATATTTTTGGCAAAGCTTTCATATCCTGCAACATCACCGTTTTTCGTAAAGATTGGTTTTGCAGCCTGAACAATTTTCTCTGCATAAGGTGTATTTTTATATTGCTCACCCAAAGATTTCAATTCAGATAATGCCTTCTCATTTTGGTTTTGATCAATATAATTCTGCGCTCTGTAAATAGAAGCATTAGCTACCAAATCTTTATCAGATGAAGTTTTAATAACTTTATTAAAGAAATCATTTGAGTTATTGAAATCATCCTGAGCCGCATAAGCTGTTCCGATTTCGTATTGAGCATCATCATAATATTCAGAACCCGGATATTTTGACAATAGACTGTTTAAGTTGGTAATTTTCGCCTGAGTATCTCCTTTAAAACCTAAAGCCATCGCTTTTTGGTACAAAGTATAATCTGTAGCGTCTTCGTTTTTATCATAAATAGCAATCGCTTCATTCAGATCATTATTCGCATAATGGATATCTGCCAAACGAAGTTCTGCATCATTTTTAAATTCAGGTTTCGGGTTGGTTAAGTATTGTTTAAAATACGTTGCCGCCTGATCGAATTTTTTAGATTTAAAATAAGCATATCCTAAATCGTAAGGTAATTGTTGTTTTTCCGGGAACGTTTCGTTCAACAATTTTTCATAACGAACAATGGCTGAAGGATAGTTTCCTTTTTGATAATATACCTGTCCTAGCCAATATAAAGCTCTGCTGTTGAATTCTTTGTTAATATCAAACTCTAAACTTCTCAGGAAATATTTTTCAGCTTCATCATAGTTTCCTTTATTAAATTCTTCCGTTCCCAATAAATAAGAAACTTCCTGATCTACTTTATCAATATCTGGAGACGAAGTCTTCAGTTTATCTATCGCGTTCAGCGTTTCCTTAAAGTTTCCGGAATACAGATAAGATTTCACCAAAAGGGATCTCATTTCTGATGCATTTCCGGCATCCTGGTTTTCATTGATGTAATTTTGGATCACCGTAGAAGGACTTTCAAACGGGTTACCGATATCGTAACTCAATTTTGCATATTGTTCGTGTGCCAGTTTTTTCACCTTCGGATCATAATTCATCTGGTAAGACGAACGGAATGCAGAAAGGGCTTCCTGCTTTTTATCTACCGCCAGATAAGCATTTCCAAGCTGGTAATATGCATTCTGAGCCAACGCAGAATTGCTGTTCAGCAATTGATTGTAATAAGAAACTGCTTCATCATATTTTTTAAGCTGAGCCGCTACAAATCCCATCTCATACAAATCATTTTCAGACGGATTCTGTTGAACACTCAAATATTCTTTTAAATGCGGATAAGCAGAATTATAATCATTCTTCATGAAATAACTTTCACCAATGATCTTGTGAACTTCTGCTTTATAAGAATCCGAAATATCTTCGTTCAGTAAAGCATTACCTTCAGTAATCGCCTTATCATAATCTTTATCATTATAATACATCTGTACATAATACGGACGTACCAATTTAGAATATTTCGGCTGATCTTTTACGGAATCAAAATAATGGAATGCTTTATCATTCTGTCTGTTTGAATAATAAAGGTGCCCCAACATATAAGCAATATCACCTTTTTGGGATTCATCAGCCGTTTTATAGGCTTCTTCCAAAGCATCTGTTGCGCCTTTAGAATCTCCCAACATAAATTTAGCATATCCTAACTTTAGAATATACTGTGTATTTTCTTCTTTTGAAAGTTGGTATTGGTTCACTTTTTTCAGAGTCTCCAAAGCCTTGTCAAAATCCTTTTTAGCCAAATAATAATCAGCCAAAGGAAGATTCGCCTGAGCAAAGTAAGCCGAATTAGGATATTCTTTCATAAAAGCAGTCAATCCTTCCTCAGCATGATTTTTCTGAAGAATCACTCCGATGATGTTATCAAAAAACTGCGCTGCTTCTTTTCTTGATCTAGACAAATTCTGATTATAAAAATATTGTCTCGCATATTCAAATTGCGAGGCATTATATATTTTAGTCTGATAAAGATTTTCAGCGAGATTGAATCTGTAATTTTCTTTTTGTGTAAAATATTGGGACTGTTGAGCCTCGGAAATTCCGAAATACACCACCGCAGCCGCTAGAAGTATTTTTTTTGATTTCATTAATATCAAATTTTAAAATGTTTAAGCCCTGAAACTTGGCTGAATATTTTAAATTGAAGGTGAATTTTATCCACAATTCATCAACGAAAATATTGAAAAGATATTGTATAAACAAACGTTTTAACATATTGTTAATTTGTGGATTATTTTTTAATACTTCTTAACTTTTCCATAAGAAATCTTAAGAAAATCAAAATTATTTCAGAGAAATAATTACATTTGCTTTTTTCAAATCAAATATAAGATTGGATGAGTCAACTTTTTAGAAGGAAAATCTATTCAGAATCAGATACATCGACTAACCTTTTGAGGGTTTTGGGTGTTTGGGACATTGTATTTTTCGGTATTGCAGCCATTATTGGCGCAGGAAGTTTCAGTAGTTTGGGAGAAGCCGTTTTCAGAGGAGGTCCCGGTGTTATTTTATTATATTTGATTTGCGGCTTTGCCTGCGGTTTCACTGCACTTTGCTACGCAGAATTTGCAAGTAGAATTCCGACAGCAGGCTCTGCTTATACCTATGCTTACGCCAGTTTTGGGGAATTAATTGCCTGGATTATCGGTTGGGCACTGATTATGGAATATTCTTTTGGTAATATTTATGTTGCCTTTTCATGGTCAGACTATTTCACCAGCTTTTTAGAGCGTTTAGGAATGCACATTCCGGATTATCTGACCTGCAGTTATACTGAAGCTAAAAAAGCGGTCATGAGCGGTTCTGAAAACAAAGAATTGCTTAACGCCTGGAAAACCGCTCCATTACTAGGAAGCTTAAAATTCATCGTAGATGTTCCCGCTTTGGTTATCAATGGATTGATTACCTGGTTATGCTACGTTGGAATGAAGGAAAGTAAAAACTTCAATAATTCCTTAGTGATCTTAAAATTAGCCGTAATTGTTTTGGTTATTTTGGTAGGCTTCTCTTACATCAACACGGAGAACTGGACGCCAATAAGCCCTGAAACAGGAACTCCTTCTTTCATGCCGAATGGTTTTGTAGGAGTAATGAGTGCTGTTTCCGGAGTTTTCTTTGCCTATATCGGTTTTGACGCCTTAAGTGTACTTTCCGAAGAAACAAAAGATCCTCAGAAAACATTGCCAAAAGGAATGATCATTTCTTTGGTTTTATGTACAGTTATCTATATCGCTTTAACGTTAGTATTGACCGGAATGGTTGATTATAAAAAATTCGACGGCATTGGAGATCCGCTTTCATTCATCTTTGAAAAAGGAAATGCCAATGTTGCATGGATGGAACTTACCGTTTCATTTATTGCAATTGTTGCGATTACCACAGTACTTTTAGTGTTCCAGATGGGACAGCCGAGAATTTGGTATGCTATGAGCCGTGACGGACTAATGCCTCAAAGATTCCAGAATGTACATCCAAAATACAAAACGCCTTCATTCGCTACGATTGTTACAGGAATAGTAGTAGGTATTCCTATTTTATTTACAGATAAAACATTCATCTTAGATTTTACAAGTATCGGGACGATTTTCGCGTTTGTTTTGGTTTGCGCAGGTGTTTTAATGCTTCCTGCAAAAGAAAAAATAAAAGGAAGATTCCACTTACCCTACGTGAATGGAAAAATCATTTTCCCTGTTATTTTCATCGGAGGATTAATTGCTTTTTATAAATGGCAACCGGAGTTTTTCCACAATTTAATGGACTGGAAAGATCCTAAAGAAGGTGAATTCAGAGCTTCAATTTTCTTTTTCATATTGATTAATTTGGTACTTTGTGTCTGGACTTTCGTTAAAAATCTATCTTTAATTCCGCTAATCGGTTTAAGTTCTTGCTTATATCTTCTTACCGGAATGAGCCACGACAATTGGTTCTGGTTCGGACTTTGGTTCGCTATCGGATTAGTTATTTACTTCTTCTACGGATACAAAAACAGTAAATTGGGTAAAGCCTGATTTCTTAAAAACATAAAATAAAAAGCAAAGTTGTACATACAGCTTTGCTTTTTTTATTTACTCTTCTCTTTAAAAATGGCGAACTTATTGCTGCTTTTTCTGCAAAAATCAACACCATGTCAGAAAGAATTAAAACCTTCAAAGAATTTTATGTGTTCTATCTTACTGAACATCGTAAAACAGGAACAAGAATTTTCCATTTCATAGGAACTCTCCTTGTATTTATAGTCATTGGATATGTCATCAGTTCCGGAAAAGAAAGATTTCTCTGGTATATTCCTATTTTCGGATATGGCTTTGCGTGGCTCAGTCATGCTTTGATCGAAAAGAATAAACCTGCTACTTTTAAATATCCGTTATGGTCTTTACTCTCTGATTTCAGGCTGTTTTTTGAATTATTAATAGGTAAGCAAAAGTTTATTGAGACCAAGTCTTAAGAGATTCATTTAATATGCAGCTTCTACAACATCATAATGAATAGTATTCAGCATCTTTTCCAGCATTGCATCTTTATCTTTAACCGGTTCAGGAATATAACTTGAAAAAGTCATTGTTTTATCTTTATTTAAAGTTACGACGACCTCTTCAAGAATATTCTTCTCATCTGCATAAAACTGAATTCTGTTGTCTTCTATTCTCCAAAAAGAAAGTCTGGGTTCCGATATTGTACAGTCCCCTACATTTCCTTCTACATAGTTATAAATCGCAAAACCGTCTTCTCTTATAGAATAGTTTCTCATTAAACGGCATTGATCAAAATCTTTTACAATCTTCTTCTTTCCTTCATAAAAACCGGATTCTTTCAGCTTCCAAAATCCTATAACATCTTCCTTTTTCAGTTTCTGTGCACTTACAAAACCACCGCAGATTACAATCGAAACTGAGGAGAGAAATATTTTCATCATTTTTTCTTTTTCTTAATTTTTTATTCATCTTAGTATAAAACCCAACATCAAATATTAATATTCCAGCCTTATATTTTCGGGGCTTTATAATTGTGAGTTTCAAAATAAACAATAAAAAAAATACGCCACAATAGAAGAACTGCGACAATTCAGACTGGAAGTTCGGCATGGTAATTGCGAGTAAGGTTCTAAAATCAAGTTTATGAAAAGTATAGCAACCATTCTAAAAGGGGCAGTTCCTGCGTTAGCATTATTCGCAATGACACAATGTACAACCACTGCAGGTGTATCCGCAGCTGATGAAAAAACTTTTATCGTAGGACCACAAACCGCAGACTGTACAGGAGTAGCTCCCATGAAATGCTTACAAGTAAAAGAAAAGGCAACAGATAACTGGAGTAATTTCTATACGAATATTGAAGGATTTACTTATGAACCAGGATATGAATATGTATTGAAGGTAAAAACTGAAAAATTAGAAAATGTACCTGCTGATGCATCTTCCATTAAATACACTTTAATCAAACAGATTTCAAAAACGAAAAAATAAATAAAAAACCTCCGAAAATTTCGGAGGTTTTTTATTGTTATATATTACTTGGTCTATTATGATCATGCTCTTTCGGAGGTTGCGGATAATTTCCTTTACTAGCCTCTCCTACTGTATTCGCAGTGGTCATGGCTACCACAAGATCATTAAGCATTCCGCTGGCTGCAGTAGGTGAATTCGGAAGCAATACCAGATTACTTCTGTTATTTGCACCTACCGAATGTAGCGTATCATAATGTTGTGTCACTACAATTAATGCTGATGCTTCATGAGAATTAATATCTACATTATTCAGCATTCTTACAGATTCTTCAAGACCTTTTGCAATCTCTCTTCTTTGGTCCGCAATACCTTGTCCTTGTAATTTTTTAGACTCAGCTTCTGCTTTTGCCACCGCTACAATTCTGATTCTCTGTGCTTCAGACTCATATTCTGCGGCTGTTTTTTCTCTTTCAGCAGCGTTGATTCTGTTCATTGCATGTTTTACCTGCTCATCCGGATCAATATCTGTTACTAAAGCTTTGATAATATCATATCCATAGCTGTTCATCGCTTCCTGAAGCTCTCCTTTTACAGCAATGGCCACATCATCTTTTCTTACGAAAACATCATCCAGTTTTAACTTTGGAACCTCTGCTCTCACCACATCGAAAACAAAAGAGGTAATCTGATTTTCAGGATTTTCTAAACGATAATAAGCATCACCCACCTGAGTTCTGATTACCTGATATTGTACGGAAACTTTCATTTTAATGAAAACATTATCCAGTGTTTTAGTATCAATGATTACATCCAGTTGCTGGATTCTCAAATTCAGCCTTTTGGCAATTTGATCAATAATCGGAAGTTTAAGATGTAATCCGGAATGTTTTACCCCCTGAAATTTTCCAAAACGTTCAATAATCGCTGCAGTTTCCTGTTTTACCACAAAAAACGAAGCGAACAAAATAATTAATCCGAAAAAAATAACGGGTGCTAGAAAAAGACTCATAGTGTTTTAATTTTATTAATATGTCGCAATAAAGTGTGTTATGTTTCATTAAATATAGGAAAAATTATTGAATTGGGATTAAATGGTTGGAAGATGGAGGCGAGAGGATGGAGGTTATTGAAATATGTGAAAACTTTTCTTTTAATAAAAACTTCTAACTTCCCACTTCCAGTTAAATATTCTTAATTTTGATTCATAAAACTCTCCGTTATGGTTGATGCTAAAGAAATATTAAAAGAATATGTTTCAAAATTCACTTCACTTTCTGATGAGCAATTCGATTATATTTTCGGACATTTTAATCTGATTCATCTCAAGAAAGGTCAAAGTCTGATTTCGGAAGGCGATTTTGTGGATCATGAATATTTCGTTTTAGACGGCTGTCTTAAGGCATTTTACCTTAATGATACTATGAAGATGTTTATTCTTCAATTTGCAATGCCAACTTGGTGGGTCACCGACTTTGATGCTCTTTACAGTAAAAACAGAGCAACAATTAATGTGGATTGTATTACAAATGCCAGTATTTTGTCCATTTCAAATGAAGACCGCGAAAAGATTTGCAATGAAATTCATGAAATGGAACATTTTTTCAGGTGGCGAACCAATAAAGGTTATGTTGCTACTCAAAAACGCCTTCTTTCCCTAATGAATAATGATGCAAAATTCAGATATGAAGAGCTCTTGGCGTTGTATCCGCAATTGTATAATCTTGTTCCGAAACATTTGATTGCTGCTTATCTAGGTGTAACCAGAGAAACTTTGAGCAGGCTCCATCAGTAAAAATTAACTGAAAGTCACAATTAAAGTAATTTTTTAATATTTCATTTGAAATCTTTTCCCGTTTTTCACACTCGTTATTTTTTTTGGATTCGGGGCGGCAGCTGCGCTGCCGCCCCGAATCCAAAAAAAAATAAACTCAAACAAATGTTACCTGACAATCATTTAAACATCAACACTTTTTAATATTATTATTAAACTAATTCCTATCTTCCAACAACCAAAAATTCTTAACATTTCGTGATGTACCTCACATAACTTTTTCTTCAGTTCGGCTGAACTTTGTCCTATAATTTAAGACCAATTAAAAATGGACACAAAAAATTTTAAAGTAAACAGCGAAAAAAGTTTAGTTGAATGGATCGGAAGAAAAGTAACCGGAGCCCACAACGGAACCATTGAGGTGGAAAAAGGAAATTTCACTTTTGAAAACGACAATCTTATAGCCGGAAAATTCGTAATCAATACAAAATCAATTACAATACTTGATGTAAAAGATGCAGAAACTAATGCACAATTTGCAAGTCATTTGGCTTCTGATGATTTCTTTAATTCAGATCAATATCCTGAAGCGACTTTTGAAATCACTCACGCGGAACCAGGTGACAATAATCTTTATTATGTAAAAGGAAATCTTACGATCAAAGGAATTACGCATTCAATTGATACGACTTTACAAATCGTAAAAACAGACAACGTAGCAGTTTTAGATGCTAAAATTGTGATTGACAGAACAAAATTCAACATCAAATTCAGATCAGCCAATTTCTTCACCAACCTTGGCGATACATTGATCTACAACAATTTCGATTTGAATGTACACTTGACTGCAGAAACTATTTAAGTAGCAATTTAAAAATTTAACATCATGCCATTCATTACAGTAGATGTTTTACGCGAAGATATTAACCGCGAAACAAAAAAAGAATTGATCAGAAAAATAAGTGAAGTTGTCACTACAGTTTTAAATAAAGATCCTCATTTGACCCACATTCTGATCAATGAAATCGAAGATGATAATTGGGGATATGCCGGAGAACAGGTTTCCGTATTGAAAGAACAAGGTTTTTCAACAGCACCTAAAAAGTAATTTAAAATGAAAAAACAAACAGTCATTGTAACAGGAGCATCATCAGGAATTGGTTTGGAAGTTGCTCGATATTTCTTATACAGAGGTGATAATGTGGTGATTAATTCACAAACAGAATCAAAATTAAAAGATATTTACTACGAATTGGGAGCTGGAGAAAATCTGGCGATGGTTGCAGGAGACGTTTCAAAAAAATCGACGGGAGAAGCTTTGGCAAAAAAGGCTCTTGAAAAATTCGGTTCAATTGATGTCCTTGTAAATAACGCAGGAATCTACGATAATAAGCCGTTTTTGGATGTAACAGAAGAATATCTGGATCAATTTTTAACAACCAATTTAAAAGGAACATTTTTCACGACACAAGCTATCCTTCCGCAAATGATTAAACAGAAAGACGGAGTGGTCATCAATGTCGGAACACCGCTTGTTTATCATGCAATTGCACAATCTCCATCCACTGCACCGATTTCGAGCAAAGGAGCAATTCACGCTTTGACATTGCAATTGGCAGCAGAATTTGGAAAAGATAATATTAGAGTAAATACTGTTGCACCGGGATTAATCAGAACACCGATGCACGATGAAAGTATTGACAACAGTGCGGAAATCCACCTGATCAACCGTATTGGAGAACCGGAAGAAGTGGCACAAATGATCCACTCGATTGCTAAAAATTCGTTTATCTCAGGCGCTATCATTAATGTAGACGGAGGAATGGGTGCCGGTCATAGTTTATAAAAAATGAAAGTTTTAATTGTAATGGCATGGCTGTTTATTGTACCGATAAACAGCTATGCTCAAAAAATCAATGTCATGAAAACAGACAAAACAGAAGAAACAGCCATCAAAAATGCAATTGAGCAATTGTATTTTAAAGGAATTTATGAAGGAAATACCGAGCTTTTAAAAGAGATTTTTCATAAAGATGCTTTGCTTTTCGGAGATGTCAAAGGCGTTCCTTATTACAAGACTGCTACACAATATATTGAAGGGGTCGGAAATCGTATAAGTCCGGAAAAATCGGGGAAAGATTTCAAACCAACCATCATCTCGATTGATGTCATCAATACGATTGCTACCGCAAAATTAAATGTAAAAATGTACGATTTCAATTACTATAATTTTATAACTTTCCATAAGATTGATGGTAAATGGCTCATCGTCAATAAAACATTAACCGATGTAGAACCTTAACAATTTTTCCAACCAAAATCATCAAAAATCATGTGGAATAAAAACAGAATAACCGATTTACTCGGCATAGAATATCCCATTTTCCAGGGACCTTTCGGAGGTGGACTATCGACTGTGGAGTTGACAACAACCGTCAGCAAACTCGGTGGATTGGGTGGTTATGGAGCTTACACCTTATCCCCTCAGGAAATTTTTGATACCGATAAACAGATAAAATCCATCACGGATAAACCTTATAATCTTAATCTTTGGGTGAACGATCATGATATTATTGATCAGGAACACACGGAAAATCAATACAAAAAAGCGGTTGAGATTTTCAAGCCTTATTATGACAATTTAAGCATTGAAGTACCACCACTTCCACCCTCTTTTGAATCGAGATTTCAGAACCAATTGCAGGTTGTTTTTGATATTAAACCTAAAGTTTTCAGCTTTATGTTCGGACTTTTGAATCCGGATATTATTGAAAGATTAAAAAGTCAGGGAACAATTGTGGTCGGAAATGCAACGACAGTCGATGAAGCCATTGCTTTGGAAAATATTGGCGTTGATGTCATTGCTGCTTCTGGTTTCGAAAGTGGCGGTCACAGACCTTCGTTTTTGGAAAAAGCCGAACTTTCAACAACGGGAACTTTTGCTTTAATTCAATTGGTTAAGGATAAGGTTAAAACTCCGCTCGTAGCTGCAGGAGGAATTGCCAACGGTCGCGGAATCACTGCAGCCATGATTTTAGGAGCAGAAGCTGTACAAATTGGAACCGCATTTTTGGCAACAGAAGAATCCGGAGCATTACCGATTCATAAAGAGTTTTTGTTCTCAGAAGCGGCAAGATCTACTACCCTTTCCAGAGCTTACACCGGAAGATTGGGACGCGGAATTACTACTAAGATTACAAGAGAATTGTTGACGGCAACCGATCAAACTTTGCCTTTTCCTTTGCAGACAACCTTTATTGCCTCGATGAGAAAAGCAGCGCTAGAGCAAAAGAAACATGAATTGGTTTTCTTTTGGTCGGGTCAGATTGCACCTATTTTAAAACATAAAAGTACCTCAACATTAATGAAATCTTTAATTGAAGAAGCGAACGAGCTGATGGGATGATTAGGTTGAGAGCCTGGAAGATGAATGCTGGAAGTTTACAATTGGAGTGTAATTTTATTATAATTAATTTTTATACTAATTCAAATGTATTATTGCAGAGTTTGTCATCCTGTCAAGGATCTAAGCATAGTATTAAAAAATATTATGGAAAGGTTCGTATCGAGATTCCTACGGAATGACAAACGCTCTCAATATTTTCTAATGCTTAAATGATTGACTTCCACAATAGCCCCGCTTTCGCTACTCGCTTTTACAGGTTTCGGCGGCGGCTTTGCCGCCGCCGAAACCTGTAAAAGCGAGTAGCGAAAGCGGGAAAAAGCTTCAAATAAAAACTTCCAACTCTCAGCAAAAAAAATTAAACGGTCATTCCAATATCAATTCCTTTAATTTTCCTGTATAAATCGGTTGCGTAATTATCAGTCATTCCCGAAACAAAATCAATTACCCCAAGTACTTTCTGATAATCGGTTCCGTCTTGATAAACGAATTGTTTAGGAAGAAGTTTCAACGCTTTTTTATCATACGACTTTCTTTCCTCTTCATGTTTTAGAATGGAAGGAATAAAATGATCTAATAGTTCATACATTACGTTATAACCAGCATTTTCTATCTCTACCACCGCTTTATGATTGTAGATTTTTTCGATCGAAAAGCTTTCAATATCTTGTAAAGCTTTGTTTTCAGATTTATAAATATCCAAAAGTCCGTTACCTAAATTTCCTTCCAGAATAGTCTCAAAATTGCTTTTATAAAGTTGAATTGACTTATTAATTAAGGCATTAATAACTTTTGCTCTTAGATAAGAAATCTGTTCGTTTTCGTTACCTATAGAATTTAATTTTTGTTCTACCCTGTTCACATCATCTGTTTCAGACTTTACCAATTCAAAAAACAGGTTTTTACAATCAGCCGTTGAAACAATGCCCAATCGATGTGCATCTTCCATATCGATAATATTATAGCAAATATCATCTGCGGCTTCTACTAACCACACAAAAGGATGTCTTTTGAAAATATAAGGTTCTTCGCTTTCTGAAATTAAATTCGTTCCTTTTGCAATCTCTAAGAAAATATCTTTTTCATTTTGAAAGAAACCAAACTTTTTTCTGTGAATAATCCCTTTCTTTTTAGCAATGGCTTCACACGGATATTTTGCAATACTTGCCAGTGTGGAAAACGTTAACTGAATTCCTCCTTCATCTTTGCCTTGCTGTTGATGAGCCAACACTCTGATTGCATTAGCATTTCCTTCAAAATTCACTAAATCCGCCCATTCTTTTTCATTGAATTTAGGCTTTAAATCGTTTTCATTTCGTTCAAAATAGCTTGCAATGGCATCTTCCCCAGAATGTCCGAAAGCAGGGTTTCCTACATCATGACAAAGACAAGCCGCAGCAATCACATTTCCTAAATTGTGAAGGTAAAAGCTTTTAGAATCTTCGGTTAAATCATTTTTAAAACTATCATGAATAAATTCGCCGATGATACTCCCCAAACTTCTTCCCACCGATGAAACCTCCAAAGAATGCGTTAAACGGTTGTGCACAAAAACACTTCCCGGAAGCGGAAAAACCTGGGTTTTATTTTGTAATCTTCTGAAAGCCGATGAAAATATAATTCGGTCAAAATCTCTCTGAAAATCTGTTCTTGAAGCTTTTGTATGTGGATTGTTTCCTGTACGTTGATTGGTGAAAATCTGGTTTAAATTCATCATTTTTCAAAATTACTCCAAATTTTATTTTTATGGAATAGTATTTTAGTTTTTTCAAAAAAAGTACCTCAGAAATCTAATCTAAGCTGAAACTTCCCTCTAAATATTTTTTAAAAACATAATCTACATATTTCATCAACCCATCATTTTCTAAACCTAAAACCTCCAAATCAATTCAACTAAAAGTGATAAAATTTATTAGTCTTTGCATAATGTTTCGAGTTGTTAACATTGCGAATCACTAAACAACAAATACAGAAACATTAATAATTTCATATTTTTTTGAGAATAATTTAATTAAAAACAAAACAAAAAACATAAAAAACATATCATAAAACCAATTTTAAAACCAGTTAAAAACACTGAAAATTAACGTAAAATACTGATAAACATCATTATAATTTAATTTAGATTCCCATATAAATGCCGTAATATTGCAAATGTAAAATTGATAATAAAAAGTCAAATAATTAAAAATAAAACAAATGGTAACTTACATCGGAATTGCAACATGTTTAATCGTATTCTCATCTTACTTCATGACTGCTAGAAAAGAAGGGAATTAATTAAATCCTGTATAAGAAATTTAATCTTATAGAGCAGATTTACTAATTGTATTGTTATGTTTTCAATCTGTACACAGATTGGCGCTCTTTTACTCAATTGGAGTAAAAGGGCAAAAAAAACATAATGTAAGTATCTTTCAACGTAACAAATTTTAATTTTTATAATAGCCGATAGGGTCGAACTTTATGTTCGGCTTTTTTGTTTTATATAGTTTAGATATCTATGTTTGCTTTCTGATAAAACCAAGTCTAGTGATACAAGAAATTGAAATTTTACAAAACACTGTTCTCAGTCCATTGCAATTAAGTATTTCGCACCTCCATCCTGATTCAGAATGTGATGAGTATTTGGGCTATAATTTCCAAGTCGACTCATTTCATATAAAATTTCGGAAAGCAAAGATTACCCCTAAAAAAACAGGGCAATTCGTAACCCTTTGGAAAAGAAATCCCGAAACTCAAGAGACAGAACCTTTTGACATTGAAGATCATTTTGATTTCTGTATCATTCTAACTGCATTCCACAACCAATTGGGACTTTTCCTTTTTCCAAAAAATATTTTGTGTGAAAAACAAATTGTAACGACTCCATCAAAACCGGGAAAGCGGGGCTTTAGGATTTACCCGGATTGGGATATCCCTACCAACAAACAAGCCCAGAAAACACAACATTGGCAGACTTCATTCTTCACTAACATCACGGAAGGCAATTTCCTTGAAAAATTCAATACTATTTTACAAACTCAATTCATCTCAAAACAGCTTTAAACTTTATCTTTGTAGAAATTTTATACGAAATGAATCTGTACAACCTTATTATTCAAGACAAAGAAGAAGTAACCCTGGATGATGTTTTCCTTGCCCCTCAAAATAAGGAACAAATTGTACAGCTTATCAAAGAAAATACCTATTCCAAAGAATTACAGGAATACGGACTTCCGATAAACAATAAAGTACTTTTGGAAGGAAGTTCCGGTTGTGGAAAAACAATGACCGCCAAAGCGATTGCCAATGCTTTAGGTAAAAGTATTATTATTCTTAATTTAAGTAATATTGTCTCCTCCAGAATCGGGGAAACGTCACAGAATATCAAAATGATTTTTGATAAAGCCGGCCGCGAAAGATCTGTTCTTTTTCTTGATGAACTTGATCAGATCGGGAAAGCGAGAGGCAGTGATGACAAAGATGTAGGCGAAATGAGACGACTGGTAAATACTTTGATCCAGTTAATCGATTATTATCCCGAGAATGCACTTTTATTGTGTGCAACCAATCATCCTGAAATTATTGATAACGCTTTAATCAGACGTTTTCAACTGAAGATTAATTATGAAATGCCTTCGAATGATTTTCTGGATCAGTTTTATGATAGTTTATTATCTAAATTTCCTGAAGATTTGAGAAATATTGAGCGAAAATATGGGATTTCTTTTGCTGAAGCAAAGGATTATGCTTTTACAATGGTGAAGGGAAATTTGATTGAAAAGTTGGAAGGAAAACATGAAATTCAGTTATAAAACATATTATTTATTATTATTTATCAGCTTAGTAGCTTCTTGTTCTAAAAAATATACAGGAGAAGTCAGCTTTAAAAACTACAAAATTACTTATCCTATTCATGATGAAGAAAAAGAAAATGAACTTTATTCAGATCACAACATTCCCAATCAATGGGAATATGAATCTGCAATGAGAAAACTTGCACTTTGTCTGTGTGAAAAATACATTCAGAAGCCCGATCCGAAAATCAAAGAGAAAATTACAGAAATTTACATGTACAAATTTGAATTTTATCCCAGAAATAACACATTCAAAAAAGTAGATTTTGATTCTATTTTGATCAATAAAGAAGAAGTTTTTAATTCTGAAATTTTAGTTGATTAGCAAAAGATTATATATATTTAAGGTGATATAAAACTTAATTAAGGTAAAATTATTCTATGAAAACTACTAAACTTTTAAAAAAACTGAGTTCAGAATTTTTAATGGGAATTGCAGGAATTTTGGGAACACATATAGAAACCAAAATAGGTTTAGGTATATTTTTAATCATTCCAGGAATTGCAATATTTTTTTCTAAAGAAATTGCTAATGAAAATAACCCGCTTGTGTTTTATATCATTGGAGGTACTCTAATTTTCATTGCTGCTTTATTGTTTTTTCTAAGATACAAAGAGCTGATGAAAGAAACTGAATAAATTCACTTCTATAATAAACAAGTCTTCAACCTATAAAAAAAGATTGCTTCACTTCCCGCTCGCAATGACAAAATACCGAAAATGGATAATCACAATAAACAAACCTTTAATTGGATAGTGAAACAAGGTAGTATCATACTACTAGCCGACAATGACAAAATACATCTTGAGATTAATAAAGAGACTCATTCAACTTGCTTACTAACTAAGAACGACGCTAAGGAAATAATTTCAATATTAACCGATCTATCAAGAAGTATTTGGGAAAAGCCTGGTTACATTAAAGAACCTTACACAGAAAAACTATATACTCTCGAGAGCGATGGTAAAGTGTATTGGGATATGAATGAAACAAGACTGCATATTGGGCTTAATGAGGAACATAATGCAATTGATGTTAATTATCAAGGCAATAAGGTATTCAAGCTTCCTATAAACTACTCAGTGGAAATAATCCAAATGATGACTCATTTTTCAAACCAACTGTAATAAAACTCCGTCAGCTTATGAAATGTTGATCAATTTTAATAACACAAAAATAAAATCCCTCTCATCACTGAGAGGGATTTTTTATATCTAAAAAACTTTTAATTACATATAAGCTTCAATTGGCTCACAAGTACAAACCAAGTTTCTGTCTCCGTAAGCTTCATCAACTCTTGATACAGAAGCAAAGAATTTGTGATCTCTCACCCACTCCAATGGATAAGCTGCTTTTTCTCTGCTGTATGGTTTATCCCAAGAATCAGAGATTACCAACTGTTCTGTGTGAGGAGCGTTTTTCAATACGTTGTTTGCCGCGTCAGCTTGTCCGTTTGCAATCTCATCAATTTCTTGTTTGATAGCAATCAGAGCTTCTGCAAAACGATCGATTTCTGCTTTGCTTTCAGATTCTGTCGGTTCAATCATTAATGTTCCTGCAACCGGGAAAGAAACTGTTGGAGCGTGGAATCCGTAATCCATCAATCTCTTCGCTACATCAGCAACCTCAATTCCTAAAGATTTGAACTGTCTGAAATCTACGATACATTCGTGAGCCACTTTTCCGTTTTCGTTTGAATATAAAATTGGGAAATGTTCAGCTAAGATTTCTTTCAGATAATTAGCATTCAAAATGGCATGTTCTGTAGATTTTTTCAATCCAACAGTCCCTAGCATTTTTATGTAAGCATAAGAAATATTCAAGATCAAACCAGAACCGTAAGGTGCTGCAGAAATACCGTCGATAGCTTCTTTAGCTCCGATTCTGATGTTCGCATTTGAAGGCAAGAAAGGAACCAAGTGTTTAGCCACACAGATTGGACCTACTCCAGGACCTCCACCTCCGTGAGGAATTGCGAAAGTTTTGTGAAGGTTCAAGTGACAAACGTCTGCTCCGATGTTTCCAGGACTTGTATATCCTACCTGAGCGTTCATGTTGGCACCATCCATATATACTTGTCCGCCATGTTGGTGAATTAACGCTGTAATTTCTTTAATGTTTGCATCAAAGAATCCGTAAGTTGACGGATATGTGATCATTACACAAGAAAGGTTCTCAGAATGCTGTTCTGCTTTAGCTTTTAAATCTTCGAAGTCAATTTCTCCGTTTTCAAGATTTTTAACGACTACAATCTTCATTCCTGCCATTGCTGCAGAAGCCGGGTTCGTTCCGTGTGCAGACTGAGGAATCAATACTACGTTTCTGTGACCTTCACCTCTTGAAATATGGTATTCTCTGATTACCATTAATCCTGCATATTCTCCCTGAGCTCCAGAGTTGGGCTGAAGAGAAGTTCCTGCGAATCCAGTGATTTCTGCTAAATCTTTCTCCAATTCACGGATCATTTCCTGATACCCTTTCGCTTGGTCAACTGGTACAAATGGGTGAACAGCTCCCCAGTTTTCCCATGAAAGTGGCAACATTTGAGTTGCTGCGTTCAGTTTCATCGTACAAGACCCCAAAGAAATCATTGAATGAGTTAATGATAAATCTTTTCTTTCCAGACGCTTGATGTAACGCATCAATTCTGTTTCCGTATGGTATTTGTTGAATACTTCTTCTGTAAGAATTTCGTCTTTTCTTAAATTCTCTGCAGGAATGCTGTATCCTTCTTTAATTTCTAATTTGAACGTTTGCTTATCTTTGAATTGAGCAAAAGAAGCCATTAGAACATTTAATTTATCTAATGTTGTGCTTTCGTTGATCGCAATACTTACTACTCCTTCTGTGAAGTAGTTTAAGTTCAATCTGTGATCAAGCATCATTCTCATCAATCTTCCTTTCTCATCTTCGCTCATCGTAATTTTTACCGTATCAAAGATTGGCTCATCCACGATTTCATATCCTAAAGCCTTCAAACCTCCTTTCAAAGCATTCGCTTTAAAGTGAATCTGATCAGCAATATAATTTAATCCTTTTGGACCGTGATAAACAGCATACATTCCAGCCATTACTGCCAAAAGAACCTGAGCTGTACAAATATTTGACGTTGCTCTTTCTCTCTTGATGTGCTGCTCTCTTGTCTGTAAAGCCATTCTCAATGCACGTCTTCCGTACATATCCTGAGAAACCCCGATGATTCTTCCCGGAATATCTCTCTTATATTCTTCTTTACAAGAGAAAAACGCTGCGTGAGGACCACCGTAACCCAATGGAATACCAAATCTCTGAGAAGTTCCAACTGCACAATCAGCACCCATTGAAGCCGGAGATTTTAATTTAACCAAAGCCATCGGATCACAAGCAACAACAACCTGAAGATCTAATTTTTTATAATCAACGATGTTTTCTGTATAATCTAAAACGATACCGTTTTTACCAGGATATTGTAATAAAACTCCGTAGTAAGAACCGTCAAACTCGTGAGTTTTGTGATCTCCTTCTACGATTTCAATTTCTAATCCTTCAGCTTTAGTTTTCAACACTGAAACTGTTTGAGGTAAAACAAGGTCAGAAACGAAGAATTTGTTTGCTCCTGCTTTTTTCTGATCTTTCGTTCTGTTATTGAAGAACATATGCATTGCTTCTGCAGCCGCTGTAGATTCATCTAATAATGAAGCGTTTGCCAAAGCAAAACCTGTAAGATCGCAAACAACAGTCTGGAAATTAAGAAGAGCTTCCAATCTTCCTTGTGCAATTTCTGCCTGATAAGGAGTATACGCTGTATACCAACTTGGATTCTCAAAAATATTTCTCTGAATTGCTGATGGCAACAATGTATTGTGATATCCAAAACCAATGTAGCTTGTATAATCAGTATTTTTCGATGCCAATTCCTTAGAATGGTTTAGCATTTCGTATTCTGAAAGCGGTTCTGAGATTTCAAGATCTTTTTCTAAACGGATAGAAGAAGGGATGGTTTGAGAAATTAACTCTTCGATACTTGAAACGCCAACTTTTTCCAACATCGCCTGTTTATCGGCTTCATTCAAGGAAATGTGACGGCTCACAAACTGTTCTGTATTCATTTTTTATATTAGATTTTGTTTGTAAAAAAGATGGGTAAAATTACGAATTTTTAGAAAATTACACAAGTAAGTTAAAAACACATCAAAATTGAAAAAACAAGTCTATCTTATTCAATATTAATACTATTTTATTATCATTTACATTATAAAATTCGTTAAAAACCAAACTAATATTAAATTAACATTAATTTTAAAAACTTCTGATTCTTATAAAAAGAAGAGATTTTACTTGAAAATTTCATTTTTATAGTTGACTTAAGATTTCGGGAAGCTATTTTTCATTTTTTATATTTAAAAAGGACATTTAAAAACAATTAAACATCTATAAATCAATAAAATAATATTTTAACATATTTTATTATCTATATTTATTCTAAATTAATATATTTGCATCATGAATATGATTGTCCCATTCAAAGTAGCGCCTTTAGCTCCTGCCTTTTCTTTTACTGCTGAAGAAATGTATTGCGGTGATAAGAAATCTTGCTGTAAGAAATTCAAAAAAGGAAAAAGATGTAAGAAGTGTCCCGGAAGGAAAAAAATGGCTTAATTGCTAAAACTTTTTACTAAAAAATAAATTGCTACTATTAATAGCAGAATACCAGCAACTATTCTTATAATTTTTGGTTGACCATGCGGATTTGCAACTGTTCTTGGTTGTGGCTTGAATAAATCTTCCGCTTTATCTTTAAATTTTTCTGTAGGAGTTTCAAAAACCTCGGTAATGGTAATCCCCTGAACCGCCGTTTTATGCAATAGTGAATTCGTTGCATGAAGCAAAATCTGGAATTTTCCGTCTTTGAATTCCGTGATCTTAAAAACTCTTTCCCCATAAGGTTTTTCCAATCCGAAAGGTAAAACTTTCACCACATCAGCATTTTGCGTCTGCCAATTGATGATAATCTCCTCTCCTTTTTTTGCATGAATTTTATTGGCCGTGAAAGTCTTTATCGAAGGCGGAATATTATATCTGAAACTTTTCTGATGACTTTCTAAATTCTGATCATAAGAATATCTTCTGCTTTTATCGCTCAAGGTCTCATAAGCTTCCTGAATTTCGCGAAAACGGCCTGCAAAGAAATCATCGTTTTCATTTTTATCAGGATGATATTTTAAGGATAATTTTCTATAAGCCTTCTTGATATCTTCTTCTGAAGCATCATGAGAAATCCCGAGAAAATAGTAGTAATCTTTCATTGAACTCTACAAAAATAAGGATTTTGTCATTGCGAGCAAAACGAAGCAATCTGTTTTAACTCTAATTTTTTTGTCATTCTGGATAGAGGTTAGTGGAGTGAAAAATCTATCTTTAATGCAAGTTCATAAAAATTTTTCTTTGAAATGATTGAATGTATTTTCTTTCAATAAAACACCCTAAAATTCCCCTTCAAAGAAGGGGTGGATTTTTGCGAAGCAAAAAAGACGGGGTAGTTTAATATGTATAATGCAATTACTTCATACGACTTAAAACCACCCCGTCAAAAATTCCTCGAATTTTCGCCACCCCTCCGGTGGAGGGGAATTTTCGACTGTTGGTGGTCATACATATAAAAATTCCGGCTCGGGAAGCGAAGCTTCCCGAGCCGGAATTAACAATTTCAATTTAGCTACTTTCTATATTATGCTTCCGCAATATTTTCTTTTCTTTCAAAGCCTCTATGATGACATCTTGAAGCAAATTCTTTCTTAAATTTCCCTTTCAGCTCCTGATATTCTTCTTCATTCATTTCTCTAATTTTATCGGCTAATCCGAAAGGAGATTTTTCTTTGATTCCGTATTCTTCAAAAATACCTTTTACAAATCTTTTTCTTTGGATGGCTTTTTTAGCGATCATGGCTACTCCGGTAACAGCTAATGCACCCAAAGCTCCTTTTAATACTGAATTTTTCATTTTTTCAAAATTTTAAATTTTACTACTTTGTTTTTTATATAGACGAATCAATCTTTAATTTTACTTTACTACTTCTAAAATTTAATTATTCGTTTGTTCTGTTGTGTCTGTTGAAGAAGCCGCCTTCACATTTACTTCTCCATACTTCTTTGAATTTTTCTCTTTCTTCGGGTGACAAATGCATCATTTTCTCTCTCATTTTTCTTTCCTTGAAATCTTTCATTCCTTTTCCGAAATGGAAACCTCCGAAAAGAATTTTACTTAAAATCAATATACCCATTGCCTGCCAATATGTTATTGATTTCACTCCTAAAATTTCAGGAAGGAGACAATTCCAAAGTGCCATGACGATCCATGTAACACCTAATAAAATCAACGGGGGACACAGAATTAAAAAAATCCACCCTTTTTTATGTTTATGATTCATACCTTTCTTTTTTACTAACTATTTAAATCTTCGTATAATTTTCTCAATCTGTTTCTCAAATGCTTTACAGCATAGTTTTTCCGACTGATAATTGTTTTAATATTTTCGCCTTGTTCGTCAGCGATTTCCTGGAGTGTTTTGTCGTTGAGTTCGTTTTCTACGTAAACCAGCCTTTGTTTTTCGGGTAATTCTTCCAATGCTTCAAACAGCTTTTTCCAAATTTCATCCTGAAACATTTTCACTTCCGGTCCTGCACTTTCATCCATCAATAAAATATCTTTGATTGAAAAGTCACCGTCTTCATCTTCATAAACGAAATCTTCTAAGTTTTCGGTTTTCTTTTTACGGTATTTGTCTGTGATTTTATTAGCTGTAACTCTGTACAACCAACCACCAACGTTCACAATCTCAGACAAATTGGTGAGACTACTGAACTGATACCACACTTCCTGCAGAATATCTTCCGCATCTTCCGTATTTTTCACTTTCGGACGAATATACGACATCAGCTTTCCTCCGTACTTTGAAACGGTTTGCGAGATGATATTTTCCTTCTCCTTCTGTGGCATTGCTATTTTTTCGACAACCTCCATATTGCTATGACGATTGAAATTTTTGTTTTACTTTAATAAATTTAAAATATTTTTCCGGAATTTCAATTTTTCTTTTATTCATCGGATTTAAAAACAGTTCATTTTATATTGAAATCTTAAAATAAAAAACGGAAAGTAAAAATTTACTCTCCGTTTCATTAATTATAAAAATATTCGTTTTTATTTATTAAAATTCTCTGCAAAGAAACCAAGCATAGATTTATAGAATTCCAGTCTGTTAGGCTCTTTTCCAAATCCGTGTCCTTCATCATATTTTACCATATAAGGAACTTCAAAACCTTTACCTCTTAATGCTTTTACAATCTGATCAGATTCGTTGATATTAACTCTTGGATCATTCGCACCCTGAACAACAAATAATGGTTTTTTAATTTTGTCGATCTGGAAAACTGGGGAAACTTCTTTGGCAATTTTCGCTTCTTCAGGATTATCAAGATCATACCAGATCTGTTTTACCATTTCTTTGTAAGGCTTCCAATATTCAGGAAATGAATCGAAGAAGGTGAAGATATTTGAAACTCCGACATAATCCACTCCACAAGAATAGAGATCCGGTGTTTTAATCAGTCCCATCAAAGTTGCATAACCTCCATGACTTCCACCATAAATAGCGACTTTATCTTTATCAACCCAACCTTGTTGAATAGCATATTTTACACCATCTTCCACATCATCCATTGCTTTCCTACCGATCTGTTTATATCCAGAAACCTGAAACTCTTTTCCATATCCTCCGGAAATTCTAAAATTCACCTGTAAAGTCGCATATCCTCTGCTTGCAAACAATTGTGTTTCAGGATTGAATCCCCAACTATCTCTGATTCCTTGCGGACCACCATGAGGATTTACCACTAATGGAACTTTTTTGCCTTCTAAAGCAGCTTTTGGTAACGTAATATATCCATGAATCGTCAGCCCATCACGACTTTTAAATTCAATCGGTCTCATTTCTGCCATATCCTCTTCTTTTAGTTGAGGCATAAGATCGAAAAGAAGTTTTATCGTTTTTGATTTTGTGTCATACTCGTAATATTTTCCGTATAGTTTATCGCTGCTGACTACAACTAGCAACTTATTTTCATTATCATCCGAAGAAACTACATAATATTGTTTGTCTCCGAACTCTGATTTCAGCTTTGCATATACTTCTTTATAAAATGTACTTACAGGAATGACCTCATCTTTAATTCCGTTATAATTAATATAATCCAGTTCATAATTCCTGTTTTTTTCAGCCAGGCTTATTGAACTTACATCAAAGGTGGGATTAGAATAAACTTCTTTAATAATGGCATTTTTCTTTAGATCATATAAAACAATTCTTGATTTATCACTGTCTAAATTTGTCACAACATAAGCTTCATCTTTATTTTTAGAATTATAATTAAAACCAATCACACTGAAGGTATCTTTCCAATCTGTTGATTTTAAAAGATTAAACTTACCGGTCTGCTGATCTTTATAATATGTTTTTGTCGTTAAGCCGTTTTCAAGAACAATATACCCTCTCAGATTCCCGTCTTTATCAAAAAGATAATCATCAATCGGGCTCTTAGCATCTTTATTTTCATACAATTGAGTGATTTCACCGGTCTTGAAATTGATTTTATAAGGCTCAAAAATCTGCTTGTTGTTCTTATTCATCGTCACAACAACATAATCAGTATCTTTAATTAATCTTATAGTCCCTAAAGTAATTCCTTCGAAAGGTGTTAAATCTTTCAGATTTTTCCCATCAATATCTGCGGCATATAAATGAATATTTTCATTTCCTCCTTTATCCTGAGTATAGAAAAGACGGCTTTTATTGAGCCAGCCATAACTTCTGATAAGATCTTCTTTTTCAACAAGTGCTTTTGTTATTTTTCCAGATTTTAAATCTTTTACATAGACATGATTTTTCATGTCCTTATCTTTTTCTTTGTAAGAAAGGTATTGTCCGTCCGGAGAAATTTTAAATTGTGAAGCTTTGGGTCTTGCAAAGTAATCTTCAACTTTATATTTAAAGTTTCCTTTATCGTAAGATATAAGTTTGTCTAAAGTAACCTTGGAAGATACTAAAGTCGGGTCACCCGGTAATTTTGCCGTCGAGCTTTGTGCGTTAATCATAATTGTTGATAGTACAATATGAGCAGTGGTTAAAATTTTGTGATTGAGGTTCATAACATATATTTTTGATTAGGTTTTGTGTCTTCATTTACTTTTACAAATAAGTATTTATTAATAAGACACTTAAACTACAAAAAACGTTACATTTTTTTCACAATATTTTGAAAAAAAAGACCCGAAAATAATTATTTCCGGGCCTTATATTATAATTGTCATTAAATTTTAAGTCAAATAAATCCCAAAATACCAGGTCCAAACTATTAAAATAAGCTGCATAAGAATTCTTTCTTTATAAAGATAGCTCATTCCCGGACCAGTGTAATCAGCCTTGAAAATATTTATTCTCTTTTTTGAAGCATTGATATTGGCAACAAAAACCAATACATAGAAAATAATCAATAAAACAGCTGTAATTTCTCGAATGGAAGGAATCATTAATCCTATTCCGGCTGCAATTTCAATAATTCCCGTAAAGTATACCCAAAACATTTTAGCAGGAATAAAATCGGGAATCATCATCGCCATTCCTTTCTGAAATTTAAAATGAGAAAAGCCTGTGAAAATAATAAACACAGCCATTCCTAAATTTCCCGAGAACAAAAAATTCCAGTTTCCCTGAACGATTTTTATTCCCAGTAAAGCCAGAATAAATGTTGCAAAAAGAATGCTTAATAATTTCACACTTTTTAATTTTCAGCAAGATTTTTCACCACTTCCAATCCTTTTATAAACCCTGTATTCATATGATCCCGCCATTCTTTTTCAACCTGAACCTCAGCATGAAGTTTGGTTTTGCCATCAAAATCTATTAAAATATATTTCTCAAAACACCCGTTCCATTCCATCACTTCTTTGCTTTGAGTATCTTCATTTCCCTCTTTATCCACCATTCCTAAATGTTTAAAAATGATCTGATCCGGTTCTTCAATACTGTCAATGGTTGAAACCATTCCCTCTCCTTCTGAGTTTAGGAAATACGTTTTTCCGCCCACTTTCCAGTTTGATTTCATCACGGTAACAGAATCAGGATCTGGACTAAAAAATCTCGTCCATTCACCGTACGTTTTCTCATTCCAAAGAACGTCCCAAACCTTCTGCTTCGGAGCATCAATGATTTTTTCATAAGATAATGTTTCCATATTTTCAGATTTTTTAATTAAAATTGATTTTCAGAAAGTTGTTTCACAATTTGCATGGCCTTTGGAAATTTTTCTTCAAAAAAACCTTTAAACTCTTCCGGTGTCTGAATTTCACTTTTCAGTTTTGTCCCTTCATCATTTTCTTCCAAAATATAAGCTTCTGTTGCTTCACCCCAATCTTGCGGGGCTTCTACTCCATTATAAATTTCGCCAAGATGCAAAAATTTGATTTCTTTACCCGGAATATTTTTTTCTACCCGGCTAAACATTCCGTTGTTGTTTGGATCTAAGAATTTTATCGTATTTCCCTCTTCTAAAGTTCCCTGATAAAAAGAGCCTTCCGTAAAAGCTGTTGTCCATTGTCGATACGAAATATCATCCCAAAGTACATTCCATACTTTTTCAGGAGATGCATTGATCTGTATTTCAAAAACTAATTTTTCCATTACTTCAAACATTTTTAGATTAATTTAAAATCACTTTTCGTAAACATGCCCATCTTAACATCACATCAAACCACAAGCCGAAAAATGAAAATGAATTATCTTTAAGAATTATAAGCATTTTCCAACTCTGCAATGATGATTTTCTGCATTTTCATCATCGCCTGTACTACTTTTTGTGCTTTCGTCTGATCCGGATCACTCATTAACTGAATCAATCTTTTAGGAACAATCTGCCAGCTAAAACCGTATTTATCTTTCAGCCATCCACACATACTTTCTCTTCCTCCATCGGAAGTTAAGGTATTCCAGTATTTATCGGTCTGTTCCTGATCGTCGGTCATTACCACCATCGAAATTCCTTCATTAAAGTCAAATTGATGATCGTAAGAATTATCCATACAGAAGAAATCATAACCATCAATTTCAAAGTGTGCATGCTGAATATTTTCAGCAGGTTCCGGAATTGGGTGACCTTCACTTCCTTCTCCATATTTCAAAATATTTCCAATTTTAGAATTCGGGAAGGTTTTCGTATACAATTCCATCGCTTCCATTGCTTTTCCATTGTTTTCATGGATAAACATTAAGGTCGGAACCATCTTTTGTTCGCTGGCTTTTTCACCCAAGAAAATCTGCCAGGTTACTCCGTATTTGTCCTGAACCCAGCCATATTTTTTGCTCCACGAATAAGCATCTAAAGGCATTAAAACCATTCCTCCTTCCTGTAATTGATCCCAGTATTTCTGAACTTCATCTTCTGTATCACAAATCACCATAAAAGAAACTGAAGCATTCTTCGTGAAATGTGGTCCGCCATTTAAAAGCATCAATTTTTGTCCAAAAATCTCAATATTCATCACAACAGGAGTATCTGCTGTAATTCTTCCGCCAAATACATTACAATAAAATTCAGCTGATTCTTTTGCTTCTCCATCATACCAAAGACATGGAAAAATATCGTTATTCATAATTTAAATTTTAAGTTGGTTTTTATCGTTTACTATGAAAAGAAGCAATCATATTTTGAGAACTCTTCTTTTTTCCATCGCAAACAATAATATTTAATTTCTAATTATTTTTAAAAGAAACGTTATTTTCTTTCATATAATTTTTTAGTTTTTCCATAGCATTCTTTCCGAAACCGTGTAACTGCATAATTTCTAATTCAGAATAGTCAGAAAGCTTTTGCAAAGAGTCTATTTTCTCTTTTTCCAACGCTCTTCTTGCAGGCATAGCAATCACACCCTGTAAAAAATTTCCTTTCTCAACAACATGATTAACAGCACAAATGGAAATTAAAGATTTTGCCATTATCACCAAATTTATCATGATTTCAAAGAGTTCTTAATGGTTTTCTACATATTTATGAAAGTTATTCAAAATCGCATACCATCCATCTCTTTGCATTTCCACAGAGTTTTGCTTTTCCGGATCGAAATTTATTTTAACATTCGTTGTATTTTCATCAATTTTATCAAAAACAACTTCTACGTTTCGCCCATCTTCCATGTGATACTTTAGTTTTTCAGCAGGAACAACTTCATCGTAAATACCTTCAAAATCAAATCCAAAACTTCCGTCTTTCGCTTCCATTCTGTTTTTAAATTTTCCACCTACTCTTAAGTCATTTTCAGAATTTGGGCATTGCCAGGATTCGTGTGCAAAATTCCATTTTGTAATATGCTTCGGCCCGTTATAATAGTCCCAAACCTTTTGTACAGGAGCTAAAATCGTGATGTCAATTTTAATAGGTTCCATATTATTATATTTTTTGTGATTGAGGAAAAAGGGCAACTAAAGATCAGTTACCCTTTTATATAATTTAGTTTTAAAGATAAGATTATTTCGTGTATTCTGCGTTATAGTTTACCATCCAGTGAACACCATATTTGTCCTGGAAACTACCGAAATAGTCACCCCAAAATTGATCTTCAATCGGCATTTCTACATTTCCGCCTTCTGAAAGCCCTTTGAAAAGTCTGTCAGCTTCATCTTTGGATTCAGGAAAAATTGAAACATAATTATTATTTCCAACATTCAGGTTTTGTCCGAAGCTCGGAACAATATCTGATGCCATCAACAAATCTCCGCCAATCGGAAGCGCAATATGCATGACTCTGTTTTTTTCTTCGTCTGATAAATTTTCTGTTCCGGGAGCATTTCCCATTTTGTGAATTTCACCCAGAAACTCTCCTCCAAAAACAGATTTGTAAAAATTGAAAGCTTCTTCTGCTTTCCCATCAAAATTTAAGTACGGATTTAATTTAGCCATGATTTCTATTTTTTTATTGTTTTTATATTTAAATTTTTAGTGATTCAAAAATTTTTCAACTTCGTTTATTGTGAAATCTATTAATTTTCTATCTACATTTCCTCCAAAATCTGCCATCATATATGAACCGTGAGTTGCTGGGAGAATCATCAGCTGAGAACCTTCCACCAAACGCCACATTTCAACAACGTGTTCAGGTTTCATTACATCTTTATCTCCTGAAATAAATAAAGTCGGAGCTTTGATTCCTTTTAAAATATCTTCACTCCAGTCCTCAAAAGTCTGCATTCTTTTACTGTCTTTATCAAACATATTTTCAAGTGCAGAAAAGTCGGGATTTAAATTTAAAAAATTGATTTTCAAAGGTTCCGGCATTGAATCTAATGTTGCCTCCATCATGATTTCGAAAAAACCATCCATCATACCGCTTCTTTTAAAAAATGCCGATGCAACAATAAGTTTTTCAACCATTTCGGGATAAAGATGAGCAATCTGCATTACGGTACTTCCGCCATTACTAAAACCCCAAAATGAAGCTTTTTCTATATTAATTTCTTTCAAAAGAGCAGCGATATCATGAGCATCCTGTTCGAAAGTTTCAGGAATATCACGATGCTCCGTCATTCCGTGATTTTGTAAATCGATTCCAATTAACTGAAATTGACCTTCCAGTCTGGAAATGACTTCCTGATAGTCAAACAACAACGAAGATCCTCCTCCATGAATCAATACCAAAGGTTTTCCGGAACCATAGATTTCATAATACATCCTGATTCCGTTAACTTGCTTATATCCTTTTTCAACAGGATTCATTCCTTAATATTTTAAATCTTTGTCAAAGTCATATTTCATTCCTTCGTAGTTCAGAATTCTGCGCATTAGACCGATTTGTCCGCACAGATAATCTTCACGACCTATACACATTCCTACAAAATTCAGAACGGTTTCCGGGAAAAAATCAATGTTCATTCCCATCGGAAAAGCTTTATCCAGTTCTTCGTCCGTTGCTTCCAACAATCTTTGGTAAACCAGAGGTGAAATTTTATGAAATTCTTCTTTTAATTCCTGTAAAGTCGGATATGTTAAGCTTTCATCAAGAGCTTTTCCCCGAAAGAAAAAATCTTTATACTTAAATTCTTCGGTAAGCCCGAGAACAAATCCTAATCCGTAACGCATATCCAGAAAATTCCCAACCATCCAGATGATGTGATTGGTTCTTCCTTCAATTCTTTTTAAAGCATCTGCTTCGGAAATCCCGTCAAGAACCAGCAAAAAAGTCTGGCTGTGTCCTCTGTAAGCAGGAATTATAATGTCTAATTTTCTTGATGTTGATGTATCCATTTGTTTGATTTTTTTTCGTTATTTTAAAAATTGTCTCTTTCCGAATAAGGAATATGAACCCCTTCTTCTACATTTTTTTTCAGAATTCTTAAGTACATTGCCCAACAGAACGAAGTTTGTCTGAAATGTTCGTTGGCAATTTTCCAATCTTTATGGTAAAAACTAATTTTCGTTCCGTTTTGAACTTCTTTTAAAATAAACCCTACGCTTGTTCCCGTCCAGTCTTGATCGGCTTCAGTGATTAGGTATTCAATTTCAAAAGGTGGATTCAGTTTTGTAATTTTTCCTTTCCATTTGTATTCTTCTGAAAATTCAAAAATATATTCTGAACCTAATTCTGGCTTTCCTTGAGAATTATGAGTCCACCATTCATTTAAAAATTCAGGAACGGAAACCATTTGAAAAACATTTCCCAATGTTGCTGTAGTTTCTAAATCGTGAAGAATTAAAAAGGAATTTTCCATAACTGTTCTTTTATTTAATTGCACCGGGTTTTCCGAGAATTCTTCTTGCATACCCTAATTGTCCACCGTGATAAATTTCGTGAAAGCTGAGTATAGAAACATCTTTAATTGCTTCAGGACTAAAGCTCTCCATTGTATTCAATTTTGATTCTAGCTTATCCTGAGATTGTTTTAAGTAAGACTTAAGTTCATCAAAAGAAACAAATTCATCTTTTCTTTCTAGTGGAATTTCGCCACGATTATAGCATGAAAATTTTTCATTATCCCAAACTGATTCTTCTCCTAAAATATTCAGCAAAGGATTTCTTATGTGGATCAAATGTCCTAAAACCCAGTTCATGCAATTGGCTTCACCATTAGGAAAAATCATAGCTTCTTCGTTGGTAATTCCTTCAATATTCATCAAAATTACTTTGTAGTTGCTAGACATTTGGATTTTGATAATTTCAATATCGTTTTTCATATTCTTTGGATTTGGTGTTTTTACGCTTATTGTGAGATTTTTTAAACTTATAGGTCTTAACCACCCCATCAAAAATTCTTTGAATTTTCGCCACCCAACATTGGATAGGAATTTGGGAGTGTTTTCAATAATTCTGAATAGGAATAATTTATTCTGTAGGTATTTGGGAAGGATCTGCAAAAATGACATTCCATCCATGCCCGTTAATATCCCAGAAAGAGTTTTGATACATCCAACCATGATCCTGTGGTTCTTCATGTTGGTAAGCTCCGTTGGCAACAGCAGCATTCACAATCTGGTCTACTTCCTCACGACTGTCTAAACCGATCGCTACCAAAACCTGTGTTGTATCTCCTTTCGGAACCGGTCTTTCTGAAAAAGTCTGAAAATATTCTTCCGTTAAAAACATGATCTGCATATTGTCATTCATCATCACACAAACGGCTTTTTCATCAGTAATTTGTTCGTTGATAGGAAACCCTACATTTGTCCAGAATTCCTTAGTTTTCTGAATATCTTTTACCGGAAGATTTACATAAATTTGATTGATTTTCATTTTGTAATTTTTTTTAAGTTTTGTTTTAATTTTTGAAATTTATTCTGTCGGAAGCTTAGACATATCTGCAAACATGACTTCCCATTGATGACCATTTAAATCTGAAAAAGCATTTTGATACATCCAACCGTGATCTCGCGGTTCACTGTATATTGAACCCCCGTTTTCAGTCGCTGTTTTTACCATATTATCAACTTCTTCACGACTATTTGCTCCAATAGCAAGAAGTGTTTGAGTAGTCTCTGCATTTGCAACAGGTCTGTCTGTAAACGTCTGGAAAAATTCTTCTTTCAAAAACATCGTATAAATATGATCTTCTTTCATAATTACACAAATTGCTTTTTCGTCGGAAAATTGTTCGTTAATCGAAAATCCTAATTTTGTCCAGAATTCTCTCGTTTTCTGAACATCTTTTACCGGAAGGTTTACATAAATTTGATTGATTTCCATTTTGTAATTTTTTTAGTGTTAAACTTTTAATCAAAATTACCAAGTCGCAATGAGAATCAACTTGCCATAAGGCAAGATTTAAATTTTATTCGGGTGGGAAACCAATTCTTTACGAATTCTGCTCAAAGAAGTATCTGTAACACCCAGATAGGAAGCAATTTGTTTTAAAGGAGCAAATTGGATAACGTGAGGTTTTTGTTCCAGCAGATTAAGATAGCGCTTCGTTGCAGAAAGAGTAAACATTTCTACAGAACGTTGTTTGTAAACGAAAAGCTGTTGAGACATCCAAGCTCTTCCCCATTCTCTGAGATTCGGAATTTTGTGGAATAATTCCTGAAAGGTTTCAAAATCAAATCTCCAGCACTCACAATCTGTAATACAAACAATATTTTCCTGAGTCGGAATTCTCTGAAATAATGAGGACACTTCTATAATCACTTCATTTTCCACAAAAAAATGAGTGGTCACTTCGTTTCCGTTAAAATCATTGACAAATGAGCGAACCAAACCTTTTTCCAAAATATAGTATTCATTGGCCGTTTTTCCTTCCTCCAAGATGAAATCCCCTTTCTGAAAAAATACTTTTTCATGAGCCTGAAATATCTCTTCAAGCTCCTCCTGTAGAAAAAACGGGAAATCATAGCAGATTTCCAAGGCTTTGTTGCTCATCAAGTTCAATGTTTTTTTAGGCTTTTAAAATTAGAATTTTTATCTGAGATGATGAAGAATAAATTAAACGAAATAATAAATGCGACAAGCCAATCAAATATAATCCATTAAATATGAATACTGTAAACTATTTATATCAATTATAAATTATTAAACACATTCAATCACACACTGTCATTCCGACAAAAGAATATTTTAAAATTTTATGCGTTCAACTTCAAAAAATTAAAACAAAGAAAGCTGAATAGGTTTGGGAGCAGAAGGTTTCTGAGCATCTCCAAAAACGGTCTTTCCACCGAAACGCCATGAATTTTGCCTTTCTTCTTCAATAACCTGTTGAATATCAAAATCAGGAGTAAAATCCTTTTCTGTAGCTTCAATAATCTGATGAAGTTTATTCAGTGTTTTTAATTTATCTGAATGTCCGAGCTTGGATTTTTCAATTCCTGTTCTCAGAATCTGGATACTTTCGTCATATACTTTTGTCGGAACTGGAAACGGATGACCGTCTTTTCCGCCATGAGCAAAAGAAAATCTTGCAGGATCTTTGAATCTCGAAGGTGCTCCGTGAATCACTTCACTTACTAAAGCCAAAGATTGCATCGTTCGTGGACCAACTCCTTCCAGCATTAATAAATCTTCAAAATTTTGCGGCTGCTGTTCTCTCGTTACGTATAAAAGCGCTCCAAGACGCTTCAGATCAACATCGGAAGCCTGAACATCGTGATGATTAGGAAGAATTAATCTTGAAAAATCATTCATCACTTCCGCAGAATCGGTATGAGAAATTTCTAAAATTCCTTTCCGGTTGTCTGAAGCTTCAGAGGCTGTTAAATTTAAAATCTGACCTCTTGAAATTCCATTAATTCCCGTGTGAGGCTCTTCAACAAAGGATTTAATATGTTCAGAATGCCAGTGATAGCGTCTTGCCGTTCCGTCAGATTCGTGCATTCCCTGCTGAACTACGCTCCAATTTCCGTTATCAGACAAAATAAAATTGTGCAGATACAATTGATAGCCATCCTGAATCGCCGTATTATCAACCTTTGCAGAAAGTTTACTGGCTTTTACCAACTCATTTCCGTTTAAGCCTGTTTTATCAGCAATTTGGAGTAATTCTGAAGGAGTTTCTCTCGAAAATTTGCCCTTTCCACCACAAATATAAAGTCCGAGAGACTGAAAATTCGGATTAATCGATCGCTTCAAAGCACCCATTACAGAAGTTGTAATTCCGGAAGAATGCCAATCCATTCCCATTACAGCTCCAAAACTTTGAAACCAAAACGGATCTGCCAATCGACGAAGCACTTCATCTTTACCGTAATCCATCAAAATAACTTCAACAATTGAAAGCCCGAGAATGGACATGCGCTCATACAGCCAAGGTGGTACTTTGCCATAATGTAGAGGTAAATCTGCTGTTCCGGAACGTTTCATCTTGTAAAGGTAGGCGTATTCTTTTTAATTTTTATTGATTTGAGTAAGCATTTTTAAACCCTTACTTTTCATCAGTAAAAAAGCCTTGCAAAAATTTTCTGCAAGGCTTTTTTTATAGAATTTTTTATTTCTAGTATCTTATTTTAATGCTGCTAAAGCCGCTTCATAATTAGGCTCATGTACAATTTCCGGAACCTGTTCTGTATAGACGATTTTATTATTTTCATCTGTAACGATTACCGCACGACTCAAAAGACCTTTCATTGGAGAGTCAGTAATGGTTACTTCATAATCATCACCGAAGCTTCCTCTGAAGTCTGAAAGTGTTTCCACATTGTTCAATCCTTCTGCTGCACAAAATCTTGCCAATGCAAAAGGCAAATCTTTAGAAACGTTGATTACAACAGTATTTTCTAAATTTGAAGCTTCTTCATTAAATTTTCTTGCAGAAGCTGCGCAAATTCCTGTATCGATAGAAGGGAAAATATTGATCACTTTTTTCTTTCCGTCAAAGTTTTCCAAAGTCTTCACATTTAATCCAGAATCTACCAAAGCAAAATCTCTGATTGTTGTTCCTACTGACGGAAGCACTCCTATTGTGTGTATTTCATTTCCTTTTAAAGTAATAGTCGTTGACATATATTTATTTTTTAAGTTTTTCAAATTTAATCAAAATGATGAGCTTTTTAATCTTATTCAAGGTTAAATTAATCATAAAGTGGAAAATCTTATTGAGGGATAGACCTAAAAAATTAATTTTTAACTAAATTTGTGGGTCTTTAAAAATTAAATAATAAATTACAGTATAATGTCAGACAAATCAAAAATCTATTACACCCTTACGGATGAGGCTCCAATGTTGGCAACACACTCTTTTTTACCGATTGTAAAAGCTTTTACAAAATCGGCAAACATTGAGATCGCAGTTCCGGATATTTCTTTGGCAGGAAGAATTTTAGCAAACTTCCCTGAATTTTTGAAAGATGACCAAAAAATCGGTGATGCTTTGGCTGAGTTAGGTCAATTGGCAACTCAACCTGATGCAAATATCATTAAGTTACCAAACATTTCAGCTTCTGCCCCTCAATTAGATGCGGCTATCGCTGAATTACAGGCTAAAGGATTTGCAGTTCCAAATTATCCTGCAGAACCTAAAAATGATGAGGAAAAAGCGATTAAAGCTAAATATGCTAAAGTTTTAGGAAGTGCTGTAAACCCTGTGTTAAGAGAAGGAAATTCTGACAGACGTGCTCCGAAAGCTGTTAAAAATTATGCAAAAGCAAACCCTCACAGAATGGGAGATTGGGCTTCTGACAGTAAAACTGACGTTGCTCATATGGACAACGGAGATTTCTACGGAACAGAAACTTCAACCACTCTTGAGAATGCTACAAAATATAAAATCGTTTTCAAAGGAAATGACGGTTCTGAAACTCAATTGAAAGATTTCGCCGGTCTTCAAGCTGGAGAAGTAATTGATTCTTCTGTAATGAACTTAAACGCTTTGAGAGCTTTCGTTCAGCAAGCAATTGATGAGGCTAAAAACAGAAACGTTCTTCTTTCTGCTCACCTTAAAGCTACGATGATGAAAATCTCTGATCCAATTATTTTTGGAGCGATCGTAGAAACTTTCTTCAAAGAGGTTTTCACTAAATATGCTGAAACATTCAAATCTTTAGATATTAATCCAAACAACGGTCTTGCAGATCTTTTCGACAAAATCAAAGGAAATGCACAGGAAGCGGATATTAAAACGGATATTGAAACAGCTTTGGCAAACGGACCAAGAGTGGCAATGGTAAATTCTGACAAAGGAATTACCAATTTCCACGTTCCTTCTGATATTATCGTTGACGCATCTATGGCTGCTTTGGTAAGAGGCGGAGGAAAAATGTGGAACAAAGACGGAAATGAAGAAGATACGGTTTGTATCATTCCGGATCGTTCTTATGCAGGTTTCTATCAGTCTGTAATTGATGACATGAAAGCTCACGGAAAATTAGATCCTACTACAATGGGTTCTGTTCCTAACGTTGGTTTGATGGCTCAAAAAGCTGAAGAATATGGTTCTCACGATAAAACTTTCCAGGCTTCTGCAGAAGGAACTATTGAAGTTCAGGACGAAAACGGAAATGTTCTTCTTTCTCAGAAAGTTGAAGCGGGTGATATTTTCAGAATGTGTCAGACTAAAGATGCTCCAATCCAAGACTGGGTAAAATTAGCGGTAAACAGATCAAGATTATCTGATACTCCTGCAATTTTCTGGTTAGACAAAGGAAGAGCGCACGATAGAGAAATCATCAAAAAAGTAGAGAAATACCTTGCAGATCATGATACAAACGGGCTTGACATCAGAATTATGGATGTAAAAGATGCCATGACTGAAACGTTGAAAAGAGCAAGAGAAGGAAAAGATACTATTTCTGTTTCAGGAAATGTATTGAGAGATTATTTAACGGATCTTTTCCCAATCCTTGAACTTGGAACTTCTGCGAAAATGCTTTCTATCGTTCCTTTGATGAATGGTGGTGGTTTATTTGAAACAGGAGCGGGAGGTTCTGCTCCAAAACACGTTGAACAGTTCATTGAAGAAGGGTATTTAAGATGGGATTCTTTAGGTGAATTCTTAGCTCTTCAGGCTTCTTTAGAACATTTGGCACAAACTCAAGGAAATACAAAATCTCAGGTTTTAGCGGATGCTTTAGATGAAGCAAATGCTAAATTCTTAGCTACAGATAAATCTCCTGCAAGAAAAGTAGGACAAATCGATAACAGAGGTTCTCACTTCTATTTGGCAATGTATTGGGCTGAAGCGTTGGCGAACCAAACTGCTGATGCAGAATTGGCTTCTCAGTTCGCTCCTGTTGCTGATGCAATGAAGGAAAATGAAGAAGTGATTAACGCTGAATTAATTGGTGCTCAAGGAAAACCTCAAAACATTGACGGTTACTACAAAACTGATGCTTACAAAACGTATGCAGCGATGAGACCAAGTACAGTTTTAAACGAAATCATCGACGGAATTTAATTTCTGATCTTTATATAAATGAAAAGCTCCTTTTTAAGGGGCTTTTTTTGTTTGGAAAAGTGATGTAGCTAATTTATTTTACCACCCCGTCAAATCTTTGATTTGACACCCCTCCAAAGGAGGGGAATTGTAAAGGACATACATTATAAAGTACCGTCGAGTTTTCAAATCGTCGCCTATTACCTATCCTCCACAATCACTCTTCGATGCTCTCTTCCCCAGTTGATCATTTCAGAAATAATGTTTCCAAACGTCCTGCAGTATTCCGTGGGTTCATACTCAATTAAAACAGGAGTTTCCGGATAAACGGTTCGTTTTACCAGTTTATTCAGTTCCATATCTTTCAATTCTTTTGAAAGCATTCTTGTGGTAATTCCGGGAATGCTTCTTTCAATTTCGCGGAATCGTCTGTTTCCGTTACAGATTGAATTAATCACTGGGATTCTCCATTTTCCTCCAATAAAGTAAAGGGTGTCCTGCAATGCTCTAAGCTCTTCGGTCTGATCTCTTTCCATAACTGCAAAATTAAATGATATCATTGATGATATTGGTATACTCTGTGATACTGATTACAAAAGTATATCAATTTAAAATAACTTTGTCAAAAATTTTAAAGAAATGAAAAAGTTTAATAACAAATTAGCCATTGTAACTGGCGGAAACAGCGGAATCGGATATGCAACCGCAAAAGAATTAATCGAAGAAGGGGCAAAAGTAATCATTACAGGAAGAAGAAAAGAAGCCATTGAAAAAGCAGCAGAAGAATTGGGAGCAATTCCATTCGTCGCAGATCAAGCTAAGCTTGAGGACATTGATACCTTAAAAAAAGAAGTTGAAAATCAATATGGAAAAGTAGATATTCTATTTATCAACGCAGGAATTACAGGAGGCTTAATTCCTATTGAAAATATGCCAGTTGAAAACTTTGACAATGTAATGAATATTAATTTCAGAGGGGCTTATTTCACTTTAAGCAAATTCATTCCTTTGTTGAACGATGGTGCTTCAGTCATATTTTTATCATCAATTGTAGCTTCAACTTATAAACCTAACAGTTCAGTTTATCAGGCCAGTAAAGCGGCTTTAAATTCTATTGCAAAAACAGCTGCAGCAGAACTGGCTCCCAGAAAAATCCGCGTCAATATGATCAGTCCGGGACCAACAAAAACTGAAATTATGAAAAAAGCAGGTTTGGACGAAAACACTTTAAATGGCTTAACAGATTATCTCATCAATGAAATTCCGTTAAAAAAAATGGGAACCGCAGAAGATGTTGCCAAACTCGTAACTTATTTGTCCAATGATATTCATTCAAGTTTCATTACCGGAACAGAAATCATCGTAGACGGAGGAATGATACTATAAGCAGGAAGAAAGGATGATGGAAGTTGGAAGTTAAATATGCATAGAAAAAACTTCCCTCTTCTAACATCCAGCTTTCTTCCGTTTTAATCCTTCAAAATTCCATTTTCACCTTTCGATTTGTCCGGTTTACCTAATTCCTGATTTCAAAACCTTCTTCAAGCCTCTACTTTTGGTCCATAAAAAAATCAATTATTATGGACTCAGTAAAGAGAAAAAGAAACGTAAATCTCGTTGCTATAGTGTTTTTAGCCATTCTGGGAATCTTCGGAATTTTACAGCTTTTCAATAAGCCATTAGAAGGAAAGTCTGTTGCAAAAAAAATTGAAGCTCCGCGTGAAGTTCTCACTATTCTGGAAAATTCATGCTTTACCTGTCATTCCAATGAGCAAAAACTGGCTTGGTATGACAAAATTGCACCCATTTCTTGGGCAGTAGGTAAAGATGTAAAAAGAGCCAGAGAAGTTCTTAATTTTTCAGAGTGGAATTATTCCGCAGGTGAACATAAAGGAAAAATGTATGCTATCCTTAATATGATGCAAAGCGGAAAGATGCCGCTTCACGAGTATACACTACTTCACCCTTCTGCAAAAATCACCACTGAAAACATTGAAACGATAAGAAAATATACGCTTTCACTTTCCAGCCTTTCTCCTGCAAAACAGGAAGTAAAAAATATTCATCAGAATGCTGAAACATTAAAAGAAATTACCTCGTCAAAATTTCCAGTTTCTCCAAACGGCGTAAAGTATACAGATGAATACAAAAAATGGAAAGTCATTAGTATGAGTACACTTTTTGACAATTCAATCCGTGTGATTTATGGAAATAATATTGCGGTAAAAGCTATTGAAACAGAGAATTTTCATCCTTGGCCGGACGGAAGTATTGTGGTAAAATCTGTCTGGAAACAGGAAAAATCAGCCAATGGAGAAATTAGAGCCGGAGAATTTGTAAATGCACAGTTCATGGTTAAAGATTCAAAAAAATATACAGATACTGAAGGTTGGGGATTCGCAAAATTTTCAGGGAATGATCTTCATCCGACAGGAAAAACAGCTTCATTCGCTAAAGAATCGTGTATTGCCTGCCACAGACAATTAGCTGAAAAAACAGGATACCTGTTTGATGTACCCATGAAAGTAAACACTGAAAGATTAATTAAAAACCTACAGAAATAATGAAAAAAATATTCCTAATCATCGTATCCATTTGTGCCCTATTCACTGCTTGTAAAATAGATGAACCTGATAAAGATCTAAAACGAATAGTTTTTGATCCCGGAAATTTACAGTTCATTTCAACCTCATTAAATCCAACAAAAGAAACCTCATCTGCATTATATGGGAATCAGGAGGCTTTAAAGTCTTTAACCACTGAAAGTCAACAACCAAATTCCAATTCTGAATTTAAACTGGTTACCTGGAAATACCATGAAAATCCCCAATACATCGGAGGAACCATCACAGGAGAATTACTAAGTATAGAAACTCTTACAGTTGATAAAAACGGAAATATTTCCTACAAAAGAAAAAATTCTTCTGAAAAAGAAAAAATTCAGCAAAATCAAGAAGAAAGAATACAATATATTTTGAGCTACAAACCCGTCATAAGACCATAAATAAGTAAAAATGAATTTTGAAAATCTGGAGTTGAGAAATCAGCTCCGGATTTTTGTGAAGTAAAATGTGAATAGTAAATTCACAGCATTTTACCTACCTTAACATCTTTAAAATTCGCAGTTGTCATGCAACAACAAAAAATAAAAATCTCACAAGCCGTCATTTGGATAAGTTCCATCTTTTTAGGAATATTATCTTCGGTTCCGCAATTGGCTTCTCATGCATTCAATTGGGAAGAAGCGGTTGTAAATTCAGCCATAACAGCAGCTTTCTCCGTGATCATGTGGTATCTCAATATTTATATGCTGAACCGGAATTCAGGAAAAAGACGTCAGAATATTTCCTATTCAAGACTGATGGTTGTTTTGGCTTTCGGGATGGTCGTGATGCTTGGTTTGGCTTGGATTCAGCAACTTATTTTATCACATATCAATTTTGGTCCGACTATGTTAATGATTGAAGTTCGAGGAATTCTGATCAACCTTGTTTGCTATATGTTCCTGACTTTATTACAAAATAATTATGCAGGACAACAGGTTCAGCTTGAGCTGGAAAAAGTAAAAAGTGACAATCTCGGTGCTCAGTTTGAATTATTAAAACAGCAGATCAATCCACATTTTCTTTTTAACAGTTTAAATACGTTAAAATCTATGGCAGAAACGAATGATTCCGAAACCGTAGATTTCATTATGAAACTTTCTGATTTTTACAGATTTACATTAGAAAGTAGAAAAATGGATCTTATTACCGTTCAGGAAGAAATGAAAATTATCGATTCGTATATTTTTCTACAAAAAGCCCGTTTTGGTGATGGAATTACACTTACCCAAGAATTAAATGAAAACGTTTTAAAAACATTAATTCCGCCTTTTACCTTGCAATTGTTGGTAGAAAACTGTATTAAGCACAATATTGTTTCACAAAGCAAACCTTTGCACATCAAGATCTACCATACGGAAAACAGGATCATTATTGAAAACCCAATTCAGAAAAAAATGACCGTTGAAGATTCGTTAGGAATTGGGCTTGATAATGTAAAATTACGTTACCAACATTTGCTTGAACAGGAAATTGAAATTAATTCCGACGAAAAAACATTTCAAATAAAACTCCCTCTTATCCATGAATATAATCATTATTGAAGACGAATTCAGAGCAGCAAAATCTCTTCAGAACTTAATCGCAGAATTAAAACCTGAAGCAAAAATAATAGGAATTTACGACAGCATTGAAATGAGCATTGAAGCTCTGAAAAACAGTAAACCTGATCTTATTTTCATGGATATCCATTTATCAGACGGATTATCCTTTGAAATCTTCAGGCAGGTTGAAATCACCTGTCCTGTGGTTTTTTGTACCGCTTTCGATCAATATATGCTCGATGCATTCAAAAGTAAAGGGGTTGATTATGTACTGAAACCCTTTTCACGCGAAGATATTGCCGAAGCATTCAGAAAAGTGGATGAATTAAAGAAATTTTTCCAAAAAACAGAACTTCCTGAACTGGAAGCTCTACTACAGAAAATTACACAACCACAAGCTTCTTCAAAATCCAGTTTTTTAGTTTTTAAAAATCAAAAATACACGACCATTCCGACCGAGAATATTGCGTATTTCTTTATTCATAATGAAATTACCCATCTCATGACTTTTGATAAGCAACAGTTTCAGCTTACCCAAACATTGGGACAAATTGCGGAACAGGTTTCTCAAAAGCAGTTTTTCAGAGTGAATCGGCAATACATCATCAATTTCAGTGCGATCAAGGAAATGGAGCATTATTTTCAGCGAAAAATCTTAGTAAAACTAACCGTTGAAACTCCGGAGCAACTCTTAATCAATAAAGAAAAATCCCATAGTTTTTTCACCTGGCTGGAAGATCGCTAAAACCTAAAATTTCCTTCTTTCAGCTTTCTACTAAAAATTTAAAGTTTCTAAAATACAGGTTCACCATTCATTTTGTCCGGTTGAACCTTTTTTGTATTCTTTTGCCCCGGAAAGGTATCTACTTTTGAATCAAAATTAAAAGAAATGATACTAAAAAATCTAATAGGAACAGTAGTTTTCGTAGCATTGATGTTCACTGTATCCGCATTCGTTTACCAAGAAAAAAAAGAAACAGCATCGCCAAATACTTCAACAAACAATGACGGATTCGCCGTGTTGGAATTATTCACTTCTGAAGGCTGCTCAAGCTGTCCTCCTGCAGATAAATTAATGGGAGAAATCGAAGAAAAATACAAAGATCAGCCAGTGTACATTCTCGCCTATCATGTAGATTACTGGAATAATCTGGGATGGAAAGACAAGTTCAGTAGTGCAGAAAATTCCAAACGCCAACAACAATATGCCCAGACATTGCATTCACAGGTTTACACACCTCAACTGATCATAAACGGTAAAAAGGAATTTGTAGGTTCTGATCGAGATGCTGTAGAAAACTCAATCCAAACCGCTTTACTGAATTCTGACAATGCTAAAATCGGTCTGTCTGCAAAGGCATCTGAGAAAGAAATTAATGTCAATTTTAAAACTTCAGAAAGCAATTCTCAAAACAAATTACTCATCACTTTAGTTGAAAAAAAATCTTCTACCAACGTACAGAGAGGTGAAAATGAAGGTCGTCATCTGATTCACTGGCAAATTGTTCATCAACAGAATCAAATTGCTCTAAAAAACACTACAACAGGAACAACAAGTTTCAAACTTCCGGAAAATTTCAACTCGGATGACTGGGAAATTATCGGAATGATCCAGAATATGAGATCGGGAGAAATTCTTGGTTCTGCAAAAGCTTCTTTTTAACAAATCATTTTAAACAATCAACTTAAAACAATAAAAAAATGGAAACAAAAACAGAAAAAATCATCTTTTGGTCAGGTGCAATCTTCATGTCTCTTTGGTTTGGAGCAAGCGGTTTCTTTGAACTGACAAAAAATCCGGTAGTTTGGGATATCACACAACAATTAGGTTATCCATCGCACTTCATCTACATTTTAGGCGTATTCAAATTATCCGGAATCATTGTTTTATTACTTCCAAACAGATTCTTAAGATTAAAAGAATGGGTGTTTGCAGGAATGTTCTTTGATATTATTTTCGCCTTTTTTTCCAAAATTGCAGTGCTTGGTTTTCCGGCAACCATTGATGCAATCGTAGCATTTACAGTGCTTTCTGTAACGTACTTTATGTTCAGAAGAATTTATGATCAGAAATTAGTATTAGAAAGAATTTAAAGTAAAAATAAAACTCATCCGTCTTTAATAATACAAATATCAACTTTTCAAATTTACTTATGTAAAAATAAATCCTCTCAAATGTTGAGAGGATTTATTGTAGAAAATTATGTGTAAAAAATATAAATCCAGATCATTAAGCATGGGCTTTTCTTAGCTTAACCATACTTAAAATAAACAGTCCTAAAATTCCCAATACAAAATAACCTTCTGCCACTTCTAATTGAATGGTCGGCTTAATTACGGCAACAATTCCGTAGCTGATTGCCGAGGTAATGATAAAGGCAATTCCACCGGTTAAACCACCTGCAATTCCTGCAGAATTCGGAAATCTGCCAATACAGTAAGAAAAGTAATTATTAAAGATAAACCCTGCCGTCACGTGGATCACAAAAGCAAATGCAACCAGGCTGTAAATATTATTTGAAAAATAGGATGCAATAAACATTAGTATAATCAAAAATAGCTGGATAAAGTTTGCATACCGGATTTTAGGTAAAAAGGCTTTATTGATTAATGCTTTTCCTAAAAATCCACCGGTCATCCACGCAAAACCAAGAATCAAGGAAACATAACCTGCAACGACTTCAGAATAGCCCATTTTATGTTCAATAATAAAAGAGCCACACAAATTAAAGAACATAATCATTGAATAGCTCAATCCGCACATTACCATTCCGTAGAAGAAATCTTTTGCTTTAAACATCGATTCGTATTCTTTTAAAAGGAACTGAATATGAAAGGGATTTCTTTTTTTCAATGTTTCTCCTGAAAACATAAACTCCAATATTAAAAGCAACAAACTATAACCCGCCAACACATAAAAATTCGACTGCCATCCAAAGTTTTTCTGCAAATATCCTCCAATAAAAGGCGCAATAATAGGACCGACCGACCAAACGATTGTCATGATACTTAAATAATGCTTCCTCTCCTCCCCTTCATAAACATCTACAAAAAATGCCCGTTTTGATACAACCGCAAATCCCGACAAAACTCCCTGCAATACACGCATTGCATAGATTACAAACAAATTCTGAGTGGTTGCCGTAATTAAAAACGAAACAACAAACAAAGCCAGAGAAACCATTGAAACCTTGTATCTACCGAAAGAATCAACAATACTTCCCGCAAAAAACTGAGTTAATCCGTAACTGATTAAAAATATGGATAAAGTGAGCTGTATATTGCTTTCCGACTGATGCAGCTCTGTTGCCATACTCGGCATTGAAGGTAAGTAAATATCCGTCGCCAAACCCGACATCGGAATTACCGCAAAAGCTAAAATGGTTGCAATAAATTGATTTTTTTCTTTAAGTGTTACCATCTGTCATTATATCTTTTCATAAAAAATTCAGATTCCCAAATGATCCGGGAATCCAAATTTTTCTGTCTTTTTAGTTATTTACTAATTTCATAGAACCTTCGCTGTATCTTTCGCCAATATTCGGGTATTTTTGTAAGATAGAATTGATAGTCTCTACATCTGATTGAGAAAGCTCGATATTGGTCGCTGCGATATTCTCTTCTAAATATTTGATACGCTTTGTTCCCGGAATCGGAATAATATCTTCCCCTTGGTTTAATACCCAGGCCAAAGCTAACTGAGTTCCTTTAACTCCTTTTGAAGCTGCAAAATCATTGATTTCTTTCGCCAGATTTCTGTTATTTTCAAGATATTCTTCCTGATAACGAGGCAATGATTTTCTGAAATCTTCATCACCAAAATTCTGAACCTCATTGATATTGGAAAAAAGCCCTCTCGCCAAAGGAGAATACGGCACCAAAGTAATTCCCAGCTCTCTGATTGTTGGTAATATTTCCTTTTCCACGTCTTTTGTCAAAAGTGAATATTCTGATTGCAATGCGGTAATCGGGTGAATTTTATTTGCTTTTCTGATAGATTCTGCTGAAGCTTCCGATAATCCCAAATATTTTACTTTTCCAGCTTTTACCAGTTCTGCCATCGCTCCAACTGTTTCCTCAACAGGGATGTTCGGATCCACTCTGTGAGCGTAATACAAATCGATTTCATCAATTTTCAATCTCTGAAGGCTCAAATCAACTGCTTTTCTGATCCATTCCGGAGAACCGTCGAAATACGTTCCGGGAGCACCACTGTGACTTGCTTTTCCATCTTTAAATCTGAATCCGAATTTGGTAGCGATAAAAATCTTATCACGGTTCGGAACCAATACTTTTGAGATCAATTTTTCATTTTCACCGTTGGCATACATATCTGCCGTATCCCAGAAGTTAACTCCCAGATCCAACGCTTTATGTAATGTATTGATGCTTTCCTGTTCGTCTGTCGGTCCGTACGCAAAACTCATTCCCATACATCCCAAACCAATAGCAGATAACTGCTCTCCTGTGTTTCCTAATTTTCTAAATTTCATGATATACTGTGATTTTAAATTTACAGAACAAAATTATATCTGAAATTCATCGATTGTCATATAGAATTCAAACGAAGAATTATAAAATTCAAACAACAGCAGTTCTCACTGCGTTAGGTGTCATTCCGGTTTGCTTTTTAAAGTAATTAGTAAAATAGGCAGGTTCTTCAAAACCTAATCCGTAGGCAATTTCAGAGACATTCCAGTCAGTGTGTTTCAATAATGCATTGGCTTCCTGAATAATTCTTGAAGCAATTTGCTGACTCGTGGTTCTTCCGGTAATTTCTTTTACAGAACGGTTAAGCGAATTGACATGAATGGATAAACTTTCCGCATAATCAACCGGGCTTTTCAATTTTAAAAATCTTTCCGGACTGTCGATAGGAAATTGTCTTTCAAGCAATTCCATAAATAATGAAGCCACTCTTTGTGAAGCATTCTGATAAGGTTCAAAGTTTTCTGCAGGATGCATTTTCATGGTTTCATGAATCAGAAGGTGAAGGTAAGCCCGCAACATATCATATTTATGCAAATAATCTGACTGAATTTCAGTCATCATCTTAATAAAAATATCTGATACGATTCTTTGTTGTTCCACATCAATAAAGAAAACCGGAGTTCCCCCAATTCTGAAAAGCGGTGATTCCTGAAGGGTTCCCAAACGGTTTCCATCGTGTAGAAACTGATCGGTAAAAAGACAGAAAAAACCTTTTTGATCTTCATCATCGGCTTCCCATGAATAAGGAATCACAGGGTTTGAAAACAACAGTGCTGGTTGATCTACATAAATCCATTTATCTGCATAATGAAGCTTTCCTTTTCCTATAATTAAGGATATTTTATAGTAATCTCTTCTGCTGTAAGGTGTAATGGATGAACAGTTTTCTCGTGAAAACACATTAAAATGCCCTACTCCGGGAGTTTTGATACATTGCAAACCTTGATTCTGAGCATTGCGCTCATAAAAACCTTTTACTGTTTCTCTGGATTCCATGCTTCAAAATTATAAAATTCAAACAAGAGTTGGAAGAAAAAATAATTACGATTGATAAAATGATTCGAGGGTTTGGAATATAGAAATAAAAAGTGACTGATCTTACGACCAGCCACTAAAAATGTATAGTTGATAATTGATTAATCATGATGTTTGTGTTTACCATGTCCTTCTTTGTAAATATAAACTTTCTTATCTCCATGTTTATATTTTTTACCGTTATTTTTATTACGGTTATAATAAGCTACAGGATTCTGACCTTTATAATATTTGTTTTTAAATTTCAAATATTTCTCTCGCCCCATAATTCTTTCCAACTCAATATATCGGTCATTTCTCCATCGATCCGGATTGTGAACATATATTCTGTTCCAGGAATCGTAATCGCGGTATCTGTCATTTAAAACATAAATTTCTCTTGCCTGGGTTTGTGACAATACCAAATCTACAATAATAGACTCCCAATTGATATCTGTTATGCTTCTTCTATAGTCATCATAATAATAAGACTGTGCATAGCTTACACTAAATGTTCCTACAAGCATAGCAGTCAGTAATAGCTTTTTCATTTTTCACTCCTTTTAAAATTAAACTATTAATTAGTTTCCAATTAGAGTGCCAAATTTGCTTCAAAGAAATTCCAACCGCTCAAAAAACAACATAACCAACTGATAATCTTAAAAATAGACTTTATAATATTTAAGCTCTCTATTTATTTTTTTGATGAATTGTCATCTTATTTAGCCGTTTATTTTTATAAAATCTTTTAAATTATATCTAAAAAAAGCATAAATTCCGTTAAGATTCTTCAAAAACATTAACGAATATCATTTATAATTTGTAATTTTAAGAGAAGAAAAAAATTATTAAAACCCATTTTTTAACCACCCAAATTTCAATAATATGGAAAATATAAAATTTGAAGTATCTCCATATCAAGATGAGTTGCAGATATTAATTGATGGAAAAAAAGCAGGTTATATGTCTATAGAAATTGACGGAAGACTTCTTATTGTTTATTATACTAAGCTTGATGAGGAAGTTGAAGGAAAAGGATATGCCAAAATGCTTTTAGATGAATTGGTACGCTATGCCGAAGAGAAAGATCTGCTGGTAGATCCTGAATGTGATTTCGTGAGACAGCAATTTCAAAACCATCCGACAAGATATAAAGATATTTGGCATGCCTGATTCATGATTAATCCTGCCACCAAATCTTAAACTGATGGGTTTCCTCATTTAAATCAACAGGTTCACCAATCATAGGAGTTAAAATATTCAGATTTTTTTCTTTTCCAAGATCTATTACTTTCTGTAAAGGCTCATTCCATGGATGGAGTGCCAATGCAAATTTTGCGGAATGTACAGGGATAATCTTCTTCGCTCTTACATCTATACTTGCCTGAATCACGTCTTCCGGTAATGCATGAATGTATTTCCAGGCTTCGTTATACTGTCCGTTCTCCATAATAGCATAATCGAAAGGTCCAAACTTCTCACCAATCATTTTAAAATGAGTATCATAACCGCTATCGCCGCCTAAAAACATTTTTTTGGTAGGGGTTTCCAGCACATAAGAAGTCCAAAGAGTAACATTTCGTTTTACCTTTCTTCCTGAAAAGTGTCTTGCCGGAGTAAAAGTGATTTTAATTTGATTCTTTAAAACAACTTCACTTCCCCACTCTTCTTCAATTAATTGCTCAGGTTGATAGCCCCATCTTTCCAAGTGAGCACCGACACCAAGAGGTAAAATAACTTTCCCTACTTTATCTTTAATCGCTTTCACTGTCGGATAATCTAGATGATCATAATGATCATGCGTAATTACTAAATAATCGATATTTGGAATATCTTCCGGCTTAAAAATATCTGCTCCTGCAAATGCTTTATTAAAAAATTTAAAGGGTGAACCATAGGAACTCAGCACAGGATCAATCAAAAACGAAACTCCATCGGTCTGAATATAATAAGATGAATGCCCCATCCAAATAAAAACATCCTGATCTTTTGGAAGGTTTTTCAGATCTGTATGAATTGAAGGAAGGTTTTCTGAAGGTTTTAGCAAAGGATCTTTTTTCTTGAAAAAGAAATCATACAATACTTTCGGCATGGAATGTCCTTCTGCCAATGATGGAGTATCGCTTACATTCTGAAACTGTTTATCCTTAAAATGCTTTGATTCCTGCATTCTTTTTAAGCGCTCCCCTTTTGCTTCTGCTCCAAAAGCTTCCTGACCGGTAATTACAAAATATAATAAGATAATTAAAACTGCTATGATAAGAATTATATACATCATTTCCTAAAATACTGTCAAATGTATGACATTATCTTCTATGACGATTAAAAAACAAAATACCTTTATTTTTTACTAAAATTGATCTAAAAAACAAAACATTATTCTAAACTTTTTTAAATTAGCCCATTGAAATTTAAACCGTTGAAAAATTATTCGTTCGTCATATTATTTATTTTTATACTTACGTCCTGTTCATCTGTCAAAAAGCATAATGAACAGAGAACTTCGTGTATACCTCCTGAGAAATTAAAAGAAGATGTTGACTATGCCTATACCAAAATCAAAGAAATGCATCCGAAACTGTATTGGTATATTTCAAAAGATCAGTTAGATTATAAATTTGACAGTCTTAAGCAAACTATAGATCAATCTCTTACTCCACTGGAATTTTACTTTAAATTACAACCGGTAATTGCAAGTATAAAGGAAGGCCATCTTTCTTTAAGAATTCCTATAAAAAAGTTTACCAAAAAAGAGATCAAATCTTTATATAATAAAAAAGGAATGTTCAGCAGATTTGAGTATTATGTAAACGGAGAACATTTATACATCGTAGGAAATAAAGATTCTATAGAAAATATAAAACCCGGAACCGAAATTTTAAAGATAAATAATGTTCCGGTCGCGGAATATTTAAAAAAATATACAAAACTCATTAGTAGTGATGGGTATAATACGACCTTTCAGCCTTACTTTTTAAAAGATGTTTTTTTTAATTTCTACAGTGCCGAATTTGGCTTTAAAGACACTGCGAAAATTGAAACTCTTTATCAGAAGCAAATCAAAACATATACTCTTAAAAGAGCCGAAAAATCTAAAACGGATCTCGAAAAAGATAAAGAACAAAAAAAGAAAACCTTAGAAAAAAAGGTAAATGATTATGTTGCTTTTAATAATTCTTACAACCGTTCGTTCAAGTTTTTAACTCCTGACAGCAGTATCGCCTATATTAAAGTGAAAAGTTTTTCGAGAAGTTATTCTGAGAAATTTTACAAAGAAACTTTTGCCAAAATTAAAAATGCCAAATCAAAATACCTTATTATAGATATTCGCAATAATTATGGCGGATCTCTGGATGAAATTAACAATTTGTATTCTTACCTGACTCCGGAACCGTTTACTTTAATCAAACGCTCTCAGCTTACATCAAAAACAAGTCCTTTAAAAACCAATTATTTCAGAAAAAGTAACGCTTTGCAATATGCTTATAAAAGCCTGATATATCCTACCTATGTTTTCAGTCAAACCTTCAACACTTATAAAAAAGACAATATTGTTTATTATAAAATGAAAGCTGACCGGGAAACAAAACCTCAAAAAGATGCTTTTCACGGAAAAGTTTTTGTACTGATCAACGGAGGAAGTTTTTCGGCATCATCCATCCTGACTGCCAAGCTTAAAAATGATAAACTTGCCACTCTGGTAGGAGAAGAAACAGGCGGTGCCAACGATGGTACTATTGCCGGATTTTATTCTTATCAAAAGCTTCCTAATTCAAAAATAAGCTTACCTATCGGATTGGTTCTGGTACAGCCTAATATCTCCTTTACCAATACTGAACGAGGGGTGCTTCCCGACTTTACCGTTACAGAAAACATTCAGGATATTTTAAATAAAAAAGATCGTCATATGGAATGGGTAATGAAGGAAATTAAGAAAAATATAAAATAACCCCATTAATGAATGACAAAAAATATTTTCAAAATCTTTAAAATTTTCGCTTCTACAATTATTTTATGGTTCATTATCCATTCCCTATACATTACAGTCGATGGCTTTTCTGATAATGGTAAAAATGCTGATTTGGCTGTTATTTTAGGAAGTAAAGTTAATGAAGATGGAACTTTATCTAAAAGATTGGAAAAACGTTTGAAAAGTGGAATCGATTTATATAAAAATCATCGGGTTCAAAAGATTTTAGTTAGCGGTGGATTGGGAAAAGAAGGATTTTATGAAGGTGATAAAATGAAAGAGTTTCTCATAAAAAAAGGTATTCCTGATTCTTCGATTATTGTTGACAATCATGGAGATAATACAAGAGCTACCGTTATCAATACTCTAAAATTGAGACCACAACTAAAATTTAACAGTCTCATTATTGTCTCTCAATATTTTCATGTGACGCGAACCAAGAAATTATTTAAAGATCAAGGTTTTGAAAATGTGAGCAGTGTAAGTCCAAATTATCTTGAATTAAGAGATGTTTATTCGATTTTGAGAGAATTCCCTGCTTATTATACTCAATAAATTAGAATCGGCGGGCTTTCAGCCCGCCGATTCTAATTTTTCAACTCCTTTAAAAGTTCTTCAATCTGTCGGATATGTTTTCCGTAAAACTTTTCAAACCATCTTTTTCCTGATAAATATACTAAGGAAGCTCCTCCTATCACAAATCCTAAAAGAATCATGAGGATATAAGCAAGATTCAACTCGCGCATCCACGGAACCACCTCGATCACAAGAATGATTTCACACACCAAAAACGGAATAAAACTTACGTAAAATGACAGATAATATTGTTTATTCAGATTAAACTGCATCAGCAGATCATTCAAAGCATCATAAGTCTGTAAAGCAGGATTACTTAATTCTTTGTACAGCTTAAAAAACTTACTGAAAAAGAAAATGGTTACAAAAGCCATCGATGCAACTAAAACCAGCACATAAAATTTAAATTTCAGAGGGGCATTACAAATGGCAACAACAAAAAAGGAAAAGATAAAAACCACCAAAGTGTACCAGAATTCCTTACGCATATTTTTACGCATCTTTTCCAAAGGAAGGTTGATTTTATTCTTTTGCTCTATGCTGATTTCAGGCGTTCCTTCAAAAGAATCGTCTTCATTCCAGGCATTTTTCAGGTCGTCTATATTCATGATAATTGATTTAAAAAGTTAGTAGGTATTTGTGTTTAAGATATCTTTCAGTTTGTTTTTTGCGCGGTTCATTTTTACCCTTACATTTCCTTCGGAAATCCCCATCTGTTCAGCAATTTCCTTTCCGGAGAAATCTTCTAGATAATAGAAAATAAAAGCTTTATCGATCGGATTCAACTGATGAATGGCTTTATACATGGCACTCAGTTTTTCTTCTTTTTCATCGTCAAATTCTTCCTGAATGATTTTATGTCCGGAAAAATCTTCATTTCCTATAAAGCTTCTTTTCTTTTCATTTTTAAGAAAGATAATTGCTGTATTCAAAGCAATTCTGTACAGCCAGGTTGAAAATTCACTTTGCCCTTTAAACTTGGGATAAGCTTTCCAAACCTGATACGTGATCTCCTGAAAAAGATCGTCGCGGTCATCTTTTTCGTCCATGTACATTTTAGAAATCTTAAAAATGATTCCCTTATGTTTTTCAATTTCCCTTAAAAATTCGTTTTCTAATGAGGCCATGATTATGTTGCTCTATAGAGTTAGTTACATTTAGAAAAAATTGTTACACTTTTTGTGAAAATAATAAAAAAGCCCGACAGAAATATTTCCTGCCGGGCTTCGATGTCATTACATAACAACTAGCTTTATTCCACTACTATTTTTTTGGAAACAGCAGTACCATTTGAATTAATTTTAACAATATAAACTCCTTTCTGAATTCCATTTATATTGATTCTGTTTATTCCTTTATTTAATTTCTCAGATTGTTTTACCAATTTTCCTGAAACATCATAAACTTCAAATACCGCTTCATTTTTATTATTTTCAATCGTAAATATTCCGTTTTTAACAGGATTAGGGTAAATATTAAATTGACTTTCAATATTATCTTTCACTTCATTTGTTGCTAAAATTCCGTTTCCGATTCCTACAGCGTACCAAGCATTTACATTTTGTTGCTGTTCTGTACCAGATGCTCCGTACAAATCTGTAACCGCTTGTTTTGTAGCATTATAAGCATCTAAAAATGTTGTATTTGGAGTCATATAATTGGTTAATGCTCTATAAATAATTTTTTCAGCTTTCTGAATTGTGATTCCTGTTACATTAAATGCATTTCCTATATCATTCGTTCCAGTCCCTCCATTTGAAAGAAGATAGAACCAATAATTTCCAACTCCACTATTGGTATGAACTCCCCCATTATCCGTTGTACTTGTAGGATTTACCCAATATGTTCCTTGATAAGTATCAGGTTGTTGAGAACCCAGCATTGCAGGTCCAGAATTAGGATTCGACATACTTCTGAAATATCCAGGATTAATAACAGCTGAATTTAAAATTCCTTCACCGATTGTCCAGTTCGGAGTAATTCCAGAATAAAACTCAATGGAGGTTCCCATCATATCAGCAATCGCTTCATTCAATGCTCCTGACTCTCCCTGATAATTCAAACCACCTAAGCCGTTTCTTCCTATAATCAAATGTGAATATTCATGACCGGCAACATCAATTCCAACAACAGGTCCTGCAACTGTTCCTGACGGATATGGAGGTAAAGCTCCGTTTCCGTAAACCATACATACAATTCCGCTTTGGTCAAGCGCAGCAGCATTCATTCCATAGCCCGGAGAAGAAGGATCAAATAACCCAAAATCAACATTATAATAATTTCTCACCAAAGCGCCGTTTCCGTCATAACTGTTTCTGTTGTGTCTGCTCACATAATAATCATGCGAAACTTCCATTGCCCATTGAACCTCAACAGCAGGTTTTGTTGCAGCAGACGTAAAGTTCGCCGTTGCGTTTGAATATTCTACAGCCCCGATTAATTCGCCTGTGGTTGGGTTAAAACTTCCGGTAAGATTCGTTGCATCGAGCGTATGAATATTTCTGGCATTATCCTTCAATCTGTAACCTCCACTGTAAGAATCCACAGTAATATTCTGTGCTCCTTTATATAAAGTCAAACTGTTTGAAGGCGTGTCTGCTTTATAAGATTTTGAAATTTTCTTTACAATATCTTTTGTAGAATTATCAATATAATAAGTAAATGCATTTAATGGTTTTAAAGAAAATGCTTCAATTTTTGATACAGAATATAACTCAACTCCTCTTGCAGTATTTACTTTTGTAATAAGTTGCTCGTAATCTGAAAACTTCGTATTACCAACCGCTTTCATATCTAAAAATGCGATTTTTTCCGTCTCCATTTGCGAAATTGTATTTCCAAGCTGCACATCAATATTTCTTGAAATTTCACCATTTACATACGTTAGTTTTCCATTTTTTTCGTGAAGTAAAATTACTTCATCCGCAACTTTTACTCCTTTATAAAAGTGCTGATAAACTGTATGTTTTATTCCCAATTCATCAGTTGAAGCTTTTACAAAATTAAAAGTATGATCATTTCCTGTTCCTAACCATTCTCCTAAATGATTAATCAAAAAGCCTGAAGGAATATCACTTCCACTGAAATTTGCATAAAAACTTCCCATTGAAGTCGGGGTAGAAATTTTCGGAAGATCTTTAACCGAAATTTCCGTTCTTTCCTTGTTCTGACCCTTCACCAAAGATTGTGGTGCAATACCAATGGCAAAAGTGAACATCAATGCCTTAACAAATGTAACTGTCTTTTTCATATTATTTTTCTTGATTAAATCTGACAGTTAGTAGGAAAAGTAAAAATTTGTTACATTTTTATTAATTTATCTTTAAATATTTTTTTCAAAAAAAACCTAGCCTCTTCTTTCTAAAGCTTTTAGAAGAGTATCCAAATCAATAAAATGAAATTTCGCTCCGAGTACTATAATTAAAACAAGAACTAATGATAGAAATATGGTAATAAAAATGTACCCTGAAATAAACCACAAAACCGTGTTCAAAATATTCCCGCCAATCCCAAATTTGTTAATGAAAAATTTCTGAGAACGCTCAAACCAAGTTTTATTTCTTTGTTTTTTGGGGTATACTTCCATATCATTCAGCTCATCTACCAATCTTACAACGTCTTCAATGTATTTGCCATACATATAATAAACCCAGTATTTTATAATAATGCATAGTATTAAAATAGCAATCAGAAAGCTTATGGCAAAAATGGCAAGATGATAATCTTCATTAAACTGAAAATCAATTTGTTCAAGAGAAGAAACAAATGCCAATGGAATATAAGAAACATAATAAGAAATATAAATTTCTTTTGCCACCAAAAGCTGTGTTCTGATATTGAAAAGATCATAATTTGTATTAATACTGCTTTTTTTAAGCATTTTATACAGTTTCAGAAACCTTGAATAAAAATACACGATCAATCCAACCGTTAAAACGGCAACGAATATTGAAATGGTTTTTACGTTAAAATCATCGGTCGTAAACGGAAAACCAATCAAAATCATTGGTAAAGTGATTACCATTAACCAAAATTCAGTTTTCATATTAATTCTGATCATCTCCAGCGGAGAATGAATTTCATCCTGTTTTTCCAAAGAAATTTCCGGAAGATCCTGACTGTCTTTATTCCAGAGTTCTTTAAAATTTTCTAATTCCATACTTTTTTGTTTAAAATTTAAACAGCTCGTTGTTTTTCAATTACTTCTTTCAGTTTGGCTTTTGCCCGGTTGAGTTTCACTCTTGCATTTACCTCTGTAATTCCCAGCTGTTTGGCTATTTCCTTACCAGGAAAATCTTCCAGAAAGAAAAAAATAAGTGCTTTGTCGATGGAACTCAACTGATGGATGGCTTCATACATCATCTTCATGTTCCTGTCATCTGTATCATTATAAGATTCTTGATAAACACTAAGATTTTCTATACTCTGATTCTGAATAAAACTACGTTTTTTTTCGCTTCTGAGAAATACAATAGCAGTATTGAGGGCGGTTCTGTAAAGCCATGTAGAAAATTCACTCTTTTTCTGAAAATCGCTGTAAGATTTCCATGCCTGATAGATGATCTCCTGATAGAGATCATTCTGATCGTCAAGGTTATCCATATACATCTTAGAGATCTTAAAAACCACACCTTTATGCTTTTCAATTTTCTCTAAGAACTCTTTTTCCAGTGAAGACATGTTTTTGGCTATGTCTCAGTTAGTAGGAATTTTTACAATTTGTTACAGTTTATTTTAAATTTTAAATATCACAGTCTATTTTAATAGCTTGATATATATATATCGTTTTGATTTTTATCAAATAAAAAAATCCGCAATACTATTATTGCAGATTTCTTTTTATTTGATAATTACATTAAAAAATATAATCTGTACTTAAAAAATTAGAATCATGTTCCCTTACAATCGTATTTAATAATTCTTTATTGGAGTCCGTCAGTTTAGCAGCCACTAAAGAACGGATAGAAAACGAACGTAAAGCATCAAAAACAGAAAGTGTACCTTCCGCACTGTCTTTTCTTCCTGTAAAAGGAAAAACATCGGGACCTCTCTGCGCTTGACAATTGATATTGACCCTGCTTACCAGATTTACAAAAGGATCAATCAGTTTGGCAATTTCAACAGGATCTTCACTGAAAATACTGACCTGCATTCCGTGGTCGGCATTCACCTGATAATCGATCGGTTCTTCAATATCATCAAACGGAACTACAGGAATTACCGGACCGAACTGCTCTTCATGATACAGTTTCATTTCACTATTGACAGGGAAAACTACCGCAGGAAAAACAAAAGATTCTTCTGTAAATCCTCCGTTTCCATTCAATACTTTTGCCCCTTTTGAAATGGCATCTTCAATACATTCCTTTAAATAAGGTGGTTTATTCACTTCCGGAAGCGGAGTAATTTTCACATCTTTTTCCCAAGGAAGTCCGGGTTTCATGGCAGAAACAGCAGCTGTCAATTTTTGGGTAAATTCTTCTGCAACTTCTTTCTGAACGAAAATTAACTTTAAAGCCGTACATCTCTGTCCGTTAAAAGAAAGAGCACCTAAAATACATTCGCTTACCGCAACATCCAGATTGGCATTTTTAGTAACAATGGCAGCGTTTTTAGCATCCAAACTCAGAATAGCTCTTAAACGATTCACTTTCGGATGCAGTTTTTTCAATCCGTTAGCCACTTTACTGGAGCCGATAAATGCCAAAACATTCACTTTTCCGCTTTCCATAATCGGTGTAATGATTTCTGAACCTTTTCCGTATAACGTATTCACCGTTCCTTTCGGGAAAGCTTCTTTGAACGCATTCAATAAAGGATAATGTGCTAAAACACCATGCTTGGGAAGTTTAAATAAAATGGTATTTCCCATTATCAAAGCGGGAATCAATGTTGTGAAAATTTCATTTAAAGGATAATTAAACGGTCCCATACTCAAAACTACGCCAAGCGGCGCCCTTCTGATTTGAGCGATCGTTCCTTCCGCCTGTTGAAAACGTGAAGATTCTCTGTCTGAATCTTTCAGGGCATCAATAGTCTGATTGATATAATCTACCGTCCTGTCAAATTCTTTGGTAGAATCTGCCAATGTTTTTCCGATTTCCCACATCAGCAATTTAATCACCAGATCACGCTGTTGAATCATTAAATACACAAACTTCTGCATGCATTTGATTCTTCCTTCCACAGACATGGTCGGCCACTCACCTAATCCGTTATCGTATGCTTTTACGCAGGCATCAAGAACTTTCATCGCTTCCTCAGGACCTATATTCGGAATACTTCCCAATAGTTTCCTTTCCAGACCGTTTTCCGTAGGAATGCAGACCGGCGAATAGATATTTTGTACATCGCCCTTCCACTCTACCAGTTCTCCATTTAAAAGATAAACCTTCTGATGAATTTCGGGGACTTTATATTCTTCGGGGATTTCGTTTTCAGATTTGAAGATCTCATACCGTGACGGTGTATTTACTGACTCCATAAATTTTCTGTTTTTAATACTTTTGAAATTTGAAAGAATAAAGTTAGACGTAAAATTTGATTTTAAAAAAGGGACTTAATAGATTTGCTCTATTTGAGCGGTTTTTAAATGAAAATTAATATAAGCTGCCTGAAAAAAGAATAATTTTGTTTAAAAATAAAATTCATGTATTCAAAATTCGTTTTCGGTGCGTTATTGTTTTTCTCATCGTTTGCTTTGGCACAAAACTCTAAAACAGCAAACACGGTTTTAGCCGGAGGAAAACCCGTTCATACGTATGCCAAATTACCAACTGTCAATAAACAGGCTCCCAAATTCACGCTTACAGATGTTACCATGAAGGATCAAACGTTGGATTCTTACAAAGGAAAATATCTGATCCTGAATATTTTTCCAAGTGTAGATACGGGTGTTTGTTCGGCTTCTGTGCATCATTTCAACGAAGATGCAGCCAGCATTCCGAATACAGTGATTCTTTGCATTTCCAAAGACTTACCTTTCGCTCAAAAAAGATTCTGCGGTGCAGAAGGAATTAAAAATGTGGTGATGCTTTCAGACTTCCGTTCAGATTTTGGAAAAACGTACGGAGTAGAAATTACAGATTCTGCGATGAAAGGATTGTTAAGCAGAGCGGTCGTAGTAATCGATCCTTCAGGAAAAATCATCTATGAAGAGCAGGTTGCAGATATTTCCCATGAACCGAATTATGAAGCAGCCATCAAAGCTGTGAAAAACTAAGTTGTACTTTTAAAATAACTAAAAATCTCAGGTAACAATTACTTGAGATTTTTTATGGAAAGATGCTTCGACAAGCTCAGCATGACACCTACAATTTAATTATTAAAATATCGATGTTAGTATTAGAATGTCATGCTGAGCGGAGTCGAAGCATTTTAGTCATTCCCTTTTTTATTCCTATTTTTTAGTGGAAAACAATTGTTAGTTTACTTTCTTTTTAGCCTTCCCTTTCTTTTTCGTGGTCACCACGATAACTCCATTCTTAGCTTTTGAACCATATAGTGCTATTGCAAAAGCATCTTTCAAAATATTTATGCTTTTTATTGAATTGGGATCTGTTTGCTGCAATTCTTTTAAGTCAACTATCTTTCCATCTAATACAACCACAAGTTTCTCTTCCTCTTTCAAGGTTGATCGTACTCCTCCAATCCTGATTTCCTTTTTATCCAGTTTTGAGGGATCTCCTGTAGAATTATTTTGTTGAGCTTTCATCAAATCATGTTCAGAAACCACTGTAGTAGATCCTAGAAACATTTTTTTTGTTTGATGACCCAATCCGGTATAAACCACCACCTCATCCAGTTTTTCTGTATTTAAAGTATCACACACTATATTTTGCTGTGCCTGTACAGAAACCCAACCTCCTGTCGTAAGAATAAAACCTACTGCAAACTTTACAAAAACAGAATTGATATAAGAGTATTGCAGATTTCTATTCAGTTGAGAGGCGAAAAAATTCCCGCAGATTTCTTCTGTAGAATTTGAAAAGACCTCCATGATTTCCTCATCCGAGGAAACAGTAAAATCTCTTACCGTTTTTGAACAGACAGAACAGAACCTTCCTTTTTCTTCGGGAGTCATTGCTTCCCAGTTTTCATGGCAGGGTGTTGGTATTGTGATTTTCATAGTAACCTCTTTTACTTATACAGATGCTTTGTTTTGATAAAAGGTTGGAAAGAAATCAAACCTAAAATAAATAAAACTACATGTCTGAAGTTTTTATTTATTTTCAATTTTAGATTTTCTGTTTTTAAGTATCTTTTTGGAAGTAATAACAACTGCTCCGTATTGCCCTTCTTTACCATAAATTGCTGTTGCCGCTGTTCCGTCCAATATATCGATTGATTCTATATTTTCCCGATTCAGCTTCTTCATTTTATCTTCTGAAATTCTGAATCCATCTAAAAAAATCCTCGGCTGTGTAGACTCTATATCTTTTTTTGAAGGTCTTCCTACCCAATTAGAGGCACCAATTGTATCATTTACTTTACGAAAACCCACAAAACCTTGTTTAAAATCTATTTTTTTTAGGTCTTCGTCTGTTTTTAATTTCTGACCATTCACAGTGATGGATGCGCCTAAGCTCACTACTAACCCTAAAGCTATTTTCCCAAAAACAGATAAAGCGATATTCCTGTTTAGCTGATTTTCATTAAAATTCCCGCAAATATCCGGATCAGATTTCATTTCCTGATAAAGTTCCTCATCAGAACTACGGGTAAAATCTCTCACTGTTTTCGAACATACTGAACAAAATCTTCCTTTTTCTTCAGAAGTCATTGCTTCCCAGTTTTCATGGCAGGGTGTTGGTATTGTGATTTTCATGGTCTCTTTTTTATATAAAGATGTATAATTTTTTTGAAAAGGTTGGAAAGTACTCGATTATTTTATCATTAAGGAAATTTTCTTTCTAAACGTAAGAACAATCAGCCCTGAAAAAATTAAAGCAAAAACAGAAACAAACATTCCTATGAGATAAGTTTTTCTTATCCGTTCTGTCTGGTTTTTTATCTCTCCGGTTGCATTTCTTTTCAGATTATCAACAGTCGGCGAAGAATGCAATTTCATTCTTTCCTCTAAAACAGGAAGATTAAATCCATATTCCTTTGCAATTTTATAAGTTTCCAACGCCTCTTCTTTTTCACCGGATAAATAAGAAATATTTCCTAAATCAAATAAAAGCTGTGCTACAATTTTGTCTTTAGGCTTTACAAATGAAACCCTCTCATTCAACTGATAATAAACCATTTCCTTAAGTTTAAAAAGTTCTGCTTTGTCCAAATCCGATACAGGATATTTTCCATTGCCAAAATCATGTTCAATTAAAAACTTCGATGTGATATTTTTTTCACGCTTAATTTTAGCCTTTAAAATATTGACATGAATCCATTCTGAATGAAAATGGGATTCAGGATTGATTTTTACGGCTCTTTCAATCCATTTTAAGGCTTCGGAATTATTACCTATTAACTCATAAGCTGTTCCTAGATTTGAAGCGGTAGAATATCTATTGGGTTGAAGTTTTTCAATCTTTTTATACAGTTCAATGGCTTCCTGATACTTTCCTTGAATGATTAGGACCAATCCTTTATCTGATAAATATTCTATTTTCCCGGTCTCTTTATAATTTTTTTCCAATGAAACTAAAATCTTCATCAACTCTTCATTATCTCCAAATTGATGACCATAAGGAACAAACCCTTCATAATCTTCATAAAGAAGAGACCCATCTTTCAATCGTAAGCTTTCTCCATTCAGACATCCAAAAACCGGAATTGAAAATAATGCTCCGAAGATTAAACTAAAAAAGTATTTTCTCATATTCAAATCTCTTATTTTCTGGTTATTATTGGAGAATGAAAATACCTCGGATCAGGATATTGAAATTCAAAATCCAGTTCTGAAATTAATTTGGCAGACGAAATCAGCCTTCCTTTTTCGGTACGTTCTCCCGAATATGGCAAGTCTTTCTGTGCATTAATTATCTCTTCTTTATTAGGATGAACTGGCGCGACAAGGTTGTATACTTTTCCCTGAGACTGTTGATCCAGCATTTTTTCAACCACAGAACAGATGTCTGCATAATGAATATGATTCACCAGCTGATCCAAATTGGAGATATTATAATTCTTCAGCAATCGCTGATCTCCCATTAATCCTGCTAATCTTAAAATATTGACATCCGGAAACTTATCTTTAATAAAGTGTTCGCTTTCCACATTTTCTACCGGCTGATCTTCTTCCTTATATTCTTTTTCAAACTCGGGATAAACTCCTGTTGAACTCGTTAAAAAAAGCTGACCTTTATAATCTCCAAGGAATTTCAGTACATTTTCCTGTCTTGTTTTCATAGAAACCTGCTTTCCTCTGATTCCTGAAAAAGGAATACTGATAATGATCGCATCCAGCTCGTGGGCAATCTCCCATTCTTTTAAGGTTTCGGAGCCTTCATCAGAAAAACTGACTAAGGTTGGAACGTATCCTTTGGATTTAAATGCTTCTATTTTCGATTCGGAGGTTGTTGTTGCGTAGATTTTGTATCGGTCTGACAAACGTTCTGCCATGTGATTTCCCAACCAGCCACAGCCGATAATTCCTAGTTTTTTCATATTCATTTTTTATCTATCTCTCGAGCTCTATTCCAAATAATTGATGCAACTGAATAAATTTCATCAACGGAGAACCTTCAGCACTGCATGTTGCATTAGCTTTTGGCAAATAAACCATAATTGTACTTTGCTTACCGTTTTGTGTAATCATCACAAAATTTTCCGGGGCATCGTCAACATAGCCTGTAGCACAGATCTGATGGTTCTTTTCCGAGTACTGGAAATCTGCCTGAGTATATCTTGCGAAGTCTTTGAAAAATTCTGACTGTATAATATCCTTTAAATCAGTTTTTTCTGATTCCCCTACTTTTATCTTATCCCTTTGATGTTTTTTGCCCCGCTTGAAGTAGATTTTCTCTTTATCATGTACAATATCACCGTTTTCTTTATAGATAAAATGATCAATAGTAAACTGATAGCCTAATCCACCATTAGTATAAAAAGATACTGCGATTTCATTGTTTTTAAGCTTCAACAGCTTTTGAACTTCATTATTTTGATCGATCTGATCTTTCAAAGGTAAATCCGGAAGACTGTTTTGTGCAAAAAGTAAAATCGGAAACAGGAAAAGGCTCAATTTTAAAGTTTTCATTTTTTGTTATTCGTGTTTTTCAAAATAAAACGAAGAAAAATGTATCGGAAACTTGTATCGATCCATATTTCTCAATCGTTTATGGTTATATTCAAATATAGAACAATTTCATCTCCCAAAAATATTATTTTAAATGATATGATTGCTGCCATTCCTAATGAATTCCGTCAGTTCGGGTGTTTTTCTAAAGGAAAAATGTATCGGGAACTTTATGCAGATCGTAACGGAGTTCTCGATACAAAATTCTTTCAGAATTTCACTCGAACGGACGGAAGGAAAAAATTAAAAACAATGATTAATTGTTTTCTATCATTTAAGACGGATTCAATTCAAGGCAAAACAATTTCCTCACCTAAAAATATCATTTTTTAATAATATGATTCCTGTTATTCATAATGAATACGCCAGTCCGGTGCTTTTCTAAAGGAAAATTATATTGGGAACTTTATGCAGATCGTACGAAGTTCTCGATACAAAATTCTTTCAGAATTTCACTCGAACTGACGGAAGAAAACAACTCAACACAATGCTGAATTGTTTTTCATCATCTAAGATGGGTTTTGGTCTTTTCTCCTGAGTTCGGAATTCTTCGCTGCCTTCACCAGCTCATTCGTATCGCGGTAGAGAAGCTCCCATTCCGGAACGTCTTTCATAGCGGTCAGCAGATTAAAATACGTTTTCAGGTTTTTCTCCAATCCTCTGCGAATGGCGGTAGCACTGGTCAGCTGACGAAGGTCTGCATTGGCTGCTGCCTGATCTGCAAAAATGGTTTCAAAGTCTTCATGCTTAGCTTTCATGTCTGCAAACGCCGTATCCAAAACAAGAAGAGAAATGTTCTGAAGGTTTTCAGGGGTTTCCAGTTCTTCGATCAGCTTTTTCATCTGAGCCGTCTGTGAGGAATAGCTTAATCGGTCCAGATCCAGTCCGAACTTTTTAAATATTCCGTACAGGTCTTCCGCAACCTGATAATTAGCCGCTGAAGAAAGTTTCCGGTATCCGTTCAGGAAGGCCTTGAGACTGTTGTAGGCAAGATCTCTTTCGTAGTCTGCCGTAGCGACGTCTTTTCCCTTTCCGCTGTAGATCTGTTTTGCATACACTTTGTCATACTCCTTCCATGAGGTTTCCAAAGTTGCGGTAAGAGGATGGTTGGTAATTACAGGATATTTTCCTGACTGGGCATTTGAAATAACGCGTTGAGCTAAGGTCGCAAGGTCCTTAGTACTCAGTTTCGTGAGTGTAATTTTCATACGTTTGTGTTTTGGTTAATAAATTAAAAATCAAATATATAAAATTTTGATTATCATCGATTTAATTTAACACAAAGTCCGAAAATATTTTTTACGGCTTATTGTTTCTAAGGTTTACAAAGCCTTTTCATTCAAGAAAAAAAGCAAAGTAAGATCAGTAATCTTCAAATAAAAACTTCTTTGGTTACAAACACCCTTGTTTTAAACAAAGAAGTCCTAAACTATATTTTAAGATTATATTAGAATAGAATGGCTTTATTTTTTATATTTGAACTTATTCCCCATTGTTTTAATCCAATCCATTAGCCACACTTATAGAAAATCTACTGAAAATGACAACTTTTCCTATTATAGCTTCAACATTATCACAAAAAGAATTAGGTGAATTTATCAGTGAAAAATATCAATTGAAAGAAAGTTTTGATTGTAAGCTTTTTAGAACCGGAGTCAATCACACCTATTTCATATCCGGTGTTCATACAAAATATGCTGTTAGAGTATATTGTTATAATTGGAGAACAAAAGTTGAAATCCAGCAGGAATTAGAGCTTTTAAACTTACTTAAAAACAACGGTCTTTCCGTATCATTTCCGATTCCTGATGAAAACGGAAATTTAATCCAAGAAATCAATGCTCCGGAAGGCTTACGATATGTCGTACTTTTTTCATTTGCTGAAGGTGAAAAAATGCGATATATGTCAAATAAAACCTGCTTTGCCATTGGTTCAATGATGGCTAAGATTCATACTATAACTGCAACTAAAGAAATCGATAGAATACACTACAATCCTGAGGTGCTTTTGAATAAGGCTTATGATGATCTAAATGTATTTTTCTCTGATGATTTAAGTGAAATGAAGTATATCAGACAAATTACTCCTGAGATATCCCAAAATTTTGAAGACAGTAATTTATCAGAAAATCAAAAAGGAATAGTTCATCTCGATATCTGGTATGATAATCTGAGCGTCAATAAAGAAGATGAGATTACCATTTTTGACTTTGATAATTGTGGAAACGGACCTTTGATCTTAGATATCGGTTATTTTTGCAAGCAACTATTTTTCATTGAATCAGACAAGAACGAATATGAAATGAAAGTTGAAAGTTTTCTCAACGGTTATAAAAAAGAAAGAAGTTTATCTGAAAAAGAACTGAAATTAATTCCGGAAGCAGGAGCATCCGTTTTTGTATTTTACCTCGGTGTTCAAGCTCAGCGCTTTGATTGGTCCAATATATTCTTAACAGAAAACTATCTTAAAATGTTTGTCGGAAGAATAAAAAATTGGGTGGAATATTACCAAACGAAAGAAATAAGCTCCAATATCCCGGATTTGCAATCCGTACCTAATACCTAAAAAATAAAGGATAGTAATTTTAAATCCGCACTCTCGTAAGAATAAAAAACCTGTCCCAAAGCAGGTTTTTTTTATCTAAAAAGTTTTAAAAAACGAAATATCATAATCTCAAATAAAAACTTCTTTGGTTACAAACACCCTTGTTTTAAACCAAAGAAGTCCTCCGAAGGTTTCCTACAAGTTGCGGGAGACTAAAGAAGTTCTCCGGTAGTCACAAACAACCCTGTTTTAAACAAACGGAGGACTCCGAAGGTTTGTTTTAAGAGTGGTTGTAATGATGGAAGGAGTTGGGTGGTTTGAAACAGGTTATTTTGTTAATTCGGATTGAACTGAATATTGAAATTCTTTAAATAATCCTCTATTGGTTCCATTCCCATTTCTTTTCTTCTTTCGTTCACGGTTTCAGGATTTTCTAATTGATACAATTTACCATTTTCTATTTGCGAACCGTATATTTGAGGCTTCCCGTCGTCCATTAACATCCTATCTTTCATCAATGCATATTGTTGCTTAGATAAGTCTCCATTTTTTACCGCTTTCTCGATATATGGAAAATACTTTTTTCTGATTTCTTTAGTACTATGTTGTAGTCCCAACCAGATTGCATCCATTTGTTTTTGACCCACCTCCTTTAATGTTGGCATACCACACTTTTCAATAATGCTAATCACTAATTCTTGATTCCTATGATCTTCTTTAGCGTATTTGATGAGTTCATTTGATTTTCTAATCCTTTGGTCACTTTCTAAAACTTCGCTCAAGATTTGATTTTTTTTGCTGCAATCGACTTCAATAATATCTACTGAACCTACATAGACAAATTTATCCCTATTCATATAAAGGAATATTGATATTATTAAAACAAGAGCGGTTAATATGCTAAATACTATTTTTTTTATTTTCATTTCTATTTTTGTGTCATATTCCAATATAGGTTGACCATTTTTGGTTAAAAATTAATTGTTCCCAAAAGTAGGAATTATTTTTAAGTGTCGGAATAAAGTATAGATAATTTTTCCCCGATCTCGCGGATTTGCAATCCGTACCTAATACTTAAAAAATAAAGAACAGTAATTTTAAATCCACACTCTCATAAGAATACAAAACCTGCCTCACAGCAGGTTTTTTTCATTTAAAAAGTTTTAAAACAAAGTATCATAATCCCCAATAAAAACTTCTTTGGTTACAAACATCCTTGTTTTAAACCAAAGAAGCCCTCCGAAGGTCTCCCGCAAGTTGCAGGAAACTAAAGAAGTTCTCCGGTAGTCACAAACAACCTTGTTTTAAACAAACGGAGGACTCCGAAGGTTTGTTTTAAGGGTGATTGTAATGATCGGAGGAGTTGGGTGGTTTGAAACGGGTTTGTTTTGAGGATGGAAGTTTTTTTGATTATGGAAAACCGTAAGGTTTTAAGAATGATGTTATTTATATTTGACATTAATCAATTAACATAAAAACTATAACAAAATCATAATATATGGAATACGATTATATTATAGTACAAAGTGTTCTAACGAATGAAAGAGGTAAACATGGTCCTGTACATATAAAACCTCTTCCTAATCAAGATCCTTATTTAGAAACTATGTTCGTACAGTGTTCTAAAATACTATCTACAGACTTTCCTGTTGGAACAAAATTCAGAATAAAAGCAAAGATAATCACTCCTACGAATGGCAATCGACCTTTTGTATCAAGTCATTATACATGGTCTTTTGAAGTAATTAAAGATTAAAACTAATCAGTATAAATTTTAATTAAATCAAATTCTAACATTAACACAAGACAGCTTTAATTATACCCAACAAAAAACAGATAATAAATCTTTAGTTAATCAAAGCTTTATAACCTACAAAACTATACTAAAAATTAACAATGAAAACATCATTTCAAGGCTACTACAAAAAAACAGATGACGAAATAAAAACTATATGGGATAATGGATTAATTGTATTCGATACAAATGTTTTACTTAACTTATATCGTTACTCAGATACAACGAGAGAAACTCTTATAGATTTAATATCCAAATTTTCTGATAAAATTTATCTCCCTCATCAAGCTGCTTTAGAATATAATCGTAATAGATATGAAGTTATTGCCGAACAAGAAAAAGCTTACAAAGATTTTTTAAGTAAAATTTCACAAATTCAGCAAGATTTACAATCAACAAATAAGCCTCCATTTTTATCTTCTAGCATTGATTCTAAACTTAATGAAGCTTTCGAGAATGTGAGTATGGAAGTCGAAGATAGTATAAAAAAATATTGTGGATTCTTAAAAGACGATCCCATTTATAATAAACTTACAGCCCTCTTTAAATCAAAATTAGGTGACGAATTTAATAATGTAGAACTCGAAATAATATATGAAGAAGGTGAAAATCGATATGTAAAAAAGATACCTCCTGGATTTGAAGATGAAAAAACCAAAGATAATTTTCGAAAATTCGGAGATCTAGTCTTATGGAAACAAATAATCAAAATCAGTAAAGATTTAAATAAAGATATTATTTTAATTACCGATGAAAGAAAAACAGATTGGTGGTGGAAGTTAAAAGATGGAAGAAATATGGGACCAAGACAAGAGTTAGTAGAAGAAATATATAAAGAATCACAAAAACAATTTCATATGTATTCTTCTGAACGATTTTTAAGTTATGGTCAAACGTATTTAAAAGAACAAATAAATAAAAAAGCATTAGAAGAAATTCAAGCTATGAAGTCAGCAGAGTTGGAAAACTTAAAGTATTTTGACAACAAAAATTATTATCATAACGAAATAAGTAATGATCAGGCAGACTCTTTACATAAAAGACTAATTGAAATAGAAAAACTAATTCATAGTGACGATAAAATAACGTCTTTTTTGAGTGATCGGAGTATCAGTGAAAAGATTGAAGATAGAGTAAATAACTATAATAATTATATTTTAGAACTGAGAAAAGAGAGAGACTCTATTAAAGAAAAAATTGATTTTATAAATAAACACTCATATAGAAATACTTATAGAGATAGTTACAATTCTGAACTTGATAATGAAATCTTTAAAAAACTTATAAAAATAGAGAAGGATAAAACTAATAATAATTACGGATACTAATAAATATTTTAATATATAATAATAAATAACAACTTTTTTATGTCAAAATGCACAGCTCCCGTAACTGGACATCGAACTGCCAGTGGTGCAGAAAATTGCCCTGTTTGCAGATATAAATCTCTACGCGGATATAGTTCTTATTCTTCAAATGATACTTATTCTTCATCAAGAAGTTCAACATCTGGAAACTATAACAGTACCAAAGGGCGAACTCAAAAAGCAAATTGGTCAAAGTCCGGTTCATCAATCTATTATACTCCAACAGAAATTAAAACTTTAACTCCTGTTAGAAAAATTGTTGAACAAAGAGCAGAAAAGCTTGACATTAAAGATATTTTTCTTTGTCACGCTTGGGATGATAGGAAAGAATCTGCACAAGAACTATACGATTTACTTGAATCCAATGGAGTTTCTGTATGGTTTAGTGAAAAAGATATACCATTAGGAACATCATTTCTTCGAGAAATCGATAAAGGATTAGGAAAATCAAAAATTGGAATTGTTTTAGTTACGCCCAATTTTTTAAAAAGAATTCAAAACGAAGGAGTTGCAGATAAAGAACTTTCTGTATTACTTGCTAGAGATCAACTTGTACCAATTATTCACAATTCAACATATGAAGATTTACGAGATGTTAGTCCATTATTGGGTTCAAGAAATGGTTTAGATACAAGAGAAGATTCAATGGAAAACATAGCAAAAAAATTAGCCGAACTTACTACTGTATAATCTCGGGTGAAAGCAAAAAGACAAATCATTTTTTTATCACAGTAGAATCAACAAAAAAACCTGCCATAAGGCAGGTTTTTCAATATCTAAAAAGTTTTAAAACAAATTATCATCCACAATATTCGGAAGCGTTACTTTTAAATTCGGTTCTACTTCCATGGCTCTTTTAATGGCGAAAATAGCGCCTTCATTTCTTGCCCAGCTGCGTCTTGAGATTCCGTTGTTCACATCCCAGAACAGCATCGATTTTAATCTTCTGTCGGCATCATCGCTTCCATCCAGTAACATCCCGAAACCTCCGTTAATTACTTCTCCCCAGCCAACGCCGCCTCCATTATGAATAGAAACCCAGGTTGCCCCACGGAAACTGTCACCAATCACATTGTGGATCGCCATATCTGCCGTAAATCTTGAACCGTCGTAGATGTTGGAAGTCTCTCTGTACGGAGAATCCGTTCCCGAAACATCGTGATGATCTCTCCCCAAAACTACCGGTCCGATCTCCCCGTTTTTAATTGCTTTATTGAAAGCTTCTGCAATCTTCATTCTTCCTTCCGCATCCGCATATAAGATTCTCGCCTGTGAACCTACCACAAGTTTATTTTCCTGCGCTCCCTTGATCCACTGAATATTATCTTTCATCTGCTGTTGGATCTCCTCAGGAGAGTTCTGCTGAATTTCTTCCAGCACCGCACATGCAATATCATCGGTTTTCTGTAAATCTTCCGGATTTCCGCTTGTACATACCCAACGGAACGGTCCGAAACCGTAATCGAAACACATTGGTCCCATAATATCCTGAACATAAGAAGGGAATTTAAATTCTCTTCCCAACGTAGGATTTTCTGCCATTACATCGGCTCCTGCTCTTGAAGCTTCCAACAGGAATGCATTTCCGTAATCGAAGAAATACGTTCCTTTTTCTGTATGTTTATTGATGGCAGCAGCGTGTCTTCTCAACGTTTCCTGAACTTTTTCCTTGAATAATTCAGGGTCTTCCGCCATCATTTTATTAGATTCCTCAAAGCTTTGTCCGACAGGATAATATCCTCCCGCCCAAGGATTGTGCAACGAAGTCTGGTCTGAACCGATATCGATTCTTAAATTTACCTCCGCAAATTTCTCCCAAATCTCAACAATATTTCCAAGATAAGCCAAAGAAACGGTTTCTTTATTTTCCTGAGCTTGTCTTACTCTTGCCACCAATTCATCAAGGTTTTCATGAATTTCGTTCACCCATTTCTGGTCGTGACGAATTTTTGTGATCTTTGGATTCACCTCGGCACAAACGGTAACACAACCGGCAATATTTCCTGCTTTTGGCTGAGCTCCACTCATTCCTCCTAATCCTGAAGTCACGAAAAGTCCGCCTTTAGGTTCTTTATGTATTTTTCTGAAAGCATTTAAGACGGTAATCGTAGTCCCGTGAACAATTCCCTGCGGACCGATGTACATATAACTTCCTGCCGTCATTTGTCCGTACTGCGTCACACCCAACGCATTGAATTTTTCCCAGTCATCCGGTTTAGAGTAATTCGGGATCATCATTCCGTTCGTAACCACCACTCTCGGCGCATCTTTGTGAGAAGGGAACAATCCCATCGGATGACCTGAATACATCACCAACGTCTGTTCGTCTGTCATTTCAGACAGATATTTCATCGTCAAAAGATACTGCGCCCAGTTAGAAAACACCGCTCCGTTTCCACCATACGTAATCAATTCATGAGGATGCTGTGCCACTGCATAATCCAGATTGTTCTGAATCATCAGCATAATCGCTTTGGCCTGCTCAGATTTTCCCGGATATTCAGAAATCGGTCTCGCCTTCATCTCATAGTCCGGACGGAAACGATACATATAAATTCTGCCGTATTTTTCCAACTCCTCCTTAAATTCAGGCAATAATTCTGCATGAAACTGAGGTTCGAAATAACGTAAAGCATTCTTCAGCGCTAATTTTTTCTCTTCGTCTCCTAAAATTTCTTTACGCTTCGGAGCATGATTGATATTGGTTTCGTAAGGTCTGGATGTCGGTAACTGGCTTGGAATGCCTTGTTGTATCTGTTCCTGGAAAGTCATAGTACAGTTTAAGTTCAGTTAAAATTTCAAAGTTTTAAAGATATTCAAATTAAAAAATCCCTGCAAATAATGTGTGAAAATTCGCAATCCCGGAAAATTCCCCTCCTTTGGAGGGGTGGCGAAAATTCGTGAGAATTTTTGACGGGGTGGTTTGAGATGGCGGGAGTTTTATAGCTTCTGCTCCTTTATTGAACCACCCCGTCTTCTTCCTTTGGTCGAATCCACCCCTCCGGAGGAGGGGAATGTTGTGGTGTATAAGTTTATTGGCGGCCGTAATGTTCAATAATAAAATCTTCTAATTCTTTCATGACGACACTCAGATTATTTTTAATATCAAAGTCTGTAATTCTAAAAACATGCAACCCAAAGGATTCCAGATATTTTTGCCTTTCGATATCATAAGATTCTTTTACATCATGACTCCAACCGTCAATTTCTATCACTAATCCAAGGTTTTTCACATAAAAATCAACAATATAATTCCCTATGATTCTCTGCCTGTCAAAATCTATTCTGTGGAAGCTTTTTGCACGAACCTGTATCCAGAACAAAACTTCACTGAGAATTCCGGCTTTTCGTTTTCCATTGAGTAATGGTTTTAATTTGGGATTGTAAGGCAGGTTTTCTATATGGTTTTTGTAGATAGGGATTTCATTGATGACGGTAAGGATTTCTTTCATTATTTGTTGTGTTTTTATTGTTTGTGTTTTTCTAGAACCACCCCGTCTTCTCCCTTCGGTCGAATCCACCCCTCCGGAGGAGGGGAATTTTGCGTTGGACAATTACAATGGTTCTTATCAAAAATAAAAAAACCTCACTGAATTTCAGTAAGGTCCAATATCTTGTAGGTAAAATCTATGTTAAAACATCATCATTTTTCTCTTCGTGGTCATCTGCATTATCGCTTCGACTCCAATAGTTATTTTCTTCATCTTCACTTCCGATTTTTTCCATATCATCGTCATCATTTACTCCCGGAATGTCCAGTCCTTTATCTAAACTATCATAAAAGCCTTCATCTTCTATCGGCTTTCCATCTCCGTCAAGCGGAATATGTTTTTCGCGATTAAAAATATCTTCATTAGGATTGTATTCTCGCTGTTCTAATCTTCTGTCTTGCTCTTGTTGGCTATTTTCTGGTATCATAATTTTCGTATTTAGTGGTTACATAAATTTAAACAAAAATAATTCCAAGTTCCTAAGAATTTTGAGAATAAATATGATTTTTATTTAAGCATTGACTGGATGGATTCTTCCCAATAAAAAACCTCACTCTCTTAAAAAAGTAAGGTTTTTTCTAACTTTAATATTAAAAATCATTTTTCGTCATCTTTATGTTTATTACAAGCTGTAGTAACTATTTATGAGTAATGCTAAACCTGTGATGATTGAAATGTCAGTAACAATTAAGATTTTAATAATCGGGTTCTGTTTTGAGTCCAATTATCATTCCGAACGTTGCAAAATTTATTTTTTTATCTGAATTAATTCTCCTTTTCTCTTCATGATATTTTTGTAGTCCCACTGAATTTTTTCAGATTTATGAAGACACCTTTTTATATCTTCTTCATTGATTTCAGAAACCTCATTATAAAAAACAGAGGCATCCTGAAATTTTACTCCATGAATATTCAGAAGATCTTCATTAAATGATTTCCCACTCCAAAACATCAGCCGAATTCCCTTCTTTTGTTTGCTGTATCCTACAATCGGATTTCCCTCCAGAAACCAGACAGGATGTGCATGCCATACTTTGGATTCGGCTTCTATCAAATTTTCACTGATGATTTCAAATAGTTTCTCACAGATTTGCTGATCTGATTCTGTTTGTGATTCGTTGTATTTTTGGATATCGGAACTCATGTTTTAGTTTTATTATTAATACGATTCTGTCACAGCTTAATTGCTTAGATTCCTACGGAATGACAAAAAGACTGCTTAAAGTTAAGCAATCCTATTTAAAATCTTAAATATAATAAAAGTGTTATTGGTTGGTACTTCCCAACATCGGTACAAATTTATAGGCCCCAAATTCCTCCTTCTCAAATTCAGTCGGAGAAACTTTTGTGAATCTATATAAAACCTGTTCGTCTGTAGGACCTAACGGAATAACCATTTTTCCACCGACTTTTAATTGTTTTAACAATTCTGTCGGCAACACAGAAGCGCCACAAGTCACAATGATTTTGTCAAATGGAGCAAAAGTAGGAAGTCCCGCAAAGCCATCTCCAAAACTCTGAAATTTTGGAAACAAATGCATTTCACGAAGCTTTTTCTTTGAGAAATCAAACAGGTCTTTTTGTCTTTCAACGGTATAAACATGGCCTTTCATGGCTAGTAAAACTGCCGTCTGATAGCCACACCCTGTTCCAATTTCAAGGATTTTTTCGCCTTGTTTTACCTGTAAAAGCTCGGATTGCTCAGCAACTGTTGAAGGATGTGAAATCGTTTGATGTGCCAAAATAGGAAAAGCACGGTCTTCATAGGCGAAATCTTCAAAAATACTTTCAATGAAAAGATGTCTCGGAACTTCATTCATTGCCGAAAGTACATTTTCATCCGAAATCCCGATTCTATTTCGTAGATAATCAACCAAAATTTTTCTTTTCCCCTTGTGTACAAACGAATCCTGCATGTCACAAAAATAAGAAATTAGAACTTAGATTGTAAAGATTCAATAAAAGATTTATCCACAAAAAACTAAATTCTGACCTCTACAATCTAACTTCTTTATTATCTTTACAAAAATTTAATACAGCTATGTTAAAAGCAGGTTTGGTAGGAGCCGGACATTTAGGAAAAATACATTTACGTCTTCTTAATCAGTCAGATAAATATGAATTTGTAGGTTTCCATGATAAAGATGTAGAAAACGGAAAAAAATTAGAAGCCGAATTCGGATATAAATATTTTGAGAATTTCGACGAATTGCTTGAGCAGATCGAGATGTTGGATATTGTAACTCCAACTATTTATCATTACGATTATGCTTTGAAGGCGATTGAAAAAAAGCTTCACTTTTTTATTGAAAAACCTGTTACCCAAACTTTACAACAAGCTGAAGAAATTCTTTATAAGTGCCGTGAAAATGGTATTAAAGCTCAGGTTGGACACGTTGAAAGATACAATCCGGCTTTTATCGGAGCAAAAGATTATATTCAAGATCCCATGTTCATTGAAATCCACAGATTGGCAGAGTTCAATCCTCGCGGAACGGATGTTTCGGTGGTGTTGGATTTAATGATTCATGATCTGGACATTTTATTAAGCATTGTAAAATCTAAAGTCAAAACCATTCATGCAAGCGGTGTTTGTGTCGTAAGTAAAACTCCGGATATTGCCAATGCCAGAATTGAGTTTGAAAACGGATGTGTTGCGAATCTTACGACTTCCAGAATTTCGATGAAAGCCATGAGAAAAAGCCGTTTTTTCCAAAAAGACGCTTATGTTTCTGTTGATTTCCTTGAAAAAAAGGCAGAAGTGATCAGAATGAAAGATGCTCCGGAAAACCCTACTCCATTTGATATGATCATTGAAAATGCAGAAGGTGAAAAAAATCAGATTTTATTTGAATATCCAAATATTCAGCCTAATAATGCCATTTTGGATGAACTTGAAAGCTTTGCTGATGCCATTACGGAAAGTAAAAATGTAGAGGTTTCTTTGGAAGATGGTACTGAAGCGTTAAAAGTAGCTTTGGAAATTATGAAATTGATTTCATAATTATTTAATTTTCTTTTGAATTACCTTATTTTATACAATAGACAAACGGGCTTCGGTCCGTTTTTTTTATAGACAAATCCATATTTCATTATATTTTAAGTCTAATCTTGGTATTCATAAATTATTCAACAAAATGTTATTGATTATCTATTATTTAATTCTTATTCAACAATTTTTAGATATATTTGTCATTGTATAAACTATAATTCTTAAAACAACTCCTTATTATTTTAAATAATTAAACTATTATGAAAAGAGTCATCCTTCTATCCACTTTTTTATTGTCTCAATTTGGGACATCACAACTTTTAAAAACCAATGGTCAGAAAATTGTAAACGACAAAGGAGAGAATGTTCAATTAAGAGGTATCGGTCTGGGAGGATGGATGTTGCAGGAAGGTTATATGCTGAAAACCGCAGATTTTGCAGGTCCGCAATACAAGATCAAGCAAAAGATAGCTGAATTGATCGGTGAAGACGGCATGAATGAATTTTATGCAGCCTATCTTAAAAACGGAATTACAAAACAGGATATTGATTTTTTAAAGAAAGCCGGATTCAATTCCATTAGGCTTCCTATGCATTATAATCTGTATACTTTACCTATTGAAAAAGAGCCTAAAAAAGGTGAAAACACATGGCTGGAAGAAGGTTTTAAAATGACCGATGATCTTTTAAAATGGTGTGCAGACAACAAAATGTATCTGATTCTTGATCTTCATGCTGCACCGGGCGGACAAGGAAATGACGTCAATATTTCTGATAATGATAAGAGTAAGCCATCACTTTGGGACAGTGAAGAAAACCAGAAAAAAACAATTGCTCTCTGGAAAAAGCTGGCAGAAAGATATAAGGATGAACCGTGGATCGGAGGTTATGATCTCATCAACGAACCGAATATCAATTTCACAGGAAAAAATCCTAACGGAATCGACGAAATGTCTAATGCACCCCTTTGGAAATTACAAAAAGAAATTACAGAGGCGATTCGTACGGTTGACAAAAAACATATCATCATTATCGAAGGAAACGGTTGGGGAAACAACTACAATGGTCTCACCCCTCTTTGGGATAATAATATGGCATTCAGTTTCCATAAATACTGGAATTACAATGATGATGCAACGCTAAAATTTGCTTTAGATTTAAGGGAAAAGCATAATATCCCAATCTGGTTGGGAGAAACTGGCGAAAACTCGAATGTATGGTTTACAGAACTTATTCAGCTTTTGGATAAGCATAATATCGGTTATGCATTCTGGCCCGTGAAAAAAATTGACAATATTGCCGGAATAACCAATGTAAAAATCACACCGGAATATCAAAAGTTTTTAGAATATTGGAAAAACGGAGGTGAGAAACCCTCAAAAGAGTTTGCAAAAAAAGCTTTACTACAAATTGCAGATAACTATAAGTTTAACAATGTCGAAATTAAAAATGATGTTATTGATGCCATGTTCAGACAGACAAAAGAAAGTTCTACAAAGCCTTTTAAAAACCATCAGATTCCCGCAAAAATCTCTGCAACAGAGTATGATTTAGGAAGAATGGGAGCTGCCTATTCAGACAAGGATTTCATCAATCTTTGGGTAAGTGATCCTGCAAAAAGATCTGAATGGAATTCCGGAAATGAACTGAGAAATGACGGGGTTGATATTTATAAAACCAATGACAATCAGTACTATGTCGGAAAAACAGAAAGTGGAGAATGGCTTCAATATACCATCAATGCAAAAAGCGATAAAGCCTATACTTTTGACATCAATTACGCAAGCAACAACACTACAAAAATAAGAATTGAAGATGCTTCAGGGAAACAACTTGCAACTGTTTCATTAAGTTCAACAGGAGGAAATGAAAGCTGGAAAACCGTTTCTGCAAAAGAAATTAATCTAAAAAAAGGAGAAAATAAAATCAGAATTATTTTTGAAAATAATGATGTCAATCTGAAATATTTTGAAGTGAAATAATATTCCTGTTCTCATAAAGCAGAGTTCAAATAATTTAATTATTTTGCAGGAAATTTATAACTATGATGGAAACAAATTCTCCTTTCGAACAGTTTGAGGAGTTAAGAATCGACAGAATTTCAAGAGAGTTCCTTACAGAAACCGCAAAATGGGCTAACTTTTTATCTATTTTAGGCTTTATTGGCATTGGACTGATGGTAATTGCAGCTTTATTTATGCTAGTTTTAGGAGCATCAAATAGCTTTGGTCCTATAGGTGGTGGAGCTCTTGTAAGTATTTTTTATTTTATTATTGCTGGTTTTTATTTTGTACCGATTAACTATTTGTATAAATTTTCTTCAAACATGAAGAATGCCATACGTACAAATAATCAGGCAAGTCTTACCACTTCATTCGAGTACATCAAATCTCATTATAAGTTTATCGGGATTCTTACCATCGTGATGATTGGATTTTATATTCTTATGATTTTATGGCTAATGTTTACTTCTATCGGAAGCTTGATGTAAATTAATTTATTTATATTTGAATACCATCCTTCTTAGTTTTTAAGAAGGATTTTTTAATCCCTATTATTATGAAAAAAATAAGTCTGCTTTTCCTTTTTATTTCAGCGTTTACATTCGCTCAACAATCCGTTTTAGAACAAAAAATAAGTTCCATTATTAAAGATAAAAAAGCGACGGTCGGAGTTTCTGTGCTGGGTTTTGAAAATGGTTTCAAATACAGCAAAAACGCAGACAAAAAATTGCCCATGCAAAGTGTTTTCAAATTTCATATTGCTGCAGCGGTTTTAGATTTTGTCGATAAAGAAAAGCTGTCATTAGATCAGAAAATTTCACTTAACAAATCCAATTTACTGGAAAATACATGGTCACCGCTTCGAGATCGATATCCAAACGGAAATGTAGAAGTTCCACTAAGTGAAATTCTTGAATTTACGGTTGCAAAAAGCGATAATAATGGCTGCGATATTCTCCTGAAATTATTGGGAGGAACAAAAACTGTTCAGAAATTCATGGATTCTAAAGGCGTGAAAGGGTTTCAGATTAAATACAATGAAGAAGCCATGCATAAAGACTGGAATGTTCAATACGAAAATTACACGACCACAAATTCTGCGGTTCAAACATTGAAAAAGTTTTATGACGGAAAACTATTGTCAAAAAAATCTACTGATTATTTGATGAAAGTAATGTTATCAACATCCACAGGATTAAACAAATTAATCGAACAGCTTCCAAAAAACACTCCTGCTGCAAGAAAAACGGGAGCTTCAGGAAAGAATGATGCGGGTTTAACAGGCGCAGAAAACGAAATTGCCATTGTAACTTTACCGAATGGCAAGCATTATGCAATAGCTGTATTTGTCAGTAATTCAACGGAAACGGATGCTGTAAACTGTAAAATGATTTCGGACATTTCAAAGAGTGTATGGGATTATTTTAATAAGTAAAATTTAAAGCTTAATTTTAAAACCGTTAAAAATGAAAAAAATATTATTAACAATAGGAATTTTTACCTGCACATTTTTCTTTGCGCAGAAGAGTGAAACGTACCTTTATTTAGATTACAATAGTATATGTTGCGGAACTCCCTCAACCAATCCTGTAATGACTTATATTGAAACTTTCCAAGGCAAAAACAAAAAAAAGCCGATTGAAGTCTACGTACAGTCTGGGCTTGGAAGAGAAGGTGAGTTTAAGCTTTTTATCGGAATTGATGCTCTTTCGAAATCTAAAAGAAAACAATTCATAAAAGGTCTTGAAGCAACGGTAACCTCGCAGAATAATACAAGAAATCGCAGCAGTGACGGATCTGTATTTTTCACACCCACCCAATCTTTAAGCAAAGAAAATTTAAACAAATTAAATAATTTAACTATCTATAAAAAAGAAAAATTAAAATGATCAAAAACATTGTAGTTATCGGAGCAGGAACCATGGGGAATGGTATTGCACATACTTTTGCACAAAGCGGATTTAAAGTAAACTTGGTAGATGTATCTCAAGATGCTTTAGACAGAGGTTTGAAAACCATTACTACCAATCTTGACAGAATAATTGCAAAGGGAAACCTTACAGAAGCACAAAAAGCTGAAACTTTAGGAAACATCACCACTTTCACGGCTCTTCAGGATGCGGTAGGATCTGCAGATCTTATCGTAGAAGCGGCTACTGAAAACCAAGATTTAAAGTTAAAGATCTTCGGTCAGATGGACGAATTTGCGCCGGAAAACTGTATTTTGGCAACTAACACTTCATCAATTTCTATTACTAAAATTGCTGCTGCTACAAAAAGAGCTGATAAAGTAATCGGAATGCACTTTATGAATCCTGTTCCAATTATGAAATTGGTTGAAATCATCAAAGGATATTCTACTTCTAAAGAAACGTTTGATTCCATCTATGAAATGAGCAAAACGTTAGGAAAAGTTCCTGTAGAAGTTAACGATTACCCAGGATTCGTAGCCAACAGAATTTTGATGCCGATGATTAACGAATCTATCGAAACTCTTTACAACGGTGTTGCCGGAGTTGAAGAAATTGATACGGTAATGAAATTAGGAATGGCTCATCCGATGGGACCACTTCAATTGGCAGATTTCATCGGTCTTGATGTTTGTTTAGCGATCTTAAACGTAATGTACGACGGTTTCAAAAACCCTAAATATGCTCCAAACCCATTGTTGGTAAATATGGTAATGGCGGGGAAACTAGGGGTGAAATCTGGAGAAGGTTTCTATGACTATTCTGAAAGCAAAAAAGCTGAAAAAGTAGCAAAAATGTTCTCAAAATAAATTTTAAGTTATGAGTTGTGGGTTATAAGTTATAAATTTGACTAGTTAAAAGCTGCAATCTATAACCTAATAACTGCAACCTTGATAAAGCTTAAAGAAAAAAATATTCAAATATTATTGGTCATCATTACTGTAATGGTGACCATTTTACGTTTTTTACTCAATGAAAAAGGAAGGGTAAGTCCCGATTCTATTCGGTATCTGAAATTTGCTCATGTACTTCCGGAAATTGATAATACCATTACTCCTTTAGGATATCCTTTAAGCCTTAAAATCTTTACTTTTTTAGGAACTGATGAATTTTGGGCCAGTAAAATTGTAGGAATTTTAGCCATGCTATTTATTGTTTTTTTCGCATGGAAAAAGAATTTTTATTCCCGGGAATCTACTGTTTTAGTAGCTCTTTTCAGTTTTGTTTCCATTTTTGCGGCAACATTAAGTGAGGCCCTTATTCTTCCTTTTGTCTTACTTTTCCTGTATGTGGCTGATGCGATTATTAAAGAAAATATTAAAGGCTGGAAGGCTGTTTTTTATCTTTCCTTGAGTTTAATTCTCCTTTATAATATCAGATATAGCGCGTTGTTTATTATGGGAGCAGCAGGTCTTTATGGCCTTTTATTCATTAAACGTAGCTACGGACGGACATTCCTATTTTCGGGTATTATTTCAGGTATTTATATCATTCTTTATAAGTTTTTGTTTATTGATTATTTTAACGAAGATTACATTAAACAATCGTTGGAAATGGGATTATACCCTACTTCCAAGCTTTTGCCTGAATTATTTCAAGGGCTTTCCACCACTTTTAATCCGTTTATCCATATGTCGGATCCTGGAGGCGGAATTATTAATTATGGAATTTACGGATTAGGCGTTTTGAATATCATTATAATGGTTTTCTTATTTATAAGATTAAAGCTTACAAATACAGAATTTTTCTTTGTTTTTACCGGTGTTTTCGGAATTATTTGTTCATTTTTTATTCAATATTTTTATCCTGTAGATCCAATTGGCTACCGATTGCTTGCTCCGTTTAGTTTTTCGCTTTGGCTGGTTTATTTTAGAAAGTTATTTCAGATTTTTGATGTTAAAGTCTATGTTATCGGAATTGTAAGCATTATGTCCGGAGTTTTTTTCACATGGCTTTCCAAAGGAAATTATCTTGAAAACAGAAAAGAAGTTGCCCATTTTTTACAGTCTGAACATCTGGATAAGGTTCCTTTACAATTCTATTTAAAAACCATGGAAGATCTTGAAAAAATGCAGGTAGCCGAATTAATAAGCACGGTAAACTCAAATATAGAGGTTACATTTAAAGCTTCTGACACCCTAAAAAAAACAACCTTAACCTATTATAAAGTTTCACAAAAAATTAAAATCGACAAGAACAAATATCAATAATTTTGTTATCTTTGATTTAAAGTTAAAACATTAGAAAAATGAAATTACCAAAGTTTTTATTAGCAGATAATTCAGAATTTCCGGAAGATCTTTTCGTAGTTCATACAGAATACCCAAGATTCATCTTAAACGTTGAGGAAGAAGAAGTTGAGTGGTTAGACGATTTAGAAGGTGATGATGAAGAAACTATGGCTGACGAAGCTACTAAAGTAGTAGAAGCTGCATTCAAATGGTGTGATGAAGAGTTGGCTAAGTACGACGAAGAAGAGGAAGATTAATAAATAATCCTATTAAAACATAAAAAGGAACTCAATTGAGTTCCTTTTATTTTTATATATTCTTTGCTTTTTTATTCTGCCTTATTGAATTTAAGCAATAAAAGATTATCCTGATACAATTCTAAAGTACTTCCGGAAACCACATATCTGTTGGCTTTCTGCACCATATCCAAGAAGTTCTTTTCTACACTCATATTATCACAAGCCATTTTAGTAGATCCCATCTGCGAAGCTTCAAACTTCCCTGAAGCCGTTTCCATAGTTACTCCTCCAAAATATCTGTTACACCCAGAATTTCCACTGATTTTTGCACCTTCTACATTCAATGTTGGAGTCTGCCCTTTTACATTATCTGCTAAAGTCCATTTTGTGTTTGCGATTGAAGGTTGTGCTTTTCCGGCTTTTGAAGAAGAAGCCACTGTTCCGCACGATACTAAAACAGCTGCTGTGCATATGCTTAAAAAAAGGTTTTTCATTTTTCTCTTTTGATTTAATTCAAATTTACGGAAATTATATTATTTGAAAAGTCGTTGAGGAATTTTATTGTTTTTTTAACGAATGTTTTCGGCTGTAATTTATAGATAATTTACAATTATTTTTCAAGAAACAGATGCTTCGTGAACTTTATTCGTAAACTTTCAGTTTATGCTCAGCATGATATATCTAATACTAACTTTTTATTGGACGTTAATTTGTAGCACTGTCATGCTGAGCTTGTCGAAGCATCTATAAAAAACAGAAACGGACTTTTAAAAGTCCGTTTCATGATATATTCTATAATTATTAAAAAAATTATCCTCTCAATTCAGCGTTGAATTCTTTCTGGAAAGATTTAATCAACAATTCCATTACTGCGGCAATTTCTTTTTCTTCCAACGTTTTCTCTTCATTTAAAAGCTCAAAACTCATGGCATAAGACTTTTTACCTTCAGGAAGATTTTTCCCTTCATATACATCAAACAAATTGATGTTTTTAATGAACGGAGATTTATTTTTCTTAGCCGTCTGATAAAGATCTTCGTAGTTTACATTTTTATCAATCAGCAAAGCCAAGTCTCTTCTGATCTTATTGAATTTAGGAATATCTTTGAATTTCAATTCATTTTTAGAACGTAATTCCTGAGCCAATTCCAACTCAATTTCCGCATAGAAACATTCCTGATCAATATCAAAATCTTTCAATTGCTGAGCAGAAACTTTTCCAATTCTTACTAAAGTTTTTCCATCTACTTCATAAGCCAAAGCATCAGAGAATCTGTCATCAGACAAAGCAACTTCTTTATAATCAATCGCTAGTCTTTCCAACAAAACTTTAACATAAGCTTTTAAGTTATAAAAACTTGTTGCAGATTTTGGCTGTAACCAGTTTTCAGCAACTTCTCTTCCGGTAACCAAGATAGCTAATTGCTTTCTCTCTTCGTACTTTTCTTTTTTATGATAAATTTTCCCGAACTCAAAAAACTTGATGTTCTGATTTTTTCTGTTGATGTTGTAGATCGCATTTTGAAGAAGCCCTTCCAATAAAGATTTTCTCATGAATGCCAAATCTCCACTCAAAGGATTCAATAATTTTACGGCATTCGTTTCATCTTTTACAGAAGTTAATGAGTTGTTCATCACTTCATTGAAACCTAAGCTTTGTAAAGTTCTTGCCCAATTATTTTCTAATTCGTCCTGATCGTTTGCATTCAGCTTCACAGGAGTAAATGAAATCTTTTGCGGAGCATCAATTTTATTGTATCCGTAGATTCTTAAAATCTCTTCAATAACGTCGATTTCTCTTGTTACATCCGCTCTGTAAGCAGGAACAGAGATTTCCAAGCCGTTTTGAATTTCATTTAAAACCTGGATTTCCAATGATTTCAAAATTTCTTTTACTTTCTCTCTGTGAATTTTTGTTCCTAAAATCTGTTCAATTTTAGAGAATCTGATGATCACATAGCTGTCTTCTATTTTCTTTGGATATTCCTCCAGCAATTCTCCTACTAATTTACCTTCTGCTAATTCTGTAATCAATTTAATAGCATGAGTAATAGCTGTTCTTGTAATATTCGGATCTACACCTCTTTCAAATCTGAAAGAAGCATCTGTATTCAATCCATGGAATTTCGCACCTTTTCTTACCGCAACCGGATTGAAATAAGCACTTTCTAAGAAAATAGTTTTTGTTTCCGTAGAAACTCCTGAATCTGCACCGCCAAAAACTCCGGCGATACACATCGGATTATCTTTCCCATCTTTAATGATAATTTCAGAACCGTTCAACGTTCTTTCAACACCATCCAAAGTAGTGAACTTCGTTCCTTCTTTTACGGTTCCTACTTTCACTTTTTTGTCTGCAATTTTGTCTGCATCAAAAGCGTGAAGCGGTTGTCCGTAACCGTGAAGGATATAGTTTGTAATGTCTACAATATTGTTGATCGGGCTCAATCCAATCGCTTTTAATCTGTCTTTTAACCAAGCCGGAGAATCTGCAACTTTCACATCCTCAATTACAGCTCCAATGTATCTAGGGCATAATTCAGTATCTTCAACTTCCAATTTGAAATCGTGAGAACCTTCATTATTCAAAACTACTGAAGAAACTTTTTCAAAAGTAGATTTTAACTGATTGGTAGAAAGGAAAGCATACAAATCTCTTGCAACACCGTAATGAGACATTGCATCGGTTCTGTTCGGCGTTAAACCAATTTCAAAAACTTCATCATTTGTCAATTCAAAATAATCAGCGAAATTTTTTCCCACTTCATATTTCTCTGCATCCAACACCATAATTCCTCCGTGATCTTCGCTCAGTCCCAATTCATCTTCTGCACAAATCATTCCCTGAGAAACCTCTCCTCTGATTTTTGCTTCTTTGATTTCAAAAAAGTTTCCGGTTTTATCATAGATTTTAGTTCCGACAACTGCTACAGGAACTATTTGTCCGGCTTCCACATTCGGAGCACCACAAACAATATTCAAAACTTTTCCGTTTCCTACTTCTACAGTAGTTTTCTTCAGTTTATCTGCATTAGGATGTTTTTCGCAAGTTAAAACCTTACCAACTACAATTCCTTCCAAGCTGCCTTTTACACTTTCAAACTTTTCAATTCCTTCAACTTCAAGGCCTATATCTGTAAGGAACTCTCCTATTCTTTCAGGTTTGATTTCCGTTTTAATATAGTCTTTCAGCCAATTATTTGATATCTTCATTGCTCTATTTTGAAACTTTTTTAAATGAATTTTGCGACTACAAATGTCGTGTTTTTTTGAGAGATAGAGAAATTTCGGGGTAACTTTAAGATAAATACTTCACTTTTTATTACTCCTGAAAAACAAAAAAGAGACTGAACAATCAATCTCTCTTTTTTATTTATTTTAATACGATTACAATCCAATTACCGGCATTGACAGCATTAAGATGTTTTCGTTGTCTTCAAGACCGTCAAGAGGTTCAATAATTCCCGGTCTGTTCGGCTGAGACATTTTCATTGTGATATCGTCTGAACCTAAAATCGTCAACATTTCCGTTAAGAATTTTGAGCTGAACCCGATGTTGATATCTTCCCCGTTATAATCACAAGGAATCTGCATGTCTGCTTTGTTTGCATATTCAGTATCTTCTGCATGAAGGTGAAGAATATTTGCAGAAAGCTTGAATCTTACCTGATTGGTAGATTTATTTGACATGATAGAAGCTCTTTTGATCGCTCCCAACAACAAGTTTCTGTTGATCGTTAATACATTCGGATTTTCTTTTGGAATTACCGCTGTATAGTTCGGATATTTTCCGTCAATCAATCTACAGATCCAGATATGTTTACCAAAAGTAAATTTAGCCATGTTCTCGTTGAAATCGATGGTAACATCATCATTCGAACTTGCTAAAATATTTTTGAAAATATTCAGAGGTTTTTTAGGCATGATGAATTCCATAGGTTCGGCATTCATCAGATCTGTTCTTTTGTATACAACCAATCTGTGAGAATCGGTAGAAACAAAATTCGTTTCATTTTCTCCAAACTGGAACAAAACTCCCGTCATTACCGGACGTAGAGAATCGTTACTTGTTGCAAAAAGTGTATTCGTCAATGCTTCAGACAAAACTCCTGCCGACATGGTAACACTTTGAGAAGCGTCAAATTCTGGCAATTCAGGATAATCATCCGCATTATCTAATGCTACTGCGAAATTATCTTTTTCGTCTAAAATCTCAAGCTGACTTCCCGTTCCTTCTGCATTATCTTTTACAGCCAACGTAAGAGGTTGCTCTCCGTAAGTCTTAATAAAATCTTGAAAAATCTTAGCAGGAACAGCAAATTTCCCTGTATCATCAGACTTCACTTCAAGAGAAGTCACCAGAGTTGTTTCGCCATCAGATGCTGTAATGGTAACGTTTGTTCCGTCTAATTCAAAAAGATAGTTTTCTAAAATAGGTCTCGATTGAGAGCTTGATATTACACCACTTACAGTTTGTAACGCCTTCTGCAGTTCACCACTTGAAATAATAAATTTCATAGATTTAAAAATAAGTTTCTACAAATATAATAAATAGAAAACAGATAGAAAAGAATAATTATGAGAGTTATTAACAACCATCATTAATCTGTTTTCAAACTTGAAATTATGTTTAAGTTCCTATAATCGTTAATTTTCACATCAAAAATCTCCGTTGTATAGTAGCTGACATTCACTTTTTTATTCATTAAACTACTGTATTCTTTGGGTAAATCAAGGTTGGATTCTATTGTTGAAACCCAGTATAATTTGGTTAAATTTTTATTATCTCCTACAACATGAAATATTACAAAATTATCTTTTTCAATTTTTGAAACAGTACCCGTAATCAGCAATTGAGAAGGTTCTGCTTCGCTATCACTTTCATCATCGCCCATTACTTTTGAAAAGACATCAGGACACTCACTTACCATCATCATTCCCACTTGTACCCCAAAGTTTTCCATTTTTTTCTCATCTTTGATATCAGCAACCAGGTCAATTCCAAAATCTCTTTTAAGTTCATTTTTATAAGCTGTTGCGTGTTTGAATGCGCATAGTCCGAACTGCGTACTCATCTCTTTTTTTGTTTTGTTTGTTGCGTCAATATTCTTTACACATTCACAAACTTCGCGAGAAAACTTTTGTTTATATTCTTGGGAAAAAGCAAAAACCGAAATAGAGGTAAATATTCCTACCAATAAATTCTTCATCATTCTTATTATTTTTTTTCAAAGATAATTGATTCAACAAACAATCTCAAAATACTTGTCTTATATTTGTAAAAAAACAATGCGAAAACCACCTATCCATAAAAGTTTTTTAAATGCTTTCCGGGGTGTTTTTTTAATGATAAAAAGCGAAAGAAATTTTCAGATTGAAATTTTGGCTTTCTTTATCAATCTGTTTTTAATTTTTTACTTCAGGCTTTCTGCAATTGACACCATTCTTATTCTGATTGTTTCTTCGGGTGTTTTAATCGCAGAAATTTTCAACACTGCCATCGAAAAGATCTGTGATATCATTCAACCTGAATTTGATAAGAGAATTGGCTTTATTAAGGATATTGCTGCTGGTGCGGTTATTTTGATGACGATTGTTTCTGTTATTGTAGGTATCTTAGTTTATTGGAAATATATTCAATCTATTTTTCAGCATATATAAATCCGGATTAACTGTTTTTATTTTAATACAGCTTACTCAACAGCTTAGATTAATCTTCCGAAATTATTTTTTAATGAGCTTCATTTTTTCTTCTCCTAAGTTTATAAAGTAGACTCCTTTATTTAATTCTGAAACTTCGATTATATTGTTTTCTTTATCTACATTTCCTGTTTTAATAAACTGCCCTCCCGCATTAAAAATTGTATATTCAGTTCGTTGTTTTAAACCTAAGATTTTCACTTCATTTACCGCAGGATTAGGCGTTAATGACAAGGATGAATGGAAATTGATCTCTTTTGTAGATAAACTACTTGTTCCAACCCAATTAGAAGTTGTACCGCTTAAGGCAAAGTTTAGTAAAGTCCCGTTTATAGTGGTAAATTCATCATTAAGAGTAGTAACACTTGCATTATTTCCGTTTGCAATTCCCTGATTGCATTTATAATAAGAAACCAAACCTGTCTGTGGTGTTACCTCACTATCCATATTAGCCGTTATTTGCGCTGCCGTTCTTACCGTATTCCAGATTCTAAATTCATCAATCGTTCCTTTAAAAAGCTGTGTCCCGTCTGTTTTGGCTCCAATAGCCATTAGATTTACCGTTCCATAAGACGTACTGCCACCTGATGTTGTCGTCTGTAAAACTCCATTAATATAAATCAATGTTTCACTGGTACTCACAGATCTTGTGATCGCTATATGATTCCACGCATTCAGAGTAAGTGATCCTGAACTGGAAGGATTTGTCGTTCCATTGATATAGGCATACACTTTTCCGGTACTGTTGATCATGATACTCACATAATTTGAAGTAGTTGTCTGTACAAAAAACACCCTGTTTGTCGTAAAAGTAGTCGGTTTTATTCTTGCTTCAATGGTAAAATCCTGAGTAGCAACATTATTAAAAATGGTAGGAACATTAAAAGTGATATAATCATTAGTTCCATCTAAGTCTAGAGCATTTCCTGATTGAGCATTGGCAAAATTCATTATCAACAATGAAAAAAGAGGAAAAAAGTAATTTTTTAGCATAATCAAAGTATTTAATGTTTACTTAAAATTAATAAAAAATACTCATTAAAATAAAAAATTATATAAATACTTAATAATTTAAAATCAAAACCAATAGAAAAAACACATTTAAAAACAACATTCTTTACAAATCATAAAATGTACCCTTAAAAAAACGGATTCGAATGTAAAAACATCCGAATCCGATTCTTTATTGAAATTGTATTTCACTTTTATTTAAAATACTCCACTCCGTTCTTAAAGATATTGTGATAATTTGCGGTTGGAATGTTTTTCAACAACCCTTCTGCGAAACGTTCAGGATGTCCCATTCTACCGAAAATCTTTCCGTCCGGACTAGTGATTCCTTCAATTCCGAATAATGAATTATTTGGATTGAACGGCATTCCGTGAGCAATATTTCCTTCTAAATCTAAGTACTGTGTTGCAATCTGTCCGTTTTCATATAACTTCTGAATTTCTGCTTCCGAAGCCATAAAACGACCTTCACCATGAGAAATCGGAATTGTGAATACCTGATCTTTCATTCCTTTTAACCAAGGCGATTCGTCATTCACTACTCTTACATTCACCATCTGAGAAATATGTCTTCTGATCGCATTGTGAGCCAACGTTGGAGAATTTTCATCCAAATCTTTGATTCTTCCGTAAGGCAGCAATCCTGATTTTACCAACGCCTGGAAGCCGTTACAGATACCGATGATCATACCGTCTCTGTCTAACAATTCGTGAACTGCATTTCTCATTTTTTCGTTTTTCAAAACATTTACAATGAATTTTGCAGAACCATCCGGCTCATCACCTGCAGAGAAACCTCCTGAAAACGCTAAAATCTGAGAAGTTTTGATTTCTTTTACCCAAGCATCAATACTTTCATCCAATAATTGGTGATTGATATTGATTAAAGGTAAACTACTGATCGCAGCTCCTTCTTTTGCAAAAGCGTTCAATGTATCATACTCACAGTTTGTTCCCGGGAAAACTGGTGCGAATACTTTTGGCTGAGCGATTCCGTGCTTTTTGATGATGATATTTCTTGGGTTGATCGAGTTTAGTTTTTCATCGATTTCAACCGTTATTTTTCCTTTTTCTATCGTTGGGAAAAGATTCTCAAATGTATTCGTATTAGCTGCTAATAATTTTTCAATTGCGAATTCAGCATCATTAATTTTAATAGCATTTGAATCTTTAACTTCTCCGATTAATTGAAGATTTGCAGTACTTAATTCTTCTTTAGATTCGATGATTAAGCTACCGATATTTTTAGCTAATAAAGCATGTTCAGCCACTGTAATTTCAGCACCTAGTCTGTTTCCGAAGCTCATTTTTGCCAAAGCAACGGCAACACCTCCTTCTTTTACTGTTTTTACAGAAACGATTTTTCCAGCTTTAATATTTTCGAAAATAAATTCAAAAGCAGCTTTTAAAGCATCATAATTCGGAAGTCCGTTTTCCTGAGCAGTGTGATTGAAGAAATATACTTTATTTCCTGCATTTTTAAATTCAGGAGAGATAATATTTTTCTTGTCTCCGTTAGCACAAGCGAAAGAAATCAACGTTGGCGGAACATTCAGATCCTGATACGTTCCACTCATTGAATCTTTACCTCCGATTGCAGCTAATCCAAAATTAATCTGAGCATCGTAAGCTCCTAACAAAGAAGCTAAAGGTTTCCCCCATTTTTCAGGGTTCTGACCTAATTTCTCAAAATACTCCTGGAAACTGAATCTGATATTTTTATAATCGCCACCCATTGCAACGATTTTAGCCACACTTTCAACGACAGCGTAAGAAGCTCCCAACAAAGAGTTCTGCTTAGAAATCTCTGCATCGAATCCCCAACTCGCCAATGAAACTGTTTCAATATCTTTTGCTCCGATGATCGGTAATGTCTGAACACTTCCTTCCATTAAAGTTTGCTGGTATTTTCCACCTAAAGGCATCGCAACCGTAGTCGCACCAATAGAAGAATCGAACATTTCCAGCAATCCTTTTTGAGAAGCTACATTTTTATCTCCTAAAATTTTCAAGAAGTTCTCTTCATTAAATGACGGAGTTTCTTCTTTTACTTCGTTAAGGTGAGTAATTTTAACTTCTTGGCTTTTTGAACACCCGTTCGTATCTAAAAACGCTCTTGAAAGGTCAACAATTTTATCGCCTTTCCAGAACATCTGCATTCTTCCTGAATCTGTCACTTTTGCAACCTCAACAGCTACAATGTTTTCAGCTTCACAGAATTTGATGAACTGTTCTTTATCTTTTGGTTCAACCACAACTGCCATTCTTTCCTGAGATTCAGAAATAGCCAATTCAGTTCCGTTTAAACCTTCGTATTTTAATGGTAATACATCAAGATTCACCTCCAAAGAGTCAGCAATTTCACCGATTGCTACAGAAACACCTCCAGCTCCGAAGTCATTTGATTTTTTAATCAATCTCGTTACTTCAGAATTTCTGAATAATCTCTGAATTTTCCTTTCTTCAACAGCATTTCCTTTCTGAACTTCAGAACTCATCGTATGGATAGAAGTTTCGTCCTGTTCTTTTGAACTTCCACTTGCTCCACCAACTCCGTCACGACCTGTCGCTCCTCCTAAAATGATGATTGAATCACCAGCTTCAGGCTTTTCACGTCTTACCCAATCCACAGGAACCGCTCCGGCAACGAAACCAACTTCCATTCTTTTTGCTTTGTAGCCTTCATCATAGATTTCAGAAACCATTGTAGTCGCCAAACCGATTTGGTTACCATAAGAAGAATATCCGTTTGCAGCCTGTTTTGTGATTGTTTTTTGAGGTAATTTACCTGGTAATGTTTTATCAACAGATTCCAACACATCAGCAGCACCCGTTAATCTCATCGCCTGGAAAACAAAAGAACGTCCGGACAAAGGATCTCTGATTGCCCCACCTAAACACGTTGAAGCTCCACCAAAAGGTTCAATTTCTGTCGGGTGATTGTGTGTTTCGTTTTTAAATAATAAATACCATGGTTCTTTTTTACCGTCATATTCAGCTTCGATTTGGATGGTACAAGCATTGATTTCGTCAGAAACCACCAAGTTCTCCAAATTACCTGTTTTATGGAAATATCTTCCGCAAACTGTTGCCAGATCCATTAAAGAAATCGGTTTCAATTCGCGGCCTAAGAATTTTCTTTTTTCGATATAATCATTGAAAATAGTTTCCAATGTATGTTTGAACTGTCCTTCGAATTCAATGTTTGACAACTCTGTTTCAAACGTTGTGTGACGACAGTGGTCGCTCCAATACGTATCTAAAACTTTAAGTTCAGTTTCCGTAGGATTTCTCTGTTCAGTTTTGAAATATTCCTGAATGAATTTTAAATCATCTAAACCTAATGCAAAACCATGACTGTTATAGAACTCTTCAAGCTGAGCATCATCAAAATTGATAAAGTTTTCGTGGATAATTACTTTTGACGGAGTTTCTTCTGCAGGAATATCTAAAATGGTTAAATCTTTTTCCTGAGATTCTACTTTATTGATTAAAAGGTCTTTGATTTTTGCTAAATCAGATTCGGAAACTCCTTCAAATTCGATCAATTTACCGCTTCTTACTTTAGACTTTTCATTTTCAGTCAATAAAGCAATACATTGTTGAGCAGAATCTGCACGTTGGTCGTATTGTCCCGGTAAAAATTCCATTCCGAAATTAATTCCTTTTGCAGGGTTTTCTTCATGCAAAATATCAGTAACCGGATCTACGAAAGTGCTGTTTACCACTTTTCCGAATTCACCGTCATTTAATCCAAAAATATCGTAAACGTTATATACTTTTACACTTTGGATAGACGGAACAACCGCTTTTACTTCATCAAAAATTTTTGGACTTTCAACATCGAAAATTCCTCTTTTTTCTACGAAAATTCTTTTGTTATTAGACATTAGATGTCAGATATTTATTAGATTTATTTTTAATTTAAAATTTGTCATCTAAGAATCTGGTTTGTGTTAGCCTAGATTCCTGCGGAATGACAAACAAAGCTTTTTATTTAAAATAAAATATGCAGCCCAAAAAGACTGCATACTGTATTATACTTTAAGATCAGCCTCTAATCCTATTAAGTCTTTGTTTTGGTCAATAATCGGTTGAACTTCATTCGCAATGAATTCTTCCGTTTGAATTGGTGCAAAACCGATGAAGTTTTTAGGATCAAGAACTTCTTTTAATTTTGATTTATCAAGTTTCAATGAATCGTCGTTCAGGATTCTTTCGATCAGGTCGTTTTCTTTTCCTTCTTCTTTCACTTTTTTAGACGCTTCCATCGAGTGAACTCTGATTACTTCGTGGATTTCCTGACGGTCACCACCCGCTTTCACTTCTTCCATGATGATGTATTCTGTCGCCATGAAAGGAAGTTCTTCCATAATATGTTTGTTGATTCTGTTCGGATACACCACGATTCCGTTCATGATGTTATTCCAGATCAATAAGATTGCATCAACCGCCAAAAATGCTTGAGGAATTGTTAGTCTTTTGTTTGCAGAATCATCCAAAGTTCTTTCAAACCATTGTGTTGAAGCTACCATTGCAGAACTTGTCGTTAAAGACATTACATATTTTGCCAATGCTCCGATTCTTTCACTTCTCATTGGGTTACGCTTGTAAGCCATCGCTGATGAACCGATCTGGTTTTTCTCGAATGGCTCTTCAATTTCCTTAAGGTTTTGAAGTAAACGTAAATCGTTTGTGAATTTATGTGCAGATTGAGCGATATTTCCTAATAAAGCCACCACTTTAGCATCGATTTTTCTGTCGTAAGTCTGTCCGGAAACTCCGAAAACTTTTTCGAAACCGAATCTTTTTGACAATTCTTTATCTAAATGCTTCACTTTAGAATAATCACCGTTGAAAAGCTCCAAGAAACTTGCAGCAGTTCCTGTAGTTCCTTTTACTCCTCTGAAACGTAAAGTTTCTAAGAAGAAATCTAGCTCTTCAATGTCAAGAACCAAACTTTGTAACCAAAGTGTAGCTCTTTTTCCAACAGTCGTTAACTGAGCCGGTTGGAAATGAGTAAATCCTAAAGTTGGCAAATCTTTATACTGAATAGCAAAGTCAGAAAGATTTTTCATTACGTTAACCAACTTTTTCTTTAAGATTAAAAGTCCGTCACGGATTTGAATTAAGTCTGTATTATCTCCTACAAACGCTGAAGTTGCTCCCAAGTGAATAATTCCTTTAGCTGAAGGCGCCACATCACCATAAGCGTGAACGTGAGCCATTACATCATGACGGAATTTTTTCTCATACTCAGCTGCTTTATCGTAATCGATGTTTTCAGCATTAGCTTTCAATTCAGCGATTTGCTCGTCTGTAATTTCAAGTCCAAGGTCTTTTTCGATTTCAGCAAGGGCAATCCAAAGCTTTCTCCAGTTCTGGAATTTATTGTTGTGAGAAAAGTTAAACAACATTTCTTCGCTTGAATAGCGTTCTTCCAAAGGATTTTTGTAGGAATTCATTCTTTTCTTTTACTTTTTAGATTATGCAAAAATACGGTTTTTCGGTGAGAGAGAAAAATGCTTTTTTTGAACACAAATTTTGATCAGCCATCACAAAAACTTATTCCTAAAAAAAGTCATTCTCTCGAATGACTTTTTGCTTTATTGATAAATGACAATATTCTTTTTTTTCAACTGGTAGCCTGTCTTTTTATACGGTACTAAAACATAGTCTCCGCTTTTCCAGGCTTTCCCTTTTCCTAGTTGTGTCAAAATAAGGCTTCCTTTATTTTGTTCAGGAAGAAAAACTTCTGCCTTTTTCATGTCTTTGCTAAAAATAATAGCCGTCATTGAAGTTGAGCTTCCCTTTGGTTTCACCTCGGTTAATTTAACTTTTTGTTCGAAAACTCTCACACAGTCATTCTTAATTTGTGAATACGTATAACCTGCCGAACCTTTACAACCATGAGCATCTTTGTCACCTCCAACAACCGGAGCTTTTTGTGCAAAAGCTAAAGAACCAAGGAACATTGCACTGAATAGAATTGTTTTTTTCATGTTTTTAAATATTAAGTTTACAATTTGGTAAAAATTATGCCAAAATAGGGTATCAGTTTATTTTTTTCTAAATTACAAAAAAAGCCACTCAAATTGAGTGGCTTATAGAATTTATTTTGTCCAATTGATTTTTGAATGTTTTACATCGGAAGAATTGGTACCAATCATGATATCAAATTCTCCGGATTCCCAATCATATTTTAAATCTCCGTTATAGAATTTAAGATTTTCCGGACTAATATTAAAGGTAATTTTTTTAGATTCTCCTTTTTTCAATAATACTTTTTGGAAACCTTTCAACTCTTTTACAGGTCTTGTAATACTTCCCACCATATCTCTGATGTATAACTGAACCACTTCTGCTCCGTCATAGTTTCCTGAATTGGTTACAGTAACTGAAGCCTGAATCGTCTGATTTCCTTTTGGATTTGCATTAGAAATCGTCATATCAGAATAATTGAATTTTGTGTAACTCAATCCATAACCAAATGGGTACAATGGTGTATTACACTCATCCATATAGTTTGAACGGAATCTCTGATATTCACATTTATCAACCAAAGTCTGATCTAACGGACGACCTGTATTTTTAGCATTATAATAAATAGGAACCTGCCCTAAACTTCTTGGGAATGTCATCGGTAATTTTCCTGAAGGGTTTACTTTTCCGAAAAGAACGTCTGCAATTGCATTTCCCGCTTCTGAACCGGCAAACCAAGCATTTAAGATCGCATCAGGAGCATCTTTCACGTTCGTTAAAGCTAAAGGGCGACCTGTGAAAAGTACCATTGCGATTGGTTTTCCTGTCTTTTTTAACTCATTTAACAAATCTACCTGAGACTGAGGAATCGTGATTTCAGTTCTTGAAGAAGATTCTCCACTCATTTCCGCAGATTCTCCGATTGCTAAAACAATAACATCTGCTTTGTTAGCTACATCAACCGCTTCTTTCAATAATTCTTCTTTCGAACGGTTATCTCTGTCGGTTTTCTTACCGTGAGCTGCATAAATATCCTCTAATTTGGCATCATAATCGATATTTGCTCCTTTAGCAGAAAGGAATTTTACCTCTTTACCATAATTCGCCTGAAGTCCTTGCATTAAGTTAACCGAAACAGCATGTTTTGTAGCCACACTCCAAGTTCCTGCCATATTCAATGAGTTGTTTACCAAAGGACCAATTACAGCAACAGTTCCTGATTTTTTCAAAGGCAACACCTGGTTTTCATTTTTCATCAACACCATCGACTGAGCGGCAGTATTTCTTGCAATGTTACGGTTTTCCAAATTGTAAACCTCTTTTTCCGCCAGTTTTGCACTTCCGTATTTGTAAGGATCATCAAACAACCCTAAGTCGTATTTTGATTCAAGAATTCTTCTTGCCGCCATATCGATTTCAGCCTGAGTAACTTTTCCTTCTGATAAAGATTTTTTTAATGTTGTTAAAAAACCTTCTCCTACCATATCCATATCAACTCCGGCTTTAAGAGCCAAAGCAGAAACCTGCTGAAGATCTCCCATTCCATGGTCAACCATTTCGTTGATTCCCGTATAATCGGTAACTACAAAACCCTTGAACTTCCATTGATTTCTTAAAACTTCTGTTTGCAACCATCTGTTTCCTGTTGCCGGAACTCCATCAATTTCATTAAATGAAGCCATTACAGAAGCTACCCCAGCATCAACAGCTGCTTTGTAGGGTGGGAAATATTCGTTGAACATTCTCACGTGACTCATATCAACCGTATTGTAATCTCTTCCTGCTTCTCCCGCTCCATACAATGCAAAATGCTTCACACAAGCCAAAATAGTGTTTCCTACGGAAAGGTCTTTTCCCTGATAACCATACACCATATTTTTAGCAACCTCACTTCCTAGATAAGGATCTTCTCCAGAACCTTCAGACACCCTTCCCCATCTTGGTTCACGAGAGATATCCACCATTGGAGAGAACGTCCAGTTGATTCCATCTGCTGAAGCTTCTCTTGCTGCAACTCTTGCCGACTGCTGAATTAAATTCATATCCCAAGAAGCTGCCAAACCTAATGGAATCGGGAAAGTAGTTTCGTAACCGTGAATAACATCCATCCCAAAAATCAAAGGAATTTTCAGGCGGCTATTTTCCACCGCAACTTTTTGAACAGCTCTGATTTTTTCAGCACCTTTTATATTGAATAGTCCACCCACTAAGCCCTGCTCTACTTTTTTTCCAATATCTGAGCTTTTAGCCAAACCTGTAGTAAAGTCACCTGAACTTGGTAAGTTCAACTGACCGATTTTTTCATCTAAAGTCATTTTAGATAAAAGATTATCTACAAAGGCTTTCTTTTTAGCCTGATATTGAGCTGTCTGATAAGACTGAACAGGCTTCGTTACCATTTCCTGCGCCGAAAACACAGGTGCCAATGCTAAAGTGGCAATTACAATTAACTTTTTCATAAATCTACCTTCTTTAATTATAGTTCTATTTTTCGTTTTATTATTTAATGATTGATTTTACATCAATTATTTTTCTTTTTTGACAGCATCCAGTCATACAAATGCGGATTGGAATATGTTGAATCCCAAGAATTATGGTTATCATTCGGAAAGATTGTCAATTCTGCGGAAGGATTAACCGGATGAAGTTTCTGATAAAAATTGAATGCATTTTCAGGTAAAACCACATCATCCATTCCGCCATGAAAGATTTTCATGTTCAAATGCTTGTACTGATCAATATTCGCATACATTACTCTGTCTGTCGGGGCACAAACCGAAACTACTGCAGCAAACATTTCCGGATGCTCCATCGCCAGTTTCAATGTTCCCCAACCTCCCATTGAAAGTCCGGTAAGATAAATTCTGGAAGTATCAACTTTATATTTTTTCTGAATTTCTTTAATCAAATTATAAACGGTAACCGTATCCCACCAAGTGTTTTCCGGACATTGAGGTGCTAAAATCGCAACAGGTTCTTTTATCAGATGTTTATACGTAAATGGACTGTGCGCTTTTACAAGCTCCAGATTATTTCCTCTTTCACCGGAACCATGAAGAAATACAATCAAAGGAACATTCCCTTTTGCTTTTTGAGGGTAATCAAGAATGTAAGAGATCTTTTCCTGTCTTTTAACTTCTTTGTTGAGTTCTGCTTTAATTTCCTGAGCATTTACAGTCAATGACAGTGGTAAAAGTAAAAGCGGTAAATGGTTTAGTTTTAATTTCATTTTACTATTTCAGGTTTTATCTGGTTTTAACTAGCCCCGATTGCAGCGGCATCCTTTTTTGTTGCGGCCGGAGCGAAGCGGAGGCCGTAATAAAAAAGATATAGCGGAAAGCGGGATTAAGCTCCTAAAAAATATTATTTAATGTTATATTTCTCAGATTTGAAACTCAATTTCTTTAATCCTTGTTGTATTTCAGGAGCATTCATGAATAGCTTCCATAAAAATCCTGTTCTGTAGTTTTCAATCATCGGAGCAATAGTTCCCTGATCAATCGCTAAATATCTTGGTGTTGTCCAATTGTCATAATTGATTGAGGTTGCATCATAAGGACCTGCCGAACCAATGAATTCCGGTTTCTGAGTGTAAATAAATCTCAGGAAATCCATAGATTCTTTCGGTGAATACGGAAAACTACTCAATGCTGCTGTTGGAGTGATTACACCATGATCATTTTGTGGGAAATGGGCATCATAGCCTACACCTCCTTCTTTATTTCTCGAGTAACTTGCTGTAAGTCCCCAATAATTAGGTCCGTAACCTTTCCATCCTTTTGGATTTTCGACACAGTATTTATAGTCGATAAGGACCTGATTTTTATTTAAATCAAAATAGTTTTTAATCAATTTATCTGATAAATTCGTCGGATCTAAGCCAATGTAGGAATATTGCGTCCAAAATAATGGTCCGCCGTATTCTTCAGCTCCATTATGCTTTACATACATTGGAAGTCCGTATTTTTCTTTGTCTGAAAGATAGGTTCCGTTTCTTGTCCAGCCTTTGTAATAAGTTTCCGCATCTATGGAATATGTTGGGGATGAAGCTGCCAAAATATAAGTAATCAAGCATTCATTATAACCTTGCAACGGAAAATTCATTTCCCATTGATATTCCGGCGACCAGTGCCAATAAAGAACTTTTTCGCCACCTTTTGTATACCAGTTCCACTGAATTCCTTTCCAAAGCTCATCACATTTTTTGGCAAGCGCTTTTTCTTCTGCATTTCCGTTTTTGAAGTATTCACGAACCATTAAAATTCCCGATGTCAAAAATGCTGTTTCTACCAAGTCTCCGCCATTATCTTTTTTTCCGAAAGGAACCGTTTTTCCTGTTTCTCCATTAATCCAGTGCGACCAAGCTCCTTTATGACGATCTGCTTTTGCAAGAAAATCCATCATAGTTGTCAATCGCTTCACCGCATCTTTTCTAGGAACAAAGCCTCGTTCAACACCCACCAATATGGTTGCTAAGCCAAATCCTGATCCACCTGTTGTAACAACGTGTTTATCATTATCCGGATAGATATTGTCTTCGTGATAACGCTCTCTTCCCAACATTGAATTAGGTTCTGCATAATCCCAAAAATACTTTAAAGCATCTTTCTGAACTCTGTTCATCAGTTGCTCATCGGTAATATTGGATTTTACTACTGATTTTTGAGTAGATTCTTGTTTTGAAACTTGAGAATTTTTGCAGGAAACAGCAAATAGAGATGCTGCAATGATGGGTAATATTATCCTTTTCATTGAATCATTTTTTTAACGGAATACAAAAGAAGAGGAGAACTTTCATTCTCCTCTAAAGTTTATAAATAAGCCTAGTAACCAGGATTTTGAGTTAAGATCCCATTACTTTGATTAATAGAATTTAATGGAATAGGAAAGACTTCGTTTTTTCCAGCTTTATAACCATAAGAAGCTAAGACGGTTGTAGCCTGACCTGTTCTTACAAGATCTACAAATCGGTCACCTTCCAAAGCAAGCTCCACTCTTCTTTCATTCCAGATAGCATTTCTCAAACCAAGTTGTCCGGATGCAGTTGTATTTGGCAGTTGCGCTCTTGTTCTTACTTTATTCAAGTTTGTAGTTGCTGTAGCCGTATTTCCTAATTCGTTTGCAGCTTCAGCATTAATAAGAAGAACTTCAGCAAATCTTAAAATTCGAATATTCTGAATAGAACCATATCCACAAGAATTATTATTAAGAGATTTTGGAACATAGACTTTTTGATTCCACATATTACCCGCTTGAGGATCGCCTTTATGAATTAAATCCCCTTCTGGTGTTGTCTCTCCTTCTCTCAGGATGGTCAATTCTTTTCTGATATCTCCTGGTTCAAATGCGTTTTCTAAAGCAGTTGTCGGAGTAAAGAACCCCCATCCAAACTGGTTTCTTACACCCTGAACCTCGGCATATTGGCTTCCACCAAACTGCGTAGAACACTGGCAATTCACCTCAATCACAGATTCAGAACCAAATTCACCAGCCGGACGGAATAAATGATTAAAATCAGAGTCTAAAGCATACCCCATTCCTATAACCTGGTTTGAAGTATCATAAGCCTTTTGCCAATCTTTCTTATACAGATAAACTTTTGATAGAAGACCTAATGCTCCACCTTTCGTTACCCTTCCTAAATCTGCCGCTCCATAAGCCTGTGGCAGAACTGCTGCTGCACTTGTAAGATCAGAAATAATGAAATCGTAAACCTCATTCACAGAATTTCTTGGAAGATTATAATTTTTGTCTGCTGGAAGCCCGTCAAAAATAGGAACTCCACCATAAATCCTTAACAAATTAAAGTAGAAATATGCTCTCAACATTTTTGCTTCAGCTATCAATCTGCTCTTAAGATTTTCATCCATGCTTATTGACGGAACATTGGTAATCACCTGATTACAACGATTCACAAACTGCCATTGACCTATCCAATACCCTTCTACCCCCGCATCACTCGCAGTATATGTAAAATTATTATACACATTAATAAATGATGCATCTCCTGGATTTGATCCTTTTTCTACATCGTCCGCAGGAACTCCGAAAACATATTGATATGGAAACGCTGAGTTTTCCCAACTTCTAAGAGATGAATATATAGCGGCTGTTGCTTGCAGAGCATCCTCCTGTGTAGTGAAAAACGCTGTTGCTTCGGTTCTATTTGGCTGAGCTACATCCAAATAATCATCCTTACAACCTATCGAAACGGCTATTAAAGCTAGTGATAATATTATTTTTTTCATGAATTTCTTAATTAAAAAGTTATACTGGTACCCATTGTGTAAATTGCAGATAATGGGTAGATGTTATTATCAACACCCATACTTACTCTGTCTGTACTTGTAATCTCTGGTGAGAAACCATGGTATTTGAAAGTTGTCCAAGGGTTTTGCGCACTGATATAGATTCTTACTTTATTAATACTTGGTGTTTTAATAAAGCCTTTTGGGAATGTATATCCTACCTGAATATTTCTTATACGGAAATAACTTCCATCTTCTACATAAAAACTATTAGGCAAAATTACAGATTGATTATTGGTAGTCATCGGATATTCATTAGATGTACCTGCACCATGCCATCTGTTGTTATAAAAATCTAAATCCCAGCTTTCGTTTCCAAAACGCTGCTCTCTGTTATAGTTATATATTTTGTTTCCAAAAACTCCTTGGAAATCCATTCCAAAATCAAAATTAGAAACATTCATGTTAAAGCCAAAACCATAAGTTCCTTTCGGTACAGGACTTCCTAAAAAGGTTTTATCTCTTGCATCAATGATTCCGTTACCATCCTGATCAACGAATTTAAACCATCCTGCTTTAGCACCTGCAGATCCTTGTGCCGAAGCAGCTGCTTCAGCATCGGTTTGAAAAACTCCAGCTACCTGATAGCCATAATATGATCCTACCGGCTGACCAGCTTCTAATCTAACCACTGAATTTCCGAAAAGACTTGGACCAGCATTTTGATATGAGCCTCCGAAAACTGATGTAATTTCATTTTTTAGCGACGTAAAGTTACCATACACGCTTAATTTAACTTTCTCTGATAATTTAGCATCATAGTTTACAGATAATTCTAACCCTTTGTTATTAAATGCATAGGCATTGGTGATATAATTATTGTTATTACTTGCTCCGGATACAGGGCTTTGTACAACACCATACACTACATCTTTTGTATCTTTATCAAAGTAAGTGGCTTCAAATTTTAATTTATTATTTAAAAAAGCCATCTCTACCCCAAAGTCTTTACCCGTAGTAATCTCCCAACTAATTGACGTATCAACAAATTCACTAATGGTCTGTGCCGGATTACCTGATGTACCAAAATAAGCACCAGCATTTACTAGAGTAGCAAATAATGTATAGGCTCCATTTTGCACATTCGGGTTACCTGTTCTACCCCAACTTCCTCTCAACTTTAAAAGATTGAATATGTTCTGATTACTCATGAATCCTTCTTTCGAAATTACCCAACCAGCACTCACAGAAGGAAAGACTTCAACTCTGTTCTGATTAAAGTTTGAAGATCCGTCTCTACGAATTGATCCGTTGATTAGGTATTTTCCTGCATAATCATAATTTACTCTTCCGAAGAAAGACTGTATCCTGCTCAATTTTGGAATTACAGTTCTTTGCGCATCGTACATGTTAACGTTAAAAATATTAGTTCCACTGTCTATGCTAAGAGAACCATTAGTTCCGTCATAATTTACATTAGATGCACTTCTATATACTTGATTATAATAATTTTGGGTTCTTGAAAAACCCGCTAGTACATCAAGATTGTGACTACCAAAGCTTTTCTTCCAATTCAATATGTTATCCCAAACGTAATCTCTATTTTTAGAATCCCTTGTTACAAGACTGGAAACACCTGGTTGCGGAGTATATGTAATTACCGGCGTATACTCATATTTACTTGAATTCAGGTTATCGTTTGTTAAACTACTTCTAAAAGTAAAATCTTTCAAAAATTTCACTTCTGCCCAAACATTGTTTAATAACCTTTCCTGTCTGTCTTGTGATCTGAAGAGATCCAATTGAGCACGTGGATTATTTACAGTAACCAATGTAAAATACTGGTACATTCCTGTTGAAGGATTTATCGGAGAATATACAGGTGGCGCATTGTAAGCATTCAACAGTGGATTATTAGCTGCGTTAATTAATATTTTAGAAAAAGTGAAGTTATTTCCAATAGTAATATTATCCGTAATTTTATAGCTTAAGTTTGCTTTTGTAGTAAATCTTTTAAAATTACTTCCTGAATTAACCCCTCTATTTGCATCAAGATTTCCTTCATCCTGAAGATAACCTACACTTCCATAATATGAAAGTTTACCTACTGATCCGGAGGCTGAAAAATCATTGGAATTAATAGTACTTGGTCTAAGAATCTCTTTCATCCAATCCGTATTTCCAGGATATTGTGCTTTTGTAATAGAACCTACACCAGATCCTGTGTCATTCATAAGCTTTTCATTATACAGCTCTATATACTGATCCCCGTTTACCAACTTTGGAATATTAGTGACACTCTTTATTCCTAAATATGAATTTACATTAAATACAGGCTTTTTACCTTTACCAGTTTTTGTTTTGATAATTACAGCACCATTACCAGCCTGAGCCCCATAAATAGCTAAACTCGACGGATCCTTCAAGATACTCATAGATTCAATATCCTGAGGATTCAGATATGAAATATCTGTGGTTATAGAACCGTCTACAATATAAACAGTATTTCCTGTAAGTGATCCGATACCTCGAATATCTACCCTTGGCGAACCACCTGGAGTTGCCGAGTTAAAAATCTGAACACCGGATGCCTTCCCTTGAATTGAACTTAAAGGATTGGAATTGGGTTTATCTGCTAAGTCTTTTGCAGAAATTACTCCAATACTACCAGTAACATTTTCTTTTTTCTGTGTACCATATCCAATCAGTACTACTTCCTCAATTTTCTGCTCCTTAACAGAATCTTTTTTAGGAGTAACCTGCGCATTGACGTTCATACCGAAGTACAGAACCGCAATGAGACATGAATACTTTAAATCACGTTGTTTCATATAGTTTAATTTTATTCGTACAATCAAATCAGGATAAAAACACATGGGTTTTTATGGTCTTTTAACGGAAATTTCTTATTCTCAAAAAAAGACATTAGTCAAAAGTAAAAAAATATCTTAAACAATGTTAAAGTTACTTAAAAAATAATATCAAACACAAAACACTATGTTAAAATTTAATGAAAACAAATATTTATTAAATTTTTCACCAAAAACAAATAAAATGATTATATTATTCATAGTCACGAAAAACTAAAATTATCATTAAAAATACCAAAAAACCACTTCAATGCTTCCTTTTTAAGCTTTAATAAATTTTATTGCATCAAAAGTGAAATATGTACTGTTATTTTTCGTTAAATCTTTACCTTTGGTGTGGTATTTGGAAATACTAAGAATAATTATTAAAGAACATGAAAAAATATATTATTGCCGCAAGTTTAATGATAGGAACAGGAGCGGTATTATCTACAATTACTCACTCTTGCTCGTCTATCGCAACCAGCGATTTAGGATTATCAATTATAAAAAACATTCTGCTAAAGGGTATTGATAAGGGAGCAGGAATTTATGGTAACAGAGACGCATTTCTTCAAAATAATCTTGTAGATAAAGCGTTACCAAAAGAATTAAGAGATATTAACTCAACACTAGAGAAAATAGCTCCTTCCCTGGTAAAAAAAGAAAGAGAATATATTGCTGATGCTGCCGTATATACTGTAAACATCTCCAAACCCATCTTACAAAATGCAGTTCACACCTTAAACGCTCAGGATGTTACAAGAATTATTCAGGGAGAAAAAGGTACAGCCACTCTTATTTTAAAGGAAAAAACTTCTCAACAGCTTATAGCAGCCATTTCCCCAAAAGTAGAAGAAGAGCTTAACAAATACGGAATTGTAAAAACAATCAATACGGCTTTGTCCGGAAGTAATCTATTGGGAAGCCTTCTAGGTGGAAACAAATCCAGTGTAAATGCTGGTGGATTAAGCACATTAGCTTCGGAACAATTGGTGAACGGAATGTTTAATATCATTGAAGACTACGAAGTACAAAACTCCAAATCCCTGTTGGGACCACTTGGTAAATAGAAAAAAAATTGCTATATTTATATATAACTTTATAATTGCAGATGGATATATTACAAGGAAATCAACACGCAAGCCCGGAAGATTTTTATAAATCTTTAAAGGCTAAACTGGAAGATCACCACGATTTTCCGGAAGATTATTTATTCAAATTTATCATTCCCACAGATCAGGCGAAACTTACAGAAATATACAAGGTTTTTGACGGTATCAAATTCACATTAGGAAACCGTGAAAGCAAAAACGGAAAGTATACAGCCTGTAACATCAATGCATTTGTTTTAGATGCCAATCAGGTCGTTACGATCTATCAAGAAGTCTCAAAAATAGAAGGAGTAATCTTATTGTAATAAAAAAGTCAGCAATGTTGCTGACTTTTTATTTTATATTTCGATTATTTTTCAACGAAATTTTTCACATTCTCAATAGGTCTTCCCAATATCGCCAACGAGCCTTTTATTAAAATCGGACGTTGAATCAAGGAGGGGTTTTTAGACAAGACTTCAATCCAGGCTTCGTCAGAAAGTTGTTTCCCTATAAAGTTATCCGTATACAATTTATCTGTTGCCCGAATAAGGTAAGAAACATCTTTCCCAAGTTTCTTCAAAACCGTTTTTATCTCTAAAACACTTAGTGGATCTTTAATAATATCAATAATCTCAAACGGAATATTATTTTGCGTCAAATAATCTAATGCCGCATTTGATTTTGAACAATTTCCATTGTGTAAAACTTTAATCATCTTTTTAATAGCCTTTGGTAAATGTATTAATCTGTAAAAAACAGCTTAACAACTTTACAATTTAACAACTTCTCATTTAAAATAAGCCGTTCAGTTCAGCTTCTATTTTTTCCAAAATAAAACCAAAATCTTCAGGTTTTTCAACAAAGTCTAATTCATCAACTTCTATCACAAGAAGCTTTCCTTCCGTGTAATTAGAAATCCACTTTTCGTATTTCTGATTAAGCTTTGATAGATATTCTATACTGATTGAAGCTTCGTATTCTCTTCCTCTTTTGTAAATTTTCTTTACCAGATTCGGAACATCAGATTTTAAATAAATCAATAAATCCGGGGCAGAAACAAAAGTCTTCATCAGGCTGAATACTGAAACATAGTTATTGAAATCCCTGTCTGACAAAAGATTCATATCATTCAGGTTTTCAGCAAAAATATGGGCATCTTCATAGATCGTACGATCCTGAATAATATTTTTACCGCTTTCTCTGATTTCTTTTACCTGACGAAATCTGCTTCCCAGAAAGTAAATCTGTAAGGCAAAACTCCACTTGCTCATATCGGCATAAAAATCTTCCAAATAAGGATTATGATCCACATCTTCAAATTGAGCATCCCAACCGTAATGTTTGGACAACATTGTAGTCAAAGTCGTTTTTCCAGCTCCAATATTTCCTGTAACTGCAATATGCATTTTGTATTGTATTAACTGATGATTATAAATTATCTACACCAAGCGACTGAACCTCCGAAACTTCCTCTATAAGCTTAATTAAATCCGGTTGTTCTTTCTTTTCTTCAGATTCCTCAGAATTTTTATTTTCTTTTTGTATTGGTTCCGGTTCCGTTTGATGTTTAGTTTCTTTGCTATTTTCCAGCGTGTAAAGATAAAGTTTGTTGGCTTTGATTTCAAAATATGCCAATGTGTTTTTATCCACAATTTGTGCATCAGGATCTTCAAAAATCTTAACTAATTCTTTATCTGAAATGTATTTGAAAATCGTATTTTTAGCCACAATCAGGATCATATCGTTTTCCCTTCGGAAACGTTTCCCGTTTTCTACGTCGGCCTCAAAAAGTTTTTCAAATTTGAGCGTATACACTCTGAATTGTTTTTTAGTCAAAACATAGACCTTATTGTCATACACTAAAAGATCAATAAGATCGTCGAAATTAGCATCAAAAGGATAAGAATTGATGGTGGTTTCATTCCTGAAATTATACTGTAAAAGACGCTTTGTACTTTCATCTAACAGCCAGATCTGCTGTAAATCTTCTGCATAAGCATACTTTATAAAGCTGAATTTTTGTTTAAAGTCTACCCGTTGTATTTCATTCAGATTCTGATCTACAAATTTCAGTTCCTGAGCATTTTCAGAAAATAATGCAACACTTAGAGGATTTTGAACATTCTGAGGTTTAAAAGGTACAGTAAGCATCATTTTCCCGATCTGCTTTCCGGTAGAGTCGTATTTTGTAAAGCTAAAATCTTTGTTTTTATAAATGTACAGACTGCCATAATCGTCGGCAAGCATATCTCCTGCTTCCTTAAGTTTCAAACTATCTAAAGGAAGAATTTTCTGTGCAGACAATGAACAGAAGAAGAAAAATAATATGATATGTAAAAACTTCACTCAGTTTTTTTAATACGGTCAATATACTGAAAATATCTAACTCAAAAAGATTGCCAAAGGTAATGGAATCCTTTTTAAAATTTACTACTTAAAACAATCATTTTATTTCAGTTTTTCATAGCAATTTCAAATGTTTTTGACCAGTTTTTACCGGTAATCAACATATTATTTCCTTTAAAGGCAATTCCATTCAATACATGTTCCTGATTTCCTGCCATATTCTTTTCTGTAATTTTCGTAAAATCAAACTTACCGACAACTTCCCCGGTATCAGGATCAATTTTCAAAACTATAGGCTTAAACCAAACATTGGAGTAGATAAAACCGTTATGATATTCAAGTTCATTCAGTTTATCATAAACTTCTTTATTTCCAGCAACAGAAACGGTTTTCACCACTTTTGAAGGATCATTCACATCCAGAAAATACAGATGATTTGAGCCATCCGTTGCCACAAGATTTTTCCCGTCGTAGGTCAGTCCCCAACCTTCAGCAAGAGCATTTGGCAAAGGGAATTCGGATAGTTTTTTAAATGTATTTTTATCATAAACAAATCCCAATCTGTTTTTATAGGTCAATTGATAAATTTTATCTCCTACAATTGCACAACCTTCAGAGAAGATATCGTTTGTCTGTTTTTCAGTTACCATCGGTTTGGTTTCTCCCAATGTATATTTTATCAGCTGAGAAGAACCTTCAAGCCCATCACTTTCGTACACCGTATTTCCTTCCAAAAGAAATCCTTCTATAAAATGAGTTGGATCATGGGGATATTCCGTCACGATTTCATACTCTATATTTTTCTCAGGAGCTTTGGTAAAAACATTGATGGTAGCATCCTGATTCAATGTTTCTCCGTTTTTAGTTTTTATGACGAAAGTCACTTTATTATCTCCTAATTCAAAAAACTTTGGATCAACCTTTAAATTAGAGGTTCCTTTATCTCCAAAACTTATGGTGATTTTTTCTGCATTGTCTGTAATTTCTTTAGGAAGCGTCAATTGATCCCCAAAATGATACTCTTTTGATTCCATAGAATCATTATACCCTTTTAAAGAACTAAGCATTTTATCTTTATCATTACAAGACATCAACATGATCATCGATGTGAAACAGACTAAGAGATTTTTCTTCATGAATTATTTAATCTTTCTTCAAAAATAGTGTTTTTCCTTTACTAAAAATAGCGCTCCCAAGGAACGCTATCTTTATATTTTGATGTGCTTACGAATTTGTTATTTAATAACAACCTCGTATATTTTTGACCAGTTTTTACCGGTTACCAGCATATTATCACCTTTAAAAGCAATTCCGTTTAATACATCATCACTTCCTTTTGTATTTTGTTTAGCAATATCTGTGAAATCGAATGTTCCCACTACTTCTCCGTTGGCAGGATTGATCTTTAAGATAATCGGTTTTTGCCATACGTTGGCATAGATAAATCCATTATGATATTCAAGTTCATTCAGCTGATCATAAGCCTGAGAACTTCCTGCAACCGCGATGTATTTTACCAGTTTTGAAGGATCATTAGCATCTAAAAAGTACAAAAGTTTACTTCCGTCAGAAGCAATCAGGTTTTTACCATCATAAGTTAATCCCCAACCTTCTCCAAAAACATTCGGATAAGCAAATTCCTTAATAAGCTTTAAAGAGCTTTTATCATAAATATATCCTTTTTTGCTCTGCCAAGTCAGCTGATATACTTTATCCCCAACAATGGTGCTTCCTTCAGAAAAATCTTCCTGAGCCTGTTTTGTAGAAGCAAGAGGAGTTGTAGTTCCCAACGTATATTTCAGGATTTGTGAAGAACCGTTTTGCCCGTCACTTTCATAGATGGTATTGCCTTCAATCTGAAAACCCTGTACGAAGTTTTTAGGATCGTGAGGATATTCCGCTACAATTTGGTACGTTAAGTTTTGTTCAGGATTTTTTGCAAAAACATTGATCGTAGCATCCTGATTAAGAGTTTCACCTCCTTTCTTTTTTATGTTGAAAGTAACGGCATTATCACCTAAAGTAAAAAATTTCGGGTCTATCGTTAAATCTGAAGTTTCTTTATCTCCAAAGCTCACCGTAATGCTCTCCGCATTATCTGTAACTTCTTTTGGAAGGGTAAGTTTATCACCAAAATGATATCCTTTTGCCTCCATAGAATTGTTATAATCACTTAAAGTACTTAAGATCTTTTCATCTTTATTACATGAAGCTAATAACAAAATTGCAGCAAAACCTGCTATGATATTCTTTTTCATTGAATTTCTAAATATTTCCCCCAAAAATAGCAAAATTTATTCCGCTTTACTAATTTCATCAATATGTTGACCAAATTGTAATATATATCCATTATTGTCATAGATTGCAAATTCTCTCATTTCCCAATCAAAGGTTTCAATTTCGTAACAGATTTTGGTTTTGGTCTTCAAATCCTCCCAAAGTTCATCTACCTCATCTACAGTAAAATAAAAAGATCCACTAAAAGCGATTCCATTAAAAGTTTCATGTTGATTCGGTTTGGTCAGCATAATTCCTACTCCGTTTTTCTCCAATGAAGCCCATTGCCATTCATCATTTCTTTCCTGTAAGGTAAAGCCCAGGATTTGAATATAAAAACCAATCGTGTCATCCAGGTTTTCTGTCCATAATATCGGACGAAGTGCTTTGTATTTTGACATATTTTTACTTTTCAAAATGAGGTTTCAGACTCTGACCAATAATTCCGTTCCAACCATCCGCAAAAGCTTCTCTGGAAAAATTTGCTCCCAATTCTTTCAGGTTATCAATATCATCATGAATAAGTGTAACAAAAGTTTCTTCTCCCTGTTGTTTCAATTCCCAGGTTACGGTTGTAATTCCGTCAGATAGTTCAGGATAAGACCAGGTATGTTTCAGTTTTTTGTCAGGAATTATTTCTAAAATTTCACCTTGATGATGGTATTTTTTCTCATCTCCGGGTTCATAGAAATTAAAAACATGTCCTGTTTCCAATTCAAAATCGGAAATATCGAAATACCAGGATTTCATCTCCTGCTTATCCGTCAAAGCTTTCCAAACTTTTTCAACCGGAGCTTTTATTTTGTATTGAACGATAATGGGAATACTCATTTTATTTTTATTTAAAAGGTCTGTTTTTACAAATCAATTACCCATGAGAAAAACCTGTAATTTTTGCTTCATCAAAATCTAGCTGCATCTCAATGGTTCTCATGACATGGTCATCAAATATTTTTTCACGTTTTAACCGATGAAGTTCGTTTCTCTGTGCCTGAATAATTTGTCTCATCACCTCTTTATTTTCGTTCATCGCCGTTACATAATCTCCTGTGGTAGCCATGCATTGTACTTTATCTGCCATCATCATCATTTCATTTTCCAGCTTATGTTTCTGATGCTGTACAAGACTGTTTTTTCCAGCCAATTCAGAGAAATCATCATCCAGTTTTTGCAAAGCCATTTCTTTCAGCTTTCTCAATAGAATGACTTCCTGCTTTTCCTCCGGCAATTCGCTTCCTGCATCACTGATTTTCAAAAATTTTAAAATAGGGGTAAGAAGCAAACCTTGTCCTACTAAAGTAATCAATATGATCACAAAAGTGACAAACAAAATAATATTTCGGTGCGGAAAGGCTTCTCCATTTGGTAAAAACGCAGGAATAGATAATGCTGCTGCTAAAGAAACCACTCCTCTCATAGCCGCAAAACTGATAATGAACGGTTCGCGCCAATCCGGTTTCGGAACTTTTAGCCTTAATTCTTTAGAACAAAGCCTTGGAAAATACATCAAAGCATAGCTGTACAAAATTCTGGTGAAAATAATCGCTCCTCCGATGATAACACTATAGAAAATCCCTTCAGAAATGGTATACTCTTTCATTCCTGCCACGACAATCGGTAATTCCAATCCGATGAGAATGAAAATAATCGTGTTCATTAAAAAGATCAAAACGCTCCAAACATTTCCCGATTGAATCCTTGAAGTATGGCTTAAATAACAATGTGAATTATAAGACATCAGCAACCCTCCTGCAACCACAGACAATACTCCGGAAAAATGGAAATGTTCCGCTCCTACATACATGATATAAGGAACGATTAGTGTAATAATGGTATCAATATTCGAGTTGGACGGAATAATTCTTAGCAAAGCTCCGAAAAGCAATCCAGATCCTACTCCAATCGCTATTCCACCGATCGCCATCGTGAAAAAGTCTTTTACCGCTTCTCCAAAAATGAACTGCCCGGAAATTACCGCTGCTAAAGCAAATTTAAATACAATTAAACTCGAAGCATCATTAATCAAACTTTCTCCTTCCAGAATACTTGTAATTTTCTTTGGAATCTTCATATGTTTCAACACTGAAGTTGCAGCGACAGCATCAGGTGGAGAATTGACTCCTCCTAATAAAAATCCCATAGCTACTGTAAGTCCCGGAATAATGGATGATGACAAATACGCTACCACAATGGAGGTTAAAAACACCAATCCGAAAGCCATAGAAAATATCTGCTTTCTCCATTTATGAAAATCCTGCCACGAAGTAAACCATGCCGCTTCAAATAAAATTGGCGGAAGAAAGATAAGGAAAACCAAATCCGGCTCTATCTCAATATGCGGCATCCCTGGAATAAAACTTATCAGCAATCCAGCAATAACAAGAAATATCGGATAGGCTACTTTCAGCTTCTGCCCTATCATGACCAATATCATCACAGACAGCAATACCGCGATTGATATTATAACATATGTGTGAATCATTATTTTGTGTATTTTTTAATTATTTTTTTTGACTTATTGTTTTTATTAGAGGCTTTCACTTCAATTAAAGCACAATATTATTTTTCGGAGCAATGGCAGGAGGAAGATCCGTTTCATCCAACATATCTCTCATATCAATTTCTATGGTACGACTGATTTGAGTAATCGGAACATCGTTCGGACTTCCTTCAAAAGGATTAACAGAAGCCTCTCCTACACTATCCAGTGTATGGAAACACCAAGTTACCAATAATGAAAAAGGGATATTAAACCACAAGGTAAATCCTTCTAACACCGTTCCATCACCCAGTTTATCAAATTCTTTTAATAATCCAAAGGGAACAAAAGCAATGAAAAGCAATAAAAGATAAGTCGTAATCGAAGAAAAATTTCTAGGATAAGGAAAGTTTTTAATTCTTTCTGCTTTTCCCTGATTGTCCGTAAATTTTACCAACTGCTGATTAATCTGCGTCCACTGAAAATCATTGATTTCTCCTTTTGCATATGCTTCCGACAACACACTGCTTTGTTTAGCCATCAATTGTGTTGCTCTGTTTTTTTTACTCAAAATATATTGAAGTTCATCTTCCGAAAGATATTTTTTCAATTCTTCATCCAGCTTGGAAAGCTTTTCCGGAATGTCATATTTTTGTGCATACTCATCGAACTGAGCAGTAGACATATTTTCCCAGGCTCTTGATTCCCGAAGCTGAAAACGAAGTGCAGTAAGCCATGCATAATGGCGCTGAAACATTTCTTTTACTTTACTTGAATTTTTTGCAGAAAGCGAATCCCTTAAAATATATCCAAAACTACGGCTGTCATTGATGATTGCTCCATAAATCTGTCTGGCTTCCCAAAGTCGGCTGTAACTTGCATTATTTTTAAACCCCACGATAAATGCAACAGCAGTTCCCATAATCGCGATCGGCTGCCATGGAAACGACAGAAAAGTATATCCTAAAAAATACAAAACGGTAGGAATTGTTGATAAAACAGCTAAACAAAGAATACTTCTCTTCGTCCAGACTATAAATTCAAGGGCTCCAAATCTTTTTCCTGAGTGCATAAGTGATGATTGGTTTTTAATTTTTTTATCTTTTTCAAAAAAGACCTTTTAATTTTTCGTAAACGGGATATTGTTATAAAAGCCGATCTGAATCTGTCCTCTGTTTTTAGTCTCCTGAATCTGATTCATATATCCTGCTTCAATTCTCATATTTTTATTAATAACATACCCTAAAGCTCCATATACCCGGTTTCTGTCAAAAGTAGGACTGTTAAAATGCAGAAAAATCTCATTATAAACAGAACCATAAAAAGTTTTAGGCAGTATTTCTTTATTATTAATCGGAATATTCAATCCGATCAGATATCGAAACCTCATCCTGAAATCATCCTGCAGAAAGCGCTCTTCTAAACGGTAACGATGCTGAAGATTAAAACGTCCGAATTTCTGTTTGGTAATATATTGCTGAAAAATTCGGTGTTCTATATTTTCAGTTTTTTCGCCATTCACATAAGGCTGGCTGAGTATAAAACCATATCCCAACAAAACATTGTTATTATTTTCCGTCAGGTCGTATCCTAAACCTGTACGAATTAAAAGTTGCTCCAAATCTCCACCCGCATCAAAATTACGGTACTGAACCTCATTATGCCAGTTTAGTTTTTTACTGATTTTATTGTTTCCCAAATACATATACCAAGCGCCCAAATCATTTTTCTGTGCATGCGAAAAGGTAGCTCCCAAAGTAAAAATCCCTGCAACCAATAATTTTAAAACCTTCATTCTTTATTTTTTCATTATTAAAATCTATCAAATAACTAAATTCAATATTAATTATCAATAATAAGCAAAATATATTTTTTATGAAAGTTTTCCTGTCTGTTTAAAATCAGCCAATAACTTTATACTCAAATTTAGAGATTTTTGAAATGCAAATGCATATAAAATAAAAACCGACAGTTTCTACCGCCGGTTTGTTTGTATTGTATTTATTTTTAAAATAAATATTAAGGATGTTGTTGCATTTTAGCAGGATCATCATAGTTTACCATCCAGTTGATTCCGAATTTATCGGTAAACATTCCGAAATATGCTCCCCAAAATGTATCTGCCATTGGCATTGTTACCATCCCACCTTCTGATAAGCCTGCAAATAATTTATCTGCCTCTTCTTTTGAGTCCGCATTAATGGAAATTGAAAAATTATTTCCTACTTTATACTGGGATGCCCATTCACCTCCTGTATCGCTTCCCATCAAAACTGTTTCTTTAGAAATAGGAAGAGAAACATGCATAATTTTGTTTTTATCTTCTTCAGACATTTCTCCGCATTCTTCAGATGGAGGCATTTCTCCAAAAGTTCCGATGTATGGATATTCTCCACCGAAAACAGATTTGTAAAAATCAAATGCTTCTTTACAATTTCCGTTAAATGTTAAATAAACGTTTACTGACGCCATAGTTTTTTATAATTTAAAGTTTTAGGTTCGAGGTTTATTGTTGTTCAGATACACTCTTCAATTTTGAAAGTCCCTTTTGATAATCTTTCCCAATAGCATCTTCCATATTCATAAACAACTTCATGATCGTAAAAGGATAAGGAATTTTTGAAGTAAATCCCCAAGTTGCCTTGCTTCCGCTTCCTTCAGGAGTTACGATAACATAAGCGTTCGCTTCACTTTCGTAAGGAGTTAAAAATTTAATTTCAGTATCAATTCTTTTATTCGCTGCATCCACTTTTTTCACTTCCTGACATCCTTTTCCAGCATTCTCATTTTTACTATCCCAGCAAACTTTTTCTCCCGGATTACCAGTTACCCCGCTCCATTCTTTTTTCATGTTGGGATCCAGATCATTCCATGGACTCCATACATCCATTGCTTTCAGAGTACTGGTATTTTGCCAGACTTTTTCAGCAGGAGCATTGATAGTTATCGATTTTTCATATTTACAATCTCCGGAAATAAACGCGGCTATAATAAGCAATACGACTAGTATTAAAGCCAGCCCTATAAAAATTCTTTTTATTGTTTTCATCTGTTTATTTTCTAATTTTTTATGGTCAGATGGAATAGCCTCAAATAATCTTCCCTTTGAGTATATGGCATTCTTATGGCTATTTCATGATTATTTTAATTGAAATTTATCTGTGCTGATCTATTAAAATCATATTTCCATCAGGATCTTTCAGGAAAATATGTTCAGGACCTGAAGTCGTTTCATCAGCTTCTTTATCCAGTTCTACTCCTTGAGTTTTTAAATGTTTCTGAATATCACGAACATCATCAAAAATCTCAAGATTTTGTGCATTTTGATCCCATCCCGGATTAAAAGTCAGCATATTTCCATCAAACATGGCCTGAAAAAGCCCGATTAAATGATCTCCGTTTTTCATGATCAGATAATTATGCTCCATATTTCCACCCATTGAGCTGAAGCCCAATTTTTCATAGAAATCTTTCGATTTTTGCAGATCCTTTACACTTAAACTTACTGAAAATGCTCCTAATTTCATCCTTTATTTTTATTTAAAGCCAATTTATAACCTACTAACACCAATCCCCAAACTGCGATTCCTAATACCCAGAACCAGACAGGAGTCGGAAGCATCGCCAAATTAATAATGGTGATGATCACAAAAATAACTCCCCCGATTATTGCATATTTATTTTTACCGTCATTCGCAATCTTGGTCGAGACAAATCCTACCACCAAAGCAGCCAGAGCATAAGCAATAATTACAAAAAACAGCGCCATAAAAGGTGCATTGGGAATATACTCCTTCATTGCTTCCATGTCATCGCTTTTCATTCCCGCAGGTAACGGATATAAATAATGTCCCAGCATTTCTACAGCCGCAACAGTAAGCGAACCGGCAACGATTCCGCCTATAACAGCTAAAATTCTTTTTAACATGGTTTATTGATTTTTTATACGGGTTTTAAAGTCTAAAGTTCCGTCATAGCTTTTCCAGTCACCTATAAGTTCGATATATTGACCTTCAATTTTTTCGGTGGTTTTATTCCATTTAAAAGTATAAATGAATTTTCCTTTAAGAAGTCCGGAATGTTTTCCTTTGTTTTCTTCTGCAAGTTCGTAATTTCCATACACCGTTCCGCTCTTCTTATTGTCTTTGTATTTGGTGATGGTAAATTTACCTTCAAATTTGGCGTACACCTGATCTACAAGAGAATATCCTGAAACAAAATACTCCTGATCATTTTTTTTATTTTGCTCTGAAATATTGATTTTCAGTTTAATCTGCTCTTTTTTATTTCCAATGGTCCCCCAATAAGGTTTACTGTTATTCAGCCAGACAGATGAAATATCAGGCATTTGGGCAAAGAAAAAATTAGAAATAAGAATGAGGAATAGTAAAGCTTTTTTCATGGTTTTTAATATTAGTTTGAATATAGTTTTAGATGATCCTCAAAAAAATTCATGATAATACTTACACCCCGAATTGTGCCAAATGATGGTTCAGATGTTTTGCAAACATATTATTCCACTCCTGAGAAGAAAGTTTGCCAAACGAATGTGATTCTTTTCCATCAAAAGCAGCTGCTCCGAGTTGTTGGGTTTTCTGAATGAAACCAATTAATCTTTTCTTTTCGTCTTCAAAATTCTTTCTTCCTTTAATTAAAAACTGAGGAGCCGTAGGAGAATCTCTAGGATAAGCCTTCTCACCCACTACTTTAGGTTTTACAAAGCTTTTTAAAATAAATTTTGCAATAGCACCCGGTTTTTTATGTTTTTCCGGTTCATAAACCATCTCGTAAGATACACTACAATGTGCTAACATTTGATCAACCGTCATTTTTCCCCAAAGACCATGAGTGTCTTCTACAAGATTATTAATTCTATCAATGTAATTCTGAGCATCTTTGATATCAAATACGTTTTCCATAGTTTATGTAATTGTTGAAAAACAAATATATCAGTTTTTTCTTTTGCTTTTTAATTATTTTTAAAAATACAAATAAGCCACTGATAAACAATTATTTAAAATCCATTTTAACGTAACAGAAAAATACGAATTATTATTTGATTAGACTTCTGTTTCTTCGTTCTCTGAAAAATTACCGGAGTCATCTTTTTCGGGCTTTACAAATCTGAACATCAGCCAAAGTTTGATCTTCAGCGCAATCCATCCTAACAGAATATAAATGATTAAAAGAATCCCTAAATGCTGCAAATAAGGATAAGTAAGCTCTACGGAGCCTTTTTGAATCAATAAAATTTTAAACGCCTGCAAAAAAGGAGTCAAAGGGATAATATTCGCAATAAACTGAACAAAAGCAGGCATTGAACTTAAAGGCCATGTAAAACCGCTGATAATAAAAGCCGGAGAAGCAATGACCATTAAAATCTGAGTTGCCTTTAATGCATCAGGAATCAGTACGCTTACCAACACTCCGAGAAAAGAAACCGATCCTACGAAAAAGCTTGTGATTAAGATAAAATTGAGAACTCCTTCCGGCATTGGAACTTTAAAAATCATGTGCATGAAATAGTACATTCCTACAATAAGGATAGAAAAAACCCAAATAGGAATTACTTTGATTAACATCGTAGGAAACGCCCATTTTTTCATTTTTGCATATTCTTTGATGAAGGTTCCGCCCTGAAATTCTGATGCAAAACTTACAGCCATAGCCAGAAGAATCACCTGCTGTAAAACGACAGCGAGCATTGCCGGCCACATGAAAATCAGGTAATTTCCTGTTGTATTGAAAAGTGTGATATAATTGGCCTTAAAAGGCTCGTACTGGGTAACGGCTTTGCTTGCAGGCATTCCCGCTTTCTGCAGTCCTTTAATGGAAACTCCTGCCGAGAATGTTCCTATGGTTAATTGTAATGCTTTTGAGGCAAAATTTGCAGTCAAAACATTTCCTGTATTCACATATACATTAAGCTCAGGATATTTTTTCTGAAGTATGGATGCTTCAAATTTTGCCGGAATAATAACCACCGCCGCAGCTTCATGTTTTATAACCTCGTCCTTCATGCTGAATGGTTCCTGCAAATAACGGATCACTTTAATACTTTTGTTATCTTCCAGCATTTCTGTTAATTGATTAGATAAAGGCGTATTGTCTCTATCGATCACCAAAACAGGTGTATTTTCTACTTTTCCGCTTTCATAAACAAAACCCAACAATGTCGCATAGAAAACCGGCGCCAAAAAGAAAACGGTTCTCAATGTAGAATTGCCGATAAACAGCTTGAATTCTCGTTTTAAAAGTCGGAAAAACTCTTTCATATCTATTTCAGGATAACGTTTGAATTAACAAGGATGTCTTTAGCTTTATTCATATCCATAGGTTTTACTTTAATTTCATAAATTGCATCCTGCAACTGATAATCCGGGTATGCAGTAGTAATGTCTGCATATTTTGTCAGCTGTTTGATATATAAAATTTTCCCCTCCAGATTTTCTTTATTATACACAACCTGCATGGTAACAGTTTGTCCTTTTTTGTATTTTGAAATCTGACTTTCAGGAACGGTAAATCTGAAAAAAGTACTTTCCGGAATATAACCGTTAAACAAGGCATAACCGGCCGTCGCCAATTCTCCCGGATTCAGGCTGATCGTTTCGATTTCCATATCATTGGTAGCAATTACATATCTTTCAGAATAAGCTACATTGGCTTCCTGCAAAGCACCTTTCGCCTGAGAAGCTTGTCCTGCAGCCATTTCCACTTTTTCGAAACGGGTACCTCTCTGTACATCATCCAATTCGGCAACCACAGCATCATATTGGGCTTTTGCACCTTGCATTTTAGCATATATCTCATCATAAGCCTGTGGAGACATTAAACTGTCCCGATACATATTGGAAGCTCTTCGGAAAGATTTTTGAGCAAAATCATATTGTTCTTTTAATCCTTTATATTTTGCCTGCAACTGTTTCATTTGGTCAGCTGTAGCTCCGTTTTTAGCCATTTGCTCCTGAGCTGTGGCTGCACTTACGGCACCTTGAGCCTGAGCAATTTTTGCGGATACTTCGGGAATATCCAAAAGTGCCAAAGTATCGCCTTTTTTCACGGTCTGCCCTTCTGTAACGTATATTTTTAAAATTCTTCCCGGCACTTTCGGCGCAAAAGAAATAACGTCTTTTTTAGTTTTACCTTCGGAATGGTTCAGTTTTTCGTTCTTTTTATTGCAGCTTGTCAATAAAAACAGAACAGCAAGCACGAGGGATATATTTTTTTGCATCATTTCGAATTTAAAGTATTAGTAAAATTTAGTAATATCCAATTCCTGAGTAGATCTCATCAGTTCTATTCCTGCTCTTCTCTGATTAAATATGGTATTTTGATATTCAAGTTCGGCAATTTCAAGATCATTCTCCGCATCGATGAGTTGTGAAGATTTGCTCATTCCGTATCTGAATTCTTTTTCAGCCTGAACCAAAGCATTTTTTGCGAGTTCTTTTTCTTTAGCTTTCAAAGTAATCTGAGCGGTTGCAATATCATAATTGGTTCGATTATTCGCTAAATTTAACGTGAGTTTTTTTAAAGCATCTTCTTTTTGATTCTGCAGAATTTCTTTTCCTATTTTCGCAGTTTCTTCAGCATGTTTTCCTTCTTTACCATCAAAAACCTCCCATTTAAAGCCAACTCCAGCTGTAATTAAAGGAAGAATATTAATATTGGTAGGTTTCCAGTCTAATTTTGCTCCTCCATACCCAATTTCAGGAATGGCCGGAATTATATTTTCCGACGTTTTAATTCTGCTTCCGTACAGTCCGATATAATAAGCCGAAGCCATTAACTGAACTTTAGGAATCATCCACGTTCTTTCTGCTTTTATTTTATAATCTGCCGCAACAATCCCATGATTGAGAGCCTGAATTTCGGCTCTTTGTTCAATGCCTTTTTCAGCAGTCAATATTTCTACCGGTTCCAATACAGGCTCTATCATTTTCAGTCTCTCTTTGCTGATTCCTGTAAAAATATAAAGCTGGGTAAGAAGCAGTTCTTTTTTACCCTCGTATTCGACTATTTTAGCATTTAAAGTCGCTTGAGCAAGTTCAATTTTTTTATGATCATAAGGAGTTATCAAACCATAACCTAATGCTTTATCTGCAGTTTTCCTGTTAATATCTAATCTTTTTTTACTTTCATCCAACACTCTTTTCGACTGATGAATCAAAGCTAATTGATCATATGCTTTTGAAACATTGGCCGTCACTTCATCCTTGGTTTTGGTAAGCAAAATATCTTCGGACAGTTTCTTTTCTTCAATCGCTTTTTTTAAATACTTTACTTTTCCTCCGGAATACACCAACATCTTTGCATCGGTTTTGGCGATACCTGAAAACCCTGAAATATTTAAATTATTATTGAAATACCCTTTCGGAATCTGGATAAACGGAGTAAGATTGATTTCCGGAGAGGTCAATCGAGCTGTTGCATTGAGATAACCAACCTGTCCGCTGACTTCCAATGTAGGAAGAAAAACATCTTTGAGTTTATGTTCGTCAAGATCGGTAAGTTTGTTTTGGGTGATCTGCATTTTGAGGTCCGAATCCCGAACCATCGCACTATCTAAAAGCTCCCGAAAATCCGGCGCCGACTGTGCCCAACTGAAGGCTGGAAATAGTAAAAAACCAAACGTAAAAATCAATAAATTGTTTTTCATGGTTCATGTTTCTAACAAATATAATATAAAAAATCCTGAAATCCCAGAATAAAATTCTATTAACAGTGAATTTTAAATAAATTTAATTTTGATGCTTTTCTATAAAAAACTCCTCTCAAAAATTTGAGAGGAGTTTCTATATAGTACCATCTATTTTTGAACCGCTTTCTTCATTTTTGCATCCGGACGCAACACTCTGTAGCGAACTTCCAGATCTTTCGGAACATAAAATACTAAAGGTAATTTGCTGTTATATCTTACAATCTCCGGTTGAAGAGAAACAAATTTCTGAGTCTTTTTCTGATCAGGACATGCCATCAGAGTTCCTCCGGTTTCTCCGTTCGATTCTACTTCATAGTAGTTATAACCCCAACCCTGTAAATCCTGGGTTTTCATATTTCCCATCAGGAAATATTTGTTACAATCCAACATTTTTTCTTTTCCTACGAAGAACTCAACCTTTAAATCATTTTCACTTTTTGCTACAGGAAGCTGAATATATACTTGTTTATAGCCTTCCTTAGCTTTTGGAAACATTTCAATCTGTAATTTCTCGAACTTTTCAGTCTTCTTTTGTGCAAAAGCATTCACTCCTGCTACCATTGCCAAACCTACCATTAATGTCTTTGAAAATTTCATATTTTTTGTATTTAATTTTTACTAATTCTCTAAAGCCAAAAATCATTCCAAAATTTGAATATGGGTTCCTTTTGTATGACTATTCATCTGCGGTGCATAATAATTTTGCATTGTAGTAATCCCATTTAAGAACTTTCCAGATGCATTGGCAACATAATCATATTCAAACACATATTTCCCTTTTGGCATATATTGAATATAGAAATTTGTAGACGCATCTTTAGTAGATTGATAATATCCTAAATTATTTTTCCACTGATATCCTGAAAGTACTTCTAAAGGTTCAAATCCCGCCGCTCTCATGTCTTTGATATGAATAAATTCCATAGGTCGATCCGTATTTAAAATCATTCTCACCGTTACTTTGTCACCAACTTTCAACGGAGTTTCAGAAGATATTTTCTGCAATTCTTCACCGTTTACTGTTTTTATTTTTTTGTACAGTTCTTTCGTAATTGAAATGTAGTTTTCAGAAGATTTTATTTTATCCAGATCTTCATAGTATTGCCAGAACAATCCCCCTTGAACAATTCCCGGACCTGGTTTTGTCACGGTTACTGTTGCTAGGTTTTTATCCACAACATCAGTTTTCACAGAAGATTTTACATATCCTGTTGCCTGAGTTTCTGGTTTCAGTTCTTTTCCACCCCAAACAATGGTTGCTTTATCGCTGTCCGCACTTGTCCATGCTTTTCCTGAGTTCAAGATGGTAAAAATAACTTCTGCTGTTCCTCTTGAGCTTCCCCATGAATTCACTTCTTTTTGGGTGATCAGCCAGATTTTCATGTCTTCGATGAATTTCTGGTCGTTTGGCTTTAAAGTATTGAAAGCTTCCAAAGCACCTGCATGATTCACTACTTTTGAACTGAACCAACCCCAGTCGTCCAGATTTTGCTTCCAGTAGACACCTTGTGTTTTTGAGTCTACAGAAGTTTCTTTTAGATAGGTCATTAATTTATTGGAAATATCTTTTAAACCATACTCATTCATCAATAAAGCAGCTCTGTGTAGTCCGAAGAAAGTAAAATCTGTAATTTTTGCAGTTTTCGCTATCTGCTTAACTAATGATTTCAAGGTTGCTCCTTTCCCTTTTAACGGATATTGTTTTTCCCAGTAATTTCTGGTATCCAGATAATCGATCGCCCAATTGCTCCAAGCATTATCTTTTTTCACATCCCAATATTTACTGATCTCATTGTCAACATATTTCACCAAATTTCCAACCAATTCTTTTTGTTCTGAACTTTGATAATCTTTCACATTATCTTTCAGCCATGCATTTATTTTTCCTAAGTTTTTAAGAATGTACAACGAAGTTGAGTAAGAACTCGGATAACCTTGATACCAAGAGAAACCGCCGTCCGGATTTTGCAGTTTTTTGAAATCATCCCAATCCCCCTGAATGGTATTTCGCATCGTATTGACATCAAATAAAAGCGATAGTTTAGCCATTTGTTCACTTTCATTTTTACTTTCCAATACCCAAGGAGTTTCTTCCAGCAACAGCTGTTTCAATTCCTGATTTTTTTCAAGATTCGAATTTAATAATCCTTTATTCTGATATTCTTCAAATACGGTTTTCATCTTTGGGTTTGCTTTGAAAATTTCTGAAGCTAAAACATCAGCAAACCATTTATTGAAGATCACATCGGCAGAATTATTCTGATCGTTTTTAAGACTCGGAAGCGCAAACATGATTTCCCAGATCGGATTAGTCGTCAGTTCCAAAGTATTTGAAACATTGGAAATCGTAGTTGAAGTTGCATTTTTAAGATTCTCAAGCTCAAAAGTTTTAGTCTCACCTTCTTTCACAAAAATAGGAAGGGCATCTGTCACTAACATTCTGTTAGGTAGAATAGCAACAGCTTTTTGCTCTCCGTCAGAATATTGTCCTGCTTTTGCCACCACTTTCAGAATAATTGAAGAAACATTATTCGGTACTTTGAGTTTCCATGTTAAAACAGAGTTTCCATTTTCATCTACTGAAAAAGCCTGCTCTTTATTATATCCCGAAACTGCAGTCAATGTACTCAGTCCAAATTTTTCTGAAATATCCTCGTTGGTAAAAGCGTCAAGAATCTGTAATTGAGCGGAACCATTGAGTTTTTTGTTTGTTAAATTTGACAGCTTAGACTGAAGATTAAGCTCATCTCCTTCTCTTAAAAATCTTGGATAATTTGGTGTTACGGAGAATTCTTTCTGAGTCACCACTTCTTTTTCCAATGTTGCCGCTCTAGCATCTTTTGTATGCGCAAGGAACATCAATTTCCATTTTGTAAGTGCTTCCGGAGAAGTGAACTCGAAGCTTACATTCCCTTCCGAATCTGTTTTTAAATCCGGATAGAAGAAAGCGGTTTCGTTGAGATTCTGACGAACCGGAACTTTACTCAAGTCAGCTTGTGGAGGAGTCTCCATTTTTGGAGCTTTTACCGCCTCAGGAACAACATTCTGAACAATATCTATCATAGCATCATCAACTCTTGCTTCTTTTGCCATTGCAACACTTCTTTTAGCACCTCCTATTGATGGTGGAGGTGGCGGAGTATACGCTGCAGCTTTTACCCCTTCTTGGTTCGAAAAGCCTGTAGTCGTTTCAAGCAGACGCTCATTCATCCACAATACACTTGAATCAAACCAATCAAAACCGGGAACTTCTACTTGCTCTCCGTTAATATATTCCAATCTTTTTTGATAATATTTTTGAAGAAGATATTGTCTGATATCATAAGAGGTTACGATTGAAGCCGGAACATAGAAATTATACCAGTTAAATTGATTGGCAGCAAACTTATCCAAAGACATATCATACATATTGGCCAATACTTCTGCATTTATTTTCTCTTTTCCATTGCCTAAAACCTTTACAGACCATTTTTCTTTTGAATTGGGCTGGATTTTATCCCTGAAAGTAATGGTTTCTATTTTTATTGACTTTTCTTCAGCATCTTTTATGTCAAGATTTACAGATTGTGTCTGAACATCATTAAATGCAACAATCTGAAACTGTACATTGAATGTTTGTACATTTTTATCTTTCGGAATTTCTGCCGTGTATTCCAGGATTCCGTTTTTAAACTGCTGAGTTTCAGAAATTGTTTTTCCCGATCCGTCCTGAACAAAAATATTCACCAAAGCATCAGGAATTGAAGAATACACATAAAAAACAGCCTTCTCTCCTCTTATAAATTCCTTTTTCGGCTCTAAAACCGTAAGGAATGTCTTTTGATTGGATGCTAAGGAATTTTTATTCCAAACACTGAAATTTTGGGCCGTTTTTATCGTGTCTTTCCCTTCAATATTATATAGTTCAAGCAAATATTCTCCTGCTTCCAACTTTCCAAGATCAAGAGATTCTTCATTACGGGTTGTTCCATTCAGAATAGCGGATGAAACTTTAAAGTTTTTCACCTCATCATTTTTATCATACAAATCGTGTGGAAATTTGCTGATGAATTCTTCTTTTGAATATTTCGGTAAATTCTGCACTTCAGCTTTAAAATTATTTCTAAAAATCCTGTCAGGAGATTGAAGTTTCGAAAGTTTTACCTGATAAGATTTTTTAAGGAGCTGTTCGTTGTAATTTTTGGTTTCAACCTTTACTTTTACATCTTCGCCTGAGAAAACATTTTGAATTCCTTCAGCTTGTATATAATGAGAAACCGAAGACACCTTCAGTTCCGTGTCTGCTGTTTGTGTTTCACCGTTAATATCAGTTACAGAAGCATTAATTTCATAATTATCAATTTGAATACCTTCCAGCTTTTCATCTTTTTTAAGATCAAGCTTGATGATAAATTCTCCCTTTTCATTAGTTTTTGCCTCTCCTAAAATCGAGTTTTCATTATCATTATCCTGTGGATACCAACTAAAATATCTCCAACGAATGTTTCGTTTTCTAATTTCATAGTTTACAGTCGTATTACTCAAAGCAACTCCGGAAAACATCATGGCTTTACCTTTCAGACTGATCGTTTGTCCGTATTTGTACTCCTCTTTTACAGGATCAAAAGTCACTTCAAATTTTGGTCTTTTATATTCTTCAACTCTGAAATTATGATATCCGTTGTTTTCTGAAGTTTTCAGATAAAAAGTTCCATTCAGTTTACCTTTCGGGAGCATAAAACTTCCATGATAAGAACCAAATTCATTGGTGGTAAACGTTTGTGAAGAAATTTCCTGACCGTTTGTGTCCTGAAGCGTAATTTTTTGTTGTAATCCTGCTACAACAGATTCAATTTCTTGATCACGCTGAGTGTTTATTACTTTAAAATAAACGGTTTGTCCCGGTCTGTAAATCGCTCGGTCTGTAAAAATCTGAGCTTTACTCGTCTTGGTTTGTTTATTTTGATTGGTAGCCTCAGCATATCTGTTTCCATAAATTTCCATCATCTGGAAACTATTGGTATTTGGCTGCCTGATTAAAAAAGTTCTGTAATATTCTTTATTGGCTGTCGTCGGAAATCTGAAAACACCTTTATCATCGGTTTTACCGTCAGTTTTAGTTAATGTTTTATTCGTAACGAATTCATAAAAGGTAAGATTCTGATTAACCGCCGGTTTTCCGTTTTCGCTACTCACTAATTTCAGTTCATCTGACAACGGATTTCTATCTGTTTTTTTCTGATAAATAATTTTGTTATCGGAAACAAAAAAATAAAAATCCTTTTCATCATCACTATCCTTATTATTAATTCCCGTCACAGAATATTCTGCAACATAAATTCCGGAAGGCAATGATTTTATTTCTAAAGACGTTTTATGCGTTTTAAAATCTTTGGGATCCTCTAATGTATAAGCTTCTTTTCTGACAAGACTTTTTTTAATTTTATCAAATGTATTGCCGTAAGAATTTCTTGCATATTGTAAAAAAGAAGTCAAATCATCTTTCACTTCATAGATATTGATTGAGAAAGCAGCAACATTTTTGTATTCAGCTACAAAATGAATAGGTTTATTACTTTGGGTCTGTTGCTCATATTTAATATTAAAAAAAGGATTAAGAATTTGATTTTCCTTATTTTTAATATTATCAATAAAAGGAGATTTGGGATATTGAGTTTTTGCCTGATTAATGAATTCAAATGCTTCTTTTTCTTTATTTTTATTAATCAGTTCTTCAAGAATATCATCAATAATTAACACTTTATAATCACCGCTAACTTCAGATTTTAAAAGAGTCTGAAGCTGTTCCAACTTATCTTTACATCTGTTAAAATCACAATTGTCCTGCAATTTTTTGTGCATGAAATACAACTTGGAATTCCCTGTATTCTGAGCGATTAATTCATCATAAACACCGTTGATATGGGTATGATTTACATCCAGTTCATTTTTCGTAAAAAGATCATTATTAGAAAGAAAATCTATTTTTTTTACAGAATACCAATCCCATAATGTAGGGAAATAGGAAATATACTCATTATACGAAAAAACATTCTCATACTTTTTAAGAGCTATTTTTCTTATTTCTCCTTTTTGCTGATCTAGTTCCTGATAGTTTTTATCTAAATAATTTTTAAAATCAAGTGTACTCCAGGTTTCAATTTCAGAAGTGTTCTGAGAATTGATATTGGTACGACCGCCAATCTCCCATGAATGTTCTTTATAGTAATCCATGAGAAAACCATTGAGCAGCACCTCAAATACAACTTTATCTTCTCCTTTTAATTGTTTCTGAACTCCTTGCAGTTTTTTAAAAAGCTGGCTTACAGAATTATTTTTCTCATCATCCCTCGTTTGGTTTACGATGCTGAATTCTGCTTTTAAAGACTGTATAAGCTGTAAAATGTTATTTTCTTTCATCGCCTGTTTTTGTATGTCTAAAATGATGGGAAGACTCGATTTGTAAATGCCTTTCTGGGAATTGGCAGCTACTTTTTTCCACTGTTCGTCATAATATTTCTGGGCAAAAGCAACAGAAAAATTCAGCAAAAGAAGCAAAAGCAGAAAAATCTTGGTTTTTTTTTTCATAAATGTTATTTTTGATCAATGAACTTTTTAAAAATACTGAAAAAATCCGTCATCGACAGTCAATTGTATGTGTCTTTAATGGGAACTCTTTTTGCAGTGTTTTTCATGGAAGAGCAAAATACATTCCGTTTGCCCAGTGTTATCCTAATTTTCATCACCTATTTCAGCGGTTATCTTTATACGAAGTATCAGTGCACCAAACATTTTTTTAAAATTTTAATTGTAAACGGTTTAGCAGGTATTACCTGTGCATTTTTAATCTACCATAATCACAATGAAATAAGGCTATTAAAATGGTTTGTGATTGTTATTTTAGGACTTCTTTACAATAGTTTTTTCCTCGATGTTTACATCCGTAAGATTCCGTTTTTAAAAGTATTTTATGTAGGTTTAGTCTGGGCTCTGGTGAACTGTTGGCTAACTTTACCTGAATTTAGTGTTCCCATATTTTTTATCAGTTTATTTTTTATTACAGCATTAGTTTTACCATTTGATATTCGGGATATGAAGCGAGATACCGTTCAGACCTTCCCTATGTTGGTTGGGGTTCAAAACACGAAATACATTGCTTATTTACTGATTTTTGTGAGTAATATTCTATCGATATTGTATTTGACTCCTCATTACTCCATTCCGTTTTTTCTATCGAGTGTGATCTCCTATATTTTTATTTATTTTTCTGAAAATGAGAGAAGTGATGCTTATTTTTCATTCGGAGTAGAAACCTGTTCTGCACTTCCTTTTTTATTTCTACTAATAATGGAGTATTTTTGACGAATGATTATTAAGAAACTTTCCCTGTACAATTTCAAAAACCATTCTGAAAAGAAATTTGAATTTTCACCACAAATCAATTGTTTTGTGGGAAATAACGGTGTGGGAAAAACCAATATTCTTGATGCCTTGCATTATCTTTCTGTCGGGAAAAGCTTTTTAGGAAACACTGATTTGAATAACATTCTGAAAGACGAGGATTTCTTCACCATTGATGCTGAAATTCAAAACGATGACAGTGAAGACAGCATCAAAATTCTTCAGCCTAAAGAAGCCAAAAAAGTCATTAAAAAAAATGACAAAAGCTATGATAGAATGGCAGATCATATCGGATATTTGCCAAGTGTGATGATTTCTCCTTATGATTCCAATTTAATTTCAGATTCCGGCGAAAGCAGAAGAAAATTTCTGGATGCTATGATTTCTCAGACCGATTCTGAATATCTTTTTGATCTCATTCAATATCAAAAGACGGTTCAGCAGAGAAATGCATTGCTAAAATACTTCGCTAAAAATCGGATTTGGGATAAAGATTCATTGGAAATTTATGATGATCCGATTTCTAAATTCGGAACTAAAATTTTTGAAAAAAGACGAACTTTTGTTGAAAAGCTGAATCCTATTGTTCAAAATTTTTATCAGATTATTTCCGGAGGAAAAGAAACGGTTTCTGTCATTTATGAATCTCATTTATTGGGTGATACTTTTGAAAATTTATTAAAGGAAAGCCTGGAAAGAGATAGAATGTTGACATACACCTCAAAAGGCATTCATAAAGACGATCTTTTGTTTGAAATGGATTCTGTCTTAATCAAGAAAACAGGTTCGCAAGGTCAGCAAAAATCATTTTTAATCTCCTTGAAACTGGCACAAATGAGCTTAGTAAAGGAATTAACCAATAAAACGCCCATTCTATTATTAGACGACATTTTTGACAAACTGGATGATCACAGAGTTTCTCAACTGATTGAACTGGTAAATCAGGAGAATTTCGGACAGATTTTTATTACGGATACTCACAGAGAACGTACGGAAAGTGTGGTGAAAAAGATTAATGAAGAGAGTATAATTTTTGAGATATAATTGGAATTCGAGATGCGGGATTCGGGATACGAGTTCTGGTTAAGAATTTTCTATTGATTTAGTTATCAATATTTAAGAATAATAAATAAACACACCTATGAGTTACAAAAATTTAGACATCTACAAAATAGCTTTTGGTTTATTTATAAAAACACATAAAGCCTTTTTCCTGCTCCCAAAACATGAATTACATGAGTTGGAACGAAAATAACGTTTAAATTATTATAAAGTTCTTTAACTCGAACCTCACACCCCGAAACCCATACCTCACTTATGAAAAAGAAAAAACGCGAATTTCAATCCTCAGAACTGGTAAAATCTTTTGCCAGAATTCATGGTTTTGAACATAAATTAGTCGCTTTTGAAATCAAAGATTTTCTGGAAGAGTATCTTGATGAAGGACTCTTCCGTGAAATAAAAAGTGTGAATATTGAAGACCGTTGCGTGATTATAAAAATCAATTCACCGTTATTGAAGCACGATTTTCAGCTTCGTAAAAGTTTTTTTCTAAAAAAATTCCAGGCTCAGTTTGGGGAAGAAAAATTTAATGATCTTCAGATTTTGTAATGGTGTTATTTCTTAAATCATCCGCTTTCTGATCTAGTTTTGAACGTAACGGAATAAAAAACCTCAACGGATTCTTTAAAAAGTACCTGAAAATCTCTTTATAAATTTCACCTACCTGACCAAAGTTCAATTTTCTTGATCTGAATGCTAAAAACATCGAAAGGGTAAAACTTACCAAAAAATTAAAAAATCCGATAAGGAAAACGGTAACAAAGGAAAGCCAAAATGCATTGGATCCTATTGAAAAATCTTTTCCATAAAGACCTAATGCAAAATTTCCGGCAGCAAATGTGATATGTCGAATATCCAGATCGAGTCCCAAGAATAATCCTACAGGCGCAGTGGCCCCCAGAAAGACCCCAAACCAAAAATTAGATACAATTCCCGGCCAGTTTTTAGCATAATATTTTGAAAGGCCTTTAGCAAATTTCTTCCCAAAGAATTTTCTGATGGACAGATTTTTGGCAATACGCTCAGGAATCTGATAAAAGACTGAATTATTACCAATATTTCCCGAAATAATTCCCGAAATAAAAAGATAGAATCCGGCAATACTCGCATGTAAAATGGCTTTCGACTCGAACGGATCGAGATCTTTAAGCAATTTATCCGCTTTGTTTACCGCCATATTCTGAGAAGTAAATACGTCTAATCCATAAATAATAATCAATGCAATCGGAAATGAAAGTAACACATTTCCTACAAAAGCAATAAACTGACTTCTGAATAACTGTGAAACAAGATGGGCAAATTCTGTATTATTTTTTGTACCGCCACCTTCTTCAGAAAGCACCTTAGTCATCGTAGCCGCCGTCATTGCAGGTTGTTTGGTAGCCAACGTAAAGCCCATCAGGTAGATCATGATAAATCCCATTGCATAATTCATGGAATATAAAAAAGCATGGAAAAAATCGCTTCCTGGGAAATATCCATAAAGCATTTTTAATACACATAAAGCTCCTACAATGATCCCTCCTCCACTTGCTTTATAGAACATTTTCACATATTCTTTACGCGAAGAAGTGATATAATGACTTCCGGTTTCTGCTGTATGATTGGTAATAAGGTGAGAGAGCAGTCTTGTACTGTCGTTAATAAGCTCAGAAATATTATTTTTATGTGATTTATACCTTAAAATATTAAATATCAATTGCTTAGAATTAACAAAAACATCTTCTTCTTTATCAATCACCAATAACTGAACGATTTCGTAAATTCTGTTAGTTTGCTGACTGATTTTTAACAGAGACTGGTTAATTTTACCAGAAATACCATATTTAGAAGAGTTTTTAAAGGCGATATTCACAAATTCCAGACACTGCTCTGCATAAATTTTTATCTGCTTGTATCGGCTGTCTTTGGAATGAAGCTGCAGCGCCGGGTTATTTTCCAGTTCTTCGGCAAGTCCTTCCAATTCATTTTGCAATGCCAAAAAAGGATTATCAAAATTTCTGTATTCAGGTGCCATTCTTACAACTTCCACTTCCATTGCCATTCCGGTCGCACGCCAGGAAAGAATATTCATGGCAAAAATCATTTCTTTTTTTACCGCTGGCTGGGTAATAAAGTCTGATGCATCAAGAATATTTAAAAATTCATCTACTTCATTCTCGGGAAGATTCTGAAAATATTCCAAGTCTTTTTTAGGTCTCAGGCTTACATTATCAATCATAAACCACACCGTTTTTTCATTTTCTACGGGTGGTAAGATTTTATTTAAGATTCTTTTTTTAAGTTCAGGAAAGAAGGAATTTTCGGATAAAATATTGGCCTCTGTTAACGATAAATTAAAAGGTCTTCCTTCAAAAATATTATGGATGTAATATTTAAAGTGTTCTGTAAGTTCAGGATTGCTTTTAAAAAAATTGAGCACATCTGTAAAGTCTGCTCTTTTTACACCCTCTAAAAAGTCCGCAAACGGCTCTAGAGAAAGGGTTTCGTTCTTAAAGGAAAAATATTTTTTAAGAACAGACTCAAAGTTTGTGCTGGAATTAAAAAGCTTCATTAGTACAAAGATACTAAACTTGTTTAAACTTCTTAAAAACTAAAAAATACAAAAACTTTATCTATTTTATAACAAGCCGGATTTTAATATTGATTATTTCAGACTTACATTCCTCATTTGTCTCATGATCCAGTTGTGTTTCTTGGTCAGATATGGTGAAGGATTTTTAGGATCATATTTCTTAGGATTTGGCAAAACAGCAGCAATCCAAGCCGCTTCAGAAGTTGTAAGATCTTTTGAAGATTTTCCGAAATAATATTTTGAGGCAGCTTCTATTCCAAAAACTCCCTGCCCCATTTCGATCGAGTTTAAATATCTCTCCAAAATAACATCTTTGCTCCAAACTTTTTCAATAATAAAGGTATAAACGGCTTCCAAGCCTTTTCTTAACCAGCTTCTACCCTGCCACAGAAAAATATTTTTTGCCGTCTGCTGTGAAATTGTACTTCCTCCTCTTATTTTTTTCCCTTTTTCATTGTGTTTCATCGCTTTTTCGATTGCTGTATAATCAAAACCATCGTGTACAAAAAACTTTTGATCTTCAGAAGCAATGACTGCTTTCTTTACTTTATCTCCCATTTCATCATAAGAAACATAGTCTCTCTGAAGTTTTCCATATTCCAAAATACCTCCGATCTGTGTAATCGTAATGGGCGGATTGAAAAATCTTCCCCAAACGATAAATAATACATTCAGAATAAGAACAATAAAAATAATCTGTTTAATTTTTTTCCACATAAGTTCTAAAAAAGAAGCACAAAAATAAATAAATCTATCGAGTTATTGTAACTCTTTCATATAAGTAAGCTTATAATTTGGCAATAATTCAGGATGAAAAATTTTAATATAATCTTTCAGCACCCAATCTGCCCTTACAATACCGCTTTCGAAAAAGTCATTGGCTTTTTGCCTTTCTCTTCCTGCAATTCCGTATACTTTTCCTGTATTGAAAACATCCAGCTTTCCATAGAAAGGATTCATATTCAGCATCTCTTTTTTTGAAGCATGGTTTCCAGCATTGACCCAGTATTTTACTCCTTTAGATTTTGAAAATACTTCCTCAAAACTCATCGTCATCGCTTTTTCGTCAGTATTATCCTTTACAATATATTGGGCATTGGCATCTGAAATAAAATTGGCTACAGAAGTTTTTCCTCCCGGAAGATACCAAACATCTCCATACATTTCATTGGCCAAAACCATAGGTTTTTCTGTTGATTTTAGAGCTAATTCCTTGAGTTCATTATAATTTTTTTCTATTTCTGAATATTTGGCTTCAGCCGCTTTTTCCATTCCGAAAAGTTTTCCGAAAAGTTTCAGATAAGCTGCTTTCTCCAGCGGTTTCTGTTCGTTGTATTCATCTAAAAAAATAACCTGAATCCCATTATTTTTCAATAACTGATAGGTATTATCAAAACTGGCAATATGATTGGTGAAGATGGCATCCGGTTGTAATGAAATAATTTTTTCCACATCATACTTCTGCTCATTGCCTACATTTTTAATCTGCCCTTCTTTTAATTTTCTCTGAATATTTTCAGAAAAAATATATTCCGGACTTGAAACACCAATGATTAGATCTTCCGCCCCCAACTCAGCAATATAGCCTGCCATACTCGCATTCAGTAAAACAACTTTCTTAAAAGGAATTTGGTTTTTCTTAAAATCGTAGGTAAAATTACCCGATTTTACTTTTAAAATATCTCCGTTTTCACTATACTGTACATATTTTGAAATCGAAGTTCCTTGTGAGGGTGAAATTTTTGGTTCTCTTTTACAAGAGATTAGCGCACAAATCGCGAATATTAGAAAAAATCTTGGTTTCATCTTTCAAAGAAAAGAAAAAAGCGCTATATTTGCAAACCTTTAAACAATAAGGAAACAACGGCCTCGTGGCGCAACTGAATAGCGCATCTGATTACGGCTCAGAAGGTTACAGGTTTGAATCCTGTCGAGGTCACAAGACCGACATTTGAAGATTTTACTCTTCGATGTCGGTTTTTTTTATTTCCTAATCCGTTGTTATACTGGTAGATACACTGAGCAACAATATTCATTTTAGGTGTTTGAAAACTTTTTCCGTCAAATTCGACTTTTTGGGGAAATATCAAACACCCTATCGTCCTTTTTGTTTGTAGATCTCCCTGCTGATAAAGGTTTGCAAGGTTTTCAATCCCGTCTAGTGCATTTTCTATTTTTGTTCTAATGTCAAGCTCCTTGCTATCCGAAACCATTTGCTGAAGTTCCTGTTCCAATTGTTCAATTTGTGATTTTGTGATCCTTTTGATCTCTTTATAATCCTCTTCATCTAATTTATCGACAAGATACTTATCTCTTGCATTAGCAACCTTTTCATTGAGTAAATTGATCTCTTTTGAAATTGACTTTCTTTTAGCTTCTACATCATAGGTGAATTGTTTATAATTGTCTAAAAGTATCTCCTTCATAAGTTCTTTGATGATCGGATTGTATTCCAGTTTAGAAATTTCAAGCTCAAAGAGTTCATTTAACTTATCAGAGTCAAATCTAAATCCGCATTTATAATGGCAATGATAGTAATAATAGGTTTTAGACTTTCCTTTTGCACCGCTTGCTGTAAGATTCTTTCCACACCTTGGACAGACCAGAAGGCCTCTAAGGGGAAAGCGCTCGTTTCCAAGAACTCTTCCACCAGGACCCTCTACTTTTCTTTTTTTGTCCATAATGTGTTGAACCTGATTAAACAATCGTTCGCTAATCAATGCCTCATGTTTTCCTTCAGTGTAATAAGCTTCCTCTTGTTTATAGTCTTCAATATAGATCTTCCCGCAGTAAACCGGATTTCTCATCGCTTTGGCGAAAGCGCTTCTTGACATTGAGACTCCCTCTCTTTTATTCATTTGCAACCTTACATGGTCGGCAGGAATATGACCTTTGGAAATCTCATTGAATGCCCAGATAATATTGGAAGCCTCCGGATCCTTAATGGCAATATACTTTTTACCATCTTCATGACTTCTGTTGATATATCCATAAGGAGCTATTCCCATCAGTCGCCCTTCTTTCTTTGCTCTCCTCATTCCATGGAAAGTATTTAATGCTCTTCTGTCATTTTCCACCTCAGGAGTAGATAAATAAATAGCCAACATTAATTTATTTTCAGGAACTGACATATCCAAAGGCTGCTCAATGGCTTGGGGAATAACGTGATTTTTTTGGAGCAAACTGATCATTTGATAGGCATCACCGGTATTACGACTAAATCGATCCCACTTTGTAAATAGAACCAAACTGCTTTTATGGCTCTTCTTTTTAATTTCGAGAAGATACTTTTTCCACTCAGGACGTTCAAAGCTTTTAGCTGAATGGTCTTCATAGATTACTCTATTAATGGAAATATCATTGTTTGCACAATATCTGCGTAATCTTTCGTCCTGATCTCTTTGAGAATATCCTTTTTCCGCCTGCTCATCAGTGGAAACTCTTATATATAGATCTGCTATTATCATTATTATGATGATTTCGTTAAAAATTAATTTTAGGGAGTAAACAATTAAAAATCGTTACAGTAGAAATTCATCATTCTAATATTTTACTAAAATACGAATAATCAATCAGATGTAAAAAATTCTTTGAGCGTAAGTTTTACAATAATGTATATAAATTCCATAATTTCTTCTGATTGTTCTTCGTTAATATTATAACCAGCTGTTCTAAGGATTTCTAAAGCTTTATCGGGAGGAATTTTCTTTAGCTTTATTGCTGGAATATATTTTTTAATATCGTGCTGAGATACGGGTTGATTCTTGGATCTATATTTCTTCATAACAATCTCATCAAGAATTTTATCTCGACAGAAATAATTTAGATAAAAGTTAGTCTAAGATTTAATATTGTCTTCTAAAGTCATAGAATGTCTTTGATCTTCATTAAGATTATTATAATTAGATCTAAGGACACACTACAAAGGCTAAATTAAGAACAGCTAAAATCAATCTTCCCAGATAATACTTAAAGCTTTATTTCTATGGGGAATACAATGCTCATAAAATGATCGGTTTGTATCATAATCTCTCACATTATTAAACCAATCCATCGCCCATACTTTTTCTGTTTTATAAACATCTCGCAGATTGGATTTGGAAAAATACTCACCTACGACTGTATTTTCAGGAATTTTTTTTTCATTCAGTAACCATTTGTAGGGAAAGTCATCACTTTCTAATTTCCATTTAACCAATCCGTTTTCAACGTAAACAATCATAATAGGGTGATTTCCTATTTGAGCAAATCTAAAAGCACAGGCAGTAATACTTACATTATATAGGGTTGCAAGATTTTGAATTAACTCATAATTAAACTTTTTCCTGAAAATTTCATCCTTAAATCTTGATTCAGGCATAAGTAAACAAGAAGCAAAATAGTCAGCCTCTCTTTCTATAGTGTCAAATTGTTTTTTATTAGTATTTGAAGAGTGTGGGACAAGAATACCTTTTTGTAATCCTACTCTATGAGCATCAATAAAATAATGCCCAAGTTCGTGAGCCAATGTGAAACGTCCTCGTGTAGAATCTTTCCTATTTCCACTATCAGTGTTGAGATGAACGTAGAATTTACGATTTTGATATACAGTCATACCATCGAAAGTACCTGTTTCATATCCATCATAAAATAATTCTAAACCTTCATCTTGTGCAATCTTATCTACAGGAGTCAATTTCTCATCATATTGTAAAGCAATAAATTCGGCTAACTCCTTTATATGACTTAAAGGCGTATTATTTATCATTTTTCTTGTGATTTGCCTTCATTTTATCTATAATATGTTGAGGGAGGGCATTACCCTTTCTTGCAACCATTCTTAGTTCTTCAATCTCATTATCTAACGCTTCAGTACTTTCAGATTTAATATTTTTAAGTTTTTGAATACCTCTTTTAATAATATCTTCAGGAGAATTCCAATCGCTTGGAGTCTCGTTGTAAATAGGGTTGAGTGATTCGAATACCTCAACCTCCTTTTCTGTTTCTGGAAAAAGTAACCCTTTAGCCTGTAATAAGTTTCTTATGCTATTTTTATTTGACATTCTTTAAAGGTTTTAATTGAGTGTGTTGAGTTATATAATCAATAATTTTTTTTTCGCTTCTTTCACGTATTTTACGAATATTAACTTTAGTTGTTGCATGCATTTCACACAATAAATCTAAAGTATCAGAAGGTGTTTTTTTACCGTCTTCATAATATAAATAAATTGTTAACAGTATATGCCTATCTCTCTCTGATAAAGTATTTAATGCATCATTTAGTACTTTCATATTTGCACTTTCAAAAACTTCTAAAGGTAGTTCATTGTAAATTCCAGTGATATTGACCACCCAATTCCAATTTAAAGTGATCATGTAATTTCAGATTAAATTGACCACCCTTTTTTTGATAAAAACTACTGTTTTTTATGTGTCAATTAGTATTCA
>NZ_JAJTNP010000010.1 GCF_021311115.1 Chryseobacterium gwangjuense
GTATAAAACAAAAAAAGTCTCATAGAATACTCTATGAGACTTTAAATAAAAACTGGCGGCGACCTACTCTCCCGCTTTCGCAGTACCATCGGCGCTGGTGGGCTTAACTTCTGTGTTCGGAATGGGAACAGGTGAGCCCCACCGCTAAAACCACCCTAAAGGTTGTATATAGCTGTAAGCATCAGGCTTCAGGCCTTAAGCTTTTAGCATTTTATCGGTAAATTTCATCACAAAGGCAAAACCAGTATTGCACTTATAAGGCTTGTTTTAGTAATAACCAATAGGCTATAAATCTACGGGTAATTAGTACTACTCGGCTATGCTGTTACCAACTTTACACCTGTAGCCTATCAACGTTGTCATCTCCAACGACCCTTAAAAGATGTCTCATCTTGAGGCGAGTTTCGCACTTATATGCTTTCAGTGCTTATCTCTTCCAAACGTAGCTACTCAGCGGTGCACCTGGCGGTACAACTGATACACCAGAGGTTTGTTCAATTCGGTCCTCTCGTACTAGAATCAAGCCCTCTCAAACATCTAACGCCCGCAATAGATAGAGACCGAACTGTCTCACGACGTTCTGAACCCAGCTCGCGTGCCACTTTAATGGGCGAACAGCCCAACCCTTGGGACCTTCTCCAGCCCCAGGATGTGACGAGCCGACATCGAGGTGCCGAACCTCCCCGTCGATGTGAGCTCTTGGGGGAGACTAGCCTGTTATCCCCGGAGTACCTTTTATCCTATGAGCGATGGCCCTTCCATACGGAACCACCGGATCACTATGTCCTGCTTTCGCACCTGATCGACTTGTAGGTCTCACAGTCAAGCACCCTTATGCCATTACACTCTACGCACGGTTACCAAGCGTGCTGAGGGTACCTTTGAAAGCCTCCGTTACTCTTTTGGAGGCGACCACCCCAGTCAAACTACCCACCACGCAATGTCCTTCTAAAAGAAGTTAGGCTCCAAGTAAGTAAAGGGTGGTATTTCAACGTTGACTCCACAAACACTAGCGTGCCTGCTTCAAAGTCTCCCACCTATCCTACACATTACTTACTCAAAGTCAATACGAAGTTATAGTAAAGGTTCACAGGGTCTTTTCGTCCCATTGCGGGTAATCGGCATCTTCACCGATACTACAATTTCACCGAGCTCGTGGCTGAGACAGTGCCCAGATCGTTACACCATTCGTGCAGGTCGGAACTTACCCGACAAGGAATTTCGCTACCTTAGGACCGTTATAGTTACGGCCGCCGTTTACTGGGGCTTCAGTCAAACGCTTCGCTTACGCTAACGCCCTTCCTTAACCTTCCAGCACCGGGCAGGTGTCAGACCCTATACAGCATCTTTCGATTTAGCAGAGTCCTGTGTTTTTGATAAACAGTCGCCTGGGCCTCTTCACTGCGGCCAGCATTGCTGCTGGCGTCTCTTCTTCCGAAGTTACGAGACTATTTTGCCTAGTTCCTTAGCCACGACTCACTCGAGCACCTTAGGATTCTCTCCTCGACCACCTGTGTCGGTTTTGGTACGGGTTGCTTCACTTCGGCTTTTCTTGGATCCGATTTCACTATAACAGCTTCGCCCGAAGGCTAGGCCTTGACACTTCCGTCCGTCTTCAATAGCTACGTCGAACCGTCCCCTTTTTAGTGTGAGCAAGTATGGGAATATTAACCCATTGTCCATCCACTACCCCTTTCGGGTTCGCGTTAGGTCCCGACTAACCCTCAGCTGATTAGCATGGCTGAGGAAACCTTAGTCTTTCGGTGAGGGGGTTTCTCGCCCCCTTTATCGTTACTTATGCCTACATTTTCTTTTCTATACGCTCCACAATACCTCACGATACTGCTTCTGTGCGAATAGAATGCTCTCCTACCAGATGTAATAAATTACAAATCCATAGCTTCGGTATTCTGTTTATGCCCGATTATTATCCATGCCGGACCGCTCGACTAGTGAGCTGTTACGCACTCTTTAAATGAATGGCTGCTTCCAAGCCAACATCCTAGCTGTCAATGCAGTCCAACCGCGTTGCTTCAACTTAACAGAAATTTGGGGACCTTAGCTGTTGGTCTGGGTTCTTTCCCTCTCGGACATGGACCTTAGCACCCATGCCCTCACTGCCGTAGAACATTTATTAGCATTCGGAGTTTGTCAGGAATTGGTAGGATTTGACTCCCCCGCATCCAATCAGTCGCTCTACCTCTAATAAACTTATATACGACGCTGCACCTAAATGCATTTCGGAGAGTACGAGCTATCTCCCAGTTTGATTGGCCTTTCACCCCTACCCACAGGTCATCCGAAGACTTTTCAACGTCAACCGGTTCGGTCCTCCACTCTGTGTTACCAGAGCTTCAACCTGCCCATGGGTAGATCACAAGGTTTCGCGTCTAATCCTACTAACTATGCGCCCTATTCAGACTCGCTTTCGCTCCGGCTCCGGTACTTAATACCTTAACCTCGCTAGTAAAATTAACTCGTAGGCTCATTATGCAAAAGGCACGCCGTCACCCAACTTGTGGGCTCCGACCGCTTGTAGGCGTACGGTTTCAGGTTCTATTTCACCCTTCTATTCGAAGTGCTTTTCACCTTTCCTTCACAGTACTTGTTCACTATCGGTCTTTCAGGAGTATTTAGCCTTGGAGGATGGTCCCCCCATATTCAGACAGGATTTCACGTGTCCCGCCCTACTCATTTATCATCTATGTATACCTTTCGAATACCGGGCTATCACCGTCTTTGGCTGTTCTTTCCAGAACATTCTTCTAAATATATAAAGACTTTTGGGCTAATCCGCTTTCGCTCGCCACTACTTACGGAATCTCTTCGATTTCTTTTCCTCAGGGTACTTAGATGTTTCAGTTCTCCTGGTTTGCTCCTCTTACGAGGTAATACATCTTCAATGTATTGGGTTGCCCCATTCGGACATCTGCGGATCAATTCGTGTGTGCCAATCCCCGCAGCTTTTCGCAGCTTACCACGTCCTTCTTCGCCTCTGAAAGCCTAGGCATCCGCCATACGCCCTTAACGATTTCTTTCCTATTTTTAGGTTACTCAAGCACTTATAAGTGCTCGGTTTTCTCTTTGTGATGTCTTTACCGTTAATGTCAATGATCTTATTATCTTCTTTTCAAACTGATGAACAAATGTTGTTTTTGGCTCCATTCGTAACTTTTAAATCAGTCTTCCAAAACTGTGGAGAATAAGGGAGTCGAACCCTTGACCTCCTGCGTGCAAGGCAGGCGCTCTAGCCAGCTGAGCTAATTCCCCCTCTAGTTAAGATTAAAAAATTTAAAGATTTTGAGATTAAGAGATTTGCTTTCGCTAATTTCTTAATATCTTAATTCCTCAATACCTTAATCCTTTCAATTAGTAGTCTCGGGCAGGCTCGAACTGCCGACCTCTACATTATCAGTGTAGCGCTCTAACCAGCTGAGCTACGAGACTCTCTCTAATTAATAATTATTAATTAATAATTGTTAATTATCTCTTATCCCTTATACTAATTTCTAGTGGGTTTTGTATTTTTATATATCAACCAAATAAAAACTAAAGCTGAACTTTAAGTAAGTTCCGTATCTTACGATACTAATTTTGTTTAACGTCTTAAGACGCTCTAAAATGAGATGTTCCAGCCGCACCTTCCGGTACGGCTACCTTGTTACGACTTAGCCCTAGTTACCTGTTTTACCCTAGGCAGCTCCTTTTACGGTCACCGACTTCAGGTACCCCAGACTTCCATGGCTTGACGGGCGGTGTGTACAAGGCCCGGGAACGTATTCACCGCGCCATGGCTGATGCGCGATTACTAGCGATTCCAGCTTCATAGAGTCGAGTTGCAGACTCCAATCCGAACTGAGACCGGCTTTCGAGATTTGCATCACATCGCTGTGTAGCTGCCCTCTGTACCGGCCATTGTATTACGTGTGTGGCCCAAGGCGTAAGGGCCGTGATGATTTGACGTCATCCCCACCTTCCTCTCTACTTGCGTAGGCAGTCTCACTAGAGTCCTCAACTTAATGGTAGCAACTAGTGACAGGGGTTGCGCTCGTTGCAGGACTTAACCTAACACCTCACGGCACGAGCTGACGACAACCATGCAGCACCTTGAAAATTGCCCGAAGGAAGGTCTATTTCTAAACCGATCAATTCCCATTTAAGCCTTGGTAAGGTTCCTCGCGTATCATCGAATTAAACCACATAATCCACCGCTTGTGCGGGCCCCCGTCAATTCCTTTGAGTTTCATTCTTGCGAACGTACTCCCCAGGTGGCTAACTTATCACTTTCGCTTAGTCTCTGAAGCCGAAGCCCCAAAAACGAGTTAGCATCGTTTACGGCGTGGACTACCAGGGTATCTAATCCTGTTCGCTCCCCACGCTTTCGTCCATCAGCGTCAGTTAAGACATAGTAACCTGCCTTCGCAATTGGTGTTCTAAGTAATATCTATGCATTTCACCGCTACACTACTTATTCCAGCTACTTCTACCTTACTCAAGACCTGCAGTATCAATGGCAGTTTCACAGTTAAGCTGTGAGATTTCACCACTGACTTACAGATCCGCCTACGGACCCTTTAAACCCAATAAATCCGGATAACGCTTGCACCCTCCGTATTACCGCGGCTGCTGGCACGGAGTTAGCCGGTGCTTATTCGTATAGTACCTTCAGCTTTCCACACGTGGAAAGGTTTATCCCTATACAAAAGAAGTTTACAACCCATAGGGCCGTCATCCTTCACGCGGGATGGCTGGATCAGGCTCTCACCCATTGTCCAATATTCCTCACTGCTGCCTCCCGTAGGAGTCTGGTCCGTGTCTCAGTACCAGTGTGGGGGATCACCCTCTCAGGCCCCCTAAAGATCACTGACTTGGTAGGCCGTTACCCTACCAACTATCTAATCTTGCGCGTGCCCATCTTTATCCACCGGAGTTTTCAATATCAAGTGATGCCACTTAATATATTATGGGGTATTAATCTTCCTTTCGAAAGGCTATCCCCCTGATAAAGGCAGGTTGCACACGTGTTCCGCACCCGTACGCCGCTCTCAAGATTCCGAAGAATCTCTACCGCTCGGCTTGCATGTGTTAGGCCTCCCGCTAGCGTTCATCCTGAGCCAGGATCAAACTCTCCATTGTATGTTTGTCTGACTCACTCAAAGTTATTTTACGCTTTAGTTTTTCCTTACTTGGTTGTTATATTGTATGTCAATGAACTTCGTTCTTTCGCTTTTTAACCGAGCTACTTTTCTGTCAGTTTCACTCCGTATTTGCGAGTGCAAAAGTAAAAATTATTTTCTTTATGACCAAATGTTTTTCAAGAAAATTTTAAAGTTTTTTTTATTAACCTTAACCCCTCTCTAAACCTTCAATCTCACTCCTGCGCTTCCCGTTTTACCGGACTGCAAAGATACAAAAAATTTTAACTCACGCAACTTTTATTT
>NZ_JAJTNP010000011.1 GCF_021311115.1 Chryseobacterium gwangjuense
TGTAAGCAATGTAGACTATATGTATGTAGTGATGAGAGTAGCTTTAATGAAAGGAGGACTTCCTGTGAACTGTACCAACTTCGATAAAGGAGAAGTGGAAGATTACACAGTAAGAATCACTAAGAAAGCTGCTGTCAATGTATTGAATCAGTCAGATATCTTAATTTACCCTAATCCGGTAAGCACTGTATTGAATGTAACGAATATCAGCAAGCGAGCTAATTACAAGATTTACAATGCAGCGGGTCAGTTGGTAACTAAGGGAATCATCTTAAACAACAAGGTTGATGTACGTTCACTAATCAACGGAGTATATATGATTGATATTGAGGATGGCTCAACTTCAGTACAGAAGAAGTTTATCAAAGAATAATAATTGATTATTTTTTAAATAGAACGGATTAGACTTAACCGTTTAATCTTAAAAACAGGATAAGCTCTCAGAAATGAGAGCTTATTTTTTTATTGATTTTTGTTAAATAAAATACAGATTTATAAGGAAAAGAAATTTTTCTTCAAAAAAACTATTCTTTATTTTATTATTCATTAATAAGGGAGTTTTTTTGTTCGGATATAAATTTATATAAGTTTTTTATAGAAAATATTTTTTAAAATTTTCAGTGTAATTGTTGTTTTTATGTTGTTTTGATAAGCAAACAAAGTTATTTGAATGGTTTTTAATTAAAAAATATATTTAAATTTGTGAAATTGTTAAAATTATAAATATGAAATGAAAACTATTTTTTATCCGTATAACTACTTTCACGAAAAGTTATACCTGTCTTTTTACACGATTATCACTATTAAATTTAAAAAAATATGAAAATGATTAAAACCAAAAGATTCCTGAGGAACTTGGTTGTATTGTTTTGTCTAGTCTTTGGACTGTTTGCTCGAGCACAAACAATTACAATCGGTACAGGAACGAATACCCAAAGGCAGCCTTTAGGGTCTTATTATGCCTATGAAATGTCGACATCACTTTATACTGCTACGGAAATTGGCTTACCGGCAGGAGGGAGTATTCAATCTGTCGCTTGGAACTGTACAGCTGCAATGAGCTTTAATCTTCCAATAAAGATTTATTTAAAATCTGTACCAAGTGCAACGACAACACTAACAGCACTACCTTGGACTACGGAAAAAATGGGCTCTGTATTGGTATATGATGGAACGGTAAGTAATTTGCCGATAGGTTGGAATACCATTACTTTGCAAAATCCATATTATTATAATGGTACAGATAACTTAGAGGTTCTGGTTGAAACGAACTTTGGAGGCGCTTCTGGTGGATCGACAAGCAGTACAGGAAGCAAAATTGCTTATACTACTGCATCGACTCAGCATATGTATTATTATGGTAATAATGCACCGCAAGCAACTAATGGATATGTTTCTTCGAGTAGACCTAATATCAGGTTGACTTTTGGGGCGGCTCCAGCATGTATACCACCGTCCATATCTGGATTAACTTTGTCTACATTGACATCTACGAGTGCTGGAATTAGCTGGACAGCTCCTACAACGGCTCCTGCGGGAGGGTATGATGTGTATTATACGACATCTACGGCGATGCCGACTTCCACTACTACACCTTCACAAACGGTGACTACGGGAACTTCGGCGACGCTTTCTCCATTGACAGCGAATACGACTTATTATGCATGGGTGAGATCAAAATGTAGCGGAACGAGCCAAAGTATTTGGATTGGCCCGCTAGTGATCTATACTGCATATTGTTTGCCTTCAGCAGGTACCAGCTCGACAACGTCTTATTTATCTCAAATTGCAACAACAGGAGGATGGACGAATTTGAATTATATTGCCTCATCATATACAGCATATGTTGATAATACCTCTACAACCATTAGCGCTTCACCGGGAAGTGCTATTGATGTAACTTTAAAAGGAGCAAATACCTCATATTATCGTTATTACGTATGGATAGATTGGAATAATGATATGGATTTTAATGATGCAGGAGAAACTATTCTTGCTACAACGACATCAGTTAACGCAAGTGTTTCAACAGTTATTAATGTGCCGGCGGCACAGCCCTATGGAAATTATCGGGTAAGATTTGCAGCATCTGGGTCAGCTGCTATTGCTCCTTGCGGACCAGCCCCCTATGGGAACTATGTAGATTATAATTTAGAAGTTGTTGCTCCGCCAACTTGTATGCCTCCTACGGCGGTCGTTTTGAACGCTACTTCTACATCGTCCGCAAATATTGGATGGACAGCTTCTACATCTGCTCCTTTAGGGTATGAAATATATTATAATACCACTAATATTGCTCCTGGGCCAGGAACGGTACCTCAGATTACAGGGATAACAGGAACAACTGCTACCGTACCCGGTTTAGCAGCAAATACCACTTATTATATATGGGTAAGAGCAAGATGTAGCTCAACAAATGCAAGCCCATGGGGAGGGCCTGTTACCGTATATACAGCGTACTGTTTGCCTTCTGCTGGTACGAGTACAACGCTATATTATCTAGCTCAAGCATCTACAACCGGAGGATGGACGAATATAAATTATACAGCATCGGCATACACGGCATATGTTGATAATTCACTGACTGTAATCAATACTTCACCAGGCAGTGCAATTAACGTGACATTAAAAGGTGCAAATACATCTTATTACCGTCATTATGTATGGGTAGATTGGAATAACGATTTGGATTTCAATGATGCGGGAGAAACTATTCTTGCAACTACCACCACTGTTAATACAGCAGTTTCAACAATTATTAATGTACCAGCAGCACTAGCTTATGGAACTTACCGAGTAAGGTTTGCAGTATCGGGTTCTGGAGCTATTACTTCTTGTGGAGCAGCTCCATATGGTAATTATGTCGATTATAGTTTAAAAGTGGAAGCGCCGCCTTCATGTTTACCACCTACAGGGATGTCGGTTGGTTCAATAGAAGGAACAGGGGCTATTATCAGTTGGACGGCTCCAACACCAGCTCCAGCAGGAGGGTATGTATATTATATTTCTACCTCACCTACACCTCCGGCTTTTGGAGCAGCTCCTACGGGAACCTCAATAACTAACTCGGTAGATTTAAACCCTACATTACTTCCTAATACGACTTATTACTGGTGGGTAAGAGCAGTGTGTTCTCCTACGGATAATAGCTATTGGGCAGAAGGACCAAGCTTTATGACTACGCAGATTCCAGCTGCTCTTCCTTATCTTCAGAATTTTGAAACAGCGAATGATTTTGGATTGTTGAATGGAACACAAACTAATAAATGGGCTCATGGTTCTGCGACAGGAAATACAGGAAAATCTATTTATATTTCTAACGATAACGGAACTACGAATGCTTATACAATTACATCAACAAGCATAGTACAAGCGTATAGAGATATTAAGATTCCTGCAGGAACATCTCTGGCGACATTTTCTTTTGACTGGAAAGCAGAGGGACAGACTACAGTTGATTATTTAAGAGTATGGTTGGTTCCTTCAACCTATTTGCCAACACCGGGAACTCAAATTACAACAGGTACTGGAAGAGTTCAGATAGGGCAGTACAATCAAAACGGAACTTGGCAATCATATTCTAATGCAAATTTGAATCTTACCAATTTTGCTGGAACAGTGATGCGTCTGGTATTTGAATGGGTGAATAATTCGGCTACAGGAACACAACCGCCAGCGGCCGTAGATAATATTATATTAAGAGTATGTAGTACATCAACACCATCTCCGGTAACAGTAACTACTATTACTCACAATTCTGCTCAGGTTGTCTGGCCGCAGGATATTGGAGGAGCTTCTTATAAATTAAGATATCGTCCTGTAGGTTCTACAGGAGGGTGGTTGCCTTCAGCAGCGGGTCAGGATATAACGGCGGTTACGAGTCCTAATCAAAATATTCCTCTTTCAGGATTAATTCCTGCAACATTATATGAAGTAGAAGTAGCAGCGGTTTGTAACACAATCAATGTTGGGAACTTTTCACATACTGAATTTACGACAAAATGTGACCCAACTCCACCGAATGTAACCTTTACGAATATTACCTCAACTTCAGCAGTGGTGAACTGGTCACCATTGGCAGTAAGTGCAACCTATCAGATGCAGTGGAG
>NZ_JAJTNP010000012.1 GCF_021311115.1 Chryseobacterium gwangjuense
ATTGTAAATTCCAGTGATATTGACCACCCAATTCCAATTTAAAGTGATCATGTAATTTCAGATTAAATTGACCACCCTTTTTTTGATAAAAACTACTGTTTTTTATGTGTCAATTAGTATTCAAATATAATAATAATTTAATCCTTTGTAACTCCTCTTTTCTTTCTCATAGATTCTCCTTTGAGTTCTAAGCGGTGAGCCTGATGAATAAGCCTGTCTAAAATTGCATCGGCTATTGTTTTTTCTCCGATTATATCATACCATCCCTGAACCGGTATCTGTGATGTTACAATGATAGATCCGTTATTATGACGATCTTCAATGATTTCTAAAAGGGTTATTCTGTTGGTGCTATCTAATGCCTGAAGCCCAAAATCATCAAGAATAATTACATCCTGTCTTTGTATTTTGGCAAGCTCCCGAAGATAGGATCCGTCAGCTTTAGCTATTTTTAATTTCGCAAACAGTTTGGAAGTATTAAAATAATTGACTTTAAAGCCTTCAATACATGCCTGATAACCTAATGCTGTTCCTAAATAACTTTTACCTACTCCTGTACTTCCTGTAATTAAGATATTTTCATTTTTCTCTACAAATTCGCATCCTGCCAAACGAAGTATCAGGTTACGATCTAGGTTACGAGATACATCAAAATTGATGTTTTCAATACTGGATTTATAATGGAATTTTGCATTTTTGATACTTCTCTCTATACGCCTGTTATGCCTTTCATCCCATTCTGCATCCACCAACATTGATATAAATTGGTCTAAAGTGTAGTGATCTGTTTTACCGCTTTCAATAGCCGTTTTAAAAGCGTTGTGCATGCCATAAAGCTTCATTTGCTTCATTTTGTTTACCGTAGGTTCGTTCATAATTTTGATTTAATTGTAATATTGTTTTCCTCTTATATTGCCATGTTCAGGAAGTTTTTGATCTTCTTCTTTTTCTTGTGGAAAATCGATTTGATCTAAATTATTTTCCAGGATCTTTTGGACTGTTTTAAAACTGTAGATTTTGAAGTCTAAGGCTCTCTTGCAAGCATTGATTAGCCTCTCTCGACCTACTTTCTTCTCAAAATTTAATATTCCTAAACAACTCTTATAGGCTTGCTCCGGGTGGTTACGACTTTCTATAATCTGCAAAATATATTCACTTACCGCATCATCAATACGACCTGCCCATTCAATGAACTTGTCAGCATTCCATCCCGATACAAACTGATGAGTACTTGCTAAATGTTCGTTAATGGTGCTATACACATAAGGTTTATAATTACGCTTATGCATTGCGATTCTGTTATACTTATGGTAGATCTCCACAGTAGAAGATGTATATAAAATTTTTACTTTTTTCTTAATGTACTGATAAGGAACACTGTAATAATTCTTATCCTTGCTTAATTGTACATGTCCATTTTGCATGACTGTGGCAAAAGATTGATACCTGATCTTAAAGTAGTCTTGAGGAAGGGGGCGAAGTTTTTCTTTTTCGTCTTCCAAAAACAGATCATATCTGGAATAAGGACGGGCAGTAAGTTTACGTTTGTTATGATAATCTAACAAAATTAAAATCTCCTGGTTTAATTCTTCCAGACTATAAAACTTCTGTTTAAGATTGGCGTAAATTCTTCTGTACAATATTTTAACAGCTCCTTCTACCAGAGATTTATCTCTTGGCTTATAGGCTCGGGCAGGTAAAATAGTTGTTTCATAATGATCGGCAAGATCAGCTAAAGTTTCATTGATAGTAGGTTCAAAACGGCTACTTTTAATAACCGCAGACTTTAAATTATCCGGAACAATGGCTGCGGGAGTTCCTTCAAAAAAACGGATGGCATTTTCTACCGATTTTACAAAATCCTCCTTTTGCTGACTCATCGAAGCTTCTGCATAGGTATACTGGCTCGCTCCTAATATAGCTACAAAAAACTGGACTTCGTTTAACTCTCCACTATCTCTATCAACAATCGAAAGCGTTTTGCCGGCATAATCTACATACATTTTATCTCCAGACTTGTGATTCATATGCATCACAGGATTAACACGCTTGCTCCATTCTTTATAATGGTGTCTAAACTGAGACCTTTGAAAACCATCAGGATAAAGAATGATATATTCTTCCCACATATGTTGTATCGTGATACCTACTTTTTTTAGTTCACGTTCCATCCCGGGAAAAAAATTATGCAGAGATTGTAGTTTTGTACTAACGGGTTGTACGGTATTATGGGAAAATAGAAGCTCTAGTTCGGCATCAGTCTTTTCATTAATCATTTCCTGATTTAAACCTAAAACCTCGAATAATGAAAGGTATTTCTTAACAGTATTCCGGGAAAGAGATAAATAGTTGCTTATAAATAACTTACTCTTTCCTTCACTATAAAATTTAATAACTTTTCTAATTTTACTCATGTCTGTTATTTTATTAGCCATAATCCGCTTTTTTTAACGAATGTAGGCTCTAACACATGAAAAAATCAGTAATATTTTATGCCAAATGAAGGGTGGTCAATTTGGACTGGAATTTGGTGGTCAGTTTGATCCGAAATTAGTGGTCAATTTACTCCGAAAAACACTGGTCTATTTGACCGTTTTTTCCA
>NZ_JAJTNP010000013.1 GCF_021311115.1 Chryseobacterium gwangjuense
TTGGATTTTGGCTGTAAAGGTTTTTCTTCAATGGAAACGGCTTTGAAATTATCATCAAACTCCACCACACCATACCTTTCAGGATCTGAAACATGGTAAGCAAAAACAACTCCGCCATTGGGATTGGTTTTGTTTTTTAACAACGTTCCCATTTCCGAACCGTAAAAAATATTATCGCCTAAAACAAGTGCTGCAGGGTCATTTCCGATGAATTGATCTCCCAGAATGAAAGCCTGTGCTAATCCGTCCGGACTTGGCTGAACCACATATTCGATATTACACCCGATCTGTGAACCATCGCCTAAAAGCTTGATAAATCCTGCCTGATCGTGAGGGGTTGTGATAATCAAAATATCTTTAATTCCTGCTAAAAGCAATGTGGAAAGCGGATAATAAATCATGGGTTTATCATAAACCGGCATCAGTTGCTTGCTTACTGCAATGGTAAGAGGATATAATCTTGTTCCTGAGCCACCTGCTAAAATAATTCCTTTCATCTAATGTATTGTGATTTGAATTAATGATATTGTTTTTCGTAGTAGTTTTGGTAGTCTCCGTTTGTTACGTTCTCCAGCCATTCCTGGTTTTCCAGGAACCAGTCGATTGTTTTTCCTAATCCTTCTTCAAAAGTTACAGACGGCTTCCATCCTAAATCTTTGTTTAATTTGGTGGCATCGATAGCGTAGCGCTTATCATGTCCCGGTCTGTCTTTTACATAAGTGATCAGTTTTTCAGAATAACCGGAAGGCTTTCCTAATTTTTCATCCATCTGTTTGATCAGTTCTTTTACCAGATCTATATTCTGCCATTCGTTGAAACCTCCGATATTATAAGTTTCTCCGGTTTTCGCCTCATTAAAAATCTGATGAATTGCTTTAGCATGATCAATCACAAATAGCCAGTCTCTTGTATATTTTCCGTCTCCGTAAATCGGAAGCGATTTTTCGTTGATGATATTTGAGATACAAAGAGGAATCAGTTTTTCAGGGAAATGATTCGGTCCATAATTATTGGAACAGTTGGAAACAATAAATGGCATTCCGTAAGTATTTCCATAAGCTCTTACCAAATGATCTGAAGCAGCTTTAGAGGCTGAATAAGGAGACTGGGGATCATAAGATGTAGTTTCTAAGAAAAATCCTGTTTCGCCCAAACTTCCGTATACTTCATCTGTTGAAACATGATAGAATAAATTCTTTCTTTTTTCATCAGGAAATCTTCCATGGGTATGTTCCGGGTTTAAAGTCCAGAATTCTTTACAAAGATTCAAAAGATTGGCTGTTCCATTTACATTGGTATTAATGAATGCCATCGGATCTGTGATGCTTCTATCAACATGGCTCTCTGCAGCTAAGTGAACCACGGCATCAGGATTATATTTTTCAAAGATTGCTCTTAATTCTTCTGGTTTTGTAATGTCTGCTTTTTCGAAAACATAATTGGGTTCATTCTCAATGTCTTTCAGATTTTCAAGGTTTCCGGCATACGTCAAAGCATCAAGATTGATGATGGT
>NZ_JAJTNP010000014.1 GCF_021311115.1 Chryseobacterium gwangjuense
TTATTTTAAAAAGTTTTGATTGTTTTTTTCTGTACTTTCAAAAGTGATTTCTTAATCTCTATGCCCATTCAAAGGCTCTTCTGCGCTTACTGAGATACTCTCGTTTTCAGTGGGGCAAAGATAAAACAACATCTCCTTACAATCCTAATTTATTTAATGTAAAATTTACTTTTAATTCATATTTAATCCTAACTGACTGAACAGGAGTAAGAAAAAATTTAAAGAATTTCGGAAAGATGAGTTGATAGGTAATAGATGACAGAAATTAGTTGCTGGAATAGGGATTTAGATAGTAATAAAAATTATAGTTTTTAAATTCAAAGTTTGATTTATTTATAAAATATAAGTTTTTAAAAGGAGTAGAATATCTATTCTTATTTGAAAAATCTGAAAACATTTTTATTCACTAAAAAAATAACTCAAGTAAATGAGTTATTAGTAACGATAAAGTTTTGTTTAAAAGGAACAAATTTGTTCTTCTTATCAATCGAAGGTTTAATGAAGGATAAGTAATTAGAAAAATGCAAGTCCAAGGTTTAGATAAATACAGTAGACTTAATTGATGGCTTTTTAAAATCTGAAGTAGATGTAAGAATTACGTATATTGAGGAAAACATCAAGATTACTGATTTTTAGTAATGGTAAATATTTATTCAGTCAGTCAGGTCTTCATTCGAATCATAAATAAGAGACTCTATCACCACATTCCAGGAGCAAGACTGAAGTGGAAGGAATAGTTTTTTTGAACTATAATGATCTTTTTTCGTAACTACTCTTCTCAATATCCGTTTACAGGACAATCAACTGAGCAAATTCTTTTTGTAGATAAAGAGAGTTTGATTGAGAGTGTTTTCCTTTAACAAGTTCGATGCTGGCTTCAGCATCTAGCATCTAGCATCTAGCATCTAGCATCTAGCATCTAGCATCTAGCATCTAGCATCTAGCATCTAGCATCTAGCATCTAGCATCTAGCATCTAGCATCTAGCATCTAGCATCTAGCA
>NZ_JAJTNP010000002.1 GCF_021311115.1 Chryseobacterium gwangjuense
GAAAATTTTAAAGTTTTTTTTATTAACCTTAACCCCTCTCTAAACCTTCAATCTCACTCCTGCGCTTCCCGTTTTACCGGACTGCAAAGATACAAAAAATTTTAACTCACGCAACTTTTATTTTAAAAAGTTTTGATTGTTTTTTTCTGTACTTTCAAAAGTGATTTCTTAATCTCTATGCCCATTCAAAGGCTCTTCTGCGCTTACTGAGATACTCTCGTTTTCAGTGGGGCAAAGATAGAACAACTATCCATTACAATCCAAACTTTATTAACCTTTAATTTACTTTTAATTCATATTTAATCCTAACTAACTGAACCTTCGAGTGAAAAATTTTAAAAGATTTTTGGAAAGAGGCTATATATAGAAATAAAGAGACTTTACTACAGTCTATATAAAATAAAAAGCAAAGTTTAATTACTTTGCTTTTGTTCTTGATAGATGGTACTTAAAAATTCTGCGTAAGATTTTTCTAATCCTATAATATCTCCACTTTTTAGATTTAATCCTCCTCTTCCTGATTCGTCAGGTTTTATTTTTGCTGAAGAAATCTGAAAGTATTGATTCCCGTCACCAGATTTAGGTTGTAATTTTATAGTAGAACCTAAAATCTTCTTTGTGGAAATCACGTATACTTCTTCTTGTTTAGGTTTTAAAATGAAAAAACTTCTGGGTGAAAGAATAAAATCTTTTTTATTGATACTTATTTTTTGTTCTTTATCTGATGATGCGAATAAATAAATATTCTCGGTCTGATTTAAAAGCTTATCTCTTGGGATAAAATATAAATTCAGTCTATAATTAGATGGGTTGAATTGCTGAGCAGAACCATCGACATTTTCAAAAGGTTTTAATGAAAAAGCATTGGCCCCAATCTCTTTGGTTTTTTTATACACTGATGAAAATATAACTGCATCATCTTTTGAAAAACCCTGAACTTCTATTTCACCCAAATACACTGCATCCTTTATTTCCTCATTTATTTTAAATAAAAGTTGATCAGTGTTATCGTTCGTTTTCTCAACCTTAGTAAGGAATACATTTTGTGCAACCAAAGATTGGGTTAAAAAAGCAAAAACAAGTATTATTACATTCTTCATTCTATATTATTTTGAAAGAATTTCAACACATTCTTCTAAACTGTTCTCCCAATGTTTAGGCTCAATTCCATATACTCTTTCAATTTTGTCAAGAGACATCGTACTTCTCTTTGGTCTTTTTGCTGGAGTTGGGTATTGTTCGGTTGTAAGCGCATTTAGTTTGATGTTTGATTTTGAAAATTCTGCAATTTTTTTTGCAAAATCAAACCAGGTCGTTTCCGGGTAGTTTGAAAAATGGAAAACTCCAAATGTTTTGTTTGAGGCACCAATAATTGTCATGATTGCTTCAGCCAAATCATTCGCATTCGTTGGCTGACCAAATTGATCTGCAACGATCCCCAATTCGTCTTTTTGAGAAAACAAGTTCAGCATTGTTTTTACAAAGTTTTTATTAAACTCTGAGTACAGCCAAGAAGTTCTTAGAATAATTGTTTTAGGGTTAAGATCCAAAGCCAACTCCTCTCCTTTTAACTTCGATTCTCCATAAACTCCGATAGGATTCGTAAAATCATCTTCAGCATAATCCAAGTTAGTTTCTCCATCGAAGACATAGTCTGTGGAAACATGAATAAGAATGGTCTTAAAGTCAGCACAAACTTCTGCTAAATTTGCAACACCTTCTGCATTTACGGCAAATGCTTTCTCAGGTTCTTTTTCTGCAAGATCTACTGCTGTATATGCGGAAGCATTTATACAAAAATCAGGTTTGTTATCGTAAAAGAAACTCTGTACCTGATCATTGTTTGTAACATCTAAATTTTGTGAATCGGTAAAGATAAATTCGTATTTATTCTCAAAATTCTCTGCAATCTTTTTGATACAGTTTCCTAATTGACCGTTACTTCCTACTACTACTATTTTTTTCATCTTTATATTATGAGTTTTTTGCGTTTTGGGATCTTAGAAATTTAACTCTGGACTGAAAATCTTTTTGTTCCAAATCTACATGGTATTTACTAAACAGATCCACCAGTTCTTGAGGCTGTACCTCTGAACGTCTTGTTTTTACATTAAAATAGATTACGGAAAGCCAGAAAACAGCATAGATTGTTTTTCCGTCTTCACTTTTCATCAACATTTCCACTTTCGAAGTTCTATCTTGAATTTCTATGGTTTTACTTGTAATAACAACAATTGTATTATACTTTACTTCTTTCAAATAGGCGATTTCATTCTGAATTGTAACCCAAGTACAACCTGTTTTCTTAGTATAGTCTTCGTAAGTAAAGCCATAAAAATCCTCAACATGATCTTCTCTTGCATTCAGCATGTAATCTAAGTATCTTACATTATTAAGATGACCAAGAGGATCACAATCTATAAAACGGATTTTAACCGTTTTTGATACTTCTTTTCCCATTGTGCAAAAATAGAAAAACCACCTCGAATAGAGGTGGTTGATTTTATAAATCTTTGTTAATTTCCAAAATTATTTAAGACCTAATTCTTTTTTAACATCAGCAGTGATATCTGGTCCGTTTTTGTAGATAAGAGCAGATGAATTAGCATCTAGTACAAAATCAATTGTGTTTGCTTTTGCTACTTTTTCAATAGCAGCATTCAATTTTTTCTCAATTGGATCATACAATGCATCTTGCTTAGCCTGGCTGTCTTTCATTGCTTTATCCTGCATTTGAGCAATTTCTTCTTGCAATTTCTGTAGTTCTCCCTCTCTTGCTTTGTTTTCTTCAGCCGTTTTTTTAGGAGCTTCTTCTGTATATTGCTTTACTTTTACTTGTCCAGCATCTCCTTTCTTTTTAATTTCAGCTTGTTTAGTATCAATGAATGCTTTTAAATCAGCATCTGCTTTAGTTTTCTCAGGCATCGCATTAAGAACAGCTGCAACATTTAAAGTAGCTGACTTTTGAGCTTTTGCCATACCTACAGACACAACCATCATTATTGCTGCAAATAATACACTTAATTTTTTCATAATTGGTAAATAAATAATTTAATTTTTAAGATTGCAAATTTCTATAAAAGTTAATTTCAAAACAAATTTAATTATACTTTTTAAGGAAATTCTAATTCTTTTTCTCTTTTCCTGTTGTTCCTTTTAATAAAATATCTAAGACTTTATCGGTATAGTCATATCTTTTCTGAAGGAAAATAACGTTAACGTCATTACTTTTATCAAGAACTATGCCCAATCCATTTTTTTCAGACATCGTCTTGATTGCATTCCAAATCTGATCCTGAAAAGGCTGAACAAGACTTGCTCTTAGCTTACTGATCTCTCCGTTAGTACCAAAACGCAAACTGGTTGTTGTTTTAATATTCTTATCAAGATCTGTCACTTCTTTTTCTCTAAGCTTTAATTGATCTCCTATTAGCAAAACTTTTTCGTTTTCAAAAGCAGATCTTTTTTTCTCATACTCTGCCTGTAAGTTTTGAAGATCCGTCTGCCAAGTATCAATTTGTGAATTTAATCTTGCTTCGGCCTCTTTGTATTGAGGAAACTTATCCAAGATAGCTTCTGTATCAACAACACCTACTTTTTGGGCATTTGAGATTCCGAAACATATCAGAAAGAAAATGGTGAAAATTGTCTTAAAGTTCTTCATATTGTTATAAAGATTGGTTCATCAAGAAATGGGTCTTCCAACCGGAAGGTTCTGTAGCATTGATTGTTTTATCAAATCCATAAGCAAAATCAAATCCAATAAGACCAAATGCTCCCATATATACTCTAACACCTACCCCTACTGATCTTTTCAACTGGAAAGGATTATACTTGTTCCAAGAGTTCCATACGTTACCTCCTTCAGCAAAAGTAAGTGCATAGATCTTAGCTGTTTGACTCATTGAAATCGGATATCTCAATTCTAAAGTAAATCTATTGTAGATAGTTCCTCCTCCTCTTTGAGTAATATCTTCGGAAGTACCTCCATAAGTAGATGCATTTTCATATCCTCTTAATGGAATAAGCTCTCTACCATCGTATCTACCTCCGAATAAACCTGTACCTCCTACATAGTATCTTTCGAAAGGCGGTGCTCCAAGTTCTTTGTTATATCCATCCATAAAGCCCATCTCAGCAGAAGATCTTAACACAAGCTTTCCTACAATTTCGTTATAAATATCTGCTTTGAATTTTACTTTATAAAATTCCATCCACTTATATTTATCTACAGGATCCATTGTTGAATAATCTTTATTACTGAACAATGAATAAGGAGGTGTAAATTTCGCCGTAAGTTCTACATTGGAACCTACCGTCGGGAAAATCGGATCAATACCCGCAGAGTTTCTACTTAATCCCAAGTTTATACTAAAGTTATTTGCATTTCCATAGTATTCGGTGCTATCACCAAATTCAAAAGGATAATTGCTAAACTTATATTTTTGAAACTGTAAACCTGTGTACAACGAGAAATAATCATCCGGCCAGTTCAATAATCTATTCAATCCTACTGAAGCAGAGAAAATATTTAATTTCTGATCATTTCCGTAACCATCATTATATTTTACTCTGGAAGTATTCAAACTTACTGAAAGTGCAGTCGGTTTTGTTCCGAATAACCATGGCTCAGTGAATGAAATCCCATAATTCTGGAAGTATTGTCCTGCTTGTGCCTGGATAGACAACGTTTGTCCGTCTCCTTGAGGTACCGGTCTAAAGTCTTTTAACTTAAGGAAATTCTTTAACGAGAAGTTATTGAACGTTAATCCTAATGTTCCGATAAAGCTATTTCCTCCGTATCCGGCTTGTAGCTGAACCTGTGAAGATCCTTTTTCCACAAGTTTCCATCCGATATCAACAGTATTATCCTGTGCATTTGGCTGAATATCTTGTCCTACTTGTTGAGGGTCAAAGAATGACATCCCTGCAAGGTCAAAATAAGTTCTCTTAATATCTGATTTTTTGAAAAGCTCTCCCGGTTTTGTTCTTAATGCTCTAAGAATAACATGGTCATGAGTCGTTACGTTTCCGCTCCAAGTTACTTTATTCCAAGTAGCCTTTTCACCTTCGTTGATACGAATTTCAAGGTTAATTTTGTCTCCATCAACAGATTTTTCCACAGGAGTTACATTTGAGAATAAGTATCCGTTATTCATGTAAATAGACTTGATATCAGAATCATCTTCTTTACCTCCGTCTTCTCCTACTTTTTTGTTGAATCCTACTGCATCGTAAATATCTCCTTTTTTGTAACCTAAAAGCCTCTGTAAATACTCTGTTGCAAATACTGTGTTTCCAGTGAAAGTAATATCTCCAATGTAATATTGTTTACCTTCACTTAGTTTTACGTTAATTTGATAGTTATCTCTTTTGTTTCTCCAAACAGAGTCTGAAACAATGGCAGCATCTCTGTATCCTAGAGAGTTATAATAACTAATAAGATTTTGCTTATCTTCCTGATATTTTTCTTCAACAAATTTTGAAGATTTTAAAATACCTCCAATCCCAAATCTTTTCTGTTTCGTTTCTTTGAATCCTTTGTTTCTTAACTTAGAATCAGTGATATTCTGATTACCTTCAAATTCGATATGATCGATCTTGATTCTTTTGCCTTTATCAACTTCAATCGTCCAGTCTACCAAAGCAGGATCACTTGCATTTACTTTATCCTGAATGGTAATCTTAGCATCTGCAAATCCTTTTTTAACGTAATCTTTCGGAATATTTGTTTTTAAGCTTGAAACCAAATTTTGTGTAATTTTAGTTCCAGGCTTTAAATTATTGTCTTTAGCAAGTTTTTCATTTTTAGACTTACCAATTCCTTTTCCAGTAAATTTTACTTCACCAAGCTCTTTTAAATCCTCCAAGTAAAATTTCAAAACAACTGTTTCTCCTTCAATACTCTCAATATACACTTCTACTTCAGAAAATGATTGAGTATCCCAAAGTTTTTTAACAGCTGTACTGATTTTCTGTCCCGGAATATCTACAGATTCTCCTTTCGTTAAACCCGTAAATCTTAAAATTTGAGCTGGTGTATATTTTTTCACCCCATCAACGACGATATCTTTTAATGTATATGTCCCTGCTTGATTTTCTGCATGTACAGAAGCGTTTACTTTTGTACTATCCTGCGGTGTTACTTGTCCATAAAAATGTGCAGAAGCAGCAAACATTATGATGGGTAATAATCTAAACTTCATTTTATCGTAGTCTTTCTTTTCTTAATTCTTTTACTGAATCTTTATTTGTTCTCCGGTTTTTCCGTACCTCCTTTCTTTGTTTTGGTAATCTAAAATACACTGAAAGAAAATATCTTTTGTGAAGTCTGGCCAAAGTATATTTAAAAACTGTAGCTCTGCATAAGCAATCTGCCACAGTAGAAAATTACTGACTCTAACTTCTCCACTTGTTCTTATCATTAAATCAACCGGGGGAAAATCTTTTGTATATAAATAACTCTCAAATGTTTTTTCATCGATCTTCTCTGCATCCAACTTTCCGTCTTTTACATCTGAGCTGATTTCTTTTACCGCATTCAAAATCTCATTCTGAGAACCGTAACTAATTGCCAGTATCAGATTACCTTTTGAGTTATTTTTGGTGAGTTCCACCACTCTCAGTAATTGATCTTTTACAAGTGACGGCAGTTTTTCTAAATTCCCAATGACATGCATTCTTAACCCTTTGCTAAAAATCTCTTCAGCTTCAAGCAATAAAGTTTCCATAAGTAAATTCATTAATGTATTTACTTCATCATCTGGTCGGTTCCAGTTTTCTGAGGAAAAAGTATAAAGGGTTAAATAAGGAATATTAATTTCGTTACAAGCATTAATAGCATTTCTTACCGCATCAATGGCATTCTTGTGACCAAATGTTCTTTCTTCTCCCCGAGATTTCGCCCATCTTCCGTTTCCATCCATAATGATGGCAACATGTTGTGGCAGATTTTCGGGATCTATTTTATCTTTTAACAACGACATATTTTGATTAATCACAATAACACGGGGGTCTTCCAAAAGAATAGGTAAGTCCTAAACTAAAAGTATTTAACCAATCTCTTGAATCTCCGTCTCCTATATTTCTAGTTCCTTTGTATGCAGCTTCTCTTTCTTTTGAAACAATGTAATAATTCCCAGTTCCTAATAATGAACCTCCACTTGAAGGATCTAAAATATCAGAATTATAAGTTGACTTTACATCTTTCGGTAAAATTTTGCTATAATCTAGCTGGTCTGTTAATGTAAGTCTGAATGTTGCTTCAGCAAAAATAGCCCAGTTGTGATTGAATTTATATTTCAAACCAACCCCAAACGGAACATTCATTGATGTTTTTTTACCTGTAGAGTATACTGCTGTAGTAGTAAAATCTTCTTCATTAATCGGCGCTTGTGCTACTCCGTCTGCATCTCTTTTGAAATCATGTACTAAAGTAGCTTTCGGAGCATTATACATAATTGCTCCAATTCCCGCAAAAATATATGGGCTCAACATTCCCATCTGCTCATTATTCACCGGGAAAAAATTATATTCAAAGCTTAAGCTCGCTTCATAGATATCATTTTTACCGAAGGCATTTCTGTTTCTTCTATATTCTTCCTTAGCAGCTTTATCGCTAAACTGAACCTGATTGTATCCCAAATCTAATCTTACCGTCTGATAAGGGTTAAAATTAAATCTATATAATAAACCACCATAAAACGGAACTCCCCAATCAGAAACTCTATCCATATTCAACGGTTTTTGTAAAATATAATTGGTATTTCCTACATCTCCTACCAGGTTACTCATTCCTAGTCGAATTCCCAATTCATTTCTTTGTGCCTTCATGCTTACCATTGTTCCTATAACGGTAAGAAAGCTAAACAATAATTTTTTATTCATAAAAGAATATGGATTTATGGTTATTTTAAAAATTAATTTTTGCAAATATAAAACATTTTTATATTAATGATATTCTTAATGTTTAGTTAAAAATAAACAAAAAAACATAATTTGTTATAAAGTAAACGGTAAAGTCATTAAAATATTTCTTTTTCTGCATAAACAGGAAATTCATTTCAACAATTTCAGTTTTACAGTTGGCTAAAATATTACTTCTTTCCTAATATTTGTTGAATTTTATTTCTTATTCTTATTAATAGTGGTTCTTTGTAATTTTTATCCTCATCAAAATAGCCGTAACCGTAGCCATAACCATAGCCGTAACCATAGCCATAACCTTGTCTTGGATTATAATCATTATAAACAAGCCCCAGATTTCCAACTTCCTGATTATGGTATTTTTCAGTAATCATCTTGAGCATATATTTTTCGGTGTATTCATGACGAACGACGTAAATATTAGCGTCTGAATGCTTCATCAATTCATAAGAATCGGCCACCAATCCTACCGGTGGAGAATCTATAATGATAAAATCATACATTTCTTTAAGCTTTTCAAGGAATTCTATGTTCTTTGCGCTCATCAGAAGCTCTGAAGGATTGGGAGGTATAGGTCCTGAAGTTGCCACATCTAAATTAGGAATCTTCGTATTATTAATAATCTGATCTATCGAAACCTCTCCAGTAAGATAGTTCGAAATCCCATATTTATTGTCAATGTTGAAATCACCAAAAATCTTAGGTTTTCTCAAATCCATTCCCAATAAAATAGTTTTTTTGTCACTTAACCCTAAAACAGAGGCTAAATTAATTGAAACATAGGTCTTTCCTTCTCCACCAATGGAAGAGGTAATCAAAATAATTTTACTTTTTTCGCCTTCATTCAACAAAAATCTGACATTTGCCCTTATTCCTCTAAATGCTTCTGAAACAGAAGACTTCGGAGACTGCAGAACGGTAAGCATATTCTCGTTATTGTTATTCCCGATTACACCCAGTAACGGTATTTTTGTAACCCCTAAAAGCTCTTTAATATTTCTGACTTTATTATCTAAAACTTCTCCAATAAAAATAAATAACAATGGTAAGAACAATAATCCTCCTATAATTCCGAATTCGGTTCCTTTTTTATTGGGTCCTACCGGTGACTGTCCCAGGTTTTTAGCCGGGTCAATTACCGTAATATCAGACTGGTTGGTCGCCACTTTCATTTGCGCCTCATTTTGTCTTCCCAGCAAGCTATTGTAAGTAGCTTCAATCATGTTATACCCTCTTTCGGCATCAAGATATTTTCTCTGCTTTTCAGGGTACGAAACAAGATCAGTATTAGCTTCTGCTACTTCATTATTAATTTTATTAATTTCATCGTAGTAATGAGTATAATAATTTCTTAACGAGTTTGACGAACCTAATTTAGCTTCATTAATAAGCCTGTTAATTTCTCTCATCGGCTCAGAATTCGGCTTATAAATAGTCGCCATCTCCCTTCTTTTAAGGTATAATGCTTTTAATTCCGATACGGAAGCATTAAAGAATCCATCTTCAAATCCTGCTGCATTGGTACTGATCATCCTTTCAAAATTCTGATTATCGATCGTATTTTTGATAGAATTCAGAGAGTTTACTTTACTTAGAAGATCTGCTTTTTTAGCTTCCAGGTCTTTTATCTTATTCAAAGATTTTTCGTCTCTGTCTTTGATGTCATATAGTTTTTCAGAAGTTTTTAAGTAATTCAGTACTAAAGCACTTGAATCAAGTTTTTTTCTGATCCCGTTTAAGCTATTCTGCAGATATACATCTGTGTTTTTATTAATGATATTTTTATCTGCCAGTCTTTTCTTTTGAAGCTCTGCTACAGATTTATTCAAGAAATTCACGGTTCCATTTAGATTAAACCCTGTTTTTGTAATAATCATAATGGTATTGATTTCTTTATCAAAATCAACATTAATGGTCGAAACGATACCATTTACCGTTTGGTTTACCGTCTCCAAATTTACAATGATGTTATCCAGCTTTATAGTCGGCGTAACAGGATTGGATACTAACTTAAATCTTAAGTTAGGTGTCGTAAACCATTCATTTAATTTTATTGTTTTATTTGCAGGTTTTGGAAATTCTGCAACATTTTGAAATCCTTCTATCTCATAATTATATAAGTTTCCGGAATGTCCTTCTTCAGGCAAAACCACTTCGTATGTGTTATTTCCTTTAGGTAATAAAGTAATTGGATAATTAACCTGCTGCAAATGTTTTTTATCTACCTCTAAAAAAACCGGAGAGTCATTTTTATCCAGATAAGTAGATTTTAAAGTCCCTTTTGTAGAAAAATTTACAAAAAGCCCTAATTCTTTCACCAAAAACTCATTATGAGATCGTGATAAAAGCATTTTTTTCAGATAAATTCCATCCTGATTACCACCTTGTCCCCAGATAAAATTGATCGACTGGTTAGGTGTAAAATAACTTGCCGTATTATTGGAAACACTTAAAGATAAATTGGATGCATAAATATTTTGTGCATAATATTTACTATACACCCAGGAAAGAGTATATCCAAGGAAAAACATCAGGATAAACCAATACCAGTTTTTTATGATTCTTCTTATGAAATTTTCAATATCAAATAAAGAAAAAGCTCCGCTCCTATCTTTCGAGGAATCATTTTTCGCCAGACTAATATATTTTTCAGGAATCATGATTACAGTGTTTTTACAAGTAGGTAGATCGATAAAGCAGTTGTGATAAGAGAAACGCCCGTAGTTAAAGTCTGTACAGGATCTTTTCCAAAGCCATTCAAGCTTTTTGCTCTTGTATTAAGATAAATCTCATCACCATTTTGAACATAATAATAAGGGGAATTCATCACATCTTCACGGGTAAGGTCTATTTTAGCAATTTTGATCCCTTCCGGAAGTTTTCTATGAATGACAATACTTTTTCTGTCAACGGTTCTGTTAAGCCCCCCATTCATAGCAAGAGCTTCGGTAATGGTAAGGGTGTTTTTATGCGCCACTTTCTCTCCTGTAACTCCTGTAGTTTCCACATCTCCAAGAATATAGTAAGTAATACCATCTGTGTTGAGTCGAACTTCAGATTTCCCATCCTGAAAATTTTCATTTACCTTCACCTGAATCTCCTCAGTTACCTCTTCAATCGTTCTTCCTTCCGCTTTTATATAACCAATTCCGAAAATATTGATATCTCCTTTTGAATCTACTTTAAGCCCGTTAAAATAAAAATTCAGGTTACCACCAGTTCTTCCCGCATTACCACTTATGTTCGTCATTGCATTATTGACAACCTGTCCGGAAGTACTGCCACCCGAAGTATTATAGGTCGAGTAAAACTGAGCAGCATCCCCTTTAGGAGTAGTGATAATATTAAGATTAAGGATGTCATTTTTTGTAATTCTATACACCGGTATATTGTATGGAACAAGCCCTTCTTCATTAATGACCAAACTCTCATTTGGCTGCATATATCTTACTTCTTTTGTGGTGATACAAGAAGTCATTACCAGGGATAGTAACAAAAGGAATAAATTTTTATAATTCTTCATCAGATTTAAGTTGTTTGCAAAAATAAAAATTAAAAGTATTGCTTTTTATTATTTCTTAAATAGAATATAAGATTTGGTAAATATGCACCAATAAACCCTAACAACAAAACAATTACCAATAAAAGGTTCACATTTATATGTCTCAAGAAATTAGCTACCACTATTATAAAAAGATAATACGAAATAATATAAAAAGTAGACCTTCGATGAGTAAGACCCAGCTGAATCAGTTTATGATGAATATGGTTCTTATCTGCTTTGAATAAAGATTTCCCATGAATTAATCTTATAATCATCACATTCAAAGTATCTACAATCGGTAAAATAAGGATGGCAACAGCAATAGCCGGAGCTGCAGGCAAATGATAACGGGGAACGTACGGATCCGACTTATCAATAAAAATATCAATAAAACAAACGCTAGTAAAAGCAAGCAAAAAGCCTAACAACATTGACCCTGTATCTCCCATAAATATCTTAGTGGCCCTATAATTTGACAAATTATAATACAAAAATGCCAAAACAGACCCGACAATGACCGCTGAAAACACAACCAAAGGATAATTATATTCCCCCAAACGATAATAACTGATCCCGAAAAGAGCACTGCATATCAAAGAATAGCCTCCCGCTAATCCATCAATTCCGTCTATGAGATTGAATGCATTAATCAGTACAATAAACGTAAGAATGCTGAATACAACACTCACATAATAATTAATTTCATACACTCCACATATCCCGAAAAGGCTTCGGATTCTGATATCCGAACCTATGACTACCAATGATGAAACCACAATTTGTGCAACAAGTTTCTTATAGGCTCTCATCACCACAATATCGTCCATTATCCCTACATAAAGCAGGATCACCAACGATGCAAATAAAAACTTATAGAGTTCAAAAAGTTCATAGGCAAAAATAGAGGCACATACTCCGATAGAATAAAAGATAGCAGCTCCTCCAAGGTTCGGAATCTTTCTCAAATGAGAGCTTCTAACCCCCGGTTCATCCATTAAATTCTTTCTTTTGGAAATTTTTATGATGGTAGGAACGGAAAAAAGTGTGATTAAAAAAGAAAACAAGAAGCCCAATCCTATTTTTATGTAAAAAATAGAAATACCTTTTTCTACTAAGAACAGCTCAAAACTCTGCATTCTTTATTGTTCAGGCATTTAAAGTGCTTTGGAGAAGTTGACAAAAGACACCTTATTACATTCAGGATCTTTCAATTACCTCTACCTGCATTTGTGTTTATATTAATTTTCTTATCAGTTTTTTCTGGTCTGCAAAAAAAAGCAGATAAAAAATTCTCTTCCTTATAGACAAAGATAAAATATAATTCTTATCAAAACGACTGTAAATCAATATATCTTTAATTTTAATGTTCCTTTTTTTCCTGAAAACATCAAGCTTAGCACTCATTTCGTAAAATAACTTTTCATCTTTTACAAAAGCAAGATAGGCTAAGAAGGTATAAACTCCCTCCAAAATCTGAAAGTTTTTGAGTTCTTTACGCATGTGAGAATAAGCAGATCTTTCAAAAGCTACCTCCGCATCTTCAACAGCCTGAAGAATATCCAAGCCTTTTTCATTATGTGTTTTCGAGATGGAATTTTCACGTTCAAGATACTGATAATGGAAATGCTGGGTCTGAGCAATCGTTTTACATTCTAAAAGCAATTGTGGAATCAGTTGAATATCCTCAAAAGAAACTCCTTTTTTAAATCTTTTGGTCGCGAAAAGATCTTTCTTAAATAATTTGTTACAGGCAAAATAACTAATATCCGAAAACACTGAAAAATGAGTTTCAAGATCTATTTTTTCAGGCATATTGGGAATCTGCGTCAGTTTCTGAATAACATTTCCTTTCTCATCTACTTTCTGAATATTACAGATTACCATTTCAGCTTCGTGTTTTTCAGCAAGGCAAAACATTTCTTCAAACATGGTTTCTGAGACAGAATCGTCACTATCCACAAAACCAATATATTCTCCGGTTGCGTTGTCAATTCCGACATTACGTGCATCGCTTAATCCTCCGTTACTTTTATGAAAAGCTTTGATTTTATCCGGGAATTTCTCTGAAAAATCATTAATAATCCTCTCAGAACCATCTTTACTTCCGTCATTCACTACCAGAATTTCAATATTTTGATACGTCTGATTAATCAAAGAATCAAGGCATTTTGTCAAATAATTTTCGACATTATAAACCGGGACAATGATGGAAACTTTTGAGGGAACGCTTCTCATATCTTAAATTTTCGTCAGTCGCTCATTCAGCCAGCCTCTTTTGGCCTCGTCGAAATCTTTTCTCGAGCAAGGAATACAGTTTTCTATATTTTCATCCTCACCGAAATACCAAAGATTGCTAAAAGTATCACGTTTGAAAGCATATTGTCTGTCATCTACCAATACATAAAACACCTCGTAATGCCTTTCTTTTGGATGTGATTTTTGAATATTAATCCCTTCAATCAGATACCAGATCATTTGGGCAAGAAGCTGATGATTCAATTGATTTTCAGAATAAATATTATAATTAAAAATTCCTACGGATTTTAGGTTTTCACTGAGACCTATTTCCTTCATATAAGCGCAAATTTCTCTTCGGTTCAACCCATTGACTTGCGGATTCATAGAAAAAGGTTCGCTGAAACTTTCGATGGCATCACAATTTACCGTTACCAAATCTGCTTTTCTGAAGAAAGGTTCGGTTTTTTCCGTAGAATTCATCATTTCTGCCAAGCGGATGATATCAAACTCCACTTCTTTGATCAGTCTCACAGAATCAACTTCATTCAGATGCTTTTGATAGCCTAAATGATGATAATTTTTAATGGCAAAATTCTTAGCTCCGAACATTTTACTTAAAAAAGTATGTTCATTGATCATTTCTCCTTGCTTCAAAGAAATAATATTGCTGATCTGAGTATAATTAATGCTTTTTGTATGGAAATTTAAAGCCGAAAAAAGCGAAAAAGCAAAATCATTAGAACCACCTACAATAACCGGGATTGCTCTTTTGTAGTGACAAGCCGACAAGACTTCCTGTAAAATATAATGAGAATCCTGAACTGATTTTCCCGAAACCAAATCTCCTAAATCCACAATAGGAATTTCAAAATCCAGTTGTGACAGTTTGTAAAATTCTTTTCTGATTCCTGTGAAATCCTGTACTTCTGCATCTCCATTCGCTCCTCTGTAATCCGAAACAAACAAAATAACAATACTGTCTTCTTTTATTTCTTTTGTGATACGATTTCCGATTTGCCAGCTTTCAGTTTTGAAATTTCTTGGTGAAATGATAAAGTCTTCAAAGTTCATGTATAATCCGCATTAGTTCCACAAACTTACAAAAAACCTCATCAACTTAAAGTCATGTCGTATTTTTATTGTTAAAAACACAGTATTGACTTAAGCTTAAATCAATAATTCATTGCAAATAAAAAAGCACGGATTAAAAAATCCATGCTTTTCAAATTTATTTCTTTTTAGCAACTGTTTTCTTCACCGTTGTCGCCTTTTTAGTTGTTGTAGCTTTTTTTGCAGCCGGTTTCTTTTTCTCTGCAAACGCTTTTGGATCCTGATCGGTAATCCATTTTTTAACCTCATCTAAAGAAAGCTCTTTCAATTCATCTGCTTCATATTTCGTATCATCTGCTTTCTTCGGAATTTTGAACATCGCTTTTCCGAATTTGATGAAAGGACCCCATCTTCCGTTTTCAATAGAAATTTTTTCTTTTTCCCATTGCTGGATATATCTGTTGGCTTCTTTTTCCAGTTTAGCATCGATCAATTCGTTGATATCGCTTTGAGAAAGATTTTCAAAATCATATCTCTTCGGCACATTTACAAAGATGCTTTGATATTTGATAAAAGGTCCGAATCTTCCCGTTCCTTTTGTTACAGGCTCTCCTTTGTACGTAGCAATCGGCGCATCTGCAATTTTCTTTTCATTGATGATTTCTTCTGCACGTTTCTGATCTACTGAAAGCGGATCTTCACCTTTTGGAATACTGATGTACGTTTCACCCCACTTTACATAAGGTCCGAATCTTCCGACACCAACAGCAACTGATTGCCCGTCAACTTCATTTAAATCAAATGGAAGCCTGAACAATTCTAATGCTTCTTCAAAAGTAATGGTTGCAATATTCTGACCAGCCATTAAGGATGCAAAAACCGGCTTTTCTTCATCATCCGTTTCTCCAATCTGGATCATTGCTCCGAATCTTCCAATTCTCGCATGAACATTTTTACCTGTTTTCGGATCAACTCCTAAAAGTCTGTCTCCTGTTGCTCTTTCTGCATGTTCTTCTACCTCTTCAATTCTCGGATGGAATTTTGAGTAGAAACCCGTCATCATTTCTTTCCATTTCTGATCACCATTTGCAATTTCGTCGAAACTTTCTTCAACTCTTGCAGTAAAACCGTAATCTAAGATTTCTTTGAAGTTATCTGTTAAGAAATCACTTACTACTTCACCTGTATCCGTAGGAACAAATTTATTTTTATCCCCTCCGAATTTCTCGTCAAGGATTTCTTTTTTAATTCTATCTTTTGCTAAAGACATTTTCACCACTTCTCTTGTCTGTGGATCGATCTCTCTTTTGTCAACATATTCACGATTCTGGATCGTCTGAATCGTTGGTGCGTAAGTCGATGGACGACCAATTCCCAATTCTTCCAGTTTTCTCACCAAACCAGCTTCCGTATATCTAGCACTTGGTCTTGTGAATTTTTCTGTTGCCGTGATTTTTTTATAGCTTAAAACCTCTCCAACAGTCACTTTCGGAAGTAATTTATCATTGTTCTCCTCATCATCCTCTTCCGTTTTTACGATTCCGTAAGCTTTTAGAAAACCATCAAAAATGATCACTTCACCCTGCGCTTCAAAATGCTGATGAAGTTTTGCATTACCAATTTCAATAACCGTCTTCTCTATTTTAGCATTTGCCATCTGAGAAGCTAAAGTTCTTCTGTAAATTAATTGATATAATCTGTTTAATTGAGCATCTCCGATACTTGTTACCGCAAAATCAGTCGGACGGATCGCTTCGTGAGCTTCCTGTGCCGATGCAGATTTCGTAGTATAGTTTCTTGGTGAAGAATATTCTGCTCCGTATTCTGAAGTAATTTGCTTTTTTGCTCCTTCAATTGCTTCCTGAGATAGGTTTACCGAGTCTGTTCTCATATAGGTAATGTACCCTTCTTCATACAGTCTTTGTGCAAGACGCATTGTATTGGTCACATTATATCCTAATCTTGAAGAAGCTTCCTGCTGTAAAGTCGAAGTTGTAAATGGTGCAGACGCAGAACGTGTTCCTGGTCTTGTTTCAACATTTAAAACTTTGAATTCGGTAGTTTTTGCTAATTCTAAGAATTTTTCTGCCTCTTCTTCTTTTTCGAAGTCTTTTTTAAGTTTTGCAGCAATTTCCTGCTCCGTTTTATTTAAGAAAATCCCATCAAGCTTGAAACTTGCCTTTGGAGTAAACTCACGGATTTCTTTTTCTCTCTCAACAATTAATCTCACTGCAACCGACTGTACTCTTCCAGCTGACAATCCCGGTTTTACTTTTTTCCAAAGAACCGGAGACATTTCAAAACCTACAATTCTATCCAATACTCTTCTTGCCTGCTGTGCATTGACTAAGTTTTGGTCTATGTCTCTAGGATTTTCGATTGATTTTAGAATGGCATTTTTAGTAATTTCGTGAAAAACAATTCTTTTTCTGTTTTCCGGCTTTAGTTTCAGTTCTTCCGCCAAGTGCCATGCAATAGCCTCTCCTTCGCGGTCTTCATCGGAAGCCAGCCAAACCATTTCGGCTTTTTTCACAGCGGCTTTCAATTCTGTTACCAGCTTCTTTTTATCTGCAGAAACTTCGTAATCGGGAGTAAAGGTTCCAAGATCAATCCCCATTCCTTTTTTAGGTAGATCCCGGATATGACCGAAACTTGATTTTACTTCGAAATCTTTACCTAAATATTTCTGAATAGTTTTTGCTTTTGCCGGTGACTCGACGATTACTAAATTTTTCGACATTCTAAAAATTTTTTGCAAAAGTAAAGCTTTTTTATTATATCGGTCAGCTTAGAGCATTTTATTTAATAATTCCAGCGGAGCAATGCAGGTTCTATAGATGAATCCTTCGAACGTAAAACCCCTTCCGGACATTTCAATACGATAGATTAATGAGAAAACAATAATCAGCAGAGTAATGTAAAATTTTTTATTGACAATGATTCCTTCTGAAGCGTATGCAGAATCAGTTTTCTTTAAAAACAGTGTAAAAAGAATGATCATAAAAATCATGTGAATATACATCCATCTTCCCCAATCAATAGCGAGATAAAAAAGAGGTAAAGTGAAAAGAAAAGCACCTGTTAACAAAATAGACAATACCTTTCGTGCTTTTAGATATTTTAAATAAAACGCCAAATGAAAAACGCTGATTCCCAAGCTCAGAAAGTACAATTTATATTCATTAAAATGTGCTGATATATATTGTCTTTCATTTATATGCCAAAAAAAGATGCCTTTGGTAAAAATAACCCCTCTATCTTTCAAAATACTTAATGACTGCCCTTCATTGATTTCTTTTCCAAAAAGTATCAACAAAGCTGCCGGAATAAAAACGGCAAGACAATATTTCAAATATCTTACAGGTTCTATTTTCCCAGTTTTCAGATATAATGTTATCAAAAAATAGGGGATAAAAAATAAGGTAACTTCATGAAACAATGTAGCCACAAAAAGAGCAATACAAAATCCCCACTCCCGGTTTCTCGTAAGCTTTTCATGATCTATCAGATAGACAAAAACGGTAAATAGCAGGAAGATAATAAATTCTTTTTTCCCCACATAGTCTACACAATTAAACAACCCTACAAAACCTATTGAAGACAATAAAAGAGAAAGGTATAAAAAGGTGGTTTCTTTATACTGTATAAGTTTAAAGTAATAATAAAAAAACAATGAGATAATAACCGCCTGAAAGCAATACACTAAAACATTCAACTTTAACCCCGTAATATCCTGCAAAAGGAAAAAGAAACTTCCGGACAAGCCTCTCCTTTTAAACCCTCCATCCTGATAATTAACCAGCCAGTCTCCCAAAATATATCCATCGGAACGAATGTTGTGCAGAAAAGTAAAAACCAACGTATACACCGCTGTTGCAACAACAAGAAAATAAATAAAAATTTTAGTATTGAAATGCGATACGATTTTGTCTAGCTTTATCATGATTCTACATGCTATGGGAATTTCCACAAAAAAAAAGAAACATATAGAATTTTATTTTTTAACCATACATTCCTATCAATCAAAAGTATGAATTTAAAAACATTTTAATACTATATGTTTCTCTCGAAATAGATCAGATGCTAAACTATCTTTTAATAATCTTCGTTATTGTTTCGTCATTATTAATTTTAACTAAATAAACACCAACTGAAAGACCGGAAAGATCTGCTTGATTATTTTTAAACTGACCAGACAGAACCAGCTGTCCCGCTGCATTATATATTTGAAATTGATACAACTTCCCTGAAGTTCCTTTTATATACAAAACATTACGAACAGGATTTGGATACAAAATCGGTTTATCATTTTGCGTATCTACTTCAATTGTTGCTAAGCTTGGAGGATTATTGAGTCCTGCAGTTACAGGATCTTTAGGAATCACTCCTAATTCTTCTCCATTCTGATCATATTTTACTTTCACACATCTGCAATTCATCCCAAAGTAAGGATCATTATTATCATGAAAAGCAATCATACGATTAGCGCTTGATGCTGCATCAAAAAGAATATTAACCGCTCTCCCAATATAGTTTGAATTGAGCACACCCGACCATATTCCCGGATATTGAAAGTTGTTTATATTAAATGTTCCCTGAGCGGTTTGATTCCCCATTACACTTCTAAAACCTCTGGATCCTGAATTTGGATAATTCCCAAGCGGATAATTAGCATCACTATACATATAACCTATGGTAGTAGAAGTACTATTCCTAACCCGAGTTCCTAAATAATCAGTCATCACATTATAACCTGTCGCTACATTTTTATCTTTTTTATACCATGGAGAAATACCAAAATCCTTATTGCTTACTATGGTAACCCCTGTGAAATCCGGAATTCTCCATCCTTCAGGACAAGGGTCAAAAGGGGATTTTTCACCACCTCTACCCCATCGATCTGCCGCAAGATTCGGTTCTGTAGCCAACCAGTCTGTTCCGTTTGTATAGTTCGGTACAGCTGAGTTAAAAGGCGCAAAACTACTCGGAATCATATACACCAAAGGATGTCCCACTGAATAAGAAAGCACTTTTGCAATTTTCTGCGAAGGTCTATCAGCAGGCAAAACATTAGCATTCGATGCATCCGAATAAGTATTATAAGGTACAATATAATTACCGGCAAGATCATTATAAACTGCAGGAGTAAGAGTAGTATAAGCCACACTTCCATTGCTTGCCACATTTCCTAAAAAAACATTATAGTTCGATCTGTTATCGGCATTTTGGAATGAAGGAATCGGATCCTTCCTCCCCCACTGATATTGCAGCCCTGTTGACGCTCTAATTTTTGTAAGTTCGGCTGCAGTTGGAGTAAGAGGGTCTACAACCTGAGGAAACGCTTCAGTCGCTCCCAGATTCCTATCCATAAATTCCGTTTTCAGAATATCACCTTTAGAAACATAGTTTACATAGTTAGTTGCAGTAGCATCCGGCAATTCAGTAGCATAATTATAGCTTCCCACTGCCGTATCTGTCACCCAAATATGCCATGACCAATAAACAGGATTTGTAATACTTCCGTTATGCAATGTTACGACTGCATTACCACTCTGATTGGGGTTAATTTCAACAACAATTTTTGAATTATTCAATCCCGCAACTGATCCCGGAGAAGGGTTCGTTACACTTACCGTATTAATCAGTGAGGTATTGGTTGACCAAAGGACATTCGCTTTTAAATTATTAAAGTTCGCAGCATTTAAAATAGCTTCATTTCCTAATAATTGACTTTGTACAGAGAATGCTTTACTTACAGGGATTTCAATACTAGACGAAGATGTACTCTTTACAATTTGATAGGTATTCGGATTATTTAAACCTTCTCTATATTCTGTAGTTGTACTGAAATACTCCGTTGGAAAATCATAATCATCAATTACATATAAAGGATCTTTTATACATCTACAGGCATTAGCATCTGAGGTTTTTACCGCAGACATCGGCTTATACCAATATCTTCCTTTAATAGTAGGCTTGGAAGGATCTGGAACATCGTTCTGGTATAGATCAGGAACCATAAATAATGATCTCGCACCTACAGCCGGAGTCGTATCAAAATGCCTTACCATTGTTGCTGTCCATAATCCCACCTGATGCTGGTCTGTATATTGACCTCCTTGTAAATCCACTGCCAATTGACCGGTTCCAGGAAAAACACCCATATTAAATCCTCCTACATTAGAGAAATCAAAACCTAAATTGGGATATACTTTTGCCCCTTGTAAAAATGATGGAACATTCACATCAGTAGGCTTAATAATATGATATTCGTTTGATTCGAATATATTTCTCCCTAATGAAGTTCGTACTCCGAAAGGAGAAAAATCTACACGAATATCGTCTACGTAAGATGCAGAAGCCAAATTCGCCGATAGCATTGAAGGGATTCTCCATCCATTCGGACAAGGATCAAATGATGATTTATCTTTATAGACCGCTGCATTATCCGGATTGTTATAATCTGCTATTATTTTCCCTTCAGCATTATCAGACCACAAATTAAGTTCAGGTAGTTTATTATCTGTTATTGTGGAAGATCTCCCAAACCAGTTCACCATTAAGTTCGTATTGTTATTGTAATAAGCAGGTCCGGAATTATCATCCTTATTTACATAGATTAAACTTAACGGATTTTTTACAGCAAGCTGAATATTATTATTTACCGTAGCATTTGAAAACAAAACAAACTGTCGGAAATTGTCAAAATTCGTAGCATTATTAAAGTTTTTCGCTCCTCTGTGTCGAACCCGACCTATCGAACCCGAAACTTCATAAAAATCACCACCTTTCATTACCAAAGGAGGAATAGGATCTTTTCTTCCCCATTGATAAAGTAAGCCTCCGTTTCGATTCCATTCGGTTCCTGTTATAGAACCGCTTATAGCTCCTAAATTCCGATCCATCCATTTCCATTCCGAATCAGGAATTACTTCCACAGTTCCGTCATTTCTTTTTCTTTTAACTCCTGGAAAACTTTTGTACGACGACCCGTTACTAGGATCTTCTGTAACCCAGACATGCCAGGACCAAAAAATCTCCCCATTTATTCTAAATGCAATGACAGCATTTCCTTCTCTTGATTTATTAATCGGAATCTTAATTTTCGCATCTTCTCCAGATCCAATGATTTCCAGACTGTAATTTGTATTTGCTTTTACCAGACCATGAATATCTTCCCACAAAACATCTGCCGTCACAGTACCGGAAGGCAATCCCGTTGCACCCAAAAATCCATTAGTCTGCCAAACAGCATACGCTTTTTTTACAGGAATATAAATACCTTCATAAGAAGAGCGAGGATCAAAAACATAACTATTGGGTGCTTTTGTCCAGTCTTTCAATAAGGTGTTAAAATATTGATTTTTTTGTTGTTTTAATTTTCCTGTTTCCTCCTTAAATTCTTTTGATATTTCAACCTTTAAAGAGTCCTTTTTTACATTAGAAAAACACAAAACAGGTAATAAACACAGTATATGCAGAGACGTTCTCGAACTTATTATTCTCCTAAAAGTGAATTTTACAAAACCGTAAATCATAAATGATAAAAATTATTAATAATTAAAAATTAATACATTTAAATTAAATAAAAAATAAACATATTTAGTTACTAATAAATTATTCATCATTTTTGTGTCGATGCAAAAATATAATAATATTACACAGAAACAATTAATTTATGATTAATTTTAATTCAACTACACAGAATAAAAAAAGCGATGCATTCCGCATCGCCCTATTTAAAGCAAAAAGTATATACTTATGGTAACAAATGATTTCGATACAGATCTATCGTAAATTTACCGTTCACAATATTTTTAAAACTTGAGAATACAATAAAATTAAACATGACTAAAGCAATAATAAAGGTATAGATTGTCTTCTTCGTATTCTCAGAAGCTACATACATTGCATTGGGAATAATGATATACGAAAACCCAATAAATGCACCCGCCAAACGCGAAGAGAAAATAGGGTTGTTTCTAAAAATAAAGTAAAAACAGATTCCGACAACCGCATAGTTTCTATGGTATTCGTAATACGGAAACTTCTCTTTCATGTCAGAATCGAAGAAGAAAAGGAAAAAGGTAAGAATAATCATCATCACCTCTGGAATCCCGAATCCACCATTCAACCTTTGCACAGATTCATCAATATATCCATTGAAACCTTCCACCAGTTCACTTTGAGAAGCAATACTCGTTAAAAAATCCCCGAAAACACGATATACCTCAAAAGGTGAAAGTATTACAGAAACAATAATAAGTATCAACATCCAGGTTTTGTTCAAAGGAACACGAACCAGCCAGTACATTGGCAAGAACAAATAGCAGACATTATGAATTCCCGCTCCTATATAAATAAACAACAGATAGTACAAGAGTTTCCGCTGTTTAATAAACTTAATGGCAAAATAGACAATAAACGAACCTAAACACTGTCTGATCTGTCCACTCTCTCCAATAAAAAAGCCGGGAATGAACATAAACAACATAAAGGTAAACGGATAAAAAGTATTATCCTCAATATAATCGATCTTAAAAATTATCGTAAAGATGGCAATTACAAACGTAAGCATGTAAAAAGGAGCCTCGAAAACATTAAGTAAAATCTTATTAATCAATACAAACAACCATTCCAACTCCATTGGCTGTGGTCCATCCATATTGAGGGCTTTCATAAAAATGCTTATATAATCTTTTGTTCCGGAATAAATATAGATTCCCCGGTAACTTCCATAATCTGGCCCTACCTGATCTCTAAGCCCCGCAACAATCATAAGGTAAACACCCAAAATCCAAAGCCATTTTTTATCAACCCTCTTGGAAAACACTTCCTGAAAGCTGAAAATCATCATATAAATGATCGCAATAATATAATATGGATGCAATAAACTCATGAAGTGGTTTTATAGTTTTTAAACTCATGAGAAGCCATAACAAAGCCGGTCAAGAGTAAGGGTATAAAAAGTCTGGTCTCCCAAAAAATTCCAACAAAAGCAATCATCAATAGATAAGGAGATGAAAAAAGAATATATTTTTTTAAAATAATTTGCTGATCTGAAGTACAAAGTGTGAATGTAAAATACAAACCCAAAACACCGAAGCATAAGCCTAACAAATTAAAAGGACTTGTAAAATTATTGACTAAATAAACTCCTTCCGCAAAAGAAGCATCTTGAGGGATGAAAAACTTCAATCCAAAATAAGGCAGCACAAAGACAATGACAAGAAGTACTATTTCTTTAGCATAAGCAAAATCCAACTTTCTTATATTCATAAAAAGTGCAGTAAAAAACGCAATATTCAAACAAGCTGTTTCTCTTATAAAAGTTGAGATAAAAACCACGGTAAGCAATCCTAAAAAATCAATATTCTTTTTATAATGGAAATATCTTAGACTTAACAAGACTCCGAAAAGATAAAAGAAAAATGCAATAATATCACAATTTGTAGGTACATATTGTGTAATTACGATAAAAAAAACAGCTACCAAATGGACGAGTCTTCTTATTTTACTCTCCTGAAAAAAAGCAACAGGTTTCAATTTAAAAATTAAATGCAAAACAGCAGAAGACAAAATAAAGAACAGACTGTTAATGATAAAAACACTATGATAAAAAAGGCTTCCGTGTTTCAGCAAAAAAGTTTTTAATTCAGGAAAGCCGCTCATGATTCGGGTAAGAATTCCAGCACTATGAACACTCAAATAATTAGGAATCACACGATAAGCATACACCGAAGAAAACATAAAATCCGGTGCTTTTTCCCACATTTTCATATTCACATAAGAAGATTCAAAGCCATAATATGACATGAATAGAAGAAGAAACGGGAAAATTATGACAAATAAAAAGTCATTTACTTTTTCATCAAATAGTTTCTGCATACAAAACAGTTCCTCAAATTAGAATAATTTTGTTTCAAAAAGTCTCTTTACAAAGACATTATTTGCAAAAGTATAAGTTTTTTTCATTCGGGCTAGAAATATTTTATTGATTTTCAAGTCAAAGTTTATCCCTAAATATTTTGAACTCCCCCCTAAAAATTTAAATTTGCAAACTTGATTTTATAATGTAATGCATCGTTTCTTCATATTTTTATATTATCTCATTTCAAAAAATAAGATTCTTTCTGTACTTTTTGCAACAGGAATAGCTGTTTTATGCATTTTCTTTGCCTCAAAAATCAATTTCGAGGAAGACATTAATCAGATAATACCCAAAAATGAGAAGTCGGATCTTACTGCAAAAGTTCTGAAGCAACTCAATTTTTCAGATAAAATCATCGTCATTATTGAAAACAAGTCTAAGGAAGACAGTTTTCAGCTTTCAGAAACAGCAGATACTTTTTTAAATAAAATAGAACCTTTACAAAAATACATTGGTTCGGTCCAGGGGAAAGTAAATGACAATGAAATTTCAGAAACTTTCGATTTCGTCAATCAAAACCTCCCTCTATTCTTAAATGAAAATGACTACAAAGAGATTGAAAGAAAACTTCAGAAAGACAGCATTGCCAAACAGGTTGAAAACAATTATGTCTCTTTAGTTTCGCCTACGAGCTTAGTGACCAAAGAATTCATTAAAAAAGATCCGCTTGGAATCACTTTTCTGGGCATCAAAAAACTCAATGCTTTAAATATCAGTAAAGATTTTAAGCTTGAAGACAGTTATATCGTTACCAAAGACGGAAAAAATCTTCTACTTTTCATCGATCCGAAAAATAAAAGCAATGACACAAAAAACAATGAAGTTTTTATTAATCAGCTGAATGAAATAAAAGACAACCTCAACAAACAATTCAAAGGGAAAACGGAAATCAGCTATTTTGGCTCTCCTGTGATTGCGGTTGCGAACGCCCAACAAATCAAGAAAGACATTCAAAATACGGTCATTATTTCAATGACAGTTCTTTTGCTTTTATTGATTTATTATTTCAGAAACGTTTTCACCCCAATCATTGTTTTTCTGCCCACGGTTTTCTCAGTTTTATTAGCTCTGTTGATTTTATACTTTATTAAAGATAAAATTTCTGCAATATCTTTAAGTGTCGGAGCCATATTAATAGGAATCACCATCGATTATGCGCTCCATATTTTAACGCATTACAAACACAACAATAACATTGAAGAGCTTTACAAAGAAATCACACAACCTATTATTCTGAGTAGCGCTACTACAGCAGTTTCGTTTCTGTGCCTTGTTTTTGTACGTTCGGAAGCTTTGAAAGACTTAGGTCTTTTCGCCGCAATTACAGTTATTTTATCCTCAATCACAGCTTTGATAATTGTTCCTCAATTATACACGCCAAAAACAAAAGAAAAAGCTACAAATACCAACTTCATAGATAAAATCGGGTCTTATCCTTATGAAAAAAACAAACCTCTGATTATCGGATGTTCGATTATTATTTTGGTCTGTCTTTTCGGCTTCAGACATGTTGGTTTTAACGAAGATATTGGCGATCTCAATTATATTCCAAAAGATCTAAAAATAAGTGAAGCGAAACTGGAAAAACTTTCAGACATTACTTCAAAATCAATTTACACGATTTCCTATGGAAATTCTGAGAGTGAAGCATTGACCAGAAACTCACAACTCAGCCAGTTTTTAGAAAAAGAAAAAAAAGACGGGAAAATTTTAAGCTACAATTCTCTTGGAAATGTTGTTTTATCAGAAAAAGATCAGAAGAAAAAAATAGAAGAATGGCAAAAATTCTGGAATACCAACAGAAAAAACCAGACGATTTCCGAATTGGTTAATAATGGAAACAATTTCGGATTCAATAGTTCTGCATTTGATCAGTTTAATGAAAACCTAAACAAAAACTACTCTACTCTAACCTTAAAAGACTACGAAAAAGTAAAAGCATTACAGATCTCCGAGTTTTTAAGCAATGAAAACGGTTTTTACACCGTATCGAATGTCGTAAAAGTTAATGAAAAGAAAAGAGATGCTTTTATTAAAGATGTTGAAAAAAATCATGATGCTTTGGCAATTGACCGTCAACAGATGAATGAAAACTTTTTAGGATTGTTAAAAAAAGATTTTAACACCCTGATTAATTATTCTCTTTTGGCCATTGTTTTAACGATTATTGTTTTCTTCAGAAATTTTGAACTGACTCTTTTAACAATGTTCCCCATTGTTTTAACAGGAGTTGTGACTGCAGGGATTTTGTATTTCTTAGGATTAGAACTCAACATTTTCAGTACGGTTGTTTGCACCTTGGTTTTCGGAGTCGGAGACGACTTCAGTATATTCTTAACGCAAGCCATGCAAAAGGAACATACAACAGGGAAAAATGAGCTCCCTACCTACAGAACATCTATTATTCTAGCGGTTTTCACGACAATTTTATCCATCGGTTCTTTAATTTTCGCAAAACATCCTGCGTTACATTCATTAGCTTTGGTTGCATTAATCGGGATGTTTTCCGTCATTATCATCACCTCAACATTATACCCGTTTTGGTTTAGACTGTTGATCACAAACAGAGCAAAGAAAGGGCTTTCACCAATAACCATCAGATTATTCGTACGTTCGGTATTATCATTTTTATATTACGGATTGGGCGGACTTTTCTTTTCTTTCTTCGGACATTTCTTCGTAAAAAAAGCAAAAGGAAAAACATTAGACAGCATCAAAAAAGTGATTGCTTTATTTTTGAAATCAGTATTGCATGTTACTCCGTTTGTTAAGAAAACGGTCATTAAAAACCCGAATGAGAATTTCAGCAAACCTGCCGTCATCATTGCAAATCATACTTCTTTTCTAGATACATTAGCATTGGCCATGGTCACCCACAAGATTGTTTATTTAGTGAATGACTGGGTTTATGACTCACCGATTTTCGGGAAACTGGTAAAAGCTTTAGGTTTCTTCCCGGTTTCCAGAGGCATTGAAAACGGAATGGATAAACTGAAAGAAAAAATAGATGAAGGATATTCTTTGATGATTTTCCCAGAGGCAGAACGTTCTTATACCAATGATGTGAAAAGATTCCACAAAGGAGCATTTTATATTGCTGAAGAATTTGGGCTAGACGTTGTCCCTGTTTACATCCACGGAAATTCGGAAGTATTGCCAAAAGGAGATTTTGTTATTTATGATGGAGCCATTTCGGTGAAAGTAGGTGAAAGAATTCACAAAGACGATTTCAGTTTTGGGAAAACCTATTCAGAAAGAACAAAAAAAATAAACGCCTATTTCAGAAATGAATTTGCAAAGCTCAGAAACGAACTGGAGGGTGAAAACTATTTCAAAAAGAAATTATTTTTAAGCTTTCTATATAAAGATGCTGAAGTAGTGAAGGAAGTAAAAGAAGATTTTAATAAAAACAAATCGGTTTATTTTGAATTGAATAAACACCTTCCAAGTGATAAAAACATTTTGCATATTTCCGATGATTATGGACAAAAAGATGTTTTACTTGCATTACAACAGGCAGCAAGAAGCATATTCAGTTTTAATACCAATGCAGAGAAACGTGAAGTTGCGAAACATAATTATATTGTAAAACAAAGGAAAATCAAATACATTACCGATTTTTCAGAAATCAATAAAGAAGTTGACACCCTTTTGATCTCCACGGACTCTTTTAACCTCAACAATCTGAAAGTGTTTCCTTCAAAAATCATTTTTATCAATCAAGAAAATATTTCTTTTAACCATACAGATTACATAGTAGAATTCAGCTCACTATCAATAAAAATATATAGACATACATAATATACCATTGAAAAACATATTTTTGTAAATAATAACAAACGCATGAAGAAGAATATACTTGTAATATATTATACTCAGACAGGTCAACTCGAAGATATTGTAAAAAACATAGCCCGTCCTTTTGAAGAAAAAAAAGACGAATACCATGTTACTTATTACAATATCAAAATGAAGGAAGACTTTCCTTTTCCATGGCCAAATGACGTATTTTTCAACACTTTTCCTGAGTCTTATTTACAAATTCCAAGTGAAATCCTTCCTCCCTCTGATGATGTGCTGAATAAAAAATATGATCTTATTATTTTTGGATATCAGGTTTGGTATTTAACGCCTTCCATCCCTATCATTTCATTCTTAAAAAGTGGTTATGCAGAACAAATCCTAAAAGACACTCCCGTTGTTACCGTTTCCGGCACAAGAAATATGTGGATGTTCTCTCAGGAAAAACTGAAAGTATATTTAAAAAATATGAAAGCCAAGTTGGTCGGAAATATTGCTTTGGTAGATAGACATGACAATTATACAAGTGTATTGACCGTTGTTCGATGGATGATCGGCGGACAAAAAGAAAAATCAGGAATACTTCCCGCAGCCGGAGTTTCGGATCAAGAAATAAATGATTCTGTGAAATATGGAAAAATTATTGAAACCCATTTCAGAAATAATGATTTTGAAGGTCTGCAGCCTGATCTTGTGAAAAACGGAGCAATAGAAATAAGACCTTTCTTAGTGCGGGTAGAAAAGGTAGGAAACAAAATTTTCACCATTTGGTCAAACCTTATTATAAAGAAAAAAGAAAAACGACCACTGCTTATCAAATTCTTTAAGGTATATTTGATGGCAGCGATATGGATTATCTCACCCGTCGTTTTAGTGTTACATTTATTAACAACACCCATTTTTTGGTTCAAAAGACAGAAAGAAAAAAAATATTTACAAGGAATTAATTTAAAGTAGAATGTACGACGTATTTATAACAAAAGCATCAAAATACCTACCCAACGAACCCGTTTCAAATGATGAAATGGAAACTTATCTTGGGTATATAAATGGTGCAAAATCTAAAGCAAAAGCAATTATTTTAAGAAATAACAAAATTACCACAAGATATTATGCTTTAGACAAAGAAGGAAACCCTACTCATACGAATGCACAATTGACGGCAAAGGCAATTGAAGGACTTTTTGACGAAAAATTCAAGAAGGAAGACATGAAACTATTATCCGTGGGAACTACTTCTCCGGATCAGATTCAGCCTTCACACGCTTCCATGGTTCACGGTGAACTCAACATCGGAAAATCTATTGAAATTAATACCGCAACAGGACTTTGTAATTCGGGAATGAATGCTTTGAACTACGGATTCCTTTCCATTAAAGCCGGAGTTCAGGAACAAGCCGTTTGTGCAGGTTCTGAAAGAATGTCTTCTTGGATGACCGCAGATAAATTCAACCATGAAGCAGAAAATCTAATTTTATTAGAAGAAAGACCCATCATCGCTTTCAAAAGAGAGTTTTTGAGATGGATGCTTTCCGACGGAGCAGGAGCTTTCTTATTGGAAAACAAACCAAGAGAAAATGAAACCAATCTAAAAGTAGAATGGATCGATTTCTATTCTTACGCTCATGAAATCGAAGCTTGTATGTATGCAGGTTGCGAAAAACAGGAAGACGGAAGCTTACAATCTTGGGCAGATTACCCTTCTGATGAATGGCTGAAACAATCTATTTTTGCTTTAAAACAAGACACAAAAATCTTAGACAAATATATTCTGGTAAAAGGTGCAGAAAGTTTAAGAGCATCTTTTGACAAACATCAGCTGGAACCGGAATCTATTGATCATGTTTTAGCGCACATCTCATCAGGATACTTTAAAGAAGGATTGAAAGACGAGTTTGCAAAAGTAGGATTGGATTTCCCTTGGGAAAAATGGTATTACAACCTTTCAGACATCGGGAACATTGGTGCAGGTTCTATTTTTGTGGCTTTGGAAGAATTAATGAATTCAGGAAAACTGAAAAAAGGAGAAAAAGTACTCCTTTGCGTTCCTGAAAGTGGAAGATTCGCATACTCTTGCGCTTTATTAACGGTTTGCTAATGGAAAACAAATTACCAACAACTGACCAGAATTTCGTGGAGAGCTTAATTCCTCAGCGATTTCCTTTCGTAATGGTAAACAGCATTACAGAATATTCCGAAAATCATTTGATTTCCGGATTTCAGATAAAAGAGGAAAACATTTTTGTTCAGAATGGGGTTTTTCAGGCTTCCGGATTGGTAGAACATCAGGCTCAGAGTGTGGCTTTACACACCGGCTACAAGTTCTATTTATTAGGAAAAGAAGCTCCGACAGGTTATATAGGTGCAATCAAAACCTTTGAAGCAGAAGCCCTGCCAAAAGTTGGAGACACGCTGAAAACAGAAGTGAAGATTCTGAATGAAATAATGGGAGTAACATTAGTAGATATAGTTACAAAGCTTAATGATACACTCATTGCAAGCTCCCAAATGAAAACAGTTGTAAAATAATTGTCATGGAAATCAAGGAAGAAAACATTATCAATATACACAATTTTCTCCCGCATCGCGAACCGATGCTGATGGCAGATTATATTCTGGAATTGACCAAAGAAAAAGTGATTACTTCCTTTGAAATAAAAGAAGACAATGTTTTTGTTCATAACAATGAATTCGTTGAAGCAGGCTTGATTGAAAATTTAGCACAAACCTGTTCATCCATTCTGGGACAAAGTTTCTTCGAAAATCCTGAAGCAGATACAAAAGTAATTGGTTTCATTACCAACATCAAGAAAATTGAAGTTTTTGCATTACCGAAAGTGGGTGATAAAATCATTTCAAAAGCTTCATTGATTTCTCAGTTTGAAAACATCTGTAACATCTTTTGTGAGACATTCAATAATGAAGAACTGCTGATAAGAGCTGAAATTAATTTGTTTATTCAAGAAGTAAAACACTAAACCGATGAAAAAACAAGACCTTCCTCAAGACGAAAGCAATCTAAAATCAGCGAACATGACTGAAGTCTTGTATGTAACTGATGAAAATAACAACTACACGACTGCAAACAGCACTGGTTGGGACGTTAAAAAAGCAGCTTTGGACGAATCTTTAGCCTTGATTAACGAAAGAATTGAAGAAGCCAAACAAAACGTTGCTAATAATATCGTAAGTCCTATTATTTATTTCATGGAACTGAATAAAATGGATCTGCAGGTTTTGGCTGCCTATGTCGGAATGTGGCAATGGCGTGTAAAAAGACACGGAAAACCGAAAATATTTAAAACACTAAGCGAATCCGCTCTGAAAAAATATGCCGATGCTTTCGGAATTTCAGTGGATGAATTAAAAAACTTCGACGGAAAATAATTTATCTTAAAGTAAACGTAAAATTTGTCATTCTGAGGAACGAAGAATCTCTACAACAATTAAGACCTAAATTATCTCCTGAGATAAATAGATAAAAGCTCAAATGGAACTTAATTTTGAACATCACCAAACAGCACATTGCGAAAATGGTGTTGCCTCCAATTTATTATTGAACAAAGGACTAAAACTCAGCGAACCTATGATCTTCGGAATCGGTTCCGGATTGTTCTTTGTCTACTTACCCTTTTTAAAAGTCAATTTTGCTCCGGGGTTTAGTTATCGTCCAATGCCCGGCGCAATTTTCAGCAAAGCAGCAAAAAGACTGGGAATTAAAATCAAAAGAGAAAAATTCTCAAGCCCTGCTGAAGCACAGAAAGCCCTAGAAAGAAATTTAAATCAGAATATACCAACAGGTTTACAGGTGGGAGTTTTTAACCTGACCTACTTCCCTGAAGAATATAAATTTCATTTCAACGCCCACAATTTGGTTGTGTATGGAAAAGAAGACGGAAAATTCCTGATCAGCGATCCTGTGATGGATTATACCACAACCCTTACCGAAGCCGAGCTGGAAAAGGTGAGATATGCGAAAGGTGCCCTTCCTCCAAAAGGTCATATGTACTACCCTACTTACATTCCAGAAAATGTAAACTTAGAAGAAGCTATTAAAAAGGGAATCAAAGATACCTGTAAAAACATGCTAGCTCCTGTCCCTCTAATTGGGGTAAAAGCCATGAGATGGGTGGCAAGAAGTATCCCGAAATGGGCTGAGAAAAAAGGCACGAAAGTAACGAATCATTACCTTGGTCAGTTAATCAGAATGCAGGAAGAAATCGGAACCGGTGGTGGTGGTTTTAGATTTATCTATGGAGCATTTTTACAGGAAGCTGCGGTAATTCTTAAAAATGATCAGCTAAATGAGCTTTCTAAAGAAATTACTGCTATTGGTGATCTTTGGAGAGATTTTGCAGTGGATATTGCAAGAGTTTATAAGAACAGAAACTCAAAAAGTGATATTTACAACCAGCTTTCAAAAACAATGCTTCATATTGCAGATTTGGAAGAAGCTTTCTATAAAAAACTGAGAAAAGCGATCTAAATGGAGAACTTTATTGAGATTAAAAACTTATACAAAAAATATAAAAATGCAGAAGAATTTTCTGTAAATGATATCTCGTTGAATATTGAGAAAGACGAAATTTACGGAATTCTTGGTCCAAACGGAGCAGGAAAAACAACGTTAATTTCTATGCTTTCAGGGTTGATAAAACCCACTTCTGGGAGTTTTAAAATCAATGGACTATCTCCTCAGAAAGATGGTTTTAAACTAAGACAGATCATCGGGATCGTTCCGCAGGAATACGCTTTATATCCTACTTTAACAGCCAAAGAAAACTTAATGTATTTCGGAAGTTTATATGGTTTAAGCCACAAAAAATTAAGAAATACGATTGATGAATCCTTAGAAATTATGGGGTTATCAAAATTCGCAGATAAAAAAGTGGAACAGTTTTCAGGAGGAATGAAGCGTCGTTGCAATTTGATTGCAGGAACCCTTCACAACCCTAAAGTTTTGTTTTTGGATGAACCAACAGTAGGTGTTGATGTTCAGTCTAAAAAAGCAATTATTGACCATCTTTTGGATTTAAATAAAAAAGGAACCTGTATCATTTATACATCCCATCACCTTTCAGAAGCAGAAGAATTCTGTACAAAAATCGCCATTATCGACCATGGAAAAATTCATGCAGTCGGAACTCCCGAAGAATTGGTAAACAGAGTGGCCAATGCTGAAAATTTAGAAGATGTTTTCATTTCATTAACCGGAAAAGAATTAAGAGATGTTGTTGTATAAACTATGGAGAAGCTTCGTTAAAGAAGTCCTTTTACTGAAAAGAGATATCGGAGGAATCGTGATCATTTTCGTGATGCCTTTACTGCTGATCATTACCATTACACTGATTCAGGATTCTACTTTCAAAAATTTGGAAGGCTCAAAAATCCCGATCATTTTCATTGATAACGACAAATCTGAAGTTTCAAAAAATATAAAACAGGAACTGGAAAGCAGTAAAACATTCCAGTTGCTGACCAATTATAATGAAAAATCTGCTCAGAATGCAGTTTTCTCAGGCGATTATCAGATGGCCATTGTCATCCCTCAAAATTTAACGAAAGATTTAAATTCAAATATCGATGCCAAAGTTCAGGCGATTGTAAGTTCATTTGGATTGGAGGAAAATACAGACCAAAAAGTTCCGATGCCTGCTGTAAAAGCAAAGGAAATTCACTTATATTTTGATCCTGCAACCAACGCCGGATTCAAAAACTCTGTAATGAATTCCGTGAACAAAATGGTTTTTGAAATCGAGAACAAAAAGATTTACAAAGCTTTTCAGGATCAATTGGGAACCACAGAAAATCTTGAAGAAAATAAAAATTTAATCAGCTTTAAAGAAATCACTCCAAAAAAAGGAGAAATGGATATAATGCCGAATTCCGTTCAACATAACGTTCCGGCTTGGGCATTATTTGCAATATTTTTTATCGTTGTTCCTTTATCCATTAATTTAGTTAAAGAAAAAAGCCAGGGAACAAGTGTAAGAGCTAGAATCAGCCCTACTCCTTATTTCATCCATATTTTAGGAAAAACATTTACCTATCTTATTATCTGTATCATTCAGTTTTTACTGATGGTCGCAGTAGGAGTTTATCTTTTCCCTTATATGGATTTACCACAGTTTGATGTCACAGGAAAAATGTTCCAGCTTATTGTGGTGACTTTATTCTCCGGTTTGGCCGCGATTGGTTTCGGAGTTCTACTGGGAACCATTGCCGATACACAGGAACAGTCTGCACCGTTTGGAGCAACATCCGTTGTAGTTTTAGCTGCGATTGGTGGAATCTGGGTTCCGGTATTTTTAATGCCTGAATTCATGCAGCATGTTGCCAAATTCTCTCCGATGAATTGGGGGCTTAATGCTTATTACGACATTATTTTAAGAAACAGTGGAATTAGTGGAATTGCAAAAGAATTAACATTCTTATTTTTATTCTATCTTGCCATGGTAGGGATTTCATTAATTTACGAAAGAAAACTCCATAGTGTTTAAGTATTGATGAAAAACATTTATCCTGGGAGTTTCTTGACGTCCTATAAAAACAATAAAAATACCGGAAGAAAACAAAATGCAGTCTAAAGAAAATTTAACTTGTACAGAAGTCGTTCGTGTAAGGTTCAATGAAACAGATCCTTTGGGAATTGTTTGGCATGGACATTATATTGTGTATTTCGAAGACGGTAGAGAAGCTTTCGGCAGACAACATGGTTTAACCTATCTTGATATTCAAAAAGCAGGATTTGTAACTCCGATTGTAAAAAGTACCTGTGAACATTTTCTTCCTTTAAAATATGGTGAAACGTTCAAGATTGTGACCACTTTTGTGAATTCCAATTCAGCAAAATTAATTTACAGATACGAGCTTTTTAACGAAGAAAATAAATTGGTATGCTCAGGAGAAACCATTCAGGTGTTCTTAGATTCAGACAATAATTTATGTTTATATAACCCTGAATTTTTTCAGGCCTGGAAAGATAAAATGGGATTATAATGAAGAGAGAAATTTATATTACAGATTATAACTGCATCACGCCTTTAGGCTTTGATGTTCCTTCAAATTGGAATGCTCTTTTGGATGGAAAATCAGGCGTAGCTTTACATAAAATCATAGAAAATCAGGAGCCATTTTATGCTTCTATGATTGATTCTGAAAAACTGGAAAACGAGTTTAACAAATTCTTCGACTCCACTCAGAATGACAATATGGTTTTCACAAGACTTGAAAAAATGTTTTTATTAAGCCTGAAGCCTTTGATTGAAAGACACGTCATTTCAGATGAAACGGCTTTTATTTTATCTACAACGAAAGGAAATGTCAGCTTATTAAAAAATCAAAAAACTTTGCCGGAAGGAGTTTTCCTTTCCAGTTTAGCTCAAAAGATCGCTGACTTTTTCGGATTTAAAACCAAACCTATTGTGGTTTCCAATGCATGTGTTTCGGGAGTAATGGCAATTGCCGTTGCTAAAAACATGATTCAGGCAGGAAAATATAAAGATGCTTTTGTAATTGCCGGAGATGAAATTTCAGAATTTGTGATTTCAGGGTTCAATTCTTTTCAGGCGATTGGAACAGAGATCTGTAAACCTTACGACAAAACCCGTGACGGAATTAATATCGGTGAAGCAACAGCTGCGGTTTATATTACCCGTCATTACGAGGAACAAAGTGACGAAGCAATCTCACAAAACGAAAAATTTAGTTTTAAAGTATTGGGAGACTCATCAATTAATGATGCCAATCATATTTCCGGCCCGTCAAGAACCGGTGACGGATTATTTGCAAGCATCCAGAATGCAATGATAGAAGCTAATGTTCCGACAGAAAAAATTGACTTTATTTCTGCCCACGGAACAGCAACAATATATAACGACGAAATGGAAGCCATCGCTTTCAACAGAATGGAATTACAGAATGTTCCTTTAAATAGCATGAAAGGTTATTACGGACATTGCTTGGGAGCATCAGGATTGTTGGAAAGTATTATTTCTATGGAAAGCGCAAGAAATAATATGTTAATTCCATCGAAAAATTTCAAAGAAACGGGAACATCTCAACCTTTGAATATTATCAAAGAAAACCAACCGGCAGGAATCAAATATATTTTGAAAACAGCTTCAGGTTTTGGAGGGTGTAATGCAGCAATTGTTTTAGAAAAATGTTAAGATGAAACCGATGAAAAAAACAGACATTTGCACCATAGAAAACTCAAAAATTATTCTCAACAATAAAATTATTTTTGAAACTCAGACCGAAAACTTTTCAGACTTTGCAAAAGAAGCTTATAAAAGTTTAGAGCTAAATTATCCTAAGTTTCACAAAATGGATAGCTTAAGCAAACTTGCTTTTCTTGCCTCTGAAATGATTTTAAAAGATGAAGACCACAGCAGGACAGCTTTGGTTTTCGCCAACAGATCATCAAGTTTAGACACCGACTTTAAGTACCAAGAAAGTATCAATTCTCAGGAAAATTATTTCCCGAGCCCTGCGGTTTTTGTGTACACTTTGCCTAACATTTGTGTAGGTGAAATCAGTATTAAACACAAAATGCAGACAGAGAATGCTTTTTTTGTGTTGGATGAATTTGATGAACAATTTTTAAACGATTACTCAGAACAGATTTTACAGTCAGGAAAGGCTGATAAAGTATTGTGTGGCTGGGTAGAGCTTTATCAAGATAATTATAATGCTTTCGTATATTTGCTAAACAGATAAAAATAAACATTTAAATCTATATAAAATTTCACAAAATATGAAACATCTCTTTTTATTGCTAACTTTTATACTAGGATTTACAAGCTGTGCTCAAAAAGTTAAAATTGAGAATTTCAATTTAATAAGTTATGATATTAACTCATCTAATAAAGTTGAATTTAAATCATATTCTACTATAGATAAAAATGGGAAACTAAATGTTTATATCAATGGTTATAAAGGAGAGACTTACTATTCTTATCAATTGAATGATGAAGAAATTACAATAATAAATCAATTAGATAAAGACAATCTTGAATACTTTATTTCAAAAAAGCAATTGGAACCCAATCATTTTTATGCAGGAGACAGAGATTATATTTCATTTCAAAAAAAGAAAAAGAAAAAAGAAATATGCTTTATCCTTCCTTTAATGAGCCAAGAGTTTCAAGGAATTTTGAAAATGCTTGAAGACAAAATTTACTCGCAGCAAAATACTGCAGAAATTTCAAAATTTAATATTGATTTCAATCAATTAGAAAAAAATATTTTAAAACAAAATCAAATTGACAATTATCTACCACAAAAAACATTACCTCCTCCCCCAATGTCAAGATAATAACTTTTGAATTATGGAAGGATAAGTAATTGTTTTGTGGTAACTATTATAATAAAATTTATGGAAAACTTAAGAGAAGAATTAAAACACAAAATCATCGAAGTTCTTAACCTTGAAGACGTTGCAGTAGAAGAAATCAAAGATACAGATCCTTTATTCGGAGGAGGTCTTGGATTGGATTCTATCGACGCTCTTGAATTGATCGTTCTACTTGATAAAGAATACGGAATCAAATTAGCCGATCCTAAAAAAGGAAAAGAGATTTTCGCTTCTATCGAGACTATGGCGAAATTCATTGAAGAAAACAGAACGAAATAAAATAATTTACCGATGTATCAATGTAACAGTCTAGCAATTGGTAAACTGTTATATTGATACATTGTTACATTTTGCAAAATGGGTCAAAAAATTGCCATAACAGGAATGGGCATCATTTCCTCCATCGGAAACAATGTGGAGGAAAATTTGAGTTCGTTAAAATCCGGAAAACATGGAATTTCAGACATTCAGTTGTTTGAAACACGTCACGCCGGAACTATAAAAACGGGCGAAATCAAATGGTCTAATGAAGAGCTTGTACAGAAACTTCAGTTACATGAAGATAATAATGCTACAAGAACCTCTTTATTAGGAATGGTTGCCGCAAAAGAAGCCGTAGAAAGTGCTGGAATAACCGACATTAATGGATATAAAACAGGTTTGATTTCCTCAACAAGTGTTGGCGGAATGGATATTACCGAAAAATATTTCTACAGCTACGAAGACTTTCCTGAAAAACAAAAATATATTGACGCTCATGATGCAGGAAATTCATCATTGCTGATTGCAGATTATTTGGGTTTAAAAGGAATGGTTTCTACCATCAGTACAGCCTGTTCTTCTGCAGCCAATGCGATTATGATGGGTGCAAAATTGATTAAGAACGGAGTTTTAGACCGTGTAATTGTCGGCGGAACAGATTCTCTTTCAAAATTTACTTTGAATGGTTTCAATACGTTGATGATTCTTACCGACTCATACAACACGCCTTTCGATAACGACAGAAAAGGTTTGAATTTAGGGGAAGCAGCTGCTTTCATTATTTTGGAATCTGATGAAGTCGTGAAAAAGGAAAATAAAAAAGTTCTCGGTTATCTTTCTGGGTATGGAAACGCCAACGATGCTCATCACCAAACCGCTTCTTCAGAAAACGGACAAGGAGCCTATTTAGCGATGGAAAAAGCATTGAAAGTTTCTGGTTTAGATAAAGAAAATATCGATTATATCAATGTTCACGGAACGGCAACTCCCAATAATGATTTATCGGAAGGAATTGCCATGATCAGAATTTTTGGAGAAAACAATGTTCCGGAATTCAGTTCTACGAAAGCATTTACAGGTCATACCTTAGCCGCTGCTGCTGGAATTGAAGCGGTGTATTCTTTATTGGCCATTCAAAACAATCTTATTTTCCCGAATCTGAATTTTAAAACAAAAATGGAGGAATTTGATTTGACGCCGGTAACTGAACTCAAAGAGAAAAACATTAACCACGTTCTTTCCAATTCATTTGGTTTTGGAGGAAACTGTTCAACTTTAATTTTCTCAAAATCATGAGTGTAGTTTACATCAACAGTGCAGCCTGTATCTCGGTTCAGGACACTTTAAATGATAATTTCTTTCAAAATTTACAGCCTATACATTCACCTCAGATTGTAAAAGCTATCGAACCCAATTACAAAGAATTCATCCCTCCTGCAGCCAGCAGAAGAATGTCTAAAACTGTAAAAATGAGTTCTGTGGCTTCGCATTATGCTTTGAAAGAAGCTGGAATCGAAAATCCTGATGCGATTATTGTAGGAACAGGAATGGGATGTTCCCAGGATTCTGAAAAGTTTTTAAAAAATGTGATTGATAACAATGAAGAGTTTTTAACTCCGACTTATTTTATTCAATCTACACACAATACCGTTGCAGGGCAAATTGCTTTAGGTTTGCAATGTCATGCTTACAATTTCACTTATGTAAATACTTCTTCGTCTCTGGAATTCTCTTTTTTAGATGCAAAACTGCAGATTAATGATGACGAAGCAGAAAATGTCTTGGTAGGTTCAACTGACGAACAAACCGACAGAACAATGGAATTGTATCAATTAAACAAAACCATTAAAGAAGAAAAAAATCTTCCCTTTGATTATCTGAACTCAACAACAGACGGTGTAATTTGGGGAGAAGGAGCCAGTTTTTTTGTTTTAGGAAAAGAGAAAACGGAAAGTTCTTATGCTCAACTGAAAGATATTCAAATCAGCAGCAGATTAGATTTAGATGAAACTCAATCATTTGTTGAAGAATTTTTAGCTAAAAATAAGTTAACTGCGAATGATATTGATGCTGTAATTTTAGGTTTCAGCGGAGATGCAAAATCTGATGTGTATTATACAAAAACAATGGATTTATTTCAAAATTCAGCTTTATTGTATTACAAACATTTAAGTGGAGAATTCAATGCAGCGAGTGGTTTTTCAACATTTATGGCTTGTCATATTCTTAAAAACCAGGGAATTCCGGAAGTCATGATGATTAATTCTTTAAAGAAAGAAGAAATTAAAAGCATTCTGCTTTATAATCATTTGGGAGGGAATGATCACAGCTTGGTTTTGTTGGAAAAAGCTTAGTTTGTTTAAAATATTCCAATTGTCATTCTGATGAAGGAAGAATCTCTTAATAATCTTAACTCCTTAAGCTAAAACTTAATGGTTATAATTGAAACATTAAGAGCTATTTAGAGATTAAGAATAGTAAGCTTAGATTCTTCATTTCGCTTCGCTGCATTCAGAATGACAGAATGAAAACATATTGAGAGTAATATAGACCAAAACTCAAAAACAATAAAAGATGAAACATTATTTATTTATCCTATTTTATCTTTTCTGTAACGTTTTTATTTATGCGTTTCACGGTACTTTTTGGGTCTATTTTTTCTGTTTTCTTGGCTTTACTGCCATTCTGACATGGGGTTCATTTGATATTACATTAGGCTATTTTATCAACAGCGTTACTCATAAAAGAACAAGGGTCAAAGAAGTTGCTCTGACTTTCGATGACGGACCGACAGAATTCACTCCGAAGTTTTTAGATCTATTAAAAGAAAACAATGTAAAAGCCACCTTTTTCTGTATTGGCAAACAGATTGAAAAATATCCTGAAACCTTTCAACGAATCATTGCTGAAGGTCATACTATTGGGAATCACACCTATTCACATTCCAACACTACAGGATTTTTATCCGCTTCAAAAGTGGTTGAGGAAATTGAGAAATGTGATGAAGTGATATTGAAACATGGTAATCTAAAAACCGATTTATACCGTCCTCCTTTCGGAGTTACCAATCCAAGTATTGCAAAAGCCATCAAAAAAACTCATAAAAAAAGTATCGGCTGGAATGTCCGTTCTTTAGACACCATTACAGAGGATGAGAAAAAAATTTATAAAAAGGTTACCAAAGGACTCAAAAAGGGGAGCATCATTCTTCTGCACGACACTTCAGAAAAAACGTATAATGTGTTGGTGGATTTATTAGTATTTTTGGAACGTGAAAACTACTCAACGTTTGCGGTTGATTCAATGATTAAAAAACAAAAAAATGATTAAAAATATTGCTTTCCTCGCCTATTTATTGGTTTCAGGTTTCTTTTTTGCACAAAATACGGCAATGTCGGGAGCTGAAGCTAAAGCATTTGTCAATAAGGTCTCATCGGAAACTAAAGAAATAAAAACCTTACAAAGTGATTTTACTCAAACCAAGAAAATGGATTTTTTGGATAAGAGCATTGTAACCTACGGGAAAATGTCCTTAAAAACTCCGAATATCCTGGCTTGGAAATATACAAAACCGTATCAGTACAGCATTGTTTTTAAGGATAATAAAATCTTCATCAACGATCAAGGGAAGAAATCTTCAGTTGATGCTAAAAGCAAAACTTTTGAAAAAATCAATAAACTGATTGTAGGGAGCTCAAACGGACAAATGTTCAACGATCCTGAATTTTCGGTGTCTTATTTGAAAAATGCTAATTTCAACATTGCAAAATTCACCCCAAAATCAGCTCAATTACTGAAATATATCAAGCAAATTGAATTGAGTTTTCCGAAAGGACAATCCACCGTTTCGCAGGTAAATATGACGGAAGCTTCAGGAGATACAACAAATATTGTTTTCAAAAACACAAAAATCAATGCGCCGATCGCTGCTTCAGAATTCAGTTTATAGTCTGATTCTGCTATTGTTTGTATCCTGTAAAACTTACACACTTACAGACGTAAAATCTATTTCCAATTCTGAAAAATCGGTTGAAAATTTATACTTTTCATCCAATGACGATTATGTTTATAAATGTCAAATGGATATTTATAAAAATCACGTCAGCGGAATTTTAATTATTAAAAAAATCAACGAAACGACGCATCGTGTTGTCATGACTTCGGATTTTGGAAACAAACTCATTGATTTTGAAATTTCAGATAATGATTTCAAACTGAATTATGTTCTTCCGGATCTGGATAAAAAAATTGTCATTAATTTCTTAAAAAACGACTTTCAACAACTTTTAAAAAGACAATACCCTGTATCTGAAAGTTTTGAAAATGAAAATTCGAAGATCTACCTTTCTAAAATTGATAAAAAGGGTTATTATTTATTTTTTAACAAAGAAAATGGCTTACTGAAGCAAATCATCTATACGAAAAACAATAAGGAAAAAATCGATTTTACTTTTGATGCAAAAAAACATATCTTCGCGGATAGTTTAAATCTTCAACATAAAGATTTCAAAATCAATATAAAACTATTTCAAATAACCGAAACGGAATAACTTATCATGAAAAAATTATCACTTATACTGATCATTCTTATTTCAAGTTTATCATTTGCACAGGTGACTTTTAACCCTGGAATACGTGCAGGAGCAAATTTTGCAAAATTTACCCAATCTGATAGTGGTATTTATAACTGGTTTGATGAAAATTCCGGATCACATTCTTCAGGTTCCAAAGAAGAAACAGATTTTATTACTGATTTCTATATCGGATTTCAGGGAAATATAAGATTTGCAAAATTTTATGCCTTGCAACCTGAATTGAATTATTCAAGACAAGGAAGTAAAATAAAAGTGGATAATAAAACATATGAACCTAAACTTTCCTATTTCTCTTTCCAGATTGTTAACAAATTTTATTTTGACAACTTCAATATCCACGTTGGTCCATCGATAGACTTTGTATTGGCAAATAAAAATTTTGAACCTTCAAACAATGTAGATTTAGGCTTTTTATTAGGAGCAGGCTATGATATTACTCCTAACTTCGGTATTGAAGCCAGAGTAAAAAAAGGAATTATAGAAGTAGCTTACAGCGGTGATGAAAACAGAACGAATGTTTTGCTTCAGGCAGGAGTTTACTATACATTTAATATGAAAAAATAATTTATGCAGACCATTCTTACAGACTTTTATACCTTAGAATCATACGATAAGACGGAAAACGGAAGTTATACAGCCCATATTAATCTGAATAAGGATCATGACATTTTCAAGGGTCATTTCCCTGGAAATCCTGTAACTCCGGGAGTTTGTATGATGCAGATTGTAAAAGAGCTGACAGAAGAATTCACAGGTAAGAAATTATTTTTAAAGTCAGCTTCCAATGTAAAGTTTATGGCCATTATTAATCCTTTTGAAACTCCTGAATTAACTCTTCAACTTGATATTTCTGAAAACGAGGAGGAAGTAAAAGTGAAAAATACAACTTCTTTTGGCGAGACAATTGCATTAAAAATGTCAGTAAACTATAAAAATCTGATCTAATGAAACTTATCATATCATTGCTAACAGCATTTCTTGTTTTTTTTCAAAGTGATCTTGAAACCTTGAGAAACAGCTATTCTAAAGCTAATTTGTCTACTACCAATTTAGAAGCTTTTGTAAATACTGCTGAAAAACAAACCGGTTCTGATGCTGTAACTAAAGGTTATAAGGCAGCAGCTCAGATCATGGAAGCGAAAATCGCTAAAAAGAATAGAAAATCTCTGGTAAAATCCGGTGCTACCAATTTAGAAAGTATTATAAAGGCTAATCCTAATAATGTTGAACTACGTTTGATCAGACTAAGCGTTCAGGAAAACATTCCGAAAATCGTAGGATACAGAGGTAGTTTAAAAGATGATAAAGCCTTCATCCTCAACAATTATGGTAAGCAAAATATTGCCTTAAAAAACTATATTAAAAATTTTGCATCACAATCTAAAACCATTTCGGCAGAAGAAAGAGCAACTTTAAAATAAAACAATGACCCTCTCTGAAGTACAAAATGCAATTTCCGAAAAGAAAATCTGCGTTTTAATACCTACTTACAACAATGAAAAAACTCTGAAGAGAGTAATTGACGGTGTTTTAGAATACACAGAAAATATCATTGTCGTAAATGATGGCTCTACCGATTCTACCGCTCAGATTTTACAGAATTATCCGACTATTGAAGTTATTTCTTTATCTGAAAATAAAGGAAAAGGAAACGGACTGAAAACAGGATTTAAAAAAGCTAAAAAATCAGGTTTTGATTATGTGATAACGATCGACTCTGACGGACAGCATTATCCGGATGACATTCCTGTTTTTGTAGAAGCTTTATTAAAGGAAAACGAGGATGTTTTACTCATCGGAAACAGAAATATGTCTCAGGACGGAATTCCTAAAAAAAGCAGTTTCGGAAACCGTTTTTCTAATTTCTGGTTCTGGTTTGAAACAGGAATTAAACTTGAAGATACCCAATCCGGGTATAGATTATATCCGTTACACAGAATTCCAAAGAAATATTTCACTCCAAAATTTGAGTTTGAAATCGAAATTATTGTTAGGACAGCTTGGAGACACGTTCCCGTAAAAAACGTTCCGATTAAAGTTTTGTATGACCCTGCGGAAAGGGTTTCTCATTTCAGACCTTTCAAGGATTTCACGAGGATCAGCATTCTGAATACGATTTTGGTGACGATTACCTTGCTGTATATTATTCCGCGAAACTTTATCAATAATTTCAAAAAAAAAAGCTTTAAAAGATTTATAAAAGAAGATGTGTTGGAAAGTGACGGAACCAATCGCACAAAGGCATTTTCCGTTGCTCTCGGTGTTTTTATCGGGTTTTCTCCGTTTTGGGGATTTCAGACTTTATTGGTCATTTCTTTAGCCGTTCTTTTCAAACTTAATAAAGTACTGGCTTTTGTGGCTTCCAATGTGAGTTTACCTCCGTTTATTCCGTTTGTTATTGCTGCTTCCTTGTTTTTAGGAGCTCCTTTTGTGAGCGGAGATAGTAATGTTTTTAGTCAGGATCTGAACTTTGACTTGGTGAAAAACAATCTCCTTCAGTATGTAATCGGAAGTATGATTTTAGCGAGCACAACGTCTTTACTTTCAGGTATTGCTACATTTCTGTTTTTGAATAAAGTAAATCCTGAGAATAACTGATTTTTCTAACTTCGTTACTAGTTTCTAGGATTCGGCGGCGGCAAAGCCGCCGCCGAATCCTAGAAACTACCTCAACTTCTTCAACGTTTTCTTCAAATACTTCTCCACATTTTCTTTATCCGGAACGGTTGTAATTTCTTTAGACAATACCTTTTCAAACTCAACTTTGGCTTTTTGATATTCTTTTTTGTTAAAATAATATTTCCCAGCCTGATAATACACCAGCCAAAAGTCAGGATTTAGAGATTGATAAAAAGGTAAAAAGTCATCAGTAAGAAGAATACCTTTATTATGAATAGCATCATTAATTTTCGAGCTCATATTTTTATAATACTCATAATTTTCATATTCCTCAGAATCCACAAAAGGATCTTTGGTAATATTTAATTCTGATCTTGAAAATGTACCATTCTGTGTTCTTTTTTCCGAGAAGATCTCATTCAGATCATAACAGACAAATTCGCCTAATTGATACGGATTGGAAGATACCCAAACCAATTTTTTCTGAGGCGAAAAAATCACTGCGTGATGTGCCAAAAGCTGATTGATTGCTTTCTCGTTACCATAACCAATACTTTCACCTTTCAACCCGGATTTATCTCTTAAAATCGAAACCATTTTCTCAGGATTCAGCTTCTTATTTTCCTGTAAAAGTTCCTGCAATTTCTCGTACCTATATTCGGAATGGCTGTCTATAATATGTTTCTGGTTTCTTTTATCATCTTTGTAAGCATCAGATTGAAAATGATTGGTACAAAAAACCCGGCTTGTATTTTCCACTTTGTATACCCCAAAATTATTCGGAGATACTTCAATAATCACAGCATTTTTATCATTAGCGCTTCCAACCAAAATTGATTCCGAAACAAAAACTTTTCTCTTTTTAGCAATTGCAATAGCTTCATCTATATTTCTTGCATATTGTAAAATCTCTCGTGTCACCAAAGAAATTGGTGTTTTCGCCGTTAATGGAATTTTAGATTTTCCGGCATTGATGGTCACTGTAATTCCTTCTTTATTCATTCCGGAAACCACTCCGATCATTCCTGGCCAACTTACAGATAAATAGGGAATTCCGACTTCCGGTTCTACAAATTCCACCAGTTTATTTTTAGCAAAATCATCCCCTACGTAAAAGTCAAAATTTCTTCCGATGAGCAAGTCTCCATCTTCCGTATTTTCATTCCAAACGGCAAGAGACGTGCAACCCACCATCATCAAATCCTGCATAGCATGACCAATATCGTGAGCTCCATGCAGATACAAACTTCTCAGATATTTAGGTGCAATAAAATCATATTTATCAGATGAATACTGAGATAATCCGTACAATTCTGCCTGAAAATCATTTCTGACATTCAGATACATTTTCCGGTTGTACCATTTCAGGAAGTTTCTCAACAGGTATTGTTTAAATTTTGAAGGAACAAATCCTTCCACTTTAGAGAAAAAAATTTCTTCCTGTTTCTGCATTAGACTTTGGGTTAAAGCCCCATTATTATAACCCAGCTGCAAAGGATTCCCTTTAATATACAACTCCCAAAGCTGCTGTTTGTTTTTCGTTAAATAATTTTGATTGAAACTAAAAGTAGAATCGTTGATCTTATTCACTTTCGGAATTTCAAGTGAATATTGTTTGACATCTGGAGTATGTTTGATTGATTTTCGAACACCACAAGACGTGAAGCTAGCAATAAAAAGAATACTAAATAAAAATCGCCAAATGTCATTCTGACGATAGGAAGAATCTCTATGAATTAATTTAGATTCTTCACTACATTTCATTCCGCTCAGAATGACAGGTTGCAAAGTTATTTTGCTATTATTCCTCACTTTTATTTTTATTAATCATTTGTGTCAAGCTATTATCAATTCTATCTTTTCCTAAAATTTCAGCACAGGTATTGAATGCACCAATAGTACAGCCTAAAATTCCGTGCATATTAACAGACTGGCCCGTGAGAAAGAGATTATCGATCTTTGTACGGGGGGAAACCATTGTTTTTAAAGGATTTTCGGAGGTTTTGACATATCCGTACATATTTCCGTCAAAACTACCAATATAATCACGGTAAGATAGTGGCGAAGAAGTATACACCTTTTTTATAGACTCTCTCAAACCGGGAATTTTTCGTTCGAGAGCAGCAATCATTTTTTCTGCTTTTTCAAGCTTGAATTGTTCATACAGTTTTCCTCTTTCATGTTCGTCTGCAACTGTATTGAACGTCTTTTCCCATTCTTTTACCTCATCAAAATCCATATAAGAAATCGCGGTTAAACTTTCTGCAAATTCAGGATGATGTTTAGAAGGCGTTGTGGAAAGCATATAGGTTTCCGGCCAGGAATTTTTATCGTAACGATAGGCATTCCAAACCAACTCTTCAGATGAATAATGATAAATATTATAATCATTGTTCGGAACTGAATTCGGTTTCAGCACCAAATACACACTGAAACAAGAAGAAACAGGTTCCCAGCTCAGAACACGATTCAAAAAAGATTTTTTCAGCCTTTCTTTTCCAATTAATGGGATCAGTGATCGAATTTCTATGTTTGAAATAAATTTTTTCGCAGAATATTCTTTTCCTGATCTTGTTTTTACGGAAGTTAATCTATTCTCTTCGTTAAAATTCATTTCAGAAACTTCAGAATGACGATGAATTTCAGCTCCATATTCACGAAGCTTTTTCACCAAAAGTTTTGAAATCTGGCTTCCTCCTTTTGTACATTTATAAGCACTCTGTATATAGGAATTAACCGTCAATGCATGCACATAAAAAGGAGTGTTTTCAGAATCTCCGGCATAAAGAAAATTGGAGCCCAGCAATACCGCCTGCAATTTTTTATTCGAAGTTATGGATTCTATAAATCTTCTTGTATTTAAATGGAGGATTTCTTCGTTGTAATTATCTTTTCCTACGACATTATATCTAGGAAAATAATTGCAAATTTCCTGGATTTCCTGACAATAAATTTCTAAATTCTGTCTTTCTTCAGGAAAATACTGGGCCAGTTGATGGACGAAGTTTTCATAACCTTGCGCATGAGGATATTCTGTTTCATCTTCTCCAAAGGTGATTTTATCATACCCATCTTCATTCATTTTATAGAGCTGAAGTTCATCCATAATTTCCAGATAAGAGAAAAAATGGTTTAGATTCTGACCTTCTGAAAGTCCTCCAATATAATGGACACCGGTATCAAAGATTAATTTATCTCGTGAAAACGTCTGTAAATTCCCTCCAAACTGATTATTTTTTTCCAGCACACACACTTTCTGCCCTTCTTTAGCCAGAATAAGAGCCGAAACAAGACCTCCCAATCCACTTCCGATTACAAGTATGTCAAATTCTTTTTTCAAAGGAGAAAAGCTGTGTTTTTATGATTGGGGAATTATTCTAAAATTAAAAGCTAATTATTTTAAAAATACGGCTTTAATTCCTCAATTATGTTAATGGTTAAGTTTTTAAATTTGTGGAGGTAAAAGTATGGAATTAATCTATATCATCCCAAAAATCAAAGTAATTGAACCATTGCAAAGGATATTTTTCCAGCATAGATTCAAGATTTTGGGTATAAGAGTTTAAAAGTCCTTGTGCATCACGCTTTTTAACATTTTGTGCCACTCTTGCATATAAGTGATAATGAAGATTCTTTTCTTTCATTACATAAACATATACAACCGGAACTCCCAGTCTGGAAGCAATAAGAAACGGACCTGCCGGAAACTTCGCCGTTTTTCCAAGCAACTCCCCTTCCAGATATTTTGAACCTTCAAAATAACGATCTCCGGTAAAACAGATCAGTTCGTTTTTAGATAAGGCTTCATTGATATCGAAAATATGCGACATATCTTCTTTCACATAGATGAACTTGATAGAACTCTTATTAACAGCTACACTTTCAAGATATTCTTTAATAACGGTGACTTCCTGATCTGTAGTCACTAAATTAATCTGACAATCAAAGTCAATATCTGCAAAAAAGCGTTCGGCAATTTCAAAATTTCCGATATGGGCACTTATTAGAACTCCTCCTTTTTTTTCTGCTAAAAGATTTTTAAGATTTTCAACTCCGTCAAATTCGTACGTAAATTTTTCTCTGAGACCTGCAGAAATTGCCGTTTTATCGATCAATACCTTACCAAATGTAAAATAGCTTTTGAAAACAGAAAATTTTGTTTTCCATGAGCTATAATTCAGCCTTTTATGGAAATAATAAGAAATATATCGGTTGCTTTTTTTCAGAAATAAAAAATAGTAGGCAGCAACGAAATATAAAACTAGATATGAACTTCGGATCCCGATATTTCTAATGCACCAAACGAATATTTTATATCCTAAAATAGTGCCTTTAGATTTACCTTTCCATTTGTTCATAGTTCTAATTTAGCAATGCATCAGTCTAACAATGTAACAATATTTTAAACATTGATAAACGGATGCATCGCTATATTGTTACATTGTTAGAGTAGATTTTTAATCGATAGTTATGCGTTTTTTTCAGCGATTTTATTTTCAATTATCGTGTAGAAATCATCAAATGTTACCATCTGCTTAAAGTCTGCTTCCCCTAATTTCACACCGAAATTAGACTCTATAACAACCACAAGATCAATATAATCCAAACTATCTAAGCCAAGGGTTTTCTTAAGATTAGCATCGTTGCTGATCTCATCCCCATCTACTTCAAATTCATTAATCAAAAAATCATTTGCTATAGCAATAATTTTTTCTCTTTCCATGTTTTTAATCAAATTTTTTAACTATTAATGCGGAGTTGGTTCCCCCAAATCCGAAAGAATTCGACAAAAATACATCAATTTTTTGACTTTTTGTTTTTGGGATCAGATTTATCTTTTGAGCGTCTTCGTCTGGAGTTTCCAGATTAATATTCGGAGCGATGAAATCATTCTGCATCATCAGAATGGAGTAAATCACTTCACTTGCACCTGCCATCCAACATTCATGTCCTGTCATCGATTTTGTAGAACTGACCGGAACTTCGCTTCCGAAGATTTCATAAATCGCTCTTGCTTCATTGGTATCTCCGATCGGAGTAGAAGTTGCATGAGCATTAATATAGTCTATATTTTCGGCTTCTAATCCTGATTGTTTCAAAGCTCTGTTCATCGCTAAAGCCGGCCCATCAACATTCGGTGTTGAGATATGACCTCCGTTTGAGGAGAATCCATATCCTACGATCTCTGCCAAGATCGGAACTCCTCTTCTTTGAGCAGATTCTAAACTTTCAACAATTAAAGTCGCTGCTCCTCCGCTCGGAATAAGCCCGTCTCTGGCTGAATCGAAAGGTCTTGACGCTTTTGTCGGTTCATCTTCTCTCACTGAAAAAACGCCTAAGCCGTCAAAACTTGCCATTGAATATTTATTAGTTTCCTGAGCTCCTCCACAAACAATCATATCCTGAAAACCATTCTTAATCATCATATAAGCCAATCCAAGGGAATGTGATCCGCTTGCACAAGCCGCGCTGATGGTAAGATTGATTCCTCTCAACTTAAATATCGTTGAAAGATTCATCGTAACCGTAGAGTTCATCGATTTGAAGATCGCTCCTGAACCCATCAATGTTGTATCTTTCTTTTCTCTGGCAATGTCGATAGATTCTACCACAGCCTGAGAAACACTGTCGTTTCCGTATAAAATCCCAACTTCATTGTCATCTAGGAAATCCTGATCCAGGTTTGCCTGTTTAAGTGCATCAATTGTCGCAAGATAAGCGTATTCGCTTTCTTCTCCCATGCTTACACGTTGCCTTCTGTTCAAAAGATTTTTTAAATCCGGTTTCGGAACGACTCCCGTAAGCCCCGATCTGAACCCAAATTCTTTTCTTTCTTTATCTAAAATAATTCCGGATTTACCTTGATATAGGGATTCTCTGACTTCTTCCAGAGAAGTTCCGATGCAAGAATAAATTCCCATTCCGGTAATTACAACCCTATTTTCCATTTACTGATGATTATGAATAAATTCCACCATTAATATTAATTACTTCTCCCGTAATGTAAGAAGCTTTTCTTGACGCCAGAAATGCAACTAAATCTGCCACTTCTTCGGCTTCTCCAAATCTGTTTGCAGGAATCATGGCTTTTAATTCATCTTCATTAAAATCCTGTGTCATATCTGTTCTGATAAATCCAGGTGCCACTGCATTTACTGTAATATTTCTCTTTGCCACTTCCTGAGCCAACGCTTTTGTAGCTCCAACCAAAGCTCCTTTTGCTGCCGAATAATTGGTTTGTCCAGCTGTTCCTTTCACTCCTGAAACTGAAACCATATTGATAATTCTGCCATATTTGTTACGCAATAATTTCTGAATGAAGAAATTGGTAACGTTATAAAAACCATTTAAACTTGTATTGATCACAGAATTCCAGTCTTCACTCGGCATCCACATAAATAATCCGTCTCTTGTGATTCCCGCATTATTTACAATAACCTCAACCACAAAACTTGGATTTCTTTCCTGCCATTCTGTTAAAACCTTTTGAGTTTCTTCAGCATTTCCGACATCGAATTTCAGAATTTCTCCGGTTGCTCCCAGTTCTTCAATTGTAGTCAAAGTTTGTTTTGCTGCAGCTTCATTAGAAGTGTAGTTGATAAGGATATGATAATTTTTTTCTTCTGCGAGTTTTAAACAGATTGCTCTTCCGATTCCTCTGGAGCCTCCTGTTACAATAGCACATTTCATGGTGTTTTATTTCTTAATTTATATAGTATTGACAAGTAAACCATGTCAATAATTACATGTTTTTAAAATATTTTTTTACTTCTTCCAGATATGGATACATGATCATATCTTCTGAAAAAGCAGGAATGATCTTTCTAATATCATCATACAACGCTTTCGTTGCCGAAGAAACTTTATCCTGATAGCCCAGATATTCAATCGCCTGAACAATTGTGATGGCCTCAATAGAAAGAACTTCAAATGCATTCTCAATCACCTTTCTGCAAATTACCGCCGCATTTGTTCCCATGCTCACAATATCCTGATTGTCATTATTATTAGGAATACTATGAACATACATTGAATTTGACAACATTTGACTTTCTGCCGTAGTAGAAGTTGCTGTAAACTGAACTCCCTGCATCCCGAAATTAAAGCCTAATTTACCTAAATTTACAAAAGGTGGCAAAATCTCATTGATCTTAGCATTCAAAAGATAATTTAGCTGTCTTTCAGCCAACATGGTCAGTTTAGTAACCACAATTTTTAACTTATCCATTTCCAAAGAAATATAGTCTCCGTGGAAATTTCCTCCATGATACACATGCTGATCTTCAACATTAATAATAGGATTATCATTTGCTGAGTTGATCTCATCTTCAAGAACTTTCTCGGTAAATTCCAATGTATCCAAAACAGGCCCTAAGATCTGTGGAACACATCGTATTGAGTAATATTCCTGAACTTTATCTTTAAAAACTTTATCCTGTTCTTCAAAGTGAGTATAAAGATGTTCTTCTCTTTTTCTCACCAATTTACTGTCTGATAAATGATTTCTCATTTTCTCAGCAATTTTTTGCTGACCGGCATGTCTTTTTGTCCCGTTTAACGCTGCTGACAAGTGATCATCATAAGCAAGAACAATTTCGTTAATCGCACAAGAGAGTTTGATCGAAATATCTGTCAATTGATTGGCTTTGTAAGCATTCACAGCACCAATTCCGGACATTACGGAAGTTCCGTTCATTAAAGCCAAACCTTCACGAATCTCTACATGAATAGGTTCAAGCCCTTCGATAGCAAAAATTTCTTTTGTTGATCTTCTTTCTCCTTTATAAAAAACTTCACCTTCCCCGATCAGAACTAAAGCTAGATGAGCCAATTGTACTAAATCTCCACTCGCTCCTACTCCTCCGTGCTCGAAAATAAGTGGTGTAATATTTCTGTTAATAAGTTCTTGAAGCAAGTTCACCACAGAAATATGTACTCCGGAATTTCCCAATGATAAGGTATTCAATCTCGCCAGCATAGCAGCTTTCACCTCATCTTCCGGCAAAGGATTTCCAATTCCTGAAGAATGGCTTCTGATCAAATTATACTGCAATTGATGTGTATCATCATCATTGATTTTGAATTGAGCCATCGGTCCGAAACCGGTATTCACCCCATATATTACTTTATTTTTAGAAAAATCTTTCAGAAACTGAAAGCTTGCTTCAACTCTCTGCAAAACAGTTTCATTAAGCTCTATTGTTTCTTTTTCGATAATAATCTTCTGAAAATCCCTCAGTTCTAAAAAGTTATTTATTTTCATCAATTAAAAGTAATAATATATAATTTTGTAATATGTAATTAATTGTCACTAATTTTGCGGCAAAGATAGAAGTAATTATCAAAATAAAAAATCAAAGATGAACAAAGAATTTGTTGACGTTCTCGTAATCGGAGCTGGACCTTCCGGATGCGTATCTTCTTCATACTTAAAGAAGAACAATGTCAGCGTGAAAGTTGTTGAAAAAACAAAATTTCCCAGACTGGTTGTAGGTGAAAGCTTAATTCCTAGAGTAATGGATCATTTTGATGAGGCCGGACTTTTTCCTGCTTTGGATAAAATGGGATTTGAGAAAAAACTTGGAGCAAGATTTTTAAGAGGTGATGAAGTCTGCATTTTTGATTTTAGTGATAAATTCGGAGAAGGTTGGGATTGGACTTGGCAGGTTCCTAGAGCTGATTTTGATAATACATTGGCACAGGAAGTGATCAACAAAGGTATTGATCTGGAATTTGAAGCTGAAGTTATTGATATTCAATTTAACGGAACAGATTCTATAACCACCGTAAAAAATAAGAACGGAGAAACTAAAGAAATTCATGCAAAATTCGTTATTGATTCCAGTGGTTACGGAAGAGTTCTCCCTAGATTATTAGATTTAGAAAAGCCTTCGAAACTATCTCCACATTCCGCCATTTTCGCTCATGTAGAAGACATCAACAGAGAAGAAGGAGAAGAAGGGACATTGATTTCTTTTGATATTATTGAGACCGAAGTCTGGCTTTGGGTCATTCCTTTCTCAAACGGAAATACAAGCTTAGGAATTGTAGGACCAACTGATTACATTGAGAAATTAATCGAAAACGGAGATGCAACAGAAGCGCTGAGAAAAGCAATTTCTCTTTCCGAATATTATGTAAAACGTTTCGGAAATGTAGATTTCCTTTTTGAACCGAGACATTTGAAAGATTATTCTTGCTCAGTAAAAAGCTTGTTCGGAGACGGATTTGCCTTGACAGGAAATGCTTCAGAATTTCTGGATCCTGTTTTCTCTTCAGGAATGGCATTTGCAACAGAATCCGGAATGTTAGCAGCAAAATTGGCTTTACGACAACTCAATGGAGAAAAAATCGACTGGCAAAAAGAATACACCGATTATATTTTATACGGCGTAGATGTTTTCACTACCTATGTAAAAGAATGGTACACCGGAAATCTTCAGGAACTGTTTTTCCATCAACCGGAAAATCCTGAGGTAAAGAAGAAAATATGCGCTGTTTTAGCAGGATATGTATGGAACAAAGACAATCCTTTTGTAAAAAAACATGATACTGTCATCAAAAATCTAGCGAATCTCATTAAGCTGGAAAAACTTGAACAGCAAAATCAACAATAAAAAAAGCGGTCTGAGATTCAGACCGCTTTTTTTATTTATTTTCTCAAAGCTCTTTTGTATTCTTTTCCCATCAATCTTTTTCCGGTAGCTTCAAATGCTCCTGCGATTCTTCCATACTCCATTACAAAATCTTTATTTTGTGGTTTCCCTAAAATTTTATCCGCTTTTAGTTCTAACACGACTTTTGAAGGATCGTTCGTTTCCACAAATTTCATAATAGATGTCAGTTTTGCTTCCTGCCCCATGATTCCACCGTGCCATCCCGCATAGATCCATTGTGCATCAATTATTAATGTATATTTTGCAGGAAGCTCATTTTCAAAAACTATTTTTGATTTACTGTTTGCACCCTTCATAAAATATTTCAAATATTCTGAACTTTTAAATCTATCCCATTCTTCACTCCATTTCTGCCAATCTGTTTCAGTTTTTCCAGATCTTGCTAAAATATCTTTTTTCCTATTTTGAAGGTATTGCTCCTCTGTTAGATTCTCTACTTGATAAAGAGTATGATCAAATTTTAATTGTACATTAATTTCAGTTTCATCTTTTATAAAGTCAAAACTACCAGAAGTGATAGCCATCTCGTTCTGAGCAAAAGTTATCATCGAAATTGCTGTAAAGAACAATAAAAATAATTTTTTCATATTTTATTTAAATTTCCGCAAATATAAGACACCCCTATCAATAAAGGATTAAATCAACAACAATATTTCCTTTTTTGTTGAATAATTTTAACTTACCTCAAATCAACAAAAGTAATTGGCTTACGACTATTAGGATGAAAAACAGTTTTAGATAAAATATCAAAATTGATTACCTCAATTTTCGGACTTACTCTAAGCTTTGCGCGAAAATGATCTCTGACTTCGTTTACAAAATTCTCATCATTATTTTCTGTGCTCAACTTAATAATAATCTCATCCAAGCCTATCTCGTTAGTCTGAATAACAATCTGATAACATGAAATTCCGTTAAAATCATTCAGAATATCATTCATCGCAGGCGGATACAAAGTTGTTCCTTTATATTTGATCATCTGCTGTTTCCTTCCGATTACAGGACCTAAACGCATTGTATTTCTTCCACATTGGCAAGGTTCATAATGCGCCTTTACAATATCTCCCGTTTTAAATCTCAGTAAAGGAATCGCCTCAACTCCTAAAGTTGTTATCGTTAATTCTCCACTTTCTCCTTCCTGAACAGGCTTTTCTTCATCATCCAGAATTTCCGTAATGATCAGTTCTGGATGATGATGGCCTCCATGCTGAAATTCACATTCGGTAAAAGCGGTACTCATTTCTGTGGAAGCATACGTTGAGAATAATTTAATATTCCACTTTTCTTTAATTTTCTGGGAAAGAATATTATCTGTAAAATCCTGATTTTTGATGCTCTCCCCGATACAAACGGCACCGTAAACACTGGAATTTTTATAATCCAAACCATGCTTTTCAGCATAATCAATCATTTTTAACAAAAATGACGGAACGGTAATCAAATATTTTGGTTTATATCTGAAAATAGAATCCCATTGCAATTCCGGAATTCCAGGCCCCATTCTCACAACACTCGCTCCCATTTTTCTTAAGCCAAGAAAATAAGCAAGCCCAGCCATAAATCTTTTATCGATGGTGGTAATCATCTGCACAACATCTCCTTTTTGAATTCCTGCACACGCAAAAGAAATAGCCTCATTGTAAGCCAACCTTTCCAGATCATGATCAGACAACCCAAACGTTACAGGATCTCCCAATGTTCCTGAAGTTGTGCTGTAGTCAACAATTTTATCGGGAGTGATACAGAAAAAAACATTATTATTCTGCTGAATGTCATTCTTAACCGTTGTCGGAATTTTTTGCAAATCTTCCAAGGTTTGAATCTCAGCAATATTGATCTTATTTTCCTTGAAAAGTTTCTGATAGAAAGGAGAATGAGTTTCAAGATAAACCAACAGCTCCTGAAGTTTTTGCTCCTGAAACGTTTTAATTTCTTTACTCGTTGCTCTTTCGATAGATGGATAGAATTCCAATTGTTTTCTTTTTTAAACAACAAATGTATTTAATTAAATTAAAAGAGTAAAGCATTAAAAAATGTAAAATTCAATTGAATAAAAAGCTTCAAAAACGAATAATTCGAAATACACAATTCATAAAAAATTAATCTTTGCATTTATATTTCTGAAATTGAACTTTTTAATAGATGATATCAAAATAAAACATATATTATAAACCGACAAATTTTAGTAAATTTGCCAACTTAATTAATCAACGATATTGAGATATTACAATGAGCCAATTTAAAGAATACAAAAACCTCAACCTTATTGACGTAGCAGAGAATGTAGCGGAATTCTGGAAACAGAACAAAACTTTCAATAAGAGTGTTGAGATTCGTGAGGGGCAACCTGAGTTTGTTTTTTATGAAGGTCCGCCTTCAGCAAACGGTATGCCTGGAATTCACCACGTAATGGCCAGAGCGTTGAAGGATATTTTCTGTCGTTATCAAACCCAGAACGGAAAGCAGGTTTTCCGTAAAGCGGGTTGGGATACACATGGACTTCCGGTAGAGCTTGGTGTGGAAAAAGAATTAGGAATCACTAAAGAAGATATTGGCAAAAAGATTTCAATTGAAGATTATAACAAAGCATGTCGTGAAGCAGTAATGCGCTACACAGACGTTTGGAACAACCTTACTGAGAAAATCGGGTATTGGGTAGATCTTGACGATCCGTATATCACGTACAAGTCAAAATATATGGAGACGGTTTGGTGGTTGCTAAAGCAATTGTATGATAAAGAGTTATTGTACAAAGGTTATACAATCCAACCTTATTCTCCAAAAGCAGGAACAGGTCTTTCTTCACACGAATTGAATCAGCCGGGAACGTATCGTGATGTTTCGGACACTACGATTGTGGCTCAGTTTAAAGTAAAGAAAGCATCTTCTGAATTATTTAATGATGTTGACGGAGATGTGAGCATCTTGGCTTGGACGACTACGCCTTGGACATTGCCATCAAACACAGCTTTGACGGTTGGAAGAGATATTGAATACGTTTTGGTTAAAACTTTTAATCAATATACATTCGAGCCAGTAACAGTTGTTTTATCAAGCGTTCTTTTACCTAAAGTTTTCGGTAAGAAATATTTTGAAGGAACAGATGAAGATTTTGCGAATTATGCAGCAGAAAATAAAACCATTCCTTTTAAAATTTTAAAAGAATTTACCGGAGAAAAATTAGTTGGAACTCAGTATGAGCAATTAGTTCCTTGGTTTACGCCAAACGACAATCCTGAAAATGCTTTCAGAGTGATTTTAGGAGATTTCGTAACTACAGAAGACGGTACAGGTATCGTTCACACCGCTCCTACTTTTGGTGCTGATGATGCGAGAGTGGCTAAAATGGCTCAGCCTGAGATTCCACCGATGTTGGTAAAAGATGAAAACGACAATCTTGTTCCGCTGGTAGATCTTCAGGGAAGATTCATCAAAGGAGACAATGTTCCTGAATTATTCTCAGGAAAATATATCAAGAACGAATATTACGATGAAGGAACTGCACCTGAAAAATCTTGGGATGTAGAATTGGCTATCTTGTTGAAAACAGAAAACAAAGCCTTTAAAGTAGAGAAATATGTACACAGCTATCCGCACTGTTGGAGAACTGACAAACCAGTATTATACTATCCGTTGGATTCTTGGTTTGTTAAGATGACTGCTGTAAAAGACAGATTGGTGAACCTAAACAAAGACATCAACTGGAAGCCAAAAGCTACAGGTGAAGGACGTTTCGCTAACTGGCTGGAAAATGTAAACGACTGGAACCTTTCCCGTTCAAGATATTGGGGAATTCCTTTGCCAATCTGGAGAACAGACGATCTGAAGGAAGAAAAAATCATCGGTTCTGTAGAAGAATTATACAACGAAATTGAAAAATCGATTGAAGCAGGATTTATGAAAGAAAATCCGTTCAAAGGTTTTGTGATCGGAAATATGTCAGAGCAGAATTACTCTTTGGTTGACTTACACAAAAATGTAGTTGACAAAGTAATCTTGGTTTCAGATTCAGGAAGAGAAATGAAGCGTGAGAGCGACTTGATCGACGTTTGGTTCGATTCAGGTTCTATGCCTTATGCACAGTTACATTATCCTTTCGAGAACAAAGAATTAATCGACAATAATAAAGCATTCCCTGCAGATTTCATCGCGGAAGGAGTAGACCAGACTCGTGGTTGGTTCTACACACTTCACGCAATCGGAACCGCAGTTTTTGATTCGGTTGCTTATAAAAATGTAATGAGTAACGGACTTGTTTTGGATAAAAACGGTCAGAAAATGTCAAAACGTTTAGGAAATGCAGTTGATCCGTTTGAAACGCTTTCAGTGTACGGACCGGATGCAACGCGTTGGTATATGATTTCGAATGCCAATCCTTGGGAAAACCTGAAATTTGACATCGAAGGAATAGATGAAGTAAGAAGAAAATTCTTCGGAACATTGTACAATACGTACTCATTCTTTGCTTTGTATGCGAATGTTGACGGATTCAATTATACTGAAAAAGAAGTAGAAAACAGACCTGAAATCGACCGATGGATCTTATCTGAATTAAATTTATTAATTAAGGAAGTTAAAGCATTCTACGAAGATTACGAACCAACAAGAGTAGCAAGAGCGATCAATACTTTCGTGAATGATAACTTGAGTAACTGGTACGTAAGATTATGCAGAAGACGTTTCTGGAAAGGAGAGTACTCAGATGATAAAATCTCTGCTTACCAGACTTTGTATACTTGTTTGGAAACCGTTGCTAAATTATCAGCACCGATTGCTCCGTTCTTTATGGATCAGTTATATCAGGATTTAAATAGGGTGACTGGTAAAGAAAACTGTGAATCTGTTCACTTAACAGACTTCCCGGTTGCTGATGAAAGCTTGATCGATGCTGATTTGGTTGAAAAAACTCATTTAGCACAGAACATCACAAGTATGGTTTTCTCTTTAAGAAAGAAAGAAAACGTAAAAGTTCGTCAGCCTTTACAAAAAGTATTGGTTCCTGTAATGGATTCTAAAGCAGAAGAGCAAATCCTGGCTGTTGCAGAATTAATCAAACAGGAAGTCAACGTAAAAGAACTACAATTAATCAATGCTGAAGAAGCATCTCACTTAATTGTAAAACAGATAAAACCGAATTTCAAAGCACTTGGTCCTAAATTAGGAAAAGACATGAAAACGGTGGGAGGAGCGATCGCAAATTTTGATGCAGAACAGATTTCAACCCTTGAAAAAGAAGGAAAAATAGACATTCAGGGATACGAAATCACCCTTGATGATGTAGAAATTTCTACAAAAGACATTCCTGGATGGACAGTAACTTCTGACGGAAAAACAACTGTGGCATTAGATTTGACATTAACAGACGAGTTAAAATCTGAAGGTATTGCAAGAGAGTTCATTAACAGAGTCCAAAACTTGAGAAAAGACAAAGATTTTGAACTGACGGACAGAATACAAATTTCGATTGAAGAAAATTCACCATTCTTGGAGGATATCAAGAAAAATGAGGAATATATTTCTGCAGAAGTCTTGTCAAATAAAATAGAAATTGTATCTTCACTTTCAAATTTTAACGAAATCGAAATAGATGAAGTTAATTTCAAAGTAAATGTTGAAAAAAATTAACATATAGTTATTGTTTTTTAAATTCCATTTCATAATTTTATTAAAAAAGAGAAACGAACATGTCAGACGAAAGAGTAAGATACAGTGATGCTGATTTACAAGAATTTAAAGCGGTCATTAAAGAAAAAATAGAAAAAGCAGAGAACGATTTAAAACTAATCAGAGAGAGTTTCATCAATGATCAAAATAACGGAACAGATGATACTTCTCCTACTTTCAAAGCATTTGAAGAAGGTGCAGAAACCTTGAGTAAAGAACAGAATTCTATTTTAGCAGGAAGACAAGAAAAATTCGTGCGTGATCTTAAGAATGCTTTAATAAGAATTGAAAATAAAACATACGGTATTTGCAGAGTGACGGGTAAATTAATTCCTAAAGAAAGACTTTTAGCTGTTCCTCATGCAACACTGAGCATCGAAGCGAAAAATATGCAAAAATAACCATAAAGGTTAGTGAAAATAAATTTGGGTTTATATTGTATTCATAGGATACTTTATAAACCTAATTTTTAATATACACTCATGAGTCAATTATTAGTATTAGGAATTATCTTCATCGGAATCCTTGCTTTTTTCAATCGGGAATGGATTAAAAACAGGTTCTTTCCAGATAAAAAACGAAGTTATACAATTGATGACCAATTCAATTCCGACAAACGTGATCGGGAGAAAGAAATTGACAGCCTTTTGAGTAAAATGGGTAAAAACGGAATCAACGATTTGTCTGCAAAAGACAGAAAACGACTTGACGAATTATCCAAAAAATAAAATTTTAAATTATTACAAAGTGGAATCAATAATCGTACACACCAAAAATGCAATGGAATTGAGCGCACTGAAAAGCGTCTTAAAGGAAATGAATATCAAATTCGAGAAATTCCATACCAAAAATACACACCACAACAACAAGACCATCAAAAACATCGTTGATAAGAAAAACGAAAAAATAGGAAAACCTTTTAAACCCAAAGGACAATAATGAAGAAGATAGCATTTGTAACCTTACTTATTTTATTAATAGATCAGATTTCAAAATTTTATGTAAAAACACATTTTGAATTAAATGACTTTAAAGATGTTTTTCCTGGATTCAAAATAACCTTTGTAGAAAACCCGGGAATGGCTTACGGTTTTCATTTTGGAGGAATTATCGGTAAATATTTTCTGGTTATTGTAAGAATTTGCCTGATTGGAGGAATGGTCTATTTATTCAAAAAATGGCTACAAAAAGGAGAATCCAATTATCTGCTGATTCCAATGGCAATGATTTTTGCAGGCGCCATCGGAAATTTAATTGACGGAATGTTCTATGGAATGATTTTCGACAGCGGTACTGTTTTCGACGAAAGTACAGGAAGATGGATTGGTTATGGCGGAGTTTCTAAATTTGTTCCTTTCGGACATGGGTATTCAACTTTCATGAAAGGTTGTGTGGTAGATATGCTTCATTTTCCTTTAGTAGACTGGAATGTTCCTGAAAGCTGGCCATTGATCGGAGGAAAACATATTGAATTCTTTAAATACATTTTCAATGTTGCAGATTCAGCGATTACAGTAGGAGCAGCTTTGTTATTAATTTTCAGAAAAAAGGCGTTTCCGAATGGTTTAGAATTTTAGAACCGAATACACTCAATGAAAAAAATTATTAAAACAATATTTAAATCTTTCCTGCTTCTTCTTGTCGCAGGAATTATTTTTATCGCCTGGGCGAATTACAGCATCAAAAAAGACAGCGCCACCTTTGTTTCCTACGCCATTGCAGATATTCCACAGACCAAAACAGCCCTTCTTTTGGGAACCGGAAAAAATCTAAGCAACGGAATGCCCAATGCTTATTTCTACAACAGAATACAGGCAACCGCAGATCTATACAAAAGCGGAAAAATACAATATATCATTGTAAGTGGCGACAACGGCACAAAAGATTATAACGAACCGGAAGATATGCAAATGGAGCTTATTAAAAACGGGGTTCCTCAGGACAGAATCATTTTGGATCATGCAGGTTTCAGAACACTGGATTCTGTAGTGAGAGCGAAGGAAATTTTTGGACAAACCAATTTGATTATTGTTTCGCAAAAGTTTCATAATGAAAGAGCTGTTTTCTTGGCTCAACAAAACGGAATCAAAGCTTTTGGATATAACGCCGCAGATGTCAACAAATATGCAGGTTTTAAAACCAATATACGGGAATATTTCGCTAAAGCTAAAGCTTATTGGGATTTGATTTTAGGGGTTCAACCTAAATTTGGAGGAGAGAAAATTTTGATTCCTTAATTTCATATAGACTTTTTCAACGCAAAGTTTTAATTTAACTAATTAAAAACTTTAAGTAAGCAAAGATTGATCAACAAGTTGATTTGATGAAGCTATGTTTCAAGCTTAGTGTAACAAATTGAGTTGTCCTTGTTTTCTAAAAAGAATGAGCTGAAAAATAAAGCCGTTGCATTTAAATTAACCCTTAAATAAGGATAAAACACAATCATCTATTAAAATCCGTGGAATCTGCTGGAGAAATCCCTAAATTTGCAATTCATTAATTTTTAAAATAAATTTTAAACAATGTCAAGAATTCTTACCGGCATTCAAGCCACCGGAACACCACACCTTGGAAACTTGTTGGGTGCAATTATTCCTGCAATTGAACTATCAAAACAGGAAGGAAACGAATCATTTTTATTTATCGCCAATCTGCATTCATTAACGCAGATTAAAGATGCAAAAGTACTTAAACAGAATACCTACGAGATTGCTGCGGCTTGGCTTGCTTGTGGATTAGATACTGAAAAAACATTTTTTTACAGACAGAGTGATATCCCTGAGACCTGTGAACTTTCTTGGCATTTATCATGTTTTTTTCCTTATCAGAGATTAACGTTAGCACATTCATTTAAAGATAAGGCAGACCGACTTCAGGATGTAAATGCAGGTTTGTTTACCTACCCGGTTTTAATGGCTGCAGATATTTTATTGTATGATGCGGAGATTGTACCTGTAGGGAAAGACCAGCTTCAACACTTGGAAATTGCCCGTGATGTCGCTTCAAGATTCAATAATCAGATGGGAGAAGTTTTTGTTCTGCCTCAATCTGAGCTTCAGGAAGACACCAAATATGTTCCCGGAACAGACGGGCGCAAAATGTCTAAATCGATGGGAAATATCATCAATATTTTCTTACCTGAAAAAGAACTGAAAAAGCAGGTCATGAGCATTGAATCAGATTCTAAATCATTGGAAGAACCTAAAGATCCTGAAACTGACAAAACATTTGCGATCTATCAACTGATTGCAACACCAGAACAAACTGAAGAGCTAAGAGCAAAATATTTAGCAGGAAACTTCGGTTACGGTCACGCTAAAAAAGAATTGTTGGATTTAATCCTTGCAAGGTTCGAAAAGGAAAGAGAGTTATTCTCTTACTACATGAACAATCTTGATGAATTGGAAGCCAAACTTCAGAATGGAGCAGAAAAAACAAGAGTCATTGCGACTACTACTATTAAAAGAGTAAGAGAAAGTTTAGGAATTTAGTATTTTTTACTTGTAAATATAGTTTCGGCGGCACCTTTGGTGCCGCCGAAACTCTTATAAATAGTCTTTAATCTGTAAAAGGTGTTTAATTACTTTCAATCCCTCTTCTTCTTTATTTTCATTCAAAACATCAAAGAAAATCACATCCAATCCGAAGTTTTGTGCGCCCACAACATCTGCAATCCAATCATCTCCGATTAAAATACTGTTTTCTTTTGCAGCATCAGAAAGACTTAATGAATATTCAAAAATTTCCGGACGAGGCTTTCTTACACCAACTGTATCTGCACTGGTAATTGTTTGAAAGTATTTATCAATTCCTGATAAAATACACTTTCTTTCCGTCACTTCTTTAAAACCGTTGGAAATAATATGTAAAGTATAATTTTTAGCTTTAAGATACTCTAAAATATATTCTGCACCTTCCACAAGCTCATTATGATTAAGAATTCTATCTAAGAAATGTTCTTCAAAATACATCGCCAATTCTTCATCATCCACATTGAAATGATGAAAGGTATCGTAGAAACGATGATTTCTCAGATATTCCTTATCGATAATTCCATCCCTGATTTTCTCCCAGAGACTTTCATTGATTTCGTGATAAACAGAGTGGAATTCTTCAAAATCTATATTGTATTTTAACGAGATTTCTTCTTTTTCAAAAAGGTCTTTAATTGTTAAATAAGCATTCTTGCGGTGATCCCAAATCGTATTGTCTAGATCAAAAAAAATGTGCTGAATTTTCATACAGCACAAAATTACTTATTTTAATTTTTGGAAATCGGATAATTTTTAGTCTTTGTCTTAACGATTTCCACACTCTTGGAATAGTTAAGCAAAAACTCAATCGTTTCTTTTTTTGGTTTCAAAGCTTTCACTTTTAAGGAATCATTTTTTTTCATAGGCGAACAAAAGTATTTTCCTTAAAACGAGAATTTTATTAAATTATTATCTATCTCGTCAAGATTATGTTATTTTCTTCCATGATTTTTCTCAGGTTAATTAATGCATAACGTACTCTTCCTAATGTTGTATTGATACTCATATCAGTATGATCCGCAATTTCTTTGAAGCTGAGACCGTCAAAAAACCTTAATTTAATGACTTCCTGCTGGTTTTGAGGAAGGAATTGAAGCATTCTTAAAAGATCTTCCTGGATTTGATTGGTCACCAATTGGTCTTCAATATTTTCAGAAGGTTCTCTTAATAAATCAAATATAGAATATTCATCGGTTTCAAAAGTAGTTTCCGAAACTTTGATGTTTTTTGATTTTGCTCTGAAATGATCAATAATAAGATTATGAGCAATTCTTTTTGCCCAAAGAATGAACTTTCCTTCTTCGTTATAGCGTCCTTCCTTCAGCATGACAATAATTTTCATGAAAGTATCCTGAAAAACATCATTGGCTAAATCTTCATCATTAATTTTGTAAAAAATGAATGTATAGAGTTCTCTCTGATGACGATGGATAAGCGTTGATAATGCGCCTTCGTCTCCTTTCTGATAAAGGGAAATTAGTAAACTATCCGATTTTGATTTCATAACTTCTTCTCAATAATAAAAAATTTGTAGACAAGTATATATCCAGATATTTAATCTGGCTTTAACTATAAATACAAAACAGTTTTTTAGAGTAAAGTCGAATCAATAGGCAGTACAATTTTTATATGGTGTAAATATAATAATTTTTTAATAACTGTTAACCTATTATTAATTTTTTATCAAAAAAATTTAAAAATAATCAATTAAACATATCACGAATGAATACAGTAGGGATATTTAGTGTAAAATTAATATTTAACCCCTCCATTTTTTTACCGTTTAATCTTGCATTACCTATAGGAAATGCATACCCTCCTGTAAGATCCAGAATCCCAAAAAGAGAAATTCCAACCTTTGGAGCAAGATATTTATTCGTTCCTTCCGCTCCAATAAGGAAATAATATGAGTGATAAAAATCTACATTTTTTTCAAAATTTAACAAAACATCAGCTGAAAGTTTTGGCATTACAGCAAATTGAGAATTTGCAGAACCCATTAACGCAGAACCTCCCAAACGGTAAATAACATCATCATTCTTCAGAAATAGTAATTTACCTCCTACTTCCCCAAAACTTTGGTTTTGGTAAACATACCCTACATTAATCATCTTATGCATAGTATATTGTGCTTTAGCAAATATGCTTACAAAAAACACCGAAAGTATTGTAATCGCAGTTCTCACATTCATCATCTTAAATCTATTTATGGTGTAAAATTAAAAAAAACTGCCTTACCCGAAGATAAAGCAGCCTATATTATTATTTAAAACAAAATTAAATTCCGAAAGAAGCTTTAATTTCGTCTACTTTGTCTAATTTCTCCCAAGTAAAGAATTCTAAACCTGTAAGAGTCAATTCGTTTTTCTGTCCTTTATTGAAGGTTTTATCAGCTACATAGCTTTCTCTTCCCATGTGTCCGTAAGAAGCAGTATCCTGATAAATCGGGTTTCTTAGCTTTAAGTTCTGTTCGATTGCATAAGGTCTTAAATCGAAGATAGTAGAAACTTTTTTAGCAATATCACCATCATGAAGATCTACTTTTGCAGTTCCGTAAGTATTGATGTATAAACCACAAGGTTCAGCAACACCAATTGCGTAAGAAACCTGTACTAAAACCTCATCAGCAATACCGGCAGCTACTAAGTTTTTAGCGATGTGCCTTGTTGCATAAGCAGCACTTCTGTCTACTTTTGAAGGATCTTTTCCAGAGAAAGCACCACCACCGTGAGCTCCTTTTCCTCCGTAGGTATCAACAATAATTTTTCTTCCTGTAAGACCTGTATCTCCATGAGGACCACCGATTACAAATTTACCCGTCGGGTTGATATGATATTTAATCTGATCGTTGAATAATACTTTAATTTCTTCAGGCTGTTGAGCAACTACTCTCGGAATCAAAATATTTTTGATGTCTTCGCGAATTTTGTTCAACATTTCTTCTTCAGAACCAAAATCATCATGCTGAGTAGAAACTACGATAGAATCTATTCTGATTGGTTTGTGATCATCAGAATATTCAATAGTAACCTGGCTTTTTGCATCAGGACGAAGATATTTGATTTCAGAGTCTTCTCTTCTGATTGTTGAAAGTTCTTTAAGAATAGTATGTGCTAAATCCAGCGCCAAAGGCATATAGTTTGCTGTTTCGTTCGTAGCGTAACCAAACATCATTCCCTGATCTCCTGCACCTTGAGCATTTGCTTTTGCTTCAAAAGATTCATCTACAACAGCTCTGTCAACCCCTTGATTGATATCCGGAGACTGTTCGTGAATTGCAGAAATAACTCCACAAGAATCACCATTGAACATATATTCTCCTTTTGTATACCCAATTCCGTTGATCACTTCTCTTGCAATGGTTTGAACATCAAGATAAGCATCTGATTTTACTTCCCCAGCAAGAACTACCTGCCCGGTTGTAACAAGCGTTTCACAAGCTACTTTTGAGTTTTTATCGTATGCTAAGAAATGATCGATTAATGCATCGGAAATCTGATCGGCAATTTTATCCGGATGTCCTTCTGAAACGGATTCAGATGTAAATAAATAAGACATATTTTTCTATATTGTATTTAGATTAAAAAAATCGAAGAAAAATAAGATGCCCAGAAAGCCTAAAAAAGAATACTGTTTTAGCATTTTTTTATAGAGGTTGCAATCAGGTCAAATTTCTCCTCGTCTGTAAACATTTGCAAATTTAAGCACTATTTTTTTAATACTCAAACCTTTTGTTTATTAATTATAATTTTCTTGAAATTAATGGTTTATCCCGCAAAACTATTGTGGCTTTATGCTTACAAATTCTTTAGGACTTTCATTATAATTCAGCTTTTTCTCTAAAGATGTTTTGATAGAATGTGATAATTCATCAATAATTTTTTGCTTGAATGTCGGTTTATAATAAATAATACTGATTTCTCTGTAAGGGAAAGGCTTTTTGAACCTGAAAACATTCTTTTTCTGTTCTTCAGAAAGCTGGCTTAAAGCCAATTCCGGCAAAATACTGATTCCTCCCACTTTGTCTACCATATGTACCAACGTTTGAATATTGGACGCCAGGAAATCCAGATTTTTAGGTTTCAGGGTATTTTCCTTAAGATGGCAAATATTCTCGAATTGATTTCTCAAACAGTTTCCTTCTTCAAGAAGCCAAACCTTTTCCACATTTAATTCCTCAGGAACTACATATGAATTCTTTTTATTAGCCTCCGTATTCGAGCTGTAAATCATCAACTCTTCATTGAACAGAAAATCCTGATAAAACTCGTCGGCAGAATCGTAAGGTGTCGAAATAATTCCGGCATCAAGCTCTCCTGCTTTCAATGCTTTCACAATATTATCTGTGGTCATTTCTTTTACATTCATCTGGATTTTCGGGTTTTCTTCCAAAAATTTGAAAATCTCAGTAGGTAAAATAAAAGAAGAAACTGTAGGAATAATTCCTAAATTGATCGTTCCTCCTAAAATATTATTTAAAAGATTGGCTTTATTTTTTAATTCATTGACAGATTCTATAATCACCTTTGCCTGATCAATAATCTGAAGTCCCACATCTGTCGTACGAATAGGGTGAGTCGTTCTGTCGAAAACTTTAACATCCAGTTCGTCCTCAAATTTCTGTATCATTGCACTTAACGTCGGCTGTGTAATGAAGCATGCTTGAGCTGCTTTACCAAAATGTTTATACTTATCTACTGCGATAAGATACTCCAGTTGCTGAATGTTCATTGTGATTAATATTATCTATTACAAAGATATAATGTTTTTGCTATTAGCAATTAAAAATTGAAAGTAAATTTGATAATCACTACCTTTACATCTTTCTATTTACAATAAGAAGTTTCTCATTCTAAAGATAAATTTATGGATTCTAAAAAAATAACGTTAAGCAACGGTTCCCCATATTTTGAACATCAAGATTCGCAAACGGTAGGACCTAGAGGACCTGTATTGTTACAAGATTTCATTCTTCAGGAAAACCTTGCTCACTTTGTAAGAGAGAGAATTCCTGAAAGAATAGTTCATGCAAAAGGAAGCGGAGCATATGGAAAATTTACCGTTACTCATGATATCAGCCAATATACTAAAGCAAAGTTATTTTCTGCTGTTGGAAATTCATGCAAAATGTTTGCTCGTTTTTCTACAGTAGGAGGAGAAAAAGGAAGTGCTGATACTGCAAGAGACCCAAGAGGTTTTGCTTTAAAATTTTATACAGAAGACGGAAATTGGGATTTAGTAGGAAATAATACTCCTGTTTTCTTTATAAAGGATGCCAAGAAATTTCCGGACTTCATTCATACTCAAAAAAGAGTTCCCAAAACTAACTTAAAAAGTGCCACAATGATGTGGGATTTCTGGAGTTTAAATCCCGAATCTCTTCATCAGGTTCTTATCTTGATGTCCGACAGAGGAACGCCTTACGGCTACAGACACATGCATGGTTTTGGCTCTCATACTTTCTCTATGATTAATGAGAAAAATGAGCGAGTATGGGTAAAATTCCATTTAAAAACCAAACAAGGAATTAAGAACTTCTCTAATGAAGACACTGTAAGTATGGCCGGCAAAAACCCTGATTTTGCTCAGGAAGATCTTTGCAACGCAATTGAAAATGGTGATTTCCCGAAATGGACGATGTACATACAGGTAATGACTGAAGAACAGGCAAGAGATTTTAGATGGAATCCTTTTGATATCACAAAAGTCTGGTTCCAGAAAGATTTTCCACTTATTGAAGTCGGAGAAATGGAACTGAATGAAATTCCTGTCAATTATTTCGCTCATGTAGAACAGTCTACTTTTTCACCAAGCAATCTGATTAACGGAATCAGTTTTTCCCCTGATAAAATGCTTCAGGGAAGATTATTCTCTTATCCGGATGCTCATAGATACAGAGTCGGCGTAAATGCTCATCAACTGGAAGTAAACAGATGCCCTTTTGCGGTTAATAATTATCAGCGTGACGGCTTCATGGCAGATTCCAGCAACTATCAGGATAGGCCTAATTATTTCCCTAATAGTTTTGATGATAGCAAACCGGATTCATCTTATAAAAATTTCGAATACGAACTGGACAGCGCTCATGTTGCCAGCTACAACAGGAATGAAAATGATGATGATCATTATACACAACCCGGATTATTATATTCAAAAGCGATGTCAGCAGAAGACAGAGAAAATCTAGTCAATAATATTGTTGCCAGCATGAAAGAAATAAGCGGTTCCAAGAAAGACGAGATCATCAATCGACAGTTATGTCATTTTTTCAGAGCCAATATTGAATTAGGCATGAAAGTTGCGTCTCAGTTAAGTGTAAATATCGACGCAAACATGATGAATCATTCCAAATAGATTACCAATAAAAGGTTTTAGATTAAAAATAAATCAACATAAAAGGAAAAAAGTGAATATTTTTTCCTTTTTTCTGCAAAAAAATTATAATTTGCAGGAGATAATATCATAAGGTTAAAAAATGAACTACGAAAACATATTATTACAAGCAGAAGAGAAAATATCAATTATCACTATAAACAGACCTGAAAGTTTAAATGCATTAAATGCAAAAACCATTCAGGAGATTAGTAGTGCATTAGACCAGTTAAATTCTGATGCATCTTGCAGAGCAATTATCATTACCGGAAGTGGAGAAAAATCATTTGTAGCCGGTGCAGATATTAAAGAATTCAGTGATTTCGGACTGGAAAAAGCTGAAGAATTAGCAAGAAACGGACACAATTCATTGTTCAATAAAATAGAAAACTTGTCTAAGCCAGTAATTGCAGCAGTGAATGGATTTGCCTTAGGCGGAGGTCTGGAACTGGCAATGGCTTGTCATATCAGATATGCATCGGAAAATGCAAAATTAGGACTTCCTGAAGTAACGTTAGGATTAATTCCAGGTTACGGGGGAACTCAAAGACTTCCAAAATTAGTAGGAAAAGGTTTAGCTAATGAAATTATTTTCTCTGCTAAAATGATTCCAGCGCAAAGAGCTAAAGAAATAGGACTTGTCAATGAGGTTTTCCCTATTGAAGAGCTTATAACAAAAACCAAAGAATTGGCAAAAACCATTGCTAATAATTCACCAATGGCCATATCAAAAGCAATACACGCAGTAAATTTATCTGACACCGACAAAGGTTTTGAGGCTGAAATCAAATCTTTCGGAGAGCTTTTTGAAATGGAAGATAAAAAAGAAGGCGTTTCTGCTTTTATAGAGAAAAGAAAACCTACCTTTTAATATATAAATAAGATTATTTCGAAAATATAATGTTGATGTATGAATAAGTTTGATAAAGCTTATCTAAAAATGGCTCAGGAATGGGCAAAACTTTCCTACTGCAAAAGAAAGCAGGTAGGTGCTCTTATTGTAAAAGACAGAATGATTATTTCTGATGGATACAACGGTACTCCGTCAGGATTTGAAAACTGCTGTGAAAATGAAGAGGGTAAAACACATTGGTATGTGCTGCATGCTGAAGCTAATGCAATATTAAAATTGGCAGCATCCACACAGTCCGCAAAAGGAGCAACATTATATTTAACCCTTTCACCATGCAAAGAATGTAGTAAACTCATCTTGCAGGCAGGGATTACAAGATTAGTATATATCAATGAATATTCTGATGACGATGGAATATCATTTTTAAAAAACCATAATATTGAGATAGAACAGATATCAGATGTTGAACTAAAAAAATAAAACACAAATGACTTGGCAGGAAAAAATTAAGGATTTTGAAATTTTTCTTCGGTTCGAGAGGAATTTTTCAGAAAACACCCTCGACGCCTATATACGGGACATAAGGAAATTAAAAGAATACAGTGAAGAAAGTCTTGATAATATTGGTCCGGATGTGATCAGCTATGAACATATTCAGCAATATATATTTTTACTTTCAAAACAAAAATTCAGTGAAAGATCTCAAGCAAGATGGATCTCTTCTATTAAAGCATTTTTCAAATATTTAGTTGAAGATGAAATAAGAGAAGATAATCCTGCGACATTACTGGAAGGTCCAAAATTAGGATTATATCTTCCGGATACGCTTAGTCTTCCAGACATCAATAAAATCATTAATGCCATAGAAGTTTCGACAGATCTTGGCAAAAGAAATCAATGCATCATTGAGGTTTTGTATGGTTGTGGATTACGGGTTTCTGAATTGATTGAATTAAAAATTTCCAACATTAATTTTAATGAAAAATTCATCAAGGTAACAGGAAAAGGAGATAAAACCAGGCTTGTTCCATTAGCAGACTATACTTCTGAATTACTAAAAAGCTATATTCAGGACGTACGTTCTAAAAACAAGATCAATAAAAAACATGAAGATTGCCTGTTCTTAAACAGCAGGGGAACTTCTATGTCAAGAGTTATTGTATTTCTTATTATCAAAGAGCTTACGGATAAAGCAGGAGTCAACAAAAAGATCTCTCCTCACACTTTTAGACATTCGTTCGCCACTCATCTTTTGCAAAACGGAGCCGATCTTCGTTATATACAGGAAATGTTGGGACATTCGAGTATTACAACGACTGAGATTTACACTCATTTGAAAACGGAAGAACTTCGTGATGTTATATTAAATTACCATCCAAGAAATATTAATATTACACAATGATGCTATTGAAATATTGTCCTAACTGTGGCAAAGAATCGTTACAATGGGATAATGAAAAAAAATGGAGTTGCCTTGAATGTAATTTCACCTTATACAACAACGTAGCAGGAGCTGTAGCGGTCATTATAAGATGTGGTGATGAAGTCTATCTTACAAGGCGAAACAGAGATCCCAAAAAAGGAAAACTAGATTTGGCTGGAGGATTTGTAGATCCTAAAGAAAGTTCAGAAGAAACCTGTAAAAGAGAGCTTTTTGAGGAATTACAATTAAACATTGATATTTCAAATTTAAAATATCTTACAAGCCTTCCCAATGTTTATCAATACAAAGAGATTGATTACAATACAATCGATCTTTTTTATGAATATAAGGTCTCAGAAAAGTTCGAAGCTAATCTTGAACTATCTGAAATTTCAGAAGCCGTCTGGATTCCTTTGAAAGAATTAAATCTGGAAGACATTGCTTTTGATTCCCAGAAAATATTTTTTGAAAAATATCTACAAACTATTTAAAAAAATAAAATCGCAGAGTTGTCTGCGATTTTTTGTTTATTAATAAGATTTATTTTTAATCATTTCTTCAAAATACCTTACCAGTAACGTTCTTTCTGCTTCCGATAAGTTAGCCTCTTTATGATACACCATATATCCCGGCAAAGGCATTGTTTTACTTTGAATCGTCTGTATTGCTTTATCCAGCATACTTTTTTTCAAGTCTTTATTATAGGTTTCCCAGACAGAAAAATTTAAGTGTTCTCTTCCTTCGTTCACATGGCTTTTAACAGACCACGAAATCGGCGCGAAGTAAGCATATTTAGGATACACCGTTTCGTTAGAGTGGCAATCATAACACGCAGATTTGATAAGGACACTTATTTTAGACGGCGTTTTTTTAACCTCAACAAAATTCATCGAACTTTTTACAGCCACATTTGTTTTATCAATCGGTATAAACTGAATGAGAACAAATACAATCAACAGCCAAAACAATATTTTCTTTACCATTGTCATGCTTCTTATTTTACAGGTGTTAAAATCCCTCTATCAGATTGAATGCTCTTATTAGAATTAGATGGTATTATACTACTATTCGTTCTATTAAGATCAGAATTCTTAGTTTCTGGTGCCCCATTTTTATTGGTAGAGTTTTTAGGAGTATCCAATGTTCTTGTATCTTTCAGGTCCCAATCTTCATTAGAATCCCACAATGGCCTCACCACAGATTGCTTAAAATACACATAAGAATCTTCCGCAAAAATATCTTTATCCAGATCAGCTTCGTCCCAATATTTGTTTCCGTTATTATCTACCAAAATCCTTGTAATATACTCTCCTGGTTTCAAAATATCAAATTTTACAAAATCTCCTTTTGTATATTTTTGATAGACCACCTTATCAGAAGAATCCAACAATTGAATCCAGTAATCAGCAACAGGTGCATTAGTAAGTCTGAATGTTAAGCTTCCATAATTTTCAACCTTATCCGCTTCAAAATCGAAACGGTAGGGATCTGCTATTTTATCATAGTATGAAGAAATCGTTTTACTCGGAACTGTCAGTTGATATTTTTTTCCGGGTTCAAAATTTGAGGTTACTAAAATCTGATACGGATTCGTTTCCGAAATTTTTGCAGTAAATTCCTGAGTGGTTAAACTATCCTTTTTCAACGTCCATTTCTCAGGATTAATTGTATCGATGATATAGTTTGAGGTAATGACAAGATCAGACTTCGGAGCTAGAAGAGCATTTCCGTTAGAAATGGTCATTTTATTTTTTGTATTGTATCTATAGAACAAAGAAGCCGTGAGAGCACTATCTTTGATCCCTGCGTCATAACTGAATTTTAAATTTTCATTGGCAGTCTGTCCAATATCACTTTTCACCGCATCGAACCAAACTTTTGCCGTATCGGATTTTGGAGTGTGAGTAACTTTTATGCCTTTAAGCTTATCATTCAAAGAAAGAATTTTTACGTTTTCAGGATGCCCTTCAAAAGTCATTGTAACTCCACCCGGCATTTCTTTCGTTTCAAGATACTTCAATGTTTTTTTAGAAGGATAAACTTTCATATTCAAACCAGAGATTGATTTTGAAACATCTACAACTTCTTTTTGAAAACCTATTTTTTCTTTACCCTTATCGTAAACCGAATTTCCATTTTCATCTTCAAAAGCTACAATTTTATACTTTCCGGGAGAAAGATAATTAAGCTCGTAATATCCATCATCATCCACTTTAGTGATATAATAAGGCTTTTGTCTGTAGTTCATGGTATCTTTTACCTGAAAAAGACCAACTACCATTTTATTGTCACCATTGCTTTTTTTAGTAGCAAGAGCATCTTTTATCTCACCGCTGATGTATAAATCATCAATCTTTTCTCCGGTTGAAAAAGCAAAATTGTAATATTTTAAAACATTATTTTCATTATTATCTGCAATCGAATTTCCAAAATTGAAATTATACGTTGTATTCGCCTGCAAAGTATCCGTCCACTGAATCAAAAGAAATTTGTTCGCAATATTAGAAGGAATAATTCTCTTAATATTTTTGATGGGCGGCGAAATAATCAGGTTTTTGTTGATGTCCTTTAAAGTAATATATTCATCAAAATCGAGTCTCAGTTCCTTTAAATCTCTAGAAACATTTACTCTTGTTGTATCAATATTTGAACTTAAAAACTTCGGTGCCAAAGAATCTTTCGGACCACCTATAGGAGACCCCAATCTTGCACAAGAATGCAAAAGAAAAGCAGCAACGAACAATAAAAAAATTTTCTTCATGAAGACGTTTGAACAAAAATAAACATTATTCTCCAAAAACCTCATTTCCTCCGTTTAAAGAATCTTTATTCTCATTCATTACCGTATGCAATTTTGCTTTTTGCTGCGGAAAATCTTCAAATAATCCCGATAAAGCCAACGCTGTATATACTCTCCCTGAATACTTATTACCAATCGCTACAATCGTTACTTTAGATTTCAGTAAATGAGCAAAAACAGAATTGGTTCCGTGCCACCAACCGTTGTGATAGGTCAATTTTTCTCCGTTATCAAAAATCTTCATTCTAAACCCTAAGCCGTAATTATTCATCCCGAATTTTTCATTACTGTAAGGTTCAAAAACCATTTTCATCAATTCAGGTTTTAAGAAATTTTTCGAGAACATGGCTTTTGAGAAGTTAAAAAGATCTCTTGGAGTAGTATATACATTTTTATCTCCATAAATAAGATCTAGTCGATCTAAAGGATATAATTTATTTCCTCCGTAATAAAACGACTGAGATGCCGTAGGAATATCTTTCTCCTGAAAAATATACGTATTGTTCATTTTCAACGGAGCAAAGACCATTTCTTTCATTGCCTGAGGAAAAGGCGTTTTAGTTACTTTCTCAACCAGTAATGCCAATAAAGCAAAATTAGTATTACAATACATAAATCCTGTATCCGTATCTCTTGCCAGATCTGGTTTGTATTTAATAAGCATATTCAGCACATCCTGATTCGTAATAAACGTTTTAGAGAGTTCTGCCGGTTCCGGTTTTATTTTTGTGATAAAGTATTCATATTTTGGCAGACCGCTTCTCTGATCCAATAAAGTCTGAACGGTAACATTCGGATATGGAAATCCAGGGAAAAATTGAGTTAAGTGATCTGTCAATTTTATTTTTCCAGCTTCGACCAATTTCATCATTGCCATTGCCGTCAATGTTTTTGAAACCGAAGCAACATGCAAAGGCGTATTTTTATCAATAGGCATTTGATTGCCTTCTCTTCCAAAGCCTCTATAGTTTTCGTAAAGTATATCGTCTCCTTTTGCAACCAAAATTCCTCCGCTCAAATTCCCCTTTTCCCAAACTTTTTGATAGTACTGATCAATATATTGAGTAATTGTATTTTTATCAGAAAGCATACCATCTTCCTTGGTAAAAACGTGATCCAAATCTACCTTTCCATAATTAGGCAGATTGGAAGTATAAACAGCCTCAGATTGGCTTTCTTCTTTCTTTTTACAAGCTGTAATACAAAAAAATACGGTGGAAATAAGTACAAAACTAAGCTTCTTCATGAATTTCTAAAATGAGCGGCAATTTAATAAAACCGTAAGAAAATATTAAATATCAGGTATATATTAAGACTTATTTAACATAATTGAAGATCGGTTATAAAAATGAAGCTACAATTTTATCCACAATTACCTGCGCCAGTTTCTCTTTACTTTGATGCGTCCATCCTGCAATATGTGGCGTCACAATTGCCTTTTCTGAGTCTAATAAATAGTGTAATGTTTCATTTTCAGCTTCTATATTCTCGAAAGAAGATTTTTCGTACTCCAATACATCAAGACAAGCTCCTTTTACTTTCCCTGACTGTATCGCATCAACTAAACTTTTAGTTTCTACATTTTTCCCTCTTGCTGTATTTACAAAATAGAAGTCATTTTTCATTTCGCCAATAAATGCTGAATCAATAAGGTAATGCGTTTCGGAAGTCAATGGAATATGCAAACTTAAAACCTCAGCTTTTTCTTTCAATTCTTCCAAAGAAACCTGAGTTGCATATTCATCAGAAAGACCAGGAAGTATATCATGGAAAATCACTTTACATCCAAAACCGGAAAGTCTTTTTGCCGTTGCTTTCCCCATATTTCCATAACCGATTAAGCCTACCGTTTTACCCAAAAGTTCATCTCCTCTATTCTCTTCACGCAGCCAGATTCCGTTTTTCACTTCTTGTGAAGCAATAAAAAGACGGTTCATTAAAATCAAAAGCATTCCAACAACATGTTCCGCTACAGAATCTCGGTTTCCTTCAGGAGAATTAATCAGTTGTATTCCCAGTTTTTCAGCCACAGGAATATCAATATTTTCCATTCCCGCTCCTACTCTTGCAATGAATTTAAGATTTTTTGCCTTTTCTAAAAAGTTTTTATCTAAAGGAATTCTGCTTCTGATAATCACCCCATCATAATTTTCAATTTTACCGCAAACCTCATCATAAGAGGATGTAAAATCTTCTTCCAGAATACAATTTTTAGCTAAAAGCTGTTCAGTGATAAGCGGATGATTTTTATCGAGGAGCAAAATTCTCATGAAAGACATAATTCTTTTATATTTGTTGATGCAAAGGTAAGTTTCGGAGATTTAGAAACCTCTTTTGTAAGATAGAATTTTTCAATTTTTTCATCTTATGAAGTTACATAAGCTTATTTTCGGGACTTCCGTATTGTTGTTATTAGGTTATAGCATTTTTTTAGCCATTAAATTTCCCTCAATTGAAGAAATCATTCCCATTCACTATTCTTCTGAAGGTGCAGACGGATTTGGAAGTAAGTTGTTTTTATGGCTGGAAGTCGGAATTAATGCAATGATATTATTCTTCATCGGATTAATTATATGGTATCCACAAAAAGCATTTGGAGAAACTGCTGATTATCTGGAAACCTCCAGAGAAGATGCAATAAAAAACCGACAAATTATTTTGTCGGTACTATCTTTAATCATTGTTTTGATTTTATGCGGAGTCTCTTTGAAGCAGATTCTTTAAGATTCCTGAAACAATTTTTTCAATTCTACAGATTCCGCTGGCTTCATTCTTCCGGAAAGAATCAATGAAAGTTCTTTTCTTCTTAATGCTGCTGCAAAACGCTCTTTTTCAAGCTCAGTTTCGGGCTCCATTGCAGGAATTGGAATAGGTCTGTTGAATTCGTCTACAGCAACAAATGTGTAAATCCCTTTATTGGTTTGTATTTTTTTCTGATTGATCGGATCATCCAACCAAACATCAACATAAATCTCCATTGATGTAGAAAAAGCTCTTGAAACTTTCGATTCCATCACAACGATTCCACCTTCCGGAATAGGATAATCAAACGAAACATGGTTTACCGATGCTGTTACTACTCTTCTTTCGCAATGTCTGGTCGCAGAAATTGAAGCACACCTGTCCATTCTTGCCAATAATTCTCCACCAAAAAGATTTCTCAGCTGATTGGTATCATTGGGAAGTACAATATTCGTCATCACTGTCAGAGATTCTGACGCCTTTTTTACTTTTGCCATTTCGATTTATGTTTTGGAGCTGTTGTCTTATTCGGTTTTACAACAGTCGATTTTATGATAGAATCTTTTCTTAAAGAATCCTTTTTTAAGGTATCTGAAACTTTTAACGTCGCAGAATCTTTTTTTACAGGAACTACTTTTTCTATTCTCTTGGTTTTAGTCTGCACAGAAATACTGTCGAACGACTTTTTCCCGAAAATAAGCTCTTGCTGAGAATACCCTGCATAAGCAATTCCCAATACAGGAACAGCGAAAAGGAAAATCCAAAGAATCGATTTATTGAATTTATAATCCTTTTTAGATTCTGTAGGTTTTTCTTTCTTTTCAGAGTTTTTAATATCTGATATTCTGATTTCTTCTAATCCGTAAAAATCCGGGCGATCATTTTCTAAACGGTTTCCGCTAAAAGTAATCTGATCATCATGGATGAAAAGCTTCCCAAGGTTCTGGATTTCCAGCATATGATCTGCCTGAAGTTTTTTCTTCCAAAAATCGGTCTGAATTTTCAAATCGCTCTTGGATGCTCCTAATGGCATTTGTTTCTGAGCAGCAATAAAAGCAGCCAGTTCCTCAGACTGGATTTCATAATCCGGAGTAAAAGCGATCTGACTTGCAGGAGGAAGAATACTTCCGTTATCAGAATTGATAATTGCTTTTGAATTTTCTAAAGAAAACACACCAAAGCCCGGAACAACAACGCTTCCGAACTGTTTTAAATATTCTAAAATGTATGCTGAAATATTCATTTGGTGGCAAATTTATAACTTTTCCCTGACTTCTTGAAGCATTTTTCATTATAAAAAAACTTTCTCAAAAAGCGTATTTTTTTGAATTTACTAATCAATTCTCATCATTACACTTATTATATATCAATTTTAGCTGAAAAATAGCATTTTACACATCGTAAAAACAAAATCCTTTTGAATTTTCAATTTTATGTTTTTCACAATTTTTAAGCATAATATTGATTAAAATAAAAAAAAGACCGCCGAAGCAGTCTTCAAAAATCTAACTTTTACTTTTTACTATATAATGATTTTAAATATAGTCTGATTGATTACTTGATTTTCCAGCTTATCCCAAACATAAAATTGGTTCCTGCCTGTGAAAAATAATACGGACTTCCATCCCAAACTGCACCATTATTCACATATTTTTTATTGAAGATATTATTCACCAATAACTTTAAGGCAACTTCATTATGTGCAATTGTAAATTGATATTGAGCATTGAAATCCGTTAAAAGATAATCTTTCAACTGCAAATTCTTATCTTCGGAATTATCAAGATATTGTTTTCCTACATATTGATTCATTAAAGCAAACTGGAAGTTTTTTGTAGGATTAAATTTCAGCCCCAAGTTTGCAATGATATCCGGAGAGAAAGAAATCTGGGTATTTCCAAGATTTTTTACTTCCGTTTCATTTTCGGTTTTAAAATCTAAATTTCTGTTATTGCTGAAACTTACATTTCCTGTTACCTCCCATTTTTTCGAAAGTTTTGCCAAAGCTCCTAATTCAATTCCGCTTCTGTAGCTTTTCCCTGAATTGGTTCTGATAAAAGCTCCCACGTTATTCAATTCGCCATTCAAGACCAATTGGTTAACGTAGTACATATAATATAAATTCGCTGTAAACGACACAATTCCAAATTGTTTTTCAATACCAGCTTCAAAATCGTGAAGCTTTTCTGCTTTCACATCATTGTTCGCCAACAAATCGTCTCTGTTGGGTTCACGATGCGCATGTGCGTAAGAAGCAAAGATTTTCCCGTTACCGATTTTATAATTAGCTCCAACTTTTGGATTGAAGAATAGCCAGTTTTTATCCAGATTTGCTCCTTCATCGTCCCCAGCTGTGATGATTTTCGTATCATAATCTACATTTCTCAGCTGAAGATCTCCAAAGAATTCAAAATTATGAACTCTTACCAAAGCTTTCGCAAAACCTGAAACTTCACTTTTCACAGAACGGCTTCTGTAATATTCGTGCTCGTCAATCTGAGGAAGAAAAACTCCGGTTACATTTCCGTAATGTCTTCCGTAATATTGATTGGCAACTGCTCCGAAGTTTACATCAACAATTCCCAATTTCCCGTACAATGTGGAAACCATTCCATAAAAATCGTTATTCAACCATTTTTTTCTAATGAAATCCGAATATTGTTCACCTCCAACATCCGGTAAGCTATATCTTGCGAAAGGATCTCCCTGCTTGTAGTTTTCGTAGTACCCTTTACCTTTTGTATAGTGTAAGGTCGTTTCTAAATTCCATTTCTCATTGAACTTTTGTTCCCAAAGCATTTGATAATGGTTTTGTCTGTAATTATCGGTTTCATTATCATAAAACCCGACAATATTTTCCCAGTTTGAATCATAAATAGCTCCAGACGGATTAAATTTAGGATTCGTTTCCCAGGTTGCTCTGTCGATTCCGTTCCAAGCTTGGTATGTTTTCTCTTTTCCACCGAAAGCCATTAAACGAATTCTTGTTTTTCCTTCTTCATACAAAGCCGTGAAATTGTAAGAATTCAGTTTTGAAAACGCCCTGTCAATATATCCGTCAGAATTGATATGAGTATATCTTCCCATCAAAGAAAGCTTATTGCCCCAGAATTTTCCGGAACCGATCTCTGCAGAATATTTATAGGTATTGAATGAACCATAACTATCATCTGTTTTGAAATAGAATTTTTCTTCAGGATCTTTTGAAAGTACATTAATACTTGCTCCAAAAGCTGCAGATCCATTATTAGAAGTTCCAACCCCTCTCTGAATTAAAATTTGCGATGCAGAACTTGTCAAATCCGGAACATTCACAAAAAAAGTTCCCTGACTTTCAGAATCGTTGTACGGAACACCGTTCATCATAACATTGATTGCACTTCCTGAGACACCACGAATTCTAAATCCTGTGTATCCAACACCATTTCCGGCATCCGAAGTAGAGATAATAGACGTTTGATTTTTTAGTAAAATAGGCAGATCCTGACCAAGATTTTTGCTGTCTAAATCTTTCTGAACATTAATAATTTCCTTGGCAACGGGAAGTCTTTTGGTAAAATTAACAGCCTCAATTTCCTTTATTTTCAAGGAATCGGAATTTTGTGCTTGCAAAAAAGCGAAAGAGCCAACAGTAAGCCCTAAAAAAAATAATCCTTTCATTCTATAAATCTTTAAAATTTAATGAATAAAAGGGGATTGATAAGATATTATACAGTTCCGACTCTGAAGTCGAATTCCCTAAACAGCATTACCCGTTCTAGGTTCGTTGGGTATAATCTCAGCCTGTTACAGCACCCCTTTATTTCGACTGCAAAAGTATGGTTTTTTCTGTTTATGAACAGATTATTTCAATATTTTTTGTTTCTGACGTCTACATAGTAATAACTTTTGCCGTCTTTAGACACCTCAAACATCCCTCCCAACTTCCAGCTGTAATTCAGTTTAATATCTTCATATTCAAAAGGAATAATGATTTTATTCTCTTTGTTTATCACTCCGAATTTATTATTGGCAACAGCTACCATCATAGGATTATCAAGATCATTTCCTTCCAGAACATACAGCATTTCATATTGAGGGACAATTTGGAACTTAAACGTAACTTTGGAATTTTTATACAGGTTATTATCTCCCAATCCGAAAAGATATTTGTCTTTATAGACTCCGTATTTTTGTTTTACATACGTATTTTTACATTTTCCTAAATCCAAATCTTTATACTGATATACTTTTTTCCCGAAAACATCTATTCGATAAGCAATTTGTGCTTTTTCTACCGTTGCATATTCATTCGTTCCGTATTTCCTTACTTTTTCATTTGGGGAATTAAGCAGATTACAGTCTTCGGAAAAGAACATTCCGATATAAAATTCTGAAGGAATTACATATTGTCCTTTTTGATTTACATAACCCACTTTGCCATTTTGTTTTTTGGGAATAAGTAACGGAATATCTCCGTACAAGGATACCAAATCAGGTCGGGTCGGGTTCATTCTGGCAAATTGTGCAGTTCCCGGAAATTGCGTTTCATTGTTTGATGCAGCATAATTAGACTGCGAGAAAGCAATACTAAACAGCAATACTGCAAAGAGTTGATAAATATTTTTCATGGTATGTTTTTGTACTACGAAAATACGCATATTTTTTTAACATTCTGATAAAGATTAAAATCCTCAGAATCAAATGAAAGTCAAAATATAATAGATTCTTTAAAAAACATATTTATAAAGAATCTAAATAATTTAATTCTCATAAAATATTAAAAATTCGTAATTTTGGGAACATTTTTAAGTGTTTGATAATATAAAAACGTTATAAAGAAATAATTTTTGACATAAACGTTATAAAAACAATATTCTTTAAGCATGTTTTGATCTAATATTATCCAACTCCTTAATAAAAATAACACAGATTATAACTAGTTCATCGCTAAAAATAAGAGATGAAACTCTGCTATAATCTGACTTTAAGATTGAAAAGACTTCTATTATTATGAATATGTATCAGGATTACATCCAAGAAATTGCAGAAAGAAAAAACCAAGGGCTTCATCCAAAGCCAATTGACAGTGCAGAATTATTAAGTGAAATCATTTCACAAATTAAAGATACAGCTAATGAACACAGGGCTGATTCTCTTAATTTTTTCATTTATAACACATTACCTGGAACTACAAGTGCTGCAGGTGTAAAAGCTCAGTTTTTAAAAGAAATTATTCTTGGTGAATCTGTAGTAGAAGAAATAACGCCTGCTTTTGCCTTTGAATTGTTATCTCACATGAAAGGAGGTAAATCTATTGAGGTATTGCTGGATTTAGCTTTAGGAAATGACATTGCTATTTCTAAAGAAGCGGCGAATGTTCTTAAAACTCAGGTTTTCCTTTATGAAGCGGATACAAACCGTTTGAAGGAAGCATTCAATAGCGGCAACGAAATCGCAAAAGAAATTCTTGAAAGCTATGCAAAAGCTGAATTCTTCACAAAACTTCCTGAAGTGGCTGAAGAAATTAAAGTGGTTACTTTCATCGCTGGTGAAGGAGATATTTCTACGGATTTACTTTCTCCAGGTAATCAGGCTCACTCAAGATCAGACCGTGAATTGCATGGTCAGTGTATGATTACTCCTCAAGCTCAGCAGGAAATCAAAGCACTTCAGGCACAACATCCTGATGCAAGCGTAATGCTTATTGCTGAAAAAGGAACAATGGGTGTAGGTTCATCAAGAATGTCAGGAGTAAACAACGTAGCTCTTTGGACAGGTAAACAAGCAAGCCCATATATTCCATTTGTAAACATTGCTCCAATTGTAGGAGGAACCAACGGTATTTCTCCGATTTTCCTTACGACTGTAGATGTAACGGGAGGAATTGGCGTTGACCTTAAAAACTGGGTTAAAAAACTAGACGAAAACGGAAATCCAATCCGTAACGAAAATGGAGATATTGTTCTTCAAGAAGCTTATTCTGTAGCAACAGGAACCGTTCTTACCATCAATACTAAGACAAAAAAATTATATAACGGAGAAGAAGAGTTAATTGATCTTACGAAATCATTTACTCCTCAAAAAATGGAATTTATCAAAGCTGGAGGATCTTATGCTATTGTATTTGGTAAAAAACTTCAAACATTCGCAGCTCAGCTTTTAGGGATTGAAGCTCCGGTTGTTTTTGCTCCGTCAAAAGAAATTTCTCACGAAGGACAAGGTTTGACTGCCGTTGAAAAAATCTTCAACAGAAATGCAGTAGGAACCACTCCTGGAAAAGTTTTACATGCAGGATCTGACGTTCGTGTACAGGTAAACATTGTTGGTTCTCAGGACACGACAGGTCTAATGACTTCTCAGGAATTGGAATCTATGGCGGCAACAGTAATTTCTCCGATTGTTGATGGTGCTTACCAATCAGGATGTCACACTGCTTCAGTTTGGGATAAAAAAGCTCAGACCAACATTCCTAAATTAATGAAATTCATGAACGATTTCGGTTTGATCACAGCTCGTGATCCGAAAGGTGAATATCACTCAATGACTGACGTTATTCACAAAGTTCTTAACGATATCACAGTAGATGAATGGGCGATCATCATCGGAGGTGACTCTCACACAAGAATGTCTAAAGGAGTTGCTTTCGGAGCAGATTCTGGAACAGTTGCTCTTGCTTTAGCTACAGGGGAAGCATCAATGCCAATCCCTGAATCTGTAAAAGTAACCTTCAAAGGAGAAATGAAAGAACACATGGATTTCCGTGATGTTGTTCATGCAACTCAAGCTCAGATGTTGAAGCAATTCGGAGGAGAAAACGTATTCCAGGGTAGAATCATTGAGGTTCACATCGGAACACTTCCTGCGGATCAGGCATTCACATTTACAGACTGGACAGCCGAAATGAAGGCAAAAGCTTCTATCAATATTTCTGAAGACAATACATTAATTGAATCATTGGAAATTGCAAAAGGTAGAATCCAGATCATGATTGATAAAGGTATGGATAACCACAATCAGGTTCTTCAAGGATTAATTGACAAAGCTAATAAGAGAATTGCAGAAATTAAATCTGGTGAAAAACCGGCTTTAACTCCAGATGCAAATGCTAAATATTATGCTGAAGTAGTTGTAGATCTTGACGTAATCGTTGAACCTATGATTGCTGACCCAGATGTAAATAACGACGATGTTTCTAAGAGATATACTCACGATACCATCAGAGATCTTTCGTATTACGGAGGTGAGAAAAAAGTAGATTTAGGGTTCGTTGGATCTTGTATGGTTCACAAAGGAGACTTAAAAATCGTTTCTCAAATGCTTAGAAATATTGAAAAACAAAATGGTAAAGTAGAATTCAGTGCACCTCTTGTAGTGGCAGCACCTACTTATAACATCATTGATGAGTTAAAAGCAGAAGGAGACTGGGAATTGTTAGAAAAATATTCAGCTTTCGAATTTGATGATAACGCTCCTAAAGGTGAAGCTCGTACAGAATACAAAAACGTAATGTACCTGGAGCGTCCGGGATGTAACCTTTGTATGGGTAACCAGGAAAAAGCTGCAAAAGGAGACACCGTTTTAGCGACTTCTACCCGTCTTTTCCAAGGAAGAGTAGTTGAAGATTCTGAACGTAAAAAAGGAGAATCTCTATTGGCTTCAACTCCGGTTGTTGTACTTTCTGCGATCATTGGAAGAATTCCTAATATCGATGAGTATAAAGCAGCAGTTGAAGGGATCGACCTTACGACTTTTGTACCATCAATTAAGGAATTGACAAGCACAAGTGCTCATTAATTAAAATTCAATAATAAGTCGCAAGACTGTTTTAATTTATAATTGAAAGATTCTAATCCAAATGGATTAGAATCTTTCTTTTTTGTTTAGAACAATTCCATTTAAGGTCTGTAAAGATTATTTTGACATAGATCAACGATCAAAATTTTATTTTTCCTTAACTTCATAGGTATAAAAAATAGCAGTCATTCATTATATTTATCCTTTACATAAAGCATAGGAATAGATTTTGATGTATTCGGTTAGATAAAATTTCCCACTTAAATGATGGGAAAACCTATTAAAAAGAATAAAAACTAAATTAGATATGACTTTTGATATTGATATGATCAAAAAAGTGTACGAGCGTTACCCTGAAAGAATTGCTGCAGCAAGACAAATCGTGGGAAAACCTCTTACCCTTTCAGAAAAAATCCTTTACACTCACCTTTGGGAAGGAAATGCAACACAGGCATATGAAAGAGGAAACTCTTATGTCGATTTCGCTCCGGACAGAGTTGCCATGCAGGATGCAACTGCTCAAATGGCACTTTTACAATTCATGCAGGCCGGAAAAACTAAGGTGGCCGTTCCTTCAACGGCTCATGCCGATCACTTGATTCAAGCAAAGGTAGGAGCTGATAAAGATCTACAGGAAGGTATTAACAAAAACTCGGAAGTGTTCAATTTTTTGAGTTCCGTTTGTGATAAATACGGAATCGGTTTCTGGAAACCGGGAGCCGGAATCATTCACCAGGTTGTGTTAGAAAATTATGCTTTCCCGGGAGGGATGATGATCGGTACAGACTCTCACACGGTAAATGCAGGAGGTTTAGGAATGGTAGCTATCGGTGTAGGTGGTGCTGATGCAGTAGATGTAATGGCAGGAATGGCTTGGGAACTTAAAATGCCTAAACTAATTGGGGTAAAACTAACAGGCAAAATGTCCGGCTGGACTTCTGCAAAAGACGTTATCTTAAAAGTAGCAGGAATTCTTACCGTAAAAGGAGGAACAGGATGTATCGTAGAATATTTCGGAGAAGGGGCACAATCCCTTTCAGCAACCGGTAAAGGAACAATCTGTAATATGGGGGCCGAAATCGGAGCTACAACTTCTACTTTCGGATATGATGATTCTATGAGAAGATATCTGGCCTCAACAGGAAGACAGGATGTGGTAGATGCAGCTGATGTAATTGCCGAGCATTTAACCGGTGATGCTGAAGTATATGCAAACCCGGAACAATATTTCGACCAGGTTATTGAAATCAACCTTTCTGAACTAACTCCTCATTTGAACGGCCCTTTCACTCCGGATTTGGCAACTCCTGTTTCCGAATTCAGAGCTAAAGCTGAAGCCAACGGATGGCCTCTTGAAGTAGAATGGGCATTAATTGGTTCTTGTACGAACTCGTCTTACGAAGATTTATCGAGAGCAGCTTCTATTGTTGAAGATGCCGTTGCTAAAGGAGTTAAACCAAAAGCTATTTTAGGAATCAACCCGGGTTCTGAGCAAGTGAAATTCACTGCAGAAAGAGACGGTTTCTTAAATTCATTCAGAAAATTTGAAAACGCAAGAATATTTACCAATGCTTGTGGACCTTGTATTGGGCAATGGGACAGAGAAGGTGCTGAAAAAGGGGAGAAAAACTCAATTATTCACTCTTTTAACAGAAACTTTGCAAAAAGAGCCGATGGTAACCCAAATACTCATGCATTTGTAGCTTCTCCGGAAATGGTAGCCGCTGTTGCAATTTCAGGAAGATTAGACTTCAACCCAATTACAGATACTTTAACCAACGAAGCCGGAGAGCAGATCAAATTAGATGAACCTAAAGGTTTTGAACTCCCTGCAAAAGGCTTCGCTGTTGGAGATAACGGATATCAAGCTCCATCTGAAGACGGATCAAGCGTGGTAGTAAACGTAAGCCCAACTTCAGACAGACTTCAGTTATTGGAAGAATTCCCTGCTTGGGATGGTAAAAATATTACCGGAGCGAGACTTTTAATTAAAGCATTCGGAAAATGTACCACTGACCATATTTCTATGGCCGGACCGTGGTTGAAATACAGAGGGCACCTTGATAACATTTCAAACAATATGTTGATCGGAGCTGTAAATGCCTTCAACATGGAAACGAACAACGTGAAAAATGTATTAACCGGAGAACACGGAGAAGTTCCTGCTGTACAAAGAAATTATAAAGCTGCAGGAGTACCTTCCATCGTTGTCGGAGATCAAAATTACGGTGAAGGTTCTTCGAGAGAGCACGCTGCAATGGAGCCGAGACACCTTGGTGTAAAAGCAGTATTGGTAAAATCATTCGCCAGAATCCATGAAACTAACCTTAAAAAACAAGGGATGTTGGGATTAACTTTCGCTAATGAAGCAGATTATGATAAAATTCAGGAAGACGATGTCATCAACTTCTTAGATCTTGATCAGTTTGCTCCCGGAAAGCAATTGACTTTAGAGTTCATTCATTCGGATGGAACTAAAGACATCATCATGGCAAACCACACCTACAACGATCAGCAAATTGACTGGTTCAAGGCGGGTTCTGCTCTGAATTTAATCAAACAACAAGAGAAAAATTAATTGTTAGATTTAATTAATCATAGAAAAAAAGCAACTTCGAACTGAAGTTGCTTTTTTATTTTATTTTGGTCATGAGATTGATTCGATAGCTCTCTCCTATCGGAATATCCTGTTCCGAAACTAAAGTCACTTTTTTTGCTCCTAAACTTTTAATTTGATCTAAATTAATAATAAAAGATTTATGGATTCTCACAAAAGAATTCCCCGAAAGTTGCTGTTCCATAGACTTCAATGTATCTAAAACAATGTATTCCTGATCATTTGTCCTGATGTTTACATAGTCTTTGATGCTTTCCACAAACAAAATATCCGTAAAATTGATTTTATGCTGCTGCCCTGAAGATTTTACAAAAAAATAGGAATCCTCCTGGCTTTCATTCACGGAAAAACGTTCCTGAGCTTTTAAAGCACTTTTATAAAAACGTTCAAAAGAAATCGGTTTCAAAAGATAATCAACAATATTATGATCATAGCCTTCCAAAGCATATTCGGAATAAGCAGTTGTTAAAATATACTTCTGTTTATCCCCTAAAATTTTCATAAAATTAATTCCCGTCAGTTCCGGCATTTGAATATCAAGAAAAACCAGATCAGATTCATTATTTTGAATAAATTCTAATGCTTCAATCGGATTTTCAGTGGAAAAAACCAGTTCAAGAAAAGGAACTTTCTGTACATAATTTTCCAACAGTGAAATCGCCAACGGTTCATCATCTACAACAATGCATTTAATTTTATTCATTTCTCAAATCAATCTTTAAATCTACGACAAATTCTGTTTGCGAATCTTTGATGTTCAGTTCATATTTTTTAGGATAAAGAATTTCCAGTCTCTTCTTTACATTCTCAATTCCAATTCCTGAAACCGAATCTTTCATTCTTTCTTTTTTATAGTTTAAAAGATAGAAACGAAGGATGTTCTGCTCATCTGAAACTTTCATTTGAAAGCCTTTGTCACGGAAATCACCGTGTTTAAAAGCATTCTCTACAAAAGGGACTAAAATCATCGGCGAAATATTCAATTTGGGATAATTGATATTTTTTTCAAAAACCAATAATTCAGGATTTTTGATTCTTAATTTTTCAAGAGCAGTCAAACTGTCAATATATCCAATTTCTTTGTCTAAACTGATAAAATCTTTTTCTAAATCCTTTGTGCTGTATCTTAACAACTGGCTCAATTCCTCAAGTGCAGGTAAAGCCTGCTCCGATTTCTGATACACCAAAGAATAGATATTATTTAAAGAATTAAAAATGAAATGCGGATTGATTTGTGTTTTTAAAGCCTTTAATTCTGCATTTTTCTTTGCTTCCATCAAGGCCGTTTTTTCCTGCTCACTAAGGATAGAGTATTTTAAAAACCAAAAAGTAGTACTGATAAAAATAGTAGTACTGCTGTAGAAAATATTATCAAAGAAGTAAAACATGAACGGCGTTTCTTCCGCATAGTTCCTGATTCCAAAAAAAAGAGGCAAAAACCATTCCTCTACACCATAGCGCACTCCTACAAAACAACATGCACTCAGAAAGAAAACAATGACTGATTTATAAATTTTATTGCTTTCATAAAACGTTGGAACAACTATAAAATAATTGACATAAAAACAAATAATACTCGTGAAAAAAAACGTGACATTAAAGATATTATGTTTACTGTCAAAAGCTAAATACGGAAGAACGACCGATCCGGTTAGGTAGATCGTCCAAAAGAAAAGATGGAGATAAAAAAGCTTATTTATTTTCATACAACAAAAATATATTTTATTACAAATTCACATCCTATTTTTCGACGAACAATTCATTTTATCCGATGAAAATAGTTTTATCCCGGTTCATTCTGCATTGGTCGAAACATCATTTCATGGCATTCTTCATCCCTATAAATTTGTCAAAAAAATCAATCTCATGAAAACATTATTATATGCAGTTTTAATTTGCTTATCAACATTCATTTCCGCACAGAAGAAACCATCAGAATATTTTCCTGATCCTAAAACCAAAGTTTTAGTTGTAGGTTCATTTCATTTTGATTATCCTAATTTGGATGCTCATAAAACAGAAAAAAGTGACCAGGTAGATGTTTTGTCACCCAAAACTTCAAAAGAAGTAACGGAACTCATTAATTATATCAAGAAATTTAAACCAACCAAAATAGCCATTGAAGCATGGCCAAACTGGAATGCCAATCAAAAATTAAAAGAATACAAAGAAGGTAAACACACAAATAAAAAAGATGAACGGTACCAGCTTGCCATGCGTTTGGCGAAAGAATTAAATCTAAATGAATTATATAGTATTGATGCTGGCTCCGTATTGGATGATTTCGCAGAGACATTTGGCAAAACAGACTCCTTATATTTCAAAAACCTTGTTAAAGATTATGATTTTTTAAACGATGACCGTATTTCTAAGCAGTATAATACTTTTATTAAAAGTACTGAGCCAAAAAACTTCAAATCTCTTCTTGAAATGTTCAAATATATGAACAGCAAGGAATATCACCAATACGAATACGGAGCGTATTTAACAGGGGATTTTAAACTGAGAGAACACGACGGAGCCGATATGCTTGCTTTGTACTGGTACAACAGAAATCTTAGAATGTTTAGAAAGATTCAGGAGATTCCCAAAAATTCAGACGACAGACTTCTAGTGATTGCAGGAAACGGTCATGCAACAGTTTTTAGACAGCTTTTCACAATTTCGCCGGAATATGACTATGTAGAATTTGATTCGTTACAATAAGCGGCTATATATTTTTTGTAACAAAACTCTTCTTTCTGCGTCTAACCCAGTAACAGAAAAAACATTATGAAAAAAGCGATTATTTCGTTATCTCTTTTGGGTGCTACATTTACTTTTGCCCAGGAACAAAACAATGACCGACCGACCCAAGAAAAAAAGATCGAAGCAGTCACCATTACCAAAACTAAAAAAGCCGTTGAACAAAAAGCAGACAGAACTATTTTTGATTTTTCGGAACAGCCAAGCCTTAATTCCGGCTCATTAATGGAAGGACTCAAAAAGCTTCCCGGTTTAGTAGCTTCTGAAATGGTTGGAATAATGTATCAGGGAAAACCTTTGGATGTGTACATGGACGGAAGACCTCTGAACATTTCCAGCAATGAACTGAATGCCTTCATGGAAGGAATGCCTGCCAATTCTGTAGAAAGAATAGAAATTATTACTCAGCCCGGTGCAGAATTCCCCGCAACTTCCGGAGGTGCCATTTTAAATATCATCACCAGCAAATCAGCAAAAAATTACCTTACAGCCGTATATAACGGAGGCTATCGTTTTTCAAACTATGATAAATACAGAAGTAGATTTAATAATTCCCTTGCATTAAACTCGAGAAACAAGTGGTTTGGATGGCAGGTAAATTTAGGACAATACTACCGTGAAAGTTTATCTGATTCAGAATTTGATGCATTAAGTAAAAACCATTCCAATTCTTTAGGAAGGACATATTATATGAATTCTGCCTTTACTTTTGAACTTGGAAAAGACAGGTTATTGTTAAATTATGATATTAGCCACAACAACAATGGCTCATCTATTACATCAGATGAATTTTTGAACGGAGTTACAAGAAGTAATTTTACAAGTGATACAAAAGGGCTAAGACAGGAAGCTGCCGCAACATATCAGAAAAAGTTTGAGGATAAGAATAAAAAACTGGATTTCAAATTCGTTTATACAAATAGTAATTCTGAGTTTAATCAGCAAAGCAGTAACAATTCTAACCTCCTGGACAATTCATCAAAGTTCAATGTGTATAATTTCAAAATAGACTATTCACAGCCTTTGAAAATTCTGGATGAAGGAAAAGTAAGTTTTGGGGGATTATTCGATCAGCAGGATTTTGAAACCAAGGACAGAAGTATTGTCAATTTAGATTATACAAGGCAAACAACTTCCGGTTATGTAGAGTTTCAGACAAAACTGAAAAAGTTTGATTTCATTGCAGGAGTAAGAGCTGAAAATTATAATATTACCGGAATTACGAGAATGTTTAATGACAATAATGAATTAGAGCAGAAAGATCTTAATGCATTTAAAAAATTCAAGGTATTTCCAAATGCGAGCATACAGTATAATCTGATGAAGCAGCTTTTTGTAAATCTGAATTATAATAAAAAAATCAGTTTACCGAGCGTATCATTATTGAATCCAAACAATACGACTTTACAAAACAACACCGTTACTTCAAATGGAAATCCGAATCTGCAACCTACAATTTATGACAATGCAGAATTCAAAATCAGTGCATTTGACTATGCCTATATCAGCTATAATACGAGTTGGGTAAAAGATCAAATTGTTCAGAGGGTTTCGAGAGAAAATAATCTGATCAAAAATGAACAGGTACAGGTGAACAATTTAAGAACCCATAATTTCAGTTTCGGAATGCCAATTCCTTTTATGTTGTTCACGACCCCTTTCAGCGAATTGATGAAGTTCAATGTAAATCCTGATAAAATGAATCTTTTATACATTTATACAGGATATCAGCTTCAGGAAATGCCCGATATCAAAACTAAAGGTTTTTGGATTTTCAGTGTAATGGGACAGTTTATTTTACCTAAAGACATCAGACTTCAGGCAAATTACAACGTCATTCCTGCTAGAGGAAATTTTTATTATTTTGAACTTGAAAAACCTCTTAACAATGCTCTTGATATAACGATATCAAAGAAATTCATGTCAGACAGGCTTAATCTTTCTTTGTATGCGAGAGACATTTTCAATCAGAACAAAAGTGTCATTATGGCCCGTTCAACCGGAGGAAGTGTTTATACATCTAATAAATTTGACAGCAGAAGCTTTGGGATTTCTGTAAACTATAAAATCCCTACCAAAAACAAGCTGGCAAAAGAAGATCCAAATATGATCAAAACCACTACACAAAGTGAAAGCAATGGCGGAGTAATGAATCAAGGACAGTAATACACCAATAAAAAATGAGTCAGCAAAATGTTTGCTGACTCGTTTTCTTTTAAAATAATATCATTTAAAAATCAATTGTCTGAAATCTCCATTCCAGCGTATCAATTAATGTAATTTGATTTAATTGTAAAGGCAGACCTGTCATTATTTTCAATGTCAGGTTCGCCATCATACTTCCCACAATTCCCGGCAATGCTCCTAAAACACCCAAACTATCACAGTCTGAAAGGTCTTCATCAAAAGGCGGTTCAGGAAAAATATCTCTTAAATTTTTGCTTCCGTTATAATTAAAAATAGCAACCTGACCTGAAAAACCGAGAATACTTCCATAAACCAAAGGCTTATTTAATTTTACACAGACATCATTAACTAAATATCTTGTTTTAAAATTGTCTGAACCATCAACGATAATATCAAATTGAGAAATCATTTCTTCCGCATTCGACTCATCGATTTTTTGTTCAATGGAGATAAATTCTACCTGATGATTCAGATTTTTAACAAATTCTTTAGCACTTTTTACTTTACAAATCCCAACAGAATGTTCATTATGAATGGTTTGTCGGTTTAAATTATGCAATTCAACCTCATCAAAGTCTACAACTCCCAAAGTACCAACTCCTGCTGCTGCCAAATACTGAATAACAGGACTTCCCAAACCTCCGGCTCCAATTATTAAAACTTTAGCGTTTATGATTTTTCGCTGTCCTTCCAAACCGATTTCCTCAATAAAAATCTGTCGACTGTATCGTGCAAAAACATCTTCGTTTTTCATTACAATTTTTATTTTTTGAACCCTTAAGAGCAATTTAGGAGTTAAGAAATAATAAGCATCCGTAAGCGAATAAAATAAGCCAAACTCTGATATTTTCTTAATTAAACTTAACTTCTTAATACATCTTAATGGTTCAAATTTTAAGTTTAAATTCCACTATAGACAGCATCCCAATCTTTCATGATCGGGTCATAACCTGCCTTTTTAATAATATTTTTAATCTCCTCCATACTTCTTTCATCGCTGGTTTCAAATTGTTCTAAAGACTCTTTATCCACCGCATAACCTCCCGGATTGGTTTTAGAAGCCGCACTCATCGCTGTTGCTCCCAATGAAACAATATGATTTCTGAATTTTTCATTTTCTCTGGTAGAAATTGAAATTTCCAGATCTTCATTCCAGATTCTGTAAGCACAAATTAATTGTAGCAAATCTCTATCTGACATCACAAAGTTCGGTTCAATAATTCCTTCTGCAGGTCGAAGCCTTGGAAACGAAACCGAATATTTGCTTTTCCAATACTGTTTTTGAAGGTAATCAATGTGTAGAGCATTGAAAAAACTGTCAACTCTCCAATCTTCCAGACCTAATAAAACACCTAATCCCATTTTATGAATTCCGGCTTTTCCGATTCTATCGGGAGTTTCTAAACGAAAATTGAAATTAGATTTTTTTCCTTTCGGATGATATTCTTTATAAACTTCTTGGTGATAGGTTTCCTGATAAACCAAAACCGCATTCACACCTGCATCATGCAACTGCTGATACTCTTCTTCCGACAAAGGCTGAACTTCAATGGAAATATTAGCAAAATGAGGTTTTAATATGGTAACAGCATTCAAAAAATACTCAATTCCTACTGTTTTATTTGCTTCTCCGCTTACCAATAGTACATGGTTCACTCCCATTGATTTTAAAACCGTAGCTTCAATCATCAATTCTGTTTCCGTCAGTGTTTTTCTTTTAATGGAATTATCTAAACTAAAACCACAATAAGTGCAGATATTCTGACATTCATTACTCAGATACAACGGAGCATACAACTGAATGGTTTTCCCAAAACGTTTTTGGGTAAGTTGTTGCGTCATTTTCGCCATCAGTTCCAGCTTTTGAGCTGCAACCGGTGAAAGAAAATTCAGAAAATCCTCAATTGTTTTACTGTTTTTTTGAAGACTTCTTTCTACATCGGATAGCGTCACTTTTTCAAGTCTTGCTTTCACCTCATCCCATTGATAATTTTCAAAAAAATCTTTAAAACTCTGCATAAAAATTAATTTTAATCAAACAAAAAAGAAGTCAGCGGACTTGATGCTTCCGCATGTTGTGAAATGGCTCCCAAACCGGATTCAAATGCTCTTCTTCCAGCAATTACTCCTTCTTTAAAAGCCAACGCCATATTTACAGGGTTTCTCGCAACCGCAATCGCAGTATTTACCAAAACCGCATCAGCACCCATTTCCATTGCTTTTGCAGCATCAGAAGGAGCTCCAATTCCGGCATCCACAACCACAGGAACATTACTTTGGCTAATAATAATTTCTAGAAAATCCAACGTTCTCAGTCCTTTATTGGTTCCAATCGGTGCCCCCAAAGGCATTACTACTGCCGTTCCAACATCTTCAAGACGCTTACATAAAACCGGATCGGCATGAATATAAGGCATCACAATGAATCCTAATTTCGCCAATTCTTCGGTAGCATACAACGTTTCTATTGGATCAGGTAATAAGTATTTCGGATCTGGATGAATTTCCAGCTTTACCCAGTTTGTTTCTAACGCTTCTCTTGCCAATTGAGCTGCCAAAACCGCTTCTTTAGCTGTTCTTGCTCCGGAAGTATTGGGTAAAAGGTGAGATTTTGTTGGTTTTAAAGCATTTAAAATATCATCTTCCGAAGAATGTGCATCAATTCTTTTTAAAGCCATCGTTACCAATTCACTTTCTGAGGCAATAATGGAATTGGTCATTTCTTCCAGGTTACCGAATTTTCCTGTTCCTAAAAACAATCTCGACTCGAAAGTTCTGTCTGCTATAATTAAGGGTTGATTTTTCATATGCTAATTTCTATTTTTTTAAGGCCATATGGAATCTCTGATTTCATTTCATTACTGTTTTAAATTCGTTGATAATTGAAGGCTGATTGGTAATTTGCCCTGAAACGGCGACTCCGTAAATTCCGATTTGCTGTAATTGTTTAATATCTTCTAAAATAACTCCGCCAATAGCGAAAATTTTGGGGATTTCTAGAGATTTTTCCTTTACACTTCTGATGATATTCTGATAGCCTTCAAAGCCTAAAATCGGGCTCAACTGTTCTTTAGTTGAAGTAAATCGTAAAGGTCCCAAACCAATATAATCGCATGGCTCATTCATTCTTTGAAGAACATCTGAAATCGTATTTGCGGTTCCTCCAATCATTTTATTTTCTCCTAAAATCTGTCTTGCAATTTCAATAGAAGTATCTTTTAATCCCAGATGAACACCATCTGCATCAATATCTTTTGCTATCTGAACGTGGTCATTAATAATACAAACCGCCTGATGGTCTGAACATAGTTTTTTTGAAATTTCACAAAGCTTAATGAATTCCTGTTCCGGAGCATTCTTCCAGCGAACCTGAATCCATTTTACACCATTGTCTAAGGCTTTTCTAATATTCAGCTCCTGATCTTCTATGGTAAATCCTTGAGAGATATATTGTAATTTTTCCATTTTTTAATTTGAATGAAATCCCAGCAAAGTAGGATTGCTTGTTAAAAATTCTTCAATGTATAATTTTCCGTTTCGACAGGCATTTTCTATATTTTCTCCTTTCGCTAAATATCCTGTAATCGCAGACGAAAGCACACAACCTGAACCATGTTTTGGATAATAAACAAAAGCAATATCACTCGGCAGAATTGAGACTTCTTTGCCCTTCTCAATTAAAAAGTCCGTCCCGGTTCTATATTCTCTATGTCCTCCTTTTATTAACACTGAACATGAGTTTTCAAAAAGATCAAATTCCTGCAAAACCTTATATTCGTTATAATTTGGCGTGATTAAATCAATCTGCTTCAATGCATTTTTTAATTGCGAAATTGTATTTACATCAAAAAAAGAAAACTCGGAAGTACTTTTCAACACAGGATCCCAAACAATTTTAGCTTCGGCATTATTCAATTTAATCCTCTTAATGATTTCATTTAAAAATTCCGCATCTTTTACGACTCCAATTTTCACTGCTTCCACAAAATATTTTTTCATTAAAGCATCAATCGCTGATACAATTCCATCTATGGACTCCCATTGAATACTGAAAAACTCAGATTCCGTTTGCAAAGTCATTGCCGTACAAATTCCCAATCCTTGAACTTGTAATTGCTCAAAAGTTTTTATATCCGCCAATAGACCGGCTCCTCCACTTGGATCAAAGCCTGCGACACTCATTACGAAAGGACGTTCTGTCTGCATTTTTTGAAATTTTGTATCGGTTCGTTACTTTCCCAGATTGCGCCTAATAAAGCCACTCCGTCAATATTTTTGTCGAAAACATTATGGATATTATTTTCATTAATTCCTCCCAAAGCAATCAGTTTCACATCAGAATTCCTTCTTTTTTTAATATCATTTAAAGTGTTCGAGTTTTCGCCATATCCTTTTTTAGAAATACTCGGAAAAACCGGACTGATGAATGCATATTCCCAATCTTCATTTAATTCGTTGAAAACTTCAATATCATGAACAGAGGTAGAAATTGTTCTATCTATAAAAGATGCATACAAATTATTTTGTCTGTCAATTTCTCTGAAATGAAATCTTGAGATACTAAAATTTTCAGCCAATCCGTAATGACTATGCAAAACCAATTGAGGATGAAATTCCGGATTTATCTTTTGAATAAAACCAGCCATTTCTTCTGAATTGATAAAAGGTTTTCTGATATGAAGCAAATCCAATCCTTCCTGAAACAATTCATTAATGACTTCAGTTTCGTTTTGAACTAATTCTTCGGGAGTGATTACGATGGTCATATATAAATTTCCTTCCCTTTTTCAATAAATTCCTGGGACTTATCGAACATTCCTTTTTCAGCAGATTCACGGATTTCCTGTGTAATTTTCATGGAACAGAATTTTGGTCCGCACATTGAGCAAAAATGTGCAATCTTTGCTCCATCAGCAGGAAGTGTTTCATCATGATAAGATCTTGCCGTATCAGGATCCAGAGAAAGGTTGAACTGGTCTTCCCAACGGAATTCAAATCTTGCCTTACTCAATGCATTGTCTCTGTATTGTGCTCCAGGATGTCCTTTTGCTAAATCTGCAGCATGAGCAGCCAGCTTATAGGTAATCACCCCAACTTTTACGTCTTCTTTATTCGGAAGACCTAAATGTTCTTTCGGTGTTACATAACATAACATGGCACAACCGAACCAACCAATCATTGCCGCTCCGATTCCTGACGTGATATGATCGTAACCCGGTGCAATATCCGTAGTCAATGGACCTAAAGTGTAAAACGGAGCTTCATCACATACTTCCAACTGCTTCTCCATGTTTTCTTTTATCATATGCATAGGAACGTGACCAGGACCTTCGATCATTACCTGAACGTTATGTTTCCAGGCAATTTTTGTCAGTTCTCCTAAAGTTTCCAATTCTGCAAACTGTGCTTCATCATTCGCATCGGCAATCGAACCCGGACGAAGTCCATCTCCCAAAGAGAAAGCAACATCATATTTTTTCATGATCTCGCAGATCTCGTCAAAATGTGTATATAAAAAATTTTCTTTATGATGAAACAAACACCATTTCGCCATAATAGAACCTCCTCTGGAAACAATTCCTGTCACACGTTTTGCTGTCAGATGAATATATCTTAGTAAAACACCTGCGTGAATGGTGAAGTATGAAACTCCCTGTTCTGCCTGTTCAATCAGAGTATCTTTGAAAATCTCCCAGGTAAGATCTTCTGCAACTCCTTTTACTTTTTCCAATGCCTGATAAATCGGCACCGTACCAATAGGAACTGGACTGTTTCTGATAATCCATTCTCTGGTTTCGTGAATATTTTTTCCGGTTGATAAGTCCATGATCGTATCCGCTCCCCAACGACAAGCCCAGACTGCTTTTTCAACTTCTTCCTCGATACTTGATGAAACCGCACTGTTTCCAATGTTGGCATTAATTTTAACCAAGAAATTTCTTCCGATGATCATCGGTTCGCTTTCGGGATGATTGATATTGTTTGGAATGATCGCTCTTCCTGCTGCAATTTCGTCTCTTACAAATTCGGGAGTGATCTTAGTTTTCGGAGTTTTAGCACCAAAACTGTTTCCCTGATGCTGAAAAGCCATGTCTTTGGAAACAGAATCCAACTGCTCGATTCTTTGGTTTTCTCTGATCGCAATATATTCCATTTCAGGAGTAATAATCCCCTGTTTTGCGTAGTATAATTGAGTAACTTCCTGTCCTTCTTTCGCCACTTTCGGTTTGTGATTGTAAGAAAAACGCAATTCATCCAGTTTTGAATCAGCAAGACGGGCTTTTCCGTATTCTGAAGTGATTCCGTCAAGAATTTCTACATCATTTCTATCTAAAATCCATTGTTCTCTGATTCTCGGAAGACCTTTTTCGATATTAATTTCAGAATTTTCATCTGTGTAAGGTCCTGAAGTATCGTAAACGGTAACAGGTGGATTATGTTCTAATGTTCCGTTAGATAATTTTGTCGGACTTAGTTCTATTTCACGCATTGCTACATTGATCGGGTGAATTTTCCCTTCAACATAGATTTTCTTTGAGTTCGGAAACGGCGAACGTGTAATGTTATGAGCCATATAATGATTGTTTTATTTAAGAGAATTAACCGCCCTGAGTGGCTGTGATAATTAAAATTGAATCTTTGTTGTTGAGAAATGTTTCCGCCCAGAATGACTGCGGAATAATGCGGTTGTTGAGTGCTACCGCAATACCTTTTCGTTTTTGAGGTATTTCAATAGCCATTAATGCTTCCAGTGTTTCGGGAAGTACATCAAAAGTTCTTAGTGAGTGATTGATTGTGAGCTCCATTCCTAAATTTTTAAATACACTTTAGGAATGCCCATCATTGTACAATAGATTGTACAGCAAAGTCATTTCACTTTTCCCTACGCTAGTATGATCTAGAAATCAGGTTCAAAGGGTAAAATCTCAGCCTGTTTGTGAACAGACACCCCTAAAGTCGGGACGAAGGTAGACATTTTTTTGAAATTCGCAAAATTTTGTTTTTTCTGAAAAATAAAAGAGCGATGAATTACACCGCTCTTTATTTAAGATATTTTGTTTTGTTTTTTATTTTTTAATAACCTTAATGGACTGTTGAGTTCCATCTTTCATTTCCAAAGCTAAAATATAAAGTCCTTGTGAAAGATCCTGTAAATTTATTGTAGACTGAGGGTTATTAATTGTTTTAATTAATTTACCTGAAACATCAATTACTTTAACTGTTCTTACCGATTCAGCCTTGTTAATATTGATAATTTCAGTGAATGGATTGGGATGAACTTTTACATTTTCTTTAGCTTCAGCTTCGGAAGTCCCCAGACAAGCCGCTGCATCTACAGTTGCAGTAACTTGCTGACGGGCAGATTCACATCTCGTTAGAATTCCCCATTTATAAAAGAAGTAATAATATGGGGTTGTTAAGCTACCACCAGTAATATCCACTACACCTGCATAAGAATATGGAAACGCTAAATTAGCACTATCTCTGTACATATTTGTGATCCCAGTCCATGCACCAACACCTAATCGATAGTTACTTCCCGGAGGTATAACAAAGTCTAAAACTACTGTTTGCGGCATAGAATTAGCCGTTGAATTATGTCCTGTTACATTTACTATTTTAGATGCAATTACAGTTCCTGATGAGTTTCTTAATTCTATGGTAACAGTTCCTGCTGTACCATCAGTTGCGGAATAAGGAAATAAATCTACTGTTTGTAGTGTAAAAGTTGAAGATACAGAAAATATCATATATGAGGTTAAACCTCCTCCCGTTGTCGCTCCACTTTCAATCGTCTGTTTCCCAACAAACCCTTGCGATTCTCTCGCTGCACTTGCCCAATAATTCGTTGTCGTTGTAAGTGTTGGTGTAGTATAGGAATTTCCACTTGCTATTGAAGTTCCTCCTGTTGCCACATCATACCATTTTACTATTGCTCCTGCATCAGCTGTAGCATTCAAAGTTGCAGTTGCTCCGGGACAAATTGTTGCTCCTGTTGTAGAAATTAAACCCGGAGGCAAGCAAGGTGTAATCACTACTATTGGCTCTGCAGACCAAGCGCTATAATTTCCAGATCCACAATTAGATCTTACCCACACATAATAGGCGGTTATTGGAGCTAAGGACGGGATTGTCGCTGTAGTACCCGTAATATTCGTTTGTGTCGGTGTCGTAGTGCTTGTTGGAGCTATATTGGTAGTATTATAATAAACATCATAATTCCCCGGTGTCGGAGTCGGAGCCGCCCAATTCACTGTAACAGAATTTGGAGTTGACGAACCTGTTGTTAAAGTTGGGGCAAAACACGTAGGAGGAGTCCATGTATAAGTAAATCCAGCAGGAGGCATTCCTGACGCAGAAGTCGATACTGTACTTGTATATTGTGTACTTGCATTGTCTGTTCCCGGGGTAGAGCTGGTAAATGCTAATGTACTAGCATTTAAACGATTATTAAAATCAGAACTTGATGCACCACGAAGTCCGATTTGAGCAGTTCCGGTAACACTAGTAGAGCCGATAGCAAAAGCTCCAGTATTGTAGACCATATTAATGACATTAGTTGTTTCTTTCAACCTGATTTGAAAAGAAAATGCATAAGCAGAGGTAGTAGAAGTACTGTATGCCGGTCTGAAATTCGTCCATTGAACAACCATTTCTCTGTTAGGAGCTGTTCCTACAACATCCGTTCTGATGTCTCCGGTAATTCCTCCTAAACTAGCAAATGTATTCAAGCTTTTACCAAATACTGAGACTGCTCCGTTATAAGTCTCTGTTGATGATATTGGTGTAGAATTAGATGTTCCCGGTGCCGTTGTTCCAAAAGTAATATATCCATTTGAAGATACCTTAATACTTGAATAAACTGTACCATTATAATTAAAATTAAAAGGTAAAGTGACATCATAAGGAGTTACCTGATACAAACTTGCTGTCCCTGAAGTTCCTGTTGCTGTTGCTAAAACTGTTCCCGCTGTAAGAGCGGTAAAAGTACCCGTAGATTGGGCAAACGAATAAGCTTTTGCCTGGGCATTCACAAATGAGTGTGAGCCTAATAAAAATAAAGAGCAAAGTGCTATTGCTCTTAAATTCCTTTTGGGGGAATTTTTAAAGATTTTTAGGTTGTAAAAATGTTTCATTGGAATTGGATTAAATTAAAACTGCTCTAATTTAATAAAAAAACCAACAAAACAATGTTTATATTAATTTAAAAATAAAAAATAAACATTTACATTAAATAATCATCAAGAATAACGTTTAATCTTCACAAACCTTCCAAATAACATCGTTTTGTGGAACAGGTCCTACAATTTCAATAGTCTCTTTAGTCACAGGATGAATAAATTCCAGTTTTCTGGCGTGAAGATTGATTCCACCGTCAGAATTTGAGCGGGGTGAACCATATTTTAAATCACCTTTAATCGGAACTCCTGTTTTTGATAACTGAGCTCTGATCTGATGATGTCTTCCGGTTTCCAGATCGATTTCCAGCAAAAGATAGTTATCTAATGTTTTAATGACATTATAAGTCAGGATCGCCTCTTTTGCTCCATCAGTAGCTTTTGGAAAAACAATGGCTTTATTATTTTTTTCGTTTTTCTTTAAATAATGAACCAGTCTTTGTGTTTTTGGAATCATTTCTTTGGCAACTACAGCCCAATATGTTTTCTTTACCTCACGGTTTTTAACCATTTGAGTTAAACGCGAAAGAGCTTTGGAGGTTTTGGCGTAAATCACCAAACCTGAAGTTGGTCTGTCGATACGATGAACTAAACCAAGGAAAACATTCCCCGGTTTGTTATCTCTTTTTTTTATAAAATCTTTGATTAATTCTAATAATGATTCATCACCGGTTTTATCACCCTGAACAAGCTGACCGACTTTTTTATTAATCACCAAAAGATGGTTGTCCTCATAAACAATCTGCTCCTCCATGATTTACTGACGATAAGTAGGTCTGTTTGAAAATGAAAGAATGATCCCGGCTAAAAGACCTATCGTTTTAATTCCCGATATTTTCCATCCTAAAGGAAAAAAAGCTCCTATCACGCATAATGCAGCTGCTCCGTACATTGCATATACAAAATTCTTGTTGGTAAGTGTAGGTGCCTGAAGAAAAAAGCTGATTCCTATTAAAACATAAAAAACTTTTCGGGAAAGTAAGTTATTGATTTCCGGAGAAAAGAAATTAAACCATCCCGCTGCAAGACAAACCAGAGCAATAATTGATAAAACTCCTTGGGTAGATTGTTGATTTTTCATGAATTAATAACTTTCATTTTCGTTCGGGAAATCCTGACCTTTTACATCTTTTACATATTGAGCAACCGCTCCTGTAATTTCTGTATACAAATCAAGGTATCTTCTTAAAAATTTCGGACTAAACCCTTTGTTCATTCCAACCATATCGTGATACACCAAAACCTGCCCATCACAATGAGGACCTGCTCCGATTCCGATTGTTGGAATAGAAATAGCTTCTGTTACTTTTTTAGCCAAATCTGCCGGAATTTTCTCCAAAACAACAGCAAAACATCCCAGTTCTTCCAAAAGTTGAGCATCAGCAATTAATTTTTCAGCTTCAGCTTCTTCTTTAGCTCTTACTTTGTAGGTTCCGAATTTATAAATAGATTGTGGCGTTAATCCCAAATGCCCCATTACAGGAATTCCTGCATTGATAATTTTTTTAATAGATTTTGAGATTTCCTTTCCTCCTTCAATTTTCACGGCATGAGCACCTCCTTCCTTCATCATTCTTACCGCAGATTCCAGGGCCTTTTCAGGATTACTTTGGTACGTTCCAAAAGGTAAATCAGCAACCACTAAAGCTCTGTCGGTTCCTCTTACCACACTCTGAGAGTGATAAATCATCTGATCCAAAGTAATAGGCAACGTCGTCTCAAAACCCGCCATTACATTCGCTGCAGAATCTCCTATCAAAACTGCATCAATTCCTCCTGCATCTACCATTTTCGCCGTAGTAAAATCGTATGCCGTAAGCATCGTTATTTTTTCTTTGTCGAATTTCATTTTACGCAAAGTTTCGGTAGTAACTTTTTTAATTTCAGAATGAACAGACATAATGTATCTATTTTTTAAAGTTAAAAAGTCGGCATGTAGCCGACTCAAAGTTTTGTATGATTTTTATAAAACTACGTGACCTAGTTTCATTAATTTGTCGTGGTTGAGAATTTTGATATTTCGACCGTCTACTTCAATGAGACTGTCTTGTTTAAATTCGGAAATCAGACGGATTGCACTTTCTGTAGCTGTTCCAATAATGTTTGCAATTTCTTCTCTCGTTAAAGAAATCTTGATGAAACCTTCCGGATCAACTCCTAATTTCTGCTCCAGAAGCAATAATATTTCAGCTAATCTTTCTCTTACAGTTTTTTGCGCCAAGAAAGTAATGGTATTGGAAGACTCTCCTAGTTCGTAGGAAATTTTCTGAAGCATTACAAATGAAAGTTGGGGATCTACTTCTAACAAATGCATAAACACATCCGAAGGAAGAAAAGTACATTCAACATCCGTCATCGCTTCAGCTTTCGCCTGAAAATTTTCACCGCAAAGCAGTGCACGATACCCAATGATATCGCCTTCTTTGATAAACCTTAAAATCTGATCTTTTCCAAAAGCTCCTGACTTTGATAGTTTAGCGGCACCTTTTTCCAAAACATATACTCCTTTCGGAATTTCTCCGTCTTCGAAAATGATGTCATGCTTTTGAAAACTCATTTTTTTCTTTACGCTAATGTATTTCTCAAAATCTGCATTAGATAGTCTTTCTTTGAATGATTTATCATTAAAAACTTTGGCAAATCTTTCTTCAATAGCGAGCTGTTGTTCCTGCGGCATCTTAATATGACATTTATCACAAAAATAGAACTTTTTAACTCGATAAACAAAAAAAATTGTTATAATTTTGTGCTTCAATAATTTATGAAGGTGAGCGAGAACTGTTTTCATTGTGGCCAAGGGATAGAAAAGGAGCAAATTCTGTTTGACGAAAAAGTTTTTTGTTGCAACGGCTGCAAGTCTGTTTACGAAATTCTGAATACCAATAATCTAAGTAATTTTTACGAACTCAATAAAAGAGCAGGAATTCGTCCGAGTGATGAAAATTCTACTCAGTTTGATTATTTAGACACTCCTGAAATTTTTGAAAAGATTACAGATTTCTCAGAAGGAGGCACGAGTTTAGTTACTTTCAAAATCCCTGTAATTCATTGTTCATCTTGCATTTGGCTTCTGGAAAGTCTTCATACTTTAAATAAAGATATTAAATATTCTCAGGTCAACTTCACAAGAAAGACCTTACAGATTTCTTTCAACCATAATGATTTAAAATTAAGCGAATTAGCTAATTTCTTAACCAATTTAGGATACAAACCTGTTATCAGTCTTGAAACTGCGGACAAAAACGTAGATCATCTTGACAAATCTCTTTTGGTAAAATTTGCCATTGCAGCTTTTGCTTTTGGTAACGGAATGTTTTTGGCTTTTCCGGAATATGTAGGAGGCGAAGATTATTGGATGGAACACTATAAAGGGCTTTTCAGAACCTTGATGTGCCTTTTAGCCGTTCCCGTTGTATTTTATTCAGCATCAGATTATTACAAATCCGCTTGGTATGGTTTAAAAAATAAAATTGTTAACATTGACGTTCCGATTGTTTTAGGAATTATTGTTCTTTTTGGGCGAAGTGTTTACGAGATCGTGACAGATTACGGTCCGGGATATTTCGATACCCTATGCGGACTTTTATTCTTTATGCTTTTAGGAAAAATCTTCCAAAAAAGAACTTACAATGCCCTTTCTTACGACAGAGATTACAAATCTTTTTATCCAATTGCCGTAACGAAGGTTGACTTTGAAGGGAAACAAGATAATATCTTACTTTCTGAAATTAAAATTGGGGATAGAATTTTAGTTAGAAACCAGGAAATCATTCCTGTTGATGCTATTTTGATCAACGGTGAAGGAAATATTGACAACAGCTTCATCACAGGAGAAAGCGCTACCATCAACAAACAACCGGGAGACAAAATTTTCGCAGGAGGAAAACAGATTGGCTCTTCTCTGGAACTGGAAGTTATAAAAGATGTTGACCAAAGCTACCTGACCCAACTTTGGAACAAAGAGGCCTTTAAAAAACATGAAACAGGTCTTGACACGCTAACCAACAACATCAGCAAGTATTTCACATTCATTATTTTAGGGATTGCTTTACTTTCAGGAATTTATTGGGCAACCGTAGATTTAGAAAAGATGTTCCAGGTGATTTCTGCTATTTTGATTATTGCCTGTCCTTGCGCTCTTGCATTGTCTGCTCCGTTTACTTTCGGACACATTATGAGAATTTTAGGTCGAAATAAATTTTACGTAAAAGACACTTTAACGATCGAGAAAATCGCAAAACTGGACACGATTGTTTTTGATAAAACAGGAACCATTACCCACAGAAAAAAATCAAACATCAGATACGAAGGTTCAGAGATCAAAGAATTTGATTTATTGAATATTAAAACATTATTAAAGAACTCAAATCACCCTCTTTCAAAGAGCTTGTATGATTTCATTGATGCAAATGACGATTATTATCCGGTTGAGAATTTCCAGGAAATTTCAGGAAAAGGATACGAAGCGAATGTAAGAGGAAATATTTATAAAATCGGCTCTGCAAAATACAACAATCAAGAATCTAAAAACCTGGAAACCGCTGTTTACATCAGTAAAAACAATGAATTCTTAGGAAAATTCATCTTCAAAAACGAATATCGTCCAAGTCTTAGCAATCTATTTAAAAAGCTTACCGACTATAAGATTTTCATCCTGAGTGGTGATAATTCTTCTGAAGAAAAGCAGCTGAAAGAATTAATTCCGAATTACCAGGGAATGGCATTCAACCAAAACCCTGAAGACAAATTGAATTACATCCAAAATCTTCAGCATCAAAACATGAAAGTAGCCATGTTGGGAGACGGTCTGAATGACGCAGGAGCATTAAAACAGAGTAATGTAGGAATTGCTATTGCTGACGATTCCAACAGCTTCACCCCTTCTTCCGATGTGATCATGAATGGAGAAAAAGTTGTGACTTTAGACAATTACCTTAACGTCTGCAAAGGGTCTATCACTATCGTAAAAATGACATTTGCCATTAGTTTCCTTTATAACATTGTTGGTTTAAGCTACGCAGTTACAGGACATATGCATCCGCTTTTTGCTGCAATCATCATGCCAATAAGTTCTATCACAGTGGTTACCTTCACTACCGTTTCGACATGGATTTTAGGTCGCAAATACTTTAAGAAACAGCCTTAAACCATCTTATTTAGACTGATTTTAAATTAGCCAAAACCTGTATTTCGTGATGAATGTCATTATTTTTCACTAAATTTGAACCCCGAAAATAGGTTAATTTTGTTGTCAAATGGATATTCTATATTTAATGATCCTATGCAGTGTTTCTTTAGCTGCGATTTTCTTGGTCGTATTTATAGTGTATGCCAAAAAAGGACAGTTTGAAGATGATGAATCTCCGGCTGTCAGGATTCTTTTCGATGATGAGATCAAAGAAAAAGAAGTTGGCAACAAAGAAGTAGACAAAAAAGAAATAGGAAAATAATAAAATTGAAGAAAAAAGTGAATAGTTGATATGGAGACACAAAAGTTTAGTTATGACAACAGCATTGTTCGTGCATTCCTCTACGCGACCATAGTATTTGGTCTTATTGGGTTCACGTTCGGGCTTACGGCAGCATTAATGCTTTTCTACCCTGAACTTCCCGAATTTTTATTCGGAACTGATGATACAACAATTAAAAGTTTGGCATCAGGAAACATTCAAGGTTTAATAAACACTCATGGTGCGTTCGGATTTGGTAGAATCAGAATGTTGCACACAAACACCGTAATCTTTGCATTTGTATGTAATATCGTTTATACAGGTATTTATTACTCATTACAGAGATTATTAAAAACAAGAATGTACAGTGATACATTATCTTGGTTACATTTCTGGACTTGGCAGTTTATGATTGTTGCTACGTTCGTTACATTCTTTATGGGTATTAATACTTCTAAAGAATATGCAGAACACGAATGGCCAATCGATATATTAATTGCGTTCTCTTGGATTATTTTCGGAGCAAACATGTTCTTAACTATTGCAAAAAGAAGAGTAAGACATTTATATGTAGCTATTTGGTTCTACATCGGTACTTGGATTGCAGTAGCTATGCTTCACATCTTCAATAACCTGGAAGTTCCACTATCTTTCACAGGATGGAAATCATATTCAGCTTATGCAGGGGTAAAAGATGCTATCGTACAATGGTGGTATGGTCACAATGCAGTAGCATTCGTATTAACGACTCCAGTATTAGGTTTGATGTATTATTTCTTACCAAAAGCTGCAGACAGACCAGTTTTCTCTTATAAACTGTCTATCATTCACTTCTGGTCATTAATTTTCGTATATATTTGGGCGGGACCTCACCACCTTCAGTATACAGCACTTCCGGCTTGGGCTCAGGCGGTGGGAACAGGTTTCTCAATCATGCTTATTGCACCATCTTGGGGAGGTATGCTAAACGGGCTTCTTACCTTAAGAGGAGCTTGGGATAAAGTGAGAGAAAACCCGATTCTTAAATTCTTCGTTGTAGCTGTTACTTGTTATGGTATGGCAACATTTGAAGGACCGCTTTTAGCAACTAAAAACATTAACAAAATTGGTCACTTCACAGACTGGGTTATCGGTCACGTACACTTAGGAGCTCTTGGATGGAATGGTTTCATGGCATTCGGAGTTATCTACTACTTGATCCCGATCATGTGGAGAACAAAAATTTGGTCTGTAAAATTAGCTAACTGGCATTTCTGGTTAGGGACTTTAGGAATTATTTTCTATGCAGTACCAATGTATATTTCAGGATTTACTCAAGGGTTAATGTGGAAACAATTCAACCCGGACGGAACGTTATTGTGGAAAAACTGGTTAGATACCGTAACTGCAATTATTCCTTACTTTAAAATGAGATTCTTAGGAGGAGCATTCTATATTTCAGGAGCTATCCTAATGATTATAAACGTTGTTGCAACTGTAAGAAAAGGATCATTCCAGAAAGAAGTTCCTGCAGAAGCACCAGCTTTGGCAAACATCAGCAAAAACAGAAAAGAAGGAGAAGGAACTCACCTTTGGTTAGAAAGAACACCGGTATTATTAGGTATTCTATCTTTCTTCACTATTTCAATTGGTAGTTCGGTAGAAATTATCCCTACTCTATCACTTAAGAAAAGTGTACCTACCATTTCTGCTGTAAAGCCATATTCGCCACTAGAATTAGAAGGTAGAGATATTTATATCAGAGAAGGATGTAACGCTTGTCACTCACAGATGGTAAGACCATTCAGAGATGAGATTACAAGATTCAACGGTAAAAACGGACAGTACTCAAAAGCTGGAGAGTTTGTATATGACAGACCATTCCTTTGGGGATCTAAAAGAACAGGACCGGATTTACATAGAGAAGGAGGTAAAAACCCAAGTTCTTGGCACTATAAGCATATGTATAACCCGAGATCTACTTCTGCCGGTTCTATCATGCCTCGTTACCCTTGGTTAATTGCTACAGATCTAGACAGATCTAAAATGGTAGACAAAATGAAGCTTATGAAAGGAACATTTGATGTACCTTATACAAAAGCTGAAATCGATTCTGCAAACTCTTGGGCAGATAACCAGGCTAAGAAAATTGTAAAAGATATCTTCTCTGAAGCAAATGACTTGAAACAGGAATATGCAAAGAGACCTGATGTAAAATTAGAGACAAAAGAAGTTGTAGCTCTTATCTCTTATTTACAAAGATTAGGTACAGATATTAAAACAACTGAAATTAAAACAGCAAGTAATAACTAAAAAACGTTAAAAGGTCTATGATTCCTCAGAACTTTAAAGATATATTATCCAATACAGAAAATGCTGGTTTTTACCAGACATTGGCTCTGATTTTCTTTATCCTGTTCTTCGTAGCTTTGATAATCTATGTTTTTAGCAGACCTAAAAAATATTACAAAGAAGAAGAAGAGGCTCCTCTGCAGGATGATGAAGATGATTTTAATTTAAAAAATTAAACTATTTATTATGAAACAAAGAACACCGGTTGTTGTAAACATTTTAATAATAATTGGACTTTTAATAGTTTTTTATTATTTGTTTGTACAAAGCTACTCGTTTTTAACGTCTCCATATTTCTGGGGAACTGTAGTGATCAGTGCAATCTTGGCTTACATCCACAGTGCAATTGGAGATTTAATTGAAAATAATAAATTCAAAAAACTAACTGCAGAAGAAAAAGCAGCATACTTAGCAGAAAAGAAAATTCCTTTCTTAAGAAGAATGTATGATGCAGCTTTCAAAAAGCAATCTGATACAGAAGAAAAAGATATCCTTATCGACCACGGTTTCGATGGAATTATGGAATTGGATAACCAATTACCAAAATGGTGGGTAGGTTTATTCTATTTTGGGACTGCTTTTTGTATTGTATATGTTGCAGCATTCTCTTTCACAGATTTCGCTCACCCATTAAGCGAATATGAAAAAGAATATAAAGAGCAAATGGCAGCTATTGAAATCTACAACGCAAGCCAGCCTCCTGTAACGATTGAAACAGCTAAATATTCAGCTGATAACATTGCAGAAGGTAAAGAATTATTTAAAACAAACTGTGCATCTTGCCACAAAGAAGATGGTAGTGGTGGTATCGGACCAAACTTGACAGACAATTTCTGGATCAACCAGCCAGAGAAAACATTATTCAAAAACGTTTTCCATATGGACTGGAATGGTTCTCCTACAAACCCAGCAATGAGACCATTCGGGAAAAACGGAGAAGTTTCGGGTGCTGAGATTGAGAAGATTGCAGCGTATGTATATCACATCAACCAAGAGCAACCTCCAGTAACACCTGCTCAAGGTGGAGCTGCTCCTCAAGGAACAGAAGCACACTGGGAAAAAGAATAATTTTTAAAAAAAATTAAAATATATGAAAAGCATAATTGGTTATTAGAATAAAATAGTAACGAATTATGCTTTTCTTTTTTAAACACATTACAAAATGTCAGACATAGAAGAAATAGAAGCAAGAGGAGGACAAGGACAGGTACTTGATCCCGAAACTTATAGAGACTCTATTGGCACAATGGAACAATCGGGAAAAAGAAAATGGGTCTTCCCGAGAAAGCCAAAAGGTAAGTATACCAACTATAGAAATATTGTAAGTTATATTTTACTGATTATTTATTTTGCATTACCCTTTATTAAGATTAATGGAAATCCTTTAATCCTATTTAATGTTATTGATAGAGAGTTTTTCATTTTCGGACAGCCTTTCTATCCTCAAGACTTTTTCATCCTTACTTTAGGAGCTATTGCGTCACTTATTTTTATTATTGTTTTTACGATTGCATTCGGAAGAATTTTCTGCGGTTGGATATGCCCTCAGACAATTTTTATGGAATCTATATTTCGTAAAATAGATTATCTTATTGAAGGTGACAGAAATAAGCAAATGAAACTGGACCGACAGGAATGGAATGCCGAGAAAATCTGGAAAAGAAGCTTAAAATGGACAGTCTTTATTGTGATCTCTTTAATTATTACCCACTTTATGTTTATGTACATCGTAGGGTATGAAGAAGTAATTAAAATCGTATCACAGGGTCCGTTTGCAAACCCTACCAACTTTATGGTAATGATTCTGTTTACCGCAGCATTTTATTTTGTTTTTGCATGGTTCAGAGAACAGGTTTGTACATTGGTTTGTCCTTACGGAAGACTTCAAGGAGTTTTAATTGATAAAGACACCATCAATGTCTTCTACGATTTCAAACGTGGAGAAAACAGATCTAAATGGAGAAAAGGAGAAGACAGAAAAGCTGCAGGAAAAGGAGACTGTATAGACTGTCATCAATGCGTTGTTGTTTGTCCTACAGGAATTGATATCAGAGACGGTCAACAATTGGAATGCGTAAACTGTACAGCTTGTATCGATGCTTGTGATGAAGTTATGGAAAAAGTTGGTCTGCCGAAAGGGTTGATCAGATATGCATCCGAAAACGAAATCGAAAAAGAAATCCCATTCAAGTTTACAGGAAGAATGAAAGGCTTTGCTGTTCTTCTTTTAGCACTTGTCGGATTCTTGGGTTATCTGTTATCCAGCCGTGGAGAAATGGAAGCTAAATTCATCAAACCTGCAGGAAGCACATTCTTTGTAAGAGATGGCAAAATTACCAATACTTATAATTATACATTCTTAAATAAAACGAATGATAAAAAAGTAGTAACGATAAAAGTAATTGAGCCTAAACACGGAGAAATTATTTACAGTGCATCAAGTAAGATCAGTGTAGATAGAGATAAGATCACAAAAGGGACTATCAATATCAGCTTCCCGGAAAATGAAATGAAATTATCAAAACAAAATATTACCATAGGCGTTTATGATATGAAAGGTAAGCTTGTTGATTCTTACCAGACGTATTTTGAAGGACCTTTTAAATTACAATTTTAATTTTGAGTATGAAAAACTTTAGTTGGGGACACGGTATTGTAATTGCACTAGCTGCATTCATCATTTTTATTTTATCGATGATGTTTCTTTTCACAAACGGACAGAAAAATTCTGAAATGGTAACTGATAATTATTATGAAGAAGAGCTGAAATACCAAGATGTAATTGATGCTAAAAAAAGAGCCGATGATTTACAGGAAAAACCTGTATACAAGCAAGATAAATCCGGAATTATAATTTCTTTCCCTAAAGATTACGACAATTCCAACACTACGGTAAAATTTGTTTTAAACAGAACCGACGACCAGAATTTAGATATACATAAAACTGTGCAGCTTGATGCCAATAAATCTTTTACAATTCCTACTCAGGTCTTAAAAGTGGGAAATTATACGTTGAGATTGACTTGGACTAAAGACAAAACAGACTACAGAATGGACTATGATGTGATATGGAAATAGCACTTATTGTATCGGCAATTGGCTTAGGCTTCGCATCCGGCTTTCACTGTATCGGAATGTGCGGCCCTATTGCTCTGTCGATGGGATTAACTAAAAAACAGGCAACCAATTATTATCTTCAAAATCTAACGTATCAGTTCGGAAGAATATTTACTTACTCTCTCTTGGGAGCCATCTTAGGAATTATTGGTGAAGGATTTGAAATGGCCGGTTTTCAAAAATACCTAACTATTTTAGTCGGAGTTCTTTTGATTATCATGGCTTTATTTTCTTTTGGGGGAAAAGATTTTGCTTCAAAGATTCCTTTCTTTTCTAAATTTTTGTTTTCCGTAAAATCAAACTTAGGAAAACTTCTTCAGAAAGCCGATTACCGTTCCAGATTTACAACAGGAATCCTTAACGGATTTTTACCTTGCGGAATGGTTTATATGGCATTAACAGCAAGCTTGGCAAGCGGAGGAATCTGGCAAGGAGCTTTATATATGTCTCTATTCGGATTAGGAACACTTCCATTTATGTTTGCAGTCGTTTTGGTAGGCAATCTCATGAATCAAGCTTTTAGAGTTAAAGTTTTAAAAGTAATTCCTGTAGTGATGATTGTTTTGGGAGGATTATTCATTCTTCGCGGTTTAGAACTCGGAATTCCTTATATCTCTCCACCTGCAGAAGCAATGTCGGTTTCCAAGGATAATCAGGGAGACTGCCATTTACCAGGAGACCACAGCACACACAAACACAACAATGCCAATTGTCATTAATCTATAAATCAAATACACACCTATGAAAAAGATTTTATTTTTACTTGTAATCACTCTTATTACTCTGCAATCCTGTACGGTAAACTCAGAAATCGTGTATCATAAAGATGCAGCATCTACAACATTAATGGATGTTGATATGAAGGAAGCGATGATGATGTTCAAATCCATGATGCCCGATTCTTTAAAAAATGATAAAAAAGAACTTGCCGAATTGGAAAAACTTCCAAAAACATGGACGAGTCTTTACGACATGGAGAAAAAAGAAGGGAAATTAAAAACTACCAACCCGGATTCCATTAAAATCATGAAAAAAGTATTCATGAAGTCCAATTTTGATAAAGAAGATCTTGTCGGTTTTTCCATGAAAATGGATCATTTTACAAAAACAGATTATGGTACAATCGGGAGTATGTCCAAAAAAGATAAACTTCCTGTTGATAACATGGCATTCAATGTTTGGGACGGGAAAACGCTTACCATAGATACTGAAAATTTAAATATCAATAGTTTTAAAGATATTCTTTCAGGAAAAGGGTTTCCCGGAGAAGAAAGCCTTGATTTAGATGACACTGCTGATAATAACCAGTCTGCCTCATCCATGATGAAAATGATGCTCAAAAAAATGAGTACGACTTTAAAATTTGAAAATAAAATAAAGTCGATTACCGGCAAACATGACTGGATTACTAAAGTAGATGATCATACCATAAGAGTCGATTACAATCTGGATGAAATGTTTGGTGACTCAAAAAAAGCACTTAAAAATTCAGATAAGAAGATAGTTATCGTAACTGAATAAAAAAACAAACCCACCAGAAAATTCCGGTGGGTTTTTATTTAGAATATAATTTAATATTAGTTAATCAAATCGAATCTTGCATATTCAGCAATCTTCTTAGGAAGTTTAATTCCTTCTGCAGTCTGGTTGTTCTCAAGCAAAGCTGCCATTATTCTTGGCAACGCCATTGCAGAACCATTTAATGTATGGACCAGCTGAGATTTACCATCCGCTTTATAACGGCATTTCAATCTGTTGGCCTGGAAAGTTTCAAAGTTAGAAACAGAACTTACTTCCAGCCACATTTCCTGAGCAGCACTCCATACTTCAAAATCATACGTCATTGCAGAAGCAAAACCAGTATCTCCACCACAAAGTCTCAGTACTCTGTAAGGAAGTTCAAGATCTGTTAAAATCTCTTTGATATGCTCTACCATTTCTTCCAAAACAGCATAAGAATTCTCTGGTTTTTCAATTCTTACGATTTCCACCTTTTCAAACTGATGAAGACGGTTCAATCCTCTTACATGAGCTCCGTAACTTCCCGCTTCTCTTCTGTAGCACTGAGAGAAAGCCGTATTTTTAATCGGAAGATCTTTTTCATCCAACAAAACATCACGGTATAAATTCGTCACGGGAACTTCCGCTGTTGGAATTAAATACAAATCATCAGCACCAACATGATACATCTGACCTTCTTTATCCGGCAACTGTCCTGTTCCATATCCTGAAGCTTCATTCACAACGTGAGGAGGATTGACTTCCATATATCCTTTCTCCACATTTTTATCTAAGAAATACTGAACCAAAGCTCTCTGCAATCTTGCTCCTTTTCCTAAATAAACAGGAAAACCGGCTCCGGCAATTTTTACTCCTAATTCAAAATCGATAAGGTTATATTTTTTTGCCAACTCCCAGTGAGGAATTGCTCCTTCTCCTAATCCTTCCACATCATGAGACTGATAAATGATTTCATTATCATCCGCAGAAGCTCCACTTTTCACCAATTCATTCGGAATATTAGGAAGCTGATACAAAATATCCAGTAAAGCTTTTTCTTTTACATCCAATTGAGATTTCAATTCCGACGTCGACTCTTTGTATTGTGCTGTTTTAGATTTTGCAGATTCAGCTTCTTCTTTTTTCCCTTCTTTCATCAACATTCCAATTTCTTTGGAGATTTTGTTAATTTCGGAAAGCTGGGAATCTAATTCAAACTGAATTTTTTTTCTTTCTTCGTCAGTAGCAATCGCTTCGTCTACCAACTCAAGATTTTTGAATTGTCTTTTTTTAAGACCTTCTAAAACGCGTTCTTTATTGTCGCGCAAAAAATTGACTTGTAACATAAAAGTTTAAAGTTTAAGGTTCAATAGTAGATACATTAAATCTGAAATAATTGGTTTCAAACTTAAAACATTGAACAGTTTATGCAAATTTAAGATTATTTTATGATTGTAACCACATTCGGTTCATTAGGTACTTTCGAGAATTTCAAAACTTTATTGTAATACACTTTCGAAACCTCAAAAACTGAAGGATTAATTCTGTAGAAAATTTCTAAAGTATCAATATCTACGGGAGCCGTTGTTGTTGCTGATGTTTTTTTAGTCAGAGAAACCCGAATTTCCGATCGATAAATTTTATTCTCAGGATCAGTATCATTATAAAGTTGTCTCTTTGCACCTGCAATATATTCTATATAATAAGTGGAATCAGCAAGCATTTTGCGTCCGAAAGAAACGTTAGCAACATTATTATCTGCCAGTTGATCATTCAGAGAAACTCCTGTATAAGAGCCTATTTTTGTAGGATTTAATAAATCTTTACCCGAAGCATCTTTTATGTACAGATTAAAGATCTGATCAATTTTCTGCAAAGAATCATCGTCACTTCTACAGCTTAGAAGTGTTACCAAACCAATTAGTATTCCCCAAAAAGATTTCTTCATATGACAAAGGTAAAATATTAATTTCTAGTCTGCTTACTGATTTTCAAAATATTTCTGATACCACAATTCAAAAGTTACAAGTTGCCAGATTTTTACACTTGCATATACTTCATTCTGATTTACCCACCATTCGTCTATAACATCAGCATTGAAAAAGTTTCTTTTTTTAAGATTTTCCAGATTATCTTTGATAAAATCTCTTATCTTTTCTTCACTTTTAATAAAATAACTTAAAGGAAAAGAAAATCCTTTTTTCGGCATCTTCAAAACTTCTTCTGGAAGATATTTTTCAGCAACTTTTCGCAATAACGGTTTATTCTGAATCCCATTATATCTGAGGTTTTCAGGAAGTGAAGATACAAAGTCTATTAACTCATTACTTAAATAAGGATAGCGAAATTCTACCCCATATTTCATAGCGCTTAAATCATCTCTGAAAACATGATGCGACGAAAGTGAATATTTCATATCATATTCAAAATACCCAACGTAATCTTTAGTTTCACTAAGATGATATTGTTTAAGATCCGGATTAATATGTTTAAAAATATTAGCTTTAAAAACTGACTTTGCCTCAGCAGGTTTCATCCCGACCTGACTTTGTCTGAAAAAATCGAACATCGTATCCTGGGAAAAATAATTTTTAACTTTTTTCGAAAATTGATCCTTTGTAAAAATAAAATATCTTATCCCATTAAAATTCTTCAGAAAAAGCCATTTTTTAAGTTTTAAAGAATGAGAATATCCCGCAAAAAGTTCATCCGCACCATTTCCGCTTAATACCACTTTAAATCCCAAATTTTTAGCATATTCAGCTGCATTCATCAATACTTCAAGACTGCTGTAAGGCTCCTCAAAATGCTGAATATTTTCTGTAAGCTGCGCTAAAACCTCTTCATCATTTACTTTTTTTACATGATGATCAATGTTAAGTTTTTGTGCAACAAGTGATGCGTTTTCCACTTCCTCTTCCGAGAATTGATAAGAAATCGTAAACGCATTAATATCTTTTTTAAAAGGTTTTGATTTTGAAGTAATCAAAGTAGAATCAATTCCTCCGCTCATCATACTTGCGACAGGAACATCGGCATGAAGCTGCTCAGAAACACTTTCAGCAAGCAGAGCATCAATTTTTTGAATAGCTTCGTTTTCTGAAATAGAAGAATCAGTTTTTAAAGACAGTTCCCAAAATTTTTCTTTTACAATTTCCTGATTCCTGAGATCAACACTCATAAAAGAACCCGGTTCCAATGAAAAAATATGCTGAAAACAGGTTTCAGGAGCTAAAGTCGTCTGGAAAAGAAAATTGGTATACACTCCGTTCCAGTTGATTTCAGGTTTTATAAATTCATTTTTCAGCAGTGCTTTTATTTCTGACGCCCAGATTAATCCATTTTTATTTTTAGAATAAAATAATGGTTTCAATCCTACCCGATCTCTCCCCAAAAGAATTTTTTGTTGTTCAAGATCCACAATGCAGATCGCAAACATTCCATCAAGTTTTGCAAACATTGAAGTTCCCCATTCTATATATGATTTGAGAATAACTTCTGTATCGGAATGGCTTTCAAAATGATAGTTTAAAGCCTTAAGTTCTTCTCTGAGTTTTTTAAAATTGTAAATTTCTCCATTGAAGGCAATAACTACTTTTTCATCTTCGGAAAGCATCGGTTGATGCCCTTTTTCTGAAAGGTCCAGAATCGAAAGTCTTCTGAAACCTAAAGCAATTTTTGAGCTTTCTTCTTGTAAAATAGGAAATTGTGTTTTAATCTTTTCCGTAGAATCATTTCCCGAGAAATTTTTGCTTTCAAAACCATCAGATATCCAAAACCCTTCATCATCGGGACCGCGATGTCTGATCGACAGATTCATCTCCGTAATATTTTTAGATGAAATATTTTTATGAAATGAATAATAACCGCAAATTCCGCACATAATTCTGATTTTGAAAAGTAAAAATAAGCAAAAGGCTTGATTTTCTAAAAATTGAATGATGATTTACTTCCTTATCAATTTTTCTTTAGCTAAACGAAAATCTTCTTTGGTAATCAGATAATCCTGAATTCTGAAATCTGTAGAACGATAAAATTTCACAAATAAAAGTAAAGCCGAAACTGAATATGATAAGGCAGTCACCATACAAGCACCGAAAATTCCGTATTTAGGGATCAAAAAGAAAGAAAAAACAAGAGTTACAATCAATCCGACTATTGATTTTATATTGAGAATTTTTAATTCTTTAATTCCTGAAAAATAATAGCCTATCATATCACTAATTCCAATGGCAAGAATTCCCGGAGATAAAAGCAACATAATGTCTTTTGTTCCCCTGAATCCTTTTCCGAAAATCATTTCATACACCGAACCGGGAATGATAATAATTCCCAATAAAAAAATCAGCATCAATAAAAATGAAAGCTTTAATGAAGATTTTGTTTTAAGAATTGATTCTTCCCTGCTTTTGCTGTTAACGACATCTGAATATAGAATTACGGCAATACTTCTTGTAATCGTCCAAATGGCTTCTGAAAAGGTAATTCCTATTGAAAAAATACCTACACTTCCGATTCCTTCAAAATGTTCAAGAAAATAAAAGGAAAGTCGGTAATTCAAAAACTGAACAAAAGCACTGAGTTGGGTTTTCCAGCCATATTCGAACATGCTTTTAAACACTTTTTTTGACAAAGAAATGTCCGAGATGTTACATTTTCTGATCACCTGAAAAAAACTCGTGAAAAATAAAAACGCCAGACAACAAATCTGCGCTCCAAAATATACTGAAACATCTTTCAGTTTTAAAATATAAATAAAGATTCCGAGAAAAATAATATGTACAAGCTGCTGTAAAACCGTATACACATTAAACAATCTGATGTTCTGAGTTCCTACAAAAAGATTGACATTGACGGATAATAATGCTGAAAAAACTGAAATTCCGATCAAATAAAGTAAATAATCAGCCTGAATATCTGCAAAACTGAATACAACAGGAATTAGAATCCCCATAACAACCGACCAGATATAAGAATATACTAAGATCTGTTCTGTTTTAAATTTTGATGCGAAATAAGAAGTACTGCTTCCTGCGAAAATACTGCTGAAAAAACTTACGATCGCCGCATTGGCGATCACAATCGAAATGGTTCCTTTTCCTTCACTTCCCCACATATTGGTAGAAAAAATCACCAACCCGAAACTTAGGATCAGAATGAGAAAACGCGAAATAAAAGTTTTGACAACAGTGAGTTGCATGGCAGTTATTTAATAGATTTTTTCACAAAATCAACGAAAGAATTCCGGATTACTTTCCAATTGTATTTTTCTTCAAATGCTTTTCTGGCATTAAGAACATGGGCATAATAATGTTCCGGATTCCGGATGTAATTTACGATTAAATCAGAAATGATTTCAGCATTTCTGGGATTAACAAGTTGTCCAAAGCCTGAGACATCCATATGCTCACGAATTCCTTTAAGGTTTGAGTATATTATAGGTTTTCCGGCTCCGATATAATAGAATAATTTGATCGGCAAAGAGTGGTTATTTTCAAAATTAAGTTCCCGAAGATCGAAACAAAGGTCGGCATCGGCAAAAGTTTCTGTAAAATGTTCAAATGATGTAGGTTTCCGGATCTCGATATTTTCAAATTGATATTGAGAAAGTAGATTTTTGAAGTAATTTTCGTCACTTTCTTTTCTCGCAGCACCGACGATGAGAAGTTTGATCTTAGTTTCGGGTACTTTTTTTCTTAAAAGATCAACCGCTTTGAAAAAGTTCCCAATTCCTTTATCTTGTGAAATGGCTCCGGTATAGCAGAGTTTTATTTCATTTGGAGTAAGTCTTTTAGTATTCGACACAACATATTTTTCATCCGGGTAATAAGGAAGAATCATATTTTTCTTCAACGGAAAAAAATAAGCCAGAGGAAATTTCTTTGTGCTTTCCCCAAAAATAAAATGGGTACTTAGAAAGCCTGCATATAACTGAATCAGAAAAAACTTTATCGCATGAAATATTTTTACGGGATATGTATAATTTTCAAGCATTGACATAGCAGGATACCATTCTGTTATATCATAAACAATACTTGTTTTTTTCTCTTTCTGATATTTTTTTGCAGCAAAAACGGCAACAGGTTCTGAACAAATGATACAATCCGGCTGAAACGAACTGCAGATCTTTTTAAAGGTTTCAAATTTTTCCTTTACCGATTTTTCTAAGATAGAATACGATTCGATCTGAATTCCATCTACATTTTCCTGAATGTCTGAACAAAGACTGCTTATTTTAACTTCAAATCCTTCTTCAACAAGCGTTTTGGCCTGATGAAAAAAAATCCTGTCGTCATTGGAATGATGAGCGGTCGTTAAAAAAAGTACTTTTTGCATTCAGAAAATATATTAACTAACAAAATTTCCTCAGAAGTTTCAAAGTAAAAGAAACCTCGGAGGAAATTCAAATATATTTAAAAAAATTATTTTATAGAAGCTGCCCAACTTTTCTCAAGTGGCAATAAAAAGTGGCTTAAAAAATCAAGATAGGTGTTTTTAGAGAAATCAAAAACCTGGATATCTTTAGAAATTTCGTTATTTCTCAGCTTCGATTTAAAATCAATCAATTTCAAAGTTTTCACTTCTCCATTTTCAACAAAGCTTGCTTTCATTCTGTCGAACAGACCTAATTGATATTCTTCATCAATTTCTCTCATGATCTTTCCTAAAGCATCGATACTGCATCCTGAAGCCATTTCTTTTTCTTCATCTACACAAATGATAATAAATTGATTTTTTTCAATTTTAAAAGATGAAGAAAGCGCTTTTCCGTGTGCAGCCCAAGTTGCCAGAAAATCGTATAGTTTTTCTGTAATTGTTTTGGCTTCTTTTGTTGTAAAGGGTCTTGATGCCGGATATATAATAACTCTATAGTCGCTGGTTTCTACGATAGAAGATTCTTCAATTTTCATTTCCAATAAATTTAAAGAGTAAAATTACGCAATTTTCCCGAGTTGAAAATTTTTATACTTTTTGCTTACTACATATAGCATCATCAATAAAAGTAAAATAATAAAGGATATATAGAATCTTAATTCAGCAGACTGAGGGAAAAACACAAATTTTATATAGATATTGACAAAAATAAATACCGAAATCATTCTTATATACAGGTCTTTCGAAAGATAGAAAATCACAAAAAGCATGCTTACAGATGCTAATGTTACTTTTTTAAAATACAGTAATCTGGAGAAAAGGATTTCAAAATATTTACCCACGGTAAAATCAGCAACTTCTGTGCTGATAAACGGTCTTCTGTATATAAAGGTATCATAAAATAGCGCTTTCCATCCCGGATAGTTATAATATTTCATGATTATAAAATAAAGGAATAACAGCAAAGCTGCCTGTAGACCATATGAAAGTTTTATCTTCTTTTCTTTGTAAAAAATATAAAGAAGCAAAGTAAAAAGATAAGTAAGGGTAAATGTAATATAATCCGGTCTTACAAAAGTAATGAGAAACAAAATTAAAAACATGCTCCAATCATTCCATTTACGCAGAAATCCTAACATAAAAATCAGCATAAACTGAAAAACAAACATATCGGGTGTAGATATTCTGGAGATGAATGCAACCGGAGGAAGCAAACAGATGATTATACACAAAACACCACTTATAAAAGGTTTATCCGGAAATATATTTTTCAGGACATAAAACAGCAATAATCCGGAAATAAAGTAAGAAATAATACTGAGCATTGTTACCGACATCGGACCGGTAAAACCCAGTTTATATAATACAAGTAAAGCAAGATTGTATCCTACTTTGATTTGAAAATAAGGAAGTTGTTCTGTAAAAGACTGTGTATTTTTAGTGAAATACTGCCTTGTTCTGTCATACTTTTTTATGCCGATAATATCGTTGTATTCGTAATCCGGCGCTTCTTTTTTTATTTCATCATAAATACGATGATGCACTTTTTCAGGATTATCGGGCATAATCATGGTATAAAAACATCCCATATAACCGGGCATATCCCAGTCATACATTCTGTTTTTATAATTCCATATACTTAAGAGAAAAACAAGAATTAAGGTAATTAGGAAAGAAATTTTCCATTTAAAATTTACACTTTTCTCTCCTAAAAACCTCACTTAGATTGTATTAATTAAAGATCTTCCGCTTCAGCCAGAAGTTCTACAATATCTTTAACGGCAACTTCTTCATTTTTATTGAAGTGCTTTACACCGTCTGTCATCATAGTATTACAGAAAGGACAGCCTGTTGCAATTACTTTTGGTGACGATGCCAAAGCTTCTTCCGTTCTTTCTATATTGATGTCTTTATTTCCTTTTTCCGGCTCTTTAAACATCTGTGCACCTCCTGCTCCACAGCATAATCCATTGGTTTTGCAACGCTTCATTTCTACAAGCTCTGCATCCAACTTTTCTAAAAGCATTCTTGGTGCTTCATATTCGTCATTTGCTCTTCCTAAATAGCAAGGATCATGAAACGTAATCTTCTTGCCTTTGAAAGCACCGCCTTCAATCTTTAAACGACCTTCTTCCATTAATGTTTTAAGGAATTGCGTGTGGTGTACCACCTCATAATTTCCTCCTAAACTAGGATATTCATTTTTCAAAGTATTGAAACAGTGCGGACAAGCCGTTACAATTTTCTTTACTTCATAAGCATTCAGAACTTCAATGTTCGTTAATGCCATCATCTGAAAAATGAACTCATTTCCGGCACGTTTTGCAGGATCACCTGTACAGCTTTCCTCTTGCCCTAAAACCGCAAACTCTACTCCTATTTTATTTAGGATTTTACAGAATGCTTTTGTTATCTTTTTGGCTCTGTCATCAAAACTTCCGGCACATCCTACCCAGAAAAGAACTTCCGGAGATTTGCCTTCCATTGCGTATTCGGCCATTGTTTTTATCGTGAAATCCATAGTAGTTTTCAAATTTATCAATATAACAGTGCAACAGTTTACCAATGATTGTTACATCGTTACATTTTTACATTGTTAAATTAATTAATCATTTGCCCAGTTCAGACGATCTGCTTGATTGTATTGCCAAGGAGCTGCATTGTTTTCTACATTCGTCATCATCAGATTCAATTCCTGTGGTGCTGCAGATTGCTCCATTACCAAGAATCTTCTCATTTCAAAAATAATGGAAAGCGGATCTAATAACACAGGACATGCGTCTGTACAAGCATTACATGTAGTACAAGCCCAAAGCTCTTCCTTGGTAATATAATCGTTCAACAATTTTTTACCATCGTCTACAAAACTTCCGTTCTTATCGATATTTCTCCCTACTTCTTCCAAACGATCTCTCGTTTTCATTAAAATCAATCTCGGAGACAATTTTTTACCTGTAATATTTGCAGGACAAACTGAAGTACAACGGCCACATTCCGTACAAGAATAGGCGTTCAATAGCTGAACCTGATTTAAATCAAAAACATCTTCTGCTCCAAATTTTGAAGGAACTTCTGCTTCCCCTTCAGCCGGAGCTGCGTATGGATCTGCATTCGGATCCATCATTAATTTAATTTCTTTGGTAACAGATTCTAAATTATTGAATTGTCCTTTCTTCTCTAAATTCGCATACCAAGTACTTGGGAAAGCTAAAATAATATGCAAATGCTTAGAATAATAAAGGTAGTTCATAAAGAATAAAATTCCTACAAAGTGAAACCACCAAGCTGCTTTTTCTGTAAAGAATAAGAATCCATCACCGAAATTGTTAAAGATAGGCGCTAAAAGTGTAGAACTGATAGGGAAACTTCCATGTTCAGGAAGCAATCCTCTTTGTTGAAGAACCCAATCCGCTGTATTCATCTTGAAGAAAGCCATCATTAGGGCAAACTCAATAATCAAAATCCAGTTGGCATCTTGCTTTGGCCATCCGAAAAGTTCTTTCATCGTTAGTCTTTTCACTCCGTAAAAGTTTCTACGGATAAAGAACACAACCACTCCAATCACTACTAAAAGTGCTAACACTTCTAAAGTAGCCGTAAAGAAATTATAAAGACCATGTCCGAATATGGATGATAAAAATCGATGTGTCCCGAATATCCCGTCAACAACAATTTCAACAAGTTCAATATTAATAATGACAAAACCTACATAAACAAAAAGGTGTAAAATACCTGCAACAGGACGTTTTACCATTTTACTCTGTCCCATCGCTACGCGAGCCATGGTTTCCCAGCGTTCCCCCTTTCGGTCACTTCTGTTGATCTCTTTTCCTAATCTGATGTTTCTATATATCTTTTGCAGACTTTTCGCAAATAGTCCGAAACCTGCAATTAATAAAATCAGAAAAATAATATTATCGATATATTGCATGGTAAGTTTTAGTTTTTATTATTCTTTCCGAAAACAGAGAAGTTAATATATCTTTTCGGGTTTGCTTTCATATCTTCTATTAAAGCATTCAGGTTAGTAGAAGCAGAATTCAGATTGTTGTACAACTGCTCGTCTTTCATTAATTTACCTAAACTTCCTTGCCCTTTATCAATACCTCCGATTACTTGGTTCAACTGTCCAACTGTTGCATCCAAATTTGCAATCGTTGCGTTCAGTTTTTTAGTATCAATGCTTTCTGCTAGATTCCCGTATTTATCTAAAGTCGTTTTACCACTTTTCATGGTAACGCTTGCTTCATCTAATACTTTCTGAAGTTTCGGATCATTGTTTCCAACAAGAGTATTTACACTTCCTGCTGTTGTTTGCAATGCACCAACTGTTTTATTAAGATTTGCCAATAATGCTCTGATTTCGGCTCTGTTTTGGTCATCAACAATTTTATTTGCATTTGACATTAAAGAATCAACTCTGTACAAAACAGTCTGCAGCTGATCTTTTACAGGTCCTACCTGAGAAGAAAGACTTCCCATCATTCCCAGTTTGAAAGCTCCTTTCAAGGTATCTCCATCTTTTGCAGTAGGTCCACCATACATTAAATTCACTCTCATTTCTTTTCCTGACATTAAACCCGGTTCAAAAATCTCCAGTGTTGAGTTTTTTGAAAATTCAAAACTATTATCAACCGTAATTTTAACGATGAAATTAATTTGTCCTGTTTTCGTTGTTTGAGGAATGATTTTATCGACCTGTCCCACTTTCAAACCATTAATGGAAACTGGCGAAGATTGAGCTAAACCTTCTACATTATCATATTTTGCGTAAAATATATTATCGGTAGTAAAAAGACTTCTGCCTTTCATGAATTGAAATAATACGACAAAGCCTACGATAGCTAAAAGCGCGATAACACCTGCTTTTAATTCTTTACTGAACTTCACTTGCTAATTTTTTCTAATGAGCAAATATACTACATTTTAAATTAATGTTTTCGTTTATTGCTCTGCTTTAAATACAAAAAAGACGGCAATTGTTATTGCCGTCTTTATATTTTTTATTGAGGAGTTTTTATTGTTGAGTTCCTACTTTATTCCAGATTTCGATTCTGTAATCTTCGATATCTGCATTATCTTGTAAGCTCTTCATCCAACCTTGTCCAAACATTCCTGCATTTCTTTGAGTTACAGACTCTGTGAACTGCTTCACGTCTCCAGGTTGTTTGTTTACTGTTTCGTTCTTTTTAATCAAAACATAAACTCCCGTTCCTCCTTCAATTGGATTAGAGATTTTTCCTTTAGCAACACCAAATGCAGCTCCTGCAACTTTAGGCTCCATAGCTCCTGCAACAGAAGGGCTTAAAAGGTTCACCTGAGCAGACTGTTTTGTTGTTCCAAATTGTTTAGCAATCTGATCCAAATTACCTGCTTTACCGATTTTCTCAGCAATTTGTTTTGCAGCCAATTTGTTTTTAACAACCACTTCGATCTGATCTCTTACCGACTCAGCATCAGCAAGACCTTTCTCTTGTTTTCCGTTTAAGTAAACAACAATTTTATCTCCTGTTCCGTCTACTGTAAAGAATTCAGTATCTCCTTTCTCTCTTTTCTTATCAAAAGCCCAAGCCAAAATCTCTCCGTCTTTATCTGTTCCTAATCCTTGAAGCTGACCGTCAAATCTTTTCGCTTGTTTAGGATTGGAGAATTGATAGTTTCCTTTCTTAGCAATATTCACGAAATCGTTGAAAGACTTCCCTTGAACTTGCTGAATAAATCTTCTTGCTTTTTTATCTGTTTCTGCTTCTGTAGCATCAGAAGGCTTAATCGCTTTTACTAAATGAGCCACTTTATAACCCATTGCTCCTGATTTTTTATCATCTACACTGATAATATGGAAACCGAAAGATGTTTCAGCTAAACCGATATCTCCTTTTGCGTGAGATGCCAAAAAGCTTAAATATCCTGGAGCAAATGGAGAAGTTGGTGTTGTCCAACCCACACTTCCGCCTCTTTCAGCAGCACCCGGTTCGTCAGAAAGTTTTAAATCTTCTTTAAATTTCGCAGGGTTTCCTTTTACTTCTGCTAAAATCTTTTCTGCAATACTTTTAGCTTCTTCTTTTGTTCTTGTAGCTGTAGATCTTTCTGCACCTTTATAAGCGATCAAAATATGACTAGACATTGTAGAGTCTGAAGCTTTTTTATCTAAAAGTTTAGAAGCTACGTATACATTTTGCTCTTTGTAAGGCCCGAAAGTCTGTCCAACAGCAGCAGTTGCTACTTGACCCTGAATAGCTTGTGGCAACTGATTTGCCGGCACATATTGGTTATTGAATGGCATATCAGAGTTTGCCATTACAAACATAGAGTCATTCTTTGTATTCTGGAAGTTTTCAGTTCCTCCGCTTGCATCAGTACCTGCTGAGAATAATTTTGTAATCTCTTTCTGAACAGCTGCATCATCAGCCGCACTTGGCTGTGAAGGGAAATACACAACTCCTAAGTTTCTGCTAGCTTCCGCTTTGAACATTACAGGGTGTTGTTTGATATAATTCGCTAAATCTTCTGTACTTACGTTAATTTTAGTTTTTTGAAGATAAGCAGTATAATCAACCTTTACAAAATCAATATCTGCAAGCTGATCTCTTTCCTTCATCAATTCTTCAGCTTCTTTTTTACCTGTAGTAATACCTGCTGAAACATTTGCGAACACTTGTCTGGCCATTAGTCTATACTCAATAGCTTTTCTTGTTTTCAACCATTGATTATAACCTTCCGGGCTCATGTTTTTCATGTCCTCTATTTGTTTTTTAAGCTCCTGAGTCTTAAAATTACCTTTCTCATCAAAGAATTGCTGATTTTGAGCAAACATTTGATCATACTGAAGCTGATTCCAGAAATACTCTTCTGTCATCGAGAAACCTAGCTTCTCAAATTGCTGCTTAATCAATTTAGACTGAACCAACAATTGCCAAGCCTGCTCTTCAAGACCATTTTTTGGCTGACCTTGTTGCTCCGCCTGCTGTTGTAATACAAAAAGCTGGTCATTAAACTCTTCACGAGTTATTTTTTCACCATTTACTTTTCCTAAAACATCCGGATTTTTACCAAACACCTTATCAATACTGTCCGGGTTTACCAAAAACGCCAAAAGCGCCAATGCAATTACTCCCATCAAAAGCCAAGGTCTACTCCTAATCTGTCCTAAAATTGCCATTTTATATATTATAGTTTTTTATCAGTTTGCGAAAATACACATTTTTAAGAAATTACAGAAATCTAAGTTCTTTTTTTAATTTTTAAAATGAAAATTTTACAAAAAAGGAAATTTTGACCGCATTTTTTCACAAAAAACAAATGGCATAAGTATTGTGCCTTTTACAGTAACGTCCTATATTATATGTTTTCAAAGTATATTACAGGATATTAGTTTAACGATTTAACATAAAAATGACAATTTGTCATTCAATATAATTATGATAGAATTCGAAGATATGAGTTTAGAAGAAATGATCGGTGATGGATTTGATATTGTAGCTGAAGAGATCAATCTTTCTGATCTTTCTGAGACAGAAAAAAATTCCGGACAAAAAATATTCCCTATACTTCCCGTAAGAAACATGGTGATGTTCCCTAATGTTGTAATTCCTATTACAGCAGGAAGAAAAACATCTATCCAGCTTCTTGAAGAAGCACAAAAAAACGGAGATTTTATCGGGATTGTAAGTCAAAAAAATTCGGAACTTGAATCGCCGACTGAAAAGGATTTTTATCATACAGGTACATTAGCGAAAATCATTAAAATCATAAAGCTTCCCGAAGGTAATATTACAGCAATTACCAAAGGATTCCACAGATTTAAGATAAAAAAAATGATTGAGGCTCAACCTTATTTCAAAGCTGAAATTTCTAAATTAAAGGATTCAAAACCTAAAAACAAGGAAGAATATGAGGCATTGCTGGAAAACGTTAAAGATCTTGCTTTAAAAATCATTGAGCTGGATCCTAATATTCCGAATGCGGCGAATTTTGCGATAAAAAACATTGGAAACAATGATGATCTGTTAAATTTCATTTGCACCAACGCTAGTTTTCCATCTGTTGAAAAGCAAAAACTGCTTGAAGAGAAAAATCTGATGGCAAGAGCCAACAAGTGCTATGAATTGATGCATGAAGATTTCAGAAAACTGGAATTGAGAAATCAGATTCATCAAAAAACTTCAAAAGATCTTGACAAACAACAGAGAGAATACTTTCTAAATCAACAAATTAGAACCATTCAGGAAGAATTGGGTGGCGGTCCGGAAAGTGATGTTGAAGATCTTATCGCGAAAGCAAGAAAGAAAACATGGAGCATAGAGGTTGAAGAGCATTTCCAAAAGGAAATCAGCCGATTGCAGCGCCAGAATCCTAATTCACCTGATTATAATGTTCAGAGAAATTATCTGGATTTCTTCACAGATCTTCCCTGGGAAACCTACACCAAAGATGTTTTTGATATTGCCAAAGCTGAGAAAATTTTAGATAAGGCTCACTTCGGACTGGAAGATATCAAAAAAAGAATTTTGGAGCACATGGCTGTTTTAAAACTCAAAAACAACATGAAATCTCCTATTCTATTATTGGTAGGACCTCCGGGAGTAGGTAAAACCTCTTTAGGAAAATCTATTGCAGATGCATTGGGAAGAAAATACGTAAGACTTTCTTTAGGCGGGCTTCACGACGAAAGTGAAATCCGTGGACACAGAAAAACCTATATCGGTGCGATGGCGGGAAGAATCCTGCAATCGATCAAGAAATCAGGAACTTCCAATCCTGTAATTGTTTTGGATGAGATGGATAAAATCGGACAGGGTTTACACGGTGACCCAAGTTCAGCGCTTTTAGAAGTCCTTGATCCTGAACAAAATAAATCTTTCTATGATAATTTCTTAGAAATGGGTTATGATTTGTCTAAAGTAATGTTCATTGCAACCGCAAACTCATTATCAAGCATTCAAACGCCACTATTGGACAGAACTGAAATCATCCAGATTGCAGGGTATACCTTGGAGGAAAAAATCGAGATTGCTAAAAGACATTTAATCAAGAAGCAACAAGACGAAAACGGTTTGGATTCAAAATCATTCAAACTTGGAAATGCGGAATTAAAACATATTATAGAAGCTCACACTTCAGAAAGCGGTGTAAGAACTTTAGAAAAAAGAATTGCTTCTATTGCACGTTGGGTTGCTTTACAAACCGCTTTGGCAAAAGAATATGATTCTAAAATCTCTCTTGAAAAAGTAGACGAAATTTTAGGAGTTCCAAGACCAAAAAGTTTATCGGAAATCACTGGGGTTCCTGGAGTTGTAACAGGACTGGCGTGGACAAGTGTTGGCGGAGATATTTTATTCATTGAAAGTATTTTAAGTAACGGAAAAGGAGCTTTAACCATGACCGGAAACTTAGGAACAGTCATGAAAGAATCTGCAACAATTGCTTTGGAATATATTAAAGCAAAACATGATGAATTAGGAATTTCTCAGGAAGATATTGAAAAGCATAACATTCACGTTCACGTTCCGGAAGGTGCCACTCCAAAAGACGGACCTTCTGCCGGTATCGCGATGCTGACTTCAATGGTTTCGTCATTTAAAAATAAAAAAGTAAAACCTCATCTTGCAATGACGGGTGAAATTACTTTAAGAGGAAAAGTACTTCCTGTTGGAGGAATTAAAGAAAAACTTCTTGCTGCAACAAGAGCGGGAATTAAAGATGTGATTCTTTGTGAAGCCAACAGAAAAGATGTTGAGGAAATCAAAAAAGATTATCTAAAAAATCTTAAAGTCCACTATGTCAACAGAATGGAAGAGGTAATCGATATTGCAATCGAAAAATAATCAGCATACATATTAACATTCTCAATACAAAGAAAACACGTTTCAGATTTCTGGGACGTGTTTTTGATTTATATGCAAATCGTTCATTATTCAAAGTGTTTTCTTAACTTTATACAGCAGATTTTGAAATTATGAACTTTCTCAGACTTCCATTTCTTATTAAATTCACTCTTGTAATCATTTCCTTGATCGGAATTGGCTACATTTTAGCTTTAGGACAGAGCATTTTAGCTCCATTTTTTTTAGCATTTTTAATGGCAATGCTGTTTTTACCCTTTGCCACTTTTTTAGAAAGGAAGCTCCGATTTCCCAGATCACTTTCCACAATGACCTCAGTATTCATCATGTTGATTTTCTTAAGTGGAATGATTTATTTTTTCGGATCGCAATTATCCACTTTCAGTAAAGACATTCCTCATCTTAGAGATCAGTTCATTAGTGTTTTTGACAATCTTCAGCATTGGGTTTCAAGAACTTTCAACATCAAAATCAACGATCAGCTCGATTATATTGATCAGGGATTAAGTAAACTTCTTTCTTCTTCAGGATTGATTTTAGGATTCACTTTGAGTGTGTTCTCAACAGGGTTTGCCTTTATTCTGTTCTTCGTATTATTTTTCATTTTCATTTTGAACTACAGAAGGATTTTAAACAACTTCATCGTAGCGGTTTTTAGTGAAAAACATAAAACAAGTGTTCAGGAAGTGGTAACACAAGTAAGAATAATGACCAAAAAATACATTATTGGGCTATGTCTTCAGGTATTTATTGTTTCTATCCTTACTTCCATTGTTCTTGCTGTCTTAGGTGTAAAATATGCTGTTCTTCTTGCCGTTCTTACCGGATTACTCAATGTAATTCCTTATCTGGGAATTTGTATTTCCTTGGTAATTTCCTGTTTCATTGCATTTGCAACCGGAACACCATCTACCTGTATTTATGTCATAATCGGCTATATTGCCGTTCATATTATTGATGGAAATATTGTTTTGCCGTTTGTAGTAGGTTCAAAAGTGAAGATCAACGCCCTATTTTCATTTTTAGGAATTATCATCGGAGAACATCTTTGGGGAATTGCCGGAATGTTTTTGTGTATTCCTGCCATCGCCATCATAAAAATAATCTTTGAGAGAGTGGATGGTCTTCAACCTTGGGGAAAATTGCTCGGAGAAGAGCAAAGACCTCATAAAAAGAAATATAAAATTTCGAAAAACATCACACTGGAAGAAAAGGATTGACGTGTCATGAGTAATGGGTAATCGGCAATGAGTAATAAGTCAAATCCCTCAATAATTTTTTATTAAGTTTAAAAACTATCTTATTTTTAATCAATAGATTACAATTTTATTTAACTTTAATAAAAATAAAAACTCATGAAAGTTATAAAATTCATTCTGTCTTTACTTTTCGGATTAATGTTCATTAATGCCGGATTAAACAAATTCTTCAATTATATACCCATGGAAAAACCAACTCCTGAGCAAATGAAACTTTTTGCCGCATTCGGAGAAATTCATTGGCTGATGCCATTGGTAGGATTGGTAGAGGTTGTTGGAGGATTATTATTTATTTTTCCAAAAACAAGAGCATTAGGCGCTATTGTCATACTTCCTGTAATGGTAGGAATCGTTGTTCATGTTTTCACAATGGATAAATCTCCAATGGGAATGTCAATTGCCGGAGTTCTTTTCCTGATCAATCTTTGGATGATTATTGATAACAAAGAAAAATATAAAGCTTTAGTAAGCTGATCAAAAAGTGAATGGTCAATTCTGAATTCGCTTTGCTTGTCAATTTTTAAATTCACTTGCGTAGCAAAATTCACAATTGACCATTGACAATAAATTAAAATTATATAAACGCACTGAACCCCGTAATCGATCTTCCCACAATCAGTGAATTGATCTCTTTTGTTCCTTCATAGGAATAAATTGCTTCTGCATCTGCAACAAATCTTGCGACGTCATATTCAAGCAAAATTCCGTTTCCACCCATTACTTCTCTAGCTCTGGAAACAATATCCCGGGTTCTTAATGTACAAAAAACTTTGGCTAAGGAAGCATGTTCATCTTTTAGAATCCCTTCGTCCTGCATTTCAGAAAGCCTGAAAACCATGGTCTGCATTGCCGTCAAATTCGACAACATTTCCACCAAGTGTCCTTGAATCATCTGAAAAGACGCGATCGGTTTTCCGAACTGTTCTCTTTTTCTGGTATAATCTAAAGCACTTTCATAAGCTCCTCTTGCACAACCTGTCGCCATCCAGGCAACTCCCGCTCTGGTCATCCTCAGTACTTTTGCTGTATCCTTAAATGAATTGGCGTTTTGCAAACGGTTTTCTTCTGTTACTAAACAATCTTTCAATGTAATTAATCCGTTTTGAACGATTCTCAGCGCCATTTTTCCTTTAATTTTCTCAACAGAATACCCTGGATTATCTTTTTCAACAATAAAACCCTTTACTTCCCCATCGTCTAAATCTCTTGCCCAAATAATAATTACATCTGCAAATGTTGCGTTTCCGATCCATTTTTTCTGACCATTGAGAATCCAGCCTTCCGATGTTTTTTTACATGTTACCGTTAAACCTCCTGCAGCTCCGGAACCTACTTCGGGTTCTGTAAGACCAAACGCTCCTATTTTTTCAAATTTCTGCATCTGAGGAAGCCATTTCTGTTTTTGCTCTTCCGAACCACAAATATAAATGGAACCCATCGACAAACCCGACTGCACACCAAAAAATGTAGCAATTGAAGCATCAACCCTCGCCATTTCCATGGCTAAAACTCCTTCCATCAAAAAAGGCATTCCCGGACAGCCGTATCCTTCATACGTTACTCCACAAATATTTAGTTTTTGAAATTTCGGGATTAATTCAAATGGAAATTCATCACGCAACCAATAATGATTCACCAGAGGTTTTACTTCTTTTTCCATGAAAGCTCTTACCTGAAGCTGAACTTCCCGTTGTTCCGAGCTCAACGTATGGTAAATATCATAGAAATCCCCATCAATTGGAGGCAGCTCTTTCTTCTTTTTATTCGGATCGAGCATTTTCATCAACCCTCCAAGTTGCTTATCATCGAGTTTTGAGAAATTTTGCATCAGTTTTGGCAGGTCAACCTTTTGAGAAATGGCACTTAACTGATCAAAATCTATGGCTCTGAATAATTCTATCGCGTTTCTGATTTTAGAAAAGGTATTTGACATAGTAATTGATGTGTGTTTGATTTGTAAAAGTGAAGCAAAAATCACTCCGAAAACAACATCCCTCGTTCAAATATATTTTACAAAAACTTGATTTTTAAATATTTAAAAATCATTTTCTCTTTACAAAATCTTTACCCTCGCTTTTCAAACTTTACAAATGATTCCGCCTGAACTTTGGAATAAGCAAAACATTAAAAATCACCGCAATGAAAACTACTTACATCAGATTATCCATCGCTACAGCAATTTTATTAGGCATTTATTCATGTAAAAAAGGAGAAGCCACAGCTTCAGATTTAGAAACTTATGCAGCAACAGATTCTGCAACGGCAATTATTTCAGACAGTATTTCTTCTGCCGCCACCATGAAAGTAAAAGACAAACAATTCATCAAAACCGCAGATGTGAATATGGAAGTAAAAGATGTTTATGACGCTACTATTTCCATTGAAAAATCGGTTCAGGAATTGGGCGGATTTGTAACTCATAGTGATTTAAAAAGCAATGTTATTTCGGAAGACACTTACAATACTTCGAATGAAGAAGCCATGCTGGTGAAAAAATACCAATCAGAGAATACAATGCAAGTGAGAGTTCCAACAGCAAGACTGGGCGAATTATTAACTATCATTAATGATAAAAAACTGTTTCTGAACTCAAGATCTATTAATGCGGAAGATGTGACTTCCAGCATAAAATATGCAGAATTGGAAGGAAAAAGAATCAAAAAAACGGGTGAAAATATTTCTCAGCTGAAGACCAATAAAGACAAAGTACAATTGGATAACGAAAATATGTCTGAAAACAATCAGCAGCAATTGGCAAATATGGACGTAACTGATAATTTGAAATACAGCACGGTTGATATTTACATCAAAGAACCTAAAATAAGAATTGCTGAAATCGCTATTACCAATACAAAAAGTATTGATGATAAGTATAAATTCAGTTTCATCTACGGTGCAAAATCAGCTTTTGTAGAAGGATATTATTTAATCCAAAGAATTCTTGTCGGATTAATCACGATCTGGCCAATATTATTAATCGGGGCTGTCGCTTTATTTCTTTACAAAAAAAGAAAATCAGCAAAACCACAACAAAACATTTCAGAGTAAAGCTTCCCTAATCACTATGATTATCAACATATTTTATTTTTTACTGACCTTCGGATTTCCGGAGGTTTTTTATTTTTTTCAAAAAAACTGTAACGATTGTAACCGCACTTTTACCTACTGTTTAAAAGAATAAAAAATCAATTAAAAAATAACAGTATGAAAAATTTAGTAAAACTAGGAATCGCTGCATTAATGGCAAGTGCTTCTATAAATGTCACCGCACAAAACAAAAATGCAGATCGTGAAAACAGCATTCTTTGGGAAGTGACAGGAAACGGACTTTCAAAACCCTCTTATATCACAGGAACCTGTCACATTATGTGCAGCAAAGATTTTGAAATAAAACCTAAAGTATTAAAAGCCCTTGAAAAGTCAGATAGTTTTGTGATGGAGATTAATTATACGGATCCTGCAGAAATGATCGCATTACAAAGAATGTTTCAAACCGATAAAAAAATATCGGATCAACTTACTGGTGAGGAAGCAAAAGAGCTTGATCAAATCCTTACAGAATATGGAACCAGTTTGAAAAATATGGACACTTCTTCTTCTCAAGCTTTATATGCATTAATTTCTATGAAAGCTGTTCCATGTCCTCAAACTGAAATAAAAGCTTACGAGATAGAACTTATGCAAGCAGCTCTTAAACAGAAAAAGAGCATCAACGGACTTGAAAAAGTAGAAGATCAACTCACTTCCATCAATAAAGCATATGATCTGAAGGAAGTCATCAAACAGTTGAAAATGGGTAAAGAATATGAAGCACTTCTGCAAGGAATGGTGAATGCATTTAAAAAAGAAGATGTAGAGTCTGTTTATAATCTTTTTAAAAATGATAAATTTATGAACGACAAACAGGAAAAAGCCATGCTTACCGACCGAAATAAAAACTGGGCAGAGAAGATGCCGGAAATGATGAAAAAAGAAAGTTCTCTTTTTGCTGTTGGAGGCGCTCATCTTATGGGAGAAAACGGAATCATTAAACTATTGAGATCAAAAGGATATACTGTAAAGCCAATAAGCAGCCTGTAATCTAAACCGTGAAAACATCGTGAGCAATTCAATCGAAGCTACTTTCTTACAACTCATCAATCAGCATAAGGGTATTTTGTATAAAGCCTCCCGTATCTATGCCGATTCCACAGAAGACCGGGAAGATCTGCAACAGGAAATCCTGATTCAATTGTGGAAATCTTACCAGAATTTCAAAGGGAACAGTGAATTTTCTACATGGATGTACCGTGTAGCCATTAATACAGCCATTACTTTTTTAAAAAAGGAAAAACAAAGAGTAACGCATCATACAGACAGTCCACATCATTTTGAATTTCAAAGCGAGGAGTACAATCCTTCAAAAGATAAACAACTCGAGGTTTTTTACAAAGCCGTACAGGAATTAAAACCTCTTGAAAAAGCCATCATCTTCTATTTTATGGAAGGGCTCTCTCACAAGGAAATCGGAAACAATATGGGATTGAGTGAAGGCAATGCTCGTGTAAAACTGAACAGAACTAAAGAAAAAATACAACACATCATAAAAAAATCAGGTTATGAATTTTGATCAATTAAAATCAGAATGGAATAATGAAAATACAGATATCAATATTCCAGACACAATACATCAGCTCAAAGAAAGCAAACATCCGATCGAAAGAATCCAGAAAAACATGAAAAAGGAATTTGTAATGCAGATCATTGCTATTATTTTAATTGCATTTTTCCCTTTACAATTTAAATTTCCTTCTTCACAATATATTATTTACTACACTTCCTATGTAATGTTAGTCGTTATCTCCTCGTACTATCTCTTCGGTTTTTACAAGTTCTACAGACAAACCGAATTTTATACAGGAAATACTAAAAACAGCTTATGGAAAATCTATCATGAATTAAAACTAAATCTGGAACGTTACCAGTCTTTCGGATTTCTTCTTCTTCCTCATTTTCTATTGACAATCGGTCTTGTTATTTACAATACCCTTTTAGAAACTGGAAAAATATTCTCCGATCTTACCAATAAACATGTTACAGCATTAATTATAACTGTTTTAATAGGAACAATAGCCGTTGTAGCAAGTATTGTTCTGTGGACGAAATATCTATACGGACGTGACGCCAAAAAACTCGAAAACATTCTAAATGATATGGAGGAATAAATACAACTCATCCTCAAAACAGAGCCTTAAATTTCTACTTTAAGGCTTTTTTGTTAAAAAATTATTATTTACAGCTCTCAAATTCATTTGAATTTTTATTTTCCGTAAATTTGCAAATCAATAATTTTGCACGAGGATCTGGTATTCAACAATCCTAAGCCCAAATCCTTAAAACCTTAATTTCTGAATACATATGCTATCAAAAATAAATCCTTTACACACGGAAAGCTGGAAAGCTCTATATGATCATTTCGGTGACAATGACTTTGATTTAAGGGATCTTTTTCATGAGAATTCCAATCGTTTTGAGGAATTTTCTTTACAAAGAGAGAATTTTCTTTTCGATTACTCAAAAAACCTGATTGATTCAAGCACAAAAGAACTTTTATTGAGTCTTGCAGAAGAATGTCAATTGAAAGACGCTATCTCTAAAATGTTTTCAGGAGATAAAATCAACGAAACAGAAGGAAGAGCAGTTCTGCATACCGCTTTAAGAGATTTTTCCGATAAAGAAATTTTGGTAGACGGAGAAAACATCAAACCTCAAATCAAAAGGGTCTTGGATCACATGAAATCTTTTTCCGAAAGTGTTATTTCAGGAAATCACAAAGGTTTCAGCGGAAAGGAAATTACAGATGTTGTGAATATCGGAATCGGAGGTTCAGATTTGGGACCTGTAATGGTGGTTTCGGCTTTAAAACACTTTAAAACCAGATTAAACGTTCATTTTGTTTCTAATGTGGACGGAAATCATATTGCAGAAGTTGTAAAGAATTTAAATCCTGAAACAACTTTATTTATCATTGCTTCCAAAACATTTACGACTCAGGAAACAATGACCAATGCCAATTCGGCAAAAGACTGGTTCTTACAGGCTGGAAAACAAGAAGATGTGGCAAAACACTTTGTAGCTTTATCAACTAACATTCAAGCAGTTAAAGACTTCGGAATTGCGGAAGAAAACATCTTCGAATTCTGGGATTGGGTTGGCGGAAGATATTCATTGTGGAGTGCGATCGGTTTAAGTATCGTCTTGGCAGTAGGTTATGAAAACTTCGAGCAATTATTGAAAGGAGCTTTTGATACGGATCAGCATTTCCAGACAGCAGAATTCTCTGAGAATGTACCTGTTTTGATGGGGCTTTTAGGAATTTGGTATCGTAATTTTTATGCTGCAACAAGCTACGCTATTCTTCCCTATTCACAATATTTAGACAGATTTGCAGCCTATCTTCAGCAAGGAGATATGGAAAGTAATGGAAAATATGTGGACAGAAACGGTGAATTCGTAGAATATGAGACCGGACCGATTATTTGGGGAGAACCGGGAACAAACGGGCAACACGCGTTTTATCAATTGATTCACCAGGGAACAGAATTGATTCCTGCAGATTTTATTGCCTATGCAAAAAGTCCTAACAAAGTTTCCGATCATCAGGATAAATTATTGGCTAACTTTTTCGCTCAGACTGAGGCACTTGCCTTTGGAAAAACTGAAGAAGAAGTTGAGGCAGAATTAAAAACTTCAGGGAAGTCTGACGAAGAAATTACAAAGCTTTTAAATTATAAAGTCTTCCAAGGAAACACTCCCACTAACTCCATATTATTCAAAGAATTAACTCCATTTTCATTAGGACAGTTAATTGCAATGTATGAGCATAAAATTTTTGTTCAGGGAGTGATCTGGAATATTTTCAGCTTCGATCAGTTCGGGGTGGAATTAGGAAAAGTTTTAGCAAACAAAATCCTCCCGGAACTAGAAAGCAATGAGACGATTAGCTCTCATGATAGCTCAACAAACGGGCTGATCAATTATTACAAAGGAAATAAGTAAAAGAAAGTAAATATCTAATAAAAGTAAAAAATGGCAGAAATTCTTGACGGATTAAAAGTATCCAAAGAAATAAAACAGGAAATCAAGGCTGAAGTTGAAAAAATTGTTGCCGGAAAAAGAAGAGCTCCGCATTTGGTAGCAATTCTTGTTGGAAACAACGGAGCAAGTAAGGCTTACGTAAATGCTAAAGTGAAAGACTGTGAAGAAGTTGGTTTCCAGTCTAGCTTAGTTAAATTTCCAAGTACAGTTTCTGAATCTGAATTATTGGAAAAAATTGATGAGTTGAATAAATCTAAATCTGTTGACGGATTTATCGTTCAGTTGCCTTTACCTGACCAAATCGATCAGGAGAAAATCATCAATGCGATTGACCCAAGAAAAGATGTAGATGGTTTCCACCCGGAAAACTTCGGAAAAATGGCTTTGGAGATGGATACTTTCTTACCTGCAACTCCATTTGGAATCTTAACATTATTGGAAAGATATAATATTGAAACGAAAGGTAAAGACTGTGTAATCATCGGAAGAAGTAAAATCGTAGGAAGACCAATGAGTATTTTGATGGGAAGAAAAGATTTCCCAGGAAACTCTACGGTAACGCTTACACACTCTTACACAAAAGATATCGAAGAATATACTAAAAAAGCAGACATCGTAATCACAGCTTTAGGTGATCCGCATTTCTTAAAAGGTGAAATGATCAAGGACGGAGCAGTGATTGTTGACGTAGGAATTACAAGAGTAGACAACGATTCTCCAAAAGGATATTATTTGGCAGGTGATGTAGACTTTGACAGCTGTGCTGCAAAAGCAAGCTGGATTACACCTGTACCGGGAGGAGTTGGTCCTATGACAAGAGCGATGTTGATGAAAAATACCATCATTGCTTACAAAACTTCGGTCTATAACGACTAATTTTAAAATGAATAAAGAAGAAGATATTTTATTAAAAGAAGGTAAAATGCTCCCTGTAATGGAGCATTTTTACACTCTTCAGGGAGAAGGAGCGCACACCGGAAAAGCAGCCTATTTCATCAGATTAGGAGGTTGCGATGTCGGTTGCCACTGGTGCGATGTAAAGGAAAGCTGGGATCCGAATTTACATCCATTAATGAATGCAGAAGAAATTGCAGAAACTGCAGCAAAACACTGTAAAACTATTGTTTTAACAGGTGGTGAGCCATTGATGTGGAATCTTGATATTTTAACCTCTAAATTAAAAGAATTAGGATGCATCGTTCATATTGAAACTTCCGGAGCTTATCCAATGAGCGGGCAAATCGACTGGATTACCCTTTCGCCCAAGAAAACAGGGCTTCCAAAAGAGGAGATTTATACAAAAGCGCATGAACTTAAAATGATTATTTTCAATAATAATGATTTTAAATTTGCTCAGGAACAGGCTGCAAAAGTGTCGGAGAACTGCACCTTATATCTTCAGAGCGAATGGAGCAAACGTGATGAAATGTATCCGAAGATTACAGATTTCATTCTGGAAAATCCTGAATGGCGTGCATCAGTTCAAACCCATAAGTATCTGAATATTCCATAAATTGCTTATCTTAGCCTTTCAGTTATTCTGTGACCCATGCAGAGAATAAGATACTCCAGATATTTAAAATCTATTATTATTTTGCTTGACCTTTTGGTTATTGCAAGTGTATTTATATTCTTTTTTATCAATGGGAATGCAGACTTGATACAGAACAAAGAGATTTGGTATCAAAATTCATTTCCTCTGCTATTGCTTATATCCTTTTGGATTTTACTAAGCGGAAGAACCCGAATTTACAATATCCGGAGAAATATCACTTATACAACTTTTATAGAGCGAATCATTACTCACTTTATATTATTTGTTATTGGGTTGGTACTGATAAGAAAAGTAAGCAATAATCAGTTTTTTGGTTCTGAATTGTCATGGCTCTCTCTTTACCTTTTCTTTTTCATTGTTTTGACAAGATCCATTATTTATTTCACAATTAAATATTTGCGTTCTCTGGGGATAAACAACAGAAATGTAATGTTCCTTAATGAAAACAGCTCTACCATCGTTCTTAAAAATACATTGAAAGAGAGAAAAGACTATGGTTACAAAATTTTTGAATTTCAACATGAGTCCATTACTATTGAAGAACTTCAGCTTTTTTGGAAAAAGAACGGCATACACACCTTGTTCTTACCTTTAGAAACAACATTTGATAAAAAAACGGAAGACGATATTTTTAGACTTGCGGAAGCGAATAAGGTTCACATCTCACTTATTCCCAATATTTCACAAAGTGATTTATTTATGTACGACCTGGGATACATTCAGACACAACCTGTTTTAGATCAGACGACATATCCGTTAGATAATTATTCTAATTTTTTATTGAAAAGAACATTTGATATTCTTTTTTCAATAATCGTTTTAGTAGGTATTTGCTCCTGGCTTTTCCCCATTATAGCCATTATCATTAAAGCAACCTCAAAAGGACCTGTATTCTTTGTACAGAGAAGATATGGTTTCCATGAAGAAGTTTTTAACTGTCTCAAGTTCCGTACAATGGTTGTAAATGATGACTCCGCTACAAAAACCACTGCGGAAAACGATTCCAGAATTACAAGATTTGGAAAGTTCTTAAGGAAAACAAGCCTGGATGAGATGCCCCAGTTTTTGAATGTTCTGAAAGGTGAGATGTCTATTGTTGGACCTCGACCACATATGTTGGCGGTGGATGATTATTATAAACCAAAAATCGGAAGGTATAGTTTAAGAAGTATGGCAAATCCGGGAATCACAGGTTTGGCACAGGTAAACGGCTTAAGAGGAGATTCGGGAGACATAGAAGTGGAAATGAAAAAACGGGCTTTGGCAGATGCTTATTATGTCAGAAACTGGAGTTTTGTTTTAGATTTGGTCATTATATTAAAAACCATTATCCTGGTAATCGCCGGAGATAAAAAAGCGAAATAAGGTCTAGCTTAACAATAAGATTTAGATAATAAAATATTAACATTAAACTAAGTCAACCCTGGCTATAACCTTAAACTAATTAAATAAAAAAAGTCTAATTTAGCAGAATGTTAAAAACGTTTTTTACAGCAGTAGGAGAATACATCATCCTTCTAGGTAAATCTATCCAGAAACCTCAGAAAATGAGAGTTTTTTGGAAGCTGTTCATGAGAGAGATCAATGATTTGGGAGTCAACTCATTCGGGTTGGTTATCTTTACTTCTATATTTGTTGGAGCAGTTGTTGCCATTCAGATGTTTAATAACTTTGATGCTTCTTCCTTTCCAATTCCCCCATCATTTGTAGGATATGCAACAAAAGCAGTTTTAATCTTAGAATTTGCCCCTACTATTATCAGTTTGATTTTGGCAGGAAAAGTGGGTTCATATATTGCCTCAAGTATTGGGACGATGAGAGTTTCTGAACAAATAGATGCACTCGATATTATGGGAGTAAACTCACCCAACTTCCTAATTTTACCCAAAATTATTGCATGTGTAATTTTTAATCCTTTATTAATTGCCATTAGTATTGTTTTTGGTATCGGAGGAGGATATATCGCAGGAATCTTAACCGGAAACTGGACAACAAACGACTACATGATTGGTATTCAAATGTATATGCCCAATCTTTTTATTTATTATGCATTTGCTAAAACTACTGTTTTTGCCTTTATTATAGCAACTGTACCAGCTTATTTCGGGTATAATGTGAAAGGAGGTTCATTAGAAGTAGGTAGAGCGAGTACACAAGCAGTAGTTTGGACGATGGTATTCATTATCATTTCCGAATTGCTTTTAACCCAGTTAATATTAAGCTAATGATTGAGGTAAAAAATTTAAAGAAAAGTTTTGATGAAGTTGAAGTACTTAAAGGAATTTCAACAACCTTTGAGAAAGGGAAAGTAAATCTTATCATCGGGCAAAGTGGTTCAGGAAAAACTGTTTTTCTTAAAAGTTTATTGAATGTTTATCAACCTTCATCTGGAGAAATTCTTTTTGATGGCAGAGATATCAATGTTATGAACAGAGATGAAAAGCAGCATTTGCGTTCAGAGATCGGAACTTTATTTCAGGGAAGTGCGTTGTTTGACTCTTTAACTGTGGAAGAAAATATTATGTTTCCTTTGGACATGTTTACCAATTTAACTTTCAGAGAGAAAAAAAGAAGGGTTTTTGAAGTAATAGGAAGAGTACATTTAGATAAGGCCAACAGAAAATTTCCATCTGAAATTTCCGGAGGAATGCAAAAACGTGTTGCCATTGCAAGGGCTATTGTAAACCATCCGAAATATCTTTTCTGTGATGAACCCAACTCAGGATTAGACCCTTATACATCTAATGTAATTGATGATCTTTTGCTGGAAATCACAAAAGAATATAACACCACAACCATCATCAACACCCACGATATGAACTCGGTAATGACGATTGGCGAGAAAATTGTATATCTGAGATTAGGAATTAAAGAATGGGAAGGTAACAAAGACATCTTGATTACTGCAGGCAATAAAAATCTGATCGATTTCGTTTATTCATCAGAACTGTTTAAAGAATTAAGAGAATATTTATTGGAGAATAATAAAACTATTGAGAATACAATCACAAAAATAGACGATAATGAAACAAATATTTAGTATCGCACTTTTAGGGTTTTCTATGCTCGCTTCGGCACAGATCTCTCTTGCGGGTAAAGCTAACTTAATTTTTCCAACAGGTTCACCTTCTTGGAAAAATATTAAAGGAACTGTAAATGAAGCTATAGATGGCGAAGGTAAAAACAATGTAGGGTATAATTTTGGACTTTCCTTAAAAGTAGGTCTTCCAGCGGCATTGTATGTAATGCCCGAATTATATTACACTTCATTTAAAAACGAATTCACAACGGAAAATACCACTTTTGATATTAAAAGCAATCGTATAGATATGCCTGTCCTTTTAGGTTACAATCTTTTAGGAAATACATTGAGTGCTTTTGTAGGTCCTGTTGCAAGCTACAACCTGAGCAAAGAAGACACTTTCAATGATTTTAAAGAGAATGCAAGAGATAATTTCACCGTAGGTTATCAGTTTGGTGCTCAGCTTGAAATCAAAAAGTTAATCTTAAATGCGAGATATGAAGGTGCTTTCAGTAAAGATGAAAGAAAATTCATCAGCAGTGTATCAGGAGAAGAAATCAGATATGACAACCGCCCCAATCTATTTATGGTAGGAGTTGGTTACAAATTCTAAATTCATCGAAAATAACAATTATAAAAAAATCCTCAAGTCTTAGATTTGAGGATTTTGATTTTGAGAATGGAACTCAGCTTCTCGCTTTGCAATAATAGCGGCCTGTTTTTCCAGCTCTTCTTTATCTTTCTGTAATTGTTTGAATTCTTTTCTTTTTTGTTCTGCCTTTAAAGCACTTCCTTTGCTTACATAGCCTACCATTCCGCCAATAATCAATCCTATTCCTATTCCCGCCATGATTCCCATAATATGAGGCAATCCAATTTTCTCAGCCGTAAAATCAGTTGTAAGGTAAAAGAGTAATGCAGAAACTGCCAAAAGTATAAGTCCAGTAATAGATAAGCTTTTCATAGTATTCGTGTGTTAAAATAGATCCTGTAAATAAAAAAGTCTTATCAAATTTACTAAAATTCAATAAGACTTTATCAAGATTAAAATTCCATATTAGTTATATTTTTCCACCAGCAGCTTTATAATATTCTAAAGCTTTTGGTAAGTCTTTATTGATGTCCGAAATTCTTGTCTCAGGATTCGGGTGAGTAGAAAGGAACTCAGGTTGTCTTGCTCCGGTAGAAGCCGCTTCCATTCTATTCCAGAAAGGAATTGCTTCTCTCGGATCGTAACCTGCCATACCCATTAAATATAGTCCCATTTTATCTGCCTCAGATTCCTGGTTTCTGCCATATTTCAACAGAGCAACTTGCGAACCAATAGGATATGCTTTTTCAAAAATACTCGCCCACTGTGCATTAGAAATTGTTGTTCCTAAAATCTGACCACCATATTGCGCTACCATTGCCTGAGAAATTCTCTCATTTCCGTGCCCTGCCAATGCGTGAGAAACTTCATGCCCCATCACTACTGCAAGACCATTATCATTTTTGGTAACAGGCAAAATCCCTGTATATACAGCTACTTTTCCGCCGGGCATACACCAAGCATTCAACTCACTGCTTTGTAAAAGATTAAATTCCCAGTTATAACTCGCTAAATCTGCACTTCTTCCAATACTTGCATAGTATTTTTCTGCAGCAGCCTTAATTCTTGTCCCTACATTTACCACTTTTTTTGCGTCTGCCGTTCCTGTAATTACCTTAGATTTACCCAATGTCGTTTTGTATTCTTGTGCAGACATGGTCATAATTTCTGAATTATTGGCTAATTGTAATGATGATCTTCCCGTAATAGGGTTTGTTGTACATGCTATAGTCGACAGAGCAACTGCTCCTATTCCTAATAATTGTGTTATTTTCATAGTTTCGAGTGTTAAATAATTCAACCTTAACAATTTTTATTCCAAAAAGTTTTTAGAAGGAATATATTTGCATACATTTTGCTATTTAAATTTAATAATTATTTTGCTATCATGAAAAAGTATATTTCAATCCTCTATATTTTAGGGTTTTTATTTGTTTTTCAAAGCTGTTCTTCCCAGACAGGAATCGATTCTCAGACTGTGACAGCACTTGTTAACTCTCAGGACTTTTCATTTCATGCAGAAAGAGCAACACCTACAAATTACGATGTAATTAACATCATGAACTCACTGCCCAACACAACTTCGACAAGGATGTTAGATCTTTCAGGAGGCAATTACTCTATTGACGTAAAAGGAGATAAACTTGAAGTTGTTTTACCTTATTTTGGCAGGATTTTTAATCCAACTTTTGGAAATAATGATAAAAACGGTTATAGATTCACATCAAAAGATTTTACCGTAAACAAGTCTCAAAATAAAAAAGGAACCTGGATTGTAAAAATTAAACCAAAGGATGTAAGTAATGTAGATGAAATTATCATGGAAATTTTTAAAAATGGAAAAGCATTTACATCAATCAGAAGTAATGACAGACAACCAATTTCTTATGATGGATATATTTCTAAAAATGAGGAACCTCAGGAAAAAGAAAAACCTTAGTTAAGTTTTTGGATACATGATACGAGATAAAAGAAACAGAACTTAAATATTCTCAGAATCTCGAAACTCGGATCTCGAATCCCTTAAAAACTTTTCAACAAATAATTTCGCTTCGGTACTTGGATTTGAAACCATAGCTGAAGCATTTTTTTTATGTTCCGTATATGCTTCTTCTACAGAATTATTTCTCTTCATCATTGCCAAAATATATTCCTGAACCCAATATTCAAAACGTTTTTCTGCCTGTTGAGTCCTTACTGCTTCAAATCTGTTGTTTTTCTTTTTAAGGTTTATAAACTCATCAATTTTTTCAAAGATTTCATGCAAACCTTCATTATATAAAGCAGATCCCAGAAGAACCGGAATCTTCCAGTTTTTTTCTTTTGGAGGAATAAAATCCAATGCTCTTTTTAATTCTAATTTGGTGTTTTTTGCTTTTTGAAGATTATCAGCATCGACTTTGTTAATGAAAATCACATCAACCATTTCCATAATCCCTCGTTTAATGCCTTGAAGTTCATCTCCCCCACCAATTATTTTTAAGAATAAAAAAACATCGGTAATATCTGCAACTAAAACTTCAGATTGCCCCACACCAACCGTTTCAATTAAAATATAATCGTAGCCCGCCGCTTCACAAATCATCATCGTTTCAAAAGTTGTATTGGCAACCCCTCCCAAAAACCCGGAGCTCGGAGAAGGACGAATGAAAGCATTTTCTTCTTTTGCCAATTCTTCCATTCTGGTTTTATCCCCTAAAATACTTCCTTTATTAATAGCAGAACTTGGATCAATGGCTAAAACAGCTACTTTTTTACCATTCGCAATGGCCAATCTCCCGAAATTCTCTATAAATGTTGACTTTCCGGCACCCGGAACACCTGTAACACCCACTCTGATTGAGTTTCCTGTAAAAGGCATTATTTTTTTCAATAATTCTTCTGCCTGTACTCTGTGTTCAGATTTCTTGCTTTCAACCAATGTAATAGCTTTTGCAATCAGGCGTTTATTTCCTGATCGTATTCCGTCAAAAAGCTCTTCTGTAGAAAATTTCATCGATTCAAAATTAAGAATTAAAGAGTGAATGGTCAATAGGTAATTTGCTTTGTTCATCAAATTCTGATGAACTGATCTGTTAATTCAATGATTAGCCAGCATTCTTGTTATTTTATAATTTTTATTTCTTCTAAATTAAAACTACAGAACTCGTTATCAACCCAAAACGAAATTAATTACATTTGTTATTATTCAAAGATAAACATATGAAAAACATCATCGCTGTAGCGTCATTTGCTGCTATATTATTAGTTTCTTGTACATCAAAAGCGCCTGTTGCTACTGCAACTCCAGCAACCTCGACTTCTACACCGGAACAAATTGCTCAAGGAAAAACAATTTTTGAAAACTCTTGCGGAAGATGCCACAAATTGCCTGATCCAACATCACACAACTCTGTACAATGGGTAGGAATTATGAATTCGATGGCTCCAAAAGCGAAACTTACAGATGATCAGCATCAATGGGTTTACGATTACATCGTATCTGTGAAGAAATAATTCACTTCAAACAAATAGTATTATGAAAAAACTAATTTTGGGTATGATCCTTTGTTCTGCAACGATAGTAGTATCGTGCGGACCGAAAAGTGTAGCCGTAACCGGACCAAAATACACTTCATCTGAACAATTGGCTCAGGGAAAAACCATCTTCGAAAGCTCGTGCAACAGATGCCACAAATTACCTGACCCGGCAAAACACGACGATCAAGGATGGATAAAAACCTTAAGCAGAATGGCTCCAAAAGCCAAGTTGAGTGACGATCAGCACCAAATGGTTTATGATTATCTAATATCTGAAAATAAAAAATAGGCTTCTTTTGAAGTCTATTTTTGTTTTAATTCTATCCCCAAACCTGGTGTTGAGGATAAAATTATGTTACCATTTTCAACAAAACTTCCGGTTGCATAATCGTTGGAAATAAGATTTGCACCATCCAGGTCAACATAATCAACCAATCCTGCTAAAACACATCCTGCAGAAATTCCTATAGAAGATTCGGTCATGCAACCTATCATGATTTTGTAATTTAATTCTTTTGCTCTTTTTATCATTTCCAAAGCCGGAGTCAACCCGCCACATTTCATTAATTTGATATTAATACTTTTGTAGTAGGGAAACAACTCTTCGAGAACATCGATACTCTGACAATCTTCATCCGCCATCCAATTTGCAAAACTTTCTTTTTTTAAAATCTTATAATTATCAATCGGACGAGGTTGCTCCAAATATGAAAATTTTTGAACTTCAACATTTTCCTGCAGCCAAATACAATCTTCATCGGTAAAACTTGAATTGGAATCTAAAGCAATATTTTCATTTAACTGCAAAAATTTTTCAACATTAGTCTTGTTTAAACCTTTGCATTTTACTTTGAATCTATTCCAATTGCTTTTACTTATTTTTTCAATCTGATGATCGATTTCTGCCACAGAAATAGTAATTGAGCTTTCCATTAAATTTTCTGAGGGAAGGTTATTTAATGCTGTAAAGCTTTTATTTTCAAGTTTCCCAAAAAGATCCCAATACGCACAATCCAATGCCGAAAGTAAAAACGGATGTAAATTTAATCGTACTAAAAATGTAAAAAAATCCTTCGGGTGAATGATTTTCTGCAACTCAATCTGACTTTGAATTTCTTTTAGTTTTAAAACAAAACCTTGAAGATTGATTTGGTAATAATCAATCGCCACACATTCGCCATAACCTTTACAATTTTGATGAGACAATTCTATACATAAAGCATCTCGCTTGTCATAATTCCCATAAGCAATTGCAAATGTTTCTTTTAATTGAAGTTGCTTTGATTCAAACCTTAATTCCATAATTAAAGCTACAAAAAAGGAGACTTATTTCGTCTCCCTCTTCTTTTTAATTTTGCTTTTCTTCGGCATTTTTGATTTGATAAATTTCTTACGGTCCTTAATTACATTCCAGCTATACTCGGTAAAGCAATATTTTTCTGCCTCCTCCAGAAATTTCAAAGCATTGGCAAAGCTTCCCCGCTTTTCGGAAAGTAAAGATCTATAAAACCATAATGTCGATTTATCAATCCCTTTGATCTTCAATGAATATCCAATCAGTTTTTCGGCTTCCTGAAAATCTTCATTATCCAGAAGACATTTTATATAATATTGAGGAACATTCAGATTTGTCACATCACATTGCATCGCCTCTTCAAAATATAACTTGGCTTTTTCATAATCACATAACATTTCACTGTAAATTCTTCCCATCAAACACAAGCTGTCTGCATCTTCAGGATCATAAGACAGTGCATAGTTCAAAGCTTCCAGACAATCCGGCAAACTGTACGGATAATTATCCAAAGCCTCGAAGTAATATTTATTTTTAGTTAAGGTCATTTTTGTAGTTTTTTAGTTCGTTTTTCAGGTGATTTCTTTGTTTTTTGAAAGATTTTTCCTGATAATTCTTTTTAAAATCTGTCCCGGAAAATGTGCGGACCGGATTTCCTCTTTGCACCTGCAAATGATTATTCCAGGTTTCCTGCATTCTTTTTTGAAGCTGAAGAATATTCTGTTCCAATACCTTTTCTTTCAATCTCGTAATGGATAGTTTCTTATTCTCCAGTTGCGAACGGGAATCCTGCACGAAAACACTCTGTCCGGTCGGAATATGAGTGGTACGAACAGCTGTGTTCACTTTATTTACGTTTTGACCACCACTTCCCTGACTTCTCGTCGTCTGAAACTGAATATCTTTTTCATTAAAATTAATTTTCTCCAACCCTTCCAATTCAAAAACACCGATGAACCAATTGCTTCTTTTATGTAGTTTCCGAAACGTACTTTTACCCGTCCAGCAAATACTTCCTAACCAGTTTTTTAAAAATTCATTTACATTTTTTGATTTTAAAAGTAGGGTTACAGATTTTAACGTCAGGTTTTCATCTCCATTCTCCCGATGAATGATTTCGTAGTCTATTGTATTATCTTTTACTTCCTCAAGAAAAACCTTCAGAACTTTTGCAACCACCCATTGACATTCCAAAGGTCCTCTTCCTGAAGTTATTTGTATAAGTTTTTCCATTTTTGTAAAATTTTTAAAAGAGCTTCTCTGTTTTTAGCTTCTTTAATAAATGTCGGCAGTCTTTCCACCATTCGCATTCTGTAAGGCAATCTTGTCCTCAGATCCGATGAAACATAGTTTTCCATTTCCAACAGATGTTCCTTGTTTTTTGCCCAGAATAGTTTTCCTTTAAAATCCGTCTGAAAATAATAAGGACAGCCGAAAATCGGATCATGAATCAACCCTTCTTCTTTGATGCAAGAATTCAAATATTTTTCACTTCTTGCCTGAACCTGAAAACCGGATTCACATTCGTCGCACTTTACGTTTACATTCTTAGGTTTTTCCTTTAAATTTTCTTGTTCATAGTGAATCGAATGTGCACAAATCGGACAATTTAATTTTACAAAAGCCTTATAAACAATCAGATTCAATCCACTTTTTCGCAAATCACAATGGCTGCATTCCAGCGTTGCCTGTTTATAATTATATTCATTTTTCACAACAGCATCTTTTCCGCAATCCGGACAGACAACGAGAATGCTATCATGATAATTAAAATATTCTTGTTTGTATCTTTTTTTCATTTCCGTCTATTTTGGCATTTCACTTAATTTCGGATGACCAACAGGATTAATTCCTTTTTCCAATAAATCTTTTGCAGCCATCACTGCCCAACATTTATCACTGGAATGAATGTTTCTGTAAAATGAAAGAAGAATGTCCGGTTTCACAACTGTAAATCCATTGGCTTCAATAGTTTCCAAATCATTTCTTTCAAAGAAATCAATGGTAATTCTGTGGAATTTTCCGTTTTCCATTTCTATTGTTTTCTCATATCTGCGGAAATTTTCTTCACTAGGCAAATGATCATACCTTGTCCAGACTTTCTGAAAACCTTCCTGCTGAAGAATGATAACCGTTTCAGCTACGTTTTCTTTCTTTACAAAAACATCAATATCCTTATGGTCATGAGCATGTTTATATTCTATATGTCCGGTTTCAGACATAAAATGCCATGCCCAACCTCCTGAAATAATGACTTTATGTTTTAATTTCTCTAAAATTTCAAGTCCGCTTTTAATTCTAAATTCCGGCCAGACTTCACCGTATCTTTTTATATTATGTGGTGCTCCCATTTTTTTAATTTTTTTGTTGATTTGAATTTGTCATTTCAAACGAAACAAAGTGTAGTGAGAAATCTTTTTTGCAGATTCTTCATTTCACTCCGTTCCATTCTGAATGACAATCATTCTTTAAATATTACTGGCTATTATTAGTATCAGTCAAAATCCATCAACTAACAACCACAACCTATCAACCTATTTATCGATCCATTCTCACAATTCGAGGCTGGAAAGTTCCCAGAATATCAACTAATTCACTTTGTGCATTCATCACTTCATTGATGTCTTTGTAAGCCATTGGAGCTTCTTCTGCATTTCCGCCCATCAATATGACATTTTTGAGTTTCAATTCTTTCTTGATGTCATTTTGAGTGAAAAGACTTCTGCATTCTCCTCTCGAATGTGCTCTCCCAGCTCCGTGAGAAGCGGAATTCAAAGAATCTGGATTTCCTTTTCCACGAACGATAAAGCCTTTTGCCGTCATCGAGCCGGGAATCATTCCCAATTCATTTTCGTTCGCCGGAGTTGCTCCTTTTCTGTGAACAATCACTTCTTTTCCATTGTGAATTTCCTTCCATGCAAAATTGTGATGGTTTTCAATTCTCGCCTTTACTCTTCCGCCGACAGCTTTTACCAATCTTCTGTGAATATCGTCATGACAAGCCGAAGCATAATCTCCTGCCAAATTCATTGCTGTCCAATATTCCAATCCGAGGTGCGTACTCAAATCCAGCCAAGCAAATTGTTGTGCTTCTTTTGGTAACGGACATTGTTCTACTGCCACTCTCGAATAATATTGAGCAATTTCAGCGCCCAAACCGCGCGAACCACTATGTGAAAGAATTCCAAGATATTTTCCTTTAGGAAGTCCGATTTGTTCGTCTTCTTCCGTAATTTCAACCTCTCCGAATTCTACAAAGTGATTTCCGCCTCCGGAACTTCCCATTTGCTTGATGGCTTTTCCTTTTAGTCTTCTTAAAACCGGAATCATATCAAACGTATCTCTGTCGAAAATTTCATACTCGACGTGAGATTTATGTGTTTCATACATCCCGAATTTCGTATGCTCGGCAAGAGCTTTCTCGTATTTATCTCTTGCTCCGTCAAGATATGAAATAGGAGTATCCAAAATACTCAGGCTCATTCTGCAACCGATATCCATCCCGACTCCATAAGGAATTACGGCATTTTCTACGGCAAGAACTCCTCCGATCGGAAGTCCGTAACCGCTATGTGCATCAGGCATTAAAGCGCCCTGCATTGAAATTGGAAGTTTCAATGCGGTATACAGCTGGTTTTTTGCTTCTTCCGAAATATTGTTTCCGAAAATCTGAAAAGAAGCACGATTGGTATTCAACATTCTTTTTTCAGTTTTTTTCGATGAAAGCAAAGCTTCTGCGATTTGTCCGAACGTTAAATCTTTCTCGAAGTTTTCCGGATTTTGCAGAATTTCCTTTAAAAGAGATTTCACATGATGAATATTTTTTGTTGCAAAATTTCTTTTCATGACTTCCAAAGCGATGTTGACACTCTGATTGTTCGGATAGCCTATTTTTAATATATCTTTTCCTTTAAGTTTTAAATTTCCCATTGTTTTTTGTTTTACAATTTCAGGACATTTTCGTCCTCTAATTTTTCTGCAATCTCTATTGCAGAGATGTTGTAGTGAAAGTTTTTTAAGCTTTTCATTTGATCACGTCTGTACTTATCTTTCCATAGAGTGGGTTTTCCATAGATCTTTTTATGAACAATTCCCGCAATTTTATGCTGACCTAAATAAGAATCGAGCTTGTCAATTTCCTTCTCTAAATCTGAATCTAAAGGTTTACAATGAGTAATCATATTGGGTTGTACTCTCAATACAAATCTCCATGGTTCGATAAATTCGTAGTAAATGTTATCCCTTTTTCTGAACGGATTGTATTCTTCTCTTTTTAAGAAATACTGTTTTTCTCTTGTCGTTAATCCTAATTTATTCCATTGACAGGCTGAAAGCTGAACCAGCTTTTGTTCTCTGTCAACATAGATTCTTCGTCCGAATTTTCTTTTCTTTTTTAAGAATTTCCGGGTTTCGGAATACATCTTTGTATTGATTTTACTCAGAATTCCTACGAAGAAATCGCCGTCTTTGGAACGTTTTACATCATCTCTTACGACAAAAAATCTTACAAATCCCTTCTGATAAGGTTTTTCCAAAGGAACTAGTGGAATTTCTCTTCTTATTTTCCAAAGTTCTTTACTCCATTTATACTTTTTTCTGATCTGTTTTTCTACATCTTTTTTAACTATTCTTTTTTTGCTTCTCAGACTTCGCAATCTGGAAAACATAAGGTGATCTTTTTCCATTAATTTTTAGAAATTAGAGGTGAAATATTAGAAGCTAAACTTTAATACATCACATTAAATCTTAACCAACTAAATTTTTAGTTGAAATATTCTGTCATTTTGAAATGGAAATTTTCCTATTTTCAGAATGACATTATGGTAACCTTTTCTTAGCCCCGATTGCAGCGACATCCTTTTTTGTTGCGGCCGCAGCGAAGCGGAGGCCGTAATGAAAAAGATATAGCGGAAAGCGGGAAATAGCTCCTAAAAACTATTTGAAAAGATTCCTAAATTTTATAAAAAAAGATTTCGGGGAAACTGATTTAAGTTTGAAATATTGCGCAATAAAAAACCCGAAAATCTTACGACTTCGGGTTTTGATATTTCAATATACTGTTATTCTATGAGTGTACCAAACCACGAAGCCTTGCCTTTGCAAAAGGCAATCCTACTGTTGAATGTAAGTTGAATTTGAACATTGCTTCGTTGTTTTTTATAATGGTTAAACTTGATTTTCAGATGCAAAGATATACATTTTTCTGAAATACAAAATAAATTTTTACTTTTCTAAAAACTTTTCCAAAATATCTACTGCACATTTTGGAAGGTTGGTTCCGGGACCGAAAATAAAGTCAGCACCGTTAGCATAAAGGAATTCATAGTCTTGTTGAGGAATAACACCACCTACAACAATCGTAATATCATCCGCTCCTAATTTTTTCAACTCTTCTACAACTTGCGGAACTAACGTTTTGTGACCTGCGGCTAATGATGAAACTCCCAAAATGTGAATATCATTTTCAACTGCCTGTTTTGCCACTTCTTCCGGCGTCTGGAATAACGGTGCCACATCGACATCAAATCCCATATCTGCAAATGCCGTTGCTACTACTTTTGCTCCTCTGTCATGACCATCCTGTCCCATTTTAGCAACCATTAGCCTTGGACGACGACCTTCTTCTTCTTCAAATTTCTGAGTAAGGTTCAGGGCTTTTTCAAAATATTCGTTCTTTCCTGCATTCATGGCATAAACTCCTGAGATTGTTCTGATGTTTGCTTTATATCTTCCGAAACTTTCTTCCATCGCATCACTCATTTCGCCAAGAGTTACTCTTCTACGGGCAGCTTCAATACATAATGCCAGAAGGTTTCCTTTTCCTGTTTTTGCAGATTCTCTGATCTCATTTAAAATCTGTTCAACCGCTTCTGAGTTTCTGCTTAGTTTTATTGAATCTAATCTTTCGATCTGTTTTCTACGAACTTCCGTATTATCAATGTCTAAGATTTCGATTTCGTCTTGTTTCAGGTCAGATTTGAATGAATTTACCCCAATGATAAATTCTTCTCCGCTATCGATTTTTGCTTGTTTTCTCGCAGCAGCTTCCTCGATTCTCATTTTTGGAATTCCGGCTTCGATCGCTTTTGTCATTCCACCTTCCTGCTCAACCTCATCGATGTATTTCATGGCTTCTTCAATCATCTGCTGAGTAAGACTTTCCACTAAGTTACTTCCTCCCATCGGATCTACCACATCGCAGATTCCGCTTTCCTGTTGAAGAATAATCTGAGTATTTCTTGCAATTTTTGCAGAATAATCTGTAGGAAGTGCAATCGCTTCATCCAAAGCATTTGTGTGAAGAGACTGAGTTCCTCCCAAAGCTGAAGATAAGGCTTCAATTGCCGTTCTTGTAATATTATTGAAAGGCTCCTGCTCCGTTAAAGACCAACCTGAAGTTTGTGAATGTGTTCTTAATGCTAAAGATTTCGGATTCTGAGGATTGAATTGCTGTAACAAATTTGCCCAAATATATCTTGCAGCACGCATTTTTGCGATTTCCATGAAGTGATTCATTCCGATTGCCCAAAAGAAAGATAATCGTGGGGCGAAATCATCAACATTCATTCCTGCTTTTATTCCTGTTCTTACATATTCCAAGCCATCTGCAAGGGTATAAGCCATTTCAAGAACCGGCGTAGCTCCCGCTTCCTGCATATGATATCCTGAAATAGATATTGAGTTAAACTTTGGAATATTTTTAGAAGTATATTCAAAAATATCTGCAATGATCTTCATAGAAGGAGCAGGCGGATAAATGTAAGTATTTCTCACCATGAATTCCTTCAAAATATCATTCTGAATGGTTCCTGAAAGTAATTCCTGAGAAACTCCCTGTTCTTCTGCCGCTACAATATAGAAAGATAAAATTGGTAAAACCGCTCCGTTCATCGTCATAGAAACTGAAATCTGATCTAATGGAATTTCATTAAACAGAATCTTCATATCTTCCACAGAGTCGATTGCCACTCCTGCTTTTCCAACGTCACCTACCACTCTCGCATGATCTGAGTCATATCCTCTGTGCGTCGCCAAATCGAAAGCCACCGATAGTCCTTTTTGTCCTGCCGCTAAATTTCTTCTGTAAAAAGCATTTGATTCTTCAGCTGTTGAGAAACCTGCATACTGACGAATCGTCCAAGGTTTCTGAACATACATGGTAGAATATGGTCCTCTTAAGTAAGGAGCAATTCCCGGAGAAGTTTCTGTTAGTTCTTGATTTTTAACATCTTCTGCTTTATAAGAAGATTTTAACTGCAATCCATCTTTTTCGAATGGATAGATTTCCGATTTTTTTTCGGTTATATTAAATTGAGGAGTTTTGTTTTGAACTTCCCGTCTCATACTTTCAGATTTATTACCGGCTAAAATTACGGATTTTTGAAATAATAATTTTGTCTTAATTTTTAATATAAAAAGGCGATTTTACAATGCTGTAAAATCGCCTTTGTTTTTATATAAGCTCTTAATTATTTTCCAAGCGTCTTAATTCCCATTTCGTACAATGCGAAAGAAATCAGATCAGCATTTTCACCAATTACCTGCTCTGTAGAACGACCTGCTCCATGACCTGCATTTTTTTCAATTCTTAATAAAATCGGGTTTTTACACGTCTGTTTTTCCTGCAATTCTGCTCCGAATTTGAAAGAATGTGCAGGAACTACTCTGTCATCGTGATCACTTGTAATGATCATCGTTGAAGGATAACAAGTTCCTGATTTTACATTGTGAACGGGTGAGTAAGATTTTAAGTATTCAAACATTTCCTTATTATCTTCTGCTGTTCCGTAATCGTAAGACCATCCTGCTCCTGCTGTGAATTTATTGTACCTCAACATATCCAACACTCCAACTCCCGGGAAAGCCACTCTTGCCAGATCAGGACGCATCGTCATCGTTGCTCCTACCAGCAAACCTCCATTTGATCTTCCTGAAAGCGCCATGAATTCTTTTGAAGTATAGCCTTTAGCTTGTAAATATTCTCCGGCTGCAATGAAGTCTTCAAAAACATTTTTCTTTTGCTGTTTCGTTCCTGCATCATGCCATTTTTTTCCATATTCTCCACCACCACGAATGTTCGGAACGGCATAAATCCCTCCGTTTTCCATCCAGATTGCATTAACAACAGAAAAGGCTGGCTGTAAGCTGATATTGAAACCTCCGTAAGAATAGAGAATTGTAGGGTTTTTACCATTAAGCTTCGTCCCTTTTTTATAATTAATCATCATCGGAATCTTCGTTCCGTCTTTTGAAGTGTAGAAGACTTGTTCGGAAACATAATCTTCCGGATTGAATTTTACTTTCGGCTTCTGATAAATTTCAGAGGAACCCGAATCTGCATTAAATTTATAGGTAGTTCCAGGGGTGATGTAGTTGCTGAATGAAAAATATAATTCTTTTTCTTCTTTTTTACCTCCGAAACCTCCAACGTTCCCTTTTCCCGGTAAGGTAATTTCTCTGATCAGTTTTCCTGTTGTATCAAACTGCTTTACCTGATCAATAGCATCAATCATATAAGTGGCGAAGAAATACCCTCCTCCTGTGGAAATTCCTAATACATTTTCTGTTTGGGGAATAACATCCTTCCATGTTTCCGGTGAAGGGTTTTTGATGGTAGTTTTCACCAAACGCATATTCGGAGCGTCTTTATCTGTAAAAATGAAAAGATCGTCACCTTGGGTATCTACAATACTTACATTGATATCGAATCCTTTATTAATTTGTACAAAATCGCCTCCTTTTTTCAGGTCTTTGATGTATAATTCATTTCCGTTTGTCGCATTAGCCGCAGAAATGATCAAATATCTCTGATCTTCAGAAACACCCGCTCCCAAATATCTTCTTGGTGTTTTATCGCCTCCGAAAATTAGTTTATCTGCAGATTGTTTTGTCCCTAATTTATGAAAGTATACTTTGTGTTTATCTGTCATTCCGGAAAGCACTGTGCCCTCTTTCGGCTTGTCATAGCTTGAATAGTAAAAGCCTTCATCTCCCTGCCACGAAATACCGCTAAACTTTACATCAACCAATGTTTCATCGATCTGTTTTTTGGTAATGGCATCAATGATTATAATTTTATTCCAGTCACTCCCTCCTTCTGAGATTGAATAGGCTGCTAAATTTCCTTTTTTATTGAAAGATAACTGAGCCAGAGATGTTGTTCCTTTTTCTGAAAATTTATTAGGGTCTAAGAAAACTTCTGTTGATTTGGTTTTATTATCGGTTCTGTACAACACCGACTGCGCCTGAAGTCCATCGTTTTTATAATAGTAAGTATAGTCTCCTTCTTTGAAAGGTGCTGATATTTTTTCATAGTTCCAGATATCTCTAAGCTGATCTTTAATTTGATCTCTGAAAGGAATTTTTGAAAGATAATTCTGGCTGTGCGCTACTTCTTCATCCACCCATTTTTTCGTTGCTTCAGAGTCATTTTCCAGGTCTCTGAACGGATCTGCCACTGCAGTTCCAAAATATGCATCTGTCTGACTTCTTTTTAATGCTTTGGGATAAATCATTTTTTGAGAATAAAAAGTTGCTGAAAATAATACTCCAGCTGTTAGTAAAATAGGTTTAAAATTCATTGTGAAGGTTTTCTCAAAAATACGGAATGTGTTTTAAATAAAAAAAGCTTCCGAATCGACAGCTTTTACTATTTAATAAAAATTTTTATTATTTCTTTGCAATATCTATTAAGCTCATAAAATATGACTTAATGATATCCGACCTCAGCTCTTCCGAGGAAGATGTAGTATAGTAGATTTTGTCGTCTTTAATTATCTGCCTTAATGTAAAATCCATCTTTACTTCAACTTTTTTATCTGCTTTCTTTAATTCGTTAATAGTCTGAAGAAGAAATTTTTTAAATTCGGCCGGCGTTACATTTTTTATTTCAGAACGCTCCATATCTTCTAATCTTTGAGGAACTATAAAATTTGCCAAATATGTAATTTCTACCATTTTACCTGGTAAGTTATACTCATCGGGAATAGTCTTTTTACTTATAATCGTTATTGCCGTATTAGCAAGAGCATTGTTTATTACTGCATTAAGATCAATTATTTCCTTTTTACATATATCTAATGCCTCTTTAGAAACTCCATCAAATGCACCACGACTCGCAATATTAAAATCATCGTTATCGATTTTATAATCATCTACTATTCTTGGGGTATAATTATTTAGGGTGTTCAATAACGTTTTATCCTTCTTCATCGCAACATTAAAGATCATCGTAAATACCTCTTCCGGTTTCTTTACTTCCGTCTGAGCATGAAGATTCTGAGTTGAAATTAAAAAGATTGATATAATAATTAATATTTTTTTCATGATAAGTTTCAATAACTTTTTGCCCAAAAATAGAGAATCTGTTCAAATAAAAAAAGACCTCTGAGAAATCAGAAGTCTTTATATTTAGTAAAAAGAAAGGTTTTAATAATTATCCTCTTCACCTTTCATTTTTTCAGCATTTTCAGCCATGATTACCGCATCTATCATTTCAGAGATATCCCCATTCATATACGCGTCAAGGTTGTACATTGATTTGTTGATTCTGTGATCAGTAACTCTTCCTTGCGGATAGTTGTACGTTTTAATTTTTGCAGAACGGTCACCTGTAGAAACCATTGATTTACGTTGTGCTGCAATATCTCCCTGTACTTTTTGCAATTCGATGTCGTATAATTTGGTACGAAGCATTTCCATTGCCAATTCACGGTTTGCCAGCTGAGAACGTGCCTGCTGACAAACAACCACCATTCCTGAAGGTTTGTGTGTCAACTGAACTTTAGTTTCAACCTTGTTTACGTTCTGACCTCCTGCTCCTCCTGAACGTGAAGTCTGCATTTCAATATCTGCAGGATTCAGTTCAAAATCCACTTCTTCAGCTTCCGGTAAAACTGCAATTGTGATAGCAGAAGTATGAACTCTTCCTTGAGATTCTGTTTCAGGAACACGCTGTACACGGTGAACTCCTGATTCGAATTTCATAACTCCGTAAACACCTTCTCCTTCCACTTTCATGATGAGTTCTTTATACCCTTTTGCAGCTTCATTAGAATCGGTTACTTCATGTCTCCATCCTTTTGATTTAAAGTACATGGTATACATTCTGTAAACATCTTCTACGAAAATCGCAGCTTCATCTCCTCCAGTTCCAGCACGAAGTTCCACAATTACGTTTTTATCATCCGCAGGATCTTTAGGAATCAAAAGAACTTTAAGCTCTTCTTCCAACCCGGGAATTTTTTCTAACGCTTCGTTTTTTTCGATTTTTGCCAATTCGACAAAATCTTTATCTGAACCATCTGCAATAATCTCATCAGATTCTTCAATGGTATCTAACGCCCCTTTATATAGATCGTAAACTCTTACAATTTTCCCCAAATCACTATATTCTTTGTTTAAAGAAGAATATCTTTTCTGATCTGAAATAACATCAGGCTGAATAATAAGGTCTGCAACCTCATTGTATCTTTGTTTTATAGCTTCCAGTTTCGGAATTAAACTTTTAGACATAGTGAAAATTTAGTTTGCAAAGATACGGAATTGATTACGAACAAAAAAAGCCCATTTTGATAAGCTTACTGAATAAGCAATTGTATATCTTCAAAAAAATGATTATAAAAAACAAAAGGCCTAAAAAAAGCCTTTTGTCTATCAATCTAATATGAACGGAATTAGTTTTTAATCACTTTTTTAGAAATTGTCTGCCCGTTTTTTAATTTTAATTCTACAATGTACATCCCGTTTGGAAAGCCTTGCAGATTAATTTGATTATTAGTGAACTGAACATTTAGTCTTTGACCAACCATATTTGTAACATTAACTGTATCAATTAATGAATCAACTTTAATGTTCAGAATATCTTTTGTAGGATTTGGATAAATTCCGAAATTGATTCGTCTGATATCTGATGTTCCTAATGCAGACGTTTCTTTAATACATCTCAATGACTGACCTTGTGCTCTGGGACCTCCTGAAGCCGCATTCGCAATGGTTGTACCAATATAAAGATATTTCCCTCCTGAACCTGACACATCGGAACTCCAGTAATATCCTCTTTGTCCCTCATAAGTAAAACTAGCATCACTAGGACTTCTGTTACCTGCTGCAGGAAGTTTAAGTTTGCTGTTATATGCTGTCGAAGGGTTTGAAATACCTTCTGAACTCACTGCTGTTGTCCAATCTGCTTGAGTTGGTAATCTCCAACCCTGCCCAATTGCTCTGCATGGATCGACTCCGGTTTCTGAAGTAATTGCAGCAGTATTTTCTCCTGACCATTTATCAGTTAATGCATTTGTATTCCACCAATACGCACCAGTTCCGGAACCAACGATAAATGCAGTAATACCTGCTAAACCCGAAGGATTATTGACAGAAGGCATAGCAGTTGTCAGTGAATTTCTCAACTGATGTCCGTCATCCCACCTTCCCCACTGAAAAAGATCTCCATAAGAATTTGTATCTGTTTGTGAAGTTGCCACTTGTGTACTTCCTAAATTCTGCTGCAACCAAACTTTACCATCCTGACCTCTTACCGTGGTATAAGAAACGGGTTGACCTTTGTATGTAAAACTTACACAGCCTATATCTCCCGGAGTTGTTCCCGGATCTGTATTATTACAAGCAGGTGTAAGTGAAATCCTTTTTACTTTTACTCCGCTTTGAGAATAGGTAAGAACCAATGAATTATTGAAAGTATCATATTGTAAATCATTATATAAAGCAGTTCCATCGGATACGAAGTCTCCTCCAAATGTTACCCAAGTGTTGGTTGTTGCATCAAATTCATAAACCGTATTTTTTCCTCCATTAACTGACCAACCACTTGCAACAGCATATAATTTTCCGGCAGGTGTAACTGCAATAGATACATTGTATAAATCATTAGAAATTCCAAAATTGGCATTTCCGACTTGTTCCCAATCTGTCCCGTTAAATTTTTTTACGTTCAGTTTTCTATTGTTCGCAGCATTTGAAGAATATACTACATACAATTTATTATCTGCTCCGATAGCGATATCTGATGTAGCATTCACTCCTTCTGTAAATGTACTTCCTACCGAAGTTCCTCCAACGAGAGTCCATACATCTGTAGAAGAAGCTGAGAGAGAGTTTTCATATACTTTTACTCCGGATGCATTATGGCAAACATAGACTTTTCCGTTCGTACCTATTACCATTTCAGCATTATAAGGCACTCCTACTGCAATTCCCGTTGCTCCAACCTGTTCCCAAGCTCCGTTTACAAAACGTTTCACAGTCCCGGAATCCACAGATCCATATACGAAAAGAGTTCCATTTGGTGCTACTGTTGATGCCTGATAATTTGTAGTTGCAGTAAATGCATTGGGAAGCTGGCTCCATGAAGTTCCGTCAAATTTTCTAACTTCCATTCCCGCATTCGGATAGGCCCATTGATTGGTATAATATAATTTTCCGGAAGAATCTAAAGATAATGAACTGTAGGTTGTACTTGCCGTTGTTATTCCTGCCGAACCTCCTACATAAGACCATGATGTTCCGTTAAATTTTTGTACCGAACCTTTTCCTATCGCTACGTCGTAATATGAAACATAATAATTTCCCTGTCCATCAATCGATAAATTATTATAGCTCGATGTACCGGAAGAAAGATTTCCTGATCCTCCAACATCCTGCCATTGTTGAGCAGATAAATTTCCCGCAGCAACGGATAAAATTCCTAAACTTAAGCCAATTTTGGCTGTTATAGAATATAAACTTTTAAACATTTGAATATTTATTTTTATTTATTCTAAATTAATTATACTAAATTTGCGCAAAATTAATTGTATCGGATTAAGTATTGTTATCATTTTCAAACAATTAATAATCATACGGATCATTGGAAGATAAAAAATTGATTTACAAATAACTCGTTGAAGAAAAAGCCACATGAAGAACAAGAACCGGGAAGGGCAAATATATAATTCGGAGGAAATTTCTATTGTACATCACACAGATTCAAATAGAGAAAAATCTCTTTCCTCCAACTTTATTGAAGGTAAGCACAGTTTCAACCTTCTCTTTCTTTTAAGTCCTGATATTCATTTGGAAGCTAATGATTGCGGAACTCAATTTTTATTTAAAAAAAACGAATACATCCTACATTATTCTTCTGAAGAAAGCAAAGCAAAATTATGGAGTGACCACCAGGAACATTTAAAATACTTACAGATACAAATCAGGTATCAATATATTTTCAATCTTTTCAATCCTCAAAAAAACAAGGAGAGCTCTGAAATGCTGGAACAAATGACAAAAAATAATTTCATTTTCTTACACGAGCAAACTCCTCCTTTAATGACTGTGGAAATGCATATCATTCTGCAAGAAATTATTGAGTCCTCAAAAAAAGGGATGATGCAAAAGCTCTTTGTAGAAGCAAAGATTATGAAGCTTTTACTATTAATTTTTGAGCAGTTTACTGAAAAAGATCATTCAGAAAATCATTCAAGACAGCATATTCTTATCAAAAAATACATTGATGAAAATTACAATAAAAATCTAAAAATCAATGACCTGAGTAGAGAACTGGGAATTAATGAAAATAAAATCAGGAAAGAATTTAAGAAATATTACCATTCAACAATAGTTGACTATATATTGGAGCTTAGAATGTTGAAAGCCAAAAAACTAATTATTAATAAGAACATTATGATTAAAGAAATAGCCATAGACTGTGGATATGACTACGTTCAAAATTTCTCCAGAGCATTCAAAAAAAGGTTTGGGTTATCTCCGGAAAAGCTCAGAAATGGATAAAATAAAAAAACCACTAATAAATTAGTGGTTTAATATATGTTGTTTTGCTTTGATATTGCTTTTTCAGAATTCAGGTGAAAAAGCAATGACATACAAATTAATGATGTCCGTGACTATCGTGAATAAAAGGACCGTGACCTTTAGGTGAGTTATAGATAACTTCTACACCTTCTTGCTCGTAAACCATTTTACTTCTAATTTCTTCCGGATCAAAAGGAGCTACTTTACCAAAGTATTCTTTCAAACCTTCAGTCAACCACATTGGAATCACCAATCCGAAAAACATAAAAATACACCAGAATCCTACCAAGAACATGGTAATGAAATACACTGTCCAAAGGAACTGATAAAACGGCCAAAATGCTGATAACATCATTTTACTTAATATTTTAGGCAAAAATAGAACTTTTTTCCTTTTTACACAAAAGATACAAGCCTATTTTTATTATTTATTTTGATTTTAATCTAATTAATGAGCAAGAGCTGCAAAGAAATCATTTCCTTTATCATCTGTAATAATGAATGCAGGGAAATCTTTTACTTCAATTTTTCTTACCGCTTCCATTCCTAATTCCGGGAAATCAACAACCTCAACAGACAGGATATTGTCTTTTGCTAAAATTGCAGCAGGACCTCCGATTGAACCTAAATAGAAACCTCCATATTTTCCGCAAGCATTGGTTACATCTGCAGTTCTGTTACCTTTTGCCAACATTACCATGCTTCCACCATGGCTCTGGAATTCATCAACATACACGTCCATTCTTCCTGCAGTGGTAGGACCAAAACTTCCTGAAGCCATTCCTTCCGGAGTTTTTGCCGGACCAGCATAATAGATTGGGTGATTTTTGAAATATTCAGGCATCGGTTTTCCGCTGTCTAGAATTTCTTTGATTTTTGCGTGAGCAATATCTCTTGCAACGATTAATGTTCCGTTTAGCTTTAATCTTGTTTTGATTGGATATTTTGAAAGTTCTGCTAAGATTTCCGGCATTGGCTTATTCAAATTAACTTCAACAGCTTCTTCCAAATGTGGTGGTGTGTCCGGCAAAAATCTCTTAGGATCTTGCTCTAATTGCTCTAGGAAAATACCTTCTTTTGTAATTTTCCCTTTGATGTTTCTGTCCGCAGAACAAGAAACTCCCATTCCAACCGGGCAAGATGCTGCGTGACGAGGAAGTCTGATCACTCTAACATCATGCGTTAAATATTTTCCTCCAAACTGAGCTCCGATTTCACTTTCCTGACAGATTTTCTGCACTTTTGCTTCCCATTCCAAATCTCTGAAAGCCTGCCCTGCTTCATTTCCTTCAGTTGGAAGGTTGTCGTAATATTTCGCAGATGCCTTTTTCACAGCAGCTAAATTCGCTTCAGCAGAAGTTCCACCAATTACCAACGCTAGGTGGTAAGGCGGACAAGCCGCTGTTCCTAAATCTGAAATTCTCTCCTTTACGAAAGCTTCCAAAGATTTTTCGTTTAGTAAAGATTTTGTCTTTTGATACAAGAAAGTTTTGTTGGCAGAACCTCCTCCTTTTGTTAAGAATAAAAATTCGTAATAATCTCCTTTTTTAGCATAAATATCAATCTGTGCCGGAAGATTGGAACCAGAGTTCTTTTCATCAAACATCGTTAAAGGAACAACCTGAGAATATCTTAAGTTTCTTTTTTGGTACGTATTGTAAATTCCCTTGCTTAAATATTCACCATCATCAACTCCCGTGTAAACATTTTCTCCTTTTTTACCCATCACAATCGCCGTTCCTGTATCTTGGCAAGAAGGTAAAGCTCCTTCTACCGCAACAGCAGCATTTTGCAATAAGTTATAAGCAACGAATCTATCGTTATCAGTAGCTTCAGGATCGTCAATAATTCTTCTCAAACTTTCCAAATGTGAAGAACGAAGCATGAAAGAAACATCTGCCATAGCCTCTTCAGCCAATAGTTCAAGACCTTTCGGATCTATTGTCAAAATTTCTCTCTCTCCTAATTTTTCAACTTTTACATAGTCTGATGTAAGCTTCTTATACACCGTATCATCTTTCTGAATCGGATACGGATCCTGATATCTAAATTCCATTTCAATTTTTTATTGAGTACAAAAATACGGCTTACCAAAAAAACATGAGTAAAATCAGTGACTTAGATTGATATTTATAATGATTATAAATTGCGAGGTTTTTCATTATTCAGTAATTTTATAATCTAAGGTTGAGGCTAAGATTCAGGTTGAGATATGCCTTAAACTAAACCTCAGTCTTAGGCTAAACAGAAATAAAATCTCAATCACAATGAATTACAGAATAGAAAAAGACACCATGGGTGAAGTGCAGGTTCCTGCCGATAAGTTTTGGGGGGCACAAACCGAACGATCAAGAAATAATTTCAAAATAGGTCCTGAAGGCTCTATGCCACACGAAATCATCGAAGCTTTTGCTTATTTAAAAAAAGCAGCAGCATTCACCAATACCGACTTGGGAGTTCTTCCTGCTGAGAAAAGGGATATGATTGCCAAAGTTTGTGACGAAATTTTGGAAGGGAAACTCAATGATCAATTTCCTTTGGTTATCTGGCAGACAGGTTCCGGAACACAATCGAATATGAATGTGAATGAAGTTGTTTCGAACAGAGCTCATGTAAATAATGGCGGAATCCTAGGTGAAAAGTCAGAAATACATCCCAATGATGATGTGAATAAATCTCAGTCTTCAAACGACACTTACCCAACAGCAATGCACATTGCTGCCTATAAAAAAGTAGTTGAAACAACGATTCCCGCTGTTGAAAAACTAAAAATTACGTTGAAAGAAAAATCAGAAGCATTTAAAGACATTGTTAAAATCGGAAGAACGCATTTAATGGATGCGACTCCGCTTACTTTAGGTCAGGAATTTTCAGGATATGTTGCTCAGCTTGAGTTTGGTTTAAGAGCTTTAAAAAATACATTACCTCATCTTTCTGAATTGGCTTTAGGAGGAACAGCTGTAGGAACCGGATTAAACACACCCAAAGGTTATGATGTGAAAGTTGCGGAATATATTTCAAAGTTCACGAATCTTCCGTTTGTAACGGCAGAAAATAAATTTGAAGCATTGGCCGCTCATGATGCTATTGTAGAATCGCACGGAGCTTTAAAACAATTAGCCGTTTCTTTATATAAAATTGCTCAGGATGTAAGATTATTGGCATCAGGACCACGTTCGGGAATCGGAGAAATTCATATTCCTGAAAATGAACCGGGTTCTTCTATCATGCCGGGAAAAGTAAATCCTACCCAAAATGAAGCGATGACAATGGTTTGCGCACAGGTTTTAGGAAATGACACTACTATTTCTTTTGCAGGAACACAAGGGAATTACGAATTGAATGTTTTCAAACCGGTAATGGCTTATAATTTCTTACAATCCGCTCAGTTAATTGCTGATGCCTGCATTTCATTTAACGATCATTGCGCAGTCGGAATCGAACCGAATCATGAGAGAATCAAAGAATTGGTTGATAAATCTTTGATGTTAGTCACTGCTTTAAATCCCCATATCGGTTATGAAAATGCTGCAAAAATTGCAAAAACGGCTCATAAAAACGGAACTACTTTGAAAGAAGAGGCTATTAATCTTGGACTTTTAACTTCTGAACTGTTTGACGAGTGGGTAAAACCTGAAGATATGGTAGGAAGCCTGAAATAAATATTTTAAGACACTACCAACTGATTATAATATCAGCAAAAACAACAACACTCCCCAGAAATCCTGTGGAGTGTTGTTGTTTGTTAATGTGAATGTTGTTCTTTTATTATTCAATTCTTATACCAAAGATGAATGTTTTGTTGTTTTATTTTTTCTAAAGCTTTTTACCATCCTAGAGCGACACCAACAACTAAAGCTTTATCATTCTCAAATTTGTTGTCTTTAAAAAAATTGCTGAAATCTTTTTTCACAAAAATACTGAAGTCATTATACGAGACCGTGAATTGGGCACCATAAACAAAAGGATTGACCTGATAATTCCCTCTTTCTCTCTGGCTTATTCCTTCTCCTTTAATGATATTATTGGTTGCCATTTTTACCCCTCCGTAAATATTCGCTCCCACTTTAAATCCATTATGATAATCTCTGTACTGAATATCCATTCCTGCATTTTTAAGCTTTGAGAAATTATATTGTACGCCTAGCGGTACCATAACATACCCTGTTCTTAATTTACTTTTACTAAGACCTTTATTATAGTTATCTAAATAAATATCAGCATTAGTATCCTTTGCAATAAACATATTATTGTCAAAATTCAGCGTTCTCCAAGAAAAACCAATTCCGGAAATTAATCCCCAAGGACTTGTTCTGCCAAACTGATAGTTAAATTTAAATCCAAATTCAAAATTCCCGGCATATCCTAAATTCTTATCCAGTTCATTATCTGCTTTACTGTTTGTAAGATTCATAATTCCGTAAGAAATGTATCCTTCTAAATTTTTCACCGGTCGGAATTTTTTCAAAAGCTTTGCCTTTAGCTCTTCATTAGAGGTAACATCGGAGCTAAGAAGCGAATACCTTACCTGCTTTTGAATCACTGTATCCAAATCGAATCCTAATGCTTCTATTCTTTGGTCAATTTTTTCCGAAAAACGATCCGCAATAATTGATTTTTGCTTGTCAAATTCAGTTTTATCAAGATTTTTTGCCTGAAGTATAAGCAATTCTGCTTCCATCAGCTTTTTCTCTTCCTGGATAATTGCATCAATGCTTTTAGCATATTCGTCTACTTTTTCCTTTACGATTGGGCTTACTTCTGTATTTTCTTTGGACTGCAGATTCAATCCCAATGATTTTCTTTGTGAATATCCTGTGCCAGATAAAAGGCATAAGAATCCCATGATGATAAATTTCTTGATCATATTATTAATTTTAAATTGTTAAAAAGTTGTTATTTCCCGTTCAGATCTATGGTTGCCACATTACTCTCTTTCGTTTTCTCTATGATGTCTTTATGCTCTACCGAGAAAAGTAAAGTTGCCGGGTCTACATATTTTTTCTTTTTCACGGGAGATTTCGAAGCTTCTTCCGATTGAGCCATCACCTTATTAGCAGGAGCAGGAATTTTAGAAATTTCCGGGACAATCATCTGTACTTCTTCTTTTTGAGGAGCTTTTTCCATCTGCTCTGCTAAGATAGGAGCTTGCAGAGTTTTCTCAATGGCGTTAATTGGAGTTACCTTATTTTCCTGAATAACTTTTTTCTCCACATAAACAGGTTCAGAAACTACATTTTCGTTATTCTTTTCAGTCCCTTTCTCTTGAGGAGATGTATTCTTTACTTTAGCAATTTCAGTTTTCTGAATATTTTTTTCTCCGGAAGGATTTGAAAAAAGCACAAACCCCAACCCAAAAACAAGTACAACACACGCTGCAGCCAATACCCAGTTCATACGGAATTTAGAATGTGCAGTTCCTTTTTGTACTTCTATTTCAGACCAAAGATCTCTTGAAGGAGCAATTTCTCTTTCCTCGATCTGTTTTTTTATCTGATGTTCTAAATTATCTCTGAATGTGTTCATTTTTCATTGTTTTTTGTTGTTGAAGATAAAGCACTCTCAACTTCTCTTTTGCACGAAACAGCTGTGTTTTACTTACTGCTGTGGAGATTTTCAAGGTATCAGAAATTTCCTGATGCGAATATCCTTCCAATACGTAGAGGTTGAAAACCATTCTGTAAGCATCCGGAAGCTGATCTAAAAGTTCCTGAGCGTTGAAATCAAAAACGACTTCCTCTTCCGGAGCATCAATCATAAAAGAAGGATTGATATCATCAATATAAAAAACGGTTTTATGGCTTTTTATAAAGTTGAGACATTCGTTAACGACAATTCTTCTCGCCCATCCTTCCAGATTACCTTCTCCCCGAAAGCTTTCGATGTGCTTAAAGATTTTACAAAAAGCTTTGATGACACAGTCTTCCGCCTGATACAAATCACTGATATAGCTTTTGCCTACACTCAGAAATTTTTTGACGTTCTGTTCATAAAAAACTTTTTGTGCAGCCGGATCTTGTTTTTTAAGCCGGCTGAGCAAATCTTCTTTTTTATTTCCGAACAAAATTTTCATTCTCATCTGTTTCTACTCTAAAGACAACAAAACTTTGAAAAGGTTACACAAAAAAAATATTTTTTTGAAAAATTTATTCCTGATGTCATTCTAAAAGGAAAAACATCGATTATTTATAGTAAAAAAGACAGAAAGATTCTGCCCCTTATATTCTATCCTGAAAATTCATCCAGCATATTTCTTGTCGGAACAAAGAAAAGTGTTCCTGTAACGGCCGTACTGAAATCTAAAATCCGGTCATAATTTCCCGGAGGATCTCCGATAAACATATTCGTCAGCATTTTTTTTGTGGTAGAAAATGTATTGGCATAAGAAATAAAGTAGGTTCCAAACTCACCTGTGGAAGGATTACCAAAAGGCATATTGTCTCTTACAATCTTTAGTTCTTCTCCATTTTCGTTTTCAATATTTGTTAATGCAATATGGGAATTTTCAGGTTTTACATCGTCTGACATCTCAATATCATTCTCTTTTGATCTTCCGATCACTTTTTCCTGTTCTTCTGTCGAAAGATTGCTCCATGCATTCATGTTATGAAGATATTTTTGAGTGAAAAGATAACTTCCCCCTTTGTATTGTATATCTTCATCTCCAACTTTCGCAAAAAGATCCCGGTCTTCATTGTGCGGATTTTCTGTTCCGTCTACAAAGCCGAGAATCGAACGAGCATCCCAATATTTAAACCCATGAATTTCCAGAATACTTTCTGCAACAGGAGTCAGTAGTTTTGAAATCTCAATTGCCATATCAAAGATGATGCTTTTATCGTCGGCTCTCAGGTGAAAATGCAAATCTCCCGGCGTAGACACCGCAGTATGTTTTTCGCCTTTTATTTCTTCAAAATTGACTAATTCTTTCGGAAGCGGAGTCGGAAGTTCAAGAATATTCCAGGCGTTATAGCCAATCCCCATCACACAGCTTGCTCTACTATCCGGAAATCTGTTGAAAACAGAATTATTAAGATTCAGCACCAAAGCACACAATTGTTGAAAGGTTTCTTTCAGTTTCGGGTCATCTACCAATCTCCAAACCATGAAAATCGTATTGCTATTCGGATAATCGGTTACGTTTTGAGATTCAATATTCGGCATTATTTATTTTTTAAATTAAATCATTTCAACAGGCTTAGAAACCTGATCAGCAAAATATTGCTCCAGATCTCTAAGAGTCTCAGGATCCGTCTGAATATCTTTTACCAGTTTTCCTTTATTCACAACTACAATTCTGTTACACACTTCGGTAGTATGTGAAAGATCGTGACTTGAAATAAGGAAAGTGACTCCGTCCTGTTTTGATAATTCTTTAATTAAATTTTTCAGTTTAATCTGAGTAGAAGGATCCAAATTAGCAAAAGGTTCGTCCAGAATAATGATTTCAGGATTTCCGATCATTGCTCCTACAATCCCTACTTTTTTCTGGTTTCCTTTTGATAAATCACGAACGTACTTCCCTGAATTTAAAATTTCTCCATTAAAAAGATCATGAAACTGTTTTAAAAACTCATCAACAGAAGCCTTATTCTGTCCTCTCAATTCTCCGATGAAATAAAAATATTCTTCAGGGGTAAGATAACCGATAAGAAAACTTTCGTCAACGAATGCAGAAACTTTATTCTTCCATGCTTCAGATTCGTTGACTTTAATATCATCTACACTTACAAAACCCGTTGTAGGCTGAATAAGATCAAGCATTAAACTGAACAATGTCGTTTTTCCTGCTCCGTTATTCCCTACCAGTCCGAAGGTTTCTCCACTCGGAATTTCCAAATTCTCGATATTAAGCACGGTTGCTTTACCGTATGTTTTTGATAAATTATGTATTGTGATCATATTAATCTTTGTTTTTGAATGCTTCTAATGTGCTGTATTTTTCTACTTTATAATGCTTTACAATAATATCGAAGATTTTTTCTCTGAATAAAAAACCTGCCAATCCCATAATAGCCACACTTACAACCCCTGCTCCAATTCCGAAAAAGTGCTGTACTCCTCCGAAAACAGCCATTGGTAAAAACATTTTTGGGATTAACAACAGCAATGCTTTCAGATTAAAACTATTTTTTTGCCCGAATCTTTTTTCTTTAGCATTAAGATCAATTTGTGTTTTATTGAAAGCTCCCGCCCAAAGCGTGAATTGAGAATTGACCCCAATATTATAAATTCCGGCAGCGAAAAAAGTAACATACATTTCCCAGCCAAAATAGGCATATCCCACCGCAAGAAGTATAGAAACTCCCGTCATAATATTCATCAGCCACCATTTTGCTTTTAAATATTCTTTATACGGAACATTGGAAGTCATCATCAAAGGATAATAAGAACTGTCAAAAGCCGGAACTCTCTGTCCAAACAGAAACTGGAAACCTCCTGTTACGAATAGCCCCATAAACATCGTCATTGCCGGAGTTTTATATAATGGAGAAGAAAACATGAGCATTCCGTAGAAAAGAAATAAAAAGCTTCCTATCAAAATTCCTTTGGTTACTTTATTCCTTCTCAGCATTTTTATATCATTATTAATAAAAGTACCGATAGCTCCGTATTTGTTTAAAAAAGCAATATTTTCTGTCTTTCCGATTGTTTTTTTGGCTTCAAGACCTTCATCCAAATAAAATGCTTTGTGAATGTAATTAAAGCTAATCTTCCATAACGCTGTAAATAACAAGATTGAAATTATCGCAAAATAAGGTCGTTCATAAAAATTAAAGAAAAACTTTTCCGAATAAGAAAGAACTGGAACGATATTATAATACGCTAAGCCTGCAACCGCTGCAAAAACACATCCCACAACAATGGCAATCGTTTCTTTATCATTGAAAAGAATATTGATAAAGTTGTTAAGATAGAACAATAAAGAAACCCCAATCAACCAAGATAAAACACCTACAAAACCATATCCATTGAACAATGCAATGGCACTAAATGTGATAAAAAAGAATGAATTGAGCCAGCTTAAAGGAGTAAAGAATGTTTTAACCAAGGTATAGTTCACAACTGTTTTCTTCGGAATATTAAGCGTAAGAAAAGGCTTGATATTCTGAGTAGACATTTCCTGCAACATGTATTTGAAGATTAAATCAGCCGCCCAAGCAATAATTAAAAATCTGGAAACAATCTTTAACGGGTCTTCATGCATCTCTTCTTTGATGTAGAAAAATGCAATAAATGCACCTCCTACCAAACAACCCATGAAATAAAGAATTCCGATAAAACGGAAAATCTTCATCGCTAAATTGATCCCCAAAGATGTACCACGAAAAAAACTTTTGAACTCTAATCTCAGGAATTTAAAAAACATAGTTACTTTTTTTACATTAGTAAATATAATGCAAAATATGTTACAGACTTTTCAATTTAAATCCTATAAATGGGAGGTTGTATGAATAATTAAGTCGCATCAGCTTCTTAATCCAAGCTAAAATTATCCTATCAATTCTTTCGCCTGTGTCATGGCTGCTTCCGTGATCTTACTTCCGGAAAGCAATTGGGCAATTTCGTTAAGTTTTTCTTCATCACTTAAAGAAATTATAGTGGATTGAGTTTTTCCGGAAACATCCTGTTTTACAACTTTATAGTTATTATTCCCTTTTGCAGCAACCTGCGCCAAGTGAGAAATAACGATAAGCTGCATATCTTCGGACATTTCGCGCATGAGATTTCCTATTTCTTCCGCTACTTTTCCTGAAACTCCGGTGTCTATTTCGTCTAAAATTAATGTTGGAAGCTCGTCACTTTCTGCAATGATTTTCTTTACCGCTAGCATGACACGTGATCTTTCACCACCTGAAATAGCCGTTTGAATCGGTTTTAAAGGAAAGCCTGAGTTTGCCTGGAATAATAACTGAATATTTTCTTTGCCAAATTGATTAAAATCCAGAGAATCTTTCAATTCAATATCAACTTTTGCTTTTTCTAAGCCTAATTTTTTAAGCAAATCTTCCGCTTTTTTAATGAAAATAGGAATACTTTTCTTTCTGTTTTTTGAAAGTTTTTCAGCTAGATTTTGAAGCGTTTTTTCTTTTTTAACGATATTTTCAGAAATTTCTGCAATATTAGCTTCCAGTTCAGAAGCTCCTTGTTGTTCGCCTGATAACTGATCTCTGATTTCTTTAAGCTCATCCATTCCGGAAACATTATGCTTCAGAAATAATGAATTAATTTTATTGTTCAGTTCGGAAAGTAACGCAAGGTTTTCAGGATTGATTTCAATTTTTTCGGCTTCATGTTCCAGTTCGGAAATAATATCTTTTATTTCTACAAAAGATGTTTCAAGCCTTTCATCAAGGTCTGAAAAACTGTTTGAAACTTCTGAAATCTTGGAAAGTTTATTTTTAGCTTCATTAAAAAAAGAAAGAATTCCCACTTCTTCCTGATGAAATCTTGACAGAATCTGCGCAAGATTTTCAGAAATCATCTCTGCATTTTCTTGTATTGACAATTGGTTCTGAAGGTCTCCATAGTCTACATCATCCAATTTCAGTTCTTCAAGTTCGTTCAGTAAAAATTCTTTATAATCACTTTCCTTATTTGTTTCTGCAAGCTGCGTTTGGAGTTTTTTCAGTTGAATTTTTAAGCTTTGAAAATCTGAAAACTCAAATTGATATTCCTCAATCATTTTTTTATTTTCAGAAAGCCCGTCAATAATCTTGAACTGATATTCTGCTGTAAAAAGATTGGAGGTTTCAAACTGTGAATGAATATCAATCAGTTGAGAAGACAACTTTTTAAGAATATCCAGTGTTACCGGAACATCATTGATAAAAGCTCTCGATTTTCCGGAAGGAAGAATTTCTCTTCTTATAATCGTCTGTTGATCATAATCGAGATCATTTTCTATAAAAAATTTCTTAAACCGGTTATTCAATGAGAATTCGGTTTCTACAATACTTTTTTCGTCTGTGTTAGAGATCGACTTTACATCTGCTCTTTCTCCTAAAATAAGGCGAAGTGCACCCAGAATAATTGATTTCCCGGCTCCTGTTTCTCCGGTAATTACCTGTAGCCCTTTATGTAAGGACACATCAAGTACATCAATAAGTGCAAAGTTTTTTATATAGATTCTCGAAAGCATAAATCAGTAGCAGATTACGATTGTTACTGCAAATATAAAATTTCCAATTCAGAAATTGTGAATCAGATTTTTATTTCCATTTATTCCACTTAGTATCAGTATGCTTCGGAGCAAAAGTAATCATAAGCTGTTTTAAATCACCCAAAATAATTCCACCGTTGTTATTCGAATTGAAAATATTGAAAATTTCATCACTTTTTGCTTCAATAAAAAGATTGAATGCATAATTCTGCTGGAAATTGTTTTCGTAAATTTTCAACTGCATTAAAGCATCAAAAATAGCTTTTTTAGAAGCGGTCTGATCCTGATTGTAAAGACCATCTAACCCGATTCTGTGATATGTATAAAAAGTCGTTCTTAACTGATTCGTATTAGAATTCAGCAATGTACTAATTAAATTCCCTCTAGTTCTAGGACCTTCCGTTCCCAGCTGAGCCCAACCTTCATAGTTTCTGTTTTGAGAATTCTGAGCAATCTGCTGAGCTTTTGTAAACCACGGTGTTCCGCCCATCGATTGAAAGCTATCTGCATCGTATCCCAAAATTAAATACACATAAAAGCTGATCACATCAATCAAGTTTTTTCCTGAAAACTGTCTCTCATTGAAAATTAGATTTTCATTCTCTACATATTCAAATCCGAATTTTGTATCCTGAATATTAATCAACGGAGATTCGTAATTGGTACTAAATACGGGACGAACTGCCTGTACAACAATACTTCCTTTATAATTATTCCCGTCTTTCTCGCTGATAATGATAGCAAAATTTGACTTGATTTTTTCAAAATTTTGTAATTTTTTCCCAGTCCAGCTCGTATTGTTAATAAAGTCTCTAAGATTTTTCTCCAGTGTTTTATAAACCTGCTGATTACTTCCTCCCATTTGTTGCGCATTGATCTGAACAGTCGACAGCAACTCTTGAGAGAAACTCAATTGATATAAGAAAAATACAAAAAATATGCTTAAGATTCTTTTCATTGTTTATTTAAAATTGAGAACGGAAATTTATAAAAATTATTTTAATAGCTGATTTTCAACAAAATTGAGAATATCTTTGGCCACCTCATCTTTAGATTTCAAATTGAACTCGGTTTTCTCTGTTTTTGTGAAAATTTTTATTTTGTTGGTATCGTTTTTAAAACCGGCTCCTTCGTCTCTCAAAGAATTCAGAACAATCATGTCTAAATTTTTCTTTTCTAATTTTCCTTTGGCATTTTCTTCTTCATTCTGGGTTTCCAGAGCAAATCCTACCAAAAACTGATGATTCTTTCTCTCGCCCATCGTTTTCAGAATATCCGGATTTTTAACGAGCTCTATGGTTAAATTATCATCATTTTTTTTAATTTTCTCTGTCGCTACTTCTTTGGGAGCATAATCTGCAACAGCTGCGCTTGCAATAGCAATATCTACATTTTCATAAAACTGAAACACTTTTTCAAACATTTCCTTTGCCGACGTTACTCTCTGAACCTCAACATTCTGCTCAGTTATTTTTTCAGCACTCGGTCCGGAAATTAAAATAACTTTCGCCCCTCTTTTAGCAGCTTCTTCCGCTAAGGAAAACCCCATTTTCCCTGAAGAATGATTCCCGATAAAACGCACCGGATCAATAGCTTCATAAGTTGGACCCGCAGTAATAAGAACTGTTTTCCCTTCTAATTTTCTATTTTGAGTTGAGTTAAAAAAATCTTCAATATTGTTTACAATGGTTTCAGGCTCTGCCATTCTTCCCGGTCCTATTAATCCACTCGCCAGTTCTCCGTTTTCAGCCGGAATGATGTGGTGTCCGTAGCTTTCAGCTAATTCTAAATTTTTCTTTGTAGAAGGATGTTGATACATGTCCAAATCCATTGCAGGAGCAATAAATACAGGACATTTCGCTGACATGTAGGTAGCAATCACTAAATTATCACATATTCCGTGAACCATTTTTGCCAACGTATTGGATGTACAGGGAGCAACAATCATTACATCTGCCCACAATGCCAGTTCTACATGGCTGTTCCATGTTCCGTTATCTCCATAGAAATCTGTATAAACCGGTTTTTTTGATAAAGTGGAAATACTAAGCTTCGTTACAAAATTTTCTGCATCAGGAGTCATAATGACCTGAACTTCCGCCCCGCTTTTCACAAAATCTCTTATTAAGAAATGAATTTTGTAGGCTGCAATTCCTCCAGAAACGGCTATCAGTATCTTTTTGCCGGAAACGCTCATTGAGTTTTATTTTTTTGAATCACTAAATTACTTATTTTTCCCCTAACTGCCATTATATAAAATAGCAAAGGTCATAAAGAAACTATTTTCCTTATGACCTTTGTATATTTAAAACACAGATGATTACTTTCTGTCTTCTGTTTTTCTGAAATACACATCATCATTCAACCATTCTTCAATTGCAATTGAAGTTGGCTTTGGAAGCTTTTCATAATGTTTAGAGATTTCTATCTGCTCTCTGTTTTCAAAAACTTCTTCTAATGTAGAGTTGTGAACAGCAAATTCGTCTAATTTATTATGCAATTCAGTACGGATTTCCGCATTGATCTGCTCTGCTCTTTTTCCCATGATAACAATAGCTTCATAGATTGAACCTACTTTATCTTCAATCTTATCTTTGTCATAAGTAATTGTATTTACTTCGGCTTTTGTATCTTTTACGCTCATTTTGAGAAATTTATTTTATTTTAAGATGGCAAATTTACGAATTATCTTTGAATTTTGAAAGTCGCTGCAGGTGGAGGTGTTTGAAGCGCCGCACTATCCCTCTGAATCTGCATTGCTTTCTTCTCAGCAGACTCTTGATCCTTTAGTTGTTGCTCAGTTTTTTCTTTCTCCGCAAGCTTAGCTGCTGCTTTCTTTTGTCTGTCGGTAAGGACAGCAATTCTTGCTTCCGTATCTTTCTTTACAACTGCAAAGTTTTTCTTTTCTCTCTCCAGTTTTTGTCTTAAATCCAAGGCAGTTTTTGAATATTCTGTATTAGGAAGTTCTTTTTCAACCTGTTTTGTAAAAGAAAGTGCGCTTTCAATACGCTCCTCTTTCAATTCATATACAGATTTCGCCGCCAATTCGTAACGAGACTTCATGATAAAATCATAAATTTTCGGACGAAGTTTTGTACTTGGGAAGTCATCTAAAACATTTTCCAACGCAACATTGGCAGATTTGTAATCTCCCATTTTAAAATACTGTCTTGCGTTTTCGTAAGCTTTAAATTCTAATTTATAAGAAAGCTCATCAATAAGAGTATTGATGTTTTTTGATCTTTCAGAGTTCGGATAATTATTTAAGAAATCCTGAAGCTCATTAATAGCCAATTCTGTACTAGACTGATCTAAGTTATAATCCATAGATCCTTCATAATAACACAATGCAGACATATAAGCCGCCTCCTCCGCTCTTGGGTCTTTAGGAAAACTTACTGCAAAATTTTTAAACTGATGTCCTGCAAGTTTATAGCTTTTATCGTAATAGTTTGCATAAGCCGTATTGAAACCTACATTAGGAAAATCATCCGTACCTGCTACCAAATTAGTAAGCCTATCGTAAAGCGCCAAAGCATTTTTCCACTTCTTTTTCGCAAAATTTTCGTTTGCAGCCTTTAAAATGAAGTTTTTATCAGCACTTTTTAATGCTCTCTCCTGCTGGCTTACACATGACATAACTACCGTTAGTGCAAAAAGACCTAAAATATATTTTTTCATATAAAAATTCAACAGTTTTCGGATTTTATAGCCGATTTACTAATTTGCAAAAATATAACTTTTTTGCCAAAAGATTTTTTTTTATGATTATTTAACGTAATTTTAGTCTGCGGCGTATCCTAAAATTGCAAAAACACTTAATAAAAGATTCATTCTGATCTTTTTCTCCGCTTCTTTTACATACGTTTCGTCATTTTTATGAGGAACATAGAGTTCATAAAAATTTCTATTTCTAATCACAAATAAAGTAGACCCAATAATGGTTGTCAGGATATCTTCAGGTTTGGGTGTAAAAGTAAATACCCCTGAAGCCACTCCTTTTTTAATGACTTCATCTATTTTTTTCACAAAAAGCTGATAGAAATCCAGCAGTTCATCTTTTAAATTCTCCGTATGCCTAAGCTCCTGAGTAACAAAACCGTGGAAGTAATTATATTTAAAAAGCTGGGTTACGATAAATTTAATCATTTCTTTCATCTGCATTTCCGGCTTTCCGTCCTTGATGGTATCTGCAAATTCTGAAAAATTTTCTCTTGTTTTCAACACTCTGTATTGATAGAGATAGGACATCATTTTTTCCTTAGATCCAAAATAATATGAGATCATCGCCACATTGATATTCGCTTTCGAACAAATATCTCTTACAGAAGTCCCTTCATATCCTTTTTTTGCGATCAGCTCTTCAGCAATATCTAAAATATGAATCTGTTTTTCGGTAAACTTTTTTCTCATGAGGATTGAGTTTGAGTAAAGTTAAGAAATTTTTAACATATTTATAAACGTTTGTTTAGTATTTTTATCTGAGTCTTAAATAATCGTATTTTTGACTATGAATTATTTTGATTTTCATCATCATAAGAAAAACCTTCCTTTCGGAATTTATAATATGGAACTCACAGATGGAATTCCGGATTCTTTATATTCTGTCGGAATTCATCCTAAAGATATTCTTTACGATAAGATAACAGATCAGCTAAATTGGCTGCTTGAAAATATCAGCAAAAACTGTTTTGCGATTGGTGAATGCGGTCTGGATTCTTTTGTGCCTATTGATCAGAAAATTCAAGAAGATGTTTTTTTGAAACAAATAGAAATATCCAACGAGGCAAAAAAACCTCTTATCATTCATTGTGTAAGGAAATTCTATGAGGTAATTTCTTTCAGAAAGAAGGCAAATCAGGCAATGATTATTCACGGATTTAACAAAAAAGAAAATATTGCCCATGATCTTCTTAAAAATAATTTTTATCTGAGTTTTGGAAAAGCCGTTTTGTATAATTTATCTTTGCAAAATACTTTGAAAAGTATCCCTTTAGACAAAATCTTTTTGGAAACCGACAACGAAGATTTTGAAATTGCCACATTATATCAAAAAGTTGCAGATATAAAAGGAATTTCTCCGGATACATTGAATGAACAGATTTTAGAAAACTTAGAGACAATACAACATGGATAAATACTGGTTGGAAAGAACGGAACTTCTCATCAAAGAAGAAGGATTGGAAAAGCTGAAAAACGCTAGCGTTTTGGTTGTGGGATTAGGCGGAGTAGGTTCTTTTGCTGCAGAATTTCTTGCAAGAGCCGGAGTGGGAAACATGACGATCGTAGACGGCGATACTGTAGATATCACCAATATCAACCGACAGCTTCCTGCACTTCATTCAACTATTGGAAAACATAAAGTGGAAGTGGTTGCAGAAAGACTTTTAGATATCAACCCTAACCTTAATTTAATTAAAATCAACGAGTTTCTGAATCCTGAAAGAATGGATCAGGTGCTTGATGAAGGAAAATTTAATTACATCCTTGATTGTATCGACAGCGTGACTCCTAAACTTAAATTATTGATTGCAGCGAGAAGAAGAAAGATAAAAGTAGTAAGTTCGATGGGAGCCGGCGGAAAAGCTGATCCAAGCAAAGTAATGGTGAGAGACATCAGCAAAAGTCACAATTGTCATTTAGCAAGACAGATCAGAAAAAGACTGAAAAAAGAGAAAATAAATAAAGGAATCCGTTGCGTGTTTTCTAATGAGATTCAAAATGAGGAAAGCTTAAAAATGACTGACGGTACCAACTATAAAAGATCTTTTTACGGAACAATCAGCTATATTCCTGCCATTTTCGGATTATATGCTGCAGCGGAAGTCATCAATCATTTGATAAAGAAAGATTAACTTATATTAAAATCAAAAAAGAGAAAATTCCACTATATTTACATTCCGTAAATGACAAACTTCACCTATTCCAAAGCCGAAAAACTTAAAAAAGATACAGAAATTGCTTTACTTTTTGAAAAAGGTAAATGGAAGACTTGTGGAAATTTAAGAATCATTGTCCTGAAAGAAAAACCTACTGTACCTATCGAGCAAGCAAAGTTCGGGGTTTCGGTTTCTAAACGATATTTCAAAAAAGCGGTTCACAGAAATCGTATAAAAAGGCTTTTAAGGGAAGCTTTTCGTTTAAATAAAGAAGCTTTTAAAGAAGCTTTTGGAGAGAAAACATTTGCCATGTTATTTTGGGTTTCTTCAGAAATTCCTGCAAAATTTCAGGATGTAGAGGAACAATTTTTAAAACTTTGCACCTCCCAAAAAAGTAAATAAACATTTATCTATTTTTTGTACCTTTAAAAGGAACTATTAATCTGAAAAAGAAAATGTTAGATAATATTCCTTATTTTCCTTATATATTAAGTGCTTTTATTGGCATTGGTCTGGCTGCAGCCAGCGGATTTCGGGTTTTCCTTCCTCTTTTTGCGGTAAGCTTAGCTTCTTATTTTCACTGGATTCCTATGAGTGAAAGCTTTGAATGGCTTGCTGGTCTGCCAACACTTATTACTACCGGAGTAGCAACTGTTTTTGAAATTTTAGCGTATTATATTCCTTTCTTAGATCATCTGCTGGATACCATTTCTATTCCTATGGCTACCATTGCCGGTTCTATTTTATTTGCCTCTCAGTTTGCAGATTTAGGGACATTTCCTCAATGGGCTTTAGCCTTGATTGCAGGCGGAGGAACAGCTGCCACAATTAGTACAGGATTTGCAGGAATTCGTGCAGCATCTACGGCAACAACAGGAGGATTAGGAAACTCTGTAGTAGGGACTACTGAAACTGCAGGAGCAGGGCTTATGTCTGTTTTAGCAATGGCAGCTCCAATTATCGCAGGAATACTTGCCATTATTTTTATCTTTCTAGCGCTGTCCGTAGGGCGAAAAGCATGGAGAAAATTGAGACGAAGTAAAAATGAAGCTCCATAATTGAAATTTTATTTCTCCTAAATAAAAAACTATATTGTATAAAAGTTCGGCGGCTGAAAATGAATTTTCAGCCGCCGAACTTTTTATTTTATTTTCTTCATACGGTAATTTCCAAAGACAATTCCTAAAGGACCTACTATTGGAAACAGAATAAGCGCCAAATAAGGCAAAATTCCGGATTTGTTTTTAAACAATGTTGAAATTGCTACAATGTATAACACCACAACTGCAGTAACAATAAGTAAAATCTCAAATGGATTAATTACAAGTAAGTTCATATAAATATTTAGTTTTTACTTCGGAAATCTTTTATTTCCTGAATTTTATCTTTGAAATAGTCTCCTTTTTCCGGATGCTTTTTAACCAATATCTCAAATGCTTTTATCGCTTTTGTATATAGTTTTTGTTCAAAATACAATGTTGCCAATGTTTCTGTCATCAAGTGAGAAATATCGTCATTTTTTTCTTTTATAACATACGTACTTTCCTCTCTTAACTGACTAATTTTCGGATTGTTTTCAATAAAGTTTTCGATTGCTTTGGTCTTTATTTCAATTTTCTCCTTCTCAACTTCTTCAGTTCTGTCAATTTTCAGCCAGCTTTGCCAAGTATTAATAAACCCGGGAACATTACTATCAACAGGACTTGTCTTAGGTATTTCAATCGGAACTTCTTCTATCTTTTCAACCTGAGTTTCTTCCTGAGTTTTTTCTTTCTCAGGCTGAGCAATTGTCCAACTTGAGCTAAAGAAAGACACATTCATGACAGGAACGTCTTCTTTGTTTTCTTCTATTATTTCCGGAGCTTCTTCAGCCACCTTAAGCTCTTCAACAGGCTCGTTTATCTGCTCAGTCTGATCTTCAATTATCTCAGAAATTTTTTCTCTATTTACTACAGCCTCTTCTTGTTTTGGAGTTTCTTCTTTGAGGATTTCTACTTTTGGTTGAGGAACTTCTACAGATTTATTAAGTAAAGAATCAGGAAGATTTGATTCAAAAGACATTGGTTTCCAAACAGATTTCACTTCTTCTGATGTTTCCTCAACAGCTTCTTTTGGTAATTCTTCAATAGCTTCAGACTGATTTTCTGAGATTGCATTTTCCGGCTTAATCTCTTCTTCACCCTTCGGTTCAACAGAGGTCACTTCAAAACTTTGAGTTTCAGCAAAGCTAATTTCGTGACTTGTAGTTTCCTGTTCTTCTTCTTTTTTTATTTCCTCAGAAATCGCCTTTTCTTTCATCTTTTTCTCCACTTCCTCTATCAGACGGCGCATTTCGTCTTCATGTTTATTAGAATTGGATGGAGAAATATCTGTAATGATTTCTTCTGAATTGTTAGTCTGAATTTTTACGTCCGGCAAGAAAGATTCCATGCCGTGGAAGCTTAATTCTTCTTTACTATGAACGATTTCCTGCTCTTCTTCAGACGAAATTTTATCTTCATTAATGATTTTTTCAGGAGTAAATTCCGAAGTTTCTACGGCTTTGTTTTCTTCTTTTACTTCTTCAACAATCGCTTCGACTTCTTTCACCTCTTCTGCTTCATTAGCCTGAATTTGAACATCCGGAAGGAAAGATTCAGTTTCATGGAAGCTTACTTCAGAAGCAGTTAAAACTTCTTCTTTTTCCTGTTCAGTATTAATTTTTTCTTCTTCAATAATGATTTCAGGCTCAAACTCTTCAATTTCTTCAAAAACTTCCTTATTTGGTGCTATCAAAGATTCTGAGCTAAGAGAGATTGTCTGTGTATTTTCTTCTGTAAGGAAATTCTCTTCTCCCTCAAATAATATTCGATTTCTCTCTCCGTTCACATAAACATAGGTAACTTCTTGTGCCGTCGATTGAAAAGCGCAAGAAATAGTATCGTTAGTATCGGAAACCTCCTCGTTTTCTCTTCTCAGAGGGAAACTGCTATTTTGATAAAACTGTGGTTTAGGAGCGTTTTTAATATCTAACTCTGTTTTGTTATCCTGAACAACAGATGGTTGAATCTTCGGTTTAGGCTTCTGTTGGATTTTACCATTGATAAGCTGATACAAAATCTTTTTATCTGTGGTATATGCAGCGGTAGTAGAAAGCTCTTTCTGATAATTTTCTTTTTCATACAGATGCACTCCATATAAATGTAATGCTCTAATGTTTTGAATATAAGGAAAAGCATCAATTTCTCCTTTCAAAAGATGTACATCTTCCGGCTGAATGTTTTTCGGATTTTTTAATAGCTCTAAAACTCTAGGATTCATCTTACCAGTTTGCTACAATATCGTTAAATATTTTATTAATAATTCTTTCGTTTACAATTTTTACCTGAGAAGCTTCTATATCGCTTTGAGATAAGTTGCTATTGAAAGTCACTTCATCGGTATACGCTCTGTCGAAGCTCAATTCCGAATGCAGTTTGTTTTCATAATGAACCTTCACCGTAATTGTTAATTTATTCTGGGAATCCTGAATAACTCCTCCTGCATTATTCTGAATGGTGTTTGAACTAATAGTAGTCGGTGTAATTGCATAATCTGTAATTTCTCCTTCTACTAAAATATCAGGATTTTGTTTTGTTCCCTTCAAAGTAGTCCTCTGTAAAAACCTGTTTTGAATTTCGGTAGAAAACTGCTGAGATAAAGCAGGGTTTACCAATGCCGCGTTATTCGGAAATTCATTGATTTGAATGGTTTTCTCATCCTTCAACGAACCTGCACCAGTAAAGTTATAACAAGACTGTAAAACTCCTAAACAAAGAAGCAAAAGCCAAAACATTTTTGGCTGAGTAATTTTGATATTGTTAATTTTAAAATTCATTTTTAGATCCAATTTCAGTAATTTCATCATGTTCAATTTGTTGAATAGCATCTTCATAGGCAAAATAATTGGCAGCATATATAAACGGAATAGTAAGAAAAACACCTATAACACATGCTAAAATTCCAATTTGAGATAGAATACTGGCAACAAGTGAGAACAGGAAAATATTCAAAAGATTGTCTTTAGTCATTGTTTTTGAAATATCCCAAGCAGTTTTTATATCTGTAATTCCTTTAAAACTAATCAACGCAGGTATATAAAATCCTTTCAGTAAGAAATAGTACACCGTAGCAACTATTAAAAAAATATAAGGAACCATAAAAATCATCATTCCAGGATTGGGTTCACCACTGCTATTTGCAGTTAATCCTCCCAAAACAGCCAAAATTATCATTGGAATGTACAGTACCATAACTCCTGCAAAAAGAATTAGCTGTAAAATTAAATACGGCATAAAGTCTTTAAAGTCGAAGATTTCACCCGCACTTACAGGCTGATTTTTAGTTAGTTTTCTAAGATATTTATAATAATTTCCAACCGCCAAGATTCCACAAAACGGAATGATAGACATCAGGAAAGTTACCAAAAAGCCAACGAAAACGCTTCCAAAATCTTTTTTCAAAAGCTCAAAGCCTTTATTGATATACTCACCAAATTTAAAGTTAATCGGTTTAGGTACTAAATTTACATTCATAATTTTGTGTTGTGATGTTAGTCTTCTAAATTATATTGCTTTATTTTTCTATATAACGTTCTTTGTGAAATACCCAGTTCATCTGCCGCTTTGTTTCTGCGTCCATTATGTTTTTCCAATGCCTTCACAATCAAATCCTTTTCATTATTCTGAAGCGACAAAGACTCCGGCTTATTTTCTTCTATTTCTATATCTTCAAAATCTTCAAAGTTATCGTCTGAATTAGAAATTATGGTAGGATTCTGAACTACAGTTTTATCATTCTCAAAATACAGTAAAGAATTAGGCGCTACATTCTGCTGTGTTTCAGGTGTATAAATTCTGTTGATTAAATTTTTCTCCTGATTGCTTAAATCTGTCGTTCCGCGGTTCTTTATTAATTCCGAAGTTAAGGATTTTAAATCATTTATATCATTTCGCATATCAAAGAGAATTTTGTACATAATTTCTCTTTCACTACCGAAATCGCTTTGTTTTGGAGAGTTTGGAGTATTTACCACCATTGGAAGATGAGACTCCATCGGAATATATTCTGCCAGTTTCTCTACCGTAACATGTCTGTTCCTTTCCACCACCGTCATTTGTTCAACCAAGTTTCTCAACTGTCGAACATTCCCTGGAAATGTATAGTTTTCAATATAATGAACAGCACTTGGTTCCAATTCCAGTTCCGGCATTCTGTATTTTTCTGCAAAATCTATTGCAAATTTTCTGAACAGCAAATGAATGTCTCCTTTTCTTTCTCTTAAAGCAGGCATATCGATCTGTACAGTATTCAGACGGTAATATAAATCTTCACGGAATCTGCCATCCTGAATAGCCTTCATCATATTCACATTGGTAGCTGCCACAATTCTTACATTCGTTTTCTGAACCTGTGAGGACCCCACTTTCATGAATTCACCACTTTCCAAAACTCTCAGCAAACGAACCTGTGTTTGTAATGGTAGTTCACCCACCTCATCAAGGAAAATGGTTCCACCGTCTGCAACCTCAAAATATCCTTTTCTGGTCGCTGTAGCTCCTGTAAATGCTCCTTTTTCGTGCCCGAATAATTCGGAGTCAATCGTTCCTTCCGGAATGGCTCCACAGTTTACGACAATGTATGGCTGATGTTTTCTTTTTGATTCTGAATGAATAATTTTTGGAATAAATTCTTTTCCGACCCCACTTTCTCCGATTACCAACACAGAAATATCTGTTGGCGCCACCTGAATTGATTTTTCCAAAGCGCGGTTTAAAGCCGGAAAATTACCGATAATTCCGAAGCGGTTTTTTATATTTTGTAACTCGTTACTCATAAATAGATTTTAGATTATTGATTGAAATTGATCTTCTGATCAGTAAATTTTAATTAGTTTAAAAACGGATGAAATTTTAACTAATCAAATTCAAATAATCTTTATTTCTGACTTTGGTAACTTTAGTTTTAAAATATGAAATTTCAGCAAGAAGGTTTTCTTTACTGCTTTTTTCAAAGTTTTTTAAGAGAAGATTGTGCTTCTCTTTTTCAGAGGAATCTGCCTCTTTTTTATTTTTATAAGAATAATTCTGTCCTTTTTCAGGAAAAATTTTTCCAATACTATCAATTGCATTCTGCTTCTGATGAATTGCAAAATTAGGTCTGGCTTTTTCCTTTACACAAAACTTCTGTGAAGCTTCGCATTCATGATTTAAAAATTGATTGTAAATCTCGTACAGCCTGCAATCATCACTTTCAACAGAGCCATTGCCGGTTTGTGCCGAAATATTACTGCAAATTATTACCAATAAAACACTGAGGCAATATTTCTGAAATTTTTCCATTGTCTGAGTTTTAAAAGTTAATAATGATAATAATTTGTTCTAATATAATTTTTGAGAAAAGATTACTTTACCGTTTCCCCCAAAAGCGTGCCTTGCGTATTATCAAATACAAAAACATTCACAATGTCACCAATTTTCTGCCCTTCTAGCATATCGAATACACAAACCGCATTCTGAGAATTTCTTCCCTTCCACTGGTTTTTGTTCTTTTTGGAAATCCCTTCAATTAAGATCTGGTGTGTTTTTCCGACATAAGATTTCATACGATTTCTTGATAGCTCACCCTGTAAAGCAATTACCTCTGCTAAACGTCTTTGTTTTACATCTGCAGGAATATTGTCTTCCATTTTTTTATGAGCCGGAGTTCCGGGTCTTTCTGAGTAAGCAAACATATAACCGTAGTCATATTCCACTTCTCTCATCAAGCTTAGTGTATCTTGGTGATCTTCCTCAGTTTCGTTACAGAAACCAACGATCATATCCTGAGAAAACGCAACATCCGGAACAATTTCTTTAGCTTTTTTAATTAAATCTAAATATTCTTCACGGGTATGTTGTCTGTTCATTGCTTCCAGCATATTGTTACTTCCACTTTGAACCGGCAAATGCACATAATTACAGATATTTTCGTGCTTCGCCATCATTTTGAAAACATCAAGACTCATATCCTGAGGATTTGAAGTCGAAAACCTGATTCTCATTTCCGGAACAGCTTTAGCTACTAAATCCAGCAATTGAGCAAAATCCACGGCTGTTGCCTTCTGCATTTCGGATGCTTTAGCAAAATCTTTTTTAGGACCTCCTCCGTACCAAAGATAAGAGTCAACATTTTGACCTAATAATGTAATTTCTTTATACCCATTGTTCCAAAGATCTTTACATTCATCCAAAATAGAATGTGGATCACGGCTTCTTTCTCTACCTCTCGTGAACGGAACTACACAAAATGTACACATATTATCACATCCTCTCGTAATCGTAACGAAAGCGGTAACACCATTTCCACCTAAACGAACCGGATTAATATCTGCATAGGTTTCTTCTTTTGAAAGAATTACATTGATTGCATCTCTACCATCTTCAGTTTCTTTCAACAAGTTTGGTAAATCTCTGTATGCATCGGGACCAACTACAAGGTCAACTAATTGTTCTTCTTCTAAAAATTTGGTTTTCAACCTTTCAGCCATACATCCCAAAACACCCACCGTCATATTCGGTCTTTCTTTTTTCAGGTTTTTGAACTGAGAAAGACGCATTCTTACTGTTTGCTCCGCTTTTTCACGGATTGAACATGTATTTAAAAGAATAAGGTCTGCTTCTTCTACTTTAAGAGTGGTATTGTATCCCTGTTCATTAAGAATAGATGCAACAATTTCAGAGTCAGAGAAATTCATCTGACAGCCATAGCTCTCCAAGAATAATTTCTTTGAGTTACCGTCTCTTTCTGCAATAGCAAATGCCTCACCTTGTTTTGTTTCGTCTATATATTTTTCTTGCACAATCGTCTGTTTAAGGTTCAATATTTAAAGTTCAAGGTTGTACGACTTTGATTTTTTAAACGTTGAACTTTTGAATTAATTTGCAAAGATACAAAATATTGTGACAGAATGTCAGGAGTAAAATTTAGTTTAAAGAGATTTTAAAATTAATTGGCCGCAAACTTAATTGGCATTTTAAAAACCTGTTTTATAGGTACACTTTTATAATACCCCGGCTTCCAATATGCCTTCTTGCTATTGGTAGCACATCTCACCACCATTTCATTAAATTTATCTAGTGTAGACTGATTTTCAATATAGAAAAATCCAGCCTCTCCATTTGTATCTATATCAAAATTTATTGTAAATGAATAATCTCCAATCGGTCGATAGCCATTAGTATCAAAACATTTAGCAAAGTTTTCTCTAAACTTCATTATATTACTTTCTTTATCTTTGTATATATAAATCGGCATCGAAAACGCGTCATCACTTACACGGTTATTAAAAAGTAAATCATCATGAAAAAGCATAGTAACCATTGCTGCATTTTTTTGCCCATTTACTTCAGCAGGTTTCCAATTTTTCACGTCCTTCAAAACATCTAAAACTTTCTCTTTTAAACATTTATTATTCTCTTCTGCATTTTTATCAGAGTCGGAAACATATTTTATTGTTGCATCAGGATAAACAACAAACCTCATTAAAAGCGCCTCTGTTTTTTCACATGACCTCATCTGTTTTTTCACAACAATCTGCTGTACTTCACTATATAGCCCTTGCCTACCTCCTTTATAAAAATCTTGACCTTTGGGATATTCGTACAAAACTTGTGCGTATAACAGATTAGAAATAATTACAAGCACTAGAATAAAAAATTTATATTTCATCATTATAATAATTAAACACCTAACTCAAGTATAGTTTTCGTGAAAACAAATAAAAGTTGATATCATTGTTCAAAAGATTAATTTAATCACTTTTTTACATATCCGCAGACATAGATGAGAATCTCATCTTAAGCTTCATTTCAGATTTTATCGGTTGTCCGTTACAGGTCGCTGGAGACCAGTTTTTCTTAATTCTTCTTACCACATACTGCATATCATCAAAGAAAACTTCACTATGCAATACTTTCGGATCTCCTGAAATATCAGTTACTTTTCCGGTAGCATCAATGGTTAATGTAAAGGTAAAGTCTCCCGACAATGTATAGAAATCAGAATTAAGATAGGTATACATATATTTTTTCAGCACTTCTTTATAAGCCGCCGCTCCTCCTTCATAGCTTGCTGCTTTGAAATCATTGCAATTCTTGGCTGCAATCTGCAGAAAAGGTTCTTTAATGTCTATTTTCAAAAGATTTTTATTGTTTTCTACAATAAAAGATTCATCTCTATCTTCTAAATCTGTTTGTGCAAAAGTAAAGTTTGCTACAAAAAGCCCTATAAATAATGCTATTGCTTTCATACTCTCTTTTTTTCGGTTATCATTTATAAACACCAAAATTACACCAAAAAAAAGAAACTTCACCAGACAGCGAAGTTTCCCTTTTATATTTTTTGAATTTGTCTTTTTGAGTTACAAAACCTCAATCTGATTTTTCAACAAATCTTCAAATTCATCTCTTTTTCTAATTAAATGAGCCTTTCCGTCTAAGAAAAGAACTTCTGCAGGCTTTAGTCTTGAATTAAAGTTCGAACTCATTTCAAAACCGTAAGCTCCTGCATTGTGGAATACTAAAATATCGCCTTCTCTTACTTCATTCAGCTTTCTATCCCATGCAAAAGTATCTGTTTCACAAATATTTCCAACCACTGTATAGATTCTTTCCGCTCCTTTTGGATTCGATAGATTTTCAATCTGGTGATAAGAATCATAGAACATCGGACGAATCAAATGATTAAATCCTGAATTTACTCCAACAAAAACGGTAGCAGTTGTTTGCTTAATTACATTAGCTTTTACTAATAAATAGCCGCTTTTTCCCACAAGAAATTTCCCCGGTTCAAACCATAATTCAAACTTCTTTCCTGTAGATTTTGAAAATTCAGAGATTACTTTTTCTACTTTTTTGCCTAATGTTTTCACATCGGTTTCTTCCTCACTATCCTGATAAGGAATTTTGAAACCGCTTCCCATATCCAGATATTTAAGGTTCGGGAAATGTTCTGAAAGTTCCAACATAATATCTAAGGCCTGCAAGAAAACATCCGGATCTTTGATCTCACTTCCTGTATGCATATGAAGACCTTCTACATTCAGATTGGTAGACTTCATCACTCTTTCGATGTGACGAACCTGATGAATGGAAATACCAAATTTACTATCGATGTGACCTGTGGAAATTTTATAGTTTCCTCCGGCAAAAATATGCGGGTTGATTCTTACTAAAATAGGGTACGAATTTCCGTATTTATTCCCGAATTGTTCAAGAATGGAGATATTATCAATATTAATATGCACTCCAAACGTCATTGCTTCTTCAATTTCGGCAAGATCTACACAATTGGGAGTAAATAATATTTTTTCTTTCGGGAAACCTGCTTTTAACCCAAGTTTCACTTCGTTAATTGATACACAATCCAAAGAAGCACCCAGGTTCTTGACATACTTAAGGATATTGATGTTTGTCAACGCCTTTGCCGCGTAGAAGAACTTTGTGTGTTTTAAAAAAGAAGATGTAAGTTTTTCGTATTGCGTTTTAATAGATTCTGCATCGTAAACGTACACCGGTGTGCCAAACTCATTGGCGATCTTTAATAATTCTTTAGGATTCATAATTTCATTTTAACATAAAAAAAGGCAGATTCTTCGAAAAGAGTCTGCCGCAATAATTATTTTTATGCAAGACAACTCTTTTAAATATTCCAAACCTTAGAGAACTTTACAGCTCCCTTTTTTCCAGTTTTAATTTGTTTAAAATTTTGCATTGCTTTTACTTAATTTTTTGCAAAAATACTATTTATTTTGAGAAAATAACCCCGAATTTTTATAAAATGTAAAATTCTAATTTATTTCAGCAATTGTGAAATAAGACCGATTATAATCAGGATCAATAAAAATGCAGAGACAGATAGTGGATTGGCAAAATTGATTGTCCAGCCCAATCCGAACCTTTTTGGAGAAAATATTCTTTTATCTTCTTTGTTATAATAAAAAAGTCCGAATTTCCAATGAGAAGATTCTTTATCTGCACTATTCATTATTTCTTTATTTTAAATTACTTTGGCAACGGCAACGTTTCAAAATCACCTCGAAGTAAAGCCAATTGTAGTTCATTCGTAAGATCGGATGTCGGTAAAGGCAAATCGATCTTGAGCTTTGAAATTTTACTCATGGTCTGAATTTGGGTAAACAGTTCGTAAAAACCGTAAGAAACTGCTTTTCCGTTTTCAATGATGAGGAATAATTTTTCTCCTAACTTTCGCCCTTGTCCTAGCCAAAGCTCGTTTCTTTTTTTAAATTCAATCTTATTTTTAAAAGCATCAATATCTTTATATTCTTCAATCTTTTCAATAAACTGAACCGCTTTTGTCCCTTGCGTGAAAGACCTGAATTTCAGAATTGGTTTTTCGATTTTATTCAGTTTATTTTTTTCAACAACATATTTATCATTCCTGCAATACAGTCCAAACGGAAGCGTATCTCTTTTCTTAATTCCTTTAGAGTTTAAAATCAGCTTAGCTATAATATCTGTTCCGGTAAGTTCGTAATTAATTTGTTCAACATCATTCTGAATGGTTTCCCACTTTTTAGATTTTGAATTAAAAACTTTCTTTGAGAACTTGTTGATATCCTGAACATGATCTGAAAAAATGATTTTCCCAGCTTCATTCTGGAAGTAAACAAACCCTTTTTCATTAGGAAGATCCTGTGTCAGTTCTTTGATTTTATTGATATACGTTTTCGCATTCGTTTCTTCGTGCTGCTTTTGAATAATTTCGTTTTCAGTATCTTTTGATACTAAAAGTTTGAATAATTCCAACGTTGCTCTTGCGTCTCCCTCTGCTCTGTGATGATTCGTTAAGGGAATACCGAGAGATTTCACCAATTTTCCGAGAGAATAGCTTACCTCATCAGGAATCAGCTTTTTCGCCAACGGAATGGTATCTAATGTATTGATTTTAAAATCATACCCTAATCTTTGGAAAGACTGACGAAGCATTCTGTAATCAAAATCAATATTATGCCCTACTAAAGTTGTGTTCTGTGTAATTTCAATAATTCTTCGGGCAATTTCATGAAATTTCGGGGCAGTTTTAACCATTTTTGGAGTAATACTGGTCAATTTCTGCACAAAAGGTGTGATATCGCTTTCCGGATTTACAAGCGAAATGAACTGGTCAACAATCTTCTGACCATCATACCTGTAAACAGCAATATCTATAATGCATTCTTTTCTGTAACCTGCACCATTGCTTTCTATATCAATTATCGAATACATTTAATTTTTGCGAATTTCTTCTAAATTACTATTATTTTTTTCATCAAAGTTCAAAACCTGCTGATAACAAGCTAATAACATAACTTATGCCAAATATCTCTGTGAAGCATAAAAGGAGAATCCTGCTAAAATAATAAAAATTATATAATTCTACCTTCTTCTTCCTCCCAATCCAAGCATTCCTAAAATAGCTTTAGCTCCTTCTCTCAGTAATGTATTGGTAAATGTTCTGCCTTGTCTGCTGTTCAGAACCTGCTCAAACATTCCCGGTTCTTCTTTTACCGGTTTTGTTTTTTGTGTTGGGGCTGCATTCTGTACCGCCTGTTCCATTCTGCTAGTTAACATTTCATAAGCAGAGTCACTGTTTACAGGATTCTGATATTTAGCGACCAATGCCGAACTATTTGTCAGTTCAGAAATTTCTGCATCATTCAGGACATCCATTCTCGATTCAGGTGAAATCAAATAGGTATGAATCAATGGTGTAGGAATCCCTTTTTCGTCCAAAGCAGTAACAAAAGCTTCTCCAATTCCTAAATTTTGGATCAAAGTAGATGCATCATAAAACTCCGTTGTCGGATAGTTTTCAACTGCTTTTGTGATTTCCTTTTTATCTTTTGCTGTAAAGCCTCTCAAAGCATGCTGAATTTTTAATCCTAACTGAGAAAGAACCGCTTCCGGAACATCTCCGGGAATCTGGGTGATGAAATAAATTCCTACCCCTTTTGAACGAATCAATTTTACCATAGTTTCAATTTGTGAAACCAATGCTTTTGAGGATTCATCAAAAATCAAATGCGCTTCGTCGATAAAAAGAACCAGTTTCGGTTTTCCGCTGTCTCCTTCTTCCGGGAACGTCATGTAAATTTCCGCAAAAAGCGAAAGCATAAAAGTAGAAAACAGCTGCGGTTTACTCTGAATATCTGCCACTCTTAAAATATTGACAACTCCTTTTCCGTCTCTGGTTTCCAGTAAATCGTGAACATCAAAACTTAATTCCCCAAAGAAATCTGAAGCTCCCTGCTGCTCCAAAGCCACAATAGATCTTAAAATAGCACCTAAAGAAGCTGAAGCGATTGAACCATAATTGGCAGCCAATTCTGCTTTACCTTGTGCATTATCCGTCACATACTGCAATACTTTTTTCAAATCATTAAGATCAATTAAAGGCAGTCCTTTATCGTCAGAATATTTGAAGACAATTGCCATGATGCTCTGCTGTGTTTCATTCAGTTGTAAGATTTTACTCAATAAAACCGGTCCGAATTCCGTAACCGTAGCTCTTAGCTTCACTCCTTTTTCTCCTGAAATCGTCATCAATTCTACAGGAAAAGCTTGCGGATTGTAAGGAAGCTGGGTTTTAGCATATCTTTCTTCGATGATCGGATTCATCGCTCCGGCTTCTGCAATTCCGGAAAAATCTCCTTTTATATCTAATACCAAAGAAGGAATTCCCTGATGAGAAAGTTGCTCGGCAAAAACCTGTAATGTTTTGGTTTTTCCTGTTCCCGTTGCTCCAGCAATCAGTCCGTGACGGTTGATTGTTTTCAGAGGAATGGTAACATTCACTTCAGGAACCACTTCTCCGCTCAACATTCCTTTTCCTAATATAATATGCTCTCCTTTCGGAGTATATCTTGCATTTTGTTCTTCAATAAATTGTGCTTTGTCTGCCATTTGATCTTTTTATCTTATAAATATAAAATTTTTTGGAAAACATTGAAGCATAGAATATGAATCATGATTAATTTCAGTTCATCAATTTCAAAAAGCTTATTTTAGCAATAAAAATCTGATTATTCGAATTTTAAGAATAGAAAACAACACAAAAAAACAACTTTATAGATTTATTCTATCGGGATAGATTCTTTATTTTTGACAAGTATTAAAAAATAAACCCGATTTTTGTACTAAATAAACATTAAAGCTTTTACAATCAAATAATGAAAGTTGAACAAATATATACAGGATGTCTCGCTCAAGGTGCATATTATATTGTATCTGAAAATGAAGCAGCAATTATTGATCCTTTGAGAGAGATAAAACCTTATCTTGATCGTTTAGAAAAAGACGGCGTTACATTAAAATATATTTTTGAAACCCATTTCCACGCCGATTTTGTTTCGGGACATCTGGATTTAAGCAAAAAAACAGGGGCTTCCATCGTTTATGGTCCTACTGCACAACCTCAGTTTGAAACCATCATCGCAGAAGACAACCAGATTTTTGATATCGGGAAAGTAAAAATAAAAACCTTACATACTCCCGGTCATACGATGGAAAGTACAACGTACCTTCTGATTGACGAAAATGGTGTAGAAACTGCAATTTTTACAGGAGACACCTTATTTTTAGGAGATGTCGGAAGACCTGATCTTGCTCAAAAAGCAGGAAGTGTTACTCAGGAAGATCTTGCCGGGATTTTATATGACAGTCTTCAAACGAAAATCATGCCTTTGGATGACAGCATTACAGTTTATCCGGCTCATGGTGCAGGTTCTGCATGTGGAAAAAATATGCAGAAAGAAACGGTTGATATTTTAGGAAATCAAAAAAGAACAAACTACGCTCTTAATCAGCCTGATAAAGAATCATTTATCAGAGAAGTTTTAGACGGATTAACTGCTCCACCTAAATATTTCGGAATGAACGTAGCCATGAACAAAGGAGGCTATCAAAGTTTTGAAACGGTAATGGATAAAGGATTAACTCCAATTTCTGTTGAAGATTTCGAAGCTTATGCAGAAGAAACGGGTGCGTTGATTTTAGACACCAGAGGAGCTGCAGACTTCCATAAAGGATTTGTTCCTAATTCTGTAAACATTGGTCTAAAAGGCGATTTTGCTCCTTGGGTAGGAACTTTAATTGTTGATGTAAAACACCCTATTTTATTGATAGCAGAAGCAGGAACTGAAGAAGAAGCGATCACAAGACTAAGCCGAGTTGGTTTCGATAATGTAGTAGGATATTTAAAAGGAGGTTTTGAAGCTTGGAAAAATACAGGAAAAGAGACCGATGAAGTGAAAAGAATTTCACCGACCGAATTTGCAGAGCAATTCAAAGAAGATTCTAAAGTGATTGACGTAAGAAAACTGACAGAATATTCTGCAGAACATATTGACAATGCATATAATAAACCTTTAGATACGATCAGCGATTGGGTAACTTCTGTTGATGATTCTGAACACTTCTTCTTACATTGTGCGGGAGGATACAGAAGCATGATTGCCGCAAGCATCCTTAATTCTCACGGAATCAGAAACTTTACTGAAGTAGAAGGAGGTTTCAACGGCATTAAAAAAACAGAAAAACTTCCGACAACAGATTTTGTTTGTCAGTCGAAAACTTTGTAAAAAATCAGCTATGTCACAAAAATTCCAGGAAATTATAGATTCCGAAAGACCGGTTCTGATTGATTTTTTTGCAACGTGGTGTCAACCTTGCAAAGTACAGTCTTCGGTTTTAAATACGGTAAAAGAAAACATAGGCGAAGGAGCAAGAATCATCAAAGTAGATATTGACCAATATCCCGCTCTTGCAGCTCAATACGGAGTTCGCGGTGTTCCAACCTTAGCGATCTTCAAAAAAGGAGAAATGCTTTGGAAAGAAAGCGGCGTTCATGACGTCAATACATTGACCCAACTTTTAAAAGAATATGCTTAAAACTGTGATTTTTCACAGTTTTTTTATTTTTAATTACAGCAGATTCATACAGGTATTTAAGTGGTTTTTACGCGAAGTTTCATTTTAATACTGATTAATATTAAGTGAGCCAAGAGGAATCAACAAGTTGATTTTAAAAAGCTTTCGTTTCAGCTTCGCACAGCAAATTTATTTGCCTTTGTTTTCTAAAATCAAAAGTTTAAATCATTAATTCTTTGCGTTTAAATTTATTTTTAACTCAAAAAAGTATCTTTGAAATTATACGACAAGAATTATAATTCAATCGAAAAAGAATCACGATCATTTAAAAACTGAAAATGATTTCTGAAGCTTTTCAATTCTTCCGCATCCAATTCCGCAGAAACAATATTTCCTTGTTTTTGGGAAATTTCTTTTCCGTCTGCGAAGAAGCAATGTGAGCTTTCCTGATAAAATAAATTATTTCCGTCTGTTCCAATTCTATTCAATCCAAAAACAAAAGACAGGTTTTCAATAGCTCTGGCTTTCAGCAAATGTTCCCAGGCTCCTACTCTTTTTTCGGGCCAGTTGGCTACATATAAAACAGCATCATAATCATCATTATTTCTGGCAAAAACAGGGAAACGAAGATCATAACAAACCTGCAATAGAATTCTGAAACCTTTGTAATTCACGATTACCCTTTCCTTTCCCGGAGTGTATACTTTATCTTCTCCTGAAAAAGAAAACAGATGTCTTTTATCATAGAACTCAACCTGAGAATCCGGCTGTACAAAATACATCCTGTTGTAAAATTTCCCATTTTCTTCTACGGGAGCACTTCCACAGAACGCAGCATTTTTCTCCTTCGACATTTTTTTTAAAAACTCCAGAGATTCCTGATTTCTATCTGAAACCTCAGAAGCATCCATACAAAACCCTGTTGAAAACATTTCCGGAAGAAGAAATAAATCCGCTTCCTGATCTTGTAATTCTTTTTCTATGGATTGAAAATTTGCCGTTTTATTTTTCCAGATGATATCTAAATTCAGTCCTGTGATCTTCATAAACTTTGTTAAAAAACTTCAATAAAAATACGATTTTCCAATGATTTCGGTTCTATTTTTGATACGGATTGTTTTTAATACTACTATAAAATTGTAAAATTTATGAAGAAATTGGTTTTTATGTTCGCACTGATCTTTGCGGGAGCTACTGCAAATGCACAGGCGTGGAACGGGAAAGGAGATCAGAAAATCAACGCTGGATTAAGTGTTTGGGGATACGGAACAGGGGTTACCGGAACTTATGATTATGGTTTAAATAATTTAATCTCCATAGGAGCCGGTTTGAACGGTTATTTCGACAATTATAAGGATAATGACAACGACAACAATGTTTTCATATTCGGAAGACTGAATTTTCATTTGAAAGATGCCTTACAGTTACCTGAAAAATTAGATATTTATCCGGGTGTAGATGTAGGAGTTCTGGGCAAAGATTTCGGAATCGGAGCTCATATTGGCGCAAGATACTTTTTCACCGAAAGAATCGGAGTTTTTGCAGAGATCGGAAACAATGGCAGTTTGGGAGTTTCCTTTAATTTGTAAAAAATCATCCTATTATATGACAAAGCTTCTCGTTTCGGGGAGCTTTTTTATTTGGCATAGTTTTGATAATTGTTACCTTTGCAAACTAAACATAAAAAGCATTAATGGAAATAGCAATCAAACTGTTTCAATTTATATTGAGCATTTCTATCTTGGTAATCCTTCACGAACTTGGGCATTTCTTACCCGCAAAATGGTTTAAGACCAAAGTTGAAAAATTCTATCTTTTCTTCGATCCATGGTTCTCTATCGCTAAGAAAAAAATCGGTGAAACAGAGTACGGTATCGGTTGGCTTCCTTTCGGTGGATATGTAAAAATTGCCGGAATGGTAGACGAAAGCATGGATACCGAGCAATTGAAACAACCTGCTCAACCTTGGGAATTCAGAGCAAAACCGGCTTGGCAGAGACTGATTATCATGTTAGGAGGGGTTACTGTAAACTTTTTCCTGGCTTGGCTTATTTATGGATGTTTATCTTTCTTTAACGGGGAAACAACGTTTGACACAACGAAAGTTGACACGCCAATGCATTACACCAATGTTGCTAAAGCAATGGGCTTTAAGGATGGTGATAAAATCTTAAAAGTAGACGGAAAAACACAGAATAATTTAGATAAATTGTCTCTGGATATTTTATTAAGTGATCAGGTAACTGTTTTAAGAGACGGCAAAGAAACAACTTTCAATACAAATGATGACGGAAAAGCTCTTGCTTTTAAAGATGAAAACCCTAAAGGATTCCTTACTCCAAGATATGCTGCCGTAATTGATACAATCGTTAATCCTAAAACAGCAGAAGCAGGATTAAAAGTTGGTGATCAGGTAATTGCTGCAAACGGTCAGAAAATCAATTATTATGATGAGTTTCAGGCTGCCGTAGGAAAAAGCGCAGGAAAACCTATTAATATTGAAGTTCTTAGAAACGGAACTCCACAACCTTTGAGCATTCCTGTATCTAAAGAAGGAACGATCGGTATTGCCTCTTACAAGCAATTGGAGAAATATGCGAATACTCAGCATTTCACTTTTGGGCAATCTATCGGAAGAGGATTTACAAGAAGTATTGAAAGCTTAACGTATCAGGTAAAACAGTTCAAATTAATCTTCAACAAAAAAGTACAGGGATATAAGAAAGTAGGAGGACCTCTCGCTATTATTAAAAACATGCCTGTAAACCAATCAAAAGACGGAAGCGTTTCCATCAACTGGACTGCTTTCTGGAGTTTTACGGCAATGTTTTCAGTTTGGTTGGCATTTTTGAACTTAATTCCAATCCCAGGATTAGATGGCGGACACGTTATTTTCACATTATATGAAATGATTGTAGGGAAACCTGTTCCTCAAAAAGTATTGGAAAACGCACAGATGGTAGGGGTTATCTTCCTGTTAGGATTGATGTTACTGATTTTCGGAAGCGATATTTTCAAAGCCTTAACCGGAAGCTTATAATATTTTTTTAATTTTTTAATAAAAATATTTGTAGGGTATAAATATTCGTCCTATATTTGCACCACTTAAAACAAAGGACATTCCTCCTTAGCTCAGTTGGTTAGAGCATCTGACTGTTAATCAGAGGGTCGCTGGTTCGAGCCCAGCAGGAGGAGCCAAAAAGACTTACAGAAATGTAGGTCTTTTTTTATGCTTATTTTTTAAAATCTTCATTAAACCTTTGCTTCAACTTAATGTATTGAAAAATAATTAAATAGCCTTTAAAACCCCATGAGTAAAGGAAATTTTTCAATATTTTTAAAATAAAAATTTGTATAATATTAATATTCATATTATATTTGCACCACTAAAACAAAGGAACATTCCTCCTTAGCTCAGTTGGTTAGAGCATCTGACTGTTAATCAGAGGGTCGCTGGTTCGAGCCCAGCAGGAGGAGCCAAAAAGACTTACAGAAATGTAGGTCTTTTTTTATTCCCAAATTCTTTTTAAACTTTTCCCAAATCGTTATTTTATTTCATTGAAGAAACCTTCTATCTATCACAATATTAGTCGTGTTATTTTCGTTACCTTTGCAGTTTTACAAAACAATCGCAAAACCTTTTAAACACTTTGCAAAACAGCACAGTTTTTGATTATGCTAAATGCTTGAAGAAACGAATGATGTCAACTAATAATTTTAAATATTATCTTTCTTGTTTTTCCATTATTTTTTTCGGCTTTTTACAGGCCCAAAATTCCGTCAACGGAAAAATTATTGATGAAAAAACTAATACCCCCATTTCTGGCGTAGACATATTTATCAACGACAGCAATACTCCTTATACAACCACTTCATCGTCAAATTTCAGCGTGAAGTCTGATTCTGTGATTTACAAACTTAAATTTCAGAAAAAAAACTACGCTTTAGAAAGCATAAATATCACCGCTGAAAGTTTCCAGGATCTGATCATAAAAATGTCTTCAGAAAAAGTAAGCAATATCGAAGCGGTTGTCATTCACAACGAACGTCCAAAGTTCAAGAATAAAAAAGAAAACCCTGCTTATGCCATTATGCAGAAAGTATGGGAAAGAAAAAGAAACAATGGGTTAGATAAATTCGACACCTACACTTACAAAGAATACGAGAAGATTCAGTTTGACGCCAATAATCTGGACAGTGCGTTCATGAAGAAAAAGATCTTCAATAAGCTTGAATTCATCTTCGACTACAAAGATTCTACCGCAAGCGGAAAAATCGGACTTCCTGTTTTCTTAAATGAAGCCATTTATGAAAATTACGGAGAAAATAAGCCTTCAAAAAGAACAAAAAGACTATTAGTTGCTCAGAAGACTTCAGGCTTTCAGGATAATCAAATTATTACTTTAACGGCAAAAAATCTTTATCGTGATATCAACATTTACGATAACACATTAAACTATTTCGATATTGGATTTCCCAGCCCGGCCGGAGGAACAGGTTTTAGTACCTACGATTATAATTTAGTTGATACCATTTCCATTCATGGAGAAAATGCTTTCAAAATCCGTTATCAACCTAAAAGAAGTGATGTTTTAGCATTTCAAGGATATCTTTATATCGACACAGATAGCTATGCTGTTTTAGGAGCTACTTTAAAATCAACACAGAAAATCAATGTTAATTTTATTAACGGGATCTCGACAGAACTAGAATACGACAATCCGGACGAAAATACTTTCTTACCAAGAAAATTCGTTACGGAAATTGAAATGACTCCGTTTTCAAAAAAGAAAACCTCAAAAAGCATTGTTGCCAAACGATCTGTTGATTATACGGAATATGAATTCAACAAACCTCTCGAAGACAAACTGTTCAAAAGAAAAGAAGAGGAATATGATGATAAATTCGTTGATAAAGACGATGCCTATTGGTTAAAAGCAAGACCTGATTCGTTATCAAAAAGTGAACAGGGAATTTACGATATGCTTGACAAGCTTCAGCAAACTCCTAAATTCAACAGAATCGTGAAGTTGTATGAAACTTTAGGATCAGGATATTATAATATTACCAAAGGAATAGATTTAGGTCCTATTTTCTCTATCTATGGGAAAAATGAGATAGAAGGTGACAGAATCCGATTGGGAGCAAGAACTTACTTCACCAGAAACGACCCTTGGAGAGTTCAGTTTTATACCGCTTATGGCTTCAAAGATCAGCAAGTGAAATACGGTGCCGAAGCGAGATTTATGTTTAACAGAGTTAACAGATTCACCGTTGGAGCAGGAACCAGAAGAGACATCTTACAATTAGGAGTTCAATTAACCAATGACGACGGAATTATGGCAAGAACCTTCGCTTCTTCAACTCTTTTTGCCAGAGGTGAAAATGCTTCATTAAGCTCCGTAAATCAAACGAATGTTTTCACCTCTATTGAGCCTTGGAAAAACTTCCAGATCAGACTGGACGGAACCATGCAAAGCATTAAATCTGCCAATCCACAAGGCTTTAATTTAATGTATTATAAAGATGGAAACCTGAGACAAACCACAAACGATTCTCACTTAACACTGAGCTTAATTGCCAGACCGGGAGCAAAATTCTCTCAAACGGGGATCGACAGATATGAACATGGAACACTAGCTCCGACCATTGTTTTGAAATATACAAGAGGTATCGAAGGATTATTTGGATCTGACTTTAATTATAATAAATTACAGTTCATGTTCTACAAACCTGTTTTAATTGGAAGCTGGGGAAAAACTTTGATTAATTTTGAAGCAGGAAAAAATTTCGACACCGTTCCATTAGCCTTACAGAATGTAATTCCGGGGAACCAGTCTTACAGTTTAGCCCAGAATACTTTTGCTCAGCTTAATTATTATGAATTTGTTGCAGACACCTATACAACGCTTCATTTAGAGCATCATTTTAATGGAAAAATCCTTTCTTACATCCCTTTGATCAAAAAACTAAAATTAAGAGAAGTTGCATTCCTTAGGGGAGCTTACGGAACATTGAGCGATGCATCAAAAGCAATCAATGTTGCCGGATTTAAATATTCAGCACCAAGCGAACATGTTTACTACGAATATGGTGTCGGAATTGAAAATATTGGTTTTGGAAATCTTAGAATCTTCAGAGTAGATTTCAACTGGAGAGGAAACTATCTTGACAGACCGGATATTTCAACATTTGGCATTAAAGCCGGCTTCCAGGTAGGATTTTAAAAACTCAAATATGTATTTCTTCAACGAACCGGCAGAACCGTTTACATCGTTTAACTATTATGATTTGTCATTCTTTTTTATAATCCTGGTCATTAATATTTATATATTCAAGAGAAAATCGAATATTAGAATAAACCGTTTTGTAAAGATTATCGTATTTATTCTTTTCTTTATATTAATTCCCTATGTATCAAACATAATTGAAACCAGAAACATTTATAAAAAATTTACAATCGTTGACAGTTTCAATCTTTGGTATCTACTCTTTAAATATCCCGTTTGGTGGACAATAGGAGTTTTAGAAATTCTATTTCTATCTAAAATTCAAAGAAAAACAGCCTAAATCAAATTTTTAAAGCATAAAAAAATCCCCAACAAATTGTTGAGGATTTTAATTTTTATAAAACGCTTAGATTATGCGTTTGCTTCTACAGATACAAAAGATCTGTTGTTTGCTTTCTTTCTGAAAACTACTTTACCGTCTATTAGAGCAAACAAAGTGTGGTCTTTACCGATCCCTACGTTTGCACCTGGGTGGTGTTGAGTACCTCTTTGTCTAACAATAATATTTCCAGCAATAGCTTCCTGGCCTCCGAAAATCTTTACACCTAATCTTTTAGAGTGAGATTCTCTACCGTTTTTGGAACTACCAACTCCTTTCTTATGTGCCATTTTATTTTAAGGTTTTGTGTGGTTTAACAATTATTCTGCGCTAACCTCCTCAGTCTTAGGAGCTTTTTTAGCTTTAGTTTCTTTTTTAGCTCCGTCAAATCCTGTAATACCAGTGATTTTGATCTGAGTTAATGACTGTCTGTGACCGTTTTTCACTTTGTAACCTTTTCTTCTTTTCTTTTTGAAAACGATTACTTTATCAGCTTTTACGTGATCTAAGATCTCTGCTTCCACAGTGATACCGCTTACAGCTGGGGCGCCTACAGTGATTGCTCCGTTTACAGTAAGAAGTACTTTATCGAAAGATACTTTACCTCCTTTGTCTCCTGCTAAACGGTTCACAAACAACTTCTGGTCTTGCTCAACTTTGTATTGAAGCCCTGCTATTTCTACAATTGCAAACATTGTTTATAAATTTTTAGTTATTTCGAGGTGCAAATATAAGAAATATTTTCTAATCCGCTCAAATTCAACCCAATCTTTTTTTAAATAATTTTTTAACTATGTTTTGAATAATTTTTCACAATAAAGTGATAATGTTTTTCGTTTAAATTAATAACTTCGTTTACACCAAATATTCATATATATGAAAAAAAACTTCCACTTCCCAATAGTATTGGGAGCAATTGCTGCACTCTCATTATCAGCATGTAACGACGACACTCTGGAAGCTCCTATTCAACAGGAGCAGAAAACAGAAAGCTTAAAGATCGACCAACCGAACGAATTGGAAAAAGTTTGTTATTATGTAGATCAATACTGGAGTTCCTCATCTGTTTTATCGACCTCACTGCAAAACTCTACAGACACCAATTTTATGAATTCTCAGATGACAAAAATTGCAAGTATGTGGGGAAGAAGCAATCCTACATTAAGATTCGTGAATGATCCTTCGAATTTTAATTCCACTTACAATGCGATTTCTTATTCGACAGGGAAAATCTATTACGGTTACGCTATTTATTATGACGCAAAATCGAAAGGCGGAGACATTGTGAATGCAATGATTTTGGCCCATGAATATGGTCATCAATTGCAGTACATATTCGGATTACCTTCCGTAAGTGAGTCTACTGCGAGACCAAACGAACTGGAAGCTGATGGTTTTGCCGGATATTATCTGAGAAGACCAAACGGCTACAATCAGACCAGTTTTGCACAAATTGCAGCGGCTTATGAATTTGCACAAAGCATCGGAGACTATCAAACAACAAGTGCAGGACATCACGGAACTCCACCACAAAGAAGATCTGCGGTTCGTCTGGGATTCTTGTTGGGCCAATATAATCTTTCCGCTTCTGCTTTTGATTATAACTTCTTTTATTATTATCAGGGCGTTTTGAACGGAACTTATAAAATGGCAAAAAATTCTCAATATCCGGAGCTTGATAATTATATGAAGCAATATCTGGAGGAGTTGAAACAAATTCAGAATGGAGAAATTTCTGCGGAAGAATTTAAAAATTTAAAGTAACATCCTTTTTTGAAATATCTTTCTTAAGAGGCAGGCATTGTTCCTGTCTCTTTTTCTTTGTCAAAAAAATTCATAAAGTTTATTTACTTTTGAGCTCAGATTACATCATCATGAACAGAGATCTTTATATAGACTTTGCTAAAGGACTAGCAACACTTTCGATTATTTTCATTCATACCGCATTTTGGTCCGGTCAGTTTTATATCGCACCGGAAGTGAGGGTCTTTTCATTGGTTTTTGATGTGGCACTATTCTATGCTTTAAGCGGATTAACTTCCGGCTCAAACGTAGAAAAAACGTTTTACAGGCTTTTAAAGTTGCAAATCACTTATATGATCTTCGTAACCCTTCTTTTCTTTTTAGATTATTTCTTTAAAGTTTTCGGACTCGCTTTTTTCTCTCTGGAATGGCTTCATAACTTCTACTCTACTTTCGGATCAAAATATGCCGCAATAGATATTTCAACGCAACCTCAATGGCAAAATCTCGGAAACTGGTATCTTCATCAGTACACCAATGCAGATACATTTCCTGTCGTAATGGGTAGTTTCTGGTATCTTAAAGTGTATTTTATATTAAGTGTATTCGGAGTTTTAATTTTAAAATTTTTCCCGAAGCATATCAATTGGTTCTTGGGAATCTGTATTGCACTGACAGTAATTTTCAACATTTTCCCTGAATATTACCCGTCCGGACAGGTAGGATATGTTGCTTTTTATATGACCGTTTTTCTGGTTGCCCATCAAATGAAAGGCAAAAAAATTCCAACAAAATGGATTCCTATACTGTACGGATTGGTTGCTTTAGCTTTAATCTGGATGTTTTCTTATTACGGAAATGAAGTTTTCTATAAAATCAACAAGAATAAATTTCCTCCCACTGTTATCTATATCATCTGGACTTTCTTTTCTCTTACCACCTTATTTGTTTTTTACAACAGACTTAAAGTTTCAAAAGAAAGTTTCGTTACTTATATCGGTAAAAACGCAATCTTCTTTTACTTTGCCCAGGGAATCAGCTCTTCTTTGGTTTATTTCTTAGTAGTTCCATTAAAAGAAAATATGTCTTGGTGGGTTTTAATGATTTTAATTTACCTCATCAATATTGTTTTAGCATTTATTATTGCGGCAGGATTAAAGAAATTTGACGGTTTCGGATGGAAAGTCTTGGAATTTTTAAGAAAGAAAACAGCTTCTCAATCTGCCTAAAACTCAATTTGAAATAAAATAATATTCTTATTGTAAATTATTTTAATTTTACAAAAATTTTTTAAGTCATGTTTAAGTTGAAGCTTACTACCGATCCGAGGTGGGCAAATATTGCAGAAGGAAACCTTCAGGAAATTTTGACCGATCATGCTTGGTGTGAACAAAAAGCAGCAACCAACGCAATTGGGCTCATTACCATGCTTCCGGAATATCCAGAAATCGTGACCGAGCTTCTAGCAATTGCTCAGGAAGAACTGGATCATTTTAATCAGGTTCATGAAATCATAAAAAAAAGAGGCTATACTTTCGGACGTACCAGAAAAGATGACTATGTCAACGAATTGGTCAATTTTATTCAGAAAGGAGGTAACAGAGACGACTTAATCGTTGACAAAATGCTTTTTGCAGCCATGATCGAAGCAAGAAGCTGTGAAAGATTTAAAGTTTTAACAGAAAACATACAGGACGAAGAGTTAAAAACGTTCTATAGAGATCTGATGATTTCGGAAGCCAATCATTATACTACGTTTATCGGATTTGCAAGACAGCTTGGAGATCCTGAAAAAGTAAACCAGCGTTGGGAAGAATGGCTGGAATATGAGGCAAAAATTATACAATCTTACGGAAACAAAGAAAGCATCCACGGATAAAAAATAACAATTGAAGAAGCCAACTTTTGAAAACCTTACCAGTTATTTCCTGAAGAATTTTTTTCAGGGTTTAATTATTATTGGCCCCATTGGTCTTACGGTTTTTGTAATTTGGTATATTGTAACTTCCATAGACAATATTGTACCATCAATTGCCAAAGAAGCTCCTGGTTTGGTGTTTATCTCCATATTATTGAGTACGGCAATACTGGGTTACTTAGGAAACAAATTTGTAGTCGGACGATTTTTTGTAGATGCCATAGATCGTCTTTTAGAAAAAACTCCGGGTATAAAACATATTTATTCTCCTACAAAAGACGTGATGTCTTCATTTGTAGGGGACACAAAAAAATTCAATGATCCGGTTTGGGTAAAAACCAATGAGAATCCTGAAATATGGAGAATCGGTTTTTTAACCCAGAAAGAAATGGCAGATGTCAATAAGCACAACTATGTTGCCGTTTACCTTCCTCATTCTTATGCGATTTCCGGCTGGGTAATTGTAACTGAAGAAAAAAACATAAAACCTGTAGTGGGTATGACTGCTGCTTCGGCAATGAAGTTTGCGGTAAGTGGCGGTGTTGCAGGATTCCATTCTGACGACAATATTTTCAAAGCACCGGAATAAATTTTTACTTTTAAAATAATATCAGATCAGATATTATTAAACCTCACGATTCAAAGTTTTTTAACCACAAAAGATACAAAAGACAAACTTTAGGTTTTTAAAGTTTTCCATTTTGGAAATAAAAGTTCACAAAAGAAGAAAATAAAAAACATCTTCAAAACTATGTGTTCTTATCGAATTAGGAGTATAAATCTTAAAGCATTCATAGATCTTAAGTTTTTGTGCTTTTCTGGTTAAAAATTACCGATTTTTACAAACAAAACTAACAATACGATTAAATTAAAAGGATGAGCAAAGTTGCAATCATAGGAGCCGGAGTTTCCGGATTGAGTATGGCCAATTATTTAGAAAAAAATAATATTGACTACCACATCTATGAAAGAAGAACCCCAAACGACCTGAAAGGACACGGATTTATTCTTCCGAAAGAAGGAATAGAGCACCTTTCAAGCATTATTAATATTGACGACCTTTATACGAAAGGAAGTTTCCTGAAAAAATACCTTCATTACGGACAAGACGGAGAGGTGATCTCAGAAAAAGATCTTGATGATGTATTTGTGGTTTCCAGAAGTGCATTAATAGAAATTCTGGCAAAAGGAATTCCTGCAGAAAAGATTTCTTATAATACAACAGTTACCCTAAACGGATTTTCCAATGGAAAAGCTGATATTACGCTTGATGAAAACACTCCACTAGATGCAGATATTGTTGTTGCTTCTGACGGATCAAGAAGCAGAATCAGAAGAACAATTTTCGAGCATGAAACGATGAAAGCTGTTCTTGAAAATGAAGTGGTAAACATTATCGAAAACGAAGAATTAGCCAGCCAGATTGAAAGCAACTTCCTGAAGTTTCACCACGAAAACGGAGGTCTTACTTTTGGAGTATTAAAACTTTCTCCTTCAAAAATCCTTTGGTATTGCCAATTCGATATCAGTAAGTTCTTTATTAATGAAGATTATACTCCGGATTGCATCAAACAATTCATGCAGGATCATTTTGGAGACTGGAACCCTCTGATTTCATCAATTATTGAAGGTTCGAGCTATGAAAATGCTCATATTTGGAGAGTTTATGAATTGGAAGAACTTAACCCTTTCTATCATGAAAACGTAGTGTTCATAGGAGATTCTGCACATCCACTGATTCCTTTTACAAGCCAGGGAGTGACTTCTGCTTTAAAGGATTCTTACACATTAACTCAGCTTTTATTGGAAGGAAACAACCTTCAGGAAACATTCAAAAAGTATGAAGAAGACAGAAAACCGGAAATTGAGATTCACATCAAAAACGGAAGAGCATTATTGAATCAATTCCTTTTACCATTAAGCGAACAACCGAAAAATACATTACCCATTTCATATAAATAATATGTTTACAAATAACGATATTAATTTCGAAGCCCTGAAAAGAAAAGCCTATAACGGAAGATGGGCAACATTAGAAGACGGAATCATTCCTCTTACAGCAGCAGATCCGGATTTCAGAATGTCATCAGAAATCGAAAACGGAATTATTGAATACATCAAAGACGGATATCTTAGCTACGGTCCTTTTTCAGGAATTCCTGAGTTCAAAAAAAGTGTTGCAGAGCATTTTAACACCGGAAAAAACGGAAGCTTTACTCCTGAGAATGTTTTAGCCGTAAACAGTGCTGCAATGGGAATGTTCATGGTAGCGAAATACGTTCTGAATCCGGGTGATGAAGCCATTATTTTTGATCCGGTTGATTTCCTGTTCAAAAAAACAGTGGATGCTGTTGGCGGAAACATCAAATTATGTGCGGTTGACTCTAAAACGGGAGATATCGATTTTGAGATGCTGGTTTCTTTAATTGGTCCGAAAACCAAGCTTATCAGTATTTGCAACCCGCACAATCCTGTCGGAAGAGTATATTCCAAAGAAGTTTTAAAGAAAATTTCAGAGATTGCTGCTGCTCATGATCTTTGGGTAATGAGTGACGAGATCTGGAGTGATATTGTGTACGACAAGAGAGAGTTCAATACCTATTCTTCTGTTTCTGAAGAAGCCAAGAAGAAAAGCTTTACGGTGTTCGGGTTCTCAAAGTCTTTTGGGATTGCTGGGTTAAGAATTGGAGCCGTTTTATGTAATGATCAGAATCTTTTGGATGATTTTACAGAAAAATCAAACTTTAATTCTACCATTGAAGGAGTTTCTACGCTGTCACAAATTGCTGCAAGTGTAGCTATTGACAAAGCAAAACCTTGGTTTAATGATTTCCTGACACATTTACAGCACAACAGAGATCTTGCGCACAGCATGCTAAGCAATTCAGGAATTTTAACACCTAATTTCCCGGAAGCAACCTTCGTAATTTTCCCTAAGATTGAAAACGGAATGTCGAGTGAAGCTTTTGCACAACATGTTTTACAGCAAGGAAAAGTAGCGATTGTTCCCGGTTCTGAAAGATGGTTCGGAAAAGGAGCGGAAGGACACGTTAGAATTTGTTTCTCAACGTCTCAGGAAATTCTTACTGAAGGATTAAATAGACTGATTAACAGTTTTTAAATAAAAAAACGCCTGAGATGTTCAGGCGTTTTTCTTTTATTATTTTTTCGAAATTTTATACAGTTTTCCACTATCGGTTACTGCATACAGATTTCCATCCATTCCGTTCAATACATCCCGGAATCTTTCTTTCTGATCTAAAAGCAATCGTTCTTCGCCTACCACTTTATTATTTTTCATCACAATTCTGTTGATGTGTTCTCCACTCAGACAACCGATGAATAAATTATTTTTCCATTCTTCAATATTTCCCGTATAAAAAGTAATTCCACTTGGAGATACTACCGGATCCCAATAATAAACAGGTTGTTCCGTTCCTGTTTTCTGAGTTGTTCCTCCATTTATCTTTTCACCTGAATATTCAATTCCGTATGTTACATCACCCCATCCATAATTTTTCCCGGGTTGAATTAAATTAATTTCATCCCCTCCTCTCGGTCCCATTTCCACATCCCAAAGATTCCCATTCGGATCTATTGCCAAACCTTGTGGATTTCTGATGCCATAAGCATAGATTTCAGGTTTAAATCCATCTTTTCCGATAAAAGGATTTCCCGGCGCAGGTTTTCCCTCCTTTGTTATTTTTAAGATTTTTCCCAGATAATTATCCGTTTTCTGAGCATATGCTCTCGTTTGCTTATCTGATCGTTCTCCTGTACTGACAAACAGATTTCTTTCTTTATCAAAAACCAATCTGCTTCCGTAATGTTTATCACCATCATAAGAAGGTTCTGCACGGAAAATCACCTGTACTCCGGAAATAGTTTTTAAATCCTGAGATAATTTTCCTTTTGCAACAGATGTTAAATTCCCTTTACCAAATGGTTCTGAAAAACTGAAATAAATGATATTATTGGATTTGAAGTCAGGGTCAAGAGCTACATCCAGCATTCCACCCTGTCCTTTTGCATCTACTTTTGGAAATCCTTCAATTTTTGAAATTTGCTTTCCGTCTGCCGAAACAACATTCATATAGCCTGTTTTTTCGGTGATTAAAAATCGTCCATCCGGTAAATTTATAATCCCCCATGGTCTACCTAAACTTTTAGTTAAAACTTCCGTTTTATACGGGGTTTTAGTGGTTACTGCTTTAATTCTTGTTTGTCCTTCAAAAGCAGGTTTATAAGAAGTATTAGGTTCAAGCGTTTCCGCACTTCCGTCCGGCTTTATTTGCTGGGCAATTGTCTTTTTACATGATGATAAAAAAACTAGAATACAAAATATTCCTGAGAGATAATTACTAATTTTCATAATTGGTATTTGAGAGGTTATCAAAATGAGTGGAAAAATAATGCCATAAAAAAATTTGCATAATTAAATTTTTATTCTACATTTGTAGAAACAAATAACAAAACGTAGAAAAATGAAAGAAATAAAATTGACAGGTTCTGAAAAAATACTCATGGAAATCTTATGGGAAAAAGAAAAGATTTTTATGAAAGAAATTTTAGAATCTTATCCGGAACCAAAACCAGCCCCCACAACAGTTGCTACGTTACTAAAACGTATGCAGAATAAAGATTTAGTTGGCTTCACGCTTTATGGTAATTCACGTGAATATTATCCAAAAGTGGCAAAAGGAGAATACTTCAAAGAAGAAATGACTTCAATGATCGATCGTTTTTTCAACAGCTCGGTTACACAATTTGCTTCGTTTTTTACATCCAATTCAAAACTGACACAGAAAGAACTTAAAGAACTTCGCGATATTATAGATCAACAGATAAAGGAATAAAGATGGAAACTATTATTTTAAAAATTATTATCTGTTCGGGAATTTTACTCGGATGCTATTATCTGTTTCTGGCAAAAGAAAGAACGTTCATTTTCAACCGTTTTTTTCTGATTTTTGCCCTTGTCTTTTCTTATGTTATTCCTTTCATAACGATCAAAACACAAGAAAAAGCACCTACAGAAAAAATACTTTTCCAAAAAGAAGAAATTCAACAGACAATTTCTTATGCACCGACCGCTACACCACAGGAAGGGTTTGATTATACCTCTTTAATTCTTCCCGTTTATCTTTTGGTATCAGGATTCTTTTTGTGCAAACTTCTTCTTTCAATTTATAAAATTAAAAAGCTGAAAGGAAGTAAAATGATGTATCGAGATAGGGCAATAAAAGTACTCGAAGACAATACTCCTCCATTTAGTTTTATGAACACCATTTATATTTCTAAAGACTACTTTAAAGATGGTAATATTGAAGACAACATATTTCTTCATGAAGAAATCCACGTGAAACAGAAGCACACGATAGATGTTCTCTTGGTAGAAGCTTTCAAAATAGTATTATGGGTTAATCCATTTATTTACTTCTATAAAAAAGCAATGATCACTAATCACGAATTCATTGCAGACGGAGAAGTAATTCATAAAAATAAAAACATCAAAAATTATCAGGAACTCATCCTACAGGAAATTCTTAAACAACAGGATTTGAAACTGATACATCAATTCAATTTCAACAACACCAAAAAACGATTTATTATGATGACAAGTAAAAATTCAAGATTTGTAAAAACAAAAAAGTTTTTAACAATCCCTGCATTCACTGCCTTGACTTTAATTTTTGCAGAAAGGGCTTATGCTAATAATACACCTGAAATAGAAAACAAGAATTCGACTTCATTGCAAATTACCAACAATGGCATAAAAGGCCACTCTGAAGCTTATCGTGAGTTTATAAAAATTGCAGAAAAATATAATAAAATTATAGAGAACAAAGATTTTGAGAGGTTCAAAAAAGAAGTTCCAAGAGAGGATCAGGTTAAACTTGCAGATCTATTTCAAAAATTCAATTTTGAAGACTTAAAAGAAACCCCGGTTACAGTAACTTACTCTACGATCAACAGAGAAATACCCTCTCAGAGCCAATTAAACCAATTTATCAATCCTAAGTACAATATAGAACTTGATGGAAAGGTTGTAAGTAATAATGAACTAAAAAAATATAAGAGCTCCAATTTCTTTAGCGTATACATAGTGAAAGTACTCCCTAAAAATCCGGATTTTGGAAAATATGAATATGGTGTAGTTTTGTATACAAAATCTTACGCTAAGGAATATAATGCTCAGAAAAATATAAGTGTCGGTTTTAAAGTAAAGCAAGACGAAATTTCAAACGATTTAAAGAGAGACACAATTACTCCTAAAACAAAAGTAACTGCAAAACTTAAAGAAGGTAAGCCGGCAAGCTCTAATGACAATACCGTTACGGATCTAGCAATTCCAGCACCACCTTCACCTGCTGAAAATTTAGTTCAGGCAGAATTTCCAGGAGGTTACAATGAATTAAGAAAGCAGTTTGCCAATACTTTTGACTCTTCAGCTCTTGGAAAAGACGTAAAAGGGACAATGAAAGCTGATCTTTACATCTCCATAGACGAAAACGGAAAAGCTACTAATGTAAAAGCCGACGGAAAAACCCAAAATCTAAACAATGAAGCAGTACGTGCTTTGAAAAATGCGCTTGCTGATAAGACATGGAAGCCCGCCACACAAAACAACAAGCCTATTCCAACTGTTTTCAAATTGCCTATTACATTTAATATACAATAAAAATACAAATGATGATTAAGACCGTTCAGAAGTTTCTGAACGGTTTTATTTTGTAATTTTGTTAGATGCAATTCAAACTTCAATCAGAATATCAACCAACCGGAGACCAGCCAAAAGCAATAGAAAAACTTACCGGCGGAATAGAAATCGGTGAGAAATATCAAACGTTGTTAGGGGTAACCGGATCAGGAAAAACTTTTACAGTTGCCAATGTTGTCAATAATGTTCAAAGACCTACGTTGGTTTTAGCACATAATAAAACATTGGCCGCTCAGCTTTTCATGGAATTCAAAGAATTCTTCCCGGAAAATGCGGTAGAATATTTTGTGAGTTATTACGATTATTATCAACCTGAAGCCTATATTGCCAGCTCCGGAACCTATATTGAAAAAGATTTAAGTATTAATGAGGAAGTAGAAAAGCTTCGTCTTTCGGCAACAGCGAGTTTGCTTTCCGGAAGAAGAGATGTTTTGATCGTTGCTTCTGTGTCTTGTATTTATGGTATCGGAAACCCGAATGAATTTCATAAATCTCTTATTTCTCTTGAATTAGGAGAAAAAACAACAAGAACCGCGTTACTCCATTCGCTTGTTAATGCATTATATTCAAGAACCTTAAGTGAATTCCAAAGAGGAACATTCCGTGTAAAAGGGGATGTGATTGATGTATTTCCTGCCTATGCAGACAACGCCATAAGAATTCAGTTTTTTGGTGATGAAATTGAAAAAATACAAAGTTTCGATCCTGTTTCCGGAAATGTAACCTCAAGTTTTGAGCAGATACAAATTTATCCCGCCAATTTGTTCGTAACCTCAAAGGAAACATTGAACGGAGCGATTCGAGAGATTCAGGATGATATGGTAAAACAAGTTGATTTCTTTAATTCTGTCGAAAAGCCTTTAGAAGCAAAAAGATTACAGGAAAGAACTGAACTTGATTTAGAAATGATTAAAGAGCTGGGTTATTGCTCCGGAATTGAGAATTATTCAAGATATCTGGATGGAAGAGAACCAGGAACCAGGCCTTTCTGCCTGATTGATTATTTTCCAAAAGATTTTTTGATGGTTATTGATGAAAGTCACGTTACCATTCCGCAAGTTCATGCGATGTATGGAGGTGACCGAAGCAGAAAGGAGGCTTTAGTAGAATACGGCTTCAGACTTCCTGCTGCAATGGATAACCGACCATTAAAGTTTCAGGAGTTTGAAAGCATGCAAAATCAGGTAATCTATGTTTCTGCAACTCCTGCCGATTATGAACTGGAAAGAACAGGAGGAGAGTATATTGAACAGATTATCCGACCAACCGGACTTTTAGATCCTATTATCGAAGTAAGGCCTTCATTAAATCAAATTGACGATTTAATGGAAGAAATCCAGAAGAGAGCAGATGTCGATGAAAGAGTTTTAGTAACGACATTGACAAAAAAAATGGCAGAAGAGCTTACAAAATACTTTGTGAAGTTCGGAATACGAACAAGATATATTCATTCTGATGTAGAAACATTAGAGCGTATTCAGATTATGCATGATTTACGTATTGGTCTTTTTGATGTTTTAATTGGAGTAAATTTACTTCGAGAAGGGTTAGATTTACCTGAAGTTTCATTGGTTGCCATTCTTGATGCCGATAAAGAAGGAATGCTACGAAGCAGAAGATCTATGATTCAAACTGTAGGTCGTGCCGCAAGAAACGTCAATGGAAAAGCCATAATGTATGCCGATAAAATTACAAAATCGATGCAGGCCACTCTTGATGAAACCGAATATCGTCGTGCCAAACAGATGCAATACAACGAAGAACACGGAAAAGTACCGCAAGCCCTTAACAAAAAAATATCTGAAAATTTAGTAGGGCGAAGCAAGGATTTCCCTGACGAAAAATATACCCAAAAGGAAATTTTACAGAAAGTTGCAGAAACAAAAGCTTCTTACACTTCGGAAGATGTAGAAAAAATCATCGCTCAAAAACAGAAAGAAATGGAGGCTGCAGCGAAAAGTCTTGATTTCATAAAAGCCGCGAAATTAAGAGATGAAATCGCAGCTTTAAAGGATTAAAGGTAAGCTTTAATTAAAGTGTAAAAAACGAGAAAAAAGTTTATTATACCCAAGAACATCAGTATAACTCCCAGAAATCTCAGAGATGAGGGCTTATATAAGAAAAGGAATTTTTGCCTTAACCAGCTTATTGCTTTATCATATTCTTCATAATAAATTTCGTTGGCATTGTTATAATAACTTCTTCCTTGAAAAAAAGCTATTAATCCAGTAATAAGAAAGTAAATTGAATCAGCAATCATTAGATTATTTTTCGGCGGCATCTTCGATGCCGCCGAAACTTATTTTTAGAATTTAAAAGTTTTTGGGGTTAGTTTTTGATAGTTCACAGATCCTCCACGAAGAGGAATCAGCAAATCCATCAAACCGTTCAATTTAATTTCATAAATCGTTGAGAGCTGCATTCCCAGCTTTCCTTTTGGCATCCCTTTACGGTAAAACCATTCGAGATAGCTTATTGGCAAATCCGCAAGAATGGTCCCTTCGTATTTTCCGAAAGGCATTTTAACGACACAAATTTCTTTTAATATTTCAGGGTTTATTCCTTCCACTTTTATACTATTATATCAATTTTATTATCTGTTTCTTCATCACTATCCGGAAGCTTAAGATCCGGAGCACTTTCTTCTGAAAATTCGTTTCTGTACACCTGGATGAGAAGAAGCGTTAAAGAGATCAGAATCGGACCAAAAATAAGCCCCATAAATCCAAATAAGTTCATCCCCATGATAATTCCGAAAACAGTATTTAGAGGATGAATATCTTCCAGTTTTTTCAATAAAGTAAATCGCAAAAGATTGTCTGTTAAGCCTACAACAACAATACAATAAATAGCCAGTCCGATTCCTGGTCCTGTATTTCCTTCTGCAATCATAAAAATACAGATCGGAACATACACAATTGCAGCTCCTACTACAGGAATCATGGATGCTGCTGCCGTAAGCGCAAAAAGCAGAACAGGACTTGGAGCACCAAAAATGAAATACCCCACCAAAGCAACAACACCTTGTCCCATCGCAACGACAGGAATTCCAATAGCATTTGCGATAATCAGTTTTCTCATTTTATCTCCGATCAACGACACATTGGCTCTTTTAAGAGGTGCCGAAGAAGATATTATTCTTTCAAAAAACCTAGGCCTTTCCAACATGAAGTAAAGAATAAAATACATGGACATAACCACTGTTAGGGTATTGAAAGTACCACTCAATGCTTTTGTAGAAAACTGACCAACATTGCTCTTCAGTTTATCCATGTTTTCTTTACTTAAAATATCAAACCCAGTTTTTGAATAAATATAGGAGTGTATTTTTTCCAGAAACACATTAAACTTATCCATATAAGCCTGCGCATTTCCTAATTTTTCAATTAAAAGATCGGCGATGAAATAAATCGGCAGAATCAGAATAATCAAACTGGCCAACATCAAAACAAATGATGACAACCAAGGTTTCCACTTTTTCTCTTCCTGAAGGTAAAAATTATATTTCCGACAAACTACATAAATGGTAATTGCTCCCAGAACTGAAGGAATAAATAAGGAAAGATTAAAACAAATTAACCCCGTTAAAATTAGAATGATAGCAAGCAAGGAAACCTGCTTGATGGCAACGCTGCTGATTTGTTTATCTTTATTCATCATTATTTATTATATGTTATCTGCCTTGGTTTTCCTAAATAGGCACAATAAGAGGAATACATTACAGTAGTCATGAAAGACCCCGTTAAAAGTACTCCGATGCAACAAGCAAGAAGTCCGGAAAAACTTAATACTAATCCTAAAAGGGAAACAACAAAGAATGTTCCGTAATTATCTTTTGCAATATTGTATGCTTTTCCCATGGCATCCGTAGCTGTTGCGTTTTCAAAAAGCAGTATAGGATAACCCAGCAAGAAAAAAGGAAAAACTAAAAAGAACGGAATTCCACACATTGCCAAAGCAATTCTTAATACAACATGAGTAATTAAACTATAAATAAGAATATTCACAAAGTTTTGCCTGTAACCAATGAACAGGTCTGAGAACTCTATTGCTGCTTTATTATTATACTTATTGGTCATATAAATTAATCCTACGTATATTGGAGACAATAAAGCTCCTAAAACACCGGAAAAAGAGTAATACAAAGAAAACCCGGGTGAATAATTGTAATTATGACTGGAAAAATCTCCGTCGGCATCTCTAATATTTTCGCCAAAGCTCCAAAGATTAAACCCTACAAGAGATTCTAAAATAGAATCTGCAATCACATAAATGATCATGCTTACAATTGCATAGAGAAAAACACCTTTATACATTTCGAAGGCGTGCGAAATAATAGATCCGGTATCCCGATTTGGGACTGAACCTTGTTGGTCAAATTCGTTAAATTCAGACATGGTTAATATTTTATGGTTTATCAAATTTAATTTTTTTTGATAAAACAATGGCTAAGTCTCTGAAAATTTAACTTTTATCCATAAAAACGCCTTTATAAAGTGAATAAATCATAGCATTCCAGAATGGAAAAGTAAATAGTCCTCCAATAAAAAATACTGCAAAACCGACATATTTAAACAAAAAAGCCACAAGAACGCAAACAAAAATTTCTACAAAATGACTTTTTAATACTTTGAAGTTTAAAGATATTGCTTCAAAGCTTCTTGCATTATTAAAAAACATCAGTGGCGCAACAAAAAACGTTACCAACACCCAAATAATCGGTAAAATAATCGTTTGGGCAACCATAAAATAAATTAAAATCCAAAATAGAAAATATCCTACGTACTTAAAAAAATTAAGTCCATTGTACCCAACAAACAAATCGCCAAGTACAATTTTTTCGTTCAAATCAATTTTTTTAAAAATCTGAAAAAAACCAATATTTAAAGGGTATAGAAAAACACTGGTCGCCAAAATTGCATAGCTGAAATAATGAGAATTTTCTGTATTTCCTAACTCAGCAGCTTTTTTAATATACGCATCGGTACTCACTTTAAAAGCTTCTATCAATTCCTGCTGCTGATCCCAAATTCCGTATCTGGAAGCAAAAAAGACGAGCGATGTAAAAAAAACGGCAAAATAAATAATTGAAAACATCAGTTGAAAAACCAATGTCTTATTCCAATAGAAAAAAGCCTGCTTCAAGATAAAATCAATTCCCGGTTTCTGTGGATATTTGTTCTGCATCAAAAAATTTTTGTGCAAAAGTAAACATCAATAATTACTTTTGTCGAATGTTTTCAATGAATCATCAAAAATTTATGGAAATGGACGAACTTTCTCTCCAGAAGGTTCCCTATTTCTTCATCATCGATTTTCTTGGAGAGAATGTGGAAGTCTTTAAAGAAAATGAAATTGAAAAATCAGGATTACTTATTGATTTTCAAAACTTTTCAACAGCAAAGAGTACATTAGCATTAAATAAAAAAATCGAATGGAAATCATTTCCTGAGACTCAGGAAAGCTTTGAAAAAGGGTTTAATGAAGTTCAGAAAAATATTCGTTTCGGAAACTCATATCTTGTAAATTATACCCGAAAGACCAAAATTGAAACGAATTTAACACTTGAAGAGGTTTTTTATCATTCAACAGCAAAATACAAGGTTTTTTATAAAGATTTTTTTGTATTTTTTTCTCCTGAAACTTTTGTGAAGATCATTGACGGAAAAATTCTGACTTACCCAATGAAAGGAACTATTGATGCTTCTTTGGACAATGCTGCAGAAATTTTGAAGAATGATAAGAAAGAAAAAGCTGAGCATTATACGGTAGTGGATTTACTTCGAAATGATTTGAGTATGGTAGCAGATGATGTGAAAGTGGATAAGTTCCAACACATCGACTTCATCAAAACACAACAAAAAGATTTATTTGCCATGAGCTCTGAAATTTCAGGATTTTTAAAACCTGAATTTGACGGAAAAGTAGGAAGCATTATGAAAAAATTGCTTCCTGCCGGTTCCATTTTAGGTGCTCCAAAACCTAAAACTTTGGAAATCATCCTTAATGCAGAAGGATACGAAAGAGGATATTACACAGGAGTTTGTGGCTGGTTTGACGGCAAAAACCTTGACAGCTGTGTAATGATACGTTTTATAGAAAAAGAAGGTGACCATCTTTATTTCAAAAGCGGAGGCGGAATAACGCATATGAGTAAATTAGAAGACGAGTATCAGGAAATGAAAAATAAAATATATGTCCCAATTTATTGAGAGCATTAAAGTAGAAGATCAGAAAATTTTCCTTCTGGAGCTTCATCAAAAACGTATTAATCAAACTTTTTCACATTTTGGAAAAGAGGGTTCTGTTGATCTGAAAAAAATATATGATCATCTTGAACATGATGAAGACGGTCTTTTTAAACTTAGATTGGTGTATGATCTTGACAAAAAGATTCGTACCCAAATGATTCCTTATGCTATTCCCGAAATACAGGACTTTCAATTGGTAGAAAACAACAGCTTCGATTATTCTTTCAAGTTTGAAGACAGAAAAGAGCTTGACAAGATGAAAATGAAAGCCAAAGCTGAAGAAATCATTATTGTAAAAAATAATCACATTACAGATACTTCTTTCTCCAACATCCTATTTTTGAAAGGTAAAGACTGGTTTACTCCTTCTACTTATCTTCTGAATGGAGTACAAAGACAAAATTTGTTGAAGCAAAAGAAAATAAAAGAAACCGAAATCACGTTACAAAACATCAAACAGTTTTCACATTTTCAATTGATTAATGCTTTGAATGATTTTGATGACATGTTCGTTTATCCTATCGACAGAATTATCAACCTACCGGATAATGAAGAATATCTCGATATTTAAATAGAAAATAATTTATAATGCAATAAAAAAGCATCCGGATCTTAAGATTCGGATGCTTTTTATTTATGTGTAAAGTTTAACCTTCTTTCATAAAGTCAAAATAGGCTTTCAGAACATCTGCACTATTTTTCCCGTAAGTATTTATTTCCAGAATCTTTGGTTGTGTATCGGCTTTGAAGAAGTTCTCCATCACTCTGTCAAGGGTAAGTTCATCCTCTACTTTGATATAAGAAAAACCAAAATGTTTCGCTAAATGCTCTGCATTTTTATGATGTTTCGTAGCAATAAATTCATCCAGCGTATTTGGGTTTGCATTTCCAGGTCCCGGAATGATTTTAAAGATATTTCCTTCTCCGTTATTAAAAATAATCACTCTTACAAACGGAGGAATATATTGATTCCAAAGTCCATTTATATCATAGAAAAAACTTAAATCTCCTGTAATCAGCAAAGTCGGATTCGCATTTTTAATGGCAAATCCCATCGCCGTAGAAGTAGAACCATCTATTCCGCTCGTTCCTCTGTTGCAGTAGATCCTACTTTTACCAAAATCAAATAATTGGGCATATCTGATTGCCGAACTATTACTGAAATGAATATTATAATGCTCAGGAATCGTCTGAGAAGCTTTGTTAAAGAAATAAAAATCTGAGAAATCAATCTTATTCAGGAACAATTCGTGTTTTGCATCTTTTTTATCTCTTAAAACATCCCAAAGATTGAAATAAGGCTTAGGTTCAAGGCTTACAAATTTCAATAATTTCGCAAAAAAGACTTCAGGTTTCACTTCAACCTTCTCCGTTAGAGAAAAATAGGTGTCAGGTTGCCAAACCTCATCCAAATGCCAATGTTGTTTTGGACGAGCGCTTCTTAAGAATTGTTTTACTTTTTTCGATACTACATTCTGACCTACCGTAATCAATAAGTCCGGAGCATAGGTTTTATAATCTTCTTCCGTAAAATTATAGATATAACGATCGATGTGTTTGAAGAATTTTTCGTGATGCAGGTTAGAGTTCGCCTCGCTTAGCACTACTACAGAATGATTTTTAACCAATTGTGTCAACTGGTTTTCCAATTCTGGGCTGTAATCACGCGTTCCTACCAAAAGCATAATTCTTTGAGAGGTATTCCAGTCCGCAACCAAATTGGATGGAATCTCGTATTCTTTATGTTTGATGGTCTTTTCAACCGTCGGAAAAGTCGGAAGCTCAGACACTAATTCATACAATGGCTCCTCTAAAGGAATATTGATATGAACCGGACCTTGTTTTTCAAAACAAAGCTCTATTGCTTTTTTTATGGTTTCAAAATTCAGGTCTTCTGCATTTTCCTTACTGTCTTCCAGAAGCTGAAAATCTCCGTACGAATGTTGATGAAAAATATTGTTCTGTCTGATGGTCTGTCCGTCAAAAAGATCTACGAAATCCATAGGACGATCAGCCGTTAAAATCAATAGAGGAATATTCTGATAAAAAGCTTCTGTAACTGCAGGATAATAATTTGCCGCAGCAGATCCGCTTGTACAGGTAATTGCAACCGGTTTTTTCTCACTTTTCGCCATTCCCATTCCTACAAAAGCTGCACTTCTTTCGTCTACAATACTATAACAATGAAAATTATCCATTTCCGAAAAATGAATCGCCAAAGGAGCATTTCTTGATCCCGGTGAGATGATAATATCTGAAATTCCGTACTGTTGAAGAAGATGTGCTAGTATCTGAATACTTCTCTTAGAAGAATATTTTTTCATACGACAAATTTAACTTATAAATAATGATTTTAAAATCATTTAATTTAAAAAAAATGTAATTTAGCATTTCGTAAATTTCTAAAAATGGATAAAATACCTAGTGTAGACCTGCGTGATTTCCTTTCGGGTGAACCGGAACGCAAACAGAAATTTGTAAATGAAATCGGAAAAGCTTATGAAGAAATCGGATTTGTCGCTTTAAAAGGACACTTCTTGGATGATAAGCTAGTAAGTGAATTGTATGGAGAGGTGAAAAACTTTTTTGAACTTCCAACGGAAACAAAACAGAAGTATGAGATTCCGGGAATTGGTGGACAAAGAGGTTATGTAGGATTCGGAAAAGAAACCGCAAAAGGTTTCAAAAAAGGAGACTTGAAAGAGTTTTGGCATTTCGGACAATATGTTTCGGATGATTCAAAATACAAAAGCGAGTATCCGGACAATGTAAACGTTGAAGAACTTCCAAAATTCAACGATGTGGGTAAAGAAACTTACCAGATGCTTGAAAAAACAGGACAATATGTTTTGAGAGCTTTAGCCATTTATCTTGGCTTGGATGAGTTTTATTTTGACGATAAAATCGCAGAAGGGAATTCAATTTTAAGACCTATTCATTATCCTCCAATCACAGAAGAACCAAATGATGCGGTAAGAGCGGCCGCTCACGGAGATATTAACCTGATTACTCTTTTAATGGGTTCACAAGGAAAAGGTCTTCAGGTTCAAAACCATAAAGGAGAATGGATTGATGCTATCGCAGAACCGGACGAATTGATGATTAACGTTGGAGATATGCTTTCAAGACATACCAACAACAAATTGAAGTCTACGATTCACAGAGTGGTAAACCCACCAAGAGAATTATGGGGAACTTCAAGATATTCAATTCCATTCTTTATGCATCCAGTGAGCGAAATGTCTTTAAATGCTCTTGAAAATTGTGTAGACGAAAACAACCCTAAATTGTACGAAGATACCACAGCAGGAGATTTTTTACATGAAAGACTAATTGAATTAGGATTAATTAAGAAATAAAAACAATGAAACCGGGTGCTTTTACCCGGTTTTTTTTATTTAAATTAAAGTTCTGCGTGAAATCTTTCTCTTTAAAATCAAATTCACAAATTAATTTTAATTATTGAACATAATTTAATTATAAAAATATTCCACATTTGTTTGAGTTATTCGTTTTTTGATTACCTTTACGTTAGTATCAAACTTTTAACTAAAACAATATGAAAAATTTAAAAAAATTAAACAAAAGTCAATTAAAAACTATTTCCGGAGCAGGAGGAATCAAAACACTTCCAGAACCTGAATTTTGCATGTATGCATGTCCAGATGGAACAATCGTTTGTGCAGCATGCAGCGACGACTTCAAATGTCCGGACAATTCAATCTAATTGAAATTCAATACACTTTATAAAAAGAAACCGTTCCTTGGGAGCGGTTTTTTATATTATTACCTAAGCATATTTGAAGAAAATTGTACAAAAAACAAAATCAGAATAGGAAAATTCCTACTCTGACTTAAATATATTTGAATTGTTAAACCAATCAACCCATTTTAGGACCAGCCAACTCTATTTTTTAGCTTTGATAGCCTAATAATTTTCTAAGCTGATAAAAAACCCTCTCAATCAATCGTAAATCTTTCGTTACGATTTCAGCATTTCCTCTTAATTCTTTATCAAATTTCAAGGTTTTGTTGTAAGATGTTTTTAATCCTTTAGAAAGAATAACATCTACATAATAGCTTCCCTGAGCGTCCGGAATAAGCGAAATATTCTGAACCTTACCCTCAATAATACCGAATTCTTGGTAAGGGTAATTATCTAATTTTATTAATACTTTTTCTCCTGTCATAATTTTCCCGGAATTTACCGTTGGAACAGACATCCTTCCTACTAAAGCCTCTTTTTCGTCCGGCAAAATAGAAACGAGAGGATCTCCTGCTTTTACAAACTGATTGACCCCGAAAAACTGTTGAAAACTTGCTACGCCATTGGTAGAAGAAGCAATAAGATAAGTTTGCTCCCATTGTTTTAACGACTTTCTAAGCTGTTCGAATAATTGTAAAGTCTGGGAAGAGTAACTTATTTTGTCTTTTTCGGTATTAATAGCTGTTCCGCTTTTCGTTTTATTCAGATTAGAAATACTTTCCTCCATCTGAGATAAGGAAATATTGATATTTTCCAGGTTTTGCTGAGCCTGAAGATATTTTATTTTTTCGTTTTCCAATTCTACCGCAGCAATAACTCCCTGTTTAAACAGTTTTTGAGATCTCTGATAATTTTTCTTTGTCAGTGTATATTTTAAAGCCTCAAGATTTTTTTGCTGTTTTAATGTCGAAATCCTGCTTCTCGACTCTGCAATACTTTGGTTTGCAGCTAAGTTTTCCGGAGCATACGGCTGAAGTTTGGTAAATAAATGCTCATCCTGAAGCGCTTTTGCAAAATTGTTGTAATCTCCCTGAAGCTCTCCCAATTTGAAGTAAGAGCCATCACGCATCGGAAAAGACGACAAATGATTGGATGCAATAGTATCTACAATATTTTTAAGTTTCAGAATATCCTCATAATTTGCAGCGGATTGCAATACCATAAGAACATCTCCTTTTTTAACTTTTTGATGGTCTTTGATAAATATTTTTTCAATTTTCGAGCTGCTTCTTGCTTCAATTTTCTCCGGTGGGTTTTGAGACGTTACAATAATCGGTGCAGGAACAAATTCGGGATATTTAATGACATAGCTCATCATTAATATCATCACCAAAATGATCAATATAATCGTATTTCCCCAACGAATCATCCAATGCGGAGGTTGGGTAAGAATATCCTGAACGCTTTCTGAGCGCAATTCTATACTGTCTAAAATATCTTTATTAGTTTCCAAGTTCCAACTGATTTTTTACAAGTCTGTAATATTCTCCTTTTAAAGCCACCAATTCTGCATGATTTCCCTCTTCCACCACTTTTCCTTTATCCAAGACAATTATTTTATCGGCATGCTTTACCGTAGATAATCTATGTGCAATAACCACCGCTGTTTTGCCTTCGAAAAACTGTTCAAGGTTTTCCATAATTATTTTCTCATTATTGGCATCTAATGCACTTGTAGCTTCGTCAAAGAAAATATAGTCAGGAGATTTATATACCGCTCTGGCAATAAATAACCTTTGTCTTTGTCCGCCACTCACCCCAACTCCTTCGTTTCCTATTTTGGTATTATAACTTAAAGGTAAACTTTCTATGAATTCTTTAATATTAGCAATTTCTACAGATTTTCTCAGCTTTGTTTTGTCTACATAGTCTTCTCCTACGGCAATATTATTGGAAATCGTATCATTAAATACATAACCTTCCTGCATTACCACTCCACAACGGTCTCTCCAAAATCTTGGAGAAATATTTTTCATTTGAGTATGTCCTATTTTTATTTCTCCTTCATTAGGTTCATAGAATTTCATTAATAATTTCAGCAGGGTAGTTTTTCCGCTTCCACTGGCTCCAACAATCGCTGTTGTTTTTTGGTAAGGAATAGTCAAATTTAGATTTTCAAAAACATTTTGATCTGTCCCGATATATCTGAACGACATATTCGTGATCTCAATATCCTGTTGAGGAATTTCCGTTGCATATTGCTCATCCTTATTTTCTTCGTCCTCTTTATCATGAATCTCACCCAATCTTTCTAATGAAATCTTAGCATCCTGTGTTTGTCTGATAAAATCGATAAGCTGCATCAAAGGACTATTAAGCTGTCCAATAATATACTGCACAGAAAGCATCATCCCCAGCGTAAGATTTCCGCTTAGGACCAGTTTGGCAGATAAAAAACTTATCAGAATATCTTTCATCTGGTTGATAAAATTACCTCCGACGGATTGCCACTGTTCCAATGATAAAGATTTGATCCTAAGTTTAAACAGCTTTACCTGTAAAAACTCCCAATCCCAACGTTTTTGCTTTTCGGCATTGTGCATTTTTATCTCCTGCATCCCGTTGATGAGCTCTATTACCTTACTCTGTTCCTGGGAAACCTGGGAAAATCTTTTATAATCGAGTTCTTTTCTTTTTTTAAGGAAGAAAGTGATCCAACCAATATACAATGCGGCTCCAATAAAGTACACCACAAACAATCTATAGTCATAAAATAATAGTACAATACTGAAAATAATAAGGTTAACCAAAGAGAAGAGCGTATTCAGTGAAGAACTGGTCAACAACTGTTCAATTCTGTGGTGGTCATTGATTCTCTGCATGATATCTCCGGTCATTCTCGTATCAAAGAAACTGATGGGAAGTTTCATTAATTTGATAAAGAAATCTGAAATGATAGAGATATTTATTCTTGTTGAAAGGTGAAGCAAAATCCAGCTTCTGATAATATCAATCCCCATTCTTCCCAGGAAAAGCATAATCTGAGCCAGTAATATGATATAAATAAAGCTCAGATCCTGATTCTGAATCCCGACATCTACGATACTTTGAGTAAGGAACGGAAGAATAAGAGAAAGTAAACTTCCTGCCAATAATCCCATCGCCAACTGTATGATTAGCGATTTGTATTTTAGAAGGTATTTTGAAAGAAATGAAAAACTCGCTTTACTTTCCTGATCATCAAATTCGGTTTGAAAAAATGCAGGCGTCGTTTCAAGAATAAGAGCGATCCCTTCTTCTGTTTTTTCATTGGCATTTTCTCCGATCCATCGTTTGATAAACTCTTCAGACGTATAGGTAATCAATCCATAACTGGGATCAGAAATATATACCTGTTTATTTTTGTCGATTTTATAAACTACAACAAAATGGTTTTTATTCCAGTGAACGATACAAGGAAAGGGAACTTCTGTTGTAAGGGTTTCAAAATCCACCTGAACCCCCAAAGAACGAAATCCCATATCTTCAGCAGCATCACTCAATCCTAATAAACTACTGCCATCCCGCGTTGTTTCAGACAAATTACGGATTTGCTGTAAGGAAATGCTTTTGCCATAATGCTTACTGATAATCCTGAGACAGGTAGGTCCGCAATCTTTAGAATCTGGCTGAAGGTAAAAAGGGAATTTTTTCAAAATTTGATTCAAAATTTATGATAAGAAAGAGGCAATTTATTCAGCCTCTTTCTTTAAATGAATGTTAGATTTTCTGTTGATAATTTTAAGAAAAACTTATACATACTGAGGACAAACAACAGCCGGACAGTACATTTTCGGACATCTTGGTCTGCCATCTGTTGGACAACAACTGTTTGAGCAACCAATGATTGGTCCTGCTCCCAAAATGTCTTTCATTTCGTTTCTTGCTAATTTTTTTAAATTTTTCATAATACTTGAATTTGGTAATTCCCTACTCTTTTTAAGCTTTTCGGTTCCGCTTTTAATTCATTTAAAATTAATGAATTTTGATTCACGAAAATGATTTAAGCCGAAAAATCCTCGTCCTCAATCAATTCGCCAATAAAATAATAAATATCTTCACGGTCGTATTTATCCGGGAACTGATAACCATTGATTAAAATGATAGGCGTAAAATTAATGCCTGCATTTTTATTTTCTATCCCCATATTGATGACAGGAGTAAGATTTTCATTGCTGGATGTAATTCCTGCCTTTTGTCTTACTTTACTTTCATCTCTGGTTTCAAACCAATATTCAACAAGGTCTATAAACTCTCTTTCAAATTTATTTTTATAGGTATACATGAAATCAGAGATCAGGTGGGTGAATTTTTCATTCTGTTGATCCGGAGAATAATTAAACCTCATCTGAACCGAAATCTCATTAGGATATTGGTGTAACAGATTTTCTGCAATTTTGTGTGCCTCTTTACAAAATCCGCAATAAGGATTAGAAACTATTGAAAGATGTAGTTTTGCATTTTTACTTCCAACAAAAAAGGTATTGTTGTCTGAAAATTCAATTTTTTCGTTGTCTAAAAGTTCTCTTTTGAAAAGATCATAATTTCTTTTAAATCTAAGGTTCTTAGCATTTGATCTTTTAAGTTCTTCTTGTTGATTCAATAAATTATTAAAAAAAGCTATTGTGAAAAACAAAGAAGCAAATATGATAATACTGATAAAAACAATTGCCAGAGAGCCTCCCCAGCTAAAATACACTTCACTTATTCCGATCTGTGACAACAAAATAAGGATAATAAGCAAGCATACTCTGCAAAAAGATTTTTCTACAAAAAACTGAACATACAAAGAATACACAATTACCAGAGTGGAAACCAAAGCTGTTATTCTTAAAATAAACTGTGCATCCGGAAAAATAAGTCCCATAAAGGTTATTCCTAAGAAATACACCAAGCTAAAATCTGACAATTTCAGTCCTAAAACATTTGTTTTATCGGAAGAAAAAATCTTTGAACATGAACTCTGAATTGTATTTTTTGCGGCTCCTCCACAAATATTATTAACCACCGCAGACTCCTGTCCGAATTTTTGGTTAAAAAGCTCTAACGAAATATAAACTCCAGCTAACGATAAAATATTAAAAACACTTTCGTACCAGCTGAACTGAAACAGAGAATACAGAATAATCAATCCAAAAACTGAATAAATAATGGGTTTATAACTGAAAGAGGAAGTTGTTTTTATGGCTTCTGTTTTTTCAAAAAGCAATACAAATTCACTTGAATTTTTATAAAGCTCTTCTTTGGTTATATTTTTTATTTTGTCAGAATAAGTGGTGAATTGATCTCCCTTTTTTTTCACCAACGAAAACGAATTGTCAACCACTGCAATATATTCTCCCGGTAATTCGTCCCAAAATTCTTTATCTAGCTCATAAGCATCATTCTTTAACCCCAAAAAATTGAGAGTATCACTAAAAGCTAATGCCGACGGATAATTAGGATGTGAACTAAACTGAAAATAAAATTCCTGTTTATCGAGTTTAAAATAGTCTATAAGTTTTTCAAAATTCATAAATAATTCCAAATTTTTTATGATGGTGTAATAGTTGAATGGTTGTTACTTCCCCGTTAATTACCTACTAAGAAGTAAATCGGATAAATATACTGCTTTCATTCAAAATATTTCTAAAATAAAGGAATTATTCTGTGTTAATTTTAAGAAACTTAATTAAATAATTGATTTCTAATAAATTTTAAAACAATCTCAGTTGTTGTTCTTTCGTTCCGGTAAAATTTTCTGTGGATAATTTCGGAAACTCTTTTCCTGCAAAGAACTTTTTTCTGCCTATTTTAAAGGTATTGTGAATCATTTCTGCAATATTACCATCGCCTTTCTGGCGATCAAAATATCTTTTTTCACCTAACTTTCCTCCTCTCATGGAACGGATCAGATTTAACACTTTCTGGGCGCGATCTGGAAAGCTCGCCTCGATCCACTGTACAAAAACAGGTTCTACAGTATCATTGAGTCTGACCAAAGTATATCCAAAACTTTTAGCCCCGGCTTCTGAAATACTTTTTAGAATATTCAATGGTTCATCACTATTCAATCCTGGAATTATAGGAGCTACCATAACATGTACAGGAATATTATTTTCCGAAAGAACTTTTACCGCTTTCAGTTTATTTTTTGAAGAACTTGTTCTGGGTTCCATTTTTCTTCGCAAATCTTCGTTCATGGTGGGAATGCTTAACGAAACGGAAACCAGATTTTGTTCAGCCAAAGGTTTTAAAATATCCAAATCTCTTAAAACAAGAGCATTTTTTGTCAGAATATTCACCGGATGTCTGTAATCTAAACATATCTGCAGCATCTTTCTTGTAATTTCAAATTGTCTTTCTGCAGGCTGATAACAATCCGTATTTCCGGAAAGTAAAATAGGTGCCGGTTTATACCCTTTTTTACGGAAAAATTTCTCTAATAATTCCGGAGCATTTTTCTTGACCATGATCTTTCTTTCAAAATCTACTCCTGCACTATATCCCCAATATTCATGCGTTGGTCTTGCAAAACAATACGAACATCCATGCTCACATCCCTGATAAGGATTCATAGAATACTCCATCGGCAAGTCTTCACTTTTCACCTGATTCACAATGGTTTTCGGAAACACTTCGGTAAAAGTAGTTTTAACCGTTTCCAACTCTTCATCATCAGGTTCAAAAGTATATCTGTCGAAACGGTTGATAACATTTCGCTGCGCGCCTTGACCTTTTATACTATTTTCGTTCTGCATTTCAGATGTAAAATTAGAATGGAAGTTTTTGAAAATAATGAGTTTTAACACTAAAGTTTTCCACAAAAAAACCGACCCTTTCAAAAGGACCGGTTTTAAACATAATTTAAATATATTCTTTTACTACTTCAATGCATAAAACTCTACCCCATGATAATCCTCATCATGATTTTTTCCATCAAAATGTCTGTGATAATCTGAGTAGGTGTCACTATATTTTTTATCTTTTTTTGTCAATATTTTTTTAATACTTATTAAACTTAATACTGCCAAAAAGCCAACTCCTCCTGCCAGTAATACTCCAACTTCTTTTTTCATATTCTCGTTTGATTTATTTTACTAATTCTTACAAAAAGTATACCTATTATTATTTTTAAATTATAAATTTTGTTAACATTGCTATCCGTTAAAGTATGGGTTTAATAACTACCTAATAGATATAAATGGTTTAATTCTTGTAGTAACTATAAAAAAATAATTATGGAAAACGCAGACAACATAGACAGAATGGCGACCCTGAGTCAGGTCATGACAAAGCTCAAAGAAAGGGGCATAGACAAAGAGTTAAGAATGAATGAGCAGGGTGAAATGAAATTTGAAAACTCTGACAGAAATTATGTGTCGTCCGATTTAATTATCCTAAAAACGTATCGTTTCGAAGGAGACAGCAGCCCGGATGACAATGCTGTTCTTTATGTGGTAAAAGATAACATGGGAAATCAGGGTATGATTATTGATTCTTACGGAGCAGACAGCAACTATTCCGGTGAAAAATTCGATAATTTTTTAAGAAATATTCCTGTAGAAGAAATTGATGATTATAATTTTTAAAAGATATACAACTCCTGAAATTATTCTGTTTCGGGAGTTTCTTTTTTCTTAAACACATTCTTTAAAAATCCTTTTTTCTTCCCTTTAGGAGGAATGTCTTCTTTGTGTTTTTGCTCTTTTGAGTTGTTAACCTCCTGCTTCAATTCATTTACAGAATGCTTCATATCCTTAACTGCAGAAACAGTCTTCTTTACTTTAGCTTCTGTTTTATCTGCATTTTTCCCAATTAAGGTTTTCTTTAATCCATCTTCAATTCCTCTCCAAAAGAGATTAAAGAATGATTTCGTAGGATCTCTTTCTATATTTTCAACAGCAACCTCTTCCGGGAATTTTCCGGAATTAGACTTGATAAATAAATTGGCAACAGCGGTAAGAACTCCTTTCTTTTCATGATTATGCTTATTCAGAATAGCGATCTTAAGATCTTTATGTTTTAAATTGAAAGTCCCGTTCAGTTCTTTAGGATTCCCTTTGAAATTAAAAAGCATCTCTTGAATGGTTCCGGAAGTCGCTGTCACATGTAAATAGGGTCTGATAAAAGGGTTTATTCCCTGAACCGGAAGATTAGTTGTCCTTCCTGAAATAGCAAAAACATCATTCGGATTCGCAACATCGAAATTCCAATTGACAGCCAATGGCGAAAGGTTCATAAATGAACAATTGATCTTAATATCTACCCGTGATGATTTCCCTTTTGTTTTTGCTGAATTCAGATTTTTAACATTCATATTAAAATTGCTGAAAGTAAGCTTTCCCGGACCTGCACTTTCTGGAGTATCTTCTTCGTATACCAAAACCGAATTCTTTACATCCAGATTATTGATTCGCATAGGAAATTTTATGGATCTTAGCATTTTAGAGTACAAAGCTTTTTCTTTCGGATCATCGTTCGGTATTTTACTCCTGAAAATATTGGCATCTGCAGACTGAACCAGCATGTTAGAAGCGTTGATAAATTTATCCTTTGAAAATAGACCCCAGCTTCCGTTCGCCAAAATTTGCGTTACTTTTAAGTCATACAAATCTCTTTCCACCGGAATCATTTTGATAAACTTCGCTCTGGAGACCAAAGGTTTCATCGCAAAATGATCCAATTTAATTTTATCACTCCCCAATTCAACATTAGCAACAGTCATGTTATAAAATTGGGTTTTGTATGCAAAATTCTTTGTTGAAATGGCATATGTTTTTACATCAAACGCCAATCCTGAGCCATCCGTTTTTTGTTTGATTTCCAATTGATGTATAGAGGCATTCAAATCATTGAATTTTAAAGGCTGATTTCCTTTTTCATAGACAATATTTGAATTCTTTAGTGTTACCTTCTTTACCATGAGAGGAAACTGGATTCCTTTTATCTCTGACTTTTTTTGTCCTGTTTTTTCCTGTGCCTTAACGAATCCACTGACGCGATCGATCAATGCGTCATTGACATCAAGATTTAATTTTTTATCAACAACTTCCCATTTACTAATTATAAAAGCAAGCTGATTTACTTTCAAATTTGTAGCCGTTTTAGCGGATGTAATTGCAAGATTTCTAAATGTGCCTTGTTTAGGAGTCAATCCAAAACTTTCACAAACAATGTTTTCAGCATTAGAATAAGCAATACCTCTTCCTGTAATGTTAAAATCTTTATATCGTACAGGAATCATTTCTTCCGAAGTTTCTTTACTGAATTTTAATTGTGTTACATTAAGGTTCAGTTCTTTAGCAGAAAAAAGCTTATTTCCATCAGGTTTTAAAACCTGAACGGTTGCATTCTCCAGCTTGATTCCGTTGAGATTAACGTCAAAATCGATTGGCTTTTTAGGGTTTGCTTTTGCCGCATTGGCTGTATAAATAATCAAATCAGGATCCTGAAAAAAAGCTTGAGAAAGTGAGATGGTATTCTTTTTTAAAACAACATCTTTAAAATCCATTTTAGGAATATTGAACTGAAAAAGCTGTTTTTTCTGAGGATAATTTTGTGTAAACTGATCAAAGGTAATCATCGGATCCAACCTGAAATTTTCCACAGACATTTGCCCGTTTGATGTCGTGATCTTATCTATTTTCAGGGCATAAATATCATCCGGCTGAAAGAAAAAATCTGTTCCTTTAATACTATAACGGTCAAACACTACCGGAAGTTTATTTTCAACGGATTCTTCTGTCATTTGTAGGTTTTCAACGTACAGATCAAGTTGACTCACCTTCAAAAACGGCTGTTTTGTATGTCTGAAAATGGTAATTGTTCCTTTATTAATTGTTATATTCTCAAACATGACGGGATTTTTCTTTTTGCCCGTCTTTTTATCAATAGGTTTAGCCAGAATAATATTAAGATTAGGCTTTCCCAACAAAAGATCTGTTGAACTTATCTTTTTGTTAAAAACAGCATCAAAAATTCCAAAACGGCTTATTTTTAAGGTATCGACTGTTCCCTGAATTCCTATAACTTCAGTATTTTGAGGATTTTTATTATTAACCGTAATTCCAGTCACAAAAATATTCCCGGTGGTAAGATCCACATCCAATGTTTTATAAGTAACCTTATAATCCGTATTTTTTTTGATATAATCGGGAAGCTTGTTTTTAAGCCAAAAATTAAACCCGAAGTTAGCTAGCAAAACAATCCCAAGTAGTATTGCAGTTGTCATCAAAAACTTTTTTACCCAGGATTTTTTCATAATTGTGATTTGGTTTATTCTATTTTCTTCAATTCCTCACATGCAGTTCTATTACATACCCTTCATGACCTCTTACATTAATAAAATTTCCACCTTCAAAACCAAGATACTGCCCTTTAATTCCAGTCAGTTTTCCAGTGAACTCAGGTTTTTTATCTAAAGTAAATGAACTTACTTTTCCCGGTTTTTCGAAAGGGTAATCGAACTTCCAAAGTTCTTCTCCTTCACTGTAGAATTTTTGAAAATCCTCAGGGAAATATTCTTTTATTTTTTGCTGAAAATTTGCCAGATCTATTTCATCTTCAAAATCATCCTGAAGCATTTTTCTCCAGTTGGTTTTATCAGGAAGATGTTCTTTTAATGCAACTTCTATCATTCCGGCTTCATAGCGGTTTTCCGTTCTTGCAATAGGCAGTGCAAAAGTTGCGCCCTGATCGATCCATCTCGTAGGAATTTGTGTATTTCGGGTTACTCCAACTTTTACATCTCCTGTATAAGCTAAATATACGGTGTGCGGCTGTAGCTGTATTTCTTTTTCAACCTCAAGATCACGTTCTGCAATTCCTAAATGCGCTGTTGAAAGCTCAGGACGAATGATTGTACCACTTGCATAAGGACTTTCAAAAAAACAGCTTTTACAAAACCCCATTCTGTAGATAGGTTTATTTTCACCGCAATTGACACACTGAAAACCCGTATGTTTTATCGTTAGTTCTTTACCCAACAATTCATTCATGTGAATTAAATCTCCGGAAAGATTAAGATAATATTGAATCGGCTCATCATTGAAGCTCGTCATTTTTAAAATTTGCCCTTGAAACTGCATAATATTTAATAGTATTACTTTTTTAAGTAAATTTAATGATTTAAAATTTGAAAACTTAAATTTATAGTTTTGTAAAAGTAAAAAAACGCAAATGAATTATCTTGTTACAGGAGGAAGTGGTTTTATTGGTTCTCATTTGGTTGAACGATTATTAAAAAATGGACATTCTGTCATAAACATTGACAACTTCGATGATTTTTACGATTATAAAATAAAAATCAGGAATACTTTAGAATCTATTGGCAATAATTCTGATTTTAAGTTTTCAGATAAGAAAAGTGATTTAATAAAGCTTGCATCCATTACCGAATCTCCTAATTATAAGATTTACATTGAAGATATCCGTAATAAAGATACGTTAAAAACCATATTTAAAGACCATTCCGTTGATCTGATCATTCATTTAGCCGCTTTGGCTGGAGTTCGCCCTTCAATAGAAAGACCTCTAGACTATGAAGAAGTGAATATCAAAGGAACAATGAATCTTTGGGAACTTTGTAAAGAATTCAATATCAATAAATTCATTAACGCTTCTTCATCAAGCGTCTATGGAAACAACGAAAAAATTCCTTTTGCAGAAACCGACAATGTTGACCATCCGATATCTCCTTACGCAGCTACCAAAAGATGCGTGGAGGTTCTTGGGCACGTCTATCATAATTTATACAATTTAGATTGCATTCATCTTCGTTTTTTCACGGTGTATGGTCCAAGACAAAGACCGGATCTTGCCATCTATAAATTTACAAAACTCATCGTTGAAGGGAAAGAAATACCTTTTTACGGGGAAGGAAATACTTCCAGAGATTATACTTATATCGATGATATTATCGACGGAATTACCAAATCTGTCAATTATATAGAAAACAATTCAAATATCTACGAAATCATCAACCTTGGAGAAAGTGAGGTCGTTAGTTTAAGCGAGATGCTTTCTACCCTAGAAAACACGCTTAAAAAATCTGCCATTAAAAAAAATCTGCCAATGCAACCCGGCGATGTCCTCAAAACTAGTGCAGATATTACAAAAGCTAGGACATTAATTGACTATAAACCTGACACCAACTTCCAAAATGGCATAAAAAAATTTGTGGAATGGTTTTTGAGAAATGACATCCCATAAGTCTTCAATAACGATTGGAAAGCAGTCTATACAAAGGAGAATGAACAAAAATTAATAAAAAGAGTTGAAAATCAAGTATAAAAAAGCATATAATATAAGCTATTTTTATACTTTTGCAAAAAATTAGAAAATTATGTACTGGACATTAGAATTAGCTTCTTACTTAAGTGACGCACCTTGGCCGATGACAAAGGCAGAGCTTATCGACTACGCGATCAGAACTGGTGCACCGATGGAAGTAGTGGAAAATCTTCAAGCGATCGAAGATGAGGGAGAAATTTATGACGCAATCGACGAAATCTGGAGCGATTATCCTACGGACGAAGATTATCTTTGGAACGAAGACGAATATTAATTAAAGCATTGAGCTTTAAGCAATAGCTTAGAGCTTTTTTGCCCTTTTTAAATATCAATTTTGCACGATAAGTGTTATTAAAACGCTTAAAGTATATCGCTTTAAGCATAAAGTAAAAATTTATGAGTTTTTTAAATAAAGTTCTAAAAGGGTTTTTGGGAGACAAAAAAGCGCAGGACCTAAAAGAAGTAAAAAAAGTTGTAACAAAAATCAAAGCTGTTGAACCGTCTATTCAGCAATTATCTGACGATGGTTTAAGAGAGAAAACTGCTGAGTTTAAAGAAAATATTAAATCTGCAACCAGCAAAATCACAGCTCAGATAGAACAGATTCAAGAGCAGATAAAAAATTCGACAAATGTTGACGAAAAAGAAGCTCTTTTTTCAAAGATTGAGACTCTAAAGAAAGAATCATACGAAATTGAAGAAAAAGTTCTACTCCAAATTCTTCCTGAAGTTTTTGCTTTGGTAAAAGAAACAGCAAGAAGATGGGCTCAGAATGGAGAAATCCGTATAACAGCTTCTGATTGGGACAGACAATTGGCTGCTGCAGGTAAAGATTTCGTAGAAATTCAAGGAGATCAAGCGGTTTGGAAAAACTCATGGGATGCTGCCGGAACACCAGTAAACTGGGATATGGTACATTATGATGTTCAGTTTATCGGAGGGGTTATTCTTCACAGCGGTAAAATTGCCGAAATGGCAACCGGAGAAGGTAAAACTTTGGTAGGAACATTACCTATTTTCTTAAATGCACTTCCTGCAAGAGGAGTTCATGTGGTAACAGTAAACGACTACCTTGCCAAAAGAGACTCGGCTTGGATGGGACCATTGTACCAATTCCACGGAATGTCGATCGACTGTATCGATAACCACCAGCCGAACTCAGACGGAAGAAGAAAAGCATACAACTCAGATATTACTTACGGAACCAATAACGAATTTGGATTCGATTATCTGAGAGATAATATGGTAACTTCACCTTCAGAACTGGTACAAAGAGAATTAAACTTTGCTATCGTCGACGAGGTTGACTCTGTTTTAGTAGATGACGCAAGAACACCATTAATTATTTCTGGTCCTGTTCCACAAGGAGACAGACAGGAATTTGATGTTCTTAAACCTTCTATCGACAGAATTGTTGAAGTTCAGAAAAAAACAGTTTCCACGATTTTTAATGAAGCGAAAAAATTAATCGCTGTAGGAAACACAAAAGAAGGAGGATTTAAGTTGCTTCAGGCTTACAGAGGTCTTCCTAAAAACAGACAATTAATCAAATTCTTATCGGAAAGCGGAAACCGTGCATTGCTTCAGAAAGTTGAGGCTCAGTATATGCAGGACAACAACCGTGATATGCCGATCGTAGATAAAGATCTATACTTCGTAATTGAAGAAAAGAACAATCAGGTTGATTTAACGGACAAAGGTGTTGAATACATGTCTCAAGGAAACTCTGATGCTAATTTCTTCGTTCTTCCTGATATCGGAACTGAAATCGCTGAACTTGAAGCTAAAAATTTAACTAAAGAAGAAGAATTTGAAGCTAAAGAAAGACTTTTCTCTGATTTTGCTGAAAAATCTGAGAGAGTTCACACGATGAGCCAATTGCTTAAAGCGTATACATTATTCGAAAAAGATGATGAATATGTAGTCATTGACGGTGAAGTAAAAATCGTTGACGAGCAAACAGGTCGTATCATGGAAGGAAGACGTTATTCAGACGGTCTTCACCAGGCAATCGAAGCGAAAGAAAACGTAAAAATTGAAGCTGCCACTCAAACTTTTGCAACAGTTACCCTTCAGAACTATTTCCGTATGTACAACAAACTTGCGGGGATGACAGGTACTGCTGAAACGGAAGCGGGTGAGCTTTGGGAAATCTACAAATTAGACGTTGTGGTAATTCCTACCAACCGTCCGATTTTAAGACATGACAGACAAGATTTAGTTTACAAGACTAACAGAGAAAAATATAACGCAGTAATTGAAGAAGTTGAAAAATTAACAGCTGCAGGAAGACCAGTATTGGTTGGTACGACTTCAGTTGAAATTTCACAGTTATTATCAAAAGCTCTTCAATTAAGAAAAATTAATCACCAGGTTCTTAACGCGAAGCTTCACAAAAAAGAAGCGGAAATCGTTGCCGGAGCAGGACAACCTGGAGTTGTAACTATTGCAACCAACATGGCAGGTCGTGGTACGGATATTAAGCTTTCTAAAGCGGTAAAAGAAGCAGGAGGTTTAGCAATTATTGGTACCGAAAGACACGATTCAAGACGTGTTGACAGACAGTTGAGAGGTAGAGCGGGACGTCAGGGAGATCCGGGAAGTTCTCAGTTCTATGTGTCTTTGGAAGACAACTTGATGCGTCTATTCGGTTCTGAAAGAATAGCTAAAATGATGGACAGAATGGGTCATAAAGATGGTGAAGTTATTCAGCATTCTATGATCTCTAAATCTATCGAAAGAGCTCAGAAAAAAGTAGAAGAGAACAACTTCGGAACAAGAAAGAGACTTCTTGAGTATGACGACGTAATGAACAAACAGCGTGACGTAATCTATAAGAGAAGAAAGAATGCTTTATTTGGAGATCACTTGAAGTATGATATTACAAATATGATCTTTGATGTGGCCAATTCTATCGTTGCGAAAGGAAAAGCTACAGGAAGCTTTAAAGATTTCGAATACGAAATTATCAAGACTTTCACAATGGAATCTCCTGTTTCTGAGAATGACTTCAAGGGTAAAAATATTCAGGATTTAACGAATATTTTATTCAAGGCTGCTCAGGAAGATTATCAGATGAAACTGAACTTATTGAAAGAAAAATCATTCCCTATCATTGAGAATGTTTATCAAAACCAAGGTTCAATGTTCAAAATGATTCAGGTTCCTTTCACAGATGGCCACAAAACGATGACCATCGTAGCAGATCTTAAAGAAGCATATGACACTCAGTGTGAAAGTTTAGTTAATGATTTTGAAAAGAATATCACTTTATCCATCATCGACGAAAACTGGAAACTTCACCTTCGTGAGATGGATGATCTAAGAAGATCTTCTCAGGGAGCTGTTTATGAGCAAAAAGATCCGCTTGTTATTTACAAACAAGAATCTTTCCACTTATTCAGTGAAATGATCGACAAATTGAACAAAGAAATTATTTCGTTCTTATATAAAGGAGAAATTCCAGCGTAAGAAACTACTTAATTCACAATACAAAAACCGCATCAACACAGTTTGTTGCGGTTTTTTGTTATTTATTGTATAATAATTTTATGATAAATATCAATATTATAATTTATTTAGAATAATTAAAAACAATATATTTGCAGAAAATTTTTGTTTCATGAAAAATGTACTGATCTGTGCTTCACTGTTAGGTTCTATGCTAACTTTTGCTCAGGAAAAAGATTCAATAAAATCTAATGATATTGAAGAGGTAATCGTAAACGGGAAATATTATCAAAAATATAAACTGAATGAAGTTTCAGGATCTTTAAGACTGCAAACTCCAATTATTGAACTTCCTCAAAATGTTCAATCGATAAGTGCGGGAATTTTAGCAGATCAGATCACATTAAATATGTCCGAAGGTATCGTAAGAAACGTAAGTGGAGCAAGAAAAGTAGAACATTGGGATAATGTTTATTCGAATGTATTTATGAGAGGAGCAAGTATTGCAACTTACATGAACGGAATGAATGTTACCTCTACTTGGGGACCAATAAACCCCGATGCTTCAATCATTGACAGGATAGAATTCGTGAAAGGCCCGGCTGGATTTATGGGCTCTATGGGAGATCCTGCAGGCTTCTACAATATTGTTACAAAAAAACCAACTGGAAAGTTTCAAAATTCTGTAAGGTTCACAACGGGAAGTTACAATCTTTTTAGAGGTGAAGCTGATTTAGACGGAGTCCTTGTAAAGAATGGAGTTTTAGATTATCGTCTCAATGTAATGGGCAGTACAAACGGATCTTGGGTAGAAAATGATAAAACAAAAAAAATCATTGTGGCTCCTTCCATTACTTTTAGACCAACTAAAACCACAACACTTACTGCACAATATAATTACCAATTTTTAAAATTTTCTCAACCCGGAGCTTACTTAATGTCTAAAGATGGATACGCTTCTTTAAACGTTCATACCAACTTTAATGACAAAAACTTTAAAGAAACTGAAGTAAGAGATCAAAGTTTATTCCTGACATTAGATCAAAAATTATCCAAAGACTGGCTGTGGAGCACGCAGTATGCTTACATGGATATGAATTATGACGGTGGTTCTTGGTGGGGAAACTTCGACACTCAAAACAGCAACATTTTTAACAGAACATTAAGCAATTGGCAAGCTGTCGGAAAAAATCATATTTTCCAAACCTATATTAGAGGAAGTTTGAAAACAGGCAATATCACTCACAAAATTATTGCAGGATTTGATTATGGAGACAGAAAATATAATGCTGATTTCTCAGGATACGCAAATGGTGTTTATCCTATAAATATTTACAACCCTCAATACGGTGTAGATCCTTCAACATTGCCTTCTAATGATTTTTACACACTAAATCCATCTGCAGCTTTTTATAATGATCAGGGAGTAAAATACACATCATATTATGCTCAGGATCAGATTGAAATGTTCAACAACAAATTACGTTTAACATTAGGAGGAAGATATACAAACGGGACAACATACGCCGGTTACCCGTATTATTCTGAAAACAATATTGTTCCGAAAGATAAAGCTGATGAATTCACCCCTAGAGTTGGTCTAAGCTATTCTATTAAAGACGATTTTTCTGTATATGGGGTTTTTGATAAAACGTTTGCTCCTCAATCAGGATTAGGTAAAAACAATACTTCAATTACAGATCCTTTCAAAGGTCAAAACATTGAATTCGGAATGAAAAAGGACTGGTTCAATGGAAAATGGAATACAACAATTGCATTTTACGAAATCAGAAGAAAAAACATTTTGGTTGCAGGAAACTCTAACGAGAATAATGGCATAGGTTTTCAAGTTCCAACAGGAGAACAACGAGCTAGAGGTTTTGAAACCGATATTAAAGGAGAGATCATAAAAGGATTAAATGTAGTAATCAATTATGCTTACACGGATGCCAAAACAGTGGAAGATACAGATCTTACAAGAATTGGTGTTCAATCTCCAGGTAACGCAAAAAATGTCCAAAATACATGGTTAAGCTATAGATTTGAGAATGGCAAACTAAAAGGATTCGGTATTTCAGCAGGTTATCAATATCAAGGCGGGAGACAGTCTTGGTTTGGAACAACAGCTAAATATGACCAACGTTTAGAAGATTATTTCGATACTAACTTCGGAATCTCTTACGCTGCCAAAAAATTTGACATTAATTTCCTATTAAATAACACCTTAAACCGAAAGTTATACAGCGGCTACAGATCAGATGATGGTTCATATGCATGGATTTATAATGCTCCAAGAAACTTCAGATTATCAATCGGATACAAATTCTAAAAAAGCAAAAGCTAGCCACTCAAATGGTTAGCTTTTTACCATGAAGAAGAAACATCACCATAAGAAAAAACCTTCATTGATAAAAAAATGGTCTGCCAAACTGCATTTGTGGTTTGGCTTATCCGTAGGTCTCATTGTTTTTATTGTTTCCTTATCGGGTACAATGTATGTTTTCAAGGATGAAATTCAGGACATCCTTCGAAAAGATGCCATTTATATCAATCCCCAAGCGAAACAAAATCCCTTGTCTATAGACGTTCTTAAAGAAAAAGTTTCGTTAGAGATCAATGAAAAATACCCGATAAGTTCTGTTGAAATTCCTTTAGCTCCAAACAAATCTTACGAATTCTTTATTTATGAAAAAGATAAAAAAGGATGGAATTATTTCAACGAGGTAAAGGTTAACAAACTGATTTATGTAAACCAATACACCGGGGAAATTCTAGGGATTTACAATGAAAAGTATGACCTCTTCCCTATTTTAAAATCAATTCACTGGGGTTTATTGTTGAAATCAGATTGGGGGAAATATACCGTTGGAATTCCGGTGATATTGTTCATCATTATGCTTATTACAGGAATTGTACTTTGGTGGCCTAAAAATAAAAAAGCAAGAAAAGGACGCTTTTCATTTGACTGGAAAAATGTAAAAACATGGAAGCGAAAAAACTATGATCTTCATAATGTTTTGGGCTTTTATGTTTCTTTTATTGCTTTATTGATGAGCCTTACAGGAATTTACTTTGCTTATCCTTGGGTTAAAAACACATTTAACGTCACTTTATCAGGTTCTTGGGAACTTCCAAAAGAAAAAGAAATCAAATCACCGGATTCACTTTTGGCAAAAAGCAATTCAGTTTATGATTTTACAGTTCAGCAGACTAAAGCATTATATCCGGGATCATCAAGTTTCAGAATTCCTTTGAATGGAAAAAACAAAAAAGGAAAAGAATTAAAAAATATCCCTGTCACCGTTTATCAGAAAGACGGAAGATTCAGTGAAAGAAATCTGCTTGCTTTTGACAAATATTCAGGAAAACTATTATCAAATAAACCTCATCAAAGCTTAACCAACGCCGAAAAATACTCCAATGCCAATTATGACGTTCATACAGGTTCATATTTTGGATTGTTTGGAAAAATCATTTGGTTTTTAGCAGGATTAATTTGCACGTCATTACCCGTTACAGGATTTTTGATATGGTGGGGAAAACAAAAAAAGGAAAGAAAAAAAATATCATGAAAAAGGCTCTTTTATCAGTAGCTTGCCTAGGATCAGTTACTATTTTTGCACAGAAAGCAGACAGCGTAAAAACATCTAATGTAGAGGAAGTAGTACTTACCGCTTCACGAAAAAAAGAAAACATTAAAGAAGTACCCAGCTCTATTACCATTGTAGGCGAGAAACAAATTCAGTCTCAATTGTCGGTAAATTCTGACATTTCCAGTATTTTACAATATACAGTTCCTAGTTTAGGTCCAAGTTCAGGACAAACATCAAATTCAGGACAAACCTTAAGAGGAAGACAGGTTCTGGTATTAATTGACGGCGTTCCACAATCTACTCCTCTAAGAAACGGAGCAAGAGATATTCGTTCTATCGATCCTTCTGTAATTGAAAGAATTGAAGTTATAAAAGGAGCTTCTTCTATCTACGGAAACGGTGCAGATGGAGGTATAATCAATTACATCACCAAAAAAAACACATCTGACAAAAAAATAATGGGAGTTTCTCAGGTTGGTATTACAGGACAACCTTATGGAGGAACTTTGGGAGCAAGAGCCAGCCAGTTTTTAGCCGGAAAATCCGGAAAGTTTGATTATGCCCTTTCATTAGCCTATGAAAGAACAGGTAATATGAAAGACGGGGACGGAGTACATCTTACACCTACATACAGCCCGGCAAAAATGGATAACTATAATGGAATGCTGAAGATTGGTTTTGATATTAATAAAAACCAGAGAGTAGAAGCTTCTTACATTGGATATGCTTCAAAATCTGACCTCAATCTGGGTCTTAAAACCGGAAAATATGGTGTTACCCCTTCCATTGGTGAAGGCGAAGGTCAAGGATTAGAAACTACTCCGCAAGGAACCCCTAGAAATCACAATTTCAGACTGACTTATGACAATAGCCAAATCTTCAGAAACACCTCTTTAAATATTAATTTATACTCTCAGGATTTCAGAACGGTATATGGATACAGCAATACTTTTCTAAATGGAGGACAATCTAATATTATCTCCAAGAAATATGGAGTAAGAGCCAATTTTGACACTCAAATTTTTAATCATCAAAATGCTCAGCTTGAAGTGATGTACGGAGCGGATATCCTGAATGACCAAACCGTTCAGAAACTTGAAGACGGAAGATATTGGACACCTGACATGAGCATGACCAATATTGCTCCTTTTGCCTTAATTAAATTAGATTTATTTAAAAAATTAACCATTAAAGGAGGTTTGAGATATGAAAACATGAAGGTGAATGTAGGCGATTTCAACACTTTACCCAGCCTGAAAGCAGATAATACTTTCACCAAGAGTATTTTTGTAAAAGGAGGAGATTTGGAATACAATGCTCTTGTAGGAAATATCGGAGTACGTTATAATATTAACAACGCATTGAATCTTTTCTCCAGTTTCTCACAGTCATATTCAATTAATGAATTAGGGCGTATTTTAAGAACTTCCACAGAATCTACAATTGCCAACCTGGAAACAAAGCCTATCATTGTCAACAACTATGAACTAGGTGCTACTGGACAAATTACAAAATGGTTGAACTATGAAGTGACTTCTTATGTAAGTACTTCAAAACTTGGAGCCTCTTTCATCCAAAGCGCAGACAGAGCAATAACCATTCAGCGCTCTCCGGAAGTTGTATATGGTGTTGAAGGATACCTTCACTTCTCTCCATCCAGATGGATTAATTTCGGAGGAAGCTACAGCTGGCTGGAAGGGATCACTTCTCTTAATGATGATGGTGATTACTCTGCAAAAATCAACAACTCCAGAATTTCAGCTCCAAAAATACTTGCCTACGTACAAGTACGTCCGACTAAAGCACTTTCTTTAGGTCTAGATATGCTTCATTCTTTCGAACAAGACCGATTCACTCCAAATGCTAAAACAGGGCTTTATACGTATGGAGAAGGATATGTACCTGAAACTACCATTTTTAACTTCAGATCGTCTTACCAAATCAATTCTAACTGGAAAGCTTCTTTAGGAATAGAAAACCTATTTAACAAGACTTATCAGCCTGCAATTGCATGGTGGAATGCAAGAGATACAGAATTTGTGAATGCTTTAGGAATGAGAGGAACTTTCATGGTTGAATATAAATTTTAATTAAACCAAATAAAAATTTAAAACTTACCTTTATTGAACTTACAATAAGCATGAGGAAAAAACATCATCATAAAAAAAAGTCAGGCACATTCAAAAAATGGACTGGAAAACTGCATTTGTGGTTCGGTTTGGGGATCGGATTCCTAATCTTCATCATCTCTATTACAGGAGCATTATATGTTTTCAAGGACGAAATTGAAAACGTAACGAGAAAGGATGTAATTTACCACAACGAACAGAATATAGATCAGAAACAAATTCTTCCCATTCGCGTCTTAGAAAAAGCAGTGGTGGAACAGGTGAAAGAGAAATACCCTGTTCATTGGGTGAATATCCCGATTGATAAAAAGATGTCTTATCTTTTTTATTGGTATGAACACAATCCGAAAGGCTGGAATTATTTTGATGAATTTCCTATTTATAAAGTAGCGTATGTCAACCCTTACAACGGTAAAGTGTTAAGAACCTACGATGAAAAAAACGGATTCTTCCAGATCGTGAAGATGATTCACTGGAGCTATCTTTTAAAACAGGAATGGGGAACCTATCTTGTCGGAATTCCGGTAGTTATTTTTGTGATCATGCTCATTTCCGGGATTATCCTTTGGTGGCCAAAAAACAAAGCAGCAAGAAAGCAACGTTTCTCATTCAAATGGAAGAACGTAAAAAACTGGAAAAGAAAGAATTATGACATTCATAATATTTTAGGATTTTATGCCTCTATTTTTGCTTTAATCTTTTCATTAACAGGGTTATTTTATGCATTCTTTATTGTTCAGGCTGCGTTTTATTTCATTTTTTCAGGAGGAAAAACCGTCTATCCTGACTTTTCATCAATTAAAACCAAAGCTCCTATTGAATTAAGAACAGAAGGAACTTTAGACAAGATCAGCAATACCGTGAAAGCAAAATACCCTGATTCTTATGGTTTCTCTATTGATTTGGGTCATGAGCATATGGACGATCACGAACATCCTAATTTTGAAGTGTATGTAAAACATCTGTCCTATTCTTATCATAAAAGCAGTAGCCTTATTTTTGATGAAAATTCAGGAGAATTGCTTCATACTCACGATATGAAAGACAAAAATTTCGGCGAAAAAACAGTGGGAGCCAACTATGACATCCATGTTGGGTCTATTCTTGGCCTTCCTACAAAGATTATCGCTTTCATTGTAAGTTTGATATGTGCCTCATTACCAGTAACCGGCTTCATGATTTGGTGGGGAAGAAGAAAAAAGAAAACGATCAAAACGGTTTAAAAAGTTTTTTAAATAATTGTTTAATTAATAAGTTATTAATACAATCTTTTTTATAATTTTAACGTTTTAGAATTTTAAAAATAGAAATGTCATTAGTAGATTTGTCAAAACACGTTGCGCTGGGAATTGATATTGGCGGAACAAATACAAAATTTGGGGTAGTAAACCACCGAGGTGAAGTCCTTGAAAAAGGAAATATCCGAACCGATGCCTATCCTACTGTAGAAGAATATATTGATGCTTTATACGAAGCTGTTCGCCCACTGATCGACAGCCACGGGAAGGAGAAAAATTTTGATGGAATAGGTGTAGGAGCTCCAAATGCCAACTACTATACAGGTACTATAGAACATGCACCCAATTTACCATGGAAGGGCATTATTCCTTTTGCAGAATTGATGAACGCTAAATTTGGACTTCCATGTACCATAACCAATGATGCTAATGCTGCTGCTATAGGAGAAATGCTTTTCGGAGCAGCCAGAGGAATGAAAGATTTCATTATGATTACTTTGGGAACAGGAGTAGGAAGCGGAATCATTGCCGGAGGTAAATTAATCTACGGACATGATGGGTTTGCAGGAGAATTAGGACATACCATTGTAAAACCAGGCGGAAGAAAACATTGGAGCACAGGTTCTGAAGGTTGCCTTGAAGCTTATGCTTCTGCAACAGGTATTGCCATTACTGCAAAGAAAATGCGTGCTGAATTTCCGGAATCTATGCTCAATCAATATCCTGAAGAAGTAATCAATTCTAAAACGGTACATGAATGTGCTCTGAAAGGAGATCCTATTTCAATGGAAGTTTTCAGATATACAGGGCAGAAATTAGGAGAAGCATTAGCAAATTTTGTTATGTTTTCTTCTCCGGAAGCCATTCTTTTATTTGGAGGAGTAATTAAAGCAGGCGATTTTATTTTAAAGCCCACCAAACTTCATATGGAAAGAAACCTTCTTCCTATCTTCAGAAATAAAGTAAAATTGGTTTTCAGCGAACTGGACGAAGCAGACGCTGCCATTCTGGGAGCAAGTGCCTTAGTTTGGGAAAAGTAATTAAAAACTATTTTAATAATATTAAGCATCCTTTTCAGGGTGCTTTTTTGTTTTTCCTCGGATTACACTGATCTCTGTATTTTATTCTTTTAACGCAAAGTTTTAACTTAAAATACAATCTATTCAATTTGGCAAAGAAGAATCAACAAGTTGATTTGATGAAGCTATAACGTTAGCTTTGTGTAGCAAATTTATTTGTCTTTTCTTTCTTAAAATTAGAAGTTTAATAATAAACATCTTTGCGTTAAAAATTTCTCACAGGTTTTGTAGATCTCTCAAATGTTTATTTTTTATTTATAATCATTGTCTTTAAAACAATTAGTCTTATCTATAACAACAATTTGTATTTGGGGAATCTCTAAGAGCATACATTGCAAAAGTTTTTCATACTTTTGATCTGCTTTTCTCGACAAATTCAAATGATAAAAGAGAAAATAGGTAAATAAAACAATCTACTAAAATGGACAACAATAATTTAGAGCAAATCACTTTTGGCGGCGGATGTTTCTGGTGCGTCGAAAGCTGTTTTAATATGCTGAAAGGTGTAGAATCTGCCCTATCCGGATATTCCGGAGGACACAAAGACAATCCGACTTATCAGGAAGTTTGTACAGGAGAAACGGGACACGCAGAAGTAGTACAAATTACTTACAATCCTTCAATGATTTCCTATGAACAGTTGATGGATGTTTTCTTCTTCCTTCACGACCCTACCCAATTAAACCGACAAGGAAATGACATCGGAACTCAATATCGTTCTGTCATCTATTATAAAGACGAGGCTGAAAAAGCAAAAGCAGAAGAAGCCATCAAAACATCTCAGGAATCCGGAAGATGGTCAGGAACTTATGTTACCGAACTTACAAAATTCAGCAAATTCTGGCCTGCTGAACAATATCATCAAGGTTATTATAATGAAAACCCGACTCAGCCTTATTGCAGTGCCGTAGTTGGTCCAAAAATTCAAAAATTCAAAAAGCATTTTGGCGAACTGGGAATGCTGAATGCAGAATAATTTCTCATTATTAATCGAAAAAACAAAAGCGAAGAGAACAACCTCCTCGCTTTTTGTTTATGTAAAATCCCCTTATTCATCTTAAAAAGATCAAAACCAGAGGAATATTCAGCCATTTTTTTCAATTGAATTTTAAAGGATAGTTACTCCTCCATTTCCGTTGTATCTTTTGGCCTTCCTGCATATTTATAAAGAATAAGAGGGGTTGATTTTCTTAATTCTCTTCCATTCTCTGGATCTACACCATCCTCTGTAAAAAACTCCACTACATTATTATATTTTGAATACCAAGTTCTCCCAAGAGCATTGACTTCATTCAAAGTATCTTTTCTCATAATTTTCTGAAAATATAGATACTTATGTTCATTCATTGCCATTACATCAAAACCAGGACCGACAAAACTACTATCCGTCGCTATATATCTTTCTCCATTCCAATACATATAATCTTTCTCAACAGCACGTTTTTTACTCGACAATAAAGTAAATGGCATTGCAGTTCCTTTGTTTGTGCTCTTATTATTCGAAAAAACAATATTGCTTGTAAGAAGTAAAGTGACTAGAAAGAAACCCATAATTCCCAAACCATTTTGCTTAATTCCATCCGGAATTTTAAATGCTTGTCCGCTATCGTTAGAATTGTTGTTGGTAATATTTACGATAACATTTGAACATTTTTCTGACAAGGTCTCACTATTATCATCGAAATCTATTTTTACTATTGTTTTACTGACTTCTTCCCCCTTTTTAATAAAAGTTCTGGAAAACTCCATAAAATTTTTGTACCCAATGTATTCACTTAGCTTATCTAATATTTGAGAATCAACATTCAAATCTTTATCATCTCTTAAAAAAGCATCATAATAACGTACTAATGTTTTATCTGCAATAACAAATTTTAAATTTTCTTCTAAATACACACATAAATAAAGAGCTTGCCCACTTTTCGATTCTTTGCCAGATTCTCTTCTTGCCTGTTCAAACACCTCATTGATTAATAGTTTCTTCTTGAACATAATTAGTTTTTAAAAGCAATTACAAAATAGGTGAATTTCCCCCGTGTCGCATTACGGTTTCCCGTAACCAATTCCTGTCCATGTTTTGTCCGTCGATGTCTATGTTTTATCTAACACATACATCACTCTTTATTACATCTTTGCTTCAGAAAATCAGTTGATAAACAATCAATTAAAACAAAAACTACAACAAATTCACAAAACTGTTTTTCAAAAAAACAACCGAAGAAAACAGAAGAAAACTTTGGGTTGGGAAGCTGATGTTTCTCTTCCGTTTTTGAAGGTTCACTTCCCAAAAAAAATTAAGAAGCGCTTCGAAATTTTAATCGTGTACAGCTCAGAATCAAGATTCTGAGAGGAAGAAGAACAATTTCAACTTCAAATTTTTACGGAAATGATCCAGTTTATTGTAATGCTATTGAGTTTAGCATTCGGACACAATAATGCAAATACTACAACATCCAATAATAATCAAACAACAGTAACCATACTGAGTGATTCTGATCCAGGAGAGGGAATAGATCCAGATGGACCAGGAAGCGGTGGCGGAACTACAGGAGACACAGGGCAACTGCCTCCGCCATTTACAAATCCATAAATAATTCAAGGATAGGTTTTATAAATCTGTCCTTTTTTATTGCTATTTTGCAAAGAAAACTAAAATGATGAAAAAGATATTATTTTTAATACTATTAATATCTCTTATATCTTGTTCAAAAAAAACACCCGAGCAACATAACACTGTAAAAAATACTTATCATAAGAAGGGTGAAAAATTTAGAGATTCTAAAGACCTTGATTCCGCATTTTATTATTACTCTCTTGCCAAAGAAAAATACATTAAGAACAATGATTCTGTTAAGTCCGCAGAATCATTAATAAACATGGCTCTCATACAAACGACAAAAGGTGATTTCTACGGAAGTCTTGAAACGTCTTTAGATGCCAATAAACTTTTGATTAATGAAAAAAGTGCAATAATAAGAAGAGATTTAGCTATTAGTTATAATAATATGGGTATTGCATCTGGTTTTTTATACAATCATAATGATGCTATCCGGTTTTATAAAAAAGCCGCTCAGTTTACATCAAATAAAGAAGATGCACTGGTTTGCTACAATAATATAGCAGTAGCTTATCTATACAAAAAGAATATTGAGCTTGCCAAAAAATATTTAAGTTTAGCCATCCAAGCTAAAAATACCCAAAACTATTCCCGAGCTTTAAATAATCTAGGAAAATTAAAATTGCTTAAAAATCCTGATTATAATCCTCTTCCCGAATTTTATAAAGCGTTGGAGATTAGAATGAGTTCAAATGATTTAGAAGGTTTAAATTCAAGCTATTCTACTTTGACTGATTACTTTAAAGATAAAGAAAAAAACAGATCATTATTCTTCGCAAAAAAAATGTTAGAAACTTCAGTAAAGGTCAAAAACCCTGAAGACCAGATGCAGGCATTACAAAAACTTATTGAACTGGATCATACAAACTACTTAAAATATTTTAAAGACTTCCAATCTCTTAATGATAGCCTTATTATTTCTAGAGGAAAAGCAAAAAACCAATTTGCCCTGATTAGATATGAAACGGAAAAAAATAAAACGAATTTTTTAAAATCTGAAGCCGAAAATTCAGAAAATAAAATTAAAATCTTAAAACTATATTTTGGATTGGCTATTTTAGGGATTTGCTTGATTGCGTTATTTTCTCTCTATAAAAGAAGACAAAAAGTTCTAAAGAAAGAGAAAGAACTCGAGATCAAAGAAACACAACTCAAAATTTCGAAAAAAATACATGATGTTGTTGCTAACGGAATTTATCTGGTGATGACCAAGATTGAAAATCAGGAACATTTTGATAAAGATAAGACGTTAGATGAACTGGAATTCGTCTACGAAAAATCCAGAGATATTTCTTACGAGAAATCAGAGTTTTTGACTGAAGAAAAAAGTTTTAATGAAAAAATTTCTGAAATGGTTAGCTCATTTAAAAATAATGAAGTCAATACTTATTTGGCAGGAAATGATGAAAGTATTTGGAAAAATTTGGATTCAAAAAAACAAAGCGAGGTCTATCAAGTGATCCGTGAATTGTTAGTAAACATGAAAAAACACAGTAAGGCGGATCGTGTTGTTTTCAGATTTGAAAGAGAAAATAATCTCATTAGAATATTCTATACAGATAATGGAATAGGGATTTCTGGAGATGTGATTTATAAAAACGGACTGTCTTCTACGGTTTTCCGTATTGAAAGTATCAAGGGAGAAATTACTTTTGACACCAAAATCGAAAAAGGATTGAAAATTAATATCTCATTTCCTGTTTTCTAAAAAATTAAAAAAATGTTCAAAAAAGTTTTAATCGCCGAAGACCACGAAATGGGCAGTTACTCTGTCCAAAAGACATTAGAAGATTTCAATGTTCCAAAAGTTGATTATGTATATTATTGTGACGACGCATTGGCAAAAGTTCAAAAAGCCATCCGTGAGAATGAACCTTATGATCTCTTGATTACAGATCTTTCTTTCGAAGAAGACCATTATAAACAAAATATCAAAGGTGGAGAAGAATTGATTCAAAAAGTAAAGGAAATTCACCCTTCTCTGAAGGTCATTGTATTTTCCGGTGAACATAAATCCGGAATTATAGATTCCCTTTTTAAGGATTATCATATCAACGGCTATGTTCGTAAAGCAAGACATGATTCAAAAGAATTAAAAAAATCCATCGCTTCCGTTTTTATTGATGAAGATTATTTGTCATTTGATTTAAAAAAAGGGGTAAAAAAGCTTAATAGTTATGAATTTACGGCTTATGATATTACACTTGTTTCATTATTATCCAAAGGAGTATTGCAGAAAAACATTCCGGCTCATCTTCAGGAAAAAGGAATCAAGCCCAATAGCTTAAGCAGTGTTGAGAAAAAACTAAACAGTTTAAAAGAAGATCTTGAGGTGACGAGCAACGAACAGTTAGTCGCATTTTGTAAGGATATTGGGATTATTTAATATGATTCGGATCATATTTAATCTAAACCTTTCATTTTTTGAGAGGTTTTTGCTTTTACGGAAATCCGTAAGGATTCTAGGTTTTATCGATCTATTTTTGAGTAATAAACAATATGTTGACAGATCTTATTGTTCTGAATGTAATTAAACTAATAACCATAAAAACACATTACATATAAAACTGTCAAAAAAAGCGAGGGAATTTATTTCCTCGCTTATCTTTTATTTTCTTAACATTTCCGTATGTGGAATGTTGTCTTCCAGATATTTTTTCCCGGTGTCCTCAAACCCGAAACCACCATAGAATTTCAATAAATAATCCTGTGCTGAAATCCTGATTTCCGAAGTATGGAAACGGTTTTCTATGGTTTCAACAGCATATTGTATTAATAATTTCCCTAAGCTTTTTCCTCGGGCTTTCTCAGTTGTTAAAACTCTTCCGATCGAAGCTTCATCATATTTTATTCCTCTGTCAAAAATCCTGCAGTTGGCCAAAACTTCCCCATCCTCTTCAGCCCAGATATGAACTGCCTTCTGATCATAATTATCCAAATCAGGATAAGGACAGTTTTGCTCGATTACAAAAACATCAATTCTCGCTTTTAAAACTACATACAATTCAGGAACGGTAAATTCATCAAAAGTTTTAATTTTCCAGATAATATTACTCATCAAAACTCACATTATTATTAAACAAAAACTCATTTGTTTTCTGAATAAAGCTTAAAATTTCGTCTCCTCCTAGTTTCTTTTCCGCAGAAGTCACATACAACTCCGGAAGATCTTCCCAGGTTTTATGAAGCTCAGCCTTATAATCCTCTACATTTTTAATCGCAATATTAGGTTTTAACTTATCCACTTTTGTAAAAACAATTGAAAACGGAACTCCGCTTTCTCCACACCATTGAATAAACTCCAAATCAATTGCTTGAGGTTTATGTCTGGAATCTACCAATACAAAAAGATTCACTAAATTTCTTCTGTTTAAAATATAATTGGTGATGAGTTTTTCAAAATCTTTTCTGATGGACTTGGAAACTTTTGCATATCCGTATCCCGGCAAATCCGTCAGATACCAACTGTCATTAACGATAAAATGATTAATAAGCTGAGTTTTTCCGGGAGTCTGTGAAGTTTTTGCCAAATCCTTATGATTCATCATTGCATTAATCAGTGATGATTTTCCAACATTAGATCTTCCGATAAAAGCATATTCGGGAAGTGTAGGTTCCGGGCAATCTTGCCATTTTCCACTACTTTTTACAAACGTTGCTGTTTTAATAACCATTTTTTAGAGTATTTTAGAAAAACAAACCATTAAGAAAAAGCTCTTAATGGTCATTTTTATTTTAATTTTAAACTTTATCTTTTATCCAGCTATAAAGAATTTCATTGAATTCATCTGGTTTTTCCATCATTGCTGCATGACCACATTTATCGATCCAGAACAAATCTGAATTTGGAATAAATTTGTGCATATCCTCAGCAACTTCAGGAGGCGTTACATTATCCTGCTTTCCCCAAATCAGACACGTTGGTGTCAGAATTTTAGGTAAATCGTTCAACATATTGTGTTTAATCGCGCTTCTTGCCAGCATTACCGTTTTGATTCCCTTCATTCTGTCATTCACCACACCAAAAACTTCATCTACCAAATCTTCCGTAGCAACAGAAGGATCATAAAAAACCTCTTCTGTTTTCTTTCTGATATAAGAACGATCATTCTTTCTTGGGAAACTATCTCCGAAAGTTCTTTCATACAAACCGGAGCTTCCTGTAAGAACAAGATTTTTAACCAAATCAGGTCTTGCTAAGGTCAAAATTAACCCAACATGGCCACCCATTGAATTTCCGACAATGGTAACAGGTCCCTGAACATGGCTCTCAATAAACTTTATTATATATTTTGCTAAAGTCGTAAGATTGGTATTGAGTACCGGCAAATCGTAGATCGGTAACTGAGGAACATATACTTTGAATCCTCTGTTTGAAAAAAAATCTACCATTTTATCGAAATTACTCAAACCACCCATTAAGCCGTGTAACAGCACCAATGAATGTCCTTCCCCCGCTTCTACAAAGGTATATTTCTTTTCTTTTTTTGTACTAAATATCATATTATGCCTGTAATAAAGCCTTGCAAAAATACAAATTAAACCTCAAAAAAATTTTGATTACCCTAATTTAAAATAAAAATAATATAATAATCCTTTTTTTAATCATTTTTTTGAAAATCTCTTTATTATGGCTTGAATAACAACAAACACAACCTTCATCATATCAAACAATTACCCCCTAAAAACTCAATCTTTAATAAAACTTATTAACATTAAGGGAAAAAGTGGGAAAAAGTGGGAAATTTTGGAAATTATTATATAAATTTGCTCCAAATGAAAAGTTTCATTGGAACATATGAGTGTAAAATTGACGACAAAGGCCGCCTAAAAGTTCCTTCATCTTTAATCAAACAGATGGAAAACTTCGACGACAAGGCGTTTGTAGTCAAAAGATCTGTGTTCCAACCTTGTCTGGAAGTTTACCCTATGAACGCATGGGATAAAGTGATGGGCAAAATTAATAAACTTAACAGATTCATTAAAAAGAATGCTGATTTCATTAGAATGTTTACGGCAGGAGTAAAAACAGTAGAACTGGACAATGCGGGAAGATTACAGATCTCAAAAGATCTGACCCACTTTGCAGGCCTTCAGAAAGATATTGTAATTACAAGTGCAGGAGAATTGTTTGAAATTTGGGACAAAGAAGCCTACGAAAAGGTAATTTCCACCAATGAAGCCGATTTCGCCAGTCTTGCCGAAGATGTGATGGGCTCTTTCGATGAAGAATAATTACGCTGATTATTAAAAGCGAAAAAAAACACAACTAAAGTATGTATCATAACCCCGTTTTGTTGAAGCAAAGTGTAGATGATTTGGTAACGAATCCGGACGGAATATATGTGGACTGTACTTTTGGAGGAGGCGGTCATTCCAGAGAAATATTGAGCAGACTTTCAGACAAAGGAAGATTGTTCAGTTTTGATCAGGACTTAGACGCTCTTAAAAATACAATAGACGATCCTAGATTTACATTAATCAATCAGAATTTCAGATTTCTGGAAAACTCTTTATTAATGTATGGAATTTCTCAGATTGACGGAGTTCTGGCCGACTTAGGAGTTTCTTCCCACCAGTTCGATGAAGCTGAAAGAGGTTTCTCAACGAGAAGCAATGCTCCTTTGGATATGAGAATGAACGTCATGCAAGGTCTTGACGCAAAAAGAGTCATTAACGACTATGATGAGGAACAGCTTGCCGACATTTTTTACTATTACGGTGAACTGAGAGAAGCTAGAAAACTGGCAAGAGACATCGTTCATCACAGAAAAACTAAAAGCATAGAAACAACAGAAGATCTGAAAAAACTATTCAGCTATCTTCCACCGCATAAAGTGAACAAGTTTTATGCACAGTTGTTTCAGGCTATCAGAATTGAAGTCAACCAAGAGCTTGAAGTTTTAAAAGAAATGCTAGTTCAGGCATATAATGTTTTAAAACCGGAAGGAAGGCTGGTTGTAATCTCTTATCATTCTCTAGAAGACAGACTGGTAAAAAGATTTTTGAAAAACGGAATGTTTGAGGGAGAACCCGAAAGAGACATTTACGGAAACTATAAAAAAGCATTTGAATTGGTAAAGAGCAAAGCGATCATTCCGGACGACCAGGAGATTGAAGAAAACTCAAGAGCCAGAAGTGCTAAAATGAGAACAGGAATAAAAGTGTAAGGATTATCCACTCTTAAAATTCCCCTCCTCCGGAGGGGTGGCGAAAATTCAGAGAATTTTTGACGGGGTGGTTAAAAACTACGATTAATAATAAAAAATCAGACAAAGTCTGTGGCAAAAAGAACAACAAATCGTCCTCAGAAAAGATTAACTTTTATAGACATTATAAAAGGAAACTTTCTGAATCGTGACGAGGTTAAAATACATTATAAGTATTTCCTCCTGTTGTTTGTTCTGATGATGGCGATGATTTACAGCAATCATCTCGTCAACAAAAAGATAAAAATTGTCAACGCTTTAAAAGAAGAAACAGAAGAATATAAATCACGAAACGCTTACGCCCAAAGTAAGCTGATAAAAGTAAAAATGGAATCGGAATTGGGGAAAGAAGTTGCACGGGATTCTTTAATGACCTTGGAAAACCATCCTCATAAACTGCTAATAAAACTGGACAGTACAGATGCAAAAGCCAAATGAATACGACAACAAACGTAAAAAAACGTTAAGATGGGGCTACCTCTTCGCAGTGGTAGCTTTGTGCGTGTTTGTAATGTTTTTGGCAAGAATTATAATCTTACAAAACACTAATGTTCAGGAAATTAAAGACGATTACATTAATAAAAATTACCGGGAAGCAACTCTAAAAGCTGCCCGAGGAAACCTTTTCGCGTCCGATGGCTCAATTCTCGCAACCACGGTAATGCGCTACGATATCTATCTTGATTTCAAAACAATGAAAGACACTGTTTACACCAACAATATTGGTGCATTAACAGATTCTTTAAGCAAAATGTTCGGAAAACCAAGAGGAGAATTCAGAAAGAAGTTTGACGAACAGAGAAAAAAGAAAAACCAGTACTATACTTTAGTAAAAGGGCTGGATTTTGATCAATACGACAGGGTTCGAAAATTCCCAATCTTTAAAAAAGGAAAAAATAAAGGTGGGTTCATTGTAGACAGAAACTACAAAAGAGAACTGGCAACTTCGGAAATCGGAGCAGGAACCATCGGAATGGATGACGGCGAACATAAAGCAGGTCTTGAAGGTGCTTTTTCAAAATATTTACGCGGAACAGACGGGAAAAGACTAGAACAAAGAATTAATTCTTCCCAATGGAAACCTATTGACTTCTGGAAAGTTCAGGAACCCGTTGATGGAGAAGATGTATATACAACTTTAGACCTTAGAATCCAGGACATTGCACATTCTGCTCTTCAAAAGCAGCTGATCAATTTCGAAGCAAAACACGGAACTGTGATTGTGATGGAAGTTGAAACAGGGAAAGTTCGAGCCATGGTTAATTTAAGAAGAAATGATGACCGAGACTATGTTGATTCTTACAATTACGCTTTAAAAGACAATATTGAACCGGGTTCAACTTTTAAAACCATTTCATTATTAGCTGCCATGGATGATGGTTTTATCGATGAAAACACAACGGTAAATGTTGGAAACGGAGTTTGGGTGTATGCAAAACAAAGAATTTCGGATGGTCACGGCGGCGGAACTTATGATATCAGTGATGTTTTAGCAAAATCAAGTAACGTAGGATCTGCTAAACTGATTACAAAATATTATGCAGACAAGCCTCAAATTTTTCTGGATCATCTAAAACGCTGGAAACTATTCGACAAAATGAGCATCGAACTTCCAGGAATTACAAAACCGAAAATCGTAACCCCGGAAAATAAAAGATGGAATGCAGCAACATTAGCATCAATCGCTTACGGATATTCATCGAACATCAACCTTTTACAATTAGCAACTTTCTATAACGGAGTTGCTAATGGTGGTAAAATGCTGAAACCTCTGTTCATCGATAAAATCATGAAAGACGGGAAGGAAATGTACGTTGCCAAGCCTGAAGTAATGGTGAACAAAATGGCTTCTGAAAAAGCGATCAAAATGATGACCAGTGCATTGACCAAAGCCGTAGAAAAAGGAACAGCAAAGAGTATTTTCACTCCTAATTTAAAAATGGCAGGAAAAACCGGAACCGCAAGATTTGAGTATTGGTTGCCTGGTCCAATGAAATATCGTGCATCATTTGCAGGGTTTTATCCGGCAGACAATCCTAAATATACCTGCTATGTAATGATTAGCGAGCCTAATACAGCAAAAGGTTTTTATGGAGCAACTGTTGCAGCACCCGTTTTTAAAGAAATTGCAGGAAAAACTTTCTTAAAAACACCACAGAATATTGAAAGAGAAATGCTTGTGAACAATAAGGTAAACCTTAATAAAATGGTTGAGCCTAATGTGAAAATAGCAGTGAACAATAAACAAATGCCAAGTGTAGTAGGATTAATTGGTAAAAATGTAATCCCGCAGCTGGAAAATTTGGGTTATCGTGTAGATTACAAAGGAGTTGGAAGAATCAAAGAACAATTCCCATTGGAAGGCACGACAATAAGTAAGAACCAGAGAATTTATTTATCTCTACAGAATTAAAAATATAAAGCATCAAAGAAATGCAATTAATTGAATTATTAAAAAGAATCCCAGTTTTAGAAATTCACGGTGAAAACACTTGTGAAGTTTCCGAATTGGTTTTCGACAGCAGAAAGATTACTGAAGGCTCTTTGTATATTGCAATGAGAGGAACGGTTGTGGATGGACATTCATTTATTGCATCTTCAGTTGAAAAAGGAGCAAAAGCAATTGTTTGTGAAGAATTTCCCGAAAGTCTTAATGAAAATGTTACCTATGTTAAAGTAAAAGATTCATCTAAGGCATTAGGACAATTAGCGTCTAATTTCTACGGAAATCCATCTGAAAAATTAAAGCTGATTGGAGTTACAGGAACAAACGGAAAGACTTCTGTTTCTACCCTGCTTTTTGATGTTTTTAAAAATTTAGGATATGATTCTGCTTTGCTTTCTACTGTTGAGATCAGAATTGGAGAACAAGTAATTCCGGCAACTCACACTACTCCGGATGTGATTACCATTAATAAAATTTTAGCTCAGGCTGTTGAAGAAGGCTGTGAATTTGCTTTTATGGAAGTAAGTTCTCACGGAATTGCTCAAAACAGAATTGAAGGACTACATTTTAAAATTGCCGGTTTCACCAATCTTACTCACGATCATTTAGATTATCATAAAACATTCGACGAATATTTAAAAACGAAGAAAAGATTTTTTGATCAATTGGAAGATACAGCCGTTGCAATCACTAATGTTGATGATAAAAACGGAAATGTGATGCTTCAAAACACAAAGGCTACAAAAAGGTCTTATGCTTTGAAAACAATGGCGGATTTTCACGGAAAATTATTGGAAGTGGATTTCAACGGAATGTTATTGAATTTCAACGGAAAAGAATTCTGGACAACATTGACAGGAAAATTCAATGTTTACAACTTATTATTAGTTTTCGGAATTGCTTCTGAGCTTGGTTTTGAGCAGGATGAAATTCTTCAGGCAATCAGTCAGCTGAAAAGAGTTTCAGGAAGATTTGAAACCTTTAAATCTGATGGCGGAATTTTCTTTATTGTAGATTATGCACACACTCCGGATGCTTTGGAAAACATCTTGGACAGCATTAATGATATCAGAACGAAAAACGAAAGATTAATTACGGTTTTCGGTTGCGGAGGCGACAGAGATCACTCAAAAAGACCTGAAATGGGAAATATTGCCACCAAAAAATCAACGTTGGCAATCATCACTTCAGACAATCCAAGAACAGAAGATCCGGCTGTAATTATTAAAGAAATTGAAACAGGTGTTGAACCTCAGAACTTCAGCAAGTATACTTCAATTCCGGACAGAAGAGAAGCCATAAAAATGGCAATAAAGTTTGCAGAACCTAAAGATATTGTTCTCGTAGCCGGAAAAGGTCACGAAACCTATCAGGAGATTAATGGTGTAAAACATCATTTTGACGACAAGGAGACAATCAATGAGCTTTGGAAATTAATGAGTAAGTAAAATTTAAATTAAAAAATTTAGGAATTCAGAGATTAAGACATTACGAATTTCTAAATACCTTAATTTCTTAATCTTTAAATTAAATAGAAAATGTTATACTATCTATACGAATATCTAACCAGCCAAGGAATTCACGTTCCCGGATTAGGAATGTTGAAATACATCTCTTTCCGAGCAGGAATGGCTGTTTTACTTTCTTTGATCATTGCTCTTGTCTATGGAAAAAGAATCATCAACTATTTGAGATCAAAACAAATGGGCGAATTGGTTCGTGATCTTGGATTAGACGGCCAGAAACAAAAAGAAGGAACTCCTACAATGGGAGGTCTTATTATTATTTTGGCTACCATTATTCCGGTATTACTATTCACAAGAATTACCAATATTTACATTGTTCTTCTCTTGGTTTCAATGCTTTGGATGGGTGCGATTGGCTTTTTGGATGACTATTTAAAGAAAATCAAGAAAAACAAAGACGGTTTAAGCGGAAAGTTCAAGATTGTAGGACAGGTTGGATTAGGATTAATTATCGGAGTTACTATGTATTTTCATCCTGATATTACAGTGAAAAGAAAATACGCAGATGCGAAAGTCGTGAACAGAAACAATGTTGAGCAAAACTTCATGCCTACAGAAAAAATCACTGTTTCTACTGTTCCTTTTGCTAAAAATAACGAATTCGACTACAGCGGAATGTTATTCTGGATGAATGATAAAGATGCTCACGAATGGGCATGGATCGTATTCATTCCTATCGTAATTTTCATTGTAACAGCCGTTTCAAACGGAGCGAATATCACCGATGGAATTGATGGTCTTGCAGCAGGAACAAGCGCTGTGATACTCCTTGTTTTAGCCTTGTTTGCCTACTTATCAGGAAACATCATTTTTGCAGATTACCTCAACATTATGTTCCTTCCGAATATGGGTGAAACCACCATTTTTGCCGTGGCAATGGTAGGTGCGGTAATTGGATTTTTCTGGTACAACACCTATCCCGCACAGGTTTTCATGGGTGATACCGGAAGTTTGATGTTAGGAGGTGTTATTGCTGTTTTAGCTATTATTTTAAGAAAAGAATTGTTGATTCCTGTATTATGCGGGATCTTCTTAATCGAAAACTTGTCAGTAATGCTTCAGGTTGTCGTTTTCAAATACAGAAAGAAAAAATTCGGGTTGGAATATGCCCAAAACAATAGATTATTCAGAATGTCACCATTGCACCACCATTATCAGAAAGGCGGTTTCCACGAAAGTAAAATCGTAAACAGGATGATCATCATTGGGGTAATTTTGGCAATTGTGTGTCTAATCACGTTAAAAATGAGATAAATTTTGTGAATAGTAAAAAGTACTTAATATAAAAAACACCAAATACACTGTACGTTTTACATTTTACATTTTACAAAAGAATACATATGAAAATAGTTGTTTTAGGAGGAGGAGAAAGCGGTTGCGGAGCTGCTTATTTGGCTAAAAAACAAGGTTTGGAAGTTTTTCTTTCAGACAAAGGTGCCATTAAGGATAACTATAAGCAGTTTCTTAAAGATCATGACATTGAGTTTGAAGAAAACAATCATGATGAAGAAAGGATTTTAAATGCAAACTGGATTGTAAAAAGTCCGGGAATTCCGAAAAAAGCAGAGATCATTCATAAAATTCATGAGAAAGGAATCAGACTTTCTTCTGAAATTGAATTTGCTTCGGAGTTCACAGATGCAAAAATCATCGCGATCACAGGAAGTAACGGAAAAACAACGACTACCTCTTTAATCTATTACATTTTAAAAAATGACGGATTGAATGTAGGTTTAGGTGGAAACATCGGATACAGCTTTGCAAAACAGGTTGCGGATGAAAACCATGAATATTATGTATTGGAAGTAAGCTCTTTCCAATTAGATGATATTCAGAATTTCAGACCTTATATTTCTTTGTTATTGAACTTGTCTCAGGACCATTTGGACCAGTACAATTACAATTATGAAGAATATGCTTTAGCAAAGTTCAGAATCACCGAAAATCAAGAAAATGATAACTTCTTCATCTACAACAAAGATGATGAAATGAGTAAAAATCTTCTTGAAAAGTTAGAAATAAAGGCAAAAATGATTCCTTTCTCCACAAAAGAAAAATTGTCTGAAGGAGGCTTTGTTAACGGAGAAAATATTGAAGTAGATTTTCAGGATAAGTTCTCCATGAAGATTGAAGAATTGTCCTTGCTAGGAAATCATAATGTTGCCAACAGCTTAGCCGCTTCAATTGCCGGTAAAATACTGAAGATCAACAATGAAAGTATCAGAAATTCATTAATGACTTTCCAGGCGGTTGAACACAGACTCGAGTTTGTCACTGAAATTGAAGGAGTTAAATACATCAATGACAGTAAAGCAACGAACGTTAATGCAACGTATTATGCATTAGAAAGTATGAAAAACCCAACCGTTTGGATTGTTGGAGGGCTGGATAAAGGAAACGACTATACCGAAATTGAGGATTTAGTTAAAAGAAAAGTAAAAACGATTGTCTGCTTAGGAATTGACAACCAAAAGATTATCAATTTCTTTAAAGGCAAAAAAGAATTAATCTATGACACATCAAGCATGGAAGAAGCCGTGAAAATTTCAAAATCTCTGGCTAAAAAAGGAGATACGGTCTTACTTTCTCCATGTTGTGCAAGTTTTGATTTATTCAAAAGCTATGAGGACAGAGGTCGTCAGTTTAAAGAACAGGTGTTAAAAAATTAATAGTTAACAATGAATAATTAAAAGTGAAATTGCTTTTTTCATTATTAATTTCTCATTATTCATTAAATAACATGAACGAACAAGACACAGAAAACAGATTTGAATTTCTAAAGGGCGATAAAGTACTTTGGATGGTCATTCTTGTGATCTCCATTTTCTCTATTTTCCCTGTATATTCTGCAAGCTCGAATCTGGAATATATCGTGAATAACGGGACCACAACAGGTCACGTCATCAAGCATATGTTCTTTGTGATCTTAGGTTTGGGAATCATGAGAGTAGTCGGAATGGTAAAATATGAGTATATAGGAAAACTTAGCAGTATTTTGCTCGGTTTAATGATTATCTTATTGGTTCTTACGATGTTTACCGGACAAACCATTGACGGAGCAAGTGCTTCAAGATGGTTGAAAATTCCAGGAACCCCAATTTCCTTTCAGCCTTCTTCATTTGCCTTTTTAATGCTGATTATTTATCTGTGCAGGTATTTAACCAAGAAAATCACCCGAGAAAGACTTCCGATTGAGAATATCATGTATATTTTCGGACCTATTTTATTGGTTTTTGTATTGGTAGCAAAAGATAACGGTTCTACCGCATTAATGATTTTAATGGTTTCCGTAGTTGTTTTGATTATTGGACAATTACATTGGAAATACATTGCAGGATTTATTTCATCATCACTTGTTGCGATCGTTCTCTTTTTATTGGTGGCTTTAAATACAAACCTCATCGGAGGGAACCGTGTTCATACATGGATGAGCCGTATTGAGACCTTTACCTCAAGCAAAGCTAAAGCTGCTGATGTGGATGACGAAAGCATAAAAGCCAAAAACTATCAGGTAATGATGGCAAAAGCAGCGATCGTTCACGGAGGAGTTACAGGAATGGGGCCCGGAAAAAGTGCCCTAAAGCAAATGCTTCCACAATCTGCATCCGATTTCATCTTTGCGGTAATTGTTGAAGAATATGGAGTAATTGGTGCCGCTTTTTTGATTAGTTTATATTTAATTATGATGATTCGTATCGTAATGATAGCCAGTAAGATGCCCGCTTTTTTCGGATCTCTGCTTGTTCTCAGTCTCGGTGTGATGATTTTCATACAACTTTCTGTAAATATTGCAGTTGCGGTTAATTTAATCCCCGTAACTGGACAACCACTTCCTTTAATAAGTTATGGAGGTACTTCAATGTTGGTAACGTATTTGCAATTGGGAATTATTTTAAATATCAGCTCAAGAATTCAGATTTATGATGAAGAAGGAATGGGCAAAAAACAGAGTATTGCTGAAATTAATGATATAGCATAAAGATGAGCAAAAAACTAAAAGTATTATTATCCGGCGGAGGAACAGGAGGTCACATCTTCCCTGCCATTGCTATTGCAGACGAAATCAAGAAAAGATTTCCTGATGCTGAGTTTTTGTTTATCGGTGCCAACGGAAAAATGGAAATGGAAAAAGTTCCGCAGGCAGGCTATAGAATTGAAGGAATTGATATCGCCGGAATTGACAGAGGAAATATGTTGTCGAATTTAGGGTTGCCTTTTAAAATCTTAAAAAGCTTATCTAAATCAAAAAAGATCATTAAAAAATTCGCTCCGGATTTTGCAGTGGGAACAGGAGGTTTCGCAAGTGGTCCTGCTCTATATGAAGCAAGCAAGCTTGGGATTCCGATTTTTATTCAGGAGCAGAATGCGCATGCAGGTGTAACGAATAAAATTTTAAGTAAAAAAGCAAAAGCCGTATTTACAGCCTATCCGAAAGTGGAAGGTTTCCCGGCTGAAAAAATAAAGTTCTTGGGTAATCCGATTCGTGAAAATATTGTTTCAGGAATGCAGGAAACAGCTCAGGCAAAGGGAAAAATGGGTTTAGACAAAGATAAACTGACCATTTTATCGGTTGGAGGATCTTTGGGCTCAAGAACATTAAACAACGGTTGGAAAGACAACTTGGAAAACCTGAAAGAAAAAGGGTACCAATTGATCTGGCAAACCGGAAAACTGGATTATAAAGAACTAAGCAACGAATCTGGAATCTCGGACCTCGGATCTCAAATTCAGTTGAAAGAATTCATCAAAGATATGGAAACAGCCTATTCTGCAGCGGATGTAATTGTTTCCAGAGCAGGCGCAATTGCCATTTCAGAATTGGCAGTAGCTCAGAAGCCCGTTTTGTTGGTGCCCTTCCCTTTTGCAGCGGAAGACCATCAAACGAAAAACGCGATGAATCTGGTTGAAAAAAATGCAGCCAGAATGGTAAAAGACTCTGAAATGCAGGAAAAATTCTGGAATACCCTTTCAGAAATCTGCGAAAATGAAAAGATAAGAAAAGAAATGTCTGACAATCTTAAATATTTTGCCAAGCCAAACGCCGCAAAAGAGATTGTGGATGAGATATTGAATAAAATAGTAATAACTAATACCCATTGAATATGAAAACAAGATTTTTAATACTCCTGCTGGTCGTTTTTTTTACTAATCTATTGACCGCACAGACTCTGGTAAAGCCTGCTGATTTTAAATTTTCTGACATCGCTTCTTATCTTAAGGGAAAAGGATATACCATTGTGGAAGAAACTCCTGAGTATATTGAGCTTAAAACAAAAAACAATGCTGATGTTTTTTTGGATATTGATGCTAAAAACCAAGCTATATACTACTCTACCAATATTCTTACAACGACTACTGCTAGTAGAGATAAAATTCAAAGCTATGTAGAGAAAGCTAATAATGACATACCTATGCTTAAAGCAATATATGTAGAAGAAAAAAAGAAAGTCATGTTTGAATATTGTTTTTGGATAAAATACGGATTTACGAAGGAAACGTTTGAGCATTCTCTTTCAGAATTTGCCCTGTATGTAGGGGATGCCTTAGGATTAGATAAAGAACAGCAGATATTACAATAATAGAAATGAAAATTTTAGAAACATATCAAACCTTTTATTTTGTTGGAATCGGAGGTATCGGAATGAGTGCTTTGGCTCGTTACTTCAATGCATCCGGTAAAAAAGTTTTAGGCTATGACAAAACCAACACCAAACTCACTCAAGCTTTAATGAATGAGGGAATTGATATTGTTTTTGAAGATACCATTGATGAAAAAATCATTTCGCTTCAGAATGAAAATACATTGGTAATCTATACTCCTGCAATTAAAAAACTAGGGATTTTAGATTATTTTATTGTTAATGAATTTGAGGTATTAAAACGCGCAAAAGTTTTAGGCTTAATCACAGAAAATACAGATTGTATCGCTGTTGCAGGAACACATGGTAAAACAACAACTTCTACCCTGGTTTCCCATTTGTGCAAAGAAGCAGATTTACCTTTCTCATGTTTCTTAGGAGGAATTTCCGAGAATTTTAAATCCAACTTTCTTTACAACGGTTCACAATATTCTGTGGTTGAAGCAGATGAGTATGACAGAAGCTTCCTAAACCTTTCTCCGGATTGGGCAGTGATCACTTCCACAGATGCAGATCATTTGGATATTTATGGTGATAAAAGCCATATTGAAGAGGGGTTCAGACAATTTGCTGCTTTAGTTCCGAAAAACAAACAGCTTTTTGTAAGAAAAGGAATTGAGATCGGAAGACCTTCTTTGACCTATGCAGTAAATGAAGTTGCTGATTATTATTCAGATAACCTGAGAATGGAAGGAGACAAAAATTATTTTGACTTCCATACTCCAACAGAAACTATTAAAGATTTTATCTGGGAAATTCCGGGTATTCACAATGTCGAAAATGCAACTGTTGCGTTGGCAATTTTAAACAATTTAGGCGTGGATTTTGAAACCCTGAAAAAAGCAATTGCCAATTTTAAAGGAATTAAGAGAAGATATACCAAACACAGATACGAAAACGGTAAAATTTATATCGACGATTATGCTCACCATCCTACAGAAATTAATGCAGTGATGAGCTCGATCCGAACTTTTTACCCTGAGAAGAAACTGTTGGTGGTTTTCCAACCTCATCTTTTCAGCAGAACAAGAGATTTTGTAGACGGATTTGCAGAAAGTTTGAGCCAGTCTGATGAGTTGATTTTGCTTGATATTTATCCGGCTAGAGAGCTTCAAGAAAATTTTGAAGGTATTACTTCAAGCTGGTTGTTGGAAAAAGTAACATTAGAAAAAAAGGAAGTATCTACTTTAGGTGATGCTTTCAGTAAAATAAAAGAAAAAGATTTTGATATCCTTCTTACAGTAGGTGCAGGAAATATTGATACCCTGTATGACCCTATTTGTGAGTGGTTGGGCAAAAATTAAAACTCGGAACCCGAAACTCAGTTATGAAAAATAAATACAGAATATTAAAAATTGCCATCACAGTAATCATTCTAGGATTCCTGTTGAGCTTCTCATTGAAGAAATTCAGCGGGCAGAAGATTACGGACAATAAAATTTCTGTAAAAATGAATGAAAAAACTCCGGTGTATTTTATTGATGAGAAAGATATCCGTGAGATTGTAAAAAAAGAAAACCCTTCGGGAAAAGTTGGCGATCTGAATATTCCGGCTTTGGAAAAGAAAATCAATAATCTTCCGGCTGTTGATAGTGCCAATGTGTATTTAAACTTAAACGGGAAATTAAACTTGGATATTAAGCAGAGAGTTCCGGTTTTCAGATTGAATAAAGACGGAAGAGATTTTTATGTAGATGAAAAAGGTGTTGAATTTCCTATTTCAAAAACCTATTCACATCCGTGTATGTTGGTAACGGGAGATGTACAAAAAGATGAGTATCCAAAACTGGCTGAACTGATTGAAAAAATTGACAAAGATGATTTCAGTAAAAAATACTTTATCGGAATTTCAAAAAACTATAAAGGAGATTATAATCTTTTGACCAGCGAAGGAAATTATAAAGTAGAAATCGGTGATCTAGACAATATAGAATTTAAAGTAAAAGGATTTAAAACCTTTGTAGAAAAATATTTGGTATATCAGGATCCTCAAAAATACAACAGAATTTCTGTAAAATATCAGAATCAGATTGTAACCACTTTAAATCCTAATTTTAAAGAAAACGACAGTATTCTGAATGTAGGAAATAAAGAGCTGACCAAAGCATCGATTGCTCCTGCAGCCAAGAAGATAACGGAAATACCACCTAAAACGGTAGAAGTAAAGAAATCAAATACAACTTCGAAACCGAAGGAAAGCACAAAGCCCAAAGCAGCAACCACGCCAAAGGAAATAAAGAAAAAAGAGAAAAAAGCAACGGAAACAAAACCGAAAGCAAAAGTTAAAATAGAATAAAAAATCAAATCGATATAAACAAATGGAAAATCAAGAGTATTCAGTAGGTCTGGACATTGGGACAACAAAGATTGTCGCCATTGTCGGAAGGAGGAATGCACACGGGAAAATAGAAGTTCTCGGTGTCGGGAAGGCTAAGAGTCTTGGTGTTCACAAAGGTATTGTGAATAATATTTCGCAAACCATTAATTCAATCAAAGCCGCTGTGTCTGAAGCACAGTCCAGCGCTGGAGTTCCTATCCGTAAAGTAACGGTAGGAATTGCAGGAAAACATATCCGTTCTCTGCAACACTCCGATTATATTATGCGTGAACATCCGGATAAATTCATTACAGATGACGATATTGAAGCATTGAAAGACCAGGTCAAGAAACTGGTAATGCTTCCTGGTGAAGAAATTATCCATGTCCTTCCTCAAGAATATAAAGTGGATTCCGAAGGCGAAATTCAGGAACCTGTCGGAATGCACGGAAAACGTTTAGAGGCCAATTTCCACGTTGTAGTCGGGCAAATGGGAAGCATTAGAAACATTGCAAGATGCGTTCGTGAAGCCGGATTAGAAATGGAAGCCCTTACTTTGGAACCTTTGGCGTCTTCAGAAGCTGTTCTTACAAAAGAAGAAAAAGAAGCAGGTGTAGCTATCGTAGATATCGGTGGCGGAACGACGGATATTGCTATTTTTAAAGATAATATCATTCGTCATACCTGTGTAATTCCTTACGGGGGTGGAATTATTACAGAAGATATTAAAGAAGGCTGTTCAATTATTGAAAAGCATGCCGAGCAATTAAAGGTTAAGTTCGGTTCTGCAGTTCCTGAGTTGGAAAAAGACAGTACGTATGTGACCATTCCAGGACTTCATGGAAGACCTGATAAAGAAATTTCATTAAAAACTTTAGCACAGATTATCAATGCCAGAGTGGAAGAAATTTTGGAAATGGTGAATACAGAATTAAAAGCCTACGGTGCTTTCGAACAAAAGAAAAAACTGATTGCAGGAATTGTCCTTACCGGTGGTGGATCAAATTTGAAACATCTTCGTCAGCTGGCCAACTATACAACAGGTTTCGACAGCAGAATCGGTTTTGCTAATGAATATATTGCGAACGATAAAAATCAATATCTTAAAGGACCTGAATTTGCAACTTCTATTGGATTATTAATGGAAAGTTTAAAAATTAGAGATAAAAAGATTATTATTGCTGAAGAAGAACCTGTTTTGGAACAAACTCAACCTAAGGCAGAAGTTGTAACAGATCAAGCAGAAACAGCTCAGCAATCCGTCCAGCCCATTGAAACAGTTCAGCAGCAGGAAGTTACAACCGAACAAAGCGAAAGCAGAAGAGCAGCAAAACTCACTTTTGGTCAGTCGCTTATGGAAAAAGTGAAAAAATTCTTCGAAGAAGTAGAATAAAAATATAAATGGTAGGTGATAAAAGGTAAAGGATTTATCAAAAATTATCACTCATCAATTATCAACTATTAAAAGAACAGTTATGGAAAATATAGGTACACAAGGATTTTCATTTGATTTGCCAAAAGGAAATTCATCGATCATCAAAGTAATTGGTGTAGGTGGTGGCGGAAACAACGCACTGAAACACATGTACGAGAAAGGAATTCACGGAGTAGATTTCGTGATATGTAATACAGATGCTCAGACATTAGACAATAACCCGGTTGCCAACAAAGTACAGTTGGGAACAACAATTACTGAAGGTCTCGGAGCAGGTGCAGATCCGGAAGTAGGTGAAAAATCGGCTATCGAAAGCATCGAAGACATCAAAGCGGCAATGGGACAAAATACCAAAATGGTATTTATCACTGCCGGAATGGGCGGTGGAACAGGAACCGGAGCAGCTCCCGTTATTGCTAAAGTAGCAAAAGACATGGGAATTCTTACCGTAGGAATCGTGACAGTTCCTTTCAGCTTTGAAGGTAAAAGAAGATTAGAACAAGCCGAAACCGGCCTTGATAAATTAAGAAATAATGTTGACTCTTTAATTGTCATCAACAACGATAAGCTAAGACAACAATTCGGAAACCTTGGATTTAAACAGGGATTCTCAAAAGCCGATGAAGTTTTAACAAACGCTGCAAAAGGGATGGCGGAAGTTATTACAGGTTACTTTGATGTCAACATTGACTTTAGAGATGCTAAATCTGTGCTTCAAAATTCCGGTACGGCATTGATGTCTACAGGAACAGCTTCAGGCGAAAATAAAGCAGAAGAAGCGGTAAGAAAAGCTCTTGATTCTCCATTGTTAAATGATAACAAAATTACGGGTGCTAAAAATGTACTATTATTGATCAGAAGTGGTGCAGAAGAAGTAACGATGGACGAGATCGGTATCATTATGGACCATATCCAGAAAGAGGCAGGACATACTGCAGATATCATTTTTGGAGTTGGTGCAGATGAAGAATTAGGAGATGCTGTAAGTGTTCTTGTCATTGCAACTGGTTTTTCAAATGATAATAAAAAGTTTTCAGGACCTACTGAGAAAATCAAAATCAGTTTAAATGATACTTTTGACAGTCCTAAAGCTTCTCCATTCAAAACAAGAGAAGAAAGAGAAGTAACGACAGAAGAGACGCATGATTTTGGAGGAAAAAACCTTTTCAGGCTGGATGATGACAACGATACTCCACAGTTCGGATCTATGGCTGCTGAAAAAAAAATGATTGTTGACAATGAGGAAGTAAAAACTGAAATAAAATTCTTTGATAAAGAGGAAGATACATTAGATAACCCTGCTCAGAACTGGAGAAGTGAGGGAGAACAGGAGGAATCTTTTAGTTTATTTTCTCTGGATGAAGAGGTAGAAGATCCGAACGATCTTGAAATTGAATCTTTTAAGTTTGACTTTGATCATAAAAAAGAAGAGCCTCAAACGAATACTTTTAGTAACTCTTATTCAGAAGAGAAACCGGTAGAGTTTAACTTCTTTGTCAATGAAACTATTAATGAGCCTAAAGCTGATTTCGGGCAACCAAAAACAGACTTTACAACTCCCACAAACACTATAGTTCAAGAGCCTGCTCAAAAAATTGAAACTTTTTTCCAGGTAAAAGAAGAGCCTAAAACAGAAAACAGACCTACTTTTGAAAATAAAGCAGAGGTTGAAATTTCAAAACCGGAAGAAGAAGAGTTCACGTTTGTGAATAAAACGATTGATCAGGACAGAGTAATTGAAAGAAGAAACAAATTAAAAGAATTTAATTCCCGTTATCAAAGCTTTGATAGCTCAAGTGAATTTGAATCCGTTCCTGCATTTAAAAGAAAGAATATTTCTATTGATGGTACAAATGCTTCAGATCAGAACATCAACACCTATCTTTCTGATAATAACGGAAATATTCAAATTAGAGAAAACAGATTTTTAAATAAAGACGTAGACTAAAATAATGAGTTTAGAAAATATAATAAGCGAAGCTATAAAAACAGCAATGAGAGCCAAAGATAAAATTGCTTTGGATTCTCTTCGAGCTGTGAAGTCTCAGATATTATTGCTAAAAACGGAAGCTGTAGGAGCGGAAGTTTCAGCAGAACAGGAAATTGCCATTCTTCAGAGAATGGTAAAACAACGTAAGGATTCTTACGATCAATTTACTGCACAGGGAAGAAATGACCTAGCAGAGGTAGAAGATGCTCAAATGAAAATAATTGAGCAGTTTTTACCTAAACAACTTTCTGCAGAAGAACTTGAAGCAGAAATGAAAAACATTATCGCTGAAACCGGCGCTGAATCTATGAAAGATTTAGGAAAGGTAATGGGAGTAGCCTCAAAGACATTAGCCGGAAAATCTGACGGAAAAAGTATTTCTGAAATGGCTAAAAAGCTGCTTTCTTAGTTGTTGGTTAGTAGTTGTTTGTTGTTGGATTAATACTGCCAACCATCAACTAAAACCCATCAACCAATTTTAAAAACGGATATTCAACCTTTGCATATCGATTTGATTAAAGAAGCCCGGAATGATTGTTCCGGGCTTCATTTTTGTAATAATTGATTTCAATTTTGAGTAAGATATTACCTATCAAAATAAAAAACCTGCAACAAATTGTTACAGGCTTTATCTTAAATCCTCTATAAAATCCGATGTTAATTCTAAAAACATATTGACGGATTAATACAAAGGCGAGGGAATTACACTATCAATCAGGTTTTTACACTGATCATGATTCTTATATTCTAATTATAAGTTTTTTTTCATGGAAGCTTGTTTTTAGAATCTTTTCAAAATTAATAAATATTTTCCAATATTAACACATATAAATCAAACATTAATGAAATTTATTACTGTTTTGATATCCTAAGCCAATCAACTATTTTGTTTAATAAATTGAATGATAGTTATTATAAATTAATGAAACATTTAGAAATGTTGTAAATTTGCATAGAATTATAAAAAATAAAAAATGTATCCAACAGATTTAGTAATGCCTATGAAGGCTGAACTTACAGATAAAGGCTTCCAAGATTTGACAACTCCGGTTCAGGTAGAGGAAGCTTTAAAACAATCAGGAACCACTCTATTGGTGATCAACTCTGTTTGCGGATGTGCTGCAGGAGCTGCAAGACCGGGAGTAGTATATTCTTTAACAGGAGATAAAAAACCTGACCATTTAACAACTGTTTTCGCAGGATTCGATACAGAAGCTGTAGTAGAAGCTAGAAAACATTTAGCACCATTCCCTCCTAGCTCACCTTGTGTAGCTCTTTTCAAAGACGGAGAATTGGTTCATATGCTAGAAAGACACCACATTGAAGGAAACCCTGCAGGAGCAATCGCAGCAAACCTTCAGGCAGCTTATGACGAATATTGCTAAAAAGCAATACATCTAAATATCAAACCGTTACAAAATTTGTAGCGGTTTTTTTATTTATCTTCCTAAAAAATTTTTAGGAAATCCAAATATCATTATATTTGTTGGAATGGCAACTAAAGCACTATTCAATACTGTGGTCAACTGGTTTATCCGCCAAAGGATGGATCAGATTCAGAATTTTATGAATCATCCTATTGAGACTCAAAAGGGTATTCTTTTTTCTCAGTTATTTCATGCTGAAGATACAGAGTATGGCAAAAAGTATGGTTTTAATTCCATCTCAAGTTATCAGGATTTTAAAAATAAAGTTCCGATTGTTACTTATGAAGACTTTGAACCCTATATTGAAAAAGCAAGACAGGGGCAAAAAGATGTAAGCTGGCCCGGATATATTAAATATTTTGCCAAATCATCTGGAACAACTAATGCTAAGAGTAAGTTTATCCCTATTTCTGATGAAAGTTTAGAGTACTGCCACATGAAGGCCGGAAAAGATATGGTTTCTATTTATGCCAATAATCATCCGGAAAATCAACTTTTTAATTATAAAAATTTACGTTTAGGAGGAAGCTCAGAATTGCATGCAGATTTTAACACAAAATTCGGCGATTTATCAGCTATTTTGATCGATAATTTACCTTTTTGGGTAGAAATTACTACTACTCCAAGTAAAAAGGTTTCTCTGATGGGAGAATGGGAAAGCAAGCTCAACGCGATTACCTCTGAAGTTAAAAATGAAGATGTAGGAAGTATTTTAGGAGTACCTAGCTGGATGATGGTTCTTTTACAAAGAGTTGTAAAGGAAACTGAGGTCGAAAGTATCTCAGCATTGTGGCCTAATCTGGAAGTATTTTTCCATGGCGGAATCAGCTTTAAGCCTTATAAAGAACAATTCAAACAGATTATAGGCAAAGACATTAATTATTACGAGATTTATAATGCTTCTGAAGGCTTCTTCGGGATCCAGGATAAACCGAATAGCGATGAAATGCTGCTCATGCTTGATTATGGTATTTTCTATGAATTTATTCCCATGGACGAATTCCACTTTTCAAACCCGAAAGTAGTAAGCCTTGAAGATGTAGAAGTGGGGAAAAACTACGCTATGGTCATTACAACCAACGGAGGTTTATGGAGATATTTGATTGGGGATACTGTTATTTTTACTTCAATTAATCCTTTCAGAATAAAAATTACCGGAAGAACAAAACATTATATCAATGCTTTTGGAGAAGAGCTTATGATCACCAATGTAGAATCGGCACTTAGCCGGGCATGTGAACTTACCCATGCAACGATCACAGAATTTACAGGAGCACCTGTCTTTATGAAAAATAATGAAGGCGGAGCTCATGAATGGCTATTTGAATTTTGTAAGCAACCAGACAATTTGGATCAGTTTATTGATATTTTTGATCAGCATTTAAAATCAATAAATTCTGATTACGAAGCTAAAAGGTACAATAATATCACCTTAAAAAGGCCAATCGTACATATTGCAAAAACAAATTTATTCTACAATTGGCTGGAATCAAAAGGTAAACTAGGCGGGCAAAATAAGGTTCCAAGGTTAAGTAATGATCGAGAATATATCGACCCTTTATTGGATATGAATAAATAAAAACGCCACCGCAAATTAATATGCGGTGGTGTTTAGATTATTTGGTTTTCTACAAACCATTTTTATTTCTTTTATTACTGTGCTTCCAAAAAGATGATTTTATTCATTTGTTTATTGCTCTTTTTGTTTCCAAAAAAAGAATGACAATGTTGCGAAAGTGATACTGGCAATTCCAGAGCAAATCATTTTTAAATTAAGGTTTTCTGTACTAAAGTTCAGTTTAAAAATATAAAAAGATAATAAAGCTGCCAAACTCAATGATACTACAGAAATCAGTTTTATTCTATTTGTTTTCATACATTTAAAATTTAGAAAACCCCTGCTGAAAGACAGCAGAGGTTTAATTGTTTAATCATGATTGACTGTCATCAATGTTTCTTCGTAAACATTATATTCTCCTTTCTTGTAAACATCTTTACTTGAAAGTAAAATTTCATATTGGTATATGGCTTTGGGAAGATTATAAGTACACTCTTTTCCGTCTTTCTGTATCACCAATTCTTTTGTCACGGTTTCTCCTTCTGGTTTACCTGTAAGCTTAATCGTGATCTTTTCTTCCATTTTATTTTTAAAACAAAAGCTGTCTACCGTCTTTGCTGTTGGATCCGGTTTTTTTTCACCACTCCCTCTTATTGCCTGATAGCCCTGAATAAGGATATTTCCAATTACAAGACCTTTATCTAGTGCTGATAGAGCTTGGGCTGATGTCATTACCGTCCCTGCAAAGAAGAAACCTACGGCTATTTTCTTAGCATTCATAACTATTATTTTTTATAGTTAAGAATATTGAAGATAAAATATCCTGAAAAAGAAACTAATGCTCCAAGGCTTACAATTGATTCAGCGCTCCATATGTCCCGGTGATGTTCCGCAAAAATAACAGCGGAGGTCTGGGCTCCTAATAAAATAAATAATAATTTCATGATTTTTTTATTTTTATGGTTAATATTTTTAATATTTAATGAAAAAACTCAGCTATATATAAAGTCTTAATTAAGATAGAATGCATTATTAATAGTTTTTATTTACAGTTTTTAATCCCTCCGATAGTTCCTCCTATAAGTCCTCCAACAACAGCTCCTGCAGTAGTTCCTATTGCTGGAATTGCAGATCCTACCGCCGCTCCTGTCGCTGCTCCTACAAGTGTTCCACCTAGAATTCCGCTTATGCATCCCCATCCGAATTTGCTAGCCTGATAATTTACACCTGAATTTTGTAGAATTTGTAGTTGATATTCCCATCCGATATAAAATTCAAGCATTTTTCCATCTTTTTCGTTTTTGATAGCTGTTCTGATGTTAGCTCTTAAATCATCAATGGAAGTTGATTTGTCAACCATTGATTTTGGAAGTTGATAATATGCTGTTTGTGAAGATTGTTCAATAATATCGATCAAATTTTGAGAAACAGTAGTTCCTCCTGAAGAATATTTGGAAAGACTCTCTTTGAAATTGAGCAAATTCTCTGCAATCTCTTGATTTCTGAATGCTGCATCAGGATTTCCTAGGATGTCTTTCGGAATCGGATCTTTAATTAAAATTTTTATAGGATCAGGAATACATCCGTCGGGATTATATTGTGCAAAAGTAAGACTGCTGATTAATAACATTAATAGACTTGCGATTTTTAATAGTTTTTTCATGGTAATTTTTTTTATTTGATAATGATTGGTTTGTTATTGTTTAATAAACTGGAGATAAGTAAGATGTCACCCATCTCCAGAGAAATATTTTATTTTTGTTTCGTTAATAGTTTTTTAAATAAAAGTATAGCTGCGGCGATACTTGCTCCGAAAAAAATGCCCCACGAGAGAGATTTTCTCACATACTCCTGTATTACATCTACATTAGATGTAGAAAGAATATTGTAAACGGATGAATCGAAGAATCGTATTAGAGCAATAAGTAATACTGCTAAAAACGCTATAATTGAAACATTTCCTTTTTTCATAATGATTTAGTTTCTTTTGCTTTAATAGCATTACTAATAAAATTTAGCTCATTCTCTTTTTCTTAAAATAAAATGCTAGGAATATAATAGGTCCTAATAGTGGAAATATAAATAGAATTACATACCAAAATAGCCTCATAGGATCTTTACTATCTATCTTTATAATAGTCCATACGTACAAAATCAATGATAGAATAATAAAAGAAAATGCAAAAATTTCCATATCAAATTATTTAAAATTAGTGTAAAGTACAATGAGCAACTGCAACAATCATCATCTGTGAATGGCATGAAGGAACAAGATCGCACATAAAATCACAAGTCAAATCTGCCTCACAAGTACTTTTAATATAATTATAAGTTTTTGTCAAACATGGTCCTCCTCGTTGTGTTAATGAACCACTTATACCCAAACGAACACTAGAATCAACATCATTTATTTTGAACGAATACAGATTTCCTTTAGCTTTAGTAACAATAAAATCTGCATAGAAATTACCATTTTCATCATAATGTTCAAAATACCCAGAAGTATTGCTACTATCTAAATTATTTTTTTCATATACCACCATAAAATCCTGAGTCCCATTAACTTTATAAAATGTTGCAAAATTTACTTTTGAATCTGAATTAACTTGAACTTTAAAATATTCTACATTGCCATTTTCTAACACTTGCTTATCGTAAGTTTTTAAGTCAAAATTTGTATCATTCAAAGCAAAGGTCTTTTTAAGCTGAGTATATTGGTTTGAACTTAAAAATTGATTTAGTGTTGAATCAGACGTTTGTGCAAATGCAAAGCTGGTAAGTAATAACATTAACAGACTTCCAAATCTTAATAGTTTTTTCATAATGATTTAGTTTGTTTTCTTTTTTTAATAGTTTAATAAATTGGAGATAAGCAAGATGCAACCCATCTCCAGAGAAAAATTTTTATTTTTTTTGATATACCCCTTTTACAACCAACCCAAGTAAAAGATTAAATAAAATGAGACCTCCTAAAGAAGCATAGAGTCTCCAGTTATTTGGATGATCTAAATTTTTCAAAAATGTAAAAAGGCTCCATACTGTTAATGCAACAAGTATTAAGATTGTGATAGTCTTATTCATATAATTTTTTTTGATTGATTGATAGTAGGCAAGCCAATTAAAATTTAATGTTATGGCTTGCCATATTTTTCAGATATAAATGAATTTGCAATTTTGCAATGAAATTAACATGCTTGAGATGCACCGGTTAAACCTCCTGCAATACCTCCAATAATAGCTCCTGGGATAGCTCCAACTCCTGCTACTGGTGCTCCAGCTGCCGCTCCTCCTAATGCTCCTCCTGCTGCTCCACCTACAATTCCTGCAGCACATTTACCCCAACAAGACCACCATCCTGAACATTTTGACAAAGGGCTTACTGTTCCTTTAAAAGTATTGTTTACCATTTGTAACTGGTAGCTTGTAATTACCAAGATGTTTAATTCCTCAACATTCTTCGTAGCAGTAATTTGTTTCCCTATTTTTTCAAGAAAAATATCGAAGGTAGCGCTCGTTTCAGCAGCTTGGTTGATCCATATAACAGTTGCATTATTCGCTGACATTTTTTTGAAGTCGCTTAATTTTGTGTAATCATCTGCTGTAGGTGCTTTACCTGAGGTTAACGCATTATCAAATTCCTCCAAATATTGGATTACGGCCATTTGCTTAGCATTGTCTTGACCAAATTGATTAATCGTGGTGTCATAATTAATATCAATTTTATCTTTGATATGCTTTGGAAGCATTGGGAAAGTTGGTGTACAACCTCCTGTTTGAGCGAATGTGAAGCTACTGATGAATAACATTAATAAGCTTCCAAGTTTTAATAGTTTTTTCATGGTTAATTTATTTTTAAAGTTTTTATTTAGAATTTTATATAAAAAGGATTTTTGATCCTCCTTTCTCAGAAATGAGTTTGTAATTGGTTTTAAATATTCTATTCTTATTGATCCTTATCAATTGAGAACTTTAAGGAGGTAGTCTTTTTCTTTCCAAAATTTTTAATTTTTTAATGGTTATTAATTTTTCTAGGTTAGTCGTTTTTTTCATGGTTGTTATAGTTCTAATAATGTATTTTATTTTAAGCCTTACGGGGCTAGAAAATAAAACCATTTTGTTTTTTTATTGCTGATCTTACGGGATCAGACTTTTATTCTTTAGCTTTTGTTGATGGTTTTGTTTAAGCCTTACGGGACTTGGAAATAAAACCACTTTGTTTTTTATTGCTGATCTTACGGGATCAGGCTTGTGTTCTCATGGGTTAGTTTTTGTTGATGATTCTGTCTAAGCCTTACGGGGCTAGGAAATAAAACCATTTTGTTTTTTCTTGCTGATCTTACGGGATCAGGCTTGTATTCTCATGGGTTAGTTTTTGTTGATGATTCTGTCTAAGCCTTACGGGGTTAGGAAATAAAACCATTTTGTTTTTTTATTGCTGATCTTACGGGGTCAGGCTTGCATTCTTTAGTTTCTATTATCTACTCACTTTTTTCAATGAATCTAAAACAGCTTTATGCGTTCCTCCTGGTTTTATTGTATCAAAAGAAGTTTGATCACCATTTGTTGTATTATAAATACTATCTTTTATTTCTCTTGATGCTTGTAGTTCAATATTTTCAACCTTTCTATTCATATTAAAATTATCCGCATTATCCTCATCATCATTTCTACAAGATAAAATTGTTGTTAAAGCTCCTAGTACTAAAAAAGCCGTTTTTAAAATTTTCATAGTTTATTTTTGTTTTAGTTTTTGGTTTTAGTTTTTATCGAAAATGTCAATGATCTTTTAAAATGAAAAACACTTGTGATGTTTTGTTATTCCAAATATATGTTCACAACTAAGGGAGAAACAAAATTCCTTTTTTAGAGAGTATTTTAAGAAAGACAATTTAGTTTCTCTAAAAGGAAAAAAACTTTGTAATAAGGAAAATAAGCTTTGTAAAACGAAAAAACACAAAAAATAACAAACTGATTTACAGCTAATTAAAAAAAATTTGTTTATAAAAGAAATATTTCCTTATTTTGAAATAAAAACATTAGAAAAAATGAAAAAAAAGTATAATTATTTACTTTTACTAAATACTATTATTCTCATATTTTGCTGTTCTTTTACAGTTCAAAATGATATATCATCAAAAAAAATAGATTTTGAAAATTTTCGAAATAGAATAAGTGCTATTTCGAAAGATAGAAAACAAGCATTCTACTTAACAAAAAAATATATAGAGCTCGCAAAAAACAATAACCGTGTTGAGGAATTAATAGCCGGTTATGGATTTGCCACAACATTTGCTCCTGATAATGAAAAAGCAAAATATGGGGATAGTTTGATTATAGAATCTGTCAAGACAAAAGACAATCGGTATATCGGTATGGCTTATGCAAGTGCTGCCAATGCAAATTTTAAAAATTATGATTATAAAAAAGCATTAGAAATGGCAATTATAGCGAATGACTATCTTAAAAATGATACTTCCAGGGAATTCGCTTATGAAGGCTTATTTACAATTGCCAGACTTAAAAATAAAATCGGGGATAATATCGAAGCCCAAAAGATTGCAAAGGAAATATATGAATATTACAAATGGAAAAAAGATAAGAAAAATACCGCCGATATCAGATCCTCATATATTTATACCTTAAATAACTTGATAAGAATAAATTCTGCAATAAATAATTTTGATAAGAATACTATTCTGTTAAAAGAAGGTTATACGTTTATTAAAAACAATCAAGATGTTGCTTTTTATTTAACCGATCTCATCTCATCTGATGCGTTTAATGACTATTCGCAAAGAAAATACCTTTCTGCTATTCAAAAATTAGAAAAATCTTTACGTTTATATAATGACTCTGATAAGCATTTCTATGAAAAATTTTATCTGGGAATGTGCTATTGGAAATTAAATGAAGACGAGAAAGCACTGCCTTTTTTTCAAGAAATTATTGATGATTATAAAAAAACAGGTAGAATTTCTTTAGAATTTCGACCTGCATTTGAGTTTTTTATAGATTATTATAAGAAAAAAGGAAATAGAGAAAAGCAACTTAATGCAGTAGATGAGCTTTTGCGATATGAGAAAAAATTTAAAGAAGAGCAAAACAATATTGCTCAAAAATTAAAAACTGATTATGATGAAAAAAGGCTCGTAGAAGAAAAAGAAAACCTACTTTCCGACCAGAAAAAGGAACGATGGAGCTTTATCAGCATTGGAGTTTTAGGAATTATTGCAGCTACAGGGTTTTTCATCTATCAGAATAAAAAGAATAAAAAACCGCAAGAACCCATTCAAACGAATCCTATAAAGGAGCTAGAAAAGACAGAATATTCCGACACTAATAGTATTAATAATATCGAGAATGAAGAAATACCTGTTGTAAAAACCAGTTCCCTTTCTGCTCCTTCTGAAAAAACAGATCAGGATAATTCATCAGAAACAGCACCCGATGAAGAGGAAATTCCTATTGTTTACAGCCAACAAAATCAACAAAAAAATAGTCCTCCGGAGATTGATTATGAAGCTTATTTGCCCATCAATAAATTTACCGTTAAGCAACTCCTTAAAAGCTTAGACGACTTCGAAAAATCAAATAAATACCTCACTTCGGATCTAAGATTGAATATTCTTGCCGAAAAGTTTAATACGAATGACAAATATCTGAGCCGCGTTATAAAAGTTAAAACAGGAAAAACTTTTAACAATTATATCAACGACCTTCGCTTCAGCCATCTTGACAATGTTTTAAAGAGCAATACTGATTTCAAAGAAAGAAAAATAAAAGAAATTGCTAAATATCTGGGATTTGGAACCCCCGAATTCTTTGCTACTGCATTTAAAGAAAAATATGGGAAAACACCAAGAGAGTATTTTGAAAAATCTTGATCTTAAAAATTTGTTTTACCTATTACATAAAAACACAAAAAAGCCCAATTCTGGGCTTTTTTGTGTTTTATAATAAGTTTATATCAATTTATTTCTTTAAATCTTCTTTTAGCTTTTTAGCTCCAGTCTCTACTTTTTCAGCTCCTTTTGCTGCAGCATCTTTTACATCCTTTCCAATTTCCTGAGCCCCTTGCTTGATGTCTTTTCCTGCATTATGAATATCTTCTTTAGCCTTCTGAGTCGTATTATCCAGTTTTTTGCCTGTTTCTTCTACTTTTTCGTGTATTTCTTTTTTCGTTTCATTGATTTTCGTAGAATCTACTCCTGTAGAAGTTTCAGTCACGGTGGTTGTAGTGGTTGTTACAGATCCGTCTGGATTTTCTACCTGTTCTGTTTTAGTAGTAGATTTAGTACAAGAAACCGCTAAAAGGCAAATAGCGAATGCTGATAAAATTTGTTTTTTCATATTTATATAATTTTAGTTTTATTCCGTTTTTACTTCCGAAGATTCCGATGCTTTCTTTTGTTTCTCTTCATTGGCCTTCTTCTTTTCCTCTTCTTGTTTCTTCTTATTTTCTTTCTCCAATTCTTCTGTAATTCGTTTTTCCTCAGCCTGAAGCCTTGCCGCTTCTTTTATAGAATCCTGATATTTTTGAGAAGACATTTTTATTTTCCTAATCACATCTTCTGATGTAGCTCCTGCAGAAAAAGAATCTATTGCCGTGGTATCATAATGAGGTTTCAAATCTTGTGAATTATCTACATATACCGGATCTTTTTTTGAACAGGCACTGAAAATGAATACAAGAAGTATTACCGAGAAAGTATTTTTCATGGAACTAATTTAGCAGAAATTCTGCAATTACCGGATAATGATCTGATAATTTAACCGAATGATCTACTTTATAGCTCAAAGGAATTATTGATTTTGAACTAAATATATAATCAATTCTAAGTGGAACTTTATAGTCATGAAAGCTTGTAGAAATTCCGTTTCCTACCGTTAAATAGGCATCCTGGAGATCTTTCCCCAGATTATAATATTCATAAGAATTAGGGACAGAATTAAAATCTCCGGCCAAAATCACAGGATAAGGAGACAAATCAACAACTTTACGGATTTTTTTAATCTGGTTTTCGTGAGCCTGAAACGTAGGAATCATATGGGAAAGAAGCTGGTGTATTTTATTTTCTTTTCCGATATCTGCTAAATTAAACATCGCTTTATTCAGTCTAAACGGTTCCAGATATACATTCACCACCCGAATAATTTTTCCGTTGATATCTACATCTGCGTAAAAAGAATTTCCTCTTGATTTATCCGTAATCAGCTCTTCTTGTCTTACAATTCTATGCTTGGTTTTTAATATCACCGTAGGATATTTTACCATATCTTTCCGCAAAGCCCTGTTGGTATCTTTTTCCTGAACTAAGATAATATCTGCATTTTGGTCTCTGATATATTTCTTTACTTTTTCCCATCCAAAATCTCCGTACTTTACATTAAAAGTCAATACTTTAATATCTCTGATACTTCTGACATTATCTGTTTTTGGAGAAAAATTGATCCATCTCCGGATAGGATTTAAAAAAATAAGTGTTCCTAAGGCAAACACTAAAGCAATTTTTTTTCTTTTAAAAATCCAGATTATTGTAAATACAATATGGACAACTATAAGATATGGAAACCCTAAGGAAAGTAGATTTAAGTTACCTAATAAGTTAGGTGCAATCCATGCATTTCCTAAAGTACATAACAATAGAATGGCAACAAGGATATGAAAAAACAGCAATATCTGGTTCGGCTTCATTAAAAACGGTGTAATCACGTTTAGTTTAACAAAAACCCTACCAATTGAGTTTATTTAACTATTTTTATGATTTTTAATCGGTTAGTTTAAAGGTAGTTATTACCGGAAAATGATCTGAAATCTGCACATTACGATCTACTTTATAACTTACAGGCTGTATTGCTTTCGAGACAAAAAAATAATCTATACGCAACGGGAATTTAAAGTCGTGAAAACTTGTACCACTTCCTCTCCCTACTTCTACAAAAGCATCTTTAAGACCATCGGAAATCTTATAATATTCATAAGAATTGGGTACAGCATTAAAATCCCCTATTACGAATACCGGATAAGGCGAATTATCGATTTCTTTTTTTATAATCTCTATCTGCTCCTGATGATCTTTAAAAGTTGGGATTAATCTTTTAACTATATTTTTAACTTTTGTTTCATCCTCATCACTGTTTCCATTGAGTTTTATCATATTCTTTTCAAACTTAAATGGCTGCAAGTATATATTGATGAATCTATATGTTTTTCCTTTTATTTCAATATCGATACGATCTGCAAATGCATTAAAATTCTGATAAAGCTGTAAATCTTTATAGTCTATCACTTTAAACTTTGAATAAAGCGAAACAATAGATATTTTTTTCTCCTTTTTAAATCCTTCAAACTGATAGTCTCCTTCTCCATCTTCCTGTAAAAAAACCAAGTCCGCATTTTGTTGGTTGATATAATCCTGAATCTTATCAACACCCAGCTTTCCCCCTTTCGCATTTAAAGAAACAATTTTAAGATCTGCTTCCTGATTTTTTTCTGAAGAATAGTTCACCCATCTTATAATGGGTTTAAAAAACAATAATCCAAGCAAAAGAAATACAAAAGCTCGTTTTTTCCAGCTTACAATCCAGAAAAAAGTAAGCAAAATATAAGCACTGATTAATACAGGAAACCCCAAAGGAAGCAAATTGAACCAAGGAAATACTTTAGGAGGAACAAAACTATTCATCAATACTCCTAGTAAGAGAATGAATATTCCTAAATGCAGTATTAAAAGGATCAGACGAAAAACTTTCACAGAATGTTTTTAATTAAATCTATACAAATGTTTTCTCCAAATTCTGGCTAAAATCCAACCCACCAACGCTCCACCAACGTGAGCAAGATGAGCAATTCCTCCTCCATTTCCTGAAACTCCTAAATAGATAGAGATAACAATTACTATTGGCATTACATATTTTACTTTCATAGGAACCGGAATAAACATGATTCCGATTTTCGCATCAGGATAAAGCGTTGCAAATGCTGTCACAACTCCAAAGATAGCACCGGAAGCTCCAACCATAGGAGTTCTTAAAACATCATAAAGCTGTTGTGAAAGCTCTTTTCCTTCTTGGGTTGTTGCACTAATATTCATGTTTCCGGAATAGCCAATTTCTGCTTTTGAATATATTTCAGAAGCATTTATTCCCAAATTTTCCAACCCAGAAACAATCTGCTGAACTTCAATAAAACTCCAAAGATTAAACAAAAAGAAAGCTCCTAAACCACTTAGAAAATAGAGAATCAGATATTTCTTTTCTCCTAATGACTGTTCTAAAATTGGTCCAAAACTAAATAATGTCAACATATTAAAAATAATATGCATATAACCACCATGCATAAACATATGCGTAATAATCTGCCAAGATTTAAAGTTTGGAGAAAAAGGATAAAATCCTGAAAGTGTATTATATAATTGTGGCATCATAAAAAATGTCACAATAAAAACAATCACATTGATAATGATAATATTTCTTGTAATCGGTGGTATATTATTAAACATCTTTAAAATTTGTTTTTAAAATCATTAAACGGAATTTCGTAGAAACATCTCTTTCCATTGGGAAGAAACTCCGGAAAACCTAATGCCGTAAAGTCTTTAATAAGCTGTTCTGCATCTTTTTTGTAGATGAAATCGAAACGGGATTTTGATTGCATTTTATTCCATTGATTCTGATAAAAATGCATAAACTCTTCTTCGGTCTTATACTCCAGAATATCAAAAAGGTTTTCCAAAAACTTCATTACCTGAGTTTCTTTCAATCCTTCAGGAACTGCATCTATTCTCAATACATTTTCATGAGCGATACTCATCTCAAATCCAAGCTCCGGAAGGTATTTTTTTATCGATTTGTATTTATTTTTCTCAATCTCATTCATGTGATATTCCAAAGAGAAAAGAAGGGCATGACTCAGTGAAGAACCTTTTTTATCCGACTTATTATTTTCTGAAACCGTTAATCGGTGCATTCTTCCAAGATCCAACATCAGTGTTCTATCTCCTTTATTGAACACCCAATATCCGTTGGGCAACCTCATCAGGTCTTCATCAAAATCTTCATCTTCAAATAAATTGATTTTTGACGGTTCTGCAGCGATATTCTGATGATACATTTCCGCTAGATTTTGAATTTCCGCCTGCTTTATAGCTCCTCTTTCTTCCAAAAACGGATTGTAATCTTTATCTACAATGATTTCCGGCATTTTAATAAATCCGCTTCCTCCTCCGCTGTTGCTTTTACTTGGAAAAGTTTTCTGCAGCATTTCATCCAACTGAGGATCTTTTTCAAAATCAAGACTTGGGGCTACATTATAAATTCCCAGTGATCTTTTAATTGTCGAACGTAATAAGGCGAAAATAAGATGCTCATCTTCAAACTTTACCTCCGTTTTTTGCGGATGAATATTAACGTCAATTTTTTCAGGATCAAGCTCTAAGAAAAGGAAGAATGTAGGGATATAACCCGGTAAAAGCAGTCCTTCAAACGCTTCCTGCACCGCTTTATTGAAATATGGGCTCTTAAAATATCTTCCATTAACGAAAAGAAATTGTTCGCCTCTTGTTTTTTTGGCGCCTTCCGGTTTTGCAACAAACCCATGAAGCTTACACCAGATAATATCTTCTTTGATCGGGATTAATTGTGGCTGCAGTTTTCTTCCGAAAATATCTACAATACGCTGCATCTGGCTTCCTTTTCTCAGTCTGAAAACCGCTTCATCATCATGAAATAAAGAAAATTCTAAGTTTTCATGAGCCAAAGCCACTCGTTGAAATTCGTCGATTACATGTCTGAATTCAATATTATTGTTTTTTAGAAACTTTCTTCTCGCCGGAACGTTATAAAATAGGTTTTTGACTAAGAAATTAGATCCGTCAGCTGTTTGCACAGGATCCTGAAACTGGAAAACACCTCCTTCAATATAAATATTTGTTCCGATGGTCGTGTCTTTCTGCTTGGTTCTTAATTCAACCTGAGAAACCGCTGCAATAGAAGCCAAAGCCTCGCCTCTGAACCCTTTTGTGGCAATTTTAAAAATATCTTCCGTCCCTCTGATCTTTGAAGTAGCGTGTCTTTCGAAAGCCAGTCTTGCATCTGTCTCAGACATTCCCTTTCCATCATCAACGACCTGGATAAGGTTTTTTCCTGCATCTCTTATAATCAATTCTACTTTGGTAGCATCTGCATCTATTGCATTTTCTAAAAGTTCTTTCACAATAGACGCCGGTCGCTGCACGACTTCTCCTGCTGCAATTTGATTGGCTACATGATCCGGTAAAAGCTGAATAATATCTGACATAAAAAACGTAAAATCAACTTACAAAAATAAGTAATGAAAACGGGAATAAAAACTTTCTATCCCCGAATTAAAATTTAATTATTAACATATCAACAACCTAGCCACCTTTAAATGTGAGCCAAATTGACAATACAATACTATTTTTCTTAAAAATGCAATCCCCTAATTGCACGATACAATTAGAGGATTGATTCACAGCTAGTTTACACAAAATTAATACTGAAGTATTTTTATTTTTCTATTATTAGTCGTCAAATACAAGTTTTCTTTTTTCTTTACTTTTTGGAATCCCATGAATCTTATCATATAAATAAGCGACAAGATTAGGTCTTTTATAGATTTTCGCATATCTGTATCTTGTATTGAAATGCCTTACGTGAATTTTATAGGCATCATAACCAATGACCACCAGAAGACATAAACTTATCACATAAAATACCCTAAATTCGAGATAGTAATAGGTAAGTCCGGAAAATACAGCTCCCAAAACATACGCCATCATGATACTCATCAATAGCTTAGCTCTTGCAATTAACTCTGGGTTTTTTCTGTATTTTTTCTGAGTAAACATCGAGAACAATATCCCAAGATCGGTTGTTGTTCCGGTAAGATGAGTTGTTTTCACCGAGAAATTGGAAATACTTGCCGTTAATCCGTTCTGTAATCCCGTTGCAAACAACATTAAAGCCACCAACGACTCTGTTTCCACCAATGTTTTCTGATAGAAAAACTGACCATAGATCCCTACGAACAGCAAGCAAATTATCTCTAAAACAATAGGCATTGCATGAGCAAAATACTTACTCTTTTTATTAAAATTAATAACAATAAAATTGGATAGAAAACTTCCAAAGAAAAATAGGAAAATCCAGCCTCCCACTGCCAGAACCTGAGTCCAGTTTCCTTTACTTATTTCCGCCGCCAAAATAGCATAGTGTCCTGTTACGTTTGATGTAAATGAGAGAAATATCAATAGAGAAGCTATATTTATAGTTCCTGCCGTAAAGGCAGTCAGCGTTCCCAGTTTTATGTTATCCCCCAACGTTCTGCTGTTACTATAATTTCTTAACATTTTATCTTTTTTTGAAAATTAGAATTAGGCAAAAATCTCAGCAAGCCTTCCTCTTTCAGGCAGCCTTTCATGAATCTCAATGATTATTTCCTGAGACTGAAGATGTTTACATTTTTTGATATAAGGAATAAGATCGAATTTCCCTTTTCCTTTGCTTTTTATTGATGAGCTATAGTAAGCTTCCTCAATCCTTTCTGCCTTTATATAATGATCGAAGGTTCTCTGGAAGCTTCCGGTAAAAACATCACAGATAATTTTTTCTATAAGATGCGGATATTTATTTCTGATAATCTCGTAGGCATCATTAAACTCCTGCGGTCTTATTTTATTGAAAATCGTGGTTTTAGTGTTGAAGAGAAGATCTCTGATAGAATCTCCCATTTCGTATCCTGAAACCAGAAAAATAGTATACTGGTTTTGATCTTCAGCAGCGTCTTTTTCTTTAAGAACGTCTTTCAGTATATTTAAAGATTCAAGAGAATAATCTGTAGCTATTAAAATTGTTTTAGTCATATCTTAAGATTTAGTTTTATAGTATCTTTTTGATGATACAAAACTAGAATGACCAAATTAGAAGCTCTTTGGAATGGAATTAAAATGTCATTAAAGAGATTAGAATGAGATTAGAAAATTGTTAAGACTTATTAATATGAATAATCTTACGGCTGTTTTTCTTCTGTAAAAACACTGTAGAAATTAGGAAAACGAAGCTGTACTGTAGTTCCCTGGTTTTCGTATGAACTCACGATCAATTCACCATGATGCATTCTTACGATGTTTCTTGCTAAAGGAAGACCAATTCCGTAGCCTTCGTAGTTTTTGGTATTGGATGCACGGAAAAAAGGATCATAGATTTTATTCATTTCCTCTTCAGGAATTCCGATTCCGTTATCTTTCACAATAATATAAACATCTGTATCCGTTGCACCCAGCGAAACTTTAACCTGCTGGAAATTAGAATATTTACACCCGTTCTGAATGATATTCGTAACGGCAAGATGCAATAATTGCTCGTTACCCTGAACTTTCAGTTTTTTCGGATTATCCGGCAACATACTGATGTCCAAATAGATATTGTTTCTTGAATCGATTCTTCGCAATGTTTCAATAACATCCCAAAGTAACTGATCAATTCTCACTTTATCCATTTTCTGAATCTTTCCATCGAACCCGGTTTGGGCAATCATCAGAAGCGCCTTGATTTTTTTGTCTAATTTTTCAGCTTCATCCAAAATGATTCCTAACGTTTCTTTATACTCTTCATTCGTTCTGGAAATGGAAAGCGCAACATCCGCTTCACCCATAATGGATGTTAAAGGCGTTCTTAATTCATGAGAGACATTACCAATCAGGTGATTTTGAGTTTCAAAAGAAGTTTCGATACGGTTGAGCATATCATTAAAAGTATCCACCAATTCGTTCAGTTCTTTATTATCAGGCTGAGATTCAAGGCGTAAATGAAGGTTTTCAGAACTTATTTCCTTTACTTTTCCTGTAATTTTTAAAATTGGCTTAAATAAGGTTTTAGATAAATAAAAAGAGAAAATCATACTGAAAAACAATGACAGCACAATACACGTTATCAACGTTCTTTTTAAAAAACCTAAATAATAAACCACATAATGATTTTTGGCAGAAGCTATGGCGATGTAACTTTTATCATCATGTTTAAAGGTCTTGCCGATATAATAGAATTCTTTATCATTATAGTTGGCTTCACCCTTCTTCGCTATGCTTTTGAAAAAATAATCAGGAATATGAACTTCGTGTGAGATTTTTTTAAAGTTGGAATCCGTCGGAATGGCAAAAACATAATCCCTTTCCATCGGAAGCTCTTCGTCATTCAGACTATTTAAAATATAATTCTCAGGAAGATCGAGATCGTCTTTACTTTTTTCAATCTGAACAATCGTTGTTGCTCTAATTTTTAACAATTCATAAAACCTTTGATGTGAAAAGTTGACAATCGAAAAATACACCAAACCACTGAACAACAATATGATGGCGGTAAAAACCAACATCAAAAGCACCATCGTTTTGGTCTGATTTGTGACAACTTTATTAAACATCCATTACGGTTTTTTCAGCACGTAACCCATTCCTATCACGGTGTGAATCAATTTATTATCGTCATGATTATCCAGTTTTTTTCTTAAATAATTTACATAAACATCCACCACATTTGTTCCCAATTCGTAGTTCACCCCCCAAACAGCTTCCAAAACCTCTGTTCTGGAAATTACTTTTTCAGGATTATTTAAGAAATACATCAATAATTTATACTCTGTTGAAGTCAGAGAAATTTCCTCTCCTCCACGCGTAACTTTCTTTGTGTAATCATTTAAAATCAAATCTGAAAATTGAAAAACATGTTCATTATCAACTTCAGGTTCTATAACTTCCGGAACAGATCCACCGCTATTACTTCGTCTCAATAGAGATTTCACTCTAGCTACTAATTCAATGAATTTAAATGGTTTTACCAAATAATCATCCCCTCCACTTTCAAGACCAAGTACAATATTTTCGGAAGTTCCCAACGCCGTTAAAAATAAAATCGGAACATGCTGATTGGTTTTCCTGATTTCCTTACAGGCATCCAAGCCGTTCATTTCCGGTAGCATGATATCTAAAATTACCAAATCAAAATCGTTTGCCTGTACCAATTGTACACCAGTACGCCCATCAAAAGCCACTGAAACTTCATAGCCGTTTTCCTGCAACCCTTTTTTAATAAAGGACACTACACTGGTTTCGTCTTCGATGAGGATAATTTTTTTCATTGAAATAGGAATTAGACAAAAATAAAGAATTTATTTGGGTTGGAAGTAAGAGGCAGGAAGCAGAGAAAATGAATGATGAAGATTTATAAACAAAAAAGCACCCTGAAAAATCAGCGTGCCTTCTCTTTAACAAAATTGAAATATATCTAAAAAGTGAGTTCCAACAACATCTTCGTATCACAACGCTCATAAGGAGAATCGCTTACCTGAATATGTTGAAAGCCTAGCTTTTCATAGAGTTTTATCGCAGGAACGAGTGACGAATTGGTTTCAAGAAAGATTTCTTTTGCTTTTAAACCTTTTGCTTTATCAATCAGCGCTTCACCAATTAAATACCCGATCTTTTTTCCCTGAGCTTTCGGACTGACTGCCATTTTTGCAAGCTCAAATATTAATGGATCTTCAGAAGTTTTTATTAAAGCACAGGTTCCTACCACCTCATCATTTAAAAGAGCAAAAACAATGTGCCCTCCTTTATTAATAATATAATCTTCAGGATGATCAAGCATTTTATAATCGCTTGCTTCCATTTTGAAAAACTTGCTGATCCATTCTTCATTTAAGTTTCTGAAATCCTGTTGATATGTTGGATCATAATCAACAATTTTCACTTCATTATTATATTCGTTCATCGTATTTAAATTTTATTTTTTATCATTTTCCCTAATTTCTCAAGATCACTTTCTACACGATCCGTCCATTCCAAGGCATAATTTAAACGCATACAATTCTGATATTGATTGTACTGTGAAAACATTCTTCCCGGCGCAAAGTTTATTTTCTGACTAAAAGCTTCGTCATAAAGATCTTCTGTACAGATTCTTTTATCCAATTCCAGCCACAGCATAAAACCTCCTTTCGGTTCCGATACTTTTGTATTATCCGGAAAATAAGCTGCCACCGACTTTTGAATCTGGTGATAATTAGCCTGTAATTTATTTCGGAACGTTCTCAAATGATGATCATATCTTCCATATTCCAGGAAATCCGCAATGACATCTGAGTATAAAGACGGGCTACAAACGGTTTGCACTAATTTTTGACGAATAATTTTATCTTTAAATTTTCCAGGAGCTACCCAACCAACCCGGTATCCTGGAGCCAAAACTTTAGTTACTGAACCTATCCACATCACCAATCCCGCTTCATCATAAAACTTGCACGGTTTCGGTCTTTCTGCTCCGAAATAAACATTTCCATAGATGTCATCTTCAATCAACGGAACATTATATTCTGTAATTAATCTTACCAGTTCCTTTTTACTTTCATCAGGCATCTGAAATCCGAGAGGATTATTAAAATTTGTCACAAAACAGCAGGCCGATAATTTTGGAAGTACTTTTTTAAGCTCATCCAGATCAACACCATTCAATGGATGCGTAGGAATTTCTACCGCTTTCAACCCTAACAATTCAATTGCCTGTAAAATCCCAAAATAAACCGGACTTTCCACTGCTACAGAATCTCCGGGTTTGGTTACCGCCATCAAGCAATTATAAACCGCATTCATCGCTCCCGAAGTAATTACAAGATCATCTTCTGTAATTTTCCCTTCCAACACCAATGCCCATTTCGCAATTTCACGACGCAGATGTTCACTCCCCTGAACCGGTTCGTAAGCTGTGCCGCTATCATTTTTTCTTTTAATGACATTATTGATGCTTTTCTTCAATTTTGCTAACGGCAGAAAACTTTCTCCTGGAATTCCCAAGGCAAACTGAGTAACATCTGTTCCGGCAATGGTTCCGAATACTTTATCAATAAGATCTTCAGGTGATTTTTCCGTTTCAGCAATCTTCATTTTCGTAATAGACGGAAGCGCCAGTTTTCTTTGTGATGTCTGACTAACAAAATAGCCATATTTAGGGCGGGCTTCTATCAATGATCGGCTCTCAAGCTCCATGTAAGCCTGTTTTATTGTATTCAGACTTACATTATATAACTTCTGAGCACTTCTTAATGAAGGCAACCTATCTCCAAGCTGCAGTGTTTCGCTTTTAATCTGCTCTGTAACAGAGTTTGCAACTTTAAGATATAGAGCATCTTTGGACATAAAGATTTGTTTTTAAGTAAAATTACAATTTTAAAAGATGTTATATTGAACCATTCAACCAATCAGCCATCCTTTGAATATTATATTTCAGCTGTTCCGGATCTCTGAAATTTTCCGAACTATTTCTTTTACAATAATCTTTAGCCCTTATCTTAAAATCCTCCTCTTCTCTTACGGTAAAATCTGGATTTTTGTAAATCACAAAATCAATTTGATGAGTAAGAGTAATAATAAGACTAGCAAACGCTACAATTTTATTCTGCTTTTTTGCTAAAAGAAAAGGAACTCCATAGTTTTCATTCACCTTATTCAATCCGAACTTCTGAAGAAAAAAGTTTTTCAGTTCTAAAATATCTGACGCATAGACTTCAGCATAATGAAGCCGATCCTGATGTTGAAGAGTCATTTCCATACTATCTGCTTTACTTCAACAAATTTATAGAGTATTCTTTTTTAGATACAGATACAGAAGTTTACATTTTTATGGGTACAGATTTTTAAACATTTACAATGAATTTCAAATAAGCGGGAAATATTATTTAACACGTCGAGTTCTGTCGCAGTCATGGGTGATCTTTGTATTAATAAAAAACAAACCATGAATACAGCCATTAGAAATTAGGGTGGAATCTTGCCACAACCACCTAAAAAAATAAGGCTAAAACCTGAAAGCCATCCAACAAAAGGAACTTTCAAATCTTAACCTATTTTAAACCAAATCAAAATTACAAAATGCCAACCAATAAAAACAATGTTTCCCAGACATTATTCAAATTCGTGAGTTTAAGAAACCCGAAACTCACAGAAACAAAATCAAAAAACTTAGGATTCATTCAACGTCCGGACAAAGTAAAGGGAGTTTTTGACGGTGTAACTTTTGCCAATCTTCTGAAAAAAGCAGATGAATTTCAATCAACTTCTATTAAATCTGTAAAAGAGCTTGAGGATGGAGAATTTGCGAAGCTTTTAAATATCGGAAGAAAGATTGCAAGAGGAGAAACTTTAGACAAAGATGAAACCGCTTATACTTCAGATTATTATAAAACAACCTTAGATGCTAATAAACAATTGACCGCTAAAGGGTTGAAAGACTACACGACATTCTGGGATAACCTTATTTATCAAACACTTACTCAAAAAGATTTTTATATTAAGGAGTCTGTTATCCATATTCTGAAAGCTTTACAATCCGGTTTTGCTCAAAATCTTGAAATCACTCCTGAAACAAAAAAAATTAACGGAGATGATTTTTTAGCTAAATCTTTAGAAGCAAAAGTAGCTTTACCGAAAGAAATTTTCCAAAATCAGGAAAGCAATCCTTCAAAAATCACAGAAGAAGCGGGAACCCCATTTTACAACGATAAAAACATCAAGTTTGCTGAAGCAAAACTTCAATTGGAAGCCAATGCTAAACTGGTTTCTGCGCTTCAAAAAGCAGAAGGTAATTATAGAAAAGAATACAATACAGCTTACGATAAAGAGTTTGCAAGATATCAGGAAAGTGTAAATCCGGCTCAAAATGATTATAAAAATACTTTTAGAGAGGCTGAAAACAGAAAAATAGCGATTGAAAGCAGGGTAAATTATCTGACAAATCTAAGCGCAGGAGATCCTGAAGCATTCGTTAAAAACCCGGTATTAAGCGAAGAGCTTTCAAGGTTTACACAGGAGCTTATCGGGTTCAAATTTCCAACCATTGATATTGCAGAGTTTAAACTTGATTTCAGGCCAGAAATAAATGCAGATGAATTGCAAGGAAGTCTGGATGAAGAAAACAAAAATACATTAAATAGAATCCTGGGAACTACCAATACAGCTAATGCTCTTTCAGGAATTACAACTTATTCTGAATTGCAGGAAAATATTTCCCAAAATTCATTAGGCTTACAGCAATTAGTTTTAGAAAACACGGTTCTTAATGAACAAATTACAGCCAATATTGGAGGGATTGCTGTTCCTGTAAATACTGGATCTTCAACATCTTCATATATTCCTTATAGTGTAAAAACCGTTGCTAAAAGTGCAACCGAATGGAGTATCTTGCTTACAGTCGATAATTACAGTCATCATATCGTTTCTGGGAATTATAAAGCGACCATCAACGGAACAAACATTGCTTCTACCAATGTTTTGAAAACGGCAACCGGAGTCAATATGTTATTTGACAGTAATCCAAGAATTACAACAGCACAAACAGCATCTACAGGAGGATTTACACTTCAAGGAGATATTACGCTTTCTGATGGAAAGCTTTATTCTTTGGATGTTACCCTTGTAAAAGATCCTTATGATATTGACAGGCTTACCAAGCAGGGCGTTTTCAAAGGAAGTGCTGCTTTTACCGCAAAAATAAATACCGGCGGAGTTGGTACCGGAACTGTTACACAAATTACCGCACCATTCGTTCCTTCAGGTTTTGGAATGAAAAGCATTGGTGTGGCAGATTATCTTAAAGTTGAACAAAGTCTTCAGGGTTATGTAGAAGGAGAAGTTGCTCATATTGAGAACGTAATGGCTCGTGAGCGTAGAGAAAAATCTACCAAGAAAACAACAAAGAGTGAAATTACGACCATGGAATCTTCCGATTCTGAGAAAGAGCAGTTACGTGACACTACTTCTACGGACAGATTTGAGCTGCAAAGCGAGATTGCGAAAGTAATTCAAAAATCAAAAGATCTGAATGTTTCTGCCCATGTAGAAGGATCTTATGGTCCGGTAAGCTTTGGTGTGGCAGGATCTTACGCCTCTCACAATGCTCAGGAAGAAAGTGTAAAACAAGCAACCACTCAAGCAAAAGAAATTACTCAAAAAGCAACCGACAGGATCATCAGCAGGGTTCATAAAGAACGTACTGAAAAAATGATTGAAGAATTTGAAGAAACAAATATTCACGAATTCGACAACAGAAAAGGGGACAAACATGTTGTAGGAGTTTACAGATGGGTAGATAAAATCATGAAAAACCAAATTTACAATTACGGCAAGCGTATGATGTTTGAGTTCATGGTCCCTGAACCTGCCAAACTTCATACTTTAGGAATGAAGATTTCCAAAAACATGGAAAATCAGCTTGTAAAACCTGTCGATCCTAGGGAATCTGTGGTTCACACCATGAAAGACTACACGTCATTAAACGATGAAACCATCTTAAAATACTGGTTAAGTAAATACAATGTTGCTTTAGAAAATGAGCTTAAACCCGAGTTTATTTACACAGGGAAGTCTTTTTCCTTTAAAGCAGATGAAGTAAAAGACAATAGTCATGAAAGATATGGAGAAAGTGCCGATCTGGAAATTGAAGAAGGCTACGAAACCGTTTCAGCAATTGCTCAGTGGGCAGAAAGTTGGGATGATCCATACAGAGATACTATTAAACTGATTATTGGTGATAAATTATTAACTAAAAACTATTCAACCGATGTTTCAGGATATAAAACGACTGTTCCTATTTCTTATTCTGCATTAGGACACCTTTCCGGTAACATGGCTGTTAAAATCAAGCTGAAATTGACTGATCAGGAAAAGAATAAACAAAAGCAGACAATTTTCAACAAAATCATTGCTGCTTATGAAAAAGTAAAGCTTAAATATGAGCAGGATCTTGCGACCATTAAGAGTCAGGGAGTTGCAATATTAGGTTCTAATCCTGGATTTTACAGACAGATTGAAAATACGATTCTTAAAAGAAACTGCCTGTCTTACATGATTAATCAAAATCCTTCTGCCGCTTTAACATTCGGAAAAAATAAATATTATAAAACGAATACTGCGGAAGAAAGTTTCCTAAATTCTGAAATTAAAGTAGACAGTTCATTAGACCAATATTCTGCCTTCGTTAAGTTTATGGAACAAGCCTTTGAATGGGATATTATGAGCTACTTCTTATATCCATATTATTGGGGAAACAGAGACAGGTGGAGCGAACTTTATCAGTTTGATGATAATGATGCTACCTTCAGAGCGTTTATGCAAGCCGGAATGGCAAGAGTAATCGTTACTGTAAGACCCGGTTTCGAAGAAGCTGTGAAACATTATCTTATGACAGGACAAATCTGGAACGGCGGTGAAGTTCCTGTAATTAATGATGATTTATTCTTGTCAATCGTAGATGAAATGCGTAAAACAGAAGGGGAAAAGTATGGAAAAGCTTGGGCAACACGTCTTCCGACAGCCTTAACAATCCTTCAGGCACAAACGATTGGATTAAATGTTACAAAAGCATTACCATTTGATGAAGATCTTTCTGATTACCCGGATCCGACACAGGTACCTCAGTCAGCTCAGATTGCTATTTCTGAGTCTCAACTAGGAGTTGGACAAAGCACAGAAAAACCAGGACGTATTCAAGGTCAGATCAAAGGATTGAAACCAGAAACAAGTCCGGAAATCATGCTTAAAAACATGGATAAATCTCCTGTAGATTTTACAAATCCCGATAAAGACGGATATTTCTGGCTGGAAGAAATTCCTGTAGGAAAATATGAACTATGTTTAGATGAAAATGACGATCTCAGAAACCAATATTATATCGATGAGGGCAAAGTAACCCAAGTTGTGACAATTAAGGAAGGAGATACAGTATCAATCGACTTATCCGTAAGTAAAATCTAATAACCAAAATCATACAGTAAGTTTTAGGCAGTGGGATTAAAGCCTGCTGCCTTGGCTTATTGTACACCTATCAAAAATACTAAAATGAAACCAGCAACAATAACCGGGATAGGACTCAAGTCATCTCCGGTAAATAATAACTATCAAAGAATTTTTATTACCACCAATGGGTTTGATGAAAACAGACATCGCCTGATATTGAGAGTAAGTGGAAAATTTCATGATGAACTCACCAATTTTTTCTTTAAAGATCTTGTTATAACGGCTGATAAAGATTCACAAAACATTTTAAATCCCTTGTTTTGGCAACCGGAAACGAGTATCTATGCACAATTATTCGATTATAAAGAAGATAAAGTAATCGCTACATTCAGACAGGATTTTTCAAAATCCTTTTTGGTGTGGCAAAAAGAAGAAGCCCTGCAAAAAGTTTCGGAAAACTATTTCAATCTTTATTGGCATACCAACAGAAAAGTGGCAAAAGTTCAGGGACCCTACGATCAAAAAGGAAATTTAGTAACCGCTGTAAAAGAAGGAGAAAGCTATCAATTCTTGGCAACGCCTAATCAAAAATTGAACAAAGTTGAGACACTTTCCGTAAAATGGGGCTATCGATACGATGACGGCGATTTCGTTTTATTTAAAAATCATTCGGAAAAAACAACAACCGATGGAAAGAATATGATGACCTGTTCTTTTCACAAAGATCCTGCAAAAATAAAAGTATATGCCTTTTTTGTAAAAGAAAGTGAAGATGTGATGGTAGAATTTAGCAATTCAGGAAAAACTAGCGAAACAGAAAATGACAGTTTACCTTCAAACGAAGATCAACCTGTACCCCCAACAACTCCTGAAAACGGAATATGCATTGAGGAAGCCAGGGTAAGAGCATTCATGAGAATGGTAAGAGTCGGGGAAGCAACAGGAGAACTGATAAAATTTTATGATAAGAAACAGAAAAAAACGGTATACATCGCTCGAGATCCGGAAAAGGGCTACAGAACAGCATTCGGAGGAAATACAATAACCGATCTCAGCACACATCCACAAAAAAATTATGGGGGTTCTACCGCTGCAGGCGCTTACCAGATTATGCGCTATACATGGTGGTGGCTGAATGGAGAAAAGCTAAACGATGATAATACCAAAGCGGGAGTTTATGAAAAAGCTCATGATTATGTAAAAAAATATAAAATCAAGGATTATTCTCCTGCTTCACAAGATAAACTTTGTGTAATTATTTTCAAACACAAACAAAAAGGCTTGTTAGATCTTATTGTGAAAGATGAAATAGAAAAGGCCATTAGAAACCAAGGAAGTGGAGAATGGGCAAGCTTACCTCACAAAGGAGATAATAGCCGATATAAGTTTAACGGAAAGCCTCAACCTGCAACTCCATTTAAAGTCTGTATGGAACATTACAACAAATTTTTAAAAGAAGAGCTTGAAGGAAAAAGTTATCTGCATCTTGAAAAAGGATTTTTAAAAGAATTTGGGATTACTACTTGTAATAAACAAAAACCAGCCGACAAAGAACAGACGGTTGCAAGTACAACAACACCCAATCCTCAACCTCAAGATCCTTCTCAAAATAATGAAAATTCACAAACCTCTCCTACTAATGGTATTATTACATATCATATATTCAATGGAGGAAAGATTGAGAAACACATTCCAAAAACAATTCAGAAAGATTTTGAAAAAAAATACAAATATATTTATCATGATAAAGCTTCTATAGAGCATGTATTAGGCACGTTTAATTTTAAATTGACAACAGAAATAAATCAAGGAAATAAAGTAGGTACAAACAAAATAGAATTAGTTGACGTTCGTGAATTTAAAGGATATAGCAACGGAGGTGTGAAATTAAAATTTTTAACGCTGAATACAGAAAGCGAAAGATATTATATAAATCCTGATTGCTATGCTGGATTATTAGGCGCAATGGCTGATCAAAATATTGATTTTTTAGGCTTCAATGGGTTTAGTAATTATCAAGGTAAATCTACCGGAGGAAGTTCATCTCATCGAAATGGAGAAAAAGGAGATTTAAGGTATTTATCTAAAAACAAAAAAGGAGAAGCAACCTATCTACAACATTCTCATTTCGACGTAATTAATCAAAATAAATTTAATGATGCACTATATAATTTTGGCTGGGGAAGATCAGAGAAAATGTACTCAGAATATTTTACTTATAACGGAAATAACAGCTATTTACTAAATCATACTAAACATATGAAAAAAGAAGGAAAAAATGGATACAGGCATTACCACCATCTGCACCTTACAGGTTTTAACCATCAATCTATAAAAGTTATCCGTGAAAGTTGATTTTATTATATGTAAAGACCTCTAAAATATATATATAGATAATTTTAAATTTCAGAAAGTAAGAATGAATCTTACTTTCTTTTAATGGTCTAAAAACAAAAAACCCTCCGTAATAAATTACAGAGGGTTTTAGTACCCCGGGCGGGACTTGAACCCGCACGCCAAAAGAGGCACAGGATTTTAAGTCCTGCGTGTCTACCAGTTCCACCACCAGGGCATGGAGTGGAGCGAAAAACGGGATTCGAACCCGCGACCCCAACCTTGGCAAGGTTGTGCTCTACCAGCTGAGCTATTTTCGCAAAACGTGTGCGGATGAAGGGACTCGAACCCCCACGCCTCTCGGCACCAGATCCTAAGTCTGGCGTGGCTACCAATTACACCACATCCGCGTTGTCTATTTGAAAACTTAATTTTTAAAGAACTTGTTTCGTTTTTCCGTTTTCAGTGGTGCAAAGATAGGATATTTTCTTTTACCTCCAAACTTTTCAACTAAAAAAATTAAAATTTTGCATTTTTTTTTTCTCGTACCCTTTATTACGATTCATTTTCTTACTTTTACATCGTTAATTATTATGATATGGAATTACAAGGAACGATAAAGAAACTTTTTGATGCTCAGACGTTTGCGAGCGGGTTTCAAAAGAGAGAAATGGTTATTTTAACTCAGGAACAATATCCACAGCCTATAAACATAGAATTCTTGTCTGATAAGATCAGTTTATTAGATAATCTTAAAGAAGGAGAAAATGTAAAGGTAGGAATCAACATCAGAGGAAGAGAATGGGTTTCTCCACAGGGTGAAACTAAATATTTCAATTCTATTACAGGATGGAGAGTAGAAAAAGTATTCGACAACGGTTCTGAGCCTACACAAGCTGCTCCGTCTCATTCTGCTGCTCCGGTTTCAAATGAAAATCCGTTTGCAGGAGATGACGATGATGATTTACCTTTCTAATTAAAAGATAATACTGAAAAATATTAATCCTGCTTTTTAAGTGGGATTTTTTTTCCTAAATATGATTCGATTAGACGAAAGTGAGATTTCATTTCCGGATCCGGAAATTTACGATGGCCATGAAGGTATTATTGCATTTGGAGGCGATCTGTCAGTAGAACGGATTTGGTTTGCTTATCAGTTGGGTATTTTTCCCTGGTATAATCCCGGGGAAGAAATTCTTTGGTGGTGCCCCGATCCCAGATTTGTTTTGTTTCCTGATGAATTAAAGGTTTCAAAATCAATGAGAAAAATATTAAACAGAAATATTTTTACTTTTTCGGAAAATCAAAACTTCAGAGAGGTTATTAAAAATTGTCAGCAAGCAAGCAGAAAAGGACAGAGTGGAACATGGCTTTCGGATGAGCTGATGGAAACTTTCATTCAGTTACATGAATATGGATTGGCAAAAAGTATTGAAGTATGGCAGAACGGAGAACTTGTAGGCGGATTTTACGGCCTTCAAATCGGGAATGTTTTCTGTGGCGAAAGTATGTTTGCTAAGGTAAGTAACGCATCCAAAGCCGGATTTATTCATTTTGCAGAGACCAATAAAGATTTAGAGCTAATTGATTGCCAGTCTCATACAGAACATCTTGAAAGTCTGGGAGCGAGAATGATTCCAAAAAAAGAATTTTTAAAAATATTACACCAAAACAATGAACGCAGATAAAGAAAAATGGGTTCTTCTCATGATATTAAGTATTATTTGGGGATCATCTTTTATTTTAATTAAAAAATCTTTAGAACATTTCAGTCCGTATCAGGTCGGAGCATTAAGAGTTTTGATTGCCGGACTCATTTTAATGCCCATTGCGATTTCAAAGTATAAATTATTTCCGAAAAAACATTTAAAATGGCTGATTTTGGCTGCATTTACAGGCAACTTCATTCCTATGTTTCTATTTCCGATTGCAGAAACTGAAGTAAGCAGCAGTATTGCAGGAATCATTAATTCTATGATGCCGATTTTTGTGATTATTGTCGGAGCTTTGGTATGGAAGTTTGAAACCACCAGACAACAGATTGTAGGAACATTTATAAGTTTTACAGGTGTTTGTCTGCTTGCTTTCGGTGGTGATGGAGAGAGTGGAAAGTTTAAACTTATCCCTATTTTACTGTTATTATTGGCCACTTTATGCTATGCCATGAGTACAACAACGGTGAAGTCTAAATTAATGGAAGTTTCTTCCACCGTTTTATCTGCTTTTGTCTTCTCTTTTGTCTTATTTTTCCCTTCATTAATTGCGTTAAGTTTTACAGGATTTTTCTCAACCTTCAGTTTTGACGAAAATACCATGACCGGATTGATGTTTGTAAGTTTATTATCCATCTTTGGAACTGGGTTAGCAATGATGATGAATTATCGTTTATTAAAAGTTTCCACCCCTCTTTTTGCATCGACAGTTACTTTATTAATGCCGATTGTAGCCATTATTTGGGGATTTTTAGATGGTGAAAAGCTGAGTATTATTCAATTTGTAGGAGCCGGAATTATTATTGCCGGATTAATCTTTTTGAGAACAAAGCCCAACGTTATAAAAAAATAAATCCTGCATTTCTGCAGGATTTTTTATTTGATTTAAAGCTTAATTAGTTTTTTGACCCATTAAGGTTTTAAACTTTCGTTAAGAAGTTTCCAATCTATAAATTTTTCTTCTTCACTTTCGCTTTTACTTTTTTCACCTCATCTCTAATAAACGGATATTTCTTCTGCATATCCGTAGCCAAAGAAGGATCTAATTCCAATGCTTTCTGAAGAGAATCTACTCCCTTTTCCTGTTCTTTCAGGTTGAAATAACAATTGCTTAACTGATAGAACAATTCTGCTCTGTAATGTGCTTTTAAAGCCTTATTCAAAAGAGTCACCGCTTCTTCATATTCTCCTAAAAGCATCAATACTTCCGAATACGCATACCAGTTATAAAATCTCGAAGGTTCCGCATCTACCAATTTTTTTAAGCAGGAAAGACTTTCTTCAAATTTCCCGGAATCGATAAATAAAAATGCCAGTCTTTTCTGATAATCAAGACTGTTTTCATTGAGATGAGTGGCTTCTTTTGCAAAGTGCAACGCTTCTGCCATCCCTCCCATTTCTTCATAGAGATAAGACTGTTCCATCATTGCAAGGTAAAACTGCGGATCTTCTCTCAGTGATTTCTGAAAAGAATTGAGCGCCATAATCGGCTGCTTCAAAGCTTTGTAGCAAAGTCCTATTTTATAAAAAGTAAATGCCTTTGTATATTCTAGCTCAAGCATTTCTTCATAAACTTCGATTGCCTTTTTGTACTGTCCTAAAGCTTCATAACAAGCCGCTTTATTGGCATATACTCCAACAGAGCTTGAATTGATTGCCAATAAATAGTCATATCCTTTTATCGCTTCTTCATAGTTTTTTCTGTTGAAATAAAATTGCCCATACTCGAACCAAGCCACTTCTGAATAGGCAAATTCATCCAGATATTCATTAAGAAAAGCAATCGCTTCTTCATTCTTATTCAGATCAGCAAAGCAAACCATACAGTTTTCCAGCGAATATTCATCCGTTGGGTCTTCTTTAAGGGCTTTTCTGTAATGTTTAAGGGCGTTAAAAGGATCTCCAAGATTTACATATTCATCCGCAATGAAATTGTGAAGAAAATTTTCTTCTTCTTTAAGTTCCAATGCTTTTTTACATATATCAATCGATCTTTTAGGATTTCCTAAGTTTGAATAATACTTTGCATAGCACACCAAAAAGTCTGTGTTTTCCATTGAAGAACCCTTCAACTCATCGATAAGCTCTTTCGCCGTATTATATTCTTCCCATTCTAATAATATTTCAAGTTTTTTGATCTTGATATCTAAAGAATTGGGGTGAAGCTTCAGACCGTAATTAACTGCAGTATCTGCATAATTAAAATCTCCAAGCTCCAAATAGTAAACAATAATATCTTCTAACTCCTCTGTATCAAAGTAGAATTCATCATTGTTTTCCATCATTTCCTCGAACTTTTTTACCAGTTCATTTCCAAAATACTCTTCCAATACTCGTTTCCATCGTCGGCCAATGTTTGAATGTGCTTACAAACCTCGGCAAACTTTTTAAATTAATATTACTTCTGAAATTTATCATTCAAAATGTATGCAAAGTTGCGATTTTTTTTTGACATTCATTTTCGTAAATTTCTATCTTAAAGATAGTGAAAAGAACATTATAATCAAACGATTGTGGATAAAAAAAGAAGAGTTATTGTTAAATTAACACTTTTAATCTCTTTCTATTTGGAATATCATTTTACTTTTTCTTTAAAACAATCGTTGTGTAGATGTCTCTATTTTGGATAAAAAAAGAACGAGACTCAAAGCCTCGTTCTTTATATTTTATTATATCAAACTTTTGATTTTTGCAATGATATCGTCTCCTAATTTATCCGCTTCTTCTTGAGATTTAGCTTCTGTATAAATTCTGATAATCGGTTCTGTATTCGATTTTCTAAGATGAACCCAGTTGTTTTCAAAATCAATTTTCACCCCATCAACTGTAGAAACTTCTTCGTTTTGATATTCTTTTTCCATTTTAGATAAAATATCATCTACATTGATTTCAGGAGTTAATTCAATTTTCTTTTTCCCCATAAAATAGCTTGGATAGCCTGCTCTTAATTCAGAAACTGTTTTATTTTCCTTTGCTAAATGAGTTAAAAATAAAGCAACTCCCACTAAAGAATCTCTTCCGTAATGCAAATCAGGATAGATAATTCCTCCGTTTCCTTCTCCACCGATCACCGCATTTTTCTCTTTCATTAAAGTAACGACATTTACTTCTCCGACAGCACTTGCAAAATATTCAGAGTTGTGCGTATGCGCAACATCTCTCAAAGCACGGCTTGAAGAAAGGTTGGAAATTGCGACTCCATTTTTATTTTTCAACAGATAATCTGCAACGGCAACCAACGTATATTCTTCACCGAACATTTCTCCTTTTTCATCGATTAAAGCTAATCTGTCAACATCCGGATCTACAACAACCCCTAAATCTGCGCCTTCTTTCTTCACCAATTCACAAATGTCTCCCAAATGTTCTTTCAAAGGTTCAGGATTGTGTGGAAAATGACCTGTCGGCTCACAATATAATTTTACGGTTTCACAACCTAATTTATCCAATAACATCGGAATTGCAATTCCTCCTGTAGAATTCACTGCATCTAAAACAACTTTGAATTTTTTTGCTTTAATCGCTTCTGCATCTACCATCGGTAAATCAAGAATTTGCTGAATATGAATATCAAAAGCATCATCTCTTGTTTCATGTTGACCCAAATCATCTACTTCCGCATAATTGAAATCTTCACTTTCAGCCAATGCCAGAACTTCTGCTCCGTTTTCTCCCGTGATGAATTCTCCTTTTTCGTTTAATAATTTCAGAGCATTCCATTGTTTTGGATTGTGAGAAGCAGTTAAAATAATTCCTCCGTCTGCTTTCAACTCAGGAACCATAATTTCAACGGTTGGAGTAGTAGAAAGTCCCAAATCGATCACATTGATTCCAAGACCTTGCAATGTTGCCGTTACCAAAGAAGAAACCATTTGCCCGGAAATTCTGGCATCTCTTCCGATGATTAAAGTTAGATCTTTTTTATTTTTATTATTCTGAAGCCAAGTTCCAAACGCCGAAGCAAATTTTACCACATCAAGCGGTGTCAAATTATCGTTTACTTTTCCCCCAATCGTTCCTCGGATTCCTGAAATACTTTTTATTAATGACATTAATTATGTTTTTATTATTTAAAATTCTGTCCAAAAATACAAATAAAACACGGGAGTTGATAGCGAAAAATATCTATGCTTTTTAATTTATCATTAAGATTATTCATGCGTGTTGTATTGAAAGATTAAAAACGGTGAAAGACAAGTTTTCGCATAAAAAAACCGCATTGAAGCGGTATATGTTTTTATTTTAAAATGTTTCAATTCAAAACATAAGTTATGAACATCCGCAATCTTTATCGCAGTTTGTTCTTTTTGAGCTGAATTTTTTCGGTGCAAAGTTTTTCTTGAGTACTTTAAATAAAGAGTAACAAGCAAATGCAACGATCAGTAAAACAAGTATGTATTGTACAATTAATGAGTCCATTATTTCAAAATCTGATATACTATCATCGACACAAAGTATGCCAAACCGGTCATCATCGCTACCTGTAAGCCAGTCCATTTCCAGCTTTTGGTTTCTCTGAAGACTACTGCAAGTGTAGAAACACACTGCATTGCAAATGCATAAAATAAAAGGACCGAAACTCCCGTCGCAAAACTGAAAACTTTTTCGCCATTGGGTTTTACATCTCTTCTCATTTTATCGATTACTTTCACTTCCGGAGCATCATCTTCAAGGCTGTATAATGTTGACATTGTTCCTACGAAAACTTCTCTCGCAACGAAGCTTGTCAGAATCCCTACTCCCATTTTCCAATCATAACCAAGAGGAGCAATAATAGGTTCTATTCCTTTCCCCATTTTTGCCAGATAAGAATGATCTAAATGAACATTTGTTGCAACAAATTGATCCGGTTTTTGTTTAGGTCCAAAGTAGCTCAGGAACCAAATGATGATACTTACAATGAAAATAATTTTCCCAGCCCCTGTAATGAAGTCCCAAACTTTCCCTAAAACCATCTTGAAATCGTATCCGAAAAGAGGTTTTTTGTAAGTTGGCAAATCCATTACCAGATATGTTTTTCCTTTATTTTTAATAAATCTTTTAAGGATTGATGCAGAAAACAGCGCTACTAAAAAGCCTAGCAAATACATTCCCATCAACACCAAAGCTTTGTATTTTATTCCTAGAAATGTTTCATCTGAAATGATTAATCCGATAATGATACTATACACGGGAAGTCTTGCAGAACACGTCATAAAAGGTGTTACCAAAATAGTAAGCAACCTTTCTTTTACATTTTCAATATTTCTTGTCGAAATCACGGCTGGAATTGCACAGGCTGTTCCTGAAACCAAAGGCACAATACTTTTTCCGTTTAGTCCGAAAGGACGCAAAATTCTGTCCATCAGGAAAACCACTCTTGCCATATACCCCGAATCCTCCAACAAATAAAGAAAATATAATAAAATCCCGATCTGTGGTGCGAAAACTACAATTCCTCCGATTCCCGGAATGATTCCGTTTGAAATCAATGAATTGATCGGTCCTTCCGGTAAATGCTCAGATGTGAAAGCCGTTAACCATGAGAACAAATCATCAATCCAATTCATAGGATATTCCGCCAGAAAGAAAACGCTTTGGAAAATAACTAATAAAATGGCCAGGAAAACAACATATCCCCAGAATTTGTGTACTAAAACCTTGTCTAATCTTTCTGTTAAAAGTTCTTTGAATTGTGGTTTTTTAGAAATTACATCAGATAAAATCTTATCAACGTTCTGATATCTTCTTACCGTTTCCTGAACCTGCAATCTTTTCGGAACCAAACTTTTAGATTCCGGTTCGTTCATCAGTTCCATTACGGATTCTATTTTACCCAAATCTGTCCCTAAAGAAAGGCTCATCCAGGCTTTATATTCATTATTAAACCCTTTATGGGTAACAATTTTATTAATAAAATCTTTATGTTCACCAGGAATTTCAAATGAAGTCGTATTTCTTTTTACAAACTGATTATTAAGAACCGCTTCTTTAATTTCATCGATTCCAATATTTTCTTTAGCATTAGTCTGAATAATTTTAATGCCTACAGCTTCTGAAAATTTCTGAATATCGATAGTAATTCCTCTTCTTTCCGCCTGATCGATTTGGTTCACTACCAAAATCATCGGAATTCCCAAATCCTGAATTTGTTGAAATAAAAGTAATCCTCTTTTTAAACTTAAGGCTTCGAGAATATACACAACTCCAGCATAGTTTTTCTGCTCGTCAATTAGAAATTTGGAAAAAATAGCTTCATCTTCCGAACTTGGATATACACTGTAAGAACCCGGCAAATCGATCACTTCAACTTCCTCATTCTTAAAAGTATAATTTCCTGAATGGCTTGCAACAGTAACCCCTGCATAATTGCCGGTTTTCTGCTTCTTATTACAAAGAGCATTGAAAACCGTTGACTTCCCTACATTCGGATTTCCAACTAAAAGTATCTGTTTTTTTTGAGTATCCTGCATTAATTCAATTCTTCAACAATGATATAATCTCCTTCTTCCTCACGAAGAGCAATACGGCTTTTTTCATCCCCAAATTCTACATACATCGGTCCTTTGAAAGGAGCCTGATACAAAATCCTGAACGAGGTTTCCGGAAGAAGCCCCATTTCAATGATTTTATTGGGCATTTTCAGATGGTCATTATCATATCCAATTATCTTTCCCATTTTGTTTTTGGGAAAGTTGCTCATTTTATGCAAATCCGTCTGTTTCAAAGCCAATTTTTTGTGATTGCAAATATACGTTATTTAAATTTAATCTAAATAACCTGTTGCTATGAAAAAAATCAACCCAAATACGATTCGCATTTGGGTTGATTCACAATATAATTTAGTTGATATGAAGCTTGTTTAGTTTAGTTTTCTTTTCCTACTTTTTCTACTTTTCCTACATTTAGTTTTTCGTAAGGAGGTTCAATCGGGTTGTCGTTGGCATTATAAAAGTCTTTGTACATTTTTTCCTGCTTTTTCATCATATCACCAATAGTACCATCCATTCCCGGAATTGTTTTAGACATAATTTCCTGCGTCATCATTGGTCTTGCCGTAGCAAAAGGATCCTTTTTGAAATCACTGAACGTCTTTTCAAACTTTTCTCTTGACATTTCAGTTACTTTTAAACCTAAATTAGAGATTTTCTCCATAAAAGTCAACTCTTCCCAGTTCGGAACTTTTTTGTTTCCTTGTAACACCCAAGAATAATTTTTACCTTCATCTTCAATCTTCACGATTAAACCCGGAAGTCCCGAGAATTTGTACGGACCATCCTGGAAAGGCAGTTCTGAGCTGAACCAAGCTGTCCATTTTTTTCCTCCGAATTCTGTGGTTGCTTTCTGAGCATTATAAGCTCCGATTTTTGCTTTTTCGTTGGAGATTTTCCAGTTGAACCTAGCTGTTTCGTTGTACCCTATATTCATTGGAGTAAATCCATTTGCAATTCTGTCGATATACTGCATTTTCATATCGGGATATGTTTTCACGATTTTCTCAGAAAATTTAGGCATTTTGAAAGACTTGGATAAATCTTTATAAACTCCTGCTTTCTGCATCGCTTCCATCTGAATTTTAAGAATAGAATCTTGCCCGATTGCCGTAAAGTCTCTATAAACAGATTTGTCTTTAACAATATCCAAAGCCATGATTACTTTTTCAATTTTTGCAGAATCTTTTTTGGGCTTAAAAGTCAGTTCATAAAAAAATCGGTTTGCCGTTTCTTTCGAATCATTATTCTGAGCACTTACGAAAGCAAAAAGGGCAATAAAGAATATTGAAAATAGTTTTTTCATTTTTTCGAATGTTTATATAATTAGTTAGTAGTTTCTAACTTTTGTTACAATTTTTTTGAATTTTATTTTTCGTTGATAAAATTTATGATTTCGTTAAAACAGTTTCTTAGGTAAAACATTTAACTTTAACCTACTAAAAAACAAAACGATATGGATACTTTATCACAGTTAAAAAATGAACTCCAGGAAGAATATCAGACGACCAGAAAGTTTTTTGAAATTTATCCTGAGACAAAAAATGATTTTGCTCCTCATGAAAAAAGCATGAAAATGATGCCTCTTGCCACTCATATTGCAGAAGTTTTTGAATGGCCGAATACGATGCTCAAAACCTCAGATCTGGACTTTGCCAATAATGATTATCAGCCAAAAAAATTTACAACAAAAGAAGACCTGCTAAAAGCGTTGGATGAAAATTATAAATTGGGGGTTGATGCTTTAGAAAATGCTAAAGAAGAAAACCTCAATGAAATGTGGGCCTTGAAACATAATGGTCATGAATTGGCAAAATGGACCAAATACGGATCTATTCGTCACAGTCTGAATCAAATTACCCATCATAGAGCACAGCTTGGTGTCTATTACAGACTGAATGATATTTCTCTTCCGGGAAGTTATGGCCCTTCAGCTGATGACCAAAGCTTTTAATAGCTTTCTAAATATATCTCAAACAAAAAACCAATCTCATTGAGATTGGTTTTTTGTTTTGTTTTTACTTAAAGTTGAATTTTACGGTGAACATGACTTGGCTTGGGCGAAGTTGTATTCTTGTAAAAGAAGTACCTTGAGAATTAATTTCATAATTTTCGAATACTTTTTTATTGGCAATATTCATCCATTTCAATTCAAAATCTATATTCTTTTTAGACCATGTAAACTGATATGAAAGATCATAGAATCCATTATGGTATTTTTGATTCGTTGCTTCTACATTTGAATTTACCTGATCCCAGTTGAATCCAATGGTGTGGTTTTCGATCGGATAAAAGAATACTCCTAAATTATGTTTGAATCCTGTAGTTTTAGCATCTGTATTAACTTTGCCCACACTAGTTTGATTCGTTCTTGTAAAGCTTGCATTATAATCCATACTCATCCAGCTAAAGTAAGTATTATTGAATTTCACACCAAGTGACTGGCTATTGTTATCATTGGTATAAGACTTATTGTCAAGATAAGAATCCGATTTTGATGTGCTATTGCTATAGCTTAAAGAAGCGTTTGTTTTAAATTTCGGGAAATACTTCCCTACTTCTGCACTGTATGCGTTAGTCAATACATTATTATCCTGTACTAAATAACTCATTGCTGTATAACCATTTACGATTGTCGGATTAGCAATCAAATTTCTTTTAGCATCTGAGTATCTGTAATTGATATTAAAGAATAAATTATTCAGTGGGTTTCTATATTCTAATCTTGTTCCTGCTGATTTGTTATTATTCTGTGGAATTGGGTTTTTAGGATCCATAACATTAATTCCCGATGGTGAAGTCATTAAGAATCCTGAATAAGCGGTATTGATTTCACCAAAGTTATTATTAATATTGGCGTTTACCGAAGCTTTCCAGAAAGAAGCAAAAGTATATTGCGCAAAAACACTTGGTTCAAAAGTAACCTTGTTTAATTCTCTTGAAACTAATCTTAAAGGGTCTTCTGCTTTAATATTATTAGAATTTACAGGAAAGTTAGCATATAACATCCAAGAATCGTTCTTATAATTTACTCCCAGACTTCCGTAAGGAGTTGCTGTTGTATAGCTAAGGTCGTTGCTATATTGTGTAAGCGCCGGTGCTGGGGTTACATCCGCTCTAATATTAAATAAATCTGAAACTAAATCTGTTGATTTAAAATTAAATCCGACCTCTGGGGTAAACGTCCATCCTTTTGTAGAGAACCCAATATTTGCAGAGTGATTGGCCTCAAAGGTTTTTAATCTTAAATTCTGACGGACAAAATCTGAAGGTGTCGTAATATATCCCGGAATAGCAAAATAAGAAGAAGGTGAAACATCCAAAGTCTGTTTATCTGTCTGATAACTTAAAAAAGACAAAACATTCACCATTTTTTCCTTCCAAGGAATAATCGTACTCAATGAGTTTTGGAAAGATGTTGTAGGAGACTCTAGTGCTTGTGCTCCATTTCTTTCTGTCAGAGTATTGTTATTGATTCTATTTGCATCTGCTCGATCTGCATTCCAATATTGAGAAAAGCTTGTTGTATTTTTAAAGAATCCTTTTTTAGCATTTTTTGTAAAAATAAGCTCCCCTTTTGCTTTATCCGTATAAAAATTATTATGAATATTGATCGTATTGGATTCTCCATTAAATAAATTCTGTACAACATTTGATTCCCTTTCTACCGCATTATTCGTATAGTTTGCATTCGCTTTAAGCTCCCATTCCTTTTTCTTATCAATATTGGTAAGATAGTTTGCAGATAAGTAATGAACATTATTCATCAAGTATCTTTTTACCGGAAGATTGGGTGTACTTGCATTTTCTACATTCAACCAATCATTTTGTGAAGCATTGATTCTTCTTCCTTCGAACCTGTTTCCGAAAGCCAAAATATTTCCTTCATTTTCTACCTGATCTCCCATGTTGTTGGTCTTGTAATTAACTACCCATTGGCTTTTTTTACTAAAAAACATTGGAGTCAGCTTTACATTCCACAACCATGGATCTCCGAAACCGGTTCCTACTTCTCCACGACCGGTCATTGTTACAGATTTTTTTAGCTTTATATTAATTGCCGCCTGATCCGAAGGTACTTTATCCTGAAGAATTTTTACGGGTTGGTGATTTTCCAGTACTTCCACTTTTGCAACGGCATCTTTAGGAAGAGAATTGCTGATTGTTCCGTAACCTCCTTCCATAAGATCTTTTCCTTCAACGTAAAATTTGTTGATTGCATTTCCCTGGTATAAGATCGTTCCGTCTGCATTTACTTCAATTCCCGGCATTTTTTTGAGAACATCTGCAAGACTTCTGTCGTTTTTACTGTCAAAAGCTTTAAGGTCATAAGAAATAGTATCTCCTCTAGCTGTTACCATTTTGGTTTTAAGCTGTACTTCCTTTATTTCGGTAGCTTCAGACTGCATTTTAAAAGTTAAGTTCTGATCGCTGTTGCTGATTTGTTTTGTGATCGGTTTTTGATTAAAAGCTTTTACTTTTAAATCAACATTAGCTTCTCCTGTGGTGAAGGTTACTTTATATTCTCCTTTCGAGTTGGTAATTCCGTAAGCCAGAATTGCATCTTTTCCAGGTTCTTCGACCGTCACACTTGCGCTTGGAATAGCCACACCGTCTTCATCCGTAATCTTTCCTGAAACTGTTTTCTGTGCAAAAGACAAAACAGAGAAAAACAACATTAGAAATAAAGAAATATTTTTTCTCATAATTATTATTTGTGTAATTAGTTAATGGTTACCGTTTTTTGTTACACTTTTATAAAGATGTATTTAAACTTAAAAGGTTAAATCTATTATCACTACAAAAATAGTTATATTTTAAAAACCAAACACATTAATTCAATATTTTTTGACTTAAAGGTTGTAAAATTAGTTTTTATTTAGACTAGATATTTAAAATCGTGATTTGAATCATAGATTAAAATAAAATTAAAGAGTCCTCCGTATATTTTTATTTAATAATTTTGTAACATAAATTTATTAGAATGGGAATTATTTTAAAGCCTATAGATGTTGTTGATGATATTACGCAAGAAGAATTTATCGAAAAATATCTAAAGCCGAGGAAGCCTGTTGTCATTAAAAATATGGCAAAAAAATGGCCTGCTTACCAAAAGTGGACAATGGAATATGTGAAGGAAGTTGTAGGTGATGTAGAAGTTCCTCTTTATGACTCCAAAAAAGCTGATCCTGCAGCTCCCATCAATACGCCAACTACCAAAATGAAGTTTGCAGATTATATTGATTTGATACAAAGGGAGCCTACAGATTTAAGGATTTTCTTTTTTGATCCTATTAAACATGCCAACAAGTTATTAGAAGATTATATTTCTCCGAAAGAGCTTATGGGAGGTTTCTTAGATAAGTATCCATCGATGTTTTTCGGAGGCAAAGGTTCAGTTACTTTCTTACATTATGATATTGACTTAGCTCATATTTTCCATACTCATTTTAATGGTAGAAAGCATGTTTTACTTTTTGAATATAAATGGAAAGAAAGATTATACAAACTTCCTTACGCTACCTATGCTTTGGAAGATTATAATATCGAAAATCCTGATTTTTCGAAATTTCCAGCTTTAGATGGTGTTGAAGGTATTGAGTGTTTTCTGGAACACGGAGATACTTTATTTATGCCGACAGGTTGGTGGCATTGGATGAAATATCTGGACGGAAGTTTCTCTATTTCGCTAAGAGCTTGGGACAAATCTTGGGCAGTAAAAGCAAATTCTTTATGGAATCTTACTGTACAACGTAAATTCGACGATATCATGAAGTCTAAATTCAAAAAGGATTATATGGACTGGAAAGAGAAAAAAGCTGTACAAAGGGCAGAAATGGCTCTTAAAAAAGGTATTCCTAGATAAAATAAAAGACGTTTCTTTTGAAGCGTCTTTTTTATTTTTCGAAATTTAATAATAATTCTTCCATATTCCTCGTAACTTCATTACAAGAAAAACAGGCATTCTTTCCATCTTGGGAAAACCAGCGACATTGCGAACGAATAGGACAAAAAGATAGTTCTGTATTTTTGATCGTCTCTAAATTCTGAACTTTTTTGGATAGAGAACATTTCGATTCTTCATTATCCCATTGAGCGCACCCTTTTTCAACGCATTTTCCTGTAAAACGGAATCTTTGCTCGAGATTATCATTTTGCTGAATAAACTCTTCTGTGACCGTAAGAGGTGTGATAAATTGCACCTTTCCGTCTTTGTTGACTACTCCAAAAAGCTGTGCCCCAACTTTTCCAACATAACTGGGGCACATCTTCTTTGAAGAATGAGAATTAGCCTCCATAGCCTTTTATCTGAGTCTGGATATCTTTAACCTGGCTCTGGATATCAATTCCATGTTTGAAGATAATGATTCCCCAAGGAAACCAATCTTTAATTTTCATAGGTTTCAACAATCCTCTAAAGTCTCTGTAGGCTCCAAAAGCCTGTGTATTATCAACTTTTGAAAGCTCGGAAAGCACAACATTCTGAATTCCTCTGTCAATGTTTTTTAGCTGCTCGTCTGAAAGATCAACTCCTTCCAATGAAACGAAAAATTGCTTTTTAGTTGCCATAATTGTAGTTTTTATTGGTTTTTATAAAGCAAATTTCGGAAGATAAAAATCAAATTGCATCAGTAAAATCAACAATTCATACTGTGAAATATACGGAAATTACCTATTGATTATCAATAAATTAAATCACATTTCAAAATCTATAAGATTCTATAAATCGGATATTGTCTGAATGTTTTTTCTTCAAAATAAGGAGAGTTTCTATAGATCCAGTCCAATTGTGCCGTTCCGTCATCTGCAAAAGTCTTATCTGATGCTTTTTTGGCTTCAAATTTTTGTTTTAACTCTTTATCATTTTTTAATAATTCTGCCGCAGTATCTTCAAAAATATAGGCAGAATAGTATTCTTTCTGAGCTAAAATTCCATCAAAGAAATTCCAGTTGAAGAAAGAGTCCAATGCTTCCGGTTCCAGCGTCTCAATAATATATTTTACCCCCTCCTGATTGGTTGGGATAATATAATCTCCTGCCTGAAAATTCAGATTTTTAGTTGACTTATCAACGGTAGTTTCAAAATGCAGATAATGACCTTCATATGGGTTTTTAACGGTTTTAAAATCATTAATTTTATAAGATTCCACAGAAATTGTACTGTCCATCTGAATCGGTTTCATCTGAATCTGATTTCTTTTAAATTCTTCAATCACACGATATTGCGCCTGAGGAATTACATAATATTTTGGAATCGTGATATACCCTGTTGGAACTGCCGTTGTGAACAGTTTTATTTTTTTAGTGAAAGGTTTGTCTCTATCATAATATAATCTCGGCTTTCCGGAAATTTCACTGGGTTTATATTTTCCTTCAAACCCTTTAAAATCAATTGTAGTATATTTTGTAGAATCAATTTTCCAACGTATTCCGTATTGCTTTCCGGCTTGATATTGTTTTAAATTTTCAATTCGGAGCTGTTTTATCTTTTTATATTCTTTATCCAGATTTTGAAGGTTGACAAGCATGTATTTATAGGTTGCATCTACCCTTTTATCGTAAGGTTTTAACATATGAGTTTCCGGAACAGTTCCCAGAGAATTAAATAAAGTTGTATACCCCGTAGAATATCTCGGAGAATCCTCAAACGAAGCAAAACCAATCTCTGGAACATCACCATGAATATTGACATAAGGTGTACTTTCATACCCCAATTTCTTTAAATCTTTAAGGTTTTTTGCCTGATAATTGTTATAAAAATATTTTCCTAATACATTTCCCAAACGTTCCTTGAATGTAGAAATATAAGTAAATGTATACTGATAATCCGCCCCATTGCTGACATGGTTATCAATAAAAACATCTGGTTTCAGCCAATGATAGATCTCCTGAAAACTTTTTGCGTTTTTTGTATCTGCTTTAATAAAGTCTCTATTTAAATCATAATTCCTAGCATTTCCTCTGAAACCATATTGTTCTGGACCATTCTGGTTGGCTCTTGAAAAAGAACCACGATTCAACATTCCTCCTACATTGTAAGCAGAAATAGCTGCAATAATAAAATTCTGAGGTGTTTTAATTTTCTTCGTCGCCAAATCCCTCATCAACATCATGGTAGCATCAATTCCATCCGGTTCTCCGGGATGAATTCCGTTATTTACGAATAAAACAGCCTTATCTTTTCTTAGCTGATTGAGATCTTTTTCAGGAAAAGGATTATAGATAACCACATACATCGGTTTTCCGTTGTCATCCTCTCCTTTTTTCAGATATTGAATCGTGTTGAAATTTTTAGCTAAATTTTGATAATAAGCATTCATTTCAGCATAGGTAACGGTCTGATTTCCGTTTCCTTTTTCAAATGGAGTCTCAAAATTATTTTGTGCAAAAAGAAAAGATGAAGCAAAGGAAAATAAAAGATATTTCAGTTTCATTGAGGTGATATTTCGAACTTTAAAATTACTTTGTTTTTTTAGAAGTACGAAATTGATGATTGTTTTAACGCAAAGTTTTAAAAAAATCACATCTGTCATTTTGAACGCAATGAAATCGAGTGAAGAATCTCTAAAATAAGTCCGAGATTCTTTCTTCGTCAGAATGACAAAAAGATTTTAATCTCGATTCCTTCCCTTTTCATCAGGATATAAGTTTGGAAGCGGATCACTTTGCCAGAATTCTTTGGTATCAACATCCATAATCGTTAATGCACCTGTAAAAGCGGCTCCCGTATCTAAATTCCAGACATTTGCTTTATTAACAGGCTCCTTGATTCCTAAATGCAAAGTCGGTGTATGACCAATAAAAATCTCTTTATACAAAAGCAATCTTTTAGGGTATAACTCTGAGTTTTTAGATAATTTTTTATCCATTGCAACAGCTGTTTCCCAAAGTGTTCTGTCCCAACGATAATTACTGGAATACACTTCTTTTTCAGGACCATGCATAGAAGAATAACCCGCATGAATAAACAACCGGTTTTCTTCATCTACATAATAGTTTTTCATTCTTTCAAAAAACTCTAAATGGAGTTCTAATTCTTCCAAAGAATTTTCAGCATAACTATCTACTGTGCTTTGCCCACCGTTGAAAAGCCAAACATCGGGAGCACTTCCAAAAGAAAGCCAGTCTTCAGTCCAAGCATCATGATTTCCTTTGATGAAAATACATTCCTGTTTTTCGGAAAGTTCTATTAAAAACTGAACAATCTGAGAAGATTCACTCCAACCATCAACAAAGTCTCCTAGAAAAATCAATCTGTCATTTTCAGAAACTTTGGCTCTTTCTAAAACTTGTATTAAGGCTTTAAATCCTCCATGAATGTCTCCTATTACTAATGTTCTGCTCATTTTACTTCGAAATATATTGGGCTTCTATAAAATCTGTGAGCCATACATTATTTTCTGAAAGATAAAATACAATTCCGTCTTCATACATTTTTCCTGTTCTGATGGTCAGAATAATTGGTTTTCCATGTCGCATCCCGACTTTCGTTGCCGTTTCTTTATCTAAACTTAAATGAACGTGTTGTCGGCTTCTTTTTTCAATTCCTTTTTCTAAAATAGAAACTACATTATTTTGAGCCGTTCCATGGTAAAGAAATTCGGGCGGCTGCTGTGGTTTTAAAGCTAAATCTATATCAATCGAATGTCCTTGATTTGCCCTGATTTTTGTTTTATCTTCATTAAAAATAAACCGCTTTTTATCATTTGTCTCCACCACTTCATTTAGTTCTTCAAAGGTAAAGCCCTGATAAGAATCTCTTTTTGATTTTGTGATTATTTCATCTACACTTGTCCAACCTTGCTCATCCAAAGTCAAGCCGATCAGTTCTGGATGGTGTCTGAGAACGTAGCTCAGAAATTTGCTTATTTTTTTCTTCTTTTGTTCATTCATTGTTTGTGTTTTTTACTTCATTAATTTATTTTCCTTTAGGCAAGAGTTACTAGTTTATCAAATAATAATTTCATTCCCTGAGTGGCTGTTTCTTTCATCACAACCGCTCTTTGTCCATATCCAAAATTAGTTTCATTCGGATTGATCACAATAAGAAGACAGTCCTCTTTTATGTCGTGAATTAGTCCTGCAGCCGGATACACCTGTAATGAAGTTCCTATTACTAAGAAAATATCTGCTTCTTTTGCTTTTTGCGAGGCTTCTTTCATCAATGGAACATCTTCTCCGAACCACACAATGAAAGGTCTCAATTGCGCTCCGTCTTCTGCTTTATCACCAATGTTGATGTCATTTTTTTGTTCGTAGATCAGTCCTTTATTGTTGCTGGAACACGATTTGAATAATTCTCCGTGAATATGGATAATATTCGTAGAACCTGCTCTTTCATGCAGATCATCAATATTTTGGGTGATGATCTGAACCTCGAAGTGTTTTTCCAATTCTGCCAATAATGTATGCGCTTCATTGGGTTCCACTTCATGAAGTTGACGACGTCTCTGATTGTAAAATTCCAACACCAAACCTCTGTCTTTTCGCCATCCTTCCGGACTTGCAACGTCTGTTATACTGTGATTTTCCCAAAGGCCATCTCCGTCTCTGAATGTTTTTATTCCGCTTTCGGCACTAATTCCGGCACCGCTTAATATCGTTAGTTTTTTCATTTGTTGTTTTTTTATTTTTCGTTGTCTTTAAGTCCACAAAGGCGTTAACACTTAGCAAAGATTTTTTCCTACTTTAGTTTTAAAAACATTTTTCTTTTCTAAAATAAGTTTTTCAATACAATCAATCGCCATGTTTTCTCTTTCTTCCCAAGTCCCGGAAATCTCCAGAAAATCAATTTTGTTTTCTTTTAAAACCTTTCTATGGCTTTCATCTAAAGTGTTTCTTTCTTCCAAATCAAGACGGGTCCCGTCCTGAATATATTCTGCATCTTTTGTAGAATATAGGTATAAATCGGCTTTATTTTTCTCTGTAATTTCTTCCGGAACGATTAATTTTCTTCCAAAAATAAACTCAGCATAGGATTTTGTAATATGAACATCGGTATCAATTAAAGTCAAAAAGCTTTCGCCATGATTCACTTTTTCAATTTGGTCTGCATGTTCTGTGTATACTTTTTCCAGGTCTTCAAATTCAAATTTCTTAGAATTTTGGATTACATCTCTTCCGGCTTCCGAAACTTTATTGGCTTTAAAATATTCGGAAAGCTTATTGGTCATCACAGTCTTGCCTGTTGATTCTGCTCCCAGAAAAACAATTTTTATTGCAAAATATCTTTGAACTGACGGGGGCAAATACTCCCAGTTTTTAAAAATATTTTCACGAATTTCTGAAGCTGAAATCTGAATATTTTCACGGTTTTCATCAAACATAAAATGTTCAATATCCATAATCATAGAAAGCATTTCGCCATATTCTTCCGAAGTCACTAAAAAGTTTTCCTCTTTAAAATATTCATTAAAAACCTCACTCCATCGTTTGGAAACATCCCAATCTGAAACCGAGGTATTCGGAAAGTTTTTTTCACTGTACTTAAAGACTTTTACTTTAAGATTTTTGTTGTTTGGAAAAGTATCTTTTATCCATTGTTTTCTGATATTTCCATCGATTTTCTCATTTTCTTCCGCACAAACCAAAACGGATACGCTTCCTTTTTCAAGGGCAAACTCGATCATCTTTTGATGACCAACATGAAACGGATAAAATTTTCCAAATACAAAACCCTTCATTTTAAAAATTTTAAAGAAGCTATAAAATTAGTTTTTTCATGTCATTTTTAAATTCTAATTAAAATCATATACATAGACTTTAACATTATTTCTCAGCAATGTTCTTTCAATAATCGGTTCTATTTCTTCCCATTTTCCTCCTGCCAAACCACAACCAATTCTCGGCATATGAATACTTGCATTTAGTTGTAGAGCTTCTTTAGAAAGTTTTTCCAAACATTTTTCAACAGCTTCGTAGCGAATTGGTGGAATTCCATTTGAGTTTGAAATCGTTTTATGTTGACCAATCATATTACAAACCCAAAGGTTTTTCTCAACCTGTACCATTTGAACTTCTCCAAGCTTAAAATTTTTATCGCTTTTAAACCAATTTCTGTATTCGTTTTCAGGTTTTTCCCATCTTTTTGAAATCGCTAAGACAAAACCTTTTCCCCAACCTCCAATATCATTGCAGATATGAGTAATTATTTTATTTCCTTCAACTTGAGGGTTTGTAGCGTCACCTTTTATTAATTCCATTTTCATCGCTTAAAATCTAATATTAAACTTTCAATTTCATTGTTCTCAGATTCTATAAAATTACTTCCGACAAATACTTTTGTCACTTCAATATTCCCGAAAATCGCCTGGTTAAAAGCTTCCAATTCTTCCGACGGAATCCACAATTCATTATGATTTTTTGCTCCAACGTTTTGTGAAGGATATTGATTAACAACTTCTTCCAGCACCTCAAATTTCGTTACAAACCCTAAATAATTTCCGGCTTCATCTCTTGTGTTCCACTTCTCTGCAATTTCAGAAGCATATTCTTCATTTAAAACCGGATAGAAAATCGGCTGCCATTCCAGTCTTGGAGGAAATTTTTTATAATCACTTTTTATAATTAGAATCATTTCCTTTTCTCCGACTGGTCTGTAAAGTGTTTTCGTTTTCACGATTTCTTTTTTCATTATTGTGTTATTTTTACGCAAATTTAAAAGAATATAATTTTATTTAAAAATTTATTTGTGTTAAATTTACACTAACTAATTTAATCTATTGATTTTCAGTAGTAAAATTATTTTATTTCAAAATAAAAACCTTGTTCTTCGAGCTCTTTATACTTCTCCTGATTGAAAGTAAATAATTTCCCGGGTCTTCCACTCCCTTCTTTTTTTAGAGTATTCGTATCATTTAATAATCCGTAACTCATGATTTTTTTCCGGAAATTTCTTCGGTCGATTTCCTGCCCGATAATAGTTTTATATAAATTTTCAAGGTCTGAAAATAGAAATTCTTCATTCAAAAGAGTAAAACCAATGGGTTGATATTGAATTTTTGTACGAAGTCTTTTTAACGCGATATCAATAATCGTCTGGTGATCAAAAGCTAATTTCGGAAGTTGTTTGATGCTGAACCACTGAGCATCATCCGCATCAGAATCCGCAAACAATTCATGATAAGAAGGGTTGACAAGCCCCAAATAAGCCACAGAAACCACTCTATTTCTTGGGTCTCTACCGACATTCCCAAAAGTATAGAGTTGTTCCAGAAAATCGGGTTTTATTCCGGCTTCTTCATGAAGTTCTCTTTTTACCGCATCATCCAGATTTTCATTATCCATAACCAATCCTCCCGGAAGTGCCCAACCTCCTTTGAAAGGTTCGATATTTCTTTTGATCAAAAGAATTTGCAGGTCTTTTTTATCAAAATATCCGAAAATAACTGCGTCTACAGCAACCTTTATATCCTGTAATTTTTTTGGAGATTCCATTATCTTAATTTGCGTTATGAATACACAAAATTACACTTTAGACTTATCACTATCAAGCTAAAAATAAAAAAACTTTGCTTTTAAAATTTCACTAATTTTATAATCAACTTAAAACTAAACGATTATGAAAAATTTATTCTTTGCAGCTTGTACTGCTTTTCTGTTTGTAGCTTGTGATAAAGTAAAAATGGATGTAAAAACTGATAAAACCGAAGAGTGGAAACCCGTAGATTCAGCAACAGCAAACAAAGCATGGATGGACTATGCTACTCCGGGAGAAATGCACAAAATGCTGGCAAAATCTGATGGAGTCTGGACCGGAGCCAATACAACATGGATGGAAAACGGAGCAAAACCTATTACGAGTACTTCTGAAGCAACTAATAAAATGATTTTTGGAGGTCGATATCAGGTAAGTGAACACAAAGGAAATTTCATGGGAATGCCTTTTGAAGGAATGAGTATTGTAGGCTATGACAATGCGAAGAAAAAATTTGTAAGCACCTGGATTGATAATATGGGAACAGGAATAATGTCCGCAGAAGGAGATTGGAATGCTTCAACAAAATCTATTGAATTTAAGGGAAAAATGACCGATCCGGCAAGACCTGGCAAAGATTGCGACATAAGAGAAGTCTTTACTCTAGTTGATGATAATACCCAGAAACTGGAAATGTACGGACCTGATGGAAAAACAGGAAAGGAATATAAAACAATGGAAATACAATTCACTCGTAAGAAATAAATAAAAAAATCCGCAGAACAATCTGCGGATTTTACTTTTATCTTTTGCCCTATTACTGGGCTCTTAATTTAGTCATTAAGTTTTAAAACTGCCATGAACGCTGATTGTGGTACTTCTACTCTACCAATCTGTTTCATTTTCTTCTTACCTTCTTTCTGTTTTTCAAGAAGTTTTCTCTTTCTGGAAATATCTCCTCCGTAACATTTTGCAGTAACGTCTTTTCTTAATGCTTTAATGGTTTCTCTGGCAATAACTTTCGTTCCTAAAGCTGCCTGAACCGCAATATCAAACTGCTGTCTAGGAATCAGTTCACGAAGCTTTTCACACATTCTTTTACCGATGTAATAAGCATTAGAATCGTGAATCAATGAAGATAATGCATCTACCATGTCTCCGTTGATCAGGATATCCATTTTTACCAACTTAGAAGCTCTGAAACCGATCGGATGGTAATCAAACGAAGCGTAACCTTTAGAAATAGATTTTAATCTGTCATAGAAGTCAAAAACAACTTCTGCCAAAGGCATATTGAAAATTAATTCAACTCTTTCTGAAGTCAAATAACTTTGGTTAACGATCTCTCCTCTTTTCTCAATACAAAGAGTCATTACAGAACCTACGAAATCTGATTTTGTAATAATGGAAGCTTTAATGAAAGGCTCTTCCACTCTGTCCATTGTAGAAGGATCCATCATTTCAGATGGGTTGTTGATCAAGATCGGAACTTCAGGTTCTTTTTTGGTATATCCAAAATAAGAAACGTTCGGAACCGTTGTGATCACGTTCATATTAAACTCTCTGTCAAGACGCTCCTGAACAATTTCCATGTGAAGCATTCCTAAGAATCCGCAACGGAAACCAAAACCAAGAGCAGCTGAACTTTCCGGTTCAAAAACCAAAGAAGCATCATTTAGTCTTAGTTTTTCAAGAGAGAATCTTAATTCTTCAAAATCCTCAGAATCAATTGGATAAATACCTGCAAAAACCATTGGTTTTACTTCTTCAAATCCATCGATGGGTCCAACCGCAGGTTTTTCAAAAGAAGTAATGGTATCTCCAACTTTTACTTCTCTTGCATCTTTAATTCCTGAAACCAAATATCCTACATCCCCGCAACCAATTGTTTTCTTTGGAACCTGTTTTAGTTTCAAAGTACCTACTTCATCAGCTCCATATTCTTTCCCTGTTGCGAAGAATTTAATTTTTTCGTTTTTGGTAATGCTTCCATTAACGACTTTAAAATACGCTTCAATTCCTCTGAAAGGATTATAAACAGAGTCAAAAATCAAAGCCTGAAGCGGTGCGTCAGGATCTCCAACCGGAGCCGGAATTCTTTCAACAATCTGCTCCAACAAATGGTGAACACCCTCTCCTGTTTTTCCTGAAACTCTCAATACATCTTCATATTCACAACCAATCAGATTCATGATCTCATCAGTTACTTCTTCAGGATTTGCAGAAGGAAGGTCAATTTTATTCAAAATAGGAATGATCGTTAAATCATTCTCCAAAGCCAAATATAAGTTACTAATTGTTTGTGCCTGAATACTTTGTGCAGCATCCACAATCAAAAGTGCTCCTTCACAGGCAGCAATTGAACGCGAAACTTCATAAGAAAAGTCAACGTGTCCCGGTGTATCAATCAGGTTTAATATAAATTTTTCGCCTTTATATTCATAATCCATCTGGATAGCGTGAGATTTAATCGTAATCCCACGTTCTTTCTCCAAATCCATATCATCCAGCGTCTGAGACTGTAATTCTCTTTGGGTCACCGTATTGGTATACTCCAAAAGACGATCCGCCAAAGTACTTTTACCGTGGTCGATATGAGCGATTATGCAAAAATTTCGTATGTTTTTCATTTAAGAACTATGTAATTTGCAAAGATAAGAAATCAATACTAAATTATAATTTTTATTCTTTGAAAACGTATTCTCCGGTTAACTGATCTAGATAAATTTGAGTTTTAACCTTGCTTGCGTATCCTACGTTTTTATTTCCACTATCTATTGCTGCACCTATTAATGCACCTACCATTCCACCAGACATTGCTCCGATCATTGCTCCGTTCGTACTTTGCTGAAACAGATCTGCCGGAATTGCTTCGATATACCAACCTTTTTCATTTTTTAAAACTTCTCTGTAGCCGATTGGGATTGCTTTAAAAATTTTATCCCCTTCAACAATACAGTAAATTTCTCCGATTCTAATGTCATAAGTTCCGTCATTCACTCCTTTAATATCTCCATCTTTATCTCTTCTATAGGTAGCTGGCGTCGGTTGTTGCTGAACAAATGATTTGAAATTCAAATAAACTCCGGGTCTTAAGTTTTCACTTTTGTAAATGGAATACGTGTTTTTTATTATTGTTTCATAATCTGCAATTGATGTTTCGTTAAGCGGTACACTTACAGCAACATGATTATAGGAGTCCAGAATTAATTGTGAAAGAAGCCTTGAAACCTTATTATTAATCGTTTTTGCGATATTTACTCCTTCAATTTTGTTTGCAGAAATTACTCCTTCTGTTCTGTTGATAAAAAAGTATTTATCGTTTCTTTTAAAAAAAGTTGCAACATTTATTTTCGCTTTGGCAACATCCGGAGATTTATCATCATTAAAAAAAGACAAATCTTTAATAAGCAGTACAATATCATTTTTCCCGGAATTTTTGTTAGACTCTGCAAATGCCGCTTCAATTGCCTCTTTAGGCTGTGCTTTTGAAAATGAAAACTGATATGTTTCTCCTTTTGCCGTAATATTTCCAAGTTCTTTAGAGCTTCTGTTATCAATAACGGTTAAAGATTTTGTCATACCACTTTTATCCTTTATCCTTCCTATTTCAATAGTTTCGTTTTTTTGAGAAAATGCGATAGTCGATAGTAAAAGATATGTGATCTGTAATGCTTTTTTCATTGTTATAATTTTCACAAAACTAAGAATAACTTTAAAAATTAAACGACTCTCACAAATAAATTGTAAGAGTCGTCCAACATTAAAAAAATAAACTATTATGGGTCTTGCTTAGGTCTTGAATTATTGTTTCCGTGAGGTTTCTTTTCATTCATTTTATCTCTCATCATTCCTTCAGACTGAAACAGTTTCAAAACTTTCTGACAAGGAATTACCTGCTGCATTTTATCAGCATATTTTTTTCTGTTATCTAATAACTTCTGCCCTACTTCAAAGCTTTGTTGTAGCTTAGCTTTGGCTTCATCATCAGATAAAGTTTCAGGATTAAAATTAGAATTAAACTGACTTTTTATCTGTTTTTGACTGTCCAGATATTCATTATAAATCTCTGTAAATTCAGTTTTATCACCCGGATCAATATTCAGGTTTTCCATCACCATATTGTTCCTGAATTTAGTAAGAAGTTCTTTTCTTTCTTCCGGAGACAGATTATTGATAACTTCTTTTCTTTGTTTGGGATCCATTTTCTTCCAATCATAGTCTGTTCTTTGGGCATTTAAGCCAAAACCATACATGATAAAAAGTGCAAATAATATCTTTTTCATCTTTCTTTTAATTATATAAATCCAAATAAACATCCTGAGTTGAATTACTTGCCAATTCTGCTATTTCAGAATTAGTAAATGATTCCAGATATTCATTCATTTGTGCTTCATTATGTTTTGAAACAGGTTTTACTGTTTGCGCTTTTGTTTTTTCCTCACCATTGTCCTGAACATAATAATTTTTATTATCATCCTTATTTTCAATACTTTGATTATTATTCTCAATAGAAGTTAAATCAGACTTTAATGTTTCGTAAGCGAGTTCACTTTCTGTCTTTGGTTCCTGATTATTCATGGCAAATGTACCCTGAGAATTTTCTTTTCCTCTTGAATTGTCACTATTTAAAACAAAAGTTACTCCAAAAATCAAAGCCAATGATGCAGCCACTGCATACATCCAGTTGAGCTTAAAGATAGGTGCTTTTTTATTAACCTTTACATCATTCATCACCTTTTCCTGAATATTTTCAAACAAATTTTCAGGTACTGTGTAAATATTTTTACGTTCTAATTTTTCTATATCGAACTCTTTCATCTCTGTTTTTTCAAAAATTATCTTTCGTAATTTTCTTTAATATATTCTTCTATTTTCTGTTTGGCATAATGATAATTTGTTTTCAGTGTTCCTACCGACATATCTACAATTTTAGATATTTCTTCGTAAGGCAAATCATCATAATACCGCATCATAAATACCAGTTTCTGCTTTTCAGGCAGGCTTTGTATAGCACTCTGTAACAATATTTGTATTTCTTCGGCATCTTTAGCTGTATTATCAGCGACGAGATTCTGCATATAATACTCTGGATCTTCATCAGATTTCTGCATTTTCTTCATCTTATTTACCTGCTGTAATGCTTCGTTGGTAGCGATTCTGTATAACCATGTATACAACTGACTATCATTTTTGAACTGGTGAAAATTCTGATAAGCTTTAATAAAAGTCTCCTGCAAAGTGTCCTGAGCAAGATCTCCGTCCACAATAATTCTTCTTATGTGCCAATACAATCTGCTTTGATAAGCATCCATCAAGGCACGAACTCCTTTTTCCTGAGTTCGTGGATTTTGCATCAACGAAATAATTTCCGCGTCCTTAATCTTCATAAGATGCTTTCAATGTTTTGGATTACAAAAATATCTAAAAGTTAAATTACTTATTCAATTTTTAGTCCAAATATCAAAAATAATATCAGATAGTTACATTTAAGAAGCAAGGATAAAAAAACAACTCTTCAATATACTGCTTCTTTTCAAAACTAATCCTAAAACCTTATCTTTGTTTTATGCAAATTGTAATCATTGGTTCCGGAAATGTAGCCTATCATATGGCAAAAGCTTTTGTTTTGAACAATATTCCATTGGTTCAGGTTTTTGGCAGAAATGAAAAAGACTTGAATAAAATTTCTGAAGAATTAAAAGTTCCTTTTTCAACAGAAAAATTAGAAGACGCAGATGTATACATCATCTGTGTGAGCGATAATTCTGTGGAAAATGTTTCTGAGAGTATTTCTAAAAAAGATTGTCTGGTTGCTCATACTTCCGGTTCTCTTCCTAAAGAAATTCTGAAGGGAGAATACAGAAAAGCAAGTTTTTATCCTCTACAGACTTTTTCAAAATCAAAGGAACTGGAATATGAAAAAATTCCGTTCTTCATAGAAACTGAAAATGAAGAAGACAAAAAGATGTTGTTCGAAATTGCTTCTAAAATTTCCAAAAATGTAATGGAAAGCACCCATGAAAAAAGAAAATATATTCATTTGACGGCCGTTTTTGCCTGTAATTTTGTGAACCATCTTTTTTCCAGAGCAAAAGAAATTTCAGATTCTCAGGAAATTCCGTTTGATTATTTTCTACCGTTAATTGATGAAACAGTCCAGAAAATTCATGAAATTGAACCCAAATCCGCACAAACCGGACCTGCTGTAAGGAACGATAAAAGAATTTTGGAATTACATGAGCAATTATTAAAAGACGAAAGTCTCGAGATTTATAAAACAATGAATCATTCTATTCAAAAAATGTATGATTTGTAGAAAAATATGAAGTAATAAAACCTTGAATTGTTAAACCGTCGAGGCGTTTAGTTGATAAGCCAACTTAAGAATATTTTCCAAAGCAAGTTAGCGCTTCAATGACCAAACAACTTAACGACTTCACAGCTTAACGATTTAACACCTTAACAATAAAAATGAGTTATAAAGAAAAATTAAAAGATATAAAAGCATTTGTATTCGATGTAGATGGTGTTTTTACAGACGGCAGTGTGTATCTGATGCCCGGAGGAAATATGTCCAGAGTGATGAATGTCTTGGATGGTTATGCAGTGGTTAAAGCTTTAAAAAACAATTATTTAATCGGAGTTATTACGGGAGGAAATGATGAAATGGTAAAACACAGGATCAATTATCTTGGCATTGAGGATTATTATCCCAAATCTCACAATAAAATGGAAGATTTTGAAGGTTTTAAGGCAAAATATAATCTCAAAAACGAAGAAATTTTAACAATGGGAGATGATCTACCGGATATTCACATCATGGAAAATTCGGCGATTGCAACATGCCCGGAAAATGCAGTTCCTGAAGTAAAGGGAATTTCAGATTATATTTCTCCAAAAAAGGGTGGAAGTGGAGCAGTACGCGATGTTATTGAGCAGGTAATGAAAGTTCAGGGAAAATGGCATGATGACAACACTCAATCTATTTAATTAATTGAAAATGAAACTATTATTAGCCTCACAATCTCCCAGAAGAAAAGAACTTCTATCAAGTTTAGGTTTTGATTTTGAAGTCGTTAAAATTGACTGTGAAGAAATTGTTCCGGAACATATAAAAGTAGGAGAGGCCGCAGCATATCTTTCTGAATTAAAAGCAGATTCATTTCGAAAACTGGAAAAAGGTGAAGTTTTGCTGACTGCAGATACGGTTGTTGCTATCAACAATCAATTTCTCGGAAAACCACAAGATGAAGATGACGCTTTGAAAATGTTACAATTACTTTCAGGCAAAACCCATCAGGTTTATACCGGAATTACTATTAAAACCTTAGATAAAACCATTACAGAAACAGATGTTGCTGATGTAGAATTTGAGGAATTAACAATCGATGAGATAAAATATTATATTGAAAACTATAAACCTTTCGACAAAGCAGGAAGTTACGGAATCCAGGAATGGCTTGGAATGACAAAAATCAAAAAGATGACCGGCAGCTTTTATACCATAATGGGACTTCCTACCCATTTGGTTTACAAAATTTTGAAAGAAATATAACAAGTTTCAATATAAAATTTTATTATTTTTACAGAATCATCAAATCTGCTGATAATAAAAAGCAGATTAGCGAGTTATATTGAAGAATGAAAAATAAAATTATATTCCTTTTAACAGCCTGTATCGTTATTTCTTGCGGAACAAAAGTCAAGAAGCCCGAACAACGATCTAAATTTTTAAAAGGTTTTTCCACATATTATAATACCCTTTTTAATGCTAAAGACGCATTGAACAGTGAGTTTACATCCCGAGATAAAACATATAAAGACAATTTTTATGCTCCATATATCCCTATTCTTACTTATGAAGACCAGCCTTTAGGGAGTGATCTCGGACAGTCTTCTGCTTTTGCTGAAAATTCTATGAAAATGGCAGAAGTGAATAGAGGAGGAAATATGAGTGGCCCTCCTAATCAGCCGCCGGGAAACTCCGGTATTCCGGGGAATCCGCAAGATCCTAACCAAGCTCCCCCAAAAGGAGCAACTGCGCTAGAAATTGCAGAAGCAAAGGCATTAAAAGCAATTAATAAATATTCGGTGGTTAAAAATGGAGAAGAAAAGAATAAAACCATTTTTGATGCTTATATGATTCTTGCACAGTCAAGAATTTACCAAAATAAGTCTTTGGCTGCACTGGATGCTTTAAATTATGTCTTTTCTAACATGAAAAGCGATAAAAGGCTTCCTTTGGCTTATATTTATCAAGGTTTAGCCTATTCGCAAATGAAAGATTATCATAAAGCTCATGAAATTTTTGCCAGGCTTAAAGATGAAAAAATAAGCAAAGAGTATGAGAGATTACTGACTATTTATCATTCTGAATCTCTTTTGGATGCGGGAAGAAAAGAAGAAGCAGTAAAAGAATTAGACCGTGCTTTTGAAATAAATAACAACAGAAAATTAAAAAGCAGAATCGCTTATTTAAGAGGACAGGTCTTAGAAAATCTTGGACAGAATGAAAAAGCCAGAGAAAGCTTTTTAGCAGCTTATAAATATGCCAATGATTTTGAATTCGAAGTAAAATCTCAGATTGCAGTAGCAAAAACCTTCAATGGAAAAGGAGATTACAGCGGTGCTAAAAAATATCTTGAAGACATTAGTAAAAAAGGAACTTATGGTTCCAGAAAAAATGAATTTTACTATGCCTTAGGATTAATGGCAAATAAAGCCGGAAAAACAGATGAAGCTCAACAATTTTTCAGAAAATCTTTAAAAGAAAAAGTTTCTGATTCACAGCTTCGTGGACTGACTTATTATGAAATAGGAAAGGGGTATTTAGATAAAAATGATTACATAGGAGCAGGAATTTATTATGATTCTGCTTTGGCTGTAATGACTTATCAGCCTTCTAAAATTCTTTTACAAGATCAATCTTCTTACATCAAGAAAATTTCTAAAAACTATTATCTGATCAAGAAAAATGACAGTATTATTGCTTTGGCTAAAATGAGTCCTGAGCAAAAAACAGACTTTTTCACAAAATATATTGCGAAGATAAAAGCGAAAGAGGAAAAAGAAGAACTGGAAAGAAGACGTGCTGAAAGAAGCAAGGGCTTTGATACCGGAGATTATAGTTCCACGTCTATTTTCGCCAATAGCTCTAATTCTTTTGAAGATTTTGGTGTTGCCGCTAAAGGTTTTTACTTCGCCAATACAGGTACAGTAAGCAAAGGAACTTCTGCGTTCAGACAAACCTGGGGAGACAGAGCACTTTCTGATAACTGGCGTTATTCTAAAAAAATGGCGACTCTTGAAGACATGAAAAATGAAGCTTTAGGAACGACTTCCGTACCTAATCCGAGACGTTTTGAAACAGCCTATTACATTGAACAAATTCCGAGTGATATTAGCCTGTTGAAAAAAGATAGAGATACTGCTTCTCTGGGATTAGGAATCATGTATCAGAATTATTTTACCAATACACCATTGGCTACAAAAACATTGTACGATTTGGTAGATGTAAAACCTGAAGAAAAAGTAATGCTTCAGGCCCTGTATGAGATTTTCGCTATGAATTATGAGAAAAATCCGCAGGCTGCAGAAAGAGCAAAACAACTTCTTTTAACTGATTATCCTTATACTTCTTATGCAGAGTTTGTAAGAAATCCTAAGAATAATACTTTCGTAAAATCATCAGAAGAAGTAGAAAACAAGTATAAAGAGGCATTCGCTTTGTATGAAGCTGAAAAATTTGCAGAAAGTAAAGCTATTTTAGATCAGGCAATCCAGCAATATCCTAAAGATGCATTAATTCCTAAACTTTATCTGTTAAATGCTTTTAATTCGGGAAAAGCTAATGGAAAAGAGGTAATGATTCTGCAGCTGGAACAAATTGCTTTAAACTATACCAAAACGCCTGAAGGAATAAAAGCAAAGGAAATGCTTAATTATCTAAAAAGCGAAATTAAATTTCAGCCTACGGATAACAAGGGTAATGCAATTCCACAAAATACAGGAAACAATATTCCGCAGCAACCTAATAATGTTTCACAGCAACAAGTAGGGACGGTAAACGGAAGCAGTAGCAAGCCTCCAAAAAAACCTAATAATAATCCTCCGGGAATGCAGATTCCCAATACAAATGCAGTTCCTGCGAAACCTAAATAAAATAAAAAAGCGAAGATTAATTTCTTCGCTTTTTTTATACAATATGTAATTGTTTATCTTTATAACTAATTAGAATCTTCCGATTTCTTTTTCTTTACTCCATGAAAGTCTTTGAGATAGAAAGGTTCGAAATAAGCAATATCTTCAAACTCTTTGTTATCAATTTTTTCAAGACTTTTTTTAATTAAATACTGTGCAGAAGGGTAGATGTCTTCATTAAAATCAGCATCGGGAAGCTGTAAAATCTCCTTTGCTTTTTTAGCACCATCGCCTACAAATACTACTTTTTTATCTTTAAATTCCTCAAAAGAAGCTTCATCTAAGATTTTGGCTTCCGTCTGAGAAATCTCTTTCCCTGTTTTCCCATCATAAACAGCCGTATAAACCTCCATTCGTCTTGCATCGACTAAAGGGATAACAAAGTCATAGTTTTTGTCTAAAAAAGGTTCTATCATGCTTTCCAGAGAATTCACGGCAACCAATGGAACTTTTAATCCATAACAAAAGCCTTTTGCAGAAGAAGCACCAATTCTTAATCCGGTATAAGAACCAGGTCCTTTTCCTAAAGAAACAGCTTCGATATCTTTCATGGAAATTCCTGCGCCTTCCAACGCCCATTCTACAAAAACGTGAAGACTTTCAGACTGCTTATAGTTATCGGAAACTTCCTCTGTAAGACACAAAAGTTTTTCATCATCTGAAATCGCTACCGAACAGTTTTTTGAAGAAGTTTCTAGATATAAAATTTTCATTTTCTCAGTATATAATTTAATCACTTAGCAATTAAAATGCTAAATATTTTTGCAAATTTAAACCATTATTTTGAGACTATTTTCTGTAAATCGTTCTCGGTTCTGCCTGAGCTGTCGGATAGATCGTCATATCGGAAATACAAACATGTTTCGGTGCATTTACACAGTACGCAATAGAATCAGCAATATCTTCAGCTTTTAATGGTTCATATCCAGCATATATCGTTGCAGCTCTATCACTGTCTCCTTTAAATCTTACCATCGAAAAATCCGTTTCTACAGCTCCCGGTTGGATATTGGTAACCTTTATTCCAAATTCCGTTAATTCAATTCTCATTCCTTCAGAGATTACATCTACTGCTTTTTTCGATGCACAATACACGACTCCGTTAGCATACGTTTGTCTTGCTGCTACGGAACTGATATTCACAATATGTCCAGAATTTCTTTCTTTCATTCCCGGGATAATCATTTTGGAAACATATAAAAGTCCTTTCACATTTCCATCGATCATCGAATCCCAGTCATCTGTTTTCCCTGCCGAAAGAGGATCTAAACCATGCGCATTTCCGGCATTATTAACCAGAACATCAATATTTTTCCATTCTTCAGGAAGTGAATTGATCGCCGTTTCAACTTCATCTAAATTCCTTACATCAAATATTAAACTAAATATTTCGGTGAATACAGATAATTTTGTTTTTAATGATTCCAACACCTCAGATCTTCTTCCACAAATGATAATTCTATTTCCTTGTTTAGCAAACAATTCCGCTGTTGATTTTCCTATTCCGGAAGTAGCTCCGGTTATTAATATTGTTTTCATAAAAAATTTCAATTTTTAAATGATACCAGTGTCTCAGTTTAACAGTTTACAATACTTATTACATTGTTATTTTGGTAAATTGTTACATTTCTTAGTTGGCATCAAATGCTTCAAAAGCATTTTCAATATGTTCAATAATTAAATTCTTTTTCTCATCAGGAAGAACCGAAATAATATCAAATCTCACTTCCTGGTTTTTATTAAATTCCTCCAGATAATGATTGGCTGCAGAAACAATCGATTTTATTTTGGTTTTAGTTACCGCTTCCTGAGGCAGTATAAATATATCCGTTGAACGTGCTTTTACTTCTGCTACAATAATTAAATTATCTTTTTCAGCAATAATATCAATTTCAGCTTTTTGAAACCTGAAGTTTCTCACTAAAATTTTATAGCGGTTTTTAATTAAATATTCAACCGCCAGATCTTCTGCTTTTTTTCCGAAATCGTTGTGCGTTGCCATATTGAATTTGAGAGTAAGAAAAATTAAAACTCAATCTTAACCTTATCCTTAACCTGTAATTTCACATTCCCCCCAATAATTAAAGGGCGATTATCTTTAATATGCCCGTTAGGAAAACCAAAAACTACCGGAAAGTCATACTTTGAAATTCTGTCTGAAATCAATTGATAAGCAAACTCATCGAAGCTTTCTTCATATTGCTTGTTCTCTTTTTCATCTCCCATATTGGTCATTCCACCGACAATCAATCCTGAAATTTTATTGAATACTCCAGCCAATTCAAGACTCATGATCATTCTGTCGAGTGCATAAAAGTTTTCTCCAATATCTTCAATGAATAAAATTTTATCCTTAAAATCAAAAGAATATTTGGTTCCTAAAAGCGCATAAATCAGGGCTAAATTTCCTCCAACCAATTCACCTTCAGTATTTCCCTTCTTATTAAATTGATGTGATATAAGACTGTATTTTGGAGTTTTTCCTTTTAGAATATCAAAAATCAGTTCATAGCTTTCCTCAGTTACTCCAAAACTTGACGTTTTAATGGTTTGCCCGTGGATGGAAGTAAAGCCCTTTTTCAACAAATAACTCTGGATTACCGTATTATCAGAATAACCGATATACCATTTCGAATTTTTCGTAAAGTTCTTAAGGTCTAGATCCTGAATGAGATGTTGACAACCATAGCCTCCTCTTGAAGCCCAGATCGCCGCTATTTCATTATCATTTAAAGCCCAGTTGATATCTTTTGTTCTTTCTTGTTCCGTTCCGGCGTAATTGTATCCGTTAGAGAATTTAGTATAAAGATGTTCACCCAAAACAGGTTCATATCCTTTACTTTTAATCATTTCAATTCCTTTTTCCAGTTGAGAAGCCTCTACAGCTCCTGCAGGAGAAATTATAGCTATTTTATCGCCTTTTGAAAGGGACTTTGGAAAGATCATTTTTGTCATTTGGATTTTTGATATTTTACTTCAGTTTTCTCAGCTTCTTCCAATCGTTTATCGAATTGATTGAATTTTTTGAAGCTTTGTAAAAAGATAAAGAAACTGAAAACAATAAGGATTCCGCCTACAATTCTCCTGATTTTATTCGCCAGATTTTGGGTCAATTTATCATGAAACTGTTTGGCTAAAAATATTTTGATAAGATCTATAAAAAGGTAAGTACCAATCACAATCCCGATGTATAAAATAAAATTGCCGATATCCGGATATTGATTTCTCACTGAAATCACCGTTACCAGCCAAAAAAGGATTACTCCTACATTTAAAAGGTTGAAGAAAAAACCATTAATGAAAGTTTTGAAATAATTCTGATTAATGATTCTTTCTTCACCGGGCATATGCATTTTGGTTTTCGTGACCATCATTACAATTCCGTATACAAAGATAAGGATGGATGTAATTCGGTAAAAACCGGGATGTTTGTCAATCAAAGTTACAATATCTGCACTGGCATAATAGGCTGCTAAAATGCACAATAAATCTGCAGAGATAACTCCTAAATCTAAAGCTAAAGCATGTTTAGGGCCTCTGGAAAAGCTGGTTTCTATTAAAAGGAAAAAAATGGGTCCTATAAAAACCAGACTCAACATGAATCCTAAAACAATAGCAGAAAATATAAGTTCAAACATTCAGTATTTTTTTAAAACAGAAAATTAAATTTCCGTTTCATTTTATACAAATTTAAACTTTATGATTTAATTAATCAACTATCTTAAAGTCCAATAATTTTAGTATTACTTCATCTCGAAAATGCGTTTTGAACATTTACATTCTAAATAATATAGAAAATCCCCGAACTTAAAGAACAAGGATATGAATTTACTTTTTGATTCGTTTGTTATATTCTTCCCAATCAAACTCCTAAATTTATTTTTAATGATTTTCATTTCCTGTAAGGCATTAATCATTTATTTCTCTGTCTTTGTACTTTTCATAGTTATTCCGAATATCTTCTGCTAATTCTTTTAGCTTTTCAAAATCATAATTTAGCTCATCTTTTTCTAGCTTAAATTCTCTAGTAAAATCAAAATAACTATTATAGAAAGCTACATTTAAAATTTTCTTTTCATTTTCCTCATAAAGGGTAAAATCCCAATTATGTTTCATTATTTCTTTTTTCATTATTTTATATATTTAATTGTGTAATGAACATTTTCTACTAATCCGTCTGTTCTTATTATCGCCTCTAAATTACCATCTGGCAAAACTCCTCCTGGAATCCATTGAGGGTTTGCTCCCCATTCATTACCTGAAGGCATTTCAATTTTAACGTCTTTTTTTGATAAGTCAAAATCAATTCTAACAAGCCCTCCTTTTTCAATTTGCTTAACAGGTATACCCAGTTTTTTTGCTTGTTCTTCTCTTGAAAGCATTAATATATCATCAATATCTGATTTTCTACTAAAAAATTCTGTCTTACCTAAATCAGGTTTTCCAATTCCGTAATTTTCAAATGCATCTTTTAGAACTATCCTGGAAGCAATTCCTTCCTTTTGAAAAAGATTATAATGTTCAATTACATATTCTGTCTTTAAATATTGAATTGGGGAAGGTTTTTCTCCTTTTAGGATAGCGAGAATTTTCTCTTTTGACCAACCACTTTTCCAAGCATTTTTTAATCTTTCAAGATTTCTTAATGTTTTTCTTGTTTTTCTTAAATCTAAAATCTCATCAACCCACTTCACAAAATTAGATAATTGTTTGGCAAGTTTTGCAATCCCTTTTACAATTGTAACAATAGTAAAAATAATATCTATTACCAAAACGGTATCTTCTCCTTCATTATATTGTATTTGGTATTGGTTTAACTTGGGATCATCATAACGAGAATATTTGTAGTTTTTAATCGCTTTTATTAAGTCTTTAAATACTTTTCCCGGATCTTGTAAAACTTTACTAAGCATTTCTTCTACACCTTCTCTAATCTCTAAAAATTCCAAATTAGTGTCTCCTCCTAGTAGATCACTTACAACAATATTTACAGCTAATAGAGCAATATCAATAAAGCCTGCAATAAATTCAACAAGTCCGTTATAAGCACCACAGATGTAAGGTATTTTTAATTGAATATCGTCTCTGTTTTCAATTAATTCTTTTTTTAAATTTTCAATACTTTTTACTTTTTCATCGATAGCCTGTATAATTTCTTCTATGGTTTGTATTTTAATTTCTTTACCAATTATTTTAAAAGACTTAAAAAGTTCTAACTGCTTCCTAAACTTAATCAGACTAGTCTTTAAAGAATCGCATTTTTGTATAAAATAATTAATAGCGAATTCTGGTTTTGCAAAAAGATATTTATCAGATTTCAACGTTGGATCCCATTCTTCATGAGAAAATTTTTCGTCGTTACGAAAATTGGATGAAATCTTTTCAGTTATTTTTTTCAAATGATTTTGTAGATCTATTGCTGAAATGTTAATTAGCTTGGTTTGTAGTTTTATAGATTCTAAAAAAGCATCCGAAATTTCTTCTTCATTAAACTGAAAAGTTTTATTAGATTTATTTTCAGCGTAAATATATTTTGCCCAATAATCGGGTAAATAATTGGGGTCCTTATACTCATGATAATACCTGACCATCGCATCACTCATTTTTATTAGTAAGACTTTGCCTAAACTTATAGTGTGATCATCTTTTTCAGCATACATAATAAAGTCTAATTCGTCATCATCTGCTCCTTTAGAATTTTTAAGTGTCAAATTCTCTTCTCGAAACTCTTTAATGAGTCTTGTAGTATTATAATCATGTACAATTTCATATTTCCAATATCCCATAGCCTACAATTTTGGTATTTGTCCGGTTATTATTTCCCTTTCCTGTCTATAAAATTGACTACTCTTTCCAAAAGGTGAGTTTAGTGCAATTTCGTTGGATATCTCTTGAAAGGTTTTATTTGTAATTATTTCTTCAAAGAAATTTTTATTTCCTAAGAAGCCTTGCTCTACTTCCTTTAAAGTGAGAATATTGAAATGAGATAAATCTGATAAATTGCCATTAAATTTTTCCATTTTTTTTAATCATTATTTTAAATAAAAAATTTTCTGAAACGTTTCTTGGACAAATCTATGCTCTGGTAACGACAAAAATTGACGTATTATATATCAAAAAAAAAGACCACAAATTGTGATCTTTTTTTGATATATAATTTAAAAATACTTGAATGTTATTCAACTATCTTAAAGTCTAACTGCTTTTGAATTAAGTTTGCTTTTACCACTTTGATCTGAACCTGATCTCCTAATTGATATTTTTTACCGTGTTTCATTCCGTATACAGCATGAGTTTTGGCATCAAACATATAGGAATCATCTACTAAATCTCTCAATTTAATAAGACCTTCCGCACCGTTTTCAGGGATTTCTACCCAAAAACCAAATTCTGCAACTCCGGAAATCACTCCATTGAAAGTTTCTCCCAAGTGTTTTTCCATGAATTTCACCTGCATAAACTTGATAGAGTCTCTTTCTGCATCAGCTGCTAGTCTTTCCATTGAACTGCAATGTTTTGCTTTATCTTCCAGCTCTGGTTTATTCGGAGATTTTCCACCATCTAAATAATGCTGCAACAATCTGTGCGCAATCAAATCCGGATAACGACGGATAGGAGAGGTGAAGTGACTATAATAATCAAAACCAAGTCCGTAGTGACCAATTGGTTCTGTAGAATACACCGCTTTGCTCATACTTCGCATTGCCAATGTTTCGATCATATTTTCTTCGCCTTTACCTTTTACATCATGTAATAATCTGTTTAAAGATTCGGCAACTTTTTTCGTATTGGCAAGATCCATTTTATATCCGAAAGTGGAAACGAAATCTCTTAAAGACTCTAATTTTGCAGGATCCGGATCGTCGTGAACCCTGTAAATAAATGTATTTTGGGTAATGTCTCCTTTTTTATTTATTGAAACAAATTCCGATACCTTTTTATTGGCCAACAACATGAATTCTTCGATCAAATGGTTGGAATCTTTGCTTATTTTAAAATACACTCCGATTGGCTCGTTGTTCTCATCCAGATTGAATCGAACTTCACTTCTGTCGAATGTGATTGCTCCGTTTTTAATTCTTTGCTGACGCATGATTTTCGCCAATCTATCTAAAACAAGGATTTCTTCTTTAAAATCTCCGTCTTTTCCTTCAATTCTTTCCTGAGCTTCCTCATAGGTAAATCTTCTGTCGGAATGAATAACCGTTCTGCCAAACCATTGTTTTTTGATTTCGGCATTATCATTTAATTCAAAAACCGCAGAGAATGTAAATTTATCTTCATGCGGACGAAGTGAACACACATCATTACTCAAAACTTCCGGAAGCATCGGTACAACGCGGTCTACCAAATACACCGAAGTGGCTCTCTGATAAGCTTCATCATCCAAAATTGTTCCCGGAACAACATAGTGAGAAACATCTGCAATATGAACTCCGATTTCCCAATTTCCATTTTCTAATTTTCTGATGGACAAGGCATCATCAAAATCTTTTGCATCTTTCGGGTCAATCGTGAAAGTCGTGATTCCACGCATATCCCAACGTTTTGCCACTTCTTCATCGTTGATGCTTCTGTCGATTTTATCAGCATCTCTTTCTACTTCTTCAGGGAATTCGTAAGGTAAACCATATTCTGCTAGAATAGAATGAATCTCAGTTTCGTGCTCTCCCGGAGCTCCTAAAACTTGAATAATTTCACCTTCAGGATTTTTATCTCCAGGTTTCCATTCTGTCATTTTTACGATTACTTTATCTCCGTCTTCAGCACCTCCGAACTTTCCTTTTGGAATAAAAATATCTGTATTGATTGATTTTTTATCACAAACGACAAATCCAAAGTCTTTATGAGTAACCACCTGTAATGTTCCTACAAATTCAGTTCTGGTTCTTTCCAACACTTCCAATACAGAACCTTCCAGTTTTTTTCCTTTATACGTATAGGTTACAATTAAAACTTTATCTCCCTGCAACGCATCTTTTACATTTTTGGAATGAATGAAAATATCATCTTCCAACCCTTCAACACTTACATAAGCATTTCCTGACTGATTGAAATCAATTTTCCCTGTTAATGTTCCTTTTATATTAAGGTTGATGATATATTTTCCTTTTTCAGTTTCTTTAATTCTTTCTGAAGCCTGAAGTTTATGTAAAGCCTGAATCACAAGCTCTCTTTGTCTTGGATTTTTATAATCTATTCCGTCTGCAATCTGCTTATAATTATAGATTTTCGTGGAATTTTCATTCATAAAACGCAGGATTAATCTTCCGATTTCCATGAGTTTATGATCATTTTTCTGACTTATATATTTTCTTTTTTTTGGCATATTAATTTTATTATTTATTAATTACAGTTTTAATATCCAATTAAAACCATTTTCATAATTATCACATGGGTATGAGACAATTTCAATATTTCATTTTAAACTATATGATATAATTTAATTCTATCAATTTTCCTTCCAACTATCATATAATAGAAGTTTAGGTTTTGTATAAAATTACTACAAATATGGAGAAGAGGGGAGAAAACCTTCTATTAAATATTTTTAAAATATAAAAAAGGATTCTGTAGGAAATAATAGACTGGTAAATTCTATTGGACACTGCAAAGGTATAAAATAAAAAATAAATAAGGCTTGTAATATGATTTACAAGCCTTTATTGTTTTAGCAAACTGCAATTTTGTCAACTCTGTTTTGGTGTCTTCCACCTTCAAAATCTGTAGAAAGAAATTTGTTTGCAATTTCTATCGCTACTTCTTTTGCAATGAATCTTGCCGGGATTGAAATCATATTGGCATCATTATGTTGTCTTGCCAATTCAGCAATTTCAGGCATCCAGCAAAGTGCACAACGGATTTTTTGATGTTTGTTCGCCGTAATCTGAACTCCGTTTCCGCTTCCGCAGATTAAGATTCCAAGCTCGTTTTCTCCGTTTTCTACTGAAGCGGCTGCAGGATGTACAAAATCTGGATAATCAACACTGTCTGTAGAGAAAGTTCCGAAATCCTGAACTTCAAAGTTTTCTTCTAAATGTTTGATAAGGATCTGTTTGTACTCAAAACCAGCATGATCTCCTGCAATAGCAATTTTTCTTTTCATTTTTACTTTTATTTTATATCTACTGTAATTAATTCTTTTGGCAAAGTTACGTTAAATCCGAATTTAATCTTCTTTGTTTCATTAGGTTTTATATTAAAATTCCAAATAAGAAAACCTGAACTTTTATCATAAGCCGCATTATCAGTATTTATCAATTCAATTTTTATATTTTCAGCCGTAGAAAGTGGAATCTGATCTTTTAATTCAAGGTTTACTGTAGTATCCTTATTATTTTTAACTGTTATTTCGTAAGAATAACTTTCATACTTCTCTTTTTCACCTATATCTTTAGTTTGCTTACTGATTAATTCTCTTTTTGTAAGTACACTTGAATCACTTCCAAGACTAATCAGCATTTCATTTGTAAGCTGGTTGGTATCAATATTTACAGCACCAATTAGCATATCATCCATAAAAATATCTGCATTTCCCGGAAGAAAATTATATTTTGAATAATCTTTAATGTAAGCCAGAAGGAAAGTCTTATTTTCCAGTTTAGGAGTTGCAAAATATTTATAACCGGTTGTTACTTCAAATTCATTAATATCTTCTGTAACTTCAACATCTGTAGGAATTACCGCATCTTTATCTAAGCTGATCTCGGTCTTCATTGTTTTTTGAGAAATCCTTGAATTTCCGGTAACTGCAACTTCCATCATCAACGCTGATGATTTATCATTACTTTTTTCTCTTTGGAAGGCCTGATTAGAAACATAATAATCTCTTTCCGTTCTTAAAAACCATCGGTCGAGCTCATAAGGCTTATCTTCAGAACTGAAACTTCCATTGATGAGTTTTATAGGAATATTTTTAAGTTCAAGACCTGTATTTTGCTGAATTTTAGCTTTGTAAGAAATTTTTAACGGCGATTTGATTCCACTTGATTTAATAACATAATAAGGACGCCAATTTGCATTTTGAATATTTTGATTAACTTCAAAGTTCACATGCTGCTTTTTATCACTTGTAACCTGAAGAACAAGAATATTTGACAGCCCTGAATTTCTAGAAGAAATGCTTTTTCTGTTTTCAAAAACAGAGATTTTACTTTGAGTCGCATTAAGTTTAGCATTTAAAGAACTTTCTTCAGTATAAAATTCTTTAAGTGTTTTCTCGTTAAACTCTATCATTTTTAAAATGTCAGCAGAATTAGGACTTTGCAAACCCTGATTTTTCTGAACAATTCCTATTGAGTTTCTGATTAAAGACAAGTCCTGTTCAATCTTTTTATAGGACTTTCTGTAAAATTCGATACTATCATTTACAGCGTCTCTGTCATTATTTTTCCCAATTTTATCAGAATATAAATAAGCGTTATCATTATAAGATTCATATCGGATCAGAGTAATCTTCCTATCTGGTTTGAAAGAAGAAATGTCTATTCCGGAGTTTCTTCCAAATTCTTTAATAATGATATAATTCTTTCCTGGAAGAACGTTAGCAGAAAAGGATTGTTTTATAATTCCGCCGCTGTAATAGATCTTTGCCTCTTTTATTTTCGAAGTAGTCACGGTATAGTTTTCTTGTCCAAAACACCTGAAAACAACTAATAAAAGAGCCAATACATTGATTTTCACCATATTTATATTTTTTAGATTTGAAATGATACACTTATTAACTAATTGTTAGTTAAATTCTAATTAACTGTTGAAAGCATTGTGAATAAGTGTTGATAACTTCATTAAAAATAATATTTTTTTTCTTCTGGAAAATTTGTAATGAAATTTCTACCAAAAAAATTGACCACAAATTTTTAAAAACTTTTTTTCAACTAATCTTTAGTTTTTCCATAAATCGGTTATTAATAAAGAGGATTGGGGAAAAGTTATCAATAATTGTTAGTAACGAAGTGAAAAATCACATTTCCAGGAATTTATAATGTAAATAAAATGTGAATTGAATAAAAACTTCATGTTATGAAATTTTAATCAAAAAGTTATCCCCTAAACTCACAACACTCAACAACAATAGCGTATTCTTTTTTTTAAAAGAAAAAAATAGTGTTGATTAATGAGTGTTGGGTTTGCGGGAAACTTTTTTGAAAACTTTTATCGGGTTGCGGCTTTTCAAAAATTTTAAAATCTTACATTTGTGAAAAGAAAATTCAATGGTATTTATGAAATCGGCTCTGCAAAATTTCCCGAGCAAGGGAAGTCTTGAGAGGCTGGTCTTATGAGTATAGAAAATAAACAGTATATATGAAAACAATCAATGACTTCAATTTTAATGGTAAAAAGGCTCTTGTAAGGGTAGATTTTAATGTTCCTCAGGATGATCAGTTGAAAGTAACAGATAATACAAGAATAGTTGCTGTAAAACCTACAATTGATAAAATTCTTAAAGATGGAGGATCAGTAATTTTAATGGCTCACTTGGGCAGACCAAAAGGAGAAGTAAAAAATGAGTTTTCTTTACAACATATTGTAGAAGAAGTTTCTAAAGTATTAGGTCAGGAAGTTAAGTTTGTAGATGAATGTGTAGGAGAGAAGGCTGAAAAAGCTTCGGCTGAACTTCAGGCTGGTGAGATCCTATTATTAGAAAATCTACGTTTTCATAACGAAGAAGAAAAAGGGGATGAAGCGTTTGCTGAGCAACTTTCAAAATTAGCAGATGCTTATATAAATGATGCCTTCGGAACAGCTCACAGAGCACATGCTTCAACTGCAGTGATTGCTAAATTTTTCCCTTCAACTAAATTTTTCGGTTTACTGATGGCTAAAGAACTTCAAGCGATTGATAAAGTTCTAAAAAGCGGGGAACGTCCTGTAACTGCGATACTTGGAGGATCTAAAGTTTCAACTAAGATTACTATTATAGAGAATGTTTTACCTGCAGTTGATAATTTAATTATTGGTGGTGGAATGGCTTTTACGTTTATTAAAGCTTTAGGTGGAAAGATCGGAAGTTCTTTGGTGGAAGAAGATAAACTACCTTTGGCTCTTGAAATTTTAGGAAAAGCTAAAGAACATAATGTAAAAGTATATCTTCCTTCTGATGCGATCATCGCTGATAGTTTCAGTAATGATGCGGAAAGAAAAGAAGTAGATATCTATGCTATTCCTGAAGGATGGATGGGATTGGATGCCGGTGCAAGATCACAAGATCAGTTTAATGATGTATTGTTAAATTCAAGAACGATTCTTTGGAATGGTCCAATCGGAGTTTTCGAAATGTCAAACTTTGCAGGTGGAACTGTTGCTCTAGGTGATAGTATTGCTGAAGCAACAAGGCAAGGAGCTTTCTCTTTAGTTGGAGGAGGAGACAGTGTAGCTTTTGTAAAACAATTTGGGTACGGTGAAAAAGTAAGTTATGTTTCTACCGGAGGTGGAGCAATGCTTGAAAGTTTGGAAGGGTTGGAGCTTCCAGGAGTTGCTGCAATTAATAACTAAAGCTAAAAAATATATTGAAAGTCTGCTATACAATAGCAGACTTTTTCTTTACCTAGATTTCTTGCTACTTTTACTATGTGCTTAGTATAAAAGATTATATTTTTTGAAAATTTTTATGCTTTCTCTGTCTGTTCTACTGTATTGTTATCAATCTAAATAAATCTACGCGATTCTCAGAGGGTTCGTGTAAACTCGTGAACAATCATTTTTTTAGAATTATATTAATCTGTTCAGGAAAAGTAAAATATAAAATTATTTGTGTTTTTTTAAAAAAATTTGTGTCATTTTCTATCTGTTCTATTGAACAATTATTAATTAAAAAAAATCTGTGGCATTCTCAGAGGCTTAGTTTGAACTTTTTTTATAATAGGTTATATTTCCTAAATAGGCTTAATCTTTCAAGAAAAGTAAAACTTAAAAATAATCGGATTTTTTCTTTTCAAATTGTACTATTCCCTTTCTTCTGTATCGTACAGAAATTAATTAAAAAGAATTTATGCAATTCTCAGGCTGTTAGTTTTAAATATAAAATATTTTCTTTTTCTACTATTTAGAATACTTGCTAATATATTACTCACGTTTTCTTTAAATTGAAATTCATTTTTTAAATTTTTACTTTAGAAAAAAAATATTAATTTGAAAATAGAGTAGGGGATTGGCTTAACAAAATAAAAAACTCAGAAATATTTTCTGAGTTTTTACTTTTTATGCTAAAAATGTGAAAAAGTGACCCTTAGAAATAGGTCAAAAATCGATTTTCTATTTTTTTTCGATAATATAAATCAAACTTGAAAATTCGTTTGAAAAAATAGCTTTTACGTTAGAAATCGTTCCGTAGATCGTAGCCTTTAGCCAAAAAAGAGGAGATTTCTTGTATTTTTCGCTCAACATCGAGATATAATAAGAATCCAGAACCAATGGTTTTATTTTTCTCATTTTCCAGCTTGGTTTCTTTGCTATCAGATTTTCCATTCCTTTTTTTGAGAAATGATAAATATGTCTGGGCACATCATAAGCTGCCCAATATTCTTTATAATGTTTTGCATCATAGGAAGTAGGGTTGGGAACAGCAATAATTAATAATCCTTTTTCTTTTAATTTATTATTGAAAATTTCAAGCATTTCATCCTGATTTTCCACGTGCTCGAAAACGTGCCAAAGGGTAATTGCATCTAAACTTTTGTCTTCAATAGTATTAATATTATCTAAAATAGTAGCTTTTGAAATCTTATTTTTCGCAGCTTTTCTGGCATCTGAATCTGGCTCAAACCCGAAAGTTTCAAAATCATTTTCTATATATTTTACAAATTCTCCAGCACCACATCCATAATCCAATACTCTTGAACCTTTCTGAATTCTATCTAAAAGTATTGTTTTTTTGTATTGTAAATTGAATGATTGCAAAAATTTATAAAGCTTTTCTTTTAAGCTTCCTGAATCCTGATGGTGGGAAATGTAATCTTCACTTTCATAATATTTGGAAATATTGGATGGGATAGGGGAGGTTTTAAATACTCCATTTGTTTCCGTTTCTTTAATTTCAAATATTTCTTGTGAAAGAAAATGATCTTTTATTTTCATTGAATTTGTTACTTTAAATAATAAAAATTAAGATATTCAGAGTTTAAAACAAGCTCATAAATACCTTAATTTTCGTTTTTATTTTATCTATGTTTCACGTGAAACATTTTGTATTTAACGTCCTAAATAGACCAGTAAAACGTTTATATCGGCAGGTGAAACACCACTGATTCTTCCTGCTTGTGCGATTGTTTTTGGTCTTACATTTGACATTTTTTGCTTCGCTTCTGCAGATAAACTTGAGATTTTTGTATAATCAAAATCTTCAGGAATCTTGATGTTTTCTAAACGATTTAGTTTAGCTACGTTCTCTTTTTCCTTTTCGATATAGCCTCTATATTTAATATTTACTTCAGCCTGTTCTCTTACTTCATCGTCAAATTGAGAAGAAAATTCTTTTATAACCTCAATATTCTCCAGTTTTTCCAGAGTAATATTAGGTCTTGTAAGAAACTGAGCAGCTCTGTAAGCCTGATCAACAGGGTTACTTTCAATACTTTCAAGAATAGGGTTTATAACTCCTGGCTTTAAAGAAGTTTCTCGAAGAAAGTTCTCAAGTTCTTCACTTTTAGTTACTTTTTCGTTGACTCTTTTTAATCTGTCTTCTTTCGCAAGACCTAAATCAAAAGCCTTTTGAGTAAGTCTGATATCTGCATTATCCTGTCTTAAAAGAAGTCTGTATTCAGCTCTTGAAGTGAACATTCTGTAAGGTTCTTCAGTACCTTTTGTGATCAAATCATCAATTAAAACTCCAATATAAGCTTCATCTCTATTCAGGATGAATTCATCTTTTTCTTTTACTTTATTGTGAGCATTAATACCAGCAATCAGACCTTGTCCGGCTGCTTCTTCATAACCTGTTGTACCATTAATTTGCCCTGCAAAGTATAAATTATCGATCAGTTTTGTCTCTAAAGTATGCTTCAATTGGGTAGGAGGGAAGTAATCATATTCAATAGCATAGCCTGGACGGAATACTTTTACGTTTTCAAATCCCGGAATATGTTTCATTGCCTTGATTTGAACATCCTCAGGTAATGAAGAACTGAATCCATTTACATAGATTTCTACTGTTTTCCAGCCTTCCGGCTCAACGAATAATTGGTGTCTGTTTCTCTCTGCAAAACGGTTGATTTTATCTTCAATACTTGGACAATATCTTGGTCCTAAACTCTGAATTGTACCATTGAACATTGGACTTCTATCGAATCCTTCACGTAAAATATCATGTACAATTTCGTTTGTATAAACGATATGACAACTTAATTGTTTGGTTAACTTAGGAGTATCTAAATAGCTGAATTTTTGAGGATTTTCATCTCCTTTTTGTTCTTCCATTTTAGAATAATCCAAGCTTCTCCCGTCTACTCTCGGGGGAGTACCCGTTTTCATTCTTCCGGCTTCAAAACCTAAAGAAACAAGTTGTTCAGTGATGCCAAAAGCTCTTGGTTCACCCATTCTTCCGCCTCCTAATTGTTTATCTCCAACATGGATCAGACCATTTAAGAAAGTACCGTTTGTAAGTACTACAGAACGTCCTTTTATCTCAATTCCTAATGAAGTAACAACTCCTACTACCTTGTTATTCTCTATGATAAGCTGTTTTACCATATCCTGAAAGAAATCAAGATTTGGAGTGTTTTCTAATGCTAATCGCCATTCTTCTGCGAAAAGCATTCTGTCGTTCTGTGTTCTTGGAGACCACATTGCAGGACCTTTGGAAAGGTTTAGCATTTTGAACTGGATAGCAGATTTGTCCGCTACAATTCCTGAATACCCTCCCATTGCATCGATTTCCCTTACAATTTGTCCTTTTGCGATTCCACCCATCGCAGGGTTACAGCTCATCTGTCCGATAGTCTGCATATTCATCGTAATAAGCAGAGTTTTCGAACCCAGATTAGCTGCTGCAGCTGCTGCTTCACATCCTGCGTGACCAGCACCAACTACGATTACATCATATATTTCTGAAATCATCTTTTTATTGCTTGTTTTAAGCCTTAAATTTTAATCTTTTCTACAAATGTTTCACGTGAAACATTGTTTAAAAATACGTGCTAAAATAGCTTGTATTGCGGTTTATTTAGCTTCTTATTTAATTATATTTTGCTAAATAATGATCTTCTTTTCCTCGCATTCCTTTTTCTTCTTCCTCGGTTTTATCCTTGTATCCGCACAAGTGAAGAATACCATGAGCTAAAACTCTTCTTAGTTCTTCTTCATAATCTTTGGATAGGGTAGAAGCGTTATCTGAAATGCGCTGCAAAGATACGAAAATCTCTCCGCTTATTGTTTTTCCTTTCACATAGTCGAAAGTGATGATGTCTGTATAGTAATCATGCTGCAAATAATCCTGATTTACTTTCAATAAGTATTCGTCGTCGCAGAAGATATAATTGATCTCGCCAAGTTTTTTTCCTTCTGAAAGAATAATGTCTTTCAGCCAAGCTGTGTAGTCTGTATTTACAGATTCGGGTAAGTTTTCGTAAAAGAATTGTATCATTGTTTTAAAACCAGTGCCCTAAAATAACACTGAATATGCCTTTTTGATTATTTTTAAGTGAGTGACTGAAATTGAGTTTTATTTGTCCGAAAGGGGATTTATAGCCTGCTGTAATTCCCAGCGAACTATAATTTAACTTTACTGCATCTTCAAAACTAATATCATCGGATAGGTTTGCAAAAGAGAAATTTCCGCTGACGAAATAGTTTTTATTAAACTTAAATTGAACATCGTTGGAAATCAGAATTACATTATTGGTATTCAGCTGAGCGAAATTAAATCCTGCAAAGCTTTTAAAGTTTACTACATTTTGTTCGAATATTCCTCCTAATCTGTATTGATAGAACTGAGGAAGGGTTTCACCAATCGTAATTCCACCATATAAGCTAAGACGATAACTAAAGTATTTTGTCAACGGAATATTAATTCTGATATCTGCTTTTACCTGAACCTGTCTTTTTTCAACTTCAGATTTTAATAGATCTATAACTTTTCCTTCGGCATTGATGTAAATTCCTCGGGTTGGAAAATCTTTATCGTTTTGAGTGTCGCTTTTTAAGAAGATATACGGATTCAGGAAACGATTGATTCTTTTATTCAAACCATTGGATTCTGCTTCAAAATAATCATGACTTAATCCTCCGCCAATTGCAAATTTATCTTTCCAGATGGATTGGATGTAAATTTCATTTCTAAGCCATTCCCATTTGTCTATGTCGTAGTTATTAATATCTCTTAGAGTGAAGCTCATTCCTGAGGAATAGATTCCTAATCCCGGAATATAGCCATTATCGATAAAATAATTGAGATAATATCTTGGCTGGTCGCCTACAACAACATCTAAGGACAGATTGGTGTTTTTAAACAAAAGGCGTTTTGCAGAATAATTTAAGAGCAATCCTGTTTTGAAAATTTCGTCATAATGTAATCCGAATTTCAAAAAATGACGGGTTTCATCTTCCGTTACATATAACTTGAGATAATTGGCGTCATTCTCAGGAACAATATCGTAGTTTATAAATCGATAATTATTAGTGGCAATTAATTTGTCAATTTTTTTATTGATGCTTCCATAGGTTTGAAGAGAGGGGAGGCGGAGTCCCATTTTACCCAGAACATAGTTTTTACCGTAAATTTTTCCTCCAATTACCGAAATACTGTCAATCTTATAGACGTTGGAATAAATAGGGTTTATTTGCTGTCTTAGACGGTCAAACGGACGCTTGGGTAATTGATCCAGAATATCGACATATTTTAAACCTTCCACAAATCCGCTATCAAGAATTTTTTTCTTATCATCATAGCTTGTTGCGGTCATCCCTTTTAGGTTGGGCTTAATATTGATGTCGGTGTATTTATACTGTCTTCGGGTATCTTTTTTAATGCCAAAATCAATAACCTGATTTAAAATCGCTATAATATTGTTTAGATCCTCTCTTTTTGACAAATCCTGGTTAAGATCCACACCAATCACAATATCGATTCCTTTGTCCTTTAATGGCTTTGAAGGGTAGTTAACCGTCATTGCTCCGTCAATGTAAATACTGTCACCAATTTTCACAGGATCCATTAAAGAAGGAAATGCTGAACTTGCCATAATAGATTGCACAAGATCTCCTTTTTCAAAAATCTCCATATTTCCGCTTTCAAGATTGGTGGCAACGCACATAAAAGGAATAGGAAGCTTTGAGAAATCATCAATATTTGAAACGTTTTTAAAGAGTTCTTTTAGCAAGTAAACATTTTTCTGTCCTGTGCTAATGGAAGAGGGGAGCGTAATTTTTCCGTTTTTTAAAGGAATAGATAAAAGGTATTTATCAACGGATTTATTATAGAAACTGGTTTCTTGGCGTTTTGCTTTAGGATCCATGATTAATGAATAAAAATCTGTATCCATTACAATCTTTTCAATCTCCTTTCCGGAATATCCTGAAGCGTATAATCCTCCTACAATGGCTCCCATACTGGTTCCGGCGATATAATCTACTTTTACTCCCAAGGAATCCAATACTTTAAGTACTCCTACATGAGAAAATCCTTTAGCTCCACCACCGGCAAGAGAAAGTCCTATTCTGGGATTCTTTGGAATTACCAAATCTTTCTTTACCTGAGACTGAATCAATAGCAGCTGAAATACAAATAAAATGATCAGGAGTTTTCTCATAGGCTTAATCTTTTATATAGATTCGTTTCACTCGGGGTGAAATTGAGGTTAATACTTCATAGGTTATTGTTTTGCAGTAAGCTGCGAATTCTTTAAGACTTGGATAAGCATTAAAAACAGTTACTGTATCGCCTTCTTTTACATTAGGAATGTGATTTATATTGATCATCATCATATCCATGCAAATACTTCCAACAATGGGTGCTAAAGTTTTATTTATGCCGACATTTCCTACCTGATTCCCAATTAACCTTGGAATTCCATCTGCATATCCTACAGGAATAGTAGCGATTTTTGTTCTTTGATCGGTTTTAAATCTTCTGCTATAACCCACAGATTCGCCACTTTCTACAGTAGATATTTGAGAAATAACTGTTTTAAAACTTACAACAGAGCGTAATTGTTTCTGTATTTCACTATTTGGTGATTCTCCTAGCATTCCAATCCCAATTCTTACCATATCATATTGATGATCGGTATAACTTGTTATTCCTGATGAATTTAAGATATGTCGAATAGGAGTGTAGCCCAATTTTTCAATTAAATGCCCTGAATTTTTTTCAAATGTTTCCAGCTGATGCAAAGTAAATTCTTTCTCATCCGGTATATCTGAAGACGAAAGATGGCTGAAAATACTTTGAACTTTTAAATTTTTATGATTTAAAGTTTCGCTTAGCTGATCTAACTCATTGTCTTTAAAACCAAGGCGATGCATTCCTGTTTCCAGTTTGATATGGATAGGATATTTTTTATCATAACCTGATTTCTGAACCGCTTCGTAAAATAATTCCAAAACCCTGAAACTATAGATTTCGGGTTCTAAATTATATTCTATTACTGTCTCATAGCTGTGTTGTTCAGGATTCATTACAACGATTGGAACGGTGATCCCTTTTTTACGAAGTTCTACCCCTTCATCTACGAAAGCAACTCCTAAGTAATCAATATGATGATGTTGCAAGAATTCTGAAATTTCATAACTTCCTAAACCATAGGAATTTGCTTTCACCATGGCCATCATTTTGGTTGTCGGCTTCAGCAGAGATTTATGATAATTGATGTTGTGTAAAATTGCATTCAGATTGATCTCTAAAACCGTATCATGCTTTCTCAGTTCAAGAACATCCTTAAGCTTTTCGATTTCAAATTTTCTGGCTCCTTTTAATAAGATAATCTGGTTTTCAATTTCTGTAAGATGTTTGCTTTCAATTAATTCTTTAGTATTGATGAAAGTAAAAGTTCTAGCTTTAAATAATTCACTGAAGTTTGATATTTCGTTACCTATTAAGAAAACGGAATCAAATTGTTGTTCATTCACCAGCTCCGAAACTTCCTCGTACAATTCTTTTGAATTTGAATTTACACCGACAATATCCGTTAATACCAAAGACTTCTTTGGCTTATTGTATTCGTTTAAAAATTGCAGGGCAGTTTTCAAAGAATCCAAATCGAGGTTAAAAGAATCATTAATGATAATATTGCTCTTAATTCCTTCAATGGCTTCAAGTCTCATTTCAACGGCTTTTAAAGCGTTGATTTTTTCAACGATCTTTTGATTTTCGACTCCTAACTCCTTCAATACGGTTACAAGCGCTAAAGCATTGGTTAACGTCGCTTCGTCTCTTTGGTGTACAGGAAAAGAAATTTCTTCATCGAAATATTGTACAACAACATGATCTTCTTTTGAAATATTATTTTTAAAGTAGATCTGATTATTGTCTTTAAAACCGTAAGAAATTAATTTTTTACTTGAATTTAAATCCTTTATTTTTTTGTCAACCAATGAATTATCACCATTGTAAATGATAACTTCAGAATGTCTGAAAAGTTTGATTTTTTCATCAATTAACTCCTCTTCCGATTTGAAATTGGCAAGGTGAGCAGTTCCGATATGAGTCAGTAAACCAATCTTTGGATGGAAAATGTTTTCAAGTTTATCCATTTCATCCGGTTTGGAAATTCCGACTTCAAAAATTCCCAGTTCATGAGAAGTATTGATTTGAAGCAAAGAGAGGGGAAGTCCGATCTGAGAATTGAAACTTTTCGGGCTTTTTACTGTAGGAAATTCGTTCCAAAGACATTGATACAACCATTCTTTTAAAATGGTTTTTCCGTTGCTTCCCGTAATTCCTATAGATTTTAAATGAGCATTTTCAAAATGAAATTTGGCTAATTTTTGAAGAAAGTCCACAGAATTTTCAACGATAATCCATGTTATCCCTTCAAACTGAGGATGCTGATGTTCGGAAATAATAATCGTAATTCCTTTATCAATGGCAGATTCAATGAATTTTTCACCCGAATTTTTATGGGTATTAATAGCAATAAATGCAGAGTTTCTGGCAGAATAAATAATTCTGCTGTCAAAAGCTATGTTTTTGATAATTAATTCTTTGTCTCCAATAACTTTAGCATTGGTGATTTCTGCAATTTGATTTACTGTATAGTTCATTGGTGCCCTTTCTGCTGCTATTTTGTGTGTGTTGTTTGTATTTGTCGATCACAGAGGCGCAAAGAATTTTACTTAAAAAAGTTTAATTGTAATTTAATTTGCGTCATTGTGTTTTATCCAATATTTCTTAATTAGATTTAAATTAATAATCTAATTTACTTATTTTTCTTCTTCAAAAGTACTTCATCAATAAAAACACGACGGCTTACTGCTTCGTAACTTTCTGTTTCGCCTAATTCAACTAAATTATCGCCCTGAGAAGTTCTCATGGAATAATTGGCCAGGTTACCCGTTCTCTTGCAAATAGCATGCACTTTTGTAACATATTCTGCGGTTGCCATTAGATTGGGCATTGGTCCGAAAGGACGTCCTAAAAAATCCATGTCTAAGCCAGCTATTACCACTCTTATTCCACTATTTGCGAGCTGATTGGCTACATCTACAATACCTTGATCGAAAAACTGTGCTTCATCGATTCCAATCACATCACAATTAGAAGCCAACAAAAGAATTTCGTTGGGATTTTCTACTGGTGTACTTCGAATTTTATTCTGATTGTGAGAAATGACATCTTCTTCAGAATAACGAGTGTCCAGTTTTGGTTTAAAAATTTCCACATTTTGCCCCGCCATTTCTGCTCTTCTAAGCCTTCTGATCAACTCTTCGGTTTTTCCGGAAAACATTGAGCCACAAATAACTTCCATCCAACCGCTTTGTTTGGAGTGATTAATTGTATTTTCTAAAAACATTTGTTAAATTAGCCGTATATTTTTAAGATCAAAAGTAAGCAATTTTAATAAGATTCTTAATATGCAGAACATCCAAGATTTAAAGGAAAAAATTTTTTTTGAATCCAAGAATATCATTGATATTTTGGATAAAATAAATAATGTAGATGAACTACTTTCTAAGCAGGATCTTGTGGATGAGCTTGCTAATAGAATTTCTTTTTTAAGATTGCTTGAAAAAAATATGGAGTATTTCATTACTGAAAATACCTCGCCTGTTTCAGAAAATAATGAGTTTAGCAACAGCGGAACGACTGAAGAAGAGGCAATTTTCAATAATGAACTGAATGAAATTGAGGAAAAAGAAGAAGATTTCATGGTAACTGCTGATGAAGAAGAAGTCATTTTTAATAATCAGCTTAATGAGATTACTGAAAACGATTATCACGAAAACATCGTAAGTTTTATAGATGGAAATCTTGAAAATAACTATTCTGATAATGAGTCATCTAATTCGGAGTACGATCAGAAAACATCGGAAGAAATTGTTTTTAATGAACAGTTGAAGGAAATAGAAGAAAACAGTGTCTCCGAATATCATGAGAGTACATTGGATTTCGTGGATGAAGAACGAATTCTTGCAGATGCGGTACCTGATAATAGCGAAGATATTTCAGAAGAAATGTTTGACCAGAACGTTACCGAAGAAGAAGCTATTTTTAATAATCAGCTGAATGAAATTGATGAATCTGATGATAAGGTAGAAGAGGAAAAAGCGGATCTGAATGAGGGAGAAAATACTATGAAAAATGAATCTTTCGAGATTACAGAGACCATTCCTAGTATTTTTGATACGGAAATCTTTGAAGAAGAAGGTATTTTGATCGAAGAGGATGAAGATCAGTATTTGGTTTCAAATATAGCAATGGAGCAGGGTGAAATGGCAACAGATACTTCCAATGTAGAAAATATCTTGGCTGAGATAAAGCATGATGATTCAAGATTGGAAGAACAAGAAGAATTGATCTTTGAAGAAGAGGAAAGAAGAGGAAAAATAGTGGATTTTGAAACTCCGGTTTCCCAAACAGAAAAAGAAAAACCGGCTTCTGATGAAAGTTTTGAAAATCTGGAAAAATATCATCAGGATAAGAAAATCAGACTGGCAAATATCAGAGGATTAAAAGCCGTTCAGACACTTTTTGATGATGACCACTTAGAAGTAGAAAATCTTCAGGAAAAACCTAAAGAGATACAGAAAGAAGATACAGGAAGTCTGTTGAAAACAAATATTTCAACAGATTATATGGAGAAAGAAAAAGAGAAGGCAAAGCCCGAATTTAAGTTGGATTTAAATGACAGAATTGCGTTTTCAAAAATGCTGTTCGGAGGAAGTCAGTCTGAGCTTAATGAGGTGATTGCAGATTTGAACAGCTTTAAAAACTTAGAGCAGGCAAAAGAATATCTGAGTGATCTGTATTACGATAAAAAATGGAGTAATGTCGATGAATATGCTCAGAGACTATGGATATTGGTAGAAAATAAATTTTTATAATTTTGAGCGGGATTCTTTATTTTGTTCCGACACCGGTCGGAAATTTAGAAGATATGACTTTCAGAGCAGTAAATGTACTGAAAGAAGTTGATTATATTTTATGTGAAGACACTAGAACTTCCGGAATTTTGTTAAAACATTTCGAAATTTCTAAGCCTTTAAAATCTTATCATTTGCATAATGAGCATCAGGCAACCGAAAAGGTGATTACAGACCTTAAAAACGGTCAGAATATCGCTATTATTACAGATGCAGGAACTCCCGGAATTTCAGATCCGGGATATTTATTGGCAAAAGCAGGATCAGATCATGATATTGAAATGATATGTCTTCCAGGAGCAACGGCTTTTGTACCGGCTTTAGTGGTTTCAGGACTTCCGAATAATGAATTTTTATTTGCAGGTTTTTTACCCCAAAAAAAAGGAAGACAGACTAAGCTTAAACAGCTTGCAGAAGAAAAAAAGACTATCGTTTTATATGAAAGTCCACATAAGATAAATACTACTTTGGAACAAATTAAAGAGTTTTTTGGTGAAGAGACCAAAGTAAGTTTAAGTCGTGAAATTTCGAAAAAATTCGAAGAAACTAAAAGAGGAACAATCAATGAGTTAATTGAATTCTCCAAAACAAAAACTTTAAAAGGAGAAATTGTTCTTATTGTAAATAATGCTATTTAATTTTAATTGAAAACACTAGTTTTTGTATTGCTATCTTCTATTTGTACAGCACAACAAACGGATCAATACACTCAGATACTTTTATCTAAAAAGCTTGGCAAAGAGGTAAAATTTTACTCAAACGGATATGGCGTTATCATCAACGCGGAATCAGCGGAATATGGTATTGTAGATTCCACGGGAGCGGTGACCTATACTGCGTCGGCTAAAAACGAAATATCACATCTTTATAAAAACCGGTTTATTGTAAAAATAAAAGACGGAGACCCGAAAGGTAAAATGGGATTAATTGACGAAAAAGGAAATCAGCTGATTCCTTTTGAGAGTCAAAAAATAAGTCCGTCGTGGAGTATCAACAAAAGACTTATCTCAACCAAAGAAGGAAAAGAAGGAATATACAGCTATGATGGTAAAGAGATCATTCCTTATTCTGATAAAATAAAATTTGCAGGAGAAAACAGGTTTTTTGTAAAAAAAGATAACAGTTGGCAGATTTATGATGCTGACGGAAAATTAAAAAGCAGCAGAGAATTTAAAGAAAACCTTCATTTTTATAAAAACAAGGTTTATTTTCCTACCGGAGAAAAACAGGGAGAAATAATAGATAATGATGGGGTAACTCTTAATACTATATCCAACAGTAATGTAGATAACATCGGAGGATATCCCTTTTTAGTAACCAAAGATCCTGTTACGAAGAAATACGGAATCATAGATACCCAGGAAAATCGTCTTGCTGATGAAATCTATGATGAAGTATTTTTAGGAACACGATATATTTATTTTATTAAAAATGAAAAAATAAACATCTTTTCAAAGGAGGCAAAAAAGGTGTATTCTACAGACTTCGATTATGTAAAATCCTTATTTAACGATTTATTCAGTACTCAAAAAAGTCTTAAAAACCCAAAAATGGCGGTGATCCGTATTAATGGAGAAATTGTAGTTCCAAAGGAATATGATAATATTGAAGGGGTAAAAATTGAAGGAAATGACTTTATATATCTGATAAAAGGAAATGAGCAGAGACTTTTAGATAAAGATTTAAAAGATGTTATAGAGCCTGGATATCAAATTGAAAAGATATTTCCTAATAGCCTGATATTGAAGAAAGAAGGAGTGTTTTATAAATTCTCGGCAAAGGATAAAAAATACGAAGAACTAAAAAATGTTGCCTCCCTAAAAGAAAACGGCGTTTTTTATTATCCGCAAAATATGTTTCCGGCGGTAGTTTGTAAAAATAAAGACAACTTCTACGGAATCATAGATGAAAACGGAAAAGAGATTGTTCCATTCATCTACGATGATATCAGTTCTTTCCTTCCGGATAATGAAATCATTGTCCAGAAAGAGAAAAAATACGGAGTTACCAATTACCAGAATGAGCCTTTGAAAGGGGTAGAATATGATAAGTTTTCGGTAGATAAGGATGGGATAAAACTTACGAAAGATAAAGGGACAGAATATGTGTACTTTACTGATTCCAGAAGTGATAATAAACTATAATAAAGCAGATATATCATAAAAAGACTTAAAATTTCTATAATTTGACGAGATAAAATGTATAGAATAACAAATTATAATATCTTTGCGGACGTTAAATTTTAATTTTATCTCTATAAAATAATTATAGATTAGTTTATATTCGAAAAAACTAATCAGTTATAAAAAGAAATAATTGTCAGAAAATATGAAACTATTAGAAGGAAAAGTAGCGCTAATTACAGGAGCTACACGAGGAATCGGAAGAGGAATCGCTGAAATGTTTGCTCAGCAGGGAGCAAAAGTTGCATTCACTTATGCCGGTTCTGTAGATAAAGCTAAAGAATTAGAAGAAACTTTAAGTTCTGTAACTCAAATTAAAGGATATCAGTCAGATGCATCAGATTTTGATGCTGCTCAGACATTAGTAGATGAAGTAATGGCTGAGTTCGGACAAATTGATATTCTGATCAACAATGCAGGTATCACAAGAGACAACTTATTATTGAGAATGTCTAAAGACGATTGGGATATCATTATGAAAGTAAACTTAGATTCTGTTTTCAATCTTACAAAAGCGGTTATCAAGCCAATGATGAAGGCAAAATCAGGATCTATCATTAATATGACTTCTGTTGTAGGAATCAGCGGAAATGCAGGACAGGCAAACTATGCGGCATCTAAAGCAGGAGTGATAGGATTTACAAAATCAGTTGCATTAGAATTAGGTTCAAGAAATATCCGTTGCAATGCGATTGCTCCTGGATTTATTGCTACAGAAATGACGGCAGCTTTAGATGAAAAAGCAACTCAGAAGTGGAATGAAGCTATTCCTATGAAAAAACTAGGAAAACCGGAAGATATTGCAAATGCTTGTGTTTTCTTGGGAAGTGAAATGTCTTCTTACATTACAGGACAAACATTAAATGTTGACGGCGGATTGTTGACATAAAGGAAAAATAACAAAAAAGACAAGTTTAATACCCTTTTTTACAAAAAAATACCTCATTTGAGGTATTTTTTTTATGCTTATTATAACGTTAACTTTGCTGTAAACTAAAACTGAAAAACCAAGGGCATGAGAATTTTTTTCTTTTATTATTGCGTGCTTCATGAGAGGACCCAATAAATAACTCTAATTTTTAAAATAGGAGTTAATATTGAAGAACTAACATCCATGAATTGACTATAAGTCAAAATCTCTAATGGCTTAATATTTTGTTTAAAAAAATATATTCCACTAGATTTTGATGAAAAATTATATAATTACTAAAGTGTTTGGTGTGAGTAATAGTATCCCTTTCAATGTGGATACTATTTTTATTCATAGAGGTTTGATAATAATCTTGTTGGTATAACTCTGAAAAAACCTTCCAAAGATGAAAAAATACTTATTGATTTTAATAATTCTTTCACAGACTACTATTTTGTTTGCACAAGATTGGGGTCCATGGAATAATGTATCATGTTTTAAAGGTATTCAATATAGTGTTAAGAATTTTGGATATGATAAAAATACCAAAAGTTATTGGTGGAGTATTAAATGGAAGAATAATTATAATGAGCCTGTAAGCTTTGATGGAGCGCTTATAATTGACGGAGAGAAGAGTATTAATGGAAGATTTGGAACAATTAAATCTGGAGGAACTGATGGATTACCTTCATTACCTTATAAATCTGGTTCGATACAATTTACTATAGAAATTGGGAGCGTTTGCTTTAGTAAAAGTTGGGGAGGTTGTAGCTCAACATTAGAAGGTTGGCCTAATTATGCAGATTGCGATAATGGGATCCCCAATTATAAAATCAATGAAAAAAGAATAAACAGTACATCTACAAATAATACTGTATCTAATAATCAAACTACAAATTCTTCCGTTATTCAATCTACTAATGATTTGTCAGGCGAGAATCGCGGGAAGATTGATCCTGAAAGACAAATAAAACAAAATCAACAAATTGATAATAGAAATGCGGAAGCACAACAGCAACAACTATTAAAGCAACAAAAAGAGTTACAACGGAAACAGGAACTTCAACAGGATATCAATCAGCTGACAATGGCAACAGTAGATTTGATCACTTATTTTAGCAATCGAAAAAATGCTTTACGAAACTCATTAAGCAAAGAAGATGGGGAAGCTTTATTAGCTATTGCAAACTCAGAAAATCCAACAGATTACACCCAAAATATAATAGATATTTTTTCAGATTTAGGGTATACTCTTAGAGAAACAGAACGAAAAGATAATTATGTAATTATTACATTAAACAATGATGTAAATAATATAAATGATTTTATGCTTATTCATATTTGGCCTGCCAGCTACGATCATTACAACCGAATAACCTTTAGCTACCATAGAAAGAAAAAATTACAGGAGCAACTAGCTATTTTAGGCGATAAGCTTAAAGATTTAACGATTGTTGGTATATCTCCAAATAACCAACAAAAAAAGATAAAACAAGACGAAGATAAGCTTAATGAAAAAACGAAAAGAGCTAAATCATTCATTGAAGTGTTTGAAAAAAATAATTATTGGAATAGTACAAAATCAATAGCTTTTACTTTAGCCAAAGACATAGCAGAAGCATATGAAGATACAGAAGCACTAAACAATAAGGAGGAAGCTATTCGATATTATAAGAAGGCAGGTTTAATTACTCTTGATGAATTATCTTCACAATGGAAAGGAGATAAGAATATGAGAGCATATCAGGAGAAACTGTTAGCTGAAGTATATTTTAAAATAGGATATTTAACCGATGCGAAAGACGGAAAAGAGGCTATCGAATGGTATCATAAAAGCGCAGGCATATTTAAAATTAATCCGTTTAAAAATATTGCGAGAATTTATCAGTTAGGTCTTGGTGGAGTAGAGAAAAACTGGAAATTAGCTGTAGAGAATTATGAGAAAGCTGCTAATGAAGGTGATGCAGCATCAATGAATATCATTGGAAAATTATACGCAAGTGGTGGATATAATCTTGAAAAAGATGAATCTAAATCAGAAAAATGGCTGACAAAAGCCTGTAAAAAAGATATAAACTATTGCAAATAAAAAACAATTATCAAATAACCAATGTTTTGTTGTTTTCAAAGAATAAAACAATGATTAGCCAATATAGAATTACTTTAATTACAATAGTTTATTTAAACTTGACGAATTTAAATCAATTAAAAACCTGATTTTCCTGTTCCTGAACCCGGATGAAAGTCGTTCTTTTTGATAATTCTTTTAAAGTTGAAGCTCCTACATACGTACAGGTAGAACGAACTCCTCCCAAAATATCTTTCACTGTTTCTGAAACAGGACCTTTATAAGCTACTTTTACCGTTTTACCTTCCGAAGCTCTGTATTCTGCTACACCACCTGAATGTTTATCCATAGCAGTTTTTGAGCTCATTCCGTAAAATAATCTGAATTTTTTACCGTTTTCTTCTACAATTTCACCGCCGCTTTCATCATGACCAGCAAACATTCCACCAAGCATTACAAAATCTGCTCCGCCGCCAAAGGCTTTGGCAACATCGCCGGGAACTTTACAGCCGCCGTCTGCAATGATATGACCTTTCAAACCATGCGCTGCATCTGCACACTCTATAATGGCAGAAAGCTGAGGATAACCGACTCCTGTTTTTACACGGGTAGTACACACAGAGCCGGGACCGATTCCAACTTTGATGATATCTGCACCTGCCAATAACAGCTCTTCAACCATTTCTCCGGTTACAACGTTTCCTGCCATAATAATCTTCTCAGGAAAATTGGCTCTTGCTTTCTTCACAAATTGAACGAAATGCTCAGAATAACCATTGGCTACATCTATGCAGAGAAACTCGATTTTTGGGTGCTTTTCGAGGATCGTTTTTATTTTTTCTTCATCTGCTTTTCCGGTTCCTGTGCTGAGCGCGATATATTGATAAATTTCTTCAGGCTGGTTATCCAAGAACTGAGTCCATTCTTCGGGAGTATAGTGTTTGTGAACGGCAGTAATGATTTTATCTTTTGCCAGTTCAACGGCCATTTCAAAAGTTCCTACCGTATCCATATTGGCGGCAATAACAGGAGTGCCTTTCCATTTCTTTTGGGTATGTCTGAAGGTAAATTCTCTTTCTAAATTAACCTCTGACCGGGATTTTAATGTAGAACGTTTCGGGCGGAACATTACGTCTTTAAAACCCAGTTTTATATCATATTCTATTCTCATAATTTGGAAAATTATTTTACTTAAAATTAGGAAAAAGATTGCTTGTAAATTTTAAAATAAAGGATTTTATCAATTATTTTTCACAATTGTTTTTTGAGAAATTTTTGAGCAGATATTTCTTTGGTAAACTTTTTAAACGCAAAAAATCATATTTTTGAATTCATGGATTTTCCTGTTACATTTCACATTTTCGGTAAAACGATTCTTGCACATCCTGTGTTTGAAACATTGGGTATTTTCATCGGAATGCGGTTTTATTTCTATTTAAAAAGAAAATCTAAAGAAAAGGTATCATTTAATATTTCTGCTGCGGTGCTTATTGGGGCAACAGCAGGAGCTTTATTCGGTTCAAAACTGATAGGAAACCTTGAAAATCCGTATAAACTTTTCGAACATTTTGATTTTAAAACATTCTGGACCAACAATACGATTGTAGGAGGGCTTGCTTTTGGTTTAATCGGAGTAGAGCTGGCTAAAAAGGTTGTCGGGCATAAAGAAAGTACAGGAGATTTAAATGTTTTTCCTTTGATGTTAGCTATGATTATCGGAAGAATTGGTTGTTTTCTGACAGGAGTTCATGAAGAAACTTATGGGTTACCCACAGATTCCGTTTTCGGAATGCATCTTGGTGATTCTTATCTGAGACATCCTGTTGCATTGTATGAAATTGCTTTTTTAGTTGTTCTCTGGATCGTTTTAAAAATAATTCAGAACAAAGGAAAATATCCTTCAGGTTTTATTTTTCAACTGTTTATGCTGAGTTATTTCACGTTCAGGTTGTTGCTGGATTTTATTAAACCGAGGTTAGAACTTATCGGAAATTTAGGAACTATTCAGCTGGTTTGCATTGGAGTAATTATTTATTATATTTATAAAATCAGAAAAACAAAAACCGTAATTTCACATTAAAATTTACAATATGAAAACTTTAACACTATTGGAAGTAGGAAGTTTGGCAGGAGTAGTCATTATGATTATTGGGGTCATAATTCTTGTTGCGCTTTTCATTTCGTTTATAATAACAATTTTTGTGAAGCTGATTTATGAATCAAAAGACGACAGAAAGTTTTCGAAAAAACAATTTTGGCAAACAATGCTGATTTGTTTACTTCTGTGTGGCTTGGTGAGTGGTGCAATTTGCGGTGGTGGACTTTAATTCAATATTATGCCTGTAAGAAACTATACATATTACGATTATACAATCAGTCTTTGTCCTGAATGCCTGAAAAGAGTCGGCGCAAAGATTATCATTGAAGATGAAGCAGTTTTCATGACAAAAAGATGTCCTGATCATGGGTTTTTCAAGACTAAAATTGCTTCGGATGTTCATTACTATAAAAACATTAGAAACTATAATAAAGCCTCTGAAATGCCGGTACATTTTGGAACGGATGTAGAATACGGATGTCCTTATGATTGCGGTTTGTGTGTCGATCACGAACAGCACAGCTGTCTTTCTATTGTGGAAGTTACGGATCGATGTAATCTCACCTGTCCGACCTGCTATGCAATGTCTTCTCCGCATTATGGAAGCCATAGAAGTTTGGAAGAGATTGAAGCGATGTTTGATATTATTGTGAAAAATGAAGGCGAACCGGATGTAGTACAGATCAGTGGTGGAGAACCGACAATTCACCCTGAGTTTTTCAAAATAATGGATATTGCCAAGTCGAAACCGATTAAACATCTAATGTTGAATACCAACGGAGTAAGAATTGCCAATGATCCTGGTTTTGCAGAAAAATTGGCTACGTATGCTCCTGAATTTGAAATTTATCTTCAGTTTGATTCATTTAAACCTGAAGTATTGCAGGATTTTAGAGGAAAGGATTTGACAGATGTGAGGATGAAAGCCTTAGAAAAATTAAATGCTTTAAATCTTTCCACAACACTTGTTATTGTTCTTCAAAAAGATAAGAATATTAACGAAATCGGAAAAATCATTGAATTTGCGTTAAAACAAAAATGCGTTCGTGGAATTACTTTTCAACCTGTAGAAATTGCGGGAAGAAACAGAGAAGATTCCGCTCACGAAAAAATTACGTTGACAGAAGTAAGACAGGAAATCCTGAACCAATTTCCATTGCTGAATTCAGATGATATTATTCCGGTTCCTTGTAATCCGGATGCTTTGGCGATGGGATATATTTTAAAGCTGGGAGATGAAACCATTCCTTTAACACGATATATTAATCCGGCTGATTTGCTGAATAATGAAACCCGAAATACAATTGTCTACGAACAAGATACCGGATTGCAAATGCAGCTTTTAGACATTTTCAGTACCGGAATTTCCGTAGATAAAGTCCAGCCTAAAGTAAATCAGTTATTGTGCTGTCTTCCTGAAGTTTCCGCTCCGAATCTGGATTATGACAATCTGTTTAGGATCATTATTATGAATTTTATGGATGCTCATGATTTTGATGTTCGTGCAGTGAAAAAATCATGCGTTCACATTGTAAATAAAGATTTGAAACTCATTCCTTTTGAAACCATGAATCTTTTTTATCGTGATGATAAAATTAAATATTTGGAGGAATTGAGAAAAGAGGATAAAGTATTGTTTTAAAATAAAAAGGGCATAAAATTACTTTTTTATGCCCCATAAGTTTATTTTTCCTCTGAGTTTGAAGCCCAGTTTTTCATAAAGTTGTTTAGCTCCGAAATTATTTTCGGCAACATGAAGAAAGGGAGTTTTATTGTCCTCAAAAATGTTACCAGAAACAAAAGCGACCAATTGTTTAGCATAGCCTTTGCCAAGATAATCCGTATCTGTGATTACAGCACTTATTTCAGTCATATCGTTCATCTGCATTCTTTCCCCGGTAACAGCAACGAGCTTACCTTCTTTAAAAATTCCAAAATAACGACCTAATTCGGATGTTCTTTTCTTGAAATAATAGGGATAAAACTTTTGAATAAATAAGAATAGTTCTTCCTTATGTTCTTCCTGAAGCTGAATAATTTCTTCGTTAAAATCCAACTCAATTTTATCTTCCAAAATATACTGATCACAGACAAGCCGGGATAATTCTGTTTTGGAATTACCTAGATCAGGTTTAGTTCCGAAAATCAGAAAATCATCACATATTTTTGCATATTCTGCGATTTCATTTTCTTTTGAAATGGTAGCAGAACCTCCAAAAGCAGCTACTTCTGGATTATAAAATTTGGTGTCTCCGAAGTCTAAGCAAAACTTTTGATGAAATTTATTAAGTGAATGATAAACAGGATTATCTAGTTTATCGTACATTAATCAAAATTCATTACTTCGCTCAACGTATTCATATACTCGTAAGCCGTTAAATCAAATTTTACAGGAACAATAGAAATATATCCGTTGGCTAAAGCCGTTTCATCAGCATCCGGAGATTCATCCATATTGTTGAAATATCCTGTTAACCAGTAATATTTTTTTCCGTGAGGATTTACTCTTTCGTCAAAGCTTTCTTCCCATTTTGCATGAGCCTGCTTGCAGACTTTTATCCCTTTAATTTCGTCTTTTAAAAGTTTCGGGATGTTTACATTTAAAACAATTCCTTTTGGCATTGGTCTTTCCAATGTTTTTCTGACGATATTTTGAATGTATTCTTTTGCCTGTGTAAAATCAGCTTCCCAACTGAAATCCAGTAAAGAGAATCCTATGGCAGGAAGGTTTTCAACACCGGCTTCAACTGCTGCAGACATCGTTCCTGAATAAATGACGTTAATTGAAGAATTGGCGCCATGATTAATTCCTGAAACGACAATATCCGGTCTTCTTGGTAAGATTTTATCAAGAGCCATTTTTACACAGTCTACAGGAGTTCCGCTGCAAGAAAAATCTCTTTGAGGACCGTCCAAATGTACTTCTTCGTAACTTAGGGTAGAATTGATGGTAATGGCATGACCTTTACCGCTTTGGGGAGAATTGGGAGCTACAACAACAACTTCTCCGATTTCGTTCATAAAGCTTACAAGATTTCTGATACCAGGAGCTGTAATTCCATCATCATTAGTAACCAGAATAAGTGGTTTTTCCATAAAAAATTTAAATTTTAACAAATATACGGTCTAATATACGTAATTCATGATAATTTTTAACGAGATCTTGAGAGGATTAATTTAAAAATAATTTTTTGTGAAGGATTTGAAAAGAGAAAAATATTTTACCTGTTTGAACGTTTAGTGTTGCAGTAATACTCGGTGAATCTGTATTTTGGGGCATTGTCTGATGAGAGAATATTCTCGGAGTATTGAATTATTCATGTAACAATCGTCACAAATTAAAAACTAATCAAAAAACGAGTACAAATATATACTCATTAAAAATAAACTAATGCAAATATCCTTTTTAAAGGCGGCTACTTCGGCGGCGGCAATTTGTTTTTGTACGGTTGCCTTTGCTCAGCAGCAGTATTCTGTAAGCGGAACGATAAAAGATAAGAAAAACGGAGAACTGCTTATTGGAGTGACCGTAAAAGTAGCGGAAGATCCCAGTATTGCTGTTGTTGCCAACGAATATGGTTTTTATTCTCTTTCTCTTCCCAAAGGCAGTTACCATTTAATTATTTCAAATCCCGGTTTTAAAGATTTTCAACAAAGTATTTCTGTAGAAGATAATATGAAACAGAATATTGAACTGATTTCCGGAGATGAAGAAAGAACAAAAACGATTGATGAAGTCGTTATTTCCGGAATTAAAAAAGATAAAAATCTGACTTCTGCTCAGATGGGAACTGAAACCTTAAGTATTAAAAATATTGAAAAGCTTCCGGTTTTATTTGGGGAAAAAGATGTGATGAAAACAATACAGCTTTTACCTGGTATTAAAAGTAATGGGGAAGGAAGTAGTGGATTCAGTGTGAGAGGCGGTGCTACCGACCAGAATCTTATTTTACTGGATGAAGCTGCAGTTTATAATGCTTCCCATTTACTAGGATTTTTCAGTACCTTCAACAGTGATGCACTGAAAGATGTGAGTATTATTAAAGGAAACAGCCCTGCTCAGTATGGAGGAAGATTGTCATCCGTTTTGGATGTCAAAATGAAAGACGGAAATAATAAAGATTACAATGTAAATGGAGGAATTGGACTGATTAGTAGCAGACTAAGCGTTGAAGGACCTATTCAAAAGGAAAAATCCTCTTTTATCGTTTCAGGACGAAGAACGTATGCCGATATATTTTTAAAAGCAACAGACGATTTCAAAGACAGTAAGCTCTATTTTTATGATTTGAACCTAAAAGCCAATTATCAGATCAATGAAAATAACAGATTGTATTTGTCGGGATATTTTGGAAGAGATGTGCTTGGTTTAGGCGATACTTTTTCTACAGACTGGGGAAATACAACGGCTACTTTGCGATGGAACAGCATTATCAGCAGTAAATTATTCTCTAATACTTCCTTGATTTACAGCAACTACAACTATAATGTAAGTCTAAGCAGCAACAATAATACATTTGGGCTGGATTCCCAAATCGAAGACTGGAACCTGAAACAGGATTTTTCATGGTTTGCCGGAAATAAACATTCAGTAAAGTTTGGTTTACAGTCTATTTATCATACCATTACTCCAAGCAGTGCTTCTGGAACAAGTGTGAGCAGCTTTCCGAGAAATCCAAGATATACCTGGGAAAATGCACTGTATATCAATGATGACTTTAAAGCAACAGAAAAACTAACCATCAATTATGGAGCCAGGCTATCAATGTTCAGTGTTTTAGGTGGCGATACTTTTAATACTTATGAAAATGGAGTTCTTACGGATTCTGAATTTTTGGAAAAAGGAAAGTTTGGAAAAACATACGTGAATCTTGAACCCAGAATTACTGCCAATTACAGAATTAACGAAGTCAGCAGTGTGAAAGGAGGATACTCCCGAAATACTCAAAACCTTCACTTACTAAGTAACAGCGGAAGCGGAAACCCTACCGATCAATGGATTGGAAGCAGCTATACCGTAAAACCGGAAATTGCAGATCAGGTCAGTGTAGGCTACAGCCGAAACTTCAACAATAATAATTATGAGGTGAATGCTGAGGTGTATTACAAATCAATGCAGAACCAAATCGACTATAAAAACGGAGCCCAAATTTCTTTTGATACGGCGGCAGATGTAGAAAGTGAGTTGCTATTTGGAAAAGGAAGAGCTTACGGACTAGAATTGATTGCTAAAAAGAAAAACGGAAAATTAACAGGTTGGATTTCCTATACTTTGTCTAAAACAGAAAGAAAAATTGACGGAATTAATGACAACCAATGGTACAACGCAAGAATGGATAAAACCCATGATCTTTCGGTGGTGGCGACCTATCAATTGAATCCGAAATGGTCTTTCTCTGGATTATTCCTTTACAGCACAGGAAATGCGGTAACTTTCCCGACCGGAAAATATGAACTGAACGGTCAAACCATCTTTCAATACAGCAGCAGAAACGCAGACCGAATGCCTGCTTATCACAGAATGGATCTAAGTGCAACGTATGAACCAAGTGTAGGATCTAACAAACGTTTCAAAGGTTCTTGGTCATTTGGAATTTATAATGTGTACGGTCGCGAAAATGCTTACACCATTAATTTTGAAGACAATCCGGATAAACCGGGAACAACTCGTGCTATGCAGACTTCATTGTTCCGATGGGTACCAAACATCACCTATAATTTCAAATTTTAATCTATGAAAAATATATTTTTAATCATATTATCCCTCTTTTTAGTAACCTCTTGTGAAAAAGAAATCGACCTTGATTTGGAGGATCAAAGCGGGCAAATCGTGATCGAAGGAAATGTAACCGATCAGGCAGGTCCATATTTCGTAAAAATTACAAAGTCTGTGATTTTCACAGAAGCGAATCAATATCCTGCTGTTGAAAATGCACAGGTTGTTTTAAGCGACAATACCGGACAAACCGAAATCTTGCAGTATGCAGGAAATGGAACCTATAAAACCTCTGCTTTTGTAGGACAGTCTGGAAGAACTTATACTTTAAAAATAAATGCTGAAGGACAGCAATATACTGCACAAAGTACAATGCCTGATACAGTTCCATTCGATGGTTTGGATCAAGATTCTTTTATGGTGGGAGGGGAAACGAGTTACACTCTGCTGCCGGTTTTTAACGATCCGTCACCGTTAGGAAATCGTTACCTTTTCGTTTATACGGTGAACAATAATCCTAAGAAATTCTTTTCGGAATTTTCTGATAATGTAAACAACGGGATGCCGAATCAGAGACCTCTTATTCTTCCCAATGATGAAGGTAATGCAGATGATATAAAAGTGGTTGTAGGAGATACCATTCATGTTGAAATGCAGTGTATCGATGATAAGGTATATACTTTTTATTCTGCACTTCTTCAGCTTTCGGGTGGTGGACCTGGAGGAGGAGTGACACCGGCTAACCCTCCAAGCAATATTACAAACGGTGCGCTAGGTTATTTTTCAGCGCATACAGTGAAAGTAAAAAGTATTGTGATTCAATAAAAATAACGAATATCTACCTTTATTATTTAATAGCACCGCTTCTAAAGGGGTGCTATTTCGTTGGTTTTATTGAAGAATAAGGCGTAAAGGGATAAGATAGCAAGTATTTTAACAAAAAATCGAAAAACTATTTATTATTTGTAAATAAGGTGTTAAATTTGATAGTTTGTAACAGAAATTTAATTGTTACTACTAATCGTTATATTATTTAAAAAAATTAATAAAAACAGACAGTTTATGTGGAAAAATTTTAAGCTGAATAAATTTTTACTCCTAATTCCATTAACAAGTCTAATGTTTTGCTTCAATTCGCCTAAAAATGATGATGAAAAAATGCAGACGATAATGGTGAGTGTAAAAAACACCCTTTCTTATTTACATTATAGCCCAAAACCTATTAATGATGCTTATTCTAAAGATGTTTACAAGCATTATTTTGAGACCATTGATCCTGCAAAAAGATATTTTCTGCAGTCGGATATGGACGAATTCAGTAAGCACGAAACAAAGCTAGATGATTATCTGAATGTCGGAGATTTAACGTTCTATAAGCTTACGATTGACAGATTGTACCAAAGAGTGGATGAGATCGATAAGATTACTCAGGATATTTTCAGCAAGCCCATTAATCTTGAAGAAGATGAAACGCTTACCCTAGAGCCAAAACTAAAAAAAGTACCTTCTAATAAGCAGGAACAGTATAATGAATGGAAAAAATTCATCAAATACAATATCCTTCAGGAAGTTGAGTCGATGAACAGCAAAGAAGAAGCTCAAAAAGAGAAGAAAGATTCTGTTCAGAAGTACAATTTAAAAGACACCATCAATTACAAGCCGATTTCTCCTGATCAGAAAATTAAAAAGGCGACTGATGAGGTGAAAGATCTTGTAAAAGAAACGTTTACGAGATTTAAAAAGAGAAAAAAGATGGACTGGTTCTCTGTATACATGAATGCATACACAGAAGTTTTCGATCCGCATACCAACTATTATTCTCCGAAAGATAAAGAAGATTTTGATACGAATTTCACCGGAAAAGTAATTGGTATTGGAGCGATTATTCAGGAGAAAAAAGGAAACCTTTACTTGGGTGCTCTTACGATCGGAGCTCCGGCTTGGAAATCGAAACAGCTGTCAGAGGGAGATAAAATCCTTAAAGTAAAATCGAAACCGAAAGAAGATGCGGTAAATGTAGTAGGAATGCTTTCTGATGAGGCAGTAAGATTAATCAGAGGTGAAAAAGGAACTCCGGTTACTTTAACGGTTCAGAAAAAAGACGGAACGACAAAAGATGTAACGATGATTCGTGAAGAAGTGGCTATAGAAGATACTTTTGCAAGAAGTATTGTAGTAAATTCTCCGAACGGCAAAAAGTATGGGTTCATTAACTTGCCAAGCTTTAATGCTGATTTTGAAAATGATAAAGGAAGAAATGCTTCTGATGATATTAAAAATGAAATTATCAAGCTTAAAGAGCAAAATATCGAAGGAATTGTTTTAGACTTAAGAAATAACGGAGGAGGATCTTTAACAGAAGTAGGAGATATTATGGGACTGTTCATGAATGCAGGTCCGTATGTTCAGGTAAAAGACGGAAACGGAAAGATTCAGACCCTAAAAAATAAAAATGAAACTCCGATTTGGACAGGATCTTTGGTGATTATGCAAAACGAACTTTCTGCTTCAGCTTCGGAAATTCTTGCAGGAGTAATGCAGGATAACGGAAGAGCTGTAGTAATAGGTTCTCCGCAATCATTTGGAAAAGGAACGGTTCAGACTTTTGTAGACTTAAACAGATTCTTAAATACAGAAGACGATTTTGGATCTTTAAAACTGACGATTCAGAAGTTTTATAGAATTACAGGTGAGTCTACGCAGAGAAAAGGAATTGTTTCTGATATTCAGATGAAAGATTTCTTTACCTATGCAGAAATAGGAGAGAGATATGATGATTATGCTTTAGCTTGGGATAAAATTCCTGCTACAAAGTTTGAAAAATTGAATTATTTCAACATTCAGGCATTAGAAAAAGCAAGTGCGGCAAGAATGGCGAAAAATTCAAACTATCAATTACTGATTGAATCTGCACAATGGAGAGAGCAGCTGGATAAAGAAGAAACCATTACTCTTAATATCAATAAGTTTAATGAATTGATGAAGCAGAGAAAATCTCAGATCGAGAAATTTAAAGTACTTACTAAATTCGACAACGGACTTAAATTTACAATGTTCCCTGGTGAAATTGAAAGAGAGAAAAAAGACGAAGCATTCAAGAAGAAATCTGAACTATGGGTGAAGAACCTTAGAAAAGATACTTACCTTCAGGAAGCGATGAACATTCTCGCAGACATGAATGTAAAACAATAAAAAAATAACCGCTAAGAAATTAGCGGTTATTTTTTTTATCATTGAATGTTATTTAATCTCTACACATCCCACTCTTCCTCCTGCATTTCCTGTAGGCTGAGTATGGAAATCATCGGCTGAAGCATGTATAATAAGACCTTTACCGATGATATTCTTAGACTCATCAGTACATCCTAAACACCATTTATCAGTTTTGAAAGTAAGGGTAGCTACACCGTCCTTACTAGCCGTCAAATTTCCGATATCTCCCATATGGAAATGTTCTGCTCCCCATTTACCGTGATCATTCTTTGAAGGGTTCCAATGTCCTCCTGTGGATGTTCCGTCAGCTGCAGAGCAGTCTCCTTTTTCATGAATATGTACAGCATGAATTCCCGGAGTAAGGTTTTTCACATCCAGTTTCATCGTCACTTCATCTTTTTTCTGAGTAAACTTTGCAGTTCCTTCCGTTTGTGTTCCACTTTTAGGGTTTATAGTGTACGTTTTTGTAGTACAGCACGACGCTGCCAAAAATGCACTCCCTATCAATAATGACATTGTTTGTATTTTCATTGTAAATGATTTTGTGATAAAATTAAAAAAGATTTCCCGAAACACTTTATGACTTCCATTCTTTTTTTACAACTAGCAATAAATGACAAATAATTTTCGCCTGATCTTGGTACCTTTGCCGGAAACGCTTTTGAAGTGGAAGAATACAAAAAAAGAATCGTAAAAACCATTCAATACATTGATAATAATCTTGATATGGAACTTTCCTTAGAAAAAGTTTCAGAGATTGCCGCTTATTCGCCGTTTCATTTTCACAGAATTTTCCGGCTGATCACAGACGAAACAGTTCAGAACTATATTACCCGGAAAAGAATTGAAAAAAGCGCCTTTTATTTGGCTTTAAGAAAGAATTTGAGTGTAAAAGATATTTATTATCAGTTCGGTTTTTCCAATCATTCGGCTTTTAATAAAACCTTCAAAAAATATTACGGAAAATCACCCTCGGAATTTCGTAAATCGGCACCGGAAAATTTTCATAAGGTCCAGAGTAAACAAAGCAAGAACGGACAAATTGATACGGTTTTCGACCAATACATTTGCAATATCGAAAACCTATTAAACTGGAGAAATATGAATTTAAAAATTAAAGTGACGGAACTTCAAGAAATGAATTTAGCAGCTGTAATGAGCCTCGGAATTGCCAATGTTGAGCCTTCTTACAATATTCTGATTGATTGGGCAAAGACAAAAAAACTATTTCCAAAAGAGAATGTAAAAATGCTCTCCGTTTACCACGATAGCTTTAAAGTGACACCGCCGGATAAAGTAAGAATTTATGCTTGCATGCTGTTGGATGAAGCTTTAAGGAAGCAAGAAGGGGAAGTCTTTCTGGAAACTATCGAAGCCGGAAAATTCATCATCGGAAGTGGTGAAGTTACTTTAAACGACTTCGAACAATGCTGGGTTTCTCTCTTTTTATGGATGAAAGAAAACAATTATACCGTTCGAAAAGCCTTTCCTTTCGAAATTTATCACAGCAATTTCAAAGAACATCCCGAAGGAAAAATGCTCGTAGATTTTTGTATTCCTATTCATTAAAAAATGAGTAAAACAGATAGTTGTAAAATTCCCCTCCTTTGGAGGGGTGTCGAAAATTCGAAAGTATTTTTGACGGGGTGGTTAAAAGTTAAGACATTAGATTTATCAAAACCAAAAATTACAACTCAGAATCAAAAACCAACCATTCAGCAACAAAAATTGATCGGCTTCAAAAATTCATCTTACTTTTGAATCGAAATAAACAACTATGAAAACAAAATTATCATTTCTCGTCATTTTTTTATCTTTTGCTTTAAGTTTTGCCCAGACTAGAATTTCAGGAAAAGTAAGCTTTAAAAATAAAGGAATCAATGAGGTGAATGTTACTTTAAAAGACACGTATGACGGTGCAACCACTGATAGTGAAGGTAATTTCTCTTTCGAAACTACAGAAAAAGGCAGTCATACTTTGAATTTTACTCACCCTAAATATATTGAAGTCAACAAAAACATTACAATCGGAGACCAGAATGTGGTGATGAATGCGGAATTAAAAGAACAGATCAACGAAATAGATGCTGTTGTTGTTTCTGCAGGATCAATCGAAGCGAGTGATAAAAAAAGAGCAACGGCGCTTTTAACGCCTATTGATATTTACACGACTGCAGGAGCAGACGGACAGATTTCTTCTGCCTTAAATTATCTTCCCGGAGTTCAGAAAGTTGGAGAAACAGAAGGACTGTTTATTCGTGGCGGAACAGGAACGGAGTCAAAAATTTTCATGGATGGAAGCTTGATCAATAATTATTTTTCCAATTCAGTTCCGGGAATTGCAGGAAGAGATAGATTCAATACATCCCTTTTTAAAGGAAACGTATTTTCAAGTGGAGGATATTCTGCATTATACGGACAGGCGCTTTCCGGAGCGTTACTATTGGAAAGTGTGGATCTTCCGGACCAAAGTTCTTATGACTTTGGAATTTCGCCGATCTTCTTAAGCGCAGGTTTTCAAAAATTAGACGATAAAAAAACATATTCATATGGAGCAAGTGCAAGTTATTCTTTATTAAGTCTGATGCAGAAGGTTTTTGATTTTAATACCGATTTTATAGATGCACCACAAGGTTTTAATGGAGATGCCAATTTCAGAATTAAAACAAAATCCGGAGGTTTTTTCAAATATTACGGAATGTACAGTACCGATAAAATGGGTGTGAAAACGGAAAGCCTTGAACCAACTTATGATTTTGCTCTGGTTCGTCTAAAGGGAAAAAACACCTATCATAATTTATCTTTTAAACAGAAATTTGGAAAATATCTTTTGAATGTTGGAACTTCCTATTCATTTAACCGATCAGACCTTAATTTCTCTACAGAAACGAACAATACAGAATCTGAAAAAACTCAACTTTTAAATGATGGAAATTATATCAACCTTAAAGCTGTTTTAGAAAGAAAAATTAATAAAATCAGTGCATTAAGAGGAGGTTTTGAACTGAATAACACCAGCGAACAATTAAATTTTCAGGATATTCAAAAAAATTACAAAGACCTGATCTCAGCGGCTTTTGTAGAAACAGATTTAGGATTTAGCAATCAACTTTCTGCAAAAATCGGAGTGAGAGGAGAGTATTCTTCTTTCCTAGGGAAATCCAATATTGCGCCTCGTTTTGCGATAGCTTATCGTTTAGCAAAAGATTGGACTACTTCTTTGGCCTATGGATTATTTTATCAGAATCCGGAAAGCAAATACATCAATTCCCCTTCGAATCTCGATTTTCAGCAATCCCAACATTATATTTTCCAGCTTCAGAGAACATCAGAAGGAAGAAGTCTGAGATTAGAAGCTTTTTATAAAAAATATGATGAACTGGTTAAAGTACAGAATATTGCTAATGGAAATGGAATGTCTCAACCTGTACAAACTGCTGTAAACAACAATGGATATGGTTTTGCAAAAGGACTTGAACTTTTCTGGAGAGATAAAAAAACGTTCAAAAATATAGATTATTGGGTAAGCTATTCTTATTTAGATTCAAAAAGAGATTTTATGAATTATCCGATGAGTTTAAAACCCAATTTTGCATCAGAACATACAATTTCTGTGGTGGCAAAAAGATTTTTCCCCGAGCTGAAATTCGGAACCAATCTTTCTTACAGCTACTCAAAAGGAAGACCGTATTACGATATTGCTACAAAAACAGTCAATAATGAAGAGGTTAATTTTATCCGAAATGAAGGAAGGCTGAAAGATTATAGTGCTTTAAATTTCAGCTTTAATTATCTTCCGAATCTGGGTAAAAAAGATGCAAAGTCTTTTGTGGTGCTGGTATTAAGTATTTCTAATGTTTTAGGAACGAAAAACATCTACGGATATAATTTTTCAGCATCAGATGATGGTGCAAGAAGATCTGCGGTAGTTCCTCCTGTGAATACATTTGTTTTTGTTGGGGCGTTTATTAGCTTTGGAGTAGACAGAACACAAGATGCTATTAACAATAATCTTTAAAAAAGAATTACATTTAAATATAAAAAACAATCTTTAAAATTCAGAAACTATGAAAAAATACATTTTAAGTGCTGCTTTAAGCTGTGTTAGTGTAATCACTTTTGCTCAGGCAGGTTATGAAAAAATTATGACTGAGAAAATTGCTAAAATAGAAACCTGTAAAACGGTTGACGATTTTCAAACATTGGCAAATGATTTTCAAAGAATCGGAGATAAGGAAAAAGGGAAGTGGCTTCCGAATTACTATGCTGCATTTTCTTACATTCAAAAAGGGAGAGTGTTAATGAGAGAGGGAAAAATGGAAAGCCTGGATGAAACGGCAGATCAGGCACAAAAATTTGTTGATGCGGCGGGAAGTATAGAAAAAGACAATTCTGAAATTCATTTGCTGCAAAAAATGATCTTCTCTCTGAAAATGATGGTGAATCCTCAACAAAGATATATGACGTACGGAATGCAGGCTGCTGAAGAATTGACAAAATCGGAGAGCTTTGATTCATCAAATCCGAGAGTCGCTTTAATAAAAGCAGAAGATGTATATTTTACTCCGGAACAATACGGCGGAAGCAAAACCAAAGGGCTTGAACTTTTTAAACTGGCTTTAGAAAAATTCAATGCTTATAAACCAAAAACGACGTTAGATCCTAATTGGGGGAAATCTGAAGCAGAATATTTTCTAAGCATGGGAGATAAAAAATAATACCCTGGTCTTCCTTTTTGGAAGGCCATTTTTAAAGGTTTTATTTTGAACCGAATATCTGCAGCTTGCAATTACATAAAACTGATTTAGACTCAGGAAAACTCTTATTATGAGACGTAAAAACTTTATAACATTATTTTGGATATCCTTGGCAACGTCGATGTTCTTCTTCTTTGTATTTACCGATGAGAAAAATATTGAAAACTTTGTGCTTACCATTCTTATTTCCTTTATGTATTCCTTTGTTTTGGGAGTGGGAAATGGGGTTATTAACGATTTTCTTAATAAAAAGTTTCCTTGGTCTGAAGCGACTACGAAAAGAGCGATTATAAGTATTATTTCGATTTTGATTGCCAATATCATTTTGGTGTATTTCTGTAATTATGTAAACTTTGTAATCATTCAGAAGGCGGCAACAGTAGAAGAATATTTTTCGGGAAAATATAATTTTATCAATTGGTTTACCATCAATGTTGCTCTTTTAATCTCGGCTTTTCTTCATGCGAAAAGTTTCATGGAAGAGCTGAAAAAAACGTCCAAAAAAGAAGTTGTAGAACAAAAACTGATTGCCAAATCTGCCAATGCCCAGTTTGAAAGCCTTAAAAATCAGTTAGACCCTCATTTTTTATTCAATTCTCTGAATGTTTTAAGCTCTTTAATAGATGAAAATCCGAAACAGGCACAGAAATTTACGGCTTCAATGTCAAAAATTTACAGATATGTTTTGGAGCAGAAAGACAAAGAATTAGTAACGGTAGAAGATGAAATTGAGTTTGCGAAAACCTATTGTCAACTTTTAAAAACAAGATTTGAGGACAGTGTAGACTTTGAATTTGATGTTAAAAATGAAGATTTGAAACGATTTGTGGTTCCACTTTCCTTACAGCTGCTTTTGGAAAACTGCATCAAACACAATTTTGCGACTTCCTCAAAACCGTTAATTATAAAAGTATTTTCAGAAAATGATACACTTTGCATTGAAAACAATTTGCAGATAAGAGAGCAAATGAAAGAAAGTGCAGGAATTGGATTGGCAAATATTGTTCAGCGGTATTCTTTACTTACAAAACGAAATGTTTTTATAGAAAAATCCGAAGATTATTTTAAAGTAAAACTTCCGATGTTATTGGATAAACCCAATACTATCAGTATTAAAAATGATTCTGAAAATAAAGCATACGAAAAAGCCCAAAAAAGGGTAAAAGAAATTAAAAGCTTTTACGCAAACCTCTTTTCGTATGCTATAATAATTACATTTTTAATGATTCTTAACCTCATTACTTCTCCAAAACATTTATGGTTTTACTGGCCGATGTTAGGTTGGGGAATTGGTGTTGCTGCACACGGAATAAGTGTTTTCTCCATCGGCAGAACCTGGGAAGAGAAAAAAATCCGGGAAATATTAGAAAAACAAGATCAACACAAAAACAGATAAAGATGATTAATATAGATGAAAGCGACATCCGCTACAAAGAAGCAGAGAAAAGGGTGAAAAAAATCAAAGGATTTTATATTCATTTGATGGTGTATATATTTACGAATATTCTTGTCATTGCCCTTCAGTTCTTCGATACCGACAATAAGGAACAATGGAGCTGGAAAATGTTTCAGTTGCCTTTGTTTTGGGGGATTGGTCTTGTCGCTCACGGATTAAGCGTTTTTTTACCACCTGTAATCCTTGGAAAACGTTGGGAGGAAAGAAAAATTAAAGAGCTCATGGATAAAGAAAAAAATTAACATGAAAGAGCTTACGATTGTATTTTATATTTCGATGGGAATTTGGTTTTTAAGTGAAATTTTATACAAAAAAATGCTTAAATCAGCTCAAAACGCCCAGAAAAAAGATAAATCAACTTTAAATATTTTATGGGTCGTTATTGTTCCGTCAATATTTTTTGCTGTTTTTATTTCGAATAGGCTCTATTTTCCGATCAGTAAAGAACAATGGATCTTTTTTCTGGGTGAAAGCTGCATAGTTATTGGAATTCTTTTCAGATGGATTATTATTCGATCTTTAGGCAAGTATTTTACAGTCGATGTGAGCATCAGAGAAGATCATAAAATTAAAAAAGAAGGTTTTTACAAATATTTGAGACACCCTTCATACGCTTTTGCAATGCTTACTTTTGTAGGATTAGGTTTATTTTTGAATAACTGGATTTCATTTGCCATCGCTTTTCTTCCTCCATTTCTGGCATTCAATTACAGAATTAAAGTAGAAGAAGAAGCCCTGATTGAGCAGTTTGGAGATGAATATATTCAATACAGAAAAGAAACAAAAAAGCTTATTCCCTTTATTTATTGAGATAAAATAACCGATAAACCGATAAAAATTAAAATCCCGATTCTCCATTGAGTCGGGATTTTTACAATTCGGGAATCATTTTCTACGGTTCAGTAATATAAAGTTGATGAGAGGCTATTTGCAGACCTACATTTGTGTCAACAAAAACAAACAATTCAACATCTTAAAAATTATAATTATGGAAAATTTATCTTACCAAAAAGAAGTTTTAGCTTATGAAAAAGCATCAAAAAGAGTAAAAGACCTTAAAGGTTTCTACGGTAATCTTACTTCTTACTGTCTTGTGATTCCTTTCTTATTTATTTTAAACCTGATCACTTCTCCTGATCATTTATGGTTTTACTGGCCTATGCTAGGTTGGGGAATCGGACTTTTAGCTCACGCCGTGAACACTTTTGGCATCGGAAAGGATTGGGAAGAAAGAAAAATTAAGCAATTAATGGAAGAAGAAAAAAGCAGAACAAAAACACTTTAATTAAAAAATAATAACCACTTAAAAATTAATACGATGAACTACAATCAAGCACAACAAAGAGTAAACGATCTGAAAAAATTCTACAAACACCTTTTATGGTTTGGAATTGTGGCAGCAATCATCTTTTTTAATGATATTTTTGAAAGCGAGAGGTTAGACTTTACTTTATTCAAAGGATCTGTGATTTTGACGATCTGGGGTATATTTTTAACGATAAAAGCGGTAAAGTTATTTCTTTTCAATGCTGATTGGGAAAGAGAAATAATGGAAAAAGAAATGAGAAAGTCAAAAGAACCGATTAAGTTTTAAAAACTAGTAAATTTTAATTAATTTTATTTCGAAATTGTAAACTAAAATCTGGAACTCGATGATCAAAACAGTCATTATCGAAGACGAAAAACCGGCTTCAAGGAAATTAGAAAGAATGCTTAATGAATTTCCTGAAATTGAAGTAGTTGGCAAAATAGAATCGGTAGAAGAAGGCGTGCAATGGTTTTCAGAAAATGAGCATCCTCAGCTGATATTTTCGGATATTGTTTTAGGAGACGGTTTATCATTCGATATTTTTGAAAAAGTTCCTACAAAAGGGTTTATCATCTACACCACAGCTTTTGATCAATATACCTTAAAGGCGTTTAAATTAAACAGTATTGACTACCTTTTGAAACCCATTCTGGATGAAGATTTAGCTGGAGCTATTGAAAAATATAAATCATTTATTCCTTCAGATAACTCTGTCAATTCACAAGAAATTAAGCAGTTAATAAAAAAAGAAAAAACAACGCTTTCCAGGATTTTAGTAAAAATCGGGTACAATCTGAAAATTGTACAAACCCATGAAATAAGCTGTTTTTTTAGTGAGAATAAAATTGTGTATCTGCAGACTCAGGAGAGAGCTTTTCCATCGGATTTTACATTGGATGAACTGGAAGATGTTCTTGACGAAAAAAAATTCTTTCGAACGAACCGACAGTTTATCATTAACTCTGATTACATAAAAAACATTCATACTTCGCCTAATTACAAAGTAGAATTAGAATATCAACCACAGGAAGAAATTACGGTCAGCCGGGATCGCGTAAAAGATTTTAAAGACTGGTTGGTAAGTTAACCAACTACTTATAATCTATACGGTTAGATTCAGTATCTTCAAGTTGTTTTACAATAGATTTCGGAATCTCATCACTGTCAATCGGAAAGCTTATGGAATCAGAAATAAAACTTCTTCTGTCGGCTTTCTGAAATATTTCGAACAGAGCAATAGGCTCTTGATTAAAACTAATACAGGTACTTATAAAATGCAACTCATGGAGCTTATATTCTGGATTCTTCAGCTTTTCATTGATGTCTTTTATCCTTGAAATAAAATGTCTTTGCCGGATAAAGGTGTTGCTGTTCATAATGATGAAAACATAATCTGAATAAGCAGTTACTTTTCCGAAATATTTATGACGGTCACCGCCGCTTCTTTCAATAAAATATTCACCGGAAGTTTCTGATTTGTAGATTTCTGTTGCAGAACGCCAGATTCGGTCTTCTTTAGCCTGTAATGGATTTTCCGGAAGATTTCTGTTATACGAATACCAACAACCGACAAGCCTGTCAAGCAACTCTGTATTTTGCTTTACATTATCCATATCGATTTTGAGATCATTAAAGTTAAATGATTCGGTATTCGAATTAATGAATTCAATATAATTTGAATAGCCTAAAACTTTGACAATCAGACTTAATTTTGCCAGATTGGGCTTGCTTAAAATAGCATTTTCATTCTGATGATATTTTTTTAATTTATTGATAATCAAATGTTCATATAAATAGTTAGAGCCTAATAATTCAGGTTCTTTTTTTATGCCTTTTTCAATATTGCTGTTGACCAGAAGGTCATTAAGTTCAGCAACGATATACGACCATTCGGTTTTTGAAACATCTTCCCAGTGATTTTTCTTTAAAAAATGAAGGCTTAAGAAATTCATTAATTTCTCCAGATGCAGAATATCTTCTTTTTTCATAAGACTAATTTAAGATTATTTTAAAACCAAAAAAGATTTTTGCAAGACTTTTATATTTTGAAATCGAAAGATATTTGAATAGAAACTAAAAGTTAAAACAATGGAAACAAAAATCTTATTAGAAAATGATCCGTTTTGGAACAGACTTCAGGGTTTTTCATTAGACAGTCCGAATATAGACTTTCCTTTTTCAAAAAAGTTGGCGAAAGAAGAAAACTGGACAATAGATTTCACAAAAAAAGCAATTGATGAGTATAAAAAGTTCGTTTACTTATGCTGTATTCTACCTAATGGAGCTTCTCCAAGCGAAATTGTAGATAAAGTTTGGCATATGCATCTCATCTACACTCAAAACTACTGGGAAGAGTTTTGTCCTACTATTTTACAGCAAAAACTGCATCATCATCCCTCAAAAGGTGGTTCAGATGAAAAGGAAAAACACGAAAACTGGTTTCAGTATACTTTGAAAAAGTATGAAGAAATTTTCCACGAAAAAGCACCGGAAGAAATTTGGATAAACAAAAAAGAAGCACCAAAACGAAGAAAACTCTGGCTGAATAGTTTCAAATTTCTTTCTGTTCTTTCAATGTTCTTTATGGTAAGTTCTTGTTCAGATAGTATAAGTAATTTGCTATCAGTTCTTTTTATATTAATTCCTGGCGGTTTTCTATTGATTTCTTTCCTGTCATGGGTTTTTAGTAAAAATAACGACCCTAAAAACCCGAACAAAAACAATGGGGGAGACTGTGGATCTGGCGGAAGCTGTGGTGGCTCTTCGAGTTGTAGCAGCTCTTGTGGAAGCAGCTGTGGCGGTGGTTGCGGAGGATGTGGTGGCAGTTAAAAAAGAAGAAACAATGAAAACAAATACCATTCATACCATTCCGATTCTGATAAGTCTTATATGGCTTGCCATAATCAACCACACCCTCAATCCGATTTCTTTGAAAGGACCTCATTTTCTCAAATTCTATTTAATCCTGGTCTTAGGATTTTATGTTTCAATTTTTGCTTTAAAATTATATAAAGAAGCTATTTCGGATGCTACATTCTACTTTATGATTTCCATTTTCTTTCTGGGAGTTGTTAAATTAACCAAAGGAATTCTGTTAGGCAAACCAGTGGGATTTTTAATTATGATATTGATTATGGAATGTATTGTAGGAATAGTGTTTATGAATCATTATTTCAAGAATAAAATGAATTGAATAAAAAATCCGAAACAAAATAGTTTCGGATCAATATTATAGAGAGGTTGAATTAAATATTTTTTTGTTTTTCTTCTTCGGTTTTGAGGCCGTATTTTCTTACAGTAGCAGCAGTAATTGCTACCAAAACTGCACAAAGAAAGAGGTCCGATTTTTCAGGATGATAGATTTCTTGATAAATATTATACCCTAAAAGCATTGAAACTAAAAAAATTAAAACACTGTTAGCAGCTACATATTGTTTTTTTGAGAATGGAGTTTTCATAATATTATTTTTAATGTTATTTACTCAGTAAGTAGGGAAACTCGAAATACGTTACAGAAAATTTTTCAAAAAAATAAAAAAGCCCGGAAATGAAATTTCCGGGCTTTTAAAATATATGATTTAGAATGTTTTATGAGATCACTCCACTTCCTAAAAGTTCTTCTCCAATATACCAAGACGCAAATTGTCCTTCAGCAATTGCAGACTGAGCTTCCTCAAATTCAATATAAAAAGCATCTTCAAACTGATATAAAGTAGCTTTCTGCAAAGACTGTCTATATCTGAATCTGGCCATGACTTCCATCGATTCTCCGTTTTTTAATCTTAGATCTTCACGTACCCAGTGCAGTTCGGCATTATCAACCTTCAAAGCCTTTTTGTATAATCCCGGAAAATGACTTCCTTCACCTACAAAAATGATATTGTTTTCCATATCTCTTGATACAATAAAACAGCTTTCTTTATGTCCGCCGATTCCTAATCCTCTGCTTTGTCCGATCGTGAAAAATTGGGCACCTTGATGCTTTCCGATTGCTTTGCCGTCAGATTTTTTATAGTTGATTTTTCGACTTAAAAATTCAAGTTCTTCCTGTTTTGAAGAAAATTCAGGTGTTTGTTGAGCAAAAAGCGGAGAATCTTTGAAAATCTCTACGATTTCACCTTCTTTAGGCACCAATTGCTGTTGCAAAAACTGAGGCAAACTCACCTTTCCGATAAAACACAATCCCTGAGAATCTTTTTTATCTGCTGTTACCAGTCCGATTTCCTTCGCAATTTCCCTTACTTGCGGCTTTGTAAGCTCTCCAATTGGAAACAACGCTTTAGATAATTGATCCTGGCTCAACTGACATAAGAAGTAGGATTGATCTTTATTGTTGTCTTTTCCTGCTAAAAGATGGAAAATTTCCTTACCGTTTTCATCAATCGTTGAATCTACTCTTGCATAATGTCCTGTTGCCACTTTATCTGCACCCAAAGACATCGCCGTTTTCAGAAAAACATCAAATTTTACTTCTCTGTTGCATAAAACATCAGGATTCGGAGTTCTTCCTTTCTGATATTCATCGAACATGTAATCAACGATTCTTTCCTTGTAAAGTTCACTCATATCGATCACCTGAAACGGAATTCCAAGCTTTTGAGCTACCATTAATGCGTCATTACTATCTTCGATCCACGGACATTCGTCTTCCAATGTTACCGAAGCATCATTCCAGTTTCTCATAAACAAAGCCACAACTTCATGACCTTGCTGTTGAAGCAAATATGCTGTTACACTGGAATCTACACCTCCTGAGAGGCCTACTACTACTTTCATGTTATTTCAATTTTACGAAACTCTTAACGGGAGTTCTTAGTTTGACCCGGCAAAAATACAACTAAAAAAATTCGTAAAAAAACCATAATTTTAAACATCGAAAAAAACAATTAATATGAAAAAACTTATTATTCCTTTATTTCTGATGATTTCAGGCTCAATGTTTTCGCAGGTTGCAATTGGTGCTTCACCAGAAAATAGTAATCGTTGGACTTTCGGTGGGGGAATCGGATTTGGTTTCGGAAGCAATAGTTATTTTAATCTTTCAGCATCTCCAAGGGTCGGATACAGGCTCACTGATGATCTCGAAGGCGGGCTTTTGGGGAGTGTTTCGTGGCAGAAATCAAATGCTTACAGTTCAACAATGCTTGGAGTCGGTCCTTTTCTGAATTATTATATTGCAAGAACATTTTTTATAAGTGCTAATTATCAGCATTATTTCATCAATTATAAAGATAAAATTTATGATTTTAAGGACAATGCAAATGAAGATGCATTGTATCTTGGAGGAGGGTATATGCAGAGAATAGGCACCAATTCTTATATGCAAATCGGGGCAATGTATAATGTACTTTGGAAAGAAAATGAAAGTGTTTTTTCGAGTGGATTTGTCCCGAGTGTTGGTTTTGTGGTAGGACTTTAGAATACAAAGGCAAATAAATTTGCTTCACAGAGCTTGAAAACAAAGCTTCATCAAATCAACTTGTTGATTCAATCTTTGCTCCTTAAATAATATCTAAATTTCAATAAACCTTTGCGTTAAAAACGTAAAGATTATACATTTAAAATAAAAAAGCATCGGAAATTTTCCCGATGCTTTTTCGTTATGATTAAATTATTTATTTACGATTGTGAAGACTTCTCAGCCGATTTTTTCGATTTTGATGTTTTCCCGATTAAACCGTCTTTTGCTTCGTTAACATCCAAAACAATAGTTTCTCCTTCGTTTAATTGTTTGTTTACCAGCATTTCTGCCAATAAATCTTCAATATACTTTTGGATAGCTCGTTTCAATGGTCTTGCACCGAAGTCTTTATCCCATCCTTTTTCAGATATAAAGTCTTTCGCTTCATCAGTTAACTCAACTTTATAACCTAATTTTTCTAATCTGCTATACAATTTACCAAGTTCAAGATCAATAATTTTCTTGATATCAGTCTGCTCAAGAGAGTTGAAGATCACAATGTCATCAATTCTGTTAAGGAATTCAGGAGCAAATGCTTTTTTAAGGGCATTTTCGATCGTGCTTCTTGCTCTTGTATCAGAACTTGTTTTTTTAGCAGAAGTTCCGAATCCTACACCGTCTCCGAAATCTTTAAGATCTCTTGTTCCGATGTTTGAAGTAAGGATGATGATGGTATTTCTAAAATCAATTTTTCTACCTAAACTATCTGTAACGTGACCTTCGTCTAAGATTTGTAACAAGATATTGAATACATCAGGGTGAGCTTTTTCAATCTCATCCAAAAGAACCACAGCATAAGGTTTTCTTCTTACGGCTTCCGTTAATTGTCCGCCTTCTTCGTATCCAACGTATCCCGGAGGAGCTCCAACCAATCTAGAAACTGCGAATTTTTCCATGTATTCACTCATATCGATTCTGATTAAAGATTCATCAGATTCGAAAAGTTCTCTTGCCATTACCTTAGCCAGTTCCGTTTTACCAACTCCGGTTGTTCCTAAGAAAATGAATGTACCGATTGGACGGTTCGGATCTTTAAGACCGGCTCTGTTTCTTTGAATTGCTTTCACAACTTTTTTCACAGCGTCTTCCTGACCGATTACTTTTCCGTTCAGTTTTTCATCCATATGAGCCAGCTTATCAAGCTCATTTTTGCCCACTTTCGTTACCGGAACACCACTCATCATAGAAACCACTTCCGCTACATTTTCTTCAGTTACGGTTTCTTTCTTTTCCTTAACGTCTTTGTCCCATTTGTCCTGGGCAGCATTCAGTTCCATCTGAAGTCTTTCTTCTTCATCTTTCAACTTTCTTGCCTCAAGATAATCCTGAGCTTTTACCGCTTTTTGTTTTAATTCCTTGATATCTTCGATTTTCTTTTCAAAATCAATAATCTCGGTAGGAACTTTCATGTTTTTGATATAAACACGAGATCCGGCTTCGTCCATCGCATCGATTGCTTTGTCCGGTAAGAAACGGTCTGTAATATATCTTGATGTCAAATTGACACACGCTAAAATCGCTTCCGGAGTATAAATTACATTGTGGTGTTCTTCATACTTATCTTTAATCTGATTCAAGATCTGAACGGTTTCATCAATAGAAGTCGGTTCCACCATTACTTTCTGGAATCTTCTTTCTAAAGCACCATCTTTTTCAATATATTGACGGTATTCATCTAAAGTGGTTGCTCCGATGCATTGAATTTCACCTCTAGCCAAAGCAGGTTTAAACATATTGGATGCATCTAAGCTTCCTGTTGAGCTTCCTGCACCAACAATAGTATGAAGCTCATCAATGAATAAGATGACATCTCTGTTTTTTTCCAGCTCGGTCATAATGGCCTTCATTCTTTCTTCAAACTGACCACGGTATTTGGTTCCGGCAACTAAACTTGCCAAATCCAAAGTAATCACACGTTTTCCGTAAAGAACTCTCGACACTTTTTTCTGTTGAATTCTTAAAGCCAGACCTTCCGCAATCGCAGATTTACCAACTCCCGGCTCTCCAATAAGAAGCGGATTGTTTTTCTTTCTACGGGATAAGATTTGAGAAACTCTCTCAATTTCTTTCTCACGACCAATTACAGGATCCAATTTTCCGTCTCTTGCCAAAGAAGTTAAGTCTCTACCAAAGTTATCCAACGTAGGAGTTTTACTTTTAGCAGAACCTAAATTTCCTGTAGGCTTTCTCATTTGCTCAAATTCCTCTCTTTCATCATCATCGTCATAAGCACTCATTTGTGGTGCCTGTCCTGAGTTTTTAAGCATTGTTTGATATTCTCTTGAAACGCCTTCATAGTCGATATCGTAAGCGCCTAAAATATTTGAAGTAGGATCTTCATATTTATAAAGAATGCCTAAAAGCAAATGAACGGTATTAATCTCATTGCTTTTGTATTGTCTGCATTCTAACTCCGCACGTTTAATAGCGTGATCCGCCATTTTGGTGAAAGAAATATTGGTAACCTCTTCAGAAATAGGATTAAGACTTGCTGTATTTAGAGTTTCAATTTTTCTTCTGATTTGTGTTAAATCCGCATTAAGGTTTTGAAGGATTTCTTTTGCAGAGTTTTCCGTTTTTATAATACCTAAAAGTAGATGTTCTGTATTAAGAAATTCACTTTTCAGCCTTTTAGCTTCGCTTTTGCTTTGTTTGAACACCTGGCTCAAACCTTGTGAAAACTTATAATCCATAATATATCTCATTAGAATAATGGCAGCGTTGCCAATTATTCATTATCTAAATTACAAATATTTTACCAAAAATCAATAAATGACTTTATGGCAGAAAAAATTTTATTATCTTATTGAAAATGATTAAGTTTATCTTCTTAAAAATTTTCTCATGATTCCCGAAATTGCTACTTATATCGGATATTCCGCTTCACTTTTTATCGTACTGAGTTTCATATTGAAAGATATAAGAAAAATCAGGATTGTGAATATGATTGGCTGTATCTGTTTTGTCATTTATGGGATCTTCAGCGGAATGCTTTGGCCGGTAATTATCCCCAACGGACTTATTTGTTTTATACAAATTTACCATCTTTTGACGGATAAAAAGAAGTGATGGGCAGAAAGAAAATAATTACTTCTGCATTTAGTAATTTATATACGGATCAGCGTATAGAAAAGGTTTGTAGAACGTTATATGAAAACAGTTATGATCTTGAATTGATCGGAAATGACTGGAATGGGGCTGAAAAAATGCAGCGACCATATCCTTTTTCGAGAATTAAATTACTTTCTAAGAGTTTAAAAACCGCTTATTTCGAATTCAACTGGAAATTATATCAGGAATTAAAACAAAAAGCAGATAAAAATACCATTCTTCATGCGAATGATCTGGATGCTTTGCTTCCGAATTATTTAATCGCAAAAAAACTGAATATTCCTTTGGTTTTTGACAGTCATGAAATTTTTTCAGAAATGCCGGCAATTCAGGGCAAAATGTCACAAAAATTGTGGCGTTATCTTGAAAAATCTGTCGTTCCGAACATAAAATTTATGATTACGGCGAGTTCCGGCTATGCCGATTGGTTTAAAACCCGATACGGAATTGAGGCTATTGTTGTTCAAAATGCACCTAGAAAAGTAGATTTCAATTTTCAAATCCCTGAAAATAACCCGAAAATTATTTTGTATCAAGGGGCAATTAATCCTTTTCGTGGAATTGATAAGGCAATTTTAGCCATGCATCATTTAAACCATGTTATTTTTAAAATTGCTGGAGACGGACCGAGAAAAGCTGAATATGAAGAATTGGTAATTAAACAAGGTCTTCAGCATAAAGTTCAGTTTTTAGGGAAATTACATCCTGATGATTTACGAAAAATTACTTTGACTGCAGATTGCGGAATGAGTATCGAAGAGAATGGGGGAGAAAGCTATTATTATTCCCTTCCGAATAAAGTTTTGGATTGTATTCAGGCTAGAGTTCCTTTAATTTTGTCGGGGCTCCCGGAAATGCAAAAAATTAAAAGCCAATTTGATATTGGAGAAATGATAAAAGATCATCAACCTGAAAATATTGCCAAAGCAATTCAGACGATTTTAAATAAAGGCAGAGAGAATTATCAACCGGAACTTGAAAGAGCAGCCGATATTCTTTGTTGGGAAAATGAGGAAGTAAAATTGCTAGATGTTTTTAAAAAGGCCTCTCAAAGTTTTTGACTTCATTAGAAAAAGGCTGAATTTACGCTCTTCTAAATTTAACATAAAATTAAAAAAAACTAAAATTTAGTATCTTTGCATAAAGAAAGTATAGAAATGACCATTAAGGAAAAACAGCAGGAAATTATCGACGAATTTGCGTTTCTTGACGATTGGGAGCAAAAATATGAGTACATCATCGATCTTGGGAAAGAGCTTAAGGGGCTTTCGGAAGGCAAGAAAGTTGATGAAAATCTGATCAAAGGTTGCCAAAGTAAAGTCTGGATCGATGCCGAATTTAAAGATGGAAAATTATTTTTTAATGCTGATTCCGACGGTATTTTACCAAAAGGAATTGTTTCTCTTTTGGTAAGCATTTACAGCGGTCATTCTACACAGGAAATTTTAGATTCTGATTTTGAATTTATTTCTGAAATCGGATTACAGGAGTTTCTATCTCCTTCCAGAGCTAACGGATTGATGGCTATGACAAAGCAGATTAAATTTTACGCGGTTGCCTATCAGTTGAAATCATAGTTGTGACAAGAATTTTAGCATATCGTTTTTCTGCTTTTGGTGATGTTGCGATGACAGCACCGGTTTTTCGTGAGTTTTTAGAACAGAATCCGGACGTGGAGATTGTGATGGTTTCGCGAAAGAATTTTGAAAGTTTATTTGCCGATATTCCGAATATTATATTCAAAGGAATTAATCTGGATGATTATAAAGGTTTTTTTGGGTTAAATAGACTGGCGAATGAATTAATTGAAGAATTTAAGCCGGATTTGGTGGCCAATCTTCATGATGTTATCAGAACGAAAATTCTGGATAAAATATACAGAAGAAAAGGCTTAAAAGTCTTTAAAATTGATAAAGGAAAAGAAGAAAAAGAACGTCTGACAGACATCTGGAACCTGAATAAAGTTCAGTTAAAAAAGACAGTCGAACGTTATGCCGATGTTTTCCGTGAAATGGGTTTTAAGGTAACCCTATCTCATCAGTTAAGACCCGGTTCAAACAATAAATCAGGTATTGGTTTTGCTCCTTTTGCTCAACATCAGGGTAAAATGCTTCCGCTGGAAAAATCTTACGAACTGGTAAGGATTTTAGCTCAAAAAAAGAAAGTTTACTTTTTTGGCGGAGGAAAAAAAGAAACCGAAACTTTAGAAAAATGGGAGCGGGAAATTCCAAATACCTATAGTTTATCAGGAAAGTTGAGCCTTGCAGAGGAATTAAATAAGATTTCTGAGCTGGAATTGATGATTTCTATGGACTCTGCGAATATGCATTTGGCAAGTTTAATGGGGACGCGATGTGTTTCTATTTGGGGAGCAACGCATCCTTATGCAGGATTTTTAGGATTTGGGCAGAGCGAAGATGATGTTGTTCAGATAGAGGATTTAACTTGCAGACCTTGTTCCGTTTTTGGAGATAAAGAATGCTATCGGGGAGATTGGGCGTGTCTGGAAGAGCTTGATGTTCAAAAAATCGTCGAAAAAATTTAATCTGATGAAGCTTTCTATCTGTATTCCTGTTTATAATTTTGATGTAAGAGAGCTTGTTTTTGATTTAAAGAACGAAATTGAAAAGAATAGGATAGAGGCAGAAATTATTCTTATTGATGACGCTTCAGATGAAAGTTTTAAAATCATGAATGCTGGGCTTCAAGATGAGGTACAAAAATTCGTTTTTCTTGAAAACAATATAGGCAGAACAAGGATCAGGAACTTGTTTTTAGATTTTGCTGAAGGTGATTATCTTCTGTTTTTGGATTGTGACGGGAAAGTGATTTCAAATACTTTTCTGCTAAAATATATTCAGTTTATAACGAATAATCCAAAGATAGGTGTGGTTTATGGAGGACGGAAAGTTGCTGATTCTTCACCAGATGATTCTCATTACCTTCGATGGAAATTTGCCGTAGAAAGAGAAAACCTAAATGTTAATCAACGACAGGAAAAGCCTTATTTATGTTTTCAAACCAATAATTTTATCATAAAAAGAAAAGTTCTTCAGGAGGTTCCTTTTAATTCTGAATTTCAAAAATATGGCTATGAAGATCTTCTTTTTGCAATGGAATTAAAGGAGAAAGGTATAATGGTTGATCATATTGATAATGCAATTTTCAATAATGATCTGGAGGAAAATTCAATATATGTAGGAAAAGTAGAGGAGTCAGTGGAAAGTCTGGCAAAGATGCTTAAAAACACGAAATTAAGATCAAAACTTGAAGAAGTAAAATTAGTAAGGGTATTTAACCAAATTGAAAAAACTCCCCTTAAAACAGTTTTTATGAAACTTTTTCAAATAAAAGAAGCAGGTCTTAAAAAAACGCTCTTAAAAGGCAATGTAAGCCTGAGGTATCTGGACCTCTATAAATTAGGGTTGTTATTAAAAAAAATGGGTTAACTCTAGCTAATTTATTCCTAAAAATTATTCGATTATCATTGATATCCAATTTAAAAAGTGAATTGGCATAATTTTTTTATATTTTAATTAAAAATAAAATAATGAAAACACTAAAAAAAATAGGAGTGATGGTTTTGTTGGCGTTGTTTTTTACCTCTTGTGTAGCAGTAAAATCTAATGGAAATCACGGTCTTCCTCCTGGACAGGTAAAAAAAGTAACAGGTTCTAAATCTGCTAAGCCTTATGCGCCTGGACAGAACAAATAATTGCTTTTTTCTTCTAAGGGAATAGAGAAGGTGTAATGTCTTATAAGATACTTCAAAATAAGCTTCCGTAATTGATTGAGATGAATTTTCTAGCTTTGAAGAAGTCTAAATAAAGAAAAATGTATGTAAAATAAAAAAATCTCCCAGAAATCTGAGAGATTTTTGTGGGTCCTGAGGGATTCGAACCCCCGACCCTCTGGGTGTAAACCAGATGCTCTGAACCAACTGAGCTAAGAACCCGAATTTTTTTGAAAGGTTTCGTTTCCTTTTCTGTGGGTCCTGAGGGATTCGAACCCCCGACCCTCTGGGTGTAAACCAGATGCTCTGAACCAACTGAGCTAAGAACCCTCTGTACTTGTTTCCTCGTTTAGAGTGGTGCAAATATACGACTTATTTAGAAATCTCCAAATTTTTTTCTAAAAATTCTCCCACTACAAAGTTACTTCCGCCGATAAAAATCATTTCTTCGTTTGTACATCGTTCTTTTGCAGAAAGATACGCTTCCTGTACAGAATTAAAAATTTTATAAGAAATTTTTGCCTCGATCAACAAATCTTCATAATCTTCGGGGTGTCTTCCTCGATGAATGGATGGTTTGGCAAAATAAAACTCAGAATTTTCCGGTAAAATTTTCATGACTTCATCAATTTTTTTGTCATTGACGAACCCCAAAACAATATGTTTATGCTTATCAATAGAATTTAACTGAGCAAAAACATACTCCAAACCGGCCTGATTGTGTCCTGTATCACAAATTGTCAGTGGTTTTTTTGAAAACTCAAACCAACGACCGATGAAACCTGTATTCTGATGAACACTTAGAAGTCCTTTTTCGATGTTTTCATCAGAAATGGTGAAATTTAATTTTCTTAATTCTTCAATTAAACCGATGACCACTTTAATGTTTTTTTCCTGATAACTTCCTTTTAAGTCAGATTTTAAATCTGTTTTTAATAGAGTGGCATCAATAAAAGGGGCATTTTCTTTCTCTGCTTTGCTTTTAATGATGTTTTTAACTGAGTCATTTTCGTCTCCGGAAATAATCGGAATATGAGTTTTTATAATTCCGGCTTTTTCACCCGCAATTTCTTCAATGGTATCTCCTAAAATATTTTGATGATCCAACTGAACATTGGTGATCGCAGAAACCAAAGGTTGAATAATATTTGTTGAATCCAGTCTTCCTCCCAAGCCCACTTCAATAATTGCAAAATCTACCTCCTGCTGAAAAAAATATTCAAAAGCCATGATGGTTGTAAACTCAAAAAACGAAGGACGGATATCTTCCGGAAGATTTTTTAATTTTTGAATAAATTGAAAGACAAATTCTTTGTTACAATTTTCACCATTTACCTTTATTCTTTCTGTAAAATCGATAAGATGTGGAGAGTTGTATAAACCCACTTTATAGCCTGATTCTTGTAAAACTGATGCCAACATATTGCTTGAAGATCCTTTTCCGTTCGTTCCACCAATATGAATGCATTTTATTTTTTCCTGAGGATTTCCAAAAAATTCGCAAAGTCTTATGATATTGTCCAGTCCGGGCTTGTATGCTTTTTGCCCATCGATCTGATAATTGGGAGCTTGTACGAAAAGCCACTCTACAGCCTCTTGGTATTGTTCATTTGTCATGATACAAAATTCTCAAAAGTTTTTTAAAAAGGGACATTAATTTTTTTTAATTGTAACTTTTTTTACATCTTCGCGTCTAATGTGAAAAAAAGCTGAATTATGAAAAAAGTTTTGGTAATTATCTTAGGATTGAGTTGTCTGGGACTAAAGTCTCAGAAAAGATGGTCATTGAGGGAGTGTGTAGATTATGCTGTAAAAAATAATCTGCAGGTAATACAAAATGAATACTCGAAACAAACTCAGGAAGCCAACCTAAAAATTGCCAAAAAAAATTATCTTCCTTCTGTTTCCGGAAGTATAGGAAATACGGTTAGTTTTGGACAGACTTCTTTCGGAACGGGAAGTTTAAGAAATGATGTCTTTCGAAACAGTGCAAACCTAGGAGCTGAGGTTTTGGTATACAACAACGGAAGGCTTGATAAAACAGTCAGAAAAAACCAGTATGATCTGGAAGCAAGCTTATATGATGTAGAAACCATTAAGAACGACATTTCATTACAAATTGCACAGCAGTATTTAACGACATTGCTAAATAAGGAAATTGTAAAAATATCTGAAAGCACAGTTGCGAATGCTAAAAAGCAATATGAGAAGGCGAAAATAACGACATCGGTAGGGACAACTGCGCAAACTGTTTTAGCGGAAGCTGAAGCAGCATTGGCAAGAGAAAAACAAAACCTTAAAACAGCTGAAATTAATGTAGGAAGAAGTCAATTCGCTTTGGCTCAGCTTTTACAATTGCCGGATTATAAAAACTTTGATGTTGAGGATGTAAGTGTTCCCGGTCAATTGACTCCGGAATTAAAATCAGTAAATGAGGTTTTGGCAACGGCTTATGAATCTCAGCCTCAGATAAAAGCAGCAGAAAGCAGAATAAAGTCTGCAGAGGCTCAGACTGAAGTTTCAAAAACGGCTTTCTGGCCTACAGTAACGGCAAGTGCAGGAATCGGATCTTTCTATAACAACCTTCTTAATACGGATATCACAGGAATAGATGAGTCAAGAAACATTGTTTACGAACGAGATTTTTTTGGCCAGTATAAAGACAACTTTGGCCAGCAAGCTAGTATTTCTGTTAATATTCCGATTTTTAATAAAGGGATTACAAAACTTCAGGTAGAGCAGTCAAAAATTAACGAAAGTGTTGCCAAGAACTCATTTGAGCAACAAAAACAAGCGGTAAGACAAAATGTTCAGAAAGCACAGTTTGATGCTGATGCGAATTACGAAGTTTATTTATCGGCGGTGGAAGCAGAGAAAAGCTCAAAACTTTCTATGGACTTTGCTGAAAAAAGCTATACTGCGGGAAGAACGACTATTTTTGAACTGAATGTTGCCAGAAATAATTATGCAAACGCACAAGGTTCTGTAGCACAGGCAAAATATAATTATCTTTTCAGCTTAAAATTATTGAATTTCTATGCGGGAATTCCATTAAGTTTGTAGAATGTCAATTCAGTCATTAGAAAAATATTTACCTCAAAATACACGTGCTTATTTGAAGAAATGGTTCTCGGATTATTATATTCATATAAAAATTACCAGAGAACGGAGTTCCAAGTTGGGAGACTACCGGAGATTACCGGATAGCTCCCATGAAATAACAATAAATTCAACATTATCTCCGCAGCTTTTTTTCTTTGTGCTTACTCATGAGTTGGCGCATCTTATTGCTTTTGAAAAGTTCGGAAGAAGGATTTCTCCTCATGGAAATGAATGGAAGGCTACTTTCAGAGAAATGCTTCTGGAAAGTATTGAGGTGTATGAAGATGAACTAAAACCTATTATTACTAAGTTTTCAAGGTCTCCAAAGGCTAATTTTATGGCGAGTCCGGATTTGGTGAAATTTTTTCATGCAGGAAATACGGAGGATAATGTTTGCTATATCGAAGAAATAGAAAAAGGAGATTTTTTTGTTTATCAAAATCAAAAATACCTTCAGGAAGGACTGATTAAAAAAAACTATCTTTGTAAGAATCTGGTTACCGGAAGGAAGTATTCTTTCAAACCTTTGGCCAGGGTAGAAAAATGTATGTAAACATGTTACAGTCAGATAAATACTGTGTGATAATGGCAGGAGGAATAGGAAGCAGATTCTGGCCATTGAGCACACAAAAATTCCCGAAGCAGTTTCAGGATATTTTAGGAACGGGAAGAACAATGATTCAGCAGACCTATGACAGAATCAGTAAGATGATTCCTGCAGAGAATATATTTGTAATCACTAATAAAGAATATGTAGGACTATCTCATCAGCAATTGCCTGAGATTCCGGAAGAAAATATTGTGGGAGAACCGTTAATGAAAAATACGGCGGCCTGTAATCTTTATATGGCCAATAAAATCTCTGAGAAAAATCCTGATGCCACAATGGTGGTTTTGCCTGCCGATCACTTAATTCTTAAAGAAGATGTTTTTTTACAGAAATTAGAATTAGCTTTTAATTTGGCGTCTGAAAATGAGTATTTGGTAACATTAGGAATTACCCCTACAAGACCAGATACCGGATACGGATATATTCAGTTTGTAGAAAAGAAAAATGCAGAGTATTTCAAGGTAAAAACATTTACGGAAAAACCTATTTTGGAAATTGCACAAAGCTTTTTGGAGAGTGGAGATTTCCTTTGGAATGCTGGGATTTTCATCTGGAATGTAAAAAGCATTCAGCATGCTTTCGAAATGTACCTTCCGGATATGACACAGCAGTTTATGGCGTGTGATTACAATGCAGGGAATGAGCAAAGTTGTATAGAGCTTATTTATCCAAAGGTTCAGAAAATATCTATTGATAACGGGATTTTGGAGAAAGCAAAGAATGTATATGTTATTCCGGCAGATCTGGGCTGGAGTGATTTAGGAACATGGACTTCGGTATATGAAAACACAGAGAAAGACAAAAATCAAAACTCTGTCAATCAAAAACATCTTTTAACGTATAATGCAGAAGGAAATATCATTCATGCTAAAAATAACAAGGTGGTGGTGATAGACGGATTAAAGGATTATATTGTTGTTGATACGGATAAAGTACTTCTTATTTGTCCCAGAGATCATGATCAGCTGATCAAAGATTACGTTTTAGATCTTAAAAATTTCAAAAAAGGAGAGCGGTTTATGTAACCAGAATGGCATAATTTGTGCCGGCTTATTTAGCTATGATAAAATTAATTTTAAAACTTGGAATAGTATCTTTTTTGTTTTTGGGGATAAGTATTTATTCTCAGGAGAAAAAGCATTTTACAGGCTATTCTAATATTTTACAAAGTATTATTCCCAATCAGCGAACAGATTTCTGGATTTTAGCGCATATTAATTATGGTAAAAATCAGGAGATCAGAATAGTAGGAGCGAAAAAAGATTATGTTCCACAGTCTTCAGGATTTAATTTATTTCCCGACGAAAACGGATTCTTTTATATTGTTTCTTCTTTGGGAGGGAAAATAGAATACATAACAGATCTTCCCGGTCTTAAAAAATTTATAGGCAAAATAGATAATGCCGAAGAAGCCGCAATTATGCTCACTGCCGAAGAATACTTTGTAGATGAAGAGTTTAATGATTTGGCGGGGAATTATGCAGAAGATGCTAAAAACTATTATCTGGAAGTGGGAAAACTTACCTCAAAAGAATGTCCTTACCAGAAAAAGCATTTTAATATAACGGTGAACAAAGCTACGGGTGAAGTTACCAACATAAAAGATGATGGAACTTATATAGAACTTTATAATAAAAAATGTAAAAATAATCCAAGGCTTTTAAAAATAGAAAAAAAAGAACCTCCAAAAGATGAGCCTAAAAAATCAAATTCATCCACAAAACGAAGATAATTTCTACGAAACAGAACGTTTACTTATTCGTCCAATGTCTTTGGAGGACGGAGAATTCATTTTTGACCTTTACAACAGACCCAAGTTCATTCAATTCATCGGAGATCGTCATATAAAAACGGTTGCTGATGCAGAAAACTATATCAAAGAGAAGTTTCTTCCACAGTTTGAAAGACTGGGTTATGGAAATTATTTAGTACTGACAAAAGAAGGAAATCACAAAATTGGGGGAGTAGGAGTTTTCGAAAGAGAAGGTTTGGATGTTGTAGATATTGGATTTTCTCTATTAGATGAATTTGAAGGGAAAGGGTACGCTTATGAAGCAGCTTTAAAAGTAAAATCCATAGCAATGGATGATTTTGGGCTAAAAAAGATCTCTGCAATTACGTCAAAAGACAATTTTTCTTCCCAAAAATTAATCGAAAAACTGGGTTTAACGTTCCGGAAACATGTAGTTCTTCCGGGGGAAGATGAGGAGTTGAGGTATTATGAGACAGAATAAAGAGCTTAACTTACTTCAATAATTCCTGCAAGGAATCATAATCCGCAAAATTCATTAATAATTCAGATTCGCTTTCTGATGTAAGGATTTGATTTGAATAACAGGATGTACAAATTTTAATTATTTTTAAGATTTTACCATTCTGATTTTTGTAAATTAAAATATCCCGGTAAGTTTGTAAACAAGCGGTTTCGTAGTTGTTTCTACCTTCTTTCAAAGAAGTGATTTTTTCAAAAATTTGTTGCTTTTTTTGATTATCAACTCTTATATAACCGAATTTTATTAAGTCTTTTTCAAAATTATTGTGGAGAATTTCGGATTTTGAATGACCATGAATCGTTTGATACTTTAGACTTTTCGTTTTCTTTAAATTTTTCTCAAATTTCAATTTGTAAACAAAAATCTCATCATTAAACTCTTGCGAACTTAAATAGCTGCAAAAGAAGATTGATAAAAAAATGATAAGATTTTTGATTAGCATACATAAAATTTTATTTAAACTATCCCTCTAAAATCTGATCAGCCGCAGTTTTTGAGGTCACTTTCTCAATGACTCTCGTACAAACACCCTGTTCATCAAAAATAAAGGTCGTTCTTACAATTCCCATATACGTTTTTCCAAAGGTTTTTTTCTCCTGCCAAACCCCGAATTTTTCAATGATATTGCGGTTTTCATCAGCAATAAGGTCATATGGGAAGGCAAATTTATTGTGAAAATTTTTCTGTTTTTTTACAGAATCTCCGCTTATACCTAATAATTGAAATCCGGCTTTTTCCAATTGTGAGTAATTATCACTCAAATTACAGGCTTCTACGGTACAGGTTGGAGTATTTGCCTGAGGATAAAAGAAAATAACTAATTTTTTTCCAATTAGTTTTTCCGATTGTACCGTTTCTCCGTCTTGATTTGTTCCTTCAAATTGTGGTAATTTATCTCCAACTTTCAGCATAATGATTTAATTTTGTTCAAATTTAATAGTTAAATGACAAAAAAGCAAAGAGCAGAGCTTGTTCAGCTAGAATTAGAAAAACTATATCCACAAGTTCCTATTCCGTTGGATCATACCGATGCTTATACACTGATGGTTGCGGTGGCATTGTCTGCACAAACGACCGATAAAAAAGTAAATCAGGTAACTCCTGATCTTTTTGCAGTGGCAGGAACCCCTCAAAGAATGGCAAAACTAGAAGTATTTGAAATTAAAGAACTGATCAAAGAAATCGGATTGGCCAATACAAAAGCCAAAAACCTGAAAAGAATGGCAGAACTTCTATTGGAAAGACATAATGGAGTAGTACCCCAAACTTACGAGGAATTAGAAGCTCTTCCGGGAGTTGGTCATAAAACAGCTTCGGTAGTGATGAGTCAGGGCTTCGGTTTTCCTGCTTTTCCTGTCGATACGCACATTCATAGATTGATGACACAATGGAAGCTCACATCCGGAAAAAACGTAGTAGAAACGGAAAAAGACGCTAAAAATATCTGGAAAGAAGAGGTTTGGAATAAATTGCACCTTCAGATCATTTTTTACGGAAGAGAATATTCTCCGGCAAGAGGAAAGGGAGATAAAGACTTTATTACCAAAATGATGTTTGAAGAAAAAGAAAAATAATTTGAACGCCGCAACATTCCCCTCCTCTGGAGGGGTGGCGAAAATTCAAAGAATTTTTGACGGGGTGGTTAATTCAGTATTAATTTAAAAACTATTCCACATCCAATAATCTTCTATGGTAATTGATCTGTCCCAGATGATAGCTCAAATGACCGAATAAATGAATCAGAAAATATTCCGTTGTCATTTTGTATCCCAATGCTTCAAGAGGATATTCCTTTTCCATATCTTCAGCGGATAGTTTATCAAGTGTTGAAGTCACCATCGCTAATGTTCCTTCAACTTTTTCAATAAGTTTAGCTCTTGGAACATCTTTTAATGAAAATTCAAGGTCGCGATTTCTGATGTATCCTGAATTCCCCAATTGTGCGCCAACAAAATGGTTAAGATTTCCAATCAAATGAAGGCATAAGTTTCCTGCTGAGTTCAAAATGTTTTTATCTGTTTTCCAAATCGAGTCTTCATTTTGATAAGATTCAATTTCCTGTTTTAACTTATTTAAATCTCTTGTGTAAAGTGATTGTAGACTTTTTGTGATCATTTTCTATTTATTAAATCTTTAAAATATCCTTTGAATTAATTTGTTTTCAGTTTTATAAATCTAACAAAAAAGCCACAAAAATTAATTTGTGACTTTCCTATTTTATTTCTGCTTTTTCGCCCAAAGCTCCATTTTTCTGTTCAGAACATCCAAAGGAAGACATCCTTGGCTTAGTACTTCATCGTGGAAGCTTGCCAAGTTGAATTTCGTACCCAGTTCTTTTTGGTATTTTTCTCTTAGTTCACGGATTCTTAAAGAACCGATTTTATATCCTAAAGCTTGTCCAGGCATTGCCATATATCTTTCTACTTCGGCTGTTGCGCCTGCTTCATCATAAGAGATGTTGCTAAGGAAATATTTAATCGCTTCCTCTCTTGTCATTTTCCCTGTATGTAAACCAGTGTCTACTACTAGTCTTACCGCTCTTAGCATCTGATCACTTAAATAGCCCATTTTTTGATAAGGATCTGTATACAACCCAAATTCAGGACCTAACGTTTCGCAATAATGAGCCCATCCTTCTCCATAAGCTCCAAACCATCCGAATCTCATGAATTTTGGAAGTTTTGTGTTTTCCTGTTGAAGAGAAACCTGATAATGGTGTCCCGGAATTGCTTCGTGTAAGAAAAGAGATTCCATTCCTGAAGTCACATTGAATTTCGAAGGATCAGGAAGCGGAACATAAAAAATACCCGGTCTTTTTCCATCCGGAGTTCCCTGAATGTATTCCGCACTTGCGCTTGCTTCTCTGAATTTTTCGGTCTGTCTGATCTCAAATCCTGTTTTAGGTGTTACGGAGAACATGGTTTTCAGTTTCGGGGTAATTTTTGACAGGATTCCGTTGAATGCTCCTAAAACTTCTTTTGAGGTTTTGTAAGGCATTGCTTTAGGATCTGTTTTTACGAAGTTGATAAACTCTTCCAACGTTCCGGTGAAGCCAACCTGTTGTTTTACTTTTTCCATTTCTGCACGAAGCATAGCCACCTGCTGAAGTCCTATTTTGTTGATCTCTTCAGGAGATTTATTGGTGGTTGTCCAGCTTTTTGCATAATACTGATAAATTTCTTTTCCGTTTGGAAGGCTGTTGTAGCCGTCTGTTTCCCTGGCTTTCGGCAAGTATTCTTTTTCTAAGAAATCACCCATTTTTGTATAGGCAGGAATAATTTTCTTTACAATAGTTTCCTTGTAAAGAACAGAAAATTTATCTTTTTGTTCTTTGGTAAAGTTTTTCGGGAAGTTTTTAATCGGTCCGTAGAAAATATTTTTCTCCAAGTCTGTTGTAATGATTTCTTCTGCTCTCATTTGAGGAATCATTTTAACAACCAATTTTTTAGGAAGTACCATTTTATTGTTGATTCCTTCTCGGAAATTGTCTGTAGCAGCACTCATCCAATCCGGGAATTTCTCCATTCTTTTTAACCAGTCGCTGTAATCTTTTTCTGTTTTGAAAGGTTGGCTTCCCTGTCCGCTTCCATACAAAGGAAAACTTAACGGCAATCCGCCAAACTGGGTAAACGGAATATACTCAGGATGATATGCATAGCCTTCAATTCTATCTTTCAGCATGAAATCCAGCACATCATATACTACTTTATCTTCATCAGAAAGACCTTTATAGTCAACATTTTCCAATTGTTTCTGGATCGAATTATAAAAAGAAATCTCGCCGGAAATAAAATCTTTATCTATGTTTATAGGTAACTGGTCATTATATCTGAGATCTCCCTGAGAAGTAGCTTCAAGAGGGTAAAGTTTAAGATATTGCTCATAATAATTCGACGTAATAGAGTCTAAATTACTCGGTGTTACTTTAGTTAAAGGAGAGTCCGACTTCTTACAAGAAGCAACACTCATCATTAATCCTAAACCGACGATGCCTTTTAATAGAATGTTTTTCATTTTCAGAATCTTTGAAGAACAAAAGTAATTAATAATAACAAAAACGGGTGTTTTGAAGAAGGATTTTACAAAAATATTTTTCAAAATATTTTTCACATTCAATCTATTTTTTATCTTTGCTGAAAACGTTTAACAATCATACTATTACAGTTCTTTTTTTAAGAAATAATGAAAGGGATTTTAAAAATTTACCATCCGGACGAAACGCTAAAATACAATATCAGAAACACTTATTGCAAAGCGGTCTATAGCAACCAGCAACATTTTTTAGAGGTTGAAATTATTACGGATGACAGTTTGGATCATGTTGATGATGATTCTTTACAGTACAATTTTCCACAACTTTCGCTTGAAGTCTTTGATTTCCCTATCGAATCTGGGGAAATAGAAGGAAAAACGATTCAAATTAATGATTCTGATGAAGACAACTACACAGAAGTAGATCTTTTTGACGATGAAGAAGCGTTTATTTACGATAATGAGCTTCAGTTTGAAAAAAATGAAGAGGGAGAGCTTCAGGTGATTTGGAAAGGAACAATTGACGATTTTTATACAGGTTCAGATGCTCCGATACCTTTCAGGCTTAAATGCGAATTTAAACAGGATGATATTGAGGTAGACGAAGACTAGTCTATTTTATTCAATACTTTTTAATAAAATTAATTCTTTTCAATTTTTTTGGAGAGAATTTTGCTGTTTGTAAAAAGCAACTTAATTTTAAGTTGTTTTTTAAGCATTTTTTAAGACATCAATTAATAATATTCTATTATTTTTGTCGTTTAAAACCATTATAAAACTACATATTAATGCTGTTAACGGAACTTACTCAGATTTTATTTGCACAAATTGCTACACCGGCAGTGAATACAGAAGACTTAGAATTTTCATTTTGGAAGATCATGTTTCATGGAGGTGCTTTCGCTAAAATAGTGATGGTAACCGTATTAGCACTTGGTGTGTTTTCGGTATATCTTTTTTTTGAACGTTTTTTCTTTATTAAAAGGCTGATTTCAAAAACGGATTCCAATTTTATGGATAATATTGAAGACTTCATTAAAGAAGGTAAAATAGAATCTGCTTCGGATTATTGTAAAAGACAGAATTCTCCGGAAGGAAGAATTTTAGAAAAAGGAATTTCAAGATTAGGACGTCCTGTTTCGGATATTGTAAGCGCAATGGAATCCCAGGCTCAGGTTGAGGTCGCGAATATGGAAAAAAACCTGAACCTTTTGGCGGTGGTTCCAAGTATTGCTCCTATGTTGGGACTTTTAGGAACGGTAATCGGGATGATTATCGCTTTCTTTAATCTTTCGCACGCAACAGGTTCTTTCTCGCCAAAAACACTTTCTGAAGGTATCTATACTGCTTTGGGACAAACTGCGGTAGGTCTTGCAGTGGCAATTCCGGCTAACTTTTTCTACAATATATTATTAACAAGAATCGATAAGTTTGTATTGAAAGCTCAGAATATGTCAGGAGAATTTTTAGATCTTATCAATAAACCTTTATAAATCTTTCCAGATGAAAATTCAGAGAAGAAATAAAGCGAATCCCGAATTCAGTTTGGCGGCAATGACAGATGTTATTTTGCTGATGCTGATCTTTTTTATGATCACCTCTTCTGCAGCCAATCAGAGTGCTATTGATGTTAAATTGCCGAAAGCGGGAGCGGTAGATGACAATATACCCAATCCTTTAACGGTAAGTATAAAACCTGACGGATCTTATTTTGTGGATGACAATCCTGCAAACAAAGATCAGTTGGAGCAAATCATTGTTGATAAACTGGCAAATCAAACCAATAAGTCTTTCACGATAAGAGCAGACGAAAATACAATGCATAAAGATGTGGTTTTTGTGATGGAAATTGCAGAAAAGAATAAATTTAATATTGCTATTGCAACAGTAAAGGATAAATAATCAGCAATTATCCGGAAAAAGATTATTTCAAACATGAAAAGCTACGTTATAAATAAACAAGAAGAAAACAGAGATAAAATAAAAAGCGCATTGCTTTCTGTTCTTATTTGGTCTGCGATTTTGCTGTTTGTTTTTTTATATAAATTAAAACCCACGTTGGATCCCGAACCGGAGGTTATTACAACAATGTTGGTTAATTTTGGGGATAACAGAAATGGAAATGGCGTAGAAGAACCCGCAGATCAGCCGGGAAGTTTGGCCGCTGCAACAGAAGAAGTTACCCCGGAACCTGTAGAAACAGCAGTTCCAGAAACTAAAACGATTATAAAACCGGAGCCACAACCTGAAACTAAAAAATCAGAAGCTAAGGAAAAGATCATTACAGGAAATAATTCTAAAGTGGCCGTTCCTAAAAAAGAAGAATCAAAAGCAGATAATAAAAAAGCAGCTACAAGTACAAGTGCTTCTAAAAACACTAAAAAATCGGGTGCAGTTACCGCCAATTCAAAGACCGGAAATGGAGACGGAAAAGGAACGGCAGCTATCGGAAATTTGATTAAAGGAAGAGGAACAAAAGCAGGAAGCCAGGGAGACGGAACAGGAATTGGAAATGCGGGGGATCCTTTAGGAGGCGACGGAAATGGTGACAGTAGAGTAGGAATCGACAGAAAATTGGTAGGCTATATTCCCGGAACCATGGGAAGAGGTGGTGCACAACCCTCTCATAATTGTACAGCAAGTGGCTCTATTACGATTGCTTATACCGTAGATAAAGCAGGAAATGTAGTTTCAGCCAGAAGATCAGGAGGGGTTTCAGACCCTTGTGTTGCTTCAACTTCAGTTGAATGGGTAAAAAGATATGTAAAAGCTGAAAAAGCGAATGTTTCTTCTACAGGAAGTTATAAGATCACATTCTAAGAAATAAATAATTTAATTTTCATAACCGTGTTAAAGTGTAACGACTTTAACACGGTTTTTATTTGAAAACAATTGATCGAGTAATCATTATTAAAAATGAATCACACAAAAGATTTATAAAAGAAAAACCTTTTATAAAAAATAAAAAAGCTGTCTAAAAAAGACAGCTCAAAACAAAAATATTCCCTCAACATTAATTTCCAATTCCAATCATCATATGAATTTATTTATTAATCTCTATTTTTCAATAAAATCCAGCCGGTGTATTTGATGGCTGCATTTTGCAGATTAGATTCCTTCCATGATATTTCGTACCAATACGTTCCTGTAAGCACTTTTTTGTTGCTGAATCTTCCATCCCAAGTATAGTTGTTGAAAGCAGTGCCTTTAAAAATATTGTTTCCGTATCGGTCATACACAGAGAAAGACAGATCCTTCTTGTATTTAAGCTCTGCATAAGAAATGGTATCATTAATGTCGTCTCCGTTTGGAGTAATGGCATTGATGATATTGATGACTGTCAATTCTACCTGCACAGGTTCACAGTTGTAAGCATCTTTTACATAAAATGTATTCTGTCCGTTCGGTAGATTATTAAATACATTAGAACTTTGCCAATTGATATTGTTCGTGGAATACAGATAAGGAGGTTTTCCTCCGGTTACGGTAAGAGTAGCTTTTTTATTCTCAATATCAATATTTTTGATCACCGGCTTTGGAGCTACTTTTACAGAAACTTCTTGTCTGTTGAAACATCCGTTATAGCCTAGAATCACCCAATAATTTCCGGGACCAACATTTGATATAGACTGTGTAGTTGCTCCCGTGCTCCATTCATAAGACTGATAGCCGGTTCCTGCATCTAAAGTTGTAGTGGCATCAATGCAAATCTCCTGAGCAGAAAGCAAAGAGGGAGGGATCGGAGGCATTACCACCTCAAAAACAGGAGTTGTTGCAGGAGGGCAGCTTCCTCCAACAGAAACGGTTACGGTATAATTACCCGCCTTTGTTGGAGAATACATATTTGTTGTAGCTCCCGGAATAGGATTTCCATTAAAGTTCCACTGATAAGAAGCGTAGCTGTCATCTACTTCCAGAATCATACCCGGAATACAGTTTCCGTTCTTTTTAGCAATTACAGGAATGGAAGAGAATCCGGCAAAATAGCCGCCATAGCCAACAACTCCTTCTCCTGCTGCTATCCCTGCAGTAACGGCTTTGGTTGAGGTTACTGTAATATTACCGGTTACATTTTCCAAGGAATACGTTTGCCAGTTCGGGTTTCCTGTTACAGGATACGGGCCTTGAATTCCTGATAAAGTGGTTCCATTTACAGACACGCTGGCTCCTGTTTCTGTAATGATATTCAACTTTACAAAAGGAGTAATTGTTGTATGATAAGGCAAAATATTAATCATGCCTATTTCATCTATTTTTTTTGGGAGAAAACAATTGAGTGGAGGAATATAATTAGCACCTACTGTAAGATCACTTTGGTTTGTAGTTCCTGCCATTAATTGATAAACATAGATTTTTTTGGTGGAGCTAATTCTCATATTAGAGTGTCCACTAAAGCCATAGGTCTTATAATAATTAGAATCTATTTTGTAAAATTGCCCTTCATTTAGCGTTACTACAGGGCTGTTGTTATCATTTAAATAAATCTGAGTGTTGTTTTCCGTAGCTACTATGAGGGCTCCTTCAATGTTTTCGGAAATAAGGCCCATACCTTTTACAAGGACAAAATCATTTCCCAGGCGTTCCACAGGTATAGACTGATCCATTAAAATATCACCTCCGTTAATTAATAAATTGTCTAATTGTCCGCGAAAATTACCATTCGTAATAGTTATAGGCTTGTTAGCTTCTATTTTTGCTCCAATAAAACCTGTCCGATTGGGGGCTAAGCTTCCGCTACCTTCTATAATGTAAGACTGCCCTTTATTTAAAATAAAAGTCATTGTGGGATTAGTGGTGCCTGATGTATTGTTAGAAAACTGCACAGAAGGGTCGTAATTAGATACCGTTACTGTTGTATTATCTTCCGTAGCTAAAACCCCACAGGTAAAATTATACTCGTTTAATGTAACACCAATAGGAGCATGAGCAACATAAAATTTATTTCCGGTGCCTGCTTTTCCTTTGGAGGTTAATATTTCTCCGTGTTTATTTGTGGAGAATCTGAAGGTGCAAAAAAATGGTTTTTCTCCTTTTACATAAAGACCGCGTCCGGTAACTTTAAAAGCTTCTGATGGAGTTCCGGAAATCATCATATCCAGAGGAATGTCAAAAGATTGTGGATTCCCTTTACTGATTGTTACTGTCCCGATAATGGTATTATCATTATAAATTGTAACGGAAAAAGGAACAGTGGAATCTGTTGATAAAAATAAAGCCTGTTTGTTAAGGCTGTTAAGTCTCGACATCATGGGTGCAAACCAGTGTTCGGTATCTCTTTGTGCTAATAAGTTACTTCCTTTTAAGATTAATATTAAAAGAATAAGTACATATTTTTTCATAATAAATTATAAAGATTCATTAAGATTAACAAAAAAGGGCTGCCCTGTCCTAAAAGACAGCCCAAAACAAAAATATTCCCTCAACATTAATCCCTAATCCTAATCATCATCACATACATTTATTTAATTTCTATTTTTTACTAATATCCAGTCGGTATAAGTCACCATTTTATTGGTGTCCGGATCGGTCCATTTTATTTCGTACCAATAAGTACCACTGCTTACAGGAGTTCCATTAATAGAACCATCCCAGTGGAAGTTATTATTTCTGTCAGAAGAATAAAGGAGTTGTCCGTATCTGTTATAGATAGAGATTTTTAAATCCTTCAGATAAGAGAGTTCAGAATAATCTAAAGTATCATTTCTGCCATCTCCATTAGGAGTAATTGCATTGACGAGATTAGCTATCGTTACCTGAATCTGAACCGGAGCACAATTGTTAGAGTCTTTTACATAAAAACTATTCTTACCACGAGGCAGATAGGTAAACAGATTAGAATCTTGCCATATTTGTCCGTCTCTGGAATACTGATAAGGAGGAACTCCGCCTTCTGCAAGTACAGTTGCAGTATTGTTTTTCACATTTACATTCTTAATTTTTGGAATTTCAAAAGGATGAACCTTCACAACTTGTTTCGTTTTACAACCGTCCGAAGAAAGTAGAACCCAATAATCTCCTACCGGAACATTTTGTATAGATTGTGTAGTTGCTCCTGTACTCCACAAGTAAGAAGTGTAGCCAGGACCAGCGTCTAAAGTAGTACGACCTTCCGGACATATTGTTTGATCTTTCAACATTGCAGATGGTTTCGGAGGAATAACTTTCAGGGTTATTTTAGCAAAATCGAAACATCCGTCGTTGGAAATTACCTTTACATAAACAATAGAATTCGCTGAAATGTAGTTTGCAGGCGATGTAATTTCATTGGTTCCGTTGGTAGCGTCGTTAAGTGTTGGATAGTATTTTTTTGTCACAGGATTGGTCGTTGTAACGGCAGCTGTGGTTAAATTAAATGTTCCGGTGCTAGGATCATTTTCATTGAAACATTCGGTTAAAGCAGCATCCTGTACGTTTACTCTCGGATAAAATTGCAACGTGATTTTAGCATTGGCAGTACAACCATCTACTGTGGTTACTTTTACATAAACACTAGCAGGAACTGTTGACGGATATGCATTGGCAGGTATAATTTCATTCGTATTTGCATTTAAATCTGCTAATGTTCGATAATATTTTTTAGTTGCAGAAGCAGGAGCTCCCACATTGGCTGTCGTTAAATCAAAAATACCGTTTCCTCCGACATTACAAGTGCTTACTGTAGTATCTGTTAGAACCAGAGGAACTACGGTAATATTTACTTTTACCTGTTCGCAATCAGTAAAATTAGGATCGTTTCCACAGAACTTATAGGTAAAGGTATCCGTTGTCGTTCCTGCATTAGCGGTATACGTCAAAATTCCTGTAGCAGGATTTAACGTTAATGTACCGTTTGCAGGGGGAGTAATGATTTGTACTGTACTGGGAACCGGGGTTTGAGTAGAGCTCGTAAAAGTAGGAGTAATGGTAACCGGAGTTCCCGTACTACAAATATTTAATGGTTTTACAGTATTTACCAGACAAGAATACACCTTGTAAGCATAAGTTGTATAGGAACAGTTCTCCTTAGTAATCGTCACGGTATAGTTTCCTCCTTGGGTAGGAGAATAGGTGTTGGAGGTAGCGCCAGGAATAGGATTTCCATTAAGATTCCATTGATAGCTACTAAAACCGCTTTCAACCTGTAAAACGATACCCGGAGCACACTCTCCTGTGGTTTTGCTGATAACAGGAATAGAGCTGAACCCGGCAAAATATCCTCCGTAACCCAAATTTCCACTACCTCCTGCAATCCCTGCAGTGACTGCTTTTGTTGAATTTACGGTAATATTACCAGCTATATTAGGAACGGTATAAGATACCCAATTCGTTGTTCCGGTAATGGGGAAAGGGCCATAAGCTGCAGCCAGAGGTATGTTGTTTACCATTACAGTAGCTCCTGCCTGTGTAAGGATATTTAATTTTACAAAAAGAGGCGGGCTAAAAGTAGTAGCATAAGGCATTTCGTCTATTTTCCCAATTTCATCAATAGTTTTGGGAAGCAAACAATTTAAGGGGGGCATGTAGTTAAATCCTTCTGTAGCATCGTTATCTGCAGTACCTGATAAAAGCTGGTAGGTATAGACATTCTTACTGGTTCTAATATACATATTAAAATGAGAAGGTCCATTCAATATATAATTAGTAGCTTTTACACGATAATAATCACCCTCATTTAATGTGGCAACAGGAGTAGGGTTATTATTCAGCCATACTTTAGTGTCATTTTCAGTGGCTACGATAATCGCGCCTTCAATTTCAGGAAGAAGGTTTCCCATTCCTTTGATGAGGGCAAATTCATTTCCTAAACGATCAACAGGAACCGACTGATCCATGATGATATCTTCACCGTTATATGGCGGGTTAAGACCGAATTGACCACGAAAATTTCCATTGGTTACAGATACCGGCTTGGTTGCTTCTATTTTAGCTCCTATAAATCCGTCCCTATTTCCTGGTTTGTTTGCTGCTCCTGTAAATATGTAAGACTGCCCTTTGTTTAGAGTAATGGTAATCGAAGGGTGGGTAAGACCATTGAAATTATTAATAAACCAGGTGGTCATATCATATCCTGAAACTTTAACTTGTGTATTGTCTTCTGTTGCCAAAATACCGCAAGTGAAATTTTGAACGCCGCCGACGGGAACACCACTAGCTGGTAAGGGACCATAAACAGCATAGAATTTTGTGCCGATTCCTGCTTTTCCTTTAGAGGTTAAAATCTCACCATGATTGATTTCCGAAAATCGATACGTTGCAAAAAAAGGAAAATCACCATGAAGATAAAGTCCTCTGGTTTTTACACTCATGGCATCAGAAGGATTCTGACCCAGCATGAAATTGAGTGGAACATCGAATGTTTGAGGACTTCCCTTGCTGATCGTTACGGTTCCTATTGCAATATTATTATTGTAAATGGTAACAGGAAAAGGTGTTGTGCTGTCCGTAGACAAAAACAAAGCTTGTTTAGGGCTCCCGTTGGTAAGACTTCCTGCCATAGGCGCAAACCAATGGTCTGTATCTCTTTGGGCATTCACGGCAAGAGATAAAAACAGTATAAAAATAAATAAAATCCTTTTCATAAATTATGAGGAAAATTTAAATTAAACAAACCATCACAGCTATTTAGTTCAGAAGCTTTTGTTGATGATATTGTGATTATTAATAAGTTGTAAACTTTAAAAAAGTCAGTCTCTGTTTTTCAATAAAATCCACCCTGTGTATTTAATTGTAGCGTTTTGCAGATTAGGTTCTTTCCAAGATATTTCGTACCAATAGGTTCCGGAAAGTACTTTTTTGTTGCTGAATCTTCCATCCCAAGTATAGTTGTTGAAAGCAGTGCCTTTAAAAACATTGTTTCCGTATCGGTCATATACAGAGAAAGACAAATCCTTCTTGTATTTAAGCTCTGCATAAGAAATGGTATCATTAATGTTGTCTCCGTTTGGAGTGATGGCATTGATGATATTGATGACTGTCAATTCTATCTGTACAGGTTCACAGTTGTAAGCATCTTTTACATAAAATGTATTCTGTCCGTTCGGAAGATTGTTAAATACATTAGAAGTTTGCCAGTTGATATTGTTGGTAGAATATAGGTAAGGCGACTTTCCTCCGGTTACGGTAATGGTAGCCTTTTTATTTTCAAGATCAATGTTTTTGATCACTGGTTTAGGAGCTGCTTTTACAGAAACTTCTTGTCTGTTGAAACATCCGTTATATCCTAAAATCACCCAATAATTTCCGGGACCAACATTTGATATAGACTGTGTAGTTGCTCCCGTGCTCCATTCATATGATTGATAGCCGGTTCCTGCATCTAAAGTTGTAGTGGCATCAATGCAAATCTCCTGAGCAGAAAGCAAAGAGGGAGGAATCGGAGGCATTACCACCTCAAAAACAGGAGTTGTTGCAGGAGGGCAGCTTCCTCCAACAGAAACGGTTACGGTATAATTACCCGCCTTTGTTGGAGAATACATATTTGTTGTAGCTCCCGGAATAGGATTTCCATTAAAGTTCCACTGATAAGAAGCGTAGCTGTCATCTACTTCCAGAATCATACCCGGAATACAGTTCCCATTCTTTTTAGCAATTACAGGAATGGAAGAAAATCCGGCGAAATAACCGCCATAGCCAACAGCTTCGTGACTTGCAGCTATTCCTGCGGTAATAGCTTTGGTTGAGGTTACTGTAATATTACCGGTAACATTTTCCAACGAATACGTTTGCCAGTTTGGATTTCCCGTCACGGGATATGGTCCCTGAACACCCGATAAGGTTGTTCCGTTTACAGACACACTTGCCCCTGTTTCAGTAATAATATTTAATCTTACTTTAGGATCGATAGTTGTGAAATAAGGTAATATGTTAATCATCCCAATTTCATCTATCTTTTTAGGAAGAAAACAGTTTATAGGTGGGATGTAATTAGCTCCACCCGTATTGTAATACGTTCCTGAAGTACCTCCTGACAAAAGCTGATAGACATATATTTTTTTGGTACTTCTAATCCGCATATTATAATGTCCGCTGGAATTCTGGCTGATGAAGCCTGTCGAAAGAATTCTGTAGAATTGTCCTTCATTCAAAGTAGTAATAGGAGTGGTTTCGTCATTCAGATAAACCTGAGTATTGTTTTCTGTAGCAACAACTACTGCTCCTTCAAGTTCATAGGCAAGCGGAGCCATTCCTTTCATTACTATATATTCGTCACCCAATCGCTCTACAGGAATAGACTGATCCATATAAATATCGTTTCCTCCTGCCCCGTTTCCAATTGCGGTATGTTGACCAGTAAAATTACCATTCGTTACAGAAATAGGCTTGTTGGAGACTATTTTGGTTCCGATAAAACCAGTTAGATTAGCTGTAAAGTTTCCATTTCCTTCAATAATGTAAGATTGTCCTTTGTTTAAAATAAAAGTTATAACAGGATTATTAGTGCCTGTAGTTCCATTAGAAAACTGAACAGCAGGATTATAGCCGGAAACAGTTACTGTAGTATTATCCTCTGTGGCTAAAATTCCGCAGGTAAAATTAAAACTGACATTTTTATCAGACAAAGGAGCATAGGCTGCAAAAAACTTTGTTCCTATTCCAGCTTTTCCCTTAGAGGTCAAAATTTCGCCATGTTTATCTACTGAAAATCTAAATGTGCAGAAAAAAGGTTTGTCTCCTTTTACATATAATCCTCTTGTTTTGATACTGAATATTTCAGATTGAGCATCTGTAATCATAACATCTTTAGGGATCACGAATGATTGAGGATTTCCTTTACTGATCGTTACCGTACCAATAATTACATTGTTGTTATAAATAGTAACAGGAAAAGGAACCGTAATGTCTGTTGATAAAAATAAAGCCTGTCTGTTAGTCGTATTAGTATATGCCTCTTTTATCGGAGCAAACCAATGTTCGGTATCTCTTTGTGAAAAAAGCTTATTGCTTGCAAAGAGCATCAATAAAAAACTAAACAAAAGCTTATTCGAAAAGCTAAGCCATTGTTTTGTATGATGAGAAGTATTTTTAGGACTCATTGAATATTTTTGTTTTGATAATAAAAAAAGGTAGAGTTTTATATCATTTTAAGTAGGTATTTTTAATCAAATAGGATAAGAAAAGGGAAAGAATAAATCTGCCATAAAAGCAGCGAGATGACCTCGCTACTTATTATGACAGAAACAACATATTTACTTTTTAACAGCTTTTATTGTTTTAGAAGAACCGTTTTTCAGGGTTAATTTGATCATATAGACACCTGAATTAAGTTCGTGTAATGAGATTGTTTTTTCTGAAGATTTTACTTCTTTCACCATTCTACCAGAAGCATCATAGATGGAAACAGACTGTAATTGTACATCTCCTGAAATATTGATCATATCCGTAAATGGATTAGGGTAAATAGTGATGTCATGTTTTGCTGCTACCTCACTGGTTCCCAATGCTACAGTAGGAGCCCAAGATATATTATCCCAATAGTATAGAACATTACCTCCTTCAGCATATGTTGTATATAGTACAAGTCTTGCTGTAGCAGGAACAGTACTCGGAATAACCACACTGTATTCACTTGCTCCTGTATAAGCAGTATTGGTGATATTTACATCCTGAATCAATACAAATGAATTGATATCTGTAAGATTTGTTATATAGCCAACTTTTATTTTACCCGTATTTACACTGCAGTATGCTCTGAACGTCAATGAATGTGTTCCAGCATTGATATTGCTTAATTCTGGTAAAATAGCCATAGATGTCCCCGTAAGAGGTCTTTGTAGAATATGTCTCGTTCCGGAATAGGCCCCCGTTGAGTTTATATTTACGCTTCCGGAATTGGTAACTAATTTTTTCCAACATGGTGCATTAGTGTCAATCAACCCGGCGTTATAAGCGTCGAAATTTTCAAAAAGAGATGTTTGTGGAGCACAAAGAGTTAAGACAGAACTAATATTTGTCCAAGCACTTTGGTCAGTTGTGCTACATCTTGATCTTACCCAAATGTAATACGTTGTTGCAGAGTTCAACCCCGGTAAAGTATAAGGATTTGCCGTTACCCCTGTTACGCTTGGTGCTGTAGAAGAAGTTGGAGGCGTATTGCTTGTACTGTAATAAATATCATACCCTAAAGCAGGAGCCGGTGTAGGTGCAGTCCATGCAATATCTACACTTGCACTGGTCGTATTAGATAAAATTACATTAGATGGTGTCATACAAGTTGGTTTAGGCTCCCAATAAACATTATCTATATAGAAAGAATTAGATGGCACACCTCCGTTTCTAATTGCCAGTCTTGCATTGGCAGGAACAGTATTGGGTATCACTACCGAATATTCATATCCATCAAATACATTACTAAGAATATTTACTGATTGAACATTTACAAAAGAAGATGCATCTGTATCATTAGTAACATAACCAATATCTAAAGGACTAACTGTAGAACCCGCATATCTGGCTTTGAATCTTAACCAATGGGTTCCTGCATTTACATTACTGAATGCCGGAAGAACTGCAATAGCTGCATTAGCAGCACCACTTGAACTTTGATATAATCCTTTTGAACTATTGACCCCCGAACCTGCAGAAACAGCTTGGTAGCCGGTGCCTAAAATGATTTTATCCCAGCAATCCACAGTATAAAGTGTTCCCGTTGTAACAACACTTTCAAAATCCTGAAACATAGAAGTCATCGGATCGCATTTAGTTTTGAAAGTTCCTCTTAAAGACCATGCGCTTTTATCAGATGTGCCACAAACCGATCTTACATAATAATAGTAAGTGGTAAAAGAAGCTAATCCGCTAAGAGGTTTAGACGTCGTGGTACTTGTTCCTGATGCCGGCGTAGAAGCGTCCGGAACGGTAGAAGAAGAAGTGTAATAATATTCATAGCCGTTTCCTGGAGCTGTAGCAGGAGCTGTCCAAGAAATTGTTGCGGTACTGGTTGTTATATTGCTGGAAGTAAGAGCCGAAGGCACGAAACAAGTTGGGGTAGGTACAATTTTCAGACTGAAGTCTACGAAATTACCATTGCCGTTAGTATTAGGTCCGCAAGGATTTGGGGTACCGTTAAGAGTTGTTCCTGTTTGTACTCTTATTCTATAAACTCCCGGAGCTTGAGCTGGCGGAACGAAAAATTGGTCATCAACAGTTGAATAGGCAGATGTTCCCAGTGGATTTTCATAGAAATCGTTAAAATCACCATTCGAGTTCCAGTCTACCCAGACAAGAGATTTAGTCCCTCCTCCGATAAATTCTAAATGGACTTTCACGGTTCCTCCCGGATAAGAGGTTACCATATGGCTTGCAGAATTATCTACATAAGCCTGATAACTTGTTGCATCATAATATAATGCACCCTGATCTGAAAAAATAGCATTTTTCAAATAATTCGCAGTAGATGTTCCTCCGACAGTTGGTGTACAGTAAGTCTGTGCATTCAACTTAAAAAAAGGAAGAAGTAAAAGCATCCATAACAGATAATGTTTTCTCATATATTTTTGTTTTATCGTTAGTAATTATTGTTTCGAAGAAAATTTCCCGGCTTATTTTTAAAATTTGAAAACCTGAATGATCATTTATTCATATCTCAAATTGTAATCAAGAAGCTTTCTTTTTTTGTAATTATTTTCGTTGAAAAAGCCAATATGTTTATTGTTTTTTTAACTTCTTTAGGCTTTGAACAATATTAGAGTTATATTTGTTTTTTATAAAGGACTGGGCTTGCATAATTCAATGAATTTGCAAGGGTTTAAAATTTAAAAACCTGTAAATCAATTTATTGCAAATTGGTTTGAAAAAGGTGAATGATGGAATTACCTGAAAAAAAAAGAAGAAAAACAGCCGGATTTTCAAAAAAAATAAGGAGAAATAATATCAGAATATTATTTTTTATACTGTTATGTCCAATTTTTATGAATGCCCAGTCTGTTCCGAACTTTGGAATTTTAACAGACAAGGCTTTTCAAAAATTATATCAAAATCCTGAAGATTGTATAAGTTATTCCCAAAGTCTTTTAATGAGCGATAAAGATATTGAGCATAAGATTATATTAAGGAAAATTATTTCTCAAGCTTATGCCCTGCAAGGAAATTATGTGCAAGCTGTGAACATTTCAAATCAAAAAGATGAGGATATTACCGATGAAAAGAGTTCTTCTTTTGCTCAATTATATGGAGATTATAATCTTGCAGACCAATATCAGAATTTAGGATTATACAGTCAGTCGAGAAAAATTATTACAGATATTCTTTCGAATCAGGAGTTATTAAAAAGCAAGCATGTTAAAGAAAGAGCTGTATTGGGTAAGATTTACCAGCTTCAGGCCATTAATTTAGGGATTACCAGAAGCTATGAAAGTGCTTTGCAAAACCTTGATAAAAGTGATGGGTATCTTGATGAAAAAAATGGAGAAAATAGGATTGTAAAGCAGGAAAATGCCATTTTTCGAGCCACTTTTTTAATGAGGTTGAATAAACTGGAAGAGTCAAAAAAACACTTAGATGATGGTATTAAAGACATTGATCGTCATGGAGGGAGTGTTTTTTTGTCAGCTTTTGCTTACGAAACAATGGCAAGATATTTTTTCCTGAAAGAAGATTATAATACAGCTATTATTTATTTAGAAAAAGGTCTTTTAAAAATTGATAATCTGCCGTATAATGATATGAAACTTATTTATTATGAGTTGCTTACAAAAAATTATTTGGCACTTCATAATGATGAAAAATATTATTACTACAATAATCTTTATACAGACCTGAAAACGAAACTGGATGGTAATAAAAAAGAAGGAATACAGTATATTGTAAAGTTGGTAGAGACGTATCAGAATAAAAATATTGAGTATCAGAAACAACATAAGTTTGGACAGCTAAAAAATGTTTCTATCATTGTTTTGTTTTTTGTCGCTGGAATTATTGTCTACTCTTTCTATGAATCCGGAAGAAGTAAGGATTTGAAAAAACAGCTTGGTTTCTTTGAAAAACAAAAAGAAAGAGAAGAATTAAGGTTGGCTCAGGCAAATAAGCAGAGAAATGATATAGGGAAAGAAAATAAAACCAGCGAAAAAGATTTACTGAAAGTTTCTAAAGAAAAAGAAGACGAAATTCTGAATAAATTAATAGAATGGGAAGAATCTGATCACTTTTTAAATAAAAACATGTCGATTTCCATGCTTTCTGCACAAACCGGAATCAACACAAAATATCTTTCAGAGGTCATTAACACCACCAAAGGGAAAAACTTTAATGGATATGTTAATGAATTGAGAATTAATCATATAGCTCATTTATTAAAAACAGATCCGGCTTATTTAAATTACAAAGTAAGCTATCTTGCTGAGTATTCGGGTTTTTCTTCGCATGGTGCATTTACCAATGTATTTAAATCGGTAACAGGAATGTCTCCCAATACCTATATTCAGGAAATTTTAAAAAATAAAAGAGAATGAAACAGATCGCTCATCTTATTTTGTGTATTGCTTTATGTTGGCAGTTTCCTGTTTTTGGGCAGAAAATTTCTGATGATTCTCTGATGAAGCAGGCCAACCTTGAAGTGTATAATAATCCTGATAAAGCCATCAGTATAGGGAAGAATTTGCTTCAAACGGAGAAAGACATCAATAAAACAATTAAAATTTATTTAATGATGTCGACTGCGGGAATTGCCAAACGAAATTTTGATGAATCTCTCAGTTATATTTTAAAAGCCAGGGAGTTAGCTCCTAAAACCAATGATCAGAAGCTGCAAATTACGGTCTTAATTTCTATTGCCTTCCAATTTCAACAAATGGAACTTATCAGCAAAAGTCTTGAATCTCTGGATGAGGCAGATGAGTATTTGGAAAAACTTCCGGAAGGACTGTCATTTAAATATTTTGAAACAGCAAGAAGTTATGCTTTGCGCGGAATGATCTACAAAAGCCAGTCTAATCCTGAAATTGCACTTCAGGAATTTTTGATTGCTGCTAAAAATTTTGAAAAAATAAAAGAAAAAGAGAAGACGTATTATAATCAAAGTATCATTTATTACAATATAGGAAATTGCTATCTTCTTCTTAATCAGTTAAAAGATGCGGAAACAGCTTTTATAAAATCTATGGAACTGGCCAGTTTAATCAAAGCGAAGAGTTTAGAAGCTTTTGCGTTGAAAGGTTTGGCAGAAATGAACAAACAAAAACATCAGAATCAGGCAGCTATAGACTTATTGGCAAAAGCAGAAGTTCTTTCCAAAGATGTAGCAGACCTTACCCTTTATGAAGGAATTTATAAAGAAATGGCGGATAATTATCTTGCCATGGGAAATCAGAATTTATATCAGATTTACAGCAAAAAATATTTTGAAACCCGCTTAAAAAGAGAACAAAGTGAGTTGAGCTCTGTCGATCGTGCGATTGATATTCACAATGGAGAAGCCCAGAAAAAAAGCAAAGAAATCGTGGCTCACTACAACTATTACATCGGAGCAGTTGTTCTGTCAGGATTGCTTGTTTTTGGACTGTTCTTGTGGAGGTTATTTACGATTAAAAACCGTAACAAAAAATATCAGAAAGAGATTCAAAGGCTGATCAGATCATAGAATCCCCCTCTTAGATTTTTAACTATTCTTCAGTTCATTAATTCTGTTGATAACGGGCAAAGCAAAAATTCCGCTGGTCTGAAGATATAATTCGTAAAATGTTTTTGCTTTATCCAAGAAATCTTTGTTTCCTGTAGTCTTTCCATTAAAATAGAAAAGGTTCCCCAGCATTTCATAATAATCTTTATGATCTCTTTCCTGTCTTTCGTTTACGATTTCAATAATTTCTTCTTTTGATTTTGATGAAAGTGTGGTAAAATCAAACTTGAAAATATCTCTCATCAAAGTCTCGAAATCCAGTTCTTTTTGCATTAAACTTTCTTCTGGTTTGTCTAAAATAAGTTTTTCCAACGCTTGAGATAACTGGCGTATTAATCTTAATGTGAATTCTTTATCTGTAATCATTTTTTTTGTTGTTTTTCTGTTGTTTCTTCAATTTCAGGAGTAGAACTTGTGCTGGAAATGAAGTGTATTGTACCTTCTTTACTTTTATAAATTCTTAAAGCCAATATTAATCCAATACAAATTCCTAAGATGACAATTGCAAGGGCAATGGCTAATGTTAAGTTATTAGGATTTGGAAAATAAACAAAAGCAGCAATCAAAATTCCAATCAAAAAAGGAGAAAGAAAGATTTGAAATCCGCCAATCACTTCCGTTGATTTTTCAAAAATATTGGGTTTGTTTTCTTCCATTATTAAGCAAAGAAAAGATAAGCAAGCGCAATAGAAGTAATAACACCTACCAAATCCGCCAAAAGCATGGCAATTACTGTGTATCTAGTATTCTTTACGGCTACTGCTCCAAAATAAACGGCAATCACGTAAAACGTCGTGTCTGAGCTTCCCTGAAGAACGGCTGCTAATTTCCCCTGGAAACTATCTGCTCCAAAAGTGGTCATCGTATCAACCATCATTCCTCTTGCTCCGGAACCGGACAAAGGTTTGATTAAAGCGGTAGGAAGTCCGTCTACAAAACGAGGATCAAAATGTGCAACGTTGGCTACCCATTTCATTCCGTCGATAATGACATCAAAAACACCCGAAGTTCTTAACAAAGAAATAGCGATCAGCATTCCGACTAAGTAAGGAATAATCTTCACACAGGTCGTAAAACCTTCTTTTGCGCCTTCAATAAATGCGTCAAAAACATTAATTTTTTTATAAACCGCTCCAAGAACGATCGCAAGGAAAATAAAGAGAATCAATCCATTGCTTAAAACCTTACTGAAATCATCCAATTGGTCTTTACTTAATTGAACCAGATATAAAACCAGCAAAGCAATTACAGCAGAAATCCCACCAACATAAGCAAGAACGATAGGTCTTAATAAATTGATTTTTTGATATAAAGAAACAATAATCATTGCCGCCAAAGTTGCTGCGAAGGTAGCAATCATACACGGAAGAAAAATATCCGTCGGTGTTTTCGAGCCCATCGAAGCCCGGATTGCAATAATCGAAACCGGAATCAGCGTCATTCCCCCAGCGTGAAGGCAAAGAAACATAATTTGAGAATTACTTGCCGTGTCTTTGTTCGGGTTTAAAGTCTGCAGGCTTTCCATGGCTTTCAAACCAAAAGGAGTTGCAGCATTATCCAAACCTAAAAGATTGGCACTGAAATTCATCAGCATATGTCCGAAAGCGGGATGGTTTTTAGGGATTTCAGGAAACAATTTTGAGAAAAAAGGTTGTATTAATCGGCTCAGCAGGTTGATTCCGCCTGCTTTTTCCGCAATACCCATGAATCCCATAAATAAAGTCATGATTCCGATTAAACCTAAACAGATTTTCACTGCCGTTTCAGAAGTTCCGATGACACCATCTGCTTCCTGAATACGATATACCTTTACATCCTGTTTCAGCGAATCGGTTTTATAATGAATTCTGCTGTCTGCAAAATCTGGCTTTTTCATCAAACTGTCTCGGACAATCGGAGAAAGCGTATTCATTTTCTGGGTTGCAATCTGTACCGTATCACCGCCTTTACCCACAACCATATCATTAAAAATGGTTGTGTAGTGGCTTGAGGAGATGTATTTTATACTTGCAATGGCAATGGCTACAATGATAAATGCCGACCAAATTCTGCTGAGAACCATCTTTATTTTTTGTTAAGTTGTTAATTCGTGAAGTCGTTTATTTCGTTCTATAAAAAACAAATGTACAGATTTACATCTTAAGAATTTAACATCTTTACGAATTAGCATCAGAAAGATAAACCAAAAATCCATCAAAATCGTCATCCAGATTTTTTAGAACTTTCGCGTCCTTCATTTTCTTTTCCAGCCCGTCAACAAAAAAGCTTTTTTCAAAGAACTGACGATGGATTCCTGGAAGCAATTCCATAAAATAATCCATCCCGATTTTGTTGTTATGAAGATCCATTTTTGTTTCCAAAGGCTGATTGGGGAATAATTCTTCGTGCATATCGGTCATTCTTTTACAAAAATCCAATGCTTTTTGAGGGGAAGAAACCTTACAGCAATACATCATAATAAAACACGACCATAATGCATGTCTGAAAGCATTTCCGATACCATTATTAGAAGCCGTTTTCGGAAATTTTTTCTGAGCAATGGTGAATGCTTTTACCGTGGCATGAAAACTTAATAAAGAAAAAAGAGGATGGGGCAGAACGAGCGACAAAAGGCGCATGATCTTTTTAAAGCTCATACTCCGAATCGTATCAAAGAATATTTTGAAAGTTCTCATAAATAAAAATCTCTCCCTAATTAGAGAGAGATGATTGTATTTTTGTTACAAATTTTAAGCACGTACTGCTAATAAATTTACTGTTTTTGCTACTGTATCCTGAATTTCAGTTCTTTTCACGATGAAATCCACAAATCCTTTTTCCTGCAAGAATTCAGAAGTCTGGAAACCTTCCGGAAGATCTCTACCGATTGTTTCACGAATAACTCTTGGTCCTGCGAAACCGATTAATGCTCCCGGTTCTGCCATGATAATATCTGCGGTCATTGCAAAAGAAGCTGTAATACCTCCAAAAGTAGGATCACAAAGGTAAGCGATGTATAAAAGTCCTGCTTCAGAAAGCTGAGCCAGTTTCGCCTGTACTTTTGCCAATTGCATCAAAGAGTAAGTTGCTTCCTGCATTCTTGCTCCTCCGGACTGACAGATGATCATATAAGGAAGTTTATGCTTGATACAATAATCTATTGCTCTTCTGATTTTTTCTCCCATTACAGAACCCAAAGATCCTCCAATAAAAGCAAAGTCCATACAAGAAACTACCATTTCAGTTCCTTTTACAGTTCCTACTGCATTTCTGATAGAGTCTGTAAGTTTTGTTTTAGCTTTTACTTCTTTTAGACGGTCTGCGTAAGGTTTTGTATCTTTAAAGTTAAGGATATCTATACTTTCAACGTTAGCATCTAACTCAGTGAATTTACCTTCATCAAAAAGGATCTCAAAAAATTCTGCACTTCCAATTCTTACATGAAATCCGTCTTCAGGAGAAACATAGTTGTTTCTTCTTAATTCCTCATGCTCAACTACTTTTCCTGAAGGAGTTTGATGCCAAAGACCTTTTGGAACATCTTTTTTCTCATCAGTAGAAGTCGTAATGTTTTTTGCTTTTCTTTTAAACCAGTCGAATGCTGCCATTTTGTAATGTATTAATGTACAATGTAAAAAGTAAAATGTATAAAAAAGAAAGTATTGAACCTTACTCCTTACACATTTTACTTCTTACAAATTTTTATTTTAAAGTATTTACGTTATTTAAATCTTCAAATGCCTGAACTAATCTTGTAGAGAAAGTTTCTTCACTTTTTCTCATCCAAACTCTTGGGTCATAGTACTTTTTGTTTGGTTTTTCTTCTCCTTCAGGGTTACCGATTTGAGTTTTTAAATACTCGATATTGTTAATCATATAATCTCTTGCTCCTTCTGTATAAGCAAACTGAAGGTCAGTATCAATATTCATCTTGATTACACCGTAGTCAATTGCTTCTCTGATTTCTTCCAAAGTCGAACCAGAACCTCCGTGGAATACAAAGTTGATTGGTTTTGCTGCAGTTCCGAATTTCTCCTGAACGAATTTCTGAGAATTGTCAAGAATTTTCGGAGTAAGAACTACGTTACCCGGCTTGTAAACTCCGTGTACGTTACCAAATGCTGCTGCAATAGTAAAGTTGTCAGAGATCGCTTTTAGTTTTTCGTATGTATAAGCGATATCTTCCGGTTGTGTATATAGTTTTGAGTTATCAACGTCTGAGTTGTCAACACCATCTTCTTCACCTCCTGTAACTCCGATTTCTACTTCAAGAGTCATTTGGATTTTAGCCATTCTTTCGAAATATTTAGCAGAGATCTCTAAGTTTTCTTCTAAAGATTCTTCAGAAAGGTCTAGCATGTGGGAAGAGTAAAGAGATTTTCCTGTTTGCTTGAAGAATTCTTCGTTAGCATCCATTAACCCGTCAATCCAAGGCAATAATTTCTTTGCAGCATGATCTGTGTGAAGAATTACAGTGGCTCCGTAAGCTTCTGCTAGCGTGTGGATATGTTTTGCTCCGGCAATAGCTCCTAAAATAGCAGCCTTCTGACCATCGTTGTTTAATCCTTTTCCTGCGTTGTAAGCAGCTCCACCATTTGAAAACTGAATAATAACAGGAGAGTTTAATTTCGCTGCAGTTTCCATAACTGCATTTACGTTGCTAGAACCAATTACGTTTACTGCCGGTAATGCAAATTTATTTTCTTTAGCATATTGAAAAATGTCGGTAACTAATTGACCTGTGGCAACTCCTGCCGGAAAAATTCTGCTCATGTTTTACTTTTTATATAAATTATTAGGATCTTTTTAAAATTCCTGTAAAGGTAATCATTTTTGCTCAATAACTAATTTCTTTTGTCTCGGCCCCAAAGTAGCTTTTGACGGATGGTTTCATAGAAACTTAAATTATTAGGCTGTACCAAAAGGAGCTGAAAAGAAGCCTTTTTTATAATGATTTCTTTATCGGTTTCTATATGAATCAATCTCGAGTCTAAAGAAAGGGAATACTGAGGAACCCTGCTTTCCACTTTAAATTTAATTTCTACCCTGTCATTCACTACCAAAGGCCTTACATTAAGATTGTGAGGAGCGATAGGAGTAATGACGAAATTTTCGTTATTGGGTGAGATGATAGGTCCGCCGCAACTTAATGAATAGGCGGTAGAGCCGGTAGGCGTGGAAACAATGACTCCGTCTCCCCAAAATACATTCAGAAATTCATCATTAATATATGAATCTACCGTAATCATTGATGTTGTTTCTTTTCTTGAAACGGTAACATCATTTAAAGCATAAGGGAAAAAACCTTCTTCTAAGCCAGGAGAAACCACTTCAATGACTGATCTTCGGCTTGTTTTGATATCGCCTTTTAGGATGGCATCTAATTCTCTGAAAGCTTCTTCTTTCGTAAAGCTTGCCAGGAAACCCAATCTTCCTGTATTTACCCCTACTACTGGGATTTCAAGATCTTCAATAAAGGTTAAAGAGTTTACAATCGTTCCGTCGCCTCCGAAAGTAAAAAAAAGATCTACTTCTTTTTCAAGAAGATCCTGCTTACAATTAAAGGTTTCGAAAATTTTTGAAAACTGAAGAGCTTCCGCCATTTCATCATAAAGAACAGATGTTACGCCTCTGCTTTCGAGCTCTGAAATAAATTTACTGAGATATAAAAAGGTGTCAAGATCTTTTTTCTGAGAATATATGGCTGCTTTCATGCTTAGATTTCTATGAATTTTTGGAAAAATCCGAATCGGTCTTTATACAAGTCTGATTTTTCGTCGGAATAATATTTCTCCACGATTCTGTAATCATATCGGTCGAATGTGGCATCTATCGAGGTAAGATTTTCATTGCTTATTTTTATGGTAACATGAATGACTTCATCAGACATGAAGCTAATAAATCCTCCATAAAATTTAGAATTATTACTCTCTACAATATTGGCAATTTCTGTCATAGAGTATTTTCTTGCAGGAGTTTCTATCGTAAGAATAGCCCCGGTTTCAGAAAACAGCGGATATTTTGATAAATCCTGAAAAATATCATCACAGATAATATATCCTAAATATTTTTCATTTTTATTGATAACAGGAATTACGTTCGTATTAAAAGTGTGGAATAACCGAATACTGTCCAGGATATTGTTGTCTTCCAATATAGCGAAACGCTCTATCTGGTGTTCCAGGTCTTTTAGTATTCCTTCCTCTTCATAAAGAAAGTCGATGGCGATAGCTCCGTAAAAATGATGGGATTTTTTGATGAAAATATGCGAATATCCAAAAGCTTCTAATAACTCCCTTGCTGCTTCTATCGAATCAGTCAGGCTAAAGCACGGAAAGTCTTTTGAGATATAGTCCTTGATAAACATGGTGCTAATTTATAAAAAATTAAACTAAATTTTTTCTGTGACCCGGTTTTTTTTAATGATTTTTTTTGAAAATTGATGTTAAAATTTGTTTGTGAAAGAAAAAGAAGTATCTTTGTCGCCTTTCATTTTTACTTTTTATTAGATTTATTTCAAACTGCACTGTCTTTTAGACACATGCAGTTTTTTTATTTTAGGGCCTTTGCAAACTCCCACATTACAATTCCTCCGCATACACTTACATTTAAAGAATGCTTTGTTCCCAATTGTGGAATTTCTAAGAAAGTATCGATGTTGGGAAGAGCTTCATCGCTGATTCCTTCCACTTCATTTCCTAAAATAACAGCATATTTCTTTGAGGGGTCAATGGTGAAATCGGTGATCATCTTGCTGTTTGTTGTTTGCTCAATACCTATAACTTCAAAACCCTGAGATTTTAAATCATTAATAGCCGTATTGATGTCACTTTCGTGGAGCCAGTCCACACTTTCCGTAGCACCTAATGCCGCTTTATGAATTTCACGATGAGGAGGTTGCGGAGTGATTCCGCAAAGAACAATCTTTTGAATTAAAAAAGCGTCTGCTGTTCTGAACGTAGCACCTACATTGTGCATGCTTCTGATGTTGTCCAAAACAACTACCAAAGGAATTTTTTCAATCGTTTTAAATGTTTCTACATCTATTCTGTTGAGTTCTTCCAGTTTTAATTTGTGTACCAATGTTTTATTTTAAAGAGATTAAAAAGTCAAAATTAATAGTTTTTTAGCAAACCCGATTTTGAAAACTATGGAAGTTTTTTCAGTCCCATAATCTGATGGACGTTTTTTTCTATGTTTTGTGCTAGTGCCTCCATCGGAATATCATTCTCATCATTGTTGAAAGGGTCTTCAATTTCCTCAGCAATGATTTCTAAACTCATCAACACATAATATACAAAAACAGTAAGAGGAATCATAAAAAGACCAATGCTGATGACATATGCAACTGGCAATGCCAATACATAAAGAATGATAAACTTTTTCACAAAAGAAGAATAGGAATAGGGAATCGGAGTGTTTTTAATCCTCTCACATCCGCCGCAAACTTCTAAAAAACCGCTAAGCTGTGTATCCAGATACAACATTTCTACATCAGATATTTTACCTTCTTTTTTTAACTGATTCAGTTTGTGAGTTAAAAGGAGGATAATTTCATTCGGGCCATGGTTTTTTATGGATTGTTCAATTTCCGAATAGTCTTCGTCTAATGCCAATCGTGTAGAATCTTTAGAAAGGTGTTTTGCTAAAAAGTGAGGAAAAAACTTAAGATATCTTGCAATTTGTTCGGCATCCTTTCTGTCGTTTTCGAGAATAGAATTGATTTTTATGGCAAAATTCCGGGAGTCATTTACTAGTTTTCCCCAGAGTTTTCTTCCTTCCCACCATCGGTCGTAAGCCGTATTGGTTCTGAATACCAATAACAAAGAAAGAACAAAACCGAGTAAAGAATGAATCATCCCCACATTACTGATTCCGGATTTTGAAGTAAGATGAAGATATTCAACTTCTAAATATTCAATTCCCCAAGAATAGAGCCCAACAATAATCATACTCGGAAAAAGAATTTTCAAAGTATCGCTTTTATGCAGACTGAAAAGGATTTTTAGAAAATGTTTAGTATTATAAGCTTTCATACACTTCGTTGGTCTTACAAAGATAAAATTTTTCGTTTTTATAATTCCTTACTTAAAATTTAAAAATCAATCAATTCATATAAAATGATAACTAATAGTAACATTAAAATTTTTCTGGATTTCAAAAAAAGACTATTTTTATTTCGCATTAAAAAATACCACACCAAATGATTCTCGAAAGTGTAGATGTTGTAACCGATATTAGTAAAGAAGATTTTCAAAAAAAATATTTCAAAAAGCATAAGCCTCTTTTGATTAAAAATTTTGCAAGTCGATGGGATGCTTTCGATAAATGGAATTTTGATTTTATCCGAGAGAAAGCAGGTGAACAAGAAGTTCCTTTGTATGATAATAAGCCTGCAGATGCTGCCAAAAGTTCGGATGCTCCTGTAACCCACATGAAAATGAAGGATTATATTGATACCATAAAAAGTAAGCCTTCAGATCTCAGAATTTTCTTTTACATCATTACAGATCGTCTTCCTGAGTTATTGAAAAACTTCACCTATCCTGATTTAGGGATGAAGTTTTTTAAAAGACTTCCGACTTTGTTTTTTGGAGGAAGTGAGGCGCATGTTTTGATGCATTATGATGTGGATTTGGGAGACTTTCTTCATATTCATTTTGAAGGCAAAAAAAGAATTTTACTATTTGATCAAAAGCAATCTGCGTTTCTTTATAAAGTTCCGTTGTCGGTTCACACAATCTATGATGTAGATTACGAAAATCCTGATTATGAAAAATTTCCTGCTTTGAAGCATGCGAAAGGTTTTGAAATATTTATGGAACATGGCGATGCACTTTTCATTCCGGGAGCATTTTGGCATTTCAACAGATACCTGGAACCCGGATTTTCAATGTCGCTTCGTGCGCTTCCGAATAAGCCAAATGTTTTTGCTAGTATGCTGTATCATGTATTTATCATGCGATACACAGATAAATTAATGCGAAAACTTTTTAAAGCGAAGTGGGTAAATTACAAACAAAAGTGGGCGTATAAGAAAAGCTCGAAAGCCTTAGCGAAAACTCAAAATTGATGAAATTTTTAACGCAAAGATTTATTTAAATCGCTTTACTTTTTAAGTGAGCAAAGAGGGAATCAACAAAGTTGATTTTAATGAAGCTTAAGCATGAGCTTCGCGAAACAAATTGCCTTCTTGCATTAAGATTTGTCAACAATAAATCTTTGCGTTTAAATTAAAATTATAAAACTCACATCTAGTTTTTCAAAAACTTTCCTTCTACTTTTTTATTTCTTACTTTTACCATCCTAATTTTTTAAGAACGATTTTAATGGCAAAGGCAGCGAAGAAAGAAACCCCGTTAATGACGCAGTACAACACCATCAAGGCGAAATATCCTGATGCGCTTTTACTATTCAGAGTGGGAGATTTTTACGAAACCTTCGGACAGGATGCGGTGAGAACGTCTCAGATTTTAGGAATCGTTTTAACGAAAAGAGCAAACGGAGAAGGGCACATCGAATTGGCTGGATTTCCGCATCATTCAGTAGATTCTTACTTGCCAAAATTGGTAAGAGCCGGGATGAGAGTCGCGATCTGCGACCAGTTGGAAGATCCGAAAATGGTCAAAGGAATTGTAAAAAGAGGAGTAACCGAATTGGTCACACCCGGAGTTACTTTCAATGATCAGGTTTTAAATTCAAAAAAGAACAACTTCTTACTATCTCTTCACAAGGAAAAGGAGAGATTCGGGATTGCGTTGGTAGATATTTCTACAGGAGAGTTTTTGGTGAGTGAAGGAAACCTGGAAAAGTTGCTTCATATCGTCAATACCTTTGATCCGAGTGAAATTATTTATCAGAGAAGTGTTCAGATTCCGGAGCAGATTAAAAATAAAAATGCTTTCAAGCTTGAAGATTGGGCTTATCAATATAATTTCGCTTACGAAAAACTGACCAGTCAATTTAAAACCAATTCATTAAAAGGTTTTGGTGTTGAGAATCAGCCGTTAGCAATTACGGCAGCAGGGGCAATTTTTGCTTATTTAGTTGAAGATACCCATCACAACTTATTGGCTCACATTACCAAAATTCAAGTAATTCCTCAGGAAGATTTTCTGATGATGGATAATTTTACGTTGAGAAACCTCGAAATTGTATATCCAAGCAATGCGCAGGGAAAATCTTTGTTGGATATTATCGATAAAACATCTACTCCGATGGGAGGAAGATTGCTGAGACGAAGAATTATTTTACCGCTAAAATCAGTCAGTGAAATCAACAGAAGACTTTCTTTAATTGATTTTCTAAATGAAAATGATCAGCTTAAATATGAAATTTCCCAACTCTTAAAATCGATTTCCGATTTAGACCGATTGATGGGAAAACTGGCGGCAGAAAAAATTTCACCGAAAGAATTGGGATATCTTCGTCAGAGCCTAATTAATATTCATAAAATTAAAGAATTGCTTCATCCCCATGCTGATATTTTGGCTTGGTTAGAACCTTTATACGATCAGGATGAATTGATAAAATGTCTTCAGAATCATTTGAATGAGGAGCTTCCTGTTAATTTGGCAAAAGGAAATGTGATTAAAGAAGGGATTTCAGAAGAATTAGACCGATTAAGAGGACTTCAATCTAAAGGTCGAGGTTTCCTGGATGAAATGTGTCAGAGAGAAATCGAAAGAACAGGAATTACAAGCCTTAAAATTGATTTTAATAACGTTTTCGGATATTATATTGAAGTCCGAAATACCCATAAAGATAAAGTTCCTGGTGACTGGTTGAGGAAACAAACGTTGGTGAATGCCGAACGTTATATCACTGAGGAATTAAAAGAATATGAAAATCAGATTCTTGGAGCGGAAGAAAAGATCGGAGTTTTAGAAAACGAACTGTACAGAAATGTTTGTGCTGAAACCATGATCTATATCGATCAGATTCAGGAGAATTCAAATATTATCGCCCAACTGGATGTTGCGGCTGGATTGTCTGAATTGGCGGTTTCGGAGAGCTATACAAAACCTGTTTTAACGGAAACTTTTGCGATTGATCTAAAAGAAGCGAGACACCCGATTATTGAAAACGCACTGCCATTAGGTGAAAAATATATCCCGAATGATATTTTCTTGGATAAAGATTCTCAGCAGATTATCATGGTTACCGGACCGAATATGGCAGGTAAATCGGCAATTCTTCGTCAGACTGCAATTGTTTGTCTGTTGGCTCAGATTGGAAGTTTTGTTCCTGCAAAACATGCTGAAATAGGTGTTTTAGACAAGATTTTCACCAGAGTAGGAGCAATGGATAATATTTCTGCCGGAGAATCGACGTTCATGGTTGAAATGAATGAAGCGGCAAATATCCTGAATAATATTTCCGAAAGAAGTTTAATCCTATTAGACGAAATCGGACGTGGAACTTCCACTTATGACGGGGTTTCCATTGCTTGGGCCATTGCAGAATACCTTCATCAGCATCCGACTCAGGCAAAGACATTGTTTGCAACGCATTACCATGAATTAAATGAAATGACAGTGAATTTCGAGCGTGTGAAAAACTTCCACGTTTCGATTCAGGAGAATAAAGGAAATATTATTTTCTTAAGAAAGTTAATTCCGGGCGGAAGTGAGCACAGTTTCGGTATTCACGTAGCGAAATTGGCGGGAATGCCTGCAAAAGTAGTGAACAGAGCCAATGAAATCCTGAAAACACTGGAAGCAAGCCGAACTCAGGGAAATTCTTCTGAAAGCATTAAAAGAGTAACTGAAGAAAATATGCAGCTTTCTTTCTTCCAGCTGGATGATCCTGTGTTGGAGAATATCCGGGAAGAACTTACGAAAATTGATATCAATACACTGACGCCAATAGAAGCTTTAATGAAGCTGAATTCGATAAAAAAAATGATTGGAGGTTAATTCTCCAATCATTTTTATAAATATTCTGATTAACTTAATACTTTTGCAAAGAAAGCGGGAAACTGTAAAGATAACGAACCGGTTTATCAGCTACTAGAGCTGGTTTCCAACGAACAAGCATTTTCTTTATGGCCATTTCTGCTGCTTTTGCATGATCTTTATTATTGCTTATTGCTGCGATATTGTTGATATAGCCGTTTTTCTCAACAATAAAGTAAATTTTTGTATCAATTTTTTTGCCTTTTGCATAAATTACCTCCATATTTTCAGCAAATTTTCTACGGAAAAGGGCCATTCCGCCGGGAAATTCAGGTTCTTTATCTGCGGTCATTACTACTCCTGTAAGATTGATTCTCTTTTTCAGTTCTCCATAATGAGGAAGTGATTCAACATTAATAATGGCTGCCGGAGCAGGAGCCGGAGTTGTTTTTGTTTCAGGAGTTTCCTGTGCAAAAGCAAAAGAAACCATAAACAAAGTCGTCATCAGCAATACCCTTTTTTTCATAATATAATTTTCCACAAAAATAAATATCCTTCCCGATATAGGGATTATTTTTAAAAGAAATTAAAATAGGATAAAGATTCTTAACAAAATTTAACAAGATCTCTCCGTAAAGTAATCGCTTGATTTTCTTAATTTTGAGTATGAATAAGATTATAGGTATTATTATTTTTCTATTGGGGATTGGTTGTTATTATGCACAAAATCAAGCTGATGTGAATTTGGTAAAGTATGAGGAACTGGAAAAGAAAATTCAGTCGGAAGGAGACAAATTATTAGTGGTCAACTTCTGGTCAACGACTTGTGCACCCTGTGTGAAGGAATTGCCTTACTTTATGGAAGTGAATAATAAACACAAAAATAATCCGAAATTTAAAATGATCTTGGTCTCCTTAGACAGAGGCGTAGATAAAGGAAGGGTTTTAAAATTTATAAAAAACAAAAACCTTACGGCAGAAGTTATTTTATTAGATGATATTAAAAGAATGAATACCTGGATTCCTCGTTTTGAAAAAGACTGGGACGGAAATATACCTGTAACGATCTTTTATAAAAATGGTGAAAAAGTTGATTTTAATGATGGAGAAATGAGCAAAGAAGAGCTGGAAAATACAATTACGAAATATTTAAACTAAACAAAGTAATATGAAAAATTTAAAAATCTTAATAATCGCTTTTGTTGTTGGATTGGGACTTCTGAGCTTTACCACAACGAATCATGATAAAAATGACCCGAAAAAAGAAAACAAATCTTTGGTAAAAGGGTACGAAGTAGGAGATGAAGCCACAGATTTTAAACTGAAAAATACTGACGGTAAAATGGTTTCCTTGGCAGATTTTAAAACAGCGAAAGGTTTCATCGTTGTTTTTACCTGTAATCATTGTCCTTATGCGAAAAAATATGAAGACAGAATTATTGCACTAGATAAAAAATACAAATCTCAAGGGTATCCTGTCATCGCGATTAATCCGAACGATCCATCCGTTCAGCCTGAAGATGGATATGCACAAATGGTTGAAAGAGCCAAGCAGAAAGGATTCACTTTTCCGTATTTAGTGGATGAAGGACAAAAGATCTTTCCTCAATATGGAGCTACAAAAACACCACATGTTTTTCTTTTGCAGAAAGAAGGCGGTAAAAATATCGTAAAATATATTGGTGCCATTGATAACAATTATGAAAATCCGAATGATGTTTCAGAATATTATGTGCAGGATGCAGTAAATGCTTTAATTAAAAATGAGCCGATAAAAATGACAAAAACTGTTGCTATCGGATGTACAGTGAAAGTGAAGAAGTAATATATTTGTAAAAAAATGCTTGATCGGTGTTCATTGGGATGCCGATTTTTTATGCTCAAAATATAAAATGATGAAATTAGAATTCAACCTAAAATTTTTATTACTTTCAATTGCGATTTTCCTAGTTGAGGTACTCATCGCGACCCGATTAAAAGATATCTTTTTTGTGAGAGCCTATCTCGGAGACGTTATTGTTGTGATGCTGATCTATACATTGATCAAAAGTTTTTTCAAAATTGAGAATAATGAAAAACTGATTTGGGGAATCCTGGCTTTTTCTTTTTTAGTGGAGTTTGCGCAATACTTTACTATTGCAGAAAAACTAGGCTTCCGGGAAGGAAGCCTAATGTATATCATTGTCGGAAATTCATTCTCTTGGATTGATATTCTGTGTTATGCAGCAGGTTGTATGGTGATGTTCTTTGTAATAAAAATTAAAGACTCAAGGCTAGGATTGTTTTCATAGGCTTATCTTCCAAACTGATCATATTTATCTTCTGCATATTTTATGAAACGGTTGAGTAAAGCCACATTATCTTTTTCCATTTTTGAAAGCTGATCATCTACATTATTTGAAACAGGAATATACCAATCTGTCTGCTCAAAAAAGTTTCTGTATGTTTGTTTTTTAAACGCATATCCGTGTCTTGCGAAAACCGAATTTTTTATGATTTCCATATCCAGTTTTCTAAGATTTTTAAGGTCTTTTTCGGTTAGTTTCTGTTTAGATGCATTGATTTTGAAAACAGCATCAGAAGCAAATCTGTTTTTTGAAGAGGTATACGTTTCTGTCTTTCCTGTTTCTTCGTCAGTATATTTTTCAATAAAATCTTTCGGATTTTCCCAGTCGATTAGCTCCGAGTTTTCATCCAGCATAAAGTTGGGATTATAAACAAATTCTTTTTTGATCAGTTTCAACGTTTTTGAAGGTGCTTTCACTGCAGCTTTGTTGAAAGCACTCCAGTTTCCGGTAAGACTGTCATTGTTTAATTTCACCTCAAACCTTCCGTCAGTTTTATCATTTCCCGGTTCATCCAGGACAAAAGATTTCGTTTCGTCGTTAAAAACACCCCGGAAAGGACGCTGATTTCCATTGACAATACTTTGTCCGTATACACTGTCCTTCGTAATTCTGTTAATTTTCAGGGATATTTTTTTATAATCGGTACCTTCATATTCTTCGCCATCCTCAGAAACTAGTGTTCCTTTTCCTGCAAAATCGCCCATATAAATTCCATAATATTCTTTGTGGACTTCAGGAACAACTATAGAATCTTTCTTGGCAGTAAGACTGTCTTTTGAAGAATCTGTTGCTTTTGCCTCTTTTTTACAGCTTACTAGGCTTATCGCAAACAAGGAAATAAAAGTTAATTTTAAAATTTTCATATGTGATTTTTTAATGGTTTTTTAAAGGGGGGGATATGCAGTCGCAGAATAGAATATTGCCTTTACGACAAAAGATAAAGCGATTTCATAAGTGTTTTTTTGTGATTAAATATTCAATTAAAATCATGTTAGGAATCCATCCCATCCAAGCGATGATTTGGTAAACATCCATCGGATTTGGGTGAAATAAATATACAATAATTACTTTCCACATTCTTAGGGTGATCGCAGAAATTGTCAATGCAAAACTACGCCACATCCATTGCTTATGCTCTTTGAATTTTTTTTGTTTGGCTAACTGAAAGGCTTTAAAAGTGAAAAACCACCATAGGCAGCCTAAGATGACAAATGAAATTTTAGAATAAATTCCGCCATTTGCGAAAACTCCCATATAAATTCCTGACGGAGCAGCGAGGAATAAAATCAGGAAAATATAGATCTTTCCTGCGTTTTTATGAAAATTTTTGACACCAAAATCTTTTCTTATAATCGCTAAGAAACCACTCAGTAATACAAAAATACTTGTGTACACATGCGTGTAGAAAAAGTAAAGATATTCTTGCCTTTCCCCAACTTCTGTTTGCTTAATCATTAAAAAGCTCACATCAGTTTTTAGTGGAATATATTCTAATGTTATTTTCAGCATCAGCCAAAAGAAATACCCGAACCCTATGATTAAAAGGATTTTTACTAAAATTAGGATATTTCTTTTGAGAGAAAGCATTTTAAAATTTATTTCTATTCATCGAAATTCATTGTAATGGGTAGTTTAAATCTAAATTTTACTGGTTTCCCATCAATTTTAGCAGGAATCCATTTTGTTTTTGACATAAGCTTAGCTACACGCTCCATTTCTTTATTCAAAGACTTATTATCTCCTACGATATTTATATCTGTAACACTACCATCTTCGGAAATTATTAATTGAGCTTCGGATTTAACCCTACCTTTAGCATTTACCTTATCCCAATCAATCAATTTAGCAAAATTTGTTTTGAAAACATTAATCCCTCCTGGATATATTGGAAACTCTTTGGATTTTTCTACATTGCCAAATTGTTCAGTTTCAAATATTTCGTTAGATGATGCATTTTGTTCTTGTGAGAGAGCTAAATGATATCCCAATATTAAAATGAAAATTAGAGTCTTATTCATTGTTTATTAATTTCTATTATTCAAATCCTGAGCAATCAGCCACGATTCGCTCCAACACGCCTGAAAATTAAATCCTCCTGTCACCGCATCAATATTTAAAACCTCTCCGGCAACATAAAAATTAGGCAAAATTTTCGAAGACATATTTTTAAAATTGATTTCTTTCAAATCAACTCCTCCTGCCGTTACAAATTCATCTTTAAAGGTTGATTTTCCGGTCACATTGAATTTCTTTTCGCATAAATTTTCAATGATTTTCTGCATTTCTTTTCCTGAAATATTGGCAACTTGTTTGTTCAGATCAACATTTGAAACCTCAAGAATTCTCTGCCAAAATCTGTTTGTGACTTCAAAAATCTTAGACTGTCCAATCGTTTTCTTCGGATTCGATTGTCTGAAATTCTGAAACAATTCTTCAGCATCCTCAATATCTTTAGAAATAAAATTGACTTCAATCTCAAAATTATATTTCACTTTGGCTAAATTAATCGCTTCCCAAGCCGATATTTTCAAAATTGCAGGTCCTGAAAGTCCCCAATGCGTAATCAGCAACGGTCCGCTTTCCTCGGTTTTTAATTTAGGAATGGATGTTTCTGCCATTTCAAAACTTGTTCCGGCCAAATCTTTCAATAAAGGATCCTTAATATTAAAAGTAAAAAGCGACGGAACAAGGTCAATGATCTTATGACCTAAATTTTCAATCATTTTCAACGATTTTGGTGAGCTTCCTGTAGTGTAGATGATAAAATCAGCTTCAAAGTCACCTAAACTGGTTTTAACGATATATTTTTCGTCCTGCTTTTCAATTTCTTTGACGGAACATTTTGTCTTTACTTCAACATTTTTCTTCTGAATTTCATTCAAAAAAGTATTGATAATCGTTTGTGAAGAATTACTTTCCGGGAAAATTCTATTGTCATTTTCTATTTTCAACGAAATGTTTCGGTTCTCAAACCATTCCATGGTGTCGCCCGGTTGAAACTTTGTGAAAACACTTAAGAGTTCCTTGTTTCCTCGAGGATAAAACTGAACCAGTTCTCTTGGATCAAAACAAGCATGGGTAACATTGCAACGTCCTCCTCCTGAAACTTTAACTTTCTGAAGGACATCTGAATTTTGTTCGAGAATGGTAATTTTATATTGTGTTTCGTCAAGATTTGCTGCACAGAAAAATCCTGCTGCACCGCCTCCGATAATGATAATTCGTTTCATAGTTTTATTAATCTTATGCTCAAGATTATTTTTACAAAACTACAATTTTTATAAACCATCTTATTTGAGTAATTTTGAAGAATATAATTTAATTATTTTAAAACTGATTTTTAAATGATTTTTTACCATAAATTCGAAGTGCGTTGGAGCGATCTTGATGCCAACAAACATTTAGCAAATTCATCTTACGTTCAATATTGTGCTCAAACCAGAATGGCTTTTATGAAGCTTGAAAAGATGGGAGTTACACAAATGAGCCGTTGGGGAATAGGTCCGGTTATCATGCATGAAAGATTTTCTTTTTTTAAGGAAATATTTGCTGATCAGACTGTTATTGTCAGCCTGGAAGTTGATGCTTGTGCAGAAGATTGTTCTATTTACCGTTTTGTACATAAATTTTATACTCCAGAAGGAGAGCACTGTGCAACTTCTGAAGCAACTGGTGTTTGGATCGATACGATGTTGAGAAAAATGACAACTCCTCCGGATGATGTAGTGGAAGCGATCAATAAATATAAAAGCCCGAATACAATAGTTTTGACGAGAGAAGATTTTAAAAAATTACCTTTCCGTCCAGAAAATATTGATCCGTCGGCTTTCAACTAAAATGGTTTTTAGTTTAATGTTTTGAGTTTAGAGTTCAGACATTATTCATTACCAATTACTCATTATTTATAATTAAAAATATGTTTGAAGATAAATCACAGGAACTAACACCGATTTCCAAATTAGGAGAATTTGGGTTAATAAAACACCTGACAGAGCATTTTCCTTTATCCAACGAATCTTCGGAGCTTGGAGTGGGAGATGATGCGGCAGTTATTAATCCTGAAAATAAAAAAGTTGTTCTTACAACAGATGTTTTGGCAGAAGGAGTACACTTCAATTTAGGTTATGTTCCATTGAAGCATTTGGGGTATAAAGCGGTTGTTGTGAATTTGAGTGATATTGCAGCAATGAATGCAACACCAACTCAAATCTTAGTTTCATTGGCTGTTTCCAATCGTTTCCCGGTAGAAGCGTTAGAAGAATTGTATTCCGGAATTCAGGCGGCTTGCAGTCGATATAAAGTGGATTTGATAGGAGGTGATACCACAAGTTCTAATGCTGGTCTTGTGATGAGCATCACAGCAATTGGATTGGAAAATGAAGAAAATATTGTAAAAAGAAGCGGTGCGCAACCTAATGATTTGCTTGTGGTAACGGGAGATTTAGGAGGTGCTTATATGGGACTTCAGATTTTAGAAAGAGAACACGCGGTTTTCTTAGCAGATCCAAATATGCAACCTGAAATGGAGGGTTATGATTATATTCTGGAAAGACAATTAAAGCCGGAAGCAAGAACAGATGTAAAAGGGATTTTAGAAGAACTGGATATTAAACCAACTTCTATGATTGATATTTCAGATGGTTTGGCTTCAGAAATCCTGCATCTTTCAGACCAATCGAAAGTAGGTTTTAGATTGTATGAAGAGAAAGTTCCGATGGATAATTTGACAATTGCAACTGCGGATGATTTTAATTTAAATCCAGTCATGACTGCATTGAGCGGAGGTGAAGATTATGAATTGTTGTTTACGATTTCTCCGAATGATTTTGATAAGATTAAAAATCATCCTGATTTTACCATTATTGGCCATGCTGTAGAGAAAGAAGAAGGTAATTTTATGGTAGCAAGAGGTTCCAATCAATTGGTTGCTTTAACGGCACAAGGTTGGGATGCTTTTCTAGGAAATCAACAAAACGATTAAATTTTATTTAATTTTAAATATTGTGAGACCACTGCTTTTTGTAGTGGTTTTTGTTTAAAAATAAAAATTTGTATGAAATTATATAACTATTTGGCGTTTTCGATCTATCAAATTTTTCATAAAACGATAAAAAGGGAAGATCATTTTACATTAATTATTAAAACGTCATTTGTTTTAACTTTAATGATATTGCTAATATTTTATTCTATCCTATTTTATTTAGATTTAAAAGGATATCATCATAATTTAATACCTAAACTGTATTTGTTTCTTATGATGTTAATAATCTGGCTACCAAATTATTTCTATCTGAAGAAAGAAAAATTTTTAAACAGTGATTTTTTGTTTAGTTACAAAAATGTACTTTCTTTTTTATTAGTAATTTTTGGTTTGGGGAGTGTTTTTATATCTGTGGCAAATAAGAATCGAGAAAAAATTTTTAAGGAAAGAGGATATTCGCAGGAAGTAATTGACAATGGAGGAGTCGAGCCTTTTGATCCTACTAAAAAACCAGAATCTCTTGAAGGAGACCTAAGACTTTGGTATTATAATACTTTTGAGAAATAAATGATCAAAATAGAAAACCAGCTCAAAACTGAGCTGGTTTATAATTTATTCAGATGAAAACCTTACGCTTTCACAATATTCAAAATAACCTCCATTGCTTTTTGCATACTTTCCAAAGCAACATATTCGTAAGGTCCGTGGAAATTGATTCCTCCTGCGAAAATATTCGGACAAGGCAATCCCATATAAGACAATTGAGCTCCGTCTGTTCCTCCTCTGATCGCTTTAATTTTAGGCTCTATTCCTGCTTCTTTCATTGCTGCTGCTGCAAGATCGATGATGTGCATTTTTCCCTCAAATTGCTGCTTCATGTTTCTGTATTGTTCTTTAATCTCTACTTCAGCAGTTCCTTCACCATGTTTTTGATTAAATTCAGCTACTTTTTCTTCCATGAACTTCTTTCTTGCTTCAAATTTATCAGCATCGTGGTCACGGATGATATATTGAAGTTTAGCCTCAGAAATGTCAGCATTTAAGTCCATTAAATGATAGAAACCGTCAAAACCTTTAGTGGTAGCCGGAGTTTCATTAGCCGGAAGCGTTTGAGCAAATTCAGAAGCCAACAAAGCGGCATTGATCATTTTTCCGTAGGCATAACCTGGGTGAACACTTAATCCGTGGATTTTTACCACAGCACCTGCAGCATTGAAGTTTTCATATTCCAGTTCTCCAACTTCTCCGCCGTCCATTGTGTAAGCGAATTCAGCTCCGAATTTAGCTACATCGAATTTATGCGCTCCTCTTCCGATTTCTTCGTCAGGAGTAAATCCTACAGCAATTCTTCCGTGTTTGATTTCAGGATGAGCCATTAAATACTCAGCAGCAGTAACGATTTCTGCACAACCTGCTTTATCATCGGCTCCAAGAAGAGTTGTTCCGTCAGTAGTAATCAAAGTCTGACCGATATATTTTTTTAAACTTTCAAATTTTGATGAGGATAAAGTAAATCCTGTTGTTTGGTTTAATACTAAATCATTCCCGTCATAATTTTCCCAAACCTGAGGTTTTACGTTTTCTCCGCTGAAATCCGGTGAAGTATCGTAATGAGAAATAAATCCAATTGTTGGTTGGTTATCATTTTCAAGATTTGAAGGAACATATCCCATGATATAACCATTGTCATCAATCGATACCTCTTCAAGACCGATCGTTTTCAACTCTTCAGTAATGAATTTTGCGATATCCCACTGTCTCTCCGTAGAAGGGGTTGTTTCGCTTTCTGCGTCACTTGTTGAGTATATTTTTACATAATTAAGAAAACGGTTCAGTAACTTTTCTTTCCACACCTGGTTGAATTCTATTGCACTCATTATTAGTATAAATTTCCGGCAAAGTTAGCAATTTTGATGCTCAGAATAATTTATTTGGGAATGAATATCAACTATCGAAATTTTAAATCGGATATAAATATTTGAGAATCAAAATAATGTTAACTTTATACAAGCTATTTATGAACTTATTTAGTTTTATTATATTTGAGAAAATCTAAACGTAAAAATGTTTCTTACTGAATGTCCGCGCGATGCAATGCAGGGTTGGGGAGAATTTATCCCTACCGATAAAAAAATAGATTATATCAACTCTTTAATGGATGTTGGTTTCGATGTATTGGATTGTCTGAGCTTTGTATCTCCAAAAGCAATTCCTCAAATGGCTGATTCCGATGAGGTTGCTGAAAATATCGATAAATCCCGCTCCAATACAAAAGTTTCTGCAATTGTAGCCAATTACAGAGGTGCTGAAAAGGCATTAAAACATCAGGCGGTAGATATTATCGGGTTTCCGTTTTCTATTTCTGAAACTTTTCAGCATAGAAATACGAATAAAAATCAAGAGGAAGCTTTCGAAGAAATTATCAAAATGTTGGAACTTGTAAAAAGTGAGAACAGACAATTAAATATCTATTTTTCAATGGCTTTTGGAAATCCTTATGGTGAAATGTGGAAATGGGAAGATGTTGATTTCTGGGCACAACGATTTTCAGAAATTGGGGTAAAAGATATTCTACTTTCTGATACAACAGGAGTGGCAACACCGGAAACCATTGCTCTTTTATTCGAAAAAATACCGTCTAAATATCCTGAAATTAACTTTGGAGGACATTTTCATAACCGATATGAAGATTCTTATTCAAAATTAAAAGCGGCTTATGATAAAGGCTGTACACGATTCGACAGTGCCATCAAAGGAATTGGCGGTTGTCCTATGGCGAAAGATGATTTAGTGGGAAATATGCCTACTGAACAAGTCATCAACTTTATGAGTGTAGAAAAAGTAGACCATAAATTAAATTTATTAAACTTCGAAAGTTCTTATAATAAAGCGAAGGATATTTTTCATTTTTAATAAATATCTTTAAACGATACAATATAAAGCGGGCTTTGGTCCGCTTTGTTATTCAGAAACCAATTTTATAATCCCAAAAATCAACAAAATGTCACCAATAATCACTCCTTTAGAATTAAAGAATCTTCCAACTGAAAATCTCATCATTTTAGATGCAAGAGTAGGAAAAGATGTATATCAAAACTATCTGAACAACCACATTAAAGGAGCAAGATTCATTGATTTGGATAAAGACTTGGCGGAAATTGGTGAAGATGCTGCTTTTGGAGGAAGGCATCCTCTTCCAAGTGTTGAAAAATTTGCAGAAACACTTTCCAATCTTGGAATATCAGAAGATGCCCATCTTATTGTTTATGATGATAAAAATGGTTCAAATGCTGCTGCAAGAGCTTGGTGGATGCTGAAATCTTTTGGATTTGAAAATGTTCAGGTCCTGGATGGAGGATTCCAAAATGCAGAAAAAGAAGGATTGGAATTTTCTTCAGGCGAAGAAGTTTTTGAAAAAGCAGAAGTAATCAAAAAAGAGGATTGGGATCTTCCGACTTCAACGTTAGAAATTGTTGAAAATGAATTAACAAACCATTCTTCTACGGTAATTGATGTAAGAGATGCTTATCGTTACAAAGGAGAATCTGAACCGATTGATTTGGTTGCCGGTCATATTCCAGGAGCGATTAATATTCCTTTTTCTGAAAATCTTGATGAAAATGGAAATTTCCTGAAACCTGAGATTTTAAAAGAAAAATATTCAAAATTGTTGGAGGATAAACCTGAAAATTTAATCATTCATTGTGGTTCCGGAGTGACGGCTTGCCATACCATTTTAGCATTGGATTATGCGGGTCTTAAAATCCCGAATTTATATGTCGGCTCTTGGAGCGAGTGGAGCAGAAGAGAAGGAAAAGAGATTGCAAAAGAAGTTTAAACAATAAATTGTGTTCTGTGTGTCATTCTGACGAAGGAAGAATCTCATGTTATTTTATAGATTCTTCACTCCATTTCATTACGGTCAGAATGACAGTGGGATTTAATATACTTAAGACAAAATAAAGGGCTGTCAATTTTGACAGCCTTTTTTATTGTAATCCGAATTTAAAGCATTCCCAGCTCAAATTTCGCTTCTTCACTCATCATGTCCTTGTTCCAGCTTGGCTCGAAAGTAAGCTCTAAGTCGACACTTTTTACATTTTCTACTTCCGCTACTTTGTCTTTTACTTCCTGAGGAAGCGTTTCTGCAACAGGACAGTTCGGAGTAGTAAGTGTCATAATGATTTTAACATCTGCATCATCAGAAATCTGCACGTCATAAACTAAGCCCAATTCGTAGATATCTACCGGAATTTCAGGATCATATACAGTTTTTAAAACGTTGATAATTTCTTCACCGATGTCAGCAATCTGATCGTCTGTAAATTTCATTTTTTAATCTAAATTGATATACCTTTTCAACAAATCTTCCTGACGCATACGTCGGAAAATATTTGCCAAAGTTAAGACATCTTTTTCACAATAGTCAACTATTCTTTGCAAGTCTTTTTCTATGTAGTAAATTGATGAAACCATTGAGCCGTCAATATCGTCTTTTGGAGTAGGAATTCCGAAAAGATGTGCCAATAATTCCAGGGAAACAAAACTTTTATAATCTCCGAATTTCCATAACTCCATCGTGTCTATATGAGGAATTTCCCAAGGCTTTTTTCCAAACATCTGAAATGGAGTAGGAGGCTGCATTCCGTTGATCAGGAATCTTCTGGCAATCCACGGGAAATCAAATTCTTTTCCGTTGTGAGCACAAAGGATAACGTCTCGAAGTCTCGGACTGTTAAAAATTTCCCCAAATTCGATCAGCATTTTCTTTTCATCATGATCTGCAAAACTTTTGATTTTCAAGGTGTCGTTTTTTTCCAACATTCCGATGGTGATGCAGACAATTTTTCCAAATTCTGCCATAATTCCGGCTCTTTCTGGATAAAATTCTGCTGCCGAAATTTCGTCCTTCCTTTGGAATCTTGTTTTTTTATCCCAAAGCATTTGTTCGGTTTCGGACATGTTTTCCCATGAATCAAATCCGGGAACGGTTTCAATATCAATAAATAAAATTTTTTCCAGAGGGATATTCTGTATCATTTTCTTGTTTTTAAACTGAAAGATAAGATATAATAAATGAATTATCAAAAACGTTTTAATAGAACAAAATATTATTTTATGAAATGGTTATTTATAATAGGAAGCAGTATAGGATTGCTTTTCTTAGCTTCATGCAATGATTCTGAGGGAAGTGATACTGCTACAGTCAATGTGAGACTTACTGATGGTCCCGCTGCGTATGATGCTGTTAATATTGACATCCAGAGAATAGAAATCAATAATAACGGTGAATGGATAGCACTTAATTTTCCTAGTCCAGGTGTTTATAATCTTCTTAATTTTAAAAATGGAACTGATGTTGTTTTAGGACAGGCGGTTTTACCTACTGGAGAAGTTTCTCAAATGAGAATGATCTTAGGAACAAATAATACGTTGGTTGTGAATGGAGTTAGTTATCCGTTACAAACTCCTTCAGCTCAGCAAAGTGGATTGAAGTTCAACTGGCATCAGACATTAACAGCCAATGGTGCTTATACTGTATGGATAGATTTTGATGCAGGAAGATCTATTGTAAAAACGGGAAATGGATCCTATATTTTAAAACCGATTATCAGAACGTTTTCAGAATTAACAAACGGACAGATAAAAGGCTATGTACAACCTCTGGCCGCTGATGCTGTCGTGCATGCTATTGTGGCTTCGGATACGATAGCAACAGCAATACCAAATCCTGACGGATTTTTTATGTTTTCCGGACTGCAGCAAGGAACATATACCGTTTCTTATGATGCGGACAATACAACAGGATATGTAGATGAAAATACCGGCAATGTATCTGTTGTGTTTGGACAAATTACTAATTTAGGAACAAAAACATTACATCAATAGATATTAACCTACTTGAGAACCATTTTTAGTCGGAAGTGATGTTGTGAGCAGTGTTACTTCCGATTTATTTTCACCGTATACTCCCAAAACCAGACATTCACTGAAAAAGTTGGCAATTTGCTTTTTGGGAAAGTTTACAACAGCTAATATCTGTTTTCCGATCAGTTCTTCTTTTTTGTACAAAGTCGTGATTTGTGCGGAAGATTTTTTAATGCCTAATATTCCAAAGTCTATTTCTAGCTGATAGGAAGGATTTCTGGCTTTTTCGAAATCATTTACAGAGATGATTGTTCCGCTTCTTATATCTATTTTTTCAAAATCTGTCCAGGAAATTTCGGGTTTTATGATCATGGTAATGCACTGATTAATTGTTCTATTTCTGCTTTTTGTGTGGCATATTTTTGTTGCAGTTCCGAGCCTTCTCCCATTCTTTTGTAATATTCAAATGCTTTTTCTCCGAAAATCTTTTTATGAAAATCTGAAGCGTCCGGAATCTTCGGAAAATTTTTGTGAAAAAGCATCTCGTAATAGGCCTGAAATTCTCTTTCATTTTTATCTTCAACGGTTTTTCCGGGAGCTTTTTGCCTTACATGAAGCATTTCGTGGGCAATGACATTCAGAACAAGATTCAGATCAAAATCGAATAAATTAGGAGGAATTATTACTGTTTGCGGATCTCCCAATTCGCCCTCTGTGGTTAAAAGAACTAAGTTGGGACTGGGTTCACGAAAACCAAATCCTGCGAAGTTTTCATGTTCCAGATCAAAAGAATAGAGTACATACTTTGCCGCATCAATAATCTGATCGTTTTCTTTATAGGCGTTCAAATGTAATTTGATCTGTTCAAAATTCATCTCAAAAAATATGTTTTAACAAATGTATTAAAATAATGAAACTTAGAAATGATCAAAAGGTAAATTAAAGTGATTGAAAATCAAGTGATTGCTGTTTTTAAGACTTTTTTTAATTAATTCTTATGCAAGATTCCTTAAAAACCGGATTTATATAGATGAGTACTCAAACGAATAATATATAATGCTAAAAAATTAAGAATAATGAAGAAATTAACAGTACTTACCTCTTTAATGGTTGCCATCGTTGCATTTTTAGGATTTTCTTTAACGTCGTGTAATGATGATCGATATGAGCCGATTCCGGTAAAGCTGAGTGATGTGAACGGCAACTATAAAGCGAGATTGGTGACTTCACAAGGAGGGAAATACAATGAAAAAATTATTGAATTTACAGCGAAAGATACTCTCATTACTTTCAAAGATTTTCCGGTGAGAGAAATTGTAAAATCGGTTGTGAAAGACCCGGTAAAAGCTGATACTGCCATTGCACATTTAGGGAAAATTGAATATAAACTGAATTATATTTCAAAATTAAATACGGATCAGAATGTGGTGGAATTGACTTTTGAACCTAAAGCTCTGACCTTGCAGATTCCTGTAGATGGGGCGATTAAAAAGACTATAGTAAAATTGGTAACCAAGCAAAAAGGTTTCTTTGTAGGGTATGATTGGTCTATGAGATTTGGTTTGGAAGCTGAAAAAATAACGGTAGACGGAACTGACTTAGCTCCTTATGAAGCCATAAAGTATGAAATTCCGATTAGTATTAAGAACTAATAAAATATGATAGGTAGAAATAGGTAATGTCTCAAATTGAGGATACCTATTTTTGCCTACTGAAAATCAATAACTAAACTGAGTGCTATTGTAGTTAGTAAATGAAAGAAAATAAGGAGCAGATTTTGGTAAACCGCCTTTTGCAGAAGGAAGAAGCGGCTTGGAAAGAACTTTTCGGAGTTTATTCAGGCAGTCTTACCTATGTCTGTTCCCGATATATTATTGATAAGGAAGATGTTCATGATGTTTTGCAGAATAGTTTTATTCAGATGTTTCGTGCAATCGATTCTTTTGAATATAGAGGAAATGGATCTTTGAAAGCCTGGATTACCAGAATTGTGGTAAATGAATCTTTGAAACATATTAAGAAAAATTCTGATTTAAAAATGGTTTCAGAAGATTTTGAAATTGCGGATGTACAAAATGATGAAGAACCGGATTTGGAAGAAATTTCGCAACATACAATCATGATCATGATTCGTTCTCTTCCGAAAGGATATAGAATGGTTTTCAACCTTTTTGTTTTTGAGAAGAAAAACCATAAAGAAATTGCGGAGATGTTGGGAATTGCAGAAAATTCTTCCGCCTCACAGTTTCACAGAGCAAAAACAATGCTTGCCCAGAAAATAAAAGAATATAAAATGTCTAAAACAGCGCAGTATGAATAATAATGAATGGCTAAATGATTTGCGCAGAAAAATGGAGGATCATACAGAAGATGTTCCGGATGGATTGTGGGATAATATTAGAAACGAATTGTTTGTGGAAGATAAGACGGACAATAGTATTCCCCTTGTAATGAGCGATGATTTGAAAGCGCAGAATAGGTCCTTTTCAATAATAAATCATAAACCTCTATTATATCGTATCTGTGGTGTTGCAGCAGCTATTACCTTATTCTTTATTGTGGGCAGGCTATTTGTTTTTAATGGTAAACATGAATTTGTAAATCATCAAACAAAGGAAAATTCTTCGGAAAAGATGTCTTATCATCAGAAATCTGATAAAAATGAAAATCCTTTAAAAATAGAGACTATCCTGCAAAAGACTAATTCAGGTAGTTTGAGCTATGATTCCTCTGAAAAGACTGTAAATACAACAAAAATTATAGACGTAAATTCTTGGAAAAATATAGATTTTAAAAGGGAGAAATATAATCAGGAAGGGATTGAAAGTCGTTATGAACAAAACATTGCCCAACAGCAAAATGGAAGCATTGAAAGTCCACGAGTAGAGGAGGCAACAGAAACTTACGAGCTTCTTACAAAAGAGGAAAGAGAATGGAAGAAGAAATTAGAAGAATCCGAAAAAATAAAACTGGCTAAAAATAAAAGTAAAAAATCCTGGGTGGTGGGATTGCTTGCAGGAAATACATCCTCAAACTCAACGGAACAATTTCCTGGATATGCTACTTTGAACGGAACTGTATTAAGCGTACCTGAAATATGGAGTTCAGAATATGGAGAAAATCCTTTAATGGCGATTTTGCTGGCCAATCAGAATAAAAAAGTAGATGCGAAAATAAAACATAAAACTCCGGTAACTTTTGGCGCTTCTGTTTCTAAAAGAATTGGAAAAAAATGGTCTGTCGGTACGGGAGTGAACTATACTCAGCTTTCTTCCGAACTTACCTCAGGAAGCGATTCGAACTTTATAAGCAGTGAGCAGAATGTTCGTTATGTAGGAGTTCCTGTTCAGGTAAGTTATAATGTAATTCAGAAAGGAGCATTTACGGGATACCTTACAGGAGGAGGTATGATAGAAAAAGCGGTTTCAGGAGATATTAAAACTAAATATATCGTTGATGGGACTGTGAAAGAGGAATTCAAAGAGGGGATAAGTGAAAAACCAGTTCAGGTATCAGTAAATACTGCCGCAGGATTGCAATTGAAAGTGGTGAAAAACATTGGAATTTATGCTGAACCGGGAGTAAGCTATCATTTTAAGGATAACAGTTCATTACAAACCATTTATAAGGAGAAACCTCTGAATTTCAACTTAAAGTTCGGAGTCAGGCTAATCATAGATTAAATAACATCTTCATCATATCATGAAACAGAAGAGCTGTAAAAGTATAGCTCCTAAAGTTCTATGCATGATTTATAGGAAACACCACTACAACACCTTAAATATTATCAATATGAAATTAAAATTAATTTTTTTAACGGTTCTGTTTTCTTGCTTTTTCAACGTAAAATCACAGCAATGCACACCCACGATTACCAGTCCGAGGCTGGGAGTAATGTTTCCGGATAAAGTCGTTTTTTGTACCACAGAGACAGAAACATTATCTACCACTCAGACGTATGGAAGTTATCAATGGTATAAGCAGGTATGGGATTGGCAAACGCCTAATCTGAATCCTTGGGTGGCGATTCCCGGAGCAACCTCACAATCTTTAGTGATTAATGGTGCTACAGATATGCTGTATTATTTTAAAGTAGCAGTTACAGGAAATGATTGTACAGCAGAAAGCAGTCCTGTTCTGGCGGATGGATATGCTTATGGTCTTCCATTTTTGATGGCCAATTTTACGCCCGGAACTTATGACGAAGTGGCGCCGGGAGTATATAATGTTTGCTCTGGAGCTTCTGTCGTTTTTGAGAACGGATTTCCCGTTGTGTATGGACTGCATACCTGGTTCAAATGTGTTCCCGGAAGCAATCCCCCGTCGTCTACAGATCCTTGTATTATTAATGGAGCAACAGGAGATTCTTATACGGCAACTACATCAGGAAAATACGGATTTTATGCCTGTACGGAATATTGCCCCAATATGTGTGAAATGTTAAGCGATATGGCATTCATTCAACTGAATTTCGGAAACTGGAGCTTTTGTAATTTAGGAACAGGAGAGGTAAAAACCAAAGAGAATAATTTAAAGATCTATCCTAATCCGGCTGCTCAGTTTTTATATATCGGAAAAGAATCAGAAAAATATACTGAAGTTTCCATCCTAGATATGTCCGGAAGATTAGTATTACAAAAAAAGGATCATACCTATACTAAAGCTATTGATGTGAATTCTTTATCAGCAGGTACTTATCTTGTGGTTTCTAAAAGTACGGAAGGAAAAACATATAAAAATAAATTTATTAAAAAGTAAATTCCTTGATTGATCAATAGTTTTTTTCAAATGGTTAGTTAGAAACGGTGCAATGTATTGTGCCGTTCTTTTTTGAGTTTGAAAATAAACTTTTTATATAATTTGATCTAGTCAAAAAATAATCAACATTCATATATTTAAATCTGACAATATTTCTCAGAAAACACAAATATGCTGGTTAAAATTTATGGAAGTGCAATTCATGGAGTTGCGGCACAAACGATTACTATTGAAGTCAATATAGATACAGGAGGGGTTGGCTATCACTTGGTAGGGCTTCCCGATAATGCCATTAAAGAAAGCAGCTACAGAATCTCGGCTGCATTAAAGAATGTGGGGTACAAAATTCCCGGAAAAAAGATTACTATTAATATGGCTCCAGCTGATCTCCGTAAAGAAGGCTCTGCTTATGATCTTAGTATTGCTATCGGAATTTTAGCCGCGTCCGATCAGATCCTTGCACAAAATATTCAGGATTATATTATCATGGGAGAACTTTCTTTAGATGGCAGTCTGCAGCCGATAAAAGGAGTGTTACCAATAGCGATTCAGGCGAGAGAAGAAGGGTTTAAAGGAATAATACTTCCCAAACAAAATACCCGGGAAGCAGCCATTGTAAATAATCTGGATGTTTACGGAGTAGAAAATATTAAAGAGGTCATTGATTTTTTTAATGAAGGAAAAGTTTTAGAAAAGACAGTTTTAGATACCCGAAAAGAATTTCAGGAGAAGATCAATCAATTTCCGTTTGATTTCTCTGAGGTTAAAGGTCAGGAAGGAGCCAAAAGAGCAATGGAAGTTGCGGCGGCGGGAGGACACAATATTATTTTAATTGGACCACCCGGAAGTGGTAAAACCATGCTGGCAAAAAGAGGTCCTAGCATTTTACCACCTTTAACGTTGAAAGAGGCATTAGAAACGACTAAAATTCATTCTGTTGCGGGGAAAATGGGTGCAGAAACTTCATTAATGACAGTTCGGCCATTTCGATCACCCCATCATACAATTTCAGATGTCGCTTTAGTAGGAGGGGGAAGTTATCCGCAGCCGGGAGAAATTTCATTGGCTCATAACGGCGTTTTGTTTTTAGATGAAATGCCGGAATTTAAACGAACGGTTCTGGAAGTGATGAGACAACCGCTGGAAGATCGTGAAGTTACCATTTCAAGAGCCAGGTTTACAGTAAACTATCCTTCGAGTTTTATGCTTGTTGCTTCGATGAATCCAAGTCCGAGTGGTTTTTTTCCGGATGATCCGAATAATACTTCTTCTGTTTTTGAAATGCAGCGGTATATGAATAAACTTTCAGGACCATTGTTAGATAGAATTGATATTCATATTGAAGTACAGAAAGTAGAATTTGAACAATTGGCTGAAAAAAGAAAAGGAGAAAAAAGTGAAGTGATCAGAAAGCGAGTACTCAGAGCGCGAGAAATCCAAAATGAAAGATATCAGGATTTGAAAATAAGCTATAATGCTCAAATGAGTTCAAAAGAACTGGAACAATTTTGCGAATTGGATGAGGTTTCATTTAGTTTAATAAAAATGGCCATGGAAAAGCTGAACCTCTCAGCAAGAGCTTATGATAGAATTTTAAAAGTTGCCAGAACGATTTCTGATCTTGAGGTTTCAGAAAATATTATGTCACATCATATTTCTGAAGCCATCCAATATAGAAGTCTAGATCGGGATTTTTGGAATGTTTAAATACCCTTTTTTCCATCTAAAATCATTTGAATCATTTTTACTTTCCTATTTTCTCGGGTTTCAGGTTTTTTAGCTTCTTCAATCCAGCGGATGTATTCTTTTCTGTGGGTATAGCTCATTTTGTCAAATAATTTTCTTGCTTCAGGATTTTCATTAAAAGCCGAGGTAATATCATCTGCGATTTCTACCGTTCTTTCTTCTTTATCTTCAACAAGGCTTACCGAAACCTCATCTCCGAAATTTTTCCCAAGCTTTCGTCTTATTTCCTGGGTTAAACCTAAAATATGACAATCCGATTTCATTTTGGCAAGGCTTCCACGATATTCAACACTACCATCAAATAATGCTTTGATCTTTATCTGCCCTTTTTTGCCGAATACTTCTTCGGTGGAAAACGGGAATTCTACGAATGTTGCATTTAGATTTCCGTTTTGTTTGATAATGGCTGAAAATTGGATGGTTTCAGATTTCATAAGATCAGAGTTAACTTTTCAAAAATAAAAAAAACCGTGAAATAGAACATTTCACGGTTTATAAATTATCATCTCAGGGAAGATTATTTCTTCGTTTTTTTAGGAAGAGTTGTTGTTCCTGAGTTTTTTGTTTTAGTATCTGCAGGAGTATTTTCGTCTCTTACAAGTTTTAACTCATCTACAAGTCTTCTTGCACCTGCATATTTGTCGATTGTCCAAAGAACAAAACGAACGTCTACGTTGATTGTTTTTTGCCATTCTTCTTCAAAAACAATATCTCCGCTTAATGCTTCGCTGTTTCCGTCAAAAGCAATACCGATCAAGTTTCCGTCTCCGTCAATTACAGGAGAACCAGAGTTACCACCTGTGATATCATTGTTTGAAAGGAAGTTTACAGGCATATATCCTTTAGCATCTGCATATTGTCCGAAATCTTTTAAGTTATAAAGGTCGATCACTCTCTGTGGAAGATCAAACTCTTCATCTCCTTTTTTGTATTTTCCTACTAATCCTGTCATATCAGTGTAGTAGTTATCGGTTACTCCGAAATAGTTTCTGTCTGTTCTGATTGGTAATTTATCTACGGTTCCGTAAGTTAATCTCATAGTAGAGTTAGCGTCCGGATAGAATTTTTTTCCAGGTAGAGCTTTCATAAGACCTGCTAAGAATAGACGATTATTTTTTGCGAAATTATCATCTACTTTAGAATAGCTTTCAGCTACCAATTTCTGGTCAGCGATTACACCGTTAGCAATTTTCCAAAGTTGATCAGCATCAAGCTTTAAAGCATCCGGGTTCAACAAGAAGTTTGTTGCTGATGTTTTGTTAGCGAAAACAGAAGAATAAGCTACATTAGAAAGAGTTTTTGCATCCAATCCTAAGATGGTAGCAGAAGCAATACTTTTATTAGTTACCCTTGCTTGGTAAAGAGCTACCATAGAGCTTAGCATTTCTCCTTCTAAAGAAGGGTTGAAGTTTTCATATGCCGCTTTAATAGCCGCTTCTGTTTTTGCTTTCATAGCAAGTCTTCCTGCCATATCCTGAGCTGCGTATGCTTTAAGTACATTTCCTACTTGTAAAGCTAAGCTGATGTATTTTGCATTTCTTGTAAGCTGAGAAGCATAGTTTCTTTCAACGTTTCTGTCAGAAACCTGCTTGTAGTAAGTGTCGATATCTTCTAAAACACCATCATACTCTTCATTTCCAGCCTGCATAGACCAAGTTCTGTAAGTTTTTTCGATGTTTTGTTTTTCAGTGATTGTTCCGTTTTTTTCAACAGCATCTATTGTTCCTTGTCTGTTTTTCCAGTAGTTAGCTACAGAAGCATATTGAGAAGCATAGTTTAACTGAGTTGCTTTGTCTTTATCCATATACTTCTTCATAACATCCATTGCTAATTTAGAAGCTTCTACCCAAGCCGGATAATCTTTATTTACCATCTGCTGGATACCAAAAGATGTTAAATAACGGTTGGTTCTTCCAGGGTATCCTAAAATCATAGAGAAATCACCAGGTTTTACTCCTTTAAGAGAAACAGGTAAGAAATGCTTAGGTTTCAAAGGAACGTTGCTTGGAGAAAACTCAGCAGGGTTTCCTGCTGCATCTGCATATACTCTGAAAACTGTGAAGTCAGCAGTGTGTCTTGGCCATTCCCAGTTATCAGTATCTCCACCAAATTTTCCTAATGATGAAGGAGGTGCACCTACTAATCTGATATCTTTGTAATCTTGATATACGAAATAGTAGAATTCATTTCCGTTGAAGAAATCTCTTACAACTACAGTATATTTTCCGTTTTCAGAGTTTTCAGCCTGAATTGCTTTAGTTTCAGCATCAATAATCGCTTTTCTCTCTGCTCCGGTCATTTTATTATTTAGTTTAGAAGTGATTCTTTGTGTAGCATCATCCATTCTAACTAAAAATCTAACATAAAGATCTTTTGCATTAAATTCGTCTTTCTGTTTCATTGCCCAGAAACCATTTTTTAAATAGTCTTTTTCCGGAGTAGAAGCAGCAGCAACAGCACCATAACCACAGTGGTGGTTAGTGAAAATAAGTCCTTTATCAGAAACAATTTCTCCTGTACAGAAACCACCAAAACTTACGATAGCATCTTTTAAACTAGAGTTGTTAACTGAATAAATTTCTTCTGGAGTCAAATGCAAACCTTCTTTTTGCATATCAACACCATTAAGTCTTTTGATGAGCATTAAGAGCCACATCCCCTCATCTGCCCTCATTTGAGCAAAACCCAATAAGAAAGTGAATAGTAAAAATATTCTTTTCATTTTATAAAATAATTTTTGTGTCGCTAATTTACTAATTTTTACGATATTCTGTCCGGGATTGGTATGAAAATGGAATGAGTCTTCTCATGAAAAAAATATTAGTTTCGGTTTTGCCTGTTTTGCTTTTAGGAATATTATTTAATTGTACTTCTGCAACAAAACAAAACATACCAATAGATACTTCTAAATATCATATTCAAAGAGAGTGGATGTTAGTTTCTTTAGGGAGTTTTACGAAAGCTGATTTGATGAAGAACAATGCTAAAATTGATTTAACCGGAAAACAGGAAGAAGGCAAAATTCGAGGTGGAGCTTACATGGGTTGTAACAATATGTCCTTCACTGCCGAATTTAAAAATAACGGGAATGTCAAAATTTTAGGAGTATTATCTACAATGAAAGCTTGTCAGAATATGGAACTGGAGAATGAGTTTCAGAAGAAATTCGATACCATGACAAAATATACCATAGAAGGACATTTTCTAACGTTATCTGATGGTAAAGGAAATTCTATGAAGTTTGTGGCGTCCGACTGGGATTAATTCACTTTAAAATATAAAAAAGAAAGTCCGTCAATAGGCGGGCTTTCTTCTTGTTGCTGAAAAATCTATTTAGGTCATTAGTTTTTAGGAATAGTTTTTTTGATGTCTTCTAAAGTTAAATCCGGACTGCTTACCAATCCTTTTATGTTATTATTTGTGTTCTTAGGAATGGCAGTTTTACGAGCTTGTCGTCCCGGAATAGTTGCCAAAATTTCTTCAAAACTGGCGGTATTGGGAAGAAGCCTTCCGGAGTTGTTGGCTGTTTCTTGTTTAGTAGGTTGCTTTTTTACTTCAAGACCTTGCTCAGATGCGAGTGTTACTGAAGAAGGTTTTTGAAGCGCTTTTTCCTGAGCCTCTTTCATCATTTTAGCTTCAATTTCTTTTGACTCTTTGTAGTAGGGAGCTTCCTGTATTTCTGAAACGGTTTTTTCTTGCTGAGCGTAAATATTTATACTTAGCGCTAGAAAAGAGATGATATATACTGATTTCATGATCGTTTTATTTAATGTTTACCAATACTTTGATTTTTTCGATGCCGTTTTGGTCATAATCCTGAAGAGCTTTACCAATAACCTGTCCGATTTTTACCTTTTTAAGGTTGGCTTTCATCGCAACTCCGGATTTTGAAGAAGTTACCAAAAGATCTCCTCTTTTAATTTTTCCTCCTTCAAGACATACTTTTGTAGGAATTACTCCAATGACTCCCATTGGTACTTTTCCGAATAGATCTGCATCTATATTTTCTTCAGTTAAAAGTACTCCCGGTTTTGTAGCGTAAACTCCTGCCACAAGATTTGAATAGGGTTTTGAAGATTTTTCTACAGTTCTGTCAGAATCTGTAGCAATTACTAAAATATCACCGGGTTCATACTCAGAAGAATTTCCTACTACATCAAATACTTCGGCAACGTCGGCACCACTGCTTTGAGTTCCTCCGTTAAAATAGCCTCTTCCGTCATTACCGATTCTGGCAACATTTACAGCTCCGGGGTTTCCGGATCTGAATATAGCAATTGAACCAGTACTATGAGTTTCTACAGTAAGCGCAGCATTTGTATTCGCTGTGTTGTAGTTGACGAATCTTGCAGCACGACCTGTACCAAAATTAGGAATCCATGCATAAATAGCGCTTCCTGTTCCGTCAGCCGTTGCTTCCACTCCGTCTCCTGTGTTTGATGCATTAGCAGTAATACCGTTCCCGTTTCCGTCTGCAATTGCGATCAAAGCAGGTCCGTTTCCGGCAGGATTACTTGCGTGGAATAATCCGGCAAAGCCTCCTGTTCCGGATGATATTCCATAAATACCAGCTGTTCCGAAATTGGCAAATTGAGAATTTACTTCTCCTTTTACCGCTGGAGATGTACCGGTTACCCTATCCACTTTAAAGCTTCCTGCAGTTCCGTTTCCGACGGTAGTAACAGTAATTACATCACTTGTATTGGAGGTATTGAAAATATTGAATTTTCCGGCTCGTCCGGTAGCAAAACTAGGAACCCAGGCGTAAAGAGCATTTCCTGCTCCGTCGATATTTGTTTCTACACCATTCCCATCTTTACTTGCATTGGCTGTGATGGCATTTCCATTTCCATCTGTAATAGCAACTAAGGCAGGTCCGTTTCCTGAAGCATTAGAGGCATGAAATAACCCGGCAAAACCTCCCGTTCCGGAAGATTTACCAAAAATCCCCGCAGCTCCGAAGTTTCCGAAAATAGTTTTAACCTCACCTCTTACTGCTGCTCCTACACTATTGGTGTTATTAACCAAAAAAGATGCGGCATTCCCTTGAGTATTGTCAGGAATATTTCCGTTTCCATTTGTTTCTACTTCAAAAGCATTATTAATAGTATTGGTCGCATTGAAATTTTCAAAACGCCCTGCACGTCCTGTGCTGTTATTTAATCCAACTTGCCCGTAAACTCCGATACCCGTACCCGTAGTATTCGTAGCAACAAAACCTCTTACACCGTACCCTCCGCCATCATTTCTACCTACAACGGCTCCGGCAATGTCACTGGTAGTTCTTCCGACTACTGCTTCACCTGCTGCACTATTATCTCCGATAATACCGGCAGAAGATTGAGACGAAGTGAGTCCATGTACAGCAAACCCAGATCCTGTAGAACTTCTTACTCCGGCTCCGGTTCCTGTGGTGGTAACGTTTACTACTGTTCCGTTTCCAACAGTGTTGGCAACGATAACATTATTAGTATTGGCATTATTAAAAATTGAGAAATTGGCAGCAATACCGGTGTTACTGGTTGCATTTAAACCTGTTCCGGTACTACTGTTTGCATAAACACCATATCCGTTGGCACTTGAATTTCCGTAAACGCCTAATCCATTAGGAGTCACCCCATAAACACCCCATCCACTTCCTGCCTGACTTCCGTAAACACCAACTCCTAATCCACCTGTTCCATTATTGATCCCGCGAATCCCTGAAGAGAATCCTCCGGGAGCAACATTGCTTACAATACCTCTTACAGCAGCAATATTTGAAGTTACTGTATTATTAACTCCTTCAATTGAAGTTCCGTCACCGTCGTTGGTTAGTGAGAAAAGGTTTCCGGCATTATTAAAGGTGTTTACATAAGGAATGACAAAGCTTCCTGTATTTACACTTCCCGCAGATTTAGCAAACATTGCATAGGGAACACTTAATAACTGGCTTGTTCCTATGATTGTATAATTTGTTCCGCCCGCTAAATCGGTTTCGGTTTTTAGGTAATAGCTTCCTGTTGACCAGTTTATGGTATTGAAAGTTCCTGTAAGTACAGTCCCTGATCCTATTTCTAAGGTAATCAGTCCATTAGTATTTGTATTTCCGGTAAGTCTTTCAGAGTAAACGGCTGCTCCTGCAGGAGAACCTTGTAAGATACTCGCTTTGATAGCAATGCTTTGATTGGGCAGAACCTGTCCTCCGGCGTTTCTAATAATAGCTTGATAGCTCATTTTTTCCGGAACTTGTGCAAAAGCCATATAGAAGCCCAACACAATTCCCATCACAAGTAATATTTTTTTCATGATTGTTATTTTTTTATGATTTTGAATGTTTTTAAATTCTCTCCGTTTTGGTTAATCCTGATGATATACATTGCAGATGGGAGAAAAGAAAAGTCGAACTCAGATTTAGATTGTATGATTTTATCCCTTTTAATAAGTTTTCCTTGGGCATCAAAAAGCTGGTATTCCGAATCTTTGAAATTACGTGTAGTAAAATCCAGATACAGATAATCTTTGAAAGGATTGGGATAAAGTAAAATATCTTTTTCGGTTGATATTGAGGTTTCATTAGTGGAGAGCGTAGTGATTTCATAAACCTGTTGTACGCCTTCAGAAATGTCTCTGTTGCTTCCTTTGATGAGGTAGGCAACTTGTCCTACGCTGTAAGAAACCGAGCCGTTGCCTCCTGTTGCATCTGCTCCTGTGGCCAAAACTGCTGACTGTGCTTTTAGCAGAGAAATGGGAATGAGAAGTAGCATGAAAAAGAAGCATGGAATAGATGTTCTTTTCATATAAAATGGTTTTGTGGTTGTTAATAAAGTTTTAGAAAATTTGGGAAGACTAAATTACCATATATCAAAACCGGATATTTAAAAAATAGACCAACGACAAGAATAATCGACCAACGACAAAAAGTGAAAATAGAAAATTAAGGATGGAAAAAAGAAAGGTTTTCTTTGTAAGATCTGCCAATAGGAAGTTTTATTTGATGGGTAAGCTCTACTTCATGAGCATTTTTACTTCTGATTAAATGTCGCGGAACAGCATAACTTCTGTGAATTCTGATAAAAGAATCAAAAGTGGTTTTATGCAATAGATTTCCGAGGGAATCCAGAATGCAGTGTCTTTTTTCCGAAGTGATAATTCGGGTATAATCTTTTAAGGCTTCCAGATAAAGAATATCTGTAATATTCACCTGATAAATATTGGAGCCTTCTTTTATTTTAATACTATTTTCACCCACTAAAGCATCAAAACATTCACATTTTTCTTTCATTTTAATAAAATCAAACAGTTTCTGTATTGAATAATGAAAGCGTTCTGTTTTCAGAGGTTTGGAAATAAAATCTAAGGTGTCCAGTTCAAAAGCATCAATCGCAAGTTCCGAGTTTGAACTGATGAAAATGCAGGCCGGAATTTTGTGAGCTAGTTTTCTGAATTCCAATCCATTCATGCCTTTAAGATTGGCTTCAATGATGAGAAGGTCGATAGGGAGTTCAAGATAAGGAATAGCTTTTTCTGCCGAATTAAAAGAGACTACGATTTCAATATTTTCATATTGTTTCAGATGATGAAACAGAAACAGCCTGTCCAGTTCATTATCATCAATAATCATACATTTAATATTGGTAATCATGATACTTGGTATTAGTTTTTATAGGATTTTAAATTCTGTAACAAAAACTTAAAATCATAGTATAAAGGTAGTAATTTTCTATAAATCAACACTATCCTTATTTTAAATTAATATGAAGGAGGGATGACTCAAAGATTCATTTTGTTTTTTTTCTTAAAAAATGGTAACTTGTAAATCTTATAAACATAGATAGAATTTAATGCTAGAAAAGAAAGAACATAATTACGAAAAAGCGGTTTTAGTTGGCGTGGTGACTCAGCATCAGGACGAAGAAAAGCTACAGGAATATATGGACGAGCTGGAATTTTTGGCCTATACAGCTGGAGGAACGGTAGACAGACGCTTTACTCAAAAACTGACACAGCCGGATTCCAAAACTTTTATAGGAAGCGGAAAAGCTCAGGAAATAAAAGAATACGTAAAAGAAAATGAAATAGGAACGGTTATTTTTGATGATGAATTGTCTCCTTCACAGCTCAAAAACCTGGAAAGAGAAATTGAAGTTAAAATTCTCGATAGAACCAATCTTATTCTCGATATTTTTGCTCAGAGAGCGCAGACTTCTTATGCAAGAACGCAGGTGGAACTGGCACAATATCAATATCTTTTGCCTCGATTGACAAGAATGTGGACTCACTTGGAGCGTCAAAAAGGGGGAATTGGGATGAGAGGTCCCGGTGAAACGGAAATTGAAACCGACAGACGTATCATTCGTGACAGGATCTCCTTGTTAAAAGATAAACTGAAAACGATCGATAAGCAGATGGCAACTCAGCGAAATAATCGTGGAAAAGTTGTACGTGCTGCCTTGGTAGGATATACGAATGTCGGAAAATCTACTTTGATGAATGCTTTATCTAAATCTGAGGTTTTTGCAGAAAATAAACTATTTGCAACGCTTGACACAACGGTAAGAAAAGTAGTTATCGGAAACTTACCGTTTTTATTAACCGATACCGTAGGGTTTATCAGAAAATTACCGACACAATTGGTAGAATCATTCAAATCTACATTGGATGAGGTAAGAGAAGCTGATTTGTTGATTCATGTAGTAGATATTTCTCACGAAAGTTTTGAAGATCATATAGAATCTGTTAATCAGACCTTAATGGAAATCAATGCGCATCAAAAACCGATGATCATGGTTTTCAATAAAATTGATGATTTCAGCTATGAGAAAAAAGATGAAGATGATTTAACACCTTCTACCAAAAAGAATATTTCTTTGGATGAGTGGAAGAATACCTGGATGGCAAAATCAAAATATCCGACGGTGTTTATTTCGGCATTAACGAAAGAAAATTTCCCGGAAATGAAAAAGATGATCTATGATGAGGTTATGAAAATTCACATCTCGAGGTTCCCATACAACGATTTCCTTTTTGAGTATTTTGATAATGATGAGGAATAATGTAAAACTGTATGAGAACAGAATTATTCAGGAATAAAATATTCTTTTACATTTTTCTTTTCATTGTAGGAGTTGATGTAGCGGCTTCATTAATTCAGATTTCAAGACCTGCGGAAAGTACTGGAGTGGTCATTTTTAAAATTTTAAAACTGCTGGTTTGCTTATTGGCGTTTGTCATGTTTTTTATTAAAACGAAGCTGAACCATTCTGTTTTCAAAATTTATATTTATTTCGTAGGGTTATTATTCCCGATCTTTTTGCTCCTCTATGGTCTGAAAGAATTTATCATGTACAGGATAAACGTATTGCCTGTCGAAACCTATTTTGAAAGTGGCTTTGCTGTACTTTTTGCCTTCGTTTTATTGATGTTGTATAATAAATTTAAAACAGAGGTGAGTTAACAAAACAATCTTAATGAAATATATTTTTCTTCTTTATTGCTTACTGATTTCGGTTTCTGGTTTTGGTCAGAAATTCAAAATCGATTTTAAAAGGATTGAGAAAAATCTTCAGGATACTAAATCTCCTTACCATTACGAAAAACTTATTTTCAAATTCAAAGGGTTGCCGAAATCGATAGATACCACAGAAGCTCAGCACCTTTACTATGGAAGGAATTTTAGAGCGGTTGTTTCGACAGAAGATGCCGATTTTAAAAACTTGGCTGAAGCTTTCAAAAATAAAGATTGGGAAAACAGCATCAAAGGGGGAAAAATGCTTTATTATAAAGACCCGACCAATTTAGACGTTCTGCTGATTTTGCTTCGTACCTACGATGCCCAACAAGATGCAAGCAATTTTGTTTATCATTTGAGCCAGTTTAGAGTATTGGCGGATGCCATAAAGAGCTCGGGAGATGGAAAAACAGAGAAAACGGCATATCAGGTAAACACTGTAGGCGACGAATATATTCTGCTCAATATGTTGAATGTAGGGCAAGATTATACAAGAGGTTCGAAGGCGGTAAAAGACGGAATGCTCGATATCTGGGAGAAAGAAGACAATAAAATATATATCAAGGTTCTGTATTTGGACTATTAATTAAAAAAAATAAAAAACAGCTTAGTGGAGTTATACTATTCATTTTCAGCTTTAATCGTTTTAGCATCAATATTTGCCTATCTTAATTACAGATTTTTAAAATTACCAAGCACCATAGGAATTATGGTGATTGCCATTGTGGTGTCTATCATTCTGGTGTTTTTTGGTGAAAATTTTCTTCCGAGAACTTTCGGACACCTTAATGATCTGATGAACAGTATTGATTTCACAGAAGTTTTGATGGGAGCAATGCTTAATTTTCTTCTTTTTGCAGGAGGAATTCATATCAATATCAATGATTTGAAAGAACAGCTGCGCCCCGTTGTGATATTCTCTACGGCAGGAGTGGTGATTTCTACATTTATTGTTGGTTTCGGAATGTTTTACCTGTTGCCTTTAGTAGGACTACAGATGCCGTTCATTTATTGTCTGGTTTTTGGAGCCCTGATTTCTCCTACCGATCCTGTAGCGGTTTTGAGTGTTTTAAAACAGGCAAATGTTTCAAAATCGTTAGAAACTAAAGTAGCAGGAGAATCTCTTTTTAATGATGGTATGGCGGTGGTTGTTTTTACTGTTGTGTTGCAATTGGCAGTAGGAAAAGAAGTTGATTTAGGAATTGAAAATATCGGACTTTTATTAATGAAAGAAGCAGGAGGAGGCTTGCTGTTAGGAGTTTTACTGGGATGGGTAACTTCCAGGTTGATGAGGGAAGTTGATGATTATATTATTTCTGTTCTGGTTACACTTTCTGTGGTAATGGGAGGCTATCTTATTGCAAGACAGATGCATATTTCAGGGCCTTTAACGATGGTTGCAGCCGGATTGTTTATGGGTAATTTTAACGTAAGATTTAAAATGAAATCCATCACACAGGATTATCTAATTAAATTCTGGGAACTGATTGATGAGATCCTGAATGCCGTATTGTTCTTATTCATAGGTTTTGAACTGCTTATGATAAAAGATCTGAAACATTTTATGATTCCGGGATTGTTGGCTATTGTAGTGGTTCTGTTGGCGAGATTTATTTCCATTTGGGGACCTACGAAATTTATGTCTTTAAGAACCCGATTCAATCCACAGACCGTAAAAGTCTTGGTTTGGGGTGGAATTCGTGGAGGAGTTTCCATTGCTTTGGCGATGTCTATTCCTAAAAGTGAATACAGCGAAATTATTTTAAGTATTACTTATTGTGTGGTTGTTTTTTCTATTATTGTTCAGGGGCTTACTATTGCAAAAGTGGCAAATCCGAAGAAGATAGAGACAGAAGAAAAAGAGCAGGAAAGCATTGCTTTAGATGAAAACCATTAATGAATTGTAAATAAACACTTAATATGATAAAAGAAATTGAAGAAGCTCTTGCGGTTTTATCCATTCCTGAAAAAGCGGAGTTTTTCCCAAGGTTTTTCAAAACCGGAAAAGGAGAGTATGGCGAAGGAGATATGTTTTTAGGGGTAAAAGTTCCGGATCAGAGATCTGTAGCAAAAGAATATTATGCTAAAATTTCGCTGAACGAATTAAGTGTTCTGCTTTCATCAAAATATCATGAACATCGCTTAACGGCTTTGTTTATGCTGATCTCCAAATTTGAAAAAACAAAAGATAAAACGGTAAAAGATGAGATCATTGAGTTTTATTTAAACCATTTGCAGTATGTCAACAATTGGGATCTGGTGGATTCAAGTTGTTATAAAATTCTCGGGAGATATGCGTTTGAAAATCAGAAGGAAGATTTGTTGAGAAAACTCTCTTCTTCCGAAGAGATGTGGCACAAAAGAATTGCAGTGGTAGGAACAATGCATTATGTAAAAAAAGGCTCTTATGATCTGACAAAAGAGTTTGTAACACAGAATCTGAAGCATACCCATGATTTGATGCATAAAGCGAATGGCTGGTTATTGAGAGAAATGGGACAGAAGAATGAGGAAGAATTGCTTAATTATCTGAATCAATATTATAAAGAAATGCCTCGAACCTGTCTTAGATATGCCATTGAAAAGTTAGATGAGGATTTAAGACAAGACTATTTGAAAGGAAGAATTTAAAAAAATACAAAAAACCAAATATGAAAAATTTACTTAAACAGCTTGTTCTGTTGATACCGCTGTTGCTTCTGACGAGTTGCTTTGATATTTTAGATAAAGTGAACGTAAAAGCTGACGGAACTGGAGAGTATACTATTATTCTTAACGCAAGTAAAAGCAAAACCCGATTGGCTTCCATCTCTAAAATGGAAACAATTAATGGTAAAAAAGTTCCGAAAAGACCTGAAATTGAAGCTAAAATCAATGAAGCAGCGAGAGTTTTTAAAGCAACTCCGGGAATTTCCAATGTAAAAACTTCAATGGATTTTACCAATTACATCATTAAACTAAGCTGTAATTTCAAAAAAATCGAAAATATTAACGCCGGATTGGAGCAATTAAAGGCTAAAAATATTGTAGGAAAAATGATTCCTACACAGATTTACAATCAGAACCTTGAAAAGAAATCATTCCTCAGAAATAAGGTCAATACTTTCAAAAGCGATTATGACAAGATGAGTAAGGCAGATAAAGAAGTCTTTAATGACGCCAAATACACTTCCATCATGCAGTTTGAAAATACAATAAAATCTCAGACAAATAATTCGTATTTGCTTTCACCCAACAAAAAAGCGGTAAAACTTGAAGCAAATGTTCTGGATTTTATCCTTCAGAAAAAACAATTACAAAACACAATTTTATTTCAATAAATTTTTCACACACAATGAAATCTATTTTACAAAAAACACAAATTATATTTTTACTTTTTGGGTGTACGTTCGTATTCTCCCAACAGAAAATGAAGCTTCCGAAAGATGCTCTTTTTTATATGGAAATCAACGGAAAACAGCTAAATCAGAAAATAAATTGGCAGAAACTGAATCCTTTTTTGCTTGAAGTAATAAAAGAAGATAAAGAAAAGCAAGCCTCATGGAACGATTATTCCAAAACAGGAATCAAATATGATGCGACACAATATCACTATGCAAGTTTTAATGATTCTGTGAAGATTTATACTGCTCATTTTATTTTAGATCAAAAAGAAAAGTTTCAGGAATTTATTAATTCATCCAAGAAAAAAGGATTAGAAATTTCTAAGAAAAACAACTATTCTTATGTCAATCTTGATGATAATATGTTTGTAGCATGGAGCGGAGATCGTGCCGTTTTGAAAATGATAAGCTACACAAAACCATATAAATATGACTGGGATGATGCAACAGTGGTTGATAGTGTGGCAGTAACTATAGATAGTACTGCTGTAGCTGTTGATAGCGCGTATGTTGAAAAACCTTTCGATTATAAAGAAGAAATCAAATATCTGAAAGATGATATTAAATATTTAAAGGAAGATATTAAAGAACATAATGCTGAAATCGCAAGAAAGCAGAAAGATATCAAATACCTTGAAAAACATCACAAATACCCAGAGGAAAAGAAAGGTTCTACTGATAAGGACTATTCAGAGCCGGAAACTGAAGTTTTGCCTCCTGTTCAGGATGAAGAAATGGATGAAGTAACAGAAGAAGATCTGGCTTATCAGAAAGAGCTCGACTCTATAAGGATAGAAGAATTTAAAATTATAAAAAAACTTGCAGAAAGTGATTTTGACCAATATTTCAATTCCAATCTGGAGTTGGAGGTTCCAAAAGAAATGTTACGTTTCAGAGATTCCAATTCAGATGTTTTCGTATACACGGATTATGGAAATATCGTGAAAAATGGAGACTACGGAAAACTCATGAGTCGCTATGCTTTCGGCAGTTTGTTTGAAAAAGCATACAATTCCAATTCTTCTTACAATCTGTATTTTGATAAAGACAAAGTAAGACTGGTCAACAGTTATCAGCATAAAGATGCAGACGTTCAAAAAAGCATAGCATCGGTGTATAAAGGCAAGAAGAATAAAAAACTGACCGCTCTTATTAACGATAAAAGTATCGGATATTATGCAGTAAATGTAGACGGAAGCAAATATTTTGATATGATGTATAGCTTCCTGAAAGATTCCGGGGAAGGCGAATATCAGAAAGAAATGGAACTCGTGATGGAAACCATGAAAATCGTATTGGATGAAGAAGCGATTGCTAAAATTGCTCCAGGAAACGGAATTTTTGTTTTAAATGAGCTGAAATCAAAAACGGTAGAATATACAGACTTCGATTACGATGAAGATTACAACGAAAAAGAAGTAAAAAAGACCAAAGAAGTGATGATGCCGAATTTTACCTTTGCTTTTGCTACAGAAAATGAAGGATACTGGAATCGTATTTTCAATCTGTTGACCACTAATAAGAAAACGGCGAAAAAATTCTCTAAAAAAGGAGCGTTTTATCAATTTAAAGAAGGTGAAAGTGACGGGTATTTTGATCAGTTGTTTTTCACCGTGAAAGACGGAATTGTTTACGTGACATCCTCAACAGATAATCTTTTACCTAAAAATAAGTCAGAAATTTCTGAAAAATGGGCAAAAGATTCAGCTAAATATCCTTTATCGGGAAGATTTGATATCCAAAGACTTTTAATAGGTCTTGAAAAAGAATTCAAAAGTACTTCCGAAAGAAAGACTTTGGATTTGATGAGAAAAAATGTAGGTGAAGTCTATTTCAAAACGGAAGCAAAAGGCGAAAGAATAGAAACTGAAATTGATTATAACATCAAAAATTCTTCAGAAAACAGCTTAATGTATTTCTTTGATCTGTTTGATGAAATATATAAGATTCAGGAATCAGAGAAAAAACCAGCTGTTTTGTAATGAAAAAGAAGCTTATTGTTTTAGTTGTACTTTTGTTCGTAACGACGATCTATTTCGTGTTTTATCATAAGGACAAGACATTGAAATTCGTTCCTGAAAATGCGGATGTTTTGGTATTGATTGACGTGAAAAAATGTACAAGACAATATATTTCCAGCCTTGCAATGCATCCTTCGCAGTGGTTGAAGGAAAAAAACAAAAATGAAAATGTAATTTCTATACAAAAATCGGGAGTGAAAATTCCCGATTTTTTGCCCATTTTTCATATCGTTAACACAAAGTTTTCTGAATGGTACAGCGTTGTTGAAATTGAAGATGAGCAAAAATTTTTAAACTATCTGAAACAGCAAAAGTTTATCCATAAAGGGAAAAACAGATTTCAAAAAGATCAGTTATTTCTTACCATTGATGGGAAAAAATGCATCATCGGAACTTCTGATCTTGCTTTTAAAAATATAAGCAATTCAATTGCCTCGAAGAAAGAAAATTATCCGGTCACTTCTTTTATTCACGGGAGTCTGGGAAGTATTTCTTTTATTTCAGGATCACGAACCCGTAACTTTTCCATTGAGTTGAATGCTGATGATATTGAAATAAAAGACGAATTAAACGCTAAAGATTTTCATACTGTAATATCTAAACTTCAACAAAAAGAAAGCTTTTTAGAAACAGAGCTGGACTCTAAAAATCTCGGGAATTTGACTTCATTCTTCAATAAAAACTTTGTTGATTCTTCTCAGATTACTCATGTCAAAGCAACTGCAGACCTGGAGCAAGTGAACGACACAATTATTACGTATGGCTACGACGATAATTTTAACGAGATTGAAAAAAAATCTTTCCAGAAAATTATTCAGCCTAATTATGTAATGGCTCTTCAAAGTTCGGATCCTCAAAAAACAGAACAGCTTTTTCAGCATAAAAAATGGATTAATACACAAAATCAATTTACGGCGATCCCGTTTCAACCTAATGTAATTGAAAAAAATAAGTCAGGTTTTACAATACAATCAACCAGGAAAGCCGTTCAGTTGTCTTCAAAACTGAATGAAAACTATATTTTTGTTCGAAACACTACCTTATTATCTTCTTCTTTTAAATCTTTAACGGCTGATGAAAAGAAAATAATTTCAGACATAGATTATATTTTTTACGGAAATAAATCGGAAGATTATTATGTGAAATTGAAATTTAAAAAAGAAGAATTACCTCTTATTTTAAGATGGTGAAAACATATTTTAATATCTAATTATTGATGGATCAGTCGCAGATTTTATTATTGAAAACTTTTACGCACTATTTCCTACACTTTATTTTCCCGGTTTTTATCGCCTTGATTTTTTATCGTGAAAATTGGAAAAAAGTGTATTTGATTCTTTTAGCGACCATGCTTGTAGATCTGGACCATTTGTTTGCCAATCCTATTTTCGATCCGAATAGAGGAAGTATAGGCTTTCATTTTTTACATTCCTACTATGCGATTGCTGGCTATTTTCTGATGTTGTTTTTTAAAGGAAATATTAGAATTATTGGTATTGGTCTTTTACTTCATATGTTCGCCGATTTTCAGGATTTTTATTGGTGGAGTCACTAAAACCACATTATATTGTATTTGAATATTTCAAAATCTGCAGTTTTTTTGTAATTTGTAGACACTTATGAGACTAAAAGAATTATTACATTATACCTATGTTTTCCCCATTCTTGCAGTTGGGTATTATTTCTCCGGATTGTTGGGACAGGGAACAATTTATGATATAATTGGAGGAGCTTTGCTGATTGGAAGTGTTCTTTCTGCGGTGCATCATGCAGAAGTGGTGGCTCATAAGGTAGGAGAACCTTTTGGAACCATTATTTTAGCGCTTTGTATTACGATTATTGAAGTGGCTTTAATTATTTCGTTGATGGTTGCTGGTGGAGATCAGGCAATGACTTTGGCGAGAGACACGGTTTTTGCTGCGGTAATGATTATTTTAAATGGTATTTTGGGGATTTGTATTCTTGTAGGAGGAGTGAAGTATCATGAGCAGTTTTTTGCGAGAACTTCTGCTACCACTTATCTTGTAAGTATTGTTTCGATTCTTGTACTTACTTTGGTGCTGCCTAATTTTACCTCAAGTGTCAATGGTCCTTTCTACAATGAAGCGCAGCTTGCTTTTGTTTCCATTGCCTGTCTTGTTATTTATGGGGTGTTTCTGATGGTGCAAACGGTACGACACAGAAGCTACTTTATCATTCCGGAAGAACATCCGGAAGAGCATTATATTCCTTCATTGACTAAAACGATAGTTAGCTTTGTTTTTCTTGTGATTTGCTTAGCTATTGTAGTGATGATGGCAAAAGGACTGTCTTCAACAATTGAAGATATGGTACGGAGTTTTGGAGCTCCGAAATCTTTGGTTGGGGTAATTATTGCTGCCGTTGTTTTGCTTCCAGAAGGTGTTGCAGCGATCAGAGCTGCAAAAAGTAACCAGATTCAATCAAGTTTAAATTTGGCTTTGGGGTCGGCTTTAGCAAGTATTGGATTAACGATCCCGGCAGTTTCGGTGGTCTGTATAATGTATGATATTCCTTTGGTTTTAGGACTTGATAAGAAAGATATTATTTTACTTTCTCTGTCAGTATTTATCGTAATGCTTTCGTTGAGTAGAGGAAAAACCAATATCCTTTACGGAACAGTTTTATTGGTAAACCTTGCAGCTTACATCTTTACAGTAATTGTTCCGTAACTCAATATTTAATTGTTTTAAAGCCTTCTGGCAATTTCCATTTTAAAAGCCATCAATTTGGCTATGTTTTGAGCTTTGTAAATAGCTAAATCGGCATTTTCTCCGGTGAAGATTTCTTCCACAGTTTCTGTCCATAATTCAAGCCATCGGTTGAAATGCTCCTGTTCCATCGCTTTAATTTCATTGATGGGGAAGTGAGCGCCCATTGGATTGCCTTTGTAAGTCATTTGTCCGAAAAGAATAGATTCCCAGAATGAGTACATTTTAGGAAGATGCTGGTCCCAATTCACTTTTGCAATGTCTGTGAAAAACGATGCAATCTTCTCATTTTTAATGACTTTGGTGTAAAATGAATTAACAAGCTGTTCAATGTCTTCTCGTGTTTCCAATTTTTTCATATTTCAAATTTAGTTTAAAATCAAATGATAAATTCATTCGATGAGTTGATAAATTTCATGAAAACAATATTTTATCTTTGCAGAAGATGAGGAATGAAATTTTTAATGCAGATATCAGTAAATAAAATTAAACCATAAAAATGGCAAGAGGATTCAAACAAAAAATTCGCCAAAAAAATACGGAAAACAGTGGCTTTGGAAACAACGCTTCCGGAAGGTTTATCAATAAGGATGGCTTTCCCAATGTTAAAAGGAGAGGCGTGAATGTTTTCAACAAGCTCAGCTGGTATCACACCATGCTGAATCTTTCGTCATTCCGTTTTCTGTCTTATTTGGTGATTGCTTATATTCTTGTTAATCTTGGTTTTGCCTTTATCTATTATTTAATTGGAGTAGAACATCTTACAGGGATCGATAAAAGTGATCCATTGAACGAATTTATCGATGTATTTTTCTTCAGTTCTCAGACTTTTACCACAGTTGGATATGGAAGAATTGCTCCGGTTGGTTTTATGGCGAGTTTGGTGGCAACCTTTGAAGCTTTTTTAGGACTTCTTACTTTTGCTATTGCTACCGGTTTATTTTATGGAAGATTTTCAAGACCGAGAGCTTATTTACGATTTTCTGATCATACCATTATTGCTCCTTTTCAGGATACAACTGCTTTGATGTTCAGACTTGCTCCTTACAAAAATAATGCATTAACGGATGCAGATGTAATTGTCTCAACGGCGATCGAAGTGATTGAAAATGGCGTTCCCAAAAGTAATTTTTACAGATTAGAAATCCAGATGAGTAAGATTAATACGCTTGCTTTGAACTGGACGGTTGTTCATAAAATTGATGAAAATTCCCCATTCTACGGTTTTACAGAAGAAGATTTTAAAAATACAGATATTGAAATCATTGTTCAGGTAAGAGCGTTCGATGAAGTATTTTCCAATACGGTGGTGCAGAGGACTTCTTATGTTTCCGATGAAATCGTTTTCGGAGCTAAATTTGTCCCGATGTATTATCCTAGTAAAGACAATTTATCGACGATTCTTGATCTTGATAAAATAAATGCATATCAAAAAACAGAGCTTCCGGCTACAATGGAAGTACAATCATAATGAATTTAGATTTTTATAAAAAACAGGCGATACAAAAGCAGAAAGAGCATAAGAAGTTTTTGGACGGATTAAAGAAAAAACCGCCCAAAAATCTTGATTATATTGTCCAGGATACCCATGATGAAGTTTTTGAAAAAATAGACTGTTTACAATGTGCAAACTGCTGCAAAACGACAGGACCGTTGTACACCGAAAAGGATATTGAACGTATCGCAAAGCATCTTCGGATGAAAACAGCTGATTTCGAAGCGAAATTTTTGAGAGTAGATGAAGATAATGATAAAGTACTTCAAAACCTTCCTTGCTTTTTCCTGAATGATGATAATACCTGTTCTATCTATGAAGTGCGGCCGAAAGCTTGCAGAGAATATCCGCATACAGACCGAAAAAAGATTTATCAGATCAATAATCTGATGTTGAAAAATACGATTATTTGTCCTGCTGCCTATGAATTTGTAGAAAGCATGATGAAAAATATAAAGCAATAAATAAAAAAGCGTTGAAAATATTTCAACGCTTTCTCCTTTCACTTTTTACTTTTATCCCATTTATAATCCCGGGAACAGGTTGTATTAAAAAAGGTCGGGAATTTTTCCCAACCTTTATATTTTTATACTACTCCTTGAGCTAACATTGCTTCTGCAACTTTCACGAAACCGGCGATATTGGCACCTTTTACGTAGTTTACATAGCCGTCTTCCTCTTTTCCGTAGTCTCTACATGCTTTGTGGATTCCGATCATGATTTCTTTCAATCTTGCGTCTACTTCCTCAGAAGTCCAGTTTAGACGGATTGAGTTTTGTGTCATTTCAAGACCTGAAGTCGCAACACCACCTGCGTTAGAAGCTTTTCCTGGAGAGAACAATACTTTGTTGTCTAGGAAATAGTTGATTGCGTCTAATGTTGAAGGCATATTAGCCGCTTCAGTTACACAAACACATCCGTTTCCTACCAATACCTTAGCATCGTCAAGATCCAATTCGTTTTGAGTTGCAGAAGGGATAGCAACATCACACTTCACTTCCCAAGGACGTTTTCCAGCGTGGAATTCTGCAGATGGGTATTTCTTAGCATAATCTTCAGCTCTATTGTTTCCTGAAGACCTTAGCTCTAATAAATAATCGATTTTATCTCCATCGATACCGTCTTTATCATAGATGTATCCGTCTGGTCCGGAAATAGTAACTACTTTACCTCCCAATTCGTTTACTTTCTTGATAACTCCCCAAGCTACGTTTCCGAAACCTGAAACCGTTACTGTTTTATTTTTGAAATCTTGTCCGATAGTTTTAAGCATTTGCTCAGCGAAGTAAACAACTCCGTATCCTGTAGCTTCAGGACGGATTAGTGAACCTCCATAAGCCAATCCTTTTCCTGTAAGAACTCCGGTAAACTCGTTTCTGATTTTCTTGTATTGTCCGAATAAATATCCGATTTCTCTAGCTCCAACACCGATATCTCCTGCAGGAACGTCAGTTTCAGGACCAATATGTTTGCACATTTCTGTCATGAAAGCCTGGCAAAAACGCATTACTTCCATATCAGATTTACCTTGCGGATCGAAGTCAGAACCTCCTTTACCTCCTCCCATTGGAAGAGTTGTCAATGAATTTTTAAATACCTGCTCGAAAGCTAAGAATTTAAGAACAGAAAGGTTTACTGTAGGGTGAAAACGGATTCCTCCTTTATATGGTCCGATCGCAGAGTTCATTTGAATTCTGAATCCTCTGTTTACCTGAATTTCACCTTTATCATCAACCCATGGAACTCTGAAAATAATTACTCTTTCAGCTTCAGCCATTCTCTCTAGCAACTTCATCCCTGTATATTCCTTTTTAGTCATAATAAACGGAATTACAGTTACAGCAACTTCTTTTACAGCTTGTAAAAACTCTGGTTCATTAGGGTTTTTTGCCTCAATCTTTGCAATAAACTCTTGGATTTTCTGGTCAATATTATATTGTTCCATATATTAAGGTTGAAAATTATTGCCAACAAATTTAATTTTTTTTTCAAGATTCACAATACCTTGTTTGAACATTGCTGAAAGTTTAATAATAATGAGTCGAAATATTATTAAATTAATAATTATTGTTTAAATTTTATTAAAAATTAAATGTTATGTCTGAAATAATGTAATATTAAGAAATCGTTAAATCTTAAATAGATACAAATTGTCTCCCGGAAAATGATTTTACCTTCCCCAAAAGCTCTAACTCCAAAATTGTTGTCAAAATTTTATGAGTTGGCTGCTCTATTTTTTCGGCTAAATCATCTAAAGAAATTTGTGGATAGCTGGTGATAAATTTGTGTATTGATTCTTGATTTTCAGAAAGTTGAATTGTTGTGTCTGAGTAAGGAAATAATTCTTCTGTTTTTTCTTTAGGACTTTTGAAGCCTATTTGATTGATCAGATCTTTAACGGTTGATATAGCAATGGCTTTATTCTGAAAAATAAGATGATTGCAGCCTTGGCTGAATTTGTCTGTAACTTTTCCAGGGAGCGCAAAAACCTCTCTGTTGTAATTGTTTGCGAAAGTTGCCGTACTGATAGAACCTCCTCCAAAAGCTGTTTCTACAACAAGGGTTGAAGGGGATATTCCAGCAATAATACGATTTCGCTGGATAAAATTTTCTCTGTCAGGTTTTTTTGATGAGTTGAATTCTGTGAAAAGGGCTCCATTTTCAGATAAGATTTTCTCAGACAGGGTTTTGTGACCTGAAGGATATAGCGTGTGAAAACCATGGGCAAGAACAGCGATAGTTGGAATTTTTTGTCTGATAGATTCTTCATGAACTTCTTTATCGGTACCTAATGCTAACCCGCTTACGGATATGAACTTGTGCTTTTTAGTATTTTCAAAAAAAGTTTCGATAAAGTTTTTGCCGTAAGATGTAATGTTCCGGGTTCCTACTATGCTTAAAGGGTGTAATTTCCGATTAATCTTTCCTTTTTGGTAGAGTATAGCTGGAGCATCTTCACATTCTTTCAGTAAAAAAGGAAGCTGATCGAAATGGCGAAGGTTGATTTGAATATTGTTATTTTGACAAAAGGCAATTTCTTTTTCAGCAAACTTAAGATGCTTTTCGTTGCCAATGTCAGATATTATTTTTCTCCCAATTCCTGTTATTTTTTGAAGCTCCTTTGAAGAGGCTTTCCATGCATTTTGTGCACTTCCAAAACCCCGAATAATTTTGTGGAAGTTGATGTCGCCTATATTGATACATTCTCTAAGGGCAATAGAAAAAAGGTGTTCTTCCGTATACATTTGTGTGTTATTTTATTCAAATGTAACAAATTATGAATTATTTTTTTCTGATTTCTTCTAAATATTCCCAAATGTCGTCACTTTTTTTATAGGGCAATTCTAAAAAATCTTCGGGGTGATTTTCTTTGTATTCTTGCCACAGCTTATCATCTTTTTCGTTGTAATAATTAGGGAATTCCCAGATGTATTTCTTTTTTTTGTCACCGACTTGTTTGAAGGTGTAAGCAAGAATCACACCTACAATGGCTCCGGATAAATGTGCTTGCCAAGAGATTTTACTCGGCTCCTGAAGATTATAGAATAGCTCTTCGGGAACCATGCCCCAAACTAAGCTGCCATAATACAGTACCACAATCAGTGAAATGGTAAGGAGTTTCATATTCCATTTAAAAACCCCGCTGAAAAACAGAAAAAAAGCTAATACGTATACGATTCCACTGGCTCCAATCGTGCAGGTGTACATATAGTCTCCTGTCAGAATATCGATAGGAGGTAGTATCCAAAGAAGGAAACCGGTAGCAACCCATCCTAAAAGAAATACTTTATCAGCTACTAAAGGATAAAATTGATATAACAAGAACATTAAAATCGCTATAGGGATAGAGTTTCCTATAATATGCTCTAAATTTCCATGAAGTAGAGGGGAGGTGATGATTCCAACAAGTCCTTCAGGAAGTAGAGGAATGATGGCTCCGGTACAATTGGAGAAAAGCCCCATTGTTTGCAGAAGAAAACCTAGCCACATTACTGAGAGCATGAGTATAGGGTTTATGATTGCTTTTTTGTGAATGATATTCTTTAACATACTAAATGACTCTCAAATAAAAAGCCAGTACTAAATTTCGGAAATTTTGGCGAAAATTTTTATTTCTCTTTTTTTATTTTGACAAAAGAGGTCGGTTTTTTAAATTTATAAAAAATTTTGTCATTTATTTATTTTTTAGAACTCAATAAGTAGAAGATTTGTGCTGAAGTTTTTCTTTGGTCAATATAACGCAGGTAGAAGATTGTTTAATATGAAAAGAATTTTGTTGGTAATTTCTGTTCTGGCTGGAGGGGCAATTTCAGCACAGGAAATAAAAGAGGTAAAAGAAGAGTCAACGGTTGTAGATACTGTAAAAGTATGGTCTGTTCATGGTCAGAATACATTGATGTTGAATCAGGCGGCTTTTTCAAACTGGGTAGGTGGTGGAGCGAATAATGTAGGTTGGTTGGCCGGAGCAAATTATAATATCACCTACGAAAAAAACAAAGTACTGTGGGAGAATATCATTATTTTAGGGTTTGGACAAAATAATACAAAAGGAATAGGGACAAGGAAAACGCAGGATGTTGTAAACATTTCGACAAACTATGGGAGAGAATTTACAGAACATTGGTATTTTTCCGGAGGAGCAAGTTTGCAAACCCAGTTTGCATCAGGCTACGAAGATGGGAACAATCCTTCAGCGGCTAAAATTTCAAGCTTTATGGCTCCCGGATATGTAAATGTAGGAGCAGGTATCACTTACCGACCGAATAATGACCTTACAGTGACTCTTCGTCCGACCAACGCAAGATGGACGTTTGTTTTGGATAAAGATCTTCAGTACGCAGGTACATATGGTTTGAAAAATGATGGGGATTCTTGTTTGTTCCAGTTTGGTTTCCTGGGGTCGACAGTTTACAAATTGAAAGTAATGGAAAATGTTGATTTAGTAAATACGGGTTCTGTTTTTTCAAACTATCTGGATCATCCGACAAGGTTTGTTCTTTCGTATAACGGAGCATTGAATATGAAAATTAATAAATATATTTCAGCTAATATTACTTTAGATTTGCTGTATGATCATAATCAGATCCAAAAAACACAACTAAAACAAACGTTGGGAATTGGTTTTGCTTATACCATAGAAAAAGGAAAAAAACGTTCAGATAAAAAAGATAACCGTTCTTGGAAAAATAATTAAACGAATTTATATAAATAAAAAAACCTGTCATAAAGACAGGTTTAATATGTTGCGTAATAAGGAATTCTTATTCTGCTGCAGTTTCTTCTGCTGCCGGAGCTGCTTCTTCTGCTACAACTTCTTCTTCATCTTCATCATCCATTGCTGCTGCACCACCTTTCATTGCATTTCTAGACATCTTAACAGCTACAACAACTGCATTGTCTGGGTGCATGAAAGTATATCCTTCAGGCTTAAGACCTCCTACATAGATTTTGTTACCGATTCTTAAAGGAGTAACATCTACAACTACCTCATCAGGTAAGTTTGCAGGGATAGCTTTTACTTTTAATTTTCTGAAAGACTGACGTAGAACACCACCAGCTACAACACCTTTTGAACGACCAGTGATTCTTACTGGAACTTCCATAATTACTGGCTTATCATCAGCTAATTGATAAAAGTCAGCGTGAAGAATTTTGTCAGTAATTGGGTGGAACTGAATATCCTGAAGAACTGCAGGGATTACCTGTCCGTCAACTTCAATAGATACCGTGTGTGCTTCAGGAGTGTAAACTAAACCTTTGAAAGCTTTCTCTTCAGCAGAGAAGTTTAAAGGAGCTGTTCCTCCATAAACAACACAAGGAACTAATTCAGCATCACGTAAAGCTTTTGTAGACTTTTTGCCCACGCTTTCTCTTTTTGTACCTTGAATTGTAATAGATTTCATTTATAAAAATTTAAAAAATTGTTTCTTTTTTTAATTTGCAAAAACTTGAATATTAATTAAATAACAAACTTGCTGCTAATTGATTGGTGTTCGTGAACCATCTTCATAACATCCGCAAATAATGGGGCGCAAGATAGCACTTTTATTTTAGATGACAAATTATTTTTCACAGGAATTGAGTCAGTTACAATAACTTCCACCAATTTTGAGTTTTCGATATTTTCGTAAGCCTTTCCGGAAAGTACCCCATGAGTTGCCATTGCTCTTACAGATTTTGCACCTTTTTCAATAAGGATGTCTGCAGCTTTGCAAAGTGTTCCCGCAGTATCAATCATATCATCGATAAGAATAACATTTTTTCCCTCTACATCTCCGATAAGGAACATTTCTTCTACAACGTTTGCTTTCTTTCTTTCCTTATAAGCAATTACTACTTCAGCACCTAAATGTCCGGCATAGTTTTTTGCTCTTTTTGCACCTCCCATATCCGGAGAAGCAATTGTAAGGTCTTCTAAATTCAGATCTCTGATATAGTCTACGAAAATTGTAGAAGCATATAAATGATCCACCGGAATTTCAAAGAATCCTTGAATCTGATCTGCGTGAAGATCCATTGTCATTACTCTCGTTGCTCCTGCAGCAGTCAAAAGATTTGCTACCAATTTTGCACCGATAGGAGCTCTTGGCTTGTCTTTTCTGTCTTGTCTTGCAAGCCCGAAATAAGGAAGTACTACTGTAATGCTTTTAGCAGAAGCTCTTTTCGCAGCATCAATCATTAAAAGAAGTTCTAAAAGATTGTCTGCTGGAGGGAATGTAGATCCAATTAAGAAAACCCTTCCTCCTCTTACAGATTCGTCCAAAACAGGTTCGAATTCCCCATCGCTGAACTCCTGGAAGTTGATTTTTCCTAATTCCTGCCCATAATGCTGGGCAATTTTTTCTGCCAAGTCCTTACTCGTCCTTGTACAAAATAGATAACTTAACTGATCGGCCATTTTTACTTTTTAAAGATTTTGCAAATTTAAAAAAAAACCACAAGATTTACTCTTGTGGCTTCTAAGTTTTTATTTTACCAATTATTATGGGAATTTTACACCCGAATATTTGTTAGGATCTACCTGTGGAAGAGTAGATTTATATTTGTTGTTAATCGCTTTGATAAACTCATTCGCAACAATTGCGTATCCTCTACCTGTAAGGTGAACTCCGTCTAATGAGAAAGTTCCTCCTGTTACAAATTTTGCAGAATATTTTACACCATCCCAAGAAATTCCTGATTTCCCGTTTAGTTCTACCATTTTTGAGTTTGCATCTACAAAAGCTAATCCGTAAGAATCTGCTAAACCTCTAATTGAAGTATTGTAAGCGTCAACAGCTGTTTTTACAACTGCCGCTTCTGCTTTTGTTAATACATGCTGATTTTGTAAAGGGTAAGAAATTCCATATACATTTACCGGAGAAGGAGCTCCTGCTGCGGTTGTTCCGATTACGGATCTTGTCGTAAGAAGGATATAATCATCTACAGTGGTTTGTCTCGCCTGTCCGAAAATTTGTCCGAATGCAGCTGCGTTCACGGGACCTAAAGAAGGTGTTAAGGCAACTGTAAGCTGTGCAGATAAGTTCGTAAGAGAAGTATCTTTAATTAAGACAGGGTTTGAAGCTGTAGTAGAAAGTAAATTAATTCTGTCTCCTGCTCCTAAAGCTGTAAGCGCTTGCTTCAACGGACCGTATAAACTAGTGTTAAGTGTTGCTAGGTTTGATCCTAAAGCTGTTGGTGTCAACGGATTGTAAGGAACAGTTGTAAAGAAAGGAATGGAAGTTACATAAGGAATATTTGCAATAACTCCTTTAGTTGCTCCTCCTGCTTTTAGTTTGTCTAATCCTGCTTTGATTGCTCCTGCTACTACGTTCGGATCTGAAATATCGTTTGCTCCGTAAGTTGCGGGGTTTGTGTTTCCTGTTTGGTTGGTTCCGTTTCCTCCACTTGTTGCGTAGCTTAGCACGTCATTGTTTCCAATCCAGTAAGAAAAGAATGTAGGGTGCTTTAATACAGCGTCATCAATGACTGTCGAAGTAGTACTTGTAGAAAATCTTACATAATATGGATTCGCAGTTCCTAATAAAATTCCAGACGGATTTCCGTATCCTGGAGCTACCAAATGGAATGATTTTGCACCCGGAACACCAAAATTATTTAGTGGGCCTGTGATTTTCGTCATAACATCTGTTGTAGGTGTTGCAGCAACATTTACAATGTCCGGAGATCCGTTTGTAAATGATTTAATGTAAAGCTTCGTTGCCTGAATAGTATTTCCTAATAATATCAGACCACCGTTGTTGTCTGCCATTAAAGGTTGTACGAAGTTTCCGCCACCGGCAAGTTTCATCTGACCTGCGATAATGTTTGGATAAGATTCATTTTGTCCGTCAATATATAAAGCATTATCTCTATATCCTGAAGTTAATGAATTTCCGATAGAAACATAGTTTGAAAAATCGGCTTCACCTTTGGTTACAACAATATCTTGTACATCTGTGTCAAAATCATCCTGGCAACTTGTTGTAAAAAGAAGTGCGGAAATGGCGAATGTAGAAATTATAATTTTTTTCATAGTCTTTCAATTAAAAAGGGTTGTAAGATAAACCTAGACCTAAATAGAATGCAGTAGCTTTAGCTTGTCCGTAGAAGCCAAGGGTAGCATTTTTTACATCTCTTGCTTGAGGCATTGCATATCCTCCCGCAACGTCAACTCCGAATTGTTTTAATTTGAATCCAACTCCACCTGTCACTACAAAAGTGTTGAATGAAGGAGTTTCCGGAATAAAGTTTTCATCAGTATAAGGAGATTCATCGTAATATGCACCTAAACGACCGTAGATCATATTGGTGAAAGCGTATTGAGTTCCTAATCTAACTGTTTTGGAGTTTCTGAAGTTTTTAGGAGAAACTGAAATGGTAGGATCTGCCTGGTTTCCAATTGGAGCTGTGGCAAAATCCAATGTTAGCTGGCTGTATCTTTCCCATCCGTGATAGTTAAAGTCTGCAGAAACTAGCCATTTCGGAGTGATTTTATAAGTTAAACCTACAGTGTATTCTTCCACTAAAGGTAAAGTTGCTGTGAAATCATCCGTTCTTTTTGCAGGATCCAGTCCTAATAAAGGATAAATAGAATTTGATGGGAAGTTAAAGGTTGCTTTCCCGTTTTTAGCTTTCATATCTACCGCTGAACGGTAAGCGATACTTACATCTAATTTAGGATCAGGTCTGAAATAAAAACCGAATCCGAAACCATGTCCGCTTGCTTTTTCATCATTAATATTCACCTGACCGCCAAATTGAGTAATGGCTTTGTCCCAGTCCACTTTTCCTTTTGCGTAAATATAGCTTGCTCCAAAAGCTAACCAGTCATTAAATTTATATGAAACCATTGGTTGGAAATAGAAACTCTTTAGCTCAAGTTTCTGAACCATTTCTTTTCCTTCCCAATCATTTGGCCATTCAATAGTGCTTCCAAAAGGAGTAGTGAAACTAAATCCAACGGATAGTTTGTCTATTGGTTTGTAGGTAATTGCTGCGTAGATAGGAGTTCCTGTTGGATTGTCTGTTTGTGTACTTTGTAAAGTATTCAGATTTTGAAAAGTTATTTTGTTGCTTGCTCCAAATCCTCCTGCAACGATACTTAATTTAGAAGGAATGAAAGACATTCCTGCAGGGTTGAAAAATGCAACACTTGCATCTTCAGCATGAGCACTGGTGTGTGCCATTGCCAATTGTTTTACCCCTTGCAGGGAAACTCTAAAACCTCCTGCGTAGGATAGAACACCTGCCAATAAAGCGGTTGATACTAATATTTTTTTCATAGACTATTATTATATAACCCAAATATAAAATTATTTTAGTTACGACTGTTAATATTTCCCAATAATTTAAACAATATGATAAAAGAAAACTATGTTTAAAATAACAAGTGTCGTTTTTGTTTTTATAATATTTTGCTTTTTAGAGTTTTGTGGTGTTTTTTAGCTCTTTTATTGTTTTAAGTTTAAAATTAAACAAATACTGATTTTAATATTTACTATTTTTAGAATCGGATCAAAATAAAAATATATAAATTTGCAAGAATAAATAATTGTTATATGAGTTGTGGATGTAAAACATCTGGCGATTCTGCACATTCGTGTGGTCCTAAAAAAACAGCGAATGGTTGTGAAAATGTAAATACCTGTGGTAATAGTTATAAATTAAGTGTTTTCGATTGGTTATCTAATATACAAAACCCTGTGTCTAACAGGTGTGATTTTGTTGAAGTTAGATTTAAAAATGATAGGAAATCGTTTTATAAAAATGTAAATAATATCCCTTTACATATAGGTAGCGTAGTAACAGTAGAATCTAGTCCCGGACATGATATAGGTGTGGTAAGTCTCACCGGAGAATTGGTTAAGATTCAGATGAAAAAGAAGAAAGCTTCTGATGAATCTGCTCTTAAAATATACAGACAGTCAAACCAAAAAGATATTGAAGTTTGGCAAGAAGTCAGAAAAAAAGAAGAGACTGTAAAAATAGAAGCAAGAAAGATAGCTCAGAGACTGGGGCTTGAAATGAAAGTTACAGATGTTGAATATCAGGGAGATGCTTCGAAGGTTACGTTTTATTATACAGCTGACAATAGGGTTGACTTTAGACAGCTGATCAAAGAATACGCGGGTGCGTTTCGTACTAAAATCGATATGAAACAGATCGGTTTTAGACAGGAAGCTGCCAAAGTAGGTGGAATCGGATCTTGTGGAAGAGAACTTTGCTGTTCGACATGGCTTACAGACTTTAGATCTGTAAACACGAACGTTGCAAGATATCAGCAACTAAGTATCAATCCTCAAAAATTAGCAGGACAGTGCGGTAAACTGAAATGTTGTCTGAATTATGAATTAGACAGTTACTTGGATGCATTAAGCAATTTTCCTTCTTCATCTACAATGCTGGATACAGAGAAAGGACGTGCGTTTTGTATCAAAATTGACGTTTTCAAAAAGAAAATGTGGTTTGCCTATGTTGAAAACTCTATGGCTTGGTATGATTTCGATATCGATTTGGTGAAAAAATTAATTGCTAAAAATAAAAGAGGTGAAAAAACATTGCCGCTTGAAGAATTAAAGCAACCTGAAACTTCAATGAAGAGCATTGATTTGATTCAGGAAAATAATGTAGACCGATTCGAAAAGAAAAACAGAGGGAACAACAGGAATAAAAATCAAAACAGACCAAATAATAATCAGAACAATCCAAATCAGCAAGGTCAGGGTCAGAAAAAAGCCCATAACAGACCTGAAAGACAAGATCGTCCTGAGAATGAAAAATCTGCAAAACCTCAGAGACAGGAGAAGCAACAGCAAAATCCGAATGCAAATTCAAACAACAACCAACCAAGAGTACAAAAGCCTCAACAGCCGAAACCTCAGTTGGAAAAAGTAGCTGCTCCTAATTCTGATGCCGAGAAAAAACCGAACCCGAATAAGAAAAAATTCAAAAAGAAGTTTCCTCCCAAAAAAGATAACAATGCGTAAAATTTTCGGATTATTAACTCTTATCCTTCTCTTTAGCTGTAACTCTTCGGGTGAAGATGTGATCATGAATTCTATTGATAGCAAATGGAGCAAGAAGCAGGAACAAAAATTTAATCTTGAAATTTCAGATCCGCAGAATCCAAAAAATATTATTTTTGTTGTAAGAAATAATAATGATTATCCGTATAGTAATATCAGATTCATTGTAAATTTTACCAATCTTCAAAACAAGAAAAAAGACGTAGATACGTTGAATTATGTACTTGCCAAACCAAACGGGGAATGGCTTGGTACAGGTTTTGGAGATACGAAAGAAACTTTTTTTCAGTATAAACTGAAATATAAATTTCCGGAAAAGGGAAAATATGAAATCGGAATGATTCAGGCGATGAGAAATGATAATCTCCCGGGAATAGAAGACATCGGAGTAAAAATAGAAACGGCTAAACCGTAACCATACATGGAAGAAAACAAACAAAACAACGGAAGTAAGGGCAAAACATTTCCTCTTCCACCTAAAAAAAAGAAAGACACCGCTTGGAAAAAGTGGGCAAAAGTAGTCTGGATAGGATTTATTGCTGTCGTTTTAGGGATTTCAGGGCTTTTCTTTGCGGTATCTCAAGGTTTTTTGGGAGAAATGCCGGATGTGAAAGAGCTTGAAAATCCAAATATCTATGTGGCGTCAGAAATTATTTCTTCAGACGGAGTTGTTTTAGGAAAGTTTGAAAAAGAAAAAACACAACCTATTTTTTATAAAGACCTTCCTCCATATCTTGTGTATGCATTACAGGCGAAGGAAGACGAGCGTTTTAAAGAGCACTCGGGAATCGACTTAAAATCTATTTTAAGGGCGGTGAGATATGGTGGTGATAGAGGAGGAGGTTCCACAATTACCCAGCAGTTGGCCAAGCTTTTATTTACAAAAGAGCCTTCAAGAAATCCTGTATTAAGAGCTATTCAAAAGCTAAAAGAATGGGTGGTTGCGGTAAGCTTGGAAAAAAGATATACCAAAGAAGAAATTGTAACCCTGTATTTCAATAAGTTTGATTTCTTGTATAATGCGAATGGTATTGAAATGGCTTCAAAAGTGTATTTTAATAAAACCACTTCTCAACTTACATTACCAGAAGCTGCTGTTTTTGTTGCTATGTTGGAAGCTCCAAAGGCAAACAATCCAATGAAGAATCCTGAAAGAGCAAAGAGAAGAAGAGATGTTGTGCTTTCTCAGATGCTGGAAACAGGTTATATTGATAAAGAAACTTACGATAAAGCGATTGAAACACCCGTTAGTGTAGATTTTCATCCGATAAAAGATATTACAGAAGGGTATTCTGCATATTACAAACATTATCTGAGAAAAGAAATTGATAAGTATCTTGAAGATTACGAAAAGGAAACAGGAAAAAAGCTTAATCTTTATAAAGATGGTCTGAAAATATATGTGACATTGGATTCTAAAATGCAAAAATATGCGGAAGAATCTATTAAAGAACATTTAACTGATCTTCAGAAAAGATTTGATGCAGAGCAGAGAGGGAGAAAAGACAGACCTTTCTATTATCTTAATAGTACACAGATTAATAATCTAATGGTTCAGGCAATGAAAAGAACCGGAAGATATAAATTGTTAAAAGAAGATGGTCTTTCTGATGAAGCGATTATAGAAGAATTTAAAAAGCCGGTTAAGACCTCTCGTTTTACGTGGAGCGGAGAAGAAGAAGTGGAAATGTCTCCATGGGATTCTATCAAATGGCATAAGCAAGTTGCTCAGGCAGGGCTAATGTCGGTAGTTCCTGGGACAGGAGAAATTAAAGCTTGGGTAGGAGGTATCGATTGGCAGCACTTCCAATATGATCATATTAAACAAGGTAAAAGACAGGTAGGATCTACCTTTAAACCTTTCGTATATGCGACAGCTATTATGAAGTTAGGTTTAACACCGTGTTCTACGATTTCTAACGCAAGTTTCAATAAAGGAACCTATCATGTTCCGGGAAGAGGAGGAATGCTTACATTAAAAGATGCTTTAGCGCATTCTCAAAACCCGGTTGCATTACGTTTGGCTGAAATGACAGGAACACAAAGTGTAATCCAAACGGCAAGAGATTTAGGAGTTACAGAAGAAATATCAACCAGCTTGCCAATGGCATTAGGAGCTTCGGATATTACCATTTACGAAATGGTAGGAGCGTACAGTACTTTTGCTAACTACGGAAATTACAATAAGCCGGAAATGATCTGGAGAATTGAAGATGCCAACGGAAGAGTAATAAAAGAGGTGAATGTGGAGCCTAAAGAAGTAATGAATCCTTTGTATGCTTATACAATGATTGAGTTGATGAAAGGAGTTGCTCAGTACGGAACCGCATCCGGAGAATTAGGCAGAAAAGGAATCTCTAAAGATGTAGAAATTGCTGGGAAAACAGGAACAACTCAAAATAACTCTGATGGTTGGTTTATGGGAATTACTCCTAGACTGGCAACAGGAGCTTGGGTAGGATGGGAAGACAGAGCAACCCACTTCTTTGGAACAGGAGAAGGACAAGGTGCTAAAATGGCTTTACCTATTTGGGCGATTTATATGAAGAAAGTGTGGGCAGATAAAAGCTTAGGAATTTCTCCTCAGGATAAATTCATAAAACCATCAGAATGGAAAGATGGATGTTCCAATTTAAAAGGATTGGGAAGCGGATACGGAGATGATGGAGGATTACAGACTATGGATGAAATTAAAAATCCTAAGCCGGTAGAGCCTTCAAAAAAGAATCCGGAAAAGAAAGATGAAAATGTAAATGAAAATCTCAATAAAGGAGAAGAAATTGATTTCAATAAATAGATAAATTAAATAAAGCCTTCCAGAAATGGGAGGCTTTTTTGTATTCAAATTAATATCTTTGATAGATGAATCTTACTAGTATAAAACAGCCCTTTACAGATCTATTTCCGGGAGATTTTTCAGGAAATCCAATGCAGAGAATGACTCCCAAAGTTTTATTCTCAAGTGTTAGTCCGGAGGAATTTAAAAATCTTAAGCTTATTGTTTTTAATGAAAAACTTTCAGAGGAAATAGGATTGGGGAAATATGAAGAAAAGGATCTTGGTTTTCTGGTAGGAAATCATTTACCGGAAAATATTAAACCCTATTCGACGGCTTATGCAGGTCACCAGTTTGGAAATTGGGCAGGGCAATTAGGTGATGGCAGGGCAATTTTTGCAGGAGAGATCGAAAATCACTCAGGAAAAAAAACTGAAATACAGTGGAAAGGAGCGGGAGCAACACCCTATTCGAGACACGCAGATGGAAGAGCTGTACTAAGGTCTTCACTTCGGGAATATCTAATGAGCGAAGCAATGTTTTCTTTGGGAATTCCTACTACCAGAGCGTTGAGCTTGTGTCTTACGGGAGAAAATGTGGTTCGCGATATTTTATATAGTGGCAATCCTCAGGAAGAAAAAGGAGCAGTAGTGGTAAGAACCGCGGAAAGTTTTTTGAGGTTCGGTCATTTTGAGCTTATGTCTGCACAAAAGGAATATAAAACAGTACAAAACCTTCTGGATTTTACCATAAATAATTACTTCCCTGAAATTCAGTCTGAAGGGAATCAAAAATATAAAGATTTTTTTGAAAATGTTGCCGAAAGAACGGCTGATCTTATGGTGGAATGGTTTAGGGTAGGTTTTGTACATGGTGTTATGAATACGGATAATATGTCGATTCTTGGGCTTACAATAGATTATGGACCATTTTCAATGATGGATGAATATGATTTAAATTTCACCTCCAATACCACGGATCTGCCGGGAAGAAGATATGCGTTTGGGAAACAAGGGCAGATTGCTCAATGGAATCTTTGGCAGCTGGCAAATGCTCTTCACCCTATCATAAAAGATGAAAAATTTTTAGAAGATACATTAAATAAATTCGGAGACTATTTTTGGAAAGAACATGATAACATGTTGTGTAATAAATTCGGGTTCGATCAATTATTAGATATTGACGAAGCCTTTTTTATCAATTGGCAAGGTTTGATGCAGGAAATGCAGTTAGATTACACGCTCTTTTTTAATCTGTTGGAAAAAGAAGATGAAAAGCTGGATCTAAAATCTGAGTTTGAAAAAATAGCTTACCTTTTATTAGATGATAAAGCTTTGTCAAAAATCAAGGATTTTCTTAATCAATATGAATTAAGACTTGAAAAAAATAAAATTTCAAGAACAGAATCTATAGCACTAATGCAAAAAAACAATCCGAAATTCATGCTAAGAAATTATCTTCTTTATGAATGTATTGAAGAAATTGAAAACGGAAATACTTTTTTATTAGAAAAACTCATTACAGCGCTCGAAAACCCTTACGAAGAAAAATTTCCTGAATTTTCGGTAAAAAGACCGTCAAAATATGATGATGTATCGGGATGTTCTATGCTTTCGTGTAGTTCGTAATAATTGAGATAAAGAAACTTACTGCATTCAGATTGTTGGAAAATTTAAAATAGTTAGTCATTTCAGGTTGTGTTTTTTTATTTTTGCAAAAAATTGAACAGTGTCCATACAATCAAAACTTTATAGTTTTTTTAAAATAGTTTTCCCTTCTACTTATATAGAATTTGGTGTTTTTCTCTTCTTTCTTTGTGTTTATGGGATTTTGGGATCTTATATAGCGGTTAACTATACTGTTATTTTTGATAATAGAATTCCTTGGGATGCCTATTTTAGTTTTGACAATCGCTCGATCGTAATGACGGGAGGAAGTTTTGAACGACATCCTTTGTCATATTATTTTTTTAATTGGCTGCGTGAGTTTGCTTTTCTTTTTTCAGATGGAAAGAAAAATGATGTTTTCAGATTGGTTTTAGCTTGGGCGAGTAATCTGATGGTGAGTTTAAGTATTGTTCAGATTTTTAAATATTTGAAGAATATCATCAAATTACCTTTATTGATCAGTCTTTTATTGGTTGTTTTCTTTTCTCTTTTCTCTACAGCTATTTTGCTTTCATTTACCCCTGAAAATTTTACTTACACATTGTTTTTATTAATGTTGTTTAATTATTATGCAGCGGTAAGGCTTGAAAAAGATAAAAAGATCTCTACTTTGGCTCTCGTTGCCGGGGGAATTACTATTGGAGGGCTTACAATTACTAATTTGGTGAAGGTTTTTATTCCTGTCTTTTTTGAGAAGAATCTGTTTAAAAATTGGAAAAACCTCATGAATGCTTTTCTAAGAGGCTTGGTGACGGTGGTATGCTTTGTTTTGCTTTATTTAAACAGGATTGAATTTAAATATCAAAATATTTTTTCTAAAACCAGTAGTCAGTACGAAAAGTTTTCTAATGCAGAACCTGCTTCGATCTGGGATATGATTGTTTCTTTCTTTTTCGGAGGAAATATGCTTTTCTCAAGTTTTATTATCAGAGATAAACATAATATGAAAGGCTTTCATTACAAAGGATTATTTATGGATGTGTATTCATCTCCGATGTTATATTTATTCGTGTTTGTTGTGATGGGACTTTTGGTATGGAGCTATTGTAAGAATTTTAAAAATAAATTTGTTCAGATTATTACAATATCTCTTGTTTTAGATATCGTTATTCATTGTTTTATGAGATTTGGTCTTCATACGTCTTACATCTACGGAGGGCATTTTGTTTTTGTATATGTTTTGCTTTTAGGATGGCTTTTTTATGCCTATAAGTCCTCACCGAAAATGTTGTCATTTCTTTCAACAATAGTAGGTGTACTGCTGATGTATTTAGGCTATAATAATTATTTGAGGATGGAAGAGTTTTTTGACTTTCTGAATAAATTTTATCAATAAAAAAAGCTGAGAAATTTCTCAGCTTTTTTTATTTTGTATATCGTGTAATTACTTTGCTTCCGCACAGAATATTCTATATTGTACAGCAATAGCAGATTTGAAATATTCCTTTATTTTAGAAAGATCAGAGGCCGCGCTTTGCTTAGTGAAGTAGCTTCCTGCTAAAATTTTGTAATTAGGACGTAAAGAAGCATCTGTTTCAACTTTTAGATTTGGAAATCTTTTTCTGAAGTAAGTTTTGATTTCATTGGCCTCGTCATTGCTCTTTACAGTCGTTATTTGTATTTTGTAACCTAATATTCTAGGGTTTTTTCTGCAGATTTCAGCATTGGTGAGTTCTCTATTCGGAACTAAAATTTTTGTTGGTTTCGATGGGGTGTCGTCTATGATGTTAGAAGATTTCCCATATGAAACTTTAGAACATTTATCCTCCAGACTCGTCAATGCATCATTTACACGAGCGTCCATACTTATCGTAAGTTCTGTACCAGATAATGTATCTTTTTTTACAACCTGTTGTGCATCAATATTATAAAAACTTATCAGAGATAATATCGAAAATAATTTTATCAAATTTTTCATTTAAAAGTTGTTTCAGCAAATTTATACAAATAAAAAATTATACCAAACTGAGTTATTTAGAATCAATACAAATTAAACTGAAATGATATTTCCCCTTTCTATATGCCGTTAAATTTCTGTTAAATATGTTATTTTTGCCGAATTGATTGAATGTTCAATATTTTACTAACATAAGATAATTTAAATGATTAGTTGGAGAAAGCATTATAAACAAACGTTGGTTGCAATAGGCTTATTGTTATCAACCAGTGCTTCAATTTACGGGCAAGACGGCGATCCTAAAAACGGAGAGAAACTTTTCAAAGCGAATTGTACTGCATGTCACGCGCTAGACAAACAAGTTGTAGGACCACCATTGAAAGGAGTGGTAGAACGAGTTAAGACAGAGGGCGGCAAAGATACAGAGTGGCTTCATAAGTGGATCAAAAACAACAAAGAAGTCAGAGACTCTGGCGACAAGTACGCCAATGAGATTTTTGAAAAATTTAATAAGACTGAGATGCAGCTCTTTCCTAATCTTACAGATAAGGATATTGATGACATCTTAGCATTCACAACTAATCCTCCAGCTCCGGAAGAGAAAAAACCGGAAGCGGGAGTAGCAACTGCAACCGATGCAACTGCTACGGCAGCTCCTGCAAGCAGTACTACAACAAGTGTTGTAATTATTTCTCTTTTAGCAATCGCAGGTTTATTAGTTTGGATTTTAATTAAACTAAGACAACTTGTAAAACTAGGTCAGTCTGAAGACTTAGCTGGGCTAAATGAAACAAGAGTAAAATCTTTCAGCGAAGTTTACGAAAAATACCATTATATAGGAAAAGGAATTATTGCTATTCTTGCAATCCTTGCGATGTATGGTGTTTGGAACTGGATCATGTGGATTGGTGTTTATAAAGGATATAAGCCTGAACAACCGATTTACTTCTCTCACAAAATTCACGCTGGAGAACAGAAAATTGACTGTCAATTATGTCACTCAAGTGCTAAATACGGTAAAGTATCTGAGATTCCTTCTATGAACGTTTGTATGAACTGTCACAAAGCGATTGGTGAATACAATGCAGATCATTATATGGAACCAGGAAAAGATAAAGCATTCTATGACGGAGAAATCCAGAAAATTTATGCTGCTACAGGTTGGGATCCTGTGAAACAACAGTATACAGGAAAAACTCAGCCGGTTGAATGGACGAGAATCCACAATATGCCAGACTTTGTTTACTTTAATCACTCTCAGCACGTAGTAGCTGGTGAACAAGCAATCATTAATTCTTTCAACAAAAAGAATCCTACGAACAAAATTGATGTTGTTTGTAAAGCTTGTCACGGAAAAATCGATACAATGAATGTTGTTCAGATGGCTAATGATTTCACTATGGGATGGTGTATCGAATGTCACAGAACTACTGAGGTTGATATGAACAACGGTTATAATAAAGAATACTTCAAGAATCTACACGACAAGTTGAAAAAACAATACCCTAAAGATGGTGGTAAGATTACTGTAGATGCAATTGGAGGTCTTGAGTGTGGTAAATGTCATTATTAATAACTAAAAATTAGAAGTATAAATGGCTTCAAACAAAATACAATTTAGAAGTATTCATGAACTTAAAGACCCGGCTTTAAATAATAAGCTGGCTCAGAAAGAGTTTCAGGAAGAAATTCCGGTAGAAGATTTCCTTGGAGATGCTGAACAAAACGGATCTAGTACTTCAAGAAGAGATTTCTTAAAGTTATTAGGATTTTCTACTGCAGCAGTTACATTAGCTGCTTGTGAAGCTCCGGTAATTAAAACGATTCCTTATGTGGTAAAACCACATGATATTATTCCGGGAGTTCCTAATTATTATGCATCAACATATTTCGATGGATTTGATTTTGCGAGCGTTTTAGTAAAAACACGTGAAGGAAGACCTATCAAAATCGACCCGAACCCGGCAGCTGGTGATTTAGGAAAAACCAATGCAAGAGCTCAGGCAAGTGTACTTTCTCTTTATGATAACGATAAAGTAAAGCAGCCTAAGTTTGAAGGTAAAGATGAAACTTTCGATAAAGTAGATAGTTTTGTTATCAAAGGATTGGAAGAAGCGAAAGCTGCAGGTAAAAGAATTGTGTTATTATCACATTCTTTTGCTTCACCTACGTTCAAAAAATTATTTGCTGAATTTAAAGCAAAATATCCTACAGCAGAATTAGTAACTTATGATGCTTTCCCTTACGCTGCAGCATTAGACGCAGCTCAGGAAGTTTTCGGACAAAGAGCATTGCCTGTTTACGATCTTAAAGGATCTGAATTGGTAGTTGCTTTCCAAGCTGATTTCTTAGGTGATTACAACGCAGGAAGTTTAGAAACTTCTTATGCAGCAGCAAGAAAACCGGGTGCAAACATGTTGAGACACGTACAAGTAGAATCAAACATGTCTATCACTGGTGCTAATGCTGACGAAAGAATCAGATTAAAACCAAGTGCCGTAAACAAAACTTTAGTTGAAGTTTACAATGCAATCGTAGGAGGTGGTACTTCAGATAAAACGGCTTCTGAATTAGCTAAGGAATTATTGGCAAAAGGAAGCAAAGCTGTTGTTTTTGCTGATGGTTCTAAAGGTGCTCAGGTTTTAGCTCACTTAATTAACCAAAAATTAGGTTCAGTTGCTTTCACAGGTAAAGCAAACTTCCTAAAAGATTTCGATAAAGCAAGATTCCAGGAATTCCTAGGATGGGTAAATGCAGGTCAGGTTGGTGTATTGATCGCTAACAATGTGGACCCTATTTATTCTTACCACAAAGGAGAAGATTTCAAAAAATCTTTATCTAAAGTTCCTTATGTAATCGCAGTTGCTGATAAGAAAAATGAAATGTACAAAGCAGCTAAGGCTGTAATTCCTGTAGCTAACTGGCTAGAATCTTGGGGTGATATTGAGCCTCAGACAGGTGTATATTCATTAATGCAGCCAACAATCCAGAAAATCTACAAATCAAGACAGATCGAAGAATCTCTATTGGTTTGGAAGAATGGTAAAAACAATGCTGCAAATAATTATTATGATTATTTAAAAGCTAATGCTTCTTCTATCTTAGGAGGAACTTCTTTCAACAAAGCTTTATATAATGGTATCAATGTTTCTCCAAATGCTACGACTTTGGCTTACGCAGGAGGAAATGGTGCACAAGCTGCTGCTGAATTAAGTGGATTCAAAGCTTCTGATTTAGAATTGGTATTATATACTAAGACTTCTATGGGAGACGGTACTCAGGCAAACAACCCTTGGTTGCAGGAATTACCAGATCCATTAACAAGAATGTCTTGGGATAACTACTTGACTATTTCTCCGAAAGATGCAGAAAGATTAGGTATTGATAATGATCTTAATGCGAGAATGCAGTTAGATGGTTCTATCGTAAACCTTACTGTAAACGGAGTAACAATAAAAGATGTTCCTGTATTCGTACAACCAGGACAAGCTGACGGATCTGTAGGTCTTGCGCTTGGTTATGGTAAAAAAGATTCAGGAGCTACAGCTGATACTGGTGTAAATGCTTATCCTTTATTCGACGGTTCTAACTTAGTTCTTGCTAATGCTAAAATCGAAAAAACAGGAGAAGACCACGAATTTGCGGGTATCCAGCTTCAAAACACTCTAATGGGTCGTTACGAAATTGCTAAAGAAGTTCCTTTAACGGAATTCTTAAACGTAGCATTCGACGATGAGCACAAAGGATGGAATAAGCCTTTGGAATACCACACGATCAGTGGAGCTCTTCCTGCAAGAAAGATTGACCTTTGGGATGCTTTCGATGATACGGATGGTCCTCACTTCAACTTATCAATCGACTTGAACTCTTGTACAGGTTGTGGAGCATGTATTATTGCTTGTCAGGCTGAGAACAACGTTCCTGTTGTAGGTAAAGAAGAGATCAGAATGTCTAGAGATATGTATTGGTTAAGAATTGACCGTTACTATTCTTCAAGACAAAAAGTAGAAGTTTATGAAGGATTAAGAGATGGATTGGCTGTTCCTGAATTGTACGGAACCGCTTACGGTGACGGAGGTGCATTGAACCACCCTGCTGATAATCCAGATGTAATCTTCCAGCCGGTAATGTGTCAGCACTGTAACCACGCTCCATGTGAAACGGTATGTCCGGTTGCGGCTACTTCACACGGTAAGCAAGGTCAAAACCACATGGCTTACAACAGATGTATCGGTACAAGATATTGTGCAAACAACTGTCCTTATAAAGTAAGACGTTTCAACTGGTTTACATATAACCTAAACGATAAGTTCGATTTCAACATGAACAACGATTTAGGAAGAATGGTACTTAACCCGGATGTTGTTGTAAGAACAAGAGGGGTTATGGAGAAATGTTCAATGTGTATCCAGGAAACTCAGGCTACAATCTTAGCTGCTAAGAGAGAAAACAGAAAAGTAACAGACAATGAATTCAAAAATTCTTGTGCTTGTGCTGCTGCTTGTTCTACCGGAGCAATGACGTTTGGAGACATGAATGACAAAGAATCTGAAGTAAGAGAACTATACTCTAGCAACAGAAGATATTATTTACTAGAAGAGATCGGAACAAAACCAAACGTGTTCTATCACACTAAAGTAAGAAACAGAGTAGAAAAATAAAGTTTAAATAATAAATAGGTAAAAAATGTCAGGACATTACGAAGCTCCGATAAGGGAACCTCTAATTATTGGTCACAAAACTTATCACGATATCACAGAAGATATTGCACGACCTATCGAAGAAAGAGCAGGTAAATTATGGTGGATTTCATTATATGCAGCCTTAGTTCTATTCATCTATGGATTCGGATGTATCGCTTATACTATCGGAACAGGTATTGGAGCATGGGGGCTTAACAGAACTATTAACTGGGGTTGGGATATCACCAACTTCGTATGGTGGGTAGGTATCGGTCACGCCGGAACACTTATCTCCGCAGTATTATTATTATTTAGACAGAGATGGAGAATGTCTGTAAACAGATCTGCAGAGGCGATGACGATCTTTGCGGTTGTACAGGCGGCTATCTTCCCGGTAATTCACATGGGTAGAGTTTGGGTAGGATATTGGGTATTCCCTTTACCAAACCAGTTCGGTTCTCTTTGGGGGAACTTCAACTCTCCTCTACTTTGGGACGTATTTGCGATCTCTACGTATTTCTCAGTATCAACTGTATTCTGGTTCATGGGACTAATCCCTGACTTTGCAATGATCAGAGATAGAGCTAAAACTCCTTGGACTAAGAAAATTTATACATTCCTAGCATTCGGTTGGGGTGGTAAAGCAAAACACTGGCAAAGATTCGAAGAACTTTCTTTGGTTCTTGCAGGTTTGGCAACTCCACTTGTATTCTCAGTACACACTACCGTATCTTTTGACTTCGCAACTTCGGTTATTAAAGGATGGCACTCTACGATCTATCCTCCTTACTTCGTTGCTGGTGCGATCTTCTCAGGATTTGCAATGGTACAAACACTATTGTTAGTTGCTAGAAAAGTGTGTCATCTTGAAGACTATATTACAATGTATCATATCGAAATTATGAACATCGTAATCATCTTAACAGGTGGTATGGTAACTGTAGCTTATGCAACTGAATATTTCATCGGATGGTATTCTGGATCTAGATTTGAAGACTTTACTTATCTTTCTCCGGGTGCTGCTGTTGGACCTTACTGGTGGGCTTTCTGGTCACTAATTATTTGTAACCTTGTTGTTCCTGCTTCTTTCTGGTTCAAGAGACTAAGAACGAACATTATCTGGACATTTATCGTTGCATTAATTATCAACATCGGTATGTGGTTTGAGCGTTTTGATATCATCGTTATCAACCTTTCAAGAGACTACTTACCTGGTTCTTGGACGATGTTTAAGCCAACAATTATTGACGTGGGTGTATACTTAGGAACGATCGGATTCTTCTCTGTATTATTCTTATTATATGCAAGAACATTCCCTGTAATTGCACAGGCTGAATTAAAATCGATTTTGAAAATCTCAGGTGAAACTTATAAAGCAAAAGAAGGAGATGAGCACCACTAAAATTGTATACGGACTTTATGCTGACGACGACGATTTAATGAACGGCGTTAAAGCATTCAACGATAAAGGAATCGCAATCAACGAAGTTTATACTCCGTTTCCGGTTCACGGACTAGATAAGGCTTTAGGGTTAAAGAAAACTAGAATTTCTGATGCTGCATTCATCTACGCTCTTTACGGTGTTACTATCGGTGCTACTGTAACTTGGTATGTGATGAACCATGACTGGCCTCAAAATATTGGTGGTAAACCAGCTTTTGACTGGGCTCACAATATGCCTGCATTCGTAGTTCCAATGTTTGAGCTTATGGTATTCTGCGCTGCTCACATGATGTCATTAACTTTCTTGGTAAGAAACAAAATGTATCCTGGAGCTCCTGCACAAAACCCTGATCCAAGAACAACGGATGATAAATTCATGATGGAATTTGTAACTGAAGATGTAGAATCTGTAAAACAGTTGCTAATTGAAACTGGAGTTGAAGAAATAACTGTTAAAGATGCTTAAAATGAAAAAGAATGTATTAAAAATTACAGCAGTTTTAGGTTTAACAACGATTTTACTTAACTCTTGCGGACCAAAAGAAAATGTACCATTGGTATATTTCCCTGATATGTACTTCCCAGTAGCATATGATCCGTTGATGAAAGCTCAGGATGCTTATTCAGATCATGAAAATGAAATTCCGGCATTTGTTAAAAATAATGGTGCAACAGGTCTTTCTCCAGTAGAAGGGTCAGTAGCTCAAAATAAAGACGGTGTTTTTGAAGAAGGAAAATTACCTAAGACAACAGATGAGTATAACGCAGGTTATGAAGCTTCAAAAGGGCTAACATCATCTCCTTTAAATCCTGCAAATGCAGAAAAAGATATTGAAAGAGGGAAAATGTTATTTGAAAAAACTTGTGCTGCTTGTCACGGTGTAGGTGGTGACGGACAAGGACCTATCGTACAAAGTGGAGCATATTCTGGTGTACCAAACTATGCTGACAGAGATGTTACTGTAGGATCTGTTCATTATGTATTAACGAATGGTAGAAACAACATGGGATCTTATGCAGGTCAATTGAATGCAGGAGACAGATGGAGAGTAGCTATGTATGTAATGAGTGCTTTCAAAAAAGGAGCGGCAGCACCAGCAGCGGCACCGGCAACAACTGAAACGACTACCGAAACTAAAAAATAAGAAAAGAAATGTATAGTTTTTCACCAAAATTAAAATCAACTTCTATAATCCTTCTTGTTGTAGGTTTAGTTCTATTTGGTATTGGTTTCTTTATGAACAAAGGAATCTCTACTGAAAAGATAGGGGAAATGATGGAAGCTGTTCATGCTTCTGGTCATAATGCACCTACACATTCAAGTGAAATGGTAGGACCTCAGGATCACGCTGCTCACCTTGAGCATGCTACACTACAGGTTCACAACCAGCCTTTAGCAGCAATACATTTCGTAGCTGTATTTTTCTTCGGAATCAGTTGTGCAGTATTATTCTTCTACTGTATTCAACACGCTGCACATGCAGGTTGGCCAATTATTATTACAAGAGTAATGGAAGCTATTGCTTCTTATATTCCATACGGAGGAGCTATTTTGATCATTTTAATGCTTTTAAATATCTTCCACCAAGGACACCTTTTCCACTGGATGGATCCGGATTTGACAGATCCTAACTCTGCTCATTTCGATGTGATCTTATTCGAAAAGAAAAGATTCTTGAATATTCCTTTCTATGCAATCAGAACGTTCATCTATGTACTAGGTGCTTCTTTCTTCGCTTGGAAACTAAAAGCTCAGTCTAAAAAAGTAGACGAGACAAAATCAAAAGTAGAATATCAATTCCTTTACAGATGGGCAGTAGGATATATCGCATTCTTCGGATTTGCTTCTGCAGCTTGGGCTTGGGATTGGTTGATGTCTATTGACCCTCACTGGTATTCTACAATGTATATTTGGTATTCAATGGTTAGCTGCCTTTCAAGTGGTATTGCAGTAATCATTCTTCTAAGTGTTTACTTAAAGAAAAATGGTTTCTTACCACAGTTCAATGATAATCACTTACACGATTTAGGAGTTTTCCTTTTCGCTACAAGTATGCTTTGGACATATACATGGTTCGCTCAGTTCATGTTGTACTGGTATGCAAACGTTCCGGAAGAGGTTAACTACTTCTTTGGAAGATTCCAGCACTATGGAACAACGTTCTTACCAATGTTGATCGTAAACTTCTTATTACCTCTATTGGTATTAGTAAGTAGCAGCATTAAGAGAAACTACAAAGTAGTTACAACAATGGCAGTAGTAGTTATCTTAGGTCACCTTTTAGATTATTTCAATATGGTAATGCCGGGAACGGTTGGTCCATACTGGAACACTCCTGAAGTATTCATTCTGATCCTTGGAGCTGTATTATTCGTAGTTGGATTATTTATGTTCACAGTGCTTTCAGCCTTATCGAAACTTAAACTTATTCCTACAGGAAACCCTTTCCTACACGAATCTGAAATTTATGAATATCCTTTCTAAGGAATATTGTAACAAAATAAAATTGTAAAAGACTGATTAGTAAAATAATCAGTCTTTTTTTATGTAAAAAATTGAAAACTTTTTATCCCGGGTGCAACCTTTTTCAGTTTTGATGTGTCTTAGTAATAAGGAGTGATTAATATAAAATATCAAAAAACAACTTTTATGAAAAGAAATTACCTGTTACAAATCTTTTTTTTGTTGGCATTACAATTTTTCAATGCACAAACAATTACATTCATTTCAGAAAAGACAAATAAACCATTACCTAAAGTTTCAGTGTTTGGAAAAGACGGAAGCATTCTTGCGTATTCAGATATTGATGGGAAGATTGACAAACAAGTATTAAAACCTGAGCAGGAGAAGTTTCAGATTGTTTATGATAATTTTTCGGTGGCGAGTTTAGCGTATTCAGATTTTGATAAAGAGGTGATAAAAATTAATGACAGGGTAAAAGATATCGAAACCGTAGTCATAAAAAATAATAAACCTGCAAAGTACATTTTCGTAAAAGGTAATTTTAATACTTACGTTACAGTTAACAGTAAATTGAATTGCTATGCTGACGGAATTGTTACTTACATTTTCGATAACAAGACCAAAAAATTAAAAAGTACGAATGTCGAGCAATATCGTGTATACAGATTGGAAGATGTTAAGTTTGAGAAAAAACAAACAGCAATGTGGGACTATGATAACACGATGGATATTCCGGATATGAAGGAAGTCGGAAATATTCTGGAATACAAAAGAAAAAATGCAGTCATTAAAGAATTGAAAGGAGAACAAAAAGATCAGATCGAAATTACCGGAGAAGCCTTGCAGAAAAAAGAATTTGCGTTCTTTGGATACCGTTTTTTTGATGTTAAAAGTATTATCAATGCTTCATACGAAAAGTCAACTCAAAAAACATTGAGAGATCTGTTGGAATTCAATGAAATTGCTTTTATTAAATTAAAGCATAAGACCGAGCCGGATTACAATCAATTAGTTCTTTACACTAATTTCTATCCTACAGAATTAGACTTTAAAAATGATAACGACATTGAAAGAGTAAAGTTCGATACAGACAACAGCAACTATACAACTCAATACTGGAAAGACGCTGCTTTTCCGAATATGCAGACCGTTTTTAGCTCGTTTTTTAAAGATGATTTAAAAGAAAAAGAAAATAAAAAATAAAATCTTCATTAATAAATGGTTTTACTAAATTTGCAGCAAACCCGAAAAAAATGAAAAAGTTTTCTTTTCTGCTAATTCTTAGTTTATTGCTGTTTACAGCATGTAAAAAAGATCATGTAGATGCATCGAGTACAAAAACATTACAGTCTAGTATTAATGATATGACTTCAAGTCTGCCAACAATTAAGCAGATTAAATTTAATGAAGCCTTATACATTCTAAAAACATTTGGAGTAGATGCAGACGGAGATATTAATGAACTAAAAGCTTTAGGACAGTTAATTAACGGGAAAAAAGTACCGGAAATAATGACTATGGCAGATGAAGTGGCTCAGAAAAACGGAATAGAATGGGCAAGTACAGCGCCACCGTCGTTAGGTGAAATGAATATTTTCGGGGACGATAAAGCAAAAGAAAGTGATGCGAATGATGTGAAAGCAAGCTCATTAAGTATCATTACAAGACCTACAGGTGACGATGGAACAGGGGCGCCAACTGCACTTCAGATTGTTCCAAGATTGGTAGATAACGCAGGTAATCCAGTAGCTTTTACAGGAGCTGGTTTAGAAGCAACTCTTGAGGTTTTCAGTAACGGAGAAAAGCTTGCTACTGCAAAAAACCTGATGCAGGATAATAATTTCAAAGGGTTTAATTTAAAATTTTCATCAATTCCTGCAGCTAAAGTGATCGATAATAAAATCGATATCACGGTTTCAGTAAAAACTACAGCAAAGACTTTCAAAATGTCAAAAATAGGATTAGATGTTAATCCTTCAGCATTAAAAGTTCCTGCACCTCCAAAAGTAGATTCTACAGCAGTTAACCAAGATCCGGCTATCGTAGACCCAAATAATCCGGCTACAACACCGACAACAACAGATCCGGCTGCAACAACAGCTCCTGCAACACCAAAACAACCTACTGCAGATCCAAGAACTACCGTAAATAGTTTTTTAAATAATGTAAGCTCACAAAACCTTAAAGCAGCTTATAACTCTTCTAATAACCCAAGTTGGGGAAGTTATGAGTCTTTCTCCAATCCGAATTCAGGATTTGGTGCGGTAAAAAATGTGAGTGTTAAAAATATCACGACTACCGGAGCTAACGCAAATGGAGCAAGTGTAAATGCGACATACGATGTTACAGATAAAAGTGGAAAAACAACTTCTCTGAAAGTAACTTTCGGACTTAAAAATGTAAATGGTGATTGGAAGATTTCAAGCTATAAAATAAACCCGTAAATGGCTTCACAAGAACTTATTAAAAGACTTGAAACGACTATTGAAAACATCCCTGATTTTCCGATTCCCGGAATTCAGTTTAAAGATATTTCTCCCATCTTTCTTGATCCAAAATTATATGAAGCTGTCATTGAAGATCTGGTTGCTTTCAGCAAAGGAAAAATAGATGCCGTTTGCGGAATTGAAAGTCGAGGATATTTGTTCGGAATTGCCATCGCAGTAGCATTGGAAGTTCCGTTTATCCTGATCAGAAAGGCTGGAAAACTTCCTCCACCCATTATTTCTGAGAAATATGATTTGGAATACGGAAGCGCTATTATTGAAACGCGTGAAGGACAAATAAAACCAGGACAAAGAGTGCTGATTCATGATGATCTTTTAGCAACAGGAGGAACTACAGAAGCCGCGGCAAAATTAGTAGAAAAACAAGGAGCAACGGTATCGCAATTCAGCTTCTTGATTGGTCTTAAAGGATTGAATGGGGATGAAAAACTGAAAAAGTTCAACGCAGAAATCTATCATATTTTAGAATATTAAGAATTCTCAAAAAATATTTAAAAGCTTCATAAACTCGATTTATGAAGCTTTTTTTATGATTGACAATTAGCAATTTGCTCCATTCAAATAATATTTATTCACTTTTATTAATAATACGCATAAAGTATTTTGTAAATCCCTAAGAAACAATTAAATTTGCAGTTCAATTTTTAAAAATTTATGGCAAAATTGGGAAACAATGCTCAGAACGAGCAAGAAGGTAAAGAAACAGTAGAGTTTTTTAAAGATCTTGACAGAGAAGCTTTAAACACTGAAAGATTTCTTGAAAAATACTCAAAACAACTAGGTATCGTTTTCGGGATTTTGGTTTTGGGAGTTTTAGGTTTTTTTGGATATAAGCAATTTATTGAAGCTCCAAAAAACGTAGAAGCTGTAAAAAGTTACCTTTCTGCACAGAAAAATGCTGTTGATGGAAAAGACAAAGAAGCTCTTGGAGGTAAGTCTGCTGCAAATCCTGGATTTTTAGGAACGTACGAGGATTATTCCGGGACTAAAGTAGGAAAGCTTTCTGCTTACAACGCAGGTCTTTTGAAGTTCAAAGAAGGTAAATTTCAGGAAGCATACGATCTTTTAGATAAGTTTTCTTCAGATAATAAAACTTTGATGGCAATGAAATACGGAGCAATGGCAGATGCAAAATCAGGTCTTAACAAGAATGACGAAGCTCTTACATTATTAGACAAAGCTTCTTCTGCTTCTGATGATCCATATACTAGCTATTATTTCACAAGAAAAGCAGGGATCGTAGCATTAGGTCTTAAGAAAAATGCAGAAGCTAAAAAGTATTTTGCAGCAATTGACGAGAAATATCAGGACTACGACAACGGAATGTCTGATTCTTATATTGAAATGACTAAATATTACTAAAAAATGGCAACAGTTAATCTTTCCGATTACAAGCCACTTCATATAACTAATGCCGATGAGTTTTCAATCGGCATTGTTTTTTCTGAGTGGAATGATTTTGTAACGTACAACCTTCGTGATGCAGCCTTGGAAATTCTTGAAAAAGAAGGGGTAAAAGTAGAAAATATTACACTTTTTTCTGTTCCGGGAGCATTTGAACTGAACTATGCAAGTATGCAGCTTTGTAAGGAGCGGAAATATGATGCAGTGATTGCGATTGGATGTGTTATCCGTGGAGAAACACCACATTTCGATTTTGTATGCTCTGCAGTAGCTCAAGGGATCAAAGATTGTAATGTTCTTACCGATACACCTACGATCTTCTGTGTACTGACTGATGATACCAAAGAACAGTCTATTGCAAGAAGCGGAGGAGATCTTGGAAATAAAGGAGTAGAAGCGGCAGTTACAGCGTTGAGAATGATTGATTTTAAAAAGAATCTATCCGTTAAAAAAGGAAATATCGGATTTGGACATTCTTAATGAGAAATAAAGAAAATATAAAAGGAGCTTAATTAAGCTCCTTTTATATTTTAATCAATCAGATGAGGGATAAAACGACTCTGATTATTGGTAATTAAATTAACAGACTCTCTGATGCCGATTCCGGCAGATTCCTGACCAATCACCCAGCTTCCGATAATCGGGTAATTTCCATTGAAATTCGGAAGATCGAATAACTGCTGATAAATATACCCTTCTTTACCATAGACTCCATTGTTCTGCTCTAAGGGGATGTTGTTTTTAAACAATGTTACATTAGCTCCTTCTCTGGAATATATTGGTTTTTTTACGAAATCCTTTAAATGTTTAGGCTCAAAATACGATTCAAGTAAATAAGGATGATTCGGATACATTTCCCAAAGAATAGGTAAAATTGCTTTTGATGAAAGAAGAAGTTTCCACGCCGGTTCTATCCATTGAGACCTGAAATTATTTTTAACGAGCTTTTCTCCAAAACCATCATCAAGAATCCATTCGTATGGATATAGTTTGAAAATATATTCCATAATGGTTTTGTCTCCCGAGATAAATTCTTCAATATCTTCTGCCCATCCAATATCCTGAATGGCGATAAATTCAGTGTCGAAACCGGCTTGAGTGGCACAGTCTCTTAAATATTCCACATTCGTTGCATCCTCAATATTTGTAAGAGAGGCAAAATAGATATAATGAGGATTCATGTAATTTTTAAGATACTTCCAGTAATCGACCAGCTTTTCATGAATAGAGTTAAATTGGTCTTTGTACGGATACATCTCCTGAAGCCAATACCATTGCACTACAGAAGCTTCATACAATGAGGTTGGAGTATCTGCATTGAATTCTAAAAGCTTTAGATTTTTACCATCAAAACCGAAATCAAACCTTCCATAAATTGATGGATGATCTTCTTCCCAGCTTGTAATGATATAGTTTTTAAACCATTCCGGAATATTAAATCGATACCAAAGATTTTTTTCAATGATATAATCTACCGCTTCAAGACACATCTGCCAAAGTTCGGCGGTAGCATTTTCTATGGTGTTGATTTCTTCTGAGGAAAATTGATAATAATGGCTTTCATCCCAATAAAGCCCTTCTAAAGAGTGATAACCGAAGCCTAAATTTTCAAGTTTGTGTTCCCAGTTTTTTCGGAAACCTGATGTAATTCTTTCCATACTTATGAAGATGCTCTAAATCCGCTTCTGCCTAATCCTCCTCGTACTACATTTCCCTTATAGGTACTTCTGCCAACATTTGATTTTGAACTGATGGCGTCACTGTAATATCCGGCTTTTTGATAAGAACCATTGTGAAAAGATCCATACGGTCTGAAAGCATGATACCAAAAATATCCGGGCATAAAACCATGGCTTCTGGAGTAAGAAGCAGTGGAATCAGATCTCATATATACTTTTTTCTCATTCTTCCATTGATCTTCAGGTTTGTTTTGGGTACATGAAGCAAGAATTCCTGTTACAAAAAGCAATTTTATAGAATTAGATTTTTTCATAACTATTGTACTGTTATATAAAACTCGTAATCTTTTTTGGTTTTTGCGGTCTGATCATAGCCGTCATTACCTTCTCCAGTCACAAGAGTATCTCCTAAAGAAGGAATGGTATCTGTCTTAATAATCTCTCTAAAAAGCTTGTTGTTTTTCCAGATTTTATGTTTGGTGATTAAAACGTCTGCGCTGTCAATATGCTTTACAGAAAGTTCTGTTTCGATAGCTGCGTGTTTGTCGATGTCGCTTACTTCGTCTTCCTTATATTCTTCATTACATGAGTGTAAACTTAATACGCCCAGTAATAAAAAGAAAATTTGAATTTTTTTCACTTTAGTTTTAATTTTTCACAAAAGTAATTATTTAGTAATGATATTATTTTAAATTTACATATAAAATAAACAAAATATGAAATGGACAGACGATAGAAGCGGTAATGTAGAAGACAGGCGAGGTTCCGGAAGTGGCGGAGCAATTGTAGGAGGAGGTCTTGGTACCCTTATTATTGCAGCAATTGTATTCTTTTTGGGAGGTGATCCTTCTTCTATCCTTTCTTCAGGAAGTATGGGAAATGGAGGTGCCCAAACCGAACAAAGAGACCTGAGTGCCAATGAACTTAAAGTAAGAGAGTTTGTACAAATGGTGACTGCCGAAAATGAAGAAACCTGGACTAAAGTTTTTGCGGAGAATGGATTGAAATATCAACCCGCAAGAGTCGTTTTGTTTGAAAATACAACAAGATCGGGATGTGGAACGGCACAGTCTGCAATGGGACCTTTTTATTGTCCTGCAGACCAAACGGTTTATATGGATATGAGTTTTTTTAAAGAATTGGAACAGCGTTTCGGAGCTAAAGTGACAGAATTCTCTATTGCCTATGTAATGGCTCATGAAATGGGACATCATGTACAAAATCTTTTAGGAACTTTGGGAGAAACGGATAAAGTAAGAACAAGCGGAAATTATTCCGAAGCACAGATTAACAAAGTTTCTGTGGCTACAGAGCTTCAGGCGGATTTTTATGCAGGACTTTGGGCAAAACAGACAGATAGCAGAGAACGTATTTTAGAACCGGGAGATATTCAGTCTGCGATAGATGCTGCGGAAGCGGTGGGAGACGACAATATTCAGAAAAGATCGCAGGGATATGTAAATCAGGAAAGCTTTACTCACGGATCATCTGCTCAGCGTAAAGAATGGTTTATGAAAGGATACAATACCGGAGATATCAGACAGGGCAATACTTTCAATCAGCTTTTAAATAATTAATGTCATCAAAATAAAAAATTCCTGAAGATTTTCTTCAGGAATTTTAGTTTATGGTAATTCGATAGGATTGCTGTTTCTCTTGGCTTCTTCTTTTACTCTTTCTTCCATTCTCTTTCTCATATCAGCCGGATTTTGATTTCCACCGCCGCCTCCAATTCTCATCGGTGCAGAAATTCCGCCGCCACCGCCTTGATTCATGAATGACATGGGATCTGTTTTAAATTTTTCCTGTTGCTTTACAAAATCGGTTCTTTTTACTTTGATCACAGTTCCAAACTGGTTCAAAGCCGGAATTTCTGAGATTTTATAATTTTTCATTAAGTCAAAAGAATACTCTCCTTTGTCATCTTCAGCTTTTACAATAAGACCAGGAAGTCCACTAAATTTATACGGTCCATCCTGATAGGGTAAATCTGTAGTAAACCAGGCTGTCCATTTTCTGCCTCCAAAATCTGTTTCTGCTTTTTGAACTTTATAATCTCCTATTTTGGTAGTTTCTGAAGAAATTTTCCAGTTAATTGGGCGATCTTCCTCATAAACATAAATGTCTCGACCTAATCTGTCTTTATAAATCGTTTTCTGATTCCCTTTGTCCTTTTCAATAGAGTAGTTGATGTTTGATCTTAAGCTTTCCATCTGATCCCTGTTGAAGCTTCCTCTTCCGCCTCCGCCTTGAAAGGCTTTTTGCATAATAGAATCTCTTTTAACCCTGTTTTCGGAATAGAAAAGAGATTTTTCAGCCGAAATGTCTAAATACGCATTTTCGGTTTTGATGTCGGCTTTATTGGATGCATCAGGTTTCATAGTAACCTGATAAACAAATCTGTTGGTTTGTGCAAAAATATTCTGTACGAATAGCGCTAAAGCAATGATGCCTATTTTTTTCATTTCTGGGTTAATTTATTATTTGGATTTCAAAAGATTACCAAAGTTAAAGCTTATCAATGATAAAAATCGATAAAATAAAAAAGCTGATTTTTATATCCTGATTTTTGTTCGTATTTTTGCAGAAAGTAAATCATTCTAAATAAATACAATGATAAAAGTTTCAGATCAAGCAAAAGCGAAAGCCATCCAGCTGATGACAGAAGATGGTTTTAAACCTTTTGAAGACTATATAAGAGTTGGAGTGAAAAGCGGGGGATGCTCAGGATTAGAATATGTTTTGAAGTTTGATAACGAAAAAACAGACACTGATCAGGTTTTTGAAGACAATGATATTAAAATTATTGTAGATAAAAAATCAATTCTCTATTTGGCAGGTACAATTTTGGAATATTCAGGAGGGTTGAATGGAAAAGGATTTGTTTTTAACAATCCGAACGCATCCAGAACATGTGGATGTGGAGAATCTTTCAGCCTTTAGGCTGATTAAAAAGATTTAGAGATTAAGAAATTAAAAAAATATTTATGGCTGTTTCATTTGAAAATTTCCCAATTTATAAAAAGGCAATTTCATTTACAGTCAAAGTTTTTAAAATTCTTGATATTGAAAATTTGCAAAAAGAATTTTCACTCAAAGATCAACTAAAAAGAGCGACTTTATCAATAACTAATAATATTGCAGAAGGCTCAGAATATGGAAGTAATAAACAATTTATCAAATTTCTTTGGATCGCAAAAGGAAGCTGCGCTGAAGTAAGAAGTATGTTATTTGTTTTATACAGTTTAGAGAAAATCAATGATGAGACTTTCAATACACTTAATAATGAGTGTCTGGAAATAACAAAAGAGATTTATCATTTTATAAAATATCTTGAAAAGAGCACTTTAGACGCTAAGTAATATCTAAATTTCTTAATCTCTGAATCTCTTAATAAATTATGAGTAAATATACTGAAGACGATCTAAGAGTCGATCTAGAAAATAAAAAATATGAATTCGGTTGGGAAACAAAAATCGATTACGAAGATTTCCCGACGGGTTTGAATGAAGACATCGTCCGTGCAATTTCTGCTAAAAAAGAAGAGCCGGAATGGATGACTGAATGGCGTTTGGAATCTTTCAGAATCTGGTTGAAAATGGTGGAGCCGGAATGGGCAAACATTAAATATGAAAAACCGGATTTTCAGGCGATTAAATATTATGCCGCTCCAAAAGCAAAACCTGAGCTGGAAAGCCTGGATCAGGTAGATCCTGAATTATTGAAGACTTTTGAAAAATTAGGAATCAATATCGAGGAACAAAAAAGACTTTCGGGAGTTGCGGTTGATATCGTAATAGACTCTGTTTCTGTGAAAACAACTTTCCAGGAAACATTGATGGAAAAAGGAATTATTTTCTGTTCTATCTCTGAAGCAATCAAAAACCATCCTGACTTAGTAAGAAAATATCTTGGAAAAGTAGTTCCAAGAGGAGATAATTTCTATTCAGCATTGAACTCTGCAGTTTTCTCTGACGGAAGTTTCTGTTATATTCCAAAAGGAGTAAGATGTCCGATGGAATTATCAACGTATTTCCGTATCAATCAGGCAGGAACAGGTCAGTTTGAAAGAACACTTGTCATTGCTGATGAAGGAAGTTATGTTTCTTATTTGGAAGGTTGTACAGCGCCGTCGAGAGATGAAAATCAGCTTCACGCAGCTGTGGTTGAGCTGATTGCCATGGATAATGCGGAAATTAAATATTCAACGGTACAAAACTGGTATCCTGGAAATGAAGAAGGAAAAGGCGGAGTTTTCAATTTCGTAACGAAAAGAGGGCTTTGCGAAAAGAATGCGAAAATCTCTTGGACACAGGTTGAAACTGGTTCTGCAGTAACTTGGAAATATCCTTCATGTATTTTGAAAGGGGATAACTCGGTTGGAGAATTTTATTCAATCGCGGTAACCAACAATCACCAGTATGCAGATACAGGAACAAAGATGATCCATATCGGAAAGAATACAAAATCTACCATTATTTCTAAAGGTATTTCTGCCGGAAAATCTCAAAACTCATACAGAGGTCTGGTAAAAGTAATGCCTACTGCAAAAGGAGCGAGAAATTTCTCTCAGTGTGACTCTTTATTGATGGGTAACGAATGTGGTGCACATACTTTCCCTTACATCGAAATTAAAGATCCTACGGCACAATTGGAGCACGAAGCAACGACTTCAAAAATCGGTGAAGACCAGATTTTTTACTGTAACCAAAGAGGAATCGATACGGAAAGAGCAATTGCTTTGATCGTAAACGGTTTCAGTAAAGAAGTTTTAAATAAATTACCAATGGAATTTGCTATTGAAGCTCAGAAATTACTTGAGATTTCTTTAGAAGGTTCTGTAGGATAATCTTAGTTTATTGAAAAGGAAAATTAAGATTAAAAAAAATAAAAATAATATTTCATTCGCTAGCGTTAATGCCTTTGTTAATTGTAGTTTAGTGTTACAAAGGATGTACTCAAAGTTTGACCTTGCGATAAATTTGAATGTATGTTAAATATAAAAAACTTGCACGCCAAAATTGAAGATGGCGCAGAAATTTTAAAAGGTATCAATCTTGAAATAAAACCAGGTGAAGTTCACGCTATCATGGGACCGAACGGAGCTGGTAAATCTACTCTTTCTTCTGTGATCGCAGGAAAAGAAGATTATGAGGTTACAGACGGAGAAATCATTTTCAGAGGTGAGGATATCATCGAAGATGCTCCTGAAGAAAGAGCTCACAAAGGTATTTTCCTTTCTTTCCAATATCCGGTAGAAATTCCGGGAGTTTCTGTAACGAACTTCATCAAAGCAGCGATGAACGAAAACAGAAAAGCAAACGGATTAGGAGAAATGCCTGCAAAAGAAATGTTGGCTTTAATCCGTGAAAAATCTGAGCAATTAGGAATCAAAAAAGACTTCCTTTCAAGATCATTGAACGAGGGATTCTCCGGAGGTGAAAAGAAAAGAAACGAGATCTTCCAGATGATGATGCTTGATCCGAAGTTGGCTATTCTTGATGAAACTGATTCAGGATTAGATATTGATGCGCTAAGAATCGTTGCAGACGGTGTAAATGCATTCAAAAATGAAGGAAATGCAGTTCTTTTGATTACACACTATCAGAGATTGCTTAATTATATTCAACCGGACTTCGTTCACGTTTTGGCAAACGGAAAAATCATCAAAACTGGTGACAAATCTCTTGCTTTAGAACTTGAAGAAAAAGGATACGACTGGCTTCTTAATTAAGAAGAACAATTTTTAGTTAAGATGTTATCAATCCTAAACTAAAAGCAAAGCGGAAAAACCGCATTATTTTACAATATTTAAATAAATAAAGGTGTGATGGCCGAAATATCAGTAATGGCTTTATACGATCAGATTGTTGAAAATCACGGTGAATTTTTGGAGAGTCTTCATCACAGATTTCTGGATGGGGATAGAAAAGCAGCTCTTCAAAGATTCGAAAACGTTGGTTTTCCGACTAAAAAAGACGAAGAATATAAATATACCAACCTAAAGGAGATTACTGAAAAAGGATACAACTTTTTCCCGAAAGAAAGTCACAATATCACCAAAGAGCAACTGGATCAGTTGCATTTGGGAGAAGAGAATTTTGACTGGATTACTTTCGTAAATGGTAAACTTCATAAAGAATTATCAAAAGTTTCGATTGAAAATGTTGAGTTTCTTTCATTTAATTATGCATTGAATGATGAGAAGCATAAAGATGTTTTTGATCAATATTTTAATACAATTGCTGCAGATAAATCAGCTTTCACAAACTTAAACCAGGCGTATTGCAAGTACGGTTTCTTTTTGAAAGTTCCTAAAAATGTAGTGATTGAAAAACCAATCCACGTTTTCTACATCTCTCAGAATCAGGAAGAAAACACGTTCTACAACACGAGAAACTTATTGATCGTAGAAGAGGGGGCAAAAGTGGAAATCATTGAAAGTCACCATAACTTTGACAGCACTTATGTGTTGACCAACTCTGTGACTGAAATTTTCACTTACCCGAACGCAAAAGCGGATTGGCATAAATTACAAAACGATAACGATACTTCTTATTTAATTGACAACACTTTCGCAAAACAGGAAAAAGACAGTTTAACGACTGTAAACACATTCTCTTTCGGAGGTAAATTGGTAAGAAATAACTTAGATTTCATTCAAAACGGATCGAATATCAATTCATTCATGAACGGAATTACCATTATCGGTAAAGATCAATTGGTAGATCACCATACGGCGGTTCACCACAATCAGCCGAATTGTGAAAGTTATCAGAATTACAAAGGAATTTTCGACGGAAAATCTCATGGAGTTTTCAACGGAAAAGTTTTTGTAGATAAAATTGCTCAAAAAACAAATGCTTATCAGCAAAATAATAACGTTTTATTGAGCGAAGGTGCAACCATTGATACAAAACCTCAGCTGGAGATTTTTGCAGATGATGTGAAGTGTTCTCACGGTTGTACGGTTGGGCAGTTGAACGAAGATGCATTATTCTACTTGAGAGCAAGAGGGATTTCTAAAAAAGAAGCTCAGGCGTTGCTTTTATATGCTTTCGCCAACGATGCGATGCAGAATATTGATATTGAGCCTCTAAAAGAGAAAATTTCAAAACTTTTAGCAGAGAAATTAGAAGTAGATATTGAATTTTAATCAATCTATTGGATAATATAAAAAAGCACTTCAAATCGAGGTGCTTTTTGCTTTTCTTTAACAGCAAGTATTAATAAAAAAGCCGTAAATTTGAAGAGTTCTAAATAAGAACGTTTTAATTTAAAATTTTAATAAATGTTTGACATTCAGGAAATCAGAAGTCAGTTTTCTATATTAGATCAGAAGGTGAATGGTAAACCATTGGTTTACTTAGACAATGCGGCAACCTCTCAGAAACCCAATTCGGTTTTAGAAGTTTGGAATACATATTATACAGAGATCAATGCTAATGTACATAGAGGAATTCATACATTAAGTCAGTTAGCGACTGAAGAAATGGAGCTTTCGAGAAGAAAAATCCAGAAGTTCATCAATGCTAAACATGATTTTGAAGTTATTTTCACGAAAGGAACTACAGAAGGACTGAACCTCATCTCTTATATTTTAACTCAAAAACTAAAAAAAGACGATGAAATAATCATCTCTTATCTTGAACATCACTCGAATATTGTTCCGTGGCAATTGCTTTGTGAAAGAACAGGAGCTAAATTAAGAGTTATTCCTATCGATGAAAACGGAATTCTTCAGCTAGATAAATTAGATGAGTTTTTAAGTGAGAAAACGAAGGTTGTTTCGGTAAATCAGGTTTCAAATGCTTTGGGGATTGTAAACCCGATTGAAGAAATTATTGCAAAAACAAGAGCACATTCAAATGCTTATATCGTAATCGACGGAGCTCAGTCTGCACCGCATTTTACAATTGATGTTCAGAAATTAGACTGCGATTTCTTTGTGTTTTCAGGCCATAAAATGTATGCTCCGATGGGAACGGGTATTTTGTATGGAAAGCAAGAAGTTTTGGAAGATCTGCCGCCGTTTCACGGAGGAGGAGAGATGATTGCTACGTGTTCTTTTGATGGAACAACTTATGCGGGACTTCCATTTAAGTTTGAAGCAGGAACACCCAATGTAGGAGGGAATATTGCTTTGGGAGCTGCTGTTGATTTTATTCAGAAAGTAGGGCAGGAGAATCTTCAGAATCATGAAAATGCTTTGCTGGAATATGCTCAAAAACAGCTTTTGGAAATCGAAGGACTGAAAGTATATGGTGAAAAAGCTCACAGAACTGGTGTTGTTTCTTTTAATCTTGAAGGAGTAGGGATTTCTTCCGATGTAGGAATGATTCTCGATAAAATGGGAATTGCTGTAAGAACGGGACACCATTGTACACAGCCTATCATGAATTTCTTTAATATTGCAGGAACGGTGAGAGCCAGCTTTGCAGTTTATAATACGTTCAATGAGATTGATGCTCTTGTAGAAGGGGTTAAAAAGGCGCAACGAATGCTAAGCTAATGCTTTGAAAAAATAAATTATAAAAAGCACTTTCAAAATATGAAAGTGCTTTTTTTGTAACATATTTGAAATGAATAAATTATGTAATTTTTTACGTCGTTGGTATAAAATAATTCATTAAATTTATTCTACCTTAAAATGTTACCATGAAACAACAATTACTTTTCTTTTTGTTAGCTTGTGGAATATCTAATGCACAGGTGTTTTCAGAGAATTTTAATGGAGGTTCTATGCCTTCAGGATGGACGGTCAACAATCCGGATACTACGTATAATTGGGGAGTAGGCAGTCAGTCAGGTTTTGCAACTTTTCCAAGTGGTGCTGCTTTTTTCGATGATGATGATGCAGGTCCTACAAGTATTAACTCTAATGCAAGATTAGTATCTCCGGTTATCAATCTTGTTGGGGTGGCAAGCCCAAAATTATCATTTAAATATGCTAATATGATCTATGATCTGGATTCCACCGTAAAAGTCGAGGCTTTCAACGGGACTTCCTGGGTTCAGGTGTTCAGTTCTTCGGGAGATTCAGGACAATGGGGAATTGACTTTAATACTTTTATGTATATTGTTGAGGCTTATGACAATGCTATAAACATCGACTTGACACCCTATAAAAATGCCAATTTTCAGCTTAGATTTGTATACAATGATGCTGGAGATTATTCTTATGGAGTGGCAATTGATGATGTAACGATTACAAACGCAGCGTTAGCGACTTCTGATATTTCTGTTGAAGCTAAACTCCAGATCTATCCGAACCCTGTAAAAGACAACCTTTACATCAGGTCTGATCTAAAGCCTAATTCGAAAGTTTCTGTAGTTGATATGTCCGGAAAACTGGTGAAAACATTCACAGGAAAATCAGGATCATACAACCTATCTGATCTTCCGAAGGGAACTTATATAATTCTTATAGATGAAGATAAAGAAGTGATTAGAAGAAAAATTATCAAACAATAATTAACAAGGCTCCTGTAACAAGGAACTGTGTCTTTTTTTTAATAAAAGATTATTTTATAGAAAAATCCCTTTCAACAACTGAAAGGGATTTTAATTTATTTTAAAACAGAAAAAATCTGAGAGAATTAAAACTGGGTTGTCGGTTTCCAATCTACTACCGCTCTGATGAACGCTTCTGCATTTTCTACAGGAATATTAGGCAAAATACCATGCCCTAAGTTCGCAATATATCTGTCTTTGCCAAAACGGTTGATCATTTCAGTCACCATTTTTTTAATGGTTTCAGGCGTAGAATGTAATCTTGCAGGATCAAAATTTCCCTGAAGAGTCATGGTGTGATTCGTCATTGTTCTTGCCAATTCCGGAGTAATCGTCCAGTCAACACCTAAAGCTGAAACTTTAGACATCGTCATATCTTCCAATGCAAACCAACATCCTTTTCCGAAAACAACCACATGAGTTAAAGGACTTAAAGCCTCAACGATCTGATTGATGTATTTCCAAGAGAATTCCTGATAATCAGCCGGAGAAAGCATTCCTCCCCAAGAATCGAAAACCTGAACAGCAGAAACACCTTTTTCCACTTTTCTCTTCAGATAAGCGATTGTAGTATCTGTAATTTTTTGAAGCAATAAATGAGCGGCCTCCGGCTGTTGGAAACAGAATGATTTAGCAATATCAAAAGCTTTACTTCCTTTTCCTTCTACACAGTAGCAAAGAATCGTCCATGGAGAACCAGCAAAACCGATCAATGGAATTTCATTGTCTAATTTTTGTAAAGTCAGTTCAATTGCATCAAAAACGTATCCTAATGTATCATTTACATCTGGAACCACAACATTCTGAACTTGTTCCATTGTTCTGATCGGAGTATCCAACCAAGGTCCAACAGATTCTTTCATTTTAAAGTCAATTCCCATTGCCTGTGGAACCACCAAAATATCAGAGAACAAAATAGCGGCATCCAACGGAAATCTTCTGATAGGCTGTACAGTGATTTCAGAAGCCAATTCAGGAGTCTGACATCTTGTAAAGAAATCATATTTATCACGCAGTGCAATGAATTCCGGCAAATATCTTCCGGCTTGTCTCATCATCCAAACTGGTGGTCTTTCTACGGTTTCTCCGCGAAGTGCTTTTAAGTATAGGTCGTTCTTAATCATAATATGGTAGACTGATATTGTCAAAAAGACAATTAAATATTCAATTTTTGTTTATAATTTCCTTTTTAATCAATTTCAAAACAGAGATCAAATTATTTCCTTCTGAGGTTAAAATTGGTTTTGAAGTATACTTTCTCAATTCATTGGCTGTCGTTTCACCAATCGAAACAAGTTGCATCTCTTCAAAGGAATTTCGATTTGCAAAACTACGAACTCCGCTCGGACTAAAAAATACACTCACATGATATTTTTCAGTTATTAACGGATTGATTTCCTCCGTGTTGTAAACAGTGATTTTTTTATAGCTGATATTTTGTAGAGGAAGATTTTCGTCAAGCACGTCCAATGCTATGTTTCCACAGAAATGTAAGAATTTTTCATGTTGACAGTGGCCGATTATGAATTTTGAAAGTGTGTCCGCATTTTTCAGCATTTTAAAAGTTCCAAAACCGTTTTTTCTTAATTCCCGTTTTGTTTTTTCACCGACACAATAAATTTTATTATAATTTTTTGCAGTAAAAGTTTCGTTGGGTTTAAAACCGTTTTTAAAAAAAGAACTTACTCCTTTTGCGCTTGTAAAAATCAATGAATAATTTTTAAGGTCAAAAGGGGAGATTTTTATAGGATTTGTTTTAATTACCTCAACATAATCGACCGAAATATCCTCTCCTAATTCTTTGGATATAATAGATGGTTCTATGTTTTTGGTAAATAAAATCTTCATTAAGGCTTATCTTTTAAATGTAAATCGGCGACCTGAAGTCTCACTTTGCTCATGAAATCTTTTCCCGGGTCTTCTTTTCCAGTGAAATATTTCGGATCAGATTCTTTCCACAGTTTTGAGTTTCTGAAAATACCGTATTCTGAATGGCCGATAAGATATTCGATTTTATATTTCTGAGCTAAATATCTTACCAATTGAGCATTGGCTGCAACCTGTTTTTCGGTCAGCGGTTCTTTTTTACTCCCGATGTTTTCAATTCCGATGGCGCAATAATTCAGTCCGATCGTGTGTCTTGCAAACTGAGTCGGCTCCATTAACTGGTAAATTGTACCATCACGATCAATAATAAACTGTGAAGAAACATTTAAGGTGCTTTGTTTTTTTAGAGTGCCTCTTGCGTTTTCGAGATTGGTTTTGTTGAAATATTTGAAATTACTTTCTACATTTCCGCCTGCTGTGTAATGCAGAATGATCATTTTAGGAACAATCGTCGGTGTTTTCTGAACCAAACCATGATGCTCTTTCAAATACTCTAAACTTAAGCGAACTCTTTCTTCAGAATAACTGATAGGCTTATTGATTATTTTCGGTTCATTTTTCTGTCCTGCAGCGAAACCTATTATCAAAATAAATAAAAAGCAAACAATATTCTTCATGATCTTTATTTCTGATATTGATAATGTCCGGTAATGGTAAATTTAAATAAGCAATCTTCGATAACTTGTCCACCTCCGATATTATGAACAATTAAATATCGTTTTCCGTCCGCTGATTTTCTGTTGACCACAATACCGATGTGCGTTAAATTCCCAGGTAAAATCCAGGTTACAATATCTCCGGGAACATACAGTTCCGGTTTTGTTTCTATAGATTTTGATTTTCCGAATTTGGCAAAGAATACTCTAAGGTTTGGAACTCTGCGGTGATCAATATTTGTATCCGGTCTTTTCAAACCCCAGTTTTTAGGATATTTTGAAAAGTGTTGCTTCATGTCTTCATGAACTTCTTTCTGAAGATCAATTCCCAGTTTTCTGTACGCTCTGATGACAACATCGGTGCAGACTCCTTTGTCCGAAGGAACATCACCGTTCGGATAGGGTATCGTAAAATAAGCAGGATCGTAAGCTACCTTATCTTTTGTTATGTTTAAAGCGGCATCAGAAAGCTTTTGGGCAAACTGAGCTTGTGCTTTTGAAATAAAAACACAAAACAGAATGATAAGGATAGTGAGATACTTTCTCATTATTGGGGAAATTTAGAATCAATTAGATCTGGCTTTTAATTTCAGCCATTAATTCTTTTCCGCCATTTTCGAGAACGACTTTTGCAAATTTTTCTCCAAAATCTTCTTCTTCATTATAGACAAAACTTTCATCTGTAGCGATACAGTTTTTACCGTCTAATGAACAAAGTGCCGCTTTGAAACGGATCTGGTCTTCAAAAATCTCAGCAAATGCACCGATAGGCGCAGTACAACCTCCTTCTAATGTGCTTAGGAAATTTCTTTCCATTTCTACACAGATTTGGGTAGATTTATGATTGATTGATTTTAAAACTTCGTTGATTTCTTTTTTGTCAGAATGTCCTGCAACAGCAATTACGCCTTGAGACGGAGCCGGAATTAAAAACGGAAGCATTTCGTAATCGATGTCCATTTTCATCCTTTTAATCCCTGCTAAAGATAAAATCGTTGCGTCGAAATCTCCTTCTTCCAATTTCTGAAGACGGGTCTGAATATTTCCACGTATGTCGGAAAACTCAGCATTTGGAAAGTTCTTTAACCAAAAAGCTCTTCTTCTTAAACTGCTTGTTGCTAATTTTAATTCGTGGAATTCTTTATTTCTTGCAGATTCTTTTCTGATCAAAACATCTTGCGGGAAATCTCTTTCCAGATAGGCAATCATCTCAATATTCTGAGGCAATTGGGTAGGAACATCTTTTAGAGAATGTACAGCAATGTCGATCTCGTCATTCAGCAATGCTACGTCAAGATCTCTTGTGAAAACACCTGTGATTCCCAAAGAATAAAGAGGTTGGGTCAGGTTTTTATCGCCCGAAGATACGATAGGAACGATTTCCGTTAAATAATTATTGTTTTGAAGATGTCTCGCAACTTCTCTCGCCTGCCAAAGTGCTAATGCAGAATTTCGGGTTCCAATTCTAATGCTTTTCATTAAATTCGTTGTTTGGTTGTTCAACTAATATTTCGTGCATTAATTTACTAATTTCTTCGGCTTTTAACGGATTATCGATGATATATTTTGCAAAACGGTTGGTAATTTTCTGAATCATTTTGTCGGAAAGTTCCATGTCCGTGATATCTATATATTTATTTTTCTTATAAAAATTGTGCATTTCATTGCGTTCCATGTTCTTTAAAACCGCTTTGAAATGATGAATGTTGGGAGCCAGTTTTCTCTTTTTTTCCCACTCAAGAAAATCTTTGGTCAGCTCTTTAATGATTTTTTCAGCTTTCGGAATTTCTTTTTCTCTCTGCTGAATGGTTTCCTGAATTTGTTTTGAAAGTTCATCAACATCAATCAGGGTCACGTTCTCATTTTCTGTAACATCTTTTGCGACGTTATGAGGAATTGAAAGGTCGATCACCAAAGTTTCTTTTCCGTTCGGGAAATGAGATTTATTAACAATCGGATGTTTTGCCCCGGTTGCTACGATAAGAATATCTGTGTTTTTTAATTCTTTATCAAAATCAGCATAGTCGATATGCGGAATATTATATTTCTCGGAAATCTTTGCTGCTGTTTCCTGAGTTCTGTTGGCAATTTTAATTTTCGGCTGATAAACGTGTTTTACTAAGTTTTCAACCGTATTTTGTCCGATTTCACCTACTCCTAAAAGCAGGATGTTTTTCTCAGCAATCCTTTTCTGGCTATTTAAAATATAATGAACTGCTGCATAAGAAACAGAGGCTGCTCCATTGGAAATTCCGGTTTCGTTTTTGATTCTTTTGGAAATCTGAATAGCGGAATTAATGGCTCTTTCTAAAAAAGGATTAGAATTTTGTCTTTCTTTCTTAAAGCGGTTATATGCTTTTTTGATTTGCCCGATAATTTCAAAATCCCCGATAATCTGGCTTTCCAAACCTGCAGCCACTCTGAATAAGTGTGTTAAAGCTTCTTCTTTTGTCAGAATATTAGCAAACTGTAAGAAATCCATTAGATTTACTCCAATCGTTTTGCAATACTCTTCGGCAATCAAAAGATAATTTGGTGAAGTGGTATAGATTTCGGTTCTGTTACAAGTAGATACTACAAATGCGTCCCCTAAGTTTTCATCATGAATTTGGGTGACAAAGTTTTTGATATTTTCATCAAAGAAGGCGAACTTTCCTCTGGTTTCTACATCAGCCTTTTCAAAGTTAATGGAAAGTACCGAGAAATTCGCTGTTTGATGGATATTTGAATACTGTAACATAAGCGCAGCAAATTTACGTTTTTTTTAATTAATCATACTCAGATCGTATATATGATAATTATCGTAAAAAACTATTTCGTGACAACAAGAGATTTTAGATTTACGCTTTAAATAAGAATGTTAAAAGTTTTAAGACTTATCATATTATTTTAATATTGTATATTTATTATGTTAAATGTCTGTAACTTCTGTCTTCCCGCTTTCTGTCTGCAAAAGATCTTAAATCTGGTTGAGCTTAAAGTTCGTAAATATCTAACGTAAAAGTTAATAAGTGGTTAGAAAATTTAATAAAATTTTAACCAAATTATATGCTTTTGGAATGTCTTTGGTAGTGTTAAATTTATATCTTTGTAAATCTTTAAAAAAATCAGAAGTAAAATATGAGTTTATTCGATATGTTTACGCAAGAAATTGCGATAGACCTTGGTACAGCTAATACCCTTATCATCCATAATAATAAAATTGTTATAGATCAGCCGTCAATTGTAGCAATTGAACGTTCTACGGGTAGGCCTATAGCTGTCGGAGAGCAGGCAAAACATATGCAGGGAAAGACTCACGAAGATATTAAGACGATTCGTCCGTTGAAAGATGGAGTAATTGCAGATTTTCATGCTTCTGAGCATATGATTAAAGAATTTATCAAAAAAATTCCTGGAATTAAAGGTAAATTTATTCAACCGGCATTAAGAATTGTAATCTGTATTCCTTCCGGAATTACTGAAGTTGAAAAAAGAGCGGTAAGAGATTCTGCTCAAAAAGTAAATGCAAAAGAAGTGCGTTTGATTTACGAACCAATGGCTGCGGCAATTGGAGTTGGAATTGATGTTCAAAAACCTGAAGGTAATATGATTATCGACATAGGTGGTGGTACTACTGAAATTGCTGTGGTTGCTTTAGGAGGTATCGTTTGTGATAAATCTGTGAAAATTGCAGGAGACGTATTTACCAATGACATCGCTTATTACTTAAGAACTCACCATAATCTTTATATCGGAGAAAGAACTGCTGAGAGAATCAAAATTGAAGTAGGTTCTGCTGTGGAAGATTTGGAAGTTGATATTGATGATATTCCGGTACAAGGTAGAGACCTTATTACAGGTAAGCCAAAAGAAATTATGGTTGGCTACAAAGAAATTGCCCGTGCTTTAGATAAATCAATTATCAGAATTGAAGATTCAGTAATGGAAACTCTTTCTTTAACTCCACCAGAATTGGCAGCCGATATTTACAAAACAGGTATTTATCTTGCAGGAGGAGGTGCATTATTGAGAGGTCTTGCGGACAGATTGCACAAAAAGACAGGTCTTCCTGTGTTTGTAGCGGAAGATCCGTTGAGAGCGGTTGTTCGTGGAACAGGTATTGCACTTAAGAATATGGATAAATTCAATTTCTTAATTAAATAATTTTTTAACCTTTTACGACATTATATCTGAATGGGATTTTTGCTGAGATTATTTTCGAAGAATGCTCTTTTTGTCTTCTTTATATTTCTGCAAATTATTGCTCTGGTTCTGATATTTTCTAAAAATGCAATGCAAAGATCCTGGATTGCAGGTCAGTCTGCTGCATTGAATTCCTGGGTTTCCGGATATATTGACGAAGGGGTTTCTTATCTTAAGCTGAAGCAGACCAACGAAGATCTTGTTGCTCAAAACAAAGCCTTGATGATGGAGCTTTACGGAAAGCAGGGGATGAAAAATCCTCTTTTCAGAAAGGTTCATGATACATTGGGAGGAGGACAGATTTATACCTTCGTAGATGGTGAGATTGTTTTCAACAGCATCAACAGAAGAAATAACTATTTTACGATAAACCGAGGAAGAAGAGACGGTGTATTTCCACAAATGGGAGTTATGGCACCAAAAGGGATTGCAGGTATCGTAATCAATTCTACGGATAGTTATGCTTTGGTTCAGTCTGTTTTAAGTGTTAATAAAATTAGAATCAATGCTGCATTGAAAAACTCGGGGTATTTCGGGACCTTGTCATGGAACGGAGATAATTCCCGCGTAATGCATCTTGCGGATGTTCCAAAATATGTGGCTTTAAAAATTGGAGATACTGTCGTTACAGACGGGAAATCTGCAATTTTTCCGAAAGGGGTGATGATTGGGACTATTGCAGGATACTCTGTGGATAATAAAACTGGTTTCTGGGATATTTCAGTGGAACTGAGTGAAAAGATGGGGGCATTGAGTAAAGTTTATGTAATCAAAAACCTGAAAAAAGCAGAAGTGCAAAAAATTCAGGATACGATGCAAGCGGTAATAAAAAAGGAAAATGATTAGCAGAACGTTATTTACAGACATATTAATCATGATTTTTCTGGTTGCATTACAAATCTTTGTATTGAACAGAATTACGCTATTTGGGAAATATACTCCGGTTTTATATCCCGTGTTTGTTATGTTCTATCCTTTTTTTAGAAATAAATTTCAGTTTTTAGCTTTAAGTTTCTTAATAGGTTTGTCTATTGATATTCTTTTGTATTCAGGAGGAATCAATGCTTTTGCAACGACCTTGATTGCCTATTTCAGAACCTTGATTTTCAGAACTTCTACAGATACTTCTACAGACTTTTTCTCGTTTCAATCCCTTCAGTGGGGGCAGTTTTTACTGTTTTTGTTCTCAAGTATCTTCTTACATCAGCTTTTAGTACAGTATATCGAATTCTTCAAGTTGAGTAGATTTTTTGAAATTTTACTTAATGTATTGGTAACAAGTATAATTTCATTTATATTTATCGTTATATATGCATTAATATTTAAAATCAAACAAAAAGTTTGAACACACGTTATTTAAAGATTTTTTCCGTTCTCGTAGTTATAGCCTTGATCTTCGTGGCTAGACTTTCCTATTTGCAGTTATTTACAGACCGTTATGCTTTAAATGCGGCGAATACCTCCATTAAAATTGAATATGTTATTCCACAAAGAGGAGTAATCTTCGATAGAAATGGTAAAATCATGGTAGGAAACCAGCCTGCTTATGAGATTTCATTCACACAAGCATTGATGAAGCCCGATTTTGATACTTTGGGTTTTTGTAATTTAATGAAAATCACTCCTCAGGATTTTACTAAAAGAATAGAGGTAATAAAAAAGGAAAAATATTATTCCAAACTTACTCCGATGACTTTCATTAAGGATTTGAGTAGAGAGGATATTGCAAGAGTTCAAGAGATCATTTTTAAATACCCTGCATTCAGTATCGTATCACGACCTCAACGGCAATATGAAGTTTCGACTTCCGGGAATTTATTAGGCTATACAAGTGAGGTAAACGAACGTGAAATTAAAAAAGACTCTGTTTATTATTTACCGGGTGACTTCATAGGAAAAACAGGAGTTGAAAAGGCCTATGAAAAAGAATTACGAGGAGTAAAAGGAATGAAGTATATCCAAAAAGATATTAAACTTCGAAACGTCGGTCCATATAAGCAGGGGTCTTTGGATAAAGAGGTTGTAACAGGGAAAGATATTACGCTAACGATAGACTATGACCTTCAGAGAATAGCAGAAGAAATGTTAGTCAATAAGCATGGTGCTGTAGTTGCCTTGGATCCTAATAATGGAGAAGTTTTAGTAGCTGCTACAGGTCCGGATATTGATCCGAATCTTTTTACAGGGCCTAACAAATCTAAAAATCTTTACGCACTGTCGAAAGATACAATTTACGAAAATAAACCAACTTTCGATCGTTCACTACAGGCGGCTTATCCTCCCGGATCTACATTTAAATTACTTACTGCTTTGGCAGCTATGCAGATGGGAGTGATGGATGAAAAGACTATTTTCCCTTGTGGAGGTGGTTTTTTTTACAGAGGAAAACGAATTAAAGGTCATGGAGGAGCAGATCCGCTTATTCCGTCTATTCAGGTTTCAAGTAACTGCTTTTTCACGTATGCATTCATAGCAATCATTAAAAAATATCCGGGAAACCCTTCAAAAGGTGTTGATGAATGGAAAAAGATTATGAGTAGTTTTGGCGTGGGAGAATTCTTAAATAACGATTTTGCTGTAGGAGCAAAAGGAAGAATTCCTTCAGGAGATTTCTACGAAAAACGTTTCAAAGCCATTATGAAAGCAAGTGGGTCGCAGAGGACTGATTTTAAAAATTGGGATGAAATGCCTACTGGTGCTATCTATAATGGAATGGGGCAGGGAGATGTTCTCGTAACACCTATCCAATTGGCGAATTATGTTGCTGCCATTGCCAATCGTGGTTGGTATTATACTCCTCATATTGTTAAATCTATTGATGGTAGACCTAATCCGGACCCAAGATTTAAAGTGAAGCATCAAACATTGGTAGATAAAAGACATTTTGAACCTGTTTTAAAAGGAATGGAAGCTGTTGTACTTCGTGGAACAGCAGCAGGCTTGAAATCTCAGGATTTTACACAGCTAGCCAAAACGGGAACGGCACAAGTACCTCAAGGGAAAGATAATTCAATCTTTGTTTTGATTGCTCCTGCTGATAAACCAAAAATTGTTGTGGTAGCCGTAATGGAGCATGCCGGTTTCGGTGCTACGTGGGCAGGACCAGCCTGTACCTTAATTGCTGAAAAGTATTTAACGGGAGATATAAAAAGAGAGTATCTGTATAAAAAAATGACAACGTCCAGCTTCATGCCTGAATATAAAAGACAATGGATTGCTGATTTGAAGCGTAAAGGTTTGTATGTAGAACCTAAACCGGATTCAATAAAGCTTAAAAGAATACAGGACAGTCTGAAATTTATTAAAGAACAGAAAGCCAAATTGCAAAAGAAGATAGACGAAAAAGCAAAAAATAATAAAAACACTAAAACGGTAAAACAATGAAGTGGACGGAAGGAATAGATAAATTAGGTCTAGGCTTGTATTTCCTACTTTGTATTTTCGCAATAGCGAATATTTACAGTGTTGACCAAAAGCTGGGTGAAAAACAGCTTATTTTCTTCTGCATCTCTTTGTTTGTAGGGCTGATTATTTTTGTGGGAAGAAGTAAGTTCTTCGAAAACATGTCAGGGATTATTTACATCGGAGGGGTTTTACTTCTTATAGGTTTATTCCCGTTTGGAAAAGAAATTCTTGGACAAAAAAACTGGTACAAATTCGGAAGCTTTACGATGCAGCCGGTTGAATTTGCTAAAATTGGGACTGCATTAATGCTTGCTAATTATGTTTCCGGACCTGAATTTAACTTAAGTAATAAAAAATCATTATACACGACCTTAGCTATAATAGGAATTCCTGCCGCTGTGGTGCTGGCAATTCCGGATGTGGGATCTATGTTGGTTTTCATAGCGTTTTTCATAGCGCTGTATCGTGAAGGCTTAAGCGGAACGTTATTTGCGGTCGGATTTCTTTTTGCGGGAGTTTTCTTAGTTTCGTTGGCGATTCCTCCCATTATTGTAGTGATTGTAATTCTGGTAATTATAGGAGGTTGGATAGCTATGAACTATTACAAAATGTCTTGGAATGTTATTTCGATTTCCGGGATTGTAGGTTCTGTTCTTGTTTTATGCGGATTGGCTTTTGGTTCACCTTACATTTTAGAAAAACTGCCGAAGCACCAAAGAGAAAGAATTGAGGTTCTTTATAAGGGTGAAAAAGCATTCAGAGATACTTCAGGATACAACTTGTTATATTCAAAAACAGCTATTGGTTCGGGAGGACTTTTAGGAAAAGGATATCGTGAAGGATCGGTTACTCAGGGAAAATTTGTTCCGGAGCAGGAAACAGATTATATTTTCTGTACCGTAGGTGAAGAATGGGGGTTTGTTGGTAGTGCTGTTTTGATTCTTTGCTATATGATTTACATCGGAAGGATTTATTATCTTGCCGAGCAACAGAAATCCTCATTTAATCGTGTTTTCGGGTATTGCTTTGCTTCGATCCTGTTGATGCACTTTACCATCAATTTAGGGATGGTTATGGGGCTTTTCCCGACTGTTGGGATTCCGTTGCCTTATTTTAGTTATGGGGGAAGTTCTTTGCTTGCCTTTTCCATGATGACTTTTATTTTCTTTAAACTGAACTATTCGGATAAAAACAGTTTGGTTTAAAATCAATTAGATCTATTATTTTTCACAATAAAAAATTAAACCATAAAATTTTATGGAAGAAACTTATATCCTTGATCAAACTTTTGAAAATATAGATTTTACGCGGCAACGTTTAGAAAAGGGCGAATATGAAAACTGTACTTTCAGAGATTGTAATTTTGAATATCAGAATCTTTCCGGATTCAATTTTAATGATTGCGAATTCATCGGTTGCAATGTAAGTATGGTGAAATTAGTTGGAACTGCTTTTCGTGATGTCAATTTCAAGGAATGTAAAATGTTTGGACTTCAATTCAATGACTGTAATGAATTCGGATTGTCCTTTAGGTTTGATGGATGTTCTTTAAACAATTCCGTCTTTTATCAAACCTCTATTAAGAAGACCTTATTCAAAGATTCAAGGTTTATTGAAGTTGATTTTACAGAATGTGATCTATCGGGTACAGTCTTTAATAATTGTGATTTCTCAGGCGCTGTTTTTGATAACACTAATCTTGAAAAAGCAGATTTCAGGACTTCGGTTAATTATCTGATTGATCCTTCTCAGAATAGGCTTAAAAAGGCTAAATTTTCACTTTCTGAAATCCATGGTCTCCTTTATAAACTGAATATTGAAATAGATAAGAATAGTTAGTAATGTGAAAAGCTTTATGTTTAAAGTAAGCTGTAATCGTATCTAAGCTTTCATAAAAACCTCATCAAGTATAAAAAACAAAAAAGCCATCAAAATTTTGATGGCTTTTCATTATTTAAATCAATTATTTAAAATTAAAAACTTGTTCCGTTTGATACTGGAGTTGTTGTCGCTAGGTTGTTGTAAGCTTCTCCATTTTCATTGATAATTCTTTTGGCAAATCTGTACTTAGGTCCCCAATAAGAATCATTAAGAGAAGAAACCATTACTCCTTTTGAGGTAGCAGCGTGGATGAACATGATTTCTCCGTTTTCAGAAACGCTTTCAACAATTCCTACGTGAGAAATTCTTCTGCCGTGAGAGAAGAAAATCAAATCTCCTTTCTGAAGGTTTTCTTTTTCTATTTTTTCTCCTTCCTGTGCCTGAGAAGATGCTACTCTTGGTAAGCTAAGACCTGCAGCAGCTCCGAAAACTGAAAGAACAAATGCTGAACAGTCGATTCCGTTTCTTGTTGTTCCTCCATATCTGTAAGGAGTTCCTAAATAAGTAGCTGCTTCAGATAAAATGTTGTCGATTGTTTTATTGTATTTGATTGCTTTTGCAATCTCAGAATTTTTAACAGAATTTTTTGCGCTAGCGATAGATGCCGCTTTTTCAGCAAGGAAAGAATCAATTAATCTCTGCTTATCAAGCTCAGCTTTCTTAGAATCAAAAGAAGCTAGTTTGGCATCTGTTTTGTATTCTTTAGTGTAAGTAGCTGGTTGTGAAACTACATAATTTGTAACGCAAGATTGTAGTGACATTGTAGAAACTATAGCAACTAAATAAAACAAAACTCTTTTCTTCATATATATTTGATTATCCGTGTTAAAAGGAATATTTATTTTCAAAAGCATTACAAAAGTAAAGATTCCGAGAAAAAGACTCCCGATATGATAATTGTCAGGTTCTTTATTTAACATATTTTAACATATTATTTAAGTATGTTAAAGAAAAACAAACCGCAACCGCCTATTTTAGGCAAGTGTGCGGTTTTTTTTATTAAGATTCTTTAACAAAATAAATAGCGTTTCCTTTATTAGTCGATACTCAGGATTTTAAACTCTACTTTTCCAGGCTGTTAAAAAAATAAAAAAAGCTTCCCGAAAAAATCCGGAAAGCTTGACTAATATGGAACTTTACAAATGTTACTTCGTAAATAACATTTCTCTGTATTTTGTCATTGGCCAAAGTTCATCATCAACCATCATTTCAAGATCATCAGAAGCTTCTCTGATAACATCGAATAGAGGTTTTACTTTGTTACAATATACTTCTGCTTGCTTTTGGCTGTTAGACGTTGCTTTTGCAGCTTCTCTAGCTTTAATCAGATCTTCAACACCTACTTTTATGGTAGAAACGTTTTCAGAAATGCTTGCAATTAAACTCATTTGTTCTTTTGCCAATGTCTTGAATTCTTTCTCTCCGAAGATTTCTTTAAGACCTTTTACGTTTTCAATTAACCTGTTCTGATATTTTAAAGCAGAAGGGATGATGTGGTTTCTTGCGATATCACTTAAAACTCTTGCTTCAATATCAATTACAGTAGAGTATTTTTCTAATTTGATTTCGTTTCTTGCTTCAACCTCTCTGTGAGTGAAAACTCCGATTTCTTCGTAAAGATCCAGGAATTTTTTATCCATTTCCTGCTTAAGAGCTTCCGGAGTGGTTTTCAAGTTGTTCAATCCTCTCTTTTTAGCTTCTTTTGCCCAGTCATCAGAATATCCGTCACCTTCAAACATGATGTTTTTACACTGCTTGATGTATTCTCTCAATACGTTGAAGATCGCTTCGTCTTTCTTAAGGCCAGTTTCAATTAAAGCATCAACCTCTTTTTTGAAATCAATTAATTGTTTTGCAGCGATGGTATTCATTACCGTCATAGATTCTGCACAGTTTGCAGCAGATCCTACTGCTCTGATCTCGAATTTATTTCCTGTAAATGCAAATGGAGACGTTCTGTTTCTGTCAGTGTTATCCAACAAGATTTCAGGGATTTTTCCAACTACATTTAATTTTAAATCTGTTTTTTCGTCCGGTGAAAGTTTTCCTTCCGTTACTTTTTCAAGCTCTTCCAAAACTCTGAACAACTGGCTTCCGATGAATACGGAAATAATTGCTGGTGGAGCTTCGTTAGCACCTAATCTGTGGTCGTTACTTGCAGATGCGATACTTGCTCTTAAAAGATCAGCGTATTCGTGAACCGCTTTAATAGTGTTAACGAAGAAAGTTAAGAACTGTAAGTTTTTCTTAGGGTTTTTTCCCGGGCTCAACAAGTTTTCACCTGTATCAGTTGCTAAAGACCAGTTGTTGTGCTTTCCGCTTCCGTTTACTCCTGCGAATGGTTTTTCGTGGAACAAAATGTGGAAATGGTGTCTGTGAGCAATTCTTGCCATTACGTCCATCAACAAAGAGTTGTGGTCTACAGCAACGTTTACTTCTTCAAACATTGGAGCCAGCTCAAATTGGTTTGGAGCTACCTCGTTGTGTCTTGTTGTTACAGGAATACCCAATTTCATACATTCGATTTCCAGCTCTTTCATGAAGTTCATTACTCTTGTAGGAATTGAACCGAAATAGTGGTCATCTAACTGTTGTCCTTTTGCAGGAGAGTGTCCTAGCAAAGTTTTACCTGTTAATACAAGGTCCGGACGAGATTGGTATAATGCTGAATCTACCAAGAAATATTCTTGCTCCCAACCTAAAGTAGGAGTTACTTTTGTTACGTTTTTGTCAAAATACTGCATTACGTTGGTTGCAGCTTCGTCTACAGCGTTCAAAGCTCTTAAAAGAGGTGCTTTATAATCTAAAGTTTCTCCGGTATAAGAGATGAAGATGGAAGGAATACATAAGGTAGTTCCCATAATGAAAGCCGGAGAAGTAGGGTCCCAAGCTGTATAACCTCTAGCTTCGAAAGTATTTCTGATTCCTCCGTTCGGGAAAGAAGACGCATCCGGCTCCTGTTGAATCAATAAATTTCCGCTGAATCTTTCAATAGCTCTACCTCCTTCGATAGGAGTGAAGAAAGAATCGTGCTTTTCTGCAGTTGTCCCCGTCAAAGGCTGAAACCAGTGAGTGTAGTGAGTTACTCCTTTGCTCATTGCCCAGTCTTTCATTGCTACAGCAACCTGATCTGCAATGTGTCTCTGAATTTTAGTCCCTTTTTTTACCGCATCCATAATAGACTGGAATGCTTCTTTTGTTAAATATTCTCTCATTGTTTCTTCTGAGAAAACATTTTGGCAGAATAATTCTGACAATTTCACAGGAACTTCAACTGAGTTATCTCTTCTAAAGTCCTTAAATGGTAAAGTTTCTAACGCTTTGAATCTTAAAGTTGACATATAGGTTAATTTTTACAGGGCAAATTTACAAAAAAAATGAATTGAAAAAATTTATACCCTAAAAATTTTAGGGGTATTTTAATTTTTAACTAAATTTTAAACAATGATTTGGTTTTTGAGAGGGGTTGGTTGGGTTTGAAATTTAAAATTTCAGGTTTTGAGTTTTTTGAATGGAGTGAAATTGCCAACAAGTATTATATGTGTTCAATTTACGAATTACTATAATGTATATTCTATATTAATACGATTATTTTCTTCTGTCATTCTGAACGGAATGAAGAATCTCCTCTGATCGTGTTGTTTCCATCAATTTGTTATGAAGTAAGAATCTAAATAATGTTATTATATGATGATTTAAGCCTAGATTCCTACGGAATGACAAACGTTATTACTGGTTTTTCTTTTGATGAGTTTCTCTAATGTAAGAATTCCCCTCCTTTGGAGGGGTGGCGAAAATTCAAAGAATTTTTGACGGGGTGGTTTTTATACATAATTCTTTCCTAGCCCCGATTGTCGCGACATCCTTTTTTGCAGTGAAGAAAGCGTCGGCAAAAAAGATATAGCAGAAAGCGGGAAGTAGCTCCTTATAAAGATAAAGAAGTTGGAAAATGGATGCTGAAAGTTTTCCATATGAATATTATGTTAAATCGTTTATTAAAAGATACTTAAACTAAGTTGGGCAGAGATTTTGTATATTTGTGTGAAATTTATTTTATGACAAATTCTAGAGCAAGAGAAACAACGGAAGCAATTGAAAGATTGTATATTTCTATGAGACACCTCTTTTACAGAGGTTTTTTTAAACCTGCCGGTGTTTCGGGGGAGAGCATCAGAAGTTTGTTGAAGACGATCAATCCGGAAATTTATGGAACCATGAGTATTCCGAGCAAATTGGAACTGGATGGATTGATGTATGTTTTAGACAGGCTTCCGGAGGGAATTGAAGAATGCGCTTTTATTCATCTTACATCAGATGAGGGGTTTGATAAAGGAAGTTTCGAACCAATTGTACCTAAAAAGAGAAGAAGAAACTGTTATAGAATCGATGAACACCAGATGAATATTGAAGTTCTTTTGGGACGTTCTGAGATCTATGATATTTTGACTCACCTTACCTTCTTATTTATAGAAGCCGATAAAATCAGGAATTTAGCTTTCATTCAGGATGAAAACTGGAAACCAACACGTGCTTTTAAAATAATCGAAGAAGTAGTAAAAGGCGAAAAGAAATTCAGCAGAAAAGAAAAAGAAGTGGCGCTGATTCATTTATCTTCTTTAATAGGAAGAACTTTTGAAGAGACATTAAATGCTTACAATACTTTCGGGGACGATCAAAATCCTGACCGTTTATTTAAGATCATCTATAACTTAGGAAAAGTAAGTTTGGAAGATGCTAAACAAACGAGAGAAAGAGAAATTCATTTCAGCTCGATCTTAAAGGAAAGAGTAGGACATCATTATTTCGGTGAAAAATGGGCGAATAAAGTGAAAGAGGTTTTGTTTGAAAACAATCTTCACATGCGTCCGTTGCATATTATTTCGGCCAATATGCATTCCGTGAAAAATATGCTGTATGCTAATGATGCTTTGAAGAAAAAAGACAACAAAGAAGTAGATTATAAACTGTACGGAGAGATTTCTGATAAAAAAGAGCTTCGTGATAAAGTTTCAAAATACGCTTTGGAGGAAGGGATGATCTATATTAATGATAAGAGCGGAAGTAATATTGATGTTCAGATCATTGATTTAAGCAAAATGAACCTTAAAAATACACCTTTCAGCGACATAAAATATGGAGGTGACGATGTAATTATGGTGTTCGATTATGCTTTTGGTGAGCAGGCTTTTGAGGTTATGGATGAATTACTGAGACCTTTTGAGCATAATGGAGAAGTTTACATGATGAAAGTGAAATCTGTTTCGATTATGGGTAAAGCCGGGATTCTGGAAGGAGGAAAAGGTGATATCATGATTCCTACATCTCATATTTTTGAAGGAACTGCAGATAACTATCCTTTCGAAAATGCTTTGAAATTGGCAGATTTCCATGATGATGAATTAAAAGCTTTTGAAGGACCAATGATTACCGTATTAGGAACTTCACTTCAAAACAGAGATATTCTTTCTTATTTTATGAACACTTCTTGGAAGGCAATCGGTCTTGAAATGGAAGGAGCGCATTATCAAAAAGCTATTCAGGTAGCATCTAAAATCAGACATCATATTTCACCGGATTTATTTGTAATGTATGCATATTACGCTTCGGATAATCCTTTGGAAACAGGAAGTACACTTTCTTCAGGTGGTTTGGGATTAACAGGTGTTAAACCAACGTATCTGATTACATTAAGAATCTTGGAGAAGATTTTACAAAGCGGAAAGAAAGAAGCTTCTGCTAAAAAATAATTTGATTACTTCAAATAAATATAAACCTCGAATGTTTTCATTCGAGGTTTTTTGTTTTTAAAAATATTCTTTTATAAGTAGATTAATCTTTCTTAGCTATTTGAAAAAAGTTAATAGATGAATACGAAGTTTATTTAATTATTAACGCAATTTCCATTAATACAAGTCTGTCCTTCATTACATCCAATAGCGTTATCGCTATAATAGGAAATACAAGAAATAAATCCTGGTTGTTGTCTTAGGCACTCCATTGTTCTTGTTTGGTCTTCCCATTTTGAGCAATCAAGTATTTGATAACCCCCATTAACATTTTTTAAAGTTTCTCTTGAAAGTTTTCTTAAATTTTTCATAATAAAATTTGATTTGTTTTTTCCTACTCTATAAGCTTTTCGGTTACGCTTGTGTTTGTTTATAACGAATGTAATGTAATCCTATATATTTTCCAAATATTTTATTTTAGTTAATTTTCGACTAATCTAATTCTAATCTAAATTAAAATTATGTTTTGAAAGCCGTTGTATAACCCATCATTTAAGTATTGGTTAAAAAAGAATCTTAACTTTAAAAAAAATTAAAAACAAATGAGTTCAACTTCACAATTAGCCAAAAAATTCAGAGAAGTATTGCTGGATGGTTTGTGGATTGCCAATACCAATTTTAAAGATCAGTTAAAAGAGGTCACTTGGGAACAGGCGATGACGAAAGTTGGTTCTTTGAATACGATTGCTATGCTTACTTTTCATATCGATTATTATATCGCAGGATTGGTGAATGTTTTTGAAGGCGGCGGTTTGGAAATCAGAGATCAATACAGTTTCGACCTTTCTCCAATTGAATCTCAGAAACAATGGGAAGAACTTTTACACAAGCTTTGGACTGATTCTGAAAAATTTGCCAGTTTATTGGAACAAATGCCCGATTCTAAAATGAATGAAGTTTTTGTCGATGAAAAATATGGAACGTATTTAAGAAATATTGACGGGATGATTGAGCATGCATATTATCATTTGGGGCAGATTACTTTGATTAAAAAATTGTTGACGAATTAATATTTTCTCTTCATACAGATTACACAAATTCCACAGATTTTTTCAAAATAATTTTCTGTGAAATCCGTAAAATCTGCGGGAAATATTTTAACAATCAAAATAATTTGAATCTAAGCTATATAAAACAGAACGAAAACCTCATCATAGCTCCATATTTGAGGCTTTTGTTTAAATTACTTATCTTTAAAAAAAATAAAAAATTTTAAATGAAAAAATCGGTTGCAATCCTGTTTGCGTTTATAATTTCACAATTTCAGGCTCAGCAAGGAGCTTATTATCAGCAGGCTGCGAAGTATAAGATGGATATTGATGTGAATGCTGAAAAATTTACTTATCAGGGAAATCAAACTTTAGAGTACACGAATAATTCTCCGGATGAGCTTAATGTGGTTTATTTCCATTTGTATTGGAATGCTTTTAAACCAAATTCCATGATGGATCAGAGAGTTGCCGGACAAGGGAAAAACGGAGATTCAAGATTGCAGAAAGACGGAATTTCAAGATTGGCTTCTATTCCGAAAGATCAGGAAGGAGCACAAAATATTCACTGGATTAAGCAAAACGGAAAAACATTGAAGTTTGAAGTTCAGGAAACGATCATGAAAGTGTATCTGGCAGAACCGATTAAACCAAATTCTACCACAACGTTAACGATGGATTGGGATGCAGTGATTCCTCAGCAAATCAGAAGAAGCGGGAGAAACAACAGGGAAGGTGTTGATATGACCATGACTCAATGGTATCCTAAAATTGCAGAATACGATTATGATGGTTGGGCAACATTCGACTATATCGGAAGAGAGTTTCATGCACCGTTTTCAGATTTTGATGTGACGATTAAAATCAACAAAGATTACGTAATTGGAGCAGGAGGAATTCTTGAAAACCCGGCTGAAGTAAAAGGCTATGACGCTAATGCAAAAATCAAAGCTGAAAAAAATAAAACAACTTGGAGATGGACGGCAAAAAATATGCTGGATTTCGCTTGGGCGGCAGACAGAGATTATGTTGTAAAAAGCTTCGATGTTCCTCAAGGTCCGAAAGTATTCTTAGTGTATCAAAATAATGATAAAACCAAGGTTTGGGAGCAGGCTCAGCCGTATGTGACGAAATATTTCCAGTTAATGAACGCTCACTTCGGAAAATATGTTTACCCAACTTATGCTTTCATCCAAGGGGGAGATGGCGGAATGGAATACGGAATGTGTACGATGATTTTAGGTGAAGCTAAAGATATTGAAGGATTAATAGGATTAATGGCTCACGAAGGAGCTCATTCTTGGTATCAGCAGATGTTGGCGACGAATGAATCGATGCGTCCGTGGATGGATGAAGGGTTCACGAGTTATGCGGAAGGATATGTAATGAATCAGTTATTTCCTCCGGCAGAAGAACTTCCGAATCCGTTTGCAAATTCTGTGAATGCCTACAGAAGTTTCATTAAAAAAGGGATTGAAGAGCCTGCAGTTTGGTTGGGCGATCATCATGATAACGGAACAGCTTACACGTATGCTTCTTATGTGAAAGGGGAGTTGTATTTGGTACAGCTGGGTTATATTATGGGAGAGCAGAATTTAGCGGAAACATTAAAACAATACTACGATCAATGGTCGATGAAACATCCGTCTGACAGAGACTTTTTACATATTGCACAGAAAGTTTCAGGAATGGATTTGAAGTGGTTCCAGAATTATTGGATTAATACGACCAAAACTATCGATTACGGAATTAAAGATGTAAAATATGATGCAAAATCTACGACAATTACTCTGGTAAATAATGGACAGGTTCCGATGCCGATTGATTTTAGTATTATGACTAAAGACAAAAAAATTGTAACGTATCAGGTTCCTTTAAATATGACTCATACCTGGAAAGAAAAAGATGCTTTTGGTGAGTTCAAAACAATGCCATATTGGCCTTGGACACAGAAAGAATATTCTATTACAGTTCCTTATTCAAAAGACCAATTGGCGGTTTTAGGAATTGATTTCAGTGAGAGAATGGCAGATGTGAATTTGGAAAATAATTTTGTTGAGGTGAAGTAATTATTCTAACAATATAAAATAAAATCCTGCAGATATTCTGTGGGATTTTTGTTTTTAAACAGATATAAAATGGTAAAGAAAGAGAATCTATAAAATAAAATCACCCGTCAATTTTGACGGGTGACATTTATGTAAATTCTAGACTAGGCAATATCTTTTAACAGAAATTGGGCAACCTGGAATAGACGTATAAGTTAAACCGGGGGCAGGATTTATTTGACATCCCATCGCATACATATTATCTACGCATTCCTGTGTGTATCCTCCTTTTACTGTTTTTAAATTTTCTCTTGAAATTTTTTTAAGATTTTTCATACTGATTAATAAGGTGTTGGTAATTCCTACTCTTTGTTAAGCTTTTCGGATTCCGCTTTAAATTTATCCTAAGTTAGTGAATTTTAATATATGGAATAAGAATTATTTAAAAAACTTTATCATCTCATAATTAGCCTATTAATACGGGATTTTGAAAGTAATCTTGCTTGAAAAATAATTGATTTATTGTATTTCAAATTGCTGTACCATCCAATGTTTTGAGTGATTTTTAATCAAATCGCTTTTTAGAGTACTGTCTTTAGTATTCAGGTAGCTGTAGACTTTAAGCGGAATCGAATCAGGATATTCTTTTAAACCTTGTGTAATTATATTTTGAGATTCTTCCCTTCTATTGCCACTTTCTAACGCCTCTGCTTTGTAGATGTAAATGATAGCCGGAACCTTCCCGAATATTTCTTTGGTTTCATTTTCTAAGATATTCATGGTTTCAATTTGAAAATCCGAATCAGTTTTTTTTCCTACTGCTGCCGTTTTGCTAATGTGTTGTTGATACATTAAAAAAAGCATAAGAACATGAAGGTTTTTGGTGTTCGGATCAGAGACCAGTTTTTCAATTTGCTGAATATCTTCAGGAGTCATTTCTTCCTGGTCTGCCTGAAGATTTTTTTCATAAAAAGTCGTTAGGAGATTGTAAATCGTTTTGTCGGATTTATCAATTTGGGACTGCTTTTTAATTTCCGGATAAATATCTTTTATAGAAGGGTTGCTTTGGGCAAAAAGACTAAGGTTAATAAAAACAAAAAATATCAGAACAAAGTTTTTCATATCTGTTGAAAAGAATTAGTGGGATTACGACTCTAAATATAATTAATTGTTTTGAAAACCAAAAAAATCGGGTGAATTTAGAGAACTGTAAAGGTAGATTTTTATTAAAAATTATTAATTTTGAGCCTTAAAATTAATGCGGTCTTTTTGAAGTTAAACTTCTATTACTCAGAATAGCCCGGTTGAAACATAAATCAATGAATTCAATTGTCATAAACGTTGGAAACAGTAATATCAGATTTGGCCTTTTTAATGAGGATAACTGTGATATTTCATGGGTAATCAATACAAAACCTTACAGAACAGCTGATGAATTATATGTTCAAATGATGATGCTGTACCAAACGTATAAAATTGAACCTAAAGAGATCAGCAAAGTAATTATTGGCTCAGTTGTACCTCAGCTTACCAAAGTAATGAGTTCTGCGATCAAGAAAATACACGATATTACTCCTGTAATTGTTGATAGAACTACTCCTTCAGCGGTTCAGGCAAAATCGAAGCAGATGGGAACGGATATTTATGCTAATCTTGTGGCGGCTCACAATCTGTATCCTGACAGAAAAAAAATAATTTTAGACTTCGGAACGGCTCTTACGGCAAGTTGTGTTGCAGAAGATGGAGAAACATTAGGCGTGATTATCGCTCCGGGGATTATAACTTCTCTTAATTCTTTAATCAGTCAGACCGCACAACTTCCGGAAATTGAATTGAAAAAACCAAAAACAGTTTTAGGCTTAGATACCGTTACTTGTATGCAAAGCGGAATGGTGTATGGTTTTTTAGGAATGGTGGAAGGATTTATTGATCGAATTAATGATGAGGTCAATGACGATTGCTTCGTTGTAGCGACAGGCGGAGTTTCCCATGTTTACAAACCTCTGACCGATAAAATTCATATCGCAGACAGATTACATACTCTTAAAGGACTTTATTTTTTAGGAAAAGATAAATAAGATCTAACGTTTTGATTTAAAGAATTCCTTTACAATCGAAGAACATTCGTTATCCATGATTCCGGTTACGATTTCCGTTTTCGGATGGAGAGAAAGATGCTTATTAATAAATCCTCTTTGTTCATCTCTGGCTCCGATCACTACTTTTGAAATCTGTGACCATGAAAGCGCTCCGGAACACATCACGCAAGGCTCTAATGTCACATAAAGCGTACAATCTTTTAAATATTTGCCTCCTAGAAAATTAGCAGCGGAAGTTATTGCCTGCATTTCGGCATGAGCAGTAACATCGTTTAGTGTTTCGGTAAGATTGTGTGCTCTTGCAATGACTCTATTGTTAGAAACGATAACGCATCCAATGGGAACCTCATCTTTTTCTAAAGCCATTTCGGCTTCCTGTAAAGCCATTTTCATATAATATTCGTCCGTAAACATTTATTCGATATTCATGGTTAAAGGAAGCTTGAAACTAAATCTCACCGATTCTCCGTTAATGGTTGCCGGAGAGAATTTTTCAGGAATAGAGTATAAGGCAATTTCAGCCTGTCTGTTGAAGGTGAAATTATCTCCCTGAGCATTTACATTGCTGATGCTGCCATCTTTTTCGACAATGAAATCTACATTGGCTTTAATGGTTTTGGTCTCAGAATATACTCCTGCTGTATAGAAAATCTGGGCAACTTCCTGTCTTAAAGCATTGATTCCGCCCGGATAATCCGCATTTTTGTTTACAGTTGAACTTCCTTTTGATTGAGTATTGGATAATTCTATTTTATCGCTTTTCTGTTTGATCCTTTGTAAATCTTCCAGATTCTTAACTCTTAACAAAGCGCCGATCATGGCAACATTTTCGATGCTGTCCATCTTTTTCATAAACAAAAGATAATCCTGTTTTATAGCTGCTTTGGCGAAAGTATTGTTCTCCTCTGCTTCAAATTTCTTTTTAAACTCAGTATTGAGCATATTTCTATGCTGGTTGTAGAAGTTTTTTACATTTTTGAATTCTTCTGTCTGTTGGGAAAAACAAAAAGAAGAAATAAGGCAAAACAGACAAAAGAATATAGGTTTCAAATTGAAATATTTATGTAAATGTAATCAAAAATAACCAAAATTCTCTATTCTTTTTTATTCGCTAAGATAGCTGTTCAAAGACTGTTGCAGATGATTTCGGATGTCGTCAACTAAAGTTTTAGGTTCTAAAACACGGACTTCTTTTCCATAAGAAAGAATTTCCTGCATAAAATCGTAAGTAGGGTGAAGGAAAAACTCAAAATAAATCTCTTCAGGCGTTTCTTTAAGCTCTTTCTGAGACTGATGCAACGGAAAGCTTTTGATGTATTCTCCCTGATGTCTGCTGCATTTCAGGACGATTTTTTCAGGATTTTGTTCCGAAAGATTCATCACACCGAACGCATTTTTAAAATGTTCCCTGAAGTTGTATTTGTATTTTTCGCGGTATTGTTTGTCACTCACATCCAAATAATTGATTCGGTCCAATCCAAAAGATTTTAGCATTTTATCTTTAGTGTCGATAGCGATCAGATACCATCTGTCTTTGGATTCTTTTAAAGCCAAGGGATGAACTTTTCGGGAAGTCATCAGTTTGTTTTTGTAATTGTAATGCTCAAAAGAAACGATTCTTTTGTTTCGGATGGCAAAAAACAAATCATAGAAGTTTTCAACACCGGTCGGTTTTCTGCTTTCAAAAAAGATAAAATCAGCAAAATCCGGATGCGTATTCATGGCGTTGCTTACTTGAAAAGACTCGAGTAATTTTTGGTTGTATTCATCCACTTCCATGATCGGGCGACTTTCGATATAATAACGATTATCCCCTTTCTTTTTATTATGAATAGAAAGATTAAAAAGATCCGAAATCTCCCGGATATCCCTTTGCAACGTACGGATAGAGTAGCTCTTGATGTCCGCATCCTGAAATTCGAAAGAGTTGAGAAGATAGTCCTCCAGCTGCGAGTAAGTAGCCGGAGAACTTTCTAATCTTTTTATAATTAAGGCATATCTTGTCAGGTAAAAATCTTTTTTCATTCGGATATATGTATGTTGCAGCTTTGCAGCGTTTTATTTTGTCGAATGGAACGCAAGCGTTTCATGGATGAATTTTATAAGACAAATATATGGGCTTAATGCGACAAAAGGTGTCGTGTTTTATTTTTTAATTAATTTTATTTTACCCATTTTCTTGCTCCGGAATCCCATTCTAAGCATGTATCCCAATTATCTTCAATAAGGTTTTCAATGCCATTTAAAAAATTATCATTCATTTTATAAAAACCATCACCGATTAGATAAATTGCACCTTTTAAATCTGTATAAACCATATAATGATCCGGATAAAAGTAACCTATTTTATAATAAGTGCCCGGAAAAGGGAGATCACTATTTTCAATATTTTTTAGGAAATCTATATTTGTATTTAATGTATTGGTTACCTCTGATTTGTAAGATTTACAATCTTCAATAATTAAATCACCATAGGATTGTAAGAATTCTTTTAGATGAAGCGGTAAACTATTTACATTATTAATTTTTTGATTTAATGCTATATTTCTATTCTCAAACCATCCTGCTTTTTCAAATTGGGTTTGAACAATTGATTTAAATTTCATATACTATTTTTGAATTTCTTATTCTGTGAACATCGTTGCAGTATTCAAATTCTTTCCTTTTTCCATTTGCTTCATAAATACATTATTATTTCAAAAGGTGTCGTGTTTTATTTTTGTGAGGAAATTATGAGGGTAATGTTTTAACCATGATAAAAGAACTAATATTGTTCTGCTTTTCAAAATTTGAATAAAATTCAAGCAATTTTTCTAATTCCTCTGATTTATAGGCATCAGTAGTGTCTTTATTTTGAATGATGGATAAAGCCCAATGATAGGGTATTTGATGATTTATATAATCTACTCCGTCATAATCTTCAAGATTATTTAAGAATGATATAAAATAAGAGTAAAATTCATTTTCAATAATCTTTTTTTCGAAAAAACCTGTAATTAAAAGACAGACAAATTCAAAATATTTTCCTCTTAAAAATATTTTCTCTTGGCCATCATCGTCTATAAATGAAAATTTATCATTTTTAATAGGTTTCATAATATTATTAGGAAAAATATTTTATATGAATAAATCAATATTATTTTTCTTAATAACACCATTTTCTCTTAGTTCATATACTATATCGCCTTGAAAATCAAAAAAATAGTCTTCGTTAGGGTATATTTCCGTAGTTATTTTATAAACAATTTCTTGCAGTAACTCTTTCCATAATAATGGATCTGCTTCTTTTCTTAAAACATCAAAAGAGATTTTAGACGAATCTGCTAAATCAATATTTAAATATTGATCTTGAAATTTACCTTCTTCGTAGCTTTGATTTGTAGAGTATAAGTTTGAAACTGCGAAAAAATTATTTTTATACTTATCTATTAATTCAGTAAGTTGTTTTTTGTTTTCTAATTTTTTTCGAAATTTTAAATGATAAGTTAGTGACATGATTTATTTTTTTAGCATTAAATAATTAATTTCTCCCTGTTTTGTTATATAAATAACTTCTTTTAATCCTCTTATTTCCCAATCTAAAAATTGTTTTTGAAGTTTAGAAATTTCTCCATTCCAATTTTTTAAATTTAAGATAATTCTATTAGTTTGATCTTTTTCTATTTTGTCGGCAATTTCAGACCAAATACCTCTAACAGATTTATTACTATTAAAGGGAGAATAACAATCAAAGACTTCTCCTTCAATAATATAATCAGGATTTTTAAGTGTTGTCGATATAGAAGGGTTTTGTTCTATATCAAATCCTTTTTTAGCTAAGATTTCGGCTGCATCGTTTTCTAGAATTAAAGATGTTTTGGTAGCATCATCTAAATTTTCTGGTATTTTTGTTTGGCGACCTCGTGGTTTTGCGGACAGATTTTCATTTTTACTAGGAGTCGTTTTCTCTTTTACCTCTATAAGTTCATCTAATTCTTTTTCAGCATTATCAAAAATTTCTTTAGTCTTATTCTCTGCTGTTTTTTCTTCAAGTTTCTTAGAAAAATTATCTGACTCCTTTCTAAAAGTCTCATAATAACTGTCAAGATATTTTTGAGTTTGTTTTTCTAAAGCTAATTCCTTTTCCGCCTTGGAAAGATTTTTTAATAAAGAGACTTCCTCTGCTGCTTTACTTGCTTTTCCTGCTTTCAGCGCAGGTACAAGTAAAGTTATAATATCAGGAGTTAGTTCACCAAGCTCTTTATAATGATAATATGGATTACTGCCATACTTTAAAAACCAATCAGGAAACTCTTTTATTGCAACGTGAAACTTTTTCCAAAGGGATTTTATAAAACCTTCAAAATTATAAACAATTTCATTTAAAAGACCTTCAAAAGCTTCACCTAATGCATCTGTAAGTGCAAAGCCGATTCCATCTCTTGCAATAATCATGATCAAAGAGATTAAATCTATAATTCCTGCAACAAATTCTATACATCCATTCCAAAGACCAACTAAAAAAGCATTGAGATTATAAATCTCGTTAAGTATTTCACCTTCAGGTAAAAACTTATCTAATATTTTTAAGCCTTCATCTAGTAAAGAAGAAAACTTATCAAACAAATATAATAAAATATTGTTCAAAATTTCTTTGAAAATCTTTTCTATAACAACATCATTTTTATTTGTTTTTGGGATATTGTCAATTTGTTGCTTGAATTTATTCTTTATAGATTCTTTTATATTATTTCTATTTTGAGGAACAATAACATCCGGTAGAAATGCTGGAGTGAAATCTTCTTCTAATAAAGCATTCCAAAATTTTTCTTCTTCGTATTTTTTTGTTCTCATCCATTGTGAAAGTTCCAGAATCTTTTTGGGAGTATTTAATCCTAAAAATTCGTCCCCTTGCAAAAGGATTAAGAACAATGACATGTCATCAAACTTTTTTTGGCTATAGTCATATTTTATAGCTTTTTTTAGTAGCTTTTTTAATTTTCCTGCATCAAGCTTTCTTTCTTTATCGGCTTGAGAAAACTCGAGACTGGAATCTGTTTTTATTTCAAAAGACCTGTTTAAAAATTCTACAGCTAAATCGTCTTCATCTGTTTGTCCTAAAAAAGGGTATTGAAACTTTAATTTTTCTATTGCTTTTTTACCCAATTTTACTCTTACGATTTTCCCAAAATCAAATTTTCCATCATCAGTTTCTATGAGGAACATTACTTGATTGTCTTCGGGTTTAAATTCAGGATTGGCATATTGTTTTAAAATTTCATTTCCATCAGGATTGGCATAGACAACAAACTTTAAATCATCCCAATTCTCATTTATAGAATTATTGTACAATGAAGCAATTGCAGAACTAAATCTTTTGGAAAGATCTATAATACTAAAGTTGGTTTCATTTAAAACTCTAGAAGGTCCATAGTCGGATATTGCAAATGCAGGCAATCTTTTTTCCCAATATTGTCCAAAGGGACTGTTTTTAAAAGCGCTTATCTCATCAAAAGTGTTTTTTCTTAAAAAGCTTTGTTTCTTAAACAAGCCATTTTGGAGATCATTCTCTGAAAGCAGTTTAGAACTGATAGAATCGGTGTTTCCTTTATTATTTAATATTTCTAAACTCATTTTGTGATTTTTGGTGTTAATAAAGGCAGAGTTTTTAGGCTCTGCCAGTTTTGATTAATTGAGTGTGAGATTTTAGTTATATACCCTTATTTCGATCATTCCTAAAGGAACTTCTAGATCGGCACTTGCATTTAAAGAAAAGCTGATCTCTGTATCAACCGGAAAGCTATATCCGGGAACTGCTCCTGTAGTATAAATAGGGGCAAAAGAAACATTAGTCAGAACAATTGTTTTGCCTTGTGTGAATTTTCCTCCTGTTAAAACCCCTTTATAAGCTCCGGTTCCTGTTTTGCTCCATATGATAGTACCTAAATTGTTATCCAGAACAGTTGCAATTAAATTAAAAGAAGAATCTATTTGTAATTTTGCAACATACACTTTATAGTTCTTTGTTTCTGAAGTAGTATGAGTTTTTAAATCGCCATTGGAGTCAATAGCATAGTCTGTGTAAGTAGTAGAACCTGGTGCTGCTACTTGGTAAATAACATCTACTTCTCTTTCTTCTTCAGGAGGTAATGCATTTACTCGTATAATTTTTCCAATATTGGACATTGTTTTTTGTTTTTTTAGTTAATAATTTGATTAAAAAGGGTCTCTGTAATAATAGTTCTTGAAAGAACTGAGTTGAGAGACGTTTTAAGAGATGGATATTCTTGGGTTGTTTTTGTCTGTGACAGTTTTATATGATCGAAACATTATCATTTTCAGATATTTTCAATAGTTTTCCACCACCCCATGACATGTAGACTGCAGTTTTCCCCGGTGAGACTGCGTCTACCGCACCGTATCCTTCTACGTTTATTCTTAAATCAGCGCCGCCTGATACATTGGAGAATTGATAGTATTGGTTATCCTTTAAATGTGTGATATTAACAGATCCGTTTGAAGCGCCCTCAAAAACGATATTGTACTTTTTAATACGGGTGTCATCAAGATCGAAAGGGTTACTATCTATTAATCTATATATTTCCAGAATTTCAAAGTCATCATTATCGCGGACAACATTTGATAAACTTGATGTCAATTGTTCTAGGTTTACCGCATGATCTCCGTTTATAGCAGCCGGTATAGATGGACTGGAAGTAAATGTTTTATTACCGTTGATTGCCTCATCTCCATTTGCATTCACAAATCTTTCATCAGAAGCCGTTTGATTGAAGTAGTTCTGTTGTAAAAATGTTGCTAAATAAGATTCTGTAACATAATTAATAGTATTACCTGAGAGAACCCGGCCTTTAGCATCAACGTTTACACTGTTATAAGTTCCTGCCGAAACTCCTGAATTAGCTAATGTCATGGCAAAACCAACATTTCCGGAACCGTCAACGGAAGCCGATCCGGTTACATCACCTGTATAAGATAATGTTCTTGGAGTCGTCCATTTTGTTGCAGATAAAACATTTTTCGTAGCATCTGAAGTATTGTCTGCATTGGCTAATCCTATATCTGTTTTGGATAGATTAACAATTCCTGTTTGTCCGTTTACCGATTGAACCGCTCCGGATGAGATCAGTATATAGCTTGAACCTCCCCATCTATACGTTAAATTTGTATCTAAGGCTACATAAATTTTACCACTTTCTCCTGTTGCTGGAAAAGCAGTAAGATTGGCAAATTCTAAAACATCATCTACATAACTAGGTAAATAAGCGGAAGATATTTTACTGTCGGTTCCTAAAGGAGCAACACCATTAGCAGCTCCTCTTTGAGCTTCTGTTATGACATTATAGCCGTTTAATTGTAAATTTCCTGTAACCCCAAGTCCATTAGCATTAATAAAAGCTATTTGACTTCCGTTAACATTGAAAATGTGACTATTTCCCGTACTATAATAGGTATTAGTTACTGAATTATTACCAAAAAATATCTGAGTTGTATCAGAATTGATAATAGTATTCCCAGCTAATGCTCCTGAACTAAATGTAGCACCTATAAAACCTGTTGTTGCTGAAACATTCCCTAATATACCTAATCCTGAGGCTGTCATGTATCCTACTTGATTTCCATTAACATACCAATTGTGATTAGATAATGCTCCATAATAAAGACTAGGCACAATATCATTTCCAAAAATTAAAGCATTCGCATTATTGGCGTTAAATACTTGATTACCTGCCATTACAGTAGATGCGAATATATTTCCCTGATATTCAAAACCGCTTATTAAGCCTGTAGTAGTAAAGTTTTTAGAATTAATATCAATATTTGCTGTTGCTCCTGTGTATGGAATATAATTAGAAGGATTAAAATTCCCTGCATGCCAAATATCATTATTTTTATATTTCAAAAAACTATCACTTACAGATAAAGAAGTATAAACATCCCAAGGAGCATTACTCCATCCCATGTAAAGATATTGTACTTCTCCATCCTGGGTAAATGTTCCTATTCCTGAACTTCTTTCAGAGTCATCCATTTTAAACCAAAATAGTCCTGTTGCATTACCTCCAATACCAGTTTGCTGTAAGGTGATATTACCATTGTCTTGTATAATTCCACCTCCCGTTAAAGTATCTCCACTTTTAAGAATATAATTTCCCAATGAAGATGATAATGCATAAGTATTATTATCTAATGTTCCATCAGCTTTTAAAAATTGAGAAGATGTCCCGCCATCAGCTATAAATCCAGTACCTTTAAAATAAGCCCATCCATTTGATTCTGATAGACCTCCTATAATATCAGGTGTTTGTTTTGTAATTCTTAGAGCTCCTGCTTTTTGTCCTATTGCAATCTCTGATGAAGCAACCCAAGTATCTGCTTGTACATTGTGTGCAAAACTCGTTTGATTATCTTCAATCAATACTTTAATTGATGAATTTCTATAGAAGGCAACATTTTTATTATTTAATGTACCTATATTAAATGAAGCAGGGTCTGATTGAATAAATCCATTTGCATTAGTTGTTCCATCATCATTTAAAGCCCATTGAGTGTAAGCTCCTGTAAATCTTTTAAGTCCTTGTATAGCAGTATTTCCTGCAATAGGTACATAATTATTTAAATCCGATTGAGTTGCAGGATTAGGTAAATTTCCAGTATGCCAATAATCTACATAACTTGAATATGGTGACATTCCTTGAGAAGTTCCATGATATTGTCTTAATCCAAAACTGTTTTTATTAAACATGATGAGGTTTTGATTACCTCCTGAACCATCTGAATAACCTCCAAAATGGAGATAATCTGCATAAGGTGCATTATTGTTATTATCCCACGAACCAAAACCATGTTGAACTGAATGCGGGCCTAAATGATTTGGAGCAATTCCTCTATTATCTTCGTATGGTTTATAACCATACCAGCCATCTAAATAATACTGTGAGACATTGTAAACAGGATGTGTTTTAGGGATATAATTATCAGGATTAAAATTACCTGTATGATACAATTCTCTTGTAGAATTCCATACGCCTCCCAAGTCACCATTTTTAGTTCTTACACCAATATAATCACCTCCTGCGTCATATTCAGCAAATAATTCTGTTGAATATAAACCTGCCAATCCTGAAAAATTAATTACAGAACCTCTTTTTCCTGTTCCTGCCCAATCATAATCAAACCATGTTTTATTTGTTCTTATATTTGAGCCATTATTTATACCATCCGTTAAATCTACGTTGATAACTGAGCTAGAATTGATAGCGGTTGTTAATCCTAAATCTGATAAAGCATATCCTGTTAAATCAGTAACTATATAAGTTGACCAATCTAATAAAGCTGTATCATAATCCCCAGTTATAACTTCATCAACCATCAATTGAGGATAAGACCAAGCAGTATTAGTTGCATTAATAACAATACATCCTTTACCAGATGGTGTAGTACCTATTCTTATTCTGTTTGCTATATTAGGTGCTCCTGAGGTGTCATTTGTAATAATAGCAGAATTATAGATAGGATCTGTACCTGCTGATAAGTAAGTACTGACTTCAATATGTTGGAAATGTTGGTAAAACTGATTATCAACAATTCTAAGTTTAATTTTAGTTTGATGTAGAGGAAAGGCATTAGGAAGCAATATTACTATTGAACCTGTTATAGCACCCCAATAAGAATAATGAGTAGGATTTTGTCTGATGTTTTGTAATCCAAAACCGGTACCTTGAGGTTTTACTATACCCTTTGAACCAGATATTACACCTTTAAAGTATCCTCCATGTTCAGGAATATATATCCCATCACTATAATTATCAGATGTTAATACCCCTCCTGAATATAATTTTTCAGCAGAATTCCCACTAAGAATAGAAAAAGGTTGTCCTGCATTGACACCTTTATAATCACTTGTTGGATGGTTAAATATTTGCCAATAGTTATTTAAATCTGCATCTAAAACAAAATCAGAAATAGCTTTATGTCCACCATCACCTGTAAGTAAATGATTGGAATCTGATCCATTCTTAATATACCCCTCTGTTTTAATTTGTTTAAAACCTCCTGAGTTATTATCATTGGTAAAATTGAATCGATAACCATCAAAAATAATCTGCCCAACATCAATACCAGATCTAAAAAAAGTTAATCCTGCATCATAACCATTTACACCTTGAATTCTGGCTGTATTATTGTCCCATGTATTTCCTCCATCTGTTTTAAACCATTTTTTACCAAAAATATTATAATTTCCATTAGCATCAATATAATTAGTAAGTGTAGCATCAATTTGATTTTGTGTGTAATAAGCGGTAAGATCAATGGTTTCAGACAGTTTATCCCATCCTGGAGCTCCCGTATTGTTGAGGTTTAATACCCAGACATAATTAGATCCAGAATCTATAATATTCCAAACATCTCCCTCTGTATTTCCTGAGCTTGGTAGTGAAGCAAAATTAGCTACCGATCCTTTCGGTCTATATACAGCGGAAAGTTTGGCGTCTACTTCTGTTTTATCATAAAATAAATCGTCCGTTTGCGCTGAGGTATAATAATCAGCCAATGTACTGTTTAAATTGGCTTGTGAAGTAAAGTTATCGGTGATGTATTTTTTTTGTACATAATGCTCATCACTTGAAGGAGGAATATAATTATCACCCTGCAAGCCAGAAGTATCTATAATCGCAGAAAATTGATTATTTGATGTTGTTGCTGTTATTTCTATTCCTGTATCATGGTGTAAATGGATAGAGGAGGAGATATTATCTGTATCTTTACGGGATTCAGCAAGTACACTACCATCTTCTTGAATTGTTAAAGCAACTTTGGATAAATCAGGTGTATTGGATATAAATCCTACAGCTCCTTCTTGATTGGGATCTACTTCTATGTTTTTAGTTAAGGGTTTTCCTTCTACTGTTCCTGTCAATGGGATATAAGATGGTGTTTTTAAATCCCCATTAGCATCAATCGCATAATCTTTATAAGTAGCTGCACCTGGTGCAGCTACTTGGTAAATGACATTGTTTTCTCTTTTGTCAGGAGGAGGCAATGCATTTACTCTTATAATTTTTCCTATATCGGACATTTTGATATTTTTTTAATTAAACCCAGTCTCCTGTAATAATTTTATTTTCGTCTCCGGGTTGAAGACCAAGGAGGTTTTCATTTTTTTCAAAATTGAATTTTTCTTCAGTAATTACTTCAGAAGGAACTTCAAAATCATCAGGATTTTCAGTTGTAAATGGTAATGCATGAGCTACTTTCAACCCAATACTTTCTGCCTGAAGGATATTCAATATTGTAGGGAGTCTTGTCAACCATGCCTTTCCTTGTTTTTCTCCTTTTGGCTGTTTCATTTCATCAACAATGGATAAATAAAGATCATCACCAATTACAGGAACTTCGCCGCCATTCCAAATTTTTCCGGTGGCTAGATAGAATTGTACAACATCTTCAAATCCCGGACGAACAGTTACGATCACTCTTGCCATTCCACTTTGTAAGAAAGCTCTGAATAAAGGATCCGTATTTTCCGACTGATAAAGGTCTACCCAGTTTTGTTTATTCCCCCAATAATAAGGATACAGGTAATAAGAAAGATTTTCCCATTCAAAAGCCTGTTCCATAAACTTTACAAAGGCAGTGTGTTTATCTAGTTTTGAAGAAAGTTTAGTTTCGTAATCTGTAAAGGTAGTTCCTTGTGTTAATCCTGATAAGCCATAGCCATGAGTAGAATCGGTTGCTCGATCTGCCATATATGAAATACAGTTTTTACGTAAAACAGTATTTTCAATCTGTCTGTAGAAATTAGGATTTGAATCTTTAATAACTACGGCTTTATTGTTTTCTTCTCCTATTGCATTGTTGTATTCAATTAAAGCTTCTTCATAAGCATTAATAATAGCATTGAACGTTTTTTGCAGCCATTGTTTTCTTGCCTCTGGAGTTAATTGACAATCAATAGATAGAGAGGTCTCAAAAGAGTAAAACCTATCTGTTGAAATACTGATCGAAAGATCACCGCTATAAGGTTCTAAAGCTCCATATTTAACAAAAGTAGAAGCTGTATGGTTTTGAAAGATATGTTTATCACCAATGTTAAGATTTAACAAAGAATTACCATGATCCAAATATTGTTTTCCACCACCACTAATATTGTAGTATGTACTAACATATCCTTCAGGAATTTTTACAACTTCCTGGAGTCCCATAGCACTTGTTGTCGCAGATGCAGATCCAATATCAGCTACTTTGTCACGACCATAGGCAATTCCTTTTGATACTTTAATGGTCTCGCTTGGAAAGCTGTCAATTTCAACATTATATTTACTAACCCAATATTTTAGTTTAATTTCACTAAGTAGATCGTTATAACTGCTTATTTGCATATCTCCTTTGGCCCTTGGATCTTCTGGCTTTACCAGTTCTGTTGCATTTGAATCTAGAGTCATTCCCAATAAATGAAGTTTTGCTGGCTCTGGAATCATGAATTCAAACATCATGCGTTTGCCATAATTATAAATTTGATTTTTCATCAATTTATCAACCCACCTGTAAACGCCCACTACATGTTTGTCTCCTTTTCTATTGTCTAGGCCGTGAGAGTTTGTTTCTTCGAATTCATCAATGATTTTTTCAATTCTTTCTTCATGAACTTTAGTGACAATTCTGTCCATTGCTCTGGAAGTAACATCTTGGGCTTGTGTAACTGCTTGTCTGGTGCTTTCTTCTTTTGAGCTGTGGTTAGCATAATTTGCAGCAATTCCTGTATTAAAGTTTGCATTTCCTCCGGGAGTTTTCCAAGAAGCGTCAAAATGTGCGGCTACACTAAAGTCTCTTGACTCTTGTGCCATTTTTGAAATCTCACTTTGCATTTCAAAACGATTGGCAGTAGTCGTGTCAGTAAGCTGCTCTCTTTCTGTATCAGTAGATGAAGTTGTTGTATTTTCACTTCTTCTTAATCTTCTGGTTGACTTCTCGCGATATTCTCTGGCCATTACGTTTTCGATATGGGCTACTTCACCTTCTACATAAGCATGAGTACTTTGCTCAACTTTTAGATAATCCGCAATCCCAATATTTTTAAATCCGAATCCGGAAGGAATGAAAGTATTTTCTTCATCCACAATTACCGGTGGTTCGCCTTCTTCAACTTCAAGCTCAAATGCTCCTGAACTACATGTTCTTGCTTGAATTCCCGGAACCAAAATTTCCGTAGTTCTTCCGTTTGAAAAAACAATTTTCACTCTCAAAGTAGCATTCTGAATACTGTAAAAATCTACTCCAGGATAATGCATATCACTTAAGAAAATTGTATTTCCTGTTCTTGATTTCACAAAATAATCACTGTCAATACTTGTTGGTGAATTATTAGGAATCAAATTGTAAGAAATGTAGCTTACATCCCATGATGAATCAGGTACGGTTAAAGCTAAGTCCTGAGTATATGCCTTATAAATAAACTTCGGACAAACCTGATAGGTAAAAGGAACTGAAATGGTTCTGGAAACAGGAACAATTACACCACCGATGCTCGTATAAGCCTCTTCATTCCCCTGAGTATTTTCGAGAATTGTATTATTAAGCCTCTCTACAGCTTCATTAATTGCCAAAGTGACTTCTGCAAATGTATTTCTACCTTCCAATGATGCTTCAAGATCAGCAATGTCTTGTTCCGAAGAACGTTCGACAGGTGTTTCTGTTTGTTCAAATGTATAACCTAAAACATCCAGTAATGATTCAAGGTTTTCAGGTTTTAATGAATCGACCAAGGGTTGTGCGCTTATCTCATCTCTGAAATTAAATTCAAAAGCAGGAAGTTTGGGATATGGAATTACTCTAGGCTGTTGACAAGGATCTTCCGGATTGTATTCTGTTCCTGGGGGTCTTACTCCACAATATTCTGTTCTTGCAGCTTCAACAGCTTCACTGTATTCCTGGATAAGTGGTTCGATGATTACCTGATGAGCTTCATTTTGAGTTTTATATTCAGCCTGATATTCTCTCTGGTATTGCTTTTCAATTCCAGAAAGATTTTTCTTTAAGCTTTCAATTCGGGTAAGTTTTGTTTTAGCAGTAGAAATTTCTTGCTGTTGCTTCATTTCCTCAGTTGGAAAGCTTTCTCTTGCAGCGTTGTCATCAATTCTTGATGCGATTTGAGATAACGAAGGATTTTCATCCATCATCAATTCTTTTGGAAGTACAACTCTTGCTGTTACCGCTAATTTAAAATCTTCTTCATGAATTACAGATAAAATGTGAAGTGCTAAAAGCATTTGCATAACAACTTCTTTAATATAGAAGTCTTTCTGAGTGACAACCTGATAAATTAAGTTATTCCATAGTTGGATGAGTTCGGGAAGCGCATAAACAGGAGGGAATATTTCTTCTTTCTTGGCAACAAATTCTGCATAAGTACAGGTGCTTTTATTTCTAGCTAACCATGTTGCAAAATTATAAAGATCACCAAAGTCATTTTTTAAATAATTTACATCAGTGATGCATTGAGAACTGACTGTATAACTTTCAGCAGCCTCCTTTAAAAGACTTTTTTTTGTTCCGGTTCCTGTGGTGACAGGAATATAAAAATGATTGTCGGTTTTTAAAACATCAGGAATTAAAATAAACCTCTTGTCCTGATCTTTATCATCAGATAGTTGAGGACTTCTCAAACTTACAAATCTGAAAAGCGTTTGTGTTGGTGTGTTTTCTGCAATTGGCGTTGCAGGTGTTTCATTTTCTGCCATTTTGTAATTTTTTGGTTTTAAAAGTTAAATATTGAAGCTTCTTTTCATTAGAGTTGCTTCTGTTTTGCCTGTTTTTTATGTGGTTTCAAGCAAAGTATTCCACCTTTGGGTTAAATTTTTTGTTTCATTGTACTGTGTATTTGGTACTGGTTTTTAGACATAGTTCTGGCTGTCCAGCATTTTGTGAATGGTGAATTCAAAGGTTTTTGAGATAGTATTGAATGGATTTGTGTTTTACTGATGCTTAAAAAGCAATAGTGGAAAGTCTCAGAACTATGCGTAAAAACTATGTTAATAAATGTCTTCCTCTAGAATATCTTTCTCAAAATCTTCCCGGAAGAAATTTTCAATGTCGTTGAGATAATTGTCGTAGTCTATCTCGGTATTTTCGATGTCACTCCATTCAATAGTATAGAGATCTTCATCGAAGGTTATATTTGGATTGTGTTTTGGTGTTTCCATGCTTTGTGATTTGATGTGTTGGTTACGATTTGAACAGAATTTGGGCTGTTCAGCATTTTGGAATGTTGAATTCAAAAAGTTATTGTTTAGTTTTTAAGGATTGTTTTTTTGTGTTTTATTTATACTCCAAAGGTAGGAGCGGGGAGCGACAAAACTTGACGTGATTAAAATATTTTAGAACCAAATAGCCATTTTGTTTTTAAGTGTTTCCTAATCAGAATGAAAAATAAAATAGAAACAAATAACGAAAACAGACTGAATTTTAATATAATCAAAATAGCTTATATTTTGCAATTATAAGGTTAAAGACTTATATTTTGTTTTTAATTAATTTCTGAACAATTTGATTTAGATTTTCTCTGTTGTCGTCAATATAGCTTAGTCCGGCCTGTATCAGGTTTTCAATATTAGAACGTCTTACATTATCCATTGCAGGAGAGGCGTTTTTCAACGAAGGATTTAGTCGGTAATAATTTTTCTGATTCCTCAATCCTAAGGTCTGAAACATCTGACAAAGCTGATAATCTACGGTTTCTGCATTGGCCGACATTAAAATGTCAATAATTGGATTTACCCAGCCTATTTTTCCTGCTTTTTCCAGTTTTTTAAAAGAATAAGGTCTTGCTTCAATTCCGGTTCCGATTGAAACAATAATCATATCATTTACACTTGGATGATTCGCTTTCTGATGATTCTTCAACACTTCTGCAAAAGGAATTTTTCTCGCTTCTGCATAAGCACAAAGTGCAGGATTATTGGCAAACATTCCGCCATCAATTAGGCTGAAGATCTGTCCGTACATCGATTTAATCTGAACCGGCGTGAAGTAAGTTGGCGCCGCAGAAGTAGCTCTGCAAACATCTTTTACGTAAAAGTTATCGGTATTTAAATGTGCATTCCAGGAGTTGAATAATTTTGCTCTTCTGTTTTCAATATCATAGCTGGTTATTAAACATGGTTTTATTAATTCTTTTAATTCTAAATTTCCAAAAAAGTCATTCAAATTTTTTTCAAGAGCTTCCTGAGAGATCTTTTCATTCAGTAATCCGAAAGGATTCACCAAACGTTCCCAAAAAGAGACCTGAAATATATCTCCTCCTTTTTCAGCATACAATTCTAATCCTTTTTGGATCGAATATTTTGCTTTTCGGTGTTCATCGGGACAGAGAATAATAGACGCAATCAGCCCTCCTGTACTGCTTCCCGCAACAAGATCGAAATAATCGCCAAGTCTTGCGTTCGGCTGATCATAAAACTGAAGCTGCTCTTCTATGTAGCGCAGAATGATACAGGTAATAATTCCTCTGATTCCGCCTCCATCCAAAGAAAGTAGGGTTGTCTTTTTCATATGATTTTTTTACTTTTTTAAGAAATACTTTGCAATTTTAGATAAGTAAAACCAATAGTTTTCCGAAAAATGACTATTGGTTTCAGCTTATTATAATACTTGCTTTTAGTGCTTTTCTATACAGTAAAAGTAGCTTAGCAAGGCGACAGAACATGTCGTATTAAAAATAATTTTCAAATAAAAGAGAATTAAAAAATCACATAATTTTCTTTATCACGAGCCATTTTCAAAAGTCTTCTCCAACTCGTTTTCACCAAACCTTTCTTTGTCGGGATATTCTTCTTTTCAAAATGAGGGAGGTCTTTAAAAGTCTTCCAGTTTCCGCCCCAATCCCAGCCATGTCTGGCAAAAATTTTAACACACTCATACCAATCGGCTACCTGATCATTATCCCAGTCTTTTACAGTGTCCCAACTTGCGGTTTTTCCGTCAATCATCATACAAATATCAACGGCAAGTCCGTAATTGTGGATGCTTTGTCCGGCTTTGGCATTGGTTACTTTTTTTCCGGAAGTAATTCTTCCGATAGCATATAGTTTTTCCTGTTCTTCGAAACTTCTTAAACCTTGTGTTATTCTTACTTTGGCTCTTCCGGTTAATGCTTCATCACATTCCTTAATAATCTGTTTCACTTCATCCCTTACCAAAGGGTGAAGTTTTTTTATTCTCTGTATCGTTACTTTGTCCATAGTATCAATTTTTTAGCGTTTTTGGAAAACAAAATTAAGACTGAGGTACGACAAAACTTGACGCATTTAAAATAAATTAATGTTTTGTAAATCAGTTATTTAATTTATTTTTAAAATTGTAAATAATGATCATATTCTGTTTAAAAAAGCATAATTTTGTGTATTGAAATCTTTGATTTTTGAATCATGTATGCTTTAGTAGATTGCAACAATTTTTTCGTTTCATGTGAGAGAACCCTTGATCCGGAGCTCGAGAATAAACCCGTTGTGGTACTTTCCAACAACGACGGATGTGTTGTATCCAGAAGCAAAGAAGCAAAAGAGTTGGGAATTCCGATGGCGGCTCCTGCTTTCAAATATAAAGAGCTCTTCAAAAAGCATGATGTACAATGTTTCTCTGCAAAATTTGAGTTGTATAATTTCAAAAGTCAGCGTGTAATTGAAATCTCCACGGCATATGTTGACAAAGCTGATTTTGAAGTATATTCTATCGATGAGCTGTTTTTAGATTTTAAAAGTTTTAAATACATTAATATTCATGATTATTGTATTAAGATTAAAGATGAAATTAAAGAATTGGAGAATATTCCCGTAAGTATAGGAATTGCTCCTACAAAAACACTTTGTAAAGTAGCCAATAGAATTGTAAAAGAATTTCCGGATAAGTTTGACGGGGTATATATTTTAGATACGCCTGAAAAAATAGAAAAAGCTTTAAAATGGCTTAATATTGGTGATGTTTGGGGAATAGGAAGACGATTGGCTGTAAAAATGCAGGATAACAGAGTTTTCAAAGCCTGGGATTTATTACAGAAACCGGAAATGTGGGTTCGCAAAATTATGGGAATTCAAGGTGTAAGAATGGTTAATGAATTAAAAGGAATCCGTCAATTGGAACTCGATGCTCCTTCTCCTAAAAAATCAATTGCAGTGACCAGAAGTTTTATGGAAATGCTGACGAAGAAAGAAGAGGTTCGCGAGCGTGTAGAAACTTTTGGAATGTATTGCTCAGAACGTTTGAGAAAGCAAAATACCTGTTGTAAAATGGTGACGGTTTTTGTACAGACCAATCGTTTCAGAAAAGACTTGCCCGAATACAGAAAAGCAATGACTCAGATCCTTCCTAATCCGACCAACTCTTCAATTTTGATAGGAAGAGTGGTGAATGAATTGTTTGAAGCCATTTACAAAGAAGGCTTCCATTACAAACGAGCAGGTGTTTTTGTGAATGATTTTGTTCCCGAAGATCAAAGACAAATCAGCCTTTTTGAAGAGGATACTCAAAACCAACATTTGCCTGCCATGAAAGCAATGGATGCCATGAACAGAAAATTCGGGAAAGATAAAGTTCGTCTCGGGAGTATGAGCGGACAAAACACATTCGGAAGGGCAAAATTATCTCCCGAATATGAAGCGTTTTTAAAAAATAATACTCTTCCTGAAGCGAATTTTAGATTCCACTAAATGTTTAGTTAGAGAGATGCGGGATTCGTGTTTCGAGATATGATTTTCTCAACTTTTTCACCAATTATTTTTTACTCATATATTTCCAGTTTCTAGCTTTACCTTCAGAAATCCATTCTATAGCTTGTTCCATTCGTTTGTTTCGAGTGGCTTCTGTTTTGGCTTCTGTAAGCCAGTTGATATATTCTTTCCGGAATGATGGTGAACCTTTGGTAAACACTTCCAAAGCTTCTTTATTTTGTTTGAGAGCATTCTGAAAATAATCAGGAACTTCGGTTTCCGTTTTTGAAGGAGCAGCCTTTTTCATAGTGACTCCCATATCGGTAAGTTCCATCGCTTCAAGAATCATTTTTTTGAGCAATGGTTTTGAAGGAAGATCTTCAACTTTTGTAATTTTTCCTAAGCTGAACATATTGGTTTTTTCAACATCGGTTTCGATGTTTTTGAGCGTTTTCATTTCATCATGAAGCCAAAATCCCAAACTGCAATAATGTTTAAACGAAACCATAGAACAAAGGATTTTCCCTTTATACATAAAAGTGGGAAACTTCCATTTGATGGCTTCTTCCGTGTCCGGACATATTTCATGAACGATTTCCCGAATGTGTTGTAAAATTGGTTTTGCAAAATCCTGAGATTTTTCAATATACTCATCCACTTTTATATTGTAATTTTCCATAGTGTTTATTGAAATAATTGTACAGTTTCATTCACAAGAAACTTCACTTGGTCAGGTCTTCCTCTGTCTGTTTTTGGGAGATTGTTGTAGCTTCCTGTTCTTACGATAACCATATTATGTTCAGGAATCATGATAATATATTGTCCTTGAAGTCCTAAGAAATAATAATGTTTTATAGGGTTATCATTATTGATCCAGAATCCCATTCCGTAGATATCTTCAGAGTTTTTTGTCGGAGTTTTCATTTGATTAATAAAATCAAGATTTAAGATCTGTTGATCGTTTACTTTTCCGTTATCTAAAAATAATTGTCCCAGCTTTGCAAAATCTCTTGCATTAGAATGAATACAGCAATAGGTTTTCTCCATTCCACTTTCATCCGTGCTCCAATCTGCATTTTGTTCCATTCCCAAAGGAATCCAGAATTTTTCGGATAAATAGCTTGCTAATGATTGATTGACGGCTTTTCTCACCGCAAAACCTAAAAGTTGTGTGGAACCGCTTTGGTATTCAAATTTTTCACCCGGATTTTCTTTAAATTTTCTTGAAAAAGTAGCATCAATAAGGCTTTTTCCGTAGTATGCTTTTGCGTTGGGTAAAAAAGGGTTTTTATAATCTTCATTCCAATCCAAGCCTGCTTCCATCTGAGCTAAATTTTTTAGCGTCAGTTGAGCTCCGAATTCTTTATTCTTAAATTCTTCAAAATAATCTGAAAACAGATCATCAAGACTTTTTATTTTGCCTTCTTGCAAAGCTTTTCCCAGAAGCATTACCGTAACTGCTTTAGCCATGGAAAAAGAATTCGTTTTGGAGGATTGATTATAGCCATTCCAATATTGTTCATGAACTAATTTGCCGTTTTTTACTACAATAAAAGAAGCGGTATTGGAATGCATTAAATCATCAACTATATTTTTAGGTAGTTTTGTTTTGTTGTATTCAGGAGCTTCTTCCCAACGTTTTGGGTTTTTTGTAGTGATGAGGTTACTGGAAAATAATTTGCCGTCGTCAATATTGGCACTGGATTTTCCACGCAGATAGGTTTTAGAAATACCATTGAAAATATAGGCATATCCTAAAAGGTATATTGCGACTACAACAGCAACAATAGCGGTAATGAAATAAATAAAAAGTATCATATCGATTGATCTGTAACAAATTTAAAATAATTTTAAAAACATGAAACGAAATGATTTATTTTTGTGATTATTTGATGAAAATATGATGAAAAAAATTGTTTCTTTTTTATTTCTTTATGGCTTTATATTTTGTTTCGGACAGGCTTATAAGCCTATTGATACAGCAGATTATCTCAAGAGAAAAGAATTTCTTAAAAGCTTTGCTGCCAATAATGAAAATCTGATCACGAAAAGTAAAAATACCTATTCAGGGAAAAGAGGAAATGAACTGTCAAAAATTTATAAAGAGCTTGAAAAAGATTTTGAAAAACAGGTGAAAAATAAAGACTTTGCCTTTAATTCCGTGTTTGAAGGAAAAGCAAAAAGTCTGATTGCCCGTTTAAGGAAAAACAATCCTCAGATTCCACAGGATTTGACGATTCTTATTGCGAAAGATAATACACCGAATGCTTATTGCTTTGCAGACGGAGTTTTTGTAATCAATATGGGGCTTTTTAACTGGCTCGATAATGATGATCAGCTTGGAGCGGTGATTTCTCATGAGTTGGGTCACAAAATATCTGAACATTCACTGAAAACTTTTTTGCAGATGATTGATCAGAATCAGCTTGATAAAATTACGCTTCAGGATATTAAATCAACAAAAGAAAACCGTAACGAACGGGCTTTTAATGTAATGAAAAGCAGGATTTATAGAAAAGGAGCGGAGAGAAGAAAGGATGAGATGCAGGCGGATTCTTTGGGATATGCAATTTTCAAAAACAGTGATTTTAAGAAAACAGAATTTATCAATACGTTGAAAAGGCTTCAGGATTTTGATACAATTTCCCCAAGAGAATTAAAGGTAGAAACATATAAAAAGTATTTTAATCTTCCGAAGCAGGAGTTCAAAGACAAATGGCTTAAAAAAGAAGATTTCTCTCTGTATAACTACAATAATTTTAAAGAAAAACTGAATAAAGATTCATTGGCTTCACATCCTGAGATTGTATTGAGAATTGAAAAACTTAGAAAAATTTTCCCTGAATTGAAAAATGATATAGAGGCGGAAAAATCTTCAGAATCTTATGCTGCTTTGGAAAAGACGGCAAGAATGGAAACGCTGCCTAATTTATTTCATTCCGAAGATTATGGAGTAGGAATTTATACAAGCTTGCAGTTTTTACAAGATGGTGAAGAAGAAAAATATTATAAAGATTGGTTGGGGAAATGTTTTGTAAAAATCTATGAAGCAAGAAAAAATTATAATCTTAACCGCTATCTGGATAGGGTAGATCCTAAAAACCAAAGTGAAAGTTACCAGCAGTTTCTCAACTTTATGTGGAATCTGAGTCTGGATGAGATTAAAAATATTGCAGATTACTATCAAATGAAAGAATCCTGACCGAAGGTCAGGATTCTTTTTTATCATTAATAATTTAGCCTCTCAAGACGGACTTTATTGAACTTTTCTTTTTCATTGTATTCTCTAAGTAGAATATAGCCTTCTTTTGCTACGTAAGGCGTTACAACAAAATTATCTTTTTCAGAAATAGGAATAATCTCCTGTTTGAATTTCCCATCAATAACAGTGTTAATGAAAAGGTTCCATTTTTTCTCTTTAGTTACCTGATCTTTTTTGTAATCTCGGAAGAAGAACACAACATCTTTTCCGTCATTTAAATATTGTGAAAACAGATAATCGCTGTTTACCCATTTAGACTTTTCTTTTTCAAAAATCTGAACATCTTTTACTTTAAAGTTTTTGTCGGCATTTATGTAAACTAAATCAGTTGTTTTCGGTGCATTGTATTGTCCGGCCGGTTTAAATTTTTCAGAAAGAATTCCTACACTGCCGTCACTCATAAAATAGACATCTTTGGTTTGAAGGAAATAACCGTTTTCTACACCGCCATCTGCACTCAATTTGGGAATATGGTTGGAAAGATCCGGCTTATAATTTAAAGTTTTAAGATCAACATTATAATTGTTTTTATCCAAAATGAATCTTGCAAAACCTTTATCGCCTTTATCGAAATTTCTACCCATTAAGACCACTTTGTCGTCGAACGTTTTATCATTATCCAGTTTTGTTCCACTGGAATATAAAGCATCAATATTATAAATCGTTTCCGGAGTAAGTCCTGTAATAGGTTGGTTGGAAAGCTCTTTTCCTGTTTTCATGTCGATCACCAAAAGAGAAAAAGTTTTGTCATCGTCATTTACCTTTCTTAAAATTCCGTAAATACGATTTTCGTCTTTTTCAAGTAAAGTAAGATCTGAGAATACTTTTTTGCTGCCATCAGTATTATAGCGATATCTCCAGACTTCTTTTTTGTTTTCGTCGAATTTGATAAGGCTGTTTTTGTTGACATATTTGCCATAATCATTGTATTCTATTGCAAAATAACCACCTTCTTTAATTTCTCCTACCGAAGAAACATAGTTATAGCCTTTGTCTTTTTTCTCTGCACGGTTTTCTTTTCTTTCCTCTTTAAAGCTTTTAGGCTGATTAATTTCTACGAAAGTTCCGTTTTCTAGATAATCATAATACACTTTTGGTTTTACCGTATTGGCTTTAGGATCTATGACCATAGATACCGGCATTGCAGCATCTTTTGCAAACGCTTGAAGATAATTGAAATCCGAAGGACGAAGAATAACCTGCCCTTTAAAATCTACATAGCCATAATAATTAGAAACTAAAAGGTTGGCTTCAAATTCATTATTAGCAACCGGGTTGAGGTTTTTATCTAAAAGGACGTATTCGAATTTCTGAGTCTTTTTATCTGTTTTTCCGTAAGAATATAAAGAAACATAGCCGTACAAATTGTCTTTGGTATCAAAAAGAGCATTCATTCCTACATTTTGTCCTGATGCTAAAGCGGCTAAATCCTGTGTTTGAGAATATGAGAATGTTTGAAACAATACAAACATTAGTCCTGTTATTTTTTTCATGGTTTAAATTTGTCAACCAAAAATAACAAATTAGGATATATGTTGATAAAAAAATAAAGCCCTGATTTCTCAAGGCTTTACACTTATATTTTTGAAAGTAAATTTCTGAAATTTGTTTTCTCATCGATGATTCTTCTCAGCTCAGAAACCGGAACTCTTTCCTGTTGCATGGTGTCTCTGTCTCTGATGGTCACCGTGTGATCTGTTAAAGAATCGTGATCTACAGTGATACAGTATGGAGTACCGATCGCATCCTGTCTTCTGTAACGTTTTCCGATCGCGTCTTTTTCTTCGTAGAATAAATTGAAATCGTATTTCAAGTCATTGAAGATTTTCTCAGCGTATTCTGCTAAACCATCTTTCTTCATCAATGGAAGAATAGCCGCTTTAATTGGTGCTAAAGCAGGAGGTAAAGATAAAACTGTTCTCTCTGAACCGTCTTCCAATACTTCATCCTTCAGACAGTGAGAGAAGATAGAAAGGAACAATCTGTCTAAACCTACCGAAGTTTCTACTACATAAGGTACATAGTTTTCATTTCTTTCAGGATCGAAGAACTGAAGCTTTCTGCCTGAGAACTTTTCGTGTGCTTTTAAGTCGAAATCCGTTCTTGAGTGAATACCTTCTAATTCTTTGAAACCGAATGGGAAATTAAACTCAATATCAGCTGCTGCATTTGCATAGTGAGCCAATTTCTCATGATCATGGAATCTGTAATTGTCATTACCTAAACCTAAAGCTAAATGCCAGTTCAGACGTTTTTGTTTCCACTGTTCGTAGAATTCTAGTTCTGTTCCCGGAGCAACGAAAAACTGCATCTCCATTTGTTCGAATTCACGCATTCTGAAAATAAACTGTCTCGCAACAATCTCATTTCTGAATGCCTTTCCAATCTGAGCAATACCAAAAGGAAGTCTGTGACGTGAAGTTTTCTGAACATTCAGGTAATTTACGAAAATACCTTGAGCGGTTTCCGGTCTTAAATAAAGATCCATCGCAGAATCTGCAGAAGCACCTAATTTTGTTCCGAACATCAGGTTGAATTGTCTTACTTCCGTCCAGTTTTTAGAACCGGTGTCAGGGTCAGCAATTTCCAATTCTTCAATTAGAGCTTTTACATCAGCAAGATCTTCATTTTCTAAAGATTTAGCCAGTCTTGAAAGAATAGCTTCTCTTTTTGCTCTGTATTCCAAAATTTTTGGATTCGTAGCTTCAAATTGAGCTTTATCGAAAGACTCACCGAATCTCTTCGCAGCCTTTTCGATTTCTTTATTTTCTTTATCTTCTATTTTTAAGCAGTAATCTTCCACCAAAACGTCTGCTCTGAAACGTTTTTTAGAATCTTTATTATCAATCAATGGATCGTTGAAAGCGTCTACGTGGCCCGATGCTTTCCATGTTGTTGGGTGCATCAAAATCGCTGAATCAATGCCGACAATATTTTCGTTAAGCTGTACCATCGCTTTCCACCAATATTGTTTGATATTATTTTTTAGTTCGGCACCGTTTTGTCCATAATCATAAACAGCGGATAAACCATCATAGATCTCACTCGAAGGGAAAATAAAACCATATTCTTTAGCGTGAGAAATCACTTTCTTGAAAACATCTTCTTGCTTTGCCATAATTTTTTTCGTCTGAAGTGCAAAAATAGCAATTTGAATCCCAATTCCATGAGATTCAATAAAAAAAGCAGTTAAAAAACTGCTTTTGAATATTTTTTTAGAAATTATAAGCTAAACCGATGCTGCTTCCGCTGATTTCCAGTCTGTAAGAAGTCGCTTTTGTTTCGTTTGTTCCAGGATTTTGGTTTTGTGTTTCCATTGCTTTTTTTAAGTTTTTACCAGAACTTATTGCAAAAGGAATCCCAATTCCTACAGCTCCTAAGCCAATCCCAATTAATCCCCAACCTCCGGATTCTTTTTTCTTGATGGCAACTCCGTTACTATAAACTGTTTTATTTCGTGTAATCTCTTTTACTAGCCCGTATCCTACAAAAGCACCACCAATTCCTGCAAAAACCTGTGCAACAGTTCCGGTTGTATTCGATTTCTTCATGTAGCTTAAAGCTTCAGGATTTGTGAAAACTTTTTTATATTCAGAAAATTTGAATTTTTGGTCCCCTTTAATAAAGAATTCTCGATTAGACTTCCCTAATTTCAATGAATCGGAATTTTGGGCAAAAGAAATTAATGGAAAAATGCTTAAAAGCATGATAAAGAATAGTTTTTTCATAATTAAAATTTGAGCGAAAATAAAAAAATAAAGATTTTTATACCAATTTTAAGTATAAATTTTTAGGAGCCGGGTACCTGCTTTCCACTATATCTTTTGCTCACTTCGTTCCGCAAAAGGATGCCGCTGCAATCAGGGCTAGATCGGTTGAAAATTTCTACTTTTGCATCATGTTAGAAATTCTTTATCGCGACGAACATATTATTGCCATCAACAAACCCAGCGGATTATTGGTTCACAAGTCTTTTTATGCCGGAGAAGCCGATACGTATGCTATTCAGGAGTTGAGAAAACAAATTGGGCAAAAAGTGTATCCGGTGCATCGTCTTGATAGAAAAACTTCAGGCGTTTTGTTGTTTACTTTAGATAAAGAAACCTTGAAAATTATGAGTGAGCAGTTTGCATCACGAGAAGTCGAAAAGAAATATATCGCCATTCTTCGTGGTTGGGCAAAGGAAGAAGAAACCATTGATTATGATTTGGTGAATGAAAATGAAGTCAAACAAAATGCGGTCACTTATTATCACCGTCTGCAGACTTCGGAAATAGATTTACCCTTTTTAAAACATCAGACTTCAAGATATTGTCTGGTAGAAGCGATTCCTGAAACCGGAAGATTTCATCAGCTGAGAAAGCATTTTAAACATATTTTGCATCCTATTTTAGGCTGCCGAAAACATGGCTGCAATAAACAAAACAAATTGTGGCTTCAAACATTTGGGATCAACAAAATGACGCTTCATGCCCATCAATTGATTTTTAATCATCCTATTTCTAATGAAAGAATTACTGTAAATGCCACAATAGATGATGAGTTTAAAAGAGTAGGAGATCTTTTGAACTTTGATTTGAGTCTGTATTCTTAATTGTTTATACTTTTTATTATCATAGAATTTGTCATCCTGAAAGGATCTAAGCATAGGAGTAGAAAATCATCTGAAATATTTAAGTTTGGATTCCTACGAAATGACAAACTTTGATCGTATTTTTTAATATAAACGCAAAGTTTTATTCTATATCACATTATTTTTAGAAAGGCAAAGACAAATAAATTTGTTTCGCGAAGCGTTGAAAATATAGCTTCATCAAATCAACTTGTTGATTAATACTTTGCACCTCAAATAAGGCATCGGAGAAATAAAATCTTTGCGTTAAAAGACATAGATACTGTTTATCATACATTTTTCTATAAAATATCATATGTCAATCGATCATTAATTTTAAAATGAGTATTTTTGTAAAACTTTTTTTCAATGTACAAATCGCTCATTCGCCCGATTCTTTTCAAATTTGATCCTGAAGAAGTGCATCATTTTACTTTTTCAATGCTAAAGAATTTTGGATTTCTTACTAAACTATTTTTCCCAAAACCAATTGAAGACAAACGTCTGGAAAGAGAGGTTTTCGGATTAAAATTTAAAAATCCTGTAGGATTGGCTGCCGGCTTCGATAAAAATGCAGTTTTGTTTAACGAGTTGGGTGATTTAGGTTTCGGATTTGTAGAAATCGGAACGGTTACACCAAGAGCGCAGGCTGGAAATCCTAAGAAAAGATTATTCAGATTAATTGAAGACGGTGGAATCATCAACAGAATGGGGTTCAATAATGATGGACTGCAAGCTGCGATAGAAAAGCTGAAAGATAACAAAGGAAAAATCATCATCGGTGGAAACATCGGAAAAAATACAGATACAGCACCGGAAAATTATACTCAGGATTACTTGGACTGTTTTGAAGGTCTTCATCCTTATGTAGATTATTTTGTACTGAATGTAAGCTGCCCGAATGTAGGTAGTCATGCAAAATTGGAGGATGTAGAATATCTTCGAGAGCTGATTACAGAAGTGAAGAAAATCAATCAGTCAAAATCTGTACAGAAGCCAATTTTATTGAAAATTGCTCCGGATTTGAATAATAACCAGTTAGATGAGATTATTGAACTGATTGCTGAAACCAAAATTGACGGAATTGTAGTTTCAAATACATCAGTGAATAGAGAAGGGCTGAAAACATCTCCTGACGTTTTAGCACAAATCGGAAATGGAGGATTAAGTGGAAAACCGATTCGTGAGAGAAGTACTAAAATGATTAAATACCTTGCAGATAAAAGTAACCGAGCTTTCCCAATCATCGGAGTGGGCGGAATTCACTCTGCAAAAGACGCAATGGAGAAACTGGATGCAGGAGCAACTTTGGTTCAGTTGTATACAGGGTTTATTTATGAAGGTCCGGAATTGATTAACAATATCAACCAGGAAATTTTGAAAAGAGCCGGTAGAATTTCAAGATAAAAAATAGAAAATAAGAATAAAAAGCAAAATCGATGAGGTTTTGCTTTTTTGTTTAAATAAAAAAATGTAAAATCGTATAAATAATCAGTCCGACCAATCCGCCCACCAAAGTTCCGTTGACCCGGATGAATTGAAGATCTTTCCCGACTTCCAGCTCCAGTTTTTCGCTTAATTCTTTTCCCTGCCAGTTTCCGACGGTTGAGCTGATGAGGTTTCCGAATTGATGCGTGTTTTTCAGGATATATTTATATGCTGTTACACGAATCCAATGATCAATTTTATGCTGAATATTTTCGTCGGTTTTTAAATTTTGTGAAAATTCATTCAGGTTTTTCGACAGGTAATTTTTTAATGATGACTGATCTTCCTGTAATTCTTTTTTCAATGTATTTTTAATGGAAATCCAGATATCGGTTGAGTATTCATCGAGTTTTTCACCCTTTAAAAGATCATTGGTAATGGTTGCAAATTCATCCTCCCATTTAGGATCTTCTTTTAAATGAATAGAAAATTCGTGAATTTTTTCCGTAATTAAAGTTCTGATTTCATGGTTAGGGTCTTCTTCAATTTCTTTAAAAAAATCTGATAGTCCACTTGCGATTTTATCAGCAATTTTATTATCCACAAAAGCCGGAATAAATGAATAACTTCCTTTTTTTACCCGTTCCTGAATCATTTCATCATTCTCAATAATATAATTTTTAATCTGTGAAGAGAGATTGGTAATGATTCTCTGATGATCATTTTTCTCCAGAATATAGCCAATTCCGTTACCTACAATTTTGTTGAGCTTGATGCCATCAGTCATTTCAGAAATTTTTTTGCTGATGAACTGGCTTACAAAAGCATCATCCAATTTATTTAAGATATCTAAAATAATATCCGAAAGATTTTTAATGAGTGCCTCCTTATTTTTTTCTTTTCCCAGCCATTCTCCCACAAAACCTGAAATCTTTAATTTTTGAATATAAGGACGAATATTCTGAGGAGAGAGAAAATTATTTACCACAAAACTTCCCAGATTATCACCTAATCTTTGTTTACTGGTTTCAATCAGATTGGTATGCGGAATGGGCAATCCAAGCGGATGACGGAATAACGCGGTAACGGCGAACCAATCTGCTAAAGCACCTACCATTGCGGCTTCGGAAAAAGCACGAACGTAGCCAATCCAATGAGAATCGCTGGATTTTTGTAAGATTGTCGTGATGATAAAAACAGCTGCCATCAGAAGGAATAATCCGGTGGCGAATGCTTTGTATTTTCTTAACTGTTTTCTTTTCGCTTCATCATTCATATTCTCAAATTTAGTAAATTTGGTTGTGAACTTATGATTTATTCTAACCAGAAAAGATTTAACCCTATAAGTTTTAATAAAAGCTTTTGTGACTTTTATGGTTTCATTTAAATAATCAAAAAATATTTAAAATACTTCTATGGAAAACCCAGCAAAAAACAATCCATACTATTCCAGAACAGACCTAACAAAACTTGATATTTCGAATGAGGAATGGAAAAAAATCTTAGCTCCGGATTTATATGCGATTTCAAGAGAAGCAGCGACTGAAAGAGCTTTCACCGGAAAATACAATGATTTTGATGAATTGGGAGAGTATTATTGTGCCGTTTGTGGAAATCATTTGTTCCGCTCGACTACAAAATTTTCGAGCAGTTGCGGTTGGCCAAGTTTCTTTGAAGCAGACAAAGAAGGAGTGTATTATAAAAGAGATACGGCTTACGGAATGGAAAGGGTAGAAGTGCTTTGTAAAAGATGCGATTCTCATTTGGGACACGTGTTTGATGATGGTCCGAAACCTACAGGATTACGCTATTGCATGAATTCGATCAGCCTTGAATTTGTTCCTGATTCTGAAAAATAAATCTGCTTTAAGTCACAAAATCAGGAAGTTAAAGTTTCTTAAATTGAGTTAAATTTTGTGGAGTTATTGTGTTTCAACTCATTATGTTTTATACATTTGCCCCACTCAATTGGATTTAACATAATATTGAATGAAAGGATTTTATAGCGTATTAAGTATTGTTTACATGGTTACGACTTCATTCTATTTGTCTCCAAAAAAGGCAATGGTAACGAATGAAATCAGTACAAAAAAAATTGAAAAAGTAGCAGAAACGAAATCTGAGAAGATAACGAATACAGGATCTTCATCAGAAGAATTATACAGATCTATTGCATTTGAGCAAGGGCATGAACTTAACGAAGAAGTTTTCTTCAAAGCTTTAACTGGTTTTGAGAATTTGAAGAAAGCTGGTTTGCTTAATCAGGACTCGCATCTTCTTACGATATGCGATTTTTCTATGTCTTCAAATACAAAAAGACTTTGGGTAATTGATACTGAGGAAAGGAAAGTTTTGTTCAATTCTCTGGTAGCTCACGGGAAAAATACAGGGGAAGAATTTGCGACCAATTTTTCAAATACCGAGAGTTCTCTTCAAAGCAGCATGGGTTTTTACATTACAGATGCAACGTATAGAGGAGACAACGGATATTCTTTGAGATTACTTGGAATGGACAAAGGTTTCAACGATGCAGCTTATAAAAGAGCCATCGTAATGCACGGAGCAGATTATGTAAGTGAAGAATTTGCAGCAATGCACAAAAGAATCGGAAGAAGTTGGGGGTGTCCTGCAATTCCGAGAGATCTGACACAGCCGATCATTAATACAATAAAAGGGAGAAATCTTCTCTTTATTTATTATCCCGATCAGAACTACCTTTCCAAATCGGAATGGTTAAAAGCATAAAACAAAAGCAGTCATATTTTGACTGCTTTTTTATTTTGAGAAATTTATTGTACGTATTTTTCAATGATATTTCTGGCTTCTTCTATATCATTGCTGATTCGGGCAATTATTTTTCCGTTTTCGTCAATGATAAAATGAAGAGGGTAGGAGGTTGCATTTACTTTCTTTTGGAAGTCTTTGTTTACATCAAAGAAATTGGTCCAGGTTGCATTATTTTTAGTTAAAATATTTTTAGCAATCTCCATTCTGGACGGTTTTTGCTCATCTGTAATGGTGATGAAGTTTACATTTTTATCTTTAAACTCATGGTATAAATTTACGATTTTGGGCATTCCTTTTATGCATGGAGCGCAGGTTGTAGACCAATAATCGATAAATGTTAATTTGTGTTTCTTAAAATCTTCAGAAGTTAGTTTATTTTGTTTATCAAAATAAATATCGGGGATCTTTTGTCCGATAGAAGTAGATTGCTCAGCCTTTAAATGAGATTCAACGTTTTTATACAATTTGTTTTGTTTGAATTTTGCTGAAAATAAGTTCAGATTTTTCAAATAACCAGGATGGTAATTGTACATTGTATAATCACTTACAATTTCCCATAGCGCAACATACGAATTTGGATTTTGCTTGATATATTGTGTAAGAAATTCCTCCTTTTTATCCAGACTTACCAGACTGTCTTGTTGATAGGGATTGTTTGATTTTACATAAAATTTTTCCAATGCTTTCTGCAAAATTTTATATTCTCTATTGGTTGGTGTATCTATATTAAAATCTAAAAAATTAATATTTTGCGGCAGATCAATTTTATACTTTCCTTTTTCCAGAAAAAATATTTTTGTACCGGAAGCAGATTTATTTTTTTTATCCAAATAAACAAAAGCTACGGGTTGAGGATATTCTATAAATCCGTTGATAAGATTTTCCTTTTGAACTTTTATAAAATACAGTGAATGATCCGAACCAAATTTTGAAATGTTTTTATTGGGTTGGAGATTGAATGTGTACAGATCTCCAAACCCTTTTCTCGTCATGGGAGCTCCCAAAATAAGACTGTCATTAATATAGGAATCCGAAGTAAGATTAATCTCAAAATTGTTTTGAGAATAAATGAAATTTGAAATAAAAATTAATAGAACATAGTGAAGTTTCTTCATAAAAATATATTGTGGTGTGTATGCGAACTTACGAAAAACTTAATACAAAAAAATCTCTGTGCTTTAAAAAACACAGAGATTATACTTATTTTCAGTAAAAGTCTTCCGACATTTTATAACTTGGATACAGCCTTTTAATAATTAAATTTTCTCTCCTATTAGATTTGAAAGATGCGTATTTACTTTTAAAATTAAGAAAGCTTCTTAAAAATCAAAGTCGCATTATGTCCTCCAAATCCAAAAGCATTACTCAAGGCATAGTTGATCTCCTTTTCCTTAGCTTCTCCAAAAACAATATTAATGTCTTTCGGAATATTCTCATCAATGGTATGAAGATTTATGGTTGGTGGAATAATGCCATTTTCAATCGCTTTAATCGAAAGAATAGCTTCTGCTGCTCCTGCTGCTCCTAACAAGTGACCTGTCATCGATTTTGTAGCACTGATGTCAAGGTTTTTACTTCCTTTAAATAACTTATTAATACCATTCAATTCCACCAAATCTCCCATCGGAGTAGAGGTTGCATGAGGATTGATATAGTCAATATCTTCTGTGTTGATTCCGGCTTCTTTCAGAGCCAGTTGCATTGCTTTTATAGCGCCGACTCCATCCGGATGAGGTGCCGTCATGTGATAGGCATCTGCTGTCATTGCTGCTCCTACTAATTCAGCATAGATTTTTGCGCCTCTTGCTTTAGCGTGTTCATACTCTTCCAAAATTAAAGCTCCTGCTCCTTCTCCCATTACAAAACCGTCTCTGTCTGCATCGTAAGGACGGCTTGCTGTTGCAAAATCATCATTTCTGGTAGACATGGCTTTCATAATCGAGAAACCACCAACCGAAGCCGGTGAAATAGCCGCTTCAGAACCACCACTTACGATCACTTTAGCCTTTCCGAGACGAATATAGTTGAAAGCATCCATCAGTGCTGTATTTCCTGTAGCACAAGCCGAAATTGTAGTATAATTGATTCCCTGAAGCCCAAATTTCATAGAAATCATTCCTGAAGCCATGTTTGCGATAAACTTAGGCACAAAAAACGGATTGAATCTCGGCGTTCCGTCACCTGCTGCAAAATTCATCACTTCACTTTCGAAAGTCCACATTCCTCCTTGTCCTGTTCCCCAGATGACTCCTGTATCGAACGGATCCATATTTTCCAGTTCCAATCCTGAATCTTTCAAAGCCTCTGCTGTTGAATACATGGCATATTGTGAAAAAAGATCAGTTCTTTTGATTTCGTTATGGGTTAAATGAACCTTAGGGTCAAAATTTTTAACTTCACACGCAAAATGTACTTTAAATTTTTCTGTATCGAAGTGGGTGATCTTATTTGCCCCGCTTACTCCATTGATGCTGTTTTGCCAAAATTCTTCGACATTATTTCCCAATGGCGTCACTGCGCCAAGACCTGTAATGACAACTCTTTTCATATTAGTTATTAATTTTGAATAAATTAGAGGTTCCTCTTGCAATCAATCTTGATTTGTCTGCGTTCCATATTTCACATTCTGCATTTACAAATTGCTTACCTCTTTTTATAATTTTTGTTTCAGCTACAATATTATCATTTTCTTTTGCAGTTGAAAAATAATCGATACTGTTATTTATCGTTACGATAAAGGATTTTTCATTTAAAGAAAACATTGTGGCACCAATCACGTCATCAAAAATTGCTGCGGTAACTCCTCCATGAAGATTTCCCATCGGATTCAGCCATTCAGGTCTTACAGTGTATTGAAACTCTAATTGTCCTTCTTCTACAGAAAGAACAATCGGATTCAGCCATTTCATAAACGGTGATGGTGACGCTGTGAATTCTTTTCCAATGAATTGTTTTAATTGTGCTACTCTATCCATACTTTCCAATTTTTATTTTTCTAAAATCATCGTTACCCCTTGTCCGCGAGCGGCACAAATAGAAATAAAACCTTTTCCGCTTCCTTTTTCATCTAAAAGTTTCGCCAACGTTCCGATGATTCTTCCTCCTGTTGCTGCAAATGGATGGGCTACTGCTAGACTTCCTCCTTTTACGTTTAATTTATTTCTGTCGATTTTTCCTAATGCTTTTTCCAGTCCGAATTTCTTAGCCAAATCATCATTTTCCCAGATTTTTAAAGTTGCTAAAACTTGTGCTGCGAAGGCTTCATGAATTTCATAATAATCAAAATCTTCCAGGCTCATTCCCGCTTTTTTCAGCATTCTGTCAGCTGCAAAAACAGGAGCGAGAAGGAGGTTTTGTTGGTTTTCAACATACTCAATTCCGGCAACTTCCGAGAAGGTGATATAGGCTAAAATCGGTAAATTATTTGCTTTTGCCCATTCCTCACTTGCCAGTAAAACCGCAGAAGCGCCATCAGTAAAAGGGGTTGAGTTTCCGGCTGTCAATGTTCCGTTTTGTTTGTCAAAAGCTGGTTTTAATGAAGCTAATTTTTCTAAACTGGTATCTCTACGAAGATTGTTATCTGTATTTAAACCAAAAGCAGGCGTAATCATATCCTTAAAAAACCCTTCATCATAAGCTTTTGCCATATTTTGATGACTTTTAAAAGCCAGTTCATCCTGTTCTTCACGGGAAATTTGGTAATATTTTGCTGTAATTTCCGTATGACCGCCCATTACCAAGCCGGTTTTCGGTTCCTGACCTTTGTAAGGAATCGGCATCCAGTCTTTCAGTTTTGGACTTAATAATTGTTTGATTTTTCCAAAGGCAGATTTTTCTTTATTGGCTTTTAATAAAGCTTTTCTCAATCTCGGAGAAGACTCAAAAGGAATGTTGCTCATCGCTTCAACACCACATGCAATTCCGCTTTCAATTTGTCCTAAAGCAATTTTATTTCCGATGTAAATAGCTGCTTCAATACCTGTGTCGCAAGCTTGTTGAAGATCGCAGGCAGGAGTAGCTGGATCAAGAGAAGTTTCCATTACGGATTCTCTGATGAGATTGCTCTCAGAAATATGCTTAATCACTGCACCTCCTGCAACTTCGCCAAGAAGTTTTCCTTTCAGATTGTAACGGTCAATCAAACCATTCAAAGCAGGAACCAGCAAGTCCTGATTTCCTTTGTCTGTATACGCTGTATTGATTCTGGCAAACGGAATTCTGTTGTATCCGACAATTGCCACTTTTTTTGTTTCCATATGGTAAAATTTATGATGGAAGTTTGTTTAATTCTTTGTCAATAATATTGAGAATCTTATCTAAAGCCTGGTTTAGAAACTTCTCATTTCCGGTAGTTTTTGATAATAAAATCCCTCCTTCAATCAACATAATAAACAATGAAGCGTATTCTTCTGCATCCACTTTTTCATTCAATTCTCCATTTTTCTGACCTTGAGCAATAACTTGTGAAATTTTAGAAATCCATTCTCCAAAAGATTGGGTAACCTGTTTTTTTAAATTCGGAAAAGTATCATCAGCTTCTGTGGCTGCATTCATCAAAGGACAACCTCCGTTTAAAAATACAGCCTGCCAGTTTTTTCTGTAGAAAGCGACAAAAGCATGCAGTTTTTCCATCGTAGTCGGAAATTCTTCTCCGAAGGAACGGGACATGTTTTTCTTTAATAAACTTGCATTGTATTTGTAAACTTCAAGGGCAACTTCATCTTTATTTTCGAAATTTCCATAGATGCTTCCTTTGGTTAAACCCGTTGCTTCTGCAATGTCGGAAAGGGATGTGGAAGTATAGCCTTTGGTGTTAAACAAAGATGCTGTTTTCTCAATAATGAATTGTTTTGTCTTTTCCGCTTTTGACATTTCATTGAATTATGATACAAATATACAAAAATATACCGATTGGTATATTTTGTTTTTTAACTTGTTATTATCTGTTACATCTATTGAATTAAACCATTAAGATTTTATTTAAGAAGTTTAGATTAGTTAAGATGAATCTTTGATTTTTTTAAGTTTGGCTAAGGCCTGTTTGATTTGGTTAATTAAAAAACGGGCTTTAGCCCGTTCTTATTGATGATAGTTCTATCATTATCTTATTCATTGAGTTTGTCATTCCGGAGGAATCTAAGCAAAGATTTTTATAATCATATCTCTAGTTATTTAGTCTAGATTCCTACGGAATGACAGAAAGTATGTTTTAATTAAGCCAAAGTTGCTTCCAAAGTAATTTCAAAGTTGAAAGCAGCACTTACAGGGCATCCTTCTTCAGCGATTTTTGCATATTTCTGGAATTCTTCTTCTGAAATTCCTGGAACTTTTGCAGTTAACGTCAATTCAGACTTTGTAATTTTTCCGATGTTCGGGTCTAAAGTGATCACAGATTTCGTAGTCAATTCTTCAGGAGTATAACCTGCCTGAGAAAGTTCTGCGCTCAGCTTCATGGTGAAGCATCCTGCGTGAGCTGCTGCTAATAATTCTTCCGGGTTGGTTCCGACTCCATCCGCAAAACGGCTGTTGAAAGAATACTGAGTTTGATTTAATGTGGTGCTTTGAGTAGTGATGTGTCCGTTTCCTTCTTTGATGGTACCGTTCCAAACGGCAGTTGCGTTACGTCTCATAATAATTGTTTTTGTTGTTTAAATATTTATTGATTTTTGATGTTACAAAGGTATAGCGGAAATAGATCAAGATAAATACACAAATCGACTTAAATATTGTACTTTTTTCCCGAAATGTAATTTTTTTTGAAATTGGTTGGTGTACTTCCAATTTTATTAGTGAAAAGACGGTTGAAATATGCCGGATCTTCATACCCCAAATCATAGGCAATCTCTTTTACGGGTTTATCCGTATAAAATAAGAGTCTTTTGGCTTCCAGTAAAATTCTGTTGATGATAAACTGATTCGGTGATTCAAGGTTTAAATTTTTGAATTTATGTGTTAATGTTTTCGGAGCGATGTGGAGTAAATTGGCGTAATCAGCTACATTATGTTTTTCTCTGAAATGAATTTCCAAATGCCTGCTGAAATCACGGAAAACATCCAATTCATTGCTGGGAATTTTTATTTCGTCATTATCAAGGTTTTGCTTTTTCCATTTTCTGGTTGCACGAATGATGATTTGTTTAACGTAAGTTCGGATCATTTCTTCGGTAGAAGAATCTTTCCATTCCAATTCGTCTTTGATGCTTTGAAATAAATTTTTAATGATCAAATCTTCAGTCTCATCAAGTTCTACAAAAGGAATTTCAAAAACATTATGGAAAAGAAGCCCGTCACAAGCTACTTCCTTATCATGAATCTGAATACAGTAAAAATCCCGGTTGTAATATAAAAGATGTGACTCGTCCTTACCATTTTCAACTTTCAAATGCTGATTGGTCAAAAAAAATAAAGAAGGATTCTGTGTTGTGTATTGTTTAAAATCTACGGTCAATTCATAACCGGAAGGAACGTAGAATACTTTAATTTCAGATGTATAGTTGGAATCTTTGAGTGTTTGCAGAGTATTCTCAGAAAAAGTTTCGAAACCCAGTTTCGTGTAATTATCTTCAAAGATAAGTGTCTGTGACATAGATTTACTTTCACATAAAGGTACAAAAAAGCATGGCTTCTTAATTGTTAAATTATTGAAACCATGCTTTGCTATTTATATTTTCCCACGGATCTCACGGATTACACAGATTTTCTGTGCGATTTGTGTAATCTGTGGGAAGTTAATTAGAATGTCACATCTAATCCAACATAAAAGTTCGCTTTCATAATAGGTGCATAGACCATTCCGCCGTCAAAATAATTTCCGAAAGGATTTTTAAAATCAACGATCGCATTTTTTTGATAATAAGAAGTCAGGTTTTCTCCACCCAAATAGGCTCTGATCTTTTTATTGAAATTCCTTGAAATCTGAGCATTTAAAATAGCATAAGACTCGGAATAGGTTGGCAATTGAAACTCTTCAGGGTTTGATGAAGTGTTCGGAAGTCTTTGTTTCCCCACCAAATTCAGTGTGGTATCAAAACTCCAGAACCCGCCGTTGTTATTTTTATTGGTTGAATAAGCCAGATTCACGAAACCTCTGTGTTTTGCCATAAACGGAACTTCACGTCTTCCGTCTAAATAATCTGCCTGAACATCATAATATTTATAAGCTAATCTTACTTCAAAATTCTTGAAAGGCGTAAAATCCCATTGCGTTTGAAAAGAATTGGCGAAAGATTTTCCGTCTAAATTATAAAACGTCAATTGCTGAGGTGAGCGGTCTAAATCTACCATTACCTGATCCTGGAAATCAGTTCTGAAAAAGTCTGCCACAATTGTAGATTTTTTTCCAAAAAGCTTAAATTCCTGTTGTAAACTTGCTCCGTAATTCCAGGCAATTTCAGGTTTTAAGCCATAAATATTTCCACCGTTTTGTAAAATCTGAATATTTCTGTTTGAAGCAAAATATTGCTGACTTTCCGCAAATACATTCGCTGTTCTGAAACCTCTTCCCGCAGATAATCTCAAAATAGTTTGTGGAGTAATGTCATATTTGAAATTCATTCTCGGTGTGAACTGAGTTCCTGCCAGATTGTGGAAATCCACTCTTGCTCCGGCTACCAAAGTATACTTTAAACCTGTCAATGTATATTCGGCAAAAGCTCCGGGAACGATTTCGTTTCTTTTGAAATTGTTAGTTAAATATGTTTCTTCATAACCATCGTACATAAAGCTCGCTCCGGCTTTGTATTTGTGGTTCGTATTTCCCAATATGCTTTCAAAAATCAAGTTGGAATAATACGTCTGCTGTTTCCCTGAATAATTTCTCAATCCAAAGAAACTGTCCTGTTGATGGTATGTATACTGGTTCATCCAGCCCAAACTTTGGTAAGGTTTTCCTTTAAAAACATATCCTGTTTTATTCCAAACCTGAAATCTTGAAATATCAATTCCAACACCGTAAAGTGATTGCTTATCCTGTGGAATTTTTTTATCAAACCCGATTTGTCCGGAAGTTCTTTCGTCTTTAATGAAATTAATTCCAAAATGCGAACCTAAGCCTGATTTCTCCAAATCGTTATAATTCAATAAATAAGCTGCATTTAACTGAGTTCCTTTCGGTCTGTCCAGAAAGCCATCGTCATTCATGTCTGTATCTCCGAAAGTTCCGTTTCCGTGAAGTAAAAACGTTTGTGACCATTTCTCATTAATAGGCGAAACACTTGTGATATTCGCTTCGGCTCTTCCGTTAAAATCTGAAAATAAATTCAATGAAGTTTCAGGTTTTTCTGCATTTTTCAACAATTCTGTATTGATTTGTCCTGTAATGCTTTCATAGCCGTTTGTTACTGTGCTTCCTCCTTTCGTCAACTGAATGCTTTCAATCCATCTTCCGGGAATGAAATTTAATCCGTAAGCTGAAGCCAGTCCTCTGATTTCGGGTAATAATTCTTTCGTTAAGCTCGTGTATTTTTGATCTAAGCCTAGCATTTTCAATTGTTTGGTTCCCGTTACTGCATTGCTGAAAGACACATCAACAGTGGCATTGGTTTCAAAACTTTCGGATAAATTACAACAAGCCGCTTTTAATAATTCTTTTTTATCAATATTAAAAACTAGTCCTGCTTCTTTTTTGCTTAAAGAGGTTGCTGCTTTTGAACCTGTTACGGTAACGCCTTCAATACTTTTTTCTTGGTCATTATGATGTTCATTGGTTGTATTTTGGTCGTTGTGATTGGCGTGTTCAGGAGTTGTACCTTCTTCTGCATGAACCTTTGGGTTGGCTTCTCCAAAAGGAATTTCTCTGTCGTACAGACAACATGCAGGTAAATTTTTGTAGGTATTATCGTTGGATTGATATTTTTCGTTATCATGCCCAACATCTGCGATTTTCTTTAAAATTGTATCTGAAGAAGTCTTTTTCGGATCAAAATTTAGAGTAACCATCTGTTGTTCTGCATTCCATTCCGCAGAATCTGCTCCTGCGTCTCTGGCTGCTTTTTCAATTCTGGTTTTGCAGGATTCACAATTTCCTTTCACGTAAAATTGATTCTCTTTTTTTGAATGATGTTCGTGATTCTCAACCGATTTTGATTGTAAATCTCTGTCGTAATGACAACATCCGGGAAGCGCTTCGTATGTGGTATCGTTCGCTTTAAATTTTTCATTGTCGTGCCCTGCTTCGGCGACTTTTTTTAAGATGTCATCCGTTGAAGTAGCAGAATCCGTTTCTAAAGTTAATGTCTGCAGATCAATAGAGTAGGTGGCTGTTTTTGCCCCTGCTTTTTTAGCGGTGTTCTCGATTCTTTCTTTACACATATCGCAGTTCCCTTTTACTTTGAACTGGTTTTTAGAAAGATGCTGAGCGAAGATAAATTGTGTAGATAGTAAAAATACGCCAAGAATAATCCTGGAAATATATAATTTCATTTTGTTTAAAATTTAGATTAATTAAAAAACGGTTCACTAAAGATTTTAATGAACTTCTGTCGATTGAATTAACCTATCTTAGGCGGTTGCCAAATCTCTTTCAAACGATCTGAAATATACGGATCTGAATATTGAAATTGTAAATTTTTGTTTGATTTGTAATACGAAATCTCCAGTTGAAGGCTTCTTGAAAAAGGAGTTTCTATAAAGGTATAGCAAGCTACACAGGTCGAGCAGCAATCGTCATTACAGGAAGATTTTTGCTCTTTTTTGTTGTGGTTGTCCTTAGAATGTTGTTGGTGATCGGTTTTGCAGCAATCCATTCCTTGCTCAGATTTGCAGCATGTTTCCTGCATATTTTGAGCGTAGAAATTATCTTTAGGAATTAGAAAAATCCCTAAACAGAAAATAATTACTATGATCTGACCCCATTTCACAGCGCAAATTTACGAAAAAAATTAAAGAGGATCTCCTACTTTTTTACCGCAATCATGCCAGGGCTCTCCATGAGCAGGGTTGAGTTCCGGTTTTGGACCAGTCGGTGCAGGTGTATTCTGAGCAACATTTTGTTGTACAGGTTGCAGAGCAGGGGCAGGAGCAGGTTTGCTATTCAGCGGCTGTCCGACAGGAATATCACATCTGTGGCCGGGTTCTCCGTGAGGAGGATTCATACCAGGAGCAGTTTTTATTGTTTTGCTAGTACTATTGGACTGTTTTAAAGAACTAGGGTCAATTTGAATAGTTTGTCCTTGATTTGCATTTACAGCAATATTTTGGGTTCCAGGTTGTGGATTTTGTGTTGGAGCAGAGTTTAAAGGTTGTCCGACAGGAATATCACAACGATGTCCCGGCTGTCCGTGAGGAGGATTCATTCCCGGAACAGTGGCCATTTGGGTAGGCTGAGCACTCTGAATTCCTGATTGAGCCATTAGAGAAGCTTTGGGAGTGTTATTTACAGTAGAAACCGGCTGGCTGCCATTTTCATCTTTGATGTAAGTGGGTCTTTCATCTTTTTTACAAGAGATGGTTAAAAGTCCGGCTGCTGCAAATCCTAAAAATAAAGTTCTCATATTCAATTCAATCGTTTAAAACAAAATTAGCAAAACATTTTGAAATGCTTTGCTAATTTAAATAATATCGCTTTGTTAAATCGTCTTAGTTTTTAACCAAAAGTCTGAAACCTTCTCCGTGTACGTTGATGATTTCCAATCCTTCGTCGTCTTTTAAAAGTTTACGAAGTTTTGCAATATAGACGTCCATGCTTCTTGCTGTGAAGTAATTTTCTTTCTTCCAGATTTTTCTTAGAGCAAGATCTCTTGGCATGAAATCGTTTCTATGTAGGCAAAGAAGTTTCAGCAGTTCATTTTCTTTTGGTGAAAGTTTGTATTCGTTATCTCCAACCCTTAGTTGTCTCAGCATAGAATCGAAGAAAATATTGCTAATTTTAAACTGCTCCTGTTCTTCATTTTCCAAGGTAGAACTTCTCTGAAGAATTGCTTTGATTTTGTATAACAGTAACTCCGTATCAAATGGTTTTGTGATGTAATCATCAGCTCCCAATTGATATCCTTTTAAAATGTCTTCTCTCATATTTCTTGCTGTCAAGAAAATAATCGGAGTATTTTTATCGATTTTCTTTACATCTTCAGCCAATGAAAAACCGTCTTTCTTAGGCATCATCACATCGAAGATACAGATGTCGAATTCGTTTTCTGTAAATTCTTTTAAGCCTTGTTCCCCATCTGTAGCCAAAGTTACTTCAAAGTTGTTGATCGTTAAATAATCTTTCAATACAGCTCCAAAGCTTTGGTCATCTTCTACTAATAATATTCTGTTGCTCATTGTTTCTAATAATTAAAGTTAAAATTAAGAATGAACGGTGTCATTCTGCTTTTCTATATTTTGTTTTTGATTTACTTGTTTCTAATTAGCTCATCGGAAGTTTTATGGTGAAAAGACTTCCTTTTCCTTTGTGAGAATCCACAATAATTTGCCCTTTATGAAGTTCCACTATTTTTTTTACATAAGACAATCCTAATCCCTGTCCTTTTACGTTGTGAATATTTCCGGTTTCTTCTCTGAAGAATTTTTCGAAAATTTTGGTTTTATTTTGAGTTTCCATTCCCATTCCTTTATCGGAGACTTCGATTACATAAAAATGACCTTCATTTCTGGTTTTTATATGTATTTCCGGAGCTTCGGGAGAGTATTTATTGGCGTTATCCAGTAAATTGACAAGCATATTGGAAATATGGAATTCATCTATTTTGAAGTTGTATTTCGTTGCATTAAATTCTTGTGTAAGCGTCCCATTTCTTTGTTGAACAATAAGATTAAAAGATTCTGTTGTCTTTTTAATGAGCTCTCTTACATTGGTTTCATTTAAAAATAATTTTACCTCATTACGTTCAAGTTTCGACATGTTTAATACATTTTCAACCTGCTTTTTCATCCTCAAATTTTCCTGTTTGATAAGAGTTGAATAATATTTTACCTTATCCGGATTGGTGGCAATTTTATCATTTGCTAAAGAATCTGTCGCTACAGAAATTGTTGCTAACGGAGTCTTAAACTCGTGAGACATATTATTGATGAAGTCTGTTTTTACTTCAGCCAGCTTTTTCTGCCTCATCATGTAGTTGATGGAAATAATATAAATTCCCAAGATCGTCAATAACGAAAGGAAAGTCCCCAACAACATCGGCCAGTTGTTCATCGCCAAAGAATACTCTTTTTTAGGAAAAACTAAAGTTAAGCCATATATCGTACGATCTTTTTTATCCGTAAAAAGAGGGTAATTATAGGCATTGTTGTCTTTTTTCTCCTTATATGTTTTGTTGGCAACACTGGTCAGCTTATTGTTTTTATCTGTAATTCCATATCCGAAATCAGCGGTGATGCCTCTTATTTTAAGCTCTTTGGTAAGAACAGAATCAAGAATTTTCTGATCTACTCTTTTGGTAATCGGAAGATTGTTTCCGTATACTTTTGCATATTCCTTCATGGAATAATCACCCGTCTCAATATCCTGATTGATGTCTGCCGTAAGCGGTTCTCGATTGGTGGTGTCTCTTTTTATCTTGTATGCTGCTTCATCCGTATATAAAGTGGTAAGCTTAAGCGAATCGCCTTTTGGGGAAATAGGAAGCTGGGTTTTCTCGATAATATTTTTAGAGTAGATGATCTGTCTTTGTGTTCCGGAATCTTCTACTTGCTGTATTGTCGTTAAAGAAGGTTGTTCGCTGTTGGCTAAAATATTTTTTCTAAAGTTTTTAAAATCATCATTCAAATATTTCTCAACTTCAATTTCTCCAATAGTTTTTGAGGTGTTTTCCAAGGCAGAATACACTTTGTTGGTGAATTCTTGTTCCAGGGCACCATAATAACCTTTCAGCCAATAAAATTGGAGTGTGACAAAAACGATTAAGGAAATCGTCATAAACACTGAAATTATTGGGATGAATTTGTTATTCATTATTTAATTTTAATAGTTTTTTATACTTATGAATGTTAAAATTACTCATTTTAAGATTTGATAAACAAAATACGAGCCAAAAAATTGTATTATTTTTCTTAAAAGAATGTTTTTTAACATTTATTTATAAGTATTTAATCATTTTTTATAAAAACCGTCTTCATGAAAGAAGAAAAAACTAGCTTTGTTTAAACCAAAATATTATTATGAAATCTACGATCACTTTTAACGAAGATTTTGATTCAAACTCTGTTTATGTAATGAAAATTTACAATGCAGAAGCATCAAAAGTGTGGGATTATTTTACCAAATCCGAATTGCTGGATCAATGGTGGGCTCCAAAACCCTGGAAGTGCGAAACAAAAAAGCAAGATTTTAAAGAAGGCGGAACATGGTTGTATTCAATGGTGGGTCCGCAAGGTGAAAGGCATTATTCTTTATTACAATATGGCGAAATTACTGAGCATAGAAGTTTTGATGGGATAGATGCTTTCTGTGATGAAAACGGAAAAATTAATGAGGATTTTCCGCAGGCAAAATGGCTGCTTGGTTTTACCGGAGTAGAGGAGGGAACGAAAGTTACGATCAATATTCATCTTCCATCACAAGACGCTTTAAAACAACTGTTGGAGATGGGTTTTGAAGAAGGTTTTAAAACAGGTCTTAATCAATTAGAAGAGATTCTCGGCTGATCTTAAATAAGTTTAAAATAAAAAAGCTTGGAAATAGTTCCAAGCTTTTGCTTTATATCAATTCTTCATCCTGAAAATACTGAATGATTGCTTTTTTCATCAGAATTTGCTGTTCATTCGGTTTTAATTCCGGAAGTTGTTCAAGTTCTTCAAAATGCGGATATCCGTCATCGTCATAATGTGAAAATTTATAATAACCAAAAGGTTCCAATAATCTGCAAACCGCAATATGAATTAGATTTACCTTGTCATCTTTCGTATATTTTTGCTGGCCGCTTCCCAATTCCTGAAGCCCGATTAAAAACAAGTAGGTTTCAATCGGAGCGTTTTTTTCAGTATCAAAATTTTCAATGAAAAATTGTTCTATTTTTTGCCAGTATTCTGCTTCGTTAATCATCTTTTTTGTCTTCTAATTTTAATAAAAACGCATATTCCAATGCATCTTCTTTTAATGATTCAAATCTTCCGCTTGCACCACCATGTCCTGCACTCATATCGGTTTTAAAAACTAAAAGATTATTATCCGTTTTCAATTCCCTCAATTTAGCAGTCCATTTAGCAGGTTCCCAATATTGAACCTGAGAATCGTGCAATCCGGTTGTTATTAACATGTTTGGATAATCTTTCACCTCTACATTGTCATATGGAGAGTAAGATTTCATGTAATGATAATATTCTTCATCATTCGGATTTCCCCATTCGTCATATTCTCCGGTGGTCAAAGGAATTGTTTCATCCAACATTGTCGAAACTACATCTACAAAAGGAACTTGTGCTACAATTCCGTGGAATAAATTGGGCTCATAGTTCACAACAGCTCCCACTAACAATCCTCCTGCGCTTCCACCCATTGCATAGAGATGTTTTGATGAGGTGTAATTTTCTTTAATTAAAAATTTTCCTGCATCAATAAAATCGAAGAACGTATTTTTTTTGAAAAGCATTTTTCCGTCTTCATACCATTCTCTTCCTAAATATTCTCCACCTCTGATGTGTGCAATTGCATAAATGAATCCTCGGTCTAAAATCGATAATCTGACATTAGAAAAACTGGCATCAACAGTGTGTCCGTAACTTCCGTAACCGTACAAAAGTAGAGGTGTGTCCGCAGATTTTTTCGTGTCTTTATGATACACCAAAGAAATCGGAACTTTTGCTTCTCCATCTCTTGAGTCTGCCCAGATTCTTTCAGAAATATAATTTTCAGGAAGGAATTTTCCGCCCAAAACTTCCTGTTGTTTCAGGAGTTTGGTGGTTTTTTCTTTCATGTTATATTCGTAAGTCGAGCTTGGTTGAGTCAGAGAAGTGTAACCGTAGCGCAAAACTTCTGTATCAAATTCAAGATTGACTCCAATATAAGCGGTGTAAGTAGGATCCGAGAAAGGTAAATAGTGAGATTCCTGAGTTTTTTCGTCGATAATTTTTATTTGTAATAAGCCTTCCTCTCTTTCTTCAAGAACCAAATAATGTTTAAAAATTTCAAAACCTTCCATTAGAACTTCCGGTCGATGCGGGATTACATCTATCCAGTTTTCCATTCCGCAGTTATCAATTTTTGTTTTTACAATTTTAAAATTGAAAGCATCGTCTGCATTGGTAATAATGTAGAATTCATCCTCATAATGTTCAACAGAATATTCCAGATCATCAATTCTTGGCTGAATGATTGTCCAGTCTGCAAAAACATTGTCTGAAGGAATAAATCTGTGCTCGTCCGAAATGGTGCTGGAACTTGCGATGAAAATATATTCCAAAGATTTTGTTTTAAAAACATTCACATCAAAAGTATCATCCTTTTCATGGAAAATTAAAACATCTTCTGAAGTGTCAGTTCCTAATTTGTGTCTGTATACCTGAAACGCACGTAAACTGTCATCTTTTCTGGTATAAAAAACGTGTTCGTTATCATTTGCCCAAACGGCTTTTCCAGTTGTATTCAGGATTTTATCAGGAAGAATTTCTCCAGTTTTTAAATCTTTGAAATTAATCGAATAAATTCTGCGGCTTACATTATCGGTAGAAAAAGAGGCAAGTTTATTATTAGGAGAAACGGCAACGCTTCCTACTTCGAAATAATTTTCTCCTTCTGCTAAAATATTAACATCAAGAATGATTTCTTCTTCGTTGTCTAAACGATTATATTTTCTGCAAAAAATGGGATATTCTTTTCCTTCTTCATAACGAACAATATACCAGTATTCATTAAAAAAATAGGGAAGAGATTCGTCATCTTTTTTGTAACGGGCTTTCATCTCTTCAAAAAGATTTTCCTGAAGCTGCTCTGTATCTTTCATCATGAAGTCGGCGTAAGCATTTTCTTCTTCCAGATATTTTGTGACTTCGGGGTTTTCTCTTTCATTAAGCCAGAAATAATTGTCAACCCTTTTATCTCCGTGTATTTCGAGTGTTTTTTCTATTTTTTTTGCCTGTGGAGCTTCCATTCAATGTTAATTCTTGTTCAAATGTAATTAAAAAAAAGCCATCTTTCCTTTATTGAAAAGACGGCTGTTTTATTTTTGATAGTAAAAACTATTTGTGAAGTGTTTTAATGTATTTTTCCAATGCCATCGTCATGGATGGAGTTTCTTTTGTGGGAGCCATTAAATCTACTCTTAATCCAGCCTCTTCTGCTGCAGCTAATGTTGTGTTTCCGAATACCCCAATTTTTGTTTCATCCTGGTTGAAATCAGGGAAATTTTGCTGTAGAGATTTGATTCCTTGTGGACTAAAGAAAATCAACATTTCGTAATCTTTAATATTGATATCTGCAAGATCACTGCAAACCGTTCTGTACATGATCGCTCTTGTCCAGTCTATATTGGCTGTATCTAATGTTTTTATAATATCCGGACTCAAAACATCTGAAGATGGCAACAAATATTTTTCTGTCGGGAATTTTTTGAAAAGAGGAGCCAGATCTGAGAAATTTTTCTCCCCAAAACTGATTTTTCTTTTTCTATATACAATATGTTTTTGAAGATAGTTGGCAATCGCTTCAGACTGACAGATGTATCGCATCGTATCAGGTACCGAAAAACGAAGTTCCTCAGCAAGTCTGAAATAGTGGTCTATTGCATTTTTACTGGTGAATATAATACCGGTGTATTGCGTTAGATCTATTTTTTGTGTTCTAAGTTCTTTGTTGTCAACTCCCTCAACGTGGATGAAAGGACGGAAATCTATCTTTATTTTTTCCTTCTTTGCTATATCCAAGTATGGTGAAGATTCACTAGGCGCAGGTTGTGAAACCAATATAGACTTTATTCTCATCATTGATTGTTTTATAAAAATAATAACTTCCAAAGCAATAATATTGGTGCGATTTGGAGGGTGCAAATATACAAAAATTTATAATACCATTTTTCCGGCAAGATGTTGTTTCTGTGAAATAAATAGAAAAAAATCTTGAAAATAAAGACAAAACAAAAGAAGTATAAATAGTATAAAAATATTTTATTTCTGTCTATTGGGAAATAATAGTGGGTAATGCAGAGAATTATCAGTAAAAATGAAACCACAAAGTAAAATTTTGTGGTGGTAAAATAAAAAATTGACCACTTTTTTCCATCTCCGATACTTTGATAAAATAAAAAGCCTAAAATAGATTTTACAGCATAAAAAAATATGATGGCAGTCAGTGTAAATCCAAATTTATTGAGTTGATACCCCAAGATCCGCAAATCTGCTACAAATTTTGGAACAGTAGGAATGTATTGAGATGCTAAAACGGATAATGTAAGTGCGGTTACACATGAAGTAATGATCCAGCTGGGCAAATTATTACTTGCATCAAAATATTTTTGAAGCAGAAAGTCTTTCAAATTGGCATCTCTTTCTATGATATTCATCATAAAAATGAACAAAAAGATGCAGCCCAGCAATATAAAGATTACCCAATCGTTGTTCTCAGGTATTCTCACATGGTTTATGAAATTTTGTGATAATGGCAATGGAATATTTTTTGCAAAATTATAGATTATTTTGTATAAAATAAAAAGGTTAAATAAACTATCTTTGCAAACTGAAATGAAAAAACTGGTCATAATTCCAACTTATAACGAAAAGGAAAATATTGAAAATATTATTTCCGCAGTTTTTGCATTGGAAGATGACTTTCATATTTTAGTTGTGGATGATTCATCTCCCGATGGAACGGCTGAAATTGTAAAAGAGTTGCAGAAGAAATTTCCGCACTATCTGCACTTATCAATCAGAAAAGTGAAAGATGGGTTAGGAAAAGCATACATTCACGGGTTTAAATGGGCAATCGAGAATAAATATGATTATATTTTCGAAATGGATGCCGATTTTTCTCACAATCCGAATGATTTACCAAAACTTTATGAAGCTTGTTTAAATGCAGACATGGCAATCGGTTCCCGATATTCAAAAGGAGTAAATGTGGTGAACTGGCCGATGGGAAGGGTGCTGCTTTCGTATTTTGCATCAAAATACGTAAGATTCGTATTGGGGCTTCCTATTCATGATACAACCGCTGGTTTTGTTTGTTTTTCAAGAAAAGTGCTGGAAGAAATAGGACTGGATAATGTAAAATTAAAAGGTTACGGATTTCAGATAGAAATGAAATTCAGAACATTTAAGAAAGGCTTTAAAATTGTAGAAGTTCCTATTATTTTCACCAACAGAATTTTAGGAGAGAGCAAAATGAATGGTGGAATTATTCACGAAGCTGTTTTTGGCGTTTTAAACTTAAAATGGAAATCAATCATCAACAGATTATGAGAAAACTGATCTTCATTTTTACTTTGTTAAGTATGTTTTCTTGTGGAGACTACATCGACAAGCCTAAAAATCTTATCCCAAAAGATCAGATGGCAGAGATTCTTGCGGATCTGGCGATTAATGATCAGGCAACTTATGTGTATCCGAACACAAATCTGGAAGCAGGGACAAGATATGTTCTTAAATCTCATAACGTGAAATCAGAAGATTTTGTCGAAAGTTTCAAGTATTATGTGGTGAAACAAAAGATGCAGGGAATTGCTGAAGATGCTCAGGGAATTTTATTAGAAAAAGATCCGAAAGCAGACAAATACATACAAGATAAATTGAAGAAAAACGGAATTCCTCAAAATATTCCGACTTTATCAAGATAATTAAAGATGCAAAAGTTTTTTAATATAGAAAAAACCTCTGAAGGGAAGGCGAGAGCGGGTGAAATTACCACAGATCACGGTAAGATTCAGACGCCTATTTTTATGCCTGTAGGAACTGTAGCAAGTGTAAAGACCGTTCATCAAAGAGAATTAAAAGAAGACATAAAAGCTCAGATTATTCTGGGTAACACCTATCACCTTTACCTTCGCCCGGGAATGGAGACGATGGAAGCAGCAGGAGGTTTACATAAATTTATGAATTGGGATCTTCCTATTTTGACAGATTCTGGAGGTTTTCAGGTGTTTTCATTGGCGAGCAGCAGAAAAATGTCAGAGGAGGGTGCAAGATTCAAATCTCATATCGACGGAAGTTATCATATGTTTTCTCCGGAAAAATCAATGGAAATCCAACGACAGATCGGAGCTGATATTTTCATGGCTTTTGACGAATGTGTAGCATATCCTTGTGAATATAACCAAGCAAAGACATCAATGGAACTTACTCACCGTTGGTTAAAAAGATGTATTGAATGGACTGAAAATAATCCTGAATTATATGGTCACAAGCAAAGACTTTTCCCAATTGTACAAGGTTCTACTTTTTCAGATTTAAGAAAGATTTCGGCAGAAGTAATTGCAGAAGCCGGAGCAGAAGGGAATGCAATCGGAGGACTTTCTGTAGGAGAACCTGAAGAAGAAATGTATAGAATTACCGATGAGGTTACTGATATTCTGCCAAAAGAAAAACCAAGATATCTGATGGGAGTAGGAACTCCATGGAATATTTTGGAGTCTATTGGGTTGGGAATTGATATGATGGATTGTGTAATGCCTACCAGAAATGCCAGAAATGCAATGCTTTTCACCTGGAAAGGAGTGATGAATATGAAAAACGAAAAGTGGAAAAAAGATTTTTCTCCTTTAGACGAGTTTGGAACAAGTTTCGTAGACAGAGAATATTCAAAGGCATATGTGAGACATTTATTTGTTTCTAAAGAATATTTAGCGAAACAAATCGCTTCAATTCATAACTTGGCATTTTATTTAGATTTGGTAAAAGTAGCAAGAGAACATATTATGGCAGGAGATTTTTATCAATGGAAAAATTCTGTAGTTCCTGTTCTTAGACAAAGATTATAAAGGAGGCATGGTTACAATTATAGATAAATATATCATCAAAAAATATCTTGGGACATTCAGTTTCATGCTGATATTGTTGTCTGTAGTTGTATTAGTGATCGATGTTCAGCAGAAGATTCCGAGAATACAGAGTGCAACAGAACTTGATCCTAAATTAAATCTTACCTACTTTTTGGTCCATTTCTATCCGTTTTGGATTGTCAATCTGGTAATGACCTTTTTGTCTATTCTGGTGTTTATCTCTGTGATTTATTTTACCTCAAGAATGGCGAACAATACGGAAATTGTTGCGGTGATTAGTAGTGGAGCAAGCTTTCATCGTTTTGCGAAACCTTATTTGCTGACTTCTGTTTTTATTGCCGGGATTTCCCTTGTGGTGAATCATTTCGTATTGCCTTGGGCAAATATTAAGAAAAACGAGCTCGAAGCATACACTTACAATGCCAGAAATAAAGAAAAATTACTGGGAACAGCTCCTGCTTCGGCTCAAATAAGCCGAACAGAATACATTTTTGTTAATTCCTGGAATAAAAGAGAGCAGAGAGGTTCAGGATTCATTTTTCAGAAGTTCGATAAGGACAGAAAAATGATTTATGAGCTAAAAGCCTCAGATGTGTATTGGGACAAAGATAAAAAGCAGTTTGTCCTGAATAATTATCTTGAAAAAAATGTAAATAGCGATAACACAGAAAAGCTTGGTAATGGAGTGGAACTCAGAAAAAGCTATGGACATAATCCGGAAGAGCTTTTTCCGAATGAACTTTTGGGGCAGAATAAAACCACTCCTGAACTGATGAAGTTTATCGATAGAGAAAAAGCAAAAGGAAACAGTAATTTAAATACCCATTTAAATGAGCTGTATCAAAGAACTTCAATGCCCGTCTCTATTATCATTCTTACGTTTTTGGCGCTTTCATTATCTTCCCAGAAAAAGAGGGGAGGATTAGGGATTAACCTTGCTGTAGGGATTTCTTTAGCCTTTGTTTTTGTTTTCTCCTTTGAAGCTTTAAAAGTCGTTTCTGAAAATAAAAGTATGTCACCGGCTTTGGCAATGTGGTTCCCCAATATGGTCTTCTTTCCTCTTGCAGCCTATTTGTATTTGAAAAGAGCCAATCAGTAAAGAAGTTTTATTTCTTTATGATAAAAAGATCGTAAACCCTCTTCCAGCTCAATCCACAGTTCTCCTTTTTCGTCGGCACGTCTTATGATGCCATTTTGTCTCTTTTTGTCGAGTTCAAAAACAGAAATTTCGTCTTTTCTGAATAAATGAGCATTAAAAGAATCCATAATTTCCTGTTCGGAAGGGATGTTTTGAAGCTTTTCAACCAGAAAGTCATGCAGATTTAAAACAAGCTCATTAAGATCAAAATGCTTTCCTGTTTGTGTTAAAAGAGATCCTGCATTAGATATTTCATCAAATTTTTCCTGTAAAATGTTGAAGCCGGCTCCAATGATGAAATAATTATTTTGATTAATTTTTTTCTTTTCGATTAAAATTCCAACGATTTTTTTATTTTTAAGGATAATATCGTTTGGCCATTTTATTTTTACTCCGTTTTCAGTCAAATTGGCAAGGAAGTCCCGTATGATAATTGCGGTATAATAATTGAACATAAAATCTGAAACCAAAATGTTTTGAGTTTTTACCGCTAATGTATACGCTAAATTTTTTCCTACAGTTGCTGCCCATGTATTTCCGTACTGTCCGCGACCCTGGGTTTGGTGGAAAGTATGCAACGAAATAAAATCTGAATCATCATAAAGTAAAAACTTTGATATTTCGTCATTAGTAGAAGAGCATTCCTTTAGGTAGAATAGTTGGCTCATTTAAGAAAACTTTAAGACATTAAGGGGTTAAAAGTAAGGCTAAAGTAAAAGAAAAACAATAAATTTGCAGATTATAGTATTTTTTAATGAATAAAACAGCAGAAAAACAGGCGCTAATAGATAAAATTGTAGAGGCTATTCAAGATGTAAAAGGTGAAGACATTATGATTTTCGATCTTTCAAACATTGAAAACTCTGTAGCAGAAACTTTTATAATTTGTAGCGGAAATTCAAACACACAAGTATCTGCGTTAGCAGGAAGTGTTGAGAAAAAAGTAAGAAACGATCTTAAAGACAGACCTTGGCATGTAGAAGGGACAGAAAATTCTATGTGGGTTTTGGTAGACTATGTAACGGTAGTCGTTCATATTTTCCAAAAAGAAGTTCGTGAATATTACGATATCGAGGAACTTTGGGGAGATGCCAAAATCACAAAAGTTGAGAATGAATTTTAAATTTTAAAAAGTATAAATGAACAATAAGGGATTTAACTGGTTTTTTCCAATAATAATCATTGCTCTTTTGTTATTTGTTGGCTCCAATTTCCTAGGAGGCGACGGTGCAAAATCTATTGATGAAGATGGCTTCTTCAGAGAAATGCAGGCGGGAAAAGTTCAGAACATTATAATTTATAAAGATACTGAGAAAGCGGATGTATTCCTTACTAAAGCTGCAAAATCGGCATCAGTGGATAAGGCAAAACAAAACGATCCTCTTGCTGCATTTTCAGTGTCTCCAAAAGCAGATTTTACTGTTAAATATGGAGATCTTCAGCTTTTTCTTCAAAAGTTTGATAAAGTAAAAGCGACGAGTCCGGCTATAGCAACTACAAAAGATTATGGCACCGGAAAAAATCCTATGATGGAGATTCTTATTCAGGCATTAATCTGGATTACTATTTTAGGAATATTTTATTTCTTTCTTTTCAGAAAAATGGGAAGCGGAGGCGGACCTGGCGGACAAATTTTCTCTATCGGGAAATCTAAAGCTAAGCTTTTTGACGAAAAAGAAAGAATTCAGGTAACATTCAAAGATGTTGCTGGTTTGGAAGGAGCTAAAGAAGAGGTTCAGGAAGTGGTAGATTTCTTGAAAAACTCAGAAAAGTATACAAAACTTGGAGGTAAGATTCCTAAAGGTGTTCTTTTGGTAGGACCTCCGGGAACAGGTAAAACGTTATTGGCGAAAGCGGTGGCGGGTGAAGCTAAAGTTCCTTTCTTCTCACTTTCAGGTTCAGATTTCGTAGAAATGTTCGTTGGAGTAGGAGCTTCAAGAGTAAGAGACCTTTTTGCTCAGGCTAAAGCTAAATCTCCTGCCATTATCTTTATTGATGAGATTGATGCAATCGGACGTGCAAGAGGAAAAAACAATTTCTCTGGCGGAAACGACGAAAGAGAAAATACATTGAACCAGTTGTTAACTGAAATGGATGGTTTCGGAACAGATACGAACGTAATTGTAATGGCAGCAACCAACAGAGCGGATATCCTGGATAAAGCTTTGATGAGAGCCGGACGTTTTGACCGTTCAATCTATGTGGACCTTCCGGAATTGCATGAAAGAAGACAAATTTTTGATGTTCACTTAAAGAAAATCAAACTTGATGATAATGTCGACAGAGAGTTTTTGGCAAAACAAACTCCCGGATTCAGTGGTGCTGATATTGCAAATGTTTGTAATGAAGCAGCGTTAATCGCAGCAAGAAACAATCATACTTCGGTAACGAAACAGGATTTCCTTGATGCAGTAGACAGAATCATTGGTGGTCTTGAAAAGAAAAATAAAGCCATCAAACCTTCTGAAAAGAGAAGAGTGGCTTATCATGAAGCGGGGCACGCTACAATTTCTTGGTTGGTAGAGCATGCTTCTCCACTATTGAAAGTAACAATTGTTCCGAGAGGACGTTCTTTAGGAGCAGCTTGGTATTTGCCGGAAGAAAGACAGTTGACAACGACTGAACAAATGTTGGACGAAATGTGTGCAACATTAGGAGGTAGAGCTGCAGAACAGGTGATTTTTGACAATATTTCTACCGGTGCGCTCTCTGATTTGGAAAGTGTAACGAAAAGAGCTCAGGCAATGGTTACGATCTACGGTTTGAGCCCAAATATTGGTAATATTTCTTACTATGACAGTTCAGGTCAGTCGGAATATTCTTTCGGGAAGCCTTATTCTGAAGAAACCGCTAAAAAAATCGATATTGAAATCAAAGCAATCATTGAAGATCAATACGACAGAGCGATTAGAATTTTGACTGAGAACAAGGATAAATTGGATGCTTTGGCAAACAAACTATTAGAAAAAGAAGTCATCTTCCGTGAAGATTTGGAAGAAGTATTCGGAAAAAGAGCTTGGGATCCGGAATTAACGGAAAAACCTGTAACGAATACCATTCCTGACGGGAAGGACAATGCGGAAGAAATAACAATTAAAGACAAAGAAGAGGAAAGCGAAATTCAGGCTCCTGAAAGTTCTTCTCAACTATAAAATCTTTAGAAATAAATAATTCTACAACCTGACAATTCTAAAATTGTCAGGTTTTTTCATATTTATACCTATATTTTTGGAATCTATTCTGATTTATTTTCTATTTTTGTATAAAGTTGACTAAAAATAGATTAAGTTGAATTTATTCAAGAAGATTGTAAGCAAACTTACCAACCAGCCTGAAGAAGAGGATACACAGAGCCTGGAGAAGCTTGGGGATTCGTTGAAAAATGCGGATCTTGATTATAAGTTTGCCCAATTGTTTACGCATTCGGGAGGGTTCTTTAATTACTGTGCAGATGAAGGAGAAGCGTTACAGACTTTAAATCAAATTGTTAAAATAGAAGGAGTTAATAACGTGTTCTGTTGGGACAAAGAACTCCAGAACTTTTTAAATGTTGTGAGAGTTCCTTATACCTCAGAGTTGGAACATAGCAACGATTCTGCTTTTATTACCTGCGAATATCTTATTGCTTATGATGGCAGAATAATGCTGTCTCATAATAATATTCTTCACTACCATTCTTCGAGGCTGCCAAGCAAAATTATTATCATCGCCAACGTTTCACAGATTGTGAATAATCTTAATGATGCGATGGGAAAAATAAAGAGGAATGGAAATATCAAAAATCTTACTTCAATCAGTGGAAACCAGTCAAAATTAGATACTGTTTCTAATTCAAATACGAAGTTGTTTTTATTGCTGCTTGAAGATTAAGCATCAACTTTCTAAATTTTAAATTTTGGACAAAAACCTTATTCAACGAACCCTTTCCGGAATTGTATATGTTGCAATTATTGTTTTATGTGTTACTCCGTTAGGTGCACAACTAATTAATTCTATTTCTCCGGATTTGGTTAAACAACAATATCTTTATTACGGACTGATTACATTTTTAATGCTTGTAGGCACTTGGGAATGTGTGAAAATTGTACAGTTTGGTGATGGATATGAAAAATGGGTGGTGCTGCCGCTTATTGCTTTTATATTTTATCTGTTTTCTAAACGATACTTTAATTACGGTTTCTTTTTTGATTTCAGACTGAGCGAAATATTGGCAATTGTCTTAATTCTAATAGCAGTGGTTACGTTGTTTAAATATTCCAGCGAATTATACTATGACAGCGGAAAACTGATTTTTACGGTGATTTATGTTGCTCTTCCGTTCTCCTTTGCGTTGGGACTTCCGAAATTTACCTCTTACGACGATACGTTTTCCTTAGAAGTATTATTCCTGTTTATTTTAATATGGAGCAGTGATACTTTTGCCTACTTAACGGGTAAATTTTTCGGAAAACATAAAATGGCTCCTAAAATCTCTCCTAAAAAAACCTGGGAAGGATATTTTGGTGGGGTCGTGTTAACGTTGGTGCTGTCTTATTTTATAGAACATCATCATTCAGACCTTAGAGGAAACTGGATGGTTGTTGGTTTTTTGGTGGCTGCATTTGCTCCTTTGGGAGATTTGGTGGAAAGTCAGCTGAAAAGAAATTTCGGAGTAAAAGACAGTGGAAACATCATTCCGGGACATGGTGGAGTATTAGATCGACTGGATAGTTTTTTAATCTGCGTTCCTGTCGTATATTTGTACTTTATTTTAGCAAAATTTATTTAAAATCTCATGAAATTACACAAAGAGTCGAAAGGAACAATTACAGTAGCTACCATATTGTTCGTCATCTTAGGCGTATTAGCTATTTACTTCCTTAAAATTTGGTCGTTACTCATTATTCTACCTTTGTTGGTAATATATAGTTTGGTATTTTGGTTTTTCCGAGTTCCGGATCGTAACATTTTAGATCACAGAGAAAATGTGATAGCACCGGTTGACGGAAAGGTTGTGATGATCAAAGAAGTGGATGAGGATGAATTTATTAAAGGTAAAGCCATTCAGGTTTCTATCTTTATGTCGCCTTTAAACGTTCATATTTGTAGATATCCGGTATCAGGAAATGTGATTTACAAAAAATACCATCCTGGAAAATATTTGGTGGCTTGGCACGAGAAATCTTCTACTGAGAATGAAAGAACAACAGTTGCTGTAGAAACTTTAACCAACCATAAAGTGGTTTTCAGACAGATTGCCGGATATGTTGCTAGACGAATTGTTTTCTATTGTAATGAAGGCGATGCTGCAAAAGCGGGACACGAGTTCGGATTTATCAAGTTCGGTTCAAGAATGGATGTTTTCTTGCCTTTGGATACTGAAATCATCTGTAAGATTGGTGATATTACCAAAGGAGGTTTGGATGTCATCGCAAAATTGAAAGATTAAGATTAATCTCAAAATATTTTTAAAAGACTGTTTCGAAAGGAGCGGTCTTTTATTTTATATAGCATTTAACCTCGTTAATCAGCTTTAAAATAAAATCGACAGGTAAATCCTCTTCCATGTCAATTAAAAGGATTTTAAACTTCTTTCTGCCTTCCTGTAAAAGCAATGGATGATCTAGTCTGTCTCCGTGGTAGAAACTTATATAATGTTTTTGATGCTTTTTGCTAAAGTAAAAATAGCACAGCATTTTCTTTTTGAATTTGAAAAAAGGCAATCCGAAACTTAATGTTTCAGTGATATGTTCAGGATCAGACTCCAGAATTTTTTTGCGCAAAAAAAGAAGAGTACTTCTTTCAGGCTCATCGATTCTGTAGAAGTACTCTTGTATAGGATTCATTTTAAATCTTGTTTTACTTGGTTGGAAGATGGATGCTTGAAGCAGGAAGATTAATATGATATTAACAAACTCCCAGCTTCCCTCTTCGGGCTTCAAGTCTTTGCATTTTAATCAAAGTTTTGAAGCTCAACCAGTTTGTGATAAACTCCTCTTTTGGCAATAAGGTCGTGGTGAGTTCCCTGTTCCATAATGTCGCCTTTTTCCATAACAACAATCCAGTCTGCTTTCTGAATCGTTGAAAGACGGTGAGCAATTACCAAAGAGGTTCTGTTTTCCATCATTTTTTCTAAGGCATCCTGAACAAATCTTTCAGACTCTGTATCCAATGCAGAAGTTGCCTCATCCAAAATCATAATCGGCGGGTTTTTCAATACCGCTCTTGCAATAGAAACCCTTTGTTTTTGACCTCCAGAAAGTTTCCCTCCATCATCTCCGATATTGGAATCATATCCATCAGGAAGATTAGTGATGAACGAGTCTGCATTAGCGATTTTTGCGGCTGCAATCACTTCTTCTCTTGTTGCATCGGGTTTCCCCATCAAGATATTGTTATAAACAGAATCATTGAACAAAACGGATTCCTGTGTTACCATTCCTAATAACTTACGGTATTCTTTTAATTTTAAATGTTTGATATTGGTTCCGTCGATTAAGATTTCTCCTTCAGAAACATCATAAAATCTGGCTAAAAGGTTCGCAATGGTTGTTTTTCCACTACCACTTTGTCCGACAAGTGCAACTGTCTTTCCTTTTGGAATGCTTAGTGAGAAATTTTTAAGAATTGTATGGTCTTTATCGTAGTAAAAACCAATATTATTAAACTCAATGGCACTGTTTAATGTAGAAATTGAAACAGGATCTGCTACCTCGTCAATTTTTACATCCGCATCAAGGATTTCTAATACTCTTTCAAGAGAAGCTTCTCCTTTCTGAACATTGGAAATAGACTGAGATAAACTTTTAACTGGCGGCAGGATCTGGAAGAAAATTCCTAGGAAAACAAGGAAATCTGCAGGAGAAATACTTTGTTCTACAATGATTTGTTTTCCACCATACCAAGCGATAATTAAGAACGTAACCGAACCTAGAAATTCGCTCATTGGCGATGCTAGTTCTTTTTTTCTTCCTAATCTTATTGAACTGTTGATCCATCTTTGCATAGACTGCATGAATCGGTTATCCATTATTTTTTCTGCGCTGAAAATCTTAATCACTTTTGTAGACTTCAATGTTTCATCTACAATAGAAAAAATGGTTCCCATTTCGTTTTGAGCCTCATGAGAATCTTTCTTTAGGCTTTTTCCTATCAATGCAATCATAGTTCCCATTACAGGCAATACCAACAGTGAAAAAAGAGTCATTTCTGTGCTCAGGAAGAACAGCGTTACCAATGTACTGATCAACATAAAAGGAGCATTGATCAATTCAACCAAACTTCCCAAAATATTTCCTTCTACTTCACCTACGTCATTTGACATACGGGACATCAAATCTCCCTTTCTGCTTTCTGTAAAAAAAGAAACCGGTAAAGAAAGGATCTTTCTGTACATTGCTCCACGAAGGTCTTTGGTAACTCCTACACGATAATTAATCAATAAAAATGATCCCAAATATCTGAAAAGGTTTCTCAGTAAAAACATAAAAGCAGTGATGATACACAGCCAAGCCAATACTTTAAGCGCTCCATAGTCTGTAACCAAACTCTGAACATAATAGTTGGCATACTCTTTTGCATAAGAGAAAAAGTCTAAAATTTCTCCTGAGTAAATAGGAGGGTGGCTGTATTTTTTAGCCTCAATAGTTCCGAAAAGCATTCCCAAAACCGGCAAAATTGTTCCCAAAGAAGCAATTTGAAACACAGAATACATAAGATTGAAAAACAAACTTCCATAAATGTATTTCTGATGCGGTCTTGCGAATTTTAAAATTTTTTTATACTTGTTCATTCACTGAAAAAATTGGATAGCAAAATTACGTAAAATTAAAAGATAAGACGTTTCTAATTCAATTTTACTTTGTCGTTATATTTTGGATTAAAATTTTTCGGATTGATTTTCTTTAAAGTCTTGCCGAAGTTGTTGATAATTTGTGTCATATTATCAAAATCCACTATATGTAGATCGTCACTTTCATCATGATAATGAGTAGCTTTCGTCATATCGGCTGTTGAAAAAGAATGGGCAATAATTTTCTTCTTTACAAAATTTACATTGTCTGATCTGTAGAATAATTGCTCTGAAGCATAAGGATCTGGATTGATCTTTAAGCCATTCACCGCATTTTTATTGAAAAGTTCATCAAGGTCAGAAAAATCGTCACCTGTCATGAACAAAGCGTTTTTTCCAAACTGAGATTCTGTTGCCACCATTTCAAAGTTGAAAAGTGCAGTCATGTTGTTGTAAATCTTATCTAATGCTTTGTCTTCAGAGATGGCTCTGGAACCAAGCATTCCTTTTTCTTCTCCGTTAAACGCCATAAAAACCATAGAGAATTCAGGTTTTTCATTTTTGAAGTAATCTGAAATTCCTACCAATGTGGTAATTCCGCTTGCGTCGTCATCGGCTCCGTTATAAATGTTATCACTGCTTTTTTTGCTGGTTCCGATATGGTCAAAGTGCCCGGAAAACCCAAGGTATTTATCCGTTTTTCCTTTTTTTACACCACAAACATTATATACAGTTTTTCCTTTGTAATTAAATGGAACCAAATAAGAATTTCCGGTACAGTATTCCAGATTGTTTTCTTTGAAAAGTTGGGCAATATAATTGGCTGCATTCTCATTTTCCTGAGTTCCGATTTCACGGCCTTTCATTTCATCTGATGCCAATGTTGCTAAAACAGTATTGATTCTTTCTTTAGAAACTTCCTGAGCAAAAGAAAATATAGAGAAAAGTGAAAAAGTAAGATAAGTTAGTTTTTTCATTATATAGATTTATAGATAATCTGTCGCAGGTTTTGTGAAAATGTTGCATTTAAATTTTATTTTCCTCAGATCACGCAGGTTTTACAAATGTTTCTATTATAATTTTTGAAGTAAAAAAGGCGTAATTATTTGTGAAATCGTTTTATTAAAGAATTAATTTAAACGCAAAGGTTTTTTTAAACTATTGATTTTAGATAGCAAAAGCAAATAAATTTGCTACGCGAAGCTGAAATATTAGCTTCTTCAAATCAATTTGTTGATTCATCTTTGCTCCTTGAAAAAATATTTTATAATTAATCTTTGCGTTAGAAAATCATAGATTATCAACTTCTGAAGTTTTGTTGAGATTAAGAATAAAAAAAACAGCTCCTAAATAGAAGCTGTTCCACTCAAAAAATCGTTGTAAGGTTATCGAAGTCTGTCTACAGATTTTACGAGCCTCTCATCTTTTTTGATATACATGTTTGCAATAAACAAACAGATAATCGCAATCAATGAAAAAATTGGCTCAATACCCTTCTCAGGAAACTGAATTCCTCCGGATAATTTTAGTAACCAGTACATCAATATACCAATCAACAAAGCGTTTATAATAATGCTGATCGTATTCAGCAAAATTTGTCTTTTTCTGTTTTTAAAGCTGAATACACTCAGCAATCCAATCAAAACAAGCACAACACAGGCAATATTCAGTACAGGAAAACTACCAAAAATGATAACATCTTGTCCTGTAACGAACAGAAACACAGCAGCTAAAACTGCTAAAAAACTCCATATAGTCTGTATTCTTTGTAGCATTGAATATTAAATTCTAGGCAAAAATAACATAAATTTTGCACAATTCAAAAATAAGTGTAGATTTGCATTATACGAATGTACTTGAAAACAACAGTCACCGGACTTACTTTTCTTACTCACAATTAATTACATTTTTACATTAAATATGTTTAACATAGAAACGTTAAGGTCAAAATCCGTAACGGACTTGACTAAAATCCTAAAAGATTTGGGCGTTAAAGTTGCAAGAAACAGCAATGAGAATGATAAAATCTTTGCGATTCTTGACTTTCAAGCTTCTAACCCTAAAGTTGCTAAAGATTATTTCAACGCCACAGAAAGCAGTATGAATACTGAAGAAACCCCCGCAGAGAAAGTTGTTAAAGCACCTGCGAAGAAAGCAGCTCCTAAAAAGGCCGCACCAAAACCTAAAGCGGAATCAACACCACAGACTGAAGAAAAGGTAGAAGAAACTAAAACTGCTTCAGAACAGCCGGTACAGCCAGAGGAGATAAAAGCAGAAACCAATATTGAAGATACTTCTAACACTTCTGCAGCCAAGAAAAAAAGAAAAAGACTTCCTTCTGCAAATACAAATACCCCTGAAAATACTCAGGAAAAACCAGAAGCTCCTAAAAATACAGAACCTCAAGAATCTGTTTCAACAGAAGAAAAGCCTAATATTCCTCAACATCAGGCTAGACCTCAAAAAGGTCAGAATCATCCGCAAAACAGCGGAAACCAACATAAAAACCAACAACATAACCAACATCAGCATCAAAATCAGAACAAGCAGCAACAGCAACATTCTGAAAGAAATGAAGAGCATCATGAGTCGAAGAAAGAATTCAGCTTTGACGGAATGGTAAGCATTGAAGGTGTTTTGGAAATATTGCCGGATAACTACGGATTTTTACGTTCTTCAGATTTTAGTTATATCTCTTCTCCGGATGATGTGTATGTTTCTACTGCACAAATCAGAAACTTTGGATTAAAAACCGGAGATACTGTAAAAGGTATTGTAAGATTACCAAAAGAAGGAGAGAAATATTTTTCTTTATTAAGACCTACTGAAGTTAATGGACGCGATTTAGCTTTTATTAAAGATCGTGTTGCTTTTGAATATTTAACGCCGCTTTTCCCTGAAGAAAAATTCAATTTGGCAGGAAATCATTCAACGATTTCTACAAGAATTGTTGATTTATTTGCGCCTATCGGAAAAGGACAAAGAGCAATGATTGTTGCCCAGCCAAAAACGGGTAAAACGATGTTGCTGAAAGATATTGCAAATTCTATCGCGGCCAATCACCCGGAAGTGTATATGATGGTCTTATTGATCGATGAACGTCCGGAAGAGGTTACCGATATGGAAAGAAGTGTAAATGCAGAAGTTATTGCCTCTACATTTGACGAAGCTGCAGATAAACACGTGAAAGTTGCTAATCTTGTTCTTGCAAAAGCACAAAGAATGGTAGAATGTGGTCACGATGTTGTTATTTTATTAGACTCAATCACCAGATTGGCAAGAGCTTATAATACTGTGACTCCTGCTTCGGGTAAAGTTCTTTCCGGTGGTGTTGATGCAAATGCTCTTCACAAGCCGAAAAGATTCTTTGGTGCAGCAAGAAAGATCGAAGGAGGTGGTTCTTTAACGATTATTGCAACGGCACTTATTGATACAGGTTCTAAAATGGATGAAGTAATCTTTGAAGAGTTCAAAGGAACCGGTAACATGGAACTTCAATTGGATAGAAAAATTGCCAACAGAAGAATTTATCCTGCAATCGATTTAGTAGCATCCAGTACTCGTAGAGATGATCTTCTTTTGGATGAAGTAACATCCCAGAGAATGTGGATTTTCAGAAAATATCTTTCGGAAATGAATCCTGTGGAAGCTATGGAATTTGTTAATAAAAACATCCGAGGAACTTTGAATAATGAAGAGTTCCTGATGTCTATGAATAAATAAATTTAATATTGTTAATAGAAAAAAGCACGAATAGAAATGTTCGTGCTTTTTATTTTTTATTAGAATTCAGAATTCCGGTTTCTAAAATAAGCTCGTTACTTCTTGTGTTAAAATTATCCCTTGAAAGTATTGGGAATGTTTTCTTTACATCTTCCTGTTCAGAATGCACCGTATTGTTATGAAGTGTTTTTACTTTTTCAAAATAGACGGGTTTTCCGTTGATTAAAATGTTTTTCTGAATAATTTTAATGTAAGGAATATCTTTGTAATAAATGTAATCCGAATCCCCTCCAAATCTTGGTTTTTTAGCAAAATCAATTAAATATCTGTACTGTTCTAAAAATGATACGATATTTTTATTCAGACTAATTTTCTTTCCCGGAAATGCAAGAGAGCCTATCGTTGTTATTTTATGAGACTTTAAATCTTCGACGGTCATTGTTAGCCATGTATGCTCATGTTTTCCCCAACCGAAATACGTTTTATCGGGATCAATATTGGAAACAGATTGACCAGGAATGTAACCATCCTTCTTAATGGTTATTCTGTAATTTCCTTTATTCCAGGCGACAGGATTTCTTACGCTAATGAAATCTCCTTCAGTGTCGGAACTTATATAATATCCATTTGTTTTTAAAGCATTTTTATTTCTTTCATTCCATCTCGAAAAGATTCCATTAAATGGAATGTAGTTTTCCTGCTGAGAGGTTTTAGAATCAATCCCGTCTCCTTTTGACTGTAATCCGGAGTAAATGGGGATGCCGTTAAATTCAAGATTCAAAGGTGCAATGTAGAAATAATAATTTTTAGGAATCTGGTTTTTTATTTCTATCTCTATTGAAATTGATCGGAAATCTTCTATGTCATCTTTCAATTGATAAAAAGTGTTGGTATAATGCAGGGGAGGTAAGATTATACTATCTGAAGGTTTAGACTGCGCTTGAAAAATTCCGCAACCACCTATCAAAAGTATTGTGAAAATATAAAGTATTTTGGTGTCCATAATTGCAAATTTAAAGATGTTTTTCTCGCCATACTATTTTGTCAAAAATTAATTCATTCTAAATCAATATATCAATGTTAAAGATTTATTAAAGTAATCTTCATTTTTTGAATATGGGCTAATTTATAGCTAACTTTGGGTTATAACATTAAAAATAAAATTATGTCATTTGAATTACCACAACTAGGATATGCTTACGATGCGTTAGAGCCAACTATTGATGCAAGAACGATGGAGATCCACCACACTAAACATCACCAAGCATATATTGACAACTTAAATAATGCAATCAAAGGAACTGATTTAGAAGGAAAAACTATAGAAGAAATCTGCCAGACAGGTACTGATAAGCCAGCAGTAAGAAACAATGGAGGAGGTCACTTTAACCACTCTTTATTTTGGGAAATCTTAACTCCTGGAGGAAGCAACGAGCCTGTAGGAAATGTAAAAGCTGCTATCGAAGCTTACGGAGGTCTTGAAAAATTCAAAACTGATTTTTCTGATGCTGCTAAAACAAGATTTGGTTCAGGGTGGGCTTGGTTGGTGAAAAATGCAGACGGTTCTGTTTCTGTATCTTCTACTCCAAACCAAGATAATCCATTAATGCCTGTTGCAGATGTAAAAGGAACTCCTGTTTTAGGTCTTGACGTTTGGGAACATGCTTATTACCTAAACTACCAAAACAGAAGACCTGACTATGTAGCAGCGTTTTTCTCTGTGGTAAATTGGGATAAAGTAGAGGAATTATTTAATAAATAATTTTCAATTTACAATAAAAAAAGAGGCTGTCTCACTTTTGAGACAGCCTCTTTTTATTTCTTAATATATTCTTTCTGAACGATTGATACAGCTGGGAAGTGATCACTGTATCCACCGGTAAACCTATCGCCGTCCCAAGAACGCAACGGGTAGCCTTTCCATTGTCCTTCTTTATTGACTAAATAAGAAGGAGCGTAAATTTCCGCTTTATATATAGAATAAGTTGGTGTTATTTTTTCTGTGGAATATAAATTCTTAGAAACAATAATCTGGTCAAATAAGTTAGGAGCATCTCTGTAAGCGAGAGAAGCTACTCCGGCTTTATATAATTTATACATTAAATTATAATATGGATATTTGTCTGAAAGTTCGCTTGGATCTCCTACTGCATTGAGGTATTTTTTTAAACTCGGGCTTACAGGATCATCGTTATAATCTCCCATTGAGAATAATTTTATTCCCGGGTTTTCAGAAGTTACTTTATCCATTTCACTTTTTAAAACACTAGCGGCAGCATTTCTTTTAGCTTGGGAAATTGCTTCACCGCCCCTTCTTGATGGCCAGTGATTCATGAAAATACCTACTTTTTCACCGTCTAATAATCCTATAGCAACCACAATGTCTCTGGTGTATTCTCTTTTCCCGTCTTCATCAAAAATTTTAATTTCTTTTTTGTAAGAATTAAGTACTGAAAATCTTCCTTTTTGATAAATAATAGCGACATCAATCCCTCTGGAATCATAAGAATTGTAATGTACAATCCCATAATTACTTTTCGCTAAAGCAGGTTGTTTTATTAAATCTTCAATTACCTGTCTGTTCTCTACTTCAATAAGTCCACAGATAGCAGGATTGTCGTTTGTATATTGTCTTCCTAATTCAGAAATTACTTTTGCTTCGTTAGCCAATTTTTGATTGTAAAACTTTGTTCCCCATCTTTTAGGACTGTTGGCTGTAAAATCATCTGCTAAAATTTGCTTGCGAATTACCTTTTTGCCAATCAAAAGATCATCACTCCATTCTCCTTTATAGTCTTCGGTAGTTTCTAATGATTTTAAAGAATCTAATGGAACACTTCTATGGAATGCAGGGTTTGAAATAGCCAGCGTTCCGTTGATATAATCAGCAGAAGGAATCGTGTCCCAAAGGTTTTCAACATTTAAAAATCCAACAGCGGCTCTTTTTACCTGTTTTTGCTGAGAAAACGTAAATCCGAAACAAAAAACGGCAGTAACGATTAAATATTTTTTCATATTCTTAGTATTTTCAAAAAAATGAGAGGGTAAAATTACTAATTTTATGTAAGAATAAAGATTAAAAAAAATTAATACCTGTTTTTTTGTATTTAATTATGAAAAGGTGATATTTTTAGGATAATAATCGTAGGTTAAGAAAAATTAATAGAATAAATTATTAAAAATGTTTGAGTTGATGAAAATAGTTCTAAATTTGTTGCCCCTTAATTAAAGAAGGAGTTAAAAAAGTTTATATATGATTAAAAAACTATCCCTAATCTCTTTGTTTACGTTAATGCCTGCATCTTATTACTTTGCGCAAACCACTGTTTTTGCATATGTTAAGGATCAGGAAGGTAAACCTGTGGAGAGAGCAGAAGTAGATCTTGCACAATCTGTAAATGATGTCACTGCAGATAAAATTGGCTACTTCCAGTTTGTAGATCTAAAACCGGGTCATTATCTTATTACAGTTACAAAACCCAACTTTGAATCTAAAATTTTAGAGTTCGATGTAACTGCTGATGAGAAAAGAAAAAACCTGGGTGTAATTACGCTTGGTAACAGTGTAGGATCGGATGCAGGTGTTGTTGTGATTGATGATTCTGCAAATGATACTGAAGATGGAGGTTCTGCAATGCAGCCTACAGTAGGACTTTTAAGTTCAGGAAGAGATGCATTCCAAAATGTTTCGGCTTTTGAATTAGGAGCATACTGGTTCAGACCAAGAGGGGTAGATAATAGATTTGAGGATGTGGTTTTCAACGGGGTTTCAATGTCTAAAAATGACGACGGAAGAATTGACTTCAGCAATTGGGGCGGTTTGAATGATGTTACAAGATATCCTTTTGAAAATGTAGATAATATTACACCTTCAGAATATACTTTTGGTAATTTGGGAGGTGTTGTTTATTATAACACAAGAGCTTCCAGCTATAGAAAGCAGACTTCATTAGCGTATTCATTTACAAACAGAAGTTATCTGCACAGAGCAATGGCAACGTATTCTACAGGTTTGTCTAAAAAAGGATGGGCGTTTACGTTTTCAGGAAGCAGAAGATGGGGAGACAGAGCCATTATAGATGGTGTTTACCAGGATGCTTATGCTTATTTCGGATCTATTGAGAAGCAATTCAGCGATAGACACTCGATTAACTTTACAGGTTTTGGTTCTCCTACTTATAGAGCTTCCAATTCTCCAAACACTCAGGAGGTTTACGATATTATGGGTAAAAATTACAACTCATATTGGGGATGGCAAGATGGAGAAAAAAGAAATTCAAGAATCAGAAAGGTTTTTGAACCTATGTTTATGTTGACTGATTATTTAAAAATCGGAAAAAACTCCAATTTAACGAATACTGTTTCCTATCAGATCGGAAGTGATGCAAGAAGCAGATTAGACTGGTTCCATGCAGAAGATCCTAATCCTACTTACTACAGAAACTTGCCAAGCTATGGTGGTTATACTGCAGATGAGTTTAGAGCACAGTCTCAAATAGATTGGAATAGCTTATACAATGCAAACCGTCTTAATCTTCAGAATATGGATGCTACTAAACGAGGAGCTGTTTATACTGTAGTAGAAGATGTAAATAAAGATAAAACTTTCAACTTTGCTTCTCACTTTGATACAAGATTGAAAGACAACTGGAAATTGAACATTAATTTCAATTATCAGAATTTAAAATCTGATAATTTTAGAAGAATCAAAGATTTATTAGGTGCTAATTATGCATACAATTTGAATGCTTTCAATAATGATGCAAAATACAATGCGGATGATGCAAATTATGAAGTAAGAGTAGGAGACAGAACTCAATATTCATATGAGCTGACTAGAAATCAATATGCTTTAAATGTTTCCTCTGAAGTTGATTTCAACAAATGGAACTTTGTAGCCTCTATTTTCTCTTCATATTCTGAAGCATATAGAGATGGACACTACAGAAGTGGTTTGGTAAGATTTAAAGATAATTCTAAAGGAAAAAGTGCTGTTTATGATGCTTTAGATGCAGGTATTAAAGGTAAGATTACTTATAAAATCAATGGTAAAAACTTTATTGTATATAATGGAGCATTTTTCAGTTTAGCACCAACTCTAAACGAAATTTTCATCAACCCAAGAATGGCTGATAATGTAACGCCGGGAGTTAAAAATCAAATGATTAATTCAAACGATTTGAGCTATATCATGAGAGGACAGATTCTAAAATTAAGATTATCAGGATATTATACGACTATTAATAATGCTACAGAAATTTCAAGATATTATGCCGATGTAGATGTTCCAGGTTCTACAGCTTCACTGAGTACTTTGGTAAACGAAGCAATGAGCGGTGTTAATAAAAGATATGTTGGTGCAGAGCTTGGTTTCGATGTGAAAATTACGCCTACCATCAATGCAACCGGAGTTGCGAGTGTAGGAGAATATAAATATACCAATAATCCTGAGGTATCTACTTTTGATGATATTAACGGATTTAGAACTTCACAAGATACTTGGGGTAAAGCCAACATTAAAAACTATAAAGTAGCAGGGACACCACAAAAAGCATTCTCTTTTGGACTAAAATACAATTCTCCTAAATATTGGTGGATTGGTGCTTCTGCTAATTATTTGATGGATCAGTATTTAGATTTATCAGCATTAAATAAAACTCCTTATATGTACACGGATCCAGGAACAAACGATCCTTACCCGGGAGTTACTCCAGAATTGATTGAACTGATTACAAAACAAAAGAAATTCGACGACCAGTTTATGTTGAATGCTAATGCAGGAAAATCTTTCGTTTTCGGAAAATACAGAATGGGTATCAGTGTTTCGGTAAACAATATTCTGAACAACAGAAACTATGTAACAGGAGGGTTTGAACAAGGAAGAAATGTAAACTTTACTGATGCTTTAGAAGATGCTCAAAGAGCAACTCCTTATTTCGGACCAAAACTTTGGTATGACAAAGGAATTACTTTCTTTACTAACGTATATCTAAGATTCTAAAAAAACTATTATGAAACAATATAATTCAATTTTAAAATATATTTTCATTGTTGTTGCTTCACTATTTGTGATAGGTTGTGTACATGATGATAAATATGATGAGCCAACTCTGGATGATTTTCAGTGTAGAACAGCTGATTATTATACTACAGGAGCAGGAAAGGGGTTGACGAAGTGGACTTTAACGACTTTGAAAACTAAAGCTCAAAACGCAGCGATTGTAGATAAAGCCTATATCGAAGGATATGTGTCTTCATCTGATGAAACAGGAAATATCTATAAAACAATCTACATCCAGGATTCACCTACAAACCCTACAGAAGGTTTAACGGTAAGTGTTGATGCGGTAAGTACATATACCAAATTTCCACAAGGTTCTAAAGTGTATATTGACTTGGAAGGTCTTGCACTTACGACGTATGGAGGAGTGATACAATTAGGAATGATTACTCCTGCCGGAACCAGAATCCCGGAAAAAGAAGTGAGTAAACATGTTTTCAGAGATTGTAACGTTAGAGAAAACATTACACCTAAAGTGTTAACGCTCTCTCAATTTGCTGCAAGCACTAACCTTATTGGATGTTTAGTACAAATTAACGATGTGGAATTTGATTCAAGAGCATTGTGTTCAACATATGCGCCAACCGGAACTACTGTAGATAAAACAATTGGTGAAGGATGGGATGCTACGAACAAAAAATATCTGAGAACAGCAGTGGTAAGAAACAGTGGTTATGCATCGTTTGCAAATCAACTTGTTCCTGCAGGAAAAGGAAAATTTGTAGGGATTTTCAGCAAGTATAACTCTACTTACCAAATGTATATCAACAGAACTACAGATTTGGATATGGAAGGAGATAAAAATGGAGACGGTGTAGATGAGCATTTCCCTCGTTTAGATGGTATTGCAGCTAATCCATGTGGATTTAACCCTGCTACTCTTACTGCTAAAACTGTTGCAGATGTAAAACAATTCGCAGCAGGTACAACAAACTGGGTTCAGATTACAGGAGACTTTTATCTTAAAGCTCAGGTAGTGGCAAACGATGAAACAGGAAATCTTTACAAGTATATTTATGTAGAAGATGCTACAGGAGGAATCAGAGTTAATATTAACAAAACAGACTTATACCTTGAAAGCCGTTTCAAATTAGGAAAAGATGTAAACATTAAGCTTAAAAACCTGTATGTAAGAAGCGTAAACGGAGAAATCCAACTTGGAGATTTATTTAATAATAATACTCAGTTCGGACAGATTGAAGAAGCTAATATGTACAAATATTTCTTCGACAGCAATCTGCCGTCAAGAGCTGTAGTACCGACTGAAAGAACGATTTCTCAGCTTACAACCGCAGATGTTGGAAGATGGATCAAAATCAAAGATGTTCAGTTCATTAATTCAGACTTAGGTAAAACACTAACGGATGGAACTGCTACAACCAACAGAACATTAGAAGATTGTTCAGGAAAGACAATTCTTTTAAGAACAAGTGGCTTGGCTGTATTTGGAGATAAAAAACCTGCAACTGTTGAGTTGGAAGGAGGAAAAGGAGATGCTTATGCTATTTTAAGTGTATTTAACGGAACTTATCAGTTATGGATCACAAAACTTGCTAATATTGACTTTGATAATACTCCAAGATGTGACGGAAGCGTTTATACTCCGATACCTGTAATTTTCAGCGATGACTTTTCAAGCGGATTTGTAAACTGGACAGCAGTAAATGTTGCGGGAGCTCAAGTTTGGGGAACTTCTAATCAAGGAAATGGATCAAATTATTACGCTGTGGTAAATGGTGTTTTAAATAATGTAAATGAAGATTGGTTGGTTTCAAAAGAAGTAAGTTTGGTAGGAAAAACACAAGCTATTTTAAACTTTACGACTGACGTAAGATACTCAGGAAGTGCTTTACAGGTATATGCAACAGACAATTATACAGGAACACCTTCTACAACGACTTGGACTCAGCTATCACCGACTTTAGATACGAATTCAGCAGCGTTTGGAGATTGGGTAGGTTCCGGAAATGTAAGTTTAAATGCTTTCTTAGGTAAAAATGTAAGAATTGCTTTTAAATACACTTCTACGGCTTCTGCAGCAGCAACTTGGGAAGTAGATGATTTCAAGATTAAAGCTCAATAAAAATTGACTTTTATATACTTAAGCGGCGAACCAAAGGTTCGCCGCTTTTATTATGTGCAAAAATATAAAGATTAATATGGATTCTATAAACAAGATAATGGTAAGCCTATACTAGATAAAAACAAAAAACCACTGCAATTACAGTGGTTTTTTTATTCAATTAAATTTTTTTAAAAAGATACTTCATTCACTTCTTTTCCTCTTTGGAAATTCATGTTTTTTTGTTTTCCTTTATAAGCAATAGTCACTAGGTTTATTTGCTTTGGAAAAGCGCTTAAAAGTATCGTATTCTTTATTTTTAAGGCACTGATATCCGAAACCCCGCCGGTTTCAAAATATACCCATACAGTTTCTCCGCTTACCTGACTTCCTGTAAAAGTTATTGTTTTAGGAGAACCATTGACGTACACATCAAAATTATTGTTCACATATTTTTTTACTTCTGCCTCAAATCCTGCTGTGTTAGGATTTATTTTAATGGCATCTGAAATATGATTCGTATTCATTTTTGTGGTAAACTTCAAGGTCTTACTTCCATCAATATAATCCACTTTCGTCATTGAAGAGAAAAAGTCTACATACATAAAACTCATTAACATAAAAAATGTTAAAATTCCTGATATATATAAAAGTTTTTTCATCTTAATTAATAGATTTACAATCATCCTTTTTTTGTATAAGTCACAAATAATATGCCAATTAAAAATTCACGCTTACAGAATATTTATCGTAGAAGGCTTTTATATGTGCTACTGCATCATCAGCAGTATCTACGACTCTGTAAAGATCGAGATCACCATCAGAAATCATTCCGTCTTTTAAAAGAGTTGCCCGGAACCAATCTAATAATCCACCCCAAAATTCAGATCCTACCAATACAATTGGGAACCTGCCTATCTTTTTTGTTTGAATTAAAGTTAAAGCTTCCGTAAGCTCGTCTAAAGTTCCAAAACCTCCCGGCATAACTATAAATCCTTGAGAATACTTTACAAACATTACTTTTCGTACAAAAAAGTAATCAAAATTCATCGAGTAAGACTTATTGATATAAGGATTGAAATGCTGTTCAAAAGGAAGATCAATATTGAGTCCGATAGATATTCCCTTAGAATTAAAAGCACCTTTATTACCTGCTTCCATAATTCCCGGTCCGCCTCCTGTGATAATTCCAAAACCTATTTTTGTGATTTTTTCGGCAATATCTACTGCCATCTGATAATATTTGCTTTCAGGTTGTAACCTTGCAGAGCCAAATATAGATACACAAGGACCTATTTTAGCAAGCTTTTCATAGCCGTCTACAAATTCTGCCATCACTTTAAAAACCATCCAGCTATCTTTAGTAATGGTTTCGTCCCAGTTTTTTTGTTTTAAACTATTGTGTAGCTTCGTTTCGTTAATATCAAATTCCGGATTTACCAGACTTTCGTCTCTTTCATTCATTTCCATGGCAATTATTTAAAATGTTTCTCGGCTTCTATTACGGATTCGGGTCTTCCTACATCTATCAAAATACTGTCATGCACAAAGCCATGTATATGCTCAGTATGCATAAGATCCAAATATTCTTCCATTACAGAAAATTTGCCGGTTCGTTTTATTTTATTAAAAATGCTTGGGTTTATACAATGAACACCACTAAAAGCAAGTGCTTTAAACCCTTTATTAAATTCAGCGAGTCTTTGTTCTCCTGTTTGCACATTCAGCCATCCTCTTAATACCATTTCATCGTTAAAAAGCAATTTTCGGGAGCTTTCTCGATCTGAAACTGCTAAAGTAGCAAAATCTTTTATCTTTTTATGATAACTCACCAATGCATTGATGTCTATATTGGTTAAAATATCCGCATTCATGATTAAGAAATCTTCTCCATGATCTAAAAACTTTCGTGCAAAAATTAAACCACCTCCGGTTTCCAGTAGCTCTTGGGATTCGTCTGAGATTTCAATTTTGCAGCCGAAATTATTGTTGTTTTTCAGAAAGTCAACAATTTGGCTTCCGAAATGATGAACGTTGATGACAAAATCTTGTATTCCGAAACTTTTAAGATATCTGATATTTCTTTCCAAAAGAGGAATATCATTCACTTTTGCCAATGCTTTTGGATGATGGTCTGTAAATGGCTTTAATCGGGTTCCTTTTCCTGCTGCGAAAATGAGAGCTTTCATATTTTATGGGTAATGAGTAATTGATAATGAGTAATTATTAGTGCTTTATAAATTATATAATTAACGAAGTTAAAAAGATTACTTATTGCACATTACTCATTACTTATAATTAAGTTGGTGCTGTTCATCGTGGTGAAGGCTGATTTCAACTTTTTCACCATATTTTTTTTCAATAAAATGAGCAATTTTTATTGCGGAATAAACGGATCTGTGCTGTCCTCCCGTACATCCGAAATTGATCTGTAGGTTTTCAAAACCGCGCTCTATATAATTATCAATATTAATGGAAACCAAAGCTTTGATTAATTCTAAAAACTTAGGCATTTCAGTTTGTGTTTCCAGATATTCCTGAACACCAATATCGTTTCCGGTCTGGATTTTATACTCTTCAATTCTTCCTGGGTTTAAAATTCCACGGCAATCGAAGGTAAAACCACCTCCGTTTCCGGAATCATCTTTAGGAATTCCTCCTTTTTTGTATGAAAAACTGTGAATGTCTATGTGTAACATTTTCTTTATTTATTTAAATTTTGAACAATAAAGTTCCAGATATTTATTATTAATTTATTTCGTTTTTTGTCATTCCGTAGGAATCTCAGCTTGGCTTTTTAGAGACCCTTCTTGAACTTTTGTTCGTAAACTTTCAGTTTATGCACAGGATGACAAATCTAATACTAACTACTTATTACAAAAAGTTAGCCTGAGTTTACCGAAGATTTTATTTATTCAATATTTCCTCAATTTTCAACTTAGTTTTTTCCAAATTTAGTTGTTCTATCACTTTTTCAAGTTCCGGATACTCTTTCATGTTTTCCCAAGTCTGTGCAAATTCAGTGATGTTTTCAATGCCTTTTTCAATGCTTGCAATGAAATGTTGTTTCTTCTGAATCAGTCCTCTGAAACCATAAGCTCCCAAAACCTGCAAGAATCTCATTAGTTGAATAGGTTTAACCGATTTTTTTAGTTGAATCTGAATGTCTTTATTTTCAAATTGTTGAATATAAAAAGCAAGCATCTCATTTTTGAAATTTTCAGGGAAATTTGCTTTTGCCTGAAATAGAAAAGAAATCACATCATACATCAAAGAACCTTTCATCGCTGATTGGTAATCGATAAAGGAAACTTCATTGTTTTCATTCACCATGATGTTTCTTGCCTGAAAATCCCGTATCATTATTCCTTTGGGTTCAAGTCCTTCGATAAGCTCCACGATTTTCTTAAATTCTTTTAGAAGGGTAGATTTATGATATTCCAGCTCAAGAACATCGGCAACAAAATTTTTGAAATAATACAAATCATGAGTTACCGGTAATTCGTTGTATTCTTCGTATTCAAACGTTTTGCTGTAATCTATTTTGTTCTGAGTCAGCGTCTGAAGCTGAAAAAGTTTTTCTAAAGTCTGTTGTACCAAAGCTTTTACATGTTCAGATAAGCTTTCTTGGGTAATGACGTCAGAAAGTGTTTTTTCTCCTAAAAATTCCTGAACATACATCTTTCTGTCATCAGAAATTATAAAAATACGGGGAGTATTCAGATCTAGTGTTGAAAATACCTGAGAGTAATAAAAAAAACTTTCATTCTCCTGAATGTTTTCATTGTAAGTAATGATGTATTTTCGGTTGTCGGATTGAGCCAAAAAATTCACCCTCGCAGAACCGCTTTGAGCCAAGGTGACGAACTCAGAAGATTTTTTACCTAGATAATTTTCAAAAAATCGTTTTGCGTTTTCAGAAATCATAATATGAAACAAATATACTAATTTACAGTCTAATTTTTATCTTTGCAATATGCTAAAGGATTTCAAACCGGTTTTAAGCATTTTACTGCGTTTCATCATCATTTATCTGGTGTTGCTGTTTGCTTATCAGTTCTATCTGAACAGTTTTAAAGAAACAGGACTTGATCCTTTTTCGCGAATGGTTGCAGAGCAGGTAAGGCTTGTTCAGAACAGATGGAATTTTCCGACAATGCTGTATGATGATATAAAAGGAGAGCAGGTTTGGTTTCATGTAAAAGGAAACTACGTGACAAGAATGGTGGAAGGCTGCAATGCCATTTCGGTGATGATCTTGTTTGTTTCTTTTATTTTTGCCTTCTATAAAGGAATTAAAACTTTCATCTTCGCCATTGCAGGACTGCTAATATTGTATATCATGAATGTTTTGAGAATTGTGGGATTGAATATTGTTGTGTCAGATTATCCAACTTATGGGAAAATGGTTCATGATTATGCATTTCCTGCAGTTATTTATGGGTCAGTGGTTCTCCTTTGGTTGGTTTGGATTAAATGTTTTGCATTAAAAAATGAAAATTCTTAGTTGGTTTTTGGTAATAGTCGGGATTTTCGGTCTTATAAGTGTGAGAATGCTTGAAGATAAATTATTCTATGATCCTTTTCTTACTTATTTTCATGAGGCTAATAAAAATATAAGTTTTCCTTCTTTCGAATGGTTAAAATTAATTTTCGGACACCTTTTTAGATTTGTTTTAAATCTTTTATTTTCCTGTTTAATTATTCAGTGTTTATTTAAAAATAAAGAATGGACAGTTCAGGGAGCGATTTTGATTGCCATGATTTTTGCCATCACTTTTCCTATTTATCTGTATTGTATTTATTCTCAGTTTGAAATAGGATACCTTTTTTCTTTTTATATGAGAAGGTTTGTCATCCAACCTTTGGCTTTACTGTTAATTGTCCCGTTGTTTTATTACAGAAAGCAGATGTTGTTGAAAAACTGATTATTCAGCGGTGTGTTTTTCGATACTGGTCACATTTTCAGGAGTCCATTGTACTCTTTTTATAAAATCTTTTTCACGGGCAGGGCAGTCTTTGATTTGACAAACAGGGCAGGAGATTGGCTTGCAATCATCCATATGAAAATTGAATTCAACGCTTCGTTTGGTATTTTGGGCTAAAAGAATAATAACCTTTTCCATTTCGCTATGCGCTTCACGAAGGCTGTAATACCAAGGGAGTGTAATGTGAGCATCTATATGAAGTGAAGACCCAAATTGCTGGATTTTCATATTGTGAACATCAATCCATTCTGTTCTTCTGTTTTCTTCCAGTACTTTTATGATCTGATTCAGTAAGTCGGGATCTTGTTCATCCATAATTCCGCTTAAAGATTTACGGACAATTTTGTAGCCGACAAAAATGATATAAGCTCCAAAAATCAAAGCTACGACCGAATCTAACCAGTAAAGTTTAGTAAAATAAACAACGATTAAGCTGACTACAACTCCAAGAGTCGTAATGGTATCAGATTGTAAATGTTTTCCTGAAGAGATGAGAACTAAAGAATTTTCATGCTCTCCTTTTTTTATAGAGATATACCCTAATAAATAATTGATAACTGCTGTTGCGGCAATGATGAAAATTCCCCAATCAAGTTTATTTAAAACCTTTCCTACAATTAAACTGTTGACTCCTTCATAGATAATCATAACTCCTGCAATGGCAATCAAAGCACCCTCAATTCCGGAGGTTACAAATTCTACTTTTCCGTGTCCGTAAGGATGGTCTTCATCTTTAGGTTTTGCGGCTAAATATAAAGAATAGAGTCCCATAAAAGCGCTGATGACATTTACAATACTTTCCATGGCATCAGAAAATACGGCATCGGAACTCGTAAGTTTCCACGCAATGATTTTTCCAATGAAAAGAATAATCCCAAAAACGGCGATGAGTTTTTGAAAGCCTATTTTATCTTTATTTGTAGTTTTCTGAACGTTCATAGGTTTGATAAAAAAAAGAATCTCAATTTTGAGACTCTTTTTATGTTTGTTAGTTTATACTAAGTTGTTTGCTACAAGGTATTCTGCGATTTGTACTGCGTTGGTAGCAGCTCCTTTTCGCAGGTTGTCTGCCACAATCCAGAGATTCAGTGTCTTAGGCTGTGATAGATCCCGTCTTATCCTCCCGACGAAAACGTCGTCTTTTCCTTCTGAATACAGAGGCATCGGATATTCGTTGTTCTTTACGTTATCCATTACCACAACTCCTGGAGTTTCGGATAAGATTTTTCTTACTTCATCAAGATCGAATTCGTTTTCAAACTCGATGTTTACACTTTCAGAGTGTCCTCCTTGTACGGGAACTCTTACGGCTGTTGCTGTTAAATTAAAGGTGTCGTCCCCTAAAATTTTCTTAGGTTCTTTCATTAATTTAATCTCTTCTTTAGTGTAATCGTCATCCGAAAATACATCACAATGCGGAAGTGCATTTTTGAAAATCTGGTAAGGATATACTTTTGCAATAGAATCGTCTCCGTTGATTTCTCCGTTTAATTGATCAACGGCAGCTTTACCTGTTCCTGTTACAGATTGGTAAGTCGAAACAATTACTCTTTTTAAATCATATTTTTTGTTCAAAGGTCCTAGAACCATTACTAATTGAATAGTAGAACAATTTGGGTTTGCAATAATTTTATCTTCTTTAGTCAATACATTGGCATTGATTTCAGGAACGACTAATTTTTTATCAGGATCCATTCTCCAAGCAGAAGAATTGTCGATAACGGTTGTTCCTGCTTCTGCGAAAAGCGGTGCGAATTCAAGAGAAGTATCACCACCAGCAGAGAAAATTGCAATCTCCGGTTTGGCAGCTATAGCGTCTTTCATGCTTACAATCGTAAATTCTTCCTGTTTATACTTCACCTTCTTACCTACAGATTTTTCGGATGCTACCGGAATTAGTTCGGTGATAGGGAAGTTTCTCTCCTCGAGAACTTTAAGCATAACTTGTCCAACCATTCCTGTTGAACCTACTACAGCTACTTTCATTGATTTAATTAATAATTATTTAAGTTAATATATTTATGCCCCGAAGACTCTTGTCCAAGGGAACGCGAATGCAAATAAGCCCACCGCGATCAATCCCATGATGACAACTCCTAAAGAAATTGTATCGTTAGATTTTACTTTTTTATTGACGATCGTCATTAAAACAGCAGCGATTAACATTGAAAATGGATGTTCTACATACTGGAATCTTAAAGCCGCATTTTTCATTACTTCCCCCATATTAAGTCCTTTTGTAAAATTAGTAACCAACATAATGATTCCCAATAAAAACTGAACGTGGAAGAAAATCATGGTGAAAAGTGTTGTTTTCTTTAAAAACTTGTTCACTTTTCCACTGAACCCGAACATAGTCGCTAAAAGTGCAATAACAAATAATGCTACCAAAAGCAATTCTAAGTACCCAAATCCTTTGTGGGCATTAAGCAAAATGTTGTAAAAATCCATATTTTGTTTTTTCTGTTTTTTCCGAATACAAATATAACAAAAATCCCAGCGATAAGCTGGGATTTAGTATTTTAAAATCTAAGATTGTCTTAGAAGTTGAATGATAATGTTGTAGACCATGTTCTTCCGAATCCGAAGTATACTCTGTTTGCATCAGCAATACCTTTGTACATATAACCAAGCTCTTCATATGTTTTCTTGGCAGTATTGTTTGAGCCGTCAGCTAATTTAGCCGGTGCATCTGTTGATTTAATGTTTGTTGCACCATCCTGGATATAAGTTGTATCGAACAAGTTATAAACATTCGCACCAATTGTAAAGTACTGATTTTGATTTCTCAATCTGATTTTGTAAGAAGCACCTACATTGAATAAGCTAAAATTAGGTAATTCTAGAGCAGTGTTACCTGGCTTAAGGAAATCTGCAACATTCAATGTTGAGTAGATATTTCCGGTATATTGCCAAGTTCCGTAAATCTTAAGATCGCTTACAGGGCTGATTGTTGTTCCCAATGAAGCTGTAGTTTGAGGAATACTGTTGTTACTGCTACCTCCCACTTTTACTTTGTCTAAGTATAAGACTGAAGTGTTGTTTCCATTAATGGCAACCGGAGTGTTGTCGTCTAGGAAGTTAGATCCTGTTGCATTTCCTTTGTATTGGTAATCTCCCCAAGAGAACATTCCATTGAATTCTACATATTTATTTAATCTGTAGTTCGCTTCAACTTCTACACCTTGGTGAAGCTGAGTGATTCCGCTAATTTCAGAGTAACCTGTATTTCCGTTGCCATCAATATTAGCGATGCTACCTCTTCTGTAGAATCTGTCTTTCCATTCAGTTCTGTAAAGGTTAACTTTTGCATTGAAGTTAGCAGTTTTAAATCCGTATCCTAATTCTACTGAGAAAATTTTCTCATTTGTTAAATTTGGATTTACCACCTGCTGATTACTAGGGTATACAGCACTCATCATTGGTTGCTTGCTATAATAACCAACATTTGCAAAAACGTTGTTGTTATCATTTATATTATAGTTTGCTCCCCCTTTAACGTTATAACCGAAAAGGTTTTTAAAGCCTGTTTTTCTGTCAATAACTTGTCCTTGTTGTTTTGTTCCCGGCTTGATAAAGTCATCGATTCTCTGATATCCTTGGTTAGAAATTGAACCTTGTAAGAAAGCAGATAATTTATCATTAGAATATTCTACTTGTCCGAAACCACTGTACCATAATACTTCACCATCATTACTGAAAGAAGCTCTGTCTTCCATTGGAGCATTTGACCCTCCAAAAGGATTCCATGTTAGTTTTTTATAGTCGTATACATTACGAAGAATGTTTCCGGTAGGTAGATTTTTGTTGGCAGCATCTGTATATCCTTTTGCTCCATATAAATCAGAAAGAACTTGGTAGTGGTATCCATAGTAATATCTATCGTCGGTACCAACAGAGAAGTTCCAGTTGTCATTGATTTTGTGCTGGAAGTTCATCAAAATACCATACCAGTTATGAGAGTTCACACTTGAAGTACGAACCAAAGTGTTTCCTGCAACGTTTGCTGTAGGATTTACTGCTGCGTTTGCTGCAAAAATGGCATCATAATTATAGTGCCCTTCGTTGTCGTAGAAAGAAGACATTCCTTTTCCTCCAACAGCACCAAGGTTTCTAGCTCCACCACCACGTCCGTTAGACATATAGGCTACCGTACTTAATGTAGATTTATCACTGATAGTCCAATCCCAGTTCATCATTATTACTGGTTTAGCATAATAGTTCATTGCATTAGCAATCGCAACTCTTCTTCCATTTTCGTCAGTACGGTATCCAAAGTCAGAATTGTATTGTCTGTATGGTGTTCCGTCATGATCAGGATTATACTTTATGAAATTGCTGATTGTTGGTGCAAAAGATCTCTGATCATGCCATTGTGGAGAAGACGTGATCATGAACTGTAGATTATGTTTTTTGCTTGGCTGGTAACCTAATGCAAAGAAATAAGTATATGATTCGTAATCAGTATTTTCAATATATGTACCTCCTGCTTGTCTTGCTAATAAGAATGAAGAAGACCATCCGTTTTGAGATTTACCAGTATTGTAAGCAAATGATGTTTTTAAATAATCATTATTTCCAATACCCAATCTTACAACACCTCCTTGTTTCATGTCTGCAGACTTGGTAATAAAGTTCATTGTTCCTCCAACTGAAGCGATTGCCAATTTAGAAGAACCTAGTCCTCTTTGTACCTGCATGAAGCTTGTCACATCTGATAAACCAGTCCAGTTAGACATGTATACAGTACCTCCTTCCATGTCATTAACAGGCATACCGTTTACCATTACGGCAACGTTCTTACTCTCGAAACCACGAATTGAAATTTGAGAGTCTCCAAAACCACCACCACCTTTTGTAGCATATACAGATGGAGTTGTGTTAAGTAATTCAACAAGCTCCTGATTTCCTTGTCTTTCAAGAATCTGTGCAGCTTTAATTGTAGACACTGCTACAGGCGTTTTTCTATCTTTAGCGATATCAGTAACACCTCTTAGAATTACCTCTTCAATGTCTTTAGACCTTGTGTTTTTAACAGTGTCTTGAGTCTGTTGAGCGTAATAAATACTAGCTGTTGATAATGTAATTACCGCAGTTAGCATTGATTTGTTGATTAATTTCATAATCGTTAGTATAGTTAGATTTAAATTTTATGCAAAATTCGGGAATTATTTTTTAACTATTATTAACTAACTATTAATTTTTATTCAATCTTAATAACGTTTATTCTATTGATAATCAATTATTTATGTTTTATGCTATGCATGGTATGAAAAAAATCATATTGTTTAATTGATAATAAACGGGTTTTCTTTTTGATAAAAATGCAATGATTTTATAGCGTTGCTTTTAAACTTAAATCAATGTTTTCGGCGGAATGCGTTAAGGCTCCGGCTGAAATAAATGTAACTCCTGTAGCTGCAATTTCTTTTAATTGTTCGCGTGTAATTCCTCCTGACGCTTCAGATTCGCAAGATCCATTGATCAGCTTTACGGCTTGCTTCATGGTAGGTACATCCATATTATCAAGCATGATTCTATCGACTTTTGCATTGATCGCCTCCTGAACTTCTGCAAGGTTTCTGGTTTCTACCTCTATTTTTAACTTCTTTTTATTCTTTTTAATATAATCCTTAGCCATTTTTACAGCATTCGTAATACTGCCATTATAATCAATGTGATTATCTTTTAGCATAATCATATCATAAAGACCATATCTGTGGTTGGTTCCTCCTCCGATAGCAACTGCCCATTTTTCACAAACCCTGAAGTTGGGAGTGGTTTTTCTTGTGTCTAAGAGTTTAGTTTTAGTTCCCACCAATCTGGAATCCCAATCGTGAGTAAGGGTTGCAATGCCACTCATTCTTTGCATACAGTTTAAAACCAATCTTTCTGTGGAAAGGATAGATCTTGCACTTCCGGTTACGATAAAAGCAACATCTCCAACTTTTACAGCGTCACCATCTTTTACAAAGGTTTCCACTTTTAAGTTTTTGTCGAAAGTTTTAAAAATAATTTCCGCCAATTCAACTCCGGCAAGAATACAGTCTTGTTTTACCAAAAGTTTAGCTTTTTGTTCCAGGTCTTTCGGAATGGTGGAAAGAGTAGAGTGGTCTCCATCTTGAATGTCTTCTTCTAAAGCATTTTTGATGAATTGTTTTAAAACTTTATCTGTAACGTATGCAGGTCTTTTCATTGGGTATGCTTTTAAGCTAAATCTTTATTATAAAATGCTCCTTTATTTTCCGTCATTTCCATAGATTGAGTAATGATGAGGTGAGCAACGGTTGTTAAATTTCTTAATTCCGATAATTGCGGTGAAAGAATAGAGTAGTGGTAGATTTCATCGACTGCTGCGGCGATTTCCTGATGCTTTTGCAAAGCCATGTTTAAACGGCGATTGCTTCTTACAATTCCTACAAGATCACTCATCATTTCCTGAAGTTGTTTTCTCAAATAGGAAATAATGACCATTTCATCCATAATTTTCATCCCTTCTTCATCCCATTCCGGTACGGCTTTTAGATCATCAAAGTTAAAATTATTTTCATGTAATAATTCAACGGTCTTCATTGCTGCGCTGTGTCCGAAAACCAAACCTTCTAATAAAGAGTTCGATGCCAGTCTGTTCGCACCGTGAAGTCCTGAATTGGTGCATTCTCCAACGGCAAAAAGATTTCGGATTGAAGATTGTCCGTCTCTGTCGATCTCAATTCCTCCCATGAGATAATGACAAGCCGGAACAACGGGGATCAATTGAGTAAAAGGATCAATTCCTTCGTCTTTACATTTTTTATAAATATTAGGGAAATGTTCTAAGAATTTTTCATGATTCATTTCTTTGCAATCCAATCCTACATATTCGTCTCCCGTAATTTTCATTTCGGCATCAATAGCTCTTGCAACAATGTCTCTTGAAGCTAATTCTTCACGCTCATCATATTTGTGCATAAATTTTTCACCTCTTTTTGTTCTTAATTTTGCTCCGTCTCCACGTACAGCTTCAGAAATTAAAAATAACATTCCGTCCATTTTGCTGTATAGGGCAGTTGGATGAAACTGATAGTATTGCATATTGGAAACTTTTCCTTTTGCTCTTGCCACAAAAGCAATGCCGTCTCCGGTTGCGATGGTCGGATTAGTAGTGTTTTTATAAACGTGTCCCGCTCCTCCCGTTGCAACTAATGTTATTTTTGAAGTGATTTTTTTAATCTGTTTAGAGTTCTCATCCAGAATATAAGCTCCATAACAATGAATGTCTCCTTCGTTCAATTCTTTTCCGGGAACGTGGTGCTGAGTAATAATATCGATGACATAATGATGATCAAGGATTTCTATATTTTCACTTTTATTGGCGGTTTCCAAAAGAGCTCTTTCGATCTCAAAGCCGGTGATATCTTTATGATGTACAATTCGGTTTTCAGTATGACCTCCTTCTCTTCCCAGTGCAAACTTTCCGTTTTTCATATCGAAGTTGGCACCCCATTCTACAATTTCATTGAACCTTTTTGGGGCTTCGGTAACTACCATTTCTACGACATCGCGTTTGTTTTCGCCATCTCCTGCCCGCATCGTATCTTCAATATGTTTTTCAAAATTATCTTTTTGAAAATCTGTGACTACAGCAAGACCTCCCTGAGCATATTTGGTATTGCTTTCATCTTCGTCAGATTTTGTTACGATAATTATTTTGGTGTCAGGAAATTGCTCAGAAACCTTGATGGCATACGAAAGTCCCGAAATACCGGAACCAATTACTAATACATCCGCTTTTATCATTATGCTTACTTTAGGTACACTGTCTAAATAATTAAATAAATTTAAACAATTTTTCGTTTGGTTTTCTTACTTTTTTCATGTGTTGGAAGTAGTCTTCTTCCGAGCGGTAGCCTAAAGCGAGGGTAACGGTTACTTTTTCGGATTCAGGATTTACTTCAAGAATTTCTTCTATGAGATCCTGGCGAAAACCTTCCATGGGGCAGGTGTCTATATTTTCAATCGCCGCGGCATACATTAAGTTTGCCAGAACAATATAAGACTGTTTTTCTGCCCAATTGAAAATTTCATCTTGCGTTTTTTGATTAATATGTTGGTTGATGCTGGTTCTGAAAAGGTCCAATTTTTCCAAAGGTGTTTCTCGTACTTCGGAAATATGCCTGAAATATCCATTGATATAACTATCATCAACTGTTTTTTTTGAAATAATTACAATTAAATGAGAGCAGGTGGAGATTTGAGAAGGGTTGTAAAATGCGGGAATCAGCTTTTGCTTCATTTCTTCACTTTCCACCACCAGAATTTTATAAGGCTGAAGACCAAGAGAGCTTGCCGATAATTTTCCCGATTCAAGAATATTGTGTAATGTTTCTTGGGGTATAATTTCGGAGTTAAATTTTTTTACAGAATACCTTCTGCTTAAAGCCTCTAAATAATTCATCTTACAAATTTAATAATTGGAGGTGAGAAAATGGATTTAAAAGACAAAAAATAAGGATTACTTCAAATTGAAATAATCCTTACTTTAAGATATAGATAATGGTTATTATTCTCTATTTTTTACGAGTACCCATCCAGAATATTTGAAAGGTCTACTTTTCTTGTCGTTTTCATTCCATGTTACAGAATACCAGTAGCTTCCCGTAGGAACTCTTCTTCCAAGGGTTGTTCCGTCCCATTTGTAGTTGTTTGATTTGTCTCCTTGGTGGATTTTTACTCCGTATCTGTCGAATACACTGAACACAAGGTTCTGCTTATGTGCTAACGCAGAATAATCAATTACATCATTTACTCCGTCTCCGTTAGGTGTAATTACATTAATCAGATTAGGGACAACAACGTCTATTACAATAGGTTCGCAATCATAAGCATCTTTTACATAGACGGTATTGTCACCTCTTGGTATGTTATTGAAAACATTAGAATCCTGCCAGTTGATGTTGTCTATGGAATATTTGTAAGGAGCTGTTCCTCCTGTCGCATAGATCGTAATGGTATTATAGGTAATATCAATACTTGAAACAACAGGTTGTTCTGAAGGGAATACTTTTACTGTTTGTTTTGTCCAGCATTCACCAGTTTTTAATTTTACCCAATATGTGCCTACCGTTACACCCGAAATCGACTGTGTTGTTGCACCTGTGCTCCACTGATATCCATCAAAATCAGGACCTGCATCTAATGTTGTTTTGTCTTCGAAGCAGATAATTTTGTTTTTTAACACTTTTGAGAAGTTAGGAGGAAATACTTCAAGGGTAATTTTTGCAATTTCAGAACATTCGTAAATGTTGCTTACCGTTACATATACTACACCGTTTGGTGCAACATAGTGATCAGGATTTAAAATTTCATTCGTTCCGTTTTGTGCATCAGTTAATGAAGGGTAATATTTTTTAGTAACACCTGAGGTAGTGGTTACTGGTGCTGTTGTCAAATTGAAAAGCCCTGTTGCAGTATTGTCTTCAAGGAAACAAGATCTTAAGGTAGCATTGGTTACACTTACTGTAGGTGCAACGTTTAAGGTGATTTTCGCGTCATTATTATCACACAATACTGAGGTAGGATCTTTTATCACTACTGAAATACTTGTCGTTGCGTTATATTGAAAATGAGTAGGATTGGCAATTGGAGTTCCGCTTCCTGTAACATAGTATGTGAAAGTATAATTTGCAGGAGTTGCTGTAAACTGAGAGTTCAATGATGTTAAATCAATAGTTGAGGTCCCTGTAGAATCCGGGCAAATAGTTTTGGTAATTGTAGTTGCTATTAATGGAATCTTATCTACATATACTTTTACATTTTTAATAGAATGTCTTGATCTAGCACCTCCGGTTGAAGCTGAGAATCCAAAATATCCGACAGTCATTGCAGCTGCAGCACCTGAAGGAGCAAAAGACTGGTTACAGATTAATGTACCGTCAAGAGTTATTTTTACAATCCAGTTGGCAGGAGCGGCAGGATCTACTTCTCCTGTTACTTCAACATGTTTATAGGTTGCTCCTCTGAAATTTTGAGTAGGGTTAAGATCGGCCGAGTGAAAAGAACTTCCGGGAGTATTAAAATATTCAACATTATTACTATCCGTTGTATTGGCAACCTGTCCGTAAGCTACATGTATCTTACTCATTTGAGCCGTGGTTGTATTGTTGTAAGTATCAAACCCGACAATAAACCCGACTGCATTTTGTGAAACTCCGATTCCGGAACCTAATACACTAGCTACAGGAGGATTCGCCAGATACCAGAATGCAATACCGTCTCCGTTATAACTTTGGGGTGAATCTATCCTGAAATCGAACTCTACTCTCCATTTGTCACAGTATTTTAAGTTAATGGGTTCGTTTAATCGTATAGACCCGGATTGATTGTTAAGATCCGGTGTAAGCTGAATAAAATCTGTATTGACTACGGTAGGGGAGACCATCGTCCATCCTGTCGTATTTACAGGGTTTCCTGCTAGCTGATACGTTTGAGCAGATACTTTCTGAGGAATTATTGAAAGAAAGGCTAAACAGCCTAAAAGTAGAAATTTTTTCATATGCTGAATGCTATTTTTGAGGGGGATTTTAAAACTATTTTCAGAATAAAAGGGCACCCCAAAAGATGCCCAAAAAAATTATTCTCTATTTTTTACCAATACCCATCCGTTATACTTTGTTTGAGTATTGTTTTTATCATTTTCATTCCAAGAAATGCTAAACCAGTAAGTTCCTGTGGTTAGTTTTTTGCCACCTGAAGTTCCGTCCCATTTGTAATTTCTTGTTTTGTCGGCTTCAAATTTTTTGTTGCCGTATCTGTCATATACTATAAAGTTTAAATTCTTTTTATAAGCCAAAGCGCTATAGTCTATGAAGTCATTGATGTTATCTCCGTTTGGAGTAATTGCATTAATTAAATTGGGAACAGTTACCTGTATTTGTACGGGTTCACAATTATAAAAATCTTTTACAAAAATTTTATTTTCTCCTCTTGGAAGACCTGTAAATACATTAGAATCCTGCCATTTAATACCGTCTAAAGAATATTGGTAAGGAGCACGTCCTCCAGAAACATTTACAGTGATGGTATTGTTTACAATATCTAAACTTGTAATTACAGGGTCTGTTGCAGCATTTACCCTTACAATTTGTTTAGTAATACAGTTTCCGGTTTTTAGTTTTACCCAATATAGTCCTACTACAACATTTTGAATTGTTTGTGAAGTTTCACCTGTGCTCCATTCATAACTTGCAAATCCTGGACCTGCATCCAATGTTGTTTTGTCATCAATACAGATGGTTTTGTCTTTAAGAACAGAAGAAGTTACAGGCGCTATTACCGTTAATCTTATTTTCTTGATAATATAACAAGAATTTTGTCCTTTTATCCTTACATATACTTCTCCATTTCCTGATACATAAGCTGTTGGATTTGCAATCGGGTTGGTTTCGTTCAGAGCATCAGTTAATGTAATATAATATTTTTTTGCAATACCTGCTTCAGTTGAAACATTTGCTGTTCCTAAATTGAAAGTAGCTGTAGCTGGATTTTCCTCAATGAAACAAGATTGTAATGAAGCATCATTAGAGACTGGCAAAGGAAGGAAGCTTAATGTGATTTCCGCATTTCCTGTACAGCCTTGAGGAGTTGTAACCTTTACATATACTTTTCCCGGTGCTGAAACATAAGCATTAGGAGTAGTGATTTCGTTTACACCTGCCGTTAAATCTGCTAATGTTCTGTAATATTTTTTTACGACACCAGGTACACCTGTTACAGGTGCGTTGTTTAGATTGAAGGTTGCTGTAGTTGCATTGTTGTTATTACACTCGCTCAACGTGACATTGTTTGCCGTAAATGGAGATAATGTAAGCTGTATTTTTCCATCTGGGTTATCACATAGAATGGCTGAATTATCTCTTACAATTACATTTACAGTAGTATTGGCGTTGAATTGATAATTCGTCGGGTTAGCAACAGGTACTCCGCCTACTACATAACTAAAAGTATAATTAGCAGGATTAGTTACAAACTGGCTATTGTAAGATGTTAAATTTACTGAAGCATAACCTGTGCTTGGATTTGGACAAAAAGTATCTGTAACAGAAGTTTTGTTCAGAGCAACTTTGTCCATGTAAATTTTTGCATTTTTAATAGAATGTCTTGATCTTGCACCTCCGGTTGAAGCCGAAAATCCGAAATATCCCTGCGTCATTGATGCTGCTGCGCCCGAAGGAGCAAAAGACTGATTGCAGATTACAGTACCATCAAGTGTTATTTTTATAATCCAGTTCGCAGGAGCGGCAGGATCTATCTGACCGCTTACCTCTACATGTTTAAACGTTGTTCCTTGAAAAGGCTGAGTCGCATTAAGATCTGCTGAGTGAAACGAGCTTCCAGGAGTGTTGAAAAACTCAACATTATTGGTGTCTGTTGTGTTGGGTACCAATCCGTACGCAACATGTACTTTGCTCATTCCTGAACTTCCAGTAGAATTATTAAAAGTATCGAAAGCTACAATAAGACCTACTGCATTTTGAGAAACTCCAATTCCTGAACCTAATACACTTGTTACAGGTGGATTAGCTAAATACCAAAACGCAATACCATCTCCATTGTACGTCTGGTTTGAGTCCATTCTGAAATCAAATTCTACCCTCCATTTGTCACAATATTTTAAGTTGATGGGGTCATTGAGTCGTATAGAACCTGATTGGTTATTAGTATCGGCTGTAAGCTGGATAAAATCAGTATTTACTACTGCAGGAGAAACTAAGGACCAGCCTGCCGTATTTACCGGATTTCCCGTAAGCTGATATGTCTGGGAGAAGAGGTTTCCAGAGATACATAATAGGATTATCGATAAATAAGATAATAAAATTTTATTCATTGAAGAGGAAATTAAGTTAAACGTGTAAATATATTAAATCTTGTTGATATAATGTTTATTTGCTGTTAATTTTATCTAAAATGATATTTATTTATCAATATATAATAAAACAGAAAGAAAGGTTAAAATCTGTTTTAGTTTTAAATAAAAACGGGTTTAAAAGAGAGAGTCATTTTCAAGACTTTCAAAGTAAGCGTCTATTTCTAAAGAGTTGGAATTGGCTGCCGCAACAGCAAGTTTATCACAGAGCTCATTTTCAAAATGACCTGCATGACCTTTTATCCAATGCATTTTGGGTTTATGCAGGTTGTAAAGTTCAATGAATTTTTTCCACAGGTCGGGGTTTTTTACATTCTTCCAGCCTCTTTTTACCCATCCTGATATCCAGTTTTGATTCACTGCATCAGCTACATATTTGCTGTCAGTATATACATGGATGTCATTTTCAGTGGATTTTAATTTTTCCAGGGCAGTGATAACGGCCAGAAGTTCCATCCTGTTGTTGGTGGTTTTTCTAAAGCCTTTAGAAAATGTTTTTTGATAATTTTTTTCAGGAACGCGCATAAGGATTCCATACCCTCCTTTTCCGGGATTTCCACTACAAGCTCCGTCGGTATAAATTTCGATTTTCAAATTTCTCTGTTCTAAATCTTAAAAAGGAAAGTCATCATCTTCATCAAAATCATTCATCGAAGATCCTGAAACTTGAGAACTGCTTGGTAGATCAAACGCTGCTCCAGGCTGAATAGTTGTTTTAATTTTATCAAAACCACTAGGCTCGTTTGATCCGAAACCAGAAGGATATCCTCCGGCTCCTCCATCAAAGGCAGCTTCAATATCACCGAATTTTGCAAAGTGCTTCAAGAAAGATAATCTAACATCGGCAGTTGCACCGTTTCTGTGCTTTGCAATGATAAGCTCTGCCTGGTTTTCTGTTGAGGTTTCCTGTCCTTCCTCATCATTATCCCAAACCGTAATTTTATAATATTCAGGTCTGAAGATGAAAGATACAATATCCGCATCCTGCTCAATCGCTCCGGATTCCCTCAAATCAGAAAGCTGAGGTCGTTTTCCAGGGCGGGTTTCCACACTTCTGGATAACTGGGAAAGTGCAATTACAGGTACATTCAATTCTTTAGCAATCGCTTTTAGGGAACGTGAAATCATGGAAATTTCCTGTTCTCGGTTTCCTCCTCCTTTTCCGCCACCACCTGCAGTCATTAACTGGAGGTAATCGACCATGATCAGTCTTACACCATGCTGCATTACCAATCTTCGGCATTTTGCACGGAAATCGAATATGGAAAGTGAAGGAGTTTCATCAATATATAAAGGAGCATTTTCCAGTTCTGATACGTTGGAAAATAATCTCTGCCATTCTTCATCATCCAGCGTCCCTTTTCTTAATTTTTCTGATGAGATTCTTGTTTCTGATGCAATCATCCTTGTGATAAGCTGTACAGAAGCCATCTCGAGAGAGAAAAGCGCCATAGGAATTTTGTGTCCTACTGCAATATTTCTTGCCATGGAAAGAAGAAATGCTGTTTTTCCCATTGCGGGACGTGCTGCAATGATAATAAGGTCAGAATTTTGCCAACCTCCGGTTTCTTTATCAATATCTCTGAATCCGGAAGGCACCCCTGAGATTCCTTCTTTATCTTTTAATGCTTTGATTGTGTCAATGGCTTGTTTTACCAATGAGTTTGCTGTGTCAAACCCCTTTTTGATGGTTCCGTTTGTGATTTCAAAAAAGGATTGCTCTGCTTTGTCTAAAAGTTCGAAAACATCTGTAGACTCTCTATATGAAGAATCAATAACATTTGCAGAAACGTTGATTAAGCTTCTTAAAATGTATTTTTCAAGAATAACACGAACATGATATTCAATATGGGCAGAAGAACTTACGCCCATCGTTAGATCGATAATATAATGATCACCACCTGCTGAAATCAGCTTGTCTTCTTTTTTAAGATTCTGAATAATCGTCATCAAATCGACAGGGTGGTTTCCTTCGTAAAGTTTTAAAATGGTAGAAAAAATAACCTGATGTCTCGGATCATAAAAAACTTCAGGAGTCAGCAAATCAATAGAGTGATCCAGTCCTTTTTTATCAATTAAAAAAGTACCAATAACCAATCTTTCAAAATCTACTGCATTAGGAGGCATTTTTCCATCAGCAATTGACAGCTCTTTCGCAAAGTTTCCGTGGGTAAGAGATGATAATGTTTCTTTCTGCGCCATAATATGCAAAGATAGTTTTTTTGAAAAGTAATTAAAAAATAGTAATCAAGATTTTAATGTTGATAAGTTTAAAATGCTAGTACTGAAAGGCTTTTTCTTCGTGCATAAAAAAATCACTCCTTATAGAAGTGATTTTTTTTAACTATTAAAAATTAGTTTATTCTCTGTTTTTTACCAATATCCAACCGCTGTATTTGGTTTGGGTATTGTTTTTGTCATTTTCATTCCAAGAGATAGAGAACCAGTAAGTCCCAGTTAGGATTTTCTTACCTGAAGCAGTTCCGTCCCATCTGTAATCTCTTATTTTGCCGGCTTCATACAATTTATTACCATATCTGTCGTAAACGATGAAAACTAAGTTTTTCTTGTATGCCAATTCAGAGTAATCAATAAAATCATTTACATTATCTCCGTTTGGAGTAATTGCATTTAAAAGATTTGGAACAGTTACCTGAACTTCAATTGGAGTACAGTCATAAGCATCTATTACATAGATTTTATTTTCACCTCTAGGAACTCCGGTAAATACATTAGAGTCTTGCCAATGAGTACCATCTAATGAATATTTGTATGGTGCAGTCCCTCCGTTTGCCGTTACCGTTATTGTATTGTTTGTAATTTCAATATTAGAAATAACAGGTTGGTTAGAAGGGTATACATTTACTTGCTGAAGAGTGAAACATTTTCCTGTCTGTAATTTTACCCAATATGCTCCAACAGGAACACCTTGTATAGATTGCGTTGTAGCTCCTGTGCTCCATTCGTAGCTTACAAATCCAGGACCTGCATCTAAAGTAGTTCTATCTTCTACACAGATTGTTTTGTTTTTCAGAACTGCAGATTTTACAGGAGGTAAAACGACAAGAGTGATTTTAGTAATAGAATAACACTGATCTCCACTATATACTCTTGCATACACCGAGCCACTCATCGAAATGTAGTTGGTTGCATTTAAAATCTCATTTGTTCCACTGGTAGCATTGGCTAATGTAGTATAGAATTTTTTCTGAGGATTACTAAGTACAGAGATGTTTGCTGATGTTAAATCAAACGCTGCAGTTGTAATATTTCCTTCAATAAAACAAGACTCAAGGGTTGCTTCTTTTACTACAACCAATGGGTAAAATGTTAACGTGATTTCTGAATCATCAAAACATCCGTCACTAGTAGTCACTTTTACATATACTTTTTTCTGTGTAGAAATATAGTTAGTAGGGTTTGTGATTTCGTTAGTTCCAGCATTTAAATCATTCAGCGTAGGATAGTATTTTTTTGTAGCAGTACCAGAATAAACCGCTGCAGTAGTTAGGTCGAAAGATCCAGTTCCTACATTGTTGTTGTTACATGCGTAGATGGTAGCATCACTCGCAGTAATATTTCCTTTTTTAAATTTAAACTTACCGGTTAGGAAACAACCATTGATTGGGTTTGTCGGGTTTGTCGGGTCAGTGTACTTTAATCTGTAGTAATAGATTGTGGTACCATCAACCATAATCGGAGCGGTAATTGGGTTTTGCCCTGTTATCGCATCATTGTTGGTGTTGTGGTAAGTAACTGAGAAGTTTGGATTACCATTTATAATACCTGTAGTTAATGTGCTGAAATTAAATAGAGTAGGTAATGAACATTTTAAGATTTCATTTGGTGCAGCAGGGTCTGTAGCATTAGGTACACCCGGCGTGATGAAAGGGTGTGGAGTTAATGCCGGATTATTAAATGCAGAAGTCAGTGTTGCTGTACCGCCCCAAGTTAAAGAAAAACCATAAGGGTTACTTGGAATAAAGTTATCGATCAGAAGATAATATTTTTCTCCTGCAATAACATTTAGAGGAAGCTCCCATTGTCCTCCTGTAATTGTTGAGCTTAGACCTGTTGGTCCGCTTGTCCCGGAATAATTACATCTGATAGCATTACCAAAGTCCCAGGTTGCACAATCAATATTTGGTCCATATACTGCAAAGTCATAATCATAATGCGTTACACCAGGAACTGTATTTGGATTAATGGTAAATTCAATGGTTCCTGAAGTTGCGGCAGTGAATACATACCAAACAGAATAATGTTCCAGTCCTAAACAACTGCCAGAAGTCGCTTCTTGGATAGTCCCGGAACTACTTGGGTTATAGGAAATATCAGAATTTCCACAAACGGGGATCGCAGAAATACAATCCGACTGCGCCTGGAAAATTTGATATAAAAATAAAATGGAAAAGAGTAGTAGTTTTTTCATTTTAAAAGGTTTTTGAGAATAAAATTAAAAAAAGTAACGACAAATGTAAAAATATTTTGTCAAAAAAGTGGGATTTTTGTTAAAAATACTTAAAATGTTAAATTTTATAATGGATTGAATAAATATGTCCATTTAAATCTATTTCATTGAAAAAATTAGTACTGCATCTTTCTCAGTTTAGCATTTGTACTTCCTACAAGTAATGCGATCAGTATCGTCATGCTTCCTCCAAATACTACTGAACGTACAACACCCAGAATTTTTGCCATTAGTCCGCTTTCAAACTGCCCCATTTCATTGCTTGACATGATGAAAATAGAATTCACGCTCAATACTCGCCCGCGAATATGATCCGGAGTTTTAAGTTGTACAATCGTTCCTCTGATAACCACTGAAATTCCGTCGAGCATTCCGCTTATGACCAGGAACATGAAAGAAAGCCAATACAGTTTGGATAAGCCGAATCCGATGATGCATAAGCCAAATCCAGCAACAACTGCGAGTAAAATTTTTCCTTGGTTTTTTCTTAAAGGAACAATAGATAAGATGGTAATAATGCACATTGATCCAATATCGGAAGCTGCATTGAGAAGTCCGAAACCTTCAGCGCCTACTTTAAGAATATCGGTAGCAAATACCGGAATCATAGCAACAGCACCTCCAAAAAGTACTGCAAACATATCAAGACATAATGCTCCTAGAATTTCTTTAGTCTTCACAATATAAGAAATTCCTTCTCGCATACTCTCTACCACATTTACAGATTCTTTCTTATATTCAGAATGTTGTTTTTTGAGTTGCCAGAAAAATAAAGAAGCTAAAATAATCAGACCAATAATAACAAGTAATGTCCATTTTACCCCAAAAAAGCCAATTAAAAAACCTCCGAATGCATGTCCGCATACAGAAGAAATAAGAAAAGTAGCTTGGTTCAGGGTGATTGCATTCGGAAGATTTTCCTTTTGTACGATCTTAGGAATCATAGATGGAACAATCGGGCCAATAAATGCTCTCACGATTCCGGTGAAAAAAATAACAGTATAAATGAAATAGGTTATTTGATGTCCTGTGAAATGCATCTTTACATTTAGAAAAGCAGGAATTAACAAAAACCCGATTAAAAAGACATAAGCATAATTGCAAATCAGGAGAAGTCTTTTCTTCTCATTCATATCGATGACATGCCCCGCATAAAGAGCGCAGCTTACCGCCGGAATTACTTCTGAAAGACCAATCAATCCTATAGAAAAAGGATCTTTTGTAAGCTGGTATACCCACCATCCTAATAAAGTGGCAAGCATTCTGAATGCTAAAATAATAAAAAATCTTCCGGTAAGAAGATTCCTGAATTCGATGTTTTGTAAAGTTTTTAAGGGGGAGAAAGAAATCATGCACAAAAATAGGCCTAAAAATTTATTTAGGCCTATCACTATATTATAAATTCAAATGATAAATCAAATACCATCTGAAAGATAAAATCTATTTTAGTTGTCTGCTCTCGATGCACTAATTACCAAAGCTGCAACTCCTGCTGCTCCAATAACTGCAGCTCCTGCTACTGTTCTTGCTTTTCTGATATCTCTTACAGCTGCTACATTAGACTTTGGAATGATCACTTCTGTACTGTCTTTTTTTCCTGCTGTACCGATAAGGTTAGTGCCATCTACATTACGGAATAATATTTTTTGATTTTTTGATCCATCCTTCATCATTACAGTGTACATTCTTCCTGCTTCAAGATTAGAATAATTGTTTTTGGCAGTATCATCTGTGTACTTTGTAGTTGCACAAGATGAAATTACAAATAATGACGTCAATAAAGATGATTTTAAAAGTACAGATGCTTTCATTATATTTTTTAGTTTTTCAAATTTATAATTTTTTTTGAATATACGTTTTCGGAATTGAAAAAATGTGTTTAAAGTTTATAAATTTCCAATAAATCTGCAATTTTTCTGTCATTAGCAAGTCTTGGAGTTTTATTTTGCCCGCCAAGCTTACCTTGAGATTTTGCATATTCATTAAACGCATTTTTGTTGAGTTTTGATATATGAAGCTTTTGTAAAATGTTTCCGGATATCAAATCATTATAATAAGTATTTCGTTTTCTGAGCTGATCATCAAGGTCATTTTTAAACGCGTCTAAACTCTCAGGCTCTTTTTCAAATTCAATAAACCATTCATGATATGGAAGTCCTTCAGTCGGGTTCACTTGTGGAGCAAGATGAAATTCGGTAATCTGTGCAGGAAATTTTTCCAGGGTTGCCTTCATGGCTTCTTCCACCTCAAAAGCGATCACGTGTTCACCAAAAGCAGAGGTGAAGTGTTTTGTTCTTCCGCTTACCAGAATTCTGTGCGGATTTTTATCAATAAATCTTACGACATCACCAATCGAATAGGCCCATAAACCGGAATTTGTCGTTAAAATCAGTGCGTAATCTTTATGAAGCTCAATCTCTTTTAATGTCAGTCTTCTGGCATCAGGTTTTCCGTATTCTTCCAGTGGGATGAATTCATAAAAAATTCCATGATTGGTTAAAAGCAGTAACCCTTCTTTAGTATAATCATCCTGGAAGGCAAAGAAACCTTCCGAAGCCGGAAATGTCTGAACAATATCTACTTTTCCACCCAATAATTCCTCCATTTTGTCACGGTAAGGCTCATAATTAACACCTCCGGTTACAATGAGCTGAAGATTAGGGAAAAGTTGTTTAATTTTTTTACCGTTTTTCTCGATTAGTTTTTCAAAGTACATAATCAGCCAAGGTGGAATTCCGGAAATCAAAGTCATGTTTTCTTTTTCGGTTTCCTCAACGATTTTATCAACCTTTGCTTCCCAGTCTTCCATCATGTTGGTTTCTAAACTTGGAAGTCTGTTTTTTTGTAAATAATTTGGAATATGATGAGCCACAATGCCTGAAAGACGACCAGTTTTGATCCCGAAATTCTCTTCCAGTTCAGGGCTTCCCTGTAAAAAAATCATTTTCCCTTTTACAAAATCAGCATTATTCTTTTTAGCAATATAATGAAAGAGAGCACTTTGAGCGCCTTTGATTTGAAAAGGCATTCCTTCCTTAGAAATAGGAATATATTTTGAGCCGGAAGTCGTTCCTGAGGTTTTGGCAAAATATTCCGGAGTTTCCGTCCATAAAATATTGGATTGTCCTCTTTTTACTCTTTCAATATAAGGTTTAAGGTTTTCGTAATCTGCAACCTGCACTCTTTCTTGAAAGTCTTTTACAGATTTAATGCTTTCAAAATCATGTTCCCTTCCAAAAAGTGTTTTTTTGGCAGTATCTACGAGAGATAAAAGCAGGTCTTCTTGGTTTTTTTCTGCATTTTTCTTGAATTCTTCAGCTTTTTGGACGTGCTTTTTAGCCCAGATCAATGCCGCATTTTTCTTTAGGAAGTTTAACATGGCTCAAATTTATAAATAACTAAAGAATCTGAGACCATTTTTGAGAAATAAGCAACAAAAAAACCGATGAATGAGTGTACATCGGTTCTTCGAAATTTGATTATGAAAATAACAACTATGTGTTGAGTTTACTTGTTTTCTTTATACCTTTTGTCAGGAGTTCCATCCGCTTTAAGGTGCTTGTTTTCTTTGTATCTTTTATCCGGAGTTCCGTCTTTTTTCATTTTTACTGCTGTTGGTGCCGTTGCAGGCTTTGTAGCGGCTGCCATAGTTGGCTTTGTTGCTGGTTTTACAGTTTTAACATCTTTAACTGCAGTTTTTGTTGTTTTAGCAACTTGGTGTGTGGTTGTAGATGCTGCAGGAGCAGTGTGTTGAGCAGAGGCAAGTCCTAGTCCTAATGCTAGTGACATTGCAGTAAAAAGTTTTTTCATAATGATGATTTTGTTTGTTTTTCTTATTCAAAGTTATACAAAAAGCGGGCTGAAAAAATGGTTTTCAGAAACTTAACTAAAGTTTATTACAGCTTAAAAAAATCTTAAACACGAAGTTTTAAGGGGTACAAGTTATATTTATTTCCAAAGAATGTTTTTTGCCAGATCGTCAAAAAAAAGACCTGCGCTTTCTAAATAGAAAACACAGGTCAGATATATAATATGAATAGTTGATTTATCGTGTGCAGTTAGCAGTCCAGGTTTTGCCTTCTTTTGCAAACAGAATCTTTAATTCATTATTGTCAATTCTGATGTACGATGTAGCATTAGAACCTACCATTACAAGAGTATGATCTCCTTTTTGTTCAAATTCAATCCCATTTAAATCAGGAATGCCGTCTGAAAAGGCAAAATTATATTTTGTTCCGCTTGCGATTTTTGTGACAAAAACACTTCCGTTATTGGTACTTATACTGGTTGATCCACCGTCGTTGTAAGAAATACTACCTCGATAGGTACCCGCAAAAAAATCATTATTGGTAGGATCATCGTCATTGCTGCAAGATGAAATTGTCGTGACAGCAAAAAATAAAAGCATAAAAGCTCCTAAAGTTTTAAATAAATTTTTCATAATACTATTTCTTTAAGGATTGGTAGGGTTAAGATGCCAAACGGTATGCCGAAAGTGGATTTATTGAGGTTTTTAACAAATATTTGGTAAGTATTATGAGAAATTATAATTTTTATCTAACAGTCATTTTAAAATTTTGAATCAACGTTCCATAGGTATCAGTAATATTCAACATGTAATTACCTTTTTGAATCTGGCTTTCAAGATTAAGCCTATGTTCGTTTTGGTGATTTTGTTTTCAACACTCTTTATTTCTAGTGGCTTAGTCTAATTTATTGTTTTTCATTATCTTTGTCATAAAGAACGATTTCAGAGAATACTGAAATCGCTTTTGTCGTTTATACCATTATTTATGCAGTTAAAAGCCATCAACGAAAAGTTTCTTCCGGACTTGCTTAAGAATGAATTCGGAAAGGAGATTTTTATTCAATTGGAAAACAATCAACATATTTCTGTGAAAGGAAATGCGGGATCTTCGGTCTCCATTTTTGTGGCTGAGCTTTTCCTTACGCAGAAAAAACATATTCTTTATCTGGTTGATGATAAGGAAGACGCATTGTATGCCAATACGGAAATGGAAGACCTGTTAGGAAAAGATAAGGTTTTGTATTTTCCTGCAACCCATCTTGAACCATATCAGATCGAAAAAACGCAGAATGCTAATTTGGTATTAAGGACGGAAGTGATCAACAAAATTACTTCCAGCAAATCTCCCAGAGTGATTGTGGCTTATTCGGGAGCTTTATCAGAGAAGGTTTTGAAGAAAGAAGATTTTAAAGCAATTTCTCATCATATAAAAGTAGGCGATCAGCTTGACTTCGATTTTGTTGATGAATTATTGAATCATTATAATTTCCAGCAAGCCGATTTCGTTTCCGAGCCCGGAGAATTTTCCGTGAGAGGAGGAATTGTCGATGTTTTTTCGTTCTCGAATGAAAAACCATATCGTATCACTTTCTTTGGAAACGAAGTGGAAAACATCAAAACATTTGATATTGAAACACAGCTTTCCGTAGAAAAAGTAAATGATTTTCAATTGGTCTCCAATATGAATTTTACGGTGACAGGAAGCAGAGTGTCTTTACTTCAGTTATTACCTAAAGAAAGTTTTGTGATTTCTAAAAATGGTATTATCGGAATGCAGAAGCTGAAAACATTCTACGAAAAATCGTTGGTGAAATATGACACATTAAATAAAGATATTGCTCACAGAGCGCCACAGGAATTATTTATTTCTGATCAGGAGTTTTTATTTGATTATAAGAAATTTAAAACTGTTGATTTCGGAACTGCTCCCATCGAAGGGTTGATTGAATTAACGGAAATGAAGATCAATCAGATTGTACAGCCTACTTTCCATAAGAATTTTGAATTATTAATTGAAGACCTAGAAGGAAAGCAAAATGAAGGTTTTGACACCTGGATTTCTTTTTCAACTGAAAAACAGAAAGAAAGATTAGAATCTATTTTTGAGGAACTGGAACATCAGCTTCCTTTTAAAAGTTTTAAATCTGAGCTTCATGAAGGTTTTGTAGATAATGACCATAAAATTTTAGTCTATACAGATCATCAAATTTTCGATCGATACCAAAGATATAAAGCGAAAAATACATTCGCCAAGTCGGAGCAGCTGACCTTGAAAGACCTGATGTCTTTAAAAATCGGAGACTATATTGCGCACATCGATCACGGAATCGGAAAATTCATGGGATTGGTGAAAGTAAATAATGACGGAAAAATTCAGGAATGTTTTAAACTGACTTATAAAAACGGAGATTTATTATATGTAAGTATTCATTCACTTCATAAAATTTCAAAGTACAATGGTCCGGACGGAAAAGAAATTGTTTTAAGTAAATTAGGTTCTCCAACCTGGAAATCGTTAAAGCAAAAAACAAAAGCACGAGTAAAACAGCTTGCTTTTGACCTGATAAAATTATATGCCCAAAGAAAATCAGCGAAAGGTTTTGCATACACACCGGATTCTTATCTGCAAAATGAACTGGAAGCAAGTTTCATTTATGAAGACACTCCGGATCAGGAAAAAGCAACGATCGATGTGAAAAAAGATATGGAAGCCGATACAGTGATGGATCGTTTGGTTTGTGGAGATGTAGGTTTCGGTAAAACGGAAGTTGCGATTCGTGCAGCGTTCAAAGCGGCAACAGACGGAAAACAGGTTGCAGTTTTAGTTCCCACAACAATTTTAGCTTTCCAGCATTATAGAAGTTTCAAAGAAAGATTGAAAGATTTCCCGGTAAATGTAGCGTATGTCAATCGTTTCAGAACAGCAAAACAAAAATCTGAAACGTTGGAAGCTTTAAAAGACGGAAAAGTTGATATTATTATAGGAACGCATCAATTAGCAAGCAGTTCTGTGAAATTTAAAGATTTAGGACTGTTAATTATTGATGAGGAACATAAATTCGGGGTTTCTGTAAAAGATAAATTGAAAACCCTGAAAACAGATGTTGATACGCTGACTTTAACCGCGACACCAATTCCGAGAACGTTGCAGTTCTCTTTGATGGCAGCGAGGGATTTATCAGTTATAAAAACGCCACCGCCAAACAGACAGCCTGTTGATACGCAGCTGATTGGTTTTAGTGAAGAAATTCTTCGTGATGCAGTGTCTTACGAACTTCAGCGTGACGGACAGGTGTATTTTATCAACAACAGAATTGAAAACCTTAAAGAGATTGCAGGCCTCATTCAAAGGTTGGTTCCGGATGCAAGAGTAATTACCGGTCACGGACAAATGGAAGGCAAGCAACTGGAAAAAAATGTCCTTGATTTCATGGATGGAAAATATGACGTTTTGGTTTCTACAACCATCGTAGAAAGTGGAGTAGATGTTCCTAATGCGAATACGATTTTCATCAACGATGCTCAACGATTCGGAATGGCAGATCTTCACCAGATGCGAGGTCGTGTAGGACGTAGCAACAGAAAGGCTTTTTGTTATCTGATCACTCCTCCTTATGATATGATGACTTCTGATGCAAGAAAGCGTCTTGAAGCCATTGAGCAGTTTTCTGATTTGGGAAGCGGTTTCCAGATTGCGATGAAAGATTTGGAAATCCGTGGAGCGGGAGATTTATTGGGTGCAGAACAAAGTGGATTCATTAATGAGATGGGATTTGAAACCTATCAGAAATTGATGCAGGAAGCGCTGGAAGAATTAAAAGATGATGAGGAATTTGAAAATCTTTTTGAAAATGAAGAAGACCGAAATAAGCTTTTTAAATCGGTAAAAGATGTGAATATTGATACTGATTTAGAGCTGATGTTACCGGACTGGTATATTTCGAATACGGAAGAAAGATTGTCATTATATCAAAAATTGGCTGAAATCGATAATGAAGAAAACTTATTAAAATTTGAATCTGAGTTAATTGACCGTTTCGGAAATTTACCGAAAGAAGCCATCAATTTATTGAAAAGTGTAAGTTTAAAATGGCTGGCCGCAGAAATTGGTTTTGAGAAAATTGTCATGAAGAATGGAGTGTTTCTAGGCTATTTTCCAGGTAATCCTCAGGATAAATTCTATCAGACGGATAAATTCAGACATATTATTACGTATTTAACGCAAAATCCTGCAGAAGCACAGTTAAAAGAAAAAATAGGAAAAGAAGGCAATAATCTGATCATGAGAAAAGATAAAGTGGGAAATGTGGATGAGGTTAATCTTTTGTTAAAAACAATTTTAAAAGTATAAGGAAATACTAATTAGCTTGTTTTAAGGTTTTTATTGTTGCTGTTTTTGTGAGAAAATAAATAAAAATGTAATTTTTATGCAAAAAAAAATTATATTTGTGGAAAAATAAATAATCCTTAAGAAATGAAGCGACTTTTCTACTTTATTTTACTTGTAGCAGGTATTTCCTCTATCCATTCATGTAAAGACTTGGCAGATGAAAATGGAGATCCTCTTGTAGACCTTAATACAAATACAGGCCTGAATGGTGCTAGAGCATTACATCAGGAGATTACGGATTTTGCTAGCGTTGCTGATTATCGTTATTCAGGATTACTTTTAACTAAAGTATATAATGGGAAATCCGTTACTGATATTGCCTATAGTGGTGACAGAGTAAGTAAAATAACTTTTGACGGTTTCCTAGATCAAAATAATGACGGAACCCTTGATCCGGGTAAAGTTACTTTTACACAATTATTTATGTATGGTGGTTCAGGAAGATTAGAATCGATTACGGAGAGCAGAAATATTTATAAACTGGCAGGTACTCCTCCGTCTCAGGTTCTTGATAAACAAACAAAATCAATCTATACTTTAAAATATAACGCTTCTACAGGGAAACTTGAAACGCTTACGATGCAAACTGGTTTGGACGTTCCTGGAACTCCTTTCTCATACACTGCTTATTCAGAAGCTAAGTATACTTATTTGGGAGACAATGTATCTAAAGTTGAAAAAGGATTCGGAACGATTACAGGTGGTGTAAATGACCCTGTAGCTTTGAAATATGAATATGGATTTATGAATTATGACGACAGAATAAGCCCTTATAGCTTATTGCCTTTCGCATATAAAATTTCATACCTATTATCTACACAGTTCTACGATCACAGAAGCCTTATGTTATCTCCGAATAACCCATCAAGAGCATCTGTTACAGACTTGAATGTACCGGTTCCTACACCAGTAATTACTTCTACCAACTTCACGTATGATCCACAAACATACATGACAAAAGGATATGGAGTATATTATATTTATAAGCCTTTGTAAATTAAAAATTTAAACATATTAAAAAAACTCAATTCTTATCAGGATTGAGTTTTTTACTTTTTATCTCTTAATTTTGTAAAAAATTTTAAATGAAATATTTAATTGTAGGACTTGGAAACAAAGGTCCTGAATATGAAAATACACGCCATAATATAGGATTTAAAGTTGTTGAGAAAATAGCGGAAACTCTTGAGGTTCCGTTTAATACAAGTAATTTCGGTTGGATGGCAGATGGAAAATATAAAGGAAGAAGAGTATTATTGCTAAAACCGGATACTTATATGAATCTTTCAGGAAATGCTGTGAGATACTGGATGCAGAAAGAAAATATTCCTTTAGAAAATGTATTGATTGTTACTGATGATCTGGCTCTTCCTTTTGGTACTTTAAGATTGAAAGGAAAAGGATCGGATGCAGGACATAATGGGTTAAAGAACATTATTGAAGTACTGCAAACTCAGAATTATGCCAGACTTCGTTTTGGAATTTCAGCAGAATTTTCCGAAGGAAGACAAGTAGATTATGTATTGGGAACTTGGAATGAAGAAGAAACTGAAAAACTTCCGGAAAGAGTTGAGAAATTTTCCAAAGCCTGCCTTTCGTTTGTTTTTGCAGGTCTTAGCAATACCATGTCAGCTTTTAATGGTAAATAAAAAAACTCGGCGGGGAGCAAAGCTCCCCGCCGAGTTTTTTAAAGCATTTTTATATAACTATAACCAGGTTACAGCTCCGGTTTCTACATCGTAATTTGCTCCTACGATCTTGATTTTACCTTCTTTCTCAAGGTTTTTAAGAGTAGAACTTTGCTTACGAATGTCTTCGATTGCGCTTTTTACATTTTGTTGGTTCAATCTTTCCAACAGTGAACTGTTTTTTGAAGAACGTTCTTCTCCTTCTTCAATAACATCTTTGATAATTGGGTCAAAATGATTGATCAGGTGGTTAAGATTATCCATTCCTAACCCTTCGATTTGTGCAGCATCCAATCCTCCTTTTAAAGCACCACATTTCGTGTGCCCTAAAACTACGATAAGCTTTGATCCTGCAACGTTGCATCCAAATTCCATCGAACCTAAAATATCTTGATTTACAAAATTACCTGCAATTCTGATGCTGAAAACATCACCTAATCCCTGGTCAAAGATAAGCTCTGCAGAAGTACGGCTGTCAATGCAGCTTAGCACTACAGCGAAAGGCCATTGTCCTTCACGGGTAGCATTTACCTGTTCTAAAAGATCTCTGTTAGCTTTTAAATTATTGACAAATCTTTGATTTCCTTCCTGTAAAAATTCTAGTGCTTTTTCAGGAGTAATAGTTGACTGAGTTTCGTATGTATGTGCTTTCATATAATGTATGGAATGTTTAAAATTAATAAAAATAATAGTGAGCTTACATCGCTCTTCTGTGTGTAATTAAGACATGAGAATCTTCGTCTCTCTCATAATCTTTATAAGAGGTTTTAAATCCTAAGAGTTCTACATTGATGTCTTCTTCTTTTGCACGGATATTGGAGAAATCCTGAATCATTTCCAATACATCGGTTGCGATATAGGAAGTTCCTCGTGCATCAATCGTCACGTTAGAATTAGGTTTTATGTTTTTTAAGGTCTTTTTAATCGCTGCTTTGTTTAGGAAAGATACTTCTTCGGCTAATTTAATATTAATTCCGTCTGCATCATTTAATTTTTCTCTGCTTAAATAATAAGCTCTTTTCATATTTCCCTGAAGAATATAGAACACAGAAATTGCTAAACCTATTCCTACTCCTTTTAATAAATCTGTAGCAACTACAGCAATTACTGTCGCAACGAAAGGAACAAACTGGAACTTTCCTAAATGCCAGAAATGTTTAAAGGTAGCAGGTTTTGCTAATTTATATCCTACTAAAATCAATACAGCAGCTAACGTAGCAAGCGGAATTAAATTCAAAATCATTGGAATAGACAGTACACAAATCAAAAGTAAAATTCCGTGAATGATTGCGGAAGTTTTTGAAGTTGCCCCTGCATTGGCATTCGCAGAACTTCTTACTACTACTGAAGTCATAGGAAGTCCACCAATGAAAGAACTTACTAAATTTCCGATTCCCTGAGCTTTCAATTCAAGGTTAGTATCTGTAATTCTTCTTTGTTTGTCTAACCTGTCTGATGCTTCAATACAAAGTAAGGTTTCAATAGAAGCTACAATGGCGATTGTTGCTCCTACAATCCAAACTTTAGGATTTGAAAATCCTGCAAAATCAGGCATTATAATCAGGTTTTTGACATCGTCAAATGACTGAGGAACAGGTAATACAACCAAATGTTGAGGGCTTATTGCTAATGAACTTCCCGTCATTTTGAAAATTTCATTCAAGACAATACCTGCAACTACTGCAACCAATGCTCCTGGAAGCATTTTCATTCTCTTTAAAGCAGGTATTTTATCCCAAGCCAAAAGAATGACAACCGAAATTATAGTTACAATAATAGCTCCCGGATGTATGGCTCCAAATAATTCGGTGAAGTAATTTAAGTTCAAGCCATTGTCAAAAATAGATTCGTGACCTTCATAATCTTTATCAAACCCTAATGCATGAGGGATTTGTTTTAATATGATAATGATTCCGATAGCAGCAAGCATTCCTTCAATAACGTTGTTGGGGAAGTAATTAGAGATGCTTCCGGCTCTTATGAAGCCCAACACTAACTGAATGAGACCTGCAATAATTCCTGCGCAAAGGAACAGTTCAAATGCGCCTAAATCTGTAATGGCAGTCAGTACGATGGCTGTTAAACCTGCTGCAGGGCCAGATACAGAAATATTTGAGTTACTCAAAAAACCTACGACCAAACCTCCTACAATTCCGGCGATAACTCCGGATAATGGTGGAGCGCCCGATGCTAAAGCAATTCCTAAACATAAAGGAAGTGCCACTAAAAATACAACGAGTCCTGAAGGAAAATTCTCCTTTATTCCTCCTATTAATGATGTTTTTTTCATGATATGAAAATGTGTAACTATAGCTGATCAGCTGTGATTAATCAGTTATAGAAAAGATTGAAAATTTAATTTTTAAAGTACATGTCGATTCAATACCCAAAGCAGGTATAGACAATAAAAACTTATAAGACGATAAAAATTAAGCTTCCGGAGGCGGAGAAAATATAGTAAGTAGGGGTGAAAGATGAAAGTCATCATCAATCAGTACAAATGATTTGCCTTTTAAATCAGGTTCAAAAAACCTAAGATAATCAAATACATTTAAAGGTTTTGGAAGTGTTTTTTCATACACAACAAAAGATGATGGAGAAGAATGAGGTTCTTCCTCATTTACGATTACATTAGTTTGAAGGAGATCCCAATTGAAAACTGCAGCAATACTTGGTAAGGCTGTAAAGTTTAGGAAAACCATTAATGTGATAATACTCCAAAATTTCATTCGATCGTTTTTAGAAAAATATTACTTTTTCTTTCGGCTCATTACCCAGTCAGAATCCGTAAGGTTGTAGATTTTTTGAATGTCTTTCAAGATTTTTTCAAAATCAATCTCCAAATCAATAATCTTTCCGGTTCTAAGGTCAAAAACCCAGCCATGAACAATAGGATATTCTTCTAAGATATATCTTTCCTGTACACAAGCCATTTTAATTACGTTGATGCACTGCTCCTGAACATTCAGTTCTACAAGTCTGTCATAACGCTTACCTTCATCTTCAATAGAATCTAGCTCTGCTTGGTGTAATCTATACACATCACGTATGTTTCTCAGCCAAGGATTCATTAATCCTAAATCCTGAGGCGACATTGCTGCTTTTACACCTCCGCAGTTGTAATGTCCACATACAATAATGTGGTTCACTTTAAGATGTTCTACTGCGTATTGAATAACTGCAGTGGAACTCATATCCAATGTATTCACAACATTGGCAATATTTCTGGTCACAAATACTTCTCCCGGTTTCATTCCCATCACTTCTTCAGCAGTCACTCTACTATCTGAACATCCTATATAAAGGAACTCCGGATTCTGAGTTTTTGCAAGTTCGTGAAAGAACTCAGGGTTTTCTGCAACTTTAGATTCTACCCATTTTCTGTTGTTTTCGAAAATAACGTCGTATGATTGTGACATAAAATAAAATGTTAAAGTGAATAATTATTTATTTCGTTTAAATTATTTTCAAATTCAATAGACTGAATCAATAATTATGCAAAAATATAATTTTTGAAGCTAAAGCAAGTGGTTTTAACAAAGTTTAATATTAAAATATGCTTAAAATCATATTAAATACGCGATAAATTAAGTTAATAACAGCTTGCTGTGACTGAAATAATTAAAACGTAGGATAAAATTACGATAAAAATTTAAATGCTTAAAAAATGAGATAAAATGATAAGTAGCTTGAATAATAAGTAAGTTTATATTTTATAGTTGATGTAGCCTTCCGTAGCCTTTTCGTTAGGATAAACTTTCCCAGGATTTCCGGTTACCACAGAATCAGAAGGAACGTCAAAATTAACATACGAATTGGGGGCGATCAAAACATTATTTCCAATTTTTATATTTCCGACAATCACAGCATTGGGTCCGATCCAGACTTCGTTTCCAATTTCAGGAGAACCTTCATTTTTACCTCTGTTTTGCTGTCCGATAGTGACGCCTTGAGCAATATTGCAGTTTTTACCGATGATGGTTTTGGGATTAATCACTAAACTTCCCCAATGTCCCAGATAAAAACCTTCTCCAATCTGAGTTTCAGGATAAATCTGAAACCCGTATTTGATCTGAAAATGTCTTAAAACCAATCTCCAGAAAAATCCTATAACCGGAACTTCCCTGAACTGCTGTGCTTTTCTTAAAATATAAACAAAATGAAGATTCGGATTGATGCATTTTGTCCATATCTTAAAAACAGGAAGCCATTGTCCGCTTTCACGGTAAAAATCTTTCTGTATGGTTGAATAGTTTGACATTAGAACAAAGATAAAAGAAAAATGATTTATAAACCGTCAATAATCTTCATAATAGCATTTACGGAATTTTCCAGACTGAAAGGTATTTTGTACTGTTTTAAATGTTCAGAATAGTTATTGAATTGTTCAGGGTTTTCAAATGCTTTTTTCATGCCGGAATAGATGCCTTCTTCTGAATTTTCAACGATCAGTCCAATTTCCCCATGGTTTAGCATTTCCTTTACGCCGGAAACTTCTGTGGCGATAATTTTCTTTTTCAGGGTAATGGCTTCAAAAAGAACGGTAGGAAAACCTTCGTATCTTGAACTTAAAATATAAAAATCTGAATGTTTAAAATAAGGATACGGATTGTCTGTAAATCCAAACATGGTAGCGGTGTCGTCAATTGCTAATTCTGATATTAATTTTTTAATATTTTCAAAATCATAACCATCACCGATAATGAGGATTTTATGTTTAAAACCTTCATCAAGAAGCCTTTTGTGTACTTTTAGCAATCTGTCAAAACCCTTTTGCGGAAAAACAGTTCCTACCGAGATAAATGTGGGAAGAGTTGAGTCAAAATGGTAATTGAGAACAGGTTTCTCTGCTTTAGTTAAAATTTCGTCAGTGTCTAAAGGATTGTATATTTTCTCGATCTTCTGCTTTTCTGTTTCGCTTTGAGCCAGACTGAGAAAGATATTTTTAATTTTTTCTGAGATCACCATCACGGAATCAAAACCGAAAAATTTTCTGATTTCTTCGTTGGTGTACCCCTTCACTTCCGAAAGATCATTATGAATCCAGACGATTTTTTTAGAATTTTTGAGTGGAGAATTTAAAATGTCATCGCGCATTCCATGAATTGCGGCAAATTCGATGTCATATTGTTTCCCTTTTAATTTTCCTTTGTACAGAAGAGCCGGGAATTTCTTTAATAGATTCTGATAAATTACCCGGAACATTTTTCGGGGAATATCCTGAATTCGGTTAGTGGTAATCATTTCACCTTTGTTCAGGTAAAAAATATTGATCCATTCAGGAACTTCGTTAAGATATTTCCCGGAATATAAATTGAGCAAGAGATCGATTTCGTATTTGTCTTCCGGAAGGTTTTTAAGAAAAGTAACCAATACTTTTTCGGCTCCTCCATGTCGAAGAGAACCTATCCGAATCAGTATTTTTTTCTTTTCTGCCATTTATTTTATGGGTTTGTAGGTATGAGGAAGGTGTTCTTTGATGTAAGCATCTAATTGCGGACGGATGAGTTCTAGTTCTCTTGGATACATTACATTGTTGGCCAATAATTTGTCACCATATTCTTCTATCGTGCAGATGAATTTTGCCGGAATACCTGCAAAAACACTTCCTTTCGGCATGGATGTAGTCAGAATGGAACCCGCTCCTAAAACGCAGTTGTCCTGCATTTCTACACCGGGCATGATGATCGTATCGACTCCAATCAGACATTGTTTGCCAATTTTTATTCTTCCGAAGGTTCTTACGTCTTTATATTTTTCAAAAAAATGAAGTGCATTTTGTCCACCGTCATGATTCACAAACCTTACATTGTTGGAAAACGTAGTTTCATCACCGATTTCAATGAGAAAAGGCTCGGTTCCAAATTCAGGAACTTCTACAAAACGAACATTTTTTCCTACTTTTAATCCTTTTGCAATGCAGACTTTCAGATAAACATTCTGTATCATCCTCTGATAAGAAGTATGCAGTTTAAGAAGTAAGCGGTAAATAAAAAGCATTTTTATTTTTTTACTAAGTTAGTGATGATATTTTCAACAGCATTAAAAATCTTTTGATTGTCAAACTGTTTTTCAATGTCTTTCAGGTTTTCTTTAATATTTGAAACGTATTCAGGCTCTGTAAGGAATTTTTTCATGGCTTCATACATTTCCTCAGTTTCGTAGTTGATGAGGTGTCCTGTTTTTCCATGTGCAATCATTTCAGGAATTCCACCAACATTGGTTGAAATAATAGGCTTTTGCAGAATTAATGAATCGGCAATAATTAACGGCCAGCTTTCTGACTCGGAAGGGAGAATGAAAAAATCGGCGTTTTTTACATAAGGATAAGGATTGAGTAGAGAACCTAATAGTTGAAAACTTTCAGTAACACCTAATTCAAGTGCCTGTTTTCTTAGATTTTCTTTCTCTTCGCCGTCTCCAATGACAACAATATGATGATCAAATCCTTCTTTCAGTAATTTGGCATGAGCATCCATAAGTTTGTGAAATCCTTTTCTGCTGTGTAATCTTGCAACGGAAACAAAAATCGGTTTTTCTGGAAGTTCCGGTTGAAAAACTTTTGCTTTTTCCTTCAGCTCATCAATCGGAATTGCATTTAAGATCACTTGATTTTCCGGAAGAGGAAGCTCAGGATACGTTTCCACTAAAATATCTCTGGTTTGCTGAGAACCGAAAATAAAATAATCAAACTGCGGAATTTGTTTTAAAATATCAGGAACTAAAGGCTGAAGTTTGGGTAGCGTAATGTCGGAATGAAACCAGCCAATTTTTTTTGAATGTTTATTGACGGAATTTAAAACCGATGAAAAAGCAGCATAAGTCGGGGCAATTTCTACATCAAATTTCTCATTCAGAAGCTGATCTGCTATTTTGGGATTATTCTGAGCTTGTTGAAGTTTGTATTTTCTTTTCGCAAGCTGAATTTTTTGGATAAAAGAATTTTTTGAAAGATCTTCCTTACCATTTTCGAGATATACTTTTCGTACATGATTCGGAAATTCATTACGCAGCTCTCCCTGGTTGATATTTAAACAAACCGTCATCTCAAATTTTTCCCGGTTGAGATTGTTCAACATGCTTAGGATTACTTTTTCTACACCTCCCATTTCCATCGAACGGTGTCTGAAAAGTACTTTTATTTTATCTTTTTCCATGTTAGCTAAATAATTGTTGAACAGATATTTTAAGTTTTTTTTGTAAACGATAGGCAATGGAATTCTGATATTCCAGGAGATCAAAAATTTCTTTTGCATTCTGATATTCAGTCGGAATTTCTTTACCATTGAGGAATTTTAAATTCCTTCTTTTCATTGTGTTAAAAATTACTTTAGCAAAGGATTCTTTTGCCTTTTCTTTGGATGAAGACTGAGAAATTCCCTGAGCGTGTTGACGGTATTTATACATTCGGACGGGCAGATATTTTGCGTTTCCATGTTCCAGAAGTTTTAAATACAAGTCCTGATCCACCGCACTTTTTAATGAAGGATCTATACCTTCTGTTTTCAGATAGGCTTCTCTTTTAAATGCGAAAAAATGATGGACCTGTATCGGAGAATTGAAAAAATCTTTTCCATTATAGATCTGTCTTATCTTAGTATAGTCTTCTGTAATATTAAGATTTTCATCACAAAATGTTAGCTTAGAGTAGGTTGCTATATATTTGTTTTTCTCTAAATAAGCTACTGAATCCTGAAGAGCATTAGGAAATAAAGCATCATCCGGATCCAGGAAACCGCAATATAGACCCGAAGCATATTCCATGCATCTTCTTTTTGTATAACCACAACCTTTATTTTGTGAGTTGACAAAGATTTTAAATCTTGAGTCACCATCTGTTAAATTATTAATTAACTCTAATGAATTATCTGTAGAAGCATCATCAATGATGATTACCTCCCAGTTCTTATAGCTTTGGGCGATAATAGAATCATAACAGGCTTTAAAAAACTTCCCGTTATTATAATTGGCTATAAGAATTGAGAATTTCATTTGGAGACTAATAGTTTGGTGAAAAGATTATTTCAAAAATATAATTATTCTTTAAAATAAGCAATTGAATGAAAATCTTTATTTTTGTTCTATTAAAGCAGACACTGTGAATGAAATTACAAGGGTTCTTAGAACATTTATAGGGTATTTGAAAAGGCCTGATCTCTATCCGGAACTGGGTAGGAAAATCCTGAAAAATACCATCAATAGGAATAATGCTTTCAAAGGAAAAGAAAAAACAAATTCTTGGGCTGCTTCAAAAGCAGTTTCCCAGGAAGAAGCAATTTCTAAGCTTTTCGGAATGCATTCCGATACATTCAAAAATGAATTCCAGGATGTTTTGAAAGGTGCTGAAGAAAGAGAAAAGGCATGTCCTATCAAAATGGGTGGAGCAGGAGCTTTGGAATTAATTTATTATGCCTGTGAGTTTTCAAACGCTCAGCATGTTGTGGAAACAGGTGTCGCTTATGGCTGGTCTTCACTGGCAGCTTTACTTTCACTGAAAAAAAGAAACGGAACGTTGTATAGTTCAGATATGCCGTATCTGGGTCAGAATGGTGATCAGTATGTTGGTTATGTGGTTCCTGAAGATCTTAGATCTCATTGGAAGCTTTTCCGTTTTGCAGATAAAGAATCTTTGCCGAAAATCTTCAACGAAAACTATAGTTTTGATGTAGTGCATTATGATTCGGATAAAAGTTATGACGGAAGAATCTGGGCTTATCAGGAACTTTACAGAAATTTAAGAAAAGGAGGGGTGTTTATGAGTGATGATATTGGTGACAACTCTGCCTATCAGGATTTCTGTGAAAAGAATACCATTGATACCACAGTGGTTGAGTTTGAAGGAAAATATGTGGGAGTTTTTTTAAAATAAGATCAGATTTTTGAAAATTACTCAGATTACTTTTACGCGATTTGTTGCTGCGATAGCAATTGTGATTTCGCATTTCAATAAAGATGTATTTCTCTATAAAATACCCTATCTCTCTGAAATTTTTCTGAGAGCCAATGTTGGGGTAAGTTATTTCTTTATCCTTTCCGGTTTTATCATGATCGTTGCTTATCATAAAAAAGAAAAGATTGGTTACGGAGATTATTACCGGAACAGATTTGCCCGGATTTATCCTTTGTATGTGGTGGGTCTGTTACTTTTGTGGTTTACACGGGAAGAAAAATTCCTGTTTACGGATATTCTTTTGTATCTCTTCGGGTTACAGAGCTGGGTTCCCGGTAAAGCAATGGTTTTGAACTTTCCGGGTTGGTCTATTTCTGTTGAGTTTTTATTCTATCTGCTGTTTCCTTTTCTCTATAATTATTTATACTCCAAAAAGAATAAAAGCATTTGGGTGATAGCGATTTTGATCTGGATTGTAACACAGGTTTTTTCAAATTTATACGTGAAATCAGGGTTTTATAATGGTCCTCATACGGAAAGCCATGATTTTATTACCTATTTTCCGCTGTTTCATATCAATGAGTTTCTGATAGGAAATCTTGCCGGATTGTTTTTTATCAAAAGGCATCAGTTTAAAAATTTTGATGGTTCAATAAGCCTTATTTTTGCCGCCATTTTATTGGCTTTAATTTTTGTTCCCTTATATTTTCATAATGGGTTAATGGCCATTCTGTTTATTCCTCTTATTATTTTAATATCCAGAAATAATGGTTATTTAACAAAGGTTTTTTCTTTGAAACCTTTAGAATATTTAGGTGAGATCAGCTATGCCATTTACATTACTCATATTCCTGTTTTGTATATTTTAAGACATCTGATCTGGAAAAAATATATTTTTGATATTGATGTCATGTTTGGAATTTATATGATTGTTCTGCTTCTGACTTCAGCATTATTTTATCAACTGATTGAAAGTCCGGCAAGAGAGGTTTTGCGAAAGTTCAAAAGACCTGCTTAAGCTGTTGTATTGATGGATTTTTAGACCTGCTTTTCGTTTTTCAGATGAGGTAAAAGATACTGTTGAGATAAAAATTTAAATTTCTGTGAGACTCTTCCTTTTTGTTGTATTTTTATACTGCAATATTTTATATTTATAGACAGATTCTAAATCTTTTTTATGAAAAAAGTTTACATCATTATTTCAACTTACAACGAAGAAGGTAGTGTAGGAATGCTCACTCAGTCTTTGGAAGAAAATTTGAGTACGATTCAAAATTGTTCCTATGAGCTGGTTTTCGTAAATGATGGATCAAAAGATCAGACTTTCGTGAAATTGCTGGATCTTCAAAAGCAATATCAAAATATTACCATTATCAATCAATCTAAAAATTTTGGGCACGAATTGGCGATGACAGCGGGGATGAACTATGCCGTCGAACAAAATTTTGAAAACGAATATGCGGTTCTTTTTATGGATGCGGATATGCAGCATCCTCCTGAAGTGGCGGCAGAATTAATACGTTTGTGGTTGGGCGGAGATTCTCTGGTTCTTACCAAACGTACGGATAATTTAGACAAAGGATTTCGGTATAAAATGATGGGGAATCTTTATTACTGGATTTTAAATGGTATCTCTGATGTTAAAATTCCCAGAAATATGCCCGATTTCAGATTGCTGGATAAAAAGTACGTTCTCTGGATGAGCAGTCTGAACGAGCACGACAGAATGTTTCGCGGGATGCTTTCTCTTATAGGATTGACTAATGCAACGATTATTAATTTTGAAGCTCCCAAAAGATTCGCCGGACAATCGAATTATAATTTTTTAAATCTTTATAAATTAGCCATTGACAGCGTTATCCAGTTTTCTGTGAAACCGTTGAGAATCGCCTCATTGATTGGATTTTTAGGATGTGTATTTTCTTTTATCTTTTTAACGATTTCGGTATATATCAATTTTACCAATAATGAGCCCAGAACCGGATTTCTTACCCTTCTTTGCATTACCGTATTTTTTAGCTCTTTAACCATCTTATTCTTGGGAGTGATCGGAGAATATATCGGAAGAATTCATATTCAGGTAAAAAACAGACCCTTATATTTTAATGATGTAATTAAAAAGAAATGACAAAGAATATTGTACCACAAACGGTTTATATTCTCATCAATATAACCTGTTTATTTTGTCTTTTCTATTATCCTAGAACCAGAGACGAATTTTATTATTTGTCTGAAATGAACCTTCCGCAGCAATTTGAGGAATGTTTTAATTCCTATATGCATATCAATCCGAGAATCGGACAATGGATCACCAATTTTGTTTCAAGAAGCCTATTTTTGAAAATGATCTATGGACTTTTAATGTTCAATGGTTTTTTCTATATGCTGTATCTTTTACTGTTTAGAAAACCTCCGAATTTTAAAGACTCAGACAGTGTCAAAAAAATACTGATTATCGTTTTCACTTTTGTTTTCCTCATCAAGTTCTTCGGCGAAATGTTTTTTTATACTCCTTTTGGAGGCAATTATACTTTCATTATGTCTTTTTATTTGTGGTATATCTATGTGATGCTGGAGTATTTTGTATATGATCATGATATTTTTAAAAACCGAAAATCTTTTCCATTAGTGTTAGGTATTTTTCTGTTAGGAATATTTACCGGAATGGGAAATGAACATATTCCGCCTGTTTTAGTCAGTTTTACGTTTTTAGGCTTTTTATATGCTGTTCTGAAGAATAAAAAGTGGCCTTCAACTGTAATTACTGTATATTGTCTCTCCCTGATTATCGGTTACATTTTGTTGTATTTCGCTCCTGCGAATGTCGAAAGATACACTACATTAGAGAGCGGAAGCTCTGCATTTAACCTTACGGAATACATAAAACAGAGTAAAGCTGTACTGATGATGTACAGATATTATCTTCAGGAGCTTTCGGTTGTAATTATTTTGACAGTTATTCTTCTCATTGTGTTTTCTAAAAAGCTAAAGATAGCAGGAGAGGAAAAAATAAAGCTCGTTCTTTTTTTTACAATGGGACTTATTACCCTTCCAATTGTAGCGTACTCTCCACTGGTAGGATTAAGACTTATATTTTTCACGAATACACTATGGATTCTTTGCATCTGTTATCTCTTGTTCTTAGTACTGAAAGGATTTAAGAATAATAAAATTGAAAATTTCATTTCATCATTTTCCTCGCTGTACCTTATTTTATTTTTTACGGCAGGCTGTTTTATCTGCTATAATGCCCATAAAAATTCTGAAAGCGTATTTGAAGAAATTACCATGAAAAGCAAGCAAGGTAATAAAGTTGTGATCGAAAAAGGATTTGATTATTTCTCAGATAAGTTCGATTACTTTAATATGAACAGAAGGTTTTTACTCGAAAACGGAACTGATTATATAGATGATGATCCATCAAAAGATAGCACACCGGAAATGATTATTAAAAGCACGTTTCACTTGGAAGAACTGTCTAAAAAACATGAAAAGTAGACTCATTATTAATGCCGATGATTTAGGTTTCACAAAAGGAATAAACGAAGCCATAAAAAAAGCACATTTAGAAGGTTTTCTAAGTCATGCAAGCTTAATGGCCAATATGCCTTATTTTGAGGAGGCGGTAGAGGAAGTGATTGGAAAATGCCCCAATCTAAAAGTAGGTGTTCATGTAAATCTTACTTGCGGAAAAGCTTTGTATAAAGATAATTTACTGGCAAAAAATTCTGAATTTAGAAATAGTTTTGTGAGTTTATTGTTTACATTCAAATCTCAAAAAGTACTGACTCACATTGAGAAGGAAATCGAAAGTCAGATTTTGGCCATCCGGAATAAAGGAATTGAAATTTCTCATATCGATGGACACGAGCATATTCATGTCATTCCATCCATCAATAAAATCGTACGGAAGCTTGCGAAAAAATATAACATTCCGCGTATTCGGGAAATTAATGAAAACTTTAGAGAAAGCTTTAAATATAATGGAAGAACTGCCAGTAAAGCGAACTATATTAAACTTCTTTTATTGAAATTTTTAAGTCAGTTTAATGCAGATTCCGGAAAAGTTAAATTTTACAGTATTTTGAATACTTGTGAAATAAATTCTGAAAATCTATTTTCCTATCTGGAAAATTCTCACGATGAGCAAGTGGAAATTATGCTTCACCCAAGTTTGATAGAGTTGGATAAGAATGAAAAAAACTTGGACTCCCGCTTTATAGATTTTCTAAACTCACCTTACCGAACACAAGAATTTGAACTTTGCTTTCATGCAAAATTTAAAGATTATTTATAAGAAGATCAATAATGGAATCCGTTTTAAATCATTAATCCTTATTGCTTAAAACGATGGTAAAACGGGTTTTGGGAATTGATAAGTTCAGCAAGGAAATCTTGAGATTCTTTTGTTGAGCATACTTGATGAAAAAATCTTTGTCAAACTGAAGCAGAGGCGCTTTATCTTTCTTAAAATAATCGGAGAATAATGTTTTTAGGATAAAAGAAACATAGGAGAATATAAAACCATTCTTGAGAGCTCCTACAAAAACATGGAACGTATCTTTGATAAGACTGCTGTTTTTCGGAATGACATCACCAAAAGTTGCATGAATCTTTCCGGAACTGAATATGCTGTCAAGAAAGTTCTCTACTGCTTTTTCGTCCGGAAAATATTGAAGAACGCTTAAGCAGACGATTTTAGTCACTTTTTCCTCAGAAATAGCATTTTTAATGGTTGAAAAGTCATTAGAGTCTTCTGTTAAATAAAAGCTGAAATTCGGATGTTTGTTAAATTTTTCTTTACAAAACTGAATATAGTTTTTCGAAATATCTACTCCTACAAAATGGTTTTTATACGAAGTGCATTTTTCCAGAAAATATCCTGGTCCGCATCCGTAGTCCAGTAATACATCATCTTGCTCGATAGGAAAATGTTGGGTATAATTTTTTTGAAAATAAGCAGTGGTATGCTGCATGATATTATCAAACCCATCCTGTTTTTTATTCCAAAATTCTGCCCAGTTATTTTCCATATGCTAAAATAAATTTTTTCTGAAATTAATGTTGTACAGTCCTGATCTGATGCTTTTGTAATCCGTGATCAGATATTTTAAAATCATGCTCCATTTTTTTGCTGTCGAAGAATTGGCGATTTCCCAGCTTCTGTGCATTCTTTTGATATGTGTTTTAATGTTTTCGGGAAGAGTAGGTTCGTTTTCTGCCCATGTATTGACTTCTCTCCAAAGCATTACTCTTGTTATCGAAGGCTTTGCCTTGTTGGAATCTACTTGGGTAATTCTATTGCTTTCATGAACTCCTCGCATGGCAATCGCTTTGTCCAGAATTCCTGAATGAAATCTAAGATAATAGGAACTTCTGAATAAAAATTCTGTGTCCTGATGAAGCCTGAGATGGGTTTTAAAAACAGGTTGTATTTTCTCCAGTAATGGCTTTCTTCTGACGGTAAGTCCGTCAATGCTAAAAAGCCCAAAACTTCCTTTCATATTAAGCAATCCCGGAAATACATCTTTAGGATCATGTTTTTTATAAACAGTTGTCAGGCGATTCCCAAAAAGCGGTTCATATTGTTCTTTCGCTTTTTCTGAGTAATAATGCACTCCTAAAGCTCCGTAAACAGCATCGATATCCTGATCTTCAAATAATTTTTTTTCAGCATCAAATCTGTTGGGAAGATAATAATCGTCTGCATCAAGAAAAGCAATAAAATCACCTGTTGCTTTTTCAATGCCTAAGTTTCTGCTTGCTCCCGCTCCGTGATTTGCTTTATCAGGATGCTGAAACAGTTTTACTCTCTCATGTTTTTTTTCGAGATCTTGGCAAATTTCAAGAGCATTATCCGGAGACTTGTCCTCAACCAAAATAACTTCAGAAACTTCATCGAACTGCAAAGCAGATTCTACAGCTTGTGTGACGTAGTTTTCAGCGTTGTAAACAGGGATGATTACGGAGATTTTCATTTTTACTTTGAGGTCTAGTAGTTTCTTAATTTATATTTTTGGTCTCATTAAGGCATGAAAGCGATATCGTGTCTTTAAAAGCTCAGGATATTTCAAGCAGTTAAAAAGATATGAAAAATATTTCTTACATCCTTTTTCGTTGGCCATTTTAAAACTCAGATAATTCAGTTGTATTCTTTTGGAATACTCCGGTTTAAGTTTTACAGCAACATTCCATTCATATAGTGATTGCTGAAGAAGCAGATTATTCTGGTAAAACTTCTTTGAATAAGTTTTTATTTTGGTAATTCTGTTATCATCATGTACTCCTCTTATCGCAACGGCTTTATCTATAATTCCGGATTTTAAATGACATAAATAAGCCAGTTTTATAATAAAATCCGAATCCTGATGTACACGAAGTTTTTCGTTGAAGCGCAAATGATGTTTTTGAAGAGCTGATTTTCTGATCGTTAATGCATTAAGATGGAAAAATGTGCCGAATTTTCTTTGAGTCAATCCCAAAAGCCCTTTAAATACCTCTTCTCCTTCGGCAGGATAATTAACAGTAGTAAGTGTAGTGTCTTTAAATTTATTTTGAAATTCTTCTTTCCCTTTTTCACTTAAATATTCCACACCGATTGCTCCAAAAACTCCTTCAATATTCAAATCCCTGAACATTATTTTTTCAGCATCAAAACGATTAGGAAGATAGTAATCATCAGCATCTAAAAAGGAGATGAATTCGCTTTGTGCTTTTTCCAACCCTAAATTTCTGGTGGCTCCCGCTCCGTGATTTCCTTTATCGGAATGTTGGAAAAGTTTGATCCGGGTATTTTCTGCGACCAGTTTTTCACAAATGGAAAGAGAATGATCGGTAGATGCATCTTCTATCAGGAGAATTTCTGTTACTTCCTCAAACTGAAGGGCAGATTCTACAGATTTTTCTAAAAACTGTGCAGCATTGTAAACGGGAATAATAACAGATATCGTAAGAGCCATTTTACACGAATTTAGAATTTTGAGTTGCCCATAATGCAAGTTGCAGCAGATTCCAGTGTTTTTGACCTTTATCCAGGAAGTTTTGTGCTGCATCAAAGTCGATATAGCTGTATATTTTTTGATTTTTATCTTTTAATAATTCATCAGAGAATTTCAGTAAGCTTTCTTCTTCAAACCAGTTTTCTATTCCGAGCCCAAAACCTTGCTTATTTCTGTTTCTGATGGTTTCCGTCCAGTAAGAATTCATCGATTCTCTTAAAATGATTTTATCATTCTCTGAAGTTATTTTCAGCTGATCCGGAAGCTGGATACAGAATTCTGCAAAATCAATATCCAAAAACGGAGTTCTTACCTCTAAAGAATTTGCCATTGCCATGCGGTCTGATTTTACCAGCATATTTCCAGGCACAAACTTTTCAAGATCGGTTCGCATAATATCGTTCAGAGAGTTTTTATCTGCATTAAAACTGTAAGGTTGCTGATAATCCTGAGTAATTCCTAAAGCTGTTCTTTCCTTTTTATTAAAGAAATTCCTTACTTCATGCTGATGGAAATCCAGAATGGAATCGTATTGAATGTTTTTTTGTGAAATGTAAGAGATCTGCTTTACATTTTGATATAATTTTTGCCCAAACTGAGCCAGAATATTCTGGTAGCTGAAATGTTTTTTCATTTCATGTTCTACTTTGTAAAAGCTGTAGCCGCCAAATAATTCATCACCTACATCTCCGGAAAGTACCACTTTAAGATTTTTTCGGGCGCTTTTACAGATTTCAAAATGCGGAACACAAGAACGATCGGCAAAAGGTTCGTCAAGAAAAGGAGCCACTTTCAGGATTCCGGAAACCAGATCTTCCTTTTTTTCGTGGATTTCAATGTGTCTCGTGTTGTATTTTTCAGCAATTTCTTTTGCATATTTAAGTTCGCTTTCTTCGTGGTCATATCCAAAGCTGATAGTGGTTTGCTGAGGTAAAAAAGCATTGACCATGGCAACGACAGAAGAAGAATCGAGACCTCCGCTCAGAAAGCTTCCGACTTCAACATCAGCGATAAGCTGTTTTTCGATCGCAGATTTCAACAAATAGGTAAATTCCTCTTTAGCTTCAGAAAGGCTTAAAACACGATCTTTTTTCGGAATGTTGTAATAGCGGGAAACTTCAATTTCTCCCTCTTTCCAAATCAATTGGTGAGCCGGAGGAAGTGAAAATATATTGCTGTAAATACTTTGATAGGTACTTACATAGCCGTATTGAAGATAATGGGAGAGTGCTTCCTGACTGATTTGAGGTTCAATAAGCTCACTGGCAAGAATCGCCTTGATTTCGGAAGCAAAAATAAATTCACCGTTTTTACCATAGGCATAATAAAAAGGTTTCTCACCAAATCGATCCCGGGCACAGAACAGTTGCTGTTTCTCATCATCCCAAATGGCAAAAGCAAACATTCCGGGAAGATCATGAATGAGCTGTTCTTTTTTTCTCTGATACATGGCGAGAATGACTTCCGTGTCAGAAGTTCCCTGGTAAGGATATTCGCAATATTGTTTTTTTATAGCCTGATAACCATAAATTTCACCATTTAAAACAATACATTCGTTTTTAGAAGAAGAAAACATGGGTTGTTTTCCGTTTTCTGAAAGATCAATAATGGATAATCTTCGATGACCTAATGTTGTATTTTCAAAATATTCATGATGGGAAGAATCCGGACCGCGATGTGCAATAGCATCCGTCATTTTCTGAATGGCTTCAGAGTAATTTTTTGCATTTTTGGTAACGATTCCGGCTATTCCACACATATTTTAGGTCTTCTTCTTTAAACGGATAAGGCAGGTTTTTCACAGTAGAATATATCTTCTTTGGGATTGACTCCCAGTCTTTTATAGGTTTCGGTAATATTAATTCGGTTAACAATGAAACCGGCACTTTCTAAACGTTGTGTATAGTCTTGTCCGTAGATTCTCACATGATCGAACTGACCAAAGAGCTCTTCTCTTTTTTGAGGATCAGAGATAGTGAAATCTTCTACAGTTTCCATTGTATTTTTTGAGATAGGAACCTGCAGTATTGCTTTTCCTTTAGGTTTTAAAACACGTTGAAGTTCCTTCATTGCTTTAATATCTTCAGGAATATGTTCTAAAACATGGTTGCAGATGACAAGATCAAAATGATGATTTTCAAAAGGAAGCTCAAGTACATTCATGTTTTGTACGTGAGCGGGATAAGTGTAACCTGGTGTAAAGAGATCACCACAGATATATTCATCAAAATTCTGTTTCAGCAGAACGGTTGATAGCTTCGGTTCCGGAGCAATGTGTAAAATATGGATGTTTTTGTTCTGCGGAAGATTAAGTTCTTCAATAATAAAAGCATACAATAATCTTTCACGATCTCTGGAGTGGCACTGATAGCATCCTGCAGCTCTTCTTCCTCCTCCCACAACTTCTTTTTCTATGAGAACAGGAAGGTCATGACCTACTACTTCCAAATCTTTGGAAGCATAACCACAGTAGGGACAATAATAGTTGTTCCCCGAATGAGCCTGAAGCTTTATTTTGTTTTTAATTCGTGTGATCAGTGACATTTTTATTTTTTAGATGCTGATAGATTAAAGTATATCAAATTTAAGTATTTAGAAAAGTTATACCAATTTGTTTGACCTGATTTCTGATTTCTGACAGTTTTTTTTCTTCTTTTGAAATTTTTCTGTATTTCTCAAGTAGTTTTTTATATTCGGATATATTTCCGGTTAAAAGGTTCTTTAGAATGCTTTTTCGTAAAGATTTTTTTTCAAAAATGATGGCGTTCGGAAAATTAGGATTGATCATTTTGGTTTCAATGCTCAGATCTTCATATTTTTTTAGGTCTACTTTTCTGAGGTTTTGTTTTCCGTCATGTACGACTTTACTGCCGGGTACAAGAAGGATTTTTTTTTGATGAAAATGCACCCTGTTTACATACTCGATATCTTCTCCGTAATGAAAGAAATAAGGGTTGAATCCTCCTACCGTTTCAATTGTACCTCTGGGAATCAGCCAATGCGCTGCATTGATGAAGCTCATCTGGTAAAAAGGTTTTAGCTTTTGAAAATACAGATCAGAAATGAGTCGGGTTTTTTCAAAATTGTGGGCAATATATTTGTCTAAGAAAATATCAAGAAGCTGTTCACTTCCATCCAGATGCATAGGGCTTAAAATTCCTATTTCTTTCTGATCAGGATATTTTTCATAAGCTTTTAATAATTTTTCCAGACTGTCCGGATAAATCCACGCATCCTGATTCATCAGGTAGAAAAAATCGGTTCCGTTTTTATATGCCTTTTCTATTCCGATATTATTGGCCTTTCCGAAACCTAAATTTTTTTCAGATTGAATGAAATCTATTTCAGGGAATTGATTTTGAATAAAGTGTTGGGTTCCGTCTGTTGAGCCATTATCAATGACGATGCATGTAACGGGAACAGAAGATGAATTTAGGCTGCTAAAACATTTTTCTGCCCATTTTATGGCATTGTAGGTGACAATTATGACAGAGACTTTCGGCATAGCTATAAATATTTTTTAACCAACTCATTAAGGTAATCGTTAGGCTCTTTTTGCTTAAAATAATCCTTTGCTTCTTCACAAAATTCGACAGTATAAAAATCACCATCATTGATTTCTTTATACGAAGATTTCTTTCCGATCTCTGCTTCTAATGCAGAAACAATCTCTTTAGGCTCGTAATAATAAGGGTAAGAGAAGTTTAGAATTTTATTATACTTTTCACTTTGTAACCCTAAAATAAAGGAGCTAAGATCCTTGACTCCTAAAATCAATCGCCTGGCTTCCGTATGAATTTCAAAACTGTCGTTCTGAAGAATTTTATTTTTAAAGAAATTAAACAGCGTATTAGGGTTTCCTCCTTTTCCTATAAGATTGCCTATTCTTAAGATTAAATAATTGTTGGAATGATTAGCAATATACTCTTCCATAGCTTTTTTGTGAAGTACATACCGGCTTTCTTTTTTCGACTGATCAAGAATGCTTAATGTTGAAAAATAAAAAAAACGTGAATGAGGATATGATGCTAAAGTATTTTGTAATAGAATAAACTCTCTCTGAAATTCAGAATCTTTTGTTTCAAGTGAATTTGAGACACCTGAAGCAAAAAACAGAACTTCTTCCGAGTCTATATTTTGTAGAGATTTTGCTATGAGACCATTTCCAATAATCATTTGTCCTTTTGTGTTTAGTTATACAAAACTATTATTTTGTTTTTTAAGATGGTATTTCTGTTTAACTGTGTGTATCCCCCATTTTAAGATGTGATATAATTTTAACGGATTGAAAGAAAATTTTGATAACGTATTATTTATCAAATATCCCCTTGCTGCACTGTTAAATTGCTTTAGAGTTATACTTTTAGAATAAGCCATTAACGTATAATAAAAATAGGTTTTCAACGAAGATGGTTGATATTGTTTACCATATTTTAATATAAACGGAATGATGGCGAAATCTTTTTTCATGGTCTCGTAAGTCACATTCTTCGAGAGACTGGCTGCAAATTGACGATATGAGCTTAAAGCTTCAGGTAAAATTTTAATTTTCCCATAACAGCCTGCCAGTAAATAAAGACACCGATCTGCTGAAAGAATGTCCGCCGGAAAATCCGGCTTCAGAATATCTTTTCTAAAAAATAGAGTAGAGGTCTGCATTATCTTAATGTCAGTAAGATCATCGTGAGAAAGTTCACGATTGATGTGCCGGGAAAATAAATGGTTGGGTTGGTCAGTATCTTCATAGATAACCAGAGAATCGCCGCCAATTGCTGTAAAATTGCTGTTTTGTTCTAAAAAATCAAATTGTTTCTGAAGCTTTTTAGAATCAATAAAATAATCATCACCATCCAAGACTGCCACATATTTACCTTCCGCAAGAGTAAAAGAATGTAAGGTGTTTTTTACATAGCCCAAATTAGGCGTATTGTTGTAATAACGGATACAATTGCCTTTTGGATGAGATTCTTTTACATCAAAAATTACTTTTTCAGTAGCATCAGGTGAATTGTCATTACACACAATAATCTCAAAAGATCCGTCAAAATCTTGATTCAGAACACTTAGTAAGCATTCTGAAATATATTTTTCGTGATTATATGTGGTAATACAAATACTTACATCCATAATGAATTGCTAATATCGGAAAATATCGGTGAATTTAAGATCTAAATATTGATGTTTGACGCATTGTAAAATATACTTTTTTCTGCTCAGGAAATTTAATTTCTTTAAATAAAGATTTCTATGTTTTAAAAACTTAGTGTATAAATCCGTTTTTTTTATATCCTCCTGAGGAAAAAGCTTTTTTGCTGTTTGTAAAGAGGAAAGGTAAGGCCAGACTATTTCCTTAAAATTTTTTTTTTCAGGACTCATCATGTCTGACTTTTGGGGTTTCATTTTCTGTTCACGTAAACCGCAAACCTGGGCTTCGTGCTGTCGATAGAATGAAAGTGTTTCAGGGATAAACCCTATTTTATTTTTGAAACTCAGCTTTTGGGCAATTTCGTAGTCGTGAGCGTATGTGAAATTCTTTAAATGATATTCTTTCAATGCCGTTTTCCGAATGGCGAGTGCGCATCCCAAAATAAAACTCCCCTGCATCTGAACTTTAATAAAAAGTTCTTCGTTTTTTATTGAGTCAATAATGTCTTGATATTGAATGTGTTTCCATTTAAGATAGGAAGGTTCTAAAATGGCTTGGTCGTTATCGACTAAAACTAAATCATTAAAAACAGCATCCTTATCCGGGTTATTTTTGAAGAAGTTGAATGTTTTTTCAAGTTTTTCGGGTTTCCAGATGTCATCCTGATCACTAGTGACAATAATATCCTGTGAGCACAGATAAATAGACTTTTCAAAATTTTTGAAATATCCGAGATTAGTTTCGTTAGAATAAATTTTAAAAATATCAGGATATTGCTCTTGATAACGATGGAGTATTTCAAGGGTTTTATCTTTGGAACCATCATCACATACAACAATTTCTGCAGGATTTACAGTCTGCTGTAGGATGGAGTCTAATTGTTCGGTAAGGTATTTTTCACCGTTATAAGTACATATGGCTACTGAGATCTTCATGAATTATTTCCCAAGAATTTTAAAAATACGATTTATCAACAAATATCTTTTACTATTTACTATTTTTTTAAGATTCTTGTTTTCTCTTTTAAGTTTTTGATTTTCGTGATAGTATTCTTTCAGAGAATTCAGGTTTTTGTAAAATACTTCAGGGTGCTTGCGATAAATATAATCTCGAAGAGAAGCATCATTCTTTTGCATGGCATCCACATTTCTTGATAAGTGCTTAATTCTATAAAAGAAACATACTTCATTAAGATGCTTTACCTTCAATGGGTTTTTATCTGCTAGAAGATGAATCCAAAATTCCCAGTCTTCATAGCCGTCTTTCATTTCAGTATCATAACCTCCAATTTTTTTCCAGTCGCTCTTCTTAAAAAAAGCAGTGCAAAATATCTGATTTTCCATAAGAAACGATTGGTAATCGAATGGTTCGGATGCAAAAACAGTATTTTTTTCACCAAAGTATTGTCCAATAGAATAGATGATGTCAATATCATTATGGAATTCTTTTGAGGCGAGTTCTAAGTATTTTGAACCTATTTTATCGTCTCCGTCCAATGGTAAAATCCATTCTCCGATAGCTTTTTCAATACCAAAATTTCTTGCGGCAGAAACTCCTCCGTTTTCTTTTTTTAAATATTGAAATCGAGCATCTTTTTCCACCCACTTTTGGGCAATTTCTTCCGTGTTATCCGGAGAACCGTCATCCACAATAATACATTCCCAATTGTGATAGGTTTGTTCAAGCACAGACTGGAGACATTCATCCAGATATTGAGCCTGATTGTAACAGGGAACTATTATGGAAATTTCAGACATGTTTTTTATAAATATAATAGGTTTTTCTCAGAGCTTTTAAAAAAGCAGTGATTTTGAAATGTTTAAGATAATAAAAAATTACAGGATAATAAAAGCTAAAGCCTTTCTGATAGCTTTGATAGGTGTATTGATAGATGATCTTATCAATGAAATCAAATGAAAAGAAATGGGAATATTTGGTGATAACAATACCTTTCATCTGGTGTAATGCTTTTTCTTTCAATTCATCATATTCATCAGATCCGGAAATTGATTTTGTACTTATTCTGACTTTTACTTTTGTATCTTTTATGTAAATAATATGATGGTGATCAGCAAATGCTAAAATGGCAAGATCATCACTTCCCCATGCAAGAGGTAACTTCTCAAATTTATATTTTTTGTAGGTACTGGTTTTAAAAATATTTTCGGAAAGACTGCTTTTTATTTCATTATGGTATTTTTGTAAAAAGAAATCCTGAGGGGCAATTTCTGGAAAAGGATATTCGAAATCTTTAATAAGTTGATGGTCTTCATTTATCCACTGATGAGAAAATTTTATCACCGATGCTTTTTTTTTTTCAACGTTTGGAAGATTTTTGTAAAATTCTTCAACAAAGTTTTCAGCAATTAAATCATCGTCTCCTAAAATCTGAAACCACTCTTCTTTTATGTTGTCTAAGATTCTTTCCCATTGTAGGGCTAAATTCTTTCCACCTAGATTCTCTGTATAATCAAAATAAAAATAAGAAAAATCTGAAAGGTATTTTTCTATAATAGGTAAAGGATTATCCGGGCTTGCATCGTTTCCGATATATAAAACAAAATTTCTATTGCTTTGAGAGCCAACAGACTTTATTGTTTCTTCAAAGAAATCTATTTTGTAATATGGTATAACGATCGCGAGCTTATTCATTAATTTAGAATAAGTTTTTAAATTCTTCAAATGAAACTAAGTTTAAGCTATCTTTTCTATTGTCATTTAATACATGGTACTCAAAAAAAGCATTTTCAATTTGAGAAGGTTTTCCCAGATTTCTTGTTTTTGAAATAATTCCAACACCCCAATCAGTGTCAATACAACAGCTGAAAATATCGGTTCTTTTTCGTGCCTTGAAAAATGCCTTCCACGTTGTGCCGTTCCAGTAATCTCTTGAAGGGGAAAGTCGATAGTAATAGTTTTCGGAAGCGTGAAATTCAGTTGGAGGATTACAGTCGTGCATTATGATAAAACCATCTTCTTTTAAGAAATCTAAAGAATTTCTAATGTCTCTCTCGACCTGTTCAGCTAAATGAGAGCCATCTATAAAAATGACATCAAATTTTATTTCAGAGTTTAAGAAGTTGCCTTTTCTTAACCCTTCAAAAAACTCATCACTTGTCAGTTTGAAATCCGCATTATTTATTTCAGATTCATAGCCAGGATCAACACTATGCTTTTTTGTAGCAGTTATCAGATCGAAATTTTCTTTAGTGTTTCGAACACCAATTTCTAGATATTCCGTATCTCTATTTAAAAAAGTAAGAATAAAGTTAATGATTTCATGCCTTAGAGGCATTTTGCTAATCTCTTTGCGTGTTAAAATTTCCGTTTCAATATGAAATTGATTGTTTATGTATTCTTCAGCCAAAGAGATTTTTGAGAGTTCAGATTTGTTGATGGCGATCTCATTATTTTTATCGATGACAATTTCGTTTTTTTTCAGCAAATGTATTTTCATAATTTTTATTTCCATTCAAATTTTCCGTAAACTACTCCGTGATGATAACCACCGTGAATTACAAATTGTGAGCCAGTATCAATAACGTCAAAATGGCAAATGTTTTGTAGCTCGTCATATCTAAGTAAATTCGGGATATGCAAAAAACAAGTAATATTATAGGATCCTGCGGATAAAAACTGTGGTTCTATCACAAGTCGGTAATCATTTTTATCTTCTTTTATAGTAACTTCAGCAGAAAAAACTCTGTTTTGTGACGTATCTTGTATTGTAACAAAAATATTGGCATTTTTTATATTTGCTTTATTTGTGATTTCAAAATTGATAATGATTTCATTGTGGTAATCAAAAGAAGCTTTCGGATTTTCATTACTGTCAAGAACAGATATTTTTTTAAAGAAAACTGTCTCATTTCTATCACCTTCTGCAATAAAGAAAGAATTTCCTTTTTCAGAATCTTTTAAATACAAATCGCTAATAACTTTTATACTGTCATTTTTTACAATGCTTCCATTCTTCATAAAAATCCCCGTTGTGCATAATTGGGAAATTGCCGACATGTTGTGGCTTACGAATAAGATAGTTCTTCCTTCTCCTTTTGTTACATCGCCCATTTTCCCCAAACATTTTTTCTGAAATTCGGCGTCGCCTACCGCCAAAACTTCGTCTACAATAAGAATTTCAGATTCTAAATGAGCTGCAACCGCAAATGCTAAACGGACATACATCCCTGAGGAATATCTTTTTACAGGGGTATCAATATATCTTTCTACTCCTGAAAAGGCTACAATTTCATCAAATTTTCTTGTAATTTCTTTGCGAGTCATTCCTAAGATGGCGCCGTTTAGAAAAACATTTTCACGACCGGTCATTTCAGGATGGAAGCCAGTTCCCACTTCCAAAAGCGAAGCTATTCTTCCGTTAGTGTATATTTTTCCGGTAGTAGGTTTAGTTACTTTACTTAATACTTTTAGGAGCGTTGATTTTCCCGCTCCGTTTCTTCCGATAATACCTACTGCATCGCCCTGTTCGATCTCGAAATTAATATCCCTTAACGACCAAACGTAATCTGAGCTACCCTTTATAGATCTGTCGTTGGTTTCGCCTATCTTTAGGTAAGGGTCTTCTTTACCTCTTATTGTGTGCCAAAACCTGTTGAGGTCATGAGAGAGTGTTCCGGTTCCTACTTGGCCGAGACGGTATTGTTTTGATATGTTTTCTGCTTTTAAAGCGAGCATTTAATTAAATATTAGAATTTAAAATACTTTAGTTACACAGTGTCCATGAATGTTTTTTCAACTTTATTAAAAATTACAAGACCTACCATAAAGATAACAAGAATTATAATGATGCTGATTCCTAACATTAACGGAGAGAAATTACCTACTCCAAGCCATGAATATTTAAAACATTCGAAAATACCTGTAAGAGGATTATAATAGGCCAGTTTTTTAAATATACCGGATAATGATGAAACAGGATAAATAACAGGAGTAGCATACATGTACAAACTTACTCCAAACCCTAAAATCATATTCAAATCCTTATATTTTGTGGTAAGAGAAGAAAATATCATTCCAGTTCCTAAAGCAAATAATGCCATTAAAAGAATTAGGAAAGGTGTAAGTAAAATCCACCACCAATGAGGGTGTATTTCTCCCTTCGATAAATAGTAAATCCATACTATTACAAATAGAAGCATTTGTACTCCAAAACGCATAAGATTTGAAATGACAATAGAAAGGGGAGTCACCAGCCTAGGAAAGTAAACTTTTCCAAAAATTCCTGCATTGCCTGCAAAAGTATAGGATGTACCTGTTAATGCTGAGGAAAAATAATTCCACAATGTAACACCTGCTAAGTAGAATAAAAGGGGAGGTGAGCCGTCTGTAGGAAGTTTGGCAATTCTTCCAAAAACAATTAAATAAACAATTGTTGTTAAAATAGGATTAATAAAAAACCAAATAGGACCTAAGATTGTCTGCTTAAAGCTTGATACGAAATCTCTTTTTACAAACATATACACAAGGTCTTTATATTTCCAGACTTCTTTTAATTTTAAGTCAAATAAAGAGTGCTTGTCTTCTATCGTTTCTGTCCACTTTTGTGGTTGATCCATTTATGCTTTTTTTAATTTACTTAAACACTTTTCATTGTAATTAGAAAAGCTACAACTAAGATATTAATATTTGTTGGGATAACAAAAAAACTATCGACTAAGGGTCGATAGTTTAATAATATTTAAAAGTAATAAGATTATTTCTTTATCAAATTTTTCAGATACTCTCCATAACCGCTTTTGCCATATTTGGCAGCCGTTTCAAGAAGCTTTTCTTCGTTGATGAATTTATTTCTCCATGCAATTTCTTCGATACATCCGATCTTAAAGCCTTGTCTTTTCTCAATCACGCTTACAAATTCTGAGGCATCATGCAAAGAATCGAAAGTTCCGGTATCCAGCCAGGCTGTTCCCCGGTCTAAAACACCCACTTCAAGTTTCCCCTTTTTAAGGTAAACATTATTGATATCCGTAATTTCTAATTCTCCTCTCGGCGAAGGCTGAATGCTTTTGGCAATTTCAACCACTTCGTTGTCGTAAAAATACAATCCGGGAACTGCATAATTGGATTTTGGCTGTAAAGGTTTTTCTTCAATGGAAACGGCTTTGAAATTATCATCAAACTCCACCACACCATACCTTTCAGGATCTGAAACATGGTAAGCAAAAACAACTCCGCCATTGGGA
>NZ_JAJTNP010000003.1:0-307631 GCF_021311115.1 Chryseobacterium gwangjuense
ATTCCGAACACAGAAGTTAAGCCCACCAGCGCCGATGGTACTGCGAAAGCGGGAGAGTAGGTCGCCGCCAGTTTTTATTTAAAGTCTCATAGAGTATTCTATGAGACTTTTTTTGTTTTATACCTTTTTACGTGTTACTAAAACAGAAAGAAAAAGTAAAAAGGAATAAGTAAGCTGGGATAGGAAGAAATGGATCTTATAGACAATCTTCAAAAGATAGTCTTGATTAGAGCTATATAGTAATTGAATATGGGTTTCTAGCCCCGATTGAACGGTATGTTTGAGCTCTTTTTACTGGAATGGAATAAGTAGACAGGCGTAAAAAAGCGAGTAGGGAAAGCGGGAAACAGCTACTTATATAAATTGTTCCTCGTCTTTTATTTACAGACCTTTTTAGGTGATAAAGAAGTTTTAATAAATCTGATTTCATGTATTAAAAATTGTAATCAATAGTCTAGTTATAAAAAGCAGATTATGGCTATTGAAGATTTATACCTTATTAAAATGACAACAAATAAAAAATCCGAAGAATCTTTTCTTCGGATTTTTTTATTAGAATAAATATGCTTTAAAATTAAAAATGTTCCCAGAAAATAGGTTCATAAGATCTAGAAAGGTCTTTAATACAGTTTTTTGAGAAAATTTGTAGCTTTACAACACTGATCCCTTTTTCCTTGGTATATGGAAATTGAGGAGTCTTATCTGCGGATTTCATAATGCTTCCATCAGAATAAGTGACTGTCCAACTATATTTATATTCATTATTAGAAATATTGGGGAAGAAGTTTACAATTCCGTCACCAAATTTTCCTTGCTTAAAGTCAGTGACTTCAACATCACAACTTTTGCTTGTATAGGTATTTTGCTTTACGTCAGTGGATGCTCCATTGATTGCATCATCATAGTCCTTTCCATCCAATATTTCAATAGTCTTACTACATTGAACCATTCCTTCTGAAGTAAGGGCCGAAATAGATATCAATTGACGCCCTATTACATTTGCTTTTAGCTTAATGCTGCTAAGTTTGTTATCACCTATTATCGTTGCATTCTTACCGTAATTAGACCATAAATGACAATCTTTACATTGCCCTATCTCGGGAGAAAGACTGTAAGTCTCTTCATCCTGAACTTTTAAGATTGATTTTCCAGTTATGCTACATTGCGAGAATGATAAGCCGGAAATTAAAATACCGATTAAGATTAATAATTGTTTTTTCATGATTATGTTTTTATAAAATTATACCTGAATCACTCCTAAATTAAATTTTTCAGTGATAGGAGCATTGTTAGCAGCTTCAATACCCATCGAAATCCATTTTCTTGTGTCGGTTGGGTTGATAATAGCATCTGTCCAAAGCCTGGCTGCCGAATAAGTTGCCTCAGTTTGTTTTTGATACCTTTTTGATATGGTATCTAATATTTCGTTATGCTCTTCTTCAGAAATTTCTTTTCCTTGTTTTTTCAGTGTAGATTCCTGGATTTGTGCCAACACTTTTGCGGCTTGAGCTCCACCCATTACAGCTAAATCTGCCCAAGGCCAAGCTACAATTAATCTTGGATCATAAGCTTTTCCACACATTGCATAATTTCCTGCTCCATAAGAGTTTCCTGTAATGATGGTGAATTTAGGTACCACTGAATTGGAAACGGCATTTACCATTTTTGCTCCATCCTTAATAATTCCACCATGCTCTGATTTGGAACCTACCATGAATCCGGTAACGTCTTGTAAGAAAACCAATGGGATTTTTCTTTGGTTACAATTAGCAATAAATCGTGTTGCTTTATCAGCCGAATCAGAATAAATTACCCCTCCAAACTGCATTTCTCCTTTACCACTTTTTACCAATTTTCTTTGATTGGCAACAATTCCTACAGACCAGCCATCAATTCTTGCTGTAGCACAAACAATACTTTTACCGTAATCAGCCTTGTATTCTTCATATTCAGAATTATCAACTAAACATTTAATGATTTCGTAAGTGTCATATTGCTCAGCTCTTGAAACAGGCATGATTCCGAAAATATTATCAGGATTTTCTTTTGGCGGGAAACTTTCAATTCTGTCGAAACCAGCTTTTTCATTACTTCCGATAGATTTCATAATATTTTTGATTCTATCCAAAGCATCTTTATCATCTTTAGCTTTATAATCGGTAACTCCGGAAATTGAGCAGTGTGTAGTTGCTCCTCCTAAAGTTTCATTATCAATACTCTCACCAATTGCAGCTTTTACAAGGTAGCTTCCAGCAAGGAAAATAGAACCTGTTTTATCCACAATCATAGCTTCATCACTCATTATTGGAAGATAAGCACCACCTGCTACACAACTTCCCATAACTGCAGAAATCTGGATAATTCCCATAGAACTCATTTTAGCATTATTTCTGAAAATTCTTCCAAAATGTTCTTTATCAGGGAAAATTTCATCCTGCATTGGTAAATAAACACCTGCGGAGTCTACTAAATAGATGATAGGAAGTTTGTTTTCCATCGCAATTTCCTGAGCTCTAAGGTTTTTCTTTCCTGTAATCGGAAACCAAGCTCCGGCTTTTACTGATGCATCATTGGCAACAATAAGACATTGTCTACCGGAAACATATCCCATAACTACAACAACTCCACCGCTTGGACATCCACCATGCTCCTGATACATTTCATATCCGGCAAATGCTCCAATTTCTATGGAATCTGAATTTTTATCGAGAAGATATTCAACTCTTTCTCTTGCTGTCATTTTTCCTTCATCACGAAGTTTTTGAAGTCTTTTTTCACCACCGCCTTTTTTAATTTCGGCCAGTAAGCGATTAATTTCGGATAATTTTAATCTGTTTTGATCTTCTCTTTTGTTGAATTCAAGGTCCATAAAAATAAATGCATTTTATAGTGCTAAAGATACTATTTTTAAAAGGAATTTAAACTGAATTAAAACAAGTGTTTAAAATATTGGTTTTCAGAAAATTGTGATATTTTTAACATGCAAATGTTTTTATATTATTGATATTTTTTTTAACTTTACGTTAGAGTATTGGAGGTATATTCTCTATAAAAATACTCTAAGTTCCTAGTTTATTTTTTTAATAGTTTATTATTTGAAAGGCCCTGAAAGTTGAGCAAATTTTCAGGGTTTTTTTATATAAAATTGAATAAATTTATGCAATATGTTAAAGCGATTTGTAAATTTGCCTATTAAAAATTAAAAAGAAGTAGGATATGCATAAGTTGGCACTTTTTAGATTGCATTTAATTGTTTTTTTGTGGGGATTTACTGCAATTTTGGGAAAACTTATTCATGCGAATGCGCAGATTTTAGTTTTTTACAGAATGTTATTTGCAGCGATCTTCTTGTATGCTTTTATTAGAATTTATAAGAAGGAAAGCATCAAAGTTTCTAAAAAAATATTTTTTCAGCTGGCCGCGATCGGTTTTGCAATGGCGCTTCACTGGTATTGTTTTTTTTATTCAATTAAAGTATCAAATGTTTCAATAGCATTGAGCTGCCTTTCACTGTCCACTTTATTTGCATCTATTTTGGAACCTGTTATTTTTAAAAGAAAGATTGATGTTTCTGAAGTGGTAATGGGATTAGTTATCGTTGCTTGTATACTGCTGATCTTTAAAACTGAATTCCAATATAAAGAAGGTATTTTTTACGGAATCTTATGTGCAGTGTTCGGAACCATATTTTCTGTTTTCAATGGAAAGATGTTTGGGAAAACAAGTTCCGGAAATATCATTTTTTATGAAATTTTTTGTGGATGGTCTATGTTGATGGTTATATATTTGTTTTCAGGGCAAATTTTCCACATGAATGAAATAAGTTATAGAGATATTGCGTTAATATGCTTATTGGCGAGTGTTTTTACGGCTTTTCCCATGTTGGAATCTGTGAAATTAATGAAGTATATTTCACCCTTTACTTTAATTTTAACAGTTAATTTAGAGCCGGTTTACGGAATTATATTAGCTTTTTTTATCTTTGGAGAATCAGAACATATGAGTTCTATTTTTTATGTCGCTTCATTTGTAATGATATTGGCAATTGTTATCAATGGATTTATAAAAGCAAAAAAACAAAAACAACTTAATTAAGCATCGCCTAGATATGATGAAAAAATACCTTTTAATACTATTTTCCTTCGCTTTTGGACTTTCACAGTCTCAGATTATCAGAAAATATTCCAACGAATTTTTAAATATTGGAGCAGGCGCAAGAGGATTGGCAATGGGAGGAGCGGTAATTTCCAATCAAAATGATGTGTATTCACCTATGTGGAATCCTGCAGGTCTTTTGTCTATTGAAAGAGATTGGCAAGGAGCTGCCATGCACGCTGAATATTTTGAATCTATTGCTAAATATGATTATTTGGCCTATGCAAAAGTATTGGAAGAAGGTGTTTTTGGAGTTTCTGTGGTAAGATTAGGAGTTGATAATATTTTGAATACCACTCAAATGATCGATGCAGAAGGTAATATTGATTATGATAAAATCACCAAATTTTCTCAATCTGATTATGCGGCATTGCTTTCTTATGCTTTTCATCCGGGAGGAAATCAAAAGTTAGATGTAGGGGTAAATGCTAAAATTGTCTATCGAAATGTCGGAAAATTTGCAAACGGATATGGTTTTGGGTTTGATGTAGGGGCGATTTATAAAGCTGATAACGGATGGAAGTTCGGAGGAATGCTTCGTGATGCAACAACTACCGTTAACTTCTGGACGATTAATCAAAAGGAATTATCAACTGTTGTGAATGGAGAGGAATTTAACCCGGCTCCGTCTGACAAAATGGAACTTACTATGCCTAAGTTGAATGTTGGAGCAAGTAAGTTGTTTGAAATTAACAGCAGTGTATATGTTTTACCTGAAGCAGGTTTAAATGTAGATTTTGCTAAAACCGCAGCATTAATTTCTTCTGATATTGCCAGTATTACTCCTTATGCGGGAGCTGAATTAGGATACCAAAAAATGATTTTCGTACGATTAGGGGTTAACAGATTCCAATCAATCACAGATATTGAAGATCTGAAAAGAAAAGTGTCTTTTCAGCCAAGTGCAGGTATCGGGATCAGATATAGAGGTCTTACGCTGGATTATGCGATTAGTAACTCAGGAATTGGAGGGTCTAATTTCTATTCCAATTTCTTCTCTCTGAAATTGGATATGGGAGAATTTAGAAATGATTAAAATTTGAATTGATGAAAAAAACGACAATATTTATTCTTACGCTTTCTTCTTTGGCGGCTTTTGCACAAAAAGTTTCCGATTATAAATATGTTTCTTTACCTGCTAAATTTGAAACTTTTAAAGAAGATTTTGGTCTAAAAGATTTATTAACAAAAACATTACAAAGCAAGAACTACATTGTTGTTCCTTCAGATAAATTACAATGGCCATCAGAAGCAAAAGATAATCCTTGTAATGTGCTAATGGCAGATATTATAGATGATGGCGGATTTTTGAGAAATAAGGTATTAGTAAAATTTAAGGATTGTAATGATAAAGAAATACAATCAATTAAAGGAGCCTCTAGTATTAAAGAATATAAAGAGGGGTATCAGGATGCATTAAAGCAAACTTATATGTCGATTTCCCCTGCGAAACCGATTAATCAATCTCTAGCAAAAACTACCACAACAATAGTAACGACTGAAGAAGTAAATACCAATTCAATATCAACAGATAATTCAGCATTGAAATTCAGTAACGGTAAAATGGATTTCCAGAAGATTCAGGTTGATAAAAGTCAATTTATATTAGTCAGTGCAAACAGTTCTTCACCTTTTGCTACTTTTAAAACTACCACAAAAAATGATGTTTTTCGAGTAAAATTGCAAAATGGAGAGTCTACATTGGGATATTTTGAAAACGGAAATATTGTGATTGAAATTCCGCAATCTAATGGAGAATATGCAAAAGAGATTTTCTCTAAAAAATAAAATTAAAACAATTTAAACGATATAAAAATAGCCTTCGTTTTGAAGGCTATTTTTATGATAAAATTTTAAAATCTACTTTTTAATAAACTTAATAGTTTGGTTGGTTTTATTATCATTCACTTTTGCAAAATAAGTTCCAGGAGCCAGATCTGATAATCTCACTGAAGCAGAATTACCTTTTTGTGAAATTGTTTTAACTAGTTTACCATTGGCATCGTAAATTTCAATAGACTCAATGATATTTTTACCTTCAATATTTAGAAAATCAGAAACAGGATTAGGATAAACTTTTGCTGATACTTTTGATACTTCAGATGTTGATAATGAAGCAATAACAGCAGTGTAGTCTGTCCAGGTTCCATAAGCATATGTTCCGCATGCAGAATCTGAAGGTGTTCCGGGACCCGAATTGGCTAAACGATTCCATACCCTCATTCTGTAATTCCCATTAGCTACAGAAGTTGGAATGGAGAAATTTCCAGTATAAGTTTGTGTAGCATTTGCAATATATCCAGGTAAGAATAATGATTCTCCTGGATCATCAAAATCTCCGTCGTTATTGAAATCAATTGCCATTCCGCAGGAAATCCATCCTGTAGTTGTTACATTAATAGCATATGAAGTTCCTGTGCTTAAATTAACTGTTACAGAAGTCCGGTCTCTGGCTGTTGTACAGGTTCCTGATGCAAACGTATTATCAAAACTTATAGAAGGAATGGTTACTTGGGTAACTCTCCAGCTTGAGCAACCACTCGGATAAGATGGGTTGCAATACGTTTGGGCGTTAAAAAAATTGGCTATTGTGGATGCGAATATTCCTGCAAATAATTTTGCAAAAAAATAGTTTTTTTTCATAGTACTAGATTTTTTTGTTAGAGGTAGTACTAAATTATGAAAAAAATATTAATAATTAAATTTTATAATTATATAATTGTATTTAATTTATTATAATTGAATTATTTGTTAAAAAAATCGTGAATTACCTTAGCTTTACTTTTTCCTAAAATCTCTTCCAGTGTTACTAAATCAGCTTCTTTTATTCGTTTTACAGATTTTAATTTTGAAAGTAATAGTTCAATCGTTTTTTCTCCGACTCCAGGAATTTCCTCTAGTTCAGATTTTATGGTAGAATTTGTTCTTCTGGTTCTGTGATGCTTTACTCCAAAGCGGTGAGCTTCATCTCTTACTCTTTGAAGAATTTTTAATGTTTCCGATTTTTTATCAAGATATAAAGGAATGGGATCTTCTGGAAAGAAAATTTCTTCCAATCTTTTTGCGATTCCGACAATGGTAATTTTTCCGTACAAGCCTAGTAAACGTAAGCTTTTTACAGCCGAAGATAATTGCCCTTTTCCTCCGTCAATCAAAATTAACTGAGGTAAATTTTCCCCTTCATCCAACATTCTTTTGTAACGACGATAAATCACTTCTTCCATGGTGGCAAAGTCATTAGGACCTTCCACGGTTTTAGGGTGAAAAATTCTGTAATCGGCTTTACTTGGTTTTCCGTCTTTAAATACGACACATGCAGAAACAGGATTTGTGCCTTGAATATTTGAGTTATCAAAACCTTCAATATGCCTTGGTTCAACGGGCATTCTCAGTAATTTCTGCATTTCTGCCATGATTCTGTTAGTGTGCCTTTCCGGATCAACGATCTGAACCTGTTTTAATTTTTCTAAACGATATTCTTTGGCGTTTTTTTCAGAAAGTTCCACAATACGTTTCTTATCACCGACTTTCGGAACAATCAATTTTACATTCGGAATTTCCACGGATAAATGAAAAGGGAGAAGGACTTCTTTTGAATCTGAACCAAATTTTTGTCTGATCTCAATTAAAGCCTCTTCCATAATATCTTCATCAGATTCTTCAAGGATTTTTTTTATCTCAGTCGTAAAACTTTGAATAATATTTCCGTTTCTTATTTTGAAGAAATTTACATATGCTGCTGTTTCATCACTGGTCATTCCAAACACATCCACATCATCTATATTCGGATTAACAACCGTATTTTTTGCCTGATAATCTTCAAGAATATCAAGCCTTTCTTTAATTAATTGAGCCTGTTCAAACTGAAGATTTTCTGCATGTCTCATCATTTGATTGATCAGATACTCTTTTGCCTTTCGGAAATCCCCTTTGATGATTCCACGGATGGCATCAATTTTTTCGTCGTAGTCTTCCTTACTTTCAAGTCCTTCACATGGTCCTTCACAATTTTTGATGTGATATTCCAGGCAGACTTTATATTTCCCATCATCGATTTTATTGGGAGCAAGATTAAGATTACAGGTTCTGAGCTTGTAAATATGCTTAATGGTATCTAGCAAGATCTTTGCAGGACGTACTTTGGCATAAGGTCCAAAATATTCTGATCCGTCTTTAATAACTGTTCTTGTCAGAAAAATTCTTGGAAAATCTTCATTTTTAATGCAAATCCAAGGATAGGTTTTGTCATCTTTCAACATGACATTATAAAACGGCTGATGCTCTTTAATCAGATTGTTTTCTAATAAAAGCGCATCATATTCACTGTTTACAATCGTAGTCTCTAATCGTTGGATTTTCCCGACCATGATTTTGATTCGGTATCCGGAAAGATTTTTGTTGAAATAAGAAAGTACCCTTTTCTTTAAATTTTTAGCCTTTCCTACATACAAAAGTTGTTCGTTTTTATCATAATAACGATAAACGCCAGGTTCGGAAGGTAAAGTTTTAAGTTGTAATTCTAAAGAAGGATTCATATAACAAAAATAGCGATTTTAAGATCATAAAAAAAGCTACAGATTTTTTCTATAGCTTTTACATATTGATAGGTTGAATTTATTTTGCAGACATTTCTGTATACTTCATAACTAAAAAACTGAAGTATCCCCAATCTACCGATTTCTTAGGATACTTTGCCATGAATTCAGGGCTGTCTCCAAAAAGGAAATCATAATTATCATCAAAATCACTTTTCTCCAGCCATAAAACCTTATCTCCTTTTTTAACATAATACGATTTTAGAACGCCACCTCCTAATTGTACAGGTCCCATTGTGACAAAGCTATTGGTTTGGTGTGCTCTTGGGTCGTTATATACTGAAATAATTTTATCGAATTCAGGATTGATAAGTTGCATCAAAAACTCTTGTTCTTCCTGTTTATTTTTTAAAGATGCCGTTTGGTTGACGAAATGTACATATTCTTTTGAAGTAATATCACCCAGTTTTTTAGTCTGATAGTTTCTAATGCTAGACATATATTTACTCACCATCATTACTTTACCAAAACTAGATTTGTAAAGATAGAGTTCACTTACATTTTCTGCATCAAAAGTCATCGGTTTTTTGGTAACACTGTCTTTGATAGAAATTGAATAGATCTGACTTTTTTTTGATTTTAAATTTTCAAAATAGCCTTTGTGAATGCTTCCGTCTTTAAGGATAACGATAGAAGTCTTTTTTTTGCCGGCACCAGGAAATTGGGCGTCAAAATAATAAGTTTCCATTACTTTTTCTTCTGCATCTGTGTATTTTACTTTCTGAGCGAAAGAAGCGGTGCTTACAAGAAATAACGCAAGCAGCAATGTTTTAAATTTCATAGTGTATAGTTTATTTTAAAGGGCTTAAAAATAGTAAATTAAATGAGTTGACCAACAAAAAATAATTAGGGTTGAAATTAGTTTTTCCAATTATTGTTAAATGCGTAATTTTAAGACAAATTTTTTAGAATGATATACGGTGTAGATGTTTTCAGTTTCCATGATGTTTTGGAAATCTGTAAAGCTCCAAATAAGGCTAAGCTGAACAAAGCTGCGAAAGAACAAATCTTAAAATCTCAGAAGAATGTTCAGAAAATTGTAGATTCAGATCGTTGTGTTTATGGGATTAATACAGGTTTCGGACCTCTTTGCGATACAAAAATCTCTGCTGATGAAACAGCACAATTGCAATATAATCTGATCATCTCTCACGCAGTAGGTGTAGGAAAGCCAATTGATAAGGAACTTTCAAAAATTATGATGATTGCTAAAGTTCATGCGTTGTCAAAAGGATTTTCGGGAGTTTCTCTGGAAGTAATCGAGAGATTTATCTTAATGCTTGAAAAAGATATTATTCCTGTTGTTCCGGAGCAAGGTTCTGTAGGAGCTTCGGGAGATTTAGCACCTTTATCACATCTTGTTTTACCACTTTTAGGACTTGGGCAAGTTTGGGTTGGAAATGAAATTTTTGAAACGGCTGAAGTCTTAGAAAAAAATGATCTTGAGCCATTAACTTTAGGACCAAAAGAAGGACTTGGATTAATTAACGGAACTCAGTTTATACTTGCTCACGCTATCAAAGGATTAGAAAAATTTGAATACTTGTTAGACCTTGCTGATATGACGGCAGCAATGAGTCTTGAAGCATATAGAGGTTCTCAAAGTCCGTTTAAAAAGGAACTTCACGAAATCAGACCGTTTGAAGGAAGTAAAAAAGTGGCGGCAAGAATGCTGAAATTTTTAAAAGGTTCTGAAAATATGAAAGCTCACGAAGATTGTGAGAGAGTTCAGGATCCTTATTCAATGAGATGTGTTCCTCAGGTTCACGGAGCAAGTAGAAATGCTTTTGAACATTTGAAAATGATGGCTGAAACGGAATTGAATTCTGTAACGGATAACCCAATTGTTTTAAGTGCTGAAGAATCGATCTCAGGTGGAAACTTCCATGGGCAGTTGATGGCTTTGCCATTAGATTATGCAACATTGGCTGCTGCTGAATTAGGAAATATTTCAGACAGAAGAAGTTATTTGTTATTAGAAGGAAAATACGGCTTACCAAGATTATTAACAGAAAGCTCTGGATTAAATTCAGGATTCATGATTCCTCAATATACTTCTGCGGCATTGGTTACGGAGAACAAAACATTGTGTTTCCCGGCTTCTGCAGATTCAATTCCTACAAGTTTAGGACAGGAAGATCACGTTTCAATGGGAAGTATTTCCGGAAGAAAATTCAATCAGGTTTTGGGTAATTTGGTTAATATTTTATCTGTTGAATTAATGTTTGCTGCACAAGGATTAGAATTCAGAAGACCTTCAAAATGTTCAAAAATTATTGAAGAAAACTATACAATTCTTCGTTCAAAAGTTGCTAAGCTTGAAGATGACCGATTAATCGGAAAAGATATGTTGGCCATCGCAGAATTGATTAATGAAAGAAAATTTGTAGTTAATTAATTCTCGTTTTAAATAATAGAAAAGCTTCCAGAAATGGGAGCTTTTTTACTTGGCTCAATAATTATGGAAAGAATATAAAATCATCTTAAATAAGTATTTTTGTGTAAATACGAATTCAATGGCAATAAAAAGAACAGATTCTTCCAATACAGATTTTCAAGATCTTGTAAAGCTTTTAGATCAGGATTTAGCGGTACGTGATGGGGATGAACATACGTTTTATCATCAGTTTAATTCCATTGATCAGTTGAAAAACTGTGTTCTTTTTTATATCAATGAAAAACCTATTGCTTGTGGAGCCTTCAAAAAATTTGAAGAGGACACCGTAGAAATCAAAAGAATGTTTGTACAGCCGGAATACAGAGGGAATGGTTACGCCTCGAAAATACTTAATGAATTAGAAATTTGGGCAAAGAGTGAGGGATATAAATTTGGTGTTTTAGAAACCGGGCTGAAACAACCGGAAGCTATTGCTTTATATAAGAAAAACGGATACGATCTTATTCCTAATTATGGACAATATATCGGAGTAGAGAATAGTGTTTGTTATAAAAAGGAACTGTAATTCATGCTGTTAAATGTTATCTTAAGCATAATAAAAATAAAGATAAATTAATTTTCAAACCTCTGTAATTCAATGTAAAGTGATATCTTGGGTGTACCAACCAAATATTATTTTATATGAAAAAAAATGCCTTTTATCTACTCCTATTGTTTTTCGTTTTCACTGCCTGTAGCAGAGAAGACCTTCCAAACAATCCCGGAAACATTGAGATTGCTCAGAAAGATCCTTTAACGGCAAAACAAATCAATGAAAAAATTAATGAGACCATTAAAACAAAAGGAAGATTTTCCTGGAAAGAGTCTTCTGATTATTTTGTGTGGAGTGCAGTCTTTCAGGGAAATAAAATTGCATCCATCGGATTCGGTTCTTCTTTCGACCGAAGCCTGACTCCGGATAACAAAGCTATCGAAGAAGAAATTTTAAAAGTAATCGAGCAGTACGAAGGAAAAACGGAAAGAATTCTGTTGTCTTCAGATCAGTACTTAAATCAGATCGATGTTGCGATAGAAAAACAGGAAACGGTGATTGCACTTAGAAAAATGAAAAATATCCGTTATTTGGAGCCAGCAGATTACCGTTATTTTGAAAACGAACAAAAATTTGGAGCAACGTCAAAATCGAGTAGCGGTTCATCAGGATGCGGATTTGAATCTACAACGTTAAGCGTTTCGGATTTTACAACAGTAAGCCCCAATGCAAAAGCACCATGGTCTTTCACCAAACATAATATCATCAACGCATGGAGTTACAGTACAGGAGCGGGAATTACCATAGGAGTAATCGACAGTGGTGTTTCTCCAGAACAAACTTTGTTGGGAAGCAGTTTTAATAACGGACTTTCGTCAGGAAGAACGATCAGTAAAAATGGAGTCTATGTAGATTCAGTTTGGCCGTGGAGTACAGGATATGATGGTTCTGCAGATAAATGCGGGCATGGAACAAGTATGGCTTCGGCGATGGCTTCTCCAAGAAATAATCTGGGACAGCCGGTTGGTGTTGCTTATAATGCGAATCTGGTAACGTATAGAGCGGCTTCAAACGTCGTATTGGACGGATACCACGAACAGAACGGGGTAAAGATTGCCTTTACCGAACTAGGAAATAATACCAGTGTCAAAATCATTTCAATGTCGATGGGACATATTTTCTCTGTAGGAAAAATTGAGGACGGAGTTAAATATGCGTATTCAAAAGGGAAATTAATTTTCTGTGCAGGAGGAACTTCCACAAGTTTTACCAATTTCGTTGGCGTTATTTTTCCTGCATGGATGTCCGAAACACAAGCAATCACCGGCGTAAAAGAAAACACTTCCAATCAAAAATGTGATGTGTGCCATTCAGGAGCGGAAATTGATTTTACGTATCAGATGGAAAGAGCTTCAGGAAACACTATTCCGGTATTGAGCTATTACAACGGGCAAACCGATTATGTAGGTGGTTCTTCTGTAGCAACGGCCTCCACTGCAGGTATTGCAGCTTTAGTCTGGGCTAAAAATCCATCCTGGACGAGAGATCAGGTTTTGAATAAAATGAGGCAGTCGGCAACATATTATCCAACTCCGAACTCATCTTACGGATATGGAAATATTAATGTTTTACAGGCAGTTCAATAAGATTTAATTGACCATCTAAAATAGAAAAAGTACTGTTGAAAGCAAACGACAGTACTTTTTCATTTATAATTAACAAGATTAAATTTATCCGATTCTCACACTCGTCATACTCAAAGATCCGCCAATCAATTCATCATTAAATAAGGTTAAATTTTCAGATGAATCTTTTAACCCTAAAGTATAAATCAACGGCAAATAGTGATCAGGAGTAGGAATCGCATATTGCAATGAGGTTCCTTGTTTTTGATAATCAATTATGTTTTGGAAATTTCCGTCCAAAAGCCAGTTGTTCGTTTTTTCACGAGCTTCAATCGCCCAATCCCAACCTGCTCCGACTGTATTGATATTTCTCCAATCGATTAATCTCAGGTTATGAACAATATTTCCGCTTCCGATGATCAGAATTCCTTTTTCACGAAGTTTATTCAACCTTTTTGCTAAATCAAAATGATATTGAGAAGGCTTTGTATAATCAATACTCATCTGAATCACGGGAATATCTGCATTAGGATACATATGTTTGATGACCGACCATGCTCCATGATCCAATCCCCAGTTGTGATCCTCTTCCACGATGACAGGTGCTAATAATTCAGCTGTTTCTTTCGCCAATTCAGGATCTCCGGGAGCGGGATACTGAACATCAAATAATGCTTGAGGAAAACCGCCAAAATCATGAATCGTTCTCGGCATATCCATCGCAGTTACTTTTGTCCCGTTGGTAAACCAATGTGCAGAAATACACAAAATGGCATTCGGTTTCGGAATTTCAGTGGCTGCTTTTCTGAAACCTTGTACAAACTGATTTTCCTCAATGGCATTCATCGGTGAACCATGTCCAAGAAAAAGAACAGGCATTCTCTGGGTATTACCGAAGTTTTCGCTTATATTTTGTAAATCGTTTAGGTTCATTTTATTTTTGAGATAAATAGAAAAAAGAGCAAAGAGTAAAGACATAGCATCTTTTTTCTTTGCTCTTTTTTCTTGATTTTGTCTGCTATTATGCTTGTTTTACGAATTGTAACTCACCAGCTAATTTTACTTCTTCACTTACCATTACACCTCCTGCTTCAAGAGCTGCATTCCAGTTCAATCCGAAATCTTTTCTGTTGATTTTTCCTTCAAAAGAGAATCCTGCTTTTGTATTTCCCCATGGATCTACATTGATTCCGTTGAAATCTACTTCAAGGGTTACAGGTTTTGTAATTCTGTTGATCGTAAGATTTCCTGTAACATTTCCGTTCAATGCCTGAGAATCGAAAGTGATGGTAGGATTTGCTTCAGCATTAAAAAATTCTGCAGACTTTAAGTGATTATCTCTGTCTGTATTATGTGTTGAAATAGAAGCCGTCTGAATCGTTGCAGTTGTTTTAGCATTAGCGAAAGTATCGTCATCAGCTTCGATTTCTGCGTTGAAGTTGGTGAAGTTTCCTTTAATATTAGAAATCATCATGTGTTTTACTTTGAAAGTAATTTCACTATGTGCTGGGTCTAGGTTCCATTTTGTTGCCATTGTATTACTATTTTTTATTGTTATTTATACTGCAAATTTATATCAAGAGACAGGCACAAATCATTGATTTAGGATAAGAAATGATTTTTATGTGATTTTTTATTAAAAATCCACTATTAAGTTAAGAAATAAATTTCTTCCATTTATATATTATAGTTTTACAATCTTTTATTTTAACATTTCTTAACGGCTGGTTTTTATTTCTTATTTTTGGTGGATTCAATTTTATACAATGAAATTACATAAGTTTTCTTTATTGATGCTGGTTTTGGGAAGCTCGGCATTTGCTCAGACTCAAAAATTTACGATGGCAGAAGCTGTGAATGGTTTGAGAAGCAATCTTGCGGTAAAAAATATCTCACAATTTTCATGGTCGAATGATGGAAAATCATACATTCAGGCAGTGAAAGGCGGATATTTAATCACGGATTTAAAAACAAACAAACAAGATACGTTGGTGTCTTTATCTCAGCTGAACAAATCGTTTGCAGACAATAAATTAAAAACTGTTCCGCAAATTAAGTTTATCAGTAATTCTAACGGGTATTTCAATTCCAATGATCAGATGGTTTGGGTTGAAAAATCAGGAAACGATTGGAAAGTGAAAAATTCTGTTGCGGTAGAAAAAGAAGCTTCAAATCTAAAAATCTTTGGAGATAACGAGACTTTTGCTTTTACGGTAAAGAACAATTTATTTGTTAATAAAAACGGAAAAACAATTGCTGTAACGAATGACTCTAATGAAAACATTCTAAATGGTGCTTCCAATGTTCACAGAAACGAATTCGGAATTGATACAGGAATTTTCCCTGCACCCAACTCTGAAAGTGTAGCTTTCTACAGAATGGACCAAACGATGGTTGCAGATTATCCGATCATCGACTGGTCTGTAACTCCGGCTGTAAACCATAACATTAAATATCCAATGGCGGGGCAGACTTCGCATCAGGTAACATTAGGAGTTTACAATATTAAAACTCAGTCAACAACTTTCTTAAATATTGAAGGAGAAAAAGATCAGTATTTAACGGCAGTTACATGGAGCCCTGATTCAAAATATATTTTTGTTGCGGTATTGAACAGAGGGCAGAATCATATGAAAATGAACCAGTATGATGCAGCTACAGGAAATTTAGTAAAAACGTTATTTGAAGAGACCAATGATAAGTATGTTGAACCACAACATCCATTAACGTTCTTCCCGAATTCCAATACAGATTTTATCTGGCAGAGCCAGAGAACGGGGTACAATCATTTATTCCATTATAGTTTAGAAAAAGGTTTGGTTGCCCAGATTACGAAAGGAGACTGGTTGGTAACCGATATTTTAGGTTTTAATGAAAATAAAAAGGAAATCTATTTCACTTCTACGAAAGAAACTCCTTTGGAAAAACATTTATACAGAATTAACTGGGCGAATTTCAAAATGCAACGAATGGATAATGCAGAAGGAGTTCACGCAGGAATTTTAAGCAGCGACGGAAATTATTTGTATGATTCTTACAGCAATGCAAATACGCCAAGAGTAGTGAATGTTATCAATACAACGACCTTAAAATCAAATACGATTCTTACCGCAGAAAATACATTAAAAAATTATCAGAGACCTGAAATCAAAAGTGTTAATTTCAAAGCTGATGACGGTACAATTTTGTACGGGAAAATGATTCTTCCTACAGATTTTGATGCAACTAAAAAATATCCGGCAATCGTTTATTTGTATAATGGACCACACCTACAATTAATTACCAATACATTCCCGGCTTCCGGAAATCTTTGGTATGAATATATGGCTCAAAACGGATACATCATTTTCACGATGGACGGAAGAGGTTCTGCCAACCGAGGATTGAAGTTTGAGCAGGCTGTATTCCGAAATTTAGGAACAACGGAAATGAATGACCAGATGAAAGGAGTAGAATATTTAGAATCTCTTCCTTATGTAGATTCTGAAAAAATGGGTATTCATGGATGGAGTTTCGGAGGATTTATGACGACAAGCTTCATGCTTCGTAAGCCTGATGTATTCAAAGTAGGAGTAGCAGGAGGACCTGTAATCGACTGGAGCATGTATGAAATTATGTACGGAGAAAGATATATGGATACTCCACAAGAAAATCCGCAAGGATATGCAAAGGCAAATCTTTTGGATAAAGTTCAGAACTTGAAAGGAAAATTATTAATGATCCACGGAGCTCAGGATGATGTAGTGGTTTGGCAGCATTCCATTAAATTCATTAAAGCTGCAGTAGACAATGGAGTTCAGTTGGACTACTTTGCTTATCCGGGACATCCGCACAATGTAATCGGAAAAGACCGAGTACATCTGATGCAGAAAATTACGGACTATTTTGATCAGAATTTGAAGAAATAAATAATTTAAATCCAACCGATGAGGTTGGATTTTTTGTTTAAAAGAATTTTGATGTTGAGGTTTGTCATTCTCTAGGAATCTAGATTTAGTTTTAAAATACTTTGCTTAGATTCCTACGGAATGACAGTACCTTGCAAATTTAAAAACTAAGAATCACGATCCGTTCTTACCAAAGATCAATGCATCTGAATCGTAAGAAGCCTATTTTTGTATCACTAAAATCAACAGTATGGAATTAGGAATAGGAATGTTTGGAGATCTTTCATTAGATCAGACCACCGGAAAATATAGAGATGCAGGAGTGAAAATTCGTGAAATCCTTGATCAGGTAAAATTCATGGATGAGATGGGAATTGATGTTTTCGCCATGGGAGAACATCACCGTCCAGATTATGCGGTTTCATCACCGGAAATTGTTTTGGCGGCGGCAGCAAGTATTACCAAAAATATAAAATTAGCGAGTGGCGTTACGGTTTTAAGTTCATCTGAGCCTGTGAAGGTTTATGAAGATTTTTCGACCTTAGATTTAATCTCTGATGGTCGTGCAGAGATTTTTGTGGGAAGAGGCAGCTTTATAGAATCTTTCCCATTGTATGGTTATTCTTTGAATGATTATGAAGAACTTTTTGATGAAAAATTAGAATTACTACTAAAAATAAACTCTGAAGAAAACGTTTCATGGTCAGGAAAACTACGTGCCCCGATGCAAAATCAGACCGTTTATCCTAGAGCGAAAAATGATGGGAAAGTATCGATCTGGAGAGCAGTTGGCGGAACTCCGCAATCCGTTCTGAGTGCTGCACAATTAGGAATGCCTTTAGTGGTTGCTATTATTGGCGGGATGCCTGTTCAGTTTAGAAATTTAATTGAATTTTATAAGCAGGAATATAAAAAAGCAGGTCATGATGTAGATAAAATGCAGATTGCTATTCATTCACATACTTTTGTGAGTGATGATCAAAAAGTTGTGGACGGATATTTCCACAATTATAAATCTCAAATGGACAGAATCGGAGCTTCCAGAGGTTGGGCGCCTTACACAAAAATGCAGTATGACGGAGGAAGAAGTAAAGACGGAGCATTATTTATAGGAAGCGCATCAGAAGTAGCCGATAAAATAGCTTACATGAAAGAAATTTTTGGAATTACAAGATTTATCGGTCATATGGATGTGGGTGATCCTTCACACGATATCATGATGAAATCCATCGAGTTGTTCGGAAATGAAGTAAAACCTGTCATTAAGAATTTATAAAATACACCGCCGCTGAAATTTTCAGCGGCGGTTTTTGTTCATATGATATAATTAATGGTTATCCAATTGATTCTTGTAGCCATTTAAAAGGGCTGCCAGTTTCTTTGCAGACATTCCGTAAGTATCGGGAAATGCTCCTTGTTTGGATTTCATTTTGGAGGTTTCTAAAAACTTTTCATCAATATCAAACATAACCAATTTGTTCAGGAAGATTTGTTTTGTGGTAAAGTTGCTTACAGCCTGCCACGGAATGAACGTGGTTCTGAAAAGGGTTTTCATTTCAAAACCTTGTTTATCAACTTTCAGATAAGAAGTATTAGGAACTAAATTGATGGAAAAAACAATTAAACTGATTGCGAATAAGAAAATAATAAGAATAGCAGCCCATAGATTTCTCTCCATAAGTGCAATGCCCATACAGATAAATGCGATGCTAATGAGAATCAGGATGGTGTTCTTGAGTTTCCCGGGTCTTAAAATAAGGGGTAAATTTTGCATGGTAGATTTTAAAAGTTCAAATGTATAAAAAAAGGATTTTTTTGATGATATAGATGTTATTGCTGTTGTTGTGTCATGAAAATTTGGAATGTTTCCTTATAAAAAGTTCTCGATACAAAATTCTTTCAGAATTTCACTCGAACTGACGGAATATCTTAATGTATGTCACTTCGAGTAGTGAAATTACTTTTTACTGCTTCCTTATAACTGTTCACTTAGATAAATTCAATCAAACTTCCACGTTCTTCATCTTTTCTAATATTCAATGCCACCGGAATTTTCTCTTTAAGCTCTTCTACGTGCGAAATAATCCCTACAATCCGATTCTCTTTCTGAAGATTCATCAACGTTTCAAAAACGATATTCACGGATTCCAAATCCTGAGTTCCGAAACCTTCATCAATAAAAAAGAAATTCTTTTCCGCCTGTGCATTACTCTGAACACTTTCTGCCAAAGCTAAAGCAAGACTCAAGGAAACCTGGAAAGCCTGTCCTCCGGAAAGTGTTTTTACGCTTCTGCTTCTGCCTTCATTCAGATAATCGATAATTTCAAAATCGTTATTATCATTCAATTGCAAACTGAGCTGATTTCTCGTCATGCAATGAAAACGTACATTAGCATGATCACACAATTGTCGTAGGTAAATGGAGGAAACGTATTGTACAAAACCGGCTCCTTTAAAAAGGTTGGTCATGATTTTCAGGTTTTCTGCACGTTTTTGAAGTTGCGCTAAGTCTTTTAAAAGATCTTCTTTTTTCTTAAATTCTTTTTCCAGTCGTTCAATTTCTGTAGAAATTTTTACCACAGAATGATTAGTTGTTTTCAAATCATTTTCGAAAGATCTGAATTGATTTTCAACTGCTAAGAATTCCTCTTCATTAAAAGAAAAATCTTTAAGTTTAGTTTCAAGTTCAAGAATACTATTCCTTACCGTTTCAAATTGAATTCTGAATTGCTGAATGACATTTCTCGTTTCCTGAACATTGATTTCCTGTACAAGAATGTGTCGAACCTCATCCAAATTATTGAATTGTTGTTCTGACAAAGCGTTTTCAATTACATCTTTATTATCAAAAATCTCTTTTTCCAGTTCAGAAATTCTTTTTTCCAGTTGAGAGACCATCGTTTTTTGTTCCGCAAGTTTTGGCGTAATCTCCTTTTCCTCTTTTATTAATTGAAGGTAACTCTGCTCTGTTTCAAGATTGGATTGAGAGAGTTGAGTGAAAATTTCTTCAACTTCAGCAATGTTTTTTTTCTTGTAGTCAATCCATTGTAAAGCTTTTAGATTTGCTTCATTCGTTTTGATCTGTTCTTCCTTCTTTGCTTCATCAAGCTTGAATTTTTCTAATGCTTTATTGTAACTGTCGAAATTTTCTCTTTCCTTATCAAGATTTTTTTGTTCCACACCGATTTGCTGATTCAGTTCATCAATTTGTTTTTCAATTGAAAATGATTGCTGACGTTTTTTTTCAAAATCACTTGGGTTTTCAGCATTAAATTCTTTCCAATTAAAGCTTTTATGATGTTCTTCAATTGAATTTTGAATTGGTTGTACACTTTCTTCTTCCGACTTTAACTGTTCCTCAAAGATCTTTCTCCGATCAAGAATTTTTTCAATATCTGAAAACTGTTTTTGAATATTCTCTTTCTGAATTTCAATCTGCTCAATCTGTTTCTGAATTTCGTTCAGTTCTGAATTGACATCATTGAATTCTACAATATTCGGATGTTCCAGAGCACCACAAAGCGGGCACGATTCTCCGTCATGCAATTCATTGGCAAAATGCGCCAGTTTCTGCTGGACTTCAAGGTGATTTTTCTTTTCCGAAAGAATCTTTTTTTTCTTTTCTAAAGCTTCAGCCTGAATGCTGAAATCATTTTTAAAAGTTTCAGGATCAATGTTAAAAGGTTTTAATTCTTCGGATATTTTTCCAATTTCAGCCTTTTTTAAATTAATAGTTTCAGTTTGTTTTTGCAGAATTTCAGCCAGTTTTTTCTTTTCTGAAAACCAGTTTCCTACATTTAAAAGTAAATTGGAGTCTAATTTTTTCGGCTTTAAAAGTTCGATGTTTTTTGAAAGCTCTTCAATCTTTTGTTGAATTGATTTTTGATGGGCTTCAACTTCTTTTACCTTCTTCGAACCGTTTTCAGTACGTTCTTTCAATATTTCAATCTCGCCTGAAAATTTCAGCATTTGAAGGATCAGACTCAAATCATTTTCACGAATCCTAGACTCATTTAAAGCTTCATATTTCGGTTGAATTACTAAAAGTTTATTCTTTATATTTTCAAATTGAGTATTGGTTTCCTGTAAAATTGTAAACTGAGATTCTTTATTTTTTTGTTGATCTGAAATTTCTTTCTCAAGTTTGCTTTTTTCGGAAAGTAAAGGAGTGAAAATCCTGAAAACCCTGTCGTAGATTTCAGTTTTCTGGTCTAAAACATCAATTTCGGTTTTCTTTTGTATTAGCTTTTCGAAGTCGGATTTTTTCTGAAGTAAAAGATCAAAATCACCTTTCAGATTTTTCAGTTGTATATATTTCTGTTCCGTTTCTTTGAAAACTTTTTGTATTTCCTCAAATTTCTTCTGCTCAATCTTTAAATATTCTTTTTGAACTGAAATCTGCTCTTCATTTACTTCTTCAAAACCTTTCAGTTGTCCTTCCAGCTGATCGAGCTCCGATCTGTTTTTTATATGTAATGCTGAAACATTATTTTGCAGATCGAAACGATGAAGACCAAAGATTTCCTTCATCATATTTGTTCGATCCATGGCGCCGAGTTCCAGAAATTCTTTAAACTGACCTTGCGGAATAATGATGGTTCGTTTGAAATTGGCATAGCTCAACCCAATGATTTTCTCCGCATTGGTATGCTCTAATGGAATCCAGTTTTCGTTTTTCCATTCATAAAACACAACATTTGGCGTCTTTACCTCTTCAAAGTTTTTAGAATTGCGTTTGAATTCTCTTGTCGCACGGTATTTTTTATTTTCATAATTAATAAAATCAAACTCGATATACGACTTGTTCGATTTTAAATTCATCATATTGTAAGTACGTTTATCTCTCGAATTTAGCCTTTCGGTTTCTCCATACAAAACAAAAGAAATGGCTTCCAGAATAGAAGATTTTCCGGAACCCACCGCACCGAAGATCCCGAAAAGACCTGCTTCCGTAAGGTTTTGGAAATCGATTTTCTGACGTTCCTGATAAGAATAAAGACCTTCTAAAGTAAGTTGAATAGGAATCATTTTTACGGATTAAGAATTTCGTTAAACAAATTGATGAGGTCTTCATTAGCTTCCTGACCGCCGCTTTTAGATTTAAAATAATCCTTAAACAACGTTTGAATGTCCTGATTGAGATTGATTCCCGCAAGATTGTGTTCATCAGTTTCCTGATTTTTCACTTTGGGAATCAGATAAACAATTCCTGTATGAGATTGGTACAATAACTTCCTTTCTTCGGCTTTTAGATAGGTTTCGCTTTCCAGGGTAAGTTCTACCAGAGAATTTTGATTTTCATTCAGCCACTCTACGGCACTTTCCACACTTTGAAATGTTTTTCTGATCAGTGGTTTCCCGTTTTTTAAAGCAACTTTTTCGTAAGAAATCGGTTGATTTGGCTCAGCATTAATTATGGATACATATTTTGATTGTCCGGCTTCACTGAAACTGTAACACAACGGAGAAGACGAGTAAACAACAGGTTTCTCCTCTGTTCCTATATTGTTGAAACCGTGAAGGTGTCCCAAAGCAGTATACTGAATCTGATCGGGAATGATATCCGAAAAAACAAGATCTGCATTTCCGATTTTAATAGGTTTCTCTCCTTCAGGTTCATCGAGCAGTGGAACTCCTTTTTTATTCATGTACAAATGAGTCATCAATAGGTTGATGCCGCTTTCATCACAAAATTCATCGGCAGTTTCTTTCCAGTGTTGCGCCAATATATTGTTCAGCTCAGCTTCCTTATTTTCTCCGAAATATTCTTTTAAGCGAATCTCGTTGGCGTAAGGTGTATGAAGCAAACGGACCGGGAAAGAATGTCTTTTTAGTTCCAGTTCTAAAAATCCTGCTGCTGATTTTGAAATGTTAAAGTCTTCCAAGGCAAAAGGAGTAACCTTAGCTTTTGGATAGCCGATCAGGATAATGCCGCATTCTCGCGCCAAAGGATCCGGAGCATCGATAAAACTCGGAGAATCATGATTTCCGGAAATAGCAATGACAGGACGTTTTCCGTTAAGTGAAAGCCTTTTTAATGTTTTATAAAAAAGTTCAACAGCTTCTGTCGAAGGATTAAAATTATCAAATAAATCTCCGGCAATCAGAATTAGATCAACGTTTTGCTCGTCGGCAATTTCTACCATCTCATTCATGATCAGAACCTGTTCTTCCAGTCTTGAAAAACGGTCGAGACGTTTGCCCAAATGCCAGTCGGCGGTGTGCAGAATTTTCATACTATATTATTGTCTTCTCTTGCTTTAAAGTCTTCCCGAATTTGTTTTAAACGTGCTTTTCTTTCTGCTTCCGCATTTTGTATTTTACGTTTTTTATTGTCGATTTTCTTTTTATGCAGTTTTCTGTTGGCATCTGTGTTTCTACTCATCTTAGCTGGTTTTAGGTGAATGGTAAACATGAAATATTTAACCTCAGCGATTTCATAGGGTAAATGTAAGGAAGAAAAAGGAAAAATAAAGACCGGATATGAGAAGGAATATAAGGTTACAAACAAATCTGTTTATCATTAAAGAAGTATTGCATTGATTTAAAACAAGTATGTTTATAACTAAAGAAGTCCTCCGAAGGTTTCAAGCAATCTGTTTGTGACCAAAGAAGTATTCCGTTTATTTAAAACACGCCTGTTTGTAACTAAAGAAGTCCTCCGAAGGTTTAAAACAATCTGTTTGTGACCAAAGAAGTATTTCTTTTATTTAAAACAAGTCTGTTTGTAACTAAAGAAGAACTCCTCAGATTTAAAATAACCTTGTTTGTAATAAAAGAATTATTTTTACACTATGGAACAACAATCAAAAGACCCGCTTCACGGAAAAAGACTGGATGCCATTCTTGAAGAATTGGTAGAATATTATCAAGGTTTTGAAAAACTGGGTGAACAGATCAATATCAAATGTTTCACGGACAATCCAAGTATCAGTTCGTCTTTAAAGTTTCTGAGAAAAACACCTTGGGCGAGAACGAAAGTGGAGAGTTTGTATCTCTTTGTGTTAAGGCAGAAAAAAAGAGAAGAAAGAAATAAGGAAGATTAAAATCTAATTAAATTTTTCAAAATATTTTATTGGAATCAATCATTTCAAAAAGACTATATTTGTCAAAATTAATCGTGAGCGTATCACGAAAAAAAGAAAAAATATGACAATCGAAAACAATCATGTTGTAGCTGTAAAGTACATACTTCACACAATCGAAGAGGATGGAAGTAAAATTCTTGTAGAAGAAACCACTGAAGAAAATCCACTTACATTTTTATACGGAATGGGAATGATGATTCCTAAATTTGAACAAAATATCCTTGGTTTGAAAGCAGGAGATAAAGCTGCTTTTGTAATCCAGCCGGAAGAAGCATATGGAGAAAGACATGCTGACTCAATTGCACAATTGCCAATTGATATGTTCAACGAAGCAGGAATTCCACCGGTAGGAGCTATTTTGCCTCTATCTGACAATCAAGGGAATAATTTTCAGGCTTTCGTTGTAGAAGTTACTCCGGAAGTTGTGGTAGCAGATCTTAACCATCCGATGGCAGGGAAAACATTAGATTTCCAGGTGGAAATTTTAAACACTCGTCCTGCAACAGAAGAAGAGTTGTCACATGGTCACGCTCATGGAATTGACGGGAACGAAGCTCACTAAGAGATTCTTTTTATAAATATAATGTCCGGCTTTTCAGTCGGACATTTTTTTTGATAGAGGTATAACTGTCATTCTGAATTTAATGAAGAATCCTTAATAATACATTAGATTTCTCCTTTCGTCGAAATGACAAAGATCAAAAAACTTTGTTATGATTGATAATGGATCTACCGTTTTATTTTAGTCTAAAAACTCACCGGTCACATAATACCAACGATTCTGTATCATTTTGAATTGTGACAGCTCATGATGAACCTGCTTTTCTCCGTCTTCGTCAGTATAAAAAGCTTTAAACTCTACTTTATTTATCGAAGGTTTGCTTACGATTTCCAGTTTTGTCCATTCATTGATTTCTCCCCATTCCTGCAAATCTTTTGTGTTATGAAACTGCCTTTTGCTGGGAGACGTTGTTTCCATTAAATATTTTCCATTCGGAATGGCAAATGCGGAGAATCTGGAACGCATTAATGCTTCTGCGGTTGGAGCATGTTTTTCTCCGGTATGATAAGGTTTACAGCAATCTTCGTAAGATTTTCCTGAGCAGCAGGGACAATTCATTCTTTATAATTTTAGATTGCAAAAATCTCAAAAGTTTTTTGATAATTAAAATTACTGACAAAAAAAGAAGCACTCTAAAAAGAATGCTTCTCAAAAATTATTTAATAAAACCTCTGCTTCTTAATAAAGGTTTGATATCCGGATCATGTCCTGTGAAATCTCTGAATGCCTGATTCAGATCAACAGAATTTCCTACAGAAAGAATATATTTTCTGAAGCGATCTCCGTTTTCTCTTGTCAAGCCTCCATTGTTTTTAATCCATTCCCAGGCATCATTATCCAACGTTTCAGACCACAAATAAGCATAATATCCTGCAGAATAACCACCACCCCAAATATGAGCAAAATAAGGAGTGTGATATCTCGGAGGAACTGTTGCTAAAGTAAATCCGTGTTTTGCCAATGATTGTTTTTCGAAATCTAAAACAGGAATCAGTTCACTCTCATTGGTTACGGTATGCCAATCCATATCTAATGCAGCCGCAGAAACCAATTCCGTTGTCATATACCCTTGATTGAAAGTTGCTGCTTTTTTAATTTTATCAACTAAAGCCTGTGGAATCGGCTGTTTTGTTTCGTAATGAAGCGCATAGTTTTTCAAAACTACCGGATCTAAAGCCCAATGTTCATTAATTTGAGAAGGGAATTCTACGAAATCTCTCGGTACATTGGTTCCTGAAAGTGACGGATATTTCTGACTTGCAAACATTCCGTGAATAGAGTGACCAAACTCATGGAAAATCGTGGAGACATCATCATAGCTGATCAAAGAAGGTTTTCCTGGAGCCGGTTTTTGATAATTGTAGCAATTTACAATCACAGGTTTTGTTCCTAATAAATAAGACTGTTCAACGAAATTACTCATCCAAGCGCCTCCGTTTTTAGAATCTCTTGTGTAGAAATCAAGATAATAGATGGCAATAGATTTTCCATCGTGATCGAAAACTTCGTAAGTAAAGACATCAGGATGATATACCGGAAGGTCTGTTCTCTTTTTGAATGTTAAACCATAGAATTTTTCAGCAGCGAAGAACACTCCTTTTTCCAAAACGGTTGTAATCTCAAAATAAGGCTTTATTTCGCTTTCATCAAGATCGAATTTCGCTTTTCTTACCTGTTCAGCGTAAAAATTCCAGTCCCAAGGTTCAACCTTGAAGCCTCCTTTTTGCTGATCGATCAAATCCTGAATATCTTTTGCTTCTCGTCTCGCCGTTTCTACAGCAGGGGTCGCAATTTGATTCATTAATTTGGTTGCAGCTTCCGGAGTTTTTGCCATTTGATCCTGCAATTTCCATTCTGCAAAACTTTTTTTGCCTAAAATCTGAGCTTTTTTCAGTCTTAGTTTTGCCAATTTTTCAACAGTTTCTCTTGTATCATTTCCGTCACCTTTTTCGGCTCTCAACCAAGATGCTTTGAATAGCTTTTCTCTTGTTGCTCTGTTTTTAAGGTTTTGTAAAAGAGGTTGTTGTGTTGTATTTTGTAAAGCCAATAGATATTGCCCCGGTTTTCCAGCGTTTTTAGCATCACTTGCTGCAGCAGCAATTTCATCAGCAGAAAGTCCATCTAATTCTTTTGCATCAGCAAAGAAAACTCCGCCCTGCTTTCTCGCTTCCAATAGTTTGTTTGAATATTGGGTAGAAAGTGAAGCCATTTCCTGATTAATCTGCTTTAATTTTTCTTTGTCAGCAGAAGAAAGGTTGGCTCCTGCGATTTCGAAGTTTTGCTTATAATATTGCACTAATCTTTTGCTTTCAGCATCTAAACCATTTTCAGAAATAGCTTTAATTCTTTTATAAAGATTTTCATTCAGATACATTTTATCGGAATGAGCCGCGAAAATCGGAGCATATTCTTCATCTAAAGCCTGTAAAGTCGGGTTGGTATTCGCACTGGTTAAGTTCGAGAATACGATTACGGCTCTTTTTAAAATTTCACCACTTTTTTCTAACGCTACGATGGTGTTTTCAAAAGTAGGGGCGTCAGGATTATCGGCAATGCCTAAGATTTGAGAATCATGTTGCTTTAATCCGAAATCAAAAGCAGGCTTAAAATGCTCATTCTTAATTTTATCAAACTCCGGAGCTTCATATTGAAGCTTGCTTTTCTTCATGAAAGGGTTTGATGATAGTGAGGCAGGAATAAAAAGTTCCTGTTGATTATCGGCTTTTTTCATTGTAGTACAAGAGTAGTTAAATGCTAATGCAGAAATTAATAATACCGATGTAATATTTTTCATAAATTAGTTGTTATTAAAAGTATAAAGATATTAAAACTAAAATTTATAAAAGAACCAAACATGAGATCACAAACTATTTTTATTTTTTCGGCCTTTCTGTTATTAGCTTCATGTGAGAAACATGATCGAAGAAACGGAGAAAAAGAAAAGAGCAATTGGGTGGAAAAAGTTGTTACAACCGACAACGGACCTGTAAAGCAAAAGGAAGTTACTGGAGAGTTTGACGAAATTGAGGTTTCTCAGGCTATTAATGCCGAAATTATAAAATCCGATGTAGAGAAAGTCGTGATTTCCGCTCCTGAAAATATTATTGATGAGATATTAGTAGATAATGATGGAGGCAGGCTTCATATTCATTATAAAAAAGGAATCAGAGTGATGAACAGCCATAATGTTTCCGCAAAAATTTATACTAAAGATTTTTCAAAACTCAACGCGAATTCAGCGGGAAATATTACTATAAAAGATAAATTCACTCAGGAAAAAACGGATGTTGAGGTTTCAAGTGCAGGATCTGTATCCGGAAGTCTTGAAGCAAACGATTTCGATATTTCTGTAGATAGCAGCAGTAATTTCAACGGAAAAATTTGGGCTGTTGATTTGAATATAGATGCTTCTTCCGGAGCGAGTATTGATGTTTTGGGAAAAGCAAAAACGGTTGATGTAACTTCTTCTTCAGGAAGTAGTATTTCTGCAAAAGAACTTGTAGCAGACCATGTAAGTGCAGAAGCTTCAAGTGGAGCGAGTATACAAATCAGTGCTTCTTCATCTATTAAAGCGGAAGCTTCTTCCGGAGGAAGTGTGAATGTGTATAAAAAAGGAAATGTAACTTCCGTAACGAAAGAAGAGAGTAGTGGTGGAAGTGTAACGATTGAGTAATAATTATTCTATATTTTAAAAACCTTTGTTTCATATGTAAACAAAGGTTTTTTTTTAATTTAAAACTTCATCTTCCTCGTCTGCAGATGAAGAGCCCTCCCAGTTCCGGGTATCGAAGTTAAGATTGTCATAGGCTAATAATTCCTCTTCCCGCTGAAGGATTTCTTTGGTGGTAAAAAGATTAAGGTCGTCTCCTTCTTCTTTTATTTTGGCTAATTTTCTTACCGAAGCTTTATCAATGGCCATAAATCTTTGTCCTAATCTTCTTGCAGCATATTTTCTCATTCCTGTTTCATGAAGAACATCTACTGCCATATCAACAGCTGTTCCCAGTGTTTCACGGTAGATATTGTCAATTCCGTTGTTGAGGTGATTATAAGCATCGATCCTGTTTTTGGCTCTGACGAAAATTTTTACTTTCGGATAATGTTCTCGTACAAGCTCTGCAATAAATTTATTGTCATCGGGATCATCCAGACAGAGTACCAGAATCTGGGCATCTTCAATTCCTGCAGCTCTTAAAATAGGGATTCTTGTAGCATCTCCATAATAGACTTTAAATCCATAACTTCTTAATAGTTTAACACGATCTGAATCTCTGTCCAAAACGGTTGCGGTTACTTTATTGGCTTTCAACAAACGACCTACAGTACTTCCAAAGTGCCCGAAACCAACAATGATAATTTTTTTCTGAGTAACATCATTATCCAGAATATTAAAATCATTATCCTGATCAGGAATTTCTTTAATGAAGGTGGGAGTAATGATTTTATCATTAATAATTAAGAGAAAAGGAGTGATGCACATGGTAATTGCCGTTACAGCCATCATTTGTGCATTGAGTTCAGGAGTTAGGAGGTAAAGGCTTGATGCATAATTAATTAATACAAATGCAAATTCTCCTACCTGAGAAAGAGCAAACGCATAAAATAAACTTTGAGGATTATCTATTTTAAAAAACTTTCCAATAATAAATAAAACAAAAAACTTGATCATTAACACTGCAAGAACAGTAGTGAAAATGAAAGTAGGATCTTTCTGGATTACACTAAAATTCATAGTAGAACCTACGCTTACGAAAAACACAGCTAATAAAAGGCCTTTAAAAGGATTGATCTGTGCTTCAAGCTCATGGCGAAATTCACTGTTGGCTAACATGACTCCGGCTAAGAAAGCTCCCAAGGCTGGAGATAATCCGATTGCTACCATCAGTTCCGAAACGCCAATCACCAAAAATAGGGAAGAAGCTGTTAGAAGTTCTGTCATTCCCGATTTTGAAACATATCTTAAAAAAGGGACAAAAACGTATCGTCCCAATAGAATTAAAATCGCAACACCCAAGATTACCGTTGCAAATTGCATCCATTCCGGAAGTGTTTGTATCAGAACCTGAATGTCATTATCATGATGTCTTGCTTTATAATTCGCAACAAGTGGTAGAATTGCCAAAATAGGAATCACCGCAATATCTTGAAACAAAAGGGTGGAAAAGGAGGCTTCTCCTGCTATGGTTTTCAGATTGTTTTTTTCCTGTAAAGTCTGTAAAACAATAGCTGTAGATGATAGGGCAAAACACATCGCAATAGCAAAAGCTTTATCGATCTTCCAATCTGCCCAAATAAACACTAGAAAAAGAAGAGAGGTGGTTAGAAGCATCTGTGTGAGGCCAAGCCCAATGATTTTCTTCCGCATTTCCCAGAATTTTTTTGGCTCGAGTTCCAATCCTACTAAAAATAGAAGCATAATCACCCCAAATTCACTGGCATGCATAATACCATCTACATCTTTACCGGTGAGTCTTAGCACATATGGACCAATAATAATCCCTCCTGCAAGATATCCAATGACAGAACTTAGCCCAAACTTTCTTACCAGCGGAACCATAATAATGGCAACGCCTAAAAAAATAAGAGTGTTCATGGCTAAACTTGATTCCATAGGCTATTGATTCAAAAGTTCTGTGAATTTCTGTTTATGTAAAATGATATCTTTTTTTGATAATTTATTGGCTTCATAAACGACTTTGATGTTTTTAAGGTTTGCCTTAAAAACATTCAAGGAAACGATAAGCCCGCTGATAAGTTCTTCCACGGTGTATTTATAAGTGCCGTTTCGGTTGAAAGACCTCTCTTTTCCTCCGGTGGTTACCAAAATATAAACTTCTTTGTTTTCCAGCGGATTATGTTCTCCTTCTTTTAACCAGTCGCGATCAAAAACTTCATCGATCCAAAGTCTTAACAGGGGAGGTATTCCGAACCAGATTAAAGGGAATTGAAAGACAAAACGGTCATAGTTTTTAAGTCTTTTTCTTTCCCGGAAAGCGGCAATATGAAAATCGGGATATTCTTCGTAAAGATCTCTTAAGGTAAAATGTTGATGACGGACATAGAAATTGATGAGCTCCACATTAGAATTGGAGTGCTCCAGATAAGGATGCGCAAAAACTACCAATGTCTTCTTCATAAACCTGTTTTCAGTAAATTTAATGAAAAATTTTTGAATTAACAGTAGGTTTTAGAGAGGTTTGTTAATTTTTTAATATTAAAAATTGTGCTTTATGTTGAAATAAATTAAAGAATGAGAGTTTAAATTTTGTTTTCTTTAATATTAGTGTTTTTGATTAATAAAAAAATCGCTCATATTGAGCGATTTATATTTTGTTTACATATTGAATTACCATCCACCGGAAGCACCACCGCCACCGAAGCTACCGCCACCGCCGAAGCCTCCAAATCCGCCACCGCCGCCGGAACCACCACCAAATCCACCGCCGCCGAAACTGCCTGGGAAAGGGAAGAATCCGCCAGGATAATTTCTTCTGCCTCTTCTTGTAATAATAACGTCGTCGTCATCGTAATTTCCTCCGCCTTTTCCTCCACCTCTGTTTCCGAAAAGAATCGCAAGAACAATAAAGATAACGAAAGCAATCAGTAAAATTTTTAAAACACTTCCATCACCACTTTCCTGGTTGACAATAGGTTTAAATTTCCCCTGAACAGCTTCCATTAATGCAGAAGTTCCTCGATTGATTCCTTCGTACCATTCTCCTTTTTTGAAATGAGGAGTAACGATATAATCTAAGATCTGCCCTGCAACTGATGCGGTTAAATATTGTTCAACTGCTCTTCCTTGCTGGATCGACATGGTGTGATCTTCTGTTGCAATGAGAAAAACAATTCCATTGTCCTGCTCTTTAGTTCCGATTCCCCATTTCTCCCCAAACATGGTCGCTAAAAAGTTGACATCTTCTCCTTTCGTAGTAGGAATAATGATCACTTCAATTTCCGTAGAGGTAGAATCTGCAAATTTGATAAGCTTATTATTCAGCTCGTTTTTTTCCTGTTGGCTCAATAAATTAGCTTCATCATAAACAGGATAAAGAATTGCCGGCTTTTTAGGAATGGTGTATTGTGCTGATACAAAACTGTAAAAGCATACAAGTAAAAATGAAAATATTATTTTAAGAGAACGTGATCTCATTAGATAACTGATTGGGATTTTCTCCTGTTACGGGAAAATGTTTTTTGAGTTCAAGGCCTGTTTCCAGGATAGCACTTTTTAAAGCTTTAGCATAGTTTCCTTTAGCAAATTCAGAGGTTATATAATCATGCAGATGATCCCAGTATGACTGTTGTACTTTCTCATGAATTCCTGTGTCACCAATGATGGTGAGGTATTTTTGTTCAAAATTCACATGAAAAAGCACGGCATTTCTTTCAGTGGTTTTATTAAGGCACAACTTTTCGAAAATCTTAAACGCAGTTTTAGCATTGTCGTTTTCAGTATTTGAGTCGATGTGCACTCTAATCTCACCGGTAGAATGTTCTTCTGCTGATTGAATAGCTTCCACGAGGGAAGCTATTTGCTGATCTGTAAGGAAACTGCTCATTATTCTGAGAATGCTTCAGGTGCTTTTTCTGCTCCTGCTTCTGCTTTAAATGCCGGTTTTTCTTTGAAATTGGTGAAGTTTGCCAAGATATTATTCGGGAACTGTTTAATTGAAGTATTGTACTTCTGAACAGATTCATTATAATAAACCGTCTCACTTCTTATGCTGTTTTCAATAGCTGTATATTCTCTTTGGAAATTAATGTATTGTTGATCTGCCTTTAAGTTTGGATATTGTTCAACAACAGCCATCAAACGACTTAAAGCTCCAGATAATTGCCCTTGAGCAGCCTGGAATCTTGCCAAATCCTGTTCTGTCATATTGCTTGGGTCAATATTGATAGACGTTGCTTTTGAACGGGCTTCAACAACTTTTGTAAGTGTTTCCTGCTCAAATTTCGAATAAGATTTTACAGTTCTTTCCAAATTGGGGATGAGGTTCGCTCTTTTTTGATAAACGGTTTCTACGTTTGCCCATTTGGTGATTACTTCCTGCTCCTGAGCCACGAAATTATTATATCCGCTTTTACCCCAGAAAAATAGTACAGCAACAATAACGAGAAGAGCAATACCGATAGTTCCGGCGCTCAGACAGCCCTTGTTTTTCATAGTTTAATTTTTTTAATTCTTTGTCTTAACCAAATATACAAATTATGTGCTAATTTTGCGGAAAATTATTTGAATGACAACAATAGTGGTGGCAATGGGAGAGAAAAATGAAATTGGTTTTAAAAATCAGTTGCTTTGGCATCTTCCGAAAGATTTAAAACATTTTAAAGATCTGACTTCGGGACACCCGATTATTATGGGTAGAAAAACGTACGAAAGTATAGGAAAGCCGCTTCCTAACCGTACCAATATTGTTGTATCCAGACAAAAAGACTGGTTTGAGGAAGGAATTTTAATTGTCGGAAGCATTAAAGAAGCCGTAAAGTTTGCAAAAAAAATAGATGAAGAAGTCTTTATTATCGGAGGTGGAAATATCTATGAGCAAACTATGGATGTTGTTGATAAATTAGAAGTTACTCTAGTAAAAGCAGATTTGAAAGCAGATACTTACTTTCCTAAAATTGACCCTAAAGTTTGGAAACAAATAAACGAAGTTTGTCATGAAAAAGACGAAAAAAATCAATACGATTTTTGTTTTCAGACGTACGAAAAAATTAAGAGTGAATAGTTGTGAGAATTCTAGCAGCTAACCTCTAGTATCTAATATTTAAATGTTTTATCTTTGCACTTCTAAAATTTAATAATGAATAAATACATAAAGTTCGTAATCTCTGCATTAATTATTGCAGTAGCAGTTTATCTGATGATGAACAGAAATATCGGTTGGGGAATTGTTTTAGTTGTTCTTGCTGCTATTCCGGTTCTGTTGTATTTTAAAAATGAATATATTCTCTTGGCTTTCTGGCAATTGAGAAAACAGAATATGGAAAAAGCGGCTGTTTGGTTACAAGGTATTACTAATTATCAGACACAGCTTGACAAGTCTCAATATGGATATTTCCATTATCTGATGGGATTAACACAAGCTCAGGATCATCCGACAAAAGTAGAGCCATTGATGAAAAAAGCGTTGGAATATGGATTGAATATGAAGCATGACAGAGCAATGGCAACATTGAATTTGGCGGCTGCAGCAATTTCTAAAGGTAGAAAACAGGAAGGGCAGAAATTGTTGGAGGAAGCAAAAAGATTGGACAGCGCGGGAATGATGACGGATCAGATCAAAATGATGAAAGATCAGCTGAAAATGCCTACGATGCAAAAGCATATGCATAATCCTCACATGAGAAACAGAGGGAAATTCTTTTAATCGAGATACGGGTTCCGAGGTTTCGGGATTTAATTTATAAAATATAAGCACTTAATTTTTAGGTGCTTTTTTATTTTATAGATGCTTTATAAATTACATTTCGGCATCATTATTATACCCATAAAATTTCGGCATCTGCCAATGGTATTTTACGGCTAAAGTTCTGATGGCTACAATTAATAGAATCGTAAAAACCTGAATTATCGTAAAAGAAAGAGGGGTGAATTTTGTTAAAAGTAAAAATATAGAACCGCCCACAATACAAGCTGTCGCATAAATTTCTTTTCTAAAAATCAAAGGGATTCTATTGAGCAGAATATCCCGGATAATCCCTCCGAAACATCCTGTAATGGTTCCCAACCCAATACATATTAAAGGATGGATATCTGCATGTAACCCTTTTTGAACACCAATGATGGTGAATAATCCAAGCCCGAAACTATCGAAAATAAATAAAGTGACCTGAAAGTTTTTTTCAAAAGATTTAAAAACCATGGTGAAAATACTGGTCAGAATAATCAAAGCACAGGTGAGTAAATCGTGCATCCAGAAGACAGGAATATCTAATAATAAATCTCTTACAGTTCCGCCTCCAACAGAAGTAACGAAGGCAATAATCAATACTCCAAACGGATCAAGACGTTTTTGCATGGCTGCAAAACTTCCCGACATCGAAAAGGAAATAGTTCCGAGTACTTCTATGGCAAAATTGAACTGTTCGTGCATGATTTTTTATGGGTAATAAGTAATGGATAATGAGTAATAAAATTATGCCGTTGTATTCTGGGATAATTTAAATTTATAGGTTGTCATTACTTTTACTAATTCTTCACATTCTGATTTTAAATGTAGAATTTTTTCTTCATTTAAATACCCAAGTTCTTCAATTATTTCCAACCAAAGTTGAGTTTCATCTATTTCCTCAACAACAATGCAGATTTTTGCAAATCTTTCTTTTTCTGATCTTGCTCTTGAAACAGCTCTGTAATTGGCAGCAACAGAAGTTGAAGATCTTATAATTTGTTTTCTAAGTATTGAAAGATCATCAGAGTAAGGCAACATTGATAAAGATTTAATAATAGAGATAGAAAATTTTTTAGTCCTATCTCTAAATATTTGATTAAAATCCATAGTAGTTAAATTACTCATTACCCATTACTTATTACTAATCGATCATACCCTTACTGAATCAGGAACCAGTAGTTCATATTCTCCGCCGTGGTTGATAATTTCTCGCACAATACTGCTGCTGATGAAAGATTTTCCTGATGAAGTTAATAAAAACACCGTTTCCAGTTTTTTATGAGCCAAAGTTCTGTTGGTATGGGCAATGGCTTTTTCAAATTCAAAATCTGCGGGATTTCTTAATCCTCTGATAATGTATTGTGCATTTTTTTCAAAACAATAATCAACGGTTAAGCCTTCAAAAAAGTCGACTTCCACATTGGGAAATTCAGCAACGGAATTTTGAATGAATTCTATTCTTTTTTCCAGAGGAAACATATATTTTTTCTGAGAATTCTGTCCGATGGCAATGATTAATTTATCAAAAAGAGGAGCTGCTCTTTCTATAATGTCGTAGTGTCCTAAAGTAATGGGATCAAAAGATCCAGGGAAAACAGCAATTTTCATGTTGTAAAGAGTTTTGAGTTTTAAGTTTTGGGCTTTATCAATCCGCTAACTTCTAATCTCTAATTTCTAACTTCTAATTTATTTTTTGTTTAAAGCTTTTTCAACTTCATTTCCACAAAGATCTGTGATAGAGATTCCATAGATTTTTGCCTGTTGAGGAAGAATACTTGCAGGTGAGAATCCCGGGTTTGTATTCATTTCAAGCATATATGGAATTCCGTTCATCAAAATGTATTCACTTCTTGAAAAACCACTCATCCCTAATGAATTGTAGGCTCTTTTTGAAATTTCTTCTACTCTTAGTCTTGTTTCGTCATCAATTCTTGCCGGAGTAATTTCTTCGGAAGCGCCTTCATATTTTGCTTCATAATCAAAAAACTCATTTTGAGGAACAATTTCTGTGATTCCTAAAACAATAGTTTCTCCTTTAAAATCGATAACTCCCACAGAAACTTCCATTCCGTCTAGGAAACTTTCGATTAAGATTTCATCATCTTCTTTGAATGCAATTTCTGTTGCCGCAATCAGTTCAGACTTTTCTTTAACCTTTGAAATTCCTAAAGAAGATCCCGATTGATTAGGCTTTACAAAAACAGGAAGCCCAAGGTTTTCTACAATTTTATCAATGTTAATTTCCTCTCCTTTTCTTAAATAAACACTTTTTGCAGAAGGAATTCCGTATTTTGATAGGACAGCTAATGTATCTTTTTTATTGAAAGTTAATGCACTTTGATAGAAATCACAACCCGTATATTTCTGTCCGATGGCGTCCCAATAAGCCTGAAGGATTCCGTTTTCTCCCGGTGTTCCGTGAATGATATTGAAGCATACGTCGAATTGTAATGTTTCATTATTATCCAGGGTTACTGAAAAGTCTCCTTTGTTGATGCTGTATTTTTTATCATTTTCACCTAAAAAATACCATTCATTTTTAAGAATGACTACCTTATATACATTGTATAAATTTCTGTCTAAAGAATCATAGATTAATTGACCGCTTTTTAAGGAAACAACGTATTCATCGGAATAACCTCCCATTACTACGGCAACATTTTTTTTGCTCATATCTATATAGTATCAATGAAGCAAATTTAATGATTTTATGGAATCTAAATTGGGAAAATAAGAAATTTTAAAATCTGAATGAATTGTGTTAAATAAAAGTACATTCTAAAATTATTAGCTATATTTGCCGTTATAATTAAAGTCATTTTAAGTATGTTTAAATCACTTTTCAATTGGAAAGTTTTACTGAATTTATTAGTAGCCATCGGTGTTTTCGTAGGGTTGGTTTGGCTTACCTTCCGTTGGTTAGAATATCATACTAATCATGGTCAGGAAATTCCTGTTCCGAATGTGGTTAATAAAACTGTGCATGAAGCAATCAAAATATTAGATGATACAGGATTGGAGTATGAAGTAGACAGTTCGAAATATGACCCGAAGTTCAGACCTTTTCAGGTACTTCAGGTGTTTCCTTCGCCCGGTTCTCGTGTGAAAGACGGAAGAACGGTTAGATTAAAAGTGAATCCTAAAACCTGGGCTGCTATTGCTCTTCCTGATGTGATTAACAAATATTCAGGACTGGCTTTCCAAAGATTGGAGCAGGTGGGATTGAAGATCGGTGACACGATTTATGAACCAAGTATTCAAAAAGATGCTGTTCTTAGAATTTTATTTAATGGTGCTGAAGTAAAACCTAAAACGAAACTTCCGCGATTTTCTATCGTAGATATTGTGATTGGTTCCGGACCTATGAGAAATATCGGAATTCCTAGTGTTATTGGTTTAACGGTAAAAGAAGCGAAAGCACTTATTATAAGAAGTAAGTTTGAAGTAGGAGTCGTAGAATATGAAGACGGCGGTAAAGATGAATCCGATATTGTATATTATCAGGATCCGGGTGCAGGAGATGTACGGGATCAGGGAATGCAGATTGATCTTTGGGCAAGTAAAAAAACTCCTGCTGAATTAAGAAATAAAATAGACCAGTTAAATTCTATGTACCGTATGAAGGTAGATACGGCTCTTCCTCCTGTAAGGTATGAAGAAGTAGCTGTAGAGCCCGCTCATATTGAAGAACCTGCTCCGGCTCCTAAAAAAGAAACTCCTAAACCGGAGCCTGCAAAGTCAGAACCTCAGAAAAGTACAACCGTAAAATCGACTACTTCTACAGATGACAAGACAAAAGCAACAGGAAGTAATTCCAAAGGAACGACACAGCAACCTGCTGAAAAACCAAAAGCTAAAAAGGTAATTATTCAATAATATTACCATTATTATAAAAATTACAGGCTTCAACTTTACCACGTTGAAGCCTTTTGTATAAAAAATAAAACAATGACAGAAGATAACGAAGATTTTTTAGATGAAGAATTATTAGATACGAACAGTATTGATAATATCGATATTGATGAAGAAAATAAAGGACTATACGAACATCTTAATCTCACTGTTGATAAAAGTCAGGAACCATTAAGGATCGATAAGTTTTTATTAATTTTTCGTCAGAATTCTTCAAGAAATAAAATCTCACAAACCTGTAGAGCCGGAAACGTTATAGTAAACGGAGTGGCGGTGAAGCAGAACTATCGTGTAAAACCAGGAGATCAGATTTCTGTATTATTAGCACACCCTCCAAGAGAAAATGTAATTATTCCACAAGATATTCCGGTTAATATCGTTTATGAAGATGATGACCTTGTGGTTGTAGATAAAGAACCGGGAATGGTCGTTCATCCGGGATTTGGAAACTGGGATGGAACTTTGGTGAATGCATTGGCATTTCATTTTGAAAAAAATGGTTCTAAATCTGATCTTGACAGAGTGGGATTGGTTCATAGGATAGATAAAGATACTTCGGGGCTACTCGTTATAGCGAAAAACGAATATGCGCTGAGCTTTTTGGCAAAACAGTTCTTTGAAAGAAAAACCAAAAGATTGTATTGGGCATTTGTATGGGGAAATGTACAGGACGATGAAGGAACAATAAGAGGTCATATCGGTCGACATCCTAAAAATAGAATGCAGATGCATACATATGAAGACGGAAGTCAGGGAAAACATGCGGTGACCCATTATAAAGTATTGGAAAGATTTAAATATATGACCTGGGTAGAATGTAAATTGGAAACCGGAAGAACGCACCAGATCAGAGCACACTTTAAACATATTGGCCATACCTTGTTTAATGATGAAAGATATGAAGGTCATACTCCTTTAAGAGGAGTTAACCTACCTAAGTATAAGCAGTTTATAAAAAATGTTTTTGAAATACTACCAAGACACGCATTGCATGCTCATACTTTAGGATTTATACATCCAACGACTAAAAAGGAATTGTATTTTGAGAGCCCAATGCCGAAAGATATGGCGGATGCTGTAAAAAAATGGAGAAATTATTTAGAAAACTAAAAATATATTGAGAATTTTTTTATATTTGTTGAATTGAAATCAAGATTTGTTATGAGAAAACTATATGCTATCGTATGTTTAGCTCTTTTGTCGAATGCATACAAAGCACAAGAATCACTTCCATATTATCAACAATACCTTTTGGATGGTGATTTCCTGTTCAACCCTGCTCAGTATGGAAAAACAGATGAAGTTCAACTTAATCTTAACTACCAACAACAATTTTCAAAGTTTAGCGAGTCTCCCAATGTACAGTCAGTGGGGATCAACGCGAATATCTTTGATAGAGTAGGTGCGGGTCTTTCTGTATTCAGAGATAGCAATGGTCCTATTTCTGCAAACGGAATTACAGCAGGAGCTTCTTATTTTATTCCTTTAAGTAGCGAAGGAGACAGAAAAGATCAGTTCTCTTTTGGTACAAGTGTTAATTTTTATAATATGAATTTTGATTATTCAAAAATTAATACGGAAGATGGGTATGATCCTTTATTGCAAGGGAATGAGAGCAATATTTTCATGGTATATGCTAACTTCGGTTTAGCTGCTACGTATAGAAACTTATTTGGAGGAGTATCCGTTAATGATATTGCTTTGAGTAATGACCAATCTATTGTAAACAACTATGAGCCGTCTCCAATTAAATTCTTCTTGAATTTAGGATATGATTGGCATGTAGGAGACAATATGTACTTCACTCCGTCTGTATTGGTAAACTTAAATACCAACTCTACAAGATTGATGGATTATAACTTGATGGCAACTTTCTTTAATGACATCAACTCTTTCTCTTTCGGGGTAAGCTATAGAGCTGCTCAGAACAGATTCGATAATCAGCAGTTACAAATTGCTCCAGTCGTTAAAGTTAGATTTAACAAATTTATGGTGGGAGCTACTTATAACTTAGGATTGTCTGATATTCAGGATTATGGAGGAAACAGCTTCATGGTAAGTGTAGGTTATAACTTCGATAACTTCATTAACCATAGAGGATATAGATATTAATCAATTTAATTTAAATAAATTTGAGCTCTGAATTTTTTCAGAGCTTTTTTTATGATTTATATTCACATTCCGTTTTGTAAACAAAAGTGCAGCTATTGTAATTTTCACTTTTCCACATCTTTAAATTTTAAAGATGAAATGCTTGCTGCAATGAAAAAGGAAATCTTTTTGCGAAAAGATGAACTACAAAACAAAAATTTACGGTCCCTCTATTTTGGGGGCGGTACTCCTTCTATTCTTTCATCGGACGAAATCAGTTCTTTAATTGATGAGGTTTTAAAATATTTCAGCTTTGAAAAAGATATTGAGATCACTTTGGAAGCCAATCCCGATGATTTAGATAAAAGCTTTTTGAAAGGTTTGTCAAATTCTCCGGTAAATCGCTTGTCAATTGGGACGCAAAGTTTTTTTGAAGAAGACTTAAAGCTGATGAATCGTGCACATACCGCTTCAGAAGCTGAAGGTTCTATCAAAAGAGCACAGGATTTCGGTTTCGAAAATTTGAGTATTGATTTAATTTATGGTTCACCGACTTCCAATCTTGAAATCTGGAAAGAAAATTTAAATAAAACAATTGCGCTGGAAGTTCCTCATATTTCGTCTTATGCTTTAACGGTTGAGCCAAAAACTGCCTTAGAAAACTGGATTTCCAAAGGGAAAGTCATCAGTCCGAAAGAAGAAGAACAGAATAAAGAATTCTATTACCTATCAGACTTCTTGAAGGATAATGGTTTTGAGCATTATGAGGTTTCCAATTTTGCAAAACCAGGGTTTTACTCCAGACACAATTCTTCCTATTGGAAATATAAAGAATACTTAGGAATTGGTCCGTCTGCGCATTCTTACAATGGTTTTGATATCAGGAGCTGGAATGTAGCGAATAACCAGCAATACATTAAAAAATTAAACTCAAATCTTTTGGCCAAAGAAGAAGAAGTTCTTTCCCAGGAGGATCAGTTTAATGAGATGATTATGATTGGCTTAAGAACCGTTTGGGGAGTTGATCTTGAAAATTTAAAAGAAAAATTTAATTATAAAATTCTTGATCATTTTCAGCATGAAATTAAACCCAAACTGGAACAAGAAATTTTAATCATCGAAAATAATCATCTGAAAATTCCTGAAAAACATTGGTTTATGGCAGATGGAATTGCTTCGGATCTGTTCATCGTTTAAACTTTTGACATTGCATAATATGCAATAAAATTCCTTATTTTTGTATAAAATTTCAGCTCGATTTGAAAAATAAAAAACCAGACTATTCGCATCTTTCATCCAGCCAACCTATCGGTATTTTTGATAGTGGAGTGGGAGGTTTGACGGTAGCTAAAGAGATAAAAAGGCTTCTTCCTCATGAAGATTTGATTTATTTTGGAGATACAAAGCATCTTCCTTATGGTGAAAAATCCAGAGAGGCCATCATTGAGTATTCTACTAAGATTACTAATTTTTTGTTGGAACAGAATTGTAAAGCAATTGTAATTGCGTGTAATACGGCTACTGCAAATGCTCTGAATGAAGTGATGGAATCCGTTGCAGGCAAAGTTCCTGTAATTGATGTGATTAATCCTGTTGCAGAAAAGGTTTCGTATGAAATTCACAACAACGTAGGAGTTATTGCGACAAAAGCGACGGTGAATTCCGGATTATACAAAAAAAGTATTCGTAAGCATAATAAGTGGATTAAAGTGGATGAATTGGCAACTCCGTTATTGGTTCCTGCCATTGAAGAAGGTTTTAAAAATCATCCGATTACCCATGCGATTATTTATAATTATTTAAGTAATAGTAAATTAAAGAATATTGAGACTTTAATTTTAGGATGTACTCATTATCCTTTATTAATTGATGAAATCAAGCAATATTACGGAAATCGTGTCCGGGTAATTGACTCTCCGAATATCGTAGCGAATCATTTGAAAATCATTTTAGATAAATACAGTCTTTTAAATGAGAATAATCCGAAGCCGAATTATCACTTTTACCTTTCAGATTTAACGAAAAACTTCGAAAAGATATCAAAGAAGTTCTTTGGAAAAACAATTGACTTAGAGCTAAAAGTATTATAAAAACAAAAGCTGTTTCTAAATGAAACAGCTTTTGTTTTGTAGGCCTTCTTAGTTTAGATTTCCAAAATCACATTCCTTCTTTCCAATCTCTTTTTGGGCGTGTGGATTGGCTGATTTTTATCGGTTTCAGATTTTTTACCGATTGCAACGGCAAAAAGACTTTCATACTTTTCATTGTTTAAAATAGCATCGTATTTTTCATTTTCAATTCCTTCCATAGGGGTGGAATCGATTTCCATATCTGCACAAGCCGAAAGTAAAATGCCAAGTGACAGATAGACCTGATGTTTTAACCAGGACTTGATTTCAATGTCACCTTTGGGTTTCACAAAAGTTTTATAATAATTAATTGAGCCTTCAGGAAGGTTTTCTACAATCTGTTTTTCGAAATCTTCAGGTTTTTTAAACGCCTGAAAGACGATTAGTAGGCTGCTTTCCAACACTTTTTCTTTGTTAAAATAAGAAGCTTCAGCAAGTAGCGTTTTTACTTCAGGATTATTGACAAACACAAAATTCCATGGCTGGCTGTTGATGGAAGAAGGACTTAAATGTAAAATTTCCTTAAGTGTCTGAATTTGTTCTTCACTGATTGCACCTTGTGGATTATACTTTTTCACAGTATATCTCGATTTCATTTTTTCTAAAAAGCTCATAATTTTTGTACTATATTTTTTATAGTTTCAAAACTAATTTAAGTTTAATACATTTGCAATAACGGTCTAAAATGATAGTATAAAATGTATTCAATCGATAATAAAGAATATCCTTGTTGCACAACGGTGACCATGAGATTCATTGGAGGAAAATGGAAAGCGGTAATTCTGTATTACCTTGCAGATGGCGCAAAACGGTACAACGAATTGAGGAAATCAATCCCAACAATAACAGAACGCACTTTGAGCCTTCAGTTAAAACAATTGGAAGAAGATCATATTATAAGCAGAAAAGTGTATACGGAGAAGCCTCCTTTGATAGTAGAATATATGCTAACGGATTTTGGCAAAACACTGCTTCCCGTTTTGAAAGAAATTGCAAAATGGGGTGAAAATGCAGTGTTGAATTCGGAGAAAGTTGAAGTTTTGAATCAAGGATAATAACAAGATAATATAATGATAGGTAAGCATAAGCTTAATGTCATATAAGTAAAGTAAAAAAGTCTGTCATTATCATAGTTAAATGAAGAAAATTTGGGAGGATCGATAGGGTCTCTATCGTTATATTTTCTAAAAATATTTAAGCAAAAATGCAAAAGAATAAATTGGTATATAGGACAAAGTAGAAATAAATAAAAGTTAGGCTTATTTTCTTTTGTTGTTGTTATTGCTAAAGCCAGTGTACCTAAAATTGCTAAAGCAACACAAATCCGAAAGATTATCTTATAAGTTTTGAACTTAAAAAATAGGCTTCTGAAAAATAAGAACAAAAATGGTATAAATAGAAGCCCAATCAAAAAAGCAATTAGATCAGGCTTCATCTTTATTCGGTTCAAAAAAACTGAAACTCACGTTTCCGTACTTTCTGGTATCAATTAAGTTGGGATGGTCAAATTTCATTCGACTTTGGTGCTCTACAATCAGGATTCCGTTTTCTTTTAAATATTTATTGTTGAGCACTAAAGAAACCAATTCGTGGTATTTTTTTTCTTCCATTTCGAAAGGAGCATCAGAAAATACGATTTCAAATGATTTTTTATTTCTAAACTTTTTTAACCAGTCAAAAACATCACCTCTCTGAACATTTACCTGTGAACTAAATCCTAGTTCAGAAGCCGTAGAATTCAGGAAACTTGTGTGCTTCGGATTCATTTCTACAGAAGTGATATCAGCACAACCTCTAGAAGCAAATTCAAAGCTTATAGAGCCAATTCCGGCAAATAAATCAAGTACAGCAATCGACTGCATATCATAAGTATTTTCCAAAATACTGAAGAGCGCTTCTTTTGCAAAATCTGTTGTTGGCCTTACATCAAAATTTTTGGGAGCGGCTATTTTTTTGGCTTTCCATTTGCCTGAGATGATTCTGTACATATATGTTTAGGTTTTAGATTGAAGGTAATAGATTGCAGCTAAGAGCTAATGCCTATAATCTGCGACCTGCAACCTAATTAAGTATAAAATTTTTATTAGGAATATTATCAAATACAATTTTCAGATTCTTGACAAATTTTTGCAGTTCTGAAATAAAAGTTTCGTTTTCTGTAGTTTCGCCGTAAGCAAAAAAACTGGTTTCATTGATTCCAAAACCGATCTTGCTTAACGTAAACATTACAAAATAAAGAAAATCAACTTCTGAATTGACATCCAGATTATTATATAAGATAATTTTTTTATTATCGATGGCAAAAAACTCACATTGATTGTGATACAAGTTGATGTGAATTTCTTTATTGTTTTTATTCTGAATAGAGTTTAAAAACTTTTCTCCGGAAAAATTGAAATGTACAGGGATGTCCAGACTCTTTATTTTTTGATAAAAATCCTTTGGAAAAGTATAGTAAAACTGAACTTTGAATTTTTTGTTGACGGAAAGCATCAATTCTTCATTTTCCTTGTCTACAGGAGCATTGAAAGCAATCAAATCAAAACCTGCATCATGTTCAGAAAAACCTTCCGGCATCAAAGTAAAATGATTCAGCGCTGAAATTACGTGAATTTCATCAAATTTTTGTCTGCCCAATACCTCATCCAGTTTTTGTGAGATGAAATGTTCCGGAGTTTCTTCGTCTACGAAATAAGACTGTTCCTCCACAATGCTTTTATTTTTAGCAATCTGAAAGATCAATCCGTCTTTGGTAAAAAGTAAATTAAGTACGTTCATATTTCAATTCCTGCAAATTTAGTGAAATTCTATCATTACTGCACCCGATTGATGATGAAGTATTTCCTTATTGTAAAAATCAAGATTCGTCTGACTTTCCAATACATTAAAAACCATTCTTTGAAGCGTACCGTCACCTATTCCGTGTACAATTTCAAGTCTTTTCAAATGATGTTTTCTGCAAAACTCCAGGGTTTCCAACAGTTTTTCCTTCTGAATGAACAGCCTTTCAAAACTATCATAATCATTAGGATTTTTAACTAAATTATGAAAATGAAGATCCAAAACCAAATGATTTTTCTGATGTCCTTTTGAAATTATTTTTTTTGGTTCGTTTTTTTTGATCACTTTAATGTTTTCATAAAAATCCGAAATTTTTGGAACCAGTTTTTCTTCAGGATATTGATGGGTAAAACCATATTCATCCTTAAAAACCACAAGAGTTCCTTTCACAGAAGTGACAACCCCACTTAAATCTTCATCAACCACCGAAACTTTGTCTCCAATCTTCATTTTTCTTACATTTTATTTAGGCCCCAATTCAATAATTTCTAAATCTTTGATCTCAGTATCATGAATTGTAAAACGCATCATCGTTCTCGTTTTATGCCAACCTTGTTTTCCGCAGGCTCCCGGATTTAGATGAAGTAAATTGTTTTTTTGATCAAATATCGCCTTCAAAATATGAGAATGCCCGGAAATAAATAACTTCGGAGCTTTTTCATAAATTTCTTGTTTGGCTAAAGGAGTATATTTTCCGGGATAACCGCCGATGTGGATCATCAGAACTTCTACATTTTCACAGAAAAAACGATTGACTTCCGGAAATTCAGAACGGATCTTTGGATTGTCAATATTTCCGTAAACCCCTTTTAAGGGCTTGATTTTTTCAAGCTGTTCAATAACTTCCATACTTCCAAAATCTCCGCCATGCCAAATTTCGTCAGCTTGTCGGGCATATTCTAAAATTCGGTCATCAATATAAGAATGGGAGTCGGAAAGAAGAAGGACTTTGGTCATTATCTAAAGGTTCTTTCAGTAATATTTTCGTCGTATTTTTCTTTGAAAATCTGTACCCTGTCAGGATTCAGTTCACCTTCATTAGTAATTACTCTTTCTTTTAATAGCCATTTTACCATCTTTTCCATTCCTTTTCTGGAATTCATAAAGTTGGCAATTTTCGTAAAATCTTTAGACTCTACTTTTGTTTTTTCAGTTAAAAAATTTAAAATGTAATAATCATCATCCTGAAACATGGGAGTTTCGTTATCCATATATTTATACATCAAAATTTCTTCATCATCTTTCATTGTGAAAAATGAATACTGAGCAGCATTGATTTTTTCTGCTTTCAGAATCTGTTTACCATCAAGTAAAACCTTATCGTCTTTAATGGCAACTTCCTGAGAAAAATAGAAGTTGAAGCTTACAGTTAATAAAAATACAGCCAGTAATTTTTTTAGTGTCATTTTTTAGTGATTAAAACTTTTGCAAATATAGTTGTTAAATAAAAATACTAATATTTAGTAAATTTGAAAAAAATTAAAATAATGAAGAAGAAACTTTCTTTTTTCCTTTTTCTTTTAACAGTTGGAATTTCAAACGCACAGGTTGAAGAAAAAAAACTGGATGAATTGGTCCAAAACACGATAAAAACTTTCGATGTTCCGGGAATGTCAGTAGGAATCATCAAAGACGGAAAATTAATCTATTCAAAAGGATTCGGAGTACGCTCGTTGACGACGAAACAACCGATGGATGACAATACTTTGGTTGGAATTGCTTCCAATTCAAAAGGTTTTACCTGTACAGCACTTGCTATTTTGGCAGATGAAGGAAAATTGAATTGGGACGATAAAGTTTCAAAATACATTCCTGAATTTCAAATGTATGATCCGTATGTTTCACAAAATGTTACGATTAAAGATTTGGTCACTCACAGAGCCGGATTAGGTTTGGGACAGGGAGATCTGATGTTTTTTCCGGAAGGAGGAAATTTAACGGTAAATGATATTGTTCACAATGTGAGATATTTAAAACCTGAAAATCCTTTCAGAACAACACTGGATTACAATAATATTATGTTCATCGTTGCCGGAGAAGTAATTCACCGAGTTTCCGGATTGAGTTGGGCTGAATTTATTGAACAGAGAATTATGAAACCTGTAGGAATGACTTCAAGTTTTGGAAGCTACAACAGAGCAAAAGCTGTGGCAAATAAAATTGATGCACATGCTCCGGTTGACGGAAAAGCTATTGCAGTTCCTCACGATTGGAACGAAACGGCAAATGCTGCAGGCGGAATTATGAGTAATATTAAAGATATGACGCTTTGGGCAGAGTGTCTCTTGAATAATTTTACTACAAAAGACGGTAAAAAATTAGTTTCCGATAAAAATGTTCAGCAGCTTTGGAGTTTGCAGATTCCAAGTGGAGTCGCTGCAAAAAACCCTTATGATACAAGTTTCTATGGCTATGGAATGGGATGGTTCTTAAGTGATGTTAAAGGTCATAAACAAGTTCAGCATACTGGTGGATTAATTGGGACAGTGACTCAGTTTACCTTAATTCCGGATATGAAATTAGGAATTGTAGTGTTGACCAATCAGCAATCGGGTGCAGCTTTCAATACCATTACCAATACAGTTAAAGATTCTTATTTAGGTGTTGCAGACAGAAACTGGCTGAAAACATATGGAGACAGGATGAAAAAAATGGAAGAAGGTTTCGACAAACAAAAGAAAGAAGCGTTTGCTAAATCAGAAGCTTTCAAAAAAGATAAAAACCTGCAGCCGAAATCAGAACAATTTGTCGGAACCTACAACGACAGATGGTTCGGAGATGTGGAAATTGCGCAGCAAGGAAATACCTACAGAATTTTGTGTAAAAACTCACCAAGACTAAAAGGAGAATTATTACCGTATTCTAATAATTCTTTTATCATCAAATGGGACGACAGAAGTTACGATGCCGATGCCTATATCATTTTTGATTATGATGAAACCGGGAAAGCCCAAGCTGCAAGGTTAAAATCAATCTCTGATGTTACAGATTTCAGTTTCGATTTTGATGACTTAGATCTGAAAAGAAAATAAAGCAAAAGCTCCGACAATCGTTGGAGCTTTTTTTATACAATTAAATGTTTTGTTTTAAATTTTTCCCGGCTCATAAAAAAATAAAAGCCTTTTGTTAGCACCATCAAAATCGGTCCAGGAGTCACAATCTATTTCAAAACCGGCAACACCACAGGTTGGAAAGTGGAAAATATCTTCAGAAATAGAATTGGCAAAATTGGAAATTCCGTTATTATGAGAGAAAAAAGCTACCGAATTATGGCTGTCATCTAAATCGTAAATCACAGACTCAAAATTTCTTTCCGAAGGATTGTACAATTTTTCATCGGTGTTAAAATTAAGCTGATAGGTCTGATTGAAAATTTTACATGTATTCAATGCTCGTACTGCAGGGCTGGATACCAGATAATCTATGGAAATATGATGCTCTTTTAGAAATCTGGACATATTCATAGCGTCTTCCAATCCTTTATCTGCTAAAGGTCTGTCAAAATCCTCAGTTTCCTCCGGCCAGTCGCTTTTTGCATGCCTTACGAGTATGATTTTCTTCATAATTTAAGTAGTTTGGAAGAATAAAAATATAAAAAAAATTAATGGAATAAAACATGATTTATAAAAAAAACTGTGTTAGGAATAAAATCATTAAAATTTACTAAATTTGCAAACTTATGGGACAAATCCTTGCAATAGACTACGGAAAGGCTCGTTGTGGCATTGCTGCAACAGATGATATGCAGATTATCGCAAGTGGTCTGGATACGATTCAAACATTGGTTTTGATTGAATTTTTGAAAAAATATTTTAATGAAAACAGAGTAGATGAAGTGGTAATCGGACTTCCTATAGATTTGAAAGGAAATGCCTCTGAAGTAGAAACGGATATTTTAAAATTCATAGAAATTTTTCAAAAAGAATTTCCGATGATAAAAGTAAACCGCTTCGATGAAAGATTTACATCCAAAATGGCTTCGTTTTTTATTTCGCAAAGCGGGAAAAGCAAAAAACAGAGACAAGAAAAAGGATTAATAGATAAAGTAAGTGCAACCATCATATTGCAGAATTTTTTAGAACAAAGAACAAGATGATTTTACCGATAAGAGCCTTTGGGGATCCTGTTTTGAGAAAAGTAGGTAAGGATATAGATAAAGATTATCCCGAATTACAAGAGTTGATAGATAATATGTTCGAAACCATGTACAGTGCAAACGGGATTGGTTTGGCTGCACCACAAATCGGACTGGATATTCGTTTGTTTGTAATTGACGTTACTCCTTTGGCAGAAGATGAAGATTATGAGGATATTAAGGATGAATTAGCAGAATTCAAAAAAGTTTTCATTAATGCCAGAATCCTTGAAGAATCCGGTGAAGAATGGAAATTCAACGAAGGATGTCTTTCTATTCCTGATGTAAGAGAAGATGTAAAAAGAAAAAGTACGATCCTTATCGAATATTATGATGAAAATTTCGTTAAGCATACAGAAACTTTTTCCGATATTAGAGCCCGCGTAATTCAGCATGAATATGATCACATAGAAGGTACGCTGTTTACGGATCATTTAAGCGCTTTAAAAAAGAAATTGGTAAAAGGGAAACTTACAAAAATTACTCAGGGTGATGTAAGCATCAGCTATAAAATGAGGTTCCCAAAATAATTTGAATTAAAAATAAAAAAATAATAAACAGCAGAAAGCTTTGAGCAGACTGCTATATTCACAAAAAATAAAATTATGCTGTTAGAAAAAATAATTTCAATTTCAGGAAAACCAGGACTTTTTAAATTAGTTTCTCAATTAAGAAACGGATTTATCATTGAAGACGTTACCACTAAGAAAAAAGTAAGTATCGGTAATTCTAGCCAGGTAAGTTTACTGGATAATATCGCAATGTTTACATTTGATAAAGAAGTTCCTTTGTTCGAAGTTTTTGAAAATATTGCTAAAAACTACGATTTTAAAGAAGCTATTGCTCACAAATCAAATGATGCTGAATTGAAAGAATTCATGACGGCTTCTCTTCCAAACTATGATACAGAAAGAGTTTACGCTTCTGATATCAAGAAATTGGCTCAGTGGTACAACATTCTTCAGAAAGCAGGATATATCACTCCGGAAAGCTTTGTAAAAGCAGAACCTGAAACATTAGAGGGTGCGCCTGCAGAAGAAGTAAGCATCGAGAAAGAAGCTCCTAAAAAAGCTCCTAAAGCAGAAAAACCTGCAGCTCCAAAAGTAAAAGCTACTTCTGCAGCAAAAGCAGCTCCAAAAAGTACACACACTAAAAAAGGATAATTCATTCGTTTGAATTTAAAATACAAACCTTACCAGAAATGGTGAGGTTTTTTGTTTGTAATTAAATGTAAAAGTAGTTAGTTGTGTCATTCTGACGAAGGAAGAATCTATTATATTTGAAAGAGATTCTTCATTTCGCATTGCTACATTCAGAATGACAGAAACAATCCTTAAATTTGTAAGACTTTGAACTCTCAATATATGAATACCAAACAGGAAAAACTGGAAGCTTTCGGAAGATTATTAGATATTATGGATGATCTGCGTGAAAAATGTCCATGGGATCAGAAGCAGACACTGGAATCATTGCGCCATTTAACTTTGGAAGAAACTTATGAACTTTCGGATGCTATTTTGCAGAATGATTTACAGGAAATCAAAAAAGAATTGGGAGATGTTCTGCTTCATCTGGTTTTTTATGCTAAAATCGGTTCAGAAAAAGAAAGTTTTGATATTGCAGATGTCATTAATTCATTGAATGAAAAACTGATCTTCCGCCATCCTCATATTTATGGAGATACGGAAGTAAAGGACGAGGAAGAGGTGAAGCAGAACTGGGAAAAATTAAAACTAAAAGAAGGAAACACATCTATTTTGGGCGGTGTTCCGAAAAGTTTACCGAGCTTAGTAAAAGCGTATAGAATTCAGGATAAAGTAAAGGGAATTGGTTTTGAATTTCATGATGCGGAAGATGCATGGAAAAAAGTGGATGAAGAAATTCAGGAATTCCATGCAGAAACGGATCTGGATAAAAAAGAACGGGAATTGGGAGATGTATTTTTCTCATTAATCAATTATGCAAGAATTTCCGGGATCAATCCGGATTCAGCCCTGGAAAGAACCAATCTTAAATTTATTTCAAGATTCCAGAAAATGGAAAATCTAGCTTTGGAAAGAAATTTGAATTTAGTAGAAATGTCTCTGGAGGAAATGGACGTACTTTGGGACGAAGCAAAAATTTTAAATAAAAACTGATGAAAATGATTTTATTTTGTGCGATTACGACGCTTTTAGTGCTAAACTGTAATCCAAAAACAGAGCAGCCGGCAACGGATACTTTACAGGTAGAATTTTCTCTGCCCAAAAAACTGAAAGAGGTTTCGGGGATTGCATTGTCCCAAGATCAAAAAACAATTTGGGCAATAGAAGACCAGGGAAATAAAAATGTAGTGTATGGCTTGGATAAACAAGGAAAACTAGTAACAGATATTCCTGTAGAAAATGCTGAAAATAATGACTGGGAAGATATTACAAAAGATGCTCAGGGAAATATTTATTTGGGAGATTTTGGAAATAATGATAATAACAGACAAAACCTTTCGATTTTAAAATTAGATTTAAAAGCTCCTTCTCAGGCAACTGCGAAAACTATTCAGACGACAAAGTTTCATTATGAAGGACAAACCGAATTCCCTCCAAAAAAATCTGATTGGTTATATGACTGTGAAGCGTTTGTAGAAATGGATGGTAATTTTTACCTGTTTACAAAAAACAGAAGCAAAGGTTTTGACGGAACTTTCTTAGTTTTTCAGGTTCCTAATAAAGAAGGCGATTTTGAAGCGAAATTGATTGGTAAATTAAAGCTTGAAGGCAAATACAGTGATGCTGCCATCACTTCTGCTGCCATAAACAGTACAAAAGATAAAATTGTATTATTAACTCATAAAAATATTCATGTACTTTCCGGATTTACAGCCAGTGATTTTAATGCTGCAAAAATTCAGAAAATTTCTTTGAATCACAATTCTCAAAAAGAAGCAGTTGTTTTTCTTAACGACAAAACATTGCTGATTGCTGACGAAAAAGATAAAGCTACAGGTGGAAATGTCTATAAATTCTCATTGTAGGTAAAAATAAAAGGCTGAGAAAATTTTCTCAGCCTTTTTATTTAGATTATTTTAAAAAGTCATTCCTAAGCCTCCCGAAATTCTTCCGCCATCAGAGCCGGTGAAATAATTTAGTCTTGCAGAGAATGTTTCCACAATGCTCATCCAAAATCCGCCTCCGATAGACTGATGCCATTTTTTTGAATTTTCGTTGTCATTCCAGACTCTGCCGATATCATAGCCAATTAAAATTCCCATGTTTGCAGGAACAATAGGGTTTTTTACCCTTCCGAAATCCCAACGGATTTCAGAGTTATTGGTAAAGTAAGATCTTCCTGAAAATCGGTCATTTCTGAAAGCTCTCATTCCATTATTCCCTCCAATACTTGCAGCCTGATAGAATTCAAAATTATTATTGTTCATCCACATAACATTACTGGAATTCGCAAAAACAAAATTTCCTCTTTTATCAAGTCGATGGTCAATGGTAAGTGTACCGTTTAGAGTAAGGAAATTTTTCTCCATGTCCGAAAGGTTAGCTTTCCAGTCAGCATTCAGAACGAACTCCATTCCTAATGTCGGAAAGGCTGTGTTATCCAGATTTTTGTAACTGAATGTATAATTAGCTCCTGCAAACTGCTGATTGTTGAAAACCTCCTGATTTACATCCGGAGAAAGATCTACAAAGCGGTTGCCTTTTCTTTGGACTTTATTGCTTTCAAAGCTAAGCTGAAACTGATGTTGCAGATTCATCCAGCTTTTTTTAGAAATAGACGGTGCAAAGCTAAGTCTTGAAATTCTGGCTCTGTTGTATTCTCTTTCTGTATTTTCTTTGTCGTACAGACTTTCATTAGACAATCCGAAGAAATTTTTAGAAAAACGAGGAGTCGTGTATAAGGCATCAATATTAAAATCCCAGCCGGAAATCGCTTTTTTGAAAATACCTTGATACGCAAGATTGAAACCTGCTGTAGCAGTATAAAAATTAGCTTTTATGCTGTGCTTTTGAGTGTATGGATCACGAATAAAATTGTTGACCGTATAATTGACCAATGCCCCGATAATAACGCCGTCATCAGGATTATAATCAATATTGGGATACCCTGCTACAAAATTATACTTCGGATGCTTATAATTGTAGGTGTTAATGTCATAATCGTCCGAAATATTCTTTGTTCCTGAGCCAGTATAAGTATTTTTTTGAGATTTGAAATCGTAGATTTTTACTTTACTTCCGTTGGCGATAGTATAGGTATCATGATTATAGCCTCCAATCAATCTAATGTTCATTTTTGGACGGCCATCTCCGGAAACTTCATAAATATCATCATCTTCTAGTCCGTAAATCCAAAGTTCTTTTGTTTTTGAATCATCATAGGTCTTTTCAAAAACAAGCTCCGGATTTTCTTTATTCTTATCGAGTTTATACTGCTGTACCTGTACGGAATTTCCTGTTTTGGTAATGACAAATTTATCCGGATTCACGGTTCCTGCCAACGAAATTTTTTCCTGCAAGACATCATAATATTGAGCAGCATACTGCTGGAGTTTTGTTTTTCTGGATTTTAAATTTCGCTGTATATCTACAATGGTTTCATCCTGAACTTCTTTGGGAAGGTTCGTAAACGCTTCGTCAATATTCTGATCCGTAAGATGCTCCTGAATATATTTTGCCTGAGAAATCCAGTCTTCCTGAGTAGCACCTTTTAGGAATATTAGATCTAACGGATAAGGTTCCATATTCATCCATTTCACGTTTTTAATGTCTCCTTTAAAGGTTTTCATGTGACGGATTGCAGGAACATTCATAATGATTCTGAAGGCAGCCCCGTCATATTTACTGAAAGCCTGATCCCGGTCTCTCGGAATAGGTTTATAAACCACGTTATCTCCATCCTGATATTCTGCCCATTTCCATTGGTCAGAATGTCTGTCCCAGTCGCCAATCAGCATATCAAAAATTCTTGCGCGGATGTAAGATTCTTTGTCTATGGAGTATTTATAATTTTTATTTAAATTTTTAAGAACGTCGTCTGTGGAAACAATATCTTTTGCATTGTCTAGTGAAGCCAGGGTTTTTGGATCTGCTGAAAAACGTTCCTCCACCATATACATTTCATCACCATATGTTTGATTGTATTCACCTAAAGCCTGTTGTTTAGGAATATAATATAATCTTGGATTCGAGTGGGGAATATTCAGCTTCTCAGCCATATTTCCGACAGAAAAAGGAGTGAAGGGGTGATTGGTGGTATAAAAATCCAGCAAAAATCTTTCAGGGAAAGTATTATTCAGCTCATTTCCAAACGTACTTTTCTTAAACGCCATATTATTCAGAAAACGAACGGCGCTTTTTTTAACCCCTCTCATGACGAATTCTTGTCCGTCCTGAGATTTTAGTCGTAAACTGTTCGACTGATTTCCTCCTCCTTCTCTGAAAGGGGTATAGCCGCCATCAAGCGTTGAAAGATTGGCTGTAGGAGCTGCAATCGGCATTCCGTAGTATTTTCTGTAATGTTCTCCCCAAAGCCACTTGTAAATAGGTCCTTTTTCTATTAACTTTTTAGGGTAAATAGTTGATGAGACAGTAGCAGGAAAAGAATTCGGGTAATTATTGATAAATTCTTTAGGTTTTTCAATAACCTGAACGTGGGTAAGTTGGTTGATTTTGTTGTCTTTTGTTGAAAAATATTCAACATCCGAACTTTGATCTTTTCTGATATTCAAGATGGCAAAACCACTTCCTCCAAAGGAAAAATCTGTTTTTGAGCCAATGGTGGAAGGATCTGTTTTTGAACCGGCTCCACTAATGATTTGTCTGATGTTTCTTTCTTCATGGTACTGAAGATTATGGTCGTGTCCGGAAACAAAAATAATATTTTCTTTTTCCTGAACAATGCTTTTTAAGCGATTGGCCAGATCTGCATAATGTTGGTTGTTAATATCTTCAGGATTGGCTCCGGAAGAGCTTCTCAGAATATTGATAATGCTTGCAACACCCGGCAAAGGAATTTTGCTTTTCAAAGGGAAAAGATGAGAGGCTGCAGAATTATATCCTGCATGAGTTCCGCTGCTGATGACAGGATGATGCAACGCAACAATGATTCTTTTATCCTGGTTTTTGTCGATTAAATCTTTGAATTCAACGAAAAGATCTTCACGGGTTTTAATGTCACAGTTTTTATTTATACCCGGATAATTATCCCAGTTTGCTAATGCCCATTCCGAGTCGATGACGATTAATTTAATATCTTTTGTCAAGCTGATATCATCAATCGGGCAGGAATTTTTGGGCAGGAATGCTTTTTTATCATTGAAATAATTTTTTACCAGCTCTTCCTGTGCTTTTAATCCGTTTAAACCACTGTACCAATCATGATTTCCCGGAATTACCAAGGTTTTTCCTTTGAAATCTTTGGTGATGTTTAGTTGATTTTCCAGTTTTTGCTTTGCCAAAGCATAATTTTTGTCAGATTCTTTAGGCATTCCGTCCGGATAAATATTGTCACCTAAAAAAATCAGCATAGAGTTTTTATCCGCTGAATCGAGCTTGGCTTTAAGTAAATTTAGTGTTTGCTGTGACTGAACTTCATCTGCATTTCCCGCATCACCTATCAGGAAAATTTTGAAATCATTATCCGCTTTATGATCAGAATGTTGTATTTCAGATAAGTTTTTACCCTTTTTTACGTTATATGTTGCGCAGGAATAAAGAACTCCGGCAGACAACACCGTCCTTAAGACAACAGACGTATTTTTTAGATGAGTTTTCAAGGATAAATTCATAAATTTACAATAACAAAATTTCAGTGATGAGCATTTTACAAAAAGCCAAAGATTATGTTGAAATCTTATTCAAAGATAAGTTATCTTCAGTATATTTTTATCATAATTTTATTCATACTACTTATACGGTAAATAAGGCTGAAGAAATCTTAAAGCATACACCGGTTTCCGAAGAGGAGCAGGAAAAGGTATTGCTTGCTCTTTGGTTTCATGATACAGGGTACATAGAATGTGCACAGAATCATGAGGAGAAAGGAGTAGACATCATGAAAAATTTTTTGAAAAAAGAAAATTATCCGGAAGATTATATTGAGGATGTTACCAAGCTGATTTTAGCAACCAAGATCACTTATGAACCTCAGAATTTATTGGAACAGATTGTAAAAGATTCGGATTGCAGTCATTTTGCGAGCCATGATTACAATGATATTTCTGATGCGTTAAGGAAAGAATGGGAGCTTACGAATGTGAGATGTTTTTCTAATGATGAATGGAATGCCGGAAATCTGGACATGCTAAAGAATAAACATAAGTTCTATACCGATTACGCAAAACAAAACTGGCAACCTTTGAAGGAAAAGAATATTAAAAAAATAGAGAAAAAACTGGAAAAAGAAGAAGGTAAAGAAGGCAAAAAAGAATCTTCCGAAAATAAAAAAGAAAAAGATCCTAAATCTGACAGAAGTGTAGATACATTATTCAGAGTTACCCTGAATAACCATACGAGATTGAGTGATATTGCCGACAGTAAAGCGAATATTTTACTTTCTGTCAATGCGATTATCATTTCGGTATGTCTTTCTGTTTTGGTTCCTAAATTAGATACTCCGAAAAATGCACATCTAATTATTCCGAGTTTTATCTTATTGCTGTCTAGTGTTCTGACGATTATTTTTGCAATTTTATCTACAAAACCCAATGTAACTAAAGCAAAATTTACGCTTCAGGATGTTTCTGACAGAAAAGTGAATCTTTTATTCTTCGGGAATTTTAACAGTATGCTTTTTGACGATTACCATAATGCGATGAAAGACCTGATCAAAGACAGAGATTATATTTATGATTCTATGGTAAAAGATTTATATTTTCTCGGGAAGGTTTTGGACAGAAAATACAGACTTTTATCGATGACCTATAAAATTTTTATGGCAGGAATTATCATTTCCGTACTGTCCTTCGGATACGCTTTTCTTTCGTTATAAATTTTAAATTTAAAATAGAAAAATGATTGTAAGACAGCGTACCAATTGGCTGAAAATGCTTTTTATATGGAGAGGTTCCGTATTGAAGAAAATTATTGTTCAGCTTCTTGCCATTACGTTGTTTTCTTTGGCTATTTATTTTTTTAAAGGAAAGATTTTTGATTATAAAGTTCATCTCAATCCTACTATTTTTACGTTGATTGGTCTTGCTTTGGCTATTTTTATGGGCTTTTGCAATACGGCGAGCTATGACCGGTATTGGGAAGGAAGAAAGCTTTGGGGATTGTTGGTGATTGAAACCCGATCTTTAACCCGCCAAATCTTTTCAATGGTAGATGGACCTCAAAACGAAGAAAAGCAAAAAATTGTAAAACTCATTTCTGCTTTTTGCTGGTCATTGAATTATCAGCTTAGAAATAAATCAGGAACAGAGCATCTTGTGAGATTACTTTCTCCGGAGCAGATAGAAAAATTAAACGGTAAAAAATTTATTCCCAGTATTATTTTAAGCTTTATTGCAGATTGGTGTAAAGAACAAAACAGAAAAGGAAATATTGATACGATTGTTTTAACGCAACTGGATCATCAGCTGAATCAGTTTTCTAACATTTCTGGTGGCTGTGAAAGGATTTATAATACACCGTTACCTTTTGCGTATAGTGTATTGCTTCATCGTACGGTTTATTTTTATTGTTTCTGGCTGCCTTTCGGATTGGTTGATTCTTTGGGCTGGATGATGCCTTTAATTGTCGGATTAATCAGTTATACTTTTATTGCATTAGATGCTATTATTCAGGAGATTGGAGAGCCTTTTGGTGAAGAGGAAAATGACCTTGCTTTGAACAGCATTTGCAGAACAATTGAATTTTCAATTTTTGAGCAGGCAGAAATTCCACAAGGTGAGCTTCAAAAACCTGATTCTTATTTTATTGATTAATCTTGTATAACAAGAGAAACTCTTAAGGCTAAAAGTCCTGTAATTCCTTGTAAATCTTCTACTTTTAAGAACTCTATATCATGTTGAAGGATATTCTTTTTCTGCAACTTATTGATATATTCCAGATATTCTTTTTGGTTTTCCATCCCGAAATAGACGATTGTAATTTTTCCGGGACAGGTAATTCTTTCGGAAGAATCTTTAATATGCGCTTTGTCTAAACGTTTCTTAATGATTTCATAATACGAATTATAAGCACCATCTATATCAAAGCGTTTTTCATCCATTCTGAAACGGATGTCCACTTTCTCGTTATAAACAAATATCAAAGAGGCAATATCCAAAGAAACGGGCAAGTTTGTTTTAAAGCTTTGAAACTCCTGTTCCAATGTGCAAACGGTTTTTAATTGCCAGTATCTCAGTCTGTGAACTACTTTTGAGGTGTAATGTAATTCAGGAGCAATCGTATTGCCAATGTATAGATTATGCTCAACCCCATCAGATTTGAATCTTTCATAGTAGTGAGGAAAGATCTGTTGTGCTTTGATCTGGCTTTCATCCAGAATATCTGCAAGTTTTCTGTTAACCAGTGTGATCGATTCATCCAGACTTTTTCTGTGACCGTAAAAAAGATGATTTTGTACGAAAACTTTTGAAAAGTAATCCTTGATCTTGGATTTTATGTCTTTGGTATTCTTGGTTTCAAGTTTTCCCTGCAAAAAAGGATGGATTTCGTCTCTTAAAAGCCTTTGAAAACGCTGTTCCGTATCTGCTTTGATGTCATTATTCAACTCATTCTCAAAAATATCCAAGGCCAGTAAGTATTTTTCTGAATCTGAATTGATAAGGGAAAAAAGATCATGAAGGTTTTCTATCTGCTCATTCAGATCTTCAAGCATCAGTTTATAACGCTTTTCAGAAGAGGAGCGGATATCGGAGAAACTAAAAAGCGGAGTAAGATTTTTAAACGAAATCTGCTTTAAAGTATACATTTTTCTGCCTAGAAATGCATTGTAATATTTTTCAGCTTCATTTCTGAATTTCCAGACTACACTGTCGTGAATCGTTGTATATTCTCTTTGGATAATGGCTTCAATCTGATTGTTCCTTTCAAAACTAAATCTGCTTAAAGAGAAAAGAATCATATCGGCAAAAAATTCAAGCTTTTTGAGTTTCAACCCATTAAAACTATGTGCTAAAGGAGAAGTGAACTCCATAATCGCAAGAAGATCATTGTCTTTCATGATCGGAATGACCATGAAACTATTGATATTATTGTTTTTTAAAATATTAAATGATGGCAGTTTTTTAATTTCATCATCCAAATGATTCACATTAGAAACGACAACCGGTTTAGAATTGTGACTTAAATTATTGAACGTGCTTTCTCGGACTTCCTGATCAAAAGTGTTGATCCAAAAATCAAGAATATGGTTGGTAAAAACATTTTCATAAATCGGAACGTTTTCCAGTCTTTTCTCTTTTTTATTGAAGAGCATTAATCCGAAATTAAGCTCCGGAACATCGAAATAAGATTTAAAAATTTCTTTTAAATTCTCATCAGGAACCAGATTTTCAGGATCAATTTTAATCATTGTAGATTTTAAGTCAGACAATGCCACTTCCGAAGTACAATCCACCAGTGAAATAATTGTAAACCCGCTTAATATCCATAATTTTGAAGGGAAATATCTCTTCCATAACGTAATATCATCCAAATTTTCCAACAACATATCTATGACATCGTCTGAAGGAATTGGAGCATCTTCAGTAGGATAAACTTCTGAAAAATCTGAATTTACAGTAATTTTATAATGCTTCATGATTCCCTGCTTATTGGGAATATCATAATAAAAAGGAAGCGTACTTTTGATGTCTCTTTTGAAATAAGTCTGTAAAATCAGGCAGCAGCAGAAAACATAAAATTCGTCATCATCAATATTTCTAAGCTCAATTTCAAAGTCTTTTCCGGCTTCTTTCAGAATATTTTTGAATCGTTCCGTATAATTGAACGTAATATTAGAAAGCGGAATACTTGCAGCTTTGATTTCATTGTTCGTCAAACCGGTAGGGAAGAGGTCAGCCAATAAAAGCTTGATAATATCTTCGTATTTGTCTAATAAAGAGACATCCTGAAAGCCATTTTTCAGTTCCTGGAAACTGTTGGTCTTTTCGATCAGCGATTCGGCATAATTTGCCCGGTATTCCAATCTGTCATTATAACGGATATGTTCTAACACATCCAAATATTTTTTGAATGATATATAAACCTGAAATGGAGCGTCTTTTTTATAAAGGTTTGCCAACAACTAAAATTTAGAGTAAAGTTATGAAAAAAATAGATTTTTAGGGAAAATGTGCAGGGTGAAAGGTTGGATTTATTTTGGATTCCGATTAAACTGATAATAGTTTTTTAATCAATATAATACATGAGTTCACGATATCAAATACTATTTTTTTGTTTTCCAGATTACTCATATGTCATTTTAGTATGACATTACAGTTTTTCCAAATGTCTGTAGTTACAACTTAAAACTATGCAAACAAATATATCCATCACAATTTTATATAGTCTGAGATATTATTTATCATCACTTCGTTGACATTAACGCTATGTTTTAATTTTATAGTTTTATCGTTTTCATCATAAAAACTTTTTATACCAATTTGTGTTAAATAAAAATTATTTTGCTTCCACTCAAATAATAGATTGTAAATAGTATTTTCTGCTTTTTGTATTACATCTAATGAAAATGAGGTTTTGCCAATACGCTTGAAATTTGAGTAAGCTCTCATAGGTTCATTACATCTTAGACAAGGAATGATGTTTTTGTTGCTGGCAATTTGAGTATAGTTATTATTGTTTTTACCTATAAGAATCTCCAGTGTCCTGTAAAATAAATTGATATTATTAAAATATTCATCACCTATTACATCTTGTTCCTTAGGATTGGCGCGTATTAAAATTTTATCTTTTATCTGATCATTATTAAAATCAAAAATTAGACTGTCTATTATGATGTCGTTTGAAGAAGTTGTTTTTAATGGTTTAGTATTGTTATTTATGATTGGGCTATTTGATTTAGTGCTTTCAATTGGAAAATCAAATATGTACCGGTCATTTTTATTTTTTGTTACTATTTTTTTTGAATCAAAAGTAAATGAAATCTGATTGTTTGATTTTTTAATTGATAGTACATCTTTAATACTATATTTTTCATAATTGTACTGTGGACCACACAATCTAAAGGATCTGATAAGTTTATTTTTATCAATTAGAATAGCATATAAACTCCCTGTAAGGATATCTTGATAATCTTCAAGAAGTATTATTCTAAGAGTAGGGTCATTTGAATTGGTATATTGATAGGCAGAAACCCCAACAGCATCCATATTGCAATGATTCTCTTCTGTTAAATCAATTTTATTCCCTTTATTATCTGTAAATATTTCTACATGATTGGGTTGATCAGAAAATAATTTTAAGGTAGTCTGATTCAATTTGAAAGTCACTTCATCATTAGTCGTAAATCTGCCTTCAAATTTAAAGTTTGTAACCGTAGGGTTGCCAACAGTTTTATCTTTACATTGTCCGAAAAATGTAAAAAAAATTATAAAAGTGAATAATATTAACTTTTTACTTTTAACTTCTTGCATTTTTAACACTTGTTTGTTTAGGTTCATCTATAGATTTTAAATTTATATAAAATGCAGGATTGGTTCTGTTATTAGTACCTTCCATATTTCCTGGATATTTATTACTGCCAATTTCAAAATGTAAGTGAGGGTTTGGAACTCCTTTTGCGTTGCCACTTTCGCCGGTATAGCATATTGTTTTTCCTGCAGTCACTTCTCCACTATTTATTTCTACAGCACTCAAATGACAATATCTAAGATAATATTTGGAAGCATTAGAATCAAATCCTGCTCCATTTTCAATTTCTCCGGCAAATTGTAAAGTATAATTTCGTTTTGCAGCACGAAGGTCATCACCATTCACTTCAAGAATTAGAATCGTTCCATAAGAAGAGCTCTCCATTATTTCTACAACTATACCATCAAGACAAGCGACAGCTGGTGTTCCCGGCGTTGCGAAAAGATCCAGCCCCTGATGATTTTTCTTCCCTCCATTCCGTACTTTCCCAAAAGCACCATTTTTCTCTGCATGATTACCTTCGGAATTGTAATATGTTCTTTGTGAATAAGCAAGAGGATCATGCCATGTACTATTTTTAATGTCTTCATCAGGAGTACATTCGTCAACTTTAAAAGCTGTTATTGCTTTTTTAAAGAAATTCCTACGTCTTGTATAATGACTTTGATCAAGATTTTGGTTGATTATTCTTGTTATTGAGTTTACAACATCATCAGAAGTTCCTTCATCAGCTTTTTCACTTAATTTGTTGTTAATCCAGTAGCTTAATCCGGACATAACCGCATATTTAGGCTGCTCAAGTAATTCAGGGTTTGTAATCAAATTCCCTTGACCTGGGAAAGCTTTCTGGAATTCCGAGTTTATTTTAGTATAATTATATTTTCCTGTTAACTGTATAAGACCTCTTCCTATATATTTATAACCATCTTGTTTAGTCTCATTTCCTAAGTCATTACAATTGTTGACCCTTGAAACGCTGCAGGAAATAATATCTTTTTCATTATCAACATTTCTTAAACCATAGGCTCTTATTGCTAATTCATAAGTATTTCCTTTGTAAAGTTCCGCTTCCCTTGGATGACGGGAAAAATATCCAAAGAGACTTTTTAATGTAGAAACACTGTAGTTGCCAATTTCTTCAAGTAATGTTCTGAATTCTGTTTCAGATCCCATTTGAGTAATAAGATGAGCTTTTCGTATGCAGGTATTGATTTCGTATTTTAGTCTTATATCATTAAGTTCCTTTATCAGCAGCTTAGCCAAAGGTTCATTATTGGCAGCAGCAGGGAAAATTTCTTTTATCTGTTCAAAGGTAATCTCTGCTTCACACCTAGGACACTTATTCCCAATCTGGAAATATGCCCCCTCTTTTTTCAAAAACTCTTTATCATGTTGTTTCTCGCCCTGAACTTTTGTATGGAGATATAAAAGTTCCGGTACCTTTTTGAATAACTTAAAAGTAATAATGCTGCCTTCATTATACTCTTTTATTTCTAGAATTTTTTCAATTTCCTCAACGCTGGAAGTTTTTCCCTCTTCTATTTTGGGATTTCCTCTTTTGCCTGATTTGGCATTCTTGAGGATCGTTCCTGCGATAGATTTTTTATCAGTATCATTTTTAATGCTTGTAGAACCTCCGAACGTATAGGTGTAGGTTCCGTCTTCTTTTCCTTTGCTGAGTTTTTCTTTCCATTGTTTCAGTTCATCTTCAGATTTTGGACGGAGATGGATTGGAATTCTGACCATATTATCCTTTATGGTTCCTGTGAAAACTGTTTTTTCAGTTCCCGGAACTTCTTTTCCGGAAGGAGTTTTCTGTTCCATCTGTTCTTCTGTGATTTCCAGAGCAGGAAGAAAGGCACCTGCAGAACCTTTGATGAGTCCGCCTTTTTCTTTGATGGAAATGGTTGCCTGTTTTCCGTCCAGGAGCATAGCTCTGGCTACCAGATAGAGTTTATCATCTAATGGGGCGCTGTCTACTTTCTTAAAGTTTGCCCCGAGTTTGAAGGTTTTGAAAGTAACTGTTTTTTCATTGACTGTGTCTTTCCCATAAGCTTGTGCTGTTAATGCACCAGCAATCACTTCAGGAGTGGTATATTTCTTTTGGGATTTCAGGCTGTCCTTAATTTTACTGAGAATGGACAGGGCAACTTGATTTTTCTCTTCAGCTGTAACCGTTTTGTTACCGCTCTTGCTTCCTCCGAAGGTGTAAGTATGAGTGCCATCTTCTTCGCCGGTTTGCTTGGTGTATTCTTTTTTTGCAAAATAAGCATCCAGAAGCTCTTCAATCTTCACCGGGTTAACTGTAGTAGGGGAAGTTCCTCCTTGTGGCGGAAGTGTTGTCGGTTGAGTATTGTTGGCTTGTCCGTGTGCCGTTTGTGGTTCCGGCAGTTCGGGAACTGGAGCAGGCTGCTGTGGCTGCTGAGGTTGACCGGGTGGAGTACGCAATGCCTCAGGAGTATTGATATTTACATTCCCAGTAGCATGCTTTTTGTGAGCATAGTATTCTACGGTAACATAAAATTCAAGTTGCTGAGGATTGGTTTCCCCTTCCATTGCTTTTTTCATCAATGCCTTTGTCAGAATGAATTCTGCTTTGGCGGTTCCATTGATTACCTTTGATTTTTTGCTGTCTATAAGCAGATTTTTATCATTATGTCCTGAATCTCTGGAGTCGTCTTCCCATAAAGTAAATTGCAGATATTGTGCTTCCAGATTCATGCATTTAGCTTCTGCAATTAATTTTTCCGTGAAGTTGAAAACAGCTCCCGGGGTATCATCTACATATTTTAATTCAACTGTATTGATTCTGGGGACATCGTTGGGCTGAGGTTGTACCTCAAGTGCCATTGGAGATTTTCCTTCAGGATTATGAAGATAAGCTTCAATTCTGAAAATATCTTTGTAAGCCGTCGTATTGAATGTAAAACTGCTTGTTCCTATTTTTTTAATATTGGTAGGCACAAATTTTCCGTTTACTTTTTTAAACAGATGCCAAGTGACGAGGGCTGGATTTCTTTTTTCGATTGGAGTAGCAGGATACCACGCATCGATTGCGTAAGTTGTCAGTTCACCCACTTTTGGTTTTGTATTTCCCGAGATTTTATAAATTCCTTGTTTTGACATGACCGAAAAGTTAAGGGTTAATAGGCATCAACTTCATCGCCTTCTGTTGCTTTCTGAAATTCTTTGAAATCTACAAAAGGATTGATGTGATGTTGTTCCTGGGGATCAGCATTTTTTACATTTTGTTTGCTTATTGCTGCAGTTTGGCCGTGTTCCTTGATGGTGATTTTTCCGCCGGTAGAGCACATAAGCTCTGAAATTTCAGTAAGACAGCTTTTGCCCATTATCTTTACTTTTTCATAGGTTTTCTGCCAGTTTCCTACAGGAGCATAAGCGCAAGGAAGATATCCGCCCGGAGTTGGTTTCAGTTTGCATTGCCCAAAACTCGGACCTGGAGGAGTAAATTGTAAATCATCTTTCGTAACCGCTAAATAATCAGCATTTCCCTCCTCATTATTCCAATAGTGTTTCTGATGAGAAGTTACTTTATACTGAGGAAATTGATTGCCCTGATTGCATTGGGCTTTCCCTTTTTGTACGACGAAGTGCTTTCCGTCATGTGGAGATGAACCGGACATATTTTGTGTGTATTGATTTGGTTTTATAAAACTATAAAAAAAATAAGTTTGAGAAAGTAGTAGAATTACTACATTTTCAAACTTTTAGGTATTCTTTTCCAAATAATATTACTTGTAAATATTTAAGACAGTAGCCAATTAATTTTGCTGTTTTTCCATACTAAAAACTTCTTTTTCAATCACATCATCAATATATAAATTAAATACGCCCTCTATCTTTTGTACCGATAATTCTTTTCTGTTAAAGATATATTCAGCAAAATGGGTGCAGTTAACAGTTTTGTTTGTTGAAAGTGTGTTGTCATCATAAACAAAAGATTTAGAATATAGCTGATCAAGATTTCTGTTATCCGACGAATGGCCACTTTGGGTAATCTTTAGACTGTTATTATCTTCGTTGGGAGTAATTTTATTGTGAAGCTGAAACCGGATAGGAGAGGCATTGGTAATCCACGGTAAAAAGTCGTGATAGATTTGTGAATCTGTCCAGTCTCCATAAGTTGTTCTATAAAAAGAGCCAACCAGAAAATGGATGGGTAATGTATTTTTTAGATTTTCCAAAAGATTCTTTTTCTCACCTACAATCCATTTCATTTGATTGATATAGGAGCTCGAATATTGATCTGTAAAGTAACTTTTTAAAGCTTCCAATTGATCTTTAATTGAATTTTCAGGACTTGTTAGAGATATATTTTTCAGTTCTCTTTTTTCATTAAGCAAGAGTGTTAATGGATATAGAATTTCAACACAGGCTTTTGCCAGATTGGAGATTTTGGTATCTGATTCTTGCCCTTCTTTTTTAAAGTCGGACATGTGTATATTGAAGATATGATGGTGGTCTTCAAACTTTATATAGCTGAGTTCTATTTGATATTGATAATCTGTCAATAATTCATCATCCAGAAATTTTTGATGATTAATTTTATAAATACCTTTTAATAATGGAATTTGAAAAGGTATTTTACCCTGCTGCGGATGATAGTATAAGCTATCGCCGTTTTCTATAATTTTTTTATTGAGTTCTTTAATTTCATTACCAAACGGAAGCAGGAGAGATTGCCCCGGTTTTAAATCAGAATAAAATCTTTCATGCTTTGCGCAATGTGTATTATGAAATTCCCTGAGATATACTGGGTTTTCGATTTTCAGGTCAGATGAAATTTTTTCTAACGTATCACCCGGAAGTGTTAGGTATATGATCATGTGATTTGTGTTTTTTAGTTTTATAATAATTAATTACTATAAAATTTAATTTGAAAGATTGGTGTATTTTTTCAGAAGGAAATTTATAAAAAAATCACAAAAAAACCTTTCAAAGAATTTGAAAGGTTTTAGAATTATTATAGTAAGGTGTATTACAACCCGATTAATCTTGCAAATAGATCAGGGAAAACTCCCAACACAATAATTGAAGCAATTACGAAAACTCCTACAATATTGTAAGTAAGTGTTACTTTCTCTGAAGATTTGAATGAACTTTCTTTGAAGAAGAACATTGAAATGATCAATCTTAAATAATAAGCAATTGAAACGGCAGAACCTAAAACGGCTACCAATACCAGGAAAACTCCGTGGTTAGAGTTCATTGCCTGAGAGAATAAAGCAAATTTCCCCATGAAACCGGCTGTTAACGGAATCCCTGCCATTGAAAGCATTGAGATTGATGCAACTGTTGCCAATAAAGGTTCTGTTTTAGCCAATCCTTTGAAAGCACCGAAAGATGTTTCTCTTTTTAATTTTTCAACATAAATCAGACACATGAAAACTCCTACTGTTGATAAAGCGTATGCAAATAAATAGAACGCTAAATTATAAGTAGAAAGGCTTGTCATTCCGAAGAACACCAACCCGATGTATCCTGCATGAGAAACTGAAGAGTAGGCCAACATTCTTTTTGCATTCGTCTGAGCAAGACCCATAACGTTTGCTAAAAGCAATGTAATAATTAAGAATACTCCGAAAACATTGATCCATTCTTCTGTAACTCCTCCGAATCCGATGGTCATTAATCTGAATAGTGCGAAGAATCCTGAGATCTTTACAACACTTGCCATGAAAGCGGTAATTAATGAAGGCGCTCCATAATATACATCAGGACTCCACATGTGGAAAGGTGCTAATGCTACTTTGAATGCTAATGCACAAAGAATCAATAAAACTCCTAAGATGAACATGCCATCTTTAGGGTTTGAAACTCCGAAATCCTGGATTTTATATAAATCAAAACTTCCAACACTTCCGTAGATAAATGCAATACCGAAAAGTAAGAAACCTGTCGCGAATGCACCCATCAGGAAATATTTGATTGAAGCTTCGTTTGATCTTAAATCAGTTTTGTTAGCTCCCGCCATTACATATAAAGGAATAGAAAGAATCTCAACTCCTAAGAATAACGTTACTAAGTTCTGATATCCGAAAAGGATAATTCCACCGCACAATGCAAAAAGCATCAATGCGTATAATTCTGATTGGTGGCTTCTGTGGTTGCTGAATGCAAAACCTCCCAAAAAGAATAATAATAATGTCGTTACGATTGATATTTTAGTGAATAACGCAGTATTGTCGGTATAGTCATACATATGCTTGTACTGTCCGAAGAACGAACATTCAGGCATAAAACTTACCCATAATGCGATGATTAATCCCAAAATCCCAATGTATCTTGCGAATTTCCCTTGTTCAAAAACTCCTGAAAATAACGCAACAACTGCCGTTAGGAAAACAATAATTAAAACACTCATTTCTTAAAATATCAAATTAGCTTACCATTGATTGGTAGATAAACTTCAACGAACTATTCACCATTTCGATTATCGGTTGTGGGAAAATACCAAATACAATCACAAAAACCGCTAAACTTGCCAATACAGAGAATTCTACAGCAGATAAATCTTTTACTGTGCTTAGCACTGCATCATCGCCTTGTCCGAACATTGCCTTTCCGTAGAATCTCAATAAGTATACAGCACAAAGAATTACCGTAAGACCAGCAATTACAGCTGCCAATCCGTTAAAATCATATACAGATTTCAACAAGATAAATTCTCCGATGAATCCATTAGTCAATGGAACTCCCATTGATCCTAATATAATAATCAAGAATAATACAGCAAACTTAGGAGCTACTTTCGCCAAACCTCCCATTTGTCTGATGTCTCTTGATTTAAATCTCTTATATAAAATATCACAACAGTAGAATAAACCTACAACGTTGATACCGTGAGCAAAAGTTTGTACTAAAGCACCTTCAGCACCTTCGATGTTGAAAGTTCCTCTTAACGTAACCACTGCAGAAGCGAATATACCTGCAACCATCAATCCAACGTGAGAGAAAGAAGAATACGCAATGATTCTCTTCATATCGGTCTGGATGATCGCAATCAATGCACCGTGTACAATTCCTACAATCGCAAGGATAATTACAATCTGTCCTGAAATTCCTGCAATCGGAAGCGGAGTGATGGGTAATAAATAACGCATAACTCCATACACCGCCATTTTCAGCATGATCCCTGATAAAAGCATTGATCCCTGAGTCGGCGAATAAGTATACGTATCCGGCTGCCAAGTATGGAAAGGGAATACCGGTAATTTCACTGCAAAAGCAAAGAAGATAAACCAGAATACCACAGTCTGTTGTGTTTCGTTTAATTGAGCATTGTAAAGATCAGTTAGTGCAAAAGATGCAGAGTGATTGTAAACATAAATCAATCCGGCTAACATGAATAATGACCCAACGAATGTATATACGAAGAATTTCGTAGTGAATTCAAATCTTTTATTTTCCTGACCCCAAAGTCCGGCAATGAACCAGATCGGAATCAAAGTTACTTCCCAGAAAATGTAGAACAATAATCCGTCTAGCGAAGTGAAAACTCCTACCAATCCGAACTGCATTAGCAAGATCAAACCGTAGAATGTATTTCTGTAGTTTACATTTTCATTAAAAGAAGATAAAATAATGATTGGCGCTAAAATATTAGTCAACAATAAAAGAAGCAAACTCATCCCATCGATACCGAAGTGAAGAGAACTCTTCATGAATTGTGACCAAGGGTAATTGATCTCATGTTGCAACACGCTGTCTACCGTCGGCGTAAAATCAAAATCCGCTACGATATAGAAGGTTACAAGCATTTGAACCAATGCAATTCCCAGTGCCAAATATTTGCTGGAATTATTCTTCCAGGCAAAAACTAATCCCGAACCTACTAGAGGTAATAGTAATAATGTTAATAATAAACAAGACATTATTATTGTAATATAAAGTTAACAATCAGTATAATTCCCACAGCTAAAGACATGATCAGAATGTACGTCTCAACATTTCCATTCTGAATACGCTTCATCGCTTTTCCGCTGTCTTCAGCACCTTCACCTACGAAGTCTACAAAACGATCAAGAATACCTTTATCAAACATCTTTCCTCCGCGTCCTAATCCTTCAACAGTTTTTACAATTAATGCATTGTAAAGTTCGTCAACATATAATTTTTTAGCAGACAATTTTTCCCATCCTGTGTATTGTGCTTCCGGAAGTGCTTGTTTTTTCTTATTTACATAAGTGTTTTTAACAATGAACCAAACGCAGAAGAACATCAGAACTGTTGCTCCTAAAAGTATCATTTCAGTACCAAACGGAACTCCCGAAAGAGTAGCTTCCATTTGCTTAAAGCTTTCCTCAGTAAGAACCGGCTTCAACCACTCCATTAATTTTGCATAATGACCGTGACCGATGAAGTGAGGAAGGTTAATTAAACCACCTAAAACAGAAAGAATAGCCAATACGATCAATGGTAGCGTCATATTAGACGGACTTTCGTGTAAGTGGTGTTTTTGATCTTCAGTACCTCTGAACTCCCCGTGGAAAGTCAAATAGTACAATCTGAACATATATGTTGCAGTCATTGCCGCTAAAACAAATAAAATCACCCAATAAACTGGATTTTTAGCGAAAGCTGCTACTAAAATTTCGTCTTTAGAAATCATCCCTGATAATAAAGGGAATCCTGAGATAGCTAATGTTCCGATCAGGAAAGTAGCGTGAGTGATTGGAATGTATTTTTTCAAACCTCCCATGAAACGCATATCCTGTTCGTTGCTCATTGCGTGGATTACAGAACCAGCTCCCAAGAACAATAATGCTTTGAAGAAAGCGTGTGTCATTACGTGGAACATAGCCGTTGTATAAGCTCCAAGACCTAAAGCAATAAACATAAATCCAAGCTGTGAAACGGTAGAGTATGCCAATACTTTTTTGATGTCGTTTTGACGTAGTGCATAGAATCCTGCCAATGCAGCGGTTAAGAATCCAATGAATAAAATTCCTCCCTGAACAGTAGGTGCTAAAGTAAATAAGAAGTTTGATCTTACTACTAAATAGATCCCCGCAGTTACCATCGTTGCCGCGTGAATTAACGCAGAAACAGGAGTTGGTCCCGCCATCGCATCTGGTAACCATGTATATAAAGGAACCTGAGCAGATTTACCAGTGGCACCAATAAATAAACTCGCCGTAATAAAGATAATTACGCTTCCGTCTAATTCAAATTTCCCAGCGTTTTCTGCTACGGTAAGGTAATCAACAGCGTTGGTCTGTCCAGCGATCATGAAGATACCGATTAGTAACGCAAGGTCACCAATTCTGTTCATGATGAAAGCTTTTCTAGCTGCTTTACCATATTCTTCGTTTGTATACCAGAATCCGATAAGTAAATAAGAACACAATCCTACACCTTCCCATCCGATGAATAAGATCAGGTAGTTGCTTCCCATTACCAATAATAACATTGAGAAGATAAATAGATTCAAATAAGTGAAAAACTTATAGAAACCTTTATCGTGGCTCATATATCCGATAGAGTATAGGTGAATTAAAGAACCGATACCTGTGATGATCATGATCATCATTAATGATAACTGATCGATTTGGAATCCAAAATTGATCTGAACTCCATTTACTCTAAACCATTCAAAAGCTTTTACGATTACGGGCTGACTTTCAGAGTTGAAACCCATGAAAATACTTACTGCAATGCAGAAAGATGCAAAAACCATTGCTGTAGCCAAACTACCCACAACAATTTTTGGAAGATTTTTCCCGAACAAACCGTTAATAAGAAACCCTAAAAGTGGTAAAAGTACTATTGCATATACTAAATTCTCCATTCTTATCCTCTTAATTTATTAAATATACTTACATCTACAGAACGGGTATTTCTATATAGCATAGCAATAATTGCCAAACCTACCGCTACTTCCGCAGCAGCAACCACCATAATGAAGAAAACTAAAAGTTGTCCGTCTCCGTTACCTTTGTACGCTGAAAATGCAGCCAATAAAAGGTTCGTAGAATTTAGCATAAGCTCAACACAACCCAAAATAACAATAGCATTTTTTCTCAACAATACTCCCAACACTCCCAAACAGAACAATACTGAAGAAAGAATGATGAAATAATTCAGAGGGATGCTTTGTATAAATGTATTTACTTCTCCCATAATTTTATAAATCTTTTTTACCGATTAATACCGCACCTACAATACCTGCCAAAATAAGGATGGATGCAAGCTCAAACGGTAAAACATATTCATTAAACAAAAGTCTACCCAGATTTTTCGTCAAACCAATGCTTTTGTCTACATTTTCAACAACAACATGATTGTCCTGAACCCCTTTGAATACGCCTAAAACTCCAATTAATAAAAGACCTGCCGTAAAAACTCCAATAAATTTTAAAGTATTGTTCTTCTTACTTTCGTCTTGCTTATTAAGGTTAAGCATCATCAGGATATAAAGGAATAATACCATGATCGCTCCGGCGTAAACAATAATCTGAATAATCGCAAGGAATTGTGCATTCAGAAGAATGTACATACCAGCAATAGAAAACATCGTAACAATTAATGACAAAATAGCATATAAAGGATTTCTAGCAAATACAAAATAAACTGCACTCGCTACTGCTAAAAAAGCCACCAAGAAAAATAAAAACTGATCCATTATTTTACCGCATTTTTTTGTTTCTCGGATTGTCTTTCTGTTATATCAATCCTTTCATTTATTTTTTCAACTAATTTATCTTTTCCGTAAATGAAAGAACCTCTGTTGGTTTCCACATCTACCAATCTGTCGGTAAGATAGATGGCAGATTTCGGACAAGCCTCTTCACACATACCGCAGAAAATACATCTTAGCATATTGATTTCATATACTGAAGCATATTTTTCTTCTCTGTAAAGATCTTTTTCTTCTTTAGTTCTTTCAGCAGCTGTCATTGTAATTGCTTCTGCAGGACAAGCTACCGCACAAAGTCCGCAAGCGGTACATCTTTCTCTGCCTTCTTCGTCTCTTTTCAAAACGTGCTGACCTCTCCAGATATCTGCTCTAGGTTTTAGTACCTCCGGATACGAATATACTGCGGGAGCACCTTTCAATACGGTTCTTACAGCATGCTTAAATGTAATCCCCATTCCTGTAAAAATTGCAGGTAAGTAGATTTTTTCAGCAAGGGTCATTTCTTTATTAGAAACAACTTTTGATCTGTTCGTAAGTTTCATTTATTTTAATTTTTTAGGCTGAACTCTTTTATTCAGCATTTAAAAATATATTCTTAATCTCTTAGTTTGCAAACGCTAAAATTACAGCTCCTGTAATTAATAAGTTTACCAATGCCATTGGAATTAAAGTTTTCCAACCTAAGTGCATTAACTGGTCATATCTAAATCTTGGAAGCGTCCATCTGATCCACATGAAGATCAAAATTCCGATTACCGTTTTAGTTAAGAAAGCTACGATACTCAAAATACCTGCAGTGTTTTCACCCCAGTTTTGAGTTACCCATTCAATTCCAGGATAGTTGTAACCTCCGAAGAAAAGAACCACCATGAAAGCATTGGAAATAAACATATTCACATATTCACCGAACATATATAAACCTAACTTCATTGATGAGTACTCTGTAGAATATCCTGTTACCAATTCTGATTCACACTCTGGTAAATCAAACGGGTGTCTGTTGGTTTCAGCTAAAGCTGCTACGAAGAATACTAAGAAAGCAATCGGTTGATAGAAAATATTCCAGTTCATTCCGGAACCCCAAGGAATAATTCCCCAAAGTTTTCCTCCAGTCTGGCTTTCTGTAATTTCTTTTAAGTCTAAACTTCCTGTCATCATAATGATAGAAAGTAAAGCCAATCCCATTGCCAATTCATAAGAAATCATCTGAGAAGAAGCACGGATAGCACCTAATAATGAATATTTGTTATTCGAAGCCCAACCTCCGATCATGATTCCATAAACACCAATTGAAGCCATTCCGATGATGAAAAGTACACCAACATCGATGTTGGCAACCTGAAGATCAAAAGAAGTACCTGCAATATTTAAACTTTTACCCCAAGGAATAACCGCTCCTGTGATTAATGAAATAAACATTACCAAAGCCGGTCCCAATACGAAAAGAAATTTTTCTGCATTGGCAGGTGTAAAATCTTCTTTAAAGAAAAACTTTCCACCGTCAGCAAGAGGCTGCAGCAATCCGAAGGGTCCTGCTCTGTTCGGACCAATTCTATCCTGCATGATAGAGGCAACTTTTCTTTCTGCCCAAGTAGAGTAGGCTGCGATCGTTAACGAAAGCAAGAAAAGCGCTAGTACAAGTATAAGTTTAAATGTAAGTAAATCCATTTTTTATTTTAAATGTTTGAAGATGGGAGCTGGAAGCTGGAAGTTTATCACGTCGTGGCATCAACTCTTCATCACATTACCAATTTATTTTATTTTTTAACGATATTAAAGTTAAAAGTAGAAGTGGAATATTTTACGGTTAAAAACCTCCATCCTCCAGCTTCAAGCATCCAACTTTTTTATTTCTCGTCTTTTTCACTGATTTCTTTAGCCATCGGATTGTCTAAAACTCTTAGCTCATCTTTAGGCTTTTCGTAGTGGTTCAATGAAATAACTGAATGTCTGTCGATATGTCTTGGTCCTTCGATGTTCCAGTCTGACAATGATTTTCTTTCGAAACGGCAAGTATCACAGATAAACTCTTCAACTTCTCCCCACTGGTCTTTTCTGGCTGTAACTCTTGAAACTTCATCACCTTTCATCCAAACCGTAGCTTTTCCTGAACACTTATCACATTTACAAGTAGCGTTCATTGGTTTTGTAAACCAAACTCTGCTTGCAAAACGAGAAGTTCTGTCCGTTAATGCTCCAACCGGACAAACGTCGATTACGTTTCCGATGAAATCATTATCTAAAGCTTTATTTAAATACGTTGAAATTTCAGCATGATCCCCTCTGAAAAGAATTCCGTGCTCTCTTTCACCAGTTAATTGGTTTGCAGCGAGTACACATCTTGCACAAAGAATACAACGGTTCATATTCAATTTAATGTTCGGACCAAGATCATCTGCTTCGTAAGTGTTTCTTTCAAACTCGGTTCTTGTCTCAAGATTTCCGTGCTCATAACCCAAATCCTGAAGATGACATTCTCCAGCCTGATCACAAACAGGGCAATCTAAAGGGTGATTAACCAACAAAAACTCAGTCACCGCTTTTCTACCTTCCTGAGCTTTTTCAGAAGTAAGATTTTTTACTTCCATTCCATCCATTACATTGGTTCTGCAGCTTGCTACCAATTTTGGCATAGGACGAGGATCTGCTTCCGATCCTTTAGAAACTTCTACAAGACAAGTTCTACATCTTCCTCCGCTGGTTTCCAATTTGCTGTAATAGCACATTGCAGGAGGTACAGATCTTCCACCGATTTGTCTGGCAGCTTCCAAAATAGAAGTTCCAGGCATAACTTCGGTAGTCTGTCCGTCTATAGTTATTTTGAATTTTTTAACCTCTTCGCTCATATTCTATGCTTTTCGCTTATGCCTTAGCAATTAAGCTCTATTTTAATTATACTTTTTTGTATTGAATGTATATCCGATTCCAACAAGAGCCTGTCCGAAAACAAAATCCTGACGAGCTTTGTCCGGCTTGTTGTTCAATGTGGTTTTAATATCCCACATATTGATATATCCGGCTTTTACTTCTGCTCTTAACATCCAGTTTTTCCAGAAAACCATGTTTAAACTGGATCTCAGATCGGCTCCCATACCTGCTACGTGAAAACGGTCGCTTCTTTCATTTCCAAAAAGTTTGATGTTACTTTTCGGGAACATTACTCCTAGTCCGGCTCCATAAGACCATACCAAATCTATATTCTTTTTATGAACAAGATTTTTATATTTCTCTAAACCTAAATTTTCATAATTAAGTCCGTCTGTATGCTCAAAAGTAAGAAACTCGCCGCTAGATAAATCTACCTGTCCATTCTGTACCATTGCTGCATATTTCGGGTCTGAAATATATCCTGAAAAATCAACCGTTTGGTTTTGTTTCATTACATATTTCATGTGATCTATCCCTAAAACAATAGCCAAATTATCTTTAATAAAATATCCGACTCTGAAATTATACTGCGTTACGGTAAACCAACTTGGATCGAAATAAACGATTCCGAATTTTGTAGGCTTATCTCTTGCAGATACATTGTTCAACTGAAAATCATAACCGTTTCCACTGAAATGAATATCAGAATTGCTAAAAGCTCCCCTGTTCCAACCAAAGAAAACGAACATTTGTCCTTTTTTGCTTAATGGTAAAGGTTTTTCCTTTTTTTCAGCTTTGTATGGAGCAGCCTCCAATTTATATTCTTTTTCTAATGTATCTTTTTTGACTTGTCCAAAAGCAAAACCCGACATCATTAGGCCAATTGCCAATATCTTTTTCATTCTAAGCATTATTCTCTACAGCAGGGATTGGATCTGCATAATGTGCTAATCCGTAGTTTTGAGTCTGTGACAACTCAGGGTTTTTAATGTGCCATTCGAATTCATCTCTGAAGTGACGAATAGCCGCTGCAACAGGCCAAGCTGCTGCATCACCCAATGGACAAATCGTATTTCCTTCGATTTTTCTCTGGATATCCCAAAGTAGATCGATATCTTCCATTTTTCCTTCTCCTTTCTCGATTTTCTTTAAAATCTTGTACATCCATCCCGTTCCTTCACGGCAAGGAGTACATTGTCCGCAACTTTCGTGATTATAGAATCTTGCTAAAGTCATGGTATGATCTACGATACACTGGTCTTCATCTAAAACAATGAAACCTCCTGAACCCATCATTGTTCCGGTAGCAAAACCACCGTCAGCTAATGATTCATAGTTCATGTATCTTGGTTCTCCGTTTACGGTTTTTAATAATAAATTAGCAGGAACAATCGGAACTGAGCTTCCTCCAGGGATACAAGCTTTTAATCTTTTTCCGTCTTTAATACCGCCGCAATATTCATCAGAGTAAATGAATTCTTCTACCGTAATGGTCATGTCGATTTCATAAACCCCTGGTTTGTTGATGTTTCCACAAGCAGAAATTAATTTCGTACCTGTAGATCTTCCCACACCAATTTTAGCGTATTCAGCTCCTGTAATATCAATGATTGGAACAATTGCTGCAATAGATTCAACGTTATTTACTACCGTTGGTCTTTCCCAAAGTCCTTTTACAGCTGGGAATGGCGGTTTTAATCTTGGGTTTCCTCTTTTACCTTCAAGAGATTCAAGCAATGCAGTTTCTTCACCACAGATATATGCTCCACCACCTCTTTGAACGTAAATTTCACAATCGAAACCTGTTCCTAAAATATTTTTACCTAAAAATCCTGCTGCTTTAGCTTCTTCAATAGCTTCCTCTAAAATATCCGGAATCCAAGAATATTCTCCACGGATGTAGATATAAGAAACATTAGAACCTAAGCAGTAAGATGAAATCAGCATTCCTTCGATCAATAAATGAGGAAGAAACTCCATCAAATATCTGTCTTTGAAAGTTCCCGGTTCAGATTCATCGGCATTTACGACCAAGTGTCTTGGAACACCTTCCGGTTTTGCCAAAAAGCTCCATTTCATCCCAGTCGGGAATCCAGCTCCACCACGTCCACGAAGTCCTGAAACCTTTACTTCTTCAAGAATTTCGTCCGGTGTCATTTTCAAGGCTTTTTCAGCAGCTGTGTAACCTCCCTGTTTACGGTAGGTTTCAAAGTAGCGGATACCTTCTATATGTGCGTCTTTAAGTAAAAGTTTTTTACTCATTGTTATTTACTTGTTGCAATAGGCTTTTGGCTTCTTGCATTTAATTGTTAAAATTTAAATTAATTTAAAACCTGAGATTTTAAATTCTTATTAGTCTAAAGCGATTTGTCCTTCTCTGCAAAGATCAAGGATTTCGTCAACTTTTTCTATCGTTAAATTTTCGTGAAAGAATTTCCCTAACTGCATCATTGGAGCATATCCACAAGCACCAAGACATTCAGCTGGTTTTAAAGTGAACATTCCGTCTTCCGTAGTTTGTCCGTCCTTAATGTTCAGTTTCGTTCTGATATGATCAAGAATTTTTTCGCTTCCGCAAACCATACAAGGTCCCGTTCTACAAACTTCCAAAACATATTTACCAACCGGCTTCATATTGAACATTGTATAAAAAGTAGCAACTTCATATACTTCAATTGGCTTAATACTTAATAATTCAGCAACATAATCCATCACAGGAACGTCTAACCATCCTCCGAATTCTTTTTGTGCCAAGTGAAGTACAGGAAGAAGGGCAGACTTTTGTCTTCCTTCAGGATATCTTGCGATAATTTTGTGTACCTGTGCTAAACTTTCCGGTTTAAAAGCTATTGTTTCGCTCATTTTTTATATAGATTAAAGAACAAAGAATCAAGAGAAAAGACTTTTTGATTCGTGATCTAAATTCATTTTATTTAATTTGAAGAAAGTCTTTATTCTTTCCTCTTTTATCTTTTTGTCTAATGTATTATGCGTCTAATTCTCCCGCAATAATATTCATACTACACATCGTTACAATCGCATCAGAAATTACAGAACCTGTAATCATTTCCGGATACGCTTGGTAGTAGATAAAACATGGTCTTCTGAAGTGTAGTCTGTAAGGGCTTCTCCCACCATCACTCACCAAATAGAATCCTAATTCTCCGTTTCCACCTTCTACAGCGTGGTAAACTTCACCTTTTGGCACATCAGTTTCTCCCATTACAATTTTGAAATGGTAAATCAAAGCTTCCATTTTTTGATAAACATCTGCCTTTTCAGGAAGATAGAAATCAGGAACATCCGCGTGGAATGGACCTTCCGGAAGATTGTCGTATGCTTGATTGATAATTTTAAGTGATTCCCAGATTTCTTGTTGACGAACCATGAAACGGTCGTAAGTATCTCCTGATGTTCCCACGGGAATAATAAAGTCGAAATCTTCGTAAGATGAATATGGTTGTGCAACTCTTACATCATAATCTACCCCTGCTGCACGCAAGTTCGGACCTGTGAAACCATAGCTTAATGCTCTTTCTGCAGAAATGGCTCCTGCTCCGATGGTTCTGTCCATGAAAATCCTGTTTCTTTCTAATAAAGTACAGAATTCTTTAAATCTTGCAGGGAATGTTTTTAAGAAGTCCTGTAATAACTCATGGAATTTTGGCGTGAAATCTCTTTCAAAACCTCCGATTCTTCCCATATTGGTTGTCATTCTCGCTCCGCAGATCTGTTCGTACATATCATAAATACGTTCTCTTTCGATGAACATATAAGTAAGACCAGTAATTGCTCCGGAGTCCATTCCGGTTACCCCGTTACAGATCAAGTGATCGCCGATTCTTGCCAATTCCATTAAAATGACACGCATATAATCTACACGTTTTGGAACTTTAACTCCGATCAGCTTTTCAACTGTCATATGCCAACCTAAATTGTTGATTGGTGCAGAACAGTAATTCATACGGTCGGTAAGGGTAGTGATCTGAGAATAGTTTCTTCTTTCAGAAATTTTCTCAAATGCTCTGTGGATGTATCCAACGGTTTGCTCAGCGTGAAGGATTCTTTCTCCGTCCATCGTTAAGATATTCTGGAAAATCCCGTGCGTTGCAGGGTGAGTGGGTCCTAAATTGAGGGTGTACAATTGACCGTCAATCTGTTCCTTACTTTCGTATTGGTTTAGTATATTAGATAATGAGTTATCTTTCATATTTTAAATGCTTTAGGCGATAGGCTTTAGGCTTTAAGCTTATTGCTTACTGCTTACTGCTTATTGCATTATATTTTATCTTCCGAACATGCTATCGTTCTTATCGGTTCTTGTTCCGTCTTCCAAACGATATTCCTTCAACATGGGGTGGTATCCAAGATCTTCCATATTTAAAATAGCTCTAAGATCAGGATGTCCCTTAAATTTAATTCCGTAGAAATCAAAAGTTTCTCTTTCCATCCAGTTAGCTCCGGCATATAATTCAACTAAAGAATCTACTTCGATATTTTCTCTGGACATAAAGATTTTTAGTCGCAATCTGAAATTAGCCATCATATTATGCAAATGATAAACAACGCCTATTTCTTTCTCTGGAAATTCCGGGTAATGGATTCCGCAAATATCTGTAAGGAAGTTAAACTCTAATGATGAATCTTTAAGATAATGAACAATTTTCTTCAAATCTTCTTTCTTCACCTCAATTGTTAGCATTCCATACGGTTCTGAACTTGAGATTACAGACTCCGGAAATTCTCTTGTGATTGCTTCTAATACAAATTCGTTTGTCATTTCCGTTAGTTGCTTATATTGTAAGAATCTAATAATTTTTGGTATTCAGGCATATCTCTTCTTCTGATGCTTTCGCTTTCTGCAAGAGCCTGAACCTGCATTACTCCTTCGATAATCTGCTCCGGTCTTGGAGGACATCCCGGAACGTATACGTCAACAGGGATGATTTTATCGATTCCTTGTAATACTGAATAAGTATCAAAAATACCACCGCTGGAAGCACAAGCTCCAACTGCTACCACCCATTTTGGCTCTGCCATCTGAGTGTAAACTTCTTTTAGGACTGGGCCTAATTTTTTAGATATAGTTCCGCAAACCATCAACATATCTGCCTGTCTTGGTGAGAAAGAGTTTCTTTCCATACCAAATCTTGAAGCATCATACGTCGGGTTCAGGGTAGCCATAAACTCGATACCACAACAAGAGGTTGCAAAAGGTAACGGCCAAAGTGAAAACTTTCTAGCCATTCCGATTACACTGCTCAGTTTCGTTGCGAAAAACCCTTCTCCTTCAAATCCTTCCGGAGCAGGTGCATCTGTTCTTATTACTGGTTTGTTATCTGACATTTTAGTAGATTTTAGATTTTAAATTTAGATTCTAAATTATTGTTAATGTTAACTTTAATTAAAAATCCCTATCTAAAATTTGTAATTTAAAATTTATAATTCCTTATTTATCCCAATCTAATGCGCCACGTTTCCATACATAGAAAAATGCCATGAAGAAAATCGCTACGAATGTAAGTACAGCTAAGAATCCTTCCATTCCGAATTCTCTGAAGTTAACTGCATATGGATAAAAAAATACGATTTCAATATCGAATAATACGAATAATACCGCTGTCAAAAAGTATTTGATAGAAAACGGCGTTCTTGCATTTCCTTCTACCGGGACACCACATTCCCAGCTTTGGTTTTTTACAGAATTTCCTTTCTTCTGTTTTGGACCTAAAAAATGCGCTCCAAGCAATGAAACGGCTACGAATGCTACCGCAACACCTGCTTGTAAAAGGATTGGAATATAACTTTCAGGTAAATTCATTTTTACATTATTATCTCAATTTGCAAATTTAACGAATAAACAAGAAAGCATGAAATTTATCAGCTTTAAAATAGGATGAAAATAGGAAAAACTGGTAATTTAGAATCAATAAAAATAGCGTCTATTTTTTCATTTTTTTAAGCAGAGAAAAAGCCATGAAGGAGATATAACCAAATAAAATGCTTGCATATATTATGTTAACTACAGTGTTTGTTCTGTCATCTTCTATCTTGAAAAAGAAATTGTAAACAATAAATCCTGCGATTAAAATGGCAAAAACGATAAGATGTGGTTTCATTATAAATAGGGTAGAACCTGTGGATTTTTAGTTTGTAAAAAATGCGGGCAAGTTAAATGATTGAAAAAGATCATTCATTACTCATTACCAATTACTCATTACTTATATTCATGGAGTATGTTCTTCTTCTTTTGTGATTGACGGGGTTGTAATCTTGCCAAAGAAGTTGTACGCTTTTATTTTCTTCTAATTCAGGGTTTGTTTCAAGATATTTTACGCCTTTTGTTCTGAATAATTTCCAGATTTCTTTGAAGATGATTGAAGTTACTCCACGTCTTTGATAATCAGGGTGTATTCCGATTAAATAAAAGTTTGCTCTGTCGTTTTTCTTACCTGCTCTTAAAAAATGCCACCATCCGAAAGGGAATAATTTGCCTTTGGATTTTTGTAAAGCTTTTGAGTAGGAAGGCATTGTGATGGCAAAGGCAACGAGATGATCGTTTTCGTCTGCAACACAAACGATATAATCTTTGTCAATTAGCGGAAAATATTTCTCTTTATACGTTTTCCTTTGGTCGTCGGAAATAGGAGTGTAGGTCGAAAGATGCTTGTAAGTCTCGTCCAAAAGATCAAACATCGGATCTACATACTTCAAAATCTCTTCTTTAGACGTGAAGCTTAAAACTTTAAGATGGTATTTTTGAGAAATTAATTCGTTGAATTTGTGTATTTTATCAGGTAGTATTTCCGGAAATACAAGTTCGAATTCTACCCATTCTTTTTCTTTTACTAAACCTAATTTTTCAAGATGCTTAGGATAATATTCATGATTATAGATTCCGATCATGGTTGCCAATTTGTCAAAACCTAATGTCAGCATTCCTGCTTTGTCGAGATTGGTGAAGCCCATTGGACCTTCAATTTTATCAATATTTTTTTCTTTAGCATAATCAATTGCTGTCTGAACTAATGCCTGAGAAACTTCCTCATCATCAATAAAATCTATCCATCCGAAACGAACTTTTCTGATTCCCAGTTCTTTTTCTTCCTTGTGGTTGATAATCAAGGCAATTCGGCCAACGAGAGTATTGTTTTTGTAGGCTAAAAACTGTTTCGCTTCAGAATATTGAAGTGCAGGATTTTCACTAGGGTTCCAGATATTAATTTCATCATTGATGAATGAAGGAACATAGTGAGGATTGTTTTTATATAAATCCATTGGAAATCGAACAAATTGCTTTAATTGATCCGGAGTTTTTACTTCTATAATTGATACTTTCGACATAATAAATGACGCTGATTAGACAGACAAATATAATTAATAAAAAGCAATACTTTGGCACAGTTTTTACATCAAAATAGTAAAAAAACACATTTAAAATCTAATAAAATGATAGGTTATTACATTATTATCGGTGTGTCAATGCTGGTAAGTTGGTGGGTTTCATTGAGATTGAAATCGAAATTTGCATATTATTCCAATGTGCATCTTCGAAACGGGCTTTCTGGAAAGGAGGTTGCGGAGAAGATGTTAAGAGATAACGGGATTACAGATGTACAGGTAATTTCAGTTCCCGGACAATTAACTGACCACTATAATCCGGAAAATAAGACAGTAAATCTTTCCGAAGGTGTTTATATGCAGAGAAATGCAGCGGCGGCAGCAGTTGCGGCACATGAATGCGGTCATGCCGTTCAGCATGCTAAAGGATATTCTATGCTTCAGCTGCGCTCAAAATTGGTTCCTGTAGTCAATATAAGCTCTAATTTGATGCAATTTGTTCTGCTTGCCGGGATTATGGTTATGACAGCAACTCAGACTATTGAAAATCCGACAGGAAATAGATTGGTTTTAGCTATAGGAGTCATCATGTTTGCATTTACAACATTATTTGCATTTGTAACGCTTCCTGTAGAATATGATGCGAGCAACAGAGCGATGAAATGGTTGAAAGATACCGGAACAGTGACTTCTGAAGAATATGTTGGAGTAGAGGATAGTTTAAAATGGGCAGCAAGAACCTATGTTGTTGCGGCTATCGGTTCGCTGGCACAGCTTCTTTATTGGGCATCTTTACTCATGGGCGGAAGAAGAGATTAGTTTTTATAACAGATTCAATATGCTTCACCTCAGAAATTTTCTGAGGTGTTGTTTTTTTATTAAAATGATTTCATATCAATTCTATTTGATATTTTTGATACAACATAATCAGAAACCATAAATGCTTACAAGAGATAGATCAGAAAAACAAATCAGCTATTTGATAAAGGTGATTGCCTTTTTCTGGTTTCTTACAAAAATCTGGAGCTATAAAACGTGGATTGCAGAAAGGGTTTATCCGGTAATTCCTCCAGTTGATATTTTTAAAAATGTTCCGGATTTTTTGCATCAGTTTTTATTGGGTTTTTCTCTTTTAGTGCTGTTAGCGATCCTATGTCTTAAAATCAATCGATGGTTGCTGATTGCTTTATTTATATCAGAAATAATCAGCTGTTCATTGGATGTCGTAAGATGGCAGCCTTGGGAATATATGTATTTGTGCTTTTTATTGTTGATTATTGTTAATTTTTATAAACCTAAAAATATCTTATTATTAAGTCATCTGTTTTTAATATCCATTTATCTTTTCAGTGGTTTGCACAAAATGAATCGTGATTTTCTTTCTACTGTATGGTTGAATATGTTTCTGGTAGATTTTTTAGGACTTTCAATGGGATTTATTTTAAAGTACAAACTGTTTTTTGCTGGCTTACTCATTCCTATTACTGAAATTATTTTAGCAATATTACTCCTTATTTCAAACTCAAAAAGGAAAATTAGTTATTTGTTGATCATTATGCACCTGAGTGTTTTGATTTTAATCGGACCACTAGGTTTGAAATACAATTCTGTGATCTGGCCCTGGAATTTGGCAATGATATGTATTTTAATCATTGTGTATTTAAAACCATTTGAGTCTGTCAATAAAAATAACATTGTTCCTAATTTACCTTGGCTAGTTCTTTGGTTTGTGATGCCAGTTTTTAGTTTTTTCGGAAGTTGGTATCAGTATTTTTCATTTAATTTATATTCAGGAAAAGGAAATCAGATGTATATCTGTATTTCGGAGAATGAAAAAGAACTGAAACCTTATTTTGAACCAGAAAGTTACAATCTTTGTAAAGGGAAGGAATGTGTCAATTTACAAAACTGGGCATTAAAAGAAATAAAATCAGTACCGATTCCTGAAATTAAAATTTACAGAAAAATTGGGGTTTATCTGAAGCAAAAATACGCTAAGGATAACGTGAAAATAATCCTTTACAATTCTGAAACTGGTAAAAGTGTTGAGTTGTAGTTTCCTGAACTTATAATGTATACTCTACAAACTGTAAGTTTGCTAAGGCGCTTACAATTTCATCCTTATGTTTCAGTTTTATTTTAGCTATAATTGATGCTTTTTCCTGTGAATCGAAGTTGACGATTTTCGCGTCAAATTTTGATAATAAGGTGAAAATGACATTCTGCTGATTAAAGTTAAATTGGATTTTAATTTCAATTTCCAATTCTTTGGTAACGATATTTGCTTCTTCCAGGGTAATTTTCGCACATTCTTTATATGCTTTTACCAAGCCGGAAACACCTAGTTTCGTTCCGCCATAATAACGAACTGAAATAACCAGAACATTGGTGATTTCATTTGCTAAAAGCTGGTTGTAAATGGGCAAACCTGCACTTCCTGAAGGTTCTCCGTCATCATTGGCACGATAATTTTCACCATTCAAACCCATTCGAAAAGCGTAGCAATGATGCGTTGCTTTCGGATGTTCCGCTCTTATTTTTTCCAAAGCGTTTTTTAATTCTACTTCATTATCCACAGGAAAGGCAAAGCCGATGAATTTGCTTCCTTTTTCCTTTAATAAAGTATTTTCGACGGGTTTTTCTATGGTTTTGTATTCGTATATCATTGAGTATGCAAAAATATAGAATGGAATATAATTTTAATAGTTTTATATTAAAAATGTCGCCGATAGGCGACATTTATGATTTGGTTTAATAGTTAGACTATGGCCAGTTATTGAATTGCTCACAAGTATTTGTTATTGCCAAAATAGCTTTTTCTCTACCACCTGTAATACATTTGTCACAAGCCCAAGTTCCGCCCATTGCAATGCATTGGCAGCGAGGTCCCATACTGACAGACCAAGATCCGCCACATGGTTCAGGTCCAAAATCACCTAATCCTCCAGGATTTCCCCATTCTCCACCATGAATTTGCTTTAAAGCAGTTCTGGAAATTTTCTTTAAATTTTTCATAAAATATTTTTTTCATGTCTAATATAAAAATAAAATTCCAACAATGGTGATTTTTATTGATGAAAATAATAGATAATATTATCTCTGAAATTCTCAGTTTTATAAGGTTTAAAATCAAATTGAGGAGCTAGAGTTCCATTCTCCAGTTTTAGATTTTCATTTTTAATGATAATGGCTTCATCCCAAAGATTAGCATTGATGAACTGTTGTAAAGTAAACTTTCCGCCTTCAATAATCACAGATTGGATCTGTTCTTTGTATAAAGCTTGCATTAAATCAGACAGGAAATTTTCTTTTCCAATTTTTATGAAATGAATATTTTCTTTGCTTTCTTCTTTTATGGAATTGAAAACTAAAGTTTTAGCTTCCGTATTGTAAATGCTGAAATCTTGAGGAACTTTTAAATCAAAATCAATTAAGATTCTCACAGGATTTGTGCCTTCCACATTTCTTACAGTTAAGCTCGGATTGTCATTCAAAGCGGTTTGAGTTCCTACTAAAATAGCGTGTTCGTCAGCTCTTAATTGATGAACAAATTGATTCACCAAAGTATTGGAAATGGAGGTGGGTTTGAAATCTTTATCTAAAAATCCATCTCCGGATTCTGCCCATTTCAGAATGATATACGGTCTTTTCTTTTCATGATATGTGAAAAATCTTTTATTTAATTCAATACATTCTTTCTCCAAAATCCCGGAAACTACTTCAATCCCTGCATCCTGAATGATTTTTTTTCCTTTTCCGTTTACTTTATCATGAGAATCCATGGCTCCGATGATCACCTTTTTGAATCCTAATTCTTTAATTTTCAGAGCGCAGGGCGGGGTTTTTCCGTAATGGGCACAAGGTTCCAATGAAACGTAAATGGTAGATTCAGGGATCAGATTTTTGTCTTTTACGGAATTGATGGCATTTATTTCAGCATGAGGTTCTCCGGTTTTATGATGGTAGCCTTCACCAATTATTTTTCCATCATGAACAATTACGCTTCCTACCAAAGGATTAGGATAGGTTTTTCCGCTAGCTTTTTGGGCTAATTCGATGCATCTTTTAATGTAAAATTCGTCTTGCATAGGAAAGAAAAAAGCGAAGACAAATGATTGGCTCCGCTTTTTAGATGTTTTAATAAATTTATTCTCCTGCAATAATGCTGTGAAGATTTTGTCTTAATGTTTCTAAATGAGCTTTTTTCTCATCGATGGTATTGAAAGTGTCTTTCAATAGAGGGTTTTCTCTTGATGGCTTATTGAAGAATGATAAGTTATTCTCCAGTTTTACAATTTCAGCTTCAAGATCAGAAATCTGACTCTTGATTTTTCTAGCTTTATCGGTAAGCTGGTTTTCAGATAAACCTTCTTCTTTAAGTTCAAGCTCGTTGATTTTATTCAGCTTCAGTTTCTCTCTCAGAGTTTTGTTGAACTCAGTGTTGATCGAGATCTTATCTCTCGGAACTTTTCCGATATTATTCCAAGCAGTTTTAATGGCTTCGATCTTTTCGATACTGCCATCTTCATTGGAAACCATTTTCAGTTCTTCAAGAAGCTCTTTTTTGTTTTTATAATTTTCTTTCCAGTTATCTGTGGAAGTATTACTTTTTTCTCTGTAATTGTTGAAAAACGTATTGCAGGCATCACGGAATTCATCCCAGATTTTATTGGTCATACTTTTAGGAACGTGACCAATTTTTTTCCAGTCTTCCTGAAGCTTTTTGAATAAGGGTACAGCAATATCCCACTCTTCATTGTTCATGTTATCCTTAGCCGTCTGGATGAGTTTTAACTTTTCTTCCAGATGATTCTGCTGAGAACCTTTTAAGGACTTATAATAATTATTTTTATTTGTATTGAAACTTCTTAAGGTCGTTTTGAACTCATTCCAGTTTTGATTAGACAGTTTTCTTGGAACACTTCCTGTTTTTAAAAACTCGGAACGAAGATCTTCAACTTTTCGGATGGCATTCTGCCAATAATTATGATTAGGAATTTCCGAAGGCTCTGCAAGTTTCTTGATATCACTGATAATCTGATTTTTTTTGTCCAGATTTACCGTTTGTTCAGATTCTATGGCAGCAGAAAGTTCAGATTTTCTTTCGTGTATTTTGTTGGAAATTTCTTTGAATTCTTCCCATGTCTTTTCACGGAATTCTTCAGCAACAGGCTCAGCTTCCTCTTTCCAAAGTTTGTGAAGGTACTGAAGCTCATTCAGTGCTTTTTGAATCACAGGTTCATTTTCCAGTTCTTTGGCACGTTCTATAATGTGCTGTCTTTTCTCCAAATTATGACCGTATTCCTGCTCAAGAAATTCTTTATTTAAATCCAGCATTTGATAAAACTGATTCAGATGATGGAAGTAATTGTTGTTAAGGATTTTAAATTCAGATTTAGCAACCTGTCCAGCTTTAGACCATTCTTCTTTGATCTCACGGATCGATTTAAAAAGATTTGTTCCCGGTTCGGAATTGGTATACAGGTTTTTAAGTCGTTCAATAATGCTTTGGCGATGCTCAAGGCTTTTCTTCTGATCTTCTTCCTGTCCTTTTTGGTAAGTGTCATGCTTTTCTCTGAAGATATTCACTAAAGCGGAAAACTTGGCTTGGGAAGGATGTTCGTAACTAAAATTCTCAGGAGCATTTCCGGTTTCTACATACTCATGTTTTTTATCTTCTGTCTCATCATGAATGTAATGGCTTGCTTTTTCCTTTAAAAGATTGAATTTTTTGAAATTTTCACCAGCATTAGGCATGTTGATGATTTTTTCCATTTCCTTTAAAGCATCCGACAAAGAAATTTCAACTTCTTCTTCATGATCTTCTACAGATTCTGTGTCTTCATCATGAGGGGGTTCATGAGAAGAAAGGGTTTCTTCTGATGAATTTTGTGGAGATACTTCGGGGGTGTTTTTCTTTTCTTCGTTTTCAGAAAGATTGTTTTCTGTAGTCATAGCAAGTCTTTTATGTGAGAGGCAATAATATCTTCTAAATATAGCAATAAGCCAATTAAAACACTAATTTATGTTATTTTTTTTGAAAATTCCAAATTTCCCAGGCTTTTTCTGCCTGTTGTTCCAGCATATAATAGCCATTCACGGTTTTTGCTCCTTTTTCGGAAGCATTGATGATGAATTGGGTGTAGTTGGGGTTATAAATTAAATCAATCACCAGATGATCTTTAGAAAGCCCTTCAAAAGGGAACTTCAGACAGTCTTCTACATTCGGGAAAGTTCCGACGGGAGTGCACTGAATAATAATAGGATGATCTTCAACGGTTTTCTGATCTAAATTATCAAAATTGATTGCTGTGCTTCTGGAAACAGTGATAGATGCAATTCCTAGTTTATCCAAAACATATTGTACGGCTTTTGCAGCCCCTCCGTTGCCTAAAATAAGAGCAGAGTTTTGGTGGGCTTTTTTATGAAGAAGCAATGTTTTTTCAAATCCGAAAGCATCGGTATTGTATCCTGTTTTTTTTCCGTCACGAATCAAGACACAGTTTACAGCGCCAATCTTTTTAGCTTCATCACTCAGCTCATCTAGATAATCAATGATTTTTTCTTTGTAAGGAATAGTGACATTAAATCCTAAAAGATCGGGAGTGGAAAATAAATGTTCAACTTCATGGAGTTCATTTAAGTCAAAAATTTCATAAGAAAAATCTTTCAGCATCAGTTTTTGAAATTTATTTTCAAAGAAATTTTTTGAAAAAGAATAAGAAATATTGCGTCCTATTAAACCTAATTTTTTGTTGGAAATCATACTTCAAAAATAAAAAAAAGACCGAAAAAAATCGGTCTTTAAAAGGTTAAATTTTGTATTTATTCTACAATGAATTTTGTAGTATTGAGATCTGTTTTCAGTAAATAAACTCCTTTTGATAAAGATTTAAGATCTATTTTGTTAGAGTTCTTAAAAGGATGCTGAATGACCTGAATAAGTTTTCCTGAAAGATCAATAATTTCTGCTTTCGAAATTTTATTTAGGTTTTCTCCTTTTACAAACAGTTGATTATTTTTAACTGGATTAGGGTAAATACTGAATGTTTTTTCTTTTGAAGTTTCAGTTGTAGCCAAGGTGCTATAGCAAGTCCAGCTCAGATCATCAATCGCAACTCGGTTTCCGGTAGTTGGATTAACGATTTTTATGACAACATTTCCGCTTACATTGATGTTGTTGATGGTAACAGGAGTTGATGATGTAGCTGTATATGGGATGGTTCCTACCTGAACTCCATTTACTTCAACATTAAGACTGCTTGAACTTCCGGAGAATTTTAAGGCAGCAGTCACTGTCAAGCTCTGAATTCCTCCGGAAAGAGTAGAGCTGGTAAGATTTCCGTTTCTAATAGTAATAGCTTTGTTGTTGGAATTATCAATAATGCTTTGATCTGTTCTTGCATCGGTTGCATTCCATGTAATTCCGTTATTAGTCCAGGTTTGAGTAGCATAACTTGAAGAAGCAGCCGGAATATTGTTGAAGTCTTCAGTACCACAGCTTCCTCCTCCTGGTTGTCCTGCAAGAGTAGTTTGTGTTGCAGTATTACTTTGAGGTGATGAATTTCCTGCGGCATCTTTAGCAATAACATAGAATGTGTAGGTTGTAGAAGGAGTTAATCCCTGAACTGTTGCGGTTGTTCCTGTTACGGTAGCATAAAGAGTTCCGTTAGAAAAATAAATATCATATCCAGTTACTCCTATATTGTCTGTAGCAGCGGTCCAGCTTAAAGAAATTGAATTGCTGGTAGGGTTGCTGGCCACTAAATTGGTAGCAGCTGTAGGAGCTTGGGTGTCTACAACAGGTGTTCCCCAAATCTGATCAACATATTCAGGATGATCAATGTAAGGGTTTCTGTTTCCCTGATAAGTATAAGAAGCATTGTTTCTTCCGATTTCGGCAGGAGAAACAGGATCTAATGTATTCCAAGCTAATAATTGATTAAGCTCCCAAGTTTGAAGACCGGGAAAAGCTGAACCTCCCAACATATTTCCGGAGCTGAATCCGGAGAGTTGTGTTTCATATCGGGTTACAAAATAAAGAATCATTCTTGCAATGTCTCCTTTAAAAGCATCGATTGGCTCAAAAACAGTTCCTGAATATCCCGGAGAAACAGAAGTTCCCAGTTTAGAACCATTCAAAGAAGTAAAAGAAGCAGAACCTACTTTTCCGTAAGGATAGTTAGATCTCATTCCGTTTACTTTTCCATCGGTCGCTCTGATGAAATGGATGTCTGCAACCATTGGAGAATTACTGTTGAACAAACTTTGAGGTACTACGTGTTCTCTGTTGTAGCAATTTCCTTCTGTACTGTAAGAACCACATTGGTTGGTCCCGTAAGTAAAAGTATAAGGATCTGTACCTGTAGGATTTTCGGAATAAATGTCTAAGATGGTTCCGTCGTTTTCATAGTAATAATCACGATCGGTGGTTTGGTAACCTGTCCAAAGTCCGCCATAGCCATGATCTACGTGACCATTGGTGATGATTTGATTCAGTTTTGTTTTCAAAGCAGCACCGGTAAGTCCTGCTGTACCATTATAATATCCTGTTGGAATCTGAGCAAATGCACTAATAAACGCGCATGTAAACAGCAAAGAAAATAATATTCGTTTCATTTTTTAAAATTGGGGGCGTAAAGGTACGAAAAAATGAAGCGTTATATATTAACTTTTAGTAATATAGCCTTTGCCGATCTTTGAGAAGAACCATGAAATAAGGATACCGAATACTGAAGCGGTAAGGGTAACAATGATATAATTATTGCCTACGATTTTGATAGGAAAAGGCAATGTTCCTATAGCTTTGAAGAATTCTGTATACAATTGGAAATAGCATAAAAGAGTACCTAGAATCAATCCGGAAATAATTCCTAAAACTACAATAAGAACTCCCGTATAAAAATAGGTTTTTCTTAAATGTGCTAAAGGAAATCCTAGAGAAACCAATGATCTTGCCTGTTCTTTTTTATCAAGTTGCAAAATGATAATAGCCCCTGCAAGGTTGAAGGTTGTAATGAAGATCACCAATGCAAAAATAAGATAGATGAACAGTTTTTCTGTATTAATCATTTTCCAGAACGCTGCATTTTCCTCCTCTTTTGTTTTTATTTCGACCGTTTTTCCAAGTTGTGATACCAAGCTTTGCTTCACCAAATCTGCATTTTCAGGATTTTTAAGTTTAATCACAATCTGATATGCCGATTTTTTAGGAAGATTCAGTAACTCTTCAGTCAGCTCAATAGGAGCGATAATATAGTTGTTGAGTTGATCATTTCCCGGAAAAATCCCTGTTACGAAAATATTTTTTTTATTATAAATATCTTCTTCCTTAGTGATTATCCCTGTTCCTGGTTTAGGCATGAAAATCGTAGCGAAATCTGCCGTAGAATCTACAGGGATAGAGAGTCTGTTTTTGAGAGAATGCTCCATGAGCACCTCATTTGAATATTTAAAATTGGGATAAGTCCCGTAGAAAATACTTTTGTCAATAGGGTTTACTTTGGTATAGGCAGAATCTACACCTCGTAAATAGGCGATATCTCCTTTACCGCTGTAGTTGATGTATACTTTTTCTTCTATAACTTTTGAAAAGTTTAGAATATCCCTGTTCTTTTTTAAAACATCTTCAGCCTGCTGTAAATTTTTGATGGTTTTTCCCGACTTACTTTTTAAAGTAAGATCGGCATGCAGATTGGCAACAAGGTCTTTATTGAAATCTTCAAGCCCGGAGAATACTGAGATGATGACAAACATTGCAGTCACAGCTACTGCCATCGCGCTCACAGCAAGCCACGTGATAAACGTAACAGCAGTGCTCCCTTTTTTTGCTAAAAGGTACCTGGATGCGATATAAAATGCAATGTTTTTCAAAGGTTTTTATAAAACAGGATTGTCGCCTTCGCCTCTTAATTCTCTTTCTAGTTTTTCTACATCATCAAGAGTGGTGTCCAGATAAAAATTAAGCTGAGGAATAACACGCACTTGTTTTGCCATTTTCTGACCGATGAAATTTCTATACTGAGCTTTGTTTTCTTCAATTTCCTTCATCACTGCACTGCGATGTTCCTGCGGGAAAATACTTAAATAAATTTTTGCAATACCTAAATCCGCTGTTACTTTTACATCAGAAACGCTTACTAAAATGCTTTGTTGGCTGCTGGCAGCCTGTTTGCGGAAAAGCTCTGCGAAGTCTTCCTGTATAATCTGTGCTACTTTTCTTTGTCTGTTACTTTCCATAAGTTCTGCAAATTTAGTACTTTTGTTTGAATTGATACTTTGAAATTCAAATGCAGTATCAAATTTACAATTTAAAATTATTGATTAATATTTTATGAAGCTAGAACATATCGGTATTGCCGTAAAGTCTTTAGGGATCTCAGACGAGCTTTTTACTAAATTATTAGGAAAAGAATCTTACAAAAAAGAAACTGTGGAAAGAGAAGGTGTTGTAACCTCTTTTTATGAAACCGGAGAAAGTAAGATTGAGCTTTTGGAAGCCAGTAATCCGGAAAGCCCTATTTCAAAATTTATAGATAAAAAAGGCGAAGGTATCCATCATTTGGCATTTGGAGTAGAAAATATATTAGAAGAAGTAAAAAGATTAAAAAATGAAGGTTTTCAGTTTATCTCTGAAGAACCGAAAGAAGGTGCTGATAACAAATTAGTTGTCTTCCTACACCCTAAATCAACCAATGGAGTACTGGTAGAATTGTGCCAAGAAAAGCGATAAAAAGTTTTGTAGTGAAAGAAATTTTGCTATTTTTGCAAACACAAAATTTAACCAAAGTTTTGAGGTCCTATAGCTCAGTTGGTTAGAGCACCTGACTCATAATCAGGTGGTCCCTGGTTCGAGCCCAGGTGGGACCACTATTCGGAAACCTTTTTCACAAGAGGTTTCCGTTTTTTTTAGTTTCAATAAGGGTAGAAAATGTTAGAAAGTCAACATGACCGTCAACATTAAATCTACAGTATAAGAAATTGTTAACAAACTTAGTTAACGGTTGTTTAAGAACCGATGAACACTACCACTTTTTTTCTTTCAATGGAAAAAATTTCGAGATCTCCTATACTTAAATTATATTATGTAAAATTATTGAATATGATATTGTTTGTATATTCGGGAAAATAAAATTAAATACGATGGATTACAAAATAGTTGTTGGAATCAATGCTGTTGATCTTGAAAAAAATGTTAAGTCATACTTATTGTTGGGGTGGCAACTACAGGGTGGTGTTAGTGCTATGAACGGAGGTCTTTTTCAGGCAATGACAAAAACTAACTAACTAACTAACTAACTAACTAACTAACAAAAATACCCACTTAATTTGTGGGTGTTTTTCATAATAGAATCAAGTATTGGTGTGTTTTTTCTTTTAACTTTTCTTTGCCATTTACAAGTACGATAGAACAAATCATCGTTATATCAAAAGGCAGGATAAAGTATGGATAGTGTATGAGGAATACCACTCCATAATATTATCGAATTCAATTTGCCATCAGTATTATAACGAATCAACTTAAAAGTATATTTTTTATAAAAAAACATTGAATTTCAATGGTTTTGTTTTTTGCGGAAAGGAAAGGATTCTAACTCGATACAGTTACGAGTGTACTACCTTTCCAGGGTAGCTCCTTCAATCTAGGAGAGCCGATGAAAGAGTGTTATTTTCTGTAAAGCACAATTTTCCTTTCCTGATCTTCTGTTTTTAAAACCAGTTTATCTTCTTTAATGGTAACTATTCCGAATAACCTATTCGGAGTGTCTTCCTTTTCAGGACCTTCATACGATAAGGTTAAGATGTTGTTTGCAATGTGATAGCTTCCTGTAGTGAATGTTGTAATATCAAACGAAAATGTTTCTTTAAACTTGTTTCCGTCCAATATATGCAAACAGAATTTATCCGTTTTTGTACAATAGTTGCCGACTGTAATTGCTTTTGTTTGTGAGAATAAGAGGTTGGAACTGAAAATAGAAAACGTGATAAGACAAAAAAATAGTAATTTTTTCATACGCTGATTTTACATTTTAAAAAGTTTTCAAGTTTAAGAATTTTCTTTGAGAATAATCATGAAAACAACGTTTTTTTTAGATAAATCTAAGTTTATCTTTTTTATGTTGAAATTTGTCTTAAATATATATTGTTTCTTATTGTAATTGTATGTTTAATTGATGCTCCGCTAATTTTGTAAAAAGAATTTTAGAAATGAATCATAAAGTATGAAGAAAGATTGCGTACTTGTTTAAGATTTTTGTGATTTAAAAATTTAATTAAATGAACACATTTATCGACATTGGTATCAATTTAACCAATAAACAATTTTACAACGAACATGAAGAAATCATTAACCGAGCTTTGGATAATGGAGTAGAGCACATGATTCTCACAGGAACAAGCGTTCGTGGAAGTAAAGAATCTGCAGCTATTGCGGAAGATTATCCTGAAATTTTATTTTCAACAGCAGGAATTCATCCTCATGATGCAAAATCTTTTACTACTGAAAGTACAAATGAATTAAGGAAACTATTAAAACAATACCACGTTGTTTCAGTGGGAGAATGCGGGCTGGATTTCGACAGAGATTTCTCTCCAAGACCCATTCAGGAAAAATGCTATCGTGCCCAGCTCGAATTGTCAATGGAAGTCAATAAACCTCTTTTTCTTCATGAAAGATCAGCTTTCAAAAGATTTAATGAAATTACGGATGAATATTTGTCTAAACTTCCCGAAGCTGTAATTCACTGTTTTACCGGAACCTTGCACGAGGCGAAAACGTATTTGGACAAAGGCTTTTACTTAGGATTTACCGGAGCAATCAGTGATCAGAAAAGATTTAAACATTTAGAAGAGGTCATCAGATACGCTCCGCTCGACAGAATAATGATTGAAACAGATGCGCCATTTATGCTTCCGAAAAATATGCCGAGAATACAAAATCGTAGGAATGAACCCTCTTATTTGCCTTATGTTGCCCAAACGATTGCCTATTTAAAGAAAATCAGTATTTCCGAAGTCGCCGACGAAACGACAGAAGTTGCCCGAAATTTTTTCAGAATATAAAAAAGAGTTTTACAGATAAAGTAAAACTCTTTTTTTATGTATGTTAAATTATATGTTAGCTAAACTTATAAACTTTTAATAGCCGATTCCAAAGCCAGTTCCATCATAGGTTTTAAAGCTGTTTCTCTTTCGTCGGCAGAGATTTTTTCATGAGTAGGAATAATATCCGTTACCGTAAGAATCGTAGCTGCGTTTTTTCCTAAATGTTGAGCATTAGCAAATAATCCAAATGCTTCCATTTCTACAGCGGGACAATTATATTTTGTGGCAATAGCAGGAACAGCAGAATCTTTTCTGTAGAAAATATCACTACTGTGAACATTAATAGCCTTCGTTGTTAAAGATAATTCCTCAGCGGTTGCATTAATTGTGTCGAAAATATTCCCTTGATGAGAAAGAATATCACCTTCAATTTCCCATGCATATTTTGCATAAGTACTTTCACTTGCTGCTTTTTCAACGTTTAAAATATCAAAAGTTTTCAGGTCTGTTGTATAAGCTCCACAAGTTCCGATTCTGATGATCGTATCCACTTCATATTCCGTATACAATTCAAAAGAATAAATTCCGATACTCGGAAAGCCCATTCCACTTGCTCCTACAGTGATTTCTTTTCCTTTATAAAGACCCGTATAATAAAAAATACCTCTTGTTTTACTGACTAGTCTGGCGTTTTCTAAAAAATTTTCTGCAATATACTGTGCACGAAGCGGATCTCCCGGCTGCAATACTACTTTAGCTATTTCTCCTTTTTTTGCACTAATGTGAATACTCATAATCTTATTTTGAATGTGCAAAGATAACAAATATGTGTAGATTGAATTGTTAAACTATCATTTAGTGAATTTTTTTAATTGATTATGTTCTTTAAGTAAAATTTATCAAGCATTATTCTTTCTCTTTTCTGAACTGTGTGGGGGTCATATTTTTAACTTTCTTAAAAACCCGGTTATAATAAGGAATATCGTTAAAGCCGGAAGCAAAACAAACTTCCGTAATAGACAAATTTGTTTTTAACAGCATTTGGCATGAAGATTCAATTCTGAATGTTGCCAGGTAAGTAAAAAAAGATTTCCCTGTCATTTTTTTGAAGAATACACAAAAAGAAGATTTCTGCATACCAACTGATTTTGAAATTTCTTCCAGGGTAATATTTCGTTGGAAATTGCTTAAGATGAAAAGGTAGATTTCCTGTAATTTTTTCTCTTTTTTATTTTCAATAACAGGTCTTCCGACAATCTGCATTTTTTTACAGTAAGAAATCAGTTCCAGTATTTTAAAAAAAGAAGAAATTCTTTCAATACTATTTTGATGAATCATATCGGTCATTAGAATCTGAAGCTTATCTAACAATTCATCTTTAAAAGAAACAGCATTTTCATTACTTTGAAGCTCAGAAATACTGTTGAAAAATTCCGGGAAAAGATTTTTACAGCTTTCCAGAAAATCATCTTCAAAAACAATCGTAATATTCTCGATTTTACCTTCACTGTCGTGAACAGACTCATCAAAAGACCAACAATGCGGAATATTGGGTGGAATAAGAATAACTTCACCTTTCGAAAAATTTTCTACAATATCACCAATAATTCTCGCACCGCTTCCTGTAATAATATAAGACAATTCCCATGTCTCCTGTTGATGAAGCGGAACTTGTTGATTCCACTTGATATGAACATGATCAAAGTGGAAAGTGGTTGTTCTTGCTTTTGGATAATATTTTAAGTTTTGCTTCATATGAAGAAATAAAACTGGATTAATGTAAATATAAGACAATAATTAAAAAATATAGAACAAGCTTTTTGAAATCACATCTTATATTTTTGCAGTAAATTTTTGATCTAAATATGAATCCGACCCTAACTATTTCTCAATCAAAGCCGCATTATGAAATTCTTGACGGGCTTCGTGGTGTGGCCGCTATTATGGTTGTATTTTTCCACGTTTTTGAAACATTTTCGAACGGAGATCATACCAGACAAATTATTAATCACGGTTATTTGGCTGTAGATTTTTTCTTTATGCTTTCGGGATATGTGATTAGTTATGCTTATGATAATCGCTGGAATCAGATGACCTTAAAAAATTTCTTTATCCGTCGTTTGGTAAGATTACAGCCGATGATCATTATGGGGTCAGTAGTCGGGGCTGTTTTATTCTATTTTCAGCAATCAGAAGGCTTGGGTTGGGGTGGCATCTCTACAACTCCGGTTTGGAAATTATTATTGGTGATGTTTATAGGGATGACTGTGATTCCTGTTGGAAAAAGTTTCGATATCAGAGGGTGGAACGAAATGCATCCTTTGAACGGACCCGCTTGGTCATTATTTTTTGAATATATAGCGAACATTGTTTATGCTTTAGTTTTAAGAAAAGTTTCCAAAATTGTACTTGGAATTTTAGTGTTGATTTCAGCTGGATTTACGATTAATTATGCCTTTACCAATCCAAATGGAGATATAATTGGCGGTTGGTCTATCGATGATTTCACACAATTGAAAATTGGTTTTATAAGACTAACTTTCCCTTTTTTGATGGGAATATTTTTAGCAAGAGCCATTAAATTAAGGTTCACTAAAAATGCTTTTTTCACCACAAGTGTTTTATTGATCATTTTATTTGCATTTCCGCGCTTAGGAGGAACTACGGAACATTGGAAAAATGCTTTTTATGAATGTTTTACACTAATGATCATGTTTCCGATTATTATTTTGTTAGGAGCAGGCGGAAAAGTTGTGGGTGAAAAAGCAAACCGACTCTGTAAATTTCTAGGGAATATTTCGTACCCGATTTATATTACGCATTTTCCGCTGGTGTACGTTTATATGGCTTGGGTTGCCAATGGAAAACATACATTAGAAGAACCTCAATCATGGATTTTAGGGTTACTGACAGTATTTAGTTCAATAATTTTAGCTTATGGTTTTATGAAATACTATGATATTCCTGTGAGGAAATGGTTAAACAAAAAATTAATTTCAAATAAATAAAAGATTAAATGAAAATAGAACATATTGCTTTTTGGGTGAGGGATTTGGAGATTATGAGAAATTTCTATGAAAAGTATTTCGGAGCTATTTCTAATGAAAAATACCATAATCCTGTGAAAAATTTCGAATCTTATTTTTTAAGTTTTGAAAACGGAAGCAGATTGGAAATTATGACCAGACCAGATATTCAGGAAGGGAACAATTCTTTTGAAGCTCAGAAATTTGGAATTATTCATCTTGCATTTTCAACGGGAACTAAAGAAAAAGTTGATGAACTGACTGAAATATTAAGAACAGATGGTTACAAAGTGGTGGGAGAGCCCAGAACATCAGGTGATGGATACTATGAAAGTGTAATTCTCGACCCTGAAAACAATATCATCGAAATTATAAGATAGTTTTAATTCTCAAAGCGAAACTCATGTTTGTTTTGGCTCGGCTCGGATCGAAGATCCGAGCCGATTTGTTGTTGGTATATAAATGAGGATTTAAGATTTCCCAAGCTATCATTCTATGGGTAAATTATAAAATAGCAAGAAAAACATTTATCTTTGCCCCAGTAAAATTATGACAATACAAAGAGCACATATCAGTTTGAATCTATGCGATCGCCCTGCAGTAAAGGGATCGTTTGGATGTGAATGCATGATATTGGATGAGGTGAAATGTGCTTGCTTTGGAAATTATTTACAATAAACTAGTAAAAATTTTATCAAAATATAGTAGAAACGCCTCGAACATCGAGGCGTTTTTTGTGTTTTTAGAGTGAAAATTATTTAGAATGAAAAAAAATAACCATAAAAGTGAAAATTATTTAAACGAAAATGAACAACTAATAAGAAAATAAAGCGTGATAATTAACCCGATGAGAGACAGTCATTTAGGTATTTAATACATCTGCAAAATATTGCGGACGGAAATTCTCTATTCTAAAATTTAAATTTAATTAATTGATTTTCAGTTAGTTGATTTTAAAATAAATTTGTGAGTTAAAAAAAATCATTCTTACTTTGCAATCGAAAATTGAAAGCAACAAGTTTTCAAGCCTTTCAAAAAACTTATTTAAAACAAGAACAATACAATGAAACCATTACATAGCATACCCAATTTAAATTCACAACGCGGTACATCACCGATGGGGCAGAGTTGTGCTTGTGTTATTCTTCATGATAGTGAATTTTTGGAAAAAAGGTGCTTATATATATGGGTCAGCTAATGAACTGACACGTCTAAATTATAAAGCGCCTCCCAAAAAGAGGCGCTTTTTTTATGGTTTCTCTAGCTTATTTGGTAAAGCGTCGGTTTGTGGCACCGGAAAACAGGGTTCGATTCCCGGAGATACCCCAAAATGTGAATGGTCAATAGTGAATTTTGTTTCACAAGTGAATTTAAAATTGATAAGCAGAGCGAATTGACAATTGGCCATTCATCAATTAATAACAATCTCATAGCTCAAATGGTTAGAGCACCGGTCTTTTAAACCGGGGGTTGAAAGTTCAAATCTTTCTGGGATTACAAAAAAAGGAGAGTAGGCAAATATTGGTTTGTTGCGGCTTACTGCTAATGAGTTCTACGACAGTAGTGAAGGTTCGATTCCTTTGCTCTCCGCAAAAAGGTCTATTGAGGTAATGGCTAACCTTCCCGACTGTCTCTCGGGCACTGCGAGTTCGATTCTCGCATAGACCGCAAAGATTCACGGAAAATTTCAGATCCGACTGTCTCTTGGAAAGAAATTGAAAGTGAATCTGCAAAACTGGAAAGATAACGGTGGTTGTTTACCCGCCCTGGACGCGGGAGGTCATAGGTTCGAATCCTATTTTCCAGACGATAAAAGTGAATGGTCAATCGTAAATTTTACTTCGTCAGTGAATTTTAAAATTGACAAGCAAAGCGATTGATAATTGACTATTCACTTATTAAAAACGATTCTGTAGCTCAATGGTAGAGCACTGGTCTGTTAAACCAGAAGTTGAAAGTTCGAATCTTTCCGGAATCGCAAAAACCAAATGTTAGTTGTTTCAAAAGAGAAAAAGAAAAGGTTTGTCGAGAGCAGATGATCTTTACGCCAAAAAAACACAATATAATAGACAAACTTTTTCTTAACTCAAAAAATGATAATTAGTATTTAAGGGCAGAAAGATGAATGAAGAAAGTTTAAACATAATATAATTTTTAGGCAAAATGAAGTCTGTCAAAGCGCAGAAGTTCTTATATCAAACAAAAATAAGACAGGCTTTGTTTTTAATGAAAATTTAAAAAGAATAATCAGTAAAGAAGAAATTACTCATTGTCTATTACTGATTACTTATAAAAAATGATGGTTCGCCGAAGTGGAAGAGTCGGGGCGGTCTGCAAAACCGTTGCGTGAGCTGAGTGGGTTTGAATCCCATAACCATCTCAAATGACTAAATGAGATAAGTCCCGAAGAAAAAAAAAGTTTGTCGAGCGCAGAAGTTCTTACATCAAACAAAAAATTAAAGACAGGCTTTATTTTTCTTCAAAAAATTAAAAAAGCGGTATAAAGTTATTACTCATTACCAATTACTTATTACTCATAAAAATTGACATTATTAACAAATAATTACTTAAACAAACATGTAGAAAAAATGGAAACGCAACAACAAATATGGCAGAACATGACTGGGAAAATTTTCCAACGCTCTATCACACAGCTGGTAGAAGAAGCCATCATCCGCGAACAGGCAAATGGGCACCGACTGAAAGTATGTGTGGGTTCAGACTCTCACGTTTACGGTGATGCCATCAATTATGCTACGGCAGTTGTCTTTATCCGTGAGGGAAAAGGAGCGTTTACCTTTATTAGAAAAGAAAGAGAAATACAGAATATCAGTATCAAAGAACGAATGCTGAATGAGGTGAACAAATCGGTAGAAATCGCTTATGCAATCTGTTCTATTCTGGAAACTTATGAGGTGGAAATGGAGGTACACGCAGACATTAATACCGATCCGGATTTCAAATCCAACGTTGCTTTGAAAGATGCAATGGGTTATATTCTGGGAATGGGATATGTATTTAAAGCAAAACCTTATGCATTCGCAAGTTCAAATTGTGCTGATATGATGGTGTAAAATAGCAAGAAGCGGATACCGGAAGTGATATAAAGTTAAAAAAATAACAAAATTTTTCACAACGCAAAAACATTGCGTAATGCTGTTTTTACTTTGCATCAACAAAATGAAACAATACTAAAATGTTGAAAAACAGATTTTAGTCAAAATATCAGGCAGGTCTTGTTGGGTGTTTCGGTATATCACCATTGCAGAAGAATTTGTTGAGAAACATGATTTCGTTCTGTTCAACTTGACCTGAAGGTTTGAGGAATTTTCCAAAAAATTTCTACTATACGCTATGGGTCGGAGGTTCGAATCCTTCTATTTCCTTCGGGGAAGTATAACTCAGTTAGGTAGAGTAATAGCATTAAAGCGAGGGTTCGACTCCCTCTCTCGTTACGCACGGGATAGCTCAGTTGGTTAGAGCACTACGCTTTTAACGTAGGTTTGAAATAGACTCAAAATCTATTTTTTTTCGAGAGTTTGAATATCTCATAAAAATATTCACCATAGGAAAGTCCGGGATTTTTTTCGGTTGTTGAATCAACATTTCGAAAAAGCCTGCAAGAAAAGATGTTTTCTGAAAATGAAATTCAGTTGATGAACAGATGATGATTGGACAAATTTTTCTAAAAAAGACGGTTTTCTGCGTGAGCGATGGTAATGGATATCCTTTTTTTGTCACATTGAGCGGAGTCGAAATGTGAACAAAAAAGATAGAAATGAACGTAGCGACCCAAGCTGCTGCTTTTAGCGATGGGAGGGGACACGCCCAAAATCAGATTCATTAGAAAATCAGTTCAAAAGCATTGTTCGGAAATGAATAGACTTATTTGAACTCCTTTCCTTCCGCCATTTTGGGAAGAAGAGATTCCGGATTTTTCTTTTTTAATTAAAATCAATAACCATTTAAAATAATAAAACGATGATAAAAAATGTACAAATTAAAGCGTATGAAACAGGTTTGGTTTTCAAAAACGGAAACTTAATCGAAATTTTAAAAGAAGGTAATTTCTGGATTTTCGGAGATAAATCTGTGGAAGTTTATGATATGAAAGTCTTGTTTAAAACCAATACTGATCTTAATCTTTTATTGAAAAATGAAAGCCTGAAATCTCTATTGGAGGTCGTTGAGGTGAAAGACGGTGAAATTGTTCTGATGTACGAAAATGGAATTTTTAAAGAAGTTCTGAATGTTGGTCAATATGCTTTCTGGAAAGGAATTTTAAACAGAGAATTTCAAAAAATCGACTTAACGAAAGTTGAGATCACGGAAAAGATTTCTAAAACCATTCTTGAAAATATGAAGCTGAAAAACTTCGTAAGAAAATTTGTGATCACCAATCAATATAAAGGACTTTTGCTGATTGACGGAAAATTAACTAAAATTCTGGAAGCAGGAACGTATTACTTCTGGAACAACGAAATTTCCATCGATGTAAAAGCTGTTGATACTCGTATGCAACAAATGGAAATTGCAGGACAAGAGCTTCTGACAAAGGATAAAGCAATGCTTCGTATCAATTTCTATGTACGTTATCAGGTGGAAAGCATTGAAAAAGCGTTGATGGAAAATAAGGAGTATGATAAGCAATTGTATATTTTGATGCAGCTGGCTTTACGTGAATTCGTTGGAGCTTTAACATTGGATGAATTGTTGTTGAAAAAAGATGCTGTAGGAAAAGAAATCCTCGAAAATCTTGGGAACAAGGCCGAAGAATTAGGTTTGAAGGCTTCCGATGCAGGAATCAGAGATGTGATTCTGACGGGAGAAATGAAGGAAATCATGAATCAGGTTTTGATTGCCGAGAAAAAAGCTCAGGCAAACAGCATCATGAGACGTGAGGAGACTGCTTCTACAAGAAGTTTGCTGAATACGGCGAAATTAATGGAAGAAAACGAAGTGCTTTGGAAGCTGAAAGAAATGGAATATATGGAGAAAATTGCCGATAAGATTGGAGATATCACCGTTTCCGGAAACAGCAACATTGTTTCTCAGTTAAAAGAAATTTTTGCTAAATAGAAACTAATAACGATGATGATAAAGAGAGGTTTTGTGAAAGCAAAGCCTTTTTTTATTTAATTTTTCTCAATCGTTGATTCGGGTTGTTTAGTTGCTTCAGATAAGTTTGTATATTTGAAAAGTTGCGAGCTATGCTCAAAGATGAGGTTGTTAAACACTAATAATACAGAATAAACAAAAGAATGCTCTTTAATTCTATTGAATTTGTAATTTTCTTACCTGCGATTTTTATATTGTATTGGTACATAGTCAATAAAAATCTTAAACTTCAAAATGGATTATTGCTGGTCGCGAGTTATTTTTTCTATGCTTGCTGGGACTGGCGCTTTCTGTTTTTATTGATGTTTTCTACTTTACTTGATTACGTTACAGGACTAAAAATGCAAAGTGCAAGAAATTTAAAATTCAAGCGCATTTGGTTTTGGTTGAGTGTTGTGATCAACCTGGGATTTCTTGGAGTATTCAAATATTATAATTTTTTTGCGGCTTCTTTTGTTAGTTTATTTAGTCGTATAGGATGGGAATTCAATCCGGTAATGATTAATGTAATTTTACCTGTGGGAATTTCTTTTTATACATTTCATGGACTTTCTTATGTGATTGATTTATATAACAATAAAATTAAAGCAGAAAAGAGTTTTGTAGATTACGCCTTATTTGTAAGTTTTTTTCCTCTTTTGGTTGCAGGACCTATAGAAAGAGCAACCCATCTTCTTCCGCAAATCAAGAAAAAGAGAGTTTTCAATTATGATCAAGCGGCAGATGGTTTGAGGCAAATATTGTGGGGATTATTCAAAAAAGTGGTCATTGCAGATAATTGTGCAGAATTTGCAAATCAAATTTTTAATCTTTCCGGAGATATGAACGGGAGCGCACTTGTTTTGGGGGCTGTCTTTTTTGCTTTTCAGATTTATGGTGATTTTTCAGGATATTCGGATATCGCTTTAGGAACAGCGAGACTTTTTGGAATTGATTTACTACGTAATTTTGCTTTCCCATATTTTTCCAGAGATTTTGCAGAGTTCTGGAGACGGTGGCATATTTCGCTTTCATCTTGGTTCAAAGATTATTTATATATACCGCTGGGAGGAAGTAAAGGAGGAAAATGGATGCGGGTGAGGAATACATTCATCATTTTTATCGTCAGTGGTTTTTGGCATGGTGCCAATTGGACATTTGTAGTATGGGGATTATTAAATGCACTATTTATAATGCCGTCAATCCTCATGAAAACCAACCGAAAAAATTTAGAAATTGTCTCAAAAGGTAAACAATGGCCAACTTTACGGGAGTTTTCACAAATATTGATCACTTTTGGTTTGACTGTTTTTGCATGGATATTTTTTAGAGCTGAAAATATAACGCATGCTTACCATTACATATCCGGAATTTTTTCGGCGTCGCTTTTAGAAATACCTGAATTTGCAGAAAAGAAAAAGGCACTTATAACCATAATTCTTATCATCATCTTCATTTGCATAGAGTGGAAAGGACGAGAAAATCAATATGCAATTGAAAAATTGGGGTTAGAATGGAAGAAACCTCTTCGATATGCCATGTATTATGCAATTATTATTTCTCTTTTTTGGTTTGGAGGGAACGTACAGCAATTTATTTACTTTCAATTTTAATCCATGATTAGAAAACTTATAATCAAGACAGCTTACTTTACCATTCCCATAATACTATTGTATGGCATTGCAATGTTTTTGAGAGTCAGAACTGAAAGTCCTGATGTTTTAAGAATGGGGATGTTTCCTAATATTTATATGCATTACAGGGATCAGTTTAATTTATCTGAGAAAGAGAAATTTGAAAGAGTATCGCACACAAAGAAAAATAATTTTGAGTTTTTAACAATCGGTGATTCTTTTTCGGATCAGAAAGGATATGGATACAATCATTTTCTAGCAGAAAAGTATAGTACTTTACACGTTGATCATTACATTGCCAATAATCAGATTCAAACCTTAATAAATCTTGTAAACGGTGACTTCTTCGATCATTATAAGGTCAAATATGTTATTTTGCAGCATGTAGAGCGTAATTTTATTACTAATATTAAAGAAATAGATTTCAATGCGAAAATATCTAAAAGTCAAATAGATTCTATAATTGTAAACCATCATGAAACAGTAATTGATCAAAAGGATTCTGAATTTTTTTCCAGACCAACACTTGAGTTCCCGTTGTATGACCTGCCCAAGTTTTTTATATGCAATAATTATCTTTCGAATGATTTGATTTATAACTACAAGCTAAACTCAAAAAAATTGTTCAGCAATCATTCGGATAAATTACTTTTCTATAAAGTCGATCTTATATCAACCAGCCAGAATAACAACCCGCAAAATGTAATTCGGCTCAATAACATCCTCAACAAGATTTCAAAAAAACTTGAACAAAAGAATATCAAACTTATTATATTGCCGTCTCCGGACAAATACGATTTTTATTATGACTACATTATAGATAAGTCCAATTTGAAAAAACCATTATTTTTTGAGTATTTTCAGGCACTCAAAAAAGATTATTTATATATTAATTCCAAAGAGCTCTTAAAGTCACATATCAATAAAGAGTCTAATATTTATTTTTATGATGATACGCATTGGTCACCTGTAGCCTCAAAAATTATTGCAAATGAGATAAGTAAATTTGTTCAATAAGCAATACAAAAACTGCATTTTTTCAATGGGAAATTATTTTAAACTTTTCGATTTTTCACATAAAATCAATTATAAAAACGAAATTTTGGCGGGTTTTACGGTGGCAATGACCATGATTCCTGAATCTCTTTCGTTTGCAATTTTGGCCGGACTATCACCGTTAATTGGTTTGTATGCAGCTTTTATGATGGGTATAGTTACCGCAGTTTTAGGAGGTCGTCCAGGAATGGTTTCTGGCGGAGCTGGAGCTACGATTGTTGTCTTAATTGCATTAATCAAAACTCATGGAGTAGAATATCTCTTTGCAACAGTGGTTCTTGCTGGTATTTTTCAATTATTAGTCGGTGTTTTCAAACTTGGAAAGTTTGTGAGATTAATTCCGCAACCTGTTATGTATGGATTTTTAAATGGTTTAGCGGTCATTATTTTTATGGCTCAGGTGGAACAGTTTAAAGTTACAGATGCAAATGGAATTACAAGTTGGTTACAAGGTACATCCTTATATATAATGTCCGGATTGGTTGCTTTAACAATTGCCATTGTTTACTTTTTTCCTAAAATTACAAAAGCTGTTCCCGCTTCTTTGATTGCTATTTTGATTGTTTTTGCAGTGGTTTTAGGTTTTAATATCAATACAAAAACGGTTGCAGATATCGCTCATATCAGCGGAAGTTTGCCAAGCTTTCATATTCCGAGTATCCCTTTTTCATTAGAAACTTTACAGATTATTTTTCCATATGCCTTAATTATGGCCGGAGTTGGCCTTATTGAATCATTATTAACATTATCAATGGTCGATGAAATTACCAATTCAAAAGGAAGTGCCAACAAAGAATCTGTTGCACAGGGTTTAGCCAATATCACCAATGGGTTTTTCGGAGGAATGGGAGGTTGTGCAATGGTTGCTCAAACGTTGGTTAATTTAAATGCAGGTTCAAGAGCCAGACTTTCTGGAATAATAGCTTCAATTACCATTTTAATTATCATTTTGGTAGGAGCGCCATTTATTGAAAAAATTCCTATGGCTGCACTGGTTGGTGTCATGATGATGGTGGCGATCAGTACTTTTCAATGGGTGTCGGTTAGAATTGTCAATAAAATGCCGAAGTCTGATATTTTTGTCGGAATTACAGTAGCTTTAATTACCATTGTTCTTCACAATTTAGCATTGGCTGTATTAATAGGAGTTATTATTTCAGCATTGGTTTTTGCTTGGGATAATGCGAAAAGAATTCGGGCAAGGAAGCATATTGACGAAAACGGAATTAAGCATTACGAAATTTATGGCCCATTATTTTTCGGTTCAGTAACAGCTTTTACAGAAAAGTTTGATCCGATGAATGATCCCGAAGAAGTGGCTGTAGATTTTAAAGACAGTCGAATTGTTGATATGAGCGCAATTGATGCTTTAGATAAATTGTCAAAAAAATACAGCCAATTAAACAAAAAGCTTTATTTAAAACATTTAAGTGAAGACTGTATCAAAATGTTGAAAAATGCAGAAGCTGTAATCGAAGTAAATATTCAGGAAGATCCGACGTATAAAGTAATGCCGGAGAAGTGATTTTTTTGATTTTTTTCGAATAAGAGTCATAGAATATAAATAGGCAGTCTTAGATTTAAATGGTATCTTTGACAGGTAAGCTATCTATAATATTATAATATAAAACTTAGTGAGACAAAGTGTATTAGATCTTCATCCAAGCTTGGTGTGGGGATTTGCCATAACAGTAGTGGTTATGTTGCTTTTAGATTTAGGGATTTTTAATAAGAAAAGCCATGAAGTTTCTTCCAAAGAAGCCACCATTTGGTCTGTTGTATGGATTTCTTTATCAATGATTTTTTCAGGAATTGTATATTGGGCATTTAATGAAGCTGAAGGGCACAAATTGGCTCTGGAAAAATTTACACAATATCAAGCAGCTTACTGGATTGAAAAAGCACTTTCTGTAGATAATTTATTTGTATTTATTCTGGTCTTTGGATTCTTTAAAGTTCCTAAACATCTCCATCATAAAGTTTTGTTTTGGGGAATTATCGGAGCTCTGATATTTAGAGCCATATTTATTTTTGCAGGGATTGGGATTATTAATTTAACCTATCTTCCTGAAATGGAGGTTTTTGGAGATCCTGTGAAAATTAATATCGTGATGACCTTATTCGGATTATTCTTAGTGTATGCAGGAATAAAATCTTGGGGAGGGCATGACGGTCAAGATGATGAAGATTATAGTGATTCTGCAGGAGCAAAAATTGTAAAAAGTTTTTGGAAAGTTTCTTCTACATACGATGGAGATAAATTCTTTACCATTCAGAACGGAATAAAAATGGCAACGCCACTTTTGGTAGTTGTGGCCGTCATTGAATTTACAGATGTTTTGTTTGCAGTAGATTCTATACCCGCTATTTTTGCGATATCAGATGACCCTTTTATACTGTATACATCAAATATTTTTGCCATTCTAGGGCTTAGATCTTTGTACTTTTTATTAGCTAATTTTATTTATATGTTTAGCAAGCTGTCGTATGGTTTGGCTATCATTTTAGCTTTCATTGGAGTAAAAATGCTAATTGCACCTTGGATACATATTCCTTCTCCGATCTCTTTAGGAATTGTAGGTGGAGTTTTATTAATATCTGTGATTATCTCGATGATATTTCCGGACAATAAGATGAAAAAACAATTGGAAGAAAACGAAAATATCTAGGCTTTACATTAGTAAAGCCTTTTTTTATTTATATTTTAAAAGCTTGTTAATCTTCTTTCTCGTTTGCAGCGAAACTTTATACGCTTCATCCCTTAGCTTTTGTATTTTTCCTACAGGTTGAAAGATTTCAGCACTTTCGAAAGGATTGAAAGACAATAATTCATTTTCGCAGGTATTGGGATTTTGCAGCGAATTTTTTTCAAATCTGATTTCTCCTAATTGTATAAATGGGGAGTTTTTCCATTCAACATTTAATCTATTGATGGGCTGATCTTTCAGGTCGTAACACAACTGAATAAAGACGTCTGCCTGATAATTATTGCTTTCAAAATAAGTTTTGACAGATTTTTTAACACCTTTTCTGTTCCCAAATTTTTTTTGAATATTCTTTGGACTGATTTTTATTTTAACCATTTTATCATCTAATCTGTACGCTCCTACAGAATAATAATCAAAAGATAGGATGAAGTCGTTTCTTTTCAGAAAAAGATTAATACTATGTTTTAAAAAAGAGAATGTCATTAAAGAAGGTAAAATCTTCCATATGTTTTTTGTAAAAGATAGCCAGTTGCTCCATTTTTTAATATAAAGCTTATTGATGGCTGTAAATGTTTTTAAAAATAAAGAAACTGAGTTGATTGGAAATAGAGGGAAATTGGCCAAAGGATAATTTGAAATGGTACGTCCCAAATCATCTTTTATTTTAATGGCAAAACCATAGGCAGGAATATCCTTCTTGTTCTTTTTAATTTTCAGATTGGCATTAGAAAGTCTTGCGGTGATTTCATACCTTTCCTTATCAAATAGATATTTCAAATCTTCCGTGAGTTCAGGATTTATGATGAAATGCCCTGAAAGAACAGCATAAGTCTTTGCATGAGCATTTCTGGCGGCATAGTTGATATCACTTACAGAAGGAGATTGTTCTACAAAATCGGCGATACTTTTTTTGGTCTCTTCCAGCAGTTGCTTTTCCTCATACGAAAGCTTATCGAAGTTCTTATTATATTGTAATGAATCTGGCATTTAGTTTTTAAATCCAATTATAACGCCAAGTTTCGGAATTGACGTTAACGGAGTATTAAAGATATTTGAACTTTAAGGTAAGATGAAGGAAATTGATTGTAATGCTTTGATAATAAATTTATTAATTGATTTATTACATCTGAAAAACTTCCTTTCTTCTAACTTCTTTCTTCCCGTCTTAAAATCTTATCTTTGTAAAAATATTTAATTATGGGAGTAGCAGATTTGTTATTTAAGCGTAAAAAAGAATTGGCAGAGAAAAACCTGAAAGACGGTAAAGAATACATGGAAGAGTATGGAAAGAGAGAAAGTGTAGTTACTTTGCCAAGCGGATTACAATACGAAATCATTACAGAAGGTGATGGAGCAAAACCAGGTCCGAGATCTACAGTAAAATGCCACTATCATGGAACGACTATTACAGGAAAAGTTTTTGATAGCTCTGTAAAAAGAGGAACTCCTGCATCTTTTCCATTAAACAGAGTGATTACGGGTTGGACAGAAGCTCTTCAGTTGATGCCTGTTGGTAGCAAATGGAGATTAATTCTTCCTCCGCACTTAGCGTATGGAGATCAGGAAATCAGCAAAGAAATAGGTCCGAACAGTACACTTATTTTCGAAGTAGAATTATTGGGAATTAAATAATTCTCATTAAAAATAGTTTAAAATTCCACCTGAATTCGGGTGGATTTTTTTATTTATAGTATATTAGTATAAGTTTGATTCACCCAACAGCATAAAATAGGACGAAATGAGAAAGCTGCTTTACTTTTTGACAATTTTTAGTTTTTTAACATCTTGTGTTTCCAAGAAAAATCAGGTAATCAATCAGAATATCCTTACGTTGAAAGACAGCTATTGTAAAGCCCCTTTTAAATATAATTATACCAATAAAATTCCATCCTATAATTCAGATTCCATTATATTGGCAAATAAGGAATTAAAAGGGATATTCTCTGATCAAAGTATTTTAATATTGAATGCGTTGGATAATCTTGATGAGGTACATAAAATTATTAAACTTAAAAAAGACTCATCTTTGGATGCTCAGGTGAAAGTATTGCAGCTAAAAAGTGTCATTAACAGTAAAATTACCATCGCGCTCACTGAACTGGATGCTGTAGCCGCAGAATTTGATTGTGAAGGGGAGAGAGTAGCGCAAATTGGAAACTATGTAGACAATTTGAACGATTCCAGAAATAACAAAATGATTTTATATTCCATTATTGCCGGAGCTACGGCGTCTGTTGCCGGAGGAATTGTAAAAAGCGAAGGGTGGAGCAATGCGATTGATATCAGTGGAGGTGTTTTAGGAGCTGGTTTTGGTCTGGCAACATTAAATCCTAAAGGAAAAAAAGTAGAGTTCATTCATCAAAGAAACCTGCTGAGGGATATTTGGAAAGAAAAACTGGAATCTCCTAATTTTCCACCATTTATTTGGTATATGTATACAGAAAAGAAATTTTCAAATAAAGAACAGTTTTCCATTATCGGAAATATGAAAGAAAGGTGGCTGCATTATCAGTTCGATGATGATAAAAATGTGGCAGACCATTCTGTGATTTTTAGCAACGGAGGATATTACAGAGCAAATGATCTGCACAACAGAGCTGCAATGCTTAATCAGATGCAGTCGGCTACCAGAACGATTAATCAAAATATCAATTACTTGCTTTTAGACTTAGATAAATTAATATTATAATTTAATTGTAATAAAATTTGTTACATTTAAAAAAATCTGTATCTTTGCATTATAATTACAATGAACAATACAAGATTTGCTACGGCAATACATATTATGACATTATTGGCAAAATCACCTCAGGATTGGTTAAGTTCTGAATGGATTGCCGGTAGTATCAATGTAAATCCTGTTGTAGTACGTAAAGAGATCAGTGTGTTGAGGGAAGGAGGGCTTATTGTAAGCAAACAAGGAAAGGAAGGCGGAAGTCGGCTTGCTAAAAGCGCAAAATCAATTACCATTTCCGAAATTTATTCAGTCGTGAAAAATACTGAAGTCTTAGGAAAGAAAAATCAGAATCCTAATCCGGCTTGTAGCGTCGGAAAGGAAATTAATAATCATTTGACTGATTTATTTATAGAAACAGATCAATTGGTTTTAAATTTTTTAGGAAATAAGTCACTTCAGCAATTTAGTGATCAGTTTGAATAAAATTTTTTTAATCATAAATGTAACAAATTTTATTACAATTTAAATTTTAAAATCATATGAAAAAAGTAGCAGTAATCGGAGCAACCGGATTTGTGGGAACACAAATAGTGAATGAATTAGCAAACAGAGGATACCAAGTAGAAGCAATTGTAAGAGACGCTTCTAAAGTTCAGCAAAACGAAAATGTATCAGCAAAAAGCATTAATGTAAGTAACGTCGATGAACTGGCAGATGCTTTAAAAGGAAATGATGCTGTAATCAGTGCTTTCAATGCAGGGTGGACGAATCCTAATCTGTATGATGATTTCTTAAGTGGTTCAGTAAATATTGAAAATGCAGTTGAAAAATCAGGGGTGAAAAGATTCATTACAGTGGGAGGAGCCGGAAGTTTATTTATTGATGGAAATCAGTTGGTGGACGGACCTGATTTTCCTGAAGATTATAAAGCGGGTGCAACAGCAGCAAGAGATTATTTAAACAAAATTAAAGAAAATAAAACCTTAGATTGGACCTTCTTTAGCCCGGCTATCGAAATGCATCAGGGAACTGCAGGAGTAAGAACTGGAAAATACAGAACGGCTTTGGAAAATCCGGTTTTTGATGAAAATGGAAGAAGTATTCTTTCTGTAGAAGATGTAGCGGTCGTTTTAGTTGATGAATTGGAGCAGAACAATCATATTCATGAGCGTTTTACTGCAGCTTATTAATGGCTTCTTAGAATAGTATTTAAAGTTTCGGGCGGCACCTTTGGTGCCGCCCGAAACTTTTAACCATTAAAAATGATCTTATAAATTCATAAACAACTTCGGATTTACCGGAGTATTGTTTTTGTGTACTTCATAATGAAGATGAGGTCCTGTAGAACGTCCGGAATTTCCAGACTTTGCAATTACTTGCCCTACTTTCACTTTATCATTTGTTTTGGCAACAAGTTGAGATAAATGACCATAAAGAGTTGCTAAACCATTTCCGTGGGAAACAATTACGCAATTTCCATACCCTCCTTTTTGTCCGGAAAATATTACTGTTCCGGCAGCAGCAGCTTTTACGTCAGAACCAAATGCAACGGCAATATCCAATCCTTTATGGAACTGCATCTGATCTGCTTCAGCAGGTAGATTGTTTTTTTCAACACCGGTTTTAGAGGTTGCAGCAACAGAAGATTTTGTAGAAGCTGAAGTAGCGGCAACAGCAGGAGCAGCTTTTGGAGTTACCATTACTTTTACTTCCCTTTTATTTCCGTAGCTGTCAGTTACTTCTATGATTTTTTCTACAGGCACTGCTTTTACTTCTGGAGCTGGAGCCGAAGCGGCAACAGGGGCTGCAATATTAGATTTTACAGAGGCATAAACTGTTTTAAAAGGAATAGGATTTTTTCTGATTCCAAAATTTGATGAGATATATCCTTCTGTTGGCATTCCTAAGGGAACCTGCATCAGTTTTTTCTGAAGATCCATCAGATACTGGCTGTATCGGTTGGCTTGTTTAGCAAGATAAACAGAGTTGGAAATACTGTCTTTGCTCAGGACTGTCAATTTTCCATTCGAAATATCTTTTGATTTTAAGAAGGAATTTAGTTCGTTTACGGTTTGATCTACTAATGCAAGATCAGTTTTCATTTTCAAATAATCTACACTGTCTCTCTCAGTGTTTATTTTTACAAGATTGACTTCATAGTTTTTATCGTCTTTTTCAGAAAATAACTTAGCAATGAATATACCTTGTGCAAAAACTACTGATAAAAGCCCTCCTAAAAGGATATTTACGTTCTTTTTGCTGTTTAGAAATCTCTTCATCTTTCTTTTCTTAGTATTATAAAACGGTTTTGAGTTTGCAAATTTAAATAAAAATAATTTTTTAAGATTATTTGTAATTAAAATTTAGTTTTTAATGTATTTAACGATTAATTAGATATTTAATTGTGTTGAAGTGTTAATTTTATCTAAAAATGGCTTTTATCATGCTATTAAAAGTCTTACGCAATCTTTGTTTTAATATATTTGCAGTTCACATTCAATTATGGCAAAAAAGAAAATAATGTCGGAATCTTCAAATTCTAAAAAGAATAAAAAAGATATTTCTGTAGGCGTTGTGGGAAGTGGAAGTTTTGCAACGGCAATTGTAAAAATGCTTGTGGAAAACTGCAAAGTAGTACATTGGTGTGTAAGAAGTGAGTTCGTAAAAGGAGCCATTGAACTTCGTGGGCACAACCCGACTTACCTTACAGCAGTAAATTTTAATCTTAAAAATTTAAAACTTACAACAGATATTAACGAGTTAGTTTCTGCTTGTGATGTAGTGGTATTAGCAACACCGTCAATTTATCTTTCAGATATGATGGATAAAATGACATGCGAATACACCGATAAAATCTTCGTTTCGGCAATTAAAGGGATCATTCCTAAAGTAAATGATGTTGTTGCCCATTATCTTAGAGATGAATTTAAAATCGGTTTCCGAAATCAGGCGGTTATTGCAGGACCTTGTCATGCAGAAGAAGTTGCAATGGAAAGACTTTCCTATCTTACGATCGCTACCGTAGAAGATGAAATTTCAGAAAAACTGGTAAGTATTTTTAACTCAGATTTTATTAAAGTTCACTCAAGTAAAGATATTCTAGGAAATGAGTACAGTGCCATTCTTAAAAATATTTTTGCAATCGGAGCCGGAATTGCCAGTGGATTAGGATATGGAGACAACTTTACGGCGGTTTTCGTTTCCAATGCCATTCGTGAAATGGAGACATTCCTTGAAGCAATTTATGAAGCGCCAAGAGATGTAAATCAAAGTGCTTATTTAGGCGATTTACTAGTAACTGCATACTCATTATTCTCAAGAAACAGAAACTTAGGAAATCTTATCGGGAAAGGATATACAGTAAAATCGGCAATCCAGTCAATGAATATGGTGGCAGAAGGATATTATGCAGCAGATTCCATTTATAAAACATCAAAAGAGAAAGGGTTGAAACTTCCGATTGTTGATACGATATATGGAATTTTATACGAAGGAAAAAATGCAGAAAAACAATTCAAAAAGCTCACTGCAAAATTGAATTAAATCAAATAAACAAAAATTAAAAAAGCGCCGACAAGACTGTTGGTGCTTTTTTATTTATATACTCAATATCAATTCATTGATATTTTCCATAATATTTTCTTCCCGGAGAAAAAATGTTGAAATCCGGAAAAATAAGAGGTTGAAATCAAATCAATTGTAATAAGTTTTCCCGAAATTTGATATAAAATTTGAAATTATGTCACAATCGCTTATTAGCAGAACACCGAAACCAAAATATGACGTTGTACTGATAGGTGGCGGAATTATGAGTGCCACTTTAGCAACACTGCTTCATGAATTTGATCCTAATCTTGAAATTGCAATTTTTGAAAGATTAGGCAGGTTTGCAAAGGAAAGTACCGCAGCATGGAACAATGCAGGAACAGGGCATTCTGCTTTTTGTGAACTTAATTATACCCCTGAAAAAGAAGACGGATCTATAGATATTTCAAAAGCTGAAAGTATTGCAGAACAATTTGAAATTTCTAAACAGTTTTGGTCTTACTTAGTCAATAAAGGTTATATTCATGATCCAAAAGATTTTATCAATTCTTGCGCTCATATGAGTTTGGTATTTGGTGAAAAAGATGTGGAATTTCTTAGAAAACGCCATGAAAAACTATCTGAGTCGGTTTTATTTCAGGGAATGGAATATTCAGCCAATCATGACAAGCTAAGGGAATGGATTCCTTTGGTCATGAGTAAAAGAAACGAAACCGAGGTATTGGCAGCTACCAAAATGAAACTGGGAACGGATGTTAATTTCGGAACGTTAACAAGAAAAATGGGAAGACATTTACTGGAAGATTCCAATGTTGAAGTTTTCTTGTACCATGAAGTAAAAGACATTGATCCAAGAGATGACGGAAAATGGGAAATGAAGGTGAAAGACAGGATTCATAGTCATAAACAAGAAGTTGTTGCAGATTTTGTATTTATCGGAGCCGGTGGATATGCTTTACCATTACTGGATAGTTCAGATATCAAAGAAAGTGAAGGATATGGTGGTTTTCCGGTTTCCGGGCAATGGTTGGTTTCTCACAATCAGGAACTGGTAGAAAAACATCAGGCAAAAGTGTACACTCAGGCAACGGTCGATGCACCGCCAATGTCTGTTCCTCACTTGGATTTGAGAATCATTGATGGTGAAAAAGCACTTCTTTTTGGACCTTTTGCAGGATTTTCAACTAAATTTTTGAAAGAAGGAAGCTATCTTGATTTACCTGAAAGTGTGAATACTAAAAATTTAAAATCCTTATTTGGAGCTTGGTGGCATAATATTCCTTTAACGAAATATTTGGTTCAACAGGTTGCCATGACCAAAGCGCAGAGAATGCAGCATTTGAGAGAATTTATCAAAGATGCTAAAGAAGAAGATTGGGAATTAAAAGTGGCCGGTCAAAGAGTACAGATTATTAAAAAAGATGAAAAAGAAGGCGGAAAATTAGAATTCGGAACCGAAGTGGTAACCAATAAAGCAGGAACTATTGCTTCATTATTGGGAGCTTCACCAGGAGCTTCTACGGCTGTGTATGCGATGCTGAATGTTCTTGAGAAATGCTTTCCGGAAAAACTTCATCAAGAATGGAAAGGTAAGTTACTGGAAATGATTCCTTCTTATGGACAAAAACTGGCTGAACATCCCGAACTTGCTAAGAAAGTAAGAAGCTATTCTAAAGAGAAACTTGAATTAGAATATTAAATAACAAGCATAATGAATGATGAGTAATGTAACTATTACTCATTATTTATTACTCATTACTTATACAATAAACGTGGCAGAAACCATTAAAAAACCTATAATAGTAACAGAAATTCTTGAGTCTCTTCAAACCAAAATAGAAGAGGAAAAACAGGTAATTGTTCACTGTTGTTTCCCCGCTTCTCCGTTTTTAGGAAATCTTATCCGAATCTGGAGCTCTACTTATCTTTTTGATAACAATTCTGATCATAAAAGTAAACTGATTCATGCGGAAAATATTACAATATATCCTAACTGGACGCCGGTTCCTTTTATGAAAGATTTTTGGTTTACCTTAGTGTTTTCGGGGCTCCCGAAAGATTGTAAAAGTTTCGATTTTCATGAAGTTATTCCCGAAGAAGGAGGTTTTTTTGTGAAATCAATTAAAAGAAATGCTTCAGATATCTATAAAATTAAAATCTCCGACTCATAATGAAATCATATATTGTACTTTTACTTCTAATAATTCCTTTTTTTAGTTTTTCTCAAAAGAATATTGCGGACAAAGCAATTGTAAAAGCGAATGCAAAAGAATTGAAAGAGATCAAAAAATTTCAAAAGGATTTGAATGAAGAATATTTAAACCCTAAAGAAACCCCTTTAAGAGGAGGAAACTTCACCCAATTTAAAAAGCATCCTTTCTTTCCGATAGACTTGAAATACAGGGTAAAGGCAAAATTCGTTAAAACGGAAAATCCTAAGCCATTTGACCTTCCAACTTCCTCAGGAAAAACAAAATCTTATCAGGAATTTGGAAAGGCAATTTTTGAACTTGACGGAGCATCGTATACTCTTACGATTTATCAAAGTTTAGATCTTATGAAAATGGAAAAATATAAAGACCATCTTTTTCTTCCTTTTCGGGATGCAACCAATAACAAAGAAACCTACGGTGGAGGAAAATATCTGGATCTGAAGATTCCTGAAGGAGATTCGATTATTTTAGACTTTAATCAATCTTATCATCCTTATTGTGCGTACAATGCTTACGATTACAATTGTCCGATTGTTCCCGAGGAAAATAAGTTACCTGTTGAAATCAGAGCAGGAGTAATGTATCAGGATATCTATCATCATTAATTATATACTGAAATGGTTCATTTAAAATTTTTTATTTCTGAAGACTTACCCGGGCTCAACTATGTTCTGGATGAGATACAAAGCCTTTATACTTCTACAGCAGAGCATGCATTAGAAAGAATTAAAGAAAGAAATGATGGTTTGGCATTTCCGGTTTCTATTTTTAATGATGAAATATTGGTTGGCTTTTTAGTCCTGGATTTTGGAGCAGATAAATTAGATATTACAGATAACCCAAATTCAGTTTTATTGCGATCATTATCCATTAATCCTGATTTTCAGGGAAAAGGAATTGGGAAGTCGACGATGTTACTAACTGATGATTTTGTGAAAAAACATTTTAATACTTGTGATGAGATTGTTCTTGCTGTTAACCAAAACAATAATGCAGCCTATGAAATCTATCTGAAAACTGGGTATTCCTATGATGGGAAAATCCGGGAGGGAAGAAGTGGACCACAGTTTTTAATGTCAAAGAAATTATAAAAACTATTCAAAAATCTGCTGAATCACTTCTAACGATGTGGGAGTTTTAAAATCTGCAAAATGATAGTGATAGTAAATCAAAATACTGTCTAAAATATTTCTTCTGAGTTTTGATGGAATCTTTATTTCGTAAGGATTTTCTGAAGAAAGAATGGCTTTCCAAATATGAGAATTCTGTTCATCAAAAAAATGATGAGTCATGTCAGTGGTAAAAATTCCGGTTTCAGGATCAAGATATTTCCCGTCATTAATGAGAGGCGCAACTCCTTGTATTTTCAGAATTTTAATTAAAAAAATGAGGTGTGACTGATAATTTCTACGATTGAGCTCCTGAAGAAATTCATCAATTCCCAAAAATACTGAAGTATTTTTATTTTCAATTCTTAAAATTTGATTTAAAAAATCTGAAATAAAGAATATAACAGTATTGGCATTAATGTCTGTATAGAAATCATAAAATTCAACCAATTCAAATTTCGAAATAGTGGCAATACTATTTCCTTTTGCAATATTAATTACAAAATTAAGTTTATTTAAAGGCAGAAGAAAAGCTTTTTTCTTGTTCTTTTTGCTGTAAATACCCTTTAAAAAATAGCTTTGAAAGCCATCATTCTCAGTGAATGTATGAATAATGGCATCATTTTCACCATATTTTACATAAGAAAGTAAAAAGCCTGTTTGTAAATTCATTAATTGACTACGGCTATTTTTGCAGTAGCTTTATCTGAGCCGTCTTCATTGGTCATGAGAACAAAATACATTCCGGAAGCTACTCTTGTTCCGCGTTGGTTATTAAGATCCCATTCGTAATATCCTGCTCTGGCTACTGCCGAATGAACAATGTTTCCTGCAGCATCAGTAATTCGGATGTTTGTTTTTTCAGCTAATCCTTTAATGGTTACTTTTCCTTTGAAATTTGAATAGACAACAGGGTTTGGGTACACCAATACATTGCCAAAATTAGACGTTACATCTCCTACATCTCCTTGGTAGGTTACAATTCCGTCGTATGTTACGAAATAAACTTTTCCTGTTTTTTTGTCAACTTTTATATCAGTTACACTATTGGTAGGAAGCGGAGAATTTTCCTTTGTAAAATGTTTAAGGGTCTGCTCTCCGGTCGCTGAAAGATAATATACACCACCACCATCTACGGAAACCCATTTTTGGTTTCCTCCATCTACCTCAACTTGCAGAATCTGAGAATCTTTAAAAAGTTCTTCAGCGAGACCTCCCTGTTCTATGACAATAGCCTCCGTTTGAGGATTGTTTTTTGCTGAGGTAGCTGCATTAGGAAGAATTCTCAATCCCATATCTGTTCCAATCCATGCATCTCCGGATTTATCAAAAGCCGCAGATATTGTTCCCCCCGGAAGATTGTTGGAGGATTCTAAAATATACTGTGTGTCATCTGAAGTATTTAATGTTTGCTTATGATCATATACCAAAAAGTTGATTGATCTTGGAAGCGGAACCCAAAATAAGCCTTGATAAAAAATAGGTTGCTGTACAGCATTACTTGTAAGAATTACCTGTTTTACCAAAAAATTGTCGGTTCCTCTATCGTAAAAAGCCATTCCGGGGTATTTTCCTTCTGTAAAAGCGAGCCCCGCAACTAAATTATTTTGGTCATCATAAGCAAAACCAACTGGTCGTCGATCCCAAACTCCATCTGCTCCTACAGTATAAAGCTTTGTGAAGTCAAAGTCTTTGCTAGAGCTATTATACTTCATTTTGTATATTCCTTGCCCTATTGCAGTGCTATAATTTGTAAAGAATAGATCTGATGGGCTGGCTGGATCGAACATAGCATCTAAAACATTAAATTTTGTGCTGCTCCCTTTAAAATAAGAAGAATAAATCCACTGCATTCCATCAAAATAATAAAATCCGGGATTTTTTGGATTGTCGGTACCTTCATTAAACCCATTGATTCTCGCACCGCTTGAAACCAATAATTGATTTTCATTGAATATTCTTATTTTATAAGAGTCATTAAAATAAGGACCATCTGGTTTGAAAGTATTGCGGTCTTCATTTTTTATTCCGGAAAGTTTGGTTCCTGCATAGATTTTGGAATTGATGCGAGCTGCTGTATTACATTCTTCACCTACGGAGACATTTCCTGTTAAAATACCGGTGAGGCTATAACTATAAACGTTGTTAAGGTCTGCTACCAATACATTATCTCCGTTTACGACAACATCCTTTACATTAGTGAATGTTTGGGGAAGTGTAGTGAATGTTCCATTAATCAGTAATTGTACAGTAGTAGAAGAAGAAAATGCAACAGTAGACTCAGAATCTACATTGGTATATGTTCCGGGGCTTTCCGTTGTCCAGGTTGAAAAAACCGGGAATGTGGTATTTAAATCATGGGTTTTAAGTCCAGAGTTCGTTACAGCATATACTTTATTATTTAAAATGGTAGCTTCGTTACTGGCTTGATAAACGCCTCCCGAAACAAAAAATGCTGAATCTCCAAATTCTTTCTTTTTAAGATTAAAAATAGAAACTCCATAACCAACAGAAATGATAGCTTTATCTCCTGTGATAGAGATGTGATTGATTTTTTTGCTTCCGTTATATCCAGTGGCAATAGGGATATCTACAACATAGGTAATGCCATCTGGAGTAATCACATCCAATGAACCGTTTTGATACCCGATTAATCCTATTTTAGTTTGAGGATTGTAATCAAATGCTGAAATTTTAACTTCATGAAGGCCGTTAGCTTTAGACAGTTTTGTAATTTCCCCTGTTGAAACGGTATAAAAGAAAATACCGTTTTCAGTTGCAGCTACTATTTTTCCATTCTCTTCTTTCATTGCCAGCACGTTATTGTATGAGAATACGTCTGCCCACTTTTTAGAAGTAATGTTCTGTGCATTTATCAATTGCAGAGAAGCTAAAACGCCAAGAGAAATTAAAAGTTTTTTCATGTTATGCTATTATGCTACTGTCAATTACCTGATTATTCCAGGAAATATGTTTTACATTTTTATTTGAATCAAAGAAGAAATCTATTCTGCCCAACAAAAGACCTGCCCATCCCACCTGATTGACCAGAACATTTTTGCCTGCTCTATTGGTAAAAGTTTGGGGTTCCGGTAAAAAAGAATGAGTATGACCACCCAGAATAATATCAATATTATCTGTTTTGGCAGCTAAGATTTTATCACTTATTTTATTAGGTTCGTCTTTGTAATCGTAACCGATATGTGAAAGGCAGATGACCAGATCACATTTTTTCTCGTTTTTCAGGAAGTTGGAATAATGTTGTGCCACATCAATCGGGTCTGAATAAACAGTTTCCCCATATTGCTTTTTGCCAACCAGTCCGTCCAGTTGAATTCCTACTCCGAAAAGACCGACTTTGATTCCGTTTTTGTTGAAAATCTTATATTGAGAAGTCTTTCCGTCAAGAACCGTATTTTTAAAATCATAATTTGAACAGATAAAAGGAAACTGCGCATTCGGCAACACCTTTAGAAATCCGTCCAAACCATTATCAAAATCATGATTTCCCATGGTTGAAGCATCATACTTCATCATAGACATCAATTTAAACTCCAACTCACCTCCGAAAAAGTTGAAATAAGGAGTTCCTTGAAAAATATCACCGGAGTCTAGAAGCAAAACATTAGATTCCTGATTTCTGATTTGCTGAATTAAACTTGCCCTTCTTGCAAAACCTCCCTGATTGGGATTTTTGGTATAACTAGCATCAAAAGGTTCTATTCTGCTGTGCTGATCATTGGTATGAAGAATAGTAAGCTTATTTGCGGATTTTAAATCAAGAATACTTAATTCTTCCGCCATCATCATATTGGGAGCTAAAGCCATTGCTAAAGTTCCGCCTCCTATTGCCTTTAAAAACTTTTTTCTATCCATTATTTCTTACCGATAAAATTTAAACGAACATCTGCATTGGGTACCACTTCAGAATTTTTCTTGAAATAATCAATAAATAAATCTCTCAATTTAATTCCTGTAGGGATCGCTTCTCCTTTTGCGAAGAATTTCATGTTGTCACCACCTAAAGCCAAATAATCAGACGTAGCAATATAATAATCCTGAGTCGGGTTTACTGCTTTTCCGTTGATTAAAGTTTGGGTTAATTGTCCGTTATTGGTTTCAATGTATAAATGGGAAACCGGATTATTGACCTGAGTTTTTGCATAATACTCATAAAGTCCTTGCAAATCCGAACCTTTCATTTTTACAATAATCACTTCATTTTCGAAAGGCATTACTTCAAACACACTTTTCAGTAAAATATCACCTTTCCCGATCGTTGTACGGATTCCTCCGATATTGATTAGTGCAGCATCCACGTTTTTTTGAAGATGTTTTTTCGCCCATTCATCAGCTCCATCGAATGTATAGTCTGCTAAAAGATTGCCCAAATTACTATTATCTCCTTGTTTAGTAAGGTCTGTATTGGTATGGGAGATTTTCTGATTCATCTCTTTATCCAATTTTTGCTTATAAGGTTCAATAATTTTTACAAACTCCTCATCATTCTTTAGCTCATTATTAATAGAAATATTTTTCTGGGTTTTCACCTCCGCAAGCTGCACCGAAGATGCCGTCTTACAAGCGGATAAAGTTGCCAGAGCAATTCCTAGTAATATGAATTTATTTTTCATATGTTGTAAATTTTTGTTGTAAGGTCATATGTAATCGCCAGTATTTTCACTGTTTTTTGTAAATATTTTCGGTTACAGCGATTTCATAATATCTTTTAGTATATGCAAATATAATTATATGTAGAATAAAACATTATTTTTTATGATAAATTCTTAGTCGAAATGATTAAATTTGGCAAAAATAATTCTAACAGATGAGCATTTTAAAAGGAGTAGGTGTTGCATTGGTGACACCCTTTAATGAAGATTTATCCGTAGATTTCGAAAGTTTAACAAAATTAGTTGATTACAACATCGAAAACGGAACCAATTATTTAGTTGTTTTGGGAACTACAGCCGAAGCTGCGACGCTTTCTGCTGAGGAGAAGAAACAGGTGATTGAACATATCATTAAGGTTAATAATAAACGCGTTCCTTTGGTATTGGGAATTGGCGGAAACAATACTCTTGAAGTCAAGAAACAGATTGAAGAAGCAGATCTTTCTGCATTTGATGCTGTACTTTCTGTATCACCTTATTACAATAAGCCTAATCAGGAGGGACTTTATCAGCATTATAAAATGTTGGCTTCTACAGGAAAAAATATCATTATTTACAATGTTCCGTCAAGAACAGGACAAAATATTGAAGCGGAAACCACACTACGTTTGGCAAATGAATTCCCGAATTTATTCTTAATTAAAGAAGCGGCACCTAATATTCTTCAGTATTTCGATATTTTAAGAAAAAAGCCTGAAGGTTTCAATTTGGTTTCTGGTGATGATGAATATACACTTCCTGTAACTTTAGCAGGTGGAAACGGGGTGATTTCAGTAATCGGACAGGCATATCCGAAAGAATTCTCAACGATGGTTCAATTGGCTTTTGATAAAAAAGTTGATGAAGCTTATGAAATTCACAACAAATTAGTTGAAATCACTAGATTGATTTTTGCTGAAGGAAATCCTTGCGGAATTAAAGTAATTTTAGCGGAAATGGGAATTATTAAAAATTATCTGAGACTTCCGTTGGTTAAGGCTTCTGAAGGTCTTCATGCAAAGATTAAAGCTGAAATGGCAAATATTTAATATGATTTTCCAGTAACATTTCAACGTTACAACAAACATATAAAGGTGAAAGGTTTAGTACTTTTCACCTTTTTTAATCAAGAAAATTTAACTACAATGAAATTTATAAAAGCTACAGAAAATGATATTCCTTTGATTCAGGAATTGGCAAGAAGATCCTGGGAGAATGCTTATGCAGAAATACTTTCCGGTGAACAAATGGAGTATATGCTCAGTACCATGTATTCTTATGATGAAATTGCGGGGCATTTACAAAATTTAAATTATCAGTATTATTTAATTCAAGATGAAAATAATAATGCTTATGATGGTTTTATAGGTTATGAAAACAACTACGAAGAGAAGACGACAAAGCTTCACAGAATTTATCTTGTTCCGGAAAGCAAAGGAAAAGGAGTAGGAAAACAAGCATTACTTTTTTTAAATAAAAGTGTTGCCGAATTCGGTGACAAAAGAATTATTTTAAATGTGAATAAATACAATTCCGCAAGAAATTTTTACGAATCTCAAGGGTATAAAGTTTATGATGAAGGCGTTTTTGATATTGGGAATGGTTTTGTAATGGATGATTTTTTGATGGAATATTTAGTACAAAGCTAAAAATTATATAACATTTTATTATAATTCTATAATAGGTGAATTTATTTATCTTGGCATATTTGCAAGTATCAAGTCACTTATAAATATAACATACATATACTTTGTTATTAGCATTTTTAGCTTTTTAGTAAGTATATTTTTTTTCATCCTTAGTGTTTAATTCCTGTATTGAATAGATACAGGAATTTTTTTTTGCAGAACTATATCACTTGCATTTGAAATAATAGTATATTTACTTAGAATATAAACACATTAGGATTAGGATGAAAATGTATGTTAAGTTTGATTTCAATGCTCTCTGCAGGAAAGTATTGGACGACCAGTTGAAAGAATACGGATTGAAATACCGAATGCTCGATTTTGGTGAAGTTGAGTTTTATGAAGACTTTACTCAAGAGCAGCATCTTGTTTTTAAAAGAAAACTTCAGGACTATGGTATTGAGATCATCGAAAGTCAAAAAATAGCCTTGGTGCAGAAAATAAAAGATGCGATTGTAGGACTTGTTTTTGCGGAAAACAATATTTCTATAAAGGCTTCTATTTATATTGCAGAAAAACTGAACCATAGCTACGGATACTTGTCGAATCTGTTTTCAGAAATTACGTATACTTCGATAGAAAACTTTATCATTATTCAAAAAATTGAATATGCTAAAGAATTGATGTTGAGTAATAAATACAGCTTAACGGAAATTTCATTAAAACTAAACTATTCAAGTGTGGCACATTTAAGCAGTCAATTTAAGAATATCACGGGTCTTACACCCTCCCAATTTTTAAAGATTATAGGAAAAAGGAAAAACCTGAAAGAAGTTGAATTAAGTACTAAAACAATTGTATGAATAAAGAGTTCTTGAATGTTGCCTTATTCGATTCCAATGTACATCATCTTATTCTTTTAAAAAAAATATTTCAAGAGCATAGAATAAAAATAAGATATACAGATTTTAGTAATGAAGAAGACTTTGCTATATATTTAAATAAAGCTGCTTCAGGCATTCCGGATGTAATATTTGTCAGTTATACAGACATTCATAATACAGATTTCCAGATTATTCGTGAAAGAATAAATGATATAAAATATAATGCTGTATTATGTATTGTTTATGCTGAAGACTTACCAGATAGTGAAATAGAGGAAGTTCTTATTGCCGGAGCGAATATCTTTTTGAAAATCAATGATGATTATACCAAACTTAAGAAACATGTTTCTGAGATTATTACAATGATTTGGCAATACCAGACTTCAGGGCTGAATAAAAGCAATTTCATCATGAAAATAGGGTAATCCTAAATAAATTATACGTTACATAATATTCACTTTAAGGTGATAATTATATAAAAAATAATGATAATGATGTAATTTTTTTTTGTTGGGATATATCAATTTTGTAATAGAAATTAATAACACAAATAAGCTATATAAAAAACACAATGCTTGAAAAGTTAATGTTATCTCTAGAATCTTAGATAAAAAATGTTAGTTAAACAAAATGAATGATTAGAGTTTCCAATTTAAGCGCAGAAGATCTTTAAATAAAACGGTACAATCATGAAAACTCAAAAGTTAAAAGAATTTTCTTTTAGCCCAAATAGTTGGTTTTTATAATAATATTTGGAAACTCAATTCATTTTGTTTTTTATTTGCCTTTCAATTTCTTCTTAATAACAGTTTTAGGAAAGCCGTGAGAAATTTTTTTTTCACGGCTTTTTTATGAAATTTTACTCCATTTATTTTTCCCTCTGTAATATCTAAGATAATAGTTTTTGATCAATTGATTGTCTGGTCGGCTGAGCACAGGATCAGCTTCAAGAATTTTATCAACGGTTTTTTTTGTCAATTTTATAATGGCCGAATCTTCAATTAAATCCAGCCTTTTAAAATCTACAACACCGCTCTGCTGAGTTCCCAGAATATCTCCGGGACCGCGAAGTTTCATGTCTACTTCAGAGATTTTAAAACCATCGTTGGTATCTGTCATGGTTTTGATGCGGGTTCTACTATCAGAAGATAATTTATCGGAAGTCATCAGAATACAATAGCTTTGCTCTGCGCCACGACCTACACGACCACGCAATTGGTGAAGCTGTGACAAGCCGAATCTTTCCGCACTTTCAATTACCATTACAGAAGCATTAGGAACATTCACACCCACTTCAATTACGGTGGTTGCGACCATAATTTCCGCTTTTCCCGATGCAAAATAATTCATAGCCGCATCTTTCTCATCAGGTTTCATTTTTCCGTGAAGCATGGTCACATTATACTTTGGAAAATTATCCATCACATTTTCTAATCCTACCATCAAATTTTTATAATCTAAAGTTTCAGATTCTTCAATGAGTGGATACACAAAATAAATCTGTCTTCCTTTCTGAATCTCCTCTCTGCAGAAATTATAAACATAAGCCCTGTCTTTTTCCCGTCTGTGAGCCGTTATGATGGGCTTTCTTCCGACCGGCATTTCATCGATCACAGAAACATCAAGATCAGAATAAAAACTCATGGCCAGTGTTCTGGGAATAGGAGTAGCAGTCATCACTAGAATATGAGGTGGGATTTTATTTTTAGCCCAAAGTTTTGCCCGTTGTGCAACTCCAAATCTGTGTTGTTCGTCGATGATCGCCAAACCAAGATTTTTAAACTTTACTTTATCTTCCAAAACAGCATGAGTTCCTACTAAAATAGAAAGTTCCCCATTTTCAAGCTGTTCATGAATGACTTTTCTTTCGGATGCTTTAGTAGAACCCGTTAAAAGGCGCACGTTTATCCCTGTTTCAGCAAGCAGATCTTTAATTCCGTTATAATGCTGTTGAGCAAGAATTTCTGTGGGAGCCATCATACAGCTTTGGAAACCATTATCCATGGCAATAAGCATGGTGAGCAGGGCAACCATTGTTTTTCCGGAACCTACATCACCTTGTAAAAGCCTGTTCATCTGGATTGGTTTCTTCATATCCTGACGAATTTCTTTTAACACTCTTTTCTGTGCTCCGGTAAGTTCAAAAGGAAGATTATTCTCGTAGAAACCCGTGAAAAAATCTCCTACAATAGGAAAAGGATTACCGTGCGATTGCGTTTTATGATGGAGCTTTTTTAAAGCATAACCTAGTTGAAAAAAGAAAGACTCTTCAAACTTCAATCTGTAATTGGCTTTTTCAAAATGTTCCAAATCTTTTGGGAAATGGATGTTGAGATACGTATGCTGCCTTGATAAAAACTTAAAATGTTTCGTCATATATTCAGGCATATTTTCTTCAATGAGATTGGGAATTTCTTTACAGATATTTTTTAAAATAGTTTGAAAGAATTTTTGGTTTAAACCTCTTTTGGTGAGCTTTTCAGAACTTGGGTAAATTGGTTTTAAACGATTGTCGGTTTCCTTTTTTTCTTCAATTTCAATTTCCGGATGGGGCATTGAAAATTGATTATTAAAAATATTAATCTTTCCGAAAATATAAATTTCCTTATTCACAGGAATTTGTTCTTTCAGCCATTTGGAATACTGAAACCAGACCAAATCCATAGCACCTGTATCGTCATTAAATTTAGCAGAAAGCCTTTTGGTTTTTCCAGTTTGTATTTCCTGGATGCTTGTAATTTTTCCTTTCAGCTGAACATCTGTATTCACATCCTTCAATTGAGAAACTTTATGAACTTTGCTTTTATCTAAATAACGAATAGGGTAGAAGTTCAGTAAATCTTCCACGGTTGAAACTCCCAACACATTTTTGATGAGCTTGGCTTTTTCAGGACCGATACCTTTAACGTATTCTATGGAAGTTTCGAGGTTCATTTTTTGGATAAGGATGATATTTTGTAAGAATAAATGACTCCTAAAATTAAACCTATAATTCCTCCAAGATAACTGAAATTATGCATAGAGCCAACAGATATGTAACTTTTTAGGTCAATTATATTTTCTGGAATGTACCAGGAATTAAAATGAGATCTTGGTTGTTTGGATAAAATAAATTGACCATATAAAAGTCCCATTAACCCAATTATAAAAGCCGTAATAAGAGCAATTAGAATAGATTTCATAGATACTTTCAACATCATTTTCCAGTCCTTATGTAATAAACCGAAAAGACTTAAAATAATTCCCAACAACAAGCCAAACCACCAAGTTGCTAAAAAACCAACTGTTGAAACACGAGCTCTTGTTGCAAAATGATCTTCATAGATATTAAACTGAATAAATTTAAATTTTGTATAATATTCAGGAGAAATAGTATATGTGAGTTGATCGTGAAGAATGCCATAAATTCCCGCTATTAAAGCAGCGAGAATTGAAATTAAAATAACTGTGAAAAATTTTTTGATTATTCCATTCATAAATGAGTTACGAATTTCGGGAAAAATTGGAAATTAAAAAAGGCTTCCAATACTGAAAGCCTAAATTTTAATTTTTTATTTTCGATTTAAATTTTTTCTGGTAATCTTCCCATTGTTCTCTCGAACGAATTTTTTTGAACATATCTTTTGAAATAAATTCTAAATAGGGTTCTAATTCTTTAGCAGACAGCTCTCCTTGCAATATGGTGATAGGTCCGCCGTTTTCATCCAGGAACACTGTACTTGGAACAGCTCCCACATTCATATATTGAGTAAACTCATGTAAAGAATTTTTACCTCTTTTTACTTCTGTATTGGGGTTTGAAAATGTTCTGTCAAAAATTTCGATTGATTTTTTTTCTTCCGCATTAAATTTTACCGGATAATAATTTTCATTGATAATATCAGCAATCACCTGATGTCCGTACGTTTTTTTATCCATAATCTTACACGGACCACACCAGTCTGCATAAAAATCGATCAATATTTTTTTAGGATTCTCTTTCTGAGCTTTCAATGCCTCTTCAATAGTCATCCATTTTACCTGCGCAAAGTTGAAAGTCAACAAAAAAAGGCAGATGATGCTTATAATTTTCTTCATGATTTGATATTTAAGTAAAAATAAGCATTTGCTTATTCCTATTTTACTTCCTGCATTAACTTTTTCACGAATGGGGAAATCAAAATTAATACCACTCCGGCAATTACAGCGTATAAACCTAATTGTTTATATCCATCGGTGTAAGTGATCAAAGCATCATAGTTGGTAGAACCTTCTTTTGCGGTTGCCAAACCGGCACCAATAATTCCTGCAACATACTGCCCGTAAGCTGAAGCCAGAAACCACATTCCCATCATCATTCCCTGAAGGTTTTTCGTAGAAAGTTTTGTCATAATAGATAATCCGATAGGAGAGAGGCAGAGTTCTCCCAACGTAATCACTAATAATGCAATGGTGAAAAAGTTTAAAGAAGTGATTCCCTGAAGGTTGGCGAAAAGTCTTGTCGCAAATAGAACATAATATCCTAAACCAAGGAAAATAAATCCTAAACCAAATTTAATGATGGTATTAGGTTCAATTTTTCTTTTATTTAACCAAATCCAAAGTAATCCGATCAACGGAGCTAAGAAAATAATGAAGAAGGCGCCTCCGGAATTATTTACCCCATTCGGATCCAGCCCCAAAAGATCTTTATTTAAGTTTTTAGCAGCGAAAATACTTAACGAACCTCCACTTTGCTCGTAGATTCCCCAGAATAAAATGGAGAATAAAATGAAAACCAAAGCAGCCCAAAGTTTTTTACGCTCTGCAGACGTTACTTTTGTCATTTCGTAGAACAGATAGATTAACGTCAATGGTCCGATCGTCCACATGAAATAATCGGTATATTCTGTTTTCGCAACCATGATCATAATGATCGGAACAAAGATTAAGGATAATACATATACTCCGTATTCTTTCCATTTTGGAATTGGGGCAGATTTTACTTCATTTAAAGGGTGTCCCGGCTGAAGTCCGATTGTACCTAATCTTTTTTGAGTAAAAATAAAGTTGATAAGACTTATTACCATTACTACAGCAGCAAAACCAAAAGCAATATGCCATCTCATTTCTTCTGGGATAAGACTGGCGAAAAGCTCTCCCTTTCCAATGGCAATACATAAATATCCGCCCAATAACGCTCCAAGATTAATTCCTGCGTAGAACAATGAAAATCCTGCATCTGCTCTTGAATCGTTTGGTTTGTAAAGCTGACCAACCATCGATGAAATATTGGGTTTAAAAAATCCTGTCCCTACAACGGTGAATGCAATTCCTAAGAAAAAGAATTTGTGTGGATCGGTTGCCAGAATTAAACTTCCGACAATCATTAAAAGTCCACCCCAAAAAAGAGATTTTCTAAAACCTAAAATCTTATCAGCGAAAAGTCCGCCAACAAAAGTAAAAGCGTACACGAATGCTTGGGTGGCACCGTATTGAAGATTGGCTTCTTTTTCGTGGAAATTAAGCTGGGAAATCATAAAGAAAACCAGCATTCCGCGCATTCCGTAGAAACAGAAACGTTCCCACATTTCAGAGAAAAAAAGACTCCAGATTTGCCTTGGGTATTTTCCTTTGAAATTTTGTATTTCATCTAAAGTTAAGCTCATAATGATATATGATTAAATTTTAATTAGGGATTTTAGCTCAATTTATTTAATTGTTGACGTATTGTAACAAGTATTTTAATAAAGAACATACGAAAATAAAAAAAACCTCTGACTTAGCAGAGGTTTCATTGTATTTTATTGATGCGAATTAGTTGACACCATGCATCATTTTCTTTAAGATTGGTGAAATTAAAGCCAAAATAACAGCTGCAATACCACAAAGAACAACGAATACCATAAAGAATTCGAATAAATTGTGGATCTCAAAACCTACAAAAGTTGGGTTTTCTAAAGGTAACTGAGCTTTTTCAAAAGCTGCAACCTGATCAGCAGTCAAAGTAACTTTTTTATCTAAAACATCCTGAAGATTTACTCCGATTTCTTGTGCTTTAGAGAATTTATCACCTGTTGCAGGAATTAACGCTCCTAATGAACCAGCTAATGCATAACCAGCAGCATTAGAAATAAAGAACACACCATATAATAATGAAGCGAATCTTTTTGGAGCTAATTTTCCTACCAATGACAACCCGATTGGAGATAAGCAAAGCTCACCACAAGTCTGGATGAAGTATAGTAACATTAACCATTTGATTGCTAATAATCCTGAGTTTCCAAGATCTTTTACGTTGTGTGCAATGATGAAATAACTTAATGCAATTAAAGCTAAACCAATTGCCTGTTTCATCGGAGATACCGGCTCTTTTCCTTTTGCTCTTAGTTTATCCCAACATAAACTGAAAGGAACTGCTAATAATACAACGAAAATTCCGTTGAAAATCTGAACCATTGAAGGCGGCATATTCCATCCGAAGATGCTTCTGTCTGTTTGGTTGTCTGCAATAAACGTTAATGAAGATCCTGCCTGCTCGAAAGCCGCCCAGAAGAAAATAATAAAGAATGATACGATATAGATTACCCAGATTCTTTGTTTTTCAACTTTGTTTTCTGCAGAAGACATGATAAGGAATGCTAAGGAAATACCCGCTGCATAAATGAAAGGATAAATAATTCCTTTGATTAATTGTCCCATTTCTACTGCTTTGAATCCGAATTCACCTACAAGTAAATATCTGAAAACAAAGAAAAGAACAACGAAAATAAAACCTGTAATTCCTAAAGCTGCTCCTGAGAATTTAGCAGTTTGCGTTTCTCCTTCTTCGAAATCTGCACTTGTATTATGTTTTGGTAATCCTCCGATAGGTCTCCCTTCCGGTGTTACAACATATTTGTTTTTAAGGATGAAGAATGTTACTGTTCCAATTACCATAGCAATTGAAGCGGCTAAGAATCCCCATTTGAAAGCAAAAATATCTCTTACTCCCGTTGTAGCATCTTTTACGTCTCCTACGTATGGACAGATAAACTGACCTAAGAATGCTCCAATGTTGATTCCCATATAGAAAATCGTAAATGCAGAGTCTAGTTTTGATTTTTCTTGTTTAGGATAAAGGCTTCCTACCATTGAGGAAATGTTTGGTTTGAAGAATCCGTTACCGAAAATGATAACAAATAAAGCCAACCACATGATCATTTTTGCAGTATCAAGACCTCCCGAGAACGTTGAAGCACTGATGAAAAGTAAGAACTGACCAATTGCCATTAATGATCCTCCGATCAAAATTGCATTTCTGTTTCCGATATATTTATCAGCAATGAAACCTCCTAAAAGCGGAGTAAGATAACATAAAGCTAAAAACCCACCATAAATGATAGCTGCATCAGCTTCTTTTATTAATAAGGAATTTACCATGAAAAGCGTAAGTAACGCTCTCATTCCGTAAAAATTGAAACGCTCCCACATTTCGGTTCCAAAAAGAACCCATAATCCTTTTGGATGTCTGGAACCTTTATTCTCTACAAATTCATCCGCTTTCGGATTTAATGCTTCAATATTATCCATTTTTATTGTTAATTTTTGTTAAGACTGACAAATATAGTTTTTTTTGAGTTTTCGGCAAGGTTTTAATTTTATATTTAAATAAAAAAGCTGCAGAATAACTCTACAGCTTGAAAATCTTTATTGTGATAAGGATTAATGTCCTTTTTCTTTCATGATTTTGTTTAATCTTTTTAACATTGATACTCCTAAAAGGGTAGCAAATATTAATAATCCGAAGTTTACAAGGAAATAATTCATTTTGTTGTCATAGCTATACCAGGTACTCGCAAGAATTCCAGAAAGCTTATTTCCAACAGAGTTTGCCAGGAAGAAGCCTCCCATCATCAAAGCGGTAATTCTTGCTGGAGAAAGCTTGGAAACGAAAGATAATCCCATCGGAGAAAGACATAATTCCCCAATTGTGATTACGCCATAGCTGGCTACCAACCACCAAGGCGAAACTTTTACAGCTCCATTATCTCCGGCAGAAACTGCTAAAACCATTACCAGACATGATAATCCGGAAATAAATAATCCCAAAACAATTTTAGTCGGTGTTAAAGGTTCTTTTCCTTTTCTTCTCAATAGTGCCCAGAATCCGACCACAACAGGAGTTAAGGCAATTACCCAGAATGGATTGATGGACTGAAATAATTCTGTATTATATAAGTATGTCTTTGTTTCAGGATTTTTCTCTAATGCTGCACGTTGTTCAGGAGATATATTTTTAAAATAAACATCTTTCCCTTGTACTTTAATTGTGTTTCCGTCTTTATCTTTCTGAGACTGGAACTGATCATCATATACAGGAACTTCTTTGTTTTCATAGCTTTTCCCATCAACCATATAAATTCCTTCTAAAGGTTTTTCTAATGATGCCGGAACGCTTCTGTCTGTATAATAATTTGCCCATCTTGTTAACGCAGTTCCGTTTTGTTTGAACACCGCCCAGAAGAACATACTGATTAAAAATACTGATAACAAAGCTCCGATGGATGATTTTTCTTCCGGTTTTGCTTTGAAATAAAGGGATGCATAAAAGTAAATAACAGGAATACAAGCGAAAATAAAGGCATCCGTATTATCACTTCCAAAAATATTTCCGGGAATTACCCAACCGATTGCTCCGGCAATGATAGCTGGTAAGAAAACTTTCAGCATAATCTCAGAAAGTTTGGTATCTCCTTCCTGAACCGGCTTCATTTGAGCAGCATGGATATAATGTTTTCTACCGATAGTAAAAATCACCATACCGATCAGCATTCCGACTCCGGCAGTGATGAAAGCTTCACCCCAACCGAATTTATTTCGCATGAATGCCGCAATAATATTACAGATAAACGCTCCGATATTGATTCCCATATAGAAAATATTGTATCCGGAATCTTTATTGGCTTTATAAGGTTCTTCGGAATACAGATTTCCAAGCAATGTGGAAATGGTGGGTTTAAAGAAACCATTACCGATGATAATTAATGCCAATGAACAATAAAATAATGTCAGATCTTTGAAAACACCCATTCCGATATATCCGGCTGCCATTAAAATTCCTCCCAAATAAATCGATTTGATATACCCTAAAACTCTGTCTGCTAAAAATCCACCAATGAAAGGGGTTAGATAAGTCAAAGCGATATAAGTTCCAAAAATGTCGTCTGCTGTTTTGTCGGGAAGTCCAAGACCTCCTTTTAAACCTGTTGGTTCAATCACGTACAATACAAAAATTCCGAGAATTAAATAATACCCGAAACGTTCCCACATTTCAGTAAAGAAGAGGAAAGGCAACCCTTTAGGATGTTTAGTCTTCATAGTTGATAAATTTCAAATTTCCCAAAAATAGGTTTTTAATTTTAATTGATAAAATAAATTGAAATTTCACGAAATGATTAATGAAATTAATAAATGACTTCCTGAAAAGTTTGATAATTAAGAGATGGGTTGTGAAGTTATTTAGAATTAAAGTATTGCAGGTACTCCAGCACACGTTTTTTCATCTCGTCCCGTTGTGTGGAAAATTCCTGCTGAGCCTTTGGTTTATTGTGTTCTATTTCAGTTATAAGTTCATTATAATTTCCGGGGCTTTTTACTTTTTGGTATCCTTTATTTTTACTGATGTATAGATAATCATTTGTATGGTAAAAATCTTTAGCCATTTTTAAAATCTTCACAAAATTATCTGCGTCCAAAGCCATATACATAAAAAGTCCTTCTTCTAAAGTTACATTCTCATCTGCAGAAAGTTGAAAATGTCCATTGCCATAATTATTGAAATCTGCAGTTCTCATTTTCCCTAAATAATACAAAAAGGCACTCTCGTTATATTTAGAATTTTTAAAAAGGTGTAGTGAATTTTCAAAATATTTTGAAGGGGATTCCATATCTGATTTCTTAGCAAGATTGGTCACCATTTTAAAGTCAATTTCCGAGATTTTTCCAATAGCGAATAAAGAATCAGATTTTTCTATAACATTTTTATAAAGAAGGAGTTCTGTACTTTCATCCTGTCCGAAAATATAGAGAGAACAAAATAGCAGAGAAGTGATAAATATTTTATGCATCATTTTTTGTTTAGTTAAAAATATACATTTTAAATAAAAAATCCGACTTCAGATGAGTCGGATTTTGTTATTATTAAATGATGATTTTAAAGATTTTCTAAAATAAAATCAGTCATTTTCTGATACAACTGCGGTCTTGTCTGTCCGCCGTAAATTCCGTGGTTTTTATCAGGGTACGCCATGAATTCAAACTGTTTTTTATTTTGAATTAAAGCTTCCGAGAATTCCATAGAATTTTGGAAATGTACATTGTCATCAGCAGTTCCGTGAATTAATAAGAATTTTCCTTTTAATAAATTAGCATATTCAGTAGGAGAATTTTTATCGTATCCATCTGGATTTTCCTGTGGCGTTCTTAAAAATCTTTCTGTGTATACTGAATCATAATATCTCCAGTTAGTCACCGGTGCCACTGCGATTCCTGTTTTGAAAACATCGGCTCCTTTTGTCATCGCTAAACTAGCCATATAACCTCCGAAACTCCATCCGAAGATTCCGATTCTTGATTTGTCGATGTATGATTGGTTTCCGAACCATTTTGCAGCGGTAATCTGATCTTCAATTTCGTATTTTCCTAAATTCATGTAGGTAACTTTCTTGAATTTAGCCCCTTTGTAACCTGTTCCACGTCCATCAACACAAGCTACGATATACCCTTTTTGAGCTAACATTTCAAACCAGATTCCGTTTCCGTTGTCCCAAGAATTAGCAACCTGTTGAGATCCCGGACCAGAATATTGGAACATGAATAATGGATATTTTTTGTTTTTATCAAAGTTTTTAGGCTTGATAATCCATGCGTTCATCTGATCTCCTGCTTCGTTTGGAATAGTGATGAATTCTTTTTCAACGAAATTATCTGTTTTTAATTTTTGAAGCTGAGCATCATTATTCTGAAGTTCTTTTACCACTTTACCGTTTCCGTCTTTAAGAACGAATGTGTAAGGTTTTGCAGCAGTAGAAGAAGTTTCGATGCAGTAATTATAGTTTTTGCTGAAGTTTGCGGAATTATTTCCTTCGGCATTTGAAATCAGCTGAGCTTTTCCGTTTTCGATATTTACTTTAGAAACTACTTTATTGATGCTTCCTTTTTCAGTGGTCTGAACATAGATTTCTTTTGATTTTGGATTGTAACCGTAATAATCAGTAACCTCCCAATTTCCTTTTGTAACTTGTTTTTTCAGTTTTCCTTCCTGATCGTACCAGTACAAATGACGGTTTCCGTCTCTTTCAGATCCCCAAAGGAAGCTGTTGTCGTCTAAGAATTCTAACGTTACATTATCGGTGTCGATCCATTTTTCATCGGTCTCGGTGAAAAGCTTTTTCACATCTCCCGTTTTGGTATTCACCTTTAAAATATCTGAAGCATTTTGTGTTCTTTCAGAAGTAATCAATACAATTTCGTCTGATTTTGCAGTCTGAATAACGTTGGGAATATAATAGTTTTTAAAGTTATTCAAGTTCACTTTCGTTTTTTTACCGCTGTCCAAAAGATAGATGTGGGCAGAAACGACAGAGTTCTTTTCTCCTGCTTTTGGATATTTGTAACGCATTTCACTTGGGTAAAGTGTTTTTCCGTAAATTGGAATATAAATTTCCGGAACACTTTCTTCAACAGATTCTACGAAGATAATGGCATTGGAGTTTTTTGTCCATTCGTACAATCTTGCATGTCCGAATTCTTCTTCATATACCCAATCTGCAAGACCGTTTAATACTTTATTTTTAACACCATTTTCTGTAACCTGCGTTATTTTTCCTGAATTTACATCCTGATAAAAAATATTATTATCAACAATGAAAGCGACTTTTGTTGCATCCGGAGAGAATCTTGGCTCCTGAACCGGTTTTCCATTGTTTAATGAAATTGTTTTTCCTGATTTCAGATCCTTTACATCAAATGTTCCTAAAAATGAATGTCTGTAAATCTGCTGACTTTGCTTTAACAAAAGAATTTTAGATTCATCATCAGAAAACTCATAGCTTTCAAAATTTCCGTCTACAAGGTTTCCTTCCTTTTGAGATGTTTTATAAGAATATTTAGCAATTCCGCCTTGTTCGATCACTAAGTAATTTTCACCGTTTTTCATGGAAGTGATTCCGGCAATGCCTTTACCACGGTAATACCCTGAATATATTTTATCTAAAGTGATTTCTTGTGCGGATAAACTTTGAAATACAGCCGCAACTGTAAGCGTTAGTAAGAATTTTTTCATTTCTAATTTTAAAGATTCCAAATATAATAATTTTATAAATGCTAAAAAAAGCAAATTAAAACAATGCTTTTGGCAACAAAATTGAATATAATTAATATATAATCAAATCAATAATAATTATGGAAACGAATGCATTTAACCAAAAACTGAATCGATATGTTTTAGATAATCAAGTTATATATACTGGATTTTCCAGCTATAATGATGCTGAACAATGTGCACAGAAAAAAGGAGGAACATTGGTGGAAGTGAGTTTTAAAGATGGAAATGATAATCCTGAGATTTGCCAGGAGGTAGATTTAATTGAGAAAAAACTACATTATTATGTGGATGCAGGTGACGAATATAAATTTATCCATTCTTCGGATCCGGGATTTAGAAAATATGCAGATGAACTGCAAAAAATAAAAGCACACAATGACAAAACAAGTCCTGATGAAAGATATTTTGCGAATTTTGAAATTGAAAATACGGAAGATCCGATTATCGTATTAAAAAACAATCATTTGGAATCGGTGACATCCAGAGAACGCTCAAAGTATTTGAAGCATGCATGTGTTTATGAAATAGGGGTAGCCCTTCCTAAATCTTAAAAAAAAACAGAATCATGAGCAAAATAAAATATTCAGAAAAAGCTCAAGATAAAGTAGGACAAGTAATGCACGAATTTAAGGCAGGAAAACTAAAATCTTCTTCCGGAGAAAAAGTGACCAGCAGAAAACAAGCCATAGCGATTGGTATTTCTGAAGCTAGGGAAGCAGGTTTGAAAGTGCCTCCAAAAAAGAAAAATTGATTAATACACAAAACAAAATCGGTCTGAAGCATGTTCAAACCGATTTTGTTATTTTATAGTGAGTTATCCATTATAGTTGTAAAGAATCTTGTAATATTCATCTGCCATTCGATCACTGTTGAACTGATCTTTCACATCATTCATGGCATTGTGCTGAATTTTTCTCCATGCATTAGGATTTTCATAATAGGTAGGAAGAATTTCGTTTTCAAGGATTTCATATAATTTATTCAAATCATAATTGTCCTGCTCGTAAATGCTCATATTCTGGTAATCTGCTTTTGGAACAACAAATGAATTTTCTCCGTGTTTTGCAAACTCGGGAATCCATCCGTCATTTGTAGATAAATTAACAGAACCGTTCATAGAAGCCGTCATACCTGAAGTTCCAGAAGCTTCTCTCGGAACTCTGGGATTGTTTAACCAAAGATCTGAACCTTGTTTTAAAGACTTGCTTAATGACAATTCATATCCTGTAAGAACTGCCATATTTTTGTGATTTTTGCTTTCTTCAACCAACGAATTGAAAGTGGAAATCGCAGAGTAATCCATCGGATAAGGTTTTCCTGCCCAAATGATCTGTATCGGATATTTAGGATGGTTCAATAATCTGTACAACCTGTCTTTGTCGTGTAATAGTAAGTCGGCTCTTTTATAACCTGCAAATCTTCTTGCCCAGACAATGGTAAATACGTTCGGGTTAAATAAATTTCCGGTTTGGTCCGCAACAATTTTGAATAGTCTTTTCTTTAGATGTTTTTTTCTGTAATCGAAAACGGTTTCATCATTTTCGTCTTTTGAATTGTACAGCGGTTTATCTGCCCAATATTTAAATTCCTGAGCATTGGTAATTGAGGTAATTCCGCAAATTCCGGAATATTTGCTCCACATAGCTCTGGAAACCACTCCGTGAAGCTGTGAAACTCCGTTGGCAATTTTTGCCATTTTCAAAGCACAAAGAGAATGATTAAAACGGTCGTCGTCTGCACCTTCAATTTTTTTTACTTCTTCCATGCTCAAACCTGAAAAGTATGACATATCATAACATAATTTCAGGTTGTGTTTTTCATTTCCTGCTTCTTCAGGAGTATGGGTGGTGAAAACCAGCTTTTCTCTTACTTTATTTAAATCTCCGTTGTATTTTTTCAGTAAATGAAATGCTGCAGGAAGTCCGTGAGCCTCGTTAAGATGATAAGTGTCTCTTTCGATGTTCATTTCGTCCAGTAATCTTGCTCCGCCCTTACCCAATAAAATGTACTGCGCTAGTTTTGTAGCTTCATTGGCATCATAGAGTTTGTGACAGATCGTTTTTGAAAGGTGATCATTTTCAGGAACATCTGTTGACAGGAAAAACATCGGAGCCGTATTGAAGATTTCAGGATCTAAATACCAAACCTTTACCCAAACCGGAGCACTGTGTATTTCAATCTGAAATTTTATCCCTGTGTCTTCAAGAAAGCTATACATCTTTCGTGTCCATGTCGGTTGTAAGGATTGATCGTGATTTCTGGCCTGGTCATAATATCCGAATTTCCAAAGAATACCGATTCCTATAAGGTCCTGCTTTAAATTATAAGCACTTCTCATATGAGATCCCGCTAGAAATCCGAGACCTCCTGAATATATTTTCAACACCTGTTCAATGGCAAATTCCATTGAAAAATAGGCTACTTTTTTAGAATATTGGGGATTGATGCTGTAAGGTATTTTAAAGTTTTTAAAATCCATAAATCGCAGTTTTATAATTGAAGGGCAAAGGTATCGATTAAGAAAGTAAACTCTATATTAATTATATGAGAAATTATTTCTAAAAGCACTTTTTGAATCGTTTTTTTACTTACCTTTAAGTGTAAATTTTTGATAATCAAAACTTCATGAATTGAAATCGGGAGTTGTATGTGTTCCATAACAATAATATAACAAGCACATGAAAAAGACATTTTCTGATGAAGATTTAATTAAAAATCTGAGCTTATATTATCTGAATCGACATTTGAAAAAAAAGCCGATGGAGAAGTATCATCGTAAAATAGATGAATCTCCGCTTCATGATCGCGAGAAATACAAAAAGAAAGCCGAAATTTTGTTGCTGAATTCTTTTATGCATCATTTTCCCGAAGTACAATTTGAAAACCTTACCTGCGAAAGTCCTGACTTTATCGCTAAATTCAACGACAAGAAAATAGGAATAGAGCTTACGGAAGTAATCAACCATCTTGAAATGAAAAAGGTTGAAAGCAGCTTAAATAAGATTTTCCGTCAGACAGAAATATTGCTGGAACAAGAAGACACTACGAAGTATCGTGGTGTTTATTTTTTAGAATTCTATCCAAATATTAAGCTGGATTCTCTGGAACATCAGGAAGAAATTATTTTAAGTATTTACAAAAGCATTAAGAAAGGAAAAGCGTTTGGCTGCGTGAAAAGTGTGCGAAAATCATTTCACCGCAGAAATGTTTTCATTACTCATGAGTACAACATGAACTTGTTTGATGAGCTTTGCTCTGAGAAGATTTTAGAGTTAATCGAAAAGAAAAACGAGAAATTTCCTTATTATGATACTACAGTAGATGAATGTTGGCTAGTGATTGTTTCTGATATGAATTCTTTGGCTTCCCGATATACCTTCATTCAGGATAAAGAGCATCTGAATGAGGTGAAGAGTCCTTTTCATAAAATTTTCCATCTTGAAAATATGTGCGGAAATATTACGAGTATAAAGTAGTTTCTGTTTATTTGTTTCCATAAGTTTAATTATTTATCGTTTTTATAATTAAATATTTTGGTTTTTTCGTATTTTTTTATTATTAATTTAAAATTATTATATTTGGTGTAACTTAAAATTTAATAACCAATTGATAATGAAAAAAACTTTACTATTATTTCTTTTATTATTATCACAAGTTTATTTTTCTCAGGCAGATTGTTCTACTGCTTTGTCCGTGTGCGGAAACTCAAGCATCACATACAGTCCTACAGGAATAGGTGCAGTTAATGAAACTTTAGGAGGCTGCTTGACAACAGGTGAACATAATTCAATATGGTATAAACTTACGATTGCTACCAGCGGAACACTTACTTTTGATTTAGTTCCGAATGATCCGGGAGCAGATTATGATTGGGCAATTTACGGACCTAATGTAAGTTGCGGAAGTTTAGGTTCACCCATACGATGCAATGCAGCTACTGCAATTGGGGTAGGAGCATCTACAGGATTAAATATGACGAGTACACTTACCAGTGCAGCAGGAGGATCACTTACTCCGTATTGTATGTACATGAATGTATTGGCTGGACAAACTTATTACCTGTATATTGATAATTGGGTAGGAGCGGGAAGTACCACTATTGCTCCATTTTCTTTAACTTGGGGCGGAACTGCAACGTTGGCTTCTCCTTTTACAGACCCTACTTTACAGCCGCATCCGTTTACTCCACCGGGAACTCCTGCAGCAAATCCAAATGATCCAAGAGAAATTCTGATCTGTGCAAACCCTGCTATTTTTGATTTCAGTACGCTGACTCCGGGAATTCTGAATGGAAATCCTAATTTTATCATTACTTATCATACGACTCAAAACGACGCACTTGCCGGAACGAGTCCTATTGTAGCACCTATGACGGTGAATACCACTGCAATTTATTATTACAGTATACACTATCAGGATCCTTCAAATCCTAATAATCCTATTAATTTTTGTAGACAGATTGGTAAATTCAAATTTAAGTTAGGGGGAATTTCGGGTAATAATGTTACGTTATTTGCTTGTAATAATTATAAATCGGGGAAAGGTTTATTTAATTTAACCACAGCAAATGTTTATAGCGGATCCAACGTGACGATTAAATACTATCCAACAATGGCTGATTTGAATGCAGGAACCTCAGAAATTACAAATCCGAGTCAGTATTTATCAGCAGAAGGTACGGTATATGCTTCCATAAAAACTTCACAAGGATGTTCAACGGTAGCGGTAATTACGCTTAAATTTTATCCGGAAGTCATCGTGAATGATGCTTCTTTAAAAGCTTGTGCGTCGGAGAAAGATCCTAAAACAGCGTCTTTTAACTTGACAACAGTATCTGTGACGACACAGAGTGGTGTTACTAAAAAATATTATGCCTCAGTTGCTAATGCAATCAACGGAACTAATGAAATACTGACTCCTACAGCATATGTTTCGTCAGAAGGTGTTGCGTACGTGAAAGTAACAGATGCGAATGGTTGTTATGGAATTGCTAAAATAACATTGTCAATCATTCCTCCGGTTTACTCATCGGTTTTAAAAGATAAAACGATTTGTATTGAAGATAAGACGACTCTTGATGCAGGATCTGGATTTGATGGTTATGAATGGAGTACAGGAGAAACTACCTCAAGTATTGCGAATGTGAGTGTGGGAGTGTATTGGGTAAAATTAAAAAAAGGAGAATGTATCGCTACACAAATGGTAAAAGTACATGCTTCTCAAGAACCTGTAGTATTAAGTGTTGATATTTCTACTACTACGGTTACGATAAACGTTACAGGAGGTACAGCACCATACAAATATTCAATGGATAATATCAATTGGCAGGACTCGAATATCTTTACCAATGTTAAGAGAGGGGATCATACCATCTATGTAAAAGATGCTTATAACTGTGAGCCTGTAGAGGTGATTATTGTTGTTCCGAATTTAATTAATGCCATTACGCCAAACGGAGATGGAATCAATGATGTTATTGATTATTCGGCATTGGCAGGTAAACATAATCTGGTATTTAATATCTATGACAGATACGGAAACAAGATTTTCGAGGCAGATAAATTTAATAACTATAAATGGAACGGAACTACCGGAAATAAAGCTGTTCCAACAGGAAATTACTGGTATTCTATCACATGGAATGAACCGGGTAAACAAAATACACCGGTTAAATATTCAGGATGGATCATGGTGAAAAACAGAGAATAAATTAATTTAAAAATAGTAAAGCCGTCACAAATAGTGGCGGTTTTTTATTTCCAAAATTGTTAAATTAGTGTATCAAATTATTAGGTATGAAAGATTTATTCATAAAACGTTTTGAGTATTATAAAATGCTTGGTGATAAGTCGTTTGAACAGCTTTCTGATGAACAGTTTTTCTGGCAATTCAACGAAGAAAGTAATTCAATAGCAGTTATTGTGAAACATATTGCCGGAAATATGCTGTCGAGATGGACGAATTTCTTAACAGAAGATGGTGAGAAAGCTTGGAGAAACCGTGATGAAGAATTTATCAATACTTTTAAAACAAAAGAAGAAGTTTTAGCATATTGGGAAAAAGGATGGGAATGTCTTTTTAATGCATTGAGTCAAATAAATGATGAGAATTTATATGCAACAATTTACATCAGAAGTGAAGCACACTCGGTAATTGATGCTGTTTTCCGTCAACTGGCACATTATCCTTATCATATCGGACAGGTCGTATATATTGCAAAAATGGTTAAAAACGATCATTGGAAAACACTTTCTATTGCCAGAAATAAGTCGCAGGAATTTAATACTGAAATGAAAAATAAGCTTGCTGAAAACGATTTGGAGTCAAATTCTTCGCCGGTTTGTTATCAAAATAGTCCGGAAGTAAGAGGAGAATTTAAGCAATAGACTGAATCAATTTAAAAATCATATTAAAATTACTATCTTTGCAACCACAAAAATCAGGAGTACATAAATGTCAACTTTTCAAAGAACTGCCGCATTTCACACCCTTGGCTGCAAATTAAATTTTGCGGAAACATCTACTATTGCTCGTCAATTAACAGATGCAGGTTATGATAAGGTGAGCTTTGATGAGAAAGCGAATATTTATGTTATCAATACATGTTCCGTAACGGAAAACGCCGATCGTGAGTGTAAACTCCACGTGAAAAGAGCCATGAAAGCCAATCCTGAAGGTTTGGTGGTGATTGTTGGATGTTACGCGCAATTAAAGCCTGAAGAAATTTCACAAATTGAAGGTGTTGATTTGGTGTTAGGAGCCAAAGAAAAATTCAATATTTTGAGCTACCTTGATGATTTAGAGAAATCTGAAAGTGAAGGTATCGTACATTCTTGTGAAATTGAAGAAACCGACTTCTTTATCGGAAGCTACTCTATTGGAGACAGAACCAGAGCTTTTCTGAAAGTTCAGGATGGTTGTGATTATAAATGTACCTACTGTACAATTCCTTTAGCAAGAGGGATTTCTCGTTCAGACACCATCGAAAATGTTCTGAAAAATGCCAAAGAAATTGCAGAAAGAGACATTAAGGAAATTGTTCTGACTGGTGTTAATATTGGAGATTACGGTAAAGGTGAATTCGGAAACAAAAAACACGAACATACTTTTCTGGATTTAATTTCAGAGCTCGATCAGGTTGAAGGAATCGAAAGAATCCGTATTTCTTCCATCGAACCCAATCTTTTAAAAGATGAAAGTATCGAGTTGGTTTCTAAAAGCAAAAGCTTTGTTCCGCATTTCCACATTCCTTTACAATCGGGAAGTGATGATTTGTTGAAAAAAATGAAGCGTCGTTACCTGACGAAGCTTTATAATGATAGAGTAAACAAAATTCGCGAGGTAATGCCTCATGCGGCTATTGGTGTTGATGTAATCGTTGGTTTTCCTGGTGAAACGGAAGAAAGATTCATGGAAACCTATAATTTCCTGAACGAGCTTCCGATTACTTACCTTCACGTATTTACTTATTCTGAAAGAGAAAATACAGAAGCTGTAGGAATGGAAGGTGTTGTTCCGATTCCTGAAAGAAAAAAACGCAACAAAATGCTAAGAATTTTATCTGAAAAGAAAAAAATGGCATTTTACCAAACTCAGCTTGGAAAGACTCTCCCTGTACTTTGGGAACACGAAAATAAAGACGGAAAAATGTTTGGCTTCACAGAAAATTATGTGAGAGTTCAAAAAGACTTTGACCAGGCTTCTGTTAATACAATCGAATTCTTAAATTTAGAAAAAATCCTGTCAGATGGCACGGTTTCTGTGCAATCTTCTTACGAAAGTTTTTTAGCAAAAGCATAGTCTCTTTGCAAAATTTCTACTAAATTTATTTTTAACTTTAAATACTACATTCATGAGAGATAAGTTTTTATCTTGGGGAATTGTATTAGTTATTGCTACATGGATTGTTGCAATACTAATAAGAACACACTATTGGATACCGATACTGCTATCCGCAATCTATGCATTGGGAGTTTACAATGCCTATCAGTCCAAACACGCTATTTTAAGGAATTTTCCTGTTTTGGGCTACTTTAGATACTTTTTTGAAAGTATCTCACCCGAAATGCAGCAGTATTTCATTGAAAGGGAAACTGATGGGAAACCATTTCCTAGAAATCAGCGTTCTGCAGTATATAGACGAGCTAAAAATTTAAGTGATACAGTAGCTTTTGGGACACAACTTGAAGTTAATCATCGAAAATATGAAGGAATTAAACATTCCATTTATGCTAAATCTCCTAAAGAAGAACTTCCGCGAGTTTGGGTAGGAGGAGAGCAATGTACACAGCCTTATCATGCTTCATTATTTAATATTTCGGCGATGAGTTTTGGAGCATTAAGCGACAGAGCGCAGATTTCATTGAATAGAGGAGCAAAAAAAGGTAATTTTTACCATAATACAGGTGAAGGAGGGATTTCTCCATATCATTTGGAAGGAGGAGATCTTTGCTGGCAAATCGGAACAGGGTATTTCGGATGTCGTGATGAGGAAGGGAAATTCAACCCTGAATTGTTTAAAAAGTATTCAACTATGCCGAATGTGAAAATGGTTGAAATAAAATTGTCTCAAGGGGCGAAACCAGGTCACGGAGGAGTTTTACCGGGAGTGAAAAATACAGTTGAAATTGCAAAAATTCGTCACGTCACACCAGGTGTTACGGTAATTTCCCCACCTTCGCATAGTTCTTTTTCTGATGCGGCAGGTTTGTTGAAGTTCGTACAACAATTGAGAGAACTTTCGGGTGGAAAACCTGTTGGATTTAAATTGTGTATCGGTGATACTAAAGAATTTGAAGATGTCTGTGTACAGATGAATGTATTAAAAATTTATCCGGATTTTATTACTATTGATGGAGCAGAAGGAGGAACAGGAGCAGCACCACCGGAATTTTCAGATGGAGTTGGAATGCCTTTGGAACCGGCTTTAATCTTTGTTAACAGAACACTTAAGAATTATAATTTAAGAGATAAGCTGAGAGTGATTGCCAGTGGAAAGGTTTTAACAAGTCTTGATATCTTAAGAGCAATTTCGATGGGAGCGGATATGTGTAATAATGCTAGAGGATTTATGTTCTCTTTGGGCTGTATTCAGGCCTTGAGATGTAATTCTAATAATTGTCCGACTGGTGTCGCTACTCAGGATAAAATGTTAATTAAAGGACTTGATGTGACGGATAAAGCAGAAAGAGTATATCATTTTCATAAAAATACGCTTCACACTTGCAATGAGCTCATAGCTGCAGCAGGAAGAAGTTCTTATGAAGAGGTTGATGCAACCATGTTTATGAGAGGTGATGAATTTGATCATCTGGCAGATTTGTATTTCCCGGATATTTTAGGAAATGTTAAGCAGAAAGCAAGGTCTTAAAAAGTAAATAAAAAAAGCGCTTCAAATTTTGAAGCGCTTTTTTTATTTTATTGATCAGCAGTAGGTCTTGGATTTGCTTTATATATTTGAAAATTAAATATAAAAGAAATATTCTTTAAAGAGTAATTATTGTAATTGTAGTGAGCATCTCTAGCGAAAGCTGCTCTTGACGGAACAATAATCACACCCTGTAAGTTATAAGCATCTCCATCTGCCATATTCGAAAATCCTTGAAAATGTGATAATCCTTCTTGGAATCCTTCGATTTCATAGAAGCTTCTGCTTTTTCCAGCGTCTTTCCATACTTGATCTTTAACATAATAGAAAAGGGGATCTGTTATAGGTGAACCTCCGCCATTAATTGTATTAACAAGGCTTCCTGCGAATGAAAAAGATACATTGCCATCAGTATTAGTAGCAAGATAATAGTTTGCTCTAATCATTGTTTTGATTTGAGTTTTTAAACTAAGGTCAGTAGCAAACGGATCAATTGGAACTCCAGATGTGGGTTGTGCACCGTCTCTTACAATGTAGATAACACCGGAGGGAAGTTTTACAGGATTTAATTCAGATAATTTCTTTTCATTATCATCTGCAGTATCTGTGGCACTAAATGTTTTTATATTTCCTTGGGTGTCTAAATAATTGTCATTTAGAAACTTTTGGATAGCCTGGTCATCGTATGAGTTTCTTACTGCTATGTCATCTGGCTCCACAAAAGTTTCAACTTCATCATCTTTTTTACAAGCAGAAAAACACAAAGATCCTGCTAGGATATATAAAAATATTTTTTTCATTTTTAAAAAAACTTTTAATTACTTTACAAATAATATAACGACAAAAGTATAAAAAATTATGAGAATAGATAAATTTTTATGGAGCATTCGTTTTTATAAGACCAGAACCGTTGCTACTGAGGAGATTAAAAAAAATAGAGTCGCTATTGGTGAGTCGGTGGTGAAGTCTTCTAAAGAAGTGAAGGAAGGTGATGTAATTAAGATCCGTAAAAATCAGATTGATTATAAAATTAAAGTAATTCAAATTCCTAAAAGTAGAATCGGAGCGAAGTTGGTTTCGCTTCATATAAAAGATGTAACAGATAAAGAACAGTACGAATTGCTAAAAATGCGTAAAATGTCACAGGATTATTACCGGAATAAGGGAGAGGGAAGACCTACAAAGAAAGATCGACGTGATATGGATGACTATGTAGAAAATGATGTACCCGCAGATTTTACAGACTGGGACGACTTTTTTGGTGAGACTGGGGATGATTCGGAAAATGAGGATTAATTTTATTTAAAAAACAAAAAGCTCTAGAGATAGAGCTTTTCTATTATTTCATCAACAATATTTTCTGGCTCTCTGGCATCAGTATTTACATTGATTTGAGCTTTATTATAAAAAACGTTTCTTTCGAAGAGATGTTTAGCAATAAATTCGGGAAGATTTTCATCAGAAATATTGGCAATCAACGGACGTTTTTCCTTTTGTTTTAAAAGCCTTTCTGATAAAGTAGCAACAGAAGCTCTTAAAAAAACGCTTTTTGAGCTGTGATTAATAATTTCCATGTTGTTATAATAAACAGGAGTTCCTCCACCAAGGCTCAAAATAACGTTTTCTTCAGATGCTAAAATTTCTTCCAATACCTCTCTTTCTAATTTTCTAAAGTAAATTTCTCCCTTTTTATCAAAGATTTCAGAGATTGTCAATTTATTCCTCCTAGAAATCTCTTTGTCGAGGTCAATTAATTTAAAATTTGTTTTTTCGCTTAATATTTTGGAAATGTGAGATTTGCCACTCCCCATGTATCCAACGAGTGAAATTATCATGAATTTTTTTTAAACAAATTTGCGAAAAAGTTTTGAGATAAAGAAAAAACTCATATCTTTGCACCACTAAAAACGAGGGACATTATTACAGTGTTAATCGATAATAGGTGACCGACTCGGTAGCTCAGCTGGTAGAGCAATACACTTTTAATGTATGGGTCCTGGGTTCGAATCCCAGCCGGGTCACAAAGCAAGAAAATTACTTGAATTTTGTAATTTTATTGCCTGCGTGGTGAAATTGGTAGACACGCCATCTTGAGGGGGTGGTTTCCTAAGGATGTGCTGGTTCGAGTCCAGTCGCAGGCACACTGCAAAAAAAATAAAATAATTGATGTGATTTATTAAAATTAATTTTATATTTATCATACAATTGTGGCCGACTCGGTAGCTCAGCTGGTAGAGCAATACACTTTTAATGTATGGGTCCTGGGTTCGAATCCCAGCCGGGTCACAAGTTTACTGAAAAGTAAATTTTTTTCATATTAATATTTTGTGATTTGGTGTTTCAAAGGCTTCGTAAGAAGCCTTTGATTTTTTGTGTTCAATCTAAAATAATAGAAGCAAAAGTTTTAGAAAAAGAACCGTAGGTAATCATTGATCTATTATTGCCAATTGGAGTCTCTTTTTTATTTTATTCAAAATCTAATTGAGAAAAATAAAATTTAAAGTGCTGGATCATATAGTTGTTATTTTGTGAATTGGTGTTTATTACAATAAAAAAACTCTGATGGTAATATCAGAGTTTGTCTTTTATAAAAATAGAGGTACAATATTAATCTAAATGCATATTGTCAATTAATCGAACTCCATCCACAATAACTACAATGAAAGCTCTGAAATTCTTGTCTTCGGAAAAAAGATTAGTCTCTTTTAAAGTTTCCTCGTCTGCAATTAAGAAATATTCGAGTTGCATGCCTTCTTGGTGATTAAAAATGTCCTGTACTTTCTCTTTGATTTCTGCTATGGTAATTTCTTTAAACCAACCATTTACCTTTTTTAATGTTGCATAAATGATTTTCGAAGCTTCTTTTCTATCCTCATGAAGTCTTTGGTTTCTAGAACTTAACGCTAAACCATTAGTCGCTCTGTAAATAGGAACTCCTTTTATTTTAATGGGAAGTTTTTTCTTTTCAACCATTTTTTTAATAATGGCTAATTGTTGGAAGTCTTTTTCTCCGAAATAAGCATTGTCGGGGTGTATCTGTCTAAAAAGCTCTTCTACAACTGTTCCAACCCCATCAAAATGACCAGGACGTGATTTTCCTTCCATTTCGTTTTCTAGTCCGTCGAAATCATAATGTTGACTTTCTGTTTTTTCGGGGTAAATATCTGCTACTTCGGGAGTGTATACAGCATCTACTAATCCTGAGTTTTTTAGAATTAAAATGTCTCGATTGACATCTCGGGGATATTTTTCTAAGTCTTCAGAGTTGTTGAATTGAGTGGGGTTTACGAAAATTGAAGAAATGACAAGATCGTTTTCTTTTCTGGCTTCTTCATAAAGAGAAAGATGTCCGTTATGCAATGCTCCCATTGTAGGAGCGAAGCCGATTCTTTTTCCCATTTCTTTCTGTCTTTCAATGAAATCCTGAAGTGTTTTTTTATTTTTTAAAACTTCCATAGTTCGTTATAATAATATTTCAAAAATACTAAAAATATCATATAATACTGTGTAGTTTGATAATTTGAAAAAGGGAATTATCGTAAAAAAATGTTAATTAAAATAATGTTGGATGTTTTTTTGTAATTTTGCACATTAAAGCATTTTTACAAAAAATTAGATAGAAGTTTATGCCGAATCAAAAGATACTGTACATTACCACAGAAATGTACCCTTACCAGGAAGATACAAATTTAGCAACAGTGGTAAACAAAATGGCACTTAAGATGCACAACGATGGCAATGATGTAAGAGTTTTTATGCCAAGATTTGGACAAATAAGTGAAAGGAAGTTTCAGCTGCACGAGGTTATCCGCCTCTCAGGAATGAATATTATTATCAATGATCTAGATCAGCCACTTATCATTAAGGTAGCTTCTCTTCCAGGGGAAAGACTTCAGGTTTACTTTATAGATAATGAAGAATATTTCAAAAGAAAGCAGTATTATTTTGATGATGAAGGAAACCCTTTTGATGACAATGATGAAAGAGCAATCTTTTTTGCGAGAGGGGTTATTGAAACCATTAAAAAGCTAAACTGGGTTCCGGACGTAATCCATTTGAATGGATGGATGTCTTCTTTCGTTCCAATTTACTTGAAAACATATTACGAAACTGATGCATATTTCAAAGATGCTAAAATAGTGCTGTCTCTTTACAATGAGAAAGATGCTGCTTTAAGTGATAAAATTGAGGAAAAGCTTAAGTTTGATAATATTTCTGGTTTAAAAACGTTAAATAATCCAACAATTCAAAACGTTGTGATTGAAAGTATGAGCTACGTAGACTCTATTGTAAAAGGAGATGAGTTCTTAAACGAAGACTTAGATAAAGCTTTCAACGAAACCGGTACATCAAAATCAGAATATCTTGATGTAGATTCTATAAACCAACTTTATTAAAAAACACATTTTAATGACTTATACTATTAAAAAATCTTTCGCCATTTTGTTTATGGCGATTTTTGGAAGTGTATTATTATACAATTGTGAGCCTGAAACAGATACTTTAGGAGAGCAGTTGTTTTTAAATGGAGCAGTTCAAGGAGACGAGACGCCTTATGATGTAATTGCTTTTAATATTGATAATCATGATAGTATCCGTAGTGACGCCGGAAAGTTAGGTGCCGGAGTTCTTGGAGCTTTTTCGGAAGATCAGTTTGGAAGACAGAAAGCTTCTTATCTTACACAGCTGAGATTATCAACATATGATCCTGATTTTGGAAAAAATGCAACTGTAGATTCTGTAGTTTTAGTAATGAAACCAACTTATGCAAGTGATTCGGTTACTACAACTACAGACGAAAGTTATGTCTTTGCCGGTGTTGATGGTAATGTAGATGCTAAAAAAGTGGTAAATACTTACCCTGTGCGAAAATTCGGGAAAGCTAAAATAAATGGTAAAACTACATTTAATATTAAAGTTTTTGAAGTAACGGATTTCCTAAAATCAGTTTCGGATACGGTAAAATCTAATCAGACCTTCGCATATGACCCAACGGCCTTAGGGGCAAAAGAATTTAAAGGAGATATAAATTCTATAGCAATTACTAAAGATTCTGATGGAAGTTCATTGTTTACAACGGCTACACCTGGGATTAGAATTAAGCTTAACAAAGATTTCTTCCAGGATAAAATTATTGCAAAGCAGGATAAACCGGAACTTCAGGATGCTTCTAATTTTATAAGACATATTAAAGGTCTTAGAATAGCGGTTGACGAATCGGATGGTTACCTATTCCAATTCTCTCCAAATACAATGGAGCTTATCATGTATTATAAATATGATAAGGTAGATGGGAGTACAACAACAAGACCTCAAAAAACTTATTCATTTGATCTAGGATCTTCTAACGCACATATTGGTCAATATGAGTATAATAGAACCAATTCTGCTTGGGCTAACAGTACAATTGGAAATCCGTCGCAAGGAGACAAAAAACTATTCTTACAGGGAATGGGAGGTCCTTCGATCGGGATTAAAATCCCTGATGGGGAGATAGATAAGCTTAAGAAATTGTATAATGATAAGAAATCAGCAATTATTAGTGCTAAAATAAGAATATATGCAGATCCAGCATGGAATAATAACTATGCTAAGCCAACGGAGCTCACTTTCTTGCAAAAATATAAGGATGGTACTAAAACTAAAACTAATTTTACGGATGATATATTTAGTTTAGTTGGCGTTCCAGGATATACTCTTTTTAAATATTATAATCTTGATAAAAACTCGGCGTATTATGAATTTATTGTTACTAAATCCGTAAAAGATTTAGTAGAGAAGGGAGCGGATAATTCTACCAAATATTTTAGAATTGATATGGCAGCTTTCTTAAATAATTCAGCTGGAACAGGTTTAGCAGGATTTCAGTATACTTCTAGATCATATGATACAAACAGACTTGTATTTGTAGGAAATGATTCATCTAGTCAAAACAAAATACAGCTTTTAGTTGTTCACAGTAAAAAATAAAATACAAATAAAAAACACGAGATAAATTATGTGCGGAATAGTAGGGTATACAGGATTTCAAGATGCGTATGATATTGTTATCAATGGTCTTAGAAGATTGGAATATAGAGGGTATGATAGTGCAGGGATTGTTTTAGAAGATGGAAATAGCAAATTTGAAGTTGAAAAAACGAAAGGGAAAGTAGATGACTTAGTAAAGATTTCTGAAGGACTGAAGGGTACTGCTAAAATTGGTATGGGACATACTCGTTGGGCTACACATGGAGTTCCTAGCGATAGAAACTCTCACCCACACCTTTCTAATAATAATAAAATTGCGCTTGTTCACAATGGTATTATAGAGAACTATGATACTATTAAAACAATGTTGACGGAAAAAGGATTTACTTTCAAATCTGAGACTGATACTGAGGTTTTGGTGAATCTTATCCAGTATTTTATGGATCTAAATTCCGAAATGGATTTTCCTACTGCGGTAAGATATGCCCTTAATGAAGTATATGGTGCGTATGCTATCACAGTAATGCATGAAGATTTTCCAGGAGTACTGGTTGTAGGAAGATTAGGATCTCCTTTAGCAATTGGTATTGGTGAAAAAGAATATTTTATTGCTTCTGATGCCTCTCCTTTTGTAGAATTTACGAAAGAAGCAATATATCTTGAAGAAGGTCATATGGCTACAATTTCTTTAGAAAATGGAGTAGATATCAGAACTATTAATGATAATTCTAAAATAGAACCTGAAATTCAAGAACTTAAATTGAGTCTTGAGCAGATTGAAAAAGGAGGTTACGAACATTTTATGTTAAAAGAAATTTTCGAGCAGCCAAAATCTATACACGATACCATGAGAGGTAGACTTCTTGTAGATGAAGGGGTTATCAAAATGGCTGGAATCTGGGATCATATTGAAAGATTCAAAAATGCGAACAGAATTATCATCATTGCTTGTGGAACCTCTTGGCACGCAGGTCTTATCGGTGAGTATTTAATTGAAGAATATGCGAGAATTCCGGTTGAAGTAGAATATGCTTCAGAATTCAGATACAGAAACCCAATCATTACGGATAAAGATGTGGTGATTGCAATTTCTCAATCAGGAGAGACTGCCGATACAATGGCTGCATTAAAATTAGCTAAAGAAAAAGGAGCATTTATATATGGTATTTGTAATGTTGTGGATTCTTCAATTGCAAGAATTACAGATGCAGGTTCATACACGCATGCAGGTCCTGAAATTGGAGTAGCTTCAACGAAAGCTTTTACTGCACAGTTGACAATCCTTACTTTAATTGCATTTAAATTAGGTAAACATAACGGAAACCTAGGGAATGCGGATTTTATGAGCTTAATTGCTGAATTAGATGCTATTCCTAAAAGAATTGAAGATGTTCTAAGTTCAACACACGAATTGGTTCAAAATATTGCAAAAGATTTTGTAAATACTACCAACTTCCTATATTTAGGAAGAGGATATAATTATCCGGCAGCATTGGAAGGGGCTCTGAAATTAAAGGAAATTTCCTATATTCATGCAGAAGGATATCCGGCTGCAGAAATGAAGCATGGTCCTATTGCTTTAATTGATGAAAATATGCCAATTGTTATCATTGCTCCGAAAAAAGGGCATTATGATAAGATTGTAAGTAATGTTCAGGAAATTAAAGCGAGAAAAGGAAAAGTTATTGCGGTTGTTAATAAAGGAGATACTCAAGTAAGTGCGATGGCAGATTATGTTATCGAAATTCCTGAGACTTCTGAATGTTTCTCACCAATTGTTGCATCAGTGCCATTACAGTTATTGGCGTACTATATTGCAGTGTATAGAGGAGCAAATGTGGACCAGCCAAGAAACCTTGCAAAATCTGTAACTGTGGAATAAAAAATTGGTGTAAATAAAATAAATTTAGATTTCTTCCGTTATTTCAAAAAAAATCTTAAAAGTTTCTTAAAAAAATTATATATTTACGGCTTAATTATAAAAATTAACATGAAAAGGATATTTCTTTTATTATTGTCTGCGTCAGTAGCGTCGGTATCTTGTTCAGGTGGTGGTACTTCTTCTGTAGGGAAACCAGGAACGAAAGGAGAATTGATACCAAGAGAAAAAGCAAAATCATTTGTTGCGGAAAGACCATATGGTATGGTTGCGATTCCTGCAGGCTCGTTTATAGCGGGTATGGCAGATCAGGACCCAACAAACTCTCCGGAAAAATCAGCGTTGAAAACATCAACGGTTTCTTCTTTCTTCATGGACGAAGCTGAAACTACGAATGCGGAATACAGACTGTTTATCAATTACGTGAGAGACTCTATTGCCAGAACATTGCTTGCAGAAGCAGCAGGTGAAGGCGGAGATGGCAAAGGAAAAGGAGCTAGTATTGGAGACTATGCTTACCTTGCTAAAAAAGAAGATAATTTAACACCATATCAAGAATATTTAGAAGGCCAAGGTGGCGGAGATGAAGGAAGCTACGATGCAAGTAAGAAATTAGATTGGAAAATTCCATTGAACTGGAATACTTCAAAATATCCGGATGTAGAATATGCAGAGGTTTTAGAATCAATGTATCTTCCGGCTTCTTCTAGAGTTGGAAGCGAGAGAATTCTAGATGTAAGTAAATTAAAATACAACTATCAGTGGGGAGACATGGATGCTGCTATTGCTGATAATGAAAGAGGAGCAAATTATTTGAAAAAAGAAAGTATTGCTGTATATCCGGATACTACGGTTTGGGTAAAAGACTTTCACTTTACTTATAATGAGCCATTATTTGAACAATATTTCTGGCACAAAGCTTACAAAGACTATCCTGTAGTTGGGGTAACTTGGGATCAGGCAAGAGCTTATTGTAATTTTAGATCTAAATTAAAATCTGATTACAATGAAAGTTTAAAAAGAAGAAAACAAAGACCTTTGAAATTCCGTCTACCTAACGAGACTGAATGGGAATATGCTGCAAAAGGAGGAAAGCAAAATGCTACTTATCCTTGGGGAGGACCTTACTTAATGGATGATAGAGGTTGTTATCTAGCAAACTTTAAGCCAAAAAGAGGTAACTATATGGAGGACGATAAAAAAGGTACTTATACTTATACTGCTCCAGTAAAGAAATTTAGAAAGAACGGATTCGGTTTATATGACATGGCTGGAAACGTTGCTGAATGGACGGAGTCTGGATATAATAATTCATCTGCAGTATTTACTTCTACGCTTAACCCATCTACTAAAGATAAATCAGACTCTAGAAAATCTGTAAGAGGAGGTTCTTGGAAAGATGTTGGGTATATGTTGATGACTGGTATGAGAGATTGGGAAAGAAAAGATTCTGCAAGAAGTTATATTGGATTTAGAACAGTACAGGATATCCCTGAAGCTGCTGTAAAACCAAGAAAAATAAACAGATAACCAATAAAACTAATTTTACACTAACATTAAAAAAAACTAACTTATATGTTTAAGACTAAAGATGCTTGGATGAATTTCTTCTATTCATTCGGTGCTGCAATTGTAATTCTTGGAGCTTGGCTTAAAATTACTCACATTACACTGGGACCTATTAATGGTAATATTGCTCTTACAGTAGGACTTATTACTGAAGCTATTATCTTCATCATTTTTGCCTTTGACCCTCCGAAAAATGAAGAGTCTTATGCTTGGGAAAATGTTTATCCTGAATTATTAGATAAACATGCAAACCCTAACCCATTACATTCTAATGTTTCTACTAGAAATAATAACAACCACTTAGCAGAATTAGAGAACTCTCTTTCTGGTAAACTTGACAAAATGTTACAGGATGCAAAACTTGACGTTCAGTTATTTGATAGATTAAGAACAGGAATCGATAAATTTTCTAGCTCTGTAGACCAGATCAACCAAACAGTAGACGTATCTGCTTCTACTCACAAATATAATGATCAGTTGAACAAAGCTGCTGAGCACATGGAAAGTATGAATGCTTTATACGCTATGCAATTGGAAAGCGGTAAAAGACAATCAGAATTTGCAAACAAATATGTTGCAGATATGCAAAAATCTGCTGAACAATCAGAAAAATTCAACCAAGAGTTACAAGGCTTAACGTCTAATTTAAATAATTTAAATAGAGTTTATGGCGGTATGTTAACTGCGATGAAGTCTTAATTTCTTAACCATTTCTAAATTTTAATTATTTAATCAAACAAAAGAAAAGAGAATGGCAAAAGGAAAACAGACTCCACGTCAGAAGATGATCAACCTTATGTATTTGGTGTTCATCGCGATGATGGCCCTAAATATTGATGTTGAAATTATTAGGTCGTTTTACGACTCTACAATATCTCTTAACCAAACCCGTAACTTAACGGAGCAAAAGAATAAAGATATTTTTGAAAAAACGCTTGAAGCTAAAGCTCAGCAAGTTCCAGATACTTATGCACAACCATGGGAACAGTATAAAGTATTGAGAGATAAAATTGATGGGTTAGTTTCAGCTGCAGAAGAGGTAAAAACTACACTTAAAAAACATTCAGAATTCCACGATAAAGATGAAGCGGGGAAAGATATGGATGTAAGTGAAAACTTCTCAGCATTAAATAATAATGAAGCGACTACTGAATACTTCTTCAACGGAGGAGACGAAAACAGTCCATCAAAAAATGCTTTGGCATTAAAAGCAAAAATCGATGATGTAAGAAAGTATATCAACGCTACATTTGGTGGAAATCCGCAATTGGCAAAGTTAGTAGAAAGAGCAAATGCTTCTTTAATTGCTGAATATCCTCAAGGAAAATCTCCGAACGGTAAGACTTGGTTTCAGAATAAATTCTATCACCAGCCACTTATTGCAGCGATTTCTAATTTAGGAATTATCCAGAATGATGCAAGAAACGTACAATCAGATGCATTGGCGTTAATGCTACAAGAGAAAGTAGATGCTAGTATCAAGTTTACAAGCTACGAAGCTATTGTTTCTGCTCCTACAGATATCGTTGCAGGTAATAAAGCTGAAGCAGTTGTAATGTTAGGTAACTATTCTAACAGTAACAAAATTAGTATTAGTGGAGTTGGTAGACAGGAAAACGGTAAAGGATTCCTTTCTTTAAACACAGGAGGATTGGGTGAACACAAAATTGGAGGTGTTATTACACTTACTGATGCTACAGGTAAAGCTCAACCTTTCACATGGACTCATACTTATAACGTAATTGCTGGTCCGCAAGAAGTAAAACTTGAAAAAGGATTATTACTTTCTGCTGATAAGATGAATGTAATGTATAGAGGATTAGAAAACCCAGTATCTGGATCTATCTTAGGTGCTGATAATTCTAAACTTACATTATCTGCTCCAGGAGCTTTAGTTAGAAGTACAGGACCAGGTAAATGGATTGTGAAGCCACAAGCTGGAAATGTTGTTAAATTAACATTGTCTGGTAGAGAGCCTAACGGTAAAGCTGTTTCTCAGGTATTTGAGTACAGAATTAAAAATGTACCACCGCCGCAAGGACAGATGAGAGGACAGAATGTATTAACAATGCCGGCTCAATCGATTCAGAATCAAACAGTTCAGGCTGCGATTCCTGACTTTGATTTCCCTGTAACGTTTACTGTAACTGAATTTATGGTTAGAGTTCCGGGAAGAGCAGCAATGCTTGTGAAAGGAAATTCATTACAAGATGCAGCTGGTCTATTGAAAAATGTAAGATCAGGTGATGATGTATCAATTATTGAAATAAAGGCGACAGCTCAAGGATTGGAAGGACCTATTAAGAGAATTACTCCAATTATTATACATGTTCCATAATTTTAAATAGCAATTATTATGAAAAAATATATTAGCAGTCTTTTAGTATTGGTTTCTGGGTTTGCATTATCCCAAACGATTCTAAATGCTTCTTCTCCAGAAGAATTCAGACAAATGAGAGCTGAAAATATGAGAAAAGTGGGAGATACTGTTATTAGTAATAAAGTAAAACCACTAGAATACGGATTTGTAGAAGACAAAGACATCTTAAAAGGTATGTTTGTTTGGGAAATTATAGATTTGAATGATAAGATTAATCAGCCATTCTACTATGACAATCCAAATAGCCTTTTGTCTAAAAATACAAGATCTCTATACCAAATTTTATTGGATGCAGCATTAAGCGGTCAAATAGAAGAAGTATATGATGATGAAGATTTTACTACAAAACTTTCTCCAGAAGGGATTAAGAAAAGACTTGAAAAAGTTGTTTTAAATGATGCTGCAATTGATATTTTGCAGTCAGGAAGACAATTGACAGAGCAGGAAAAGAAAGAATATACCGATTATTTTCAAACAACAACTGATAAAGTTAAAATGTTGAAAATTATGGGAATGTGGTTCATCGACAAAAGAGATGGTCAAATGAAATACAGACCTCTTGGTATTGCGGCAATGGGACCAGATCCTGCTGTTCAAGGAGTTTATGATGCTGAAGGAAAAGCAATTGCTGGTAAGGATGAATTAATTGATTTATTCTGGGTATACTATCCAAAAGCAAGAGATATTTTAGCTAACAATTATGTTTTCAACAAAAAGAATTCAGCAGCTGATTTATCTTTCGATGATGTAATCAATGCAAGAAGATTCTCTTCTGTGATCTATAAGTCATCAAGCGGTTTAGGAGACGGGAATATCAAAGATTATGTTCCTAGAAATGCTGAAGAACAACTTGAAGAAAGTGATAGAATCAAAGCACAGATTCTTGAAATGGAAAACGAATTGTGGAATTATTAATATTTCATTTGATTCATATACAAAACCTGAGTATTTTTACTCAGGTTTTTTTATGATAGAATCCTATAATGATAAGGAATTAATGATATAGGCGATTCATATTACCTTAATTAAATGAAGATTTTTGTATGGAAAAAGTAGATTATATAATTGTAGGAGACGGATATGCCGGTGTTTTTTTTGCGCATCAGCTGATTAAAAATAATAAGTCCTTTGTCATGTTTTCTGAAGGCAGAAAAAGTGCTTCACAGGTTTCCGCCGGAATTATAAATCCTGTGGTTTTAAAGAAGTTTACTACTTTTTGGAAAGCTCAGGAGCAGATAAATTTTCTAAAAGATTCGTTACAAGAAATTGAAAACTATACAGGGAAAAATTATTTAATAGATGCTCCTATTCATAGAATTTTCCATGATGAAAATGAACAGAAGCTTTGGCTGAAGAAATCTGAGAATAGTGAGCTTATTAACTTTTTAGACAAAAATTTTGATCACGTAGAAGTAGTAAAAAACGATTTTAAGACAGGAAAGGTAAATCAATCTGCCAGACTGGATGTTAATGGATTTTTTATGGGTCTATTTGATTTTCTTGAAAACGGATCAAAATTAATCAAAGAAAAGTTCGATTATACTAAAATTAATGTTGAAGATTCTACTTATAACGATATTCAATTTGGAAAAATTATTTTTTGTGAAGGAATGGGAGTGAAAGAAAATCCTTTTTTTTCAGACATACTTGTGAATGCCAATAAAGGACATCATATCAAAGTAAAATTATCAGAACCTTTACCAGAAAATATAACCATTAAAAAGAAACATTTTTTATTCCCAGTAGGCAACGATTTATATTTTTATGGAGGAACATATGATCGGGAGCAACTTCACAGCCATGTAGACGATTCTGCTGTAGAACAATTGGTAGATGGTTTGTCTGCATTTTATCCGTATGATTTTGAAATAAAAGAAGTCAATTTTGGATTTCGTCCTACTGTCAAAGACAGAAGACCGATTATTGGAGCACATACCGAACATTCAAATATGTTTGTATTTAACGGTTTAGGAGCAAGAGGAATACTGAACGGATGCTATTTTTCTAAAGTACTATATGATTTCGCGGAAAATGGCTCTCCATTGCCTGCTGAAGTAAATATGGAAAGATTTATAAATTAAAAAAAATATCGAGGCTCTTAAAGCCTCGATATTTTTTGATATATGGTAAATTGTGTTTAATTGCTAAGAACAAATTTTGCCAAAGGAGCCATTCTGGCTTTATTTAGAGTAAGCGTATTACCATTTACAGAATAATTATCAGCAGCTAATAAAGCTTTTGTAAATGCATGTTCTGTTTCCAGATCATCGCAAGCCATCATGGTAGACATTCCCTGGTTGAATTTTATACGCATCATTTCCGGCTTTATCTCAAAAGTTCCTCCCACACCATTGCATCCGGCGTGTCCTTCATATCTCATATCACTCATGTTGAGCTTAAAATAAGGATTGCTTTTAGGGTTTTTAAGTTGAATAGGCTTACCGTTGAGTTCCGTAAGTTTCCATGTTTTTCCTGTAATATCTTTTGATGATGATTGTTTGGCGCTGTTACAAGAAAAAAGAAATATTGATAAGATAAAAACGGTAATGTAGTGGTGTAGATTTTTCATAATAATAAAGTTTAAATTAATATAGTTTGGTGTTATTTAATAAGAAGCCATTTTTGTGGGATCGTTTTCTTTTTTACTTTGTTTAGAATGAAACAAAACCATATCTGCATCTTTTTTCAGGAAGGTGATATTTCCACGGATGTTAGAGTATTGGTATTCTTCATTAGCAGCAGTATATTCCGGTAACTCATCATCTTTTTTAATGTCATATGTTTTACCATCAAGAAAAACTTTAGCTGTCTTTTGAGTATGATTGAGCACAACTTCCATTTGATCCCCGAAATCGTCTACAAAAGTTGCTTTTGTAATACTGTCATTTACAATTTCAGTAGGAGACTGCGTGGCTACAACTTCATTTTCTTTGGTAGAATGTTTACATGCTGTTATAGTAAGTCCGGAAATACAGAGTGTTAGAAATAGAACCTTTTTTTTCATAATAATTTGTTTTGGTGTGTTTCATTGGTGTGATTTGTATGGTAAAGTTATTGTTTTTTTAGATAAAAACTGTTAAATTAATATAAATTATAAAGTGATTTTAAAAATGATTAAATGTTTCATGTAAAAATTGCCTTATAACATCACGATTTTACTGTAATTTATGAAATTTTTGAAGAAAAAATCAATAATAAGGAATATAAATTGTTGAAAACCAAAATGAAATAAATTATCTTCTTGTAATGATTTTAAACATTTACAAAGTATTAATGATTATTCAGCATATTTAAAGGTGAGTTAAATATTGTTAATGTATGTCATTTATCATAAAATTGATTTAGAATGTAACCGAACTAAGACTTACATTTGTGCCTTCAAATTATGAGAAATTATATAGTATATTTTTTGACGAGTCTTTTTCTGCTATTCGTAGTAGAAAGCAAGATGAATGTCAAAACGTTAAAAAATGACTATAATACTCATACCTCTCATAATTTACCCAAAAGAGCAAACCGTTTAAACCAAACCTACGAGAAAATTTCTGTCCAGCAGGCTCCTGATGATACAAGCAATGCTTATTCATTAGAGCTTACAGAAGATGATTTTCAGTTGTCTGATACTTTTCAGGCGATGGTTGTTTTTGCCAGTGTTTTCACATTGGTTTATATTTTTGGTTTAAAAAGTTTTAAAAAATTAAAGCCGACTATTCACGGCTTTTTATCCGAATTTTCTACAGTTAAAAGATTCATTCTGATACGCTCTATCAGAATTTAAATTTCATTTTTTCCGATTGATTTTCTGTCCACATATTGGATGGGAAACCTTCTGCGTTGTGTTTGTTGGTAATCATCACATCGTAATAATTCTTATTGCCAAATTTTCATTTTAAAACATTAACGATTTATATAAACTCTAGAATTATGATCAAAAGAGTTGTCGCAAGCATTGCGCTAAGCAGTCTTTTATTGTTCACAGGTTGTAACAAGAAAAAAGAAGAAAAAGAAGAAACTACGATTTATCCGGTTACCTCTCCAGTAGTGATGGATACGGTGATTGATAAAGAGTATGTAGCTCAGATCCAGTCTGTAAAGAACATTGAAGTTCGTGCACAGGAAAAAGGTTTCCTTGAGAAAATTTATGTAGACGAAGGTCAGTTTGTTCATCAGGGACAAACATTATTCCGAATCATGCCTAAATTGTATCAGGCAGAACTCTTAAAAGCTCAGGCAGAAGTGGCTCAAGCTACTATTGAATTGAAAAACGCAAGTACATTGGCTAACAACAACATTGTTTCCAAAAACGAAAGAGCAATGGCTAAAGCTAAGTTGGATGCAGCCAATGCAGAAGCTAAACTGGCTCAGATTCACTTGTCGTTTACAGACATTAAAGCTCCTTTTTCAGGAATTATCAACAGAATTCCTTTGAAATTGGGAAGTTTGATCGATGAAGGGGATTTGCTGACGTCTTTGTCTGATAACAATGATGTCTATACGTACTTCAACGTTTCAGAGCCGGAATATTTATCATATCAGACCCATGCTGCAACCAGAGGAAGTAATCAGGTAGCATTGGTAATGGCAAACGGAGAAGTTTTTCCGCAAAAAGGAGAAGTTCAGACCATTGAAGGAGAATTTGACAATGAAACAGGAAATATTGCCTTCAGAGCTAAATTCCCGAATCCGAATAAACTATTAAGAAACGGAGAAACAGGAAAAGTAAGAATGACTTTACTGATTAAAAATGCTTTAATCATTCCTCAGAAAGCGACGTATGAAATTCAGGATCAGAAATATGTTTTTGTAGTAGGCAAAGATGGAGTGGCAAGATCTAAAAACATTAAGGTCGCTTACGAGCTTCCGGACTTATATGTGGTGGCTTCCGGGCTTTCAAAAGGAGAAAATATCTTGTTGGAAGGAGTTCAGAAAGTAAAAGATGACCAAAAAGTTCAGATAAAAGTTCAGGATCCGAAAAAAGTTCTTCAATCATTGAAATTAAAAGCAGAGTAAGGCTCTATAAATGAAGTAGTATGTTTAAGAAATTCATTCGCAGACCCGTTCTGTCTATCGTAATCTCTTTGATTATCGTATTTATGGGAATTTTGTCCCTGGTAAAATTACCGGTTACGCAATTTCCTTCCATTTCACCACCAAAAGTTAATATTACCGCAGAATATCCGGGAGCCAACAACGAATTGTTGATTAAATCCGTGGTTATTCCATTAGAAAGAGGGTTAAATGGTGTTCCCGGAATGAAATATATGACTTCCGATGCCGGAAACGACGGGGAAGCATCTATTCAGGTGGTTTTTGACCTGGGAACCGATCCGAACGTAGCAGCAGTAAACGTTCAAAACCGTGTTTCTTCCGTTGTGAATAAACTTCCTCCTTTGGTAGTTCGTGAAGGGGTGAAAATTACCCGTGAAGAACCGAACATGTTGATGTATATTAACTTGTATAGTGATGATCCGAAAGCTGACCAGAAATTCCTTTTCAACTATGCGGATATCAACGTAATGTCCGAATTACGAAGAGTAAGCGGAGTTGGTTTTGCAGATATCCTGGGAACAAGAGAATACGCAATGCGTATCTGGTTAAAACCGGATAGATTAACGGCTTACAGTATTTCAGCAGATGAAGTAATGGAAGCTTTGAATGCACAGAGTTTAGAAGCATCTCCTGGAAAAACAGGGGAGAGTTCCGGAAAAAGATCTCAGTCATTTGAATATATCTTGAAATATCCAGGTCGTTTCAATAATGAAAAAGACTATGGAAATATCATTCTTAAAGCAAAATCAAACGGAGAATTCATCAGATTAAAAGATGTTGCAGATGTAGAATTCGGTTCTTCAATGTATGATATTTACTCTACACTGAATGGTAAACCTTCTGCTGCAATCACTGTAAAACAATCATATGGTTCCAATGCAAGTGATGTTATCAAAAACGTAAAAACTTTGATGGCTGAACTTCAGAAAACAACGTTCCCAAAAGGAATGCATTATGACATTAGTTATGACGTATCCAAATTTTTGGATGCTTCGATGGAAAAAGTGATTCATACCCTATTTGAGGCCTTTATTTTGGTGGCAATTGTAGTATTCCTTTTCCTGGGAGATTGGCGCTCGACATTGATTCCTGCAATAGCGGTTCCGGTTTCATTGATCGGTACCTTTGCAGTAATGTCCGCTTTTGGAATTACATTAAACATGATCTCACTCTTTGCCCTTGTAATGGCAATCGGGGTTGTGGTAGATGATGCGATTGTGGTTATTGAAGCCGTTCACGCCAAGATGGAGGAAAAACACCTGTCACCATTGAAAGCCACAGAAGAAGCAATGCATGAAATCAGTGGAGCAATTATCGCAATTACTTTGGTAATGGCATCGGTGTTTATTCCGATTGCGTTTATGTCTGGTCCGGTTGGGGTTTTCTATCGTCAGTTCTCCATTACCATGGCTTCTGCAATTATCCTTTCAGGGGTAGTCGCTTTAACCTTGACTCCGGCTTTATGTGCTTTAATCCTGAAAAATAATCATGGAAAGGCTAAAAAAAGAGGTCCGATTACTATTTTCTTAGATAAATTCAATAATTTATTTACAAAAGGAGCAGGAAAGTATGAAAAGATGCTTAATAAAACGGTTACTAAAAAAGCATTTACATTACCGTTACTATTAGCTTTCTGTGCGGGAACATTCTTTTTAAGCAACTCGCTTCCTTCAGGATTTATTCCTGCGGAAGATCAGGGAATGATTTATGCGATTATTCAGACTCCTCCAGGTTCCACATTAGAAAGAACCAATCAGATTGCTAAAGAACTATTGAGAGAATCGGAAGATATTGATGGAGTACAGTCTGTTTCTTCGTTGGCAGGTTATGAAATTTTGACGGAAGGTACAGGTTCCAACTCGGGTACTTGTTTGATTAACCTGAAAAGCTGGGAAGACCGTAAAGAATCTGCCGCAGAAATTATTGAAAAGCTTGAAGAAAAAGCTAAAAATATTCCGGGTGCCAATATAGAATTCTTCCAACCGCCATCAATTCCGGGGTATGGTGCTGCAGGAGGTTTCGAACTTCGTTTGCTGGATAAGGCAGGAAGTGGAGATTATCATAAAATGGAGCAGGTAAGTAATGATTTTGTGAAAGAATTGAAAAAACGTCCTGAATTAGGATCTGCATTTACCTTCTATTCTGCCAGTTTCCCTCAATATATGTTAAGAGTAGATAATGATCTAGCGGAACAAAAAGGAGTAACGATTGAAAAAGCAATGGACAATTTATCTACGTTGATTGGTTCCAACTATGAAACGAGCTTCATCCGTTTCGACAGACCTTACAAAGTAATTGTTCAAGCGGGACCGCAATATCGTGCATTGCCGACGGATTTATTGAAACTGTATGTTAAAAACGATAAAGATCAGATGGTTCCGTATTCAGACTTCATGCATTTGGAAAAAGTATATGGTTTATCGGAGATTACAAGACATAATATGTACAATTCTGCGGAGGTAAGTGGAACTCCTGCACCGGGTTACAGTTCAGGGCAGGCTATTGCGGCGATAAAAGAAGTGGCAGACAAAACATTGCCGAGAGGCTTTGGTATTGACTGGGCAGGGATTTCTAAAGATGAAGTAAGTCGTGGAAATGAAGCGGTATTTATTTTCTTAGTCTGTTTAGGATTCGTTTATTTAATTCTTGCGGCTCAGTATGAAAGTTTCATCCTTCCGCTACCAGTAATTTTATCGTTGCCAACGGGTATTTTCGGAGCATTTGTATGTTTAAAATTGTTAGGATTGGAAAACAACATCTATGCTCAGGTGGCAATGGTGATGTTGATCGGTTTATTAGGTAAAAATGCCGTATTGATCGTAGAATTTGCCGTTCAGAAAAAAGCAGAGGAAGGAATTCCTGTGGCAAAGGCAGCCATTGAAGGAGCGGCAATCCGTTTCCGTCCGATTTTGATGACCTCATTTGCATTTATTGCAGGTTTGATTCCATTGGTAATGGCGACCGGGCCTGGAGCGATAGGTAACCGAACCATTGGTACAGCAGCAGCAGGGGGAATGTTAATCGGAACTATTTTCGGATTAATGATTATTCCTGGATTGTACTATATTTTCGGAACAATTGCGGATAAGTCGAGACTGGCAAGATATGAAGAAGAAAATCCTTTAACAGAACAAACAGAACCGTATCAACACGATGACAAACATGAAGATTTATAATAAATATATAGCAGCCATCGCCTTATCGCTTGTTTTAGCAAGTTGTAAGGCGCCAATGGCGACCGTGATAAAGGACGAGGTAAAAGAAAATGTGCCTCAAAACTTTAATCAGGAAGAGCAAGGAGACGCCAATAATAATAGTGGAACAACCCCTTGGAGACAATTTTTCACTGATCCTAACTTAGTCGCATTAATTGAGACTTCTTTAAAGAATAATCAGGAATTAATGATCACTTTACAGGAGATTGAAATTGCAAAAAGTGGAGTCTTAGCAAAAAAAGGAAAGTTAACCCCGACTGTTTCTGCAGGAATTGGAGCTGGCTTGAAAAAAGCAGGACGCTATACAAGTGAAGGAGCAGGGGATGCAACCACAGAAATAGAACCCGGTAAAGAAATGCCGGATCCGCTTGGAAATTTTGAAGGCGGCTTAATGGCCAACTGGGAAATCGATATCTGGAAAAAACTGAGAACGGAAAAAGAAGCGGCAGTTGCACATTACCTTTCAACAGTTGAAGGAAAGAATTTTGTTCTTTCAAATTTAATTGAAGAAGTTGCTGATAACTATTATGAATTGCTGGCATTGGATAATCAATTGGATATTATTCAGCAGTATATCAAGCTTCAGCAAAAAGCGTTGGAAATCTCAAAAATTCAGAAAGAAGCTGCAGCGACAACTGAATTGGCAGTGAAAAAATTTGAAGCGGAATTAGCAAAATCTAAAGCGACAGAATATACCATCCGTCAGGAAATTACCGAAAAGGAGAATCAAATCAATGCGCTTTGCGGTCGTTATCCACAGCCGATTGTAAGAACAAAAGAAGATTTTATGACGACCATCGCGCAAACGGTATATACAGGAATTCCTTCCCAATTGTTGGCGAATCGTCCTGATATCAAGCAGGCAGAATTAGAATTAAAATCATCAAAATTAGATGTAGAAGCGGCAAGAAAAGAGTTTTATCCTTCATTGGAAATCTCTGCAACATTAGGATTAGAAGCATTTAAGCCTTCTTATCTGGTGAAAATGCCGGAATCTATTGCTTATAATTTAGCAGGTGAATTAGCAGGACCGCTGATTAATAAAAGTGCTATTAAAGCTAATTTCCAGACTGCAGATGCAAGACAAATTCAGGCTTTGTATGAATATGATAAAACAATTCTGAATGCTTACTTAGACGTGGCAAATCTGATGTCTAAAGTGAAAAATATTGATCAGTATTACAAACTGAAGTCTGAAGAAACACAGGCTTTGGAGAAATCAATAGATATTGCTAATCAGTTATTTAAGAATTCAAGAGCAGACTATCTGGAAGTTCTTCTGAACCAGAGAGATGCTTTGGATGCAAAAATGGAACTGGTGGAAGCAAAACAAAAACAGCTGAGTACAGTTGTGGATATTTATAAGAGCTTAGGCGGAGGCTGGAAGTAATTGTAAATCCTTAATGTTTTATTTGGGAGGCCGTCGTATTGACGGTCTCTTTTTTTTGATTTTTTTTTTACGGTTAAAAATAACACGTCAAGTTTTGTCGCATTAGCGGAATAGTTTTGGAGTATCAAAATTACAAAGCTATGGAACTGCCATTATATTTAACTTTTAATGAATTTGAAAGCCGTTATTATGATCATTTAGAAAAATGGTTTGAGAAATATAGCAATACCAATGAAGTGGATTATCTGCAATTTCTTGCCAATCTATATAGTCCTTTCCTGTATTATAGTTTTGCCAATGACAGGCTTCAGGCTGATGCAACGATTCAGATTAAAAATTGTTTTTTTCCGTATCAGGAAATGATCGGGTTGTCTTTCTGTATAGGGTGTGAGAATGAGAAACCTGGTCGATCTTTAAAAAGAATGAACCACGAATTTGAGTGGAAAACCATTACCATGATGGAATATGCACAGTATATTTTGGACAGAATTAACAGACATTTTTTGATGCACAATAACAAAAATAGACAAAATGTTCTTGATTTTATCAACAATTATCAAATCATTTCTTCAAGAGAAGGAGCAGGATATTGCGTGAATTATAATCAACATCAGCAAACGCTTCCTTTTTTGAAAGCCTATCTTCCTGTTGATGGACAGACTGTAAATATTGCTGTATACAGAGATTTTATTTTTTCAGTGGTTCAAATAGCGGAATTCATTGATCAGAAATTAAAAGATGTTCATGCTTTTGAACATATGATTTACTCAAAATTAAAATCTGAAGCTAAGTTTAAAGTACAGATAAATAATCAATTTTTAACGATCTGTAATTGATTTTTATACCAAACATTCATATACTAAATTGTAGTTTGAAATTTTTCAAACGAAAAAGCCTGATCATTTGATCAGGCTTTTTTTTTAATGTGCAGAAAGGAAGGGATTCGAACCCTCGATACAGTTACCCGTATACTACCTTTCCAGGGTAGCTCCTTCAACCACTCGGACACCTTTCTTTTTCAGATTGCAAAAATAGAGTAATTTATTGAATCTGCAAATTATTAATGGGATTCCTCAGAAATTTCTCCACAAAGACTTTTTGTGAAATTTTCGGCGAAACTTCCTGTGTATGCAGGATTGTTAATCAAATGCATGGCTTTTGTAATCGCGCTTTCTGCAGTCATGTCTTTGCCACTAATGGCTCCTATTCTTGAAAAAACATTACTGTTTTCATACTTTCCGAAGGAAATTCCTCCTGAAATACATTGACTTACCACCACAATTTCTGTCCTATTATTTCTAAGTTCCTGTAATGTTTCCTGTGTTTTTTCATTGCTGAAAATAGTTCCGGATCCAAAAACCTGTAAAATCAATACTTTCATTCGGGGAATTTCTTTAAAATGACTTAAATGCATTCCCGGAAAAATTCTCCAGAATAGAATATCCTCAGAAATATGTTCATCCACATGAAATTCTATGGCAGGATCACATCGGTAAAGATTATCTTTGATAATATTCAAATGGACTCCCGATTGTCCTAGAATAGGATAGTTCGGACTTGAATAAGCATCAAAAAACTCAGCCGAGTATTTTAAGGTTCTGTTTCCTCGTAACAATTTATATTCAAAATAGATGGCAACTTCCTGAACAACCGCTTCATTATTTTCATACAAACTTGCATAATATAAACCTGTCAGAAGATTTTCTTTGGCATCGGTTCTTAAATCACCAATAGGAAGCTGTGAGCCGGTAAAAATAACCGGTTTTCTCAATCCTTTTAGCATAAAACTCAGAGCGGAAGCTGTATAAGACATCGTGTCGGTTCCGTGAAGAACTAGAAAACCATCGTATTGATCATAGTTTTCACGAATGTAATGGGCAATCATTTTCCATTCCTTGGGTCCCATATCTGATGAATCCAGCGGTTCAGTGAAAGGGTGAAGCGAGACTTCACATTCCATCAGCTTCATTTCCGGCATTTTTTCAAAAATATTTCCGAAGTCAAAAGCGCGGAGACTTCCCGTTTCATAATCTTTTTCCATACCAATGGTTCCACCGGTATAGATCAGCAGGACTTTTCGTTTCATGTAACTTTTATTAAGAATTTGGACCTTTGTCGGGTTCATTCCTCAAAATTACGTTAATTTGCAAAGATTTGAAAATGCATGGAAGATTTAGTAAAAACATACGATTATCTCAAAGAGTTTTTAACGGAAGAAAGAATAAGAAAAATTGAACATTTTGCTCCCGAAAGTTCAGATTTTGTGCTGCCTGTTCTTGAAGATGTGTATCAGTTTAGAAATGCGGCGGCGGTGGTTCGTTCTACAGAAGCCTGTGCTTTTCATAAAGTGGTGGCATTGCAGGAAGAGTATAGTTTTGAGCCAAATCTCAGAGTGACCAAAGGAGCAGATACCTGGGTTGAGGTAGAAAAACTTCCCCGAAATATGGAATCCTTCCAAAAGATTAAAGAAAGAGGGTACAAAATGGTAGCAGTATCGTTAGAAAATAATGCTAAATTTTTACCTGAATATGAAATTACAGAACCTATTGCATTGGTTTTCGGAACCGAAATGGAAGGCGTTTCACAGGAAATTTTAGATTTTGCAGACGAAACTTTGGCGATCCCGATGTATGGTTTTACAAGAAGTTTTAACGTTTCCGTAGCGGCTTCAATTTGTTTATATGAATTAAAACAAAAGCTGATGAAGTCAGGGATTGATTATAAACTTAATGAAGAAAAATTATTGAGAATGAAAATTCGTTGGGCAGTCAATTCAATGAGAAGCGGAGATCAGATATTTGAAAAATATTTGAAAGATAATAATATGAGTTTTTAATAGGTATAGTTGAAATTAAAAAAAATATAATGGCAAGATTATTTTTTCTCTTATTTTTTATTTCATCAGGGATCTTGTTTTCGCAAGTGAAATTTGATACTTTGTCTCACAGAAGATTAAAAACAACCATTTCCCCCGCAATATTAGTAGGGTATCATTATGCAGGTGATACAAAAGACAACTCAGAGACTTTCAGAGCTTCACAAATGCATATTATAGAACTGGTGGTTGCTAAAATAATTGATTATGGAGGCAATCATGGAGCTGCAAAAACCTATTATGCAGGAAGTGATTTTATCATTAACAATCGCTATGGTTTTTTTATGGCACCTAAAGTGGGAGTGAGTTCCAGCGCAGGCCTTTCAATGGGTGCAGAAGTGCAATTCCAGACTAATTTTGAAAAAGTAATTCCACGAGTAATGCCTTATTTAGGATTTGGCGGTAGTGGTGGAAAACTGACTGTAGGATATAATTTCAGATTATTAAAAGCAGAAAATTTTCCAATTAATATGCTTCAGATCGGATTGACGATGCCTATAAAAAGATTTAAAGAGAAAAGTTAGATCATTTTGTTGTAATTCCAGGCGGCTACAAAAAGTCCTGCCGTTTCAGTTCTCAGCCTTTGGCTACCCAATGAAACTGCTTTTATTTTATGTTCTGCTAAAAAGGAAATCTCTTTTTCGGAAAAGTCTCCTTCCGGACCAATTAAAAAAGTAATATGTTCCAGGTGTGGAATTTCTTTAAGTTGAATTCTCTTCAGATTTTCATGACAATGCGCTACAAATGTATTTTCAGGATTGATCTTTTTTAGAAAATCCGAAATCTTTATAGAATCATTAATAATAGGGAAATGAAATCGTAGACTCTGTTTTGAGGCAGCAACAGCCTGTTTTCTGAGCTTATCAATATTGATGTTTTTACGCTCCGTTTTTTCTGTCTGTAGAATAGTAATCTCTGAAATTCCCATTTCTACGGCTTTTTCTACAAAAAACTCAATACGGTCAATGTTTTTTGTTGGTGCAATCGCAATATGGAGTTTTGGATTGAAATCAGGAAAATCTCTTTTTATTTCAGAAACGTCAATATTGGCTTTTTTTCCCTCAATACTCAATGTTCCTGAGGCAAGGTTTCCGTTTCCATCCGTTACATGAATTTCTTCACCATTTTTCATGCGAAGAACCTTTACAATATGTTGTTGTTCTTCATCGTTGATGATTGCTTTTCCGTTGTTTATCTCTCCAAAAAAAAGTTTCATAGAAAAAAGGTATTATTTTTTAAAAAAAGATCTCATTTTCGCTTAAAAATGCAACTCCTGTTTTTATCGTCGTATAAATATCACCTTCGCAGTCTCTGTAAGAACACATGTAAATTTCCTCAACCCAACTATTATTCATGAAAATCATATTCAGATATTCGTTTTTTCTTAAATTATTTTTGATGGATAAATAATCTCCTTCTTTCGGCTCATAGGCAAAGCTGAAAACATTCTCTGAATTTATTTTTTCTAAAACCTCTTCCTTTATATTTTGAATATATCCGGTTTCTGAGCTCACCATTAAATAATCTTCCTCTTCAGCTTCAGCAACAGCTTCATTTTTTCCTGTAACGGTTTCCAAAACCCAATAATATTTTGAGTTCTTTTTAGAATGGGTTCCCAGTACTTTTTCTTCTAATAATATCTTCATTATAAATCGTATTTAGACGTTGCTGTGGTTCTTAGATCCGTAAACTCTCCTTTTTCGAATTTCAGTTGAGCAACCATGGCAATCATTGCAGCATTATCGGTCGTATATTCAAATTTGGGGATATAAATACTCCATCCTAATTTTTCATGATTGTCCTGCATTACTTTTCTTAAAGCTGAATTGGCAGAAACTCCTCCTGCAATGGCAACTTCTTTGACGTTTAAATCTTTCGCTGCTTTTTCCAGTTTATTCATTAAGATTTCGATGATGCATTTTTGTACCGAGGCACAAAGATCATTGAGGTTGTTTTTAATAAAATCAGGATCTTTTTTTACCTCTTTTTGGATAAAATACAATACCGAAGTTTTAATTCCGCTAAAAGAATAATCGTAATTTTCTAACTTAGGCTTATTAAACTTAAATGCATCAGGATTTCCTTCTTTTGCTAATCTGTCAATGATTGGACCAGCCGGATAATCCAGGTCAAATATTTTTCCGATTTTATCAAAAGCTTCACCGGCAGCATCATCAATAGTCTTTCCGATAATTTCCATATCAAAATAATCCTTTACCAGGACGATCATTGTGTGACCCCCACTTACGGTAAGACACAAAAACGGAAATTTGGGCGGCATAGGATTTGCATCCTCAATAAAATGGGCTAAAATGTGTGCCTGAAGGTGATTTACTTCAATTAATGGAACATCTAAACTCATGGCTAATGACTTAGCAAATGAGGTACCCACAAGAAGTGAACCCAAAAGTCCGGGACCACGTGTAAAGCCTATGGCAGAGATTGCATTTTGTTGTATATTTGCTTTGAGTAAGGATTTTTCAACAACAGGAATAATGTTTTGCTGATGTGCTCTTGATGCCAATTCAGGAACCACACCACCATATTCTTTATGAATTGCCTGATTGGCGGCAATATTAGAAAGAATAGCATTTCCTTTGATAATAGCTGCTGAAGTATCGTCACAAGACGATTCGATACCTAAAATTATAGAGTCGCTCATAATAATGGCAAAGTTAGAGAATAATAACGACAATGAGAACAAAAAATCAGTAGCTGAAAACTTAGGAAATCAGGTACAGAAAACTGTGGAAAATGTTCAGGAAACCGTAAAGGAAGCTTCTGAATTTGCCTCAGATGCTATAAAGCACCCTTTAGACGCTGCTCAGGAAATAGGAAAGCAGGCTGCTAAAGATGTCACAAGCTATTCCTGGTGGGCGAAACTTTTACTGATTCTTTTTTGGTTTGTTCTTGGAGTAGTTGTTCTTGCTTTTGTGGTAATTAATTTACCGGTTACTAAAAGATGGGCTGCAGATCAAGCTTTACAGATTGTAAACAGAGATTTTAAAGCCGATATGTCTACAGAAAGTGTTGAGGTTGACTTTTTTGGAGATGTTACGATTAAAGGGTTAAAAATCAAAGATTATAAAGGCTTAGAATTTATAAAAGCTAAAGAATTTATTGCCAACTCAGACTGGTTTTCATTAGCGACCAATATTGGTAAAAATAATTCTTTAAGTTTTAACGGTCTTATTCTTAAAAACGCCGATGTAAAAGTAATTACTTATAAAGGCGATAGTATTTCGAACTTTATACGATTTACCAAATTATTTGACAGTGGGAAAAAAAGAGATCCTAATAAACCTCCTTTTCAGCTCAATTCCCGATTAGAGATTTTGGATTCTAAAGTTTCTATCATTAATCAAAATTCGCCGGGTGAACCTGGAAAATGGCTTACCGCGACTCATGTTAATCTGAAAGCTCCAAAAGTAAGAGTGAACGGGGCAAATATCTCGGCACAGATTAACAACTTCACATTTATTACCAAAAGATGGGGCAAATCTCATTTTGTAGAAACCTTTTCTACAGAATTTTCTATGACAGAAGATTTTTTGTTGCTTAAAGATTTGACTTTCAATACGGATCATTCATTATTGCAAGGGAATATTAAGTTTAATCTTCATAAAGGTTCTTGGGCCGATTTTACTAACAAAGTAAAATGGGAAATGAATATCAATCAGGGAAGTCAGCTTAGCGGATATGATATCAGTTATTTTGTGACCAATTGGGATAATTTTATTCCGTTCAATCTTTCCGGAGATATGGAAGGACCTCTCAATGAGTTTACATTAAAGAATTTCTTAATCAGAAATCCTGAAGTGAACATTGCTACCAAAAAACTGAAAGCACATCGATTGCTGAAAGGAAATTTCTTAATTGAAACCAATGATCTTTCTACCGATTTTACTTATGTAGAGCTTAAGAAAATGATGCCGACCTTCATTTCTAAAAAGATGAAAAACTTTGCAGATGATTTCGGAAGATTAAAATATAACGGAACTGCTAAAGTAACTCCGAAGCAGGTGTATATATCTTCAGGAAATCTGATGACCGGAATAGGGCAGGCAAAAATTTCAAACTTTTCATTAACGGATTATAGCTCCTCACTACCAAAATATGTAGGATATGCAGAAATTAAAGATCTGAATACCTCTGTGATTACAAAAAACAAATCTGTAGGCTTGATTTCTGGTAAATTTAATCTTAACGGGCAGAGTTTTGATGTCAATACAATGAAATTGAGCACGAAATCTCAGATTTCGAGTGTTGAGATTATGAATAAGGAGATCAACAACCTTTATTTAGACGGGCTGTTGGATCATAAAAAATATAACGGTTTAATTACGGTTAATGACGAACAGGCTAAAGCCACTGTAAAAGGATTAATAGATTTCAGTACCTCAAGAATTTTTGCAAACATAGATGCCAATGTGAATTATTTAAATATGAATTATTTCACAGGGAAACCCGGAAACCAGATTGTGAGCGGGCAGGTGGTCGGAAAAATTGCAATGTCTACAGTTAATGATTTAAATCTGGATGTAGAAGCAAATAATATAGATTTTGCAACGGCAGGTCAGCGCTATAAAATTCCTAATGCAAAACTGAAAACCTATTTGGAAAACGGAGGAAGGGTGATTGATGTTAATGCTCCGGGAGCTGTTGATGGCAAAATTTCAGGAAAATACAATCTTGCAGATCTTGCCGGTATGGTTGAAAACGGATTAGGGAAAATTTTAGTAGGTCCGCCACCTAGAAAACTATACAGAGGTCAGAATTTCGCCATGAATTTTGATGTTGAGCAAGGCTTGATCAGCTACTTTATGCCGGATCTTAAATTACCACAAGGTGCGAAAGTGGAAGGAGAATATGATGGAAATTCGAATAATTTAATCTTAAATCTTGATGCAGCATCTCTGAAGTATGTAATGACCAAAGTAGAGGAAATTACAGATGCAGATAAAGCGCTGGCTGCTGCCAATCCTTCTTATAAAATTAATGAGAGAGCCAATATTACAAAAGATAGTGCTATGGTCGACAGTATCATGGTAAGGATTAATACGGCCAATCTTGATCAGCAGTTGTATGCTAAAATCAATAAGATAGAATACAATAAAAACATACTTCGGGATATTACCTTATCCGGAAAAAATGAAAACAATACTATCCTCAGAATTTCAACAAATTTCAAACACGGAAGTCCTGAAGATGATATGGAAGACAAGCTGAAAAGCTATGCGATCAATTTCAATCAGTCTACAAATGCAGCAGGAGATTTCGTTTTCAGATTTGAGCCTACCGAAATTGCATTTAATGATGTAACCTGGAAAATAGATACAGATCCGAGTCTAGATCATTCTATTATATACAGGAAGAAAACAGCAGATTTTGAAATAAGGAATTTAAGAATTTATTCTGATAGCAGTTCTTTGCAAATCAATGAATCAACCTTTAAATCTGCAAAAGATTTTTATGTGGATGCAGAAGTAAAAGATTTTTCGATAGAGAAACTTTTAAAAATGCAGTCGGGGGGTAATCCTATGGGAATAAAAGGACTTGCCAATGGTAACGTTAAGATACGAATGGACAAAAATACGTTACAGCCATTGGTTGACATGACCATAGATGATATTGTCATGAATGGAAATGATATGGGAGATATTACCATATCAGCAACCAACAGTTTTTCTTTAAACGTATATGATGTTGATATAAAAGTTGCTTCCGCGGGAGTTCTCGGAAATAATAATTTGCATGTTACCGGAACTGTAAATAACAATACCTCGTCTCCTGTTATAGACCTTACCGCAGAGATGAGAGATTTTGATCTGGCTTTTACACAGCAGTTTGTACAGTCTATCTTTGGAAATATGCGTGGAAAGGCAACAGGAGATCTTAAAATAAGCGGAAAGTTGAGTGATCTCGATTATAGTGGAGATATTGCGTTAAAAGGATTTGGTCTGAAGCTCTTATTTACAGGAGTAGACTATTCTTTTGATGATACCGTAATCCCTTTATCAAAAGGGTTGGCTATCCTTAATAATATCGAAGTTCATGATGGGAGAACAAACTCTCAAGGAACAGTTTCCGGATATATCCGTTTTGAAACTTTATCTTCAATGCAGGTCGCTTTATTCTTTAATGCGAATAACCTCTTAGTATTAAATTCTACTCAGAAAGATAATGATCTATTTTGGGGTAGAGTATATGGACAGGGAGAAGCCACGATTTCCGGACCGGTTTCTGCTCTGGATATAGAAACCAGCCCGCGAACACCATTTAAAGCTTTATTTGGAAGTACATTTACTTTTAACTCGGCTTCTACCACGAATGTGGATGAATTTAAAATGCTGAGGTTTTTACAGGAAAATAAAGTAGGGGAAATTGTATTAGAAGATAAAAAGAAATCCGGAGCCAATGTAAATGTTGACTTAAGTCTGGATATTGATAAAGGAACAACCGTAAACGTTTTGGTAGGTGATGATGTAGGGAATATTTCTGTAAAAGGAACTGCCAATAACCTGAAATTCCAGATGAGCAGACAAGGGAATATTTCGATGAATGGTGCTTATATGGTAGACAATGGAACATTTATTTCCAAGGCAATTCTTAATAAAACATTCCAGATAGAAAAAGGAAGCAGCATACGTTGGGATGGTGACGCAATGAAACCGACTTTAGACATTACTGCAAATTATATGAGAATGGTTTCGAACACCGGAGAATACTTAAGTATGAGCGGTCTTCAGCCAATTAAAATTCTTCTTCAGGCGAAGATTACCGAAACTTTGACTAATCCTGATGTGGAGTTGGGATTATCAGCTTTAGATGTTTCCAGTCAGGTGAAAGAAGCGTTAAATACTAAGCTAAGTCAGGATGGAGAAAAAGTCTTGCAGTTTGGGTCTGTGCTTTTGCTTAACAGCTTTAATATGACGACGGGTGGAGTAGGAGTTGATTTTGCCGGAGTTGCTGAAAGCTCAGGATACAATATGATTTTAAAACAATTAGGTTCGGCATTAAATACGATGAGTAATGAATTTCAGATTGATTTAAATTATGTGAAAGGAGATCAGAACTCAAACACAGGAGACAGAGCCAATGCCGGAGTAAGTTTTGAACTTTCACCAAGGGTGAATGTAAAAACAGGGCTTGGTATTCCGCTTTCTAAAGCAGATAATGCAGATACTAATAACTTCCTGTCTGGAGAAGGTTCTATAGAATATGATATTTCTAAGAAGAATGATGGTACAGTAATATTAAGAGGATATTCAAAACCATCCAATATTGGAATGGGAACCGGGCTTAATGCAAATGGCTCAGCAAATCAGTCATATGGAGTGGGTGTCGTTTGGAGTAAAAGTTTTAATTCCCTGTTTAAGAAGAAAAAGAATAAAAAACAACCGAAAGTTGAAAGCGAAATAAAAACAGATTCTGTAAAATCGGAGGTTAAATAATTAGAATATTTTAATGATTTTTATCATCCGTGTTAATTATTGTTAATGTTTGCTATAATTTTTTTTACTAAATTATTTTTTTTAAATTTGCAAAAAATATATTTGTTTTTTACAAAAAATACAATCAGACTAATATGAACTATCAACTGGACGAAATAGACAAGAAAATTCTTGATTTCTTAGTAGAAAATACAAGAATGCCTTTTACTGAAATTGCAAAACAGATGGATGTTTCTGCTGGAACAATTCACGTAAGAGTGAAAAAAATGGAGGATGCGGGTATTATTTTGGGATCATCTCTTAACATCGATTACAGAAAATTAGACTATCATTTCACTGCTTTTATCGGAATTTTATTAACAAAATCTAACAGAACACAAGAGGTTCTGAAAGAATTGTCAACAATTCCTAATGTAATTGAAGCGAGCGTTATTTCAGGAAAATATAATATCTTCTGTAAAGTAAGAGCTAAGAATACTGATGATGCTAAAAGAATTATTTATCAAATAGATGATATTCAGGATGTAATGAGAACTGAAAGTATGATCTCTATGGAAGAATTCTTAAGCGATAAAAACAGATTGATTAACGCGATCTCTATTTAATCAAATTTTAAACGAATTATATAAAAGAACTTATGAAATCTCTCATAAGTTCTTTATTTTTGTACCTATGGAAGAATATAGCTATTTTGACGAAGATCCGAAGAAAGGATGGGGATTTATAGGAGCGTTTGCTGCCTTGATGTTGTTTACAATTATGGGTTTCGGAATTGATCTTGATGAATATCTGCAACATGAGACACTGAACATTCCGGCTTGGTATTCCTATGCTATTTTCACAATTGATGCCTTAATGGTGGTAAGTCTTATTTTAATGTTTTTTTACAGAAAAATAGGGATCTTTGCTTTTCCGGCGTTGCTTGTTTTGCACTTCTTTATGCATAATTATTATTTGTCAACGTTCCTGTATACAGACGTTACCAATCTTTTCCTTTTTACAGGATTCGGAATGTTGGCTATTATTCCGAAATGGAAGTTTTTTAAATAGTCTTTTGATTAAAAAAATATAATATTTAGAATGGGCTTTTAGTCCGTTTTTTATTTAAATATAAAATCACGATTAAAATAAAAAAAGCATCCTAAAAAGGATGCTTTTCATATATAGGTAAGAATATATTACGCTAAAATTCTCTTCACAGCTTCTTTTACAGCAGCAGCGTCGATTTTATATTTTTTCATCAATTCAGCAGGTGTTGCAGATTCTCCAAAAGAATCATTTACCGCTACGAATTCCTGTCTTGTAGGTCTTTTTCTAGCCAACATTCCCGCAACAGATTCACCTAAACCACCAAGGTAGTTGTGCTCTTCTGCAGTTACAATTTTACCTGTTTTTTCAACAGATTTCAAAATGATTTCTTCATCAAGAGGTTTAATGGTGTGGATGTTGATCACTTCACAAGAAATTCCTTCTTTTTCAAGCTCATCAGCAGCAACTAAAGATTCCCAAACCAGGTGACCTGTTGCAACGATCGTTACATCAGTACCTTCCTGAAGCATAATTCCTTTTCCGATTTCGAAAGGCATATCTTCCGGCATGAATACAGGAACAGCTGGTCTACCAAATCTTAAATATACAGGTCCTTCATGATCAGCGATGGCAATGGTAGCTGCTTTTGTCTGGTTGTAATCACAAGGGTTGATTACCGTCATTCCAGGAAGCATTTTCATCATACCGATATCTTCCAAAACCTGGTGAGTAGCACCGTCTTCTCCTAAAGTAAGACCTGCGTGAGATGCACAGATTTTAACATTTTTTCCAGAATAAGCGATTGACTGACGGATCTGGTCATAAACTCTTGAAGTAGAGAAATTAGCGAAAGTTCCGGTAAAAGGAATTTTTCCTGTGATGCTAAGACCTGCAGCAAGACCCATCATGTTAGCTTCTGCAATACCTGTCTGGTAAAATCTTTCCGGAGCTTTTTCAATGAATTGTTCCATTTTCAAAGATCCGATAAGGTCTGCACAAAGTGCTACAACATTCGGGTTTGTATCAGCAAGTTCAGCCAATCCAGCTCCGAATCCTGAACGTGTATCTTTTTTTTCTGTATATGTAAATTTCATTTTTTTCTAATTATTTTATTACTGATTACTTTTACTCATTACCAATTATTAGTAATCAGCAGGAGCTTCTAGATATAATTGCTTGAATGCAGTATTCAATTGCTCATCGTTTGGAGCTTTTCCGTGCCAAGCGTGAGTTCCCATCATAAAGTCTACACCAGCTCCCATTTCTGTATGAAGAATGATTGCTACCGGTTTTCCTTTTCCTGTTTCAGATTTTGCTTTTTCAAGAATAGCAATTACCGCTTCCAGGTCGTTACCATTTTTCTCTTCCAAAACAATCCATCCGAAAGCTTCTAATTTTGCATGAAGATTTCCTAGAGAAAGTACATTTTCTGTGCTTCCGTCAATTTGTTGACCGTTATAGTCGATGGTAGAAATGATATTATCTACTTTTTTTGCTGCAGCATACATAAATGCTTCCCATACCTGACCTTCCTGCAATTCACCGTCTCCATGTAGAGAGTAAACTAAAGAGCTGTCTCCGTCTAATTTTTTACCTTGTGCTACCCCAAGAGCTACAGAAAGACCTTGTCCTAAAGAACCAGAAGCGATTCTTACACCAGGAAGACCTTCATGAGTCGTAGGGTGACCTTGCAATCTAGAATCTAATTTTCTGAAAGTACTTAACTCATCAACAGGGAAAAAGTCGAATCTAGCCAAAGTAGAATAGAATACCGGAGAAATGTGTCCGTTTGAAAGATAGAAATGATCTTCATTTTTACCTTCCATCGTGAAAGGAAGATTATAGTTCATTACCTTTCCGTAAAGGGCTGTGAAGTATTCAGTACAACCTAAACTTCCACCTGGGTGACCAGAATTTACAGCGTGAACCATTCTTAAAATGTCTCTTCTGATTTGCGTAGTAAGAGATTTTAACTCTTCGATACTTTTACTCATTATATAAGATTTATTTTGCACGCGAATTTACAATTTTTTACTGGGTTACGGAAATGCAAAAATCCGGACGTAAAATCCGGATTTTAGTTTTTATTTATTTAAGGCTTAATAATTTAATTAAACCACTTTCAAATGCGATTGATGTCTTACCAGCCACAAACCGATGAAAGTAAGCAACCCGTTTAAAACAATTAATTCAACACCAATTCTATAATCGGTGTAAGTAGTTATAAGATAATTAATCAAATACGTAGCAATCGGAGCCAAAATAGTGACTGCCAGAATTGAATATTTTTTTGAAATCTGAAATTTGGTGAAAATTCCAAAGGCAAAAAGTCCTAAAAGCGGTCCGTAAGTATATCCGGCAATTTCCATAATCAGATACACGATCGATTTGTCATTTAATGCTTTGAAAATCATAATTAAAATAAAGAAAACAATTGTAAAAGTCAAATGAACTTTCATACGAAGTCTTTTTTTCTCTTTTTCAGTTTTGGTTTTGTCTTCATTTAAATTTAATAAATCTACACAATACGAACTGGTAACGGCCGTTAAAGCTCCGTCTGCAGAAGGGAATAATGCCGAAATCAATCCGATAATAAAAATAACCGAAATAATCATCGGGAAATGCCCCTGAAGAGATAACGCAGGGAAAAGATCATCTCCCATAATATTTTTGATTTCACCTGCAGAATCCTTAAACCCGAAAATATTGGTGATTGGATCTCCAGCTATTTGTCCGTATTCAGCACCGTTTTGTAATGCGAAAAGATAAAGAAGACCTCCTAAAAACAAGAACGCAAGATTTACAAAAAGTAAAGTTCCTGCAAAAGTCAACATGTTTTTCTTAGAGTTTTTAAGATTGTCAACAGAGATGTTTTTCTGCATCATTTCCTGATCAAGACCCGTCATGGCAATCGTGATGAAGATCCCTCCTAAAATTGTTTTTAGGAAAAAGGTCTTGGAATTAGGATCGAAATTAATGAAATGGGTATAGTTTTTCTGTTCTAAGATGGTATAAGCTTCTCCGAAAGATAAATTTAAATTGGATAAAATATAAACGATACAGGCAATCAAACTGATAATCATAAACGAAGTCTGCAAGGTATCTGTGATGACGATGGTTTTTACACCGCCTTCAAAAGTATATAAAAGGACCATTAATAAAAGCACCAAAGCAGTCAGCCAAAATGGAACTCCTAAACCTTCCAATAAAAAAATCTGTAAAACATTCACGACCAGATATAATCTTGCTGTGGCGCCAATCGCTCTTGAAATAATAAAAAATATAGACCCGATTTTGTGCGCTTCAACATTGAATCTTTTTCCTAAATACGTATAAATAGAAGTAAGATTCATTTTATAATATAATGGAAGCAGGATCGCAGCGACAATAAAATAACCGATAAAAAAGCCGATCACCATCATGTAATATTCGAAACCACCGAAGATGTACTCACTTCCGGTCATTTTTCCAACGGTTCCCGGTACGGAAATGAAAGTGACTCCGCTTAAACTCGTTCCGATCATTCCGAAAGCAACAAGCCACCATTTGCTTTTTTTGTTACCAATGAAAAATGATTGGTTATCGGAATTTCGACTTGTAAAATAAGAAATTACCAGAAGACCGATAAAGTATACAAAAACAAACAGCAAAAGGACAGTTCCTGAATTCATGTTTACATTTTAATTTCAGCAAATATAGTTTTTTTCTGTTCTGTTGAAAAAGAAAAAACCTTCCGGATTGTAATCCGGAAGGTTTCTGTATGGTCACCTATTTAAAAATAGTTAGTGCGCTTGAGTTTGATTCACTAAAACGTCCTGAAGCTCGTTATGTTTCTGGAAACTGGCTTTTGCAAAAGGACAAAGCGGAATAATTGTTTTTCCGTTTTTTCTTGCAAACTCTACTGCTGCCAAAAGCATTTCTTTGCCAACGCCTTTTCCGTTGTATGCTTCTTCTACCTCAGTGTGGTCTATAATAAATCTTTCTTCTCCGGCCCAAGTGTAGGTCATCAATCCTGCGTGGTTTCCGTCTATGAATGCTTCAAAATTTCCGTGTTTTTCGTCGTTCTTTTGTTTTACTTCAATCATATTATGAGAATTTTGTTAATATTTCTATGTCGTTTGTTAGTATTTTATGTACAGGGCAAGCGTCCGCAATCGTGTGAAGTCTTTTTAACTGTTCTTCATCAAGTTCTGTTCCTTCAAAGGTTATATCTCTTTTGAAAACTGCTCTTTTGGTTAAAGGGAAATTCTCCAGTTCTACTTCTACGTTTACTTTTTCAACATCCCATTCTTTTCTCTCGATATACATTCTCAAGGTAGCTGCAGTACAGCTTGCCAAAGAAGTTGCCAATATTTCAAATGGGTTGAAGCCTTTGTTTTGCCCGCCTTTATCAACTGGTTCGTCCGTGATAAGAGTATTTTCACCGGCAATAACCTCTGTATAATATTTTTCTTTTCCTAAACTTGCTTTTACGGTGACTGCCATTATTTTTCTGTATTGAATTGATAACTTAATGCTCCGGAAGGACAGTGATCGATCTGATCTTTAAGCTCCTGAGCCGTTGCATTTTCTGCTTTTATCCAAGGTCGTTCCTTGGGATTGTAAACTTTCGGAAGCATTTTTACGCATACCGCTGAGTGAATGCATTTCTGAGGCTGCCAAATAACCGTAATGTTTCCATTGATATATTCGTGTCTTTCCATATTAGTCTTGATTTAATGATTTTTCAATTCTTCTGTCCGGAATCAGCCACATCAAAGCCGTAAGATAATAAAACCCTATGGCAAGGTAAGGATAAAAAAATGAAGTCGCGATTCCTAAAGCATATAAAACGATGGACGCATATTCTTTAAATTTAGAAGAAATAGCTTCTTTTAATTTTGAACTTTCTCCCTCTGATTTTATGATAATATTTTCCAAAATGGTGTAAGCTACAGCGCACATGACCAACGTTATACCATAGGTCGCCACCGGATTTTCTGCAAAGCGTGTGGCTCCGATCCATTCTGTTGCAATAGGCATGAGTGACAACCAGAACAAAAGATGAAGATTGGCCCAAAGAACACTTCCATTGATTTTTTTTACCGTTTGAAACAAATGATGGTGATTGTTCCAATAAATTCCGACATAAATGAAACTGAAAATATAGGCCAAAAACTTAGGAAGAAGAGGTTTGAGATCATTCCAGCTACTGCCTTCCGGTACTTTCAATTCAAGAACCATGATAGTAATGATAATAGCCAAAACCCCATCGCTAAATGCTTCCAGTCTACCTTTTGTCATCAGTTTCTAATTTGATTTTTAAAATTTTCAATCTTAGTTTTCAAATCCTTCAACATCTCAGGATTGATTACTCCGCTCTCCAGATCAAAATTTTCATAAAACTTCGAAAGTGAAAAAGTTTCTTTAATATCGGCACCAAATTGAGGAAAGAATGTTTTCGCTGTGTTCATCACATTTCCGCCGCCAAAACCTCCCGGTGAAGTTGACATCAACAACATCGGTTTATTCTGGAAAACTTTTACATTGATTCTTGAAGCCCAGTCAAAAACATTTTTAAAAGCAGCACTATAAGATCTGTTATGTTCTGCCAATGAGCAGATGATCACATCGCATTCTTCAATAACTTTTAAAAAGTTGTGTGCTTCATCCGGAAAACCTTTCTTTTCACGATCTACCGAAAAAACAGGCATATCAAAATCATTCAGGTCGATTAAATTAATTTCCTCTTGCTGAAAATCTTTCAAAACAAATTTTACCAGTTCTCGGTTGATCGAAGTGGAAGAAGTACTTCCTGCAAATGCCAATATTTTCATCGTTTATATTTAAATTTTCTTAAGGTTTTCTATTTAAAATAGCTTTCGGAAGCGGAACATATTCTTCCTCGTCACCCGGAACCAAAGGAAAAGCATTGTGATTCTGATCGTGCCAATTTACTTTTGCTTCGTCTATGACTTCTTTGTTTGAATTTACAAAATTCCAGAATATAAAACGTTCTTCTTCAAACGGTTCACCACCGAAAAGATAAACAGTTCCGTTCTCACTCATTTCGAATTCGCACAATTTGGTGTCTTTGGCGATCATTAATTGTTTTGAACCGTAAGAATTTCCATCCGTAGTTACCGTTCCGTCTAAAACATACATGGCAGCTTCTCCGTAAAGATCTTTCCCAATGCTTATTTTTTTTGCATCTTTTGTTTTAATTTCAATAAAAAACAATTTGCTGTGAACCGGAACCGGAGATGTTTTCCCGAATGCTTCTCCGGCAATTAATTTATACTGAATTCCGTCTTCTTCCCAAACTGGAATTTCATCTGCTTCAATATGATGAAAAGTCGGCTCAGATTGCTCCAAGTGCTTTGGTAATCCTACCCAAATTTGGAAACCATGAAGTCTTTTATTAGAATTTCTCAGGTATTCAGGGGTTCTTTCTGAATGGACAACACCTTTTCCGGCAGTCATCCAGTTTACAGCACTCGGCTTGATTTCAAGAGCACTTCCGATACTGTCTCTGTGGAAAATTGATCCTTCAAGCAGGTAAGTTAAAGTAGATAAACCAATGTGCGGATGCGGAGGAACGTCAAGATTTTGATAATCTTTCAATTCGGAAGGTCCCATATGATCGATAAAAACGAAAGGTCCGACTGCTCTTTTTTCACGGAAAGGTAAAAGTCTTCCGACCAAAAAGTTTCCTATATCTGCTGATTTTTCTTCAATGATAAGTCCTATGTTTGACATGATATGTAATGAGGTTTTATATTTTGTTTAAACGAATGTAGTGAATTTTCTAGTGTTTATGGTGCTTTTGGAATTTTTTATTATTACAGAATGAAGCTTGGAAGGTAATTTTTTAAATAACTTAATTTCAATCTTAATGATGATTTTAGACTAAGATTGAAATTAAGTTGTTAAGAGAAAATTATCACTTCGTTTTGCCTTTTTCAGAATGATATATCCTTGTAATGCAATTATATAAAGTTAAGAAAAAAAGAAATAACTGAGTTTTAAGTTTGTTTTAAATCTTAATCAGCTAAATAACCGAATTTCCCTAAATTATAATCTTCAAAAGCCTGTATGATCTCCTCTCTGGAATTCATAACGAAAGGACCATGTGGAAAAATAGGTTCCTTCAACGGTTGTCCGCTTATGATTAGTACAACAGCATCTTCCGTTGCTTCCAATGTGAAATTCTCCCCTTCATTTTTGAATAGAGCCAAATGATCGGTTGCCACTTTTTGTTCACCGTTTACAAGAATGCTTCCTTCAATGACCAAAGCTGCTGTATTGAAATCTGCAGGGAAATCAAATGTTGCTTTTCCTCCTTTCTTCAGTTTGGCATTCATCATATGTACCGGACTGAAAGTTGTTGCAGGACCTTTCTGGTCTTTATACGCTCCGGCAATAATTTCTATGAATCCGTTTTCATCCAGATCCACTTTTTTCATATCAGAGTTTTTAATAGCCTGATATTTTGGATCACTCATTTTATCTTTTGAAGGAAGGTTGACCCAAAGCTGAACCATTTGAAAAATTCCCCCTTCTTTTGCCCATTCCGTTTCATGATATTCTTTGTGCAGAACTCCTTTTGCTGCCGTCATCCATTGTACATCACCTTGGCCGATAATTCCGCCGCCACCTGCGCTGTCGTGATGTTCTACTTTTCCCTCATATGCTATTGTTACGGTTTCAAAACCTCTGTGAGGATGTACTCCCACACCTCTTGGTCTTTCAGTTCCGTTGAAATGAAATTTTGAATTGTAATCAAGCATAATGAAAGGATCCATTCTTTTCATATCCATTCCGCTTACTCCGGGAATGAAATTATGCACTCTAAAACCATCGCCTACAAAATGGGCAGGTTTTGGAGATACTACCATTTCTACCTTTTTAGTTGCCATATTATTGTATTTTATAGAACAAAGGTAGGGTAGTTTAGAATCAAAAGCATTGACCTGTGGTAAGTAGCATTCTTGCTTTAGTCTTCCTTGGATCTCATGTTTTTTCCGTCTGAAATATGAAGTCTTCGGAAAACCAATCCTGAAATGATCGTAAGAATTCCTACTGTAAGGAAAGTGTATCGGAAAGCATTGTGAATTTCTCCTTTGATGAGGTCTGTGTTTTCAAATATTTTTAAAACAATTAATCCAAAAGCAATTCCGAAACCGATTGCTAATTGCTGATTTACCGATAATAATGAGTTTCCGCTGCTGGTCTGGAAATTCCTTAAATCGGCAATGGAAATTGTATTCATGGATGTAAACTGAATAGAATTGAAAAATCCCAAAATAGCAATAATGGGGATAAACCAATATAAAGAAGTATGAATATCAGGAATGGCAAGCAAACAAATTAATGTTCCGATGATAAACGTATTGAACATTAAGGTTTGTCTGTAGCCGAATTTATCTAAAATTTTAATGACATAAGATTTTCCAAACATAGCGGTTATTGCCATGGGTGCGATAATCCAGCCTGAAGTTACTGCCGATTGTTTGTAAGCAATCTGAATCATTAAAGGTAATAACAAAGGGACGGAGCTGATTCCCAATCTTGTTGCAAGATTTCCGATAATTCCTACACGGAAAGTTCTTACCTGAAGTAAATTTAAAGGAAAAATAGGACTTTCATCTCTTTTAGCATGTTTGTAATAATAGTACATACAAAGGAAACCTAAAATAAAGACCACCAAAACGGGGGTTGTGTTTTGCATATTACCAAAAAGTTCCAATGAAATGGAGAGGAGGAGAGAGGCTGCTGCAAAAATTAAAAATCCTTTCAGGTCAAAATCTACATCTTTTGAAGTATAATTAGGCATAAATTTTAGTCCTAAAATGATTCCCAGAACTCCAATCGGGATGTTGATCAGAAAAATCCAATGCCACGAAAGATAATCTACCATGTATCCACCGACTAAAGGTCCCAAAACCGGTCCGATAAGAGCCGGAATAATGGCGTAATTCATGGCTTTTAATAATTCATTCTTATCAAAAGTTTTAATAAGTGCCAATTTTCCGACAGGAGTCATCAAACTTCCTCCCACTCCCTGAATCACTCGTGAAATAACTAGGTGAGTAAGGTTTTGTGATAGTGAACAGAATAATGAACCTAAACTGAAAAGCACTAAAGAAAAAATGAAAACCTTTTTTGTTCCGAATCTGTCTGCTAAAAATCCACTTGCGGGCATGAAAACAGCCAATGTTAAAACATAACTGATGATCGCATTCTGCATATTAAGCGGAGATTCTTTCAGGTCTTTTGCTATAGAAGGTAAAGAAGTATTTAAAATGGTAGAATCCAGCATCTGCATGAAAATTGCTGTAGCAAGAATCAAGGGTAATATTTTTTTTATTGAATTGGGCTGCGAAATTACTTCTGACATTTTTTTAGATTTAGACTTCTCTTACGTTTTTAAACTTCTAAAATTTATTATAAAAGTTTCCAGACTGATATGCTGTACCGAATACCATCAGTTCCTTGGATAAAGAAATCTATATAAAATTAAAAAAGTCTTGTGAGATTTCACAAGACTTTCTGATTTATTTTCTAGGTTTTTCTACTCCTTTCCATTCGTCACCTGCTTTTCTGTACTGGCTTAAAATGTAAGTTTTGAAATCTTTTGTTTTGTATTCGATATTATCGTTGTTCTGCTCAAACGGCATGATGTAGTAATATTCTACGTCTGTTTTATCCGTCTTCGTTCCTTTTTTTACAGATGGAACGTATTTTGAAAATTTATAGTTTGGAAGATATTGCTTTAGTCTTGTATAGAATGCTTTATCTTCTTTTTCGTTAGGAATAATATCTACGATGTTGAAGTCGTCATTTTTCTTGTCAATCCAAAGATAATAGGTTACCTCTTCTTTAGTCTTTTTGTTTAATGAGTTAAAAGCAAAAAGTTCTTTTGATACTAATTCTTTTATTTTTTCAGGATCAACTTTTGTAAAATATTCACCTTGAGAAGGATCTACATACGTTTCAAGGTTATACATCAATACAGAATTGTTTACAAAGTTTTTGTTTTTAAAGTACTGGTTAAGAGATAGCTCTGCAGTAGCTCTAAGCTCTTTCCCTCTTGCATCCAATTTTTTAGTAGGATTTTGAGGGTTTACTTTTTTTACAAACTCATATAAAACGATAGGTTTTACATCTTTAAGGTGTGGGTATGTTTTAAGTTGCTCAGCTTTTGCTAACCAATAATATTGTTGATAGTAATCATCTTTTTCATTATCCTTTACCGTTTTATACGTTAAGGCAAGTTTTTTTGAGTTTAAATATTTGGCAAATTTACCTTGTCCAAAAGCAAAACTCATGGATAATAAAGCAAAAAAGATAGTAATGTTTCTTTTCATTTTCTTATAATTGAATTTTTCGATTTCCAAATATAATTATTTATTAGATAATATTTTTTATTGTCGGTTAAATTATGTGAATATTATTATGGTTAATTCAAAAAAAAATCCTGTATCGCTACAGGATTGATAAAATTATTTTTTTGAAATTAGAATTTTAAGTGAGGATGAATGCTTTAAACCACTGTTTTTAAGAAGTTAATCCTTATTCTATTCTCTGTTTTCTTTACTTATAAGATGTTTCATGTACCCTTACCGCTCTTCCGCTTGGATCGTTCATTTTTTTGAAAGCTTCATCCCATTCTAAGGCAATTGGCGTAGAACATGCCACTGAAGGGACAGAAGGAACTGTTGCTGCAGCCGTTTCACTTGGGAAATGTTCTTCAAAAATCGTTCTGTAACGATATTCCTCTTTATTTTGAGGGGTGTTGAGAGGAAATCTGAATTTTGCATTGACCATCATTTCTTCAGTAACCTCTTTTTCTGCGACTTCTTTTAAAGTGTCGATCCAGGAATAACCAACCCCATCAGAAAACTGTTCTTTTTGTCTCCATACAATCGATTCAGGAAGAATGTCTTCAAAAGCTTTTCTTAACACCCATTTTTCGATTTTACCATCTGCTGTGCTGATCATTTTGTCTTTAGGATTGATCGACATAGCAATATCCATAAACTCTTTATCTAAAAAAGGAACACGACCTTCAATTCCCCAGCTCATTAAGGCTTTGTTGGCTCTCAAACAATCATACAAATGAAGTTTTTCCAGTTTTCTTACCGTTTCATCATGAAATTCTTTGGCGTTCGGAGCTTTATGGAAATATAGATAGCCACCAAATAATTCATCAGAACCTTCTCCTGAAAGTACCATTTTTATTCCCATTGATTTAATCACTCTTGCCAAAAGATACATCGGTGTAGAAGCCCGAATCGTGGTGACATCATATGTTTCCAGGTGGTAAATCACATCACGAACAGCATCCAGACCTTCCTGAATGGTAAAGTTGATCTCATGGTGAACAGAGCCAATGAATTCGGCTGCTTTTTGTGCTGCGACTAAATCCGGAGAGCCCACTAAACCGACTGCGAAACTGTGTAATCTTGGATACCAAGCTTCCTGAGTATCTCCACTTTCAATTCTTTGTCTTGCAAATTTTGCAGTAATTGCTGAAATGACAGAAGAATCCAGTCCTCCGGAAAGTAACACACCATAAGGAACATCGCTCATTAATTGTCTGTGAACCGCATCTTCAAGCCCTTTTCTTAATTTAGAAATATCAGTTTCGTTATCTTTCACATGATCGAAATCTTTCCAGTCTCTTTTATACCATTGCTGAAGATCAGCTCCGTCTTTACTGTACAGAAGATGTCCCGGAAGAAAAGTTTCAATGGTTTTACAAACCCCTTCCAATGCTTTTAATTCTGAAGCTACATAATAGTTTCCGTTTTTATCCCAACCGTGATACAGTGGGCAGATTCCCATATGATCTCTTGCGATAAGGTAAATATCGTTTTCAATATCATATAAAGAGAAAGCAAAAATTCCGTTGAGTTTTTCCAGAAAGTCCTTTCCGTATTTTGTATAAAGCGCTAAAATTACTTCACAATCCGATTGGGTCTGAAACTCATAATCAGGAAACTCTTCTTTGAGTTCACGATGGTTGTAAATCTCTCCGTTCACGGCTAAAACAACACTTCCGTCTTTGGTAAATAAAGGTTGTTTTCCTGAAGAGGGATCTACAATAGCCAGTCTTTCATGAGAGAAAATTATTTTATCATTTTGAAATACACCACTCCAATCAGGGCCTCTATGGCGGATTTTCTTAGACATTTCCAGTACCTGAGGTCGTAATATTTCTGTTTTTTGTTTGGCATCAAACAAGCATACAATTCCACACATTCTTTTCTATTTTTTGATGTGACAAATGTAGAATGAGTGTTTTAAAATAACAATCAAAAAGTGGTAATTGATTTATTTTTTATTTTTAAAATGTATTTTTTATGTAAAAAATTCTATTTAATTAGAATTTTATTTTATTTTGAAGGAAATTTTTAATTTTGAATTACTATTTACGAAATAAAAATGATATAAAAATTAATCTATGTTAATTAATATGATATTTTTTTATCGTTTATTTGTAATTCGAAATAATTTTTTTTCATCATTTGTGTTTTTACCTTCTTGCAAGAATCCTTGCAAGAAGGTTTTTTTTTATTCGTTACCCAATAAAACTCCTGAAACATTCCATGAACTGAAGCTTGTTCCTTCGGTAGGACCTTGTGGAATTTTCACCTGAATAGTATGCTTTCCGGCTTTTAAATCTCCAAGCTGAATAAAATTAGGGTTGGTAATTGTTCCGGGACACCAGTTTGATCTGCTTAAATCTGATGATGAAAGTCCATCCGGAAAATTACCCGAAGCAGGATTATAAAGTCGATAAGAACCGCAGTCTGATCTCCAAGGTACAAAAGAGAAGGTCATTTTCCCGTCAAGGAATATAGAATTGGCTTTAGGAACGAATTCGTCGCCGTTTTCCCAACCGCCATGACCTGTTGTGATGTATCTCAACTGAGCATTTTTCAAATCTTTTTTTAAGGTGAATTCTACCCATAATCCTTTGTCCTGATTGAACATGGTGGAATAATCCTGTCCCGCCATTTCCATAATATTTAAGGTATTGAATAATGGAATAACAGTATTGTTTTTATTGACTGTTTGATCGCTTTTATGAATCGTAATTTCCAGACTTACTTTATGACCTCCTTTGTCATAATTTCCGATGAATGTACCAATCCACAGCTCCTTTTCAGATAAAGATGGTTTCAGCTCAGTAATGTCCTGACGATAAGGACTGATGGTCTGCCAGTTTTTATCTTTTAGCTGGATATGATTGAATTTATTAATTCCGAAAGCCGTAAAAAATCGCATCATTTCAATAGCCGGATTATAATTTTCTGTGGCAGTTACACCATAATATTGTTTCCCGTTTCCGTTGTCATAGACAGGAAGTGTTTTTGCTCCTTTTTCCAGTCCGTCAAAAAAAGATTGTGATTGATCTTGAGGAACAAAGAAAACAGTTCCGGTTCGGTCGTAAGCATCTCCGTTTGATTGCTGTTTTAATTCAGCGAAAATATTTTCTCCTTCACTAATTTTTGGAAATTTAATTTTTTTAAGAATGATGGTTCCGTTGGCAAATCTTTTAACATTTTCATCAGATTTTGAGGCATCGGAAAAGTTGATGGTTTCATTATCGAAGACCTTTAACGTTGTAAATCTGCTTTTCCACAAAAGATCTCTATACCCTAGTTGATCTGTAGAGCTGATCGAACCTTTAAGGATTTTATCAATATCGGTTTTCTTAATTTTTTTAATGGAATTTGCTGTGATTACAGAATTTTTATTCCTTTCAATTTCTAAAACAAAACCTAAATTTTGCCCTATTGTGGAAGGTCCGCCCTGGATTTTTAAATCATTCGTGTACCAAACTTCAATGGTGTTTGAATTGATTTTAGTTACTGCTTTTTTACAGTTATAACCTAAGATTTTTTTGGTTTCGTTGGTTAATTCAAAATTCTGTTTTCCAACAGATTCTGCATCAGAAGCTGAAATCGTTTCATTGGGTTTTAAAAATGCATAAGAAACAATGGTGTTGGATGGCTTTTCAATCTTGGTGAGTTCAAATGGGAAATCTGCTTTTTGTTCCCGGATTTTATTGTTTAATATGAAATTTTCTTTTTCATTGGCCCAAACTAATGTTGGAGATTGTTCTGTTAAAACTTTTCCGTTGGATGAACTGATATATTGCACTTCATAAGTCTGAGCAAAAGAAAAACAGCATAGGAAAGTAAAAAAACTTAATAAAATTCTTTGATGCATAATGAAATCGGGTTTTTCACAAAGATAAATTTTAATTTGCAGAAGATTATTCTTTGTGAATTTTATATCTCTATTAGTATTGAAAATTTAGAAATGTTACGATTAAATAAAAAAAAACTACTCCAAAAAATAGAGTAGTTTATATATTGTATGTTCGTTTATCTTAAGAAACTCTTTCGATCAAAGCCATGTAGAATCCGTCGTAGCCTTCGCTTGGCATTACTTTTTCGTCTTTAATCATTTTGAAATTCGGATTGTTTTTAATGAATTCGTCAACCTGTAAATTGTTTTCAGAAGGTAGAATAGAACATGTTGCATATACCATTTTTCCTCCTTTTTTAAGCATTTTAGAATAATCCTGAAGAATCTGCTGTTGCTCTTTTTTAATTCTATCGATAAAGTCCTGATCGATTTTCCATTTGCTGTCCGGATTTCTTTTCAATACTCCAAGTCCTGAGCAAGGAGCATCAATAAGTAATCTATCCGCTTTTTCGTGAAGCCTTTTAATAACTTTATTGTCAGCAATCATGCGGGTTTCAATATTATGAGCTCCGGCTCTTTTTGCACGACGCTTCAATTCTGCTAATTTCCATTCGAAAATATCTAAAGCGATAATTTGTCCTTTATTTTGCATTAAAGCAGCTAAGTGAAGTGTTTTTCCACCTGCACCTGCACAAGCATCCACAACTCTTTGCCCTTCTTTTACATCAAGGAAATACCCGATTTTTTGAGAAGAAGCATCCTGAACTTCAAACAATCCTTCTTTAAAAGCGGTAGTAAGGAAAACATTCTTTTTCTCCTCCAACTGCACTGCATCAGGATAATTTTTGATAGGATAAGAAACTATATTTTCATCAGAAAGATCTGAAATAAGTTCTTTTGTCGTCGTTCTTAAAGAATTTGCTCTCAAAACTGTCGGGGCCTGCTCATTCAAAGCAAGCATTTCTTTTTCCCATTTTGGACCTAATTCTTTTTCCAACGTTTCAGCTAACCAGTCTGGAATAGAATGTTCTATTGCTTTTGTAGGAACGGTATTTTTTTTAAGTTTGGTTAAAATGTCTGCAATTTTGATCCCGTCGAATTCTTCAAATTTTTTATAATTGGTTTTGCTCCAAAGAAGATAGGCGATGATAAGTTTGTAGATGTTATTAGGTTTTACACCTTCACCCATATAGTATTCCAAACGTTTTTTCCAACGGATAATGTTATAGAAAATTTCAGAAACAACGGCTCTGTCCTGGCTTCCCCATTTTCTATTGGCTTTTAAAAGCCTTTCGATTACTTTATCGGCGTATTTATTTTTCTCGAAAAATGTTTCCTGTAAAGCATCGTGAATTCCGATTGCTAAGTTTCTGTGAATAAGTTCCATAAAATTGGGTTCTGCTATTTTGAATCTGCAAAAATACGAATTTAAGTTGAGATACGAGTTTCGTGTTTTGAGTTTCGGGCTTTCCTGTGGTTGATGTTGTTTAAATCCGAATCACGAAACTTGCAACTCGTTGTAAAATCTTACCTTTGCAAAAATTAAAAATATGAGTGATACTGTACTTTGTCCGAAATGTAGCTCAGAATTTACCTACGAGCAGGATGGTTTGATGGTTTGCAGCCAATGTTTCCACGAATGGGATCCCGCTGAGGCAGGAAATGATGACAAAATTTTAGACATCAACGGAAACGAACTACAAAACGGAGATTCTGTGATTGTAATGAAAGATTTACCTGTAAAAGGAGCGCCGAAACCGGTAAAAGCAGGAACTAAAGTGAAAAATATTCGCTTAAGACCAGATAGTGATCATAATATTGATTGCAAAATTGATGGTTTCGGAGCAATGGCTTTGAAATCAGAGTTTGTGAAAAAAGCATAAAAAAAAGGAAAAAATTGGACAGTGTAATCTTTCAAAGACTGATTGCAGGAGTGCTAATTTTGTCTTAAAGGCAGAAAGAGAATTAACCAAAAATTTCCTTATGCTGTGGAAATACAAATGTAAGAAAAGTTTAAATTCGATTCTTACGTTTGTATTTTTTTATTAAAATTTTAACAGTATAAGTCTAAGGAAATGTGTTGGTTATGAATTGGTTTTTGCTTTAGATAAACGAAATTTTGACAGAACCTATTAGTTTTTCATCCGTATACAGAACAATCTCCTTATTTCTGGTTTTAACTTTATTCCAATAATAATTTCCGGCAAATCTGCTTTCTAAAACTTCTGCTTCTATACCGTTTTCTGAAATGTTAATTTCTTTCGGGTAATAGGAGAATTTTTTGATATTGAAATCTGTGATTTCTGTTTCTGTAAAAATATTTACTTCGCCAAAAAGTTTAGCAACATAAGAATTGTAGGGGCTTCTGAAGGTTTCTTCCGGATTATCATTTTGAATTAAACGTCCGTTTTGCAATACAATAATCTGATCCAGCCACGGAATAATATCCTGAAGTTCGTGAGTGGAAATGATTAAAGAAATTTTATTCTGTTTTACGTATGAAAAAAGTTTTTCACGAAGCTCAATTTTTCTGGGAAAATCCAGATTACTGAAAGGTTCATCCAGAATAAGCAGTTTTGGTAAAACCGAAAGAGCTCTTGCAATGGCTACTCTCTGCTGTTGTCCTCCGCTCAGATATTTAGGTAGAACATTCGCATATTCTTCCAATCCGACTACTTCAAGAAGTTCTGCCACAGTTTCTTTTTTCTGAGTTAAATTGATATTGGATATAAATTTCCCGACATTTTCAGCTACTGTGGCGTAAGGCATTAAATCAAAACTCTGAGCAACAAATTTCATGTCAGCCTCTCCCGGAACGAGATTTCCTTTAGGACCCATCAGTTTTTCGCCGTCAAAAATAATTTCTCCGCTTTCCCAATCCAAAAGACCATACATCAAACTTAATAAAGTTGATTTTCCGCATCCGCTTTCTCCTGCCAATGCGATAATCTTACCGGCTTCAAATCTCAGGTTAAGGTTCTGAAACAGAGGTTTTTCTTTTGTATGTGAGAAGTATAAATTGTTTATTTCTAATAGCATAATACAAATGTAATGAAATGATATGTTTTAGGAAACAAAGAATATTTTTATTATATTAGCTGTAGTAATAAAATGTATGAAAATGAGAAAAAAGCTGTATCTACTAGCAATTCCGACTCTGCTGATTGCTTCAGTTGCAGTTTCTTGCAGCAAAGAAAAACCATTAACAAGTGAAAGCAATGAAATTGCAACGACTAAAGATGGGAATCAATTTATTCTGGATACTCTGAACAGCAGGGTAGAATGGAAAGGATATAAAATCTTCAAATCGGAAAGCACAAGCCATTTTGGAACGATAAAGTTTGAAAGCGGCGATGTTACCGTAAAAGAAGGAAAACTTGAAAGCGGAAAATTTGTTGCCGATATGAATTCTTTAACCTCTGTTGATTTAAAAGATGATGCAGATCAGTTGGAGAAATTAAACGGACATCTGAAAAGCGGGGATTTCTTTGAAGTAGAGAAATTTCCTACCGCTTCTTATGAAATTACTAAAATTGCACCTTCTGCAGAAGGGGATTATAATACTGTTTTGGAAGGGAATTTAACGATTAAAGGAATCACAAAACCGGTTTCGTTTAAAGCGAATGTTTCCGTAAAAGAAGGTATGGTAAGCATTGCTACCGAACCGAAAGATATAAACAGGGATGAGTTTGGGGTGAAATTCCAGGCACCTGCAGCCAATGGAGTGATCAAAGATGAAGTGACTCTCCAGATTAATGTGAAGGCTTTAGAAAAAAAGTAATTTTTTTATTTAAGTAAATAAGTGATTGAAGTCTGCCTCCGGAAAAGAGGCAGATTTTTTTTAACAGTTTAAGGAAAATTATTTCGTTGAAAAACCGTATTTTTGCAAAACATTTTGAAAGGGTAAAACAATGATAGAAAAGATAGAAGAATTACTAGTTGAAGTAAACGGCTTCAGTACCACATCAAAAGAAGAAATTGAAAACTTCCGAATTAAGTACAATGGTAAAAAAGGTATTCTGAACGATTTTTTTGAAAAATTTAAAGAAGTTCCGAACGACCAGAAGAAAGAATTTGGGCAAAAAATCAATACTTTAAAGCAAGCTGTTAATGTAAAGTTGGAGGATTTGAAAAATGCTTCAGAATCTTCTATTATCTTAGAAAAAGAAGATCTTACAAGACCTGCTTTTCCATTAGATCTAGGTTCTAGACATCCGATCAACTTGGTGAAAAACAGAATTATTGAAATCTTTAAATCAATCGGTTTTGCTGTAGCAGACGGACCGGAAATTGAAGATGACTGGCATAATTTTACAGCATTGAACCTTCCGGAATATCATCCGGCAAGAGATATGCAGGATACGTTCTTTATCGAACAGAATCCGGATATTTTGCTGAGAACGCATACTTCTTCGGTACAGATCCGTTATATGGAAGAAAATCAGCCACCGATCAGAATTTTATCTCCGGGAAGAGTATTCCGTAATGAAGCGGTTTCTTCACGTTCACACTGTATTTTCCATCAGATTGAAGGGTTGTATATTGATGAGAACGTAAGTTTTGCAGATTTGAAACAAACCATTCAGTTCTTTACCACTGAGCTTTTTGGAAAATCTAAGATCAGATTGAGACCTTCTTATTTCCCGTTTACAGAGCCAAGTGCTGAAATTGATGTATATTGGGGATTAAACTCTGAAACTGACTACAGAATTACAAAAGGAACAGGTTGGTTGGAAATCATGGGTTGCGGAATGGTAGATCCTGCTGTTCTGAAAAATGTAAATATTGATGCTGATAAATATTCAGGATATGCTTTCGGAATGGGTATTGAAAGAATCGTAATGCTTCTTTATCAAATGAGCGACATCAGAATGTTCTTCGAAAATGATATCAGAACTTTAGAACAGTTTAAAACATTATAAAAAATCAAACCTCCGAAATTTTCGGAGGTTTTTTGTTTTTAATTACTGACCTAAGAAACAAAACGTAATTAAAAACTGATTCATAAAAAATTACTGTGGTTATTAGCTTTTTATACTCTTTTTCTTCGTCCAGCTTTTCACACGATTGTAGTCTAAAAAGTAAGTGAGTTTTAATGAAAAGTTATTTACAGTAGGCTCACTGAAAAGCAGATCATAGTTTTTTGTCATATTTAATCTGGACATTTCAAGATAATTTGAAGTGGCATTTCGATACAAGAAAGTCAGCTGACTTCCCGGAGCAAACCACCATGAAAATCTTAAATCAACGTTCCATGCGTTATAAGTTCCGTTTAAATTTCGGTCAAAAAGATTGGTTTCAGTTAAACCTCCGTCCTGGTTTAACGTGTAAAACTGTTTATAGGTAACGTCTGAAAAATAATGTCTGAATGTTAAGGTAAGAGCCGTTTTTTCGTTGAATGTATATTTAGAAGTTAAAGCATTTTCGTACGTGTTTCTCTGTCTTCTTCCAATGAAAATATCGGTGTCTTTTTTTCCTGTAAAACCGGTTTCATTATTACTGAAACTTGGGTTGAAACTCCAGTTTACATTAAATTTATCTGAAAATCGATAGCGTAGCCCAAAGTTGGTAATTACCTGGTTTCTTCCTTTCTCATCAAATGCATAATAATCTATGGTAAAATTATACTGTAATTTTTTTCTGCTGTCACTTTCAAGCCAAATCCATGAGTCGAAGTATCCGGGAACTTTAAGATGTCTTCCAAAAGTACGGGGTTCATAAATATCATTCTGACCAAAAGGTGTAAATTCAATCCCACCACCGAAACTTCTAAAATTTTTATCTGTAAAACTATTATTGTGATTAAAAATAAAATTCTGGAAGATAAAAGGTTCTAATCTGTGAAAATAATTCAGATTAAAATTCAGATATATATTATTGAATGTTTTTGTAGGTTTCAAGATTCTGTAACCGTACCAAGTGTTATAATTGGCAAAATTGGTTTTGGTTGAAAATCCTACGTCATTAATATCCCAATCTTTTGTCGTCAGGTTTCCAACGAAGTTAAAACGGTGTTTTCCTGCAATTTTTTCCAGTCCAGCTTCGGCTTTTGTTCCGAATTTCGTTTCGCCATCCATTACCCAGCTTCCTTTCAGGCTTCCGAAAGTTTTATATGTGTTTTTCTTATTGTTAAGATCCCAAAGAAGACCTGTTGCATTAGCATCGCGAAAGTTTCCGTCCCTCGTAACGTTTGTATTGATCAATGATACAGAAGAATTTCCATTAAATCTCTGGTCAAAAACCAAGACATTATAATTCGTCCATGGTTCCACGACTTCCTTTCTGGTTTCTCCGGTTTCATGATTAAAAATAGTAGCTTCCATTTTTTGCGTAACTCCGTTGAAAAAACCGATACCCAATCCTTTTTTGGTTCTTCCCGAAATTTTAAAAGCATTAAATAATTTTACTTTTGCAGGATATTCAGTCACCTCTTCATTGTCATTGATTACAGGATAACGAGATGGTTCTCCGCCAACTCTTCTTGAATAAAACATTCCTCCTTTGCTGAATAATTCGGTTCCTTCGGTAAAGAAGGTTCTTTGTTCGGAAAACTGCTGTTCAAACGGGGTTAAATTTAAAATCGAATTATCAAAATTGGCCTGTCCGAAATCCGGAATCAGGGTCATGTCAAAAGTGAAAGCATCATTGATTCCGTATTTAACATCCATTCCGCCGTTAAAACTTGAAGTAGTTTTTCCGTCAAAACTGTTTACATAAGTGGAAAAATAAGGAGTGAAAGACAGTCGGGTTGGAGGATTAATGTTTTCAATTCCCTGTAAAACTCCGTCAAAAAGAGTGTAAGAGCTTTTTGCATTGTCTACAAAATTCCAGTCATAAGACGCTTTGATTCTCTGAATTCTTCTGAACATATTCATTCCCCATTCCTGAACATTATTCTTAGGAAACCTTAGTTCCGAATAAGGAATTTTTATCTCAACTGCCCAACCTTTTTCGTTGATTTTTGCACCACTGTACCAAATAGAATTCCAGGTATCATCTTCGCCATCAGTGGTGATTTTTGCATCAAACTGAACTCCAGCTGCTGTAACTACAAATTCTAAACTCTGCTGTTTATCATTATAGCCGTTCAAAGCAACACCAAAAAAATCATCATTGTTGATGCCGTCTCTTTCTGTTAACTCTTTAGCGATTTTATTTGGAGTGGGGTCATACATCTGTGCTCCGAAATAAACTCCGGTGTCATCATATAAAATTCTGACTTCGGTTTTTATTGAATCTTCCTGAGGTTTTCCGTTATTAGGATTTCGTTCAATGAAATTAGTTGCAATGGGAGCATTCTGCCATTCTGCATCATCAAGGATACCGTCAATTTTGGGTGAAGATGGGGTTTTTGTAATGAGTATTTTTTTTCTTACGATATGATCATCTTCCTTTTTCTGGGAATAAATGAAGCTGGAAAATAATAATAAGGTGATGAGTAATTTGGTTTTCATGATTTTTCTTAGGCTTATATATTCATGACAATCCAAGTTTAAAAATTATTACATAAGGTAGAGAATAAAAGTTGAAATTTTTCATTTTATCAGAAATTTGAAATGTAAATATTATTTGTTTATCAGTGGGGTAAAAATAGTTTCGGCTGCCCAAAGGGCAGCCGAAACTATTTTTATAGAAAACTAACACTATGTTATTTTACAAACTTTAAAGGATATTTTACATTTTTAAAATCATCAATACTTGCCTTCAAAGAACCTACTGCCAATTCTGCTTTTAGAAGCATAGGAATATGGTTGTAGTCATTGGAAACCCACATGGTAACGCCTTCTTTTTCTTTAAATACTCTGCCACTTTTTACAGATGGTATTATTTTCAGACAGTTGATGGTCCCGAATTTTGTTTTTAAATTCTCTGTACCCACTACTCTTAGCTGAAAGGGGAACATTTCATCATCAATCCATACATTCATATTGATAATAGTACCTGTTTTTAACTCAGCCGGGCTTTTACTTCTTAAATAATAAAAACAGGAAAGCATATCCTGAACCCCTTTTACTGATTTTATGACTTTAGAACCATTGGCAGGCGTTTTTTTATCTGTCAGGATTAAGGTGTTATTGTCATGATTAAAAGTGGTTTCAAAATGCTGGCGATAGCTTCCTTCTTTTACGTTTCTCACATAGAAGCTTGGTAATCCTGTATTGATATTAATATAACTTTCATATAAATCTTCTACTTTGAAAAAAGCTCTTACAGCTCCTGTCGTTTGCCCTGTTCCTTTTACATAAAGGTGGGGTGCCCCTTTATAAGTGGTATTTTGGGTGGTAAGAGTGGCACTTCCTGCATTCAGAAATCCGTAGTGAATTCTAAGTGTGATGGATTCACCGTTCGCGACATTATCTATTTGAGCAAAGCTCAGAGAGAATATAAATATGGTGAAAAGGTTTAAAATTTTCTTCATGATTAGACATTTACAAAAAGGTTGCCAAATTTTTTGCTTTATTTTTCTCACTATTTGACAAATCTCAGTTTTTTATTTAGACTGAATTAAATATGCTTCGCATTAAAATTAGTAAATTTGCAGCTACAAGTATAATTAAATTATCTTATTATTATGATAACGACCGATATATTGATCATAGGAGCAGGACCAACTGGGCTTTTTGCTGTATTTGAAGCAGGATTATTAAAAATGAAGTGTCACATCATCGACGCACTTCCTCAGCCGGGAGGACAATTGGCAGAGCTTTATCCTAAAAAACCTATTTTTGATATTCCGGGGTATCCGTCTGTAAATGCAGGTGAATTGGTGGATAATTTAATGGAGCAGATCAAACAATTCCAACCGGGATTCACTTTGGGAGAAACTGCAGTTTCTTATACAAAAGTAGATGATGAATGGTTTGAAGTAGTGACTAACAAAGGAACTGTTCACAGAGCAAAAGCAATTGCAATTGCAGGAGGTTTAGGAACTTTTGAACCTAGAAAGCCGACTATGGATAATATTGCTGACTATGAAGAAAAAGGTCTTGAATATTTCGTAAAAGAACCTGAACATTTCAGAAATAAAAGAGTAGTTATTGCAGGAGGAGGAGATTCTGCACTTGACTGGAGTGTTTTCTTATCCAATGTTGCCAGTGAAGTTACATTGATTCACAGAAGAAACGAGTTCCGCGGAGCTTTGGATTCTGTTGAAAAAGTTCAGGATTTAAAAAATCAAGGGAAAATTAAATTAATCACTCCTGCTGAAGTTACGGCAATCAAAGGAGATGGAAAAGTTGAAGCGATTACTGTTGCTGTAGACGGTCAGGATCCTTACGATATTGAGACAGATTATTTTATTCCATTATTCGGATTAACTCCAAAATTAGGAGAAATCGGAAACTGGGGATTGAATATCGAGAAAAATGCGATCGTTGTAAATAACGCATTAGATTACCAAACGAACATCGATGGAATCTACGCTATCGGTGATATCAATACGTATCCAGGAAAATTAAAATTGATTCTTTGTGGTTTCCATGAAGCGACTTTGATGTGTCAGAGTGTGTACAACAGACTGAATCCAGGTAAAAAATTCGTATTGAAATATACAACAGTAAGTGGTGTAGATGGATTCGACGGAAGTAGAAAAGAAGCTGAGAAAGCAGTTGTGAAAAAAATTGACTAATTTTGCAAAATTATGTCAGATATTAATATAAAAATCACCGACAGAGAAGGTGTAACGCACGATATTGTAGCTCCTACGGATATGTCCATGAATCTCATGGAAATTATCCGCTCTTATGAATTAGCAGAAGAGGGAACTATAGGAGTTTGCGGAGGAATGGCGATGTGTGCTTCTTGTCAGGTCTACGTGATCAATGATCCGGGACTGAATGTAATGGAAGCTGAAGAAGATGCAATGCTAGCAGAAGCTTTCCATGTGAAAGATAACAGCAGATTGGGTTGCCAATTGCATATCGTTCCTGAAATGGAAGGACTGGAAGTGGAAATTGCTCCTTATCCTTAGACGAATTTATTTAAATGATAATAAAAAACCTCCCGAAGATTTTCTTCGGGAGGTTTTGTTTATTTAGATGGACATTTCCATTCGTGAGTAATTATTGTATCTGGTTTTACTATTTTAAAGAATGCCTCTCCTTCATTTTTTATAAAATAATCGCCGGGTTTCATTTCGTCTTTATAAAAATTCCACCACCTATTATAGTGATTGCATTCACAAGGCTCATTAGTTTCGGGATTTGTTCCTAAAATTTTAAAAGGTCCAAAATTTTCTATCGAATCTATCTTTATTGAACATTTTTCATGTTTTAATGTTTCTCGAAATTCATTACAGTCGGTTTGAGGAACAATTAATGGGACAATAACAAATATTGTTAAAAATGTTATACCGACTCCAAGCATTTCTTTATTTACATTGTAAATATTCATGACAAAAAAATTCAACTTATTATATGAACACAAGCTTTTAAATACCTGAAAGGCTTTTGTTTATCTTAATTTTTCGAAGGCTGAAAATTCGGATGTCCAACCTGCCACAATGCAAAAGAAAAAATATCTGCATATTCTTTGAAAATAACATCATAATCGCTTGTAAAGTGTCCATTGTCGTAATTTGCATACAATACAACAGGTTTTTTAGAAGCTGAATTATTTTGTAAGATTGCCGCAAATTTACCTGGCATCCAAGGAACCACTCGGGAATCATTCATACCTACACGTACAATTACGGCAGGGTATTTTACTCCTTTTTTTACCTTGCTTTGAGCATCCATTTCAATCAGATGCTTTGTGTCTTCTTCATTTTTTAATGTTCCGATTTCCGGTATCTGGTTAGGTCCGTTTGCTGTTATTTCTGTTCTTATCGCATTGGTTAACCCAACTTCAGGAATTGCAACTGCATAAAGATCCGGTCTTTCGGTAATCGCTCTTCCGATAAGAATTCCGCCTGCGCTTACTCCATTTCCGATTAATTTTGAAGGAGAAGTATATTTTTGGTTAATCAAATACTCTGTACAGGCAATAAAATCTTTCCAGGTGTTTGGTTTGGTTGCTTTCATTCCTGCTTCGTGCCATCTTTCACCCTTTTCTCCGCCACCTCTTACGTGAGCCACGGCAAGGATAACGCCTTGTTCCAATAATACGGAAAGTCTTGCTGAAAAGCGGGGTTCATAAGAAAAACCGTAACCGCCATATCCTGTAATATAAGCCGGATTATTCCCGTCCATTTTCATGTTTTTAGGATAAATAATAGAAAGCGGCACCATTACACCGTCGTGGCTTTTCACTTCAACTTCTTTTACAGTGTAAAGCGCATTATAATCAGGATAATTGGTCTCAGAATTAAGGTATTTGCTTTTTATGATATCTCCCTTTTCCGGATTGTATTCATACGTTGTTAAGGGAGTTAGCCAATTGACATTATTGCAGTAAATATTATCATTTTCTCTCTGGCTGAGTGATAACGAACTATTAACTCCGGTTGGAAAAGCAACTTTTTTTCCTTCCAATGTATTGATATTTACCTGATACTTATCTCTCACGATACCGTCTCCTAAAGAATAGTAAAGGTAATTTTTAGAGTTGTGAATACTGATAATTACGTTGTTATTGCTCTCAGGAACGACTATTTTAGCATTCTTCAAATCAGGTTTTGAAAGACTTGTAAGGGTTATTTTGTAATTCGGAGCATCTTTATGGGTAAGCAGGAAAAGCTTGTCACCGGAAATAAACACATCCGTAATGTCATCTGAAGGTTTTACAATTTGCCTCCATTTTACTTTTTTATTTTTTAACTCTGAATAGGGAGCAACAAAAATCGGGCTTTCAGATTTTACGGAGCTTAATCTCAGAACAATATATTTATAATCATCGGTAAAATAGACACTTGTAAATTGTTCGGTTAAAGCATTCAGTTCCGGATATTCTTCTCTTGAAGCGAGTATTTTATCTGTTTTTGTATCCGTTCCTATTACGTGAAGCATCGCTTTCATATCTTTTAAAAGCATGTTGCTGTTAGGATCTGAAGTACTCATTTTAGTATACAAAATACCTTTGTCGTCCTGTGTAAATTCAAAAGCAAATTCGCTCCAGATAGGTCCGATCTCATCATTAAGAAGTTGATGAGTTGTGAGATCCAAAATCCTTAAAGTACAAATTTCACCACCTGATTTTGATAATAAAATGGCAATTTTCTTGGATTTAGAATCAACCGCAAAATTGGTGATCTGAGTATCCTTACCAAGCGTTTCAGGGTCGAAAATCAATGTTTCTTTTCCGGAAGAAAGATCTCTGGAGTATAATTTGGAAAGGTTTTCACTTTTCTTGGTTTTGGTATAAAAATAAGCATTTTGTCTTTGGAATATGGCGTCGAAAGAATCACCGTTCATTTCCTGTACCTCCTTCATACGTTTGTACAGATCTTCACGGTGTGGGATTTTATTAATAAGACTATGACTAAAATCCGATTGGGATCTAAACCATTTCTCTACTTCAGGGTTTTTGATATCTTCCAGCCATCTGTAGTTGTCTGTGATTTTGGTGCCGAAATAATCATCAACAACTGTTTTTTCGGGAGTTGAAGGATAATGATATTGCGCAGAAATTATTTGACTTAAAAATAATCCTGCAGTCAGAAAAATATTTTTCATTTTATATTTCTTTTATGTGTGAAAAATTTTAATACTGCAAATGTACTAAACTTCACCTTTTGAAATCCATTTTCCAACAGTCGGAGCTTGATAATTTTTCATCATTGCCAACAACTCATCAACAGTATCACTAATCAGTAACATATCTCTGTTAATGGATTTTAAAAATCCTTTATCAACCATGGTTTGAACAAGCTTTATCAGGTCGTTATAAAAACCGTCAATATTTAAAACAGCAATGGGCTTTTGATGAAGTCCGAGTTGCGCCCAGATGATCATTTCGAAAAACTCTTCCAAGGTTCCGTAACCTCCCAGAAGAACAATCACGCCATCACAAAGGTCGTTCATTTTAGTTTTTCTTTCGTGCATGGTTTCTACTAGAATAAGCTCAGTTGTATTATTATATGTAGAGGCAAAGAAATTAAATGCCAACTTTCATTTTCATCACATTATTTAAGAAAATGTTAATCAATTATATTACATACAAATCCTTAAAAATTAATTTAATCAAACGTCAGCAATCAACATTATTGTTTCCCCTTTAATAATTAATTTATTGCTTTGTTAGAACAATACTCTTTGGCAGCGGATCTGGAAATGGATTAGAATTATAAAATGAACAATCTGAAGTAATAATATCAGTCGTATCAGAAAATTTCCAATTTAGCATTGTCTTTGATTGGTCTGTAAAATTAATCATTATTAATCCATTCATATCGCAAATATCAGGATCTAAATATCGTAAAGAATATTTTGTACTACTTTGGGAGAATATTTTCCCCCCAACAATTTTAGCATCACTATCAGAAACTGATGTGTTATCAAATAACACCAATCCGTTTAAATTAGTAACCTTAAATTTACCTATTAATACATCCATGTAATATGGATTATTATTCAAATGAGTAAAATATTTTTTAATCTTCTTCAAACTTAGATTAAAAATTTTTCCATTCCACTGTCCAGTCCATGTACCTTCATATGCTAATAACTCATCATCTAAATCTTTTATATAAGAATCTGAAGGTACTGTAGAATAAGTTCGTAATGGATAGGTTTGTGCTTTGCAAGATGTTGCTAGTATGAATAATATAAGTAATAATATGTTTTTCATAATTTAAATTTTAAATTTTATGGACAAGGAGTTTTTGATCCATCTGTATTTATTCTAGAGGCATTACCTGTTATCTTTTCTACTTTATAAACCTCTAATCCCGTTATTTTAACTGATTGACTTAAAAAATTAGCAAAAAACTTTTCTATATCAGCCTGATCAAAAGTTCCATCTTCGTTTTGTAGTTTTTGAATCTCTGTTAAATACCAATTTTTCCAATTACTAATTTGATTGGGACCAATGCTAAAATCGCCATTACCACTATATTGGAGCATATAATTCCCTTCAGATGTAATAACCATACAATAAGCATCTTTTATATTTCCATTCTCTTCAGCATTTCTTACACAACTTGTTAAGAAAGTTATAACATCTGCTGGCGAAAATATTTTAATTGGTGTCCCTCCATTACTTTCATTATTATGAGAATGTATAAATCCAAAATATTGGTTTCCGCTCGGTAAAACAACATTATGTGTACCAAGTGAATTTTCCATTGGTTGATATTGAGTTTCTGCAATGGTTGTATTAACTGGATATGCTGCTGAATACCCCATCTCATGATCATAATCAAGAACTGCTGGTTTATCTATGGTTGTAACTTTTTCTTTGAATTTAACATCATTAAATTTACTTTTAATATTATCACAGGGTGTAGATAGATATTCATCGTAGAATTCTTGCCAAGTAATATCGGGGTTCTGTATTAGATATTGAAATGCCCAATTAAGAAAATATTGGTTGTTCATTGGAGAAAGATTAGGATTGCTGTTTACATTCTCATACCATACATTTAATCCTGTCAATCTTTCTGTAATAAATTTTTTTGTTGGAATATTGATCCCATTATTCTTAAAGTAAAAGTAAGTATAATAAAACAAATCAGGATTATTAACTCTTAATTGGTTCAACGTATTTCCTAATGATATAAAATAGTTGGCTGTATTAACATAATGAACATAATTTGGATCGGCTGGATCTTCTGTTTGATAATATTCATATCCTAAAGAAACAAATGGAAAAGTAATATAAACTCCCCCTAAATCAATTGGTCCTCCTCCCGTTCCAATTCCTCCTAATCCTCCATCACCTGTTCCATTTCCACCTCCAGAATCCTGATTGCAGGTATCCTCTATTGATAATATTGTTGGAGCAGGTGCACCTCCTACTTTACAAGTACTATCACTTCCTGTTTGGTGTACAGCGGCAGAGCACCAACCAGTTTCCCAAGTGATGATATAACATCCTACTTGGTCAGTCTGGACCCTTGCCGCAATGTTAAGTTTATCAATATCGTAAATTTTAATCTTTGCTTTAATGTCTGTTATTTCTCCAGAAATAAATTTTTGCTGTTGCTCTTTTGTAAGATCGTACTGAATTAAAACACCTGAAAAGCTATGATCTGCATTTTCTTTTACAACCAGGTTTTCAGACTTACTACTAAGGTATGTTCTTGAAATTGGAAATGTATAAGTTTTTATTCCATTATTTTCAACTAATAAAACCCGATTCGTTCCAATAATTGCACCATCTAAAATCTCATTTTGAACAACTTTCTCATTAGTGTTGGTATTATATCTGAACTTAGATTTTATTTCTGAAAGTTCCTTTAAAAGTGGTTTCAGCCTGTTAACCTCTTCTTTATTCAGTATAGAAACCTGGTATTTTTGTTCACCTCTATCATCTTGTAAAAGATCTTCACTCCGACATGAATTCAAAAAGAAAGTTAAGATTATTAATGACAATAATCTCCAAAATAAATTTTTCTTCATTTACTAATTTTTTGAAATCATCAAATTAATTCTTTTTTTTTAACATTCCTAATATTTTGTAAAATCTCTTAAATGTAACTAATAAATTAACATTCAAAAACAGATTCTTTATTGGAATAAATGCTTTTCAACTAAAGATGAATTCGGTTTCATCTATTACCAAATATTGTTGCGACTTCGGTCAATTGCTTGTGAGCGATTTCTTTTGACTGTAAAAAGTGGGGAAGAACACCAATAACTTTTCCTCCTGCATGTAAAGCTCCGTCAGCAACAGCGCCCATTAAACCGACATCAGCTCCGCCATATACCAATTGAATATTTTGTTTTGCCAAAGTTTGTCCAAGCAAAGTGGCTTGTTCTTTAAAAACATCATCTGAACCGAAACTTGAACCGCAAAATACCGTGATACTTTTCATAATAATTTTAAATTTTAAGGAATGGTTGAAATTAAAAATATCCAAAATCGTAAGATTTTGGATATTCAATAGTATATTTTTTCAATTTATTTTAAAGGAATATTCGCTAAAATATCTTTAGTGAATGCCCAGAATTTCTGAGCAGAAGGAATATTCGCTCTTTCATCCGGAGAGTGCGCTCCTCTGATCGTAGGTCCGAAACTTACCATTTCCATTTCAGGATAATTAGCTCCGATAATTCCACATTCCAAACCTGCATGACATGCTACAACGTGTGGTTTCTCACTGAATTTTTCAACATAGATTTTTTCCATCAACTGAACGATCTCAGAACCCGGCTTTGGCTTCCATCCCGGATAAGAACCACTGAATTCAGTATTCATTCCTGCAAGCTCAGCTACTGATTTTAATTGTTCAGCAACAGAATATTTAGAAGATTCTACAGAAGAACGGGAAAGATTTAAGATTTTTAAAGCTCCGCCTTTTAGTTCTACTCTTGCTACATTGTTTGAAGATTCTACCAGATCTTTTACATCCGGGCTCATTCTGTACACTCCGTTGTGAAGAGATTTTAATGTCAGAATAATTTTCTTTGAATCGGTTTCGGAAAGTACTTTTTCAGAAGAAGTAGCATTTTCGATATTGATCTGAAGACCTGCTTCTATAGTTGCAAATTCTTCTACAATTTCTTTTTTAAGATCAGTAACTTCTAAAATGAATTCCTGGGCATTTCTTACAGAAACAATTGCTACTGCTTCTCTAGGAATCGCATTTCTCAATCCGCCTCCATCAATAGAAATCAACTGAATGTTTTGTTTTTCCAGCCCTTTGTAAAGAAGCCTTCCTAAGATAATGTTGGCGTTTCCGAAACCTTTGTGGATATCCATTCCTGAGTGGCCTCCTTGTAATCCCTTTACTTCAAGTCTTACTATTTGTCCGTTTGCTGCTTCTGTTTCGTAGGTCTGAGTAATCGTAACATCAATTCCTCCTGCACAACCGATATCAATTTCATCGTCTTCTTCGGTATCAAGATTTAATAAAATTTGTCCGGTTAATTGACCTGGTTTTAAGCCTAAAGCTCCCGTCATTCCTGTTTCTTCATCTATGGTGAAAAGCGCTTCCAGATCTGGGTGAGGAATGTCCGAACTTTCTAAAATTGACATGATGGTAGCAACTCCCAACCCGTTATCTGCACCCAAAGTAGTTCCTTTTGCTTTTACCCAGTCTCCGTCAATTTCCATTTTGATTCCTTCTGTTTCAAAATCAAAATTTACATCGCTGTTCTTTTGGCAAACCATATCCAAATGCGATTGTAAAACAACAGATTTGCGGTTTTCCATTCCTGCAGTGGCAGGTTTTTTAATGATGACATTTCCTACTTCATCTACTGTAGTTTCCAATCCTAGATTTTCACCAAATTCTTTAATGAAAGCAATTACTTTTTCTTCTTTTTTTGAGGGTCTTGGAACTGCATTTAATTTGGAGAAGTTTTTCCAGATTATCTGCGGTTCTATATTAGATAATTCCATGAAATTTATTTTTCTCAAATTTACAAAATAAAAAATGCTTCCGATCATTCAGAAGCATTCTTTTGTATTTTTACCGGAAGCAGGTTTAGCATCCGCATTCACCATAAATAGGCATGGTAACTACGGTGCCATCAGGTTTTTCGATAGTCAGTGTTCCCTGGAATAATAAAGCTTCTTCGTTCTTTATTTTTTTACCTTTTACAGAGATTTTATATTCTTCATTTTCTATTTCTTTGCTGAGTTCTTCATCGGCTTCCATATCACTGGAAGAAATAAGATTTAAAGCCAGTCTTTTACCGTCAAGCTTCATATAAGCCGTTTTTCCGGCATCATCGGCATAGATGTATTTCTCGGTTTCGAAGTCGGCTTTATTTTTTGCAAAATAGCATGAGCATTCTTTGATTTCTTTAGGAAAAGGAAATACTTCTACAGAAATTTTCCCTGAAGAAGTCTCTGTTTTAGTAGAATCCTGAACAACTGTTAAAGAATCTCCCGATGTTTGAGGGGAAATTGCTTCTTTGTCTTTTTTACATCCGATCAGTAACAATGCTGAAAAGAAAATGATAAAATATTTCATGTGGTTTTGGTGTTTTATTATCCTCTGGCTCTTTCTAATAGAACCATCATAAGTAATGAAAGTACAACTAAACTTTCTTCTTCATCATCGATATCAATTAGTCGGTCAAGCTGAAATCTCCTTCCAAAGAATGAAGGCATCTTTTTCATTTTAAAATAAGCTTTTCCATCTATTCCTGTCACGGTGTAAGAAGGGTTTAGGAAGTATCCTGTAAACATTCCGATGATTGGGATTTCTCCTACAAAACCATCCCAGAATCTTACCCAAGCGCTATCTTCTTGAATTTTAAATTTCGGCTGATCTTGAGCGTCTAAAATATCATAGCTTGCTTTCCATATAGAACGCATTCCTTTTCTTGCCAGTCTTCCGAAGTTTTTGTTGTCGATAAGATCATTTAAGGAATAGGATGCATTAAAATCAATCCATTGGTTAGCTTTGATTCTGAAAAGTTCTTTTGATTTGCTCTCATCATTAAAAACAATAACGTCTTCTTTTAGTTTGAACATTTTCTGACGAACATACGCTACATAATTTCCGTTTTTGTCAGTAATGTTGAAGTCGCTGGCTAAAGTTGTGATTTTAAATTTAAAATCTAATGGATAATTTAGATTGTTAAGTACCATTTAGTTTATTTTTTTCATATTTCGGCTCAAAGATAGAATTTTTATAATAAACAGATCTCATTTTACGAAATCCAGCGATAGATACTCATCTTTTTATTTTATTTTTGTAGGTATGGACTATCCAAGTAAAGTTTTAGCGAAAGCAGTAGATGAAATTTCCGGACTCCCCGGAATCGGGAGGAAAACGGCTTTGAGATTAGCATTACATTTATTGAAACAGCCTGCTTCCAGAGCGACAAGTCTGGGCAATGCTCTGATTAATCTTGTGAACGAAATAAAATATTGTAAAGATTGTCACAATTTTTCTGATTTTGAGATCTGCGAAATATGCAGCAACGATAAACGCAGTGATGAAACGATTTGCATTGTAGAAGATGTCCGGGATGTAATCGCGATTGAAAATACAGGAAAGTATACCGGGAAATACCTTATTTTGGGAGGGAAAATATCTCCAATGGAAGGAGTGGGACCCCATCAACTGAATATTCCGAGTATTGAAAGGAAGTTGAATAACGGAAGTGTGAAAGAACTTATTTTTGCATTAAGTGCAACGATGGAAGGTGATACTACGGCGTACTACATTTATAAAAAATTTAAAAATTTTAAAGTAAATTTTTCCAGTATTGCTAGAGGGATTTCTGTAGGGGATGAGCTGGAATATGCAGATGAAATTTCTTTAGGAAGGTCGATTATCAACCGATTGCCTTACAACGAAAAGGATTAATATGAAACTGTCAATTATTATTGTTAGCTACAATGTAACCCGGTTACTTAAAAATTGTCTTTTGTCTATTCAGAAATATATAGAAGATGTAAATTATGAAGTAATTGTAATTGATAATGCTTCTACGGATACTTCGTGGGGAGATCTTATTCCTGAATTTCCGAAAGTTCATTTTATTTCCTCGTCTGTTAATGAAGGTTTTGCAAAGGCTAATAATAAAGCGGTACAGGCGGCAATAGGAGAGTATCTGTTAATTCTTAATCCGGATACTGAAATCGAGGGAAACTATATGCAGGAGATCCTTGATTTTGTGGATTCTAAAGAAAATTTCGGATGTCTTGGGGTGAGAATGCATGATGCAAAAGGAAACTTTTTACCGGAAAGCAAACGCTCAGTTCCGGATATGTTTAATTCTTTTGAAAAGCTTTTTACCAATTTTAAAAATAAAGATTCAAAATCGTATTATCGGAATGATATTTCAGAATTTGATATTTCAGAAATAGAGGTTGTTACAGGGGCTTTCTGCCTGATAAAGAAAAAGGTTTACGAAAAAATAGGAAGGTTTGATGAAACGTACTTTATGTATGGTGAAGATATTGATTTGTGCTATACGCTTTTAAATAATGGCTACAAAAACTATTATTACGGTAAAGTTTCTATTCTGCATCATAAAGGAGAAAGTACAATAAAGGATGAAGTCTATCTCGAACGATTTTACGGGGCTATGCAGATCTTTATTTCTAAATATTATAAAGAATCAAAGCCATTGCAATATTCTTTGCTTAAGGCAGGTTTAAAACTGAGATATAAATTAGAGCAGATTAAGCTAAAATAAAAAAGCAACTCCAAAAGAGTTGCTTTTATTTTTATATAAAGATGTAATCTTTTATTTTGTTGGAGCTACCGGAGTTGTTGATTGAGAAGCCGGAGCAGATTTTTGTACTGGAGCTTCTTTTTTCACAGGTTGTTGTGTAGCCGGAGCCGCTTGAGAAGGCTTCCCTGTGATTACAACGCTGATTAGGATAAGAATGATAATTACTGCTCCTAATGTCCAAGTTGCTTTTTCCATAAAGTCATTGGTTCTCTGTACTCCAAACTGAGCAGAAGATGCCCCTCCGAATGTACTGGAAAGACCTCCACCTTTAGGATTTTGAGCCATAACAACGATTGTCAATAAAATACTGGCAATCATAATAAGAACCATCAATAGTGTAAATATAGTATCCATTAATTCTGTTATCTTTTTGAATGGGCAAATTTAATCTTTTTTTATCGAATAGCAAAATAAGATATGAAGTAAAAACAAAAACAGCAACAATTGTTGCTGTTTTTAATATCAAAGCGATCTGTTCTTATTTAAAATCAGAATCTTTAGCCTGGTTTACTTCGTATGATTTTACTTCCATAGTCATATCCATTCCCATTTGACTTACTGAGATGGTGTAAGGCATTTTCACACCGTTCACATCTTTGTAGTTAGAGAATGTTGTAGGAATACTCATTTCCTGACCCTGAGCTTTTACCGTTTTAGTTTCTCCGGTTTTTAATCCGGTTTTTACACTGTAGTAGTAAGTAGTATCACCTCCTTTAACTGCGTAAGAATCTTCACCAGCAATTTTCTCGATTCCTGCTACTTTATAATCAGTTGATTTTGCAAAACCTAATTCTTCAAAAAGCTCAGTGTTTTTTTGCTTTTCAGCAATTTGCTCAGCTTTCATATCGATTTTCTTACCCATTTGCTCAGAATAACCGGTTTTTCCGTCAAATACCTGCTTTTGCATAGTTTGCCCCATCATAGATACGATAGTTGATTCCTTTCCGCCTTGAGCTTTAATGGTTTTAAAGTCAATATTCTGTCCTTGCATAGACATAGAAGCGTTCATTGTGTAAGAAGAAATCTTAGCCAAATTTGCTTTTCCTCCGATTGCATTGATGTATTTATCAGCAATAGAAGCTACGCTTACATTAGCATCAACTTTCTGTACAGTAGGTTTTGCAACCGGATTAGCCTCTTTATCAAAATATTTTACTGGGTAACCTAATTTTTCCAATCCTTCAGAAATATCAGATGCTTTACCAGCGATGAAAATTCTGCTTTGGTTTGGTAAGATTGTAGCTTTTACAGCGTTTGTAACGTCTGCAGCAGTTACTTTATCGATAGATTTTAAGTAATTGGTATAGAAATCAGCAGGCAGATCCTGGATTTTTTGGTTTACTGCAAATCTTGCAATTGTTGCTGGCTGCTCCAAAGACATGATGAAGCTTCCTTTCAATTTTGCTTTTGCATTGGCAAGTTCTTCAGGCTTAATGGTAGAAATACCGTTAAGTTCCTTCATGAATTCTACTACCGCTTTATCGGTAACCTCATTTCTTACACTCGCTTCAGCAGAGAATTCCGGAGAATATTTGCTTGGAGTCATGCTTGAATACGCTCCGTATGTGAAACCGTTTTTCTCACGAAGATTCATGAAAAGTCTTGCTTCACCACCTCCACCAAGAATGTAGTTAGCGATTGTTGCAGGGAAAAAATTAGCATCTTTCACTTTCAACGTGTTAATGTTTCCTACAGAAACTACAGATTGTACAGCAGAAGGAACATCTACAACATTGATTTCAGTTTTAGCTACATTAGAAGCCGGCTCTAAAGCGGCAAATTTTGTATTTGCTTTTTTCCAGTTTCCGAAAGCCTTTTCAACCATTGGTTTTACCTGGTCAAATTTAACATCTCCTACAATTACTAAATAAGCATTGTCCGGAGCATAATATTTCTGATAGATATTTTGAACATCCGTAAGTTGAATTTTATTGATTGATTCAACAGACTCGAATTCCCCTCTCGAAGTGTTTTTTCCATACGTTAAAGCATTAGAAACTTTACCCGCGATAGCCGAAGCATTTTTCTCTTCGCTTTTTAGACCTTCGATTGCTCTATCTTTAGAGTTTTTAATTTCATCTGCCGAAAATTTAGGATTAATGATGGCATCAGACATTAAAGTCAAAATTTCAGGGAAATATTTTGAAAGTGAATTAGAAGACGCCCCAGCAGAAGAAAAGTTTAAGCTTGCTCCCAGGAAGTCAACTTTTTTGTTGAATTCATCTTTACTTAAAGTCGTTGTTCCGTTTCCAAGCTGGTCTGCCATGATTTCGCTTACTCCTGTTACAGCTCCTTCATAATAAGGTTGTCTGTCCATAGAAAGGCTCATGTTTACTCTAGGTAATTTGTTGTTTTCAACAATCATTACTGTAAGACCGTTCTTTAATTGGAACGTTTTTGGTTTTGCAATGTTGATGGCAGGAGTAGGTCCTGGTTTTGGCATTGCATTAATATCAATTTTTTGTGCAGAAATCATTCCTGAGAATAAAAATGCTGCTGCTATATATGTTAATTGCTTTTTCATTTGTAAAAATTTAATTTTTAATAATCATAGTTCAACCTAAAAGTTTTAAATGACTATTTTTTTTCAGGTACGTAATTGATGATTACTCTTTGATTAGAATTCAAATATTTTTTAGCAGCATTCTGAAGATCTTGTTTTGTAATAGATCTGTAGATGTCAATTTCTTTATTGATAAGGTTGGTATCTCCGTTTAACACTCTGTAAGTTGCCAATGAAGATGCAATTCCTTGAATACTTGAATTTTGGTTTACAAACTGATTTTCAAATTGATTCTGAAGTTTTTGGTAATCTTCATCAGAAATCAAAGTTGTCTGAAGTTTTTTAATTTCATTATCAATGTCTGCTTGTAAAGTCTGCTTCGTTGTTTGTCCCATTGGGATTGCAAAGAATGCGAAGATTCCGTAATCTTCAAGACCTTGGTTGAAAGCAGAAACCTGAAGTGCTTTTTTCTCCTGATCTACTAATTTTTTGTAAAGAACAGAAGATTTTCCGCTACTTAAATAAGAAGAAAGCATATCTAAAACATAAGCATCTTTCTCTTTGTTACCCGGAGTTCTGTACGCAAAAATATAAGCCGGAAGTTGAATGTTCGGATCTGTAGCCGTTACTTCTCTTTCTTTTGTGATAGGCTCGTCTTTAGGAAAATTCTTAGGATAAACCGTTCCTTTTGGAATTCCTCCGTAATATTCCTCGATCCATTTTTTAGTCTGCTCAGGTTTGATGTCTCCTGCAACCACTAAAGTAGCGTTATTTGGAACGTAATATTTTTTATAGAAAGCAATGAATTCGTCTAGTTTTGCTGAATTCAAATCTTCCATAGAACCGATTGTTGGCCAGTTGTATGGGTGATTGGTGAAAAGGTTTTTCTGTACTGTAGTGAAAAGATTTCCATAAGGCTGGTTGTCCATTCTTAGTCTTTTCTCTTCTTTTACAACTTCTCTCTGAGTGTCTACCCCTATTTGGTTGATAACAGCCTGACGCATTCTTTCAGATTCCATCCAAAGACCCAACTGCTCGTTGTTTGAAGGGAAAGTTTCATAGTAATACGTTCTGTCATTCGTTGTGTTAGCGTTGTTTTGTCCTCCGTTTGAAGAAACAATCTTGAACCATTCACCTCTTTTGATGTTTGGTGTTCCTTCAAATAAAAGATGCTCGAAGAAGTGAGCAAAACCAGTTCTTCCTTTTACTTCATCCTTTGCACCTACATGGTACATTACACCTGTCGTTACAACCGGTGCAGAATTATCCTGATGTAAAATTACGTGAAGACCATTTGGCAAGTCATATTCTTCAAATTTAATTTGTTGTGCGTTCAAAGCCATTCCGAAGAAAGCCGCTGCAGCAACAGAAAGAAGTCGCTTTTTCATAAATAGAAATTGTTTTGTCAATTAGTGCCAAATTTACTTTAAATGTTACAAAAAGTTAAAATAAATTTTAGGGAAGGGAAATTAAATATATCATGTTAGAAATTATAGTATGAAATTCTAACTTCTAAAACCAAAATTTGAATTCTCCATAGAATACACTAATTTTGTGTTCCCAAAATTTTTTGCTGTATGGAGGATTATCTGAAAGGACTGAATGAATCACAATTTGAAGCCGTTACTACTTTACAAGGACCATTGATGGTGCTTGCAGGAGCCGGTTCGGGAAAAACACGTGTTCTTACCATGCGTATCGCTCATTTGATTACCAATGGAATAGATCCTTTCAATATTCTGGCGCTAACCTTTACCAATAAGGCTGCAAAGGAAATGAAAGAACGTATCGCAAAAGTGGTAGGACAAAGCAATGCAAAAAGTCTTTGGATGGGAACTTTCCACTCGGTTTTTGCGAGAATTCTGAGAAGTGAAGCGCATTATTTGGGCTATCCTTCCAATTTCACGATTTACGATCAGCAAGACGCTTTGAACGTCATCAAAAAAGTGTTGAAAGACATGAATATTGATGCTGATTTGTATAAGCCTAAAAAAGTTCAGGCAAGAATTTCTACCTACAAAAACAACCTGATTACGGTAAAAGCATATTATGCCAATCCTGAATTAATGGAAGCAGACGAAAAAGCCAACATGAAATTCATCGGGCAGATTTACCAACGATATGTAGAGCAGTGTTTTAAAAATGGATCAATGGATTTTGATGATTTATTGTTAAAAACCAACGAGTTATTGACCCGTTTTCCTGAAGCATTGGCGAAATATCAGGACAGGTTCAGGTATATTTTGGTAGATGAGTACCAGGATACGAACCATTCTCAGTATTTGATTGTAAAAGCTTTGGCTTCAAAATTTGAAAATATCTGTGTGGTAGGAGACGATGCACAATCGATTTACTCTTTCCGTGGTGCTAATATTTACAACATCTTAAACTTTAAAAAAGATTATCCCGATGCGGTAACCGTTGCTTTGGAACAAAACTACCGTTCAACACAAAATATTGTAAACGCCGCGAATGTTGTAATTGCAAAAAACCTTCAGCAGTTCAAGAAAAACGTCTTCAGTGAAAATGAAGAAGGAGAAAAGATCAAAGTCTATCGCTCCATGTCTGATGCTGATGAAGCGAATTTCGTAGCGGGAAATATCTGGGAAACCAGAAACCGGGAACAAAGAAAATATGGCGATTTTGCCATTTTATATCGTACCAACTCTCAGACACGTGCTTTTGAAGATGCGTTGAGACGTAAAAATATTCCGTATAAAGTGTACGGAGGGCTGTCTTTCTACCAAAGAAAAGAAGTAAAGGATTTGATCGCTTATCTTCGACTTTTGGTGAATGAAAATGACTCGGAAGCGTTGATGAGAATCATTAATTATCCGGCAAGAGGAATTGGAGAAACGACTCAGAATAAATTAGTGGTGTTTGCCGATGCTCAAAACGTTGCGGTTTCTAGTGTGTTGAGTAACCTTCCGATTTATGCTCCACAATTGGGTTTAAATAATGGCGTTCTAAACAAACTGAATGACTTTTGGTCAATGATCAAAGCATTTCAGGTATTGCTGAAAACAGAGACAGCTTACAATGTGGCGATGGAAGTGGCAAAACGAAGCGGTTTAATTAAATTTTTAAAAGACGATCAGACTCCGGAAGGAATTTCGCGTGTAGAAAACGTTCAGGAATTGATGAACTCGATGCAGGGTTTCATCGAAGAGCAGATGCAGCTGGAAGACGGAGATCCGAGCTTACCGAACTTCCTTGAAAATATTGCGCTTTCTGCGGATACCCAAGTGAAGGATGATGAGGAAGATATGGTTTCGTTAATGACGATTCACTTGTCAAAAGGGCTGGAATTCCCGGTTGTTCATTTGGTTGGTTTGGAAGAAAACCTTTTCCCTAGTTTTATGAGTTCGGCAACTAGAGAAGATCTGGAAGAAGAAAGACGTTTGTTCTATGTGGCATTAACGAGAGCTGAAAAACAAGTCTTTTTCTCTTATGCGATTTCACGTTTTCAGTGGGGAAAAATTACTGATGCGGAACCTTCAAGATTCTTAAGTGAAATTGATGATCAGTATATCGAATTTGTAAATCCGGCTATTGAAAAACGATTCATTAATAATTCAGGAGTGAAATCTAACATATTTGATGAGCATCCTTCTGAAATGAAAAGCTTCAAAAGAGTTGAAAAGAAAACAATCGAAAGAAGTGAAAATTCTAAACCGATTGCAGAACCAAGAAAGCTGAAACCGGTAAGTACAGCAAGGATTATCAATCCAAGCGGTGCTTCTTCTCAGGATATTGAAGTAGGGGATAAAGTAAGACATGACCGATTTGGAATTGGAGAGGTCACTTTCCTGGATGGTACAGATCCTCAGAATATCAAAGCAAAAGTAGTTTTCATGCATGAAGGAGAGAAAAATTTGATCCTGAAATATGCTAAACTGACTAAAATATAATTGATAAATTTAACCTTACCAAAATAATTAATATGAAAAAAATATTGTTTTTACTGGCTATGATGATGTGTTTTGGCGGGCTTTTAAAAGCTCAGACACAATCTGTTCCATGGTCGGCAAATCAAGTGATGGCTCCGGATATTTTAGCAGCTAAAATCATTAAAAAGCAAACCAAAAATATTTTGATCCTGTCTGTAGGTCCTTCTGCAGTGGTAAAAGGGTCAGTAGATATGGGAATGGCTAATGATCCTGAAAACCTTGAAAAACTGAAAAGTTATGTGGGAAAACTGGATAAAAATAAAGAAATAGTGATCTATTGCGGTTGTTGTCCGTACGACAGATGTCCGAATATTCGCCCGGCTTTTAATGCACTGGTGGAAATGGGTTTTAAAAATGTGAAAATCCTGGATCTTCCAAAAAATGTAAAAACCAATTGGATCGATCATAATTATCCGACGAATGACTAATATTTTGAAAAAGCTATTATTATCAAGTATTCTGTTCTTTTGTTTCGGATTCATTACTGCACAACAATTGAAACTGAATGACGAAGCTCCTGAAATTCGTTTAAAAACCTTTCAAGGGAATGATTTTAAGCTGAGTTCTCAGAGAGGGAAAATTATTTTGCTCGATTTTTGGGCAACCTGGTGTGCTCCATGTGTTGAAGAACAGCCCTTTTTAAAAGAAATTTATACCGAAAACAGAGAAGCGATAAAAACAGGGAGGTTTGAAATTATAGGCGTTTCTTTGGACAAGTCTAAAGAAAACTGGAAGAAAATTATTGATCGGGAAGGCATTATCTGGCCGCAAATCAGTGATCTTCAGTTTTGGAAAAGTCCCATTGCCAAAGCCTATGGAATTCAAGAATTGCCTTATAACCTGGTGTTGGATAAATCCGGAAAAATCATTGCCATCAATATTCATGGAGAAGAGTTGAAAACTTTTATTGCCAATACATTGAAAAAAGAATTGGAGTAATCATCCAGGAATAAAAATATTTTACACATAAAAACTTTGTAAGTCATTCTTGCAAAGTTTTTTATTAGTCTTTAAGTGAACAAAATTATTTTGTTGTATGTTTTATAATAATGCAGTCTGCGATATTTATATAGGAAAAAGTGCAGGCGCAAAACTATTGCAGGATATCAGAAATGCAAAAACAAATGTAAAAATAGTATCTCCTTATCTTTCTCCTTCGTTAATTAAGGAATTGATTTTTTTGCATACCAAAGGAATTAAGATCAGTCTTATTACCAGTGATGAAATAGAAGATTTTTACGGAAATGATAAGAATATTAATAAGTTAATTGTTCAGAAAAGACATGTTGATGAAAAAGCAAAACATTCAAGAGACGGTTTGATCAGTCTATCTGGAACTCTGCTTTTTACAATAATAGGTTTGGCCGTGGTTTTAGTTCCTTTAATTTTTCTTTTGAAAGAATGGAAGTTTGCCTATGGTTTTATTCTTGTTGTTGTGCTGTTTTTTGTGAGAGACTTTATCGTGAGGCAAATTAAAAACAAACGGATTTATCATTATACATATAAACAGTTGTTCCCTTTTAAAGTGTTTATTTCTCCCAATACCGGCAATTCTTTTAACAAAACATTCGTTCATAGTAAAATATATGTGATTGATGATGAAATTGCTTATATGGGATCCTTGAATTTTACAGCAAAAGGTATAAAAGACAATCATGAAACCCGAATCAGAACTGCAGATCCTAATGCTGTTGCAAGGATCATAGAAGAAGTAAATGAGATATTCTTTAACTCTAATTTAGCAGAAAGAGATTTACAATTTTGGGGAAGTCAGTTGTATACAGAACCGATTAATTAATCACGGCATTTATTTTTTGCCATAAGACCTCATCAAAACCTGAACGAGCAAAATTCACATGATCTGCTGCATTACCCATTCTTATGATTACCAGTTTTTTACTGGGAACAACGTAGATTTTCTGATCATTTTTTCCTAAAGCACAAAACAGATCATCCGGAGCACTTGGAATTAGTTTTCCATTCAATTGAATTTGCGTTTGTGGGAGATGATAGCTTGCTTTTCCGTTAAGCCACCACAAATATCCGTAAGCAAGATTGATGTTTTGTGACGTATTGGTTGCGTTTTGAAAATAATTAGCATTAATAATCTGTGTGCCATTCCAGTTTCCATTATTGAGAGCGAGCAATCCAAAGCGGGCCATGCTTCTTGTAGTACTCCAATATACGCTGTTGTCACCTCTTTGAATCCAGCTTCCGGTCATCCCGATTTTATCCCGGAGTTTTGTATTGAAATATTGCGACCAGCTTTGTTTAGTTGCAGCCGCAACTACATCTTGTAATTTTACATACACATTATGATAGGCCCATCTTGTACCAGCATTAGCTTTGTATTGGAGATTTGCTGGAGTTACATCATTACCCCTGCTATCATCTAAGCCGGAAGTCATCGTCAACAGATTTTTGCAGGTGATGAGATTTTCTTTTGCTAAAGGTTCACTCGTCCATCCAGTTCCGATATATGCCGAAACCTTATTGTTGATATTCAAAAAGCCTTCCTGTTCTGCAATTCCGGTTACGGCGGAGGTAAGAGTTTTCCCTGCACTTGCCCAATACCAAGGAGTTTTGGAAGTATGTCCTCCAAAATAGTTTTCCATTACAATTCTTCCGTTCTGAAGAATTATAAAACTTTTAGAATTTTTGCTTTGTAAATAATCCAGCAGATCCTGAACTTTATCCTGATGCCATCCTAAACTGGAAATTGATTTTGTTTCCCAGCTGTCACTATTGGAAGGCGGAAAATACATAGTTTCTTTTACTGCAGGTATTTTCTTAGAGCTTTTGTGTTTTGCTAGATCCGCAGAGTTAAAGCTGCAGGTAATCAATACGACGCTGAAAATAGAGGTTGAAAATAATTTTTTTATTTTCATGTGAAATTAGTTTGAATTCTATTTTTAGATATATAAAAGTTGTATTAGTTAAACTTAAGGTATCTATTGGGTTTTAATTCAATAACTATTTTTTGTGAGCAATAATAAAGTCCACCATTTCATTAGAAAGCTGTTCAAGATATGCTTTGTCTGTAGTTCTGAAACCATGTACACCGTCTTTTACAATGGTTAAGCTGTTGGCAATATTTTCTTTTCTAAGTTTTCTTTTTAATTTTTTAGATTGCTGCATAGGAACTACTTTGTCTTTATTTCCCTGAAGAATTAAAGTCGGAATTCCATGATCAACATAAGAAATAGGAGAAATGGTTTTAAAATATTCAACGATTTTTCTTTTATCTTTTTTGATATCATAACCTGACATTCCCAACACAATTTTAGACCTTAATTCCACAATGTTTTTAGCAAATAAATTAATAAAGAATACAGGAATTTTACCTGCACGAGTATGCAGAAGTGTATTCAGGTCTGTAGGTCCGAAATTATTAACTACATAATTGACTTTAGCAGAATATCCCGAAAGTTCAGGGGCTCCGACAAATTCATTATCTTTGGTATACGCTGCTAACATGGAAAGATGAGATCCTGCCGAAGCTCCGAAAAGACCAATGTTGTTGGCGTCAAAATTATATTTTTCAGCATTTTTTCTTACCCATCGTATGGCGTCTTTTGTATCCTGAATGGGCAAAGGAAAATGAACTGTTTCGTTTACTAAGGTATATTCAATGCTGATAACTGCATAGTTTCTCTCTACCAGTTTTAAGATTGTATTTTCGATATAAGTATCGGCATGAATGGTTTTTTCTCCGCCAACCCAACCTCCGCCGTGAACATAGATTAAAACGGGAAGTTTTTCGGAAGAAGAGTTTTTCGGTTTGTAAATGTCTAAAAGGAGAGGTTTTTCATTGTTGGTTTTATAGGTGATATTCTCGGAAACTATAGTTTTTTCAGGGAGAAAAATACTTTTTTGTGCTTCCTGTTCAATTTGATTTTGAGAAAAACCTAGGCTGAATACTCCCAAAAGGAAAATAAAAAACAGGTTTGTCAAAAACCTGTTAACTATATTGTGATTCAATGATTTCATAATGTAAAATTTAAGAGATGGTTATTTTACTAACTCTTCAAAAAGTTTACCAAAGGTCTTTTCCAGATCCTTAGATTTTCCCGGATGAGGTCTTGATGTTTGAACGACAGAGCTTCTTACTGCTGTCAACCAACGGAAACGCTCAGGAATTTCAAGTTGTGCGATAGGACCACCATCTTTATTTCCTTCTGCAATTTTTTTAAAACTTTCCAGATTTTGAATAATATCTTCGTAATCCAGTTTACTGTGCATAAGTCTGAATTTATCAGGACATAAATAAAAGTCTGCCTTGATGAATTTCTCCTTTTTAGAAAACATCACCAAACCTATATTGAAAAATTCTTCTCTTTCAACCTTAGGAACCAGACGTATGACTGCGTATTCGTATATTTTATCCTCTTGCATTTTTGGCTTCGTTTAAAAAGATTTCAGAATGTTCTAATCGGGTCTTCAGGAAGTTGAAATAAATTTCACGGATTTCTTCCGGTGTTTCATCTGCATCGTTCCAATGTAACCAGTTCTCAGGAATCAGGTTGACAATTTCTCTGAAAACAGTATCATTCAACACTTCTTTTGCGAATCGATCTGCTTCATCAAGTTGCGTTGCCTGTGATAACAAAACATGGTCTTTTACATATTTGAACGGAGTTTTTGCCGCCGTATCAAAATTCTGCCACGAATGATGGAAATAGAAAGAAGCACCGTTGTCGATAACCCATAATTCTTTATGCCACATCAGAAGATTGGTATTCTTAAACGTACGATCGATATTGGTGATAAATGCATCCAGCCAAACGATTTTTGAAGCAAGAAGAGAATCAACCTTTACACTCGAATCATAAGCAATAGAGCCTGAAAGATAATGCAAACCTAAATTCAAACCTTCTGAAAATTTCAATAAATCCTGAATTTCCTCATCAGCTTCTGTTCTTCCAAAATCGACATCGAGATTAACAAAAACTAGCTCAGGAATTTTTAATCCTAATACTTCAGTGATTTTTCCTCCCAATAATTCTGAAATCAACATTTTTACTCCGTGACCTGCACCACGGAATTTTAAAACATATTTGAAATCGTCATCAGCTTCTGCCAAAGCAGGAAGAGAACCTCCCTCTCGAAGTGGCAGAATGTATCGCATTACGGTTACCGTTCTTAAATCCAACATGCAGCAAAAATAGGGCTATTTTTTGATAATTTTTTGAGTATACTCTTTTTCATCGATCTTATACTGCAAAAGATAAACTCCGCTAGATAAATGTTGTAAAGAAATGATATAACCGGATTCTGTTGTTTTCAAATTATGATTGACGATTCTTCCGGTCGCATCTTTTAGAGAAACTAGAGAAAACTTTGAATCAGTAACTATATTAATGAAATTGCTTGTCGGGTTCGGATAAATCTGAACGGTATTCTTAGAATTTTCAAGAATGCTTAAATTATTGACTATAAGATTTTTTGTTTTGGTAGAATTACCTCCACAAGCATTGGTCGTTAAACTTACTGTATAATTTCCGGGAGTAGCATAATGATGTTGTGGGTTTTCTAAAATAGAAGTGGTTCCATCTCCGAAATTCCACAAAAAAGAGGTTGCATTTTGAGTCTGATTGGTAAATTGAACCGTTTGGGAACTCGGATATGTAAATGAAAACTGGCTGTGAACATCATTTGTTGGAATCAACCAGGTATTCATATGATCAAAAACCACATTTTTCACGGTATTTTTAAGAATATTCGCTTCGCTTACCGTAAGATTACCATTGAAAGTTGTCAATGTAGGATCTTTTTTAAAAATGATGGTGTAAAAAGTATAAGCAGCAGCCATGGAACCTAAATAAGACGGGTGAGATTCATCTGACGAATAAAGTTCTAAAGAAGGATATTGAGTTCTGATATTTCTCCAGACTTTTCCGACAGGAGAAACCAAACTTTCATTATCAGTCGCCATTTGCATATAGCGCTCGTATAGTTTATCATCCATTCCTTGGTAGGTGCAATTGTAGGGTAGGGAAGAGCAATTAGACTGATCTCCTGATTTTCGTCCCCAAGTCATGTAAAAGATTACATTTCCACATGCGTTTTGATTGTTTACCAGTGTAGAAAGCTGTTGTGCAAAGGGGAAAACATCGGTTTGTACCTGAGATAATGGAAAAGACGGAAGCTGGCTTTGCTCTTGCAGCACTACATAATCCCAGTTTCCTAAACTGATGGTAGAAGTTACATTCTGATTGTTCGCATGATCTTGTAAAGTTGATCCACCCGGAGTATGGCTTTGATGTATTAAAACATCTCCTGTTGAAGCAGCGATACTGGCGATTAAAACGGGAAGATCATTATAATACGTATAGCTGTTTCCTACAAAGAAGACTTTTTTAGTACTTTGTCCAAAAACGAGCGATAATGAAGTTAATAATAAAAGAAGTAAAGTTTTTTTCATATATTTAATTAAAAGTGAATTATACAAATTTAAAAAGATATTAAACAAAATGTGTTGATTTTATGGAATTGATAAAAGAAATTGATATACAGTTAAATAACCCGGAGACCGGAACCTTTCTTGCAGATGCATTCTGCCCTGAATCAGATCAGAAATTACCTTTGGTGATTTTTGTTCATGGGTATAAAGGATATAAAGATTGGGGAGCCTGGAATTTAATGGCGGAAAAGTTTGCAGAAGCCGGATTTTTCTTTGTGAAATTCAATTTTTCCCATAACGGAACTACGGTTGAAGATCCCCATAATTTTGCTGATCTGGAAGCGTTTGGAAATAATAATTATTCTAAAGAACTTTCGGATTTAGGAGTGGTAATAGATTATTTTATTCAACATGAAAAAGTGGATGACCAAAAACTAATTGTAATGGGTCATAGTAGAGGAGGAGGGGTTTCCATCATTAAAACTTTTGAGGATGAAAGAATCAATGGTTTAATAACACTGGCAAGTGTGGATACATTGGATCGTTTTCCTAAAAATGACGCTTTTGAAAAATGGGAAAAAGCAGGGGTATTTTATGTGGTAAACGGAAGAACGAAGCAGGAAATGCCTCATTATTATCAGTTTTATGAAGATTTTAAAAGAAACGAACTGCGTTTTGATGTGGAAAGAGCCACCGAAATGGCAATGGCACAGATGTTAATCATCCACGGAACCAATGACGAAAGTGTAAGGGTAAAAAGTGCGGAGCATCTTCACTTTTTAAATCCAAATTCAGAACTATTTTTAATTGAAGAAGGTAACCATACGTTTGGAGCCAAAGAACCTTGGGAAGAAAATGAGTTGCCAAAAGATCTGAATACAGTAGTAGAAAAATCTATTGAATTTATCAATAAGAAATTATAAATGAATAAGGCTGGAAGCAGGAAGCCTGGAGTCGGAAGTTTTTAAACGATGAAACTTTGCGTTTCAACTGCAACCTCTATCTTCTTACTTCTTGCTTCCAGCCAAAAATTATTTAATTAACATTTTCCAGGCTTCTTCAATTTTACTTTCAAGTAGAAATTTTTGGGCATCTTGATGAATTTTTTCATCAGAATGGTAATCTCCTGCAGGTAAAACCTCAACGTTGGCCAACATTCCTAAATCATTTCCAGTGAAAACTTTGCTCAGTTTTATTTCATCCGGAAGAAGATCGAAGCCAATTCCTTTAGTTACCAATGGTTTTGGAACTTCAAAAAGGTTGTTTTCGTTATTTCTGGAATACCAGTTTCCGCCTAAACGGGCTACCATATCCAGTTTTTTCTGATCAAGATTCCCTTCTTCATTCAGGTATTCTTCTCTGATATGGATTTTCTGCACTTCACAGATGACCAGATTTCCTGCACCACCTTGATCTCCCAAAGATTTTACTTCTAAAACCTTGCATTCAAAGTTTACAGGACATTCTTCGATTAATTTAGGTTGTACCAAATCAGCTTCCTTCATAGTTAAGCCGGATTTGATAAATTCATTCACACCATCACCATATTCTGTAGATGCTAAAGAAATTTGCTGAACAATAGGAAAATTTACCGTGCCGATTACAACTTCAGGAACTTCCAACACGTTTTCTAAAGTATGTTTTGTCGTATTGTCACGTACTCTTCTCGAAGGTGAAAAAATCAAAATCGGAGGAACCGTACTGAACATATTGAAAAAACTGAACGGTGATAGATTGATCTCACCATTCTTATCAACCGTAGAAGCTAATGCAATCGGTCGTGGTGAAACGGCAGTCTGCATTACAGTTTGTAGTTGTACCGGAGTTATTTCAGATGGAATAAGTGTTTTCATGTTTTTTGTTTTAATACTTAATTAAATTTTAAGTATTTAAATTATGTTAAAAAAAATGCTTCGACTCCGCTCAGCATGACATTTCTAATACTAACTGTTTTTACAGTATATTTTTAGCGGTGTCATGCTGAGCAAAGCGAAGCATCTCTATATTAAAAATTATAATTAAACTGTAGGAATAATTTTACCACTTACTTCACCAAAACCAACTCTCACACCATCTTTTTCAGCCCAAGCTTTCATTGTTACTGTATCATTATCGTCGATGAATTTTCTTTCCTGTCCGTTGCTCAGTTGAATCGGGTTTTGCCCTCTCCATGTTAATTCAAGCATAGAACCGAAAGATTTTGGATCGCTTCCTGAAATGGTTCCGCTTGCGTATAGATCACCAACTTCTACGTTACAACCATTTACAGTGTGATGAGCCAATTGCTGAGTCATATTCCAGTACATATGCTTATAATTGCTTTCACAGACTAGATTTTCCTCACCATTTTCTGGTTGAATATATACTTCAAGGTTAATGTCGTAATTTTTATCGCCCTCAAATTTCAGATAATCCAACACCTCAGGATCTTGAGTAGGAGAAGCCGTTCTGAATGGTTCTAAAGCTTCCAAAGTAACTACCCATGGAGAAACTGACGAACCGAAATTTTTAGCTAGAAACGGACCTAGCGGAACATATTCCCAAGACTGGATATCTCTTGCAGACCAGTCATTGAAAACCACCATTCCGAAGATAGCATCTTCAGCCTGTTGAGTAGAAATACTCTCGCCCATCTCTGTGTTTTTGTTGACAATGAACGCCATTTCCAATTCAAAGTCTAACTGCTTACAAGGACCAAAAATTGGTTTCTCTACGTCAGCTGGTTTCATTTGACCCTTTGGACGGTTGATATCAGTTCCTGAAACTACAATAGAAGAGGCTCTACCGTGGTATCCTACAGGAAGATGTTTCCAGTTAGGCAACAAAGCATTTGCAGGATCTCTGAACATTTTTCCAACGTTGGTTGCGTGTTCTATGCTGCTGTAAAAATCTGTGTAATTCGGAATGTGAACCGGCATCATCATTTTTACTTTATCCAAGTCATAAAAAGCATCTTCGATGGTTTTCTGATCTTTTGACAAAGCTGAGCCTTCCTGTAATAATTCCTGAATTTTCAAACGTACCGCATTGGTGACAGGTTTTCCAAGTTCAATGAATTCGTTAAGGGTATAAGCTTCAAAGATATTATCGTCTAGGCCTTCAATTTCTTCAAAATAACCAAGATCATACAATGTCGCAAGATCAATAACCTGATCCCCGATTCTTGTACAGCAGCCGATATATTCTTTATTGAATACTGCCACACCAAAAGGAATATTATGTATTGAGAAGTCTGAATTTGATGAATATTCTACAAATGATTTCATAAGTTTAGGATTAAATAAGAATTTAAGAATGAAATTTCCCGAATTCTAGGTTATTATTTTTTTGAATAAGATTCTTCATCGATCCACCTGTCTTTGGTATTGACATCGATAAGGTATAGAATTTCTTTTTGCTTTGTCAGCAGCAAAGTTTTAGTTACCGGAATCGGAACCTTTTGATTTTCCAACATATCGGCACGTAAGGAAATGATATTTTTTCTACTTCTGACAATATCACCCGAAAAAACATTTGAACTGCTTTCTCCTGTTACTTTATCATCGAAAACTTCTACATAAGTTACTTTGTTTCCTTTAATCACGATAAAATCTCTTTCTGTGTGATCTTCTGCGTCTTTAATGAAAACAAATTTTTTATTATCAATACTTACGTTTCCTAATTGCTGATTAATACCTTTTCTTTCTTCAAGTTGGGTAAGAATTTCGTTTGCAGTTCCGTATTGTGCTTTTGCACATACCAAAGTTGCAAGTAATGAAATCCCGATGAGAATTTTTTTCATATTATGGTGCTTTATAAAAAAGTTTTGCCAAGATAGGGATCCTGACAAAACTTGATATTGTATCTAAAATTAAAGATTTCCTCTTTTTTCCTGCTCTCTCTCTAAAGCTTCGAATAATGCTTTAAAGTTACCGGCACCGAAACTTTGAGCACCATGTCTTTCAATGATTTCAAAGAATAGAGTAGGACGGTCTTCTACAGGTTTAGTAAAGATCTGTAATAAGTACCCTTCTTCGTCGTGGTCAATAAGGATACCTAGATCCTGAAGTTTTTTAAGGTCTTCATCAATGTGACCTACTCTTTCAGGAACCATGTCGTAGTATGCTTCAGGTGGAGCTGAAAGGAATTCTACACCACGTTTTTTCAATTCAGTTACAGTGTGAATAATGTCTTTTGTTGCAACAGCAATGTGTTGTACACCTTCACCTTCGTAGAAATCAAGATATTCTTCTACCTGAGATTTCTTTTTACCTTCTGCAGGTTCGTTGATAGGGAATTTAGCGAATCCGTTTCCGTTTGACATTACTTTAGACATCAAAGCAGAATATTCTGTGTTGATTTGTTTATCGTCGAAAGAAAGGATGTTCACAAATCCCATTACTTTTTCGTACCACTCAACCGTTGGAAGCATTCTGTCCCAACCCACGTTTCCTACACAGTGGTCTACATACAATAATCCTGCATCTTCAGGGTTGTAAGCACTTTCCCATTTTTCGTAACCAGGCATGAAAGGACCTGTATAATTTTTTCTTTCAACAAACATGTGAACAGTTTCTCCGTAAGTATAAATTCCGGACATTCTTACCTCACCGTGCTCGTCAGTTAAAGTTACAGGCTCTAAATATGGTTTTCCACCTCTTTTTGTAGTTTCTTCAAAAGCTGCATAAGCGTCGTCTACCCAAAGTGCCAAAACTTTCACTCCATCACCGTGTTTTTTTACGTGCTCATTGATTGGTGAATCAGATTTAAGACCAGTTGTCAAAATTAATCTGATTTTTCCCTGTTGAAGAACATAAGATGAGCGGTCTCTTACTCCTGTTTCAGGACCAGCGTATGCTACAGACTGAAAACCGAAAGCGGTTTTATAAAAATGAGCAGCCTGTTTTGCATTTCCTACATAAAACTCAATGTAATCTGTACCATTAATTGGCAAAAAATTCTCTGCTTGAGCAATTTTTTCGGCAAATGTAAGTGTTGACATATTTTCTATTTTTACTTTTAATTTATAGGTTGCAAATTACGAAATTCCCTGAAATATTTAAAACTGAAACAAACAGCTGTTAGTTAAAGTTTTAATAAAATATTCAGGAGATAATTAAAGTACAAAAGCCACCCCAAAAAGGTGGCTTGAAGAGTTTTTTTATATGATTTTAATGCTTAAATCTTTCGAAAGCAGCTCTTTCCAACATTTCCCTGTCGTCCGGGTGCGCAATACGGATCAGTTCCTGGGCTCTTTGGCGTAGGTTTTTTCCATACAAATAAGCTGTTCCGTATTCGGTTACTACCCAATGAATATGCCCTCTTGTGGTAACTACACCTGCTCCTTGTTTTAAGTAAGGAACAATTCTGGAAATTCCTTTTTTCGTTCTTGAAGTGATGGCAATAATGGGTTTTCCGTCTTCACTCAATGCAGCTCCTCTCATAAAATCCATCTGACCGCCAATCCCGCTGTATTGCATTGTTCCGATAGAATCTGCACAAACTTGTCCGGTTAAATCAATTTCAATGGCCGAATTGATAGCAACCATTTTCTTGTTCCTCATGATGTTGATTGGGAAATTGACATTGCTTACATCATTGAACGCAAAAACGGTATTATCATCTACATAATCGTACAATTTCCTTGTTCCAAAGCAAAAACTGGTAATGGTTTTATTGTCGTTGTAACCTTTATATTTATTGTTGATAACATCATTTTGAATTAAATCAATAACTCCGTCACTCAGCATTTCGGTATGAACACCCAGATCTTTGTGATTACCTAAGCATTTTAAAACAGCATCAGGAATCGTTCCTATTCCCATTTGCAGGGTAGATTTGTCTTCAATCAGTGCTGCAACATTTTTACCGACTTCCATTTCTTCAGGTCCTACTTTAGCTCCGTAATCAACGGTAGGAAGCTCTTCTTCATGCCAAACCAGTTTATGAATTCTGCTGATGTGAATCATTCCGTCGCCATGAGTTCTCGGCATTAATGGGTTAACAATGGCAACAATTGTTTTGGCTGTATCCACTGCAGCTCGTGCAATATCGACAGAAGTTCCTAGTGTGCAAAAACCATGCTTATCCGGTGGAGAAACAGTAATTAAAGCCACGTCTAACTGTAAAATATTTTTTCTGAATAAAATCGGAATTTCACTTAAAAAGACAGGAACAAAATCTCCCTGGTCAGAATTTACAGCACCACGAACCGGTGTTGAAACAAACAATGAATTAATAAAGAACTTATCCTTGTATTCAGGTTTGGCAATTTCCACATTTCCCTGCTGAGTAATGGAAACCATTTCTACGTTGTCTAATCGGTTAGATTGTCTTGCCAGTTCGTCAATTAAGTAATTTGGGGTGCAAGCGCTCCCGTGAAAGAAAACACGGTTTCCGCTTTTGATAGTATAAATAGCTTCTTCTGCACTAATATAATTATACATATTGAAATTTTTTATAGATAATATTTACAATTCTTTTTATAGGTTTTGCAAATGGTTTGATCTTATAAAGATAGTTCATATTGATGTATTGAACCCCAATATTCCAATCTCTTTTAAAGATTTTTGTCATGTTTTCATTCTGTATATTGAAAAAAAAGGACCAAATGCTTTGCATTCAGTCCTTTTATATGTATCCTAAAAAATTATTCCTGAGAACGATCTTCCATCGTTTTATCATTTTCTTCCAACCATGAAGTTTTGTAGGAAGGATCTTCCACTTTTAAAGCTTCTTCCGTAATTTTCAACGGACGGAAAGGATCAACCATCACAGCATATTCTTCAGTGAATTTTTTACCGATACTTCTTTCCATTGCTCCTGGATGAGGTCCGTGAACGATTCCTCCCGGGTGAAGGGTGAAGTCCATTAAATCAATATGATTACGGCTCATAAAGTCACCTTCCGTATAGAATAAAACTTCATCAGAATCTATGTTTGAATGATTGTAAGGAGCAGGAATTGCCAATGGATGATAATCGTACATTCTTGCACAGAACGAACAAACCACGAAATTGTGCCCTTCAAAGTTTTGGTGAACCGGTGGTGGTTGGTGAATTCTACCCGTAATCGGTTCGAAATTTTTAATATTGAATTTATAAGGATAAAAATAACCATCCCAACCTACTACATCGAACGGATGTGTTGCGTAGATAAAATCTGTAATTTGGTTTTCCTTTTTTACTTTAATTAAAAATTCTCCTTTTTCGTCTTTGGGTTCAACATAAGTAGGAGCAATGATATCTCTTTCGCAGAACGGAGAATGTTCCAGCAATTGCCCGAATTCGTTTCTGTATCTCTTTGGAGTATAAATCGGAGAGTGACTTTCCAATACAAAGAAGACCGTATCATCAGAATGTAATTCAACCTGGTAAATGGTTCCTCTTGGAATAATTAAATAATCTCCCACGAAAAATTCTAAATCTCCCACGAAAGTTTTCAATACTCCGCTTCCGTTATGAACATATAAAAGCTCATCACATTCAGCATTTTTGTAGAAATAATCCATTGATTTTCTAGGCTTCGCCAACCCCATTTTCAGGTCGTTGTTCATCAAAAGAATCTTTCGGCTATCCATAAAATCGTCTTCAGGAGTTACGTTCATTCCTTTAAACATTCTTGGAGTTACATTCTTATCAATGGCAATTTTCGGGGTTACATCTTTCGGTTCACCAATCGATTTTATTTGGGTCGGACGGTGAATATGGTATAATAATGAAGAAATCCCGTGAAAACCTTCTGTTCCGAAAAGCTGTTCGTAATAAAATTTATCTTCCGGAGATTTAAAAATCGTATGCCTTTTTTGTGGGATATTTCCCGACTGATGATATCTCATTTTACTTTTATATGTAGTCTCAAATTTAATAATTTTTGAGGAATCATTAAAAACAAAAAAACTTCTGAAATTTTCAGAAGTTTTTACTTGAGCTTAAAGCTGTTTTTTTAATTTACAGGTTTTCCTTTTTCGTCATATTTTTGAGATTTCATTGGAACTCCAGCGATAAAACTTGAACCAACTTCTCTCAAAGTTCCGTTTTCGTCATACATTTTCCATTCACCAATGAAATCATCTTTGTTCATACCACCATAACTACCTATCGCTTTTAGTTTTCCGTTTTCATGGTAATATTTCCATTCTCCTATTGGAACCGTTTTTCCGCTTGTTATGATTACGGTAGCATTTGTATTGATATTGTATTTTCCTTCAGATTCTAAATTTCCGTTTTCATAGTAAAGCTTTTGGGTAATATATTTTCCGTCTATAGAATAATTTGCGAGGCCGCTTAATTTTCCATTTTGATAGTAAGTCTTACTTTCACCAAAAGGTTTTCCGTCTTTATGGTTGGTTACCAGATCTAAATTTCCATTCTCAAAATAAGTTTTCCATTCACCATCTCTTAATCCGTTTTTATAACCACCTATGGCTTTTAGTGTTCCGTTTTCGTAGTAAAATTTGCATTCCCCAGTTTCTTTTCCATCTTTAAAATTTCCTTCTTCTTTCAATTTTCCACTTTCATAGTAAAATTTCCAGTGCCCTGTTGCCTTTCCGTCTGATGATTTGTAACCTGTAGCTAAAAGTTTTCCATTATCATTATACTTTTTTACTTCTTCATTTTCTTTATTGCTGACAATGTTCTTGTTTTCGATTGGTTTTGGGCTGGCTTTTGTAATATTATTACTCAATGTTCCTGCTTTGTACTCTACAATATATGAGGGCAGAAGTTTTTCAACTTTGTGAATGTATTCGTAGTATTCACTCTGAGTAAAATCGCTGGCAATATCTGTCTGATAAATGATATATCCTAGTTGTTTATATTTATCAAGAATGGCTTGTCTTGCATTGAGTACAAAAACAGTGGCAGAGTTTACATTTTTATTAAATTGTATTTCCTGATCTGCTATATAGTTTAACATTTCCCCATTATACAAAGCGGCATCAACTTGTTTTATTTTAGACTTTAATACAATTTGGTTACCGTTAACTCCATCTTTTTCAATTTGCTGAATTTTTTTCTTAAAGTGAGGTCTTATTATATTAGCTGTTTCTTCTCCAAAGTTTTTTTTCAATTTGTAAATATAACTGCTGATTAATAGTATTTTGGGTTCATCGGTATTAGGTAGTCCGACTTCTGCATAAAGAAATTCAGCGTATTGCTGTTCATCAGGAATGGGCTTCTGAGCTTTTGCAAAAAATATAGTAAAAAGAAATAGTATTATTGCTATTTGTTTGATTATGCATCTCATAGTGTTAGTTTTTATACAATAAAATTATGAATTTCTATGATAATATCAAGGCTTGCTTTCAATTTTAATTTCAGATAGAATTATAGAACATCTTCATTAAGGTTTTGTTATTCTAAAAATAAATGTTAGTTTTGTCTAACAATTTTAATTTCATGCAACGAATACTATTTTCTGTACTTTTTTTCTCTTCTTATTGTTTTGCTCAAGAAGCAGATAGTTTACAATTCAATTCATCTAAAAAATCAGATTCACTTAAAACCTTAACAAAAAAGGAAATTAAAACTAAACTAATTGATGATGTAGTAATTACCGGAACCATAAAACCGATAAGCAAGTCGAAAAGCCCGGTTGCAGTAGAAATTTATAGTCAGAAATTTTTTCAGAAAAACCCGACTCCAAATATTTTTGAAGCTATTTCGATGGTAAACGGAGTAAAACCTCAGCTGAATTGTTCAGTTTGTAATACGGGAGATATCCATATCAACGGTTTGGAAGGTCCTTACACTATGATTTTAATCGACGGAATGCCGATTGTAAGTTCACTTTCCACTGTTTACGGACTAAGCGGAATTCCAAATAGTTTGATTGACAGAATTGAAGTGGTAAAAGGTCCGGCTTCGTCACTTTACGGTTCTGAAGCGATGGGAGGAGTGATTAATATTATCACAAAAAATGCTCTGACTGCGCCAAAATTGAGTGTTGATCTAATGACAACAAGTTGGAGCGAGAATAATCTGGATTTGTCAACGAAATTTAATTTGGGTAAAAATGTAGCCTCATTATTAAGTTTAAATTATTTCAATTATACCAAAAGGTTTGACGAGAATAAAGATAATTTCACTGATGCAGCATTACAAAACAGAATTTCGGTTTTTAACAAATGGGATTTCAAACGAAAAGAAAATCGACAGGCAAGTTTTGCGTTGAGGTATCTGTATGAAGATCGTTTCGGAGGAGAAATGCAATGGAATAGATCGTATCGCGGAAGTGATCAAGTATATGGAGAAAGTATCTATACCAATAGAGTAGAAGCGTTTGGTGTTTATCAGTGGCCGCTGAAAGAAAATATTGTTACTCAGCTTTCTTATAATTTTCATGATCAGAATTCTTTTTATGGAGCCAATCCATTTACAGCAAGGCAGAAAGTAGCTTTTGCACAGACGTATTGGGATAAGAAATTGGGAAATCATGATTTGATTTTAGGGGCGACTTTCAAAAAAACGTTTTATGATGACAACACTCCCGGAACTTTATCTGCAGATGGGTTGATCAATGAACCGATGAAGTCTCCTATTTTTGGTGCATTTATTCAGGATCAATGGGAAATTAACGAAAAAAATACATTGTTGCTGGGTTACAGATTTGATTATGATAAAATCCATCACAGTGTGCATTCGCCTCGTTTTGCATGGAAGTTTTCTCCGAATCCGTATCATACTTTACGATTCAACTTCGGGACAGGTTTCCGAGTGGTCAATTTATTTACAGAAGATCATGCTGCGTTGACGGGTTCTCGCGAGGTGTTTATTCAATCTAACTTAAAACCTGAAAAATCGGTTAATGGAAATCTGAATTATGTCTGGAAAATTCCTGTCGGAGAACGTATGATCAATATGGATGCTTCCGCATTTTATACCTATTTCAGTAATAAGATTGTAGGTGACTTTGATACTGATCCTCAGAAAATTATTTACGATAATCTTCATGGCTATGGGATTTCAAAAGGAGCTTCTTTGAATTTGGATTATAATTTTAATTTTCCTTTAAGTGTTAATGTTGGAGTAACTTATTTGGATGTCTATCAAAAGTTTGATAACGAAAATGAAAAATCGCAACAACTTCATGCTCCGAAATGGAGTGGAACATATAATTTAACCTATAAATTCAAGAATAATGTAACGATAGATTTTACAGGGCAATTTTACGGACCGATGAGATTACCGGTTTTACCAAATGATTACCGAGCAGAATATTCACCGTTTTATACATTGGCTAATATTCAGGTTTCGAAAAGTTTTAAATCCGGAATTGAAATGTATTGTGGAGTTAAAAACCTGTTCAACTTTACTCCGAAAGATCCATTGATGAGACCATTTGATCCATTTGATAAAAATGTGAATGATCCGATCAGTAATCCGAATCATTATACGTTTGATACAACTTACGGATATGCGCCAATGCAGAAAATAAGAGGGTTTCTTGGGGTGAAATATACTTTGAAATAAGATCGACAGATAGGATTGGATAATTTTTTTGACACAAAGATTATGTTTAAAACTATATTTTTTAGAAAGCAAAGGCAAATAAATTTGCTTCGCGAAGCTAGAAGATAACTTAGTCAAATCAACTTGTTGATTCATCTTTGCTCACTTTTATAAATCAAAGAAAATTAAAACTTTGCGTTAAAAAAATGCTTATGAAATAATAAAGATTAAAAAATATAAAGTGAAAATTGTAACGATATTTTTATTTTTAATGTTTGTGCCTTGTTTTTGTCTTTCGCAGATAAAAACAGGCACTTTTTCGGATTTAGAAGCTCAGCAGAAGGAAAGCCCGAAACCAATTATTATTCATCTATATACAAGCTGGTGCTCGGTTTGTAAGATTGAGTCTTTTGAATTAAATAAAAATAAAGAGCTGGTTCAGTTAATAAATGAAAATTTTTACTTCATCAATTTTGAAGCGGAAAAAACAAAAGAAAAAATTCGTTTTCAGGGAAAAGAATTTGAGTACTTGTCCAATGGAAATTCAGGAATTCATGAGCTGGCTTTGGCTTTATCAAAAAATAAAAATCAGCCTATTTATCCGCTCTGGATTATTTTGGATAAAGATCAGAATTTGATTGAATATCATGAGGGACAGTTCAAGCCCAAAGAAATGAAAGAGAAACTGTTGGAAGTTTTTAAACTTTAGTTTTTAATATGAAGTTTGTCATTCCGTAGGAATATTAAAGTAATAAGTAGTTGGCTTAGATTCTTTCAGAATGACAAAGTTTGTGTTGATTATTTTAAAAGCACAGCAACAATCGCCAAAATTGCTGGTAAAGCCTGAACAAAAAAGATCTTCTTTGTTGCAGAAATAGCACCATAAATTCCTGCTACTGCAACACATCCTAAGAAAAATAAGGCAATATTAGTCTGCCATTTAGCATCTTCAATGAAGAAAGACCAGATTAATCCTGCAGCTAAAAAACCATTGTAGAGTCCTTGATTGGCTGCCAAACCTTTGGTGGGTTTAAACATTTCGGGAGGTAAAGCTTTTTTAAAAACTTCTTTTCCTTTGGTTTCCCAGGCAAACATTTCCATCCAAAGAATATACAGGTGTTCGATGGCTACAACTGCAATTAAAATTTTAGCTACGATTTCCATGATTTACTGTTTTTTGTCATTGTAAAACTAAAAAAATAAAGTTAAGTTTGGTTATAGAATTTCAATAATGGAAACTTTCAAGGCACATTTAGATAAATTTATCAGGATCAATGATGAGGAATTTACTTCTATTCTTTCGTTTTTTCAGGAGATGGAAGTGAAGAAAAAGCACAATCTGATGTTGAGTGGTGAAGTTTGTAAATCGATGTATTTTGTGGGAAAAGGCTGTCTCAGGAAATTCTTCATCAATGAAAAAGGAGTAGAGCAGACCACAGAATTTGCCATTGAAAGTTGGTGGATTACTGATACTTTTGCCTATGAAAGACAAATCACATCCGACTTCTGCATTCAGGCGGTGGAACGTTCTACGATTTTAATGATCGATCTTCAGACTCAGGAAGCATTATTAAAAAAACATCCTGTAATGGAACGTTACTTTAGAATGATTTATCAACGGGCTTATGCGGCTTCGGAAAGACGAATCCGGTATTTATATGAAATGACCAGAGAAGAGTTGTATGTGAATTTCAGTACTCAATATCCATGGTTTATCCAAAGGATTCCTCAATATTTAATTGCTTCTTTTTTAGGTTTCACTCCGGAATATTTAAGTGAAATCAGAGCAAAATTACGTTCTTAAACCAGTTTAAGATTTTTACCGTTTATAAACCGCAACTTTGTCATGTAATTAAAAGTCAATATCATGACAAACAAAAATGTTCTATTTCCGCAGTTATTTTTAAGAATCGCTATTTCAGTAACCATGCTTTCAGCAGTGGCGGACAGGTTTGGGTTTTGGGGTGAAAATTCCGCTTGGGGAAACTGGGCGAATTTTGAGAAATATACCCAACAGTTTACCTTTTTTCTTCCTGAAAATTTAGGGATTTTTTCAGCGTATGCGGCAACTTTTTTAGAAATTCTTTTTCCTTTGCTGTTGATTATTGGTTTTAAAACCAAAATTGCTGCTTACGGAACCGGATTTTTATTGTTGACTTTTGCATTGTCAATGACTATGGCATTGGGAGTTAAAGCTCCTTTGGATTATTCAGTCTGGATTGGAAGTGCAAGTGCATTTTTACTGGCAGTTCAGGAAAAATATTCGTTTACTATAGACAATTTAACTAAAAAAATATAAAACATTATGAGTGCAAGAATTAATATTGCCAATGTAGATGCTGCGGCTTACAAAGCAATGATGGGATTGGAAGGATATCTTCAAACGATTTCTTTAAATCATATTCAGAAAGAATTGATTAAAATCAGAGCTTCACAAATCAATGGATGTGCGTTCTGTCTGGATATGCACACAAAGGATGCTATGAAATATGGAGAAACTCCTCAAAGAATCTATCTTTTGAATGCATGGAGAGAAGCGTTGGAATTGTATACCGAAGAAGAGCAGGTTCTTTTGGCTATGACAGAAGAAATTACATTGATCAGCCAAAAAGGATTAACTGAAGAGACGTATTATAAAGCAAAACAGCTTTTTGATGAAAATCAAATCGCACAAATCATCATGGCTATTATCACAATTAATTCATGGAACAGAATTGCGATAAGTACACACATGCCGATTGCAAAATAATTCCAAATGATTTAAGTTATTACTAAAAAAGCGCTTTTCAGATTTCTGAAAAGCGCTTTTTGTTTCATTACAAGGAGCGAAGAGATGAACCAATTTCTTGATGTTTTGAGATTGCTTCACTTTGTTCGCAATGACAGTATGCTGTTTATTAGAATTGAGCTAACTCGGTACTAATGAAATTCAATTCTTCCTGAGATAGATCGAAAGACATTGCTTTTGCATTTTCAACGGCTTGCTGAGCATTTCTTGCTCCGGCTAAAACTACTGTAATTGCAGGTTGTAAAGTTGTCCAAAGTAATACGAGCTGAGAAAGTGTTGCACCTTTTTCTTTAGCAATCGGTTCCATCTTTTCTAAGAAGTTTTTTACTTTATCTAAATCAAATTGAGAAAAATATCCGTTTCTGTGGTCGTTTTCTTTTAATTGAGTTTCTTTGAAATATTTTCCCGTTAAAAGACCTCTTTCCATCGGGCTATAAACGATAATTCCTGAATTGTTTTCTAAAGAATAAGGAACCAGATCATTTTCAATGCTACGGTTCAGCATACTGTACGACACTTGATTACTTGCTAATGCTAAGGTTTTATTTGCCTCTTCCATTTGCTCAACAGGATAATTACTTACTCCTGCTGTTCTTATTTTTCCTTGCTGAATCAATATTTCCATAGCTTCCATTGTTTCGCTGATCGGTGTTGTAGAATCCGGCCAGTGAAGCTGTAAAAGATCGATGTAATCTGTTCCCAGTCTTTTTAAACTTTCCTCAACTTCTTTTATAATATTTTCTTTTGAAGCGAATTTATACACAGGGATTTTTTTGCCATTTTCCTCTGCATCAAAGAAAAACTCACCTTTCCCATTATTACTTCCGTCCCAAACCAATCCGAATTTTGTCAACAACTGAATTTTTGAACGGTCTTTTCCTTTAATGGCTTCTCCAATCATTTCCTCACTTAATCCAAAACCGTAAAAAGGAGCGGTGTCAATGGAGGTTACTCCATGATCTAAAGAAGCGTGAATAGAGTTGATGGAATCTTGTTTTTCATTTCCACCCCACATATTTCCACCGATAGCAAACGCTCCGTGCGTAATCACTGAAAGTTCTAAATCTGTATTTCCTAATTTTCTATATTCCATTTTCTTATCTTAATTTTATGTAACGTTTTTAACTTTAAAATGATTGAAAAAATATCCTCCATTTTGTCATTCTGACGAAGGAAGAATCTAGTCTGCTTTATTAGAGATTCTTCATTCCACTTCTGAACTACGTTCGTAGACCTTCAGTCTATATTCAGAATGACAAAAATGATAGTTGAAATTTCAATCGATTTAATAAAAACTTTAAAAATTTATTTGTTTAATTCTTTTAAAATAGCTTCCCCTACACTTTTTGCAGATTGAGGATTCTGTCCTGTAATCACTCTTTGATCGCTTACAACGTGATTCTGCCAAAGTCCTGATTTTTCAAATTTTGCTCCTCTCTCTTTTAATTTATCTTCTAAAAGGAAAGGAACCACGTTCGTTAATTTTACTTCAGACTCTTCTTCATTGGTAAAAGCATTGATTTTTTTACCATCAACCAAATATTTACCGTTGTTCAGTTTGATATTGACCAAACCTGCAGGTCCGTGACAAACTCCGGCTACAATTCCTCCGTTTTCGTAGATTTTTGATGCAATGCTAGAGAGTTCTGTATTATCTGCAAAATCCCACATTGCACCGTGACCTCCTGCATAAAATATGGTGGAGTACTCATTTGGATTTACCTGAGACGGCTTCAACGAATAGTCTATTTTATTTTTGTATTCTTTGTTTTCCCAGAATTCTTTGTTTACTGGATCTTTCAAATCAAATCCGTCAACAGGAGGAGTTCCGCCTTTTGGACTTACAAAATCGATTTCATAACCTGCTTTGTGGAGAACTTCCCAAGGATGCGACACTTCTCCCAGGTAATATCCTGTTTCTTCTCCGGTACTACCTTTTTTGTCATGGCTGGTAACGACAAATAAAATTTTCTTTTTCATATTTTTAGATTTTTTGGTTTGTGCCTGAATGAAACCTATTGTGAAAACAGAAAGTAGTAATAATGCTAATTTCTTCATAATGAAAGTATTTTAACCATTAAGATTTTTTAAGGTATTAAGATGATTAAGCTTTTAGATTCGCTTTAAGCTATGTTTCAAAAATCCAGTGATTTTACTTAATGAATCTTAAATTCTAAATTTTCTTAATGGTTTAAAATTTTATTTTAATTAAATAATATGAGTCAAATAAATCTGTGGTTTTTCCTGCAGTTTTTCATCGACTAAAGCTCCAAAAACCTGAATGTAAGGTTGCTGATTATGTTGAGCTAATCCTTCTTCACTTTTCCAGATTTCGTAGAAAATAAATTGATTTTTATCCTCAATTCCCTGATGAAGTGTGTACAATTCGTTGGCGTCCTCTTTCACGGTTTCTTTTACCATATTCTGAAGAACTTCCAATACTTCGTTTCTGTGTTCTTCTTTTGCTTTGATAACGGCTGTAAGATAAATTTTCATTAGGCAAACTGAGGTTTTAGTTCTTTTTCAAAAACATCGGTAAGATGTTCTCTATACAGTTTCATATCGCGGTCGATATTTGCATTTTTCTCTACATCATGGAAATGAAAACTTTCCATTTTTTCTAATGAAACAAAAGCGTTCATTCTATGGAATCCAAATAATGGTCCATTATCTACACTGGTTTCGTTGAAGAACTCTCCCGGAAGCGTAAACGCAGTTTCAGGAGCATTCCAACTTGTGGTAACCATATATTTTCTTCCTTTCAGCATTCCTCCGGTTCCGTAGTTAATTTTCGGGTTTTCGGCAGTTCTGCCGTCACTCATGTAAATTCCTTTGGCGTGACCGGCTGTGAAAACTTCATCAATATATTTTTTCAAACCGTTGGGTAATTGAAACCACCAGATCGGAGTATGATAAATAATGTAATCTGCCCAAACGAATTTTTCCACTTCTTCATGCTTGTCGTAATTCTCGCTCACATTCGTTACTTTTACTTCTACATTTTCAAAATTTTTCAGAACTTCCAATGTGTTTTCTGCAATGGTCTGATTATATTTTCCTCCGGAATGTCCGAAGTTTTGTCCGCCGTTAATGATTAATACTTTTTTCATTGTTTTATGATTGTTTAAATTTTATGATGCAAAGTTATGGCGGGTCATTGTATAATAAAAATAATATAAATTATAGTTAATTATTATAAAAATAATAGTTTGCTAGAATGGCAATTATGTGCTTGTTTATTTTATTAATGCACCTTTATCAATACAAAGAGTCATCATTGTTTCATAAAAACAAAAATTTACAATTGACAAACTCAATCGTTTTTAATGTATCACAAGTCTGATTAATTTATAATTTTGTATCAGAATATTAATAGTTAATCTATGGTCAATTTAGAATGGTATCGAACTTTTAAAGCGATATATAAAACGGGAACCTTGACGGGAGCGGCAGATTCATTGTTTATCTCGCAACCAGGTGTGAGTTTACATTTAAGTTCACTGGAGGCGTATGTCGGATATAAATTATTCGACAGAACCGGACGGAAAATGATCCCTACGGAAAGAGGAAAAGTTCTTTTTAATGCGATTTCGGAACCTTTGACCAAACTTGAAGATGTAGAGAAAAACTTCCAGAAATCTACCGAAAAACATACTCCTACCATAAGTGTGGGAATGTGTTTTGAAACCTTTCAGACCACTTTGGAACAATATGTTTCGACATTACCTTTTAACTTGATTATTAGTTTTGGAGAATATCCTGAAATGTTGGATCAACTGGATAAAGGGATTCTGGATTTGATTATCACTCCTAAAAAAGGAACTTCACCGAATATTTTACATGAAGCATTTTCTTCTGAGCAGATCATTCTGGTCGGGGGGAAAGATGTAGACACAGAAAGTTTTAATGAAGTGGTGGCTACAAAAGGCCTGGAACATGTTGAAGAATGGCTGAAACAGGAAAAATGGTACGGAACAACCGGAGATATGGAACACCTTTTTCAGTTCTGGATCCAGAATTTTGGTCATAAACCGAATTTCAGACCGAATTATATTGTTCCGAATTTAAATTCAATCATCCGTTGCTTGAAAGGCGGAACCGGATTGGCGGTTATTCCGGATTTCTTATGTAAAAATGAAATTGAAAACGGGGATGTAAAATTGATTTGGGAAGGAGAGAAAAAGCTTGAAAATACTTTGTACTTCGGATGTAGAAAAAAAACGAACTACGAGGAAGAAATTAATCACATCAAAGGCTTGTTCAGAAAAATGATGAGTAAGGACGAAGCTGTGATTGTTTAATTTTTGACTGTGCTTTTGTCATCCAGAGCGAAATGAAGTGGAGCGTGGAATCCAGATGTTTTTTTTCATCATGAAAATAGCCTGGATTCCTACGGAATGACAAACTTTAGGGATCTATCACAAACTCATATGAATGATCGGATAATCTTTTCCCGAACCATCTTTCTCAGATCTTCCGATGGTTTTGAATCCCATCTTTTCATAAAAATCGATTGCCTGTGGATTTTGTTCATTCACATCCACTTTTGTCAAACCGGTTTTCTCTTTCATGAATTCATATAATTTTTTGCCCAAACCTTTTCCACGAGTGCTATCATGAATGAAAAGCATTTCAAGATTTCCTTCTGCAACTGATGCAAAACCTTGTGGTTTTTCATTTACAATGATTAAATACACTTCAAGATTAGGTAAATAATCTCTGGGAATGATTTCTTTAAAATAAGTAAAATCTTCTTCAGCAAGAAAATTATGCGTTGCTTTCACAGCAGATTCCCAGATTTCCATGATTCTTGGATAATCTTCTGATATTGCAATTCTGATTTGATGTGACATCATTTTAAGGTTTTCACAAAAATATAAATTTCAAAATAAGTAAAATTGGTAACTGAAAATTTCAAAACTTTATCGCAAATTTGTTTGACTTTAATTGAAAACAACCAAAATTATGGGACAAAAAATATATACAGGTCAACCTGTGATTACGCTAAATAATGGAGTAGATATTCCAGCTTTGGGATTTGGAGTTTGGCAAATGGAAGATTTGAAAGAATGTGAGAACGCTGTAATCAAAGCCATTGAAACAGGTTACAGAATGATTGATACGGCTTCCATTTATCTCAATGAAACAGCGGTTGGAAACGCCATTAAAAACAGTGGAATAAACAGAGATGAACTTTTTGTAACTTCAAAACTTTGGGTTCAGGATATTGCCTATGATAAGGCAAAAAGTGCTTTTCAGAGAACCTTAGACAGATTACAGCTGGAGTATTTGGATATGTACCTTATTCATTGGCCATACGGAGATTTTATCGGTGCTTGGAAAGCAATGGAAGAGTTGTATCATGAAGGAAAAATCAAGGCAATTGGTGTTTGTAATTTTCCTGTTGAAAAAATGGAAGAATTAAAAGCTAATTCAACGGTTTTCCCAGTAATTAACCAAATTGAACTACATCCTCTTTTCCAGCAAAAAGAACTTCAGGTGTACGACAGAGAAAATAATATTGTTACACAACCTTGGAGCCCGCTTGGAAATGGGAATGCGGGATTGCTGGATAATTCAGAACTAAAAGCTATTGCTGAAAAACATGATAAAACAGTAGCTCAGGTGATTTTGAAATGGCATTTACAGGAAGGTTTCTGTGTGATTCCAAAATCTGTAACGCCTTCCAGAATTGAAGAGAATTTCAACGTTTTTGATTTTGAACTGACAGAGGATGAAATGAATGTTGTTTGTTCTTTAGATACAGGAAATAGATTGTTTTTTGATCCGAAAGATCCGTCTTGGGAAAAGAAGATGCTGAATGCTGTAGCGGATATTTAAATGAAAAATAGATATTTATCATGGTAAGAAGTAGTAAAAATCGCTTCCTTTGATTTAAGTTCTATTGAAAATATATTGAAAAATCTCATTCGTAATTGTGAATAAAAAAAATCCTTTCATTTTTAGATGAAAGGATTTTTTATTATTTCGTTAAATCGAGTCCTCCAAAGTTACCCGAACTCATCATCAAGTAAACTCCCTGAGTTTTGTCGAGCGTATTCCAATAGGCATGAAGTTCTTCCGCATTGGTGAAAACTTTTAGATTTTCGTTTTTGAATTTTTCTTTAATCAATTCAGGAGAAATAGGTTCCATTCTCTTAATTTTCAATGCATCTTCAGAATAGAATACCACTGCATGATCCAATCCATCCATTGCATGATCGTATTGTTCTAAAAATGCTGGATTTAGGCTTGAATAGGTATGAAGTTCAAGGAAACCGTACTTTGTTTCATTCTTAAATTGCTCACAAAAAGCTTTTACAGCAGCTTTTACTTTACTTGGAGCATGGGCAAAGTCTTTGTAAAGCGTTCCTTTATCTTCTCTTTCTACTTTTTCCAGACGTTTTGAAGCTCCTTTAAAGCTCATGATCGCTTCATAGAAATCTTCATCCATAATCCCTAAAGTCTGGCAAATATGTCTTGCTCCTTCAAGATTCAGTAAATTATGTGCTCCAAATACTGAAAGCGGAACATCGCCCATTTCAGTTTTAAGGTAGACTTTTCCGTTGTTGATTTCATATTCAGGAGTTTTGTAAGGAATTTTTCTGAAATAATTTTCAGCAGCTTCCACTACTTTTACCACTTCTGCATCTTCTTCATTATAAACCAAGATTCCACCTGGAGTAATACTGGCAACAAATCTTCTGAACTGTTCGATATAGTCATCAAATGTTTTAAAAACATTGATGTGATCCCATGCAATTCCACTCATTAAAGCAATATTCGGCTGATAAAGCAAGAATTTTGAACGAAGATCGATAGGAGAGGAAAGGTATTCATCACCTTCCAATACCATGAAATCGTTGTCCTGAGTCAGTTTTACCATACAATCGAAACCTTCCAGCTGAGCTCCCACCATGAAATCCACGTCTTTCTGATGAAAGTTCAATACATGAAGAATCATAGAGGTAATTGTGGTTTTTCCGTGCGAACCTGCAATAACGACTCTGGTTTTGTTTTTTGACTGCTCGTAAAGGAATTCAGGATATGAATAAATTTTTAAACCCAGTTCTTTTGCTTTTGCCAATTCAGGATTGTCCTGATGAGCATGCATTCCAAGAATCACAGCGTCAATATCGGAAGTGATCTTTTCAGGAAACCAACCCATTTCCGTGGGTAAAATTCCTTTTTTTTCCAATCTTGATTTTGACGGTTCAAAAATGGCATCATCCGAACCTGTTACCTGATATCCTTTATCTTTTAATGCAATGGCAAGATTGTGCATCGCGCTTCCTCCAATTGCTATGAAGTGGGTTTTCAATTGTATCTATTGTTTTTTTACATTATTATTAATGATCTCCTGAAAGGCATTGGTGATGTTAGCCCAATTCGTTTTAAAATTGGATGCTATTGAGCTTGCATCGGTTTTGCTGCCTTCATTAAGGCCTTTCTTTATATTGATAGAAGTGGCGATCCCGTCATAAATTTTTTTATGATCTTCCTGTATTCTTCTGAAATTATTCTGAGAAAGGGTATTATCTAGTTTTTTTAAATCTTCATCAGTAAGGGTAAAGTTCTGATTGTATTTTTTTCCTTGCCCTTCAAAAGAGTAATGAACATTATTTCCTTTAATCAGTAGATTCTCATAAACGGGAGCATAACCTCCGCTTTTAGAATAACTGATGTCAAAGTCTGAATATGCTTTTTGGCTGTTACACGAAACCATTACTATAATTGTGAATAAGATGGCTATTATTTTATTCATATCAACTTATTTTAATTAGCAGAATTCTTTTGTTCCAATTTTTTAGCTTTAATCTCTTCATCATAGCTGTGCAATACATTGAAATCTTCTGTTTGCTCAATAGCAGTCATGATTTTCACTAAAATCTCCTGTGCGTTCTCTTTATCATAATCGATGTCAAGAGGTGCTTTAAATTCCATGGTAGGTTTTACCCCTGTTACTTTTACTCTAAGTCCTTTTTTATCAAAAGCGCGTCTGAATCCGTTTATTTTAATAGGGATTACAATAGGACGCTGGTTTTTTATCAATTTGGCAGTACCTTTTCTTCCTTGTGCAAATGCTGAAGTAGTTCCTTGAGGAAACGTGGCAACCCATCCGTTATCAAGCGCTTTCATGATATTGTCAATCTCGCTCATATCCACCATCCTGTTGACGTTTTTACCTTCAGCTCTCCAGGTTCTTTTTACCGTAACTGCTCCTGCAATTTTAAAGATTTTAGGAAGAATTCCTTTATTCATGGTTTCTTCGGCAGCTACATAGTAAAAATCAATTTTTGGATTAAGCAGATAGATAGGATTTTTAATGGTATTTAAATATCCGTTATTTACAGCACAAAAGGCATGGTACATTGCAGCTACATCTGCGAAATAGGTTTGATGATTAGACACAAACAACACATTTGAATCCGGAAGATCCACAAGGTTTTCAGTACCTGTTATTTTTAATTTATTAAAGCCGTTGAACCTTCTATAGGAAACAAATCCCAGAATAAATATAATTAATCTCTTTAAAAAATAAGGTGTACCGAATGCATCGGTGAAAATGTTTTTCTTCGCCATCTCTCAATTAAACACGATACTGCAAAGTTACATTTTTTTCAGCAACTGGCTGAATTCGCTCAAGATCATGGCTGTGGCGCCCCAAATAATATATCCGTTGAAATTAATAACGGGAACTTCATGCCCTCCTGCGCTGGGTAAAGCCATTATTTCGGGTTGATCCGGGAGATTTAAAAAAGAAACAATAGGGAATTCAATCACTTCCACAGCTTCAGTTTGTTGTAAAATAAAATCCGGATTTTTTTTAGTGTAAGAAATATAAGGATACACGTAAAAATTACTTGGCGGAATGTAAATGGGAGACATTTCTCGTATGACTCTTACATAGTTTTTTTCAATCCCTATTTCTTCTGATGTTTCTCGTACAGCGGTTTCAGAAAAATCCTGATCCATTTCTTCACGCTTTCCTCCAGGTAAAGAAATTTGTCCGCTGTGTCGGTCATGTTCATTAATCGTTCTTTGAATGAGTGGAAAATACCATTCATTATTTTTTAAATATAAAACAATGTTTACAGCAGCAAACTTAGGATTTTTGGCTAAAACATCTTCATAATTGAAAACAGGACGGTAAGGCGGAGAAAAAACTCCGTGAGCATGTTCTCCTGGTAAGGTTACACTTTTTATTTTTCGTAATAAATCTTTTCCAAAACTCATACATCAAATTTAGGAATATATCTTGAAGAAAAGAACAGGCTTAACATTAATTAACCTACAATTGTATGTTGCTACATTTTAAATAAAATTTTGGGAGTATGTTTTACAGGGAAATTAACCGAATTGGCAATGAAACAGAATTCATTTGCTTTCTCGTGAAGTGCTATTGCCTTTTCAATCTGAGTTTCGTCTGTAATCGTAACGATAGGATTTAAAACAACTTCAATAAAACGACCACTTCCGTTTGGAGTTTCTTCCATCGTTCCGGTAGCATGGTCGGTGTAATCTGTAACGATAATTCCTGCCTCGGAACAACAATGAAGATACCAAAGCATGTGACATGAAGATAGGGATGATAACAGCATTTCTTCAGGATTATATTTTGTTTTGTCACCACGAAATGCAGGATCGGAAGAACCTTCAATCACAGGTTTGTTTTCTACAGAAATCGTATGACTTCTTTCGTAATCACGATAATTGCTCGTTCCTGAACCCTTATTTCCGGTCCATTCGATGGTGGTTTTGTAGTGATGGTGCTTCATTGTTTATTTTTAATAAAATTACTAAATAAAAAACCTCCAGAAAAACTAGAGGTTTTGAATTTTGTATTAATTAGAATATCCTATCAATTCTTCTTTTTTTGAATTGTAAATTCTGTATTCTAAATATTTAAAAGAATCTCTTGGGATGATGGCTACTTTCTTTTTGTATTTTAGAAACCATTTCATCTGGATGCTCATGATGCCTTTCGTAAGATAAGCTTCCACAAAAGGATGTACGTGAAGGAAAATTTTCCCTTTTTCCTTTTGCATAATGGTTTTCAGAGCCTCTTCCATTCTTTCTACAATAACAATAGGAGCGATGATTTCTCCGTCTTTGTTAGGATTTTCTTCTTTGGTTTCGATCTGTTTTTCCGGACGGTTTCTTTGTCGGGTAATTTGTATCAGACCAAATTTACTAGGAGGAAGAATTTTGTGACGTGCTTTATCACGTTTCATTTCTTCTTTAAGATGTTCATACAGATCTCTTCTGTGTTCAGGATTGGTCATGTCGATAAAATCGATGACGATGATTCCGCCCATGTCACGCAGACGAAGCTGTCTTGCGATTTCTGTGGCTGCCATCTTGTTTACATTCAGGGCATGTTCTTTATTGACAGCGGTTCCTGTTGTAATGTTGTTTCCTGAGTTTACATCAACTACGTGTAGTGCTTCAGTGTGTTCTATAACGAGGTATGCTCCTTTAGAACTAGGAATGTTGACATGTTTTCCGAAACTTTGTTTCAGTTGTTTTTCAACATTGTAATATTCAAGTAGAGGAATGTGTGAGTTGTAAAACTGGACAATGTTTTTTCTTTCAGGAGCAATGACTTCCACATAGTTTTTCATTTCGTTTACCATTTGTTCATCATCACAAATGATGCTCACGAAATCCTGATTGAAATTGTCTCTTAATATAGCAGAAGCTTTGTCTTCTTCGCTTAAAACTTTAGACGGAACCTTATTTTTTTGGATGTTTTTAAAAGTGCTTTCCCATTTCTGAATCAGCTGATTCATGTCATTGTGCAGGTCTGCTACTTTTTTTCCTTCGGCTACCGTTCTGATGATCACCCCAAAACCTTCAGGTTTTATACTCTCGATAAGGGTTCTCAGTCTTTCTTTTTCCTCAGCGCTTTTTACTTTTTTGGAAATTGAAACCTTATTGTCGAAAGGAATTAGAACCAAAAAACGTCCTGTTAAGGAAATTTGTGTAGAAATTCTCGGTCCTTTTGTAGAGATGGGTTCTTTGGTAATCTGAAGCAGAACAACATCATCTTTGGCAATTACTTTGTCTACTGTTCCGTTTTTGTCAATTTCGGGTTGTATTTCGAAATTTTTTAAGCTTGAAGCGTTTTGTTTTTTAGAAATCGTGTCTCTTAAAAACTTTCTGTACGTAAGGTACTGTGGTCCAAGATCCTGATAATGCAGAAAGGCATCTTTTTCGTAACCTATATTTACGAATGCTGCATTTAGGTTGGGAGCCAGTTTTTTTACTTTTCCAATAAATAAATCTCCTACTATAAAATCACTTTTGTCCTCTTGCTCATGAAGTTCACATAGTCTTCCGTCTTCCAGCAGTGCAATCTTTGTAAGATCATCTTCATGCGAAACTATTAGTTCTTTCTTCATTTTGTTAAGATAAAATTGTTAAGATTTATAGGGAATAGGTGTTTTTTTCAAATAAATAATATCTTAAATATAAGAATAGTTTATAGATATTAATATACTTTGATGAAAATAAATGAAAACACAGATATTCTCAAAAATCTTATTAGGGTTCAAAACAAAATATAGTCGGTGAATATTAAAATATTAAAAACACCAACTATATTATTATATTGTGAATCTCGAGAAAAAGAGATTATTTCTTCTTATGTCTGTTTGCTCTTCTTCTTTTCTTTCTCTTGTGAGTTGCAACCTTGTGTCTTTTTCTTTTCTTTCCGCTTGGCATAATTTTAAATTTTTTAGTAACTAGTTAATATTCCGTTAATTTTATTTTACTGCAACTTTAGTTTTTACTTTCTCAACAAAAGATTTTGAAGGTTTGAAAGCAGGAATGTTATGAGCCGGGATCTCAATTGCAGTGTTTTTAGAAATGTTTCTACCCGTTTTAGCAGCTCTTGTTTTAATAATGAAAGAACCAAAACCTCTTAGATAAACATTGTCCCCATTGTACATAGAAGTTCTAATCTCCTGCATAAAAGCTTCTACAACTTTCTGTGTTTCATTCTTTTCTGTTCCCAATTTATTTGAGATGGTGTTTACCAGTTCTGCCTTTGTCATTTCCTTTTTAAATTTTAAATTTTAGGTGTGCAAATTTAGTTAAAAAAATTGAATACTAGCAAATTAGTGGCAAAATATTTTTAGATAATTGCTTGGGTTTGTATGTTTATTTTATGTTACTAATATATTAAGATATCTTTATGTGCTGGAATTATAGTATCCATTTTCTACACAAAACCTTATCAGATGAAGTTTAGTCTTTAATCCAAGCTTTTCTGTAAGCCTATTGATATAGGTGTCAATGGTTCGGGTACTCAGGTTGAGTTTTTCGCCAATTTCTTTATTGCTGAAACCCTCATAACAAAATTTCATAAGCTGAATTTCAGTAGGAGAGAGTTCTTCCTGGCTTTTTTTTTGCCTGCTCATATATTCCTGTACCAAAAGAGGCTGTTTTTGCCATTCTTGATAGTAAGAATCATAATCAAAATTGTTGTCGGCTATTTTTCCCCTCACAATATTTTTGATGATATTGCTGTTTTTCTGGCAGTAGTAAATATTAGGAAGCTTTGAAAGAATTTCTGCAATATCTTCCTGATAGGTTCCGGAATACGTTATGATAGGGGTTTCGTTATTATTTCGACGAATAAATTTGATGGCTTCAATTCCGCTCAGTATGGGCATGAATAGTTCTATAATGAAAACATCTTCCTGCCGCCTATAGGTTCTATTGATAAGCTCATGACCGTTATTGCAGTCATTAATCAGCATGTTGAAGGGTGTCTCCAAAAGCGTTTTGATCATTATTTTTTTAAAATAAAAATCACTGTCAGCTATTGAAAAGCGAACTCTTTTATTTAAAATCTGGTTCATTTTAATATCGATTTGGTGTAGATATTTAAAATTTGAGAGGTCTAAGGTATAAAATTCTAATGAGAGAGAAAATTAATATTCTCCAATTAGTGATTATAGGAATAAATTTTGTGTAGTCTTATTTTTTTTAATAATTTCACCGTCCAAACAAATCACAAAGTATGTCTTCGAACAGGGAGAAAAAATTAAACCAATCTGACGTCAGGATAGGCATTTGGAAATTTGTCCTATCTTTTTTAGTCTTAGCAGGCGTTTCTTTTTTGTCTGTCTTCTTCTTTTTTAAAAGCTATAATCAGCAACAAGAAGGGATCAGCAAAGAAGTTGAGGCTTACCGTAAGTTGCTTGAACGAAGCGACGTATTAAAAACCCATGTAGAAAGTATCTATTATAAAATGGACCAGCTTGATATTAACAAGGTGGACAATGATATATTTCTTAGAAACTCTATACTGGAGAGCGTAAGAGATGCCAGAAATATTATGGGAAAAGACAGTGCGGATAATTTTAAGCATTATGCCATTCTTATGAAGCAGATCGGAAGTATGATTGATCTGAAAAATCAGATTATTATCGTAGAACATCAGAAGGAAATGGCTCGCAGAGATATAGAAGAATGTTTGGGTAAGGTAGGCAGAGCAAATGATGAATTGAGGATAGACCCTACCAGAAAGTTCACAGGAAGTAGAAGACGAAGATAAACATCAACGCTATGCACGGACACATTACATTATCTAAAACAGAAAAACAGTATCAGTTTCTTTATCTTATACTGATGCTTTTGGCAGCACTTATATTTTTGGGAGTTATCTTTTTAAAAGATTTTCAGTCTCCTTTTTCGGATGAGGACGTTGTTTCGATTCAAAACCTTGAGGAAAAAGCAAAATTTGATCAGAAACAGAAGTATAGCTACAAAATCATGGACAGTACCTATCATCAGATCAATCGTCTGACGAATGAAATGCCACAGCCTTTTGTAGAAAACAGTATCATATACGGAATTAATGATATTACCAATTATTATGAAAGCGGAGATACTAAAGTTTTTGATATCAGAAAAGATGCCTATCCGCAAATTGCACTTTTTTACAAAATGTATTTCGATGACAAAAAAACGATTGCTACAGTAACAGAAGATATCGAGAAATTTAAAAAACAGTTTGAAGACTGTTCTATTGGTTTTAAAGAAAAGAAAAACCAGTTGTTTCAGCGTAATAATGAATTGAAAGCGAGGACACAATAAAAAAATCGCTACACCACCACACCACACAAAACCAAAAACACTACACAATATTAAATATGAACTACTTTGAAAAGAACAAGAAGAATATTATCATTGGGGTTATTGCGACCTTACTTATAGCCGCTTTGGTAGCTCTATGGCTGCAGAAAAAAGTAATCCATTCGAATGATGATATTGTAGGATTAGTATATCCGTCTACATTAATGGTAGGAGATACACTTTCATTTGAAGACAAAACTCAGTTTGCAAAGAACAAAAGATGGAGTTTCGGAGATGGTGCTACCTCTGATAAAAATAGCGGTATTCACTTTTATAACAAACCTGGATATTATCAGGTAACGTTAATTATTGATAATAAATACTCGAAGTCATTTCCTGTAATGGTGCGTTCGAGAGAAGTTGCCAAACCTAAAGACACTGCAAAAATCCGGACGATTATTGATGCACAATCTCAGGCAATGGTATTTGAGAATGTACAATTTCGTGCGGTTTCTGATGCTAAACAGTTTACATGGAAATTTGGGGAAACGGGAAATATAGATTCTAAAGAAAAATTTGCCACGTATTCTTATAAAAAACCTGGAGATTATGTGGTTACTTTATTTACAGATGAAAGCATAGAGCCGATCTTACATCACATCAAAATTCTTCCGGGTTATGATGCCTTACAAGAAGATGTAACGGTAGAAGATACTTATGCGAAAATGGATAACGATTTTAAATATCACTTACAGCAAATTGCGAATGGCAATAGCTTCAATACCCATTATAATTATTTATTAAGAAAATACCTTTGTAATAATGAGAACACGGTAGTAAAAGTTAATGATAGCAAGGCTAACAATTTTTACATGTACTGTGCAGGTCTTCAGTTTGATAAAAATAATGTAATACAGACTGTAAAAGTAAACTTTGATGATGCGCAATCTTGTGTAACTAAAGTGGATATTACCCAAAGTAAATAATCGTTCATTTCTACGAACAACACCAATCATAAAAGAAAATTAAGATGAAAAATAAATTTCCTCTAGCAGCATATTATATAGGTATTTCGGTATTGCTTACGAGCTGCCAGGTAAAATTACCTTCCAAAAAAACTCCGGAACCGGAACATTACGGTCAGGTAGACAATTCTCCCGTTATCAATGGGTTTCCAAAAAAATCGGCTCCGTGGATCGTGATTTCCGACCGATCAAGAAATACGGCATATTTAGATAAAAGTGACGAAAAATCATATAAAGAAGTTAAGTTTTTAGAACCGCTTATGGTCCTAAAACACAGAGACGGAATGGTAAAAGTGGCGGAATATGTTCCGGATGCATTAATGAAAAAAGTTTCGTCAAAATCAATTAAAACATACGGCTGGATCCCGGAATCTGAATTATTATTATGGAGTAATTCTTTAAAAAGCGAAAAGACAGGCTATCCTGTACGAGTTGCTGTTGTTCCCAATAATAGTGATGTGATAAGAAGTGCCGAAAGGTATTATAAAAATGATTCCATTATGGTTTTTAATTCACCGAGTTTGATAGAACAGGCGAATGTGAAGATCCCGAACGGACAAGTTGTATATGTTTACAAACAGGCAGAAAATAATAAAAGATTTTTGGTAGGAAAGAAGCCTTCTATTGATATGGATAGCATTAATGAAGGTTTGTACGGATGGGTAAGTTCTAATGTAGTGTCTGCTTGGGGGGAGAGATCGGCTCTTAAAATGAAAAATCCTACAGGGGTTACAGAAACTGCTCTGGGAATTCATGAAGGATCTCCGGGAGGATCAAATGTAGAAAACAGAACGGCCATTTTGCTTACGGATGTCAATAAAAGAACTCCTCTGGAAAACATTTTTCCTGTCAGTTTAGCGTTGGATACGACACCAACTCCGGATTCCAAGACAAAATACTTTACCAATATTTTAGATTACAGTAAGAACTATGTTTTCAATGTATTGGGAGAGCGTATAATTTTTGATCGTTACAGAGAAATTACCGAAAGAAATAAAAGAATAAATATTGTTTTTGCATTAGATATAAGTGCTTCTAATGCGCCTTATGCACCTATTGTAAAATCTTTATTACAGGATTTACAGCTTAGATTTGAAAAACCTACTTACTTCAACTCGGTGAAGTATGGTGTTGTTTTGTACAAGAATAATTCTTGTGGCGATAATGTGGCAACGTCAAATTTAAGTACTGATTACAGTAAGATAACAACATTTATTGATCAGAAAACCAATGAAATGAACTGTCCGAGTGCAAGCAGTTATCAGCCTGTAAACGAAGGGTTAATGGCAGCCGGCCGTCTTCTTGGCGATCGCCCTGATGAAACCAACATTATCATTACAATCGGGACTTCATCCAACCAGGGAGGAAATATGTATGGGGTAATTAATTCCATTACACAAGCGCAGGCAAGACTGATTATGTTCCAGACAAGTGCAAGATCATCAGATACTTACAATGATTTTGTTTTGATGTCTGAAAATGTGGTGACGAATACAGCCAAAAATATTGCAGAGCTTAAAAAACAAAATATTATTAATCAAAGTGATGTACTCACCAAAAATAACTTTAGTCTGGTAGAGAGTGAAGCTGGATTTTTCTCATTGGACTATCCGAAGCAGAGTATGTCTCAAGGCTTTGTGATCTTCCCTAAAAAAGGGGATATTGCAACACCGGGATATTTAAAAAAGGCAGTAGATAGCTTGATTGCTCAGGTGACTTTGGACAATGAAACTATTGATAAATCTCTGAATGACCACTTCCATTCATCAGTAGGAGCGGGAAAAACAGATGTAGATGTGAAATACAAATATCTGTATCCTGGATTAACGAATCCTGTTTCTGCAGGTATTGCGGCACAATTGGTAAACTATGGAAATCCGTTTTTAGTTAAAGGATATATTCCTTCAGAATTAAAAGACTTTAAACAGGGAATGGAGAAAGGAATCCTGATCTCAGAAGCAGAATATGATAATCTAAAAGCTTTCTATACGGAAGTGTATCAGAAAACAAATGCTGAAAGAACAGACTTTAATCAGGCAAAAGCAGTAAAGGAGTATATTAAGCTTTTGAAAAAATACAATCCTACAATTAAGTTCTTAGATAAATCAGACTTATACGAAAAACCGATGTCTTATGCAGTGGGGGTAAGTACAGGTTTTGATAATTCTGAAGAAGAAATGATGTCTAAATACAAACTGAAAGCCTGGAAAAAGTCTAAAATCATCATCAATGAATCAGTAAGGACTTATTTTAAATATTATAAAGATTTAGCAGAAAGAATGCTGACCTATAGAAATAATCCGGCAGTGAAAATTCAGCAGAATGGGCAAACTTTCTATTGGCTCAACGAATACTTTATGCCAACCATGCTTCCGGTAGAAGCTCCGGAATATACGAAGCATTAAAAACTATAAATAAGAAAGACTGTCCCTAAAATGGCAGTCTTTTTTATGCATAACCTATCTGAATACCAAAAGCTTGTCGTAGAATTACGACACAAAATAGTAGAACTACTACAAAAAATAAAAAAAGAAGATAAATATTTTTAGGATAGAAAATGCCGCTTTATATTTGTTTTACAATCACTGAGTTATAAAATATTATTAACGATTAAAATTTATTATCATGGCACTAAATTCAAGAGGAATCCTAAAATTCAACGGAGGCGAAGGTCAAAAATTATTAAAGCTGAATTACAGCGTATCCAGATCTACAGACGTTTCTGGTAGAGTAGCTTCAGATCCTTCCAATGCAATCATTAAACTTACTGTGGAAGCAACAGAAAAATCTGATATTCTGGAAAGCTTACTGAACGGAAAATACAAACCAACCAGCGGAGAAATTACTTTCAACAAATCTCACGAAGAAGGAACATTGATTACTTTGAACTGGGAAAACGGATATGTCATTCAGCACGAAGTAGACTTTGATGCCGTAGATGAAAACTCTATGTATGTAAGTTTCATCGTAAGTGCAGAGAAGATCAACTATGGTAATTCTGCTTATGAAGGACTTTGGCCATCAGCTTAAGTATATAGAATCAACATTCATCCAATAGAGACTGTCTCCAATAAAGACGGTCTTTTTTGCCTGAAACAATATTTTTATTAAAGTTTTGACTTTGCTCATAAATTAACAAATAGATAATCCTTTAATAGAAACTTTAGTTTGGATATTTTTTTTATCTTTAACTTACCACAATCACAAAATTATGTCAACTACATCTGAAAATACGCGGGAAGCGTATTTCCGTCCTACTCAAAATGCGGATGGAGTATCGGGTAACCATCATTCGGGAATCAACCGTTTGGTGAAATTATCCTTAGTTATCGAAGGTCAGGTTATTAAATACTATAAATATTTTAAATTAACACAAAGCGCAGTACGTCATCACGAGTTTGCTCTTACGTTGGCACACGATACTTTCGGGAACCGCCAGTCTCATGCTTTGGAAGATGTCAACAAGCTCTTAGGAAAACGATTGACGGCTGTTATTTCTTATAAAGATATTGAAAATAGCCCTGAAAGAACTTTTGTAGGAGTTATTACAGGAGTTGGCTTCAGTCAGGAAAAAATGAGTTTGGGAAATATTGTTTTAACAGGATATAGTCCGACTATTTTACTTGATGGTGCGCCACATATTCAAAGTTTTGGAGGAAGTCAGCCTGTGAATATGGGAATTATTGCTGATGATATCATTAAACAAGGGCTTGATAAAAGCAAGTTTGATTTCAGAATTGATACCAATGATTATTCTCAGATTATATACACCAGTCAGTATAATGAGACGCATTACAATTATCTGGCAAGAATGGCAGAAGCATATGGCGAACAATTTTATTATGATGGAGAAGTGCTTCATTTTGGAAAGCTTCCACCACAAAATAAACCGATAAAATTGCTGTATGGAAGTAATGCAGATAATATAAAAGTAGAACTCAAAGCAGTTCATACCAAACCTGAATTCTATGGCTATAACAGTAGCCGTCACGAAAAACTGACTTCCGGAACGACTCCGATAACGCATACAAGCAATCTGGCAAAAACTGCATATGGACATAATGATGCCATTTATAAAACACCTGCATTACAGATTGCTCCGATAAAAGCTTCAACGCATCTTGATGTAGAACATTCCCAAAGAAGTACTTCAGGAAGTGAAGCGGTTAATGTATTTTCATTGTCAGGTTCTACAACTGTACCTTTTCTTCATCCGGGATGTATTGCCGATATCCAAATGAGAAAACCTGATACTAACGAGACCTCCTATTTTACCAAAATTATGATCACTGAAACGGTTCATGAAATCGATACAATCGGGCATTACACGGGAAGTTTTGCCGGAATAGCTTCAGATACCGGATTTTTGCCAAAACCTGAATTTACGGTTCCAAAAGCAGAGCCTCAAACGGCGACCGTGATTTCCAATACAGATCCGGAAGGACAAGGAAGAGTTCAGGTAAGATTTGACTGGCAAACTAACGATACTACCCATTTTATCAGAATGATGAGTCCTGATGCGGGAGGAACAGACCGAATTACTCAAAACAGAGGATATGTTGCAATTCCGGAAGTTGGAGATCAGGTGATGGTTAATTTTGTTCATAATCATCCTGACAGACCTTTTGTAATGGGGGGAATGTTTCATGGGCAGGTTGGTCTTGGCGGAGGGGCAGATAACAGAGTGAAATCCATCCAGACAAGAAGTGGTCACAAAGTCGTCTTTACCGAAGATGAAAGCATCATTATTACCGATAAATCAGGGAATGAAATTCACTTAGATACGACCGGAAGCAATATTACCATTACTGCTCCTGAAACCATGACATTGAATTGTAAAAATATGAATATCAATGTCGGGGAGAATATGAATACTACAGTGGGAATGAACAAATCCAATAGTGTAGGTCTTAATAATACGGAAAACGTAGGAGCAATGAAGTTAACGTCTGTGGTGGGTGATGCCAGTATGTTTATTACAGGAAAACTTACGGAGATTATTGACGGAGATGTGCATAGTGAAACAAAAAAGGAAAGAAATGAAGTCAGTGAAAAAGATATGAACATTCAATCCGGTAAATTTGTTCATAAACATGCACAAGAAGAAGTACAAAACAATAGCGGAGAAATTTCAAAATCCCATTAGCGATGAGCAGAACGAGAATTGTAAAAGGTACCTATACCAAGATTTCTCAAGAAGGTCATAGCATGTACTCCAATTCAAATATTATAACCCATGCAGGAGCTTCGGTTACAGAAACGGGGGAGACGAATGGAGTAAGCTATGGAGGTCCTAAAAGCCCTCCTGCTGGAGAAATTAAGGCGAAATGTATCGTTATGTTCAGACCTCACGCCAATTGGAGTGGGGAATTTGGCTTTGATTGGCTAAGAGCAGGAGATACAGGGGTAAGGGGAGATGTCTGGTATAAAAAAATTGTGGGAAAATATAAAAACTCTACCACAAAAGCATTACAGCAGATCTACTCAGGAGGTACTTTTTATGAAGATACAGCGGAATATGATAAGCTTTTAAATAAGTTTAGCAATATGACGATTTTCTGGAAACCTAAGGTCAATAAAAAAACATATCTCTATCCCGTTCCTTACATGACAATTTACAAAGGCGATACTCAAAAATTAACCTTGAAAGTTGAAATTGAGGAGCAGCCTAAAAAGCTCACTTTGGTACATCTTAAAAGTAAGAATGACAATAATGATTACTTTAAATTTAATACCAGTCAGATCACCATTAAAAAAGGGAAATATACCCTGGATAATTTTCTTGAGATTACCTGCTTAAAATCATTTAATTCAGATCAGATGATTGAAGTCTGGGCAGATGATACGGTATGCGGCAAAATAAAGATCCTTGCGAATGATGCAGCTCATCAAAAACAGGGAAAAGTATTGTTTGTAAAAGTTATTTCATCATCCGGAACAGGAAGTACAGCAGGAGAAATGGAAAGACTGAAAAAATATATGAGGCAGGCTTACATTAATGTGGATATTAAAAATTTAAATATCAACCTTTCCAATGATCCTAATTTTATTCCAAAGCTGAGAAGCAACAGAGATATTCACCAATATCTGGATGCTAAGCTAAGAACTGCCAAATTTCCGGATGGAAGTGTGGTAGGGAACAGATATGATAGTTTTTACAGGGTTTATTTTATTTCTGAAGTGATACAGCTTGGTAATGGGAGTTATCTTCTGGGGCAGGCTCAGGATATTCCATCAAAAACTGTATATGTATTGAATCTAAAGGATACTGCTACGACCGCAGGAGTACCCTTTGAATCTGTAAAAACAACGGCTACGCACGAATTACTTCATGCCATCGGTTTGTATCACACGTTTGATAATGACAGTCCGCTGACATTCAAGAAATTCAATACCGATAATATTATGGACTACTATTCTCAATCTATAGCTATTATAGCAAAACAAACCTATAAATGGCAGTGGGATATCTTAAAAAAAATGATTTAAGTATGAAGATAATTTTTGTATGGCTTTTACTATCGTTTTTTAGTTGTAGTAACGGCAGTAAAGAAAAGTCGGTTTCAAATCAGAATATAACACCATCAGTAAACACCAATGTACAAATGACAAAATTTGATATTGCAAAATATGAAGCTCAAATAAAGGCAGATCCCTCTTACGAAGGATATGCCAAAGATGGCAATGTCTATGTTAAACAATATCATGTGATTAAAGATGGATATGTAGAGGAGACTTATAACAGGGATATTGTTCAGAATTATGTGGAAGAGGTAATTACTCATAATAGATTCAGGGATATTTATACTTTCGATCATACAGGAACGTTGCAATCCGTTAAACATTATTTTGGAAACAATCTGGAGATCGGAAAATGGACCTATTATAAGAACGATACTGCTGTTAAGACAGAGGACAAAGACAAAAATTATGCATTCGATTTGAATAAGGTATTGCAATATGGTAAGGATAGGAAGGTAGATTTTACTAAAAATGGAGAAATTTCAAGATCCGAATCTAAACAATACAATGCCTACGTCTGGGAAATCACCTGGAATACCGGGAAAATAGCAGCAGACGGAGAATCTTATTTATTTAAAAAGGTAATTCTTAATGGGAACACAGGTGCAGAGCTGAGCTCAAAAGAGTACTATTTGAATCCACTTGCACGATAGAACCTCAGTAATCCCAATAATAGTTACAGAAAATCAAAGTATCATTCAGCCATGACGAGGACGAGAATTGTAAAAGGAAAATACAACAAGATATCTCAGGAAGGACACAGCATGTATTCTAATGAAAACATCATTACGGTGGCCGGAGAATCTGTCACGGAAACCGGTGATGAACGAGGAGTGAGGTATGGTGATCCTAAAAGTCCGCCAAAATCAAAGTCCGGAAGAATTTATGATGTGGTGATGTTTGTGGCAGGAACTACAGATCCCGGAAATACCGAAGGAAAAAAACATCAGGCCAATACGGATTACTGGAAATATTTTGATGAAAAAACAAAAAAAGAAACCGATAAGAGCTTAAATAACTTATGGCATAATATCAAGGAACTTAAACCTCAATTTTTAGACTTGCATATTGAGGGAGAGTTTTTCAGTTGGTCCGGAGATAATGATACCAAGGAAAGAACCAAAGCTTCCGAAAGATTATTGGATTTATTATTAAGAGTATATCCCGGCTGGAAAAACCAGGAAGTACATTTCCATTTAATCGGGCATTCACATGGTGGTAATGTAATTAATCAGTTTACAGAGCTGATCGCGAATAAGGAAATGATTGCAAAATCGAATATTTTGAAACCTCGTAAGACTTCCGAATTTCCTCAATCCTGGAAAGTGAAAAGTATCACGTATTTATCGACTCCTTTTTTTCAAAAGAAGCATCAGTTGAATCACGCCAAATTACATGAAGGTTGTAAAATCATCAATGTACATAATGCGTATGATTTGACGCAACAATTGATCGCTGACTTTAGCCTTACGAATTTGGAAGGTTTATTAAAATCTTTTCAAGTAGATAAATTTGCTGCAGGTATTAAAACCGTTAAAAGTGTAGATACCGATGCCATTACAAAATACCTGAAAAGTTTTGTCTGGCAGGATTTTAAAAACAAAGCCGTAGCGGCATGGAAAGAAATGTCAAAAGCCTTTTTAGGGTTTAACATGATAACAGCGGAATTTATTAAATACATAAACTCCCTGAAAATCGAAAACTCCAATCTGCAAAAAGAAAAAGAATCATTCGTTAGCCTTTTGAACAACCTTCTGCGATGGACCTATGATGTACATAAAAATTATAATGCGACCAATGGAAATTATGATAAAATAACATGGGTGAAAAACATGAATCTTACCCAAGGTTTAAAGGTTTTAAATATTTTATGTGATATTAAAAGCAGTCCGAAAGACAGCTATTTGTTGAGTCTATTGGCAGGGATATTTGGAGAAAATAAAGGAATAACTGATAGTATTGATGAAACATCTTGGACACCTAAAAAACAGACCAAAAGTCTTCCTATCATAGATGTTCCTATTTATGATAAAGATCCTTATAACTCCCGAAATAAAAAAAGAGAATTTGATGCTTTTTTGAAAGGAGCACAAAATGCGGTACAAACCAGATACTTAGAAGACCTTTTGATGAGGTTATTCAGCCAGTTTATTAAACCGTCTGAATTCAAAAAAATCATTAAATACATTAATGAAGCCGAATATATTATAACAGGTGATCTGGATGATCAGCTTAAAATCTTAAGAGGAAATCTGGAGAGATATGATTCCTTTATCACCAAATATCATGCAGGATTGGTTACCGAGCAGGATGAAAAAACAATGACGAGCATGTTTGAACGACCGGGTTCGCTGCCTTACTTAGCGATGGCATCCCACAGCTTAAGCCATACCCAATTCTGGGAAAAGGCGGAAGAAGGATTAAAAAGTGCATTCAGTTCAGGGAAAAATCCGGGTTATAAAAAGAAATAAATATGAAAAACAGCCGAAAGTTTATTATAATTAGTCTATTACTATTTCTTCTATTCACCATAGGAATTACATCTTGGTATATTTTATCCTTAAATTATTTAGAAAAATATGATCTGAAAACGATTATAAAAATAGCCGTAGAAATTGGAGCAGTCGGAGCCATACTTCCTTCTCTGACCATTTCATTGATGTATTATTTCATCTTAAAAATAAAGAATAAATCCCTGCTTTTATTGTTGATCATCTTTCTGATTATTTTTTTAATATTCCAATTATACTGGATTACGGTAAACTTATTTTTATTTGATATAAAAAGCTCGGAATCTTTTTTACAAGCATTGCTGGAAGTATTCTGATTGGCAGTATATAAATAAAAAAACACAAATGAATTATGAAAAAATTATCGTTGTATAGTATTATATTTCTTCTGTTCGCAAAAGCCAATTTGTATTCACAAAAAACGGCTCATAAGGATGATTTTACATTTCAGGTACAAAAAGAAGAAGGAGATCTGAATAATGATAAACACAATGACAACGTTGTTGTTGAAATGAATGAGAAGGCTGAAACCAGACCGTTAAGATTGCAGATATTCTTATCTCAGCCTGATGGAAAACTTCAATTGGCAGTTTCTTCTGTAAAATTAATCGAAAGCCAATATCCGATCGATAAAAAAGGAAACCATAACGGTAATGCAATTCCTGATTTTATTATTGAAGACGGGAACTTAAAAATGTTGACAGATATTAATAATCGAAAAAGCAGTTATACCTTTAGATATAATAAAGGGAACTTTGAATTGATACACATTTCAAGAGTAATCTGGGATGGAAAAAACACAACCTCTGAAACTGAAATCAATCTGTTAACCAAAAGTAAAATAGAATTTGATCAGGAATTAGGTTCCGATAAAATCTTAAATAAAAAGAAAAAAGAGATAAAAGTTAAGTCATTACCAAAAATTCAGGATTTAAGTTTTTCTGATTTAGAACAGTTTTAGAACATTGGAGAAAAGCTGTTGCTTTTTCTGTTTTAAAAAAAATGCGTAATTTTTGCTGTTCAAAACCAACCAATCACAAACACAAAATATTAATATAGAAAAAATTATAAATGGGAGTACTAGTAACCAATGAAACGGTAAAACAACTGTTTCACATTGCACAGTCTATTGCGAGGGAAAATTATAACGGAACGTATGGAGGACCGCACATTTTACAGGCATTAATGCACAAAGATATCGGTCTTAATGAGTTTTTGAAAAGTATAGATAAAGATCCCGGTTATTTCTACGAATGGGCAGATGTAAGAATTGAAGATTATCCGAAAACAACACACCTTCCTGATGAAGTGGGTGAAGATGAATTTGTGGATAATATCGTGGAAGAAGCAGATGATATTCGTTTAAAGCTAGGATTAGACGAAATTACCCCGATCTGTATCCTTACCGCTATCGTGAAACCGCAGGTTGCATTTACTTTGCAGCAACTTAAATCTCTTCCACTTAGAGAGCATGAGATTTTCAATTTATACAGAAAAGATACACCCTACGAAACTTCGGAGAACGGAAGTTTTTCTTCCCTGTTTTCAAACGGTTCAGACTATTCGGATAATTCCTTCCCCTCTATTAAAAGTTACTGTGTAGACAGAACGGCTCAGGCTAGAAAAGGAGATCTGGAAAACATTATAGGGAGAGATAAAGAACTCAGAATGTTGGTTGAAATTCTATGCAGAAGAAGTAAACCGAACGTAATCATTATCGGAGAACCGGGAGTTGGTAAAACAGCTTTGGTAGAAGGTTTTGCAATTGAAATTACTAAAGGAAACGTTCCGGAAATGTTGAAAAACGGAACCCTTTTGGAATTGGATACCGGTGCTTTATTAGCAGGAACTTCTTATAAAGGAGAAATTGAAGACCGTCTTAAAAAAGTAATCAATGAATGCAAAAAAATTGAAAAAGCCATTCTTTTCATTGATGAAATTCATACCCTTTTAGATCCAAAAGGAAGTATAGGTAACGTAGCGAATTTGTTGAAACCTGAATTAGCAAGAGGTGAAATTACCGTAATAGGAGCCACAACCCAGGAAGAATACAGAAAAATCATCGAGCCGGAACAGGCTTTTAACCGCCGTTTTGAAGTATTGACCGTAAATGAACCTGACGAGAAAACCTGCGTTAAAATGATTGACGTTTTGTTGGAAGGGTATAAAAAACACCACGGAATTGAAGTTGAAAAAACGGCACTTCCGGAATGTGTCCGTTTGGCAAAACGATATGCAAAAGGTAAAAAATTACCGGATGCTGCGATTGATTTGCTGGACAGAACGATGGCTGCTATCAAAATGCTAGACGAGCTTTCAGAAAAAGAACTGGAAAGTTGGAAAGCAAGCTATGACGAGATACTAAAAGACGAATTTTTTGATGAAAAAGACAAAGCAGATGAACTGATCTGGACCTATAACTTACTAAGAGATAAAATCAGTCCGATTTTATGGGGTTCTCTGAGTGAGCAACCGCAGATTGACAATTCAATGCCTGTTGATGAAATTCAAAAAATCATTGAAGAAACGTACACAGAACTTTTACAACATGCAGCGATAAAAAGAGAAAAAGTTGACCGTCTGGAATTAGCCGCAGTAATGGCAGCCAAAACAAACATCCCGATCGGGAAAATTCAGGCTCAGGAAAAAGAGAAACTATTGAATATGGAATCTCTTTTAATGAACCGTGTTGTTGGGCAGGATCATGCTTTGAAAATCCTTTCCGATGCCATTGTTGAAAACCGAAGTGGATTAAACAAACCGGGACAGCCGATCGGTTCATTCTTCCTTTTAGGTCCTACCGGAACAGGGAAAACGGAGCTGGCAAAATCTATGGCAGAACTGCTTTTCAATGATGAAAAAGCAATGGTTCGTTTCGATATGTCTGAATTTAAAGAAGAACATTCAGCAGCACTTTTATACGGAGCGCCTCCGGGATATGTCGGTTATGAAGAAGGAGGAATGTTGGTCAATAAGATCAGACAGCAGCCTTATACCGTAGTTTTATTTGATGAAATTGAAAAAGCGCATCATTCGGTTTTTGATGTCTTTTTACAGATCATGGATGAAGGAAAAGTTCATGATAAGCTTGGAAAAGAAGGAGATTTCAGTAATGCCTTAATCTTATTTACTTCAAACATTGGAAGTGAAGAAATTGTAAAACAGTTTGAAGAAGGAAAAATTCCCGAATCCAATTCATTAATGCAGATTATGTCAAATTCTGGACGTTTCAGACCTGAGTTTTTAGCAAGAATTACGGAAATTATTCCATTTGCACCTATTACGGAATCTATTGCGGAAAGAATCTTTAATATTCAGTTGAAATCACTGCATACTTCATTAACCAGGCTGGGAATGACCCTGAAAATTTCTGATGAAGCTGTTAAAAATCTGGCTTTAGGAGGATTCAGCAGTAAATATGGAGCAAGACAAATTTCTGGAGTTATTCGATCTCAGCTGGCAAGACCAATTTCGAAAATGATTGTGAGAGAAGAAGGAAAATCCGGACAAACAATTCATGTAGATTGGAATAAAGAAGAGGAAAAATTGAGTTGGAAAGTTGAATAATATTCGAAAGAGTAGAATTTAAGATTCTTAGTAAAGATTAATTTGAAACACAATGAAAATGAACTTCAAAAATATTGCTGCAGGTTTGTTGCTTTTAGGATCTGTCTGTTTCGTGAACGGGCAGTTTCTCTCGGCTTCGGATACCTCAGAAAATAGCGTGAAGAGATATAAAAATATTATTAATGCCAATAAAGACATTGTCGATTTTATAGAAAATTCTCTTGCGCAGAAAGGATTGCCAAGACATTTAAGAAACCTGGCTTTAATAGAATCGCACTTCAACAGGAATATCACTTCAGGAGCAGGAGCGGTAGGAGTCTGGCAATTAATGACGGCTCATGCCAATCAATATGGACTTTCCGAACAAAATAGGAATGACATATATAAAAGCACAAAAACAGCAGTGGTCTCTCTCTCAAATCTTTATAAAAAGTATAACAACTGGGTAACGGTAGTGGCTGCGTACAATTGCGGAGAAGGAAATATTGCAAAAGCAATGTCTGCTGCAGGATCTACTCAGTATCATGTTTTTTATAAATTTTTGCCTAATGAAACCATTAATCATGTTAAAAAGTACTTGAATGCTTGCTATGCTACAGATGAATTACAAAGTGTATTGACAGATTACAATAATGCTCGTCTTAATGCGGTTTTCTTTACAAATGGAGGAAGTGGAAAAGATATGGGTCCTTTATCTGAGACCGAAATTAATGCAGGATTTAATTTAAAGATCATTGCAGATGAACTTAAAATAGACATGGCCAAAATTCTCGCATGGAACCCCGGAATAGAAGAAGAACTTCAAAATAAAGGAGAAAGTACTTTGTATCTTCCTATGGACCTTATGCCTGATTTCCTTTTGCGGAAAAATAAAATATTATCGAGATCCATCAAAGAAGTAAAATAAATTTTAAATGTAATTAATTGGTAATCATTTTGTTTTATTGGATTTGAAATTCCGATCGTAGAACTACGACACGAAATCGTAGAATTACTACAAAATATGAAAAAGCCCTTTTGTAATTTTTTTATTGATGATTATGGTTCTATCTTTGAAATAACAAATCACCAAATCACGAAATATTAACGATTAAAATTTACAGATCATGGCACTAAATTCAAGAGGAATTTTAAAATTCAACGGAGGCGAAGGTCAAAAATTATTAAAGCTGAACTACAGCGTATCCAGATCTACAGATGTATCTGGTAGAGTGGCTTCAGACCCTTCTAATGCAATTATCAAACTTACTGTGGAAGCAACAGAAAAATCTGATATTCTGGAAAGCTTACTGAACGGAAAATACAAGCCAACCAGCGGAGAAATTACCTTCAACAAATCTCACGAAGAGGGAACATTGATTACTTTGAACTGGGAAAACGGCTATGTCATTCAGCACGAAGTAGACTTTGATTCCGTAGATGAAAATTCTATGTATGTAAGCTTCATCATAAGTGCAGAGAAGATCAACTATGGTAATTCTGCGTATGAAGGACTTTGGCCATCAAGCTAAAATATCAACTAATCTACTAAAAAATTAAACTGAAACAGGATAGTCTGCTCGATAGCAGATTGTTCTGTTTTTCATGCTATAAAGATGTTTTGAGACAGATGAAAAAAAATGTAAAACATCTTGTAATTTTTTAGTAGTCCAATTCATTACTATTTAAATAATCTATTTTTTGGAAAACAAAATAGAAATGAAATTCAAAAATTAACCAAATAAAACACAAAATATTATGTTTCAGGATAGTAAAACAACTAAAACACAGCATAATGTTGTAAATCAGGAGAAGTTTTTAGACAAAACTGAAAAGAATATACAGAATATTAAAAAAAATGCTCTGAAAAAAACGGATTCGAAAATGAGTGCCATAAAGAACCAGGCTACGACTTCAGGTCTGTCTTCGGCAGAGCAAAAGATCTGGACTCAGCAACCGACTTCCAAAATACATAATGCAGCAGCTATTCCGACTAGTGAAATTTTGGGGATCAATCGTGTAGTAAAACTAGATATTATAATAGAAGGGAAAGAAATACAGCATTTTAAGCATTTTAAATTAACGCAAAGTGCCGTTAAACATCACGAGTTTTCACTTACACTGTCTCATGATACATTAGGAAGTGCAGAGAACCATAATTTGGAAGAAGCTCAAAACTTTCTAGGGAAAAGAATTACAGTTATTTTCAAATATAAAGATGTCATAGAAGGACCAGAACGAAACTTTGTGGGCGTAATTACTGAGGTAGGATTCAGCCAGGAAAAAGGAAGTCTTGGTGATATTGTTCTTACAGGATACAGTCCAACTATTCTTTTGGATGTAGCTCCCAATATACAGAGTTTTGGAGGAACTCAGGAAGTGAGCCTGAACAGTATTGCAGACCACGTGATCAAAGAAGGTCTTGGACAAAACAAATACGATTACAGAGTAGACTCTAAATATGGGAACGTGACCTACAGTTCTCAATATGAAGAAACCCATTATAATTATTTGGCCAGAATGGCGGAAGCTTATGGAGAACAGTTTTTTTATGACGGAGAAGTGCTTCATTTCGGTAAACTTCCTCCTCAGGAAAAACCGGTAAAACTTACCTATGGAAGCAGTGTGAATGATGTTAAAATTAAAATGAAGGCACAGCATGTTCATCCGACTTTTTACGGGTACAACAGCAGTAAGAACGAAAAACTGACCACAGGAAATTCTGCGATTAAACATACTTCTGATATTGCAAAGCGAGCCTATGAAATTTCAGAAAAAACTTTTCAGACTCCATCATTAAGAGTGGCTCCCATTAAGGCCGTATCTTTTATGGATATTGATGCCTCACAAAAAGGGACAGCGGGAAGTAAAGCATCTGAGGTTTTCATTACATTAGCAACGACAACGGTTCCATTCTTATATCCGGGTTGTATTGCAGACATTGAGATGCGTAAAACCGATACCAACGATACTTCATATTTCACAAAATTGATGATTACGAATGTCATTCATGAAGTAGATGCAAGAGGATATTATGACGGACATTTCGAAGCTATTGCTGCAGATACAGGATATATTCCGCGTCCTGAATTTCATCTTCCGAAAGCGGAACCGCAGTTTGCAAAAGTAATCTCCAATACCGATCCTTTAAATCAGGGAAGAGTGCAGGTACAATTCGATTGGCAAAGTGGAAATTCAACCACAGAATTCATCCGTGTCATGTCTCCTGATGCAGGAAGCAGTGATAAAGTGAATAAAAATCGTGGGTTTATGTCAGTTCCTGAAGTAGGCGATCAGGTCATCGTGAGCTTTGTCCATCAACATCCGGATCGCCCGTTTGTTATGGGAGGAATGTTTCATGGATCGATTGGTGCAGGTGGAGGAGCGGGAAATAATGTAATGAGCTTCAGTGGAAGGAGTGGTGCAGAATTAAAGTACGACAACGGAGCAGGTTCAATGAATCTTAAAGATCAGGGAGGAGCCCATATGTTTTTTGATGGAGCAGGAAATGTAGTGCATAATGCCAATAATGATAGTACCAAAACCGTTGGTAATGATAAAACGGATAAAGTTGGAAACAATAAAAAACTGGAAGTTGGGTGTGATCATATAGCAGATGTTGGAAATAAACATCAAGTAGATGTAGGTAAAAAAAGTATATTCACTATGGATAGTGCTGGAGTTATTGATTTAACTGGAGCACAAAAAATTACTATTAAAGTGGGAAGCAGTGAGATTGTAATTACCGGAACTAAAATTTCAATTACAAGTACTGAAGTAGATATCAAAGCAGGAAGTGCAACGGCTAATTTTAAAGGAGATACCAAGATAACTGGGGGATTGGTAGATATTAACTAGAAGGAAAGATGGAGTTTATAAAATACGAGATAAAAAAAGGTGATACATTAGAATCTATTGCTCTGAAATATAAATTAGATGTAAGAGAGCTGATCAGTTTTCATAATCAGCATTGTGGAATTACAAATACAATAATTGATAATTATTTACCAATACATTTACAATATTTATTTTTAAACCATAATTCGATTCATGAAAAAAACTTATTGAAGATAAACAATAAAGTTGTAGATACTAATATAAAATATAGAATTAATATGTATCAGAAATTGATCGCTAATGATAAGGTTTTTGCTGATACAGATACAGAAATAATTTGGAATCTTAAATTTTTAGAGATTGCAGAGTCTAAAATAATTATTGAGATTAAAACAATCTCATATGAAGTGAAAAATCAGCCTGCAGATACTTCCAAATTAATAAACTTTTCAATGTTATTTAATTATCCGGTTGAAAATTTGAAATTAGAGCTTAATCACTATGGTAAAATTGAAAGAATTTTAAATCAAAAAGAGGTTTTTGAAAAATGGCAGACATTACGTAATAAAGATTTAGCTCAATATCAATATGAGGAATCAATGAAAGGAATATTTATAGCGGGAGATAATGAGTTTTCGGATACTATAAAAAGTCTACAAAACAATTTATTGTATGTTCTTTTTTTTGATAAAGTTTATAATACACCTTTTTTATCAGAACCATATATTGGTGATTCTATAAACTTGCACTCTAAATTATTTCAAGGAACAAAAATTCCTTTTACAAACACGCAGGAATTTTATAATAATGAAAATATTAAAGTGAAAAATAGATATTCTTTTATTGTTAATACTGAAACTAGAGAATTAGAAAAGAAATATTTAGCAAATTATAAAAGTCTGATCGGAGAGGATTTTAATTATGATTATTATATTGAATCAGATGCTGGATATCATATTGAAAACGGCATTTTGCAGTACCTTGATGCTGTTTGTATTGAAAAATCCAATGAAAAATTATTTCATCATACACAATATAAAGTTCAATTATTAAACTAAAAATATGAGCCAATTATATGTACCTGATAAAGTGTTTCTTGTTTGTACCGATGGTATGAAAAAGTCTCAATTAAAGGTTACCAGCCAATCAACTATAAAAATTGCAGATGGAAGATTGGCTGCAACCGAGAATGATAGATTCGAAGGTAATTTTATGTGTGCCAAGATGGTTATTGCAGGAGCAGTTATTGGAGCTATAGCAGCAGCTATTGTTGTCGCAGCTGTGATATTATCAGGCGGGACAGTAGGTATAGGTTTGGCGATGGCAATTGGAGCTGCAGGAGCTGCAGGAGGAGCAACGCAAGGGTTACTAGCTTCAATGATGCCTAGTATTTGTTCAATGTTATGTATGGGGTCTCAATGGTTGCCTGTCCATACAAAAGTTTTACTACAAAAACAACCCGCACTTCTTGAACATTCTAAAATTACTTGTTTTTTGGGAGGTAATGTTATGATTTTTTATTCTGAAGCTGCGGCTGAAGAATTTACAGATCTTGTTATGCAGAATACTGGTGTTAAAGTAGGAGGTATTATTTTAGGAAGTGCATTGGCAACTAGTGCTGTAGCAACGGTATTACCTGCTGCTTCAACTTTTTTTGCAAATACAGGTTTGGTTTTTAATAATTTTGGCAAAATAGCTGCTTTTGTTTATTTTGGGGAGGGTGCTGCTTGGCTTGGATTAGGATTTTTTGCGAGTAAAAAATTTGATGATTTTAAGGGATGGAGCTATGAACAGGTACAAAATAATACCTCATTTAATATGGCAGATTATTCTGACGGAAAAACAGTGGAAAGCATTGATAGTTTAACACAATCAAATCCGGTTGGAATACCCGAATTTGGTGAGACAGATCCTTATGCAGATGCAGCAAGTATTATAAGAAAAGAAGATGGGGGACAAATCGTTAGAGATTATGATCCAAGAACTAGCAGCTATGAAGTGTGGGAACATCAGCAAGAAGCCGGACTTTACACAAGAGATGCTAACATATCAGAGTCAATCAATGAAAATACGAGTACACGTAGTCCATGGTCTATTAGAGAGCGAAATCCTCAAATTTTAACAGATAATCCTAATCCTACTCATATAACAGATGCCTCTGGAACTTATGTAGAGAGAGTAAATTCGCGATATGAAACAGGGCAACAATTGCATATGACAAATGGCTCAGACTTACTGTCTCGTGGGAAAGCGACTGCCGGAAACGCTTGGCCTTCACCATTGGAATGGGCAATTGATGCTTATAATATTGCAATGAATGCTATTTTGGAAATTCCGATTGAGGAATATAAGGAATCTCTTAAAGAAGAACTTAAGGCAAAAGAAGGGATAACGGTTTTGGAACATAAAATATGAGAGAGTTAATCATACTTCAAATAATTATTGTATTTTTTTTAATAGGAATTAGAATTTACCATTACTATAAAATTATTTTTTCTAGCAGATTACTACAGGAGAATGAAATGCTATTGAAAGGAAAAGTAATGTATGTTTCAAAATCTTCCTCATATATTCGTGCCTATTTAACAATTCATTTAAAGCTTGATGAGGGAGAAACTTTAGCAGTTATACAAAGTTATAGGAATACACTTAGGTGGTGGCTTCAGAAAATACCCGGGGTGGGAGAAAGTATTTATTTATACTGCTCAAAAAAAAAGTTTGATATAAAACAGCAACAGGAAAAGAATAATGTTAAAGGACTTAGAGGAGAAGAAATTGCACTTTCCGTATATGGAATTGGTTTAAATAAACCTTGTTCAAGAGCAAAAAAAATATATGACCTATTATTTGACTATGAATCAGGAAAAGGTTTTTTATTATTATTAGCTGCAGGAATTCTTATTTATATTGGAATAACATTAGGGAAATCTGAACCAGTATTGTATCAGGATCTTAATTATTTTAATTTTTTATTGCTAGTTGTTGTATTTATAAATTTTTTCCTTGTATCAATTCTATTGTAACTAATAGATTTGACGAAATTTTTTCTATTAACTTAAACATAAAAAAATAACTATTTTGAAAAGTATATTTAAATTCATTATCTCTATATCATTGGGAATAATAGGTGTAATCATTATTTATGTCATAGCAAAAGATACCTTCAAGAAAAATACTAGTGCTTTTACAGATGGGGTTGCATATTATGATAAAGGTCAATATGAAGCAGCAGAACAACTATTCCAAAGTGAGGCAGAAAAAGGGAATAGAGATACTTACCCCTATTTGGGACACATTAAATTGGTTCTTCATAAGCCTGAAGAGGCAGAAAAATATCTTTTATTAGCATTAGAGGAGCTAAAAAAGAACCCTAATGTATCAGTTAAACAAAATGTATTATTAAATTTAGGAAGCACTTATTTGAATTTAGGAGAAGATTCCAAAGCAAAAATATATTTAAAGGAATCGATCAGTTTAGGCAATAAAGAAGCTAAGAATTTATTAATTAAGTATAATCTGGATAATGTTAATAAAATAGAAGGGAAAGAGATTAAATAGATTGAGACTCAGGGAAAAATGTCTTAAATCTAGACATGTATTAAAATATTTAGCTACTACATCTTTCGAATCTGATAATCTGAAAATACAGATATACAAAGAAATACTTGAAAAGCTTGCTGAATTAGGTAAGGCAGTATTACAAAATATAAAAAAGACTTCAAATGAGGTCTTTTTTTTGGTTTCCAAATTATGGTTCTTTGATTCCGAACGTAAAGGGAAAACTCTTTTTCCTTATATTTGTTCTTTATGGAAAATATGGACGCAACTCAAGATAAAAGGTTATTTCTTATCGATGCCTATGCAATGATTTTTAGAGGATATTATGCATTGATTAGAAACCCGAGACTTACAAGTAAAGGATTAGATACTTCTGCCATTTTCGGTTTTACGAACTCTTTAATAGAATTAATTAGAAGAGAAAAACCAACTCATTTGGCGGTGGTTTTTGATGTGGGAAGAGCAAGCGTGAGAACAGATGATTTTGCGGAGTATAAAGCCAACAGAAGTGAAACTCCTGAAGCCATTAAAATTGCAGTTCCATATATTCATAAAATTCTGGAAGCCATGCATATTCCGATTTTGGGAGTGGAAGGATATGAAGCTGATGACGTCATCGGAACTATTGCCTGCAAAGCAGAAAAAGAATCGTACACAACTTTTATGGTGACTCCCGATAAAGATTTTGCACAATTGGTTACCGATAAAATTAAAATCTATAAACCCGGATTAAAAGGTGGAGATATTGAAATTTTAGGAGTTGAAGAAGTCAAAGCAAAATATGAAATCGAAGACCCTAAACAAGTGATCGATTACCTTGCCATGATGGGAGATGCAGTGGATAATATCCCGGGATTGGAAGGGGTAGGAGAAAAAACAGCAATGAAATTCCTGAAAGAATTCGGAAGCATTGAAAATCTTTTAGCCAATACAGACCAATTAAAAGGAAAATTAAAAGAAAAAGTAGAAGCTTCGGCAGAACGTGGAATTTTATCAAAAAAATTAGCAACGATTATCTGTGATGCACCTATTGAATTCCATCAGGAACAATACGATCTGGAAACTCCTGATTTTGAAAAAGTAAAAGAAGTTTTCGACGAAATAGAATTCAGAAGATTATACGAAAACCTTTACCGTGCTTTTGCTCCGGCTACGAGTACAACTGCCATTGTTACTGAGGTTGAAGTGGCAGCAGCAGAAACGACTCCACAACAAAAAGTTGCACAGGCAGTGGGGCAATTGGATCTTTTTGCAACGTATGAAGAATTAGAGCAGGCAACATCCACAAAATCTACCATTGAGCAGAACGATCATTTATATCAATTTGTCAATAATCCGAAAGCTCAGAAAATTTTAGTAGATAATTTATTGAAGCAACAGGTAGTTTGTTTTGATACGGAAACAACTTCATTGAATGAATTGGAAGCCGAATTGGTAGGAATGAGTTTCTCCTATAAAAAAGGGTTGGCGTATTATATTCCTTTGTCTGAAAACAGAGATGAAGTTTTACAAACGTTAGAAATTTTCAGACCTTTCTTTGAAAAAGAAGACCTGGTAAAAGTTGCCCACAATTTAAAATTCGATTATAAAATTCTTAAACAATACGATATTACCGTAAAAGGAGCAATGTTCGATACGATGATTGCCCATTACCTTTTAAATCCGGACGGAAGGCATGGAATGGATTATCTTTCAGAAGTATATCTGAATTATAAACCGGTTTCTATCGAAACGATTATTGGTAAAAAAGGAAAAAATCAGGGTAATTTCAGAGATGCAGATGTAAGAACTCAGACCGATTATGCTGCGGAAGATGCTGATGTAACTTTCCAATTGTATGAATTGTTTGCCCCTCAATTAAAAAAGGAAAATCTGGAAGATTTATTCTTCAGCATAGAAATGCCGTTAATGGAAGTCCTGGCAAAAATGGAATTGGCCGGAATTTCTCTGGATGAAAAATGGCTGGCTCAGGAAAGTATCGACTTAGAGAACGATTTAAAGCAATTGGAGTCAAAAATATTCGAACTTTCAGGAGAAGAATTCAATATGAATTCTCCACGACAGTTAGGGGATATCTTGTTTGAAAAAATGCAGCTTGATCCGAAAGCCAAAAAAACAAAAACGGGTCAGTATGCAACTTCCGAAGATGTTCTTCAAAAATTGGCTTCAAAACATGAAATTATCAAGCATATTCTTGAATACAGAACTTATCAGAAATTAAAATCAACCTACGTTGATGCATTGCCGTCACAGATTGAAAAAACGGATAACCGTGTTCATACCAATTTCTCGCAAACTACGGCTGCAACAGGTCGTTTAGCGAGTGTAAACCCGAATTTGCAGAATATTCCGATCAGAACTTTAAGAGGTCAGCAAATTCGTGGAGCTTTCGTTTCCGGGGAAGGAAAAAAGATTATTTCAGCCGATTATTCACAAATTGAATTGCGTTTAATTGCTGAAATTTCAGGAGAAGACAATATGATTAAAGCGTTCCAGAACGGGGAAGATATTCACGCTTCTACAGCGGCAAAATTATTTAAAATTCCGTTGGATGAGGTTTCAAAAACGCAGAGAAGTCAGGCAAAAACAGTCAACTTTGGGATCATTTACGGACAGGGAGCTTTTGCATTGGCAGAACAAACAGGTTTATCCAGAACGGAAGCCAAACAAATGATCGAAGCATATTTCGAGACCTATCCGAAGCTGAAACAATATATGGCTGAACAGGTAAACAAGGCCCGTGAAACCGGCTATGTGGAAACTATTTTAGGAAGAAAACGCCATTTAAAAGATATTAATTCCAACAATTTTGTCGTTCGTGGTCATGCCGAAAGAAATGCGGTAAATGCTCCGGTTCAGGGAAGTGCGGCAGATGTCGTGAAAATGGCAATGATCAAAATTCAAAAAGAGCTGGAAAAAGAAAAACTTCAGACAAAAATGCTGCTTCAGGTGCATGACGAATTGGTATTTGAAGCTCCAATTGATGAAATTGAAGTCGCGACCAATATTATCAAAATGGAAATGGAAAACGCCATAGAAACGCAAGTTCCGTTATTGGTGGAAGTTGGTGTAGGAAATAATTGGCTGGAAGCACATTAATTTACTTTAAAATAATAAAAAATCCCTGAAACTAAATTTCAGGGATTTTTTATTTACAAGATTACGTAGCAGGATAAGGAATTGCCTTATCTTTTTCTATAGGATTATAATATTGCTTAATCATCTCCTGGAGATGTTTCTTTTTTTGATCAAGCTGATTCTGAGTGGTTATCTTTTCTCCTGAAATCATTACTGTTCCACCATTTTTTAGGCTTTTACTCATTTCTTTTACGGGATCAGAATAATAATCAAGCTTTACTTTATGATATTGTTTAAGGCTTACAGGAATTGGCTTATTACCATAATGAGTTTCCAGGAATTCAAGCGTAGATTGGGTTTCCGGAATGTTGATGTTTTTTACAAGTTTATATTTAAAATCATTATTTCCATCGGAAAGCTCAAAAATAAGACCAGGTAATCCTTTAAACTTATAAGGTCCTTCCTGAAAAGGAATTTCCGTAGAGAACCATGCTGTCCATTCTCTGCCGCCAAAGTCCGTTGTTGCTTTCTGTAAAGTGTATTGATCTGCTTTTTTTGTTTCAGTACCGATTTTCCAGTCCATTTTATCAGTAGAATTGATAACAAAATAATCGTACACATTATCATGAAAAGCTTGGTTGTCGAATGAATTGGCTTTTCGGATAATTAACTGGTTGCTCACTGAATTGGCTTGCCATTTTTGCCCGGTTTTTTTACTGATGGAATCCATTTCAAGAAATTTGTAATCATAGAATTTTACAAAATCCTTGTCAATGTCCAGAACCATATTCATTTTTTTCTCTTTTCCATTGAGCATGATTCCCAATTCATAAATAAATCTCTGGGTTTGAGAAAACACGGTGGTAAAGAGCAGTAAGAGAACTCCCGCTAACATTTTTTTCATATATAATATTTTGATTTTGGTGTATTAATTAATATTCGAACTCTATTCCACCCAGATACATCAAAGAAAAATCATCATTTTCAATAGATGTTGGTTTAGGAATTTGTCCCTGACTTACAAAGAGTAAAGAATTGATGTCAAATTTCAGATTCGTTTCATTAATTCTTTGAACCAATATAGGAAGCCAGTCTTCTGCAAAAGAGAAGTCAGCAAATTTCTCGAAAAGACCCATATTGGAATCATCAAAACCATATTCAATTAAATCCTGATCAAACCAGATGGTGCTTTGAGACTCTGCAAATTTTGAAACAAAAACATCATCAGAATCTTCCTCCAGATAAAAGTTTTCATCCTCCTCTACAAAATTGTAAAAATCGTCCTCGTTATTGAAATTCCCTACCCAAAAATCTAATACTTCTGTATTCATTTATCTAAGCTTTACTTTAAAAACCAAAGGTATAATAATAAATATTGTATGCAAAGTAATCTTTGAGGTCATTGAAGTATTTGATTGATTCAGGTGAATGCTTAATTCTTAATGTATTAAAAGTAATCTAATGTTAAAACGGTTATTAAAAGTATACAGATGGAATAATAGATTATAGTAGAAGTAAAAGATAATACAGTAAAAATTACATGATAGGAAAAATATCCCCGAATAATCGGAATGTTTTCCAACAACCAATTAATGCCCAAAAGCATTAAGAAGTAAGATGGTATTAAAATATTTATTAATAATAAAAACAAGAAAGACTGTAAAAAGTGATCAATAAAAGCTGTAGAATTTTTTGCAGCTACATAAATGCTTATTAGTATTGAAATGCTAAAAATTATAGCAAAAAATAAGTTTAAGTTTTTATTCTTTTTTCTAAAAAGCAGAAAAAAGTACAAATTTGAAATCAGAAAAAATATTCCAATAATGGTTAATAATTCAAGCATATTATAACACTCTTTTCCCTAATTCACTTTCCCTGATCGTCTTTTCCAATCTTGACAGCCTCGTTTTCTCCTGTTTTGCCTGCATAATCCAATGAAGCATTACCTTTTTATAAGATGGAGCCTGGTTATTAAAGAATTCCCATGCTTTTTTATTGGCTTTAAATTGCTTTTCAAATTCAGGATTCAGCGTTGCCAATTCTTTTTCGTGAGAGTAAATACCAGACTTTTCTTCTTTTCTTAATTCAAAAGCTTTCAAGCCTTCCGGAGTCATTAAGCCGGCTTTAGTAAGGTCTTCAATTTTTTTAATATTGATAGCACTCCAAATACTTGTAGATTTTCGAGGAGTGAAACGGATGCTGTAACTTTCATCATCAATCGATTTTCTTACTCCGTCAATCCAGCCAAAACATAATGCTTGATCTACCGATTCAGACCAGGTTATAGAAGGCTTTTTTGTTCCGACTTTGAAAAATCCAACGAGAAGTTCTTTTTCGTTTTGATGGTTTTTCTCAAGCCAGTTTCGAAATTCTTGTGGTGTTGGAAAGAATGTTGCTGACATTTAGGTTAATTTATTTTGCAATTTCAATTTTCAAAATTTCGTTAAATAGATCTCCTTTACTGTAAGTAATTCTTACTTTTAGATTATTATATAAGTCATCACTTCTGTCACCTCCGAAGTGGTTAAATTGATATAAGGTATTTTCATCATATTGAAAAACTACAGAATTTACTTCAAAACTATCAATTATAGTCTTTCCTTGTAATGTTTTTCTATAATTTGAAATTTTACCTTCTACTTTTCCTAATTTTTCAGATTCAAGAAGTTTTGTAATTCGTTCTTTGGTATTATCATGAGTGAAAAATCTTAGATAAATATATCCTGGAAATGATGTTGCAATGAATAAACTTATTATAATCAAACAAAGCTTTTTATCCTCATTTTTTAGAAATTTTAATACTAAGAAAAATGCAATTATAGAAATAATCAATACGATTAAACAGACTGAGTACGATTTAATTGAATTACTTGGAGTGTCTAAAAGTGACCAATAAGTATAATATTCCATTAGAAGCTATTTGAATAAGTAACTAATCCAAATTTAAAACATTTTAGGTCAGCAATTGGCAAGACAAAATAAAATTTTAACATTTTACAATCATGACAATAGATGCAATATTCAGGAAATGTTCAGAGGTTCTTTTTTGATTCCTTACATTTGTATACATTCTTATTTCTAAGGATGAAAATGAGTTTATTTATGACCGACAGAAGATACAACGAAACCATTCATACAGATCCCAATAATTACGAGTACATCACAATTTCTAATGACGAAAATAAGGTAAGAATTTATACATTAAAGAATGGACTAAAAGTATTTTTAGCCCAGAATTTTGATGCGCCGAGAATTCAGACCTATATTCCGGTGAGAACGGGAAGCAATAATGATCCTTCTGATAATACAGGATTAGCACATTATCTTGAACATATGATGTTTAAGGGAACGTCAAAAATCGGAACTCAGAATTGGGAAAAGGAAAGAGAATTATTAAATCAGATATCAGATTTATATGAACAGCACAAAGTTGAACCTGACTCTGAGAAAAAGAAAATAATCTATAAAAAAATAGATGAAGTTTCTCAGGAAGCGAGCGAATATGCAATTGCCAATGAGTATGATAAGGTAATTTCTTCATTGGGAGCAACCGGAACCAATGCGCATACCTGGTTCGATGAAACCGTGTATAAAAACAATATCCCGAATAACGAACTTGAGAAATGGCTGAAAGTTGAAAAAGAACGATTTTCAGAAATGGTTTTGAGACTTTTTCATACTGAATTGGAGTCTGTGTATGAAGAATTCAACCGAGCACAGGATAATGACTCAAGGTTGGTGAATTATGAACTGATGGATGCTCTTTTTCCAACCCATCCGAACGGACAGCAAACAACACTTGGGAAGCCGGAACATTTGAAAAACCCTTCTATGAAGGCCATTCATAAATATTTTGATGAGTATTATGTGCCTAATAATTATGCTGTTGTTTTAGTTGGAGATTTAGATTTTGAGAAAACAATTCAGCTTATAGATCAGTATTTTGGGGCAATTCCTTACAGGGAGCTTCCTAAAAAGACACCTGTTATAGAAAAGCCCATCACAGAAATTGTAAAAAGAACGGTAAACAGTCCGACTACGTCTAGAGTGCAATTGGCATGGAGAACTGAAAGTTATGGAACCCGAGAGTCCATGTTAGCAGATATTGTAGCCAATATTTTAAGCAATAGAGGAGAGGCGGGACTTATGGATTTAAATATCAACCAGACTCAAAAATTACTTTGGGGACAGGCTTTTTCCGTAGGATTAAAGGAATACGGATATTTTTCGATCGTTGCTGTTCCGAAAGAAACACAGACTTTGGATGAGGCTAAAGAACTGGTCTTAGAGCAAATTGAATTAGTGAAAAACGGAGATTTCCCGGACTGGATGCTTCCTGCCATCATCAACGATTTCAAGCTGCAGAGAATGAAAACCCTGGAAACTGCAGACGGATTGGCAACCAATCTTTATGATACTTACATTAAAGGCAGAACCTGGGAAGAGGAGCTGAATGAAATGGATGACTATGCCGCTTTTACGAAAGAAGATGTTGTTGCTTTTGCGAACGAGTTCTTTAAAGATAATTATGTCATTATTTATAAAGAAAAAGGTATAAACGATAAATTAATCAGAGTTGAAAACCCGGGAATTACTCCTGTGAAAATCAATCGTGAAGCTCAGTCAGAGTTTTTACAACAGATTTTAGCTGAAAAAACTGGAGATATTCAGCCTGAATTTATTGATTATCAGAAAGAGATTAAAACGGATATTGTTAAAGATAAAAAACTAAGCTTCGTTAAAAACAAATACAATGATATCGCACAGGTTCATTTTATTTTTCCTTTCGGAAGCGATTATGACCGCGACTTAGGGCTTTCTACGCAGATTCTTCAGTATTTGGGGACTGACCGATTTTCACCGGAAGATCTGAAAAAAGAATTTTTTAAAATCGGGGTTTCCAATGATTTTAAAACCTCCAATGATCAGCTTTTGATTTCTTTAAGCGGGCTGGAAGAAAATATAGAAAAAGGGATTGAGCTGCTTAAACATTGGATGTATGAGGTAAAACCTGATCAGGAAATTTACAATCAGTTTGTAGAAACTGTTTTAGAAAACAGAGCAGCGGTAAAAAAAGATAAAGGCCGAATTATGACGGCTCTGACAAACTATACGAAACTAGGAGCACTCTCTCGCTTTACCGATATTATTTCAAAAGAAGAGCTTAAAAACAGCAATGTTGAGGTTTTTACCGACAGAATGAAAAAGCTGTTCAAATTTCCGTATCAGATTTTCTTCTATGGTAAAGATTTTGAAAGTTTCACATCTTATATCGGAAAATATACTGAGAATGAAAGCCTTCAAATTCCTGAGCCTAAAAAATATCCTGAACCGGAAACCATCGGGAATGTTTATTTTACCAATTATGATATGGTTCAGATGGAAATGAGTAAGGTCGGAAGAGGGAATCCTGTGAATATTGAAAATTTTGGAAAAGTGAATGTCTTCAATGAATATTTCGGAAGAGGATTATCATCCATCGTGTTCCAGGAAATCCGTGAGAGTAAAAGTTTAGCATATTCCGCGTATGTTTCTTATGCTGCCAATGCAGAATTGAATCATCCGGATTATATCACAACGTATATCGGAACACAACCGGATAAACTACAGATTGCGGTAGATACCATGACGGAATTGATGAGTGAACTTCCTGAAGTTCCTAGTCAGTTTGAAAACGCACGAAATGCGGCGTTGAAACAAATTGCATCCACCAGAATCACCAGAACGAATATCTTTTTTAATACGTTGAGACTGAAAAAACTGAATATTCATTACGATTTTAGAAAAGATATTTATCAGCAGATTCAAAGTCTTCGTTTTGATGATTTGAAGCAATTTTATGATACGGATATTAAACCGATTCATTTCAATACGGCCATTATCGGGAAAAAAGAAAACCTGAATATGGAGGCAGTAAATCAGATGGGAACATTTAAAGAAGTAAGTTTAAAAGATATTTTTGGACATTAAAAAAGAGGCTTGAAAAAGCCTCTTTTGTTTTTATTAAGTCATCGCGCAGTCTCCGTCACCGTCCTGAAAATCGGGATTAAATCCTTTGGGTAGATTTTCGATTAAGTGTTTATGAAACATGTATCTTCTTTCAAAATCTTTTTGGTAGATTTTCGGAAAATCTTTAGTTAATGCAATTTTTTGATTAAGCTCAACATGATAGTTGGTTAAAAAAACAATTTTATTTTTTACGATAAAATAGCTTAAGAATTTTATAAAATTGTCTAGGCTTATACTTGAAAATAGATATAAAATTTTTAAATGACCATTTCTTATCAGAAGGAGAGAACAGGTAACCAGAATATTATTTTCATCGTAGATTTTGATCCAGGAATATCTGAATTCTTTTGAGTAACTGGAAAAAAGATAACGATCATCATTTTTCTCACCTTCTAAAACCCAGGGATTTTTTATCAACCAGTTCATTTCATCAGCATTTCTGTTGGTTGTAAAACCGGAAATAAAAGCATTGCTTTCAGAGTCTATACTGTCTAAAATTTCAAACTTAAAATCTGGCTTTTTAATAAAGCTGTTTTTAATCGAAATCAATGTATTGATGGCATGATCTCCGATTTGAAATAGAGATTTTAAAAACTGTATGGAAGGTCTTTTTGCAGGGATAATATGGGCGAAATCTGTACGGAAATAATATCTCTTTCCAACCTTAGGTTGGATATATTCAAAAACTCCGATTTTGTTATATAAACTTTCGGCTTCTTTGGTAAATTCTGTGAGGACAATATTTCCGTCGTATTCTTCAAATGCTTTATTTAATAAGCTCTGAGCAATTCTTTTACCGCGAAATTCATTGCTGATAAATAATGTGCTTAACCATGCGTAACGGAATGTTTTTCTTTCAATGTTAAAAGTATCAGGAAAACAGCCTACATACCCTGCCAGTTTTTCATCGTCAAAAGCCAAAATTAATAAAGTCTGTTCATCGGTTGCTTTAGGATTTAGAATATGAGATTGAGCTCTGTGAGCGGTAATGGGAAGAAAATCATACTTTTTAAAATCACCGGATGAAACAAATTCTTCAAGAGATTTTTTATTCAGTGTTTTTAAATGTATCATGTTCTCGAAATTTTATTTTTGTTTATCATCTTTTTCAGTTTGAAATAAGCAATTTCCTTTTTTAGAATGATTTCTGCTGTTTCGCCCATTTCTAAAGGAATTCTGTGAAAGTTTTTTTCCACACTATCCAGCTTAATTCCTGCGCTTCCGAAAGTACAGAAGATCTCCTGATTTTGAAACAAACCATCAAAGAACTCTACTTTCACTCCAAAATCAGTGAAAGGAAAAGCAAAGCTTTCATACAAAAAAGAGTTTTCTTTTAAATATTCAAAAGTTTTATGGGTTGTCTCAAGTTGTTGATGGATTGTGAGCTCGTGATACAACGGATGATCCCAACTGTGAGAGGAGATTCCGAATCCTTTTTGTGTTAAAGTATATAACTGATCGGAAGTTAAATAAGGTTGTTGTGTCCTTAAAAATAATGTGAAATCAATATCAAGAAGTTGAGCGAGTGTATCTAAAACATTTTTTTGAAAATAATTAATCTGAAGAACCTGTTGCTGCAAACTTTCTTTAGATGAAAGAATCGTGTAGACTTCTGGATTGATGCTTTTCTTTTTCTTAATTTCCTCAATAATTAAACTGGCTTTACAACGGAACATCAAGTCTTTATTATCGACAAAAGCAGGATTAATAAAGTTAATAGCATAAATGCCCTTCCTTTCTAAAACAGGAACAATGATATCATGAAATTCACGAAGCCCATCATCAAAAGTAAGTAAAGCTATTTTCTTTTTAGGTTGAAAACTTCCAGAAACGTATTCTTTAAATTCTGTCCAATTAACGAATTGAAAATGTTTTAAAAAGTAGTCCAGATCTTCCTCAAACTGTTTGGTGTTTTTATAGTTGATGATATTTTTCAGATGAGGGAGGCTTTCATCAGAAACACAATGATAAACGGGCAAACAATATTCTAAAGGAAACGAATTGGTGATATCTTCCTTTTCAAATCTTGCCAAAAAATTGATGATTTCGTTTTTCATGATGTTCCAAAAATAAAAAAGAATCTATTTAAATTTATTTGAAAACTTAAATAGATTCTATAAAATGTATAATTAATTAAATTACTTTACAATTTTCATTTCATCAATCAGCCATTTTGAATCGGCAAATTTATCGATGATGAAAAGAATATATTTGGTATCCACCATAATGTTTCGGCTGAAACGAGGATCGTAATTGATATCACTCATCGTTCCTTCCCATTGTCTGTCGAAGTTCAATCCAACAAGGTTTCCGTTCGCATCCAGAGCAGGACTTCCAGAGTTTCCTCCCGTTGTATGGTTGGTTGCCGTAAATCCTACCGGAACATCACCTGTTTTATCTTTATAAATTCCAAAATCTTTTTTGTTGTAAAGATCGATCAGTTTTCCAGGAACATCGAATTCATAATCTCCAGGAATATATTTTTCCAATACCCCTGCCAAATGCGTCTGATAGTTATAAGAAACAGCATCTTTAGGAGTAGAACCTTTTACTTTTCCGTACGTTACACGAAGGGTCGAGTTAGCATCCGGGAAGAATTTTCTGTCTTTATCCGTTTCCATCTGCTGAGCCATGAATGTTTTTTGCAATTCGTCAATTTTAGCCTGCAAAGAAGTAAATTGAGGATCTGCTGTTTTCATGTAGGTCTCTCTCAGAGTAACATAAATCTGATAAATAGGATCTTTCTTCAGAGTCTTAATCAATTTATCCTGATTAGAAAATGCTTTGTCAATATCTTTAGTTACAGAAGCTCCGTTGACATCCGTTCTTCCTGTAATAATAGAGTTTTTAGAAGCTTCTTCAATACTCTGAATATTCTGAGCCTCATTTTTATACTTATCAAATCCTACAGGTAAGAATTGAGGAGTCGTTTTATTAGCGTACAATGCTAATAATTTTGCGGTAACTTTTGCATCCAGTTCAGCACTGTAATCTTTGTAGAAAGAAGTTAATCTGTTTTTGAAAGAAGTCGTTGCTTTTTCATCCATTCTTCCGGCTTCTACAGAAGTCACATAGTTGTAGTAAAGATTAGCCAACATCAAAGTTTCCGCATTTCTTAAAACTTCTGTATAGTATGCATTATTCAATGCATAAGGAGCCTGATCGTTGTATAGTTTGTTAAGTTGATCTAGTGTAGATTTGATCTCATGGTTTTTAGATACCAAAGAACCTTCATACATTACTTTTTTCTCTACAGCATTAGATTTTTTTAATCCTTCAACTTCACCGATCCACTTTTTCCAATAGTTGGCTACAGATGCATATTTTGATGCATATTTGATACGGGTAGCATCATCAGTACGCATTTTTTCGTCTAATGTTTTTAACGCTACATCTCTCACCGCAATTCTTGCAGGATCGATTTCCTTCATGATTTTTTCAACCGCGATTGATGGTAAATATTCTGTAGTTCTTCCAGGGAATCCGAATACAAAAGTGAAATCATTTTCATTTTTATCTTTGATGGAAACAGGAAGGAAGTGTTTCGGTACGTAAGGAATGTTATCTTTTGAATATTCTGCCGGTTTATTATCTTTTCCTGCATAAATTCTGAACATAGAGAAATCTCCTGTATGTCTTGGCCAAACCCAGTTGTCGGTATCGCTTCCGAATTTTCCGATGCTTTGTGGCGGAGCTCCTACCAATCGGATATCTTTGTATGTTTCGATGGTATAAGCGTAATATTTATTTCCGTAATACATAGATTTTACAGAAATAGACTGATAAGACTCTGTTTTTTGAGAATTTTTGTAAACCTCAATATTATTGGCGATTTTCTTTGAAAGTTCAGGCTCTGTAAGCTTATCTGTACCTTCAAGGATTTGTTGAGTAACTTCTTTGATATCTACAATGAAATCAACAGTTACACCTGGATTAGGAAGCTCACCTTCTGTACTTTTAGCCCAAAAACCATTCGATAAAAGATCATTTTCTACGGTAGAATGAGACTGTATTTGTCCAAATCCACAGTGGTGATTGGTAAGTAGTAATCCTTTTGGAGAAATAATTTCAGCGGTACAGCCTCCGTTGAACTGTACTACGGCATCCTTGATACTAGGTTTTTGAACATTGAATATATCTTTAGCAGAAATTTTCATTCCCAAATCTTTCATTTCCTTTTCATTAAGCTCTGTCGGGATCCACATTCCGCCATATTGCTGGGCAATTCCTAAAGAAAAACTGAAGAATGCCGAAGCAATTAGAATATTACGTTTTATCATTACAAAAAATTTTGCCTAAAAATACATAAAATTAATTTTTTACTAAAAGAAAAAGACCGCTTTTGAGGCAGTCTTATTATTTTTTTGTCTAAAATTGATAAGCAATTATAGTTTTGTCTTCCATGAGATCCCGCATCAGAGCTTCATGACTGGCATTTTTCCCTGTAAGAATCCAACTGGTAGCAAGATTTCCTTGAGTATATTGTTGCTTTGATACCACAAATTTTAAGTTGTGCTTTTTGAAAAGCTCTTCACAATGAGGAACTTCTTTAGCCTGAATAACGGCAATTTTGTACTCTCTTATTTTGTGTTGTCTGTCTATAAACTTTTCAAAATAAGTGAGAGAATGTAAAATCAACAATACTAACACTGTTCCTAAAAGCGACAGATAGACATATCCAGAACCTATCGCCATACCAATAGAAGCGGTTGCCCAAATTGTTGTCGCAGTAGTGATCCCTTCAATTTTATTATCTCCTTTAAAAATAACCCCGGCTCCTAAAAAACCAATCCCGGTAATAATGTTGGCAGCCAAACGATCAGGATTAGCGATTCCTATTTTCAAGGATAAAACAGTGAACAAACAAGATCCGAAGCAAACTAAAATAAAAGTACGCAACCCTGCTGATTTGTTTCTGTATTCACGTTCTGCCCCGATAAGCAGCCCTAGAATAACAGAAATAAAGATCAGTACCAAATCATTTTGAATGACATAATGATCCTTTAGAAATTCCATTATAAATTTGTTTAAATAAAATTACGATAAATCTTAGAATAAATAGAGGAATGAGCATAAAAAAGACTGCCTAGAATGGCAGCCTTTCATTTTGTATTTAATTGTTTTTTAGTTTTTGATAAAGTTTTGTGTTATTATTTTATCCTTTGTAGATAATTTGATAATATAATTTCCTTTTGTAAGATCAGAAACATTGATTGTATTATTACTAACAGAAGTGGTTCTTAAAATTCTTCCCGTAACATCATAAATTTCAGCTTTTATAACTTCGTTTTTTGATTGAATATTCAATAGATCTTTTACAGGATTTGGATAGATGCTAATATCATCTTTTTCTTTACTGACCTCAGTAGTTGCTAATACATTTTGAACGGTAGTTGTGTATGTATTCGTAATAATCGGATAGTTGTAATCAAAGTAGATTTTTGCAGTATTGCTAAAACTGTTTCCGATCGTTAAAGTAGATTTTGTTTTAATTTTAAAGGAAACATATCCGTCATTCGTTGCATTATTGAATGGAAGTTGGATGTTTTCAAAGATAAATTCTACAACATTTGGATTCGTAATTCTCGTTACAAAATTGTGACTTGCATTTAAAGGAACCAATGTTGACAGATCAAGCTTTGAGGTATCTATTTCATCTTTTACCACGATATTTTGTGCATTTGCAGTACCTGTATTTTCAAATCTGATCAGATAGTGAACATAGTCTCCAACCTGAACTTGCGTAATCGCAGGACCTTCCAGACATGTTTTATCATTTGGATCAAAAGAGTTGACAACCGTTTGGTTTAATGTAAATGTATTATCTAAAGGAGTGTCATCTGTTGCTCCGTTAATTTGAGCGGTATACTGAAGGATATTACCACCATTTAAAGGTGGAGTTTGTGTTGGTGTGTTTAATTTTATAGTTACTGTAATTTCTTTTGTTTCAAAAGGTAGAAGATTCGTGAAATTCCAATTTAAAATTCCTGTTGATTGAGAATTTGGAGCAGTAGTTGCACTTAGATAATCACTGATGTTATCATTGTAATTCAAACTTAAAGTTCCCGATTGTGTAGAGGTTCCCTTATTTTTGTAGATGATTTTATATTTCGCATCAAAACCCGGTGCAGCACCGGTAATAGGAATAATTACTGTTTCTAAGTCATTATGATTTCCATTTGCCGTTATACAGAAATTTTGAGTTAATGGGCTTGTTTGCGTCGGGAAATTTGCTGTTACAACACTCGGGGATATTGACCAATATGTTGGGTTTTCTAAAATAGGAGTAATGGTATGAATCCCTGCTTGAACAGGAATTGTATAATTTCCTGAAGAATTAGCAATTATGTTTCCCGCTATAACTCCGTTGGTAATTGAAAATTTTTGAAATGGTTTAAGCGGATCATTGCTGTCACAAGCATTGTTATTGGAATCGTACCTTGTGTTTCCTTGTATTGTGTAAAAAATTCCTCCCGGAGTAAAAGAACAGTAGGAATTTACAACCACATTGAAAAGCCCAGTTTGATTTAGTTTGCTTTTTGCAATGCTTTCATCTTCCGGGTCACAACATAAATATTGTAAAACAGAAGGATTGGAATCTAAAGATAGTGTATTAGGATAGTTTTGACCGCCATTTTTTATATTTACATATTGCAAATTGTTATTGGATAAATAAACATTATATATTAAAGGATTTAAACCTAAATTCACGGTAGTCAGATTGTTGTCTACTGCACTTAAAGTTACTAGTTTAGGGAAAATAGAAGTATTTAATGTAGTTAATTCGTTGTTATTTAAAATTAATGTAGTAAGTAATGGTAAAGAATTAGTGTTCAATGTGGTTAAAACATTATTTCCAAGATTTAATTCATTCAAAATTGGACAGTTTGTAACGGTTAAATTACTGAGATTACTATTACTTGTGCAATTAAGTGTAGTTAACGCTGGGAAATTTGAAAAAGTCAAATTATTAATACTTGAATTTGTATTAATGGTAAGCAGATTTAAACTATTTAAATTTTGAATTGCAAGAGAGGTGAGATTGCTGCAAAAAGTAATTTTTAGATCGGTAAGATTTGTCAGATTTGAAACAGTTAAGTTTGTAACCAAATTAAAACTAGATAAATAAAGAGTATTTAGATTGGGAAAAGTATTGAAATTCAGACTGGATACATCCATCGAGCCTATTTTCAAACTTTTTAAATTTGTGAAGTTTTCGAGTCCTGTCAAATTAGTAATATTTGACCCATAAAATTCCAGACCATATACATTGAGTGCCTCAGTAGCTTCAATTTCGCCATTGGAGTTTGAATCAATAATGATGTTTTGTCCTGTAATATTTTTGGCTATTCCGTTTGTTAAGTTTGCGGACAAAAGTTTCGCCTTAAAATTTGTATCTGGAATATTCACAACTTGTGCCTGAAACAAGGCACAAATAATCACACAAATTATTAAATAGATTTTTTTCATGGTTATTGTCAGTTTTAAGCTAAAAACAAAAATAAACCATTGAAATTGAATCTCAATGGTTTAAAGTGTTAAATATTTTCAATAAAGTTATTATTTCTCTATCAAATCCAAAAACTGTTGTTCATCTAGAATTTCAATCGTTCCGATGTCCTGAGCTTTTTTCAGTTTGCTTCCTGCTTTTTCACCTACCACAAGATAATTCAGGTTTTTAGAAACTGCGGAGATGTTTTTTCCGCCATGTTTTTCTACCATTTCTTCGGCAGATTCTCTTGTAAATAATGATAATTTACCAGTGAAAAGAAAGGTTTTTCCTTCTAAAGCATTTGATAGAACTTCATTGGTACTCTCTCCTTTTTCCAGTTGAACCCCATAAGATTTTAGTCGTTCAATGATTAAAAGGTTTTCGGGATTAGCAAAGAAATCTACGATACTTACCGCGATTTTTGTTCCGATGTCTTCTACCTGGCAAAGCTCTTCTGCTGTTGCATTTTTCAGTTCTTCAATCGTAGTGAAGTTTTTGACTAATTTTTTGGCAACGGTTTCACCGACATGTTTTATTCCGATTCCGTACAATACCTTTTCAAACGGAATTTCTTTTGATTTTTCGATCCCTGAAATAATGTTCTGTGCAGATTTTTCCGCCATTCTTTCCAAGGGTAGCAATTGTTCTTTCGTCAACACATAAAAATCTGCCGGATTTTCAATAAGTTTTTCTTTATACAATTGTTCGATGGTTTCGCTTCCTAAATTTTCAATATTCAAAGCTTTTCTGGAAACGTAGTGAATCATTCTTCCTACCACTTGTGGTGGACAATGAAGTTCATTCGGGCAAAAATGAATCGCCTGATCTTCAATTTTTACCAGTTCGGTTCCACATTCAGGACAATGTTTGATGTATTCAATTTCCTTACTTTCATCTGTTCTTTTTTCAGTATTTACTCCAACAATTTTTGGAATAATTTCACCACCTTTTTCTACATAAACGAAATCGTTTTCATGTAAATCCAGTTTCTTTATAATATCTTCATTGTGCAAAGATGCCCTTTTTACGATGGTTCCGGCAAGCAAAACAGGCTTCAGATTGGCAACTGGAGTGATGGCTCCTGTTCTTCCGACCTGGTAAGAAACACTTTGTAATTCGGTTTCCACTTTTTCGGCTTTAAATTTATAAGCCATTGCCCAACGAGGAGATTTTGCGGTGTATCCCAGTTGTCTTTGTTGTTTTAATGAATTGACTTTTAAAACAATACCATCAATTTCAAAAGGTAAGGTATGTCTTTCGGTATCCCAAAACGTAATAAATTCCTTTACTTCATCTAAAGTGGTACACAATTTTGCCTGTTGAGAGGTTTTGAAACCCCAACTTTGTGCTTTTTGAAGCAGTTCCCAATGTGATTCTGCAGGAATATCTTCGGAAATGAACTGATACAGTACAGAAGAAAGTCCACGTTTTCTTACTTCTCCACTGTCCTGCATCTTCAAGCTTCCACTGGCTGTATTCCTAGGATTCATGAACGGATCCAGGCCTTCTTCTTCACGTAATTTATTGATTTTATCGAAGTTTTTTCTTGTCAGATAAATTTCACCACGCATAAAGAAATGTTCAGGAAAATCACCTTTTAATTTCAGTGGAATATCTGAAATGGTACGAACATTGGCTGTAATTTCATCCCCTTGAAAACCATCCCCACGAGTGACAGCCTGTGCTAATTTTCCGTTTTCATACAAAATAGAAATCGATGCTCCGTCATATTTTAGTTCTGCTACAAATTCTACAGGTTCATCAATGGTTTTGATGATTCTTTTTTCCCAGTCTTCAAGATCATTAAAATCATAAGAATTGTCCAGAGAATACATTCTGAATTTGTGCTGAACGGTAGGGAATACTTTGGTAATTCCGCCACCAACACGTACAGTAGGAGAGTTTTCATCGTAAAATTCAGGATATTTTGCTTCCAGATCACGAAGTTCTTCCAATAATACGTCGAAGTCGAAGTCTGAAATCGTAGGGGTATCTAAAAGGTAATAGTTTTCATTATGCTGATGAAGCTCTTTACGAAGGTCTTCTATTTTTTGTTGAATGTTGTCGGACATTGGGTTTCTATCTTTTAAGCAAAAGTAATTAAAGTAATCGCATTTAAAAAATAGCTGAATTAGAAATTTTTAGACATTATTTAAAGTATTATTAAAATTCATTTAAACTTAAATTAGGCAGAGTCTTGATACTTTTGCATTTGTTTATTGTTGAAAAAAGATTTTGACGATTAAACATTATCTTTATCTAAAAGTTTCAGAATTTTATCGAATTATATTATGAAAAAAATTATCTTAGGGTTAGCAGTTTTAAGCACAGTTGTAATGAAGGCACAAACCCAGATTATTGCACACAGAGGTTACTTTCAGGCAGAACCACCAACAACCGAAAATTCATTGAAGTCATTGGAAAATGCTCAGAATTTGAAAATATATGGATCTGAATTTGATGTAAGAATGACAAAAGATGGTGTTTTGGTTATTAACCATGATGAACACCATGGGAAAATGGAGATTTCAGAAACTAATTTCAAAGAATTGGAAAAACTGAAATTGTCGAATGGTGAGAAATTTCCAACTTTAAAAGATTATTTAAAGCTGGGAAAAAAAGATAAATCACTAAAACTCATTGTAGAAATAAAACCTGATAAAACTAAGGAAAAAGAAGATGAACTGACCGCAAAAACATTGAAGATGATTAAAGATATGAAGCTTGAATCTCAAAGTGAATTTATCTCTTTCAGCTTAAATATCTGTAAAGAAATTAAAAGACTTGAGCCTTCATTTAAAGTCCAGTATCTGAGAGGAGAATTATCGCCTGCGCAAATTAAGAATGAAGGACTAGACGGATTAGATTATCACTACAGTGTATTTCAAAAAAATCCTACATGGATTGCTGAAGCAAAAGCTTTAGGGTTGATTACCAATTCTTGGACGGTAAATGATGTTGCTGTTTATGATGAGTTGAAAGCTCAGGGAATTGGCTTTGTCACTACCAATATTCCTAATCAGTTGAAAAATAAATAATACTTTTTATCAAATATCTACGATACAGCCTGTCTCTTTGGAGATGGGCTTTTTTGTATTGTCTTAAATCATAGATAAACCTCATCTGGTAGGGAGATTTTTTATTTTATCATAAAAAGACAATAAAGTTAGAACAATAAGACAGAAATTCGATATTAAAAATACTTAATTAGTTTAATTATCTGGTATTCAGTGTTTTGTTTGTTTTTGTTAAAAATGAATTCATATTCCGTTTAATAAATCTTTAATAAATGTTAAAACCTTGTTAAAACCATTACGGTTAGGTCGTTCTAATTTTGCGCAAACAAAAAGGATATGCGTAAAGAGACTCAAAAGTTGCTGGTTTTGTCACTGTTAGGATTAGTCAGTGTCAATCTAGCGGCTCAGCAAAAAGCTAAAAAAGATACCATCAAAAGTATTGATGAGGTAGTGGTAACCGCTCTGGGGATCAAAAGACAAGATCGATCTTTAGGATATGTAGCAGAAACTATTAAATCTGATGAATTGTTGGAAACACAAAACAACAACTGGTCACAGGCTTTGGAGGGTAAAATTGCCGGTTTGAAAATTCAGACAGCAGGAGCAGGACCTTTGGGAAGCTCATTAATAAAACTTCGTGGAGATATTTCCATGAATGCAGATCAAAACAATGCTTTAATTGTTGTAGATGGTGTTCCGTTGAACAATAACACAACAGGAACAGGTTTCTCAGCGTATGGAGCAGGTTCCAAAGCAGACTTGCCCATCGATTACGGAAACGGAATCAATACCATTAATCCAGATGATATTGAATCAATCACGGTTTTAAAAGGTTCTACAGCATCAGCTCTGTATGGATCCAGAGGAGCGGCAGGAGCTGTAATGATTACTACAAAATCCGGTAAAACCAAGAAAGGAAAAATTCAGGTGACTTTGAACTCTTATTCAAGTTATGATACCGTTTTGAAGTGGCCGGATTATCAGTATGAATACGGTCAGGGAACAATGCAGAAAGATACGAGCGGAAATTATTTTTACTCTTACGGAGCTTCAGCAGACGGTGTCAGTACAGGGGGAACGAGTAGTGCTTTCGGACCGAAATTTAATGGACAGTATTATTTCCAGTATGATCCTGCAACAGAAGGACAAAGTGCAACAAGACAGTTGTGGCAGCCTTACAAAGATAATATCAAAGGTTTCTGGAAAACGGGAACTACTTTTTCTAATAATATTGCTATTGAAAGCTCAAACGAAACAACATCTTTCAGAACATCTTTAACGTATTTAAAGAACGAATGGATGATGCCTAATACAGGATTCGACAGGTTTAATGCGGCATTTTCATTCGATCATAAAATAAATGAAAAAGTAAAAGTTGGCGTTAAATTTAATTATAATAAAACAAAAAGCGACAATTTACCAGCGACGGGATACAGTAATCAATCGATCTCCTATTTCATGATTTTCCAAAATCCGAATGTTGATTTATCTTGGTATGCACCGATTTGGAAGAAAGGAAAAGAACAGGTTGATCAGGTTCACCCGTTTAGCTCATTTATCGACAACCCTTATTTGATCGCATATGAAATGTTGAATGGTGTTGATAAAAACTTCATCACAGGTAACGTAAACCTTAATTATAAAATTACCAAAAACTTTGACGTGATGTTGAGGTCCGGGATGGAGCTCAACAACGAATTACGTACTCAGAAAAGACCTTGGAGCTCTGCCAACTATCTTCAGGGAATGTACAGAGAACAGCATATCAGGTTGATGGATTTAAATAATGATGTATTATTTACGTACAAAAATAAATTTAACGACTTTGATTTCAGTGCTTCAGCGGGAGGAAATATCCGTTATACAGAATATAAGATGTATGATTATCTGGCAGACGGATTGCTGAAACCGGGTGTTTATACAATGCCAAATGGTATTTCAAATATTACAAAATTTGCAAAGCCGGGAGATAAGCAGGTAAACAGTACCTATGCTTTAGCTTCTCTTGGGTATCAAAATAAGATGTTCTTAGACCTTACGGCAAGAAATGACTGGAGTAGTACACTTCCTAAGGAAAACCGTTCTTATTTCTATCCATCGGTAGCAACGTCATTTATTCTTTCTGATATTTTCAATTTTACTTCTCAGAAATTCAATTACTGGAAATTGAGAGCTTCATGGTCAAAAGTTGGAAATGACACAGATCCTTATTTATTGATTAAATATTATAATAATAGTGATTTTAACGGTTCTGTAGAATCACCGTCATTATATCCGAATCCGAATCTTAGACCCAATATGATTACGAATATCGAGGCAGGAATGGATTTCAGTATTCTTAAAAACAGAATTAATTATTCCGTTACAACATACCAAAGTAATTCCAAAGATCAGATTGTGAAAATCCCGACATTATGGGAAACAGGTTATAGTAACAGAATGATTAATGCAGGAGAAGTGAGAAACAGAGGTATTGAAATGACATTAAATACATTCCCTGTTAAAAATAAAAACTTCTCTTGGAGTGTAAATGCAAACTGGTCAATGAACAGAAACAAAATCCTTTCTCTTCCTGACGAATTTCACGGTGAGCCTTATACCATGGCAAGTGTAGGAGGTGTGGTGTATTATAATGCATTTGTAGGTGGATCTTTAGGAGATATGTACGGTTATGGATTAATGTATTCTCCGGATGGACAAGTGGTTTATGGAAGTGATGGTTTAACGGCGAAACCGACTCAGATGAAGAAAATAGGAAATGCTTATCCAAAATGGAGAGCAGGTCTTCAAAATGAGTTCAAATACAAAGGAATTACCGTAAGCTTCTCGTTCGATGGACAATATAAAGGAATGGCATATTCGCAGTCTCACCATAAAATGACCGAACAAGGAAAGCTTGAACATACATTGATCGGAAGAGATAATCCTGGTGGTTTGATCGTTGGAGCAGGAGTTGTTCAGAATCCTGACGGTTCATTCTCTCCGAATACAAAAGGAGTGTTGGTATCCGCTTATTATGCAGATTATTACAGAAGAGCCAACGTAGAAACGAATACATTCGATACTTCTTTCATCAAATTAAGAGATGCCAGAATTGCATATTCTTTCCCGAAAAGTGTTACTGAGCAGCTGAAACTTACAGATCTGACCTTGGCATTATTCGGAAGAAACCTTTGGATGTGGACGAAATTCCCATTATTCGATCCGGAGGCAGCGACCTTGAACGACAATCAAATTACACCGGGTGTTGAAATGGGGCAATTACCTACCGCAAGAACAGTGGGTATTCAGCTTAATGTTAAATTCTAAAATTTAAAAACATGAAAAAATTACTTTTAAATACATTATTAATTGCAGGAATTGGCCTAGTTGCCATCTCTTGCGGAAGAAATCTGGATGAGGTAAATGTTGATGAAAGCCGAATCAGCGAACCTGTTGCGTCAAAATTATTGGTTCCTATTCAGTATAATATGTCGGCGGTGAATTATATGAGAGCCAATGATTTTACCTTCGATATTATGCAGGTTTCTCTTGATTTTCCGAATGAAGGAAATTCTTTAAGCAGGTATTATTTAACAGAAAATACAGGTGCCGGTTTCTGGAATAACAGTTACAAATGGCTAAAGCAGATCAAAGACATGAGATTTGCAGCACAAAGAGATAATGACCCTAACTATTTGGCGATTTCAATGGTTTTAAATGCATGGGTGTATTCTAACCTTACCGATACATATGGTGATGTTCCGTTTTCACAGGCTTCAGCTTTGGATGATGGGATTTCACAGCCAAAATTTGATAAGCAGAAAGATATTTATGTTGCTTTATTAGATGAATTAAAAACCGCAAATTCACTTTTTGTTACAACAAAAACATTAATGGGCTCAGACCTTTTCTATAAGGCAGAAAGTGATATCAACGGAATCACAAACTGGAAAAAATTCTGTAATTCTCTTTCACTAAGATTATTGACGAGGATTTTAAGCAAAAATGGAGAAGTAAACGTTAATGCAAGAATTCAGGAGATCATTAATAATCCTACAACATATCCGATTTTCCAGAGTAATGCAGAAACGGCAAAAGTAGCTGTAACGGGAGTTGCCCCGCTTCTTCCGCCTATTGCAAGACCTCAGGATTTTACAACGGGAAGAGCTGCTTCAGCATTTTTTGTTGAAACATTAAAAGCAAATAACGATCCTAGAATGGCACTGTTTTTTAGTCAGGCTAAAAATATTGCACCACCTCAGGCAAATATTGGCTATAAAGGGGCTCCGTCTGGTTATGTTTTTGGGACGACTTTCGATTATCAACCCTCAAATATGAATCAAAATTTGGCAAAAGCTCCTTTAAATATTCTGGTGTATCCTTATGCTGAATTACAGTTTATCCTTTCGGAATTAGCATTCAAAGGAGTTATTCCTGGAAATGCTCAGACTTTCTACGAAAATGGGGTGAAAGCTACCATTGAACAATGGGGATCTACAGTACCGGCAAACTATTTTACCAATACCAATGTGGCTTATAATGGAACTTTAGAGAGAATTATGCTTCAGAAATATGTGTCATTATTCTTTGTAGATCAGCAGCAATGGTTTGAAAAAAGAAGAACAGGTTTCCCGATATTACCTAACAACGGAGGTCTTTTAAATAACGGACAGCTTCCATCAAGATTAATGTATCCTCCAAATCCTAGAGTTTTGAATACGGCTAATTATCAGGCGGCAGTTCAGCAAATGGGAGGTGATGACATCAATGTAAAAGTTTGGTGGAATAAGTAAATGGATTAATTCTTTAAGCAAAAAACAATGAATATAAAATTTTTAATGCCGTGCCTGTTAATTTCTGCGATGGCATTCTCACAAGCTTCTGTTTCGGGGTATGTATTTGAAGACAGCAACAAAAATCAGAAGAAGGAAAACAAAGAAAAAGGAATTGATGGAGTAGCGGTTTCCAATGGAGAGCAGGTTGTTTTAACAGATAAAAACGGGAGATACAGCTTACCGGTTCAGGATGGGCAAACGATTTTTGTCATCAAACCTTCTGGATATATGACTCCGGTAAATGAAAACAATTTACCTCAATATTATTATCAGTATAAACCAAAAGGCTCGCCTGCAGATTTTAAATACAAAGGTTCTGTTCCAACCGGAGAACTTCCGAAAGAGATCAACTTTGCTTTAAACAAGCAAAACGAAAGTAAAAACTTCGACATTTTGGTTTTCGGAGATCCACAGCCTTACACAGAAAAACAATTGGATTATTTTAAAAGAGCCATTGTAAATGAAGTGAAGACAACCAAGAAAAATGCAGTGCTGGGAATCAGTTTAGGAGATTTGGTAGGAGACAATTTAAGTCTACAAAAACCTTATGCAGATGTAATGAAAGAAATCGGTTTGCCTTGGTATAACGTAATGGGTAACCATGATATGAATTACGAAGCGAAAGAAGATATGCTTTCAGACGAAACCTTTGAATCCAACTTCGGTCCTGCAAACTACTCTTTCAACTATGGAAACGTACATTTCATTGTGTTGGATGATATTTTATACCCCGATCCAAGAGATGGAAAAGGATATTGGGGAGGTTTCCGTGAAGATCAGATGAAATTTGTTGAAAATGATTTGAAATTGGTGGACAAAAACAAACTGATCGTTGTTTCTTTCCATATTCCGTTGGAGCATAAAAATGAAGATAATTTCAGAAATTCAGACCGTCAGAAATTATTTGATTATTTAATGCCTTTCCAAAATGCTTTGATTTTATCGGCTCACACGCATATTCAGCAACAACTTTTCTACGGAAAAACAGCAGGCTGGAATGGTTCAAAAGATCTCCATGAATATAATGTCGGAACGACTTGTGGAGATTGGTGGTCCGGAACTTCAGATGACTTGGGACTGCCGACTTCAACGATGAGAGATGGTACGGCAAAAGGATATTCTTTTATCAGTTTCAATGATAATCAATATAAAGTTAAATATAAAACGGCGGGGAAACCGGAAGATTATCAGATTAATTTATACGTTCCGAAAGTAATTCCTTATCTGTCAAAAACTTCTGCAAAAATCTTGGCTAATTTCTTTATGGGAAGCAAAAAAGACAAAGTAGAATACAGAATTGATGATGAAAAGTGGGAAACAATGGAATACGATGAAACAGTTGACCCGAATTTTGTAATGTCGGTGTTCAAATGGGATACCACACAGAATCTTTTCCCTGGAAGAAGACCTTCTAATCCGGAAATTTCAAAACACATCTGGACAGGAGATTTTTCAAAAAAACTTTCTTTAGGAAAACATAAGGTTGAGGTAAGAGCGACGGACATGTATGGAAATCAGTTCTCAACATCACAAGAATTTGAGGTTCAAAACTCAATTCTAATTCCTTAGTTTTCATTTTTTACTATACTTTCAAAAGAAGCCGGCCCTTGTGGGTCGGTTTTGTTTTTAATAAATAGACTGATATTGTGGTTGATATTGGATTTTATATTGAGTTTGGAGAAATATTTTTTATAAAATTTTATCTTTCATCTGTATTATCCAAATCACTTTTGTAAATTTGCTTAAACGAATAAATAGCATTGATATGAATGTAAGCGGAAAAAATGCCATCATTACTGGAGGAGGAAGAGGATTGGGGAAAGCGGTAGCTTTAGCATTGGCAAATGAAGGAGTAAACATAGGAATTACAGGAAGAAATGAGGAGAATTTAAGAAGTACGGTAGAAGAAATCAAAAATATCGGGGTGAAAGCAGCATATGCTGTTTTTTCTATTGATCATGAAGTAGAAGTAAAATCCGGAATTGAATCTTTGGCAGAACAATTGGGCGGAGTAGATATTTTGATTAATAATGCAGGAATCGGTGATTTCGGATCTATCGAAGAAATGCCTTCTGAAACTTGGGAACAGGTAATTAAAACCAATCTTTTCGGGGTGTATTATGCAGCAAAAGCAGTATACCCGTTCATGAAAGCAAAAGGAGAAGGGGATATTGTAAACGTAGCATCAACGGCAGGATTGAAAGGCGGACCGAATATGTCAGCTTATGCAGCTTCAAAAGCAGCTGTGGTTTCATTATCACAATCTATGATGGCGGAATGGAGAAAACAAAATATTCGTGTAATCACGCTTACACCAAGTACCATTGCTTCAGATATGTCGATTCAGGGAGGTTTAACAGATGGAAACCCGGCAAAAGTACTTCAACCGGAAGATTTTGCAGAATGGGTAAGAGATATCCTGAAAATGAACAGAAGAGCGTTGATCGCAAATGGTTCAATTTTCTCTACCAATCCATAAAAAATAAAGTTAGGAATTAAATATTAGGAATTAGGAATTAGTTTTTAACTGCTAGCGGACTTCGGTTCGCTTTTTTTATGCTTATAAATTATCAACTATCAACTATTAACTATTACTTGAAGCTATTTCCCGCTTTCCATTACAATCTTTTTTTCAAAAAGGATTTTCATTACAATCGGGGCTAGGTTTTTTGTCTTTTATTTTTAAGAGACAACATAACCATAAAGTTTGTCATTCCGAAGGAATCTAGGCAAAGTTTCAAGGCAAGAACTTAAGAGACTCTTCCTTCATCAAAAATGATAAACTTATTAGATTATCTTTCTTGAGTGAAACGCCTTTGAGAGTTTAAAAACATATAGTAAGTCCAAAAATCTTTGCGTTTAAAAAAACATAAATCAAAAAAGTAGTTTTATTTTTGCAACAAATTATTCACATGCAAAATTATTTAGAATTTGATTTCAAAATTTCTCCGCTCCAGCCTTGGAACGAAATATTAATGGCAGAGCTTATTGAGATAGGTTTTGACAGTTTTACAGAAGAGCTGGAAGGTATTTTAGGATATATTCAGAAAGATTTATTTAATGAAGAAGAATTGAAAGCTTTACCACTTTTTCAGAATAAAGAGGTGAAAATCGAATATACTTTCCAGGAAATGCCTAATATTAACTGGAACGAAGAGTGGGAAAAGAATTTCGAACCGATCAATATTGATGATAAAGTATTAATCAGAGCAGAATTCCACGAATCTGTTCCGGGAATGCATGAAATTATCATTCAGCCCAAAATGTCTTTCGGAACAGGACATCACCCGACGACACATTTGATGATCCAGCAGATGATGGATATTGATTTCAATGGCAAAAAAGTCCTGGATATGGGATGTGGAACTTCCGTATTGGCGATTTATGCAAAACAAATCGGAGCCGGAGATACAAAAGCAATCGATATCGACGAATGGTCAGTGGAAAACTCAAAAGAAAATGCAGTAAGAAACGATGTTGAGTTGGATATTGAATTGGGAACTGCCGACAGTTTAGGCAAAGATCATTATGACATCATTTTAGCAAATATCAATAGAAATATTCTGATTTCAGACATTCCAACCTATGTTTCCGTGTTGAATGATGGAGGGAAACTATTATTGTCAGGATTGTGTTTCTTTGACGTTGATGATATTCTGGAAGTATGTAAAGAAAACGGCTTAGAGCTTAAAAAACAGCTTCAGAGAGAAGAGTGGGTAAGTCTGCTTCTTGAAAAATAATTCACCAAATATTAATATGAAAACTTATTTTACCGCTTTACTGGTATTGATCATTCAGGTTTTATCAGCACAGGAGGAAAATGCGGTCTATGCTCACGGAATTTTTCATTTTGACGACAATAAATCTCAAAAAATATTTACCGACAAAACGAGAGTAAGGCTGGATCCCAATCTTGACGCTGAAATTTTAGATTCTCTGCAAACTAATCAGCAAGTTCTTATTCTTAAAAAAGATGAAACCGTTCTTCAACTGGGAGAAAGAAGTGCTAATTGGTATAAAATTTCTTACCAAAAAGGTGATAAAGCTTCCGAAGGTTATGTTTGGGGCGGAAATCTTTGTGTAGGATACAGAAACAAGAATGGTTATGACTTTCTTTTCGGATTAACAAAAACGATCAAGAAAAAAGATAAAAAATATAATCAGGACTATGATCAAAACATTGCCAGCATAAAAGTGCTTGAAGGGAATGTATTGATTGATGAAGCCTCTTTTGACACAGGTTCCGGCGAAAGTCTGAGCTACAGTACATTCAATATTGAAAGCAATCATAAACTGCAAAATGTGGAACTGACATTGAAAGCCATGGTTTCCGGTGAAGCGTGTGGAATTGCAAGCTATGATCAGTATGTTCTTTTTAAAGATAAAAAACTGATTGCTCTTCCTCAGCTCATGAATGTTGGTGATGCAGATGTTTATTATCACAGTGAAGAATTTATTTTCCCGAACGATAAAGGTGGAATTCCAAATGCTTTTGTTTTTAAAATGGAGGAAATGGAAAAAGATGACAGAGATCGTGAAAAGAAGAAAAAAGCCTCAAAAACCTATCTTTGGGACGGAAATTCTTATCAATTGAAATAGATAACTTCTTTAATGATATATTTAAAAACCACTGTATATTTACGGTGGTTTTTATTTTAACTAAATTAATTAGAATTTTAAATTTTAAAGAAAAAGGATATAAAAAGATATATAAACAAAAAAACTCACAATAAAAATTGTGAGTTTTATGTGAGCGCGAAAGGATTCGAACCTTTGACCGTCTGCTTAGAAGGCAGATGCTCTATCCAGCTGAGCTACGCACCCATTAAATAATTTTGAGAAAATTATTGAAAACTGTCGGGGCGGCAGGATTCGAACCTGCGACCTCCTGGTCCCAAACCAGGCGCGATGACCGGACTACGCTACGCCCCGATTGAGGTCATCTTTTAACAAGAATTACCTTGTTTTTTGTGGGTGCAAATATAGAGTGTTTTTTTGAATTATAAAAATAAATTTGCAATAAATTTTCATTAATATTTTAGAAATTCTTTTTTACTAGCTTTACATGATTAATAACCATTACTTTATACAGGATTTATATGAAAAGGAAAATTTTACTTTTACTCTTTTTGTTACTGGTCATTTCTTTCATTTCTAATTTTTATATCGAACAAAAACTTCATACATCTTTTTCAAAAATTAAAACCGAAAACATTCTAGATTTAGAATACCGATCAAATAAAAATTTTTCTAAAAACGGGATTGAAAATATCGGTGAAAGTTTGCAGCGAGAATTAATAAAAATGAATATTAGTAAATGTGAACTGAATGTAAGGAAAGATTATTTTTTCTTTTTCCAGAACAGGGTCATTACTATCAAAAACAATCAAAAGTATTCACGAGTGAATACAAAGTATTTGCTCTTTAAATCAATATTTAAAATTGAAGGATATGAAAGTGTTGAGATGAAGAGTTTTAAAAACCTATATAAACAAAAAAACTCACAATAAAAATTGTGAGTTTTATGTGAGCGCGAAAGGATTCGAACCTTTGACCGTCCCGATTAAAAAATCGGGATGCTCTATCCAGTAGAATCATTAATAAGTTTTTGAATTTTGGATTTGTTTTTCCATGCCTTTATTTCTAGCTCCCTTTTATATGCTTGAGATTTAGAATTAAAAATTTCGGAATAAACAATCACCCAGTCTTTGGTTTTTGAAGTAAATCCTTTATGATTTGAAAGATGTTTTCTTAGTCTTTCCTGTAAATCTTCACAAGAATGTCCAATGTAATATTGATCTAAAGATTTGGAATATAATATGTAGCAATAACACATGGAACTAATATAAACAAAAAAACTCACAATAAAAATTGTGAGTTTTATGTGAGCGCGAAAGGATTCGAACCTTTGACCGTCCCGATTAAAAATCGGGATGCTCTATCCAGTAGAATCATTAATAAGTTTTTGAATTTTGGATTTGTTTTTCCATGCCTTTATTTCTAGCTCCCTTTTATATGCTTGAGATTTAGAATTAAAAATTTCGGA
>NZ_JAJTNP010000003.1:307731-465482 GCF_021311115.1 Chryseobacterium gwangjuense
TTGATCTAAAGATTTGGAATATAATATGTAGCAATAACACATGGAACTAATATAAACAAAAAAACTCACAATAAAAATTGTGAGTTTTATGTGAGCGCGAAAGGATTCGAACCTTTGACCGTCTGCTTAGAAGGCAGATGCTCTATCCAGCTGAGCTACGCACCCATTGAATAATTTTGAGAAAATTATTGAAAACTGTCGGGGCGGCAGGATTCGAACCTGCGACCTCCTGGTCCCAAACCAGGCGCGATGACCGGACTACGCTACGCCCCGAAAAGATATATAGAAAAGCGGAGGGTAAGGGATTCGAACCCTTGCGACACTTTCGCGTCGACAGTTTAGCAAACTGCTCCGTTAACCACTCCGGCAACCCTCCTGTTTATCTTATTTTTTAATGATCGTTGTTCTGTTATTGCGAGTGCAAATATAGAACAGATTTCTTTATTTACCAAATATTTTTCAAGAAAAATTTGTGTATTTTTACGCTAATAAATGATTAAAAAAGTAAACGAATGCGTAAGACATTATATATCATCGGCTTAAGTTTTTTTGTTTTTTCATGCACTTCACAGAAAAGTGTTAAACAAAATGCTTCCCGTACGAATAAACAAGTGATACAGCCAAAAACAACGATTGCAAAGACCAGTAGTGAGAAGCAGAAGCCTCAGATTACCCATGATGGAGGCGCAGAGTTTTTTACAACAAATATTGCAGATCCTACTAAAAATAATAATACAATAAGTTACGGTTCTATCGTGTCTGCCAAACCGGTTGGATACAAAGTGGTAAAAACATATTTTCCTGCTGTAGGACAAAATTTCAGACAGCGTTATTTGATTCTTCATTATACCGCTTTACCGGATGATAAATCGATCACGGTGCTTACCCAGCAAGAAGTAAGTGCACATTATCTTGTAAATAATACAGGAGATAATGAGATTTATCAGTTGGTAGACGAAAACAAGCGTGCCTATCATGCAGGGGTGAGCTCTTGGAGAAGTGACAAAAATCTTAACGATACTTCTATAGGAATAGAAATCGTGAACGCAGGGTTCAGAGCGGATTCGACAGGAAGTAGAGTGTTTGCGGCTTTTAGTGATGATCAGATGAAAAAAGTAGCTGCATTGGCAAAAGATATTATTACAAGATATCAGATTCCTCCAACGAATGTTTTGTCGCATTCGGATATTGCACCAACGAGAAAACAAGATCCGGGACCGCTGTTCCCATGGAAAAAACTATATGACGAATATCAAATCGGAATGTGGTATGATGAAGCGACTAAACAAACTTTCTTTGATCAGGCACAGTTGGATTTTACCACAAAATACAATGAGCCCCCTTTTATTTTCTTGATTCAGACAACTTTGCAGAAATTTGGCTATGGAGTTGAGCTTAGCGGAGCTTGGGATGATACTACCAAAAAAACAATTGAAGCATTTCAGTATCACTTCAGACCTCAGAAATATGATGGAGTGATGGATGCGGAAACTTGGGCAATTTTACAAGCTTTAAATCAAAAATATCCAATAAAATAAGTAATTTTGAAGTGCATCTTTTAGGATGCATTTTTTTCAAGGAATCATTAAGTTAAAAAATATTTTAATGGAAAATTATAGAAAGGAGAGCGATCTTTTAGGTGAGCTAAATGTACCGATAGACGCTTATTATGGTGTACAGACTCAAAGAGCAATAGAGAATTTTAAAATTTCGGGACAGTTGCTGTCCTCATATCCAGAGTTCATAAAAGGATTGGCTTTTGTAAAAAAAGCAGCAGCTAAAACCAATTATGAATTAGGTCTTCTTGATGAAAATTTATATTTCAAAATTGCAGAAACTTGTGATGAACTTGTGAATGGAGAATTGCATGAGCAGTTTCCTGTAGATATGATTCAGGGAGGAGCGGGAACTTCAATCAATATGAATGCGAATGAAGTGATTGCCAACAGAGTTTTGGAGAAACTTGGAAAAAATAAAGGAGAATATGAATTCTGTTCTCCGAACGATCATATTAACCTTTCTCAGTCTACCAATGATGCCTATCCTACGGCGATCAAAATGGGATTGCTGCAGATGAACGATACTTTGGTAAGCAAGCTTGTGAAAATCGTTGAAGCGTTCCGTGAAAAAGGAAATGAGTTTCAGGATGTCATTAAAATGGGGCGAACTCAGCTTCAGGATGCGGTTCCTATGACTTTAGGACAGGAGTTTGAGGCATTTGCTGCTACTTTGGAAGAAGATATTTCTAAACTGAACAATAATGCCAATTTATTCGTAGAAGTTAATATGGGAGCAACGGCTATCGGAACGGGAATCAATGCTCCGTTAGGCTATGCAACGCTTTGTGCTAAGAATCTGGCGGAAATTATCGGTTATCCTGTCATTTCTGCACCGAATTTGGTAGAGGCGACTCCTGATACAGGATCGTACGTAATTTACTCTTCAGCAATGAAACGTCTTGCTGTGAAATTATCTAAAATCTGTAATGATTTAAGACTATTATCATCAGGACCGAGAGCCGGGCTTTTTGAAATTAATTTACCTCCAATGCAGCCAGGTTCATCTATTATGCCGGGGAAAGTAAATCCTGTAATTCCTGAAGTAGTAAACCAAGTGTGTTACAAAGTAATTGGAAATGATCTTACCGTTACTTTTGCAGCAGAAGCAGGTCAGTTGCAGCTTAATGTAATGGAACCTGTGCTTTCTCATGCCATCATGGAAAACATCCATTTCCTTTGCAATGCGTTAGATACGCTTCGTGAGAAATGTGTAGTGGGAATTACTGCGAATAAAGAAGTTTGCCTAAACATGGTGAAACACAGCATCGGTATTGTAACGGCACTTAACCCTTACATTGGGTACAAACAATCGACTCAAATTGCCAAAGAAGCTTTAGAAACAGGAAAAAGTGTGTATAACTTAGTGTTGGAAAAAGGAGTGCTTTCTCAGGAAAAACTGGATGAAATTCTTGATCCGAAAAATATGCTGAAACCACATAATAAATAATACAAGTAAGAGGTAAAAGCAATAATTTTTTGCTTTTACCTTTTGCTTTTTACTTTAAAAAATTGAAATTTTTAATCATAATTCCAGCGCATAATGAAGAAGCGCATTTGTCATTTACATTAGAATCTTTACAGCATCAGCGTTTTAAAGACTTTAAAGTAGTGATTGTTAACGATGGTTCTATCGATACAACCCCTGAAATCATTAAACGATTTACAGATACGGATTCACGTTTTGAAACCATCAATCTTCAAAAATCTGCACATCAACCTGGGTCAAAAGTAGTTGCTGCTTTTAAAAACGGCTTAAATACCCAAAATCTTGACCAATTTGATATCATTTGTAAATTTGATGCAGATATCATTCTTCCTGATCATTACCTTGAAACCGTAGAAACAGCCTTTCAGAATCATCCTAAATACGGTTTGGTTGGAGGGTTGTTGTATGTGGAAAAAAACGGAAGCTGGGTATATGAAGGCAACTCAAATAAAAATCACGTTCGAGGTCCGATGAAAGCCTACAGAAAAGAATGCTTTGAGGAAATGGGAGGAATGAGAGAAACCTTGGGTTGGGATAATATTGATGCTATTTTACTCGAAAATTTAGGCTGGAAAGAAGTTGTTTTACCCGAATTGCAAGTGAAATTATTAAAAGTAAAAGGAAGCGATTATACCATAAAACCGGCAGATTACTACGGAAGATACTTTTATTTCTTAGGATTAAATAGGTTTCTGGCTTATGTAGCATCGTCAAAAGAAGCGATGAAGAATAAATCTTTATCCTTTTTCTTACAGATTGTTAAAGCCTATGAAAACTGTCGATCACAAAAGTTAGAATTGAAAATTTCGAAAGAAGAACAGCAGGTAATCAACAATCAGCGTTGGAATGCCTTGAAAAAGAAATGGTTGAAAATTTGAAAAAAATTGCCTACATAGAAATTGATACCCATGCTGAAATCGCACAAAACTTTTTAGGAACTATGCGAGGTTCAGAGAATTTTGAGGTAGACTATTATTTTTCTGAAAAAATTAAAAAACAGATTCAGACGGATCGAGAAAACGTTTTTCTTTCAGACAGTTCGATGATTATTGAGCAATTGAAATCAAAACAATACGATTTGATTATTGTTGGGACGGTTCATCGGTATTTCAATACATTTCAGTCGATTGCAGAAAAATACAACACAGCTTTTATTGTTCATAATATCAATTTTACCACCCTGTCAAAATTTAATCTCTTTAAAAATATTTTCAAAGAAGATCTTATTTACAGAATAAAATTATGGTGGAAAGAAGGACTTTTTACTGTTTCTACAGCTTATAAAAAGTCAAAAACATTATTGGTCTTGGATGAAGCATTCTGCTCTGAAAAATATAGATTTTTTCCCCTTTTTTATACTGAAAATGGTGAAAAGCAATCAGAGAAAAGGCTAATTGTAGTTATTCCGGGAGGTGTTTCCCAGAAAAGAAGAGATTATAAAAGAGTTTTTTCGAAGATAAAAGAAATTGAAAATAGCTTTAAAGAAAAAGGATCAGCAGAACAATTAATTGAATTCGTTTTTTTAGGAAAGGCAAAAGGAGTTGAATTAAAAGAAATTACAGACTTAGAGCGCTCTCTTCAATATACTACTCTTCAGTATTTTCCGGAGAGGGTTTCCTCAGAAGACTTTGAAAAATGGATGCAGAAAGCTGATGTTTTGTGGTGTCCGATTCAGCAGGAAACAGAATTTTTCAGCCAAAAAGAAGTGTACGGACAGACCAAAATGACCGGTAATTTAGGAGACGCTATCAAATTCGGAAAATTGGCTGTTTTTCCGCGTAATTATCCTTCAAAATTAAACTTTATTCTTCCTGAAGAAGAAAATATAATGGAGCAATTCGAAACGCTTAAAAATACTCCATACGACTTTCAGAAAAAGTATAACAGGAAATCCGTTCAGGAAAATCTGGAAAATACTTTGATGAGCTTAATTTCTACTTAAATTTAAAGATACTTTTGATAAAGTTTTTATTCAAATAATCCTCAATTGGGAAAACTTTTGTGAAGTAATTTCCGATAAAAATCAAGATCAAAACAACAGCTGGTTTATAGATTAGATTGATGAAGTTATTGTCAAAATTAGGCAAAACAATCGCTACTGTAATTGCTAAAGTGCAGATGATGGAAACAAAAATCATTTCTATTGTCAACGGAGAAACTTTAAAAACAATATAGTTGAAAATAATTTTAACCAGATTATATGTTGTTAAAGAAATTGCAGTGGATAAGGCAATTCCGACAAGCTTAAGCTCTGTATTTTTAATGAAATAAAGATTCAGTCCGATTGTTAAACCCGCCAGTAAAAGCATTACTAAAATGTTGAAACGGTAATATTTAGATAGAGAAATGATATTCCCATTGAATCCTGTCGCCAAATCGATCAAAACAGCAGAACCCCAAATCCAGATTACAGGTTCATATATTCTCAGCATAACTCCGTTTTTAGGCATAAACTGAGTTAGGTAAGGAAATCCGACCATAATGCATGAAAACAAAACTGCTCCTAAAAAATATAAAGTGAGTGATGTTTTTTTGTGAAATCTATCGAGCCCTTCCATATCACCATCTGCAAGATACTGACTGATAATAGGAGCGGAAATATTAAATAAACCCAACTGCGGAATAGAAATTAAAGAAATCAAGGCATACAAAACAGAGTAAATTCCGTTTTCTTCCATTCCCATAAACTCACCGATCATAAAGCTGTTGATGGCAAGATAATTTCCGAAAGTTCCTAAAAATCCAAAGAAACTGTAATTGAAAAATTCTTTCCAAAAACCATCTTTTTTAAAGTAATCAGTACTTACATCAAAGTTTATTTTTTCCAGTTTATTGGTGTAATAAATGTATCCGAAAAGCATTAAAGCAAATATTCCGAAAAAGAATGCCAATGCAATATTTTGTGACAGAGAAAAATAAAAGAAAAGACAAAATGCTCCTAGATTGGCAATTTTAGGGAAAAGATTATCAAAAATATTAGAAACTACAATTCTCTTGAAATTAGAAATGTATTTATTGAAAATCGCGCAGAGTGATAAAACTAAAATTAGTGGTAAAATAATTTTTTTGATTTTCCAGGCTTCCGAATGAATGAATTTCGGGTAAAAATAAGGAAGAGCAAAAAATACAACAGAAAATATGAGGAAATTAATTAAAATGCTGATCAGTGACAATGAAAGCATGTTCTGGGTTTTGCCATCTTTCTGTAAAGAATGAAAAAACTTCACATTGGCATACGAAATCCCGAAAACAACAAAAGGAACCAACATTTCTGCCGTTTGCATGCTGTAGCGAAGCTTTCCGTAGAATTCAAAATCGTTCGGGAAAATAAAAAGCGCCGAAGCTGTTCCCAGTAAAAAACCGATATATCCGATAATGGAATATTTGAAGCCTTGTCTTGCTACTAAACTCATAGGTTTTCTTATTGGTTTTTAGGGGTAAAAATAATATTGTTGATGTATTCTGTTTTATTTTTTTCGTCGCTAATATTTTTTAACAGAATCTCTTCCGTTAATTTTTCCAGCTTAAAGTTTTTTCTGTTCAGGTATTTTACATCAAATCCCCATGAAGCTACTTCAGCAATTTCATTCCAGATAGGAGTGCTGTGATGTCTTTGTTCCATCTCTACCATCAATGTTGGCTGAAATTTTTGTATCGTTTCCTTAGCCCCATTCAGGGTTTTCATTTCATTACCCTCAACATCTATTTTTATGAAGTCTAGCTTACTGATGGCTTCTTTTTTTGCCCAGTCATCCAATTTTATCACTTCTACCTTTTCGGTGTAGCTCTTTTCTTCTCCTTTTTCTTTGTATGAAGTATTTAGTGTTCCTCGTGAAGCAATCATTTTTCCGTTAATAATCGGAACCTTAAATTCTGCAGTCGTATTTTCGTCAGAAAGGGCTACAGAATGAACATTCATTTTAGGAAATAGCCTTTTTAATCTGCGATACAGTTTTTTATTGGGTTCAAAACCGTAAATATTCTGAGGTTTCAGTTTATCTTCCAATTGATATAAAAACGTTCCTACATTCGCTCCAATGTCAAAAATAACTGCATTGTCCTGAAGATATTCTTTAATCCAAACCAATTCAGGTTCTACATTACGTGTAGAAAAATTTTCTTTATTAAGCTTGTATAAGCTTTTAAAGTATCTTCTTTTGTAAAAACTCGGACTTATATATTGAAGTTTTTCTGCAATCCTTTGGTATAAAGACATTGGTGTAATTTTAGAGGAAATGCAAAGATAAACAAAAATGTTAAATTGTTGTTAAAGTTAATGAATTGTATTTATTTGATTATCAGTTGTTAATTTAGTTTTTTAGAAAAATAAAATTATCATAAAACGAAAAAAAACTATAAAAAAGGTGCATTTAAGAAATCATTCAGAGGTTTCATCAGTCTGAAAATTTTTGCCAGTTTTTTTACAGCATCCTTATCCAGGATTTCTTCATCTTTCAGAGAATAGACTACAATGAAATTTTTTAGCTTTAGAAACTCTCCCATCGGATCTTCCTTTTCGAAACCCTGTGGAATTTTTTTCAATTTATCATCCTGATCCAGTTCAGGAAAATGTTTTTTGAAATCTTTATTGTTCAAAATATTCAGAAATTCATTTCCGTATAACGAAATTTCTTTTCGAAGTTCTTTTAAAACGGCAGAATCAGGCATATAAATTCCTCCGGCAATAAAAGACTTTCCAGGTTCTATATGGAAATAATAACCTCCTTTCTGACTTCCTTTTCCCATCCCCAAAGAAGCTCCGAAATTGGTTTTGTAAGGAGATTTGTCTTTGGAAAACCTTGTATCTCTGTAGATTCTGAATAAAGATTTTTTGGCATCTATTTTAGCAAGTTCAGGATCAAAGTCTGACATTTCATGAAGAAGTCCTTCGATGAAAGAAATAAGATTTTGCTGAGACTCTGTGTAGAGTACTTTATTTTCGGTAAACCATTCCCGATTGTTATTTTGTTCCAGTTTTTGTAGGAAATTCAGGGTTTTTGAAGATATTTCAGCGGGCATATTTTTTTATTTTACTCAAAAATAATGAAATCTAAGTTGTTGTCAAAATTCATAATGTTTTAATTAATTGGTAATTTTTAATGCTTTTTATTGTGATTTGATGCGTGAAATATGGTTTGATGTATTGATAAATTAAAAATAATTATTTTATGCTTTTTCTGTAGAAAATTCAAAATAATTAAGGTTTTCAAAAATAAAATTATTGATTTCGTAATATAGTATAAAATAAAATCCAAATAATAATTGTATCTTTGCAAAAATTTTAAAATATTTAATGAATTTATTTACGGAAACCAATTTAAGTCCTGATATTCTTAAGGCAATTGGCGAACTGGGTTACGAAAGCCCGACAGAAATCCAAAAACAGACTATCCCTTTTATTCTTTCAGATATTCGCGACTTGATCGCACTTGCGCAAACAGGGACAGGCAAAACAGCAGCGTTTTCGCTTCCGATTTTGGATATGATTGACGAAACGAGTCGCAAAATCCAATTATTGGTGCTTTGTCCGACACGAGAATTATGTCTTCAGATTACTAAAGACATAAAAAATTACTCTAAATACATGAAAGACATCAAAACTACAGCAGTTTATGGTGGAAGCAGTATTATGGAGCAAATCAGATCTTTGAAGGATAAACCGCAAATTATTGTGGGAACTCCGGGTAGAGTTATTGATTTAATTAATAGAAAAGCGCTTGACTTTTCGGCTATTCATTGGTTGGTTTTAGACGAAGCTGATGAAATGCTTTCAATGGGTTTCAAAGACGAATTGGAAACAATTTTGAGCGAAACTCCTGAAACGAAACAAACTTTCTTATTCTCGGCTACGATGAGTAAAGAAGTGGAGAGAATTTCTAAGAATTATCTTACAAAACCACACAGAATTTCTGTAGGTTCTATTAACGAGGTTAAGAAGAACATTAAGCATGAATACTATGTGACAGGTTACCGTCAGAAAAAAGAAGCTTTGAAAAGATTGATCGATTCAAACCCGAATCAGTATTCAATCATTTTCTGTAGAACAAGAATGGAAACTCAGGAAATTGCAGATTTCTTGATGCAGAACGGTTATGCAGCAGATGCGCTTCATGGTGATCTTTCTCAGGCTCAGAGAGATACGGTAATGAAGAAGTTCAGATTGAAAAACATCGATATTTTGGTTGCGACTGACGTTGCAGCAAGAGGATTGGATGTAAACTCTCTGACTCACGTTATCCATTATTCTTTACCTGATGATCCGGAAGTATTCGTTCACAGAAGTGGTAGAACGGGTAGAGCTGGAAAAGACGGTATTTCAATTGCTTTAATCAAGCCTGAAGAAAGCAGAAAACTTAAGCAGATAAAATCAGTTACTAAAATTGAGATTAACGAAGCTAGAATTCCTACGGGAGAAGATATCGTTAAAGCTCAAGTAGGAGGGGTTTTTGAAAGTCTTTTTGAAGTACACGAAGATTTCTTTGAATTTGATGATGCTTTAATTCCTGATTTATCAGAATTTACAAAAGAAGAATTGGTTCACAAATTACTTCAGTTCCAATTGAAAGATATTGCTCTTTATTATAAAGACAGACATGATCTTATGGAGCAGAAACTAAGCAGCAGAGATGATGACGGAGGTTCTAGAAGAGACAGAAGAGATCGTGATGGCAGAGGTAGAGATCGTGACCGCGATAGAGGAGAGAGAAGCGAAAGAAGTGGAGACAGAAGAGAACGTGGTGGAAAACCTAGAAAAAAGAATGATGATATGGTAAGATTCTTCTTTAATCTTGGTAAAAAAGATCAATTGAAGAAGCTTGATGTTTTAGACATTATCAATAAGGCTACATCAAACGGAAAAAGCAAAAAAAGAGCTGAAATTGGCGATATTGAAATTTTAGAGAAATTCTCTTTCTTTGAAGTTGAAAAATCGTTCAAAGGAGATCTTTTGAGCAATATCTCAAGTATGAAATTCAGAGGTAAAGATATGAGAGCTGAAGAGGCTAACTAATCATCTGAAAATAATATAAAAAACCGACTGTAAAGTCGGTTTTTTTATTTGATAATCAGGAGTTAATGCAATGTTAACAAAACTTAATGCAACATGCTTTCAGGTAAGATGCTTTTTTAAGAAATTTGCACACGAATTATAAAAACTTAAAAATGGGAATTGGTAATATTTTCCACGCTTTTCAACCAAAAGATAAAATCTTCTTTGTGCTTTTTGAAAAAGTAACTGAAAACCTAGTAGCAATGTCTGAGGAATTCAACCACGGAATTAAAGACTTCGATCTTAATGACGATTCTATGTTGAAGAAGATGAGCGATTATGAACACAAAAATGATGAGCTTACTCATGAGATCTTCGTAGAATTGGGAAAAAACTTTATTACTCCGTTCGATAGAGAAGATATCCATACGTTAGCAACAGGATTAGATGATATCGCAGATTACATCTACGCTTCTACAAAATATATTTTCTTATACAAGTCGCCAGAAATGAGGGCGTATTCAGATTTCTCTTTATTGATTCATAAAGCATGTCTTGAAATTCAGAATGCAATGAAAAACCTTAAAGGGTTCAAAAATATGGAGCAGGTAAAAGAAGCTTGTATCAAAGTAAACTCTATTGAAAACATTGCAGACGATTTGTTGTCAAATTCTATGGTAGAATTATTCGAAACAAACGATGCGATCAATATTATCAAAGTTTCATCTGTACTTAATTATCTTGAAATAGTAACTGACAAAGCAGAAGATGTTGCCAATACGATTGAGAACATTATGATTAAATACGCTTAATTAATAATTATAATTAACAAATGGAATTTCCGATTTTACTTATAGTTATTATTGCCTTGGCTTTAATCTTCGATTACATCAATGGTTTCCATGATGCTGCCAATTCAATTGCGACTATTGTTTCTACAAAAGTTTTAACTCCATTCCAGGCTGTACTTTGGGCAGCACTTTGGAACTTTGCCGCTTTCTTTATTGCTGCTTATATTATTGGAGAATTTAAAATTGGTAATACAATTGCCAAGACCGTAAACGAGAATTTTATCACCCTTGAAGTCATATTTTCCGGACTTGTAGCTGCCATCGCTTGGAACCTTTTAACATGGTGGTTTGGTATTCCTTCCTCTTCTTCGCACACATTGATCGGAGGATTTTTGGGAGCCGCTTTAATGCATGCTTTCATGATGGATTATCAAGCAGTTGCTACAGCACAGCCGGATTTAGGCATGTGGGACACAATTAAAGAAGCTTTTAATCAGGTTACCCATCAGAGTGTGGTTAAGTTTGAGAAAGTAATTCCTATTTTCCTATTTATTTTCATGGCTCCAATTATAGGGATGATTATTTCAATTATTATTACTTTAATTATCGTTCATCTTTATAAGAAATCAAACCCACATAAAGCGGATAAGTCTTTCAAAAGATTACAATTGGCATCTTCAGCATTGTTCAGTTTGGGACATGGTTTGAATGACGCTCAGAAAGTAATGGGTATTATTGGAGCAGCAGTGATTTACTATCATGTGAACATGCTTCAGGATGCACAATATTTAAATATTCCTTCTGCAGACCGTTTCGATTATTTTGCTTCTCATTATATCTGGGTTCCATTGGTTTCGTTCATTGCAATTGCTTTGGGAACCATGAGTGGAGGTTGGAAGATCATCAAAACAATGGGAACTAAAATTACAAAAGTAACTTCACTGGAAGGTGTAAGTGCTGAAACAGCAGGTGCGATTACCTTATTCATTACAGATCACTTTGGTATTCCTGTTTCTACAACACATACGATTACAGGTTCTATCATCGGGGTTGGATTAACGAAAAGAATCTCTGCTGTAAGATGGGGGATTACTGTAAGCCTTCTTTGGGCTTGGGTGTTAACCATTCCAATTTCTGCAATTGTTGCAGGAGTGACGTACCTTTTGGTAACATTTTTATCTTAAAATAAAAATTTAGAATATAATTAAACTTTGCTCATTTGGGCAAAGTTTTTTGTTTTATAAAGCCCTGAAAAATCGTATTTTTGTTCAAATTATTAGAATTTATGGAATTTTTAGACAGATACCAACAGCTTGTTGCGGATGCTATTCAAAAGTATACTTTCAAAGATAAACCTGCAGAATTATATGATCCGATGAATTACATTATTTCACATGGTGGAAAGCGTCTTCGTCCGATTATGGTTTTAATGGCGTGTGATTTATTTGGAGGAGATTTGAAGCAGGCAATAAAACCGGCTTTGGCTATCGAGTTTTTCCATAATTTCACGCTTATCCATGATGATATTATGGATGAAGCTCCTTTGAGAAGAAATAAACCAACTATCCATACTTTGCATGGTATTAATGTAGGAATTCTTTCAGGAGATGGATTAATGCTGAAAGCGTATAAGTTTTTTGAAGATCTTGAACCAGAGATTTTCAAAGCTTGTATCAGAATTTTCACTCATACAGGTTTGCTTTTATGTGAAGGACAGCAGTATGATATTAATTTTGAAACACAGGAAAATGTAACTTTTGATGATTACATCAGAATGATTACCTATAAAACAGGTGTTTTGAGTGCTTCTTCTTTTGAAATCGGAGCATTGATTGCAAAAGCGAATTTCAAAGATGCCAAAGCTATTTTTAACTTCGGAAAACACATTGGGATTGCCTTCCAGATTATGGATGATTATTTGGATGTATTCGGAGATCAGGCACAATTCGGTAAAAAGCACGCCGGAGATATTTATGAAAATAAAAAGACGGTTCTTTATCTGATGGCGAGAGAATATGCAACAGAAGAAGAAAGAAAAGAACTGGATTACTGGTACTCTAAAAAGACCGATAATATCGATAAGGTATACGGAGTTGAAAAGATTTTCAGAAGAACAAAAGTAGACGAGAAAGCATTGCGTTTGATCGAAAAACATAATGAAATCGGGCAAAGCTACCTTCAGAAGATCGATATTCCGGAAGAAAAGAAAAAACCATTTACAGAACTGGCAAATTATTTATTGAGAAGAGAAAGCTAAAAAAGATAGTAGATCTTAGGTTGCAGGTAGCAGATTTACCTGCAACCTAAGACCTGCAACCTATCATCTATTACAAATGAAATTCAGGACGGAAGTTGACCTTAAAGAATCGGAGAAGAAGATTGAAGTTGAAGATAAACTATTTTCGATAGGCTCCTGTTTTGCGTCAGAAATGTCGGATTTATTCCAAAAAGGACAATTACAGACCGTAAATAATCCGTTTGGAACTATTTTTAACCCGTTTTCGATTAATAATTCAATAAAAAGGCTTCACGATGCTGAGTTTTATATTGAAGATGATTTAATTGCCTTTAACGATGAATTTATTTCGTTAGATCATCATACAAGCTTTGATACGAGATATATTCATCAGACTTTAGCTAAAATTAATGCCAAGATTGAAGAAGGAAATTCTTTTCTTCAAAATTCAAACTGGATTATCATAACGTACGGAACTTCATTTATTTATGAATTTATTCCAAAGCAAAAACTGGTGGCAAACTGTCACAAAATCCCACAAAAATTTTTCGAAAAAAGATTGCTGACTCATCAGGAGCTTACCGAATCTATTTACCATACAGTTTTAAATTTAAATGATATCTGTACAAATGATGTTCAGATTTTATTTACGGTTTCACCGGTTCGTCACACAAAGGACGGAATGGTTGAAAATCAGTTGAGTAAATCAAAATTAATCACTGCAATTCATGAAATTATTCCGCAGTTCGAAAACTGTCATTACCTTCCGATTTATGAAATTTTAATGGATGATCTTCGGGATTATCGTTTTTATAAAGAAGATATGATTCATCCTAACAATCAAGCAGTTAATTATATTTTTGAGAAGTTCGGGAATGCTTATTTTTCTGAGTTGACAAAAGATTTTATCAAAGAGAATTTTAAAATCAGTAAAGCTTTGGAACACAGAACGGATGATGAAAAAGATCCTAAATATATTGAGTTTAAGGAGAAATTAAGCCAAAGAATTGAGGCTCAAAAGCAGAAGGTAAAACATAAAATATTTTCAAATGGTTGATTTTACGACCATCGAATATTTGAAGAATGGAAATGATAAGCAAAAAAGAGCTTATGACGTTCTTACGAGACATCGGTTTTTTGAAAAATTAAAAGAGTATTCTCCCATTTTAGCAGGAACAATTCCTATAGAGATTGATATTGAAGGAAGTGATCTGGATATTATTTGCGAGGTTGATCTTCAATTTGAAGAAGACTTTTTGGATGATTTAATGTTCGGTAAACTTATTCCTGATGATATGGAAGTTAATGTTGAACATCCTATTATTCATGGTGAGGAATGTATTGTTTTAAATTTTATACTAGAAGAATTTCCTGTTGAAATTTTTGGACAAAATAAACCGACCATTGAGCAAAATGCTTATCGACATATGATTGCTGAATACAAAATATTACAGGCAAAAGGAGAGGATTTTAAACAAAAAATAATAGAATTAAAGAACAAAGGAATCAAAACAGAACCTGCTTTCGGAATGTTGCTGGGGTTGGATAATCCTTATGAAGATCTATTGAAATTTTAAAGACAATGATTGATACACATACGCATTTATACGCTGAAGAATTTGATGAAGACAGAAAAGAAACAATTCAAAGGGCTTTAGATAAAGGAATTACAGAATTTTATCTTCCGGCGATCGATTCAGAATCTCATGAAAAGATGCTACAGCTGGAAGCGGAGTATCCGAACCATATTTTTTCCATGATGGGATTACATCCTTGCTATGTAAAACCTGAAACTTGGGAAAAAGAATTGGAAATTGTTAAGAATTACCTTGATCAGAGAGCTTTTCCGGCTATCGGAGAAATCGGAATTGATTTGTACTGGGATAAAACGACACTGGATATTCAGGTAAAAGTCTTTGAACAGCAAATTGATTGGGCGATTGAAAAGGATCTGCCGATTGTCATTCATACCAGAGAAAGTTTTGATGAAACTTTTGAGGTACTGGAAAGAAAAAAGCATCCGAAATTAAGAGGGATTTTCCATTGCTTTTCGGGGAATTTAGAACAGGCAAAACACGCAATTGACTTAAATTTCATTTTGGGAATCGGTGGAGTAGTCACATTTAAAAATGGTAAAATTGATCAGTTTTTACATGAAATTCCTTTAGATAAAATTGTTCTGGAAACAGATTCTCCTTATTTAGCACCGGTTCCGCACCGAGGGAAAAGAAATGAAAGCTCCTATCTTGATTTGGTTGCCGGAAAATTGGTGGATATTTATAAAGTAGATTTCTCGGAGATTGATAAGATAACAACGGAGAATGCTTTAAATTTATTTAATAAATAGAAAGTGAATGATCGATAAAGTATTCAATTTTTTTGAAAATGAAAAAATAATGAAGTATATAATGTTCTTTATATATTTTGTTATTAATACTTTATTTTTAGTTAAGTATGGAATAAGGCAGGATAAAGTTCCTGTTTTTATTTTAATTGTGTTGTTTTGTGTTTTTCATTTTCTGATTTTTAGTGGATATGATTTCTTTATTAAAAGGATTAAAATATCTCGAAAAATTCTTTATGGGTTCATACTTTTCAGTGGGCTTTTCTATCTAGTATTATCACATTTGATTAAAGATCCTTATCAGCTTAAGATTGATAGATGGCAAACCATAGAGTACTCCTTAGATTATTGGTTGAATGGGAAATATATCTATGATACTAAGAATTTCATGGGAAATATTCCTTCCTATTTGCCGGGACAACTCCTTTTTTTAGTGATATTTCGTTTTTTAGGGAATGTAGGGTATATACAGGTAGCAAGTTTGTTGTTGTTCAGTTTTGCTATTGTAAAAGAATTTAAAAATAATAATATTCGTCTTTGGGGTATTCTACTGTTGGGGACTTCATTATCGTTTATTTATGAGGCTGTTTGTAAAAGTGACTTTATTTCTTCATTTATCATTACCTCAGTTTTTATCATATTCTGGCATAAAAAATTTGAGAAAAATTATTTTGAGATGCCAGTTTTATTAGGAATTATTTTGGGAGTAATCTGCCTTACGAGAAGCGTTGTTATTATTCCCTTAGTATTATTTTTATTTAAACCTTTTTTCAGTGCGAGCTTGGGAAGTAAAATCAAATTTTCTTTAGCGTTTTTAATAATTGCAGGTACATTGCTAATGTCTGTTCTTTTACCTGCCAAAGACTTTGATTATATATTAAAACACAACCCTTTGCAAATGCAAGGTCAGTCAAATACTATTGTCGTGTTATTTTTCCTTATTTTAACAGCATTTTTTTCGCTGTTTGTAAAGAATATCAAACAGATTTTTTATTTATCAACTATTATCATTTTCTGCTTAATGTCTGCTCATCTCATTGAACAAGCAATCCGAGGAAGTAGCTATAATTTTTTTAATATTACCTATTTAGCAGCAGCATTACCGTTTTGTATTGTAAGTTATTGTTTTCTTTTAGATAAAGATGGCAAAACAAAATTGTATACCCAAAAATAAAACCTTCCAATCGGAAGGTTTTACCATTATTTTTTTCTTGTGAAATTTTTATTTTTTGGCTTTTTAAAACCCAAAGTTGGGGTTGCGGTTCCCTGTTTTTTCTTAGGAGGTCTCGATGAATTGGAGGATTGAGGTCTTCCACCTCCTGCAGAAACAGGTTTATTGTTTGAGTCTCTTTTCTGTGCTACCAAGTTATCGGTATGGAACGGATGATCTTTTACAATCGGGATTTTCATTCCGATTAATTTCTCGGTATTTTTTAAGTTTAATAAATCCAAACCGTCTACAAAAGAAATAGAAGTTCCTTCAGCTCCTGCTCTTCCTGTTCTTCCAATTCGGTGAACGTAGGTTTCAGAGACGTCTGAAAGCTCAAAATTTACCACATATTTTAGCTCGTCAATATCAATTCCTCTTGCTGCGATATCAGTAGCTACTAACACTCTGGTTTTTCCGGATTTAAAATTGCTTAAAGCATTCTGACGGGCATTCTGAGATTTGTTTCCATGAATGGCTTCAGTAGAAATATTGTCTTTTTGAAGTTTTCTTGCGATTTTGTCAGCTCCATGTTTAGTTCTTGCAAAAACTAAAACAGAATCGGAAATATCGTTTTTTAAAATATGAGTAAGAAGATCTAATTTGTCTTCTTTTTCCACAAAATATACCGATTGCTTAATGGTCTCTGCAGTCGAAGAAACCGGGGTTACTTCTACCTTTACAGGATTGTTAAGGATAGAACCTGCCAACTTTTGAATTTCTGCAGGCATGGTCGCTGAGAAAAACAAAGTTTGCCTTTTCTGAGGCAAAAGCTTGATTACTCTTTTCACATCATGTACAAACCCCATATCAAGCATTCTGTCTGCTTCATCCAAAACAAAGATTTCAAGGTTTTTCAGACTGATAATTCCCTGAGCAATAAAGTCTAATAATCTTCCCGGTGTAGCCACCAAAATATCAACACCTTTTCTCAGTGCAGCTTCCTGATTTCCCTGTTTTACCCCTCCAAAAATCACCAAATGTTTTAAGGGAAGATACTTTCCATAGGCTTTGATGTTTTCTTCAATTTGTATTGCCAATTCCCTTGTAGGAGTTAATATTAAAGCTTTAATATTTTTATTGGGCGTTTTATTTTTAGAAAGATTCTGTAAAATAGGGATCGCAAATGCTGCTGTTTTTCCTGTCCCTGTTTGTGCACAACCTAGAAAATCTCTCCCTTTTATGATTTCAGGAATCGATTTTTCCTGAATAGGAGTAGGGTTGGTATATCCTTGTTCCTGAATTGCTTTTGCAATAGGATCTATTAAGTTTAAGTCTGTAAAATTCAAGTGAATTATTTTTAATTAAATAAAAATTCCTTCAAAATGAAGGAATTATGTTTTGCAAAGGTAGTTTAAATATTTTTAAGTGGATTATTTCACTTTTGTCCATTGTTGATTATGTCTCAAATCTTCAAAAAAGTGGTACACTTCTGCTAATTTCTCAGTTCCTTTTTTTCCGTAGTCCTCAATATTCTTAGATTTTCCATCGGTGAAATTAACTCTTAAATAAGAAGTGGGAAGATCGGTTACGTTTCTTTCTCCATATTTCTCATTAAGGTTTTGTACAGCTAATCCATCCAATAATGCAGTCAGTTTCTTATAATCTTCTTCCTTGATGGTTCCTTTGAAAGTTCCTTCCCTTGGTTTTGAAAATTCAGCTTTAGAGAACTCTTTAGAAAAATTAAAATGTTCAGCCTCTAGTACAGCCGTTCTGTCGGGATTAATCGTGATCTTAAAAATAGGGCAAGATCCGAAACATGCTCCTGCTTCATATTCTACAGTTGAATATTTTGAAGTGTTTTTCTGAGTAGAGCATGAGAACAAAAGCAATGCAGTCAATAAGCCGAATAGATATTTCATAGTTTTAAATTTTGCTGATGTCTTTCAAGAATTGTTCCAAAAAATAGTTGTCAGATAAGTGTTTTCATTTATTTAAAATAATTAATTCTTATTAAAGTGAAATAATTATGTAAAAAACAAATGTAATTATATAATAGTAATCATATGTCAAGAGCTAATTTTAAGCACTTAAATAAATTAATAATCTTTTATGATAATATTAATGATAAAATTTCAATGTAAATATTGATGATTTATGATTACAGATTATCAAAATAACTTAAAAATAAATAATTAATGAAAATGAAAAAACTTTTTTTATTTCCTATTCTTTTATTGAGTTTTAATACATTATTTGGGCAAGGTGAAAATGATAATTGGTACTTTGGATATAAAGGAGCTGTAAACTTTTCTAATTCTACACCTGTAGCCATTACGAACAGTGCTATGGAAACACTGGAAGGTTGTGGTTCTGTAAGTGATAGTAATGGCAATTTGCTTTTTTATGCCAGCTCTCAAAAAATTTGGAATAGACAAAACCAGGTGATGTCAAATGGAGTTTTAGTTTCATATGGCGATACCGCAGAACAACTTGCTATTGTGAAAAACCCGGCAAATGATAGTCAATATTATATTTTCACGACTGGTGCAAATGGCCTTAACAATATTAATTATCGAATCAATTATTCAATTGTTGATATGACTTTGGGAAGTATTGGAACCAATGGATTTCCTCTGGGAGATGTCATGTATCGTTTTAAGCAAATTCCGGTGTTGGATGATGCGGGAAATGTCTTTACTTCTGAAGCGATCACTATTGTACCTAATACAGACGGGATTTCATTTTGGGTGTTAATACCGAATGATAAAAGATTGTTTGCCTATCGTTTGGATGCTAATGGTTTTGATAATGGAAATCCTGTTATAAGTAATCTTTATCAACCAATAAGTGGTAACCATTACGGTATAAAAGCATCTCCAAAAGTTTACAATGGTCATTTTACCCATTACATATGTATTTCTCCGTGGTCAGATACTTATGCAGGCTGGAGTTTGCCGGATACTTATTTTACTAACCAAGTATATTCTTTTAACGCTGCTACTGGTGAGATTGCTCCTGACTTTTACCTGGAAGCGAATGGGTTAAGAACGTATTCAGCTGAGTTTAATAAAGATGCCTCTGTACTTTTTTTAGGAGCTAAAGATCTTTATGCGGTTGATTTACTCAACTCTTCGGGTACATCAGTTCATTCTATGATGGTGTATGATGATCCGCAGCCTTATTCTTCAGGTTCAGGTATGGCGATCCAGAGAAATGCAAAAGATGATATTTATTTCAGTAAAAATTATCAACTTTATTTGGCTCAGATCCTAAAACCAGATGTATTTGGACCAGGCATTGGAGTAGATTTGAATGCAATATATTTAGGAGGCACAGGAAGTACCGGATACGGGTTACCACAATTAATTCCTGCATTAGATCTAGATGGCAACAAAATGATATCTAAGCAGCAGTCAAATCCCAATCAAAAAAGAATGGTTTTAATGTTAGATCAGGAAGAAAGAAACAAAAGATTACTGAATAAAAATATTGAGATATACCCTAATCCTGTTTCTGATTTTCTTACGGTAAAAACCGATTTGAAAGTTGAAAATGTAAGTGTTTCTGATATTTCAGGAAAAAATATTAATGTAAATCTCCGCGACAATAAAGTAGATGTAAAAAACCTGCCTGCAGGAACTTATATCATTACTATTGAAACAAAAGAAGGGAAAATAACTAAGAAATTCATTAAAAAATAAGAGTTATTTATAAAAGTTCAATTGTAAAAAAAGGAGAAACATTACTGTTTCTCCTTTTGAATATTATTTAAGTTTCGAATTTTTATCCGTGAAGTTGCTTCCAGATCGCGTCTTTCAACTCTACAAGACCTTCACCAGTCACTCCTGAGAAAAACAACGGCTGTTTGTTTTCAGGGAATTCAGCAGAAATTTCTTTCTTCAGTTCGTCATCCAAAAGATCCGCTTTTGAAACAGAAACGATGAAATCTTTATCCAATAATTCCGGATTGTATTCTTTCAATTCGTTTTCCAAAATTTTAAACTCCTGGAAATGATCCTCAGAATCTGCAGGAATTAAAAACAATAAAATTGAATTTCTTTCAATATGTCTTAAAAATCTGTGACCAAGACCTTTACCTTCTGCAGCCCCTTCAATAATTCCCGGAATATCTGCCATTACAAAAGATTTGTAATTTCTGTAATCCACAATTCCTAAATTCGGAGTTAAAGTTGTAAACGCGTAGTTGGCAATTTTTGGTTTTGCAGCAGAAACAGACGCTAAAAGGGTAGATTTCCCAGCATTTGGAAAACCAACAAGACCTACATCCGCTAAAATTTTAAGCTCGAAAACGACATAACCTTCCTGTCCGTCCATTCCCGGTTGTGCAAATCTTGGAGTCTGGTTCGTAGAAGATTTGAAATGCTCATTTCCTTTTCCTCCCATTCCTCCTTCCATCAGGATGATTTCCTGACCATCTTCCATGATTTCGCCGATGATTTCTCCATCTTCATTTTTAGCGATAGTCCCGATCGGAACTTCAATATAGACATCAGCTCCGTAAGCTCCTGTCAGCTGGTTTTTGCCTCCGTTTTCACCACGTTCCGCTTTTACGTGACGGGTGTATCGAAGAGGAAGTAAAGTCCATTCATTACCGTTTCCTTTCATAATGATGTGTCCGCCGCGACCTCCGTCACCTCCATCAGGACCACCTTTAGGAATATACTTTTCACGGCGAAGATGAGCAGAACCTGCACCTCCATGACCGCTTTTACAATGAATCTTTACGTAATCTACAAAATTTGACATATAGTTTAGTTGTCAGTTAATGGTTGTCAGTTGATTGTGATTGCTGACAACTATCAACTGCCAACGATCAACTGTAATCTATTTTACTTGTTCTACTTCAGCAAAAAGTTTTTCAGAGATTTCATTAATATCTCCAACACCGTTAATCTCTACATACTTACCTTGTTGCTTGTAAAGTTCGGCTACCTCTGCTGTTTTTGCGTAGTATTCTTTTATTCTGTTTTCAATGATCTCAACATTGCTGTCATCAGATCTTCCACTGATTTCTCCTCTTTTTAATAGTCTTTCAACCAAAATTGAATCTTCCACTACCAAAGAAAGACACACGTCGATCTCATCATTTAATTCCTCTTTTACGATTTTTTCCAAAGCTTCTGTCTGAACAGCAGTTCTTGGATATCCGTCAAAAATAAATCCTGCTGCATCCGTAGGCTTTCTGATCTCGTCAATCAGCATATCTGTTGTTACCTGATCAGGAACCAATTCTCCTTTATCGATATATGATTTTGCCAGTTTCCCAAGCTCAGTATCATTTTTCATATTAAATCTGAAAAGATCACCTGTTGAGATTTGCTTTAAATTAAATTTCTCGATTAAGTTTTGTGCTTGAGTTCCTTTTCCACTTCCTGGAGGGCCAAACAGAACAATGTTTATCATAATGTTGTTTTGCTTCCGGCGATTGGCAGCTTGCTTTTGGCTTTTTTACCTTGAGCTTACCTGCTTTTAGCCTTTAGCGTTTTTAAGTTATTATTAAATATATTTCTTTATTTTACTTTTTAAGCTAAAAGCTATCAGCTAATAGCCAACAGCGTTTAATGGTTGATTTGTCCGTCTTCCAATTGATATAAATCAGATAAATTTCTACCCAATTCATCATAATCCAATCCGTAACCTAGAACAAATTTGTTTGGAATCTCTTTTCCGATATAATCCAGTTTAAAATCTTTCTTATATACTGCAGGTTTTAATAGGAATGAAGCAATTTTTACAGATTTTGGACGCTGGGTTTCGTTAAAATATTTGAAAAGACTTTCAACCGTATTTCCAGTATCTACAATGTCTTCTACAAGGATAATATGACGGTCTTTTACGTCTTTCGTCAGTTCCATTTTCTGGTAAACGATTCCTGTAGACTCAGTTCCTACATAAGAACTCATCTGGATGAAAGCAATCTCACATTCTCCCGGATAATGCTTCAAAAGGTCTGAGAAAAACATAATTACTCCGTTCAAAACTCCAATAAAAACAGGAACTTCATCCTTATAATCTTCATAAATTTTTAAAGCCGTAGCTTTTACAATCTCCTGAATCTCGGCATCCTTCAAATAAGGAACAAAAGTTTTGTCGTGAACTTTAATACTTTCCATAAAATTTTTAGTAGGCTGCAAAGTTACGGATTTTTGATGAAAATATTTTATGACTTTTAAGCGTTTGATAATCTGTGTTTTTGTTTAAATATAAATCTTTATTATTATTTTCAAAATGACACTATAATGAGAGTCCACTCTGTCATTCTGAACGAAGCAGAGCGGAGTAAAGAATCTTTTTTTAATATTGTTTGTGATAATTTTTGAGACTGCTTCGTTACTTCGTTCCTTCCTCGCTGGAATTCCCCTTCTTTGGAGGGGTGGCGAAAATTTCAAAGAAATTTTTGACGGGGTGGTTTGAAACGCAATCATTACCTAGCCCAGATAGAAACGGTTACCCCGCAGCAAGCGGTGGAAAAGCATTGGTGTGAGGAGTATGAGTGGATAGCTGGAAAAAGCTAGAATAAAGAAAGTTTACAAAATTGAGAATAGAGGTTCTTCCTTCGTCAGAATGACAATGGATATAAATTTTGAAATATTTTAAAATCCCTATCTTTGCCACTTACAAAACCCAAAATATCAGCATGTAGGATACAATTTCTTTCAGATTTCATAAGCGATAACAAATAAAGTTATTGCAGTTCTAACTTAATTACAGAAAGAAATTATGCTTTTTTTACACGATATATCCTTTGGGTTTCCTGCGGGGAATCTGCTTTTTAATTCTATTCACTTAACAATACCATCACATACAAAATCTGCTTTGGTCGGAAGTAACGGCATGGGAAAATCGACCTTGCTGAAAATCATAGCTAATGAAATTGAACCGTTGGAAGGAACGGTCAATATTCAGGGTGATCTATTTTATGTTCCTCAGATGTTCGGAAATTTTAATGATCTGACCGTTGCAGAATGTTTAAAAATTGACAAAAAATTCAACGCTCTCCAAAAAATTACGAGTGGGGAAGTGGATGAGATCTATTTTGAAACATTGAATGACGATTGGGACGTCGAAGAACGTTGTCAGCAAGCTTTACAATATTGGAAACTTGAAAATTTAGATTTAAATCAAAAACTGGAAAGCCTGAGTGGCGGACAAAAAACAAAGGTTTTTCTGGCGGGAATTCAAATCAACCAACCTGAAATTATTTTATTGGATGAACCGACGAATCATCTTGATCTGGAAGGTCGAAATTTGTTGTATGATTTTATTGAAAAAACAAGTTCGACGGTTGTGATTGTGAGTCACGATCGTATTTTGCTGAATTTAGTCGATACGATTTTTGAACTGAGCAATCAGGGAATTTCGACGTATGGCGGAAATTATGATTTTTATGCTGAACAAAAAGAAATTGAAAATGAAGCCTTGCAAAACGATATTCATTCCAAAGAACGGGCGCTGAAAAAGGCAAAAGAAAAAGAAAGAGAAACAATCGAACGAAAGCAAAAACTCGATGCGAGAGGAAAAGGAAAGCAGGAAAAGTCGGGCGTGGCGAGAATCATGATGAACACACTGCGAAATAATGCCGAGAAAAATTCTTCAAAATTAAAGTCTGTTCATGCTGAGAAAATCAATGATATTTCAGGTGATTTGAGAGATTTGCGTTCGTCGGTGAGAAATACGGATCAGATGAAGGTTAATTTTAATGATTCTAGTCTGCATTCGGGGAAATTTTTGATTTCGGCGGAAGAAATTAATTTTAAATATGATAATGAAAATCTTTGGAAAGAAAACCTCAATCTTGAAATCCGAAGCGGTGACAGAATTTCGATTAAAGGTTCGAACGGTTCGGGGAAAACGACTTTAATCAAGCTATTATTAGGAGATTTAAAACCTTCTGTTGGTATGATTTCGAGATCGGATTTTCAGACGATTTATATTGATCAGGAATATTCTTTGATTGATAAACAGGCAACGGTTTATGATTTTGCCCAACAGTTCAACGATAATGCGTTGCAGGAATCTGAAGTGAAAACCTTATTGTCAAGATTTTTATTCGGAAAGGAAACATGGGACAAAAAGTGCGATGTTCTGAGTGGTGGAGAGCGTCTGCGACTTCTTCTGTGCGGACTTTCCATCAGTAATAAAGCGCCCGATATGATTATCCTCGATGAACCGACGAATAATTTAGATCTTCAGAATGTGGAAATTCTAACGAATTCTATTAAGGATTATCAAGGAACTTTGGTAGTGATTTCGCATGATGAGATGTTTTTGGAGGAGATTGGGGTGATGGGTGAGGTTTTGTTGAAGTAAAGAATAATAAAAATAATATCCATACTTTTTGTCATTCCGCAGGAATCTAAGCTGTCGAAAGATTTCTAGTGAAATAATAATGATTTGGTTTCAGATAATGTCCAGTTAAGATGCACATTTGTGTTAATAATATCAACGTGAAGATTTATATATTCATCTTGAATGTTTTCCAGTATTTTATTTTAATGTTTTTAGTAGTTATCAATTTCTCTGAAATTTAAACCATAAATGTATAATAAGTAAATCTTTCAACCACATGATTTCCACCCCACCCAAAAATAAAATCCGCCACAAATTTGCTCACCCAATTTTTTAAAAGTAATTTTGCATGAATCTAAAATAAAAGAAAAATATGTCAACTTACGTAGTTGTAGGTCTTCAGTATGGAGATGAAGGTAAAGGAAAAATCACGGATGTTTTATCGGCAAAATCGGATTACGTTGTACGTTTCCAAGGGGGAGACAACGCTGGTCACACGGTTTATGTAGGTGAGGAGAAATTCGTTTTGCACCTTCTTCCATCGGGAGTTCTTCAGTGCAAAGGGAAATGTATCATTGCAAACGGAGTAGTGGTAAATCCTAAATCTTTCATTAAGGAGGTGAATCAGATCGAAAGCAAAGGCTTGAAAACTGACCACATTTTCATCAGCAGAAGAGCGCATGTGATCATGCCTTACCACATTCTTTTGGATACTTACCGTGAAGAAGAGCAAGGAGGAACGCAGATCGGAACGACGAAGAAAGGAATCGGACCTTGCTACGAAGATAAAATTGCAAGAGTGGGTATCAGAATGATCGATCTTCTGAATCCTGAAATTTTAAGAGACAAAATCGAGAAAAACTTAAAAATTAAGAATTCTCTTTTTGAAAAATACTACGGAAAACCGACGTTAGACGTTGAAGAAATTTACAACGAATATTTAGAAATCGGAAAACAGCTTCAAGACAGAATCGTTGATACGGAACTGGAATTAAACGAAGCAATCAGAGATGGCAAGAACGTTTTATTCGAAGGAGCGCAGGCTTTGATGCTTGATATCGATTTCGGAACTTATCCATACGTAACTTCATCTTCTCCATCTACAGGAGGAGTTTGCTCAGGAGCAGGAGTTCCGCCAACATCACTTCAAAACTTAATCGGTGTTGCTAAAGCATACTGTACAAGAGTTGGAAACGGACCTTTCCCATCTGAATTAGACAACGAATTGGGTGAGAAAATCAGACAAATTGGTGGAGAATTCGGAGCAACTACAGGGAGACCAAGAAGAACAGGTTGGTTAGACTTAGTTTCTTTGAAGCATGCTTGTATGATCAACGGGATCAATAACTTAGTAATTACAAAATTAGACGTTCTTACAGGAATTGAAAACCTGAAAGTGGTTACACATTATAAAACTGAAGACGGAAAAATCATCGATTATTTCACTTCTTCAACAGAAAAATTATACAACTACGAACCAATCTACCAAGATTTACCAGGTTGGAATGAAGACATCACGAAAGCAAGGAGCTATGATGAGCTTCCGCAAACGGCTCAGGAATACATCGAGTTTATCGAGAAGTATTTAGGAATCAACGTATACTTAGTATCTGTTGGTCCTGAAAGAAGTCAGAACATTATCAGAAAAGAATTATTCTAAGATCATTTAGATATTTTGAGTCCCGCTTTTTAGCGGGATTTTTTGTTTTTATATACCCTTATAAAATATATTTATTACATAGCTTATTTTAATTGTTTTTATAGAAAGTTTTATTTTGATGTTAGGTTGGTAAATTTTTGGCAAATATTTTGATAGACGTTTGGTGATTAGTTGTCAGTATTTGAAAAACTGATAATTTTATTTTTAACAGTTTAAATTTTTAGTGATGAAACACCTACACCAAAATCAAGAATTTCGTTTTAATGAAGTTTTATTTGAAGGCCGCAACAAAGAATACGGCGCTTATGTTTTAAGAAATGAATCAGACAGAATATTAACAAGAGCACTTTTTGTAGGTGTGAGTTTATTGGCTGCAGTTTCTATTACACCATTTGTGATTAATGCATTCAATAGTGAAAGTACGGTACATGTTCCTACAGATGGTCCTCCCGTAGTTATTAAATTAGATCGGGTAGATCGTCCGGATACACCGCCAGTGAAAATAGAGCCTGTAAAACCTACCACTCCTCCTAATGTGAAAACCTTTGACTCAAGAGTGGTTGAACCTAAAAGGGATGCGATTGAAAGTGAGAAAAAAGAAATACCAAATGATGCAGTGGCGGGATTAACAACTAATTTAAAAGCAGATCCTCCGGTAAATACATATATTCCCATTCAAAATACGGAAACTACTATAAAAGGACCTGTAGCTCCATATGTAAAGCCAGAAGCACCCAAAGTAGATAAAAATAAAATCGAAACTGAATTAAGCGCAGAAGCTAATTTTAGTGGCGGGATAGAAGCTTTCAGAAATAAGGTAATGAATAACTTTGATGGATCAGGTTTTGAGTCTGGTGATATCATGAGAACAACAATTACTTTTATTGTAGAAATTGACGGAACAATTTCAGGAATTAAAGCAAATGGTACCAACGCAGATTTTAATAGTGAAGCAATTAGAACTATAAAAGCTATTTCTGGGAAAGGGAAATGGACACCTGGAAAAAATAAACAAGGAGAATCTGTAAGAAGCTCTTTTAAATTTCCTATATCGATGAAGTTTGATAATTAATATCTCGATAATAAATCTTGACAGTTATCCACAAAGAATTTTTTTTGTGGATAATTTTTTTTATTACTAAAAACCTTATTAACAGTATTTTAACTCTATTTTTGATTTTGTGACTCACCTAGAGCAAAGAAAAAAGTGTATTTTTGAATCTTAAAGTTCTAAGAATGGCAAAAATCATAGGTATCGCTAATCAAAAAGGAGGTGTTGGAAAAACTACAACCGCAGTGAATTTAGCAGCAGCATTAGGGGTATTGGAAAAGAAAATATTAATCATTGACGCTGATCCTCAGGCGAATGCTACCTCAGGTTTAGGGGTTGATGATGTTCAGTATTCTACATACAATTTGTTGGAGCACAGTATTGATACAAGAAGCTGTATCAAACAGACTGCGACTCCTAATCTGGATATCGTGCCATCTCACATCGACTTGGTAGCAGCGGAAATTGAGCTGGTAGACAAAGACAACCGTGAATATATGCTGAAAAAAGCATTGGAAAGCGTAAGAAATGATTATGATTATATCATTATCGATTGTGCTCCGAGTTTAGGTTTGATCACCGTGAATGCGCTTACTGCTGCAGATTCTGTAATTATCCCGATTCAGTGCGAATATTTTGCATTGGAAGGTTTGGGTAAATTGTTGAATACCATTAAAAATGTTCAGAAAATCCATAATAAAGATTTAGATATCGAAGGACTTCTTTTAACGATGTATGACAGCAGATTGAGATTGTCTAATCAGGTAGTGGAGGAAGTAAACTCGCATTTCCCTGAAATGGTATTTGAAACCATCATCAGCAGAAACGTAAGATTGAGTGAAGCGCCGAGTTTTGGAGAAAGTATTTTGAACTATGATGCAGAAAGTAAAGGAGCGGTTCAGTACATTCAGCTGGCAGAAGAAGTTTTGTTGAAGAACGAAAAATTAGTAAAGAATTAAAAGCAAATAGCCAAAAGCTAAAAGCAAAATATGAAGGACAAAAAAAGAGCGATGGGGCGCGGTTTAGGTGCTATTCTTAGTGCTGAATCCAAAGCGACGATTAATTCTGCTACCGATGTGGGAGCAGATAAATTTGTGGGAAATATTGTAGAAGTATCCATAGAAGATATTTATCCGAATTCGACCCAGCCAAGAACTTATTTTGATGAAAAAGCATTAAATGAACTTGCTCAGTCTATTAAAAATTTAGGCATTATTCAGCCCATTACCTTAAGAAAAGACGGAGAAAGATTCGAAATTATATCTGGGGAAAGACGTTTCAGAGCAAGTAAAATTGCCGGTCTTACCAGTATTCCTGCCTATATTCGTTTGGTGAATGATCAGGAGCTTTTGGAAATGGCTCTTGTTGAGAATATTCAGAGAGAGGATCTTGATGCTATTGAAATTGCACTTACTTATCACAGGCTTTTAGAAGAAATTGGTTTAACACAGGAAAATCTTAGCCAAAGAGTAGGGAAGGACAGAAGTACCATTACCAACTCGATAAGACTGTTAAGATTAAGTCCGGATATTCAGAACGCGATCAGAAGCGGAGAGATTTCTGCAGGACACGGTAGAGCGATCATCAGTCTGGAAAATGAAGAACATCAGCAGATTCTGTTTGATTTAATTATCAAAGAACAATTGAATGTTCGTCAGGCTGAACAAGCAGCTACGGCTTTAAAAAATCCGAAATCACCTGCTGCCAAAAAAGCAAAAGCAGAGCTTTCTAATAACTATAAGAGAGTTCAGAAAACAATATCTGATATATTAGATGTAAAAGTGGAGATCAAAACCTCCGGAAATGGTAAAAAAGGTAAAATTGTTCTGGATTTCAAAAATGAAGATGAGCTGGAATATATTTTATCCCATATAAAATAAATGAAGAAAATATTTTTCACATTTTTTCTGTGTCTGTTCGCAGTGGCTTATTCACAAACAATACCTAATGATACTATTAAGGTAGATTCTCTTACGAATGAGAAAGCATCTGTGGAAAAGCCTAAAAAACAGCTGAAATCGGAAGCAAAAATTGTAGAAGATTTAGAAAGTGCAAACGGACCTACCAGAAAAACAATAAAGCTCAACCCTACGAAAGCAGGGTTGTATTCTGCTGTTTTACCCGGATTAGGACAATATTACAATAAAAAATACTGGAAAATTCCGATCGTATGGGGAGCTGTAGGAACAGGAGTTGGAATTGCCATCTGGAATGACAATCAGTACAAAAAATACCGACAATATTATCTGGATAAGTTAAATGGCAGACCCAATGAGTTTTTAAGCGACAAACCTTTCTTGGATAAAATTGCTTTGGGAAATGCACAAGACAGAGCAAAAAGGCAAAGAGATTACGCTATTGCAATCACAGGACTTATTTATATTCTGAATATTGTAGATGCGGTGGTAGATTCCCATCTTTATGAAAGCCGCCACGATCCGGATCTCTCTTTTTCACCTGCTGTTATTCAGGATCAATATGGAATTACCCCTCCTAAAACGGGTTTAAGTTTAAGTTATAGATTTTAACAAATTGTACAGAATTTTCTAAATTTTGGATAATTAAAATAATAATAAAGTATATGAGAATAGCATTAGTTGGATATGGTAAAATGGGTAAAATCATCGATGAAATTGCTCAGAAAAGAGGTCATGAAGTCGTAGCCCGTCTAAAAGAAACTCCAACTGCTGAAAATCTTAATAATCCGGATGTTGTTATTGAGTTTTCACTTCCCGAAGTGGCATTTGAAAATATAAAAGCATGTCTTGAAAATAAAATTCCTGTAATCTGCGGAACAACTGGTTGGCTGGAAAAAAAATCTGAGATCGAAACAATTTCAATTGAAAATAATACAGCATTTTTATATGGATCAAATTTTAGTTTAGGAGTCAATTTATTCTTTGCTTTAAACGAGAAATTGGCAGATTTAATGAAAAGTGTAGATGAGTATTCATGTCAATTAGAAGAGATTCATCACATTCATAAAAAAGATGCGCCAAGCGGAACGGCAATTTCTATTGCGGAAGGTATTTTTAAGCATAACTCAAAGTTTGATGCCTGGAAATTGGATGAAACAAAAGATAACCAATTGGGTATTTTTGCAATTCGTGAAGATGAGGTTCCGGGAACGCACAGTGTTTTTTACAAAAGCGAAGTCGATGAAATTGAAATCAAGCATACCGCATTCAACAGAAACGGTTTTGCATTAGGAGCTGTAGTCGCTGCAGAATGGATTAAAGATAAAAAAGGAAATTTTGAAATGAAAGACGTTTTAGGTCTTTAATTTTGTAACAAAATCCTTACATTGTAAACTAATTAGTAGTACATGATCAATGAAAGAAAATTACCCATTGCTCATTACAGATTACTTATATTATAGATTAGGCACAAGAATTTTATGAATTACTTTTTAACGTACACAGTTTATGTTCTCATCTTATCTGTATTGATGGGAATTTCTACTTGGAAGCTGTTTAAGAAAATGGGATATAGTCCGCTATTTGCTTTTATCCCTTTCTATAATTATTTCATTATTTTAAAAGAAACAAAACATCCGAAATGGTGGACGGTTTTATCCTATTTACCAATTGTAGGACCTATTATGATGTCTGTTTTTCATATTTATTTAATGAAGAAATTTGGAAAAAATCTTTTCCAGCATCAGCTTCTTACAGTAATTCTTCCGTTTATTTACATGGCAAGTGTAAATTATTCTAAAGATGTAGAAATTGAAGACGAAAGTGCTGATGATCTATTCTTAACAGACGAAGAAAAAAGCAACAAGAAAAAAGATACTTTTGCAGGTTCTATTACATTTGCGGTAGTTTTTGCAACGATTATCCACGTTTTTGTTACGCAGCCATTCGGAATTCCTACGGGATCTATGGAAAGAACACTTTTAGTAGGTGATTTCCTTTTCGTAAACAAGTGGAGCTATGGATACAGACTTCCTATGCGTCCGGTTGCAATTCCTTTCTTACAGGGAACCATTATGGATACGGGAGAAAAAGGAAATCCTAAAGATGATCCTAAATCTTATGCAGAAGGAGTTAAATTACCATATTCAAGAATCCTACAATTTAACAAGCCTCAAAGAAACGACGTAGTAGTATTCAATTATCCTCAGGATTCTGTACACGTAGCCATTGACAGAAAAGATCCTTATGTAAAAAGATGTGTTGCTGTTGCAGGAGATACTTTTGAAATGAGAGGAGGAAGACTTTTTGTAAACGGAAAACCAGAAACGGTTTTAGGAGACCAGGAAGTTCAACATGCTTATACGGTAAATACAGGATCTCAACTAGATATTCCTTCTTTATATAATACTTACGGATTTTTGCCTGTAAGAGAAATGCAGACTGAAAAAGGATTCTTGTATGCATTCCAGGGATTAACTGATAAAACGGCTGCAGAAATAAAAGCTTTACCCAATGTGGTAAGTATGGAGGAAAGTATTTTCCCTAAAGATTCTGCTACGATTTCTTATAAATTAAACGCTGATAAATCTGCTTATACAAAAAGCATAGATACTACTCAATCTATTTTCCCGGTTAATAAACCTTGGAATCAGGATTGGTATGGTCCATTAAGAATTCCTAAAAAAGGAGATGTTGTGGCTATTAATAAAGAATCTCTTCCAATGTATCAATGGATTATTTCTGAATATGAGCACAACAGTTTAGAAAACAAAAACGGAAAAATCTTTATTAACGGAAAAGAAACCAATCAATATACTATTCAGCAAGATTATTATATGATGATAGGAGATAACAGAGATGCTTCACTAGATGCAAGATTCTTTGGTTTCGTTCCTGAAGAAAACATTGTAGGAAAACCGATGTTTACTTGGATGAGTATTCAGGGAGCTTTCTCTGATGCAAGTTCAACTTATCAGGCTCCTAAAAAAATCCGTTGGGAAAGAATGTTTAAAGCGACCAACACAGGAGAAGCCAATAAAACTTCGTACTGGTGGATCGCAGCGATGATTCTTATCTTGTTCTTTGGTTGGGAATATTTTATGAAACTATTCAGAAAGAATAAAAAAGAAGAAGATTTATAATTAAATAAAATAGAAATAAAATGAAGTATTTGAAAAAATACTTCATTTTTGCATTATGAATATGACGAATGTATTATTACCGGTATTTTATTTACCACCTATTTCTTGGTTTTCAGTGTTTTTAAATCCTGAAAATCAAATTGTATTTGAACAGTTTGAGAATTTTCCCAAACAGACGTATAGAAACAGGGCCAATATTTTTGGAGCCAATGGGAAATTGTCATTAATTATTCCAATCAATCATAACGGAAAGAGAGAATTAAAAGATATTGAAATCTCTTACAGGGAAGATTGGAGAAGTCTTCATTGGAAATCAATAAAAACAGCTTATCAAAGTTCTCCTTATTTTGAGTTTTATGAAGATAAACTGAAGAAAATATTCGATCTGAAAGAAACCAATCTTTTAGACTTCAACTTAAAAGCATTGGCTATTTTACAGCAGATTCTGAAAACGGAAAAGGCACAGTCTTTGAATACAGAGTATATCAAAAATCCGGAAGAGATTAATTTCAGAGAAAAGTTTTCAGCAAAACAACCTTCGGAATTTGAAATGGAAGAATATTATCAGACCTTCTCAGATAAATTGGGATTCGTAAAAGATTTATCAATTTTAGACCTAATTTGTAACAAAGGGCCTGAAACTTTGACTTATATAAAAAATATTAAACAATCGTACTAAAATGAAAAAGATATTATTAGCTGCTGTTTTTTTAGCAGGTTTTAGTTTTACTTATGCTCAGGAAGCTAAAGGTAATGTAGATCCAAAAGAAGATAAAGATTTAATGACTTGGTATCATAAAGACTTTTCTTCTGCAAAAGTATATGGTGTAAATACAGAAAACGCATACAAATTTTTAGAATCTAAAGGACTTAAGCCTAAAACGGTATTAGTAGGTGTTTTAGATAGTGGTGTACAGGTAGATCACCCGGGATTGGTAAAGAATATCTGGTCAAACCCAAATGAAGTTCCGAATAACGGAAAAGATGACGACGGAAACGGATATGTAGATGATATTCACGGATGGAATTTTATCGGTGGAAAAAACGGTGATATTGATATCGACAACATGGAAGTAACGAGAGTAGTTGCGAAATATAAATCAGTTTTCGAAGGCGACGATTCTGCAAAAAACAAAGTAAATCAAGCAAAAATGCCGGAAGATTTTGCAATGTATATGAAAGCTAAAGACCTTTTTTCTAAGAAAAGTGTTGAAGCAAAACAAGGATTCCAGACGTATTCTATGATTAACGATGCAATTCCTACTATGGTAAAAATGCTTGGTGGAAAGAATGTTACTCCGGAAAATGTTGCAGCCATTAAAGCAGCTGATCAAAAAGAAACAATGGTTCTTCAGGTGTTGAAACAAGTTGCGGGAAGTCCTGAATTTCAAGGAAAAACTCCTGCGGAATTTGAGAAAATCATGAAAGACCAAATGAAAGAAGCTCTTGATTATTTCGGTCCTCAGGCAAAACAATATGATCTGTCTTACGATCCGAGAAAAGAGATTGTAGGTGATAACTATGATGATTATTCTGAAAAAAACTACGGAAACAATCATTATGAAGGTCCGGATGCAATGCACGGAACTCACGTTGCTGGAATTATCGCAGGCCTTCCTCAAGGAAAAGAAATTCAGTACGGAGTGGCTTCTAAAGTGGCAAAAATTATGTCGGTAAGAACCGTTCCAAACGGAGATGAAAGGGATAAAGATGTTGCAAACGCAATCAGATACGCTGTAGATAACGGAGCAAAAGTTTTGAACATGAGCTTTGGTAAACCAGTTTCTCCGGGTAAAAGCGTAGTTTGGGACGCTTTTAAATATGCTCAGGATAAAGGAGTCCTTTTAGTAAAAGCAGCAGGTAACGAAAATGAAGATGTTGCAGAACATTTAGCGTACCCTACTAACTTTAAAAATGTTACAGATGAAAAACCATTTGTAAACAATGTTGTGGTAGTAGGAGCAAGTACCAATAAAAATGATGATTTAAGAGCTGGTTTCTCTAACTATAACAAAAAAATGGTAAATGTTTTTGCTCCGGGTGACGAGATTTATTCTACAATACCTCATAACGAGTATAAATATTTACAGGGAACTTCAATGGCTTCTCCGGTTGTTGCAGGCGCAGCAGCAGTATTATTAGCTTATATGCCAAACCTTACTCCGGCTCAGATCATTGAATCTTTAGTGAAGTCAAGCAATTCAAGTACAACAAATGAATTTGGAAACTTCTCTCAGGCAGGAGGTGTAATTGACGTTAAAAGAGCAGCAGAATACGCTTATACTAATTTTTACAACGGAAAATCTGGTAGTACAAAAAAGGCTACGAAATCTGTAAAAAAGACTGTTAAAAAATAATTTATCTTAGTGTTTTTAACATTTGTAGATATAAAGTCCGAAATTTTCGGACTTTTTTTATTTTTATTTATCATTTTGGCATGGTTTTTTGTAACTTTATTGTAATAAAATAATAAACAACAAAATGAAAAAGTTACTACTTGCAGGGATGTTGGGAACATCACTTTTTGCAGTGTCTTGTTCCTCAGTAAACAACGCTAAAACATCACAAAACCAAAGATCAGAATTCCTTAAAATGAAAGGTGACTGGCAAATCGTAAGCATTGATTATGATAAGCAGTTCAAAATTAAGCCTTTCGATGAAGGAGCAGACGCACAATGCTTCGTAGGAAGTCATTGGAGATTAATTCCAAACAATTGGACAGGTGCTTATACTTTAAATGGAGGCGGATCTTGCCCGGCAATTACACAGCCTATTAAAATTGATGTGAAAAGCGGCAATACTTTTGAGTTTAAGAAAATCGCTGAGGGAACAAAAGCAAAGCAAAATACAGCAGGATATACTTTAACGTTAATTAACCAAACCACAGATCAATTCTCATTAGAGCAAAACATTCCTTTTGACGGAGAAAATGTAAGAGTTGTATACAACTTTCAGAGAACGGGAATGAAGTAATAGTTTAACTTAAATATAAAAAAAATGAAATTTACAAAAACATATATCGGAGCCCTTTTCTTATCATCAGCTTTATTATTGACAAGTTGCGAAGCTGTACAGAATTCTAACCACCAGCAAAGAGGTACAGCAGTAGGTGCTGCATCTGGAGCAATTATTGGAGGTATTTTAGGAAACAATGTAGGAAAAGGTAAAAACGCTGCATTAGGAGCTGTCTTAGGAGGAGTAATCGGAGGTGTTGCCGGTAACGTAATCGGTAGTAAAATGGACAAACAGGCTAGAGAAATTAAAGAAACTTTGCCTGGAGCTCAAGTAGAAAGAGTAGGAGATGGTATCAAAATTACTTTGAACGAAAGTATTGTAAACTTTGATTTTGACTCTTCAAACTTAAAAGCAGCATCCATTACGAATTTGGATAAACTAGCTCAGGTTTTGATTAACAATCCTGATACAAATATTAATATTTATGGTCACACAGACAGTAAAGGTGCTGATGACTATAACATGAAGCTTTCTGAAAGAAGAGCTAACGCTGTAAAATCATATTTATCTGGTAAAGGTATAGCTTCCAGCAGACTATTTGCTTTAGGTGAAGGAGAAAGTAAGCCGGTTGCATCTAACGATACCGAAGAGGGTAGAGCTAAAAACCGTAGAGTGGAATTTGCAATCACTGCAAATGAAAAAATGATTAACGATGCTCAACAAGGGCAATAGTTAAAAAATTAAGACATAAATATTGTTTTAAAGAAACCGCTTCTGCGGTTTTTTTGTATTTTTATACCAATCAATTCTGAAATTTTTATTTTTGTAACTGAAACAGCATAAATGAAGAAATATTTGAAGCTACTTCGAGTAGAGCAATGGGTGAAAAACCTGTTTGTATTTGTTCCCCTCTTTTTTTCGGGTAATATCACAAATCTAGATTTACTTACTAAAAGTATTTTTGCGTTTATCATTTTTTCTTTGGTTGCCAGTTCAGTGTACATTTTAAACGATTATAATGATATTGAAGCTGATAAAAAGCATCCTGAAAAGAGAAGACGCCCATTAGCAAGCGGTGCAATTTCTAAGACAAAAGCATTAGGGATTTTGGCGGGTTTGCTTATTACGAGTATAGTACTGGTTTTTGCAGCTCAATTTTATTTTCATCAGTTTCTATGGAAGTTTGCGATAATTATTGCTGTTTACTTCGTAATGAATCTGGCCTATACCTTTAAACTGAAACATGTTCCTATTGTAGATATTTGTATTATCGCCATTGGTTTTGTCCTGAGGGTTTTGGCAGGAGGATATATCACCGGAATCAGTATTTCTCAATGGGCCATATTGCTGACGTTTGTTTTAGCATTGGTATTGGCAATCGGTAAAAGAAGAGGTGAACTTATTAATGCACAGGTTTCCGGGAAAACCAGAAGAGCTTTGGATGGCTACAATGTTCAGTTTGCAGATATTGCACTGTCAATTTCTGTGGCGTTGGCTATTGTTTGCTATCTCATGTTTACATTATCCCCGGAAATTCAGGTAAGATTACATTCTGCAGTGTTTTACACGGTAATATTCGTAGTATTTGCTTTCTTAAGATATTTACAGCAGACTTTGGTATACAACAGAACAGAATCGCCTACGAAAATTGTTTACAGAGACAGATATATACAGATAACTTTGATATTGTGGGTGGCAGCATTTTTAATTTTAATTTATTTTAAAAAATGAGATGGCTATCATTACAATCACAGACTGTGATAAAAATGGCAATTGCATCTGACCTTAAAAAAATAAACAATTACAGATGAAACCGAATTTCGTACAAAAAGTTACAAACTGGGGGAATTTTCCCATAGTGGAAAAAGAGATGAAATCTGAAGATAGTTTTAAGAAAATCAAGGATTTTATACTTACCCATAATGAAGTAATCGCGAGAGGAAACGGAAGATGTTATGGAGATGCATCCTTAGGAGAAAACATTTTCTCAACCAAAAAACTCAATAAATTTATCAGTTTTGATCGTTTAAATGGAATCATTGAATGTGAATCCGGAGTTTTACTTTCCGAAGTATTGGAAATTTCGGTTCCACAGGGATATTTTTTGTATGTAACTCCCGGAACGAAGTTCGTTTCTGTAGGAGGGGCAATTGCCTCTGATGTTCATGGAAAAAACCATCATGCAGAAGGTTGTTTCTCAGAATATGTGATTGAGTTCAAATTAATGATCGAAAATGGGGAAATCATTATGTGCTCAAGAGAAGAGAATTCAGAAAAATTTTGGGCTACGATAGGAGGAATGGGACTTACGGGAATTATTCTTTCTGCAAAATTTAAACTTAAAAATATCGAATCGGCTTATATTCGTCAGGAAAGCATTAAAGCGGAAAATTTGGATGAAATCTTCAAATTATTTGAAGAAAGTGAAAACTGGACGTATAATGTAGCATGGATAGATTGCCTTCAGACAGGGAAAAATATAGGTAAAAGTATCTTAATGAGAGGGGAACATGCATTTCAGCATGAACTTCCTCAAAATTTAAAAGAAAAACCTTTGCGATTAAAGAAAAAATTTGAACCAACGGTTCCTTTTTATTTTCCGGGCTTTATTTTAAATAAATTGACCGTAAAGATTTTTAATCTGCTGTATTTTAAAAAACAATCGAAAAAAGAAGTTAAAAGTATTGTTGATTACGAAACTTTCTTCTATCCTTTGGATGTGGTGAATGACTGGAACAAAATCTATGGTAAATCAGGTTTTGTCCAGTATCAGATGGTGATTCCTAAAGAAAAAGGGAAAGAAGGGATGAAAAAAATTCTGGAAATCATTGCAGGAAGCGGAAATGGTTCTTTTCTGGCTGTTTTGAAACTTTTTGGAAAAAATAACCCGGAAGCTTATAACTCTTTTCCGATGGAAGGATATACGTTGGCGCTGGATTTCAGAGTGAATTCAAAATTGAAAGCGTTGATTGGGCAATTAGATAATATTGTTCAGGAATATGGAGGAAGAATTTACCTTACCAAAGACAGTATGAGTAAATCATCACTCACCAACTATCTCAAAAATATTCAGAACTCAAAATTTGTGTCTTTGCAGCATAAAAGAATCATCAATAATAATCAAGGCTCATGATCGTTTTAGGAAGTACGTCTGAAGTTGCACAGGCATTTGTAGAAAAAGCATTGCAGGAAGGTGAAAAGTTTGAAAAAATCTATCTTTTTACTTCAAACAGAGAGACAACGGAGAGGTTTGCCAGACATTTAGATGTTAAATTTCTGCAACAGTCTGAAGTCATAGAATTGGATCTGACGAAAGAAATAGATTATAATGCATTTGAGAATATCAATTCAACGCTGTTATTTTGTGCGGTAGGATATTTAGGTGAAGGAACAGAAGAAGGATTGTATGATAATAAAAATACACAACAGATAATTGAAATCAATTACTCAAAGCTAATACCTGTGATTAATTATTTTGCTCACAAATTTGAAAACAGAAGATCAGGAACGATTATAGGTCTTTCGTCTGTAGCCGGAGATCGCGGAAGACAGAGCAATTTTATTTACGGAAGTGCAAAAGCGGCTTTTACAGCTTATCTGAGTGGACTGAGGAATTATCTGTTTGATAAAAAAGTACATGTCATGACCATAAAGCCTGGTTTTATGGCTACTAAAATGACAGAAGGACTGCCTTTGAATCCGAAGCTGACGGCTAGTCCGAAGCAAGCGGCTGACTGTATTTATAAAGCATTTAAAAAACAAAAAAATACGGCATACGTTTTACCGGTTTGGGGCGTTATTATGATGATCATCAGGAATATTCCTGAATTTATATTTAAAAAATTAAAGCTTTAGTTAAATATGAAAAAATTGTACTGTTTTGATTTTGACGGAACACTTACGTATAAAGATACTATGTTTATGTATCTTAAATTCTACAATCCTACAAAATACCACATACAGTTTTTAAGACACGTTCCTCTTTTTATTCTGTTAAAATTAAAACTTGCTCAGACCGAAAAAGTGAAGAAAAGCTTTATAGGATCCATCTTAAAAGGGCAATCACAGGAAAAAATCGAGAAAAAATCTCAACAGTTTTTCGAACATAATTATCCCAAGATTGTAAGAGAAAATGCATTGGATTTTATTCATAATATTGATAGAAGCAATACGCAAAGTCTATTGGTGACTGCTTCACTAGATATTTGGACAAAACCTTTTGCAAATGCATTTCAAATGCAGCTGGTTTCTACGCGTGCAGAGTTTAAAAATGGAGTTTTTACAGGAAATTTCATTGGTAAAAACTGCAACGGAAAAGAGAAACTGGAAAGGATAAAAGAAGAAATAAATAATAAAAAATATGATAAAATAATAGCTTTCGGAGATACCTCAGGTGATAAGCCAATGCTGAAATGGGCAAATGAAGGACATTACCAATTTTTTCACTAATTTTGGGAGGTAAAAATGTAAAAATGAAAAGGCTGCTTATTTTGGGACTGGTTGCAATTATCGGTTGTACCAGTACATCATCCCAAAAGTCATCAAATATGCAAACAAAAACAGAAATTCTTGCTTCCGAATCACAAGGCGGAACAGGGGCTTCAGGTTTCAGCATTATTAAAGATGAACAGGAATTTCAAAAAGCATTAAAAGGGAATTCAACGGGTTTAGTAGAAGCTGGTCAAGATTCTGCGGCACAAACTCCAACGTTTCCAAAAGATAAAAAAGTAGTTTTGTATAATCTGGGAACTTTCAGATCCGGAGATCACAGAATTACTGAAATTAAAAATATCACAGTAAAAGAAAATGTTTTACAGATAGAAATTCCTTATGTAGAACATGGCGGGATGGAAATACAGATGATCTCTAATCCTTACGTGATTTTTACAGTTCCTTCCCATTATAAATTTAATTCTATAGAAATAAAATCTTCTAAATAAAAATGAACAAAGTATATCTTGATAACGCTGCAACTACGCCTCTTTCAGAAGAAGTGATCGATGCAATGGTAGCTACCATGAAAATGAATTTTGGAAACCCTTCTTCTACACACAGTTTTGGACAGGAAGCGAAAATTCTTATCGAAAACGTAAGAAGACAAGTTGCTGATTATCTTCATGTAACTCCTGCGGAAATTATTTTTACTTCTTGCGGAACAGAGTCTAACAACATGATTATTAAATCTAGTGTTGAACATCTTGGTGTAGAAAGAATCATCAGTTCTCCTTTGGAGCACAAATGTGTTTCTGAGAGTGTTCTGGATATGAAAAACAGAAAAGGAGTTGAAGTAAACTATATCCGTCCGAACGAAAAAGGAGATATTGATCTTAATAAATTAGAAGAACTTTTAAAAGCTTCAGATAAAAAGACGCTGGTAACCTTGATGCATGCCAATAATGAGATTGGAAACCTGATGGACATTAAAAAAGTAGCAGAAATGTGCAAAGCTCACAATGCTCTTTTCCATTCAGATACGGTACAGACAATGGCTCATATGAATTTGGATTTCTCTGATATTCAGGTTGATTTTGCATCTTGCAGTGCTCACAAATTCCATGGTCCGAAAGGAGTTGGTTTTGCTTTTGTAAGAAAGTCAAGCGGTTTGAAAGGAATCATTACAGGAGGTCCTCAGGAAAGAAGCTTGAGAGCAGGAACTGAAAATGTTGCGGGAATTGTAGGTTTAGGAAAAGCATTAGAGCTATCTCTTGAAAATATGGAGGCTTACACCAACCACATGCAGGATGTTAAAAGTTATGCTGAAGAAAGATTAACAGCCGAAATTCCGGGTATTAAATTCAACGGAAGAAGTGCAGAGAAGGAAAACAGTCTTTATACCGTTTTAAGTGCTTTATTACCTTATAAAAACCCTTTAATCGGACTTCAGTTAGATATGAAAGGAATTGCTGTTTCTCAGGGAAGCGCATGTTCTTCAGGAGCTTCAAAACCTTCAATGGTGATGATGATGGTATTGTCTGAAGATGAAATGGATCATTGTACACCGCTTCGTATCTCTTTCAGCCATCTGACGACTAAAGAAGAAATTGATGCTTTGGTAACAGCGTTGAAGGAAATTTCAAAAGATTTCGTTATAGAAAATACAAATATTGAGCATAGATAGGTCTATTACTCAAAAAGTGTAATTTTGACTATTCAATTGAAGAAAATTAAAAAAGAATAATATTAATTAAAATAAAAGAAACAAAATGGCTTTAGAAATTACAGATAGCTCATTTCAGGACACGGTTTTAAACTCAGATAAGCCGGTATTAGTAGACTTTTGGGCAGTATGGTGTGGACCATGCAGAACGTTGGGACCAATCATCGAAGAAGTTGCAACAGATTTTGAAGGTAAAGCAGTAGTAGGAAAAGTAGATGTAGACAACAACCAGGAAATTTCTATGCAATACGGGATCAGAAATATCCCTACTGTTTTAATTTTTAAAAATGGTGAAGTAGTTGACAAATTGGTTGGAGTAACGCCAAAAGAAGTAATCGCTGAAAAATTAAGCGCACACTTATAAAAAAATAACTTTGATAATGAATGCCTTCCATTTTTGGGAGGCTTTTTTTGAAAAATAATTTGCAGGTAAGGAAAAAAGTCGTAGTTTTGCAATCACAAAAAAGAAACGAAGTTCTTTAGAAAACATGATCCGGTAGTTCAGCTGGTTAGAATGCCGCCCTGTCACGGCGGAGGTCGCGGGTTCGAGTCCCGTCCGGATCGCAAAAGTTTTATTTCAATTTCTTTAAAAAATTGATCCGGTAGTTCAGCTGGTTAGAATGCCGCCCTGTCACGGCGGAGGTCGCGGGTTCGAGTCCCGTCCGGATCGCAGAAGTTTTCTCAATTTCTTTTAAAAAAATTGATCCGGTAGTTCAGCTGGTTAGAATGCCGCCCTGTCACGGCGGAGGTCGCGGGTTCGAGTCCCGTCCGGATCGCAGAAGTTTTTTCAATTTCTTTTAAAAAAATTGATCCGGTAGTTCAGCTGGTTAGAATGCCGCCCTGTCACGGCGGAGGTCGCGGGTTCGAGTCCCGTCCGGATCGCAAGAATGTAAAAGCTATAAACATTGTTTATAGCTTTTTTGTTTTTTAACCATTTGAGTTAAAGACAAACATTTCTTCTATTCTTTATTTAGATAAATTTTAAGATTCCAACAATTTTATTGAGTGAATAAACGATGTATTTTTTTTAGAAAGTACAATAAAAAAATATCAAAATTAAAATTTAATCAAATGATTAAAAATTTTGTTTAATTTGAAAATTACTTTTTATATTTGTAATGAAAAAGGTTAGGATAGGAATGAAAGAGTCAAAAAAAATAGATGTAAGTACAGAAGAAAAAATCAAAGAAGCAGCTCGTACTGTTTTTTATAAAAAGGGATTTGCGGCTACGCGTACAAGAGATATTGCAGAGGAAGCAGATATTAACCTAGCCCTGCTTAATTATTATTTCAGAAGTAAAGCAAAATTATTCGAAATGATCATGATGGAAACCTTATCAGGTTTCATTAAAAATATGGTTGTCGTTCTGAATGATGAGAAAACAACTTTAGAACGAAAAGTTGAAGAAATTGCGTCAAGATATATCGATCTGATTACTAAAGAGCCGGAAATTCCGACGTTTATCGTAACGGAAATTCGCAATAACCCCAATGTGTTGCTGGAGAAACTACCGATTAAACAGGTTTTGGCTAATTCTGTGTTTTTTAAACAACATAAAACGGCGGTGGATAATGGTGAAATTTCGGAGCCCAACCCTTTACACTTTCTAATGAATATGATGGGGCTTGTGATCTTTCCATTCATTGCAAAACCTTTGCTGATGGGAGGAAGAGGAATTGATAATTCTGAATTTAATGCATTGATGGCTGAGCGGAAAAAACTGATCCCGATATGGATTAAATCTATGATGAAAGGAAAATGATTTTTTTTGGCTGTGAATTAATCAAATGATTAAAACAAAAAGATGAATAACATGATTTATTTTAAAATTAAAGAAAAAAGAATCTGGAGTGTACTTTTGATGGTGTGTTTTAATTTGATAACAGCGCAATCCGGAAGTTTATCATTGGAGGAATGTTATCATCTTGCGAAAGAAAATTATCCGATGATAAAGAAGATGGATATTATTGATAAAACAGCTGATTTTACGGTGGAGAATGCCAATAAAAGATACTTTCCACAGGTTTCGTTCTCAGGTCAGGCTACCTATCAGTCACAGACAATCAATTTTTCTAACGCTTTAGGTTCACTACCGATTAATATGGCATTACCATCATTAAGTAAAGACCAGTATAAAATTCAAGGAGAAGTCGATCAGCTGCTTTATGACGGAGGAAAAATACGCAATCAAAAAGATCTGATAAAAGCTAATGCAGAATTACAAACGCAGAATCTTGAAACCAATCTTTATGCAATAAGACAGAGAATCAACATGATTTTCTTTTCTATTCTTCTCATGGATTCGCAACTTAAGCAAAATGAAATCAATAAAGCTAATCTTCAAACACAGGTACAGAAAACAGAAGCAGCTTTAAAATACGGAGTGGCTTATCGGAGCAATCTGGATGAACTGAAAGCGGAAATCATCAATATCGATATGATGAGCACTGAATACAAAACAAATCGGGATACTTATCTTAAGATGCTTTCTGTTTTTATCGGGAAAAACGTTTCGTCTTCAGAAGAACTACAGCTTCCTGATAGCGAAGTTTTTCAAACCGAAATGAAAAGACCTGAAATAAAAAGTTTTGAGCTTCAGAAATCAATTTATGATCTTCAGGAAAGTCAGTTGAAATCTGATCTTTTACCAAAAGTAAGTGCTTTTGTTCAGGGAGCTTACGGAAGACCAACGCTTAATATTATCGAAAATAAATTTGGACCTTGGTTTATTGCGGGAGTAAGATTCAACTGGTCATTGGAAAGTCTGTATACTTCTTCGAATCAGAAGGAAATTTTAAAATTGAACAGGGAGGCTGTAAATGCAGATAAAGAAACATTTTTACTGAATACCAAACTGGATCTCACTCAGCAGGATGAGCAGATCAAAAAATATAATGAATTGATTCGACAGGATGAAAAGGCGATCGCTTTGCGTGAATCTGTGAGAAAATCTGCTGAAGCCCAATTAAGTAATGGAGTGATTACAACTCATGAATATATTCAAAAGACAAATGCCGAAAATCTTGCCAGACAGACTCTGATTCTTCATCAGATCCAACTATTACAGGCAAAATACAATCAGAAATTTATAACCGGAAACTAATTATTATTGACAATGAAAAAGCTTATTATATTTTTTACTGCTGTTTTATTCTTGAATTCCTGTGAGAAAAAAGATGATTTTGATGCTTCCGGGAATTTTGAAGCCGATGAGGTGATTGTTTCTGCTCAGCAAAATGGAGAACTGATTGCTTACTCCGTTCAGGAAGGAGCGTATTTTAAAAAAGGAGATCAAGTAGGACAGATCGATGTGAAAACGGCAGTGCTGCAAAAAGAGCAGGCTGAAGCCAATATCCAGGCGTTGCATCAGAAAACAAGCACATCGGATGCTCAGGATGAATTGGTGAAAAAACAACTGGCTGTACAGGAATCTCAATTGGAACATCAGCTTCATGAGCGAACACGCACTGCAAATTTGGTAAAAGCAGATGCTGCAACCCGTAAGCAGCTTGATGATATTGATGCAGGAATCGATCAGTTAAGAAAACAGATCGTGGCAACCCGACAGCAACTTTCGGTAAATAATTCGAATACTGATACGCAAAATCGCAGTATCTTAAGTGGAACGGCTCCGTTGGAGAAAACGGTTGCCCAGTTTCAGGAGCAGATCAATAAAGGACAGATCATTAATCCGATCAATGGAACCGTGCTTGTCAACTATGCTCTTCAGGGCGAAATGCAGGTAGTAGGAAAACCATTATATAAAATTGCCAATACTGATACGCTTGATCTGAGAGCTTATATTACAGGAGCTCAATTGCCTCAGATTAAATTGAATCAGAAGGTCAAAGTAAGAATCGATCAGGGTGAAAAAAAGTATAAGGAATATACCGGAACGATAACATGGATTTCAAGTAAATCCGAGTTTTCTCCAAAAACCATTCAGACCAAAGATGAAAGAGCGAATCTTGTTTACGCGATTAAAATTAGAGTGAAAAATGACGGATACCTTAAAATAGGAATGTATGGGGAAGCAATCTGGTCAAAATAAAAAGGGATGAGTTCTGTCGTTGTAAAAAATATAAGCAAAGCGTACGGTGAGGTAAAAGCCGTTGACGATGTTTCTTTTGAAGTGTCAAAAGGAGAATTGTTTGGACTGATCGGTCCGGATGGAGCTGGTAAAACATCAATTTTCCGTATTCTCACGACTTTATTGCTAGCAGACAGCGGAACTGCAACGGTTGAAGGACATGACGTAGTAAAAGACTATCGGGTCATCCGAAACAAAGTGGGTTATATGCCCGGAAAATTTTCTCTTTATCAGGATCTGACGGTGTCTGAAAACCTGAATTTCTTTGCAACACTTTTCGGAACAACGATCGAGGAAAATTATGATCTGATCAAAGATATTTATGAGCAGATAAAACCTTTTAGTAACCGGAGAGCAGGAAAGCTTTCGGGAGGAATGAAACAAAAACTGGCATTGTGCTGTGCATTGATTCATAAACCTGAAGTTTTATTTCTTGACGAACCTACAACCGGAGTAGATGTGGTTTCCAGGAAGGAATTCTGGGATATGCTGGCAAAACTTAAAGAGCAAAATATTAGCATTGTGGTATCGACACCTTATATGGATGAAGCGAAATTATGCGACCGTATTGCTCTGATTCAAAACGGAAAAATAATGTCGGTAGATGAACCTGAAAATATTGTCAGGAATTTTCCTAAAACTCTTTTTGCAGTGAAGGCTAAAAATATCTATAAATTATTAGAGGATTTAAGATCTGACAACAATATAGAAAGCTGCTATGCATTCGGAGAATATATTCATGTGACATTAATTGCGGAAAATGACAATGAACAGACGGTAAAAGATTTAGCAGAAAAATATAATCCGGAAGATTTTGAGGTGAAAAAAATCACCCCGACCATAGAAGATAGTTTTATAAGATTGATGCAGGAACAGCAAGTAAAAACCGAGTAGATGGATAAAGCAATCATTTGTAAAGAACTTACGAAGCAGTTTGGCGACTTTAGAGCGGTTGACCGCATCACGTTTGATGTTGATCAGGGAGAGATATTTGGATTTCTTGGTGCTAATGGTGCCGGAAAAACAACCGCGATGCGTATTCTTTGCGGGTTGTCTTTTCCTACATCAGGTTCAGCTACCGTTGCAGGTTTTGATGTGTATAAACAACAAGAACAGATCAAAAGGAATATCGGATATATGAGCCAGAAGTTTTCATTATATGATAATCTTACTATTCTTGAGAATATTGAATTTTATGGCGGAGTATATGGGGTTTCACGTTCCGACATAAAAAAAAGAAGTGCCGAATTAATCACCACGCTCGGTTTAGAAAAAGAAGCTAAAAAATTGGTGGGAGCTTTACCACTCGGCTGGAAACAGAAACTTGCTTTTTCCGTGGCTATTTTTCATCGCCCTAAGATTGTTTTTCTGGATGAACCTACTGGTGGAGTAGATCCTATAACGAGACGCCAGTTTTGGGATATGATTTATCAGGCAGCTGCGGACGGAATTACCGTTTTCGTCACCACGCATTATATGGATGAAGCAGAATATTGTAACCGGATCACCGTAATGGTAGATGGTAGGGTAGAAGCACTGGATACTCCGGCTAATCTGAAAAAACAGTTCAACACACATTCCATGGATGATGTTTTCTATCAGCTTGCAAGGAATGCCAAACGATCAGGAGATTGATATGAAACAATTATTAGTATTTATCCGGAAAGAATTTTATCACGTATTCAGAGACCGCAGAACGCTTCTGATCCTTTTCGGTTTGCCGGTGGTGCAGATCGTTCTTTTTGGTTTTGCTTTGAGCAGTGAGGTGAAAAACATTGGCGTTGCCATTTTGGATAATGCCCATGATGTACAGTCGGAGCAGATCATTGCTAAAATACAGTCAAGTTCTTATTTTAAAGTAAAAGAACCTGTTTTGAATTATCCCGAGATTGAAAAAAGATTTAAAGACGGAAGCATAAAATGTGCAGTTATATTTTCTGCCAATTTCGGAAAAGATCTTTACCGAAAAGACGGTGCGAAGATACAGATTATTGCAGATGCTTCAGATCCGAATACGGCGACCATTCTTACCAATTATCTTACAACGATTATCAATAATTATCAACAACAGTTAAATCCAACAACCAAACCTTCTTATCAGATCATTCCTGAATTGAGACAACTGTATAATGAAGATCAAAACGGGTCCTTGAATTTTATTCCCGGTGTAATCGCTCTGATCTTTATGATTGTAAGTACAGCACTTACATCAGTAGCGGTTGTCAAAGAAAAAGAGCTGGGAACGATGGAAATTTTATTGGTATCACCCTTTAAACCTATCATGGTTTTAATTGCCAAAGCAATCCCTTATCTGGTTCTTTCTTTGATTAATTTTATCATCATCCTTTTACTCTCTGTGTATTTATTAGACGTTGAAATAAAAGGAAGTTTGATTTTACTTTTTGCGGAAAGTATTCTGTTTATTATTACTTGTCTTGCATTAGGACTGTTGATTTCAAATCTTACCAATTCGCAGCAAACCGCAATGTTGATCTCGATGATGGGAATGATGTTGCCGACATTATTGTTGACGGGATTTATGTTCCCGATAGAAAATATGCCGATGCTGTTTCAGATCATATCGCACATATTGCCATCAAGGTACTATTATGCTATTGTAAAAGCGGTAATGTTGAAAGGACTAGGATTCAGCTATATCTGGAAAGAAACGTTGATTTTAGTAGGAATGTGTATTGTTTTATTGACATTAGCTTTGAAGAATTTTAAAATCAGACTGTCGTGAAAGTATTAAGATTCATTTTACAGAAAGAATTTCGTCAGATTTTCAGAGACAAAACGATACTGGCGATGATGTTTGCGATGCCGATTATTCAGCTGATCATCATGCCTTTGGCGGCTAATTTTGAAGTGAAAAATGTCAATATAGCTTATGTTGATCATGATCACAGCAGTTATTCTCAAAAGCTGATTCATAAAATTGCTTCATCGGGATACTTTAAAATTGCCGGAACTCCGGATTCTTATCAAAAAGGATTAAAAATGATTGAGGAAAGTGAGGCTGATCTTGTACTGGAAATTCCTGCCGGTTTTGAACGGAACCTTGTTCGGGAAGGAAGTCAGAAAGTGAATCTTTCGGTAGATGCAATTAACGGAACCAAATCATCGTTAGGTGGAGCTTATCTGATGTCTGTGATTGCAGACTTTAATAATGATCTGGATGTTACGATGAAAACATTTACAGCCTCAACCAGTTCAAAAGCGAATATACAGGTGGTAAGTTCCAATTGGTACAATCCCAGAGCAGAATATAAATATTATATGGTTCCGGGGATTTTGGTATTGCTGCTCACGTTGATCGGAGGTTTTATCACAGCATTGAATATTGTAAGGGAAAAGGAAATTGGTACCATTGAGCAGATCAATGTGACGCCTATCAAAAAATGGCAATTTATCTTAGGAAAATTGATTCCTTTCTGGATTGTCGGGATGATTGTTTTTACACTGGGATTGACCGTAATGTATGTGGTGTACGGAATTTTTCCTCAGGGAAGTTTGTTTGTCCTTTATCTTTTTGCTGCGGTTTACCTTGTTGCGTTGTTGGGTTTAGGACTTTTGATCTCTACTTTTGCGGATACACAATTACAGGCGATGTTCATTGCATTTTTCTTTATGATGATTTTTATGCTGATGAGCGGTTTTTTCACCAGTACAGACAGTATGCCGGATTGGGCGAGAACGATGTCTGCATTTACTCCTGTAACGCATTTTATAAACGTTGTAAGGCTTATTGTATTAAAAGGTAGCGGATTATCAGAAGTGAAGAATGAATTGTTTTATTTAATTGCTTTTGCCGTTGTACTTAATTCTTTGGCAATTTATAATTACCGAAAAACCAGTTGAAATCATCTTCTGATTATTTTAATTTTGTTTTTAAAGATGCTTTTTAAAATTTTATTGATCATTTTTATTGGGGATTGTAATTTGGCTTTCAATTCAATAAGTATTTTTCTTATTTTTATAATTCATTAGGTCTGATATTTGTATTGAGTAGCCCAACTAAATGACGAATTTTATTTATGAAAAAACACACAACCTTGAAAAAAACATTTTTATACACCTTATTCTTTGCATTGCTTCTGGTTTCATGTAAAAAAGAAATTGAAAAAGTAAGTGATGTTATTCAGAATACTACCGATTCTATAACGGAAGAAACTCCGGTCGCGGAACAGGATTCCGTGAAAAAAGAACCTGTAGTTCAAAAAGAATCTATGCCTCCTGCAATGCAGGAAGATGGTTTCTATAATGCTTTTATTTTCCCAAAAGATAAAAAACTAAAAGACTCTTTATTTTCTATTTTTAATAAAAAATACACGGAAAAAGAACGTTATGCAATCTATGCTTTAAATAGGCTGGATTCGAAGAATAAATGGAATGCGGATACTTTAGTCGTTCCTGCCAAAATAGACACTACATTAATGGAATATTCGCCGTTTCCTATGCAATTGGATGTATTGAGTCCGGTAAAAAAGTTTGTGGTTTTTTCGTATCCTATTCAGGCTTATGGGGTATATTCGAATGGAAGCTTGGTGAAATGGGGACCAACAAGTATGGGAAAAAAAGCGGCGCAGACAAAGAGAGGGCTTACGTTTGCCAATTGGAAAAAGAAATTGGCAATTTCCACAGTTGACAGTGAATGGAAGTTACCTTATAATTTCAATATTTTTAATACAGACGGAATCGGGTGGCATCAATATGATCTTCCGGGTTATCCGGCTTCGCATTCATGCTTGAGATTATTATTAAAAGATGCACAATGGTTATATTCTTATGCGGATACCTGGGTTTTAAATCCTGGTGGTGCAACAACGAAAGCAAGGGGCACAGCGGTATTGGTATACGGAGATTATAAGTGGGGTGGAAGAAAGCCATGGAAAAAACTATTGAATGATCCTAATGCCAATAATGTTTCAGTTGAAGAGATGACAAAAATGATCGAGCCGAATGTCGAGAAAATATTGAAAGAACAAGATAACAGACAAGTTGTAGTAGATTCTATTAAAGCTGCAAAAGCTGTATTGGAGCAGATGCCGGTAAATCCTAAGACAGAAGCTCCTTAATTAATCTTTCTTTTCAAATTGTAGAGTAGATTCTTCTGCAAATCTTCTGAGCTTTTGCATTTCTTCTTTGCCTTTGTGTTGACCAAATCTTGCCGCAGCATAAGTAAGCCCGAGACAAAGTAACATCACAAAAGAAGCATTAAGAGCCCACGGAAATTCATGACTGTTAATCTGGTTTTCTACATAATGCATGGTGAAAAAAGTCATCCAAAGAATCGAAAAAGAAAAATATAAAAACATAAAGAAGGTCCAAACTGCAGAACTGGGTCCGAAAATACCTCGTATTGCAGTTTCTTCGTCTTCAATTTCTATTCTTAAAGATAGTCTGGGTTTCCAGTAATTATCGTATTTTGTTTCTACCCAAATGGTAGCTACTTCTTGATTAATGTTTCCTGAAAATTCATTTTTGTGATCTGTGAGGTATTTTTTGAGACTCTGAGCATATTCTTCTTTACTGAGATGGGTAAACATTTTAAACCTTGGTCTGCTTCTTATTTTGTCTAAAGTGGTTTCTTCGGTATTCATATTATTCTTGATAGGGGATTGGATCTTCTAAGTTGAAACTTAAGGTCATTTCCTGATTTTTTCTTTTAATTTGCATGTTAATCGTTTTTCCTTCCTCAGACTTCATCATTTCCATTATTTTTTCCATCGTCATATCTACGGTTTTTTTTCCGTTGATGCTGATCAGTTTATCATCTTTTTTTAGTCCTGCTTTGTATGCAGGAGAATCTTTTCTTACCCCTGCAATGGCAAAAATAGGCTTTAAGGCAAAGTTATATTGCACCGTGTTGTTGATGACCTGAACTCCTCCGGCTGGAACATCTTTATTGGTTGCTGGAAGATTTACCAGATCTTTTGACCATTCCAAGCCATCTTGCCGGAAATCAAGCCCACTCATATTAAAATGAAACGGATCGTTAAAATTTCCGTTTTTTCTTAGATAAAGTTTTTTATTAGCATAATCGAATGCTACGGTAAAACGTCTTAAAATGTCACCTCCAATAGAACCTTTTCTGTTTTCAACCAAACTTACATATTGAATTGAATATTCGTCAGGCATTGCAGTAAGTGGTTTTTCAAATTTAAAATTGCCTAAGTAGAAATTGTGAATCCTACTTCTTTTGCCATAAATGTCTCCATTAAATCCTCTTCCCAAAAAATCATCAATATTAGGTCGGTTATAAACGAAATTTTTAATTAAAGTGGGAAATAACCAAATAGCATCACTATTCCCAAGATCTATTAATAATTTAGAATTTTTCCTTTCATTGGTCATTTCTACATCTGCAACAATGTAGGGTTTGCTTTTTTCAATACTAATGTCAAGCGCATCGTATTTTTTTATTTTTTTCTTAAATAAGCTTTCATCATTATAAATGGTAATTTTCTTTGATGAATAATCGATTAGAACAGGATGGTTCTTAAAAAAGTGATATCCCATAATTCCATTTACAGGAATCCCGACGTGAGAGGAGATATTAAAATCCTGATCGGTGATGATGAAAAGCGTAGAAGTATAATTTACATAGTCTTTCCCGATTCTGGCAATATTATTATCTGACCGGAAGCCATCGATACTTGCATTACCTCCCAATCCTGAAAATTTTATTTTTTCGAGACTGGCTAATTTTAATTCTTTGTTTTCAAGACTGAAAATTGACGTTTCTGCAACTCCGGTATCCAAAAGGAAGGTTAAATCAGCACCATTTACATTCACCGGAATAAAAATCAGATTATTAATTAATTTAAAAGGAACCACTGTTTTTTTTGTATCCTGTAATTCAAATGAATTCTGGGCATTTAGAAAAATGCTGAGGGTGATTAGTAATATCGAATACCAAAATTTCATCTAATGAATTTAGTGATTTTTTCATTAGCTTAAATAAAAAACATTCTCAAATGTTGAGAATGTTTGTGAATTGTTCATGATGAACAGAATATTTTTGAGATTTATTTAATTTATTTTGAGAAAAACTCCATTAAATCCATATAGTTTTTTTGATTTACTCCATGTCCGCTCATATATTCCCTGAACGTGAAATAGCAGCTCAGATCATAAAGAAGATCGGCAGCTTTTCTTCCCCATTCTAACGGAATCACAGCATCGTCGGTTCCGTGGGAAACAAAAAAGCGTAGTTTTTCCAGTTTCTTCTTATCTTTTACGATGTCTCCTAATATTTTTTCTTCAGGATAGCTGCTTAAGCAAGCTACGTAATTGAATATTTCAGGATACCTTAGAGCTAAAGAGTAACATAAAATTCCTCCTTGGCTGAAACCACAAAGATGAGTTTTGCCGTCAACAAGTCCATAATGATTTACAATTTTTAAAATATTTTCCAAAACCGATTGTAAGGATTCTTCTGCCTGTGGAACGTCGATAAAATTTTCCGGGTTATTAAAGTCAATATCATACCATGAAAATCCTTCAAACTGAGTAGTTTTAGGTGCTCTGAAACTCACGATAATCCATTCTTTTGGAAGTGTTTCTCTAAAGCTGAAAAGATCTTGTTCATTACTTCCGTATCCGTGTAGCATAAAAAGGATTGGGGTACTGGAAGTTATATTTTCGGGTTCTCTTACGATGTAATCTAAATTCATGGGAACAAAGATAAATAATTAATCAAATGGATTGAATTGGAAATCATCATTATATAAGTAAATTAAATTTTTGAGGATTGTTCTTATGGTAGAGATATCATATTATCTTAATAGGTGACTTTTAATGATTTGATATTTTTTAGAAATCTTTGTTGGAAAATTTTCATAAAAGTTATTTTTATATTGATAAAAAGCCTATATTTGAAACATAAAAATTTATTTGGAGAAATGAAGCAATTTTACAAATCAAAAAATTTACTTAGACTTTCTTATTTATTTGCTGTACTATTTTCAGTAATTGTAGTGGTTAATTCTTGTAAAAAAGACGACGATGATGAATATGTAGATCATGTTGTTCAGTTTGAAGCAAAAATAGTACCTGGTGGAACGACTCCTCCAACACCTCCTATTAAGATTTTTAAAACAATTGTTACTCAGGTAGGAACTAACCAACAGACTCAATTTGATACTGAAGGGCTGGTTTGGACAAGCGGAGAGTTTTTCGTAAACTCTAGCCAATCACAATTAAACTTAGCAGCTAATGCGGATCTTCCTAATGCTGATTCTAAGCTAACAGTAACGATCTGGATCGATGGAGAGATTGCAGAAACAGCTACTGTAACAGGAAATGGAATTAAGAGTGCTTCTGTTGCACATAGTTTCCTTGAATTATAAAAACAAGAACGTTTACATATAATAAAACCACCAACTTTGGTGGTTTTTTGTTTATTGGTTTAATGATAATTTTTGATTAACCAAAAAAAAGATTGCGGCGAGATAAAATCTCGCCGCAATCTTTATAATATTGATTTATTAAGGATTAAACTACCTTTACAATAAAGTAGCTTTTTTTACCTTTTTGAAGTAATAAGAATTTTCCATCAATTAAATCACTTTCATTGGCGGTATAAACTTCATTTATCTTTTGTTTATTTACAGAAATTGAATTTCCTTTCAATTCTCTTGTTGCCTCGCTTTTGGATTTAAGGAAACCTGATTTTTCAGAAAGAAGATCTACAATATTCACTCCTAAAACATCACTTTTTGCTACTTCTTTTTGAGGAACTCCGTCAAAAATTTCAAGGAAAAGTTCTTCATCAAGACTTACCAAATCTTCAGCAGTAGAACGTCCGAAAAGAATTTCAGAAGCTTTTAAGGCCTTTTCATATTCTTCTTTTCCGTGAACCCAGACAGTTACTTCTTCAGCAAGTTTCTTCTGAAGCTTTCTTTCATGTGGAGCCGTTTTGTGTTCTTCAATCAATGCTTCAATTTCTTCTTTTCCTAGGAAAGTATAGAATTTAATAAATCTTTCAGCGTCAGTATCCGTTGCATTCAGCCAAAACTGGTAGAATTTATAAGGAGAAGTTTTCTTTTTATCCAGCCAGTAGTTTTCTCCGCTTTCAGACTTTCCGAATTTAGAACCATCAGCTTTAGTAATCAATGGAACAGTCAATGCGAATGCTTCACCCTGAGCTTTTCTACGGATTAGTTCTGTACCGGTTGTGATATTTCCCCACTGGTCAGAACCTCCCATTTGAAGCTTTACATTATTGTTTTGGTATAAATGTAAAAAGTCATATCCCTGAATCAATTGGTAAGTAAATTCCGTAAAACTCATCCCATCTGCGCCCGATTCTCCTGAAAATCTCTTTTTCACAGAATCTTTCGCCATCATATAATTTACGGTAATATTTTTCCCTACGTTTTTCGCAAAATCAAGGAAAGAAATATTTTTCATCCAGTCATAATTGTTAACCAATTCTGCTTTGTTAGGCTCATTTCCGGAAAAATCCAAAAACCTTGAAAGTTGGTTTTTCAAACAATCTACATAGTGAAGAAGGGTAGCTTCATCCAAAAGATTTCTCTCTGCAGACTTTCCTGAAGGGTCACCAATCATTCCTGTAGCACCCCCTACCAAAGCAATCGGCTTATGACCGTGCTGCTGAAAGTGAGCCAGAATTTTTATCTGAATAAGACTTCCGATATGCAAAGAATCAGCTGTTGGATCAAATCCAATATACGCAGTAGTTACCTCTTTATTCAGTTGCTCATCGGTTCCGGGCATCATATCGGCAAAAAGACCACGCCATTTTAGTTCTTCTATAAAGGAATTCATTGATTTGTTTCTTTAAAATTTTTACCCTGCAAAGATAATAAATTCAAGGGAATATGGCGAAGATGGGAAGGAGCTGTGAATGAAGTTTTCAATTTTATAAAATTTTTATTTTATGGTTTCCATGTTCTGCTCTTTTTAGGATAGGGTTTATTGCATTTTGTCTAAAATCAGTTATATTTGTTAATAATGAACGACGAACAATTATTCCTGCTTATTGGCAAAGCAAAGGAGAAAGACCAGAAAGCTCAGACAAAGCTCATCAACATCTTTTGGGTTGATGTTTTTTCTTTTGTGATGAAAAAAGTTCATGATGAAAATGATGCAGATGAAATTACGGTGAATGTTTTCTCAAAAGTCTTATCAAAGCTTGATATGTACGATCCGCATTTTCAGTTTAAAACCTGGATGCTCACCATTGCTCAAAATACCATTATCGATTTTTGGAGAAAAAAGACCAGAGAAAATCAGGATCCTACGGAAAATCTGGATGAAGTAAAGAATCAGTATGCAAAATCTCCGGAAGAATTAATGATTTCCGATGAAGAGCAAAAGAAAATCATTAAAACCATTGAGTCTTTAGATGCTAATTATCAAGACATCATCCGACTAAGATTCTTTGAAGAAAAAAGCATTAAAGAAATTGCTGAAGAATTGGGAATTTCCGTTGCCAATACAAAAGTTCGTGTCATGCGTGCGAAAAAAGTCTTAGCTGAGTTGTTGAAAAACAATGAGTTTGAAGATAATTAATCTTAATCTACCTCTCTTTTATTGGTAAAATCTGATAAGAGGAAATAAATTATAATTTCCATCAATCCTAGTCTTTGATTGTTTCGATAAAAAAATCCTTAACTTTGAACCTCAATTTGAGAAATAAATGGAGAATTTAGTTCAAGATACTACCGTTCAGAAACCAAAATGGATTCGTGTAAAACTTCCTACCGGAAAGAATTACAGAGAATTGAGAACTTTGGTTGATAAATATAAATTAAATACAATTTGCCAGAGTGGAAGCTGCCCGAACATGGGAGAATGTTGGGGAGAAGGAACTGCTACTTTCATGATTCTTGGAAACATCTGTACAAGAAGCTGCGGATTTTGTGGGGTAAAAACAGGAAAACCAATGGATGTAAATTGGGATGAACCTGAAAAAGTAGCACGTTCAATCAAATTAATGAAAATCAAGCATGCGGTTTTAACTTCGGTTGACCGTGATGATTTGAAAGATATGGGTTCAATTCTATGGGGTGAAACTGTAAATGCCGTAAGAAGAATTTCTCCGGGAACCACAATGGAAACATTGATTCCGGATTTCCAAGGGATTACAAAACATCTTGACAGATTGGTAGAAGTGGCTCCTGAAGTAATCTCTCACAATATGGAAACTGTAAAACGTTTGACAAGAGAAGTGAGAATTCAGGCAAAATATGAAAGAAGCCTTGAAGTCCTAAGATATTTAAAAGAAGCAGGGCAAAGAAGAACAAAAACAGGGGTAATGCTTGGTTTGGGTGAAACAAGAGATGAAGTTTTCCAGACGATTGAAGACATCAGAAATGCAAATGTAGATGTAATTACTTTGGGTCAATATTTGCAGCCGACAAAAAAACATCTTCCTGTAAAGAAATTCATTACTCCTGAAGAATTTGATGAATTCGGAGATTTTGCAAGAAGCTTAGGTTTCAGACATGTTGAAAGTTCGCCTTTAGTGAGAAGTTCTTATCACGCTGAAAAACATATTCATTAAAATATAATCGCTCCTTTCCGGAGCGATTTTTTTATTGGTATTACGAAGAATGGGAAAATAAAGCAATCTCAAAAAACTTTACTGCTTGAGCAGCTAGCCTGCCATTTTCGTCAAATGCTTTTTCTTAAATTCGGTTGGTGTTTCACCAGTGTATTTTTTGAACAATTTATTAAAATAGGAAAGGCTTTCAAAACCCACATGAAAGCAAACATCTGTGACACATTCATTTTGTAAAAGAAATAGTTTTGCTTGATTGATTCTGTAATTATTCACAAAATCGGTAAAGGTCATATTGGTTTGTTTTTTAAAATACCTGCAAAAAGCGGGAGTACTTAAATTCACATTTTCTGCAATGATATTGACATTCGGATCTTGATTATAATTCTCATGAATATAATCGTAAATAGTACCCATTCGAATTTTATCATTTAAAAACCACTTGATTCGGGTGTCTTCGTTGTTTAATTCTTTCACTTCAGTAGAGCCAGCGAGAATGTGTAGAATCTCAATCAGTCCCATTAGAGATTCAAAAGGGTTTTTATCCTGGATAAAATGAAGTTTTTCAACGACCCTTCTTTTAGTTTCTCCGGAAAATGATAAGCCAAGATAAGAACGGTCCAATAATTTCTTAATCGCATCAAACTCGGGAACAGGAAAAACAATATTCTGGAGAAAATCTTCTCTCATCTGAAGAACCAACTGTTTACATTCGGTCTGGATTTTATAATCAAAATTAAGATGTGGAATATTTGAGCCAATTAATAAAAGATCGCTTCCCTCAAAATCTGAAATATTTTTACCCACATGACGAATTCCGTTGCAGGCTTCTACATATACAAGTTCTATTTCAGGATGATAATGCCAGAAAAAACAGTTCTTTAACGAGGGTGAAAACAACTTGAAAGATTTTCCTTCTTCAAATTCAATAATTTCCTTCTGAATTTTCATTATGTTCTCTTTTGATTGATAATTAATTCAAATTTAATTAAAAAGGTTAATATAGAGCAAATATAAGTTAGTCCAGTTAAAGTTTAAGAGATTATTTCTATCGAAATTTGCATTTCCAAATGATGATAGTTATTATTTAATATTCAAGCAATAAAAATAAAATGGGGATTGATAAAAGAATTTTGCCACTTGCAATAGGTGGTTTAGGGATTGGGACTACAGAATTTACTGTGATGGGATTGCTTCCCGATATTGCAAGAACATTACAGATCACGATACCTGAAACAGGACATTTAATTTCTGCTTATGCTTTGGGAGTGGTAATTGGAGCACCCATTTTGATCGGATATTCCGTTAAATTTCCACCTAAAAAGGTATTGATTGCATTGATGATGATTTTTACATTATTTAATGCTTTATCGGCTGTAGCACCTGATTATACAACAATGTTGATCATCAGATTTTTGTCAGGACTTCCACACGGAGCATTTTTCGGAGTAGGAACTGTGGTGGCTGCAAGAATGGCAGGAAAAGGGAAGGAAGCGTTTTATATTTCTTTAATGTTTACCGGACTTACAGTCGCGAATTTGGCAATGGTTCCTTTGGTAACGTATATTGGACATACTTTTCACTGGCGATGGTATTTTGCGATCGTTGCGGTAATCGGATTGTTTGCCTTATTATTTCTAAAACTATGGCTTCCTGTATTAGAAACGAATCAGGATACACATTTTATGGAAGAATTAAAATTCCTTAAAAGAAAACAAGCCTGGTTGGTGTTGATGATTACAGCGATCGGATTTGGAGGACTTTTCACCTGGTTCAGCTATATTACACCGTTGATGACACTCGTTTCCGGCATACAAGAAAGTCAGATGGCTTATGTTATGATTCTTGCAGGTGGCGGAATGGTGGTCGGAAACTTGGTTGGCGGATATTTATCAGACAAATTAAGTCCTGAAAAAACTTGTGCGTTATTGCTTTTCTTAATGATGATTTCTTTGGCTGGAGTATTTTTTCTTTCGGAATATAAAACGATCTCATTGGCTTTAACTTTCATTTGTGGAGCGTTGTCAATGTCTGTTGCAGCACCTATTAATATCATGATGATGAAGGCAGCGCCAAAAAGTGAAATGATGGCGGCAGCGTTCATGCAGGCGGCTTTTAATTGTGCTAATGCAATGGGAGCTTTCCTAGGCGGACTTCCTTTAGAAAACGGATACTCATTCAATTATCCGTCGTTGGTAGGAGTCGGGATGACTTTGATCGGTCTTGTGATTGCTTTACGATATAAGTATTTATACGGATCACAAACTCTTCATGAAGAAAAAATTGCCGTAGAATGCGTTTCAAGCGATAAATAAAAAAATAGAAGCAATTTTGCTTCTATTTTTTTTTGAAATAAATTTATACTTCTACTTCATTACCGTTTTTGCACCAGTATAAAGCATTGTAGAGGTTTTCTTTCGGAAAAGATTTGAATTCTCCAGGCATCAGAACACTGAAAATATCCGTAAAATTCTGGATTCCTTTTTCGTCTGTTACAATAGCAGCTCTGTTCCAATTGGCTAAGTTTTTTAATCCTAAAAGTGCATCCTCAAACCAGGCTCCTACAGTAAAATTGTCAATATCTGTATCCAGATAAAGCAAATAATTGAGTTCATGAAAGTGATCTACTTTTTCTTTTACTATAGGAAATACAAGGTTTTCAAAATCTTCTTTCGTTACCTCTCCGCTTGCATTGAAAGCTGCAACATTCTCCGGAGCCTCTGGAATAATCGTTATCATATTTTAAATTTTTGGTGGTTTTGTGTTGATTTTAAGAACAAAAATTAAACCATAATTTAATTTTTATCCAAAAGAAAGGCTTAATTGTTGATGACTATGAAGAAAGAATATTTTTGTGGATCTTAAATCAAATGAACCTTTCTGGCTTTTAAAAAACGGATTGATACAATCATATCCTTCGTTGAAATCCAATGAAGAATGTGAGGTTTTAGTTATCGGTGGCGGAATTACAGGAAGTTTAATTGCCCATCAAATGATAAAAGAGGGTTATACCACAATTCTTATTGATAAACGCGAACTGTGTAATGGAAGTACTTCAGCCACCACTTCCATGCTGCAATACGAAATTGATATTCCTCTTTTTAAACTCATTGAAAAAATAGGAGAAAAAGGAGCGACGGAGAGTTATAAAGCTTGTTCTGATGCTATTGATGTAATTGAAAAGCTTTCTACGGAAATTAAATCGGATGCAGGTTTTAAAAGAAAAGAATCTCTGTACTTTGCTTCAAAAAAGAAAGATGTAAAAGATCTGAAAAAAGAATTTGAAGCCAGAAAAAATACCGGTTTCAAAGTAAAATGGATGGAAGCAGATGATATTTTAAAAAGATTTGGCTTTGAGAATACGTATGGTGGGATTTTATCAAAGCAGGGAGCAAGTATGGATGCTTTTAAATTTACGCATGAATTATTTGAAGTAAATGCACGGAAAGGATTAAAGATCTTTGATAAAACAGAAGTGGTAGAAGTTGAATATCGTAAAGGTTTCAACATTGCCACTGTAGATTCAGGTTTTCAGATCAGGACGAAGAAAATAATCTATTGTACCGGGTATGAAAGTAAAAATATAATCAAAGAAAACTTTGTTGATCTCAAAAGTACGTATGCTATTGTTTCAGAAGTGGCTCCGGAAAAGTATAAAAATATCGCGAATACGCTGGTTTGGAATACAGATAATCCTTATATGTATATGCGGACTACGGATGATGGCAGATTGCTGATAGGTGGAGGAGATGAGGATTTTTATGATGCGAAAAAACGGGATGCATTTTTAGATAAAAAAGAAAAAGAGATCCTTAGAACGCTAAAGAAAATAAAACCCGATTATACATTTTTCACAGATTTTATCTGGGCAGGAACTTTTGGAGAAACAAAAGACGGACTTCCATATATTGGAACGCATGAAAAGTTTAAAAACTCCTATTTCGTTTTAGGTTTTGGAGGTAACGGAATTACTTTTTCTGTAACAGGGATGGAGATGGTTTCATTATTTTTAAAAGGTAAAAAACACAGGCTTTCAAAGTACTTTAGATTTGGAAGATAGGTTTCGGCGGCGGCAAAGCCGCCGCCGAAACTTCAAGACTTTCTTAATCAGAAAGTCTGCAACATGATTTCTAACACTATAAACTATATCCGTTTTTCTTTGCCAGTTCAAGAACTGATTTTTCAATCGCTTTTCCAAGATCATCAGCATCAGAATTTCCTCTTTTTTTCATTTCTGCATCAATAAAATTCTGACGTTTCAGAGAAAGCTCTTCAATCTCTTTCTGAATTTTTTCACGTTCGGCAGATTTTGCAGCAACTGCTTTTTGTATTTCTTCCTTGCTTTTACCCTTTAATTCTTTCGGAAGCTCTTCTTCTTTTACCGTTGACATGAAACCGGAATCTTTTTCAGCACGGTCTACCAAATCCCAATGATCGTTTTTGTAAGCATTCTTCTTAGATTTGGCTACAGTTCTTTCTGCTGCAATGGCTGCAGATTGAGCTTTGGCATTTTGATCCTGAGCCACTTGTTTAACTTTATATTCTGCACCGTGACTTCCATAATACATGTAAGTATCATTCAATCTTGTATTGCATTCAGAAATTCTTATATCATAAGGAGTTTCAATATAAATTACTTTTCTGTCGCTGTCGATATTGAAATATTTTCCGTCTCCGAGTGAAGCTCCGTTTTGCCAGAAAGTTTGGATACCTTCGTTTCTGTCACCACAAAAGATGGTATTTGTATAGATGTTTTTTCTTTTTGCACTTGAAATCACTTCTTTATAATTAATCTTTCCTTGATCGAAAGACTCATTACCTGCAATATAGATTAGCTTCATGCTTTTTTCATTCCCATCCCAGTTCAGGTTCATGGTGGCATCACGAATTACAGCTCCGCAATATTCACTTCCACCATTGGTTCTTAAGGCAAATAGCTTTTCAGAAATTAAATCTAAATCTTGAGTAAGCGGAGCAACTTGGCGGATGTAATTTTCATCCTGAAGACCATCATTTCCATATTCGTACAAAGCAATTTCAATTTGAGGTGCTTTTCCGTTGTATTTCAGGGTGGTTAAAGTGTTGACAATATTCCAAAGTCTGGATTTTGCCTGATCGATCAATCCATCCATGCTGTTTGAAGTATCAAGAAGTAAAGCTACCTGAATTTTATTTTCTTTACTTGCCGATGTGGAACTTTGAGTGTCGTTCTGAACAATGGTGTGCTGTGTAGGCTCTTTACATCCTTTTATTGAAGAAGTCTGAGCATTTAAAAAAGCAACTGTCCCAATTGTTAATGCTAAGGTTTTAATAGTTATCATGACTTTGTGTTTAAAGAATTTCGTATTTTGTTTTGATGCTGTATTTCAGCTTAATGTTTTCGATATTTTCGAAAGAATAATCGATTCCTGCGTCTGCTGTTTCCAGTTGCATATTGCTTACTCTTGCAGATTTATAAGCAACCGGAAGAATCGTGTCGCTGGTATAATCTTCAATTTCTACGATTTCAAGGGAAGCTCCGACTTTTTTACCCATGCTTTCCAATAAGTAACCCGCTTTTTCTTTAGCTGCCTTTAATGCATTAATTTTAACGGTTTTTCTAAAATCAGCGATTTGGGTATTTTTGATTTCAACGATGTTGATGCTGGTGATACACTTTTGATTCAGGTTTTCAAATAGATTTCCCATATCTGTTTTTTTGGTTACCTTAAATTGAAAACCTTTGGTAAAGCTTTTTTTGAGATAAATATTTTGATACATCGATTTGAATTTGATGTCCTCGTTTTTTACCCCATTGCTTTTTAAGATTTCAAATAATTTTTTTTCGTTGGAGGCAAGATCATTTTTGTTATCGCCTTTTATTCCGATGCTGAAAATGATTTCATCCGGCTCCACTTCCATTTCTGCAACTCCGGTTACTTCAATGGCATTTTTCTTTACTTCCTGCGCATTGGCAAAACTGGTTAACGTAAAGAATCCGATCAATAAAAAATGTTTAAGTTTCATAATTTCCTGTTTAAATTTCTAAAGTAAAATTACGCTGAACAGAAACTGAAATTGAGTAAACTTGGTGAACTGAGGTTTTCACTTGGTGGAAGAAATATAATGATGTTTATTATTAATCTACCAAAATATGAAACCGGTCTTGTAATGCATTCATTCCTTTACTGTCAACAGGTTTAGCCTTTATCATTTGGTTATTAAAAGAAAAAATAATAGCATTGTCTTTCTGATCTTTTACTAATAAATGTTTTGAAATATTGTGTTGGTTGTCTTCAATAATAATTTGGCCGTCAAAAGAAAGATCATAGTGAAAGGAAGTCATCTTTTCGGAAGACTTTTCCATGAAGATCAGATAATGATCTTTATGAAAGAATATATATTGATAGGGACTACTTGATGAAACGATTTCATAGGCTCCTGCTAAACGTAATGAATTTTTGTCTTCCGCTTCAAAATCGTTACTGAAGTAGGGGATTAGTATGTTGATAAATATAGTTCCTAAAATCAGAACCTTTAAAAAAGTTTTATAGGGTAAAAATAAAGGTTGGTCAAAAAAAGTTTTATTCCGAAGATCAATAATTTTAAGAATAAGTTCCCATCCGTTTCTTCTGACAAGAAAAATACTCATGAGAAGTAAGATGAATGAAAAGAATTTCACGGAAATATCAAAACTGATATTGATGATAAATATTTGAGTAAAACAAATGATTGCCAATAACAATCCGAACAGTTGAAAACGTCTGAACAACATTAAAATGCCCGAAAATAATTCAACAGAACCTATGATTGTATTATAAATCTTGGATGTTCCTATTGCGCTCCAAAAAAGAATATCTTTATCTAAATTACCCAGTCTTGTAAACAAAATATTAGATTCGGGCTCCGGAAATTGGGTTTTAAAAATCTTATCAATACCATATTTTATGAGAATAACAGAAATATATAACATGCATATATATTCTGCTATCCACAAAAAATAATTTGTCCATTTTTTCCTGATCAACAAACTGAAAATAATGGAAGTGAAGACTAAAATAATAAGCAAGATCAGCATCGAATAACTATCCGAGCTGTAATCTATTCTTACATACTTTTTATTGAAAATAGTCGTCAGAATAAATTCCGTAATATTTCCAAAAATAAATTGAGTGAATTTCAGCTGAAATTCATTTAAAAAATTCAACGGAAAAAAAAGAATAAACTGAAGAAAAAAAGCACCGGTAAAAATAGAGATCTTTCTTATGATAAATGATTGAGCGTACACAATGATGATTTTTTATCGAGACTTTCTATAGGTGAAAACAAATGCTAATACAGCAATGCTTAGAACAAAATAGTACAGCATTTTCGCTCTTAAATTCAGACCTTTTATCTCTGCGGTTTTTACTGTTTTTTTAGCAGAAATCGGTCGGTATTGTTTCGTTTTTTGGTCATATTTAAGGAAAACGGTACTGTCGATATTATTCTGAAAATGATAATTTTTCCTGAGTACATTTTTTACACTGTCTATATTCTGGCTGGAAAAAACGGCATGGTTGTACACCGTATCCCTTCCCGGTTTCCATTTTTTGGAGAATGGGGTTATTTCGCTCTTACAAAATACTGAAGTTACGATCACACTCTTATGATCATCAATGATAATTACACTGTCTAATTTTGAATTGATAATATAGGGTTCCGGCCTTATTCCAAGATTGGAATAATTGGTATTATAGCTGTCTTCTACAATACTTTTTTCAAAGTATTCCATATTTCCGCTATGACTTTTATATGAAATTAACTTGGTTTGAGATAGTAGATTGCCACTCAAAACCAATACTCCGAATCGGATGAAAAGAGATAGATTTTTCATAAGTAGTAAGATTAAATTAGGGCACAAACTTAGCATCATAGCCAAAAGCTGAAACGGGAACTTGGTGAACAGAGGTTTTCACTTGGTAAGCACAAAAAAAGACAACTCCGAAAGAATTGTCTATAATTTTTTATAAAGAAAAATGGTTATGGTAAAAAATAAACTTTGATAATTTTGCCATCTTTAATTTCATAAATCGCTGTAGCTTCTACTTTTTGCCCTTTTCTCATGCCCGAAACGTTTTCCTGATCGATTACAAAATTACCATTTACAATTCTGTTTTTAATTTCACAGTGGAGTTCAGGCAATCTTTTAAACATGTCAGTGTAGCTGGTTCTCATCGCTTCTTTACCTTTGCTGATGAGCTGGTTGGGGAACATATACAATTCTATATCCTCTGAATATGGCTCCAAGAAAGCATCAATATTTCTTACATTATAGCCGTTCACTTGTTTTTGAACCAACATTTCCGGAGTTTCTTTGATGGTTTTTTCAAAATCTATTGCTTCTCCGTTCTTGAAGACAAGATTTACTTCAGTAAGATGCTCGATATTCTCCACTGGATTTGAATCCAATAAAACCAAATCAGCAATTTTCCCTGTGGAAACACTTCCTGAAATATTTTCTTTATTGAAAATTTTTGCAGGATTAATCGTTGCAGACTGTAAAACCTGCCAATTGCTCATACCGCTTTTTTTCATGGCATTCAGTTCAGAAATAAAAGAAGTTGCGTGTTGAGTTCCGATATTTCCTGCATCTGTTCCTGCTACAATGGTTACACTTCCGTCTGATAATTTTTTCAGATTAATGGTTTGTATTGAATCTTTTTTTGAAATATAGACATCCATTTGTGGCAGATTAAATCTTGTTTTTAATCTTTTTACAATCGCAGAATCCGAAGAATCTGACAAATGTCTCAAATCTTGAATAGAGCCAATTGCTTCAGGATTCGAATTGTTGAGTTCGAAAGTATTGTAATGATTTTTTTGACCATAAGTTTTGTAATAATTACCTGCAACAGTTAAAGTAGGATTTAAAATGACTTTTTTTGATTTTAATAATTTGACAAAGCTATCCGGAACGATTTCATCCTCAATGTTATGTACAAGAAAATCTGCGCCGTTTTCTACTGCAATTTGTGCTGTGATTCTTTCTGTAGCATGTACTGCGACTTTCAGATTGTTTTTATGAGCTTCATCAATAGCGGTTTTTACAATTGCTTCATATTTTCTGGCATTTGTTTCTAGATCTTTTTTGTCGCCACTTACAATGTACCATATTTTTATAAAATCAGGGTTGTATGGAAGCTGCTCCTGAATCATTTTCTTAGCCTCTTCTGCTGTTAAAACTAATTTGAAAGGTTCGTCTTTGCCACGATTTTTAAAAACTTCAGGTTCATAGGTTGTCAAAAGAGGTCCTGTCATATAAACCGTTGGTAAGTTTGCTTTTTGAAGCGAATTTTTTTGAGATAAAAAGTTATAAGTTGCTCCTACATCAATTACAGAAGTAATTCCCAATTTTAAATAACGATTCAGAAAGTCTTCCATATTTTGATGAACCCAGGAAATTTCTTTTTCGTACGACATCTGATTTCTTAAATCTAAGGCATCCGGTCTGGTATATAAACCTCCGCTTTGAAAAAAATGGATATGAGAATCTGTCATTCCTGGAATTAGAAATTTTCCTTCGCCATTAATGATTTTAGCATGATTAGGAATTTTTATTTTCTTTGAAGGCTTAATTTCTGTGATAATTTCCTTTGTAAGTACTACGGTTTGGTTTGGAATGAGCTTTTGGGTGATAACATCTACAACGGTAACATTATGAATATAAGTTTGTGAATAAAATTGGGTGATTACAAAACACAACAGGAAGGTGATAGAAACTTTCTTTTTCATTTATTTCATGATTGATTAGGCTTCAAAGATAAAAAAGTAATTTTTAGAACGGAATTAAAATTTTTTATTTCAAACTTGGTAAAGCTTGCTTTTCACTTGGTGAATAGTTGTTGGGCAAATTATATATATGTATATCTTTGTTTTATGAAAATGTTTCGATTTTTTATCGCTTTTTTACTAATGATTTTTGGGAGTGCAATGTATTCTCAAACAACGAATGTTGCTCAGGAAGTTCAGACACAAAGTAAAAAACTGAAAAAAGCAGTGGATAGAAAAGATGAAGCTGCACAGGCAGATTCTTACTACAATATTGCTGAAAGCTTTTTCAATGACGGGAATTTTTCAAAAAGTGAAGAATATTACATAAAATCTAAAAATATTTATGAAAAGCTTAATGACAAACCCAATATTGAAAAAGTAAGCAGAAAACTGGCCCAGTCACAGGAAAAGCAAAAGAAAATTAACATTGCAATTAGTAATTACAACAGAGCTGCGGAAGTAAGTGAATCTAAAAAGAAAGAAGTTAATTCCAATGATGTAGCAAGACTTTCTACAAATTCTCCGGAGGCAAAACAAGAAGCGATCCAGAATAATATCCAGATCAGCGAAAAGGAGAAAGATAAAGGAGATCTAGCAGCAAGTTACAGCCAGATGGCAGATGTGAATATTGAACAGAAAAATATTCCGAAAGCCGAAGAAAATCTGAATAACGCTTATAAAGCTTCCAGACAGGCTGCTCCACAACAAGCGTTGGAAATTAGTCAAAAACTGACCGATTTTTATGTCGAAAATAAAAAATTCGACAAAGCTATTGAAGCTAAAAAAGAAGTTTTAAAAGAAGCTTTTGTAAAAGATAATTCTCAGGAAAAAGTGAATCAGATTCAGGAGCTTGCCGATATCTATATCAAAAAGAATGATACTGAAGAAGCCATTAATCTCTTAAAAAAATCCTACGGAATTGCTCTTGAAAAAGGACATACTCTGGAAGCTCAAAAAAGTGTTAAAAAATTAGACAGTCTTTATAATGTGTCCGAAAATACGGAGGCTTCAGTACAATTATATCGTGATTTTCTCGGGAAATTACCCGATTTGGTGTCAAAGGACAGAAGTTTAGTAGATAACAAAATTCTGGAAGATACAGAACAGAGAATTGCTCAGTTAGAAAAAGAAAGAGAATTAAAAGATGAGCTGATCCGTAAAAAAAATGTTTTCAATTATAGTTTGATCGGGGTTTTGTTGGTTCTGACAGGTTTAATTATTTTCATTTTTAGAACCCTGAAAAAAGTTCAGGTCAAAAACAAAAAAATTGCCTTACAGTCGCTTCGTCGCGAGATGAATCCACATTTTATATTTAACAGTTTAAATTCTGTGAACCATTTTATAGCGACCAATAATGAATTGGAAGCCAATCAGTATTTAACCAAATTTTCAAAGCTGATGCGTGGTGTAATGGAAAATTCAACCGAAGATTTTATTCCGTTTCAGCAGGAATTGGATTTGCTTCAAAATTATTTGGCATTGGAAAAAACGCGTTTTGCAGATAAATTCGATTTTGAAATTGATGTTGATGAAAGCCTGAATACCCAAAGTCTGAAAGTTCCCGGAATGCTTGTACAACCATTTTTGGAAAATGCAGTTTGGCACGGATTGCGTTACAGAGATAGTAAAGGATTTTTAAAACTGAGCTTCAAAAAAGAAAGTGAATATTTAAAAATTATCATCGAAGACAACGGAATCGGTATTGAAGAAAGTAAAAAACAAAAAACAGAGCATCAAAAAAATCGGGAAGGTCGCGGAATGAAAAATACCCTGGAAAGAATAGCTCTGCTGAATGATTTGTATGACCAGAACATTCAATGTAAAATCACAGATAAAAACCACGAACAGGGAGTTTTTGTCGAAATCATGTATAAACTGATTAATTAATAATTACCAATAAATTTTCAGTAAACAATCTGCAACCTAAAAGCTACCACCTAAAACCTGAAAAATATGAAAATAAAAGCCGTAATCGTAGACGATGAAATCATTGCGAGAGATGTTTTGAGGAATTATCTTACAAAATACTGTCCGCAGGTTGAGATTTTGGGTGAAGCGGAAAATATTAAAGAAGCCGTTCCCTTGATTGCAGAAAAGCAGCCACAATTGGTTTTTCTGGATGTGGAAATGCCTTTCGGAAATGCTTTTGATGTATTGGAAGCGACGAAGGAATTTTCTTATGAAACCATTTTCATTACGGCGTTTTCACAATATTCTTTACAGGCTTTGAATAAATCTGCGAGCTATTATATTCTGAAGCCTATCGACATTCAGGAATTAATTGTAGCAGTAAATAAAGTGGCCGAAAGTCTGGAAAGTAAAGAAGAACTCAATAGAAATAAAATTCTTCTCGAAAATTTAAAATTAAAACCCGAAAAGCAGCAACTTATACTTCCAACCTTACAGGGTTTTGATGTGGTGAAAACCGAAGATATTGTCAGGCTTCAGGCAGATGGAAACTTCACACAGGTTTATCTGACAGACGGTTCGAAGAAAATGGTCTGTCGATTTTTAAAACATTTCGATGATTTGCTGGAAAACCCTTTTGTGAGAGTGCATCGTTCGCATATCATTAATACCAGTTTTGTAAAATCGTATCATAAAAGCGGAACTGCAACACTTTCAGACGAAACCGAAATTGAAGTTTCGGGAAGTTTTAAAGATAATTTTCTGAAAGTTTTTTCATAATTTTTTTCAACTTTTTTCCTTGGAATCTCAGTTAAGTGAAACGCCTTTGCGACTCAAAACGATTAATAATTAAAAACATCTTTGCGCCTTTGCGTTAAAAATAAAAGTCATTCAATTAAAATTCGTAAGGCATCATTTTTGGACTTTTCATGATAACCCACACAAATATTGTATTATGAAAACTCTTCAAAAAATTGCCATTCCGGTTTCTATAGGTATTTTGGGCTTTATGATATTTAAATCATGTTCCGTAGGAATTCCTAAAGGAGCGACTGCCGTGAAAAACTTTAATGCAGATAGATACCTCGGAAAATGGTATGAAATTGCCCGTTTCGATTACAAATTCGAGAAAGATATGGATAATGTGACGGCAATTTATTCTCAAAATCCAAACGGAACCATTCGTGTAGATAATAAAGGGTACAATTACGTTAAAAAAGAATGGAAAGAATCTATAGGAGAAGCAAAATTTGTGAAAGATAAAAATGAAGCCCGATTGAAAGTCTCATTTTTTAAGCCAATTTGGGCCGGCTATAATGTTATTGATATTGATGAAAACTATCAATATGCTTTAGTTGCCGGAAACAGTCTAAAATACCTCTGGATTCTCTCCAGAGTAAAAGATATTCCTGAAAGTATCCGACAAAGATTCTTAGAAAAAGCTAAAAAAATTGGTTATAATACTGACGAATTAATCTGGGTAAAGCATACTTAATCATTATAAAAAATTCCCCTTCTCTGAAGGGGTGGATTTTTGCGAAAGCAAAAAGACGGGGTAGTTTCATGAGACTGTAAAAACAAATCAATTCATACATTTTGTCATTCTGAGCGAAATAAAATGAAGTGAAGAATCTGTTTCAATTACAGAGATTCTTCAATACGCTTCGCTTCTTTCAGAATGACAGACTAGCATTTAATTCAGAGTTTTATACTCTTTCCATTCCTCAAAACGATGAGCAATCATCTGTTTCATGAGATCATAGTTTTCGTACGTATCTTCAATATGATAAAAAGTCTCATACTCATAATCGTTTTCCTCAGCTTTTGCATCAAACAGATTAATGTAATCATCCGCAAATGAGCTGAACCTGTTCCCGAAATCCGTATCATCTGCATAATAATCTTTAGCAAATTGATTTCCAAGATCATTTAGATCATACTCGGAAAATTTTCCGTCCATGGCTTCTATCACGAACTCTGCACCTGTAATTTCTCTTCTTTTTAATTTTTCTATTTCTTCATGGGCATCTTCTTTCAGCTCTTCGGAAATTAAATCATTGTGAATACACCAGTTCAGAAACATTCCGGTGTGTGTTGCACTGTTTTTCTCAGGAAGACCTTCAGGAAAATCACCACCATAATGCCATGAAGCATCATCATATTTAGACATAACCAATTATAGTTTTAAACAATATTTACCAAAAATAGAAAAAATCAATTTATATTGCCCGTCAATCAGAATTTTCCGTCATTTGTAAACGAATTTTTTTCGAAAAATAATATATGGAAAATGCTGTTCTGATCACAATTGGTGACGAAATTCTCTCAGGAAATACGATTGATACCAATTCTAACTTCATTGCTACTGAACTTAAGAACATAGGAATTAAAGTTTCACAGATTTTCACGATTTCAGATGAAATAGAAACCATTAAACAGACCATTCAATCAGCTTTTGAAATAGGAGATTTAATTATCACAACAGGAGGTTTAGGACCAACAAGAGATGATAAAACCAAGAAAGCGATTGCCGAGTTTTTTGATGATGAAATTGCCTTGGATGAGGTGACTTTTAATCATCTTAAAAACTACATGGAAAAACGCGGTCGCCTGGAAATTCTGGAAAGAAACCGCGAGCAGGCTTTTGTCCCTACAAAATCGACAGTTTTTCAAAATCATTTCGGAACGGCACCTTGTATGATGATGGAACAGGAGGGGAAATTATTGTTCAGTTTACCCGGAGTTCCTTACGAAGTAAAACCATTGATTAAAGATCAGATTGTTCCTTTTTTACAGGAAAAATTTAGCCTGAATTATATTTCTACAAGAATTGTCTCCGTTGTTGGGATTCCAGAAAGCATTTTGGCTGATACCATAGAAGATTGGGAACTGGCTTTACCAGAAAATTTAGCTTTATCCTACCTTCCGGTTGGAACTCGCGTAAAGCTGAGACTTACGGCGATGGGAGAAAATGAAGCTCTGCTGCAACAGCAACTGGAAGAAGAAATTCAGAAACTATTGCCTTTGGTTAAAGATAATGTAATTGCTGTTTCCGAAGATAAAATCGAAAAAATTCTTGCAGAGATTTTAACCGAGAGAAAACTCACCATTTCTACAGCAGAAAGTTGTACAGGAGGTGAGCTGGCAAAAATGATAACGTCGGTTTCAGGAAGTTCGGCATATTATTTTGGCGGAATGGTAGCCTATGCAACAGAAAAGAAAATTGAAATTTTAAAAGTTAAAAAAGAAACGGTAGATGAATTTACTGTGGTAAGCGAGCAGGTTGCTGCGGAAATGGCGGAAGGTTGTCAAAAATTATTTGGAACTGATGTTTCTTTGTCAACAACAGGTGTCGCAGGGCCCGGAAAAGGAGAGGACGGAAAAGACATCGGAACTGTTTTTTACACCATCCGAATGGGTGATAAAGAAAGAACTTCAAAACTTTATATGCCACATCTTGATCGATTGGATTTTATGAACTTTGTTTCACAGAAAATTGTTCAGGATTTGGTGGGATTTTTAATTTCTGAATAAAAAATTAAGAAGTAAACGAAAGAAAACCAATGGTTAATGAGTTTTTTTGAAAAACAAAAATTCTTAGTAACAAATTGAAAAAAAAACATACATATTGTTAAATTGTAATTAGAAATGAAAAAATTAACACTTTCTTTGGCTTTATTAGCAGGAATTGGTTCACAAACAGTGAATGCTCAAGCTACCAAAGCGGCTGTAGCCGGAACAGATAAAGGTTTAGACCTTAGCTTGATGGATAAATCAGTTCGTCCACAAGATGATTTTTATAACTATGTGAGCGGAACTTGGATGAAAACTGCCAAAATTCCTTCAGATAAACCAACTTGGGGAAGTTTCAACAAATTGGCTGATGATACAGACAATAACTCGATGACGATTTTGAACTCTCTTTTGAAGGATAAATTTGCTGACGGAAGCGAAGGGAAAAAAATTCAGGATTTGTACGCAACGTACATGAATATGCAGAAGAGAAATGCAGACGGAATTAAGCCTATTCAAGCAAACATCAACAAAATCGATGCTATTAAAAACCTTACAGATCTTCAGAATTATCTGACTTCTGTAACGAAAGAAGGTGAAAATACTCTATACGGATGGGGAATTGATGCAGATTTAAAAGATTCTAAAATGAATGCGGTTTATTTGGGTAATCCGTCTCTTGGTTTAGGAAGAGATTATTACCAGAAAGTAAACGAAAAAAATACAGAAGCTATTGCAGAATATACAAAGTATGTAGCTTCTATGTTAAAAGAATTAGGGTACAAAAATGCTGATGCAGCTGCAAAAGGTATCGTAGATTACGAAAAAAGTTTGGCAAAAACTTACCTTACTAACGAGCAGAGCCGTGATAATACGCTTCAGTACAACCCAAGAACAATGGCTGAACTTTCAGCGTTGGTAAAAGGAGTTGATCTTCCGGCTTACCTTAAAAAAGTTGGAGTAAATACAGATAAGGTAATTATCGGTGAAATCGGTTTCTATAAAGATTTTGACAAGTTAGTGAATGCTCAAAACCTTCCTGTGATTAAAGATTATTTGAAGTTCCACATGATTCACGGAAGCTCATCTTATTTAAGTGAGAAATTGGGTGACATGAAATTTGCTTTCTATGGTAAATATCTAAGAGGTCAGCAAGAACAAAGAGCTTTAAACAAGAGAGGTTTCGAATTAATCAACGGAACTTTAGGAGAAGCTTTTGGAAAATTATATGTTGAAAAATATTTCCCTGCTGAAGCTAAAGCTCAAATGGTAGAGTTGATCGACTATTTAAAGAAAAGTTTTGCAGTTCACATCAATGGTTTAACATGGATGTCTTCAACTACGAAAGTAAAAGCAATGGAAAAACTGAACAAGTTTACCGTAAAAGTTGCTTATCCTGACAAATGGAAAGATTATTCTAAATTGAATATCGTTTCTGAAGCTAAAGGTGGAAGCTTATACAGCAACCTTCAGAATATCGGAGAATGGCAGTATAACAAAGATTTAGCAAAAATCGGAAAAGCTGTAGATAAAACAGAATGGGGAATGACTCCACAAACTGTAAATGCTTACTACAATCCGGTAAACAACGAAATCGTATTCCCTGCTGCAATCCTTCAGCCACCTTTCTTCAATCCTAAAGCAGATGCTGCTGTTAACTTCGGTGGAATCGGTGCAGTTATCGGTCACGAAATGAGCCACGGGTTTGATGATTCAGGAGCACAGTTCGACGCAGAAGGTAATTTGGTAGACTGGTGGACTCCGGAAGACAAAGCCAACTTCGAAAAAGCAACAAAAGCTCTTGCTGCTCAGTATGACAAATATGAGCCGGTAAAAGGAACTTTCGTAAACGGAACATTTACAAACGGAGAAAACATTGCTGATTTAGGTGGTGTAAACATCGCTTACGATGCGCTTCAAATGTATTTGAAAGATAAAGGAAATCCAGGTTCAATCAGTGGTTATACACAAGATCAAAGATTCTTCCTAAGCTGGGCAACAGTTTGGAGAACATTGTCAAGTGAAAAATACATGATCAACCAGGTGAAAACAGATCCGCACTCTCCTGGATATTTCAGAAGTTTCGGTCCGCTAATCAACGTTGATGCGTTCTATAAAGCATTTGATGTGAAGCAAGGAGATAAATTATACAAAACTCCTACAGACAGAATTAAAATCTGGTAATCATTACCAAAAAATAATAAACCGTTCAGAAATGAGCGGTTTTTTTGTTTTAATAATATTAGAGATGCTTCGGTAAGTTCAGTATAACACCGCTAAAATATGCTGTTAAAATAAACTGTTAGTATTAGAAATGTCATGCTGAGCGAAGTCGAAGCATCTCAATTATTAAATTATCATTAACAAACTATTCGTATATTTGATAAGTTTGTGTAAAATCAAAAAACAATCTTTAATGAAAAAGCTAAATATTGGAATACTTGCCTTTTCAGGTTTGGTATTTTTAAATTCGTGTGGTACGACAAAAACTGCTGAAACTCAAAAACCGGAAACGATGAAAGACGTTGTAGTAGAACAGGTGAAAAAAGAGGAAGTGAAAGAGGAGGGAATTAATTTATCTTATATGGATAAGAGTGTTCGCCCGCAAGATGACTTTTTTAGCTATGTAAACGGAAACTGGGTGAAAACGACTCAGATTCCTTCCGATAAAGCAAGCTGGGGATCTTTCAATGCCTTAAGAGAAAATGTAGATGATGCTTCTTTGGATATTTTAAACAAAATTTTATCAGAGAATTATACGGCAGGTTCTGAAGGACAGAAAATTCAGAATCTGTATGCTTCTTTTATGGATACGGCTAAAAGAAATGCAGAAGGTTTGGCTCCAATTAAAGGAGATCTGGCAAAAATCGATGCGATCAAAAACTTGAATGATCTTCAGAAGTATCTATTGGAAGCGACTAAATTAGGTGACAATTCCTTCTACGGATGGAGAGTGAGCGCAGATATGAAGAATTCTAATATGAATGCAGTATATCTTGGTGGTCCGGATCTAGGATTGGGAAGAGATTATTATCAAAAAGTAAATGAAGCCAACACTAAAACTTTAGCAGAATACCAAACTTATGTTGGAAAACTGTTTGGAGTTTTAGGATATAAAAACTCTTCTGCTGCAGCAAAAAATGTAGTGGATTTTGAAAAACAACTGGCAAATTATTTATTGACGCTTGAGCAAAACAGAGATGCCAATTTAAGATATAATCCTAAAAATGTATCAGAATTGCCTGCTTTGGTGAAAAATGTTAACCTTGCTAAATATCTTACAGAAGCAGGTGTTAAAACAGATAAAGTAATCGTTGGTGAACTGAAATATTACCAAAATATGGATTCGTTCCTTACTCAAAAGAACCTTCCATTATTGAAAGACTATCTGAAATATCATTTAATTAATGGTAATGCAAGCAATCTGGATGAAAACTTAGAGCAGATCAGATTTGATTTCTATTCTAAATATCTTCAGGGGCAAAAAGAGCAGCGTCCGATGAACAAAAGAGGTCTTTCTCTTGTGAATGGTGTTCTTGGTGAAGCGTTCGGGAAATTATACGTTGAAAAATATTTCACTCCTGAAGCAAAAGCTCAGATGGAGACCTATATTGATTACTTACTAAAATCATTCAAACAGCATATCAACGATATGGATTGGATGTCTCCTGAAACCAAAGTCAAAGCTCAGGAAAAACTATCAAAATTCACCGTGAAAATTGCGTATCCTGACAAATGGAAAGATTATACACAATTAAAAGTAGAGTCTCCAAAATCAGGTGCAACTTTATATTCGAACCTACAGAATGTTTCGGCTTGGCAATATCAAAAAAACTTGGACAAAGTAGGAAAGCCTGTTGACAAAACAGAATGGGGAATGACTCCGCAAACGGTAAATGCATATTATAACGGTTCAAACAACGAAATCGTTTTCCCTGCTGCAATTCTTCAGCCTCCTTTCTACAATCCAAAAGCTGATGCTGCCGTTAATTTTGGTGGAATCGGTGCAGTTATCGGTCACGAAATTTCTCACGGATTTGACGATAGCGGTTCAAGATTCGACGGTGATGGTAATTTAAATAATTGGTGGACAGATGCAGATCGTAAAAACTTTGATACAAAAGTGGGGCAGTTAGCAGCACAATACAATGGCTATGAACCAGTAAAAGGAAGCTTTGTAAACGGAAAATTCACAAGTGGAGAAAATATCGGTGATTTAGGCGGTGTTGCTGTTGCTTATGATGCACTTCAGATGTATCTTAAAGACAAAGGAAATCCGGGATTAATCAGTGGTTTTACACAAGATCAGAGATTCTTTATGAGCTGGGCGACTGTTTGGAGAACCAAAGCAACGGAGCAGTATATGGTGAATCAGGTAAAGACAGATCCTCACTCTCCTGGAATTTTCAGAGCATTTGGTCCGTTGGTGAATCAGGATGCATTTATCAAAGCTTTTGATATAAAACCTGGAGACAAAATGTATAAAGCTCCTCAGGATAGAATAAAAATTTGGTAATATAACCAATCAATTGTTAGAAAGAAAAACGCATCAGAAATGATGCGTTTTTTGTTTATTTTTCATAGTTTAGTGACTTTGTAAAGTGGTAATAATAAGATACTTATTTATGAACGTTATTAAATATTTCAAGAAAAAATCTTAACAAAATTTTGTATGTTACAGTTTTTTTATAAATTTAAACATTGGATTGGGCACTTGTTCGATTCAGATAAAACCAATTCACACCCAAGCATAAAATCTCAAAATATTAATAATATGGCAATGTTTAATTATGGTGTTGGCGGAAACGAGGTCAAAGTAGACGCTAATGAAGCTATTCAGGAAATACAGGAAAATAAATCACTGATAGTAAGCCAGCTTACAACCGACGAATCTTATACCCCTGAAATTGTAACAGGATTAAAAACCGTGGATGATGTCTTCAAACATTTTCAGCCTTCTGTAAACGTACAGCATGAAACAGAGAATGGCAATGTAGTAGAAGAAGAATTCCGTTTTCAAAATCTTGCGGATTTCACTCCCAAAAACCTTACTCAGAAATCAGATTATTTGCAGCAGCTTAGCATGGAGCAGGAGCAATATAATAAAATCGTTCGTCAGCTGAAAACGAACAAAATTCTGCGTAATATGTTAGAAAATGAGCAGACAAGAACTGCTTTTGTGGAAGTGTTGAAAGAAGTGGCACAAGAACTTGAAAAATAATTTTAAAGACTTTACAATTACATCATGGATAGTAAATTACAGGCAGCTGAAAGCCAACAACAAGGGCAGCAGCAACACTCAGGACAACCGAAAGGTAATCCTCTTGCCGAACTGAATAAAATAGGAGGTTTCGGTTTTGTTGAATCTGTTGTAGATGGCATCGCCAACATGAACCCTACCAGAAAAGCTAGGAAAGAAATCTTCCTTAACGATAACAACAAAGGAGACGAAAGAAAAGAATTGCTTCAAAAGATCAACCTTTGGGTAAACCTTTTGGAAGGTAACGAATCTGCAGATAAAATGGCAGATACCTGCAAAAATAAAGCACAACAGGCAGATCAAAGCTTAAAAACTAATCTGAAAAATACATTAGATGCAGTTCGACTATTGGAAACCAATTACAGAACGGTAGCTCAGTTTTATAAGAATACAGAGCTTGATAAAGTAGATAATGTAAGCATTGTAAATGCAAGTTTAGATCAGGTTTCGGACTTGGATAATCCTTTGTATATTGATGCTATTGCAGAAGAATTCAAGAACTATTACGACCGTTTAGACCTTAGAGATAACTATTCGATTTTGGCGATTCCCGGTTACTTAGGATCGAACAAAGTCATTGAAAAATGGGCGAAAATCTGTAACGAGAACAAAGTAATGATGGTTACGGACTTTGCAAACCTTGACAAACCGGATGATGTGGTAGACTTATTCCATTCTGCGAACCTTACCGGAGGCGAATTACACAGAAGTAATGTGATTATGACGTGTAACTGGCTTGTTGGAAGAGGGAAAGCAGAAGAAGTAGGAGAAGAAGAAAATGTAGAACTTCCACCTTCCACTTCATTAGCAGGAAAAATTCATAAAACATTGATGTCTCAGGTAGCTGCAGGTAAAAAGCATGGTAACATCAACGAAGTAGATGCTGTAAAATTCGAATTGAAGAAAAGCGAAATTTCTCAGTTGGAAAAAATGGGATTGGTTCCTATGGTGAATGAATATGGTAAAATCATGGCTTTCTCGGCAAAAACATTATTTACAGGAGACAATATCGGGCTTCAGACGTATTCGGTGGTTCGTGTATTCGATTATGTAACTAAAGTTTTATTGGATTTCTTAAACAGAAGAGCCTTTGAAAACTGGAATGCAAGAAACGAAGATGATCTAAGAAGACAAATTGTAAATTTCCTTGACAATATTAAAGGACCGGATAAATTAATTGAGAAATTTAAAATTGTTCGTTTTGAACAAGATAAAGTAAACAAAGACAGAGTTTGGTTAGATATTCGTTTAACACCTTATTTCCCAACAAAAAGTTTCGTTATTAAACTAGACGGACACAAAGGAGATGATGGAAACGAATGGGATGCTGAATATTCACAAGAATAATACAACACACTTAATAATTCATGAAAAACCGATGCTATTCAAACATCGGTTTTTCTATATCAAACCACCAAAATTAATGAATATGAAAGTGAAAAGGATGATCTTTTTATCAATGTTTTTCATAATATTCGCCATAAGTTGTGAAGAAAAACAACCACAAATAGAACATAAAATTGATCTTTTTGCTGGTGAAAGAGAAGAGGGTAAGGCTTATGTAATGAATGAAGAAGAATGCTTTGAGGCCAGCGAAATAGTGATTTCAACTTCAAAAATCAAACTCGAAGACAGCTTTTCCGGTCGCGGAAAGCCTATTTTTATTTATAAAGTTGATTCCGGGAATGTATTAAAAACAACACGAGATTCGGTCATTACTTATCCTCTTCAGTTTTTGTCCAATCAAAAATTAACCTTTAAAAAAGATTCATCAGTATATGTCTATCTGAAAAAACTCGAAGGATTTCGCTTTATTGCAGAAGAAAAACACCTTAAATACCAATGGGTAAAAGGTGCTTCCGCTTTTGAAGTCAAAAAATAAAGTATCTTTGCCATCATAAAAATGAGCAGGATTTTTGGAAAAGAATAGCAACAGTTCAGACTTTCAGCATATAGGTAATGCACTTCTTAGCTGGTACAAAAAAAACGCACGCGATTTACCTTTCAGGCAAACAACAGACCCTTATAAAATCTGGATCTGTGAAATTGTTTTTCAGCAAACCAGAATTAATCAGGGATTAAACCATTACAATAACTTTATCAAAAGATTTCCGGATGTAAAAACATTGGCAGAAGCTGATGAAGATGAGGTTTTATTGCATTGGAAAGGATTGGGATATTATTCAAGAGCGATAAATATTCATAAAGCTGCAAAGCAGATTATGACGGATTATCAAGGCTCTTTTCCTTTCGAATATGAGGAGATCTTAAAACTGAAAGGAGTGGGGAAGTATACTGCTGCAGCTGTTTCAAGTATTTGTTTTAACGGAAAAATGCCTGCTGTTGATGGTAATTTTTATCGTGTGCTGAGTCGTTTCTTTGCAGATGATTTTGATATTTCCAATTCCAGAGCCTTCAATTACTTTTCCGAGCTTGCAGCTTTGATCCTGCCTGAAAATGTTGGAGACTTCAATCAGGCCATGATGGATTTGGGCTCAGAAATCTGCAAACCTAAAAATCCTCTTTGTGGAGAATGTCCGATAGATAAGAACTGTATCGCTTTTTCTTTAGATAAAATCTCTTCTTTTCCTGTTAAAACTAAAAAAGTGAAGGCAGAGAATCTTCAGTTAACCTACTATTTTGTTCACAGAGACGGTCAGTTTTTAATTCAGCAAAGAAAAGATGATTTTATCTGGAAAAAACTTTTTGAATTTTTACCGGAAATTTCTGTGGAGCTTGAGCCGTTTGTCAAAAGTGCAAAAACCATTAATCATAAGCTGACTCATAAGAATTTATCAATAGAAATTTTTGATGTAGAAGTGATTTCAGCCTCCGTTTGGAAGGTTCTGAAAGACTCAAATCAGTATATAATTTCTGACTTTGAAAACTTTCACGAAAAGTCGTTTCCAAAACCTTTGGAAAACTATATTCAAAACTCACTGAAAGACTGAAATTTGTCTTTCAAAATCTGAAATCTAATTTGTACTTTTGCAAAATGATTAAAAACATCATTTTTATTTTTATAGCCTTAGTTTTAGTGTCTTGCGGAAAAGACTCTGTTCCTAAACCGTATGGAGAACTTCGTTTGGAGTATCCTGCTCCAAAATACCAGAAATTTGAGAACAACTGTAACTATACTTTTGAATATTCGGATTTTGCTAAAATTACTGATGCTAAAAGGCCATGTTGGTATTACCTGAACTATCCTAAGATGAAAGCTAAGGTATTCATCACCTATTTCCCAATTAAAAATGATTTTGCAGACCATCTGAAAGAAACAGAAAAAATGGTGTATGAACATACCATTAAAGCAAGTTCAATCGATACAAAATCATTTGAGTACCCTGAAAGAAAAGTGTTTGGAAATTTCTATGAATTAAAAGGGCAGAGTGCTTCTAACCTTCAATTCTATGTTACTGACAGTACAAAACACTTTGTGACGGGATATCTTTATTTCAATACAAGACCAAAACCAGATTCATTAGCTCCGGCTGTAAACTATATCAAACAGGATATGAAGCATTTGCTGGATACATTTGAATGGAAAAATTAAAATTCTTAAAATTTACATTAAAACATATATGAAACTTTTAGTTGTAGGAAGTGTTGCATTTGATGCAATTGAAACACCATTTGGTAAAACAGATAAAATATTAGGAGGTGCAGCCACTTATATCGGAATCACATCTTCTATTTTAGGAGTGAAATCCGGAATCGTTTCTGTAGTAGGAGGAGATTTTCCTCAGGAATATCTTGATATGTTTACAGACAGAGATGTAAATATCGAAGGACTTGAAATCGTAAAAGAAGGAAAAACATTCTTCTGGGCAGGAAAATATCATAATGATTTAAATACAAGAGACACTTTAGCTACTGAAGTAAATGTATTAGAGAACTTTGACCCAAAAATTCCTGATTCTATGCAGGATGCTGAGATTTTATTATTAGGAAACCTTCACCCGGGAGTTCAGCTGTCTGTTCTTGAAAAAATGAACAAGCGCCCGAAACTGGTAATTCTTGATACAATGAATTTCTGGATGGATACCGCTTGGGATATTTTGATGGATATGATTGCTAAAACTGACGTAATTACCATTAACGATGAAGAAGCAAGACAACTTTCAGGAGAATATTCTTTGGTGAAAGCCGCTAAAAAAATCCATGCAATGGGTCCAAAATATGTGATCATTAAAAAGGGAGAGCACGGTGCTTTACTTTTCCATGATAACAATGTGTTTGCAATTCCTGCGTTACCGTTAGAAGAAGTTTTCGATCCAACAGGAGCCGGAGATACTTTTGCGGGAGGTTTTGCAGCTTATCTTGCTAAAAAAGATAAAATTGATTTTGAAACAATGAAGTCTGCATTAATCGTAGGATCTGCAATGGCATCATTTACCGTTGAGAAATTCGGAACAGAAAGAATTCAGGAAGTAAAAGAAGCTGATATGTTCAGCAGATTGAGACAGTTCAAAGAATTAACAACTTTTGATGTTGAACTACAATAAATAAAGCTTTTTAAGAAATATTTATAATAAAAAATTTAGTCTAATTGATTAAGAATTCTAAATTTGCAACTTGTTTAAAATAGTAAAATGATAAATAAACTAAAAATCACTTTTCTTTTTGGGATTTTCGTGCTGATGTTTTCTACAAATGTAACAGCTCAACTTAAGAAGGGTCAGTTAATAGACGGTATTGCAGCGGTAATTGGAGATGAGATCGTTTTGGAATCTGATGTAGAAGAGCAAATGAATTATGGAAAGCAACAGGGAATTGCCAGCGTAGATAAATGTGAGTTTTTGGAGAACTTAATTAATAATAAACTTTTAGTATACGAAGCTAAAAGAGATACATTGATTGATAACCGTTCTGCAGCTTTAAAAGAAGGTGCAAATGCAAAATATCAGCAGTTATTGTCTCAGTTTCCGGACGAGAAAACGATGTTAGCTGCTTATAAGTTCAGAAATGCTTATGAGATGAAAAATACGATCGAGAAAATAGATACCGATCAGTATTACGGACAAGCTAAATATCAGAGAATTACAGAGAAAGCTGATGTTACTCCAAATGAGGTGACAGATTTTTATAATATGTACAAAATGCAGTTGCCAGAAATTAAAGACGAAGTATCTTTAGGGCAAATCATGATGTATCCTAAATTGACAGAAGCTCATAAAGAGGAATTAATCAATAGACTTAAAAAAGTAAAACAAGATATCCTTGGAGGAGAAAGCTTTGAAAGCCAGGCTAGAATTTATTCTGAAGATCCGGGTTCTGCGGCGAATGGAGGATTGATGAAAAATATCTACAAAGGTCAAATGGTGAAGCCTTTCGAAGCAGCAGCATTAAACCTGCAGGAAGGCGAGATCTCGGATCCGGTAGAATCTGAATTTGGTTACCATCTTATCCAATTGGTGAAAAAATCAGGAAAAATGTACGAGGCGAGACATATTTTATTGATGGCTACTCCTACAGACGATGAAGTAAATACTGCTAAAAAGAAGTTAGACAGTATCAGAACACTTATTACAGACGGTAAAATTAGTTTTAAAGATGCAGCGTTCAAGTTTTCAGATGATAAGAGAACTAAATTCAACGGAGGATTAGTTCCGGGAGCAGACGGTTCAAGTAAAATTGAAAGAGAAAGTATTCCGGGAACAATTACTTACGAAATGGCAGGTCTTAAAAAAGGAGATATTACTACAGCTTTTGAAGATGCAGAAAACAAAAGAAAAGTAGTGAAAATCATTAAAATCGACGATGAAATTCCTACTCATAAGATTACTTTAGAAACTGACTACGACAGAATAAAGCAGATGGCTCTTAATAAAAAGAAAAATGAAATGATCGAAAAGTTTGTCAACTCCAAATTACCGACAACTTTTATTTCAATAGATGGCCGCTACGATTCTTGTAGTTTTAAAGGAAACTGGAAAAAAGAATCTCTTAAAAAATAAATAAAAAACCTTCAGAACAATCTGAAGGTTTTTTTCTGTAAAAAAGTGCTGAAATACTTTGCAAAAGCCTTGTTTTTAGTATTTTTACACGATGAGCAATTTTATAGATTTCAATTCAGCTAGAAAACTTCACGATATGCAGCAAGGTCAAAATAGAATTACACAACTCTTTAATATTCAGCATCCTATTATTCAGGCAGGAATGATTTGGCATTCCGGTTGGAGATTGGCTTCTGCCGTTTCTAATTGCGGAGGTTTAGGATTAATCGGAGCAGGAAGTATGTATCCGGATATTTTAAGAGAAAACATTCAAAAATGCAAGCAGGCTACGGATAAACCTTTTGGTGTAAACGTTCCTATGTTGTATCCGAATTTGGATGAAGTGATTCAGATTATATTGGAAGAAGGCGTAAAAATCGTTTTTACTTCAGCAGGAAATCCGAAAACCTATACAGAAACACTTCAGAAAGAAGGGTTAAAAGTAGCTCACGTAGTTTCATCTACAAAATTTGCCATGAAATGTGAAGACGCAGGGGTAGATGCAGTAGTTGCCGAAGGATTTGAAGCAGGAGGTCACAACGGAAGAGATGAAACGACAACGTTTTGCTTAATTCCCAATGTAAGAAAACATATTTCAAAACCGTTGATTGCTGCCGGAGGAATTGCTTTAGGTTCTCAGATGAAGGCTGCCATGATTTTAGGTGCAGACGGAGTTCAGATTGGTTCTCGTTTTGCCGCAACAGTTGAAGCCAGTGCTCACGACAATTGGAAACATAAAATTACCGAGCTTCAGGAAGGAGATACCCATCTAACATTAAAAGAATTAGCACCTGTAAGAATGGTTAAAAATAAGTTCTTTAATGAGTTGGAGGATATTTATAATGTAGGAAGAAATAAAGACTCCCTGATCGCTTCTTTAGGTCGTGCAAGAGCTAAAAAAGGAATGTTCGAAGGCGATATGGAAGAAGGCGAACTGGAAATCGGGCAGGTTTCTGCTTTAATTGATGATATTCTTCCTGTAGATGCTGTATTTAGAAACTTATTAAAAGAATTTGAACAGGCAAACAATCCAAGTTGGTAAAAGTGGCTGGTTTTTAAATAGCAAAAGGCATAAAAGTGGTAGCCATTAAGATCCTTTAAGAGGTGTAGAATATTAAGATTGGCTCAGTGTTTAAAAAACTTAACTCTGCTTAAAAATTTAATTCTCCTTAATGGTTAAAATAAAATTTAAAGTTTCTAAAAATGGAAGGGAAAATAATTGAGGTAAACGGTAAAAAACTTTATATAGAATATCAAAATTCATTTGAGAAGAGACCTGCAATTGTTTTTTTACACGATTCTTTAGGATCTGCACAACTTTGGAGGGATTTTCCTTTAAAATTATCCGAGGCTACTCAATGTAACGTTCTCGTGTATGACCGTTTAGGATACGGAAAATCTTTTCCGATGCCTACTCACGAAAGAGAAAACAACTACATGGAAACGGAAGCAGATCTTCTGAATGATATTTTAAATGAATTAAATCTAAATGATGTTATTCTTTTCGGTCATAGTGATGGAGGGACAATAGCATTGATTACAGCCTCAAAATACCCCGAAAAAATAAAAGCGACCCTATGTGAAGCCGGACATATTTTTGTGGAAGAGGTAACCGTAAAAGGAGTGAAAGATGCTTTAGAAGCTTATCAAACGACCAATCTTCCGGAACGTTTACAAAAATATCACGGTGATAAAGTCGAAATGATAATCAAAGCATGGACGGAAATCTGGCTGAGTGACAGATTCAGAAGCTGGAACATAGAGTATTTGCTGAAAGATATTAAAAGTCCGTTACTTTTTATTCAAGGAGAAGCTGATGAATACGGAACATTGGATCAGGTTGAAAAAACGATTTCCCAGGTAAGCGGAAGCACGGAAAAATTCATTATTCCTAATATTGGACATACTCCACATAAAGAAGCTCCGGAAGTGGTTTTGAACAAAGCAATTGAATTTATTGACGAAATCATTAATCACTAATCAGAAATTTTTCCAGTGCGAAGATTTCCCTTCTTTGAAGGGGTGGCAAAAGTTCTGAAAGAATTTTTGACGGGGTAGTTATAAATTAACAGAATTATAAATTATCAATTTCCCATTGAATATTTCTTTTTGCCTGTTCTTCATATTTTTCCCTGAAATAATTCGTTTTGAAGATGTTTTCCATCGCTAAAAAATGTTTTAAAACCTTTTTTCTTCCCGGTTTATAAAGTAAATCTGGATAAATAGAATATTCTTTTCGGATCTTTTTAGTGTAATCAATATACGTTTCCAACTCTTTTCCAAGAATAGAAAGATCAGCATCCAAAAGATAGTTTATGTCTTGGAAGTCAGAATTCTGATGAACTTTGGTGGCTAAGATTTGATGCTCAATTTCAGCAATATCAGAAGGATTAAGATCTAATTGTTGAAGTCTCTCTTTTGCAAAATCAGCGCTTTTTTCCTCATTCGATTTTGAAGAAGCATCATAAATAATATCATGATAAAAAACAGAAAATGATATATGTAAATAATTTGAAATACTATTCTTTATGGCATCAAGCTCAGAAAACATACTTTTCAGGTGCTCAAGATTATGATAATGCCTGCTTTTTTGAGAATAGTTTTTCTCAATCTCAGACCATAGCTTTTCAATAAGATGTTGATCTTGAGTAAATAGTAAACAGCTTTCCGAAAATATCTCTTTTAAATCCATCATTAAATTGTATAAAAAAAGGAACTTTAAAAAGTTCCTTGATTTGCTTTAATCGTTGCTTTCAGGTCTGCCCAACCGCCACCGTTGTAGCCGTCTTTTAAACCCTGAGAATTTAAATATTCTAATGCTTTTCCACTTCTGTTTCCGCTTCTGCAGAAGATTACAACAGGTTTTTCGATAGACAAAATTTCATCCTGTCTGTCTTCCACCTCTCCCAAAGGAATGTTTTTTGCACCGTCTATATTTCCGTCCATTTCCAATTCCATAGGTTCACGAACGTCGATTAATTCATAATTTCCTGATTTTATTACTTCTGCTAAAGACATAATAACTAATATTTTAGAGTTAAAAAATATAAAATGGATGTTTGTAAAGATGCATACCTTTGTACAATCATCCAAAGTCTAAACAAATTTATAAAATAATCTTAGTTTTGCAATGCGAAATTATGAATTCAACTGCCGAAAAATATTCACAGCTCATTAAAGCCAAAGCAAAAAGTTTTGGATTTCAGGATTGTGGAATTTCTAAAGCAGATTTTTTGGAGGAAGATGCACCTCATTTGGAAAAATGGCTGAAAAATGATTTTCATGGAGAAATGAAGTACATGGAAAATTATTTTGACAAGAGATTAGACCCGAGATTATTGGTAGAAGGTTCAAAATCTGTGATTTCGCTTTCCTATAATTATTTTCCTGAAGAGAAGATTTCGGCATTAGAAAATTTCAAAATCTCAAAATATGCTTATGCAGAAGATTATCATGAAGTCATTAAGGAGATTCTTCGTGAGATGGTGGTTGAACTGCAGGAGGAAATTGGAGAATTCGGCTTTCGTGTTTTTGTAGATTCTGCTCCGGTTTTAGAAAGAAGCTGGGCAAAAAAATCAGGAATTGGATGGGTGGGGAAAAATGCGAATTTAATCACCAAGCAAAACGGTTCTTTTTATTTTTTAGCAGAAATTATCTGTGATCTGGAACTGATTCCGGATCATCCTGTTACCGATCATTGCGGAACCTGTAGAAAATGTATTGATGCCTGTCCTACCAATGCTATTGTTTCTGAAAAAATTATTGATGGAAGCAAATGTATTTCATACGCAACCATAGAATTAAAGAATGAAATTCCGGACTATTTTAAGGATAAGATGGATGACTGGATGTTTGGCTGTGATGTATGTCAGGATGTTTGTCCGTGGAATAGGTTTTCGGCTCCCAATAAGCAAAGTAGATTTCAGCCGAATGAAGCGTTGAAAAGTTTTAAAAAAGGAGAGTGGAAGGAACTTACTCAGGAATTATTCTCCGAAATCTTCAGAAAATCTCCTGTAAAAAGAACAAAATTTGCTGGTCTGAAAAGAAATATCGAATTTTTAGAAAAATCCTCAGAGAAAAAATAATCTGTTTTTTGGTGACAAATCCTCACCTGGAATTATTGGGTTCCAAAGCAAGTAGGGTTAATCGACCATTCCTTAAAATTTGTGCTCTTAAGGAGGTAAAGATCTATTGAGGTAAAAAGCTTTCTACAAAAGAAAAAATTGACTTCCGGGGAGGTTATCTCACCAAAAATCAACGTCTTTTTTGTACTCTCTTAGGAGCAACTTTTACTCTTACTTTAAATCTCTTCTGGGATTTGGAAGTTTTAAGCATATTTAGAATATTTTGTTACTTAAATTTAATAAATTTTTCGCTTAAAACAAATATTTTCATTAATCTTGATTGTTAAATTTCATTAATATAAAACATGACTATAAAAAAAATGATAATCCTGCTGCTAAAAATATTCGGAACAGTCTTAGGCATCGTGATTCTGTATGTTGTTTTAGGGTATTTGCTGCCTTTTATCGAAACCCCAGCGAAAGATGATGGTCAAAATAAAGAAGTACCGATTTATATCTATACCAATGGTGTTCATACGGATATTGTAATGCCCGTAAAAAATGATATGCAGGATTGGAGCGCAAAGCTTCCGTTTAACAATATAAAATCGAAACAGACGGATTATAATTATATTGGAGTAGGTTGGGGAGATAAAGGTTTCTATCTGGATACGCCTACATGGGCAGATCTGAAATTTTCTACGGCTTTTAAAGCGGCATTTTGGTTAAGCGAATCTGCAATGCATTGTACATATTACAGAGAAATGAAAGAAGCATCAGACTGTAAGAAAATCATGATCAGCAGAAATCAGTATCAGAAATTGATTGCTTTTGTTGAAGGTAAATTTGATACAGATAAAAACGGAAAGTTTGTTTTAATTCCTACCAATGCGGTATATGGCGATAATGATGCCTTTTATGATGCAAGGGGAAATTATAGCTTTTTATATACCTGCAATACATGGGCAAATGATGCTTTAAAAGCTGCCGAACAAAAAGCCGCATGTTGGACTCCTTCCGACTACGGAATATTTTTACATTATAAATAAACAACAATGCTTCCAGTACGGAAGCATTTATTTTTTTAGTTCTTATAATTCGTTTTCCAGGATCGATACAATCTTATCGATCACATCCTGCTTCTTTACTTTCTTTTCATAAACAGCTCTTGGCTCTGCAACAATATTTTGTTGTTTCTTGTCAAAAAGAGCGTAAAGGTCTAAATCGGGATGGGTTTCAATATACCATGCTAAAAAATTAAGAGGCATTGCGTTTTTTCCTGAGAAATAAAGCTGGATAGATTGCGGTGTGACACCATAAGCTGCTGCGATCTCTTTCATGGTCTCTCCCTTCTCTTTGCTGTATTCTCTTATCTTCTGGTATATCTTCATATTAAATAATTTTTTTCAATCAAAACAATTATATATTGATAAAACAATGATTTGTTGTTTGTTTGATAGATAATTGTATATTTGTCTTGTCGGATTGATTTGCGATCAAACACAAAATTACGAAAAAAGTTAAACAAAATTATTTCATTATGGGCAAATTTGAGACCACTCACGATCAGAAAATCATTAATGAAAAATATGATTTCATTAAACAATGGTTACCGGTACATTATACAAGTTCAGTAAATTTTATCCTAAAAGAAGATAAGAAAAAGCCTGAATATATACGACAGGTGAAAAATAGAACGATTTACGACGAAAGAATAATGGATGCTCTTTACAAAGTGGCTTTATTCAATAAACTACAAACGGGAACCTGAAATTGATATGCTCTGCAATCTAATCAGGAATACTAGCCTCAAAACACAGTTTTATAGGTAAGGTATCTCCTGAAAAACACAAAGAACTTTTTGAGGTATGAAGTTATGGTTATTAATTTTTAACCATCCTACACCTGTCTATCCCGTTTTAATTTTAACACAATATAAGTATGGAAGAAAAGAGTATTGTAATTACAGAGTGTTTTAAATGTGGAACACGATACCAAAACCATTTCAGTGCATCTCCCTGTTGCAGGTCTATCATGATGAAAGTGAATGAAAAAGGTGAACGCACAACAATCACTTATCTAAGGTCACTTTTTGTTCTCAGATCAGAAGAATCAAAAAATTAAAAAAAAAATAAACTAAAGGCAATAAAATGAAGCCTTATGTGTTTTTAAATAAGTTTTAACACCAAAAAAATAAAAATTGAAAAGGCTTGCAAAAAAATTTAACTCTTTAGTAGGTAAAACCAAGAACGAAATCATTTCAAAATTTGGAAATACTTATGTGTATTCTGAGAATGTACTCTATTACACATTCAATCGAACATGGTTTACCAAAGGAATTACCTTATCTGTGAAATTCGACAGAAATGACAAAGTGAAAAAAATCGATATTCTTGAAAATGACAAAGCTATACTTCCTTATATTTTTAGTTTGTCTGATTCATCCAATTCTTATAAAATGATGGATCATGCTCAACAGACTGGAAAAGGATGGTAGCACTGACGAGAAGTAATTTGAATCCAAATTAACATTCTGGAATAAACAAAAATCCCTTTCCGAAAAAAGAAAGGGATTACAACTAAATTACGAAAAAGCTATACAATAAACAAAGATGCGATTGCCTGAGCATCACTTCCTGTAAGAATCTCATCGTAAGCCGCAGATCCTGCTGTTGCTCCAAATTTTGTAGACGTATTGAAACCTGCTTGGTTGATATTATCTTCTCCGGCATATACAGGATTGGTTGCAGAAGGCATATTTCCTCCATTGGCAAGTTCTATCCAGCCTTTGTTGGCTCTCATTCTTCGTACCTGTGAAGCGTGTCTTGCTTCCACAGAATGTATTTGTAATGCAGCTTGTAAAACTACTTTATTAGACATTACGTTTCCCGCCTGTCCTTTGTAAGCTCTTACTCCAGTATCTTCAAAAGCCTGAGCAAGAATTAAAAACTGATTATAATCTGTAAAAGGAGTAAAATTTCCTCCAGCTGTAAAATCAAAAGTGGGTTTTGCTCCCGGAGTTACCCCTAAAGAGGTCAAAGTATTCTTTAAAAAGGTGACGTGAGCAGATTCATGTTTCGAAATCTGCATAAAAACAACTCTGTCAGCTGAAGGAATCAACGTTCCTGCTGCCAAACCCATGGCGTAGTATTCGTTTTCAAGATATTCCAGTATCAAAGCCAATTGTAGGGCATCCGTTAAAACAGTTTTAAAAAATGGAGTATTGGTGATGGAAACTGTAGTTTCTGCTTTTGCAGGAGTAGTCATTAGTGCTCCCAGACCAAAAGGAACGGCAGCAGCTGCTGCTTTTTTTCCGAATCCTGAAATATCAGTTAATGCATCTAATCTTGAAGCTTCCTTAGTGAAAAATTTATCATCAGAAAGCTTATCGAGTAATTTAAGAATGTTCATAATGTACTTTTTTGAAGATGAATACGAGTTAAATAATTCCTTGCTCTTTCCAGGTGAAAGGAGTTTTGATAAATCCTCCCGCAGCTGCTACAATGTCTTTGGGTTCTTTGGCAAGATCCAGTCCGTTGGCATCAATTACATCATCACCCGAAAACGCTGCCGTTCCAGGGTTGATCAGATTTCTGATGGCTGAAGCATGTCTCGCTTCAACAGAAACGATTTTCCCTGCGATCACTAAATACTCCGGATTTGTTATGAATTTTCCGGCACCGTTGTAGGCTGCAACTCCTGTGTCTTCCAAAGCTTTTGCGGTGGCAAGTACAGAACTTCGATCGTTAAAATTTACATTAGGATATTGGAATTCCAAGGTGGGCAAAACATTTGAAGTTGCTCCACTGATGGCGGCTTTAAAAAAATCTCTGTGAATGACTTCGTGATGATAAAGGTCTGTGAAGATCTGCATTTCTATACTTGAAATCCCTGAATAGAAATTATTCACGACTTTAGTGTAAAAATCGGCTTCCAACTGTTCCAGTGCATAGGCGTAATTCAAAACACCTACATCACCCATTCCCAAATCGAAAATGGTATTATTTTCCATCAAATCATAGTCGGTGTCATTACAGCCAATCAGGGTAAGTCCTGCCATTGCCAAGCCGACACCGCTTAATTTCAAAAAATTTCGTCTGCCAGTATCAAGACTTGTACCCTGATTGGAGACATTAATCGTTGTTTTCATAATAGTATTCTTTTAGTGTTAGGTAATTTGTTTAAAAAAGAAAAAACAGCATAAATTTTTATGCTGTTTGAAAAACTTAAAAATTATGGCATCAACACCGTATCAATCACATGAATAACTCCGTTGGATTGGTTTACATCCGCTATGGTCACTTTGGCATCATTTCCTTTAGTATCTCTTACATACAGATTTTTTCCTTTAGTCCAGAAAGTAAGATTTTCACCTTCGACTGTTTTCATCATTGCTTTTCCGCCTTTAGCTTTTACAGCTGCCCAGATTTCTTTAGCATTATATTTTCCGGCAAGAACATGATACGTTAAAATTTTAGTCAACATGGGTTTATTTTCTGGTTTTACTAAATTCTCAACAGTTCCTTTGGGAAGCTTTGCAAAAGCCTCATCGGTAGGTGCTAAAACGGTGAAAGGTCCTTTTCCTTGCAGGGTTTCTACAAGTCCGGCTGCCTTTACGGTTGCTACCAATGTTTTGTGATCTTTAGAATTCACTGCATTCTCGATAATATTTTTAGAAGGATACATAGCGGCACCACCTACCATTACTGTTTTTTCCTTCATACTCTGTGCTGAAACATTTCCACTGAAAGCAAAAGAAAGAGCGATCATTCCTAAAACTGCGATTTTTGACGTTGTACTCATTGCTGTAATTTTTTAATTGTTATTGAATTTGATTTTGTTCTTAAAACCATTTACGAGCTATGATGTAATTCGGTTTTAAAATTTTAATTAAAAATCACAATGTTTTGAAAATCAATTGATTAATTTTTGTTTTTAGAATGAAAAGAATATTTTGAATTAATAATTTGTTAATGTTTCGTTTAAATTATTTGATAATTGAAAGAATTTTTAAAATTTGTTTGCCATTAATTTTATTTCATTACATTTGGCTTGAAAAATATCCATTATTAAAACAATTTACTCCGAAGAGCAACTCGTCGTTTTACTGAAAGAAAAAAACGAAACCGGTTTTCATTATTTATATGATCATTATTCCGGTGCGTTGTATGGGGTGATTCTTCGAATTGTTAATTCTAAAGAATATACGGAAGAGATTATTCAGGATGTTTTCGTTAAAATCTGGAATTCCGTTCATCAATATGATTCTTCAAAAGGAAGATTTTATACTTGGATGATTAATATAGCAAGGAATACAGCGATAGATTATTTAAAATCAAAAGGTTTTCAAAACGAATTGAAAAACCAACCGCTTCCGGATTTCGTATATAATTCTAAAGAACTTTCAACGACCAATAATTCCTCGGATTATATAGGATTTAACAATGTTCTTGAAAGTCTGGATGTTGACAAACAGGAACTTATCGATCTCGCCTATTATCAGGGATATACTCAAAATGAAATATCCGATAAACTGAAAATACCGCTGGGAACGGTAAAAACCAAGATGCGGAATGCTCTTATGAAATTAAAAGATTTGCTAAAAGAATACCAATAAATTGAACACTAAAGAATACATATCATCCGGAATTATAGAATCTTATATTCTAGGTCTTGCTTCTCCAGAAGAGGCAGGGATTTTGGAGTGTGTGATGAAGAACAATGCAGAAGTAAAGGCAGCTCTTGAAGAAGCGCAAAAAACATTGGAAGACCTTGCTACTGCACAGGCAGTGACACCTCCGGCAGATTTAAAATCAAAGATTTGGAATAAAATTCAACAAGAACAAACTGCTGAACAAATACAACCTGTTGTTTCAACGGATATTCCTGCTGCAAAACCTCAGGAAGAAATTAAAATTCAGGGAAATAGTAATTGGAAGGCATTTGCGATGGCGGCTTCAGTATTGTTTTTAGTAAGTGTTGCCGGAAATCTTTTCTGGATGAATAACCAATCTAAAACCAGAGCAGAAATTGCAAAAATGCAGACTGAGAAAAAAACTCAGGATGTTGTTCTACAGAAAATGAATCAGAAAATGGAAATGATTTCCAATCCTGATATGAAAATGGTAATGCTGAAAGGGGTAGAAAAACACACAGATTCCAAAGCAATGGTTTTCTGGAATACCAAAACAAAAGAAGTATACCTGAATGCTGAAAGTTTACCAAAAGCTCCTGAAGGAATGCAATATCAGCTGTGGGCAATCGCAGACGGAAAACCAGTGAATGCAGGAATGTATACAGAAGAGAAAGACAGTAAAATTGTACTTGCTAATATTCCTAAAGCTCAGGCTTTCGCTATTACATTAGAAAAGCAGGGTGGGAGTGATGTTCCTACTATGGAAAATATGTATGTGATGGGTGGAGTTTAAAAGGGATTGTAGAGTTTACAGAAAGAATATAAAAATAAAAAACCTCTGAGAAATCAGAGGTTTTTTTGTACCCAGGACCGAACTACCGTATATTTTTATTTAATTTTAATGTTCTTAAACTATCTAAATATCAGTATATTTGAATAGTGTAGAATTTTGAAATATAATTTTGTCTGATCTTTCATTCATTTAATTTCAAAATAAACCACCTTTTTAGCCACCCTTTAATTTGTTTAATCTAGGTTTAATTGAAATGAAAGTAAGTTTTGAATTAAGAAAAGAGAAAATTAATGCAAATGGATTAATACCTGTCCAGTTTGTTGTTAGAGCTGAAGGAGAAAGAATAAGGAAAAATGTAGGTGTTTCGGTACTAGAAAAATATTGGAGCGGTTCCAGAGTTAAACCGAACGCTAAAAAAGAACCAAGTAATAATTATCAATTTTTGAATGATAAACTTCAGAAAGCTGAAGAGAAAATCAATGATATTTTTTTCTTTTTCCGGGCAAATAAGCTAGAGTTCTCCAAAGAACTATTCCTTAAGAAATATGATAGCGAAGAAGAAATTAAAACTGCTCATTTTGACTTCTTTGATTGTTTTAAAGAATTTATTGAAAGTGGAAAACTTTCAAAAGCCTACAATACAACAAAAGCCCAAAATACGGTTAAAAACTTTCTTGAAGAATTTCAAAATGACAAAAATTTCAAAATTGAATTCGACAGAATTGACGACTATTTTTTTGAAGAATTATCAAAATATTGTTTTTTTGAAAAGGAGATTAAAAATAACTACTTCGCTAAAATTATTGCTGTAATTAAAACAATGCTTCGATGGAGTATTAAAAAAGGCTATAACGAAAACCGCAAATTCGAAGATTTCAAAGCTTCAGAACATGATATCGATATCGTTTATCTGACTTTTGACGAACTGATGATTCTTTATAATAAAGAATTTGAAAGTGAGCGAATAAACCATGTAAGAGATTTTTATTGTATGGGATGTTTTACAGGATTAAGATTTTCCGATCTTTCAAAGCTTCACCTGGCAAATATTTCTGAAGAACATATTATACTATCAATCCAAAAAACGAAAACTCAAAATCATGCTATTAAACTTAATAAATACGCAAAAGAGATTTTGAATAAATATAAAGGTACTATTTACGAGCCATTACCTCATATTTCATCTCAAAAATTCAATGAATACATAAAAGAATGTTGTGAGAAAGCAGATCTAACGCAACCTTTCACAATACACTGGTTTGTTGGCAATCAAAAAAAATCATTGACCAAGCCAAAATGTAGATTTATTACAAGTCATACAGCCAGGAAAACATTTATCACAAACTCTCTTTTATTAGGAATGGAGCCGAAAGCAATTAAGAAAATAGCTAATATTAAAAAAGATGCTGTCTTAGATAAATATATGAAGGTTACAGAAGCATTTACTGATGATCAAATGGATAAAGCTTGGAAATAAGTTATGATAATAAAAATATCGAATTTTAAGAATTTAAAAATTTCTGACTTTAAAAATCTATTAGATTTTACAGATAAAAATTTCAAAGCAGCATATAAAGAATTAATTAGAATAAGGATTAGTGATAAGACTGATGTTTCAAAACTTAAAGAAAAACTTAATAAATTAAGATTATTAGAGTCATTTTATTTATTGAATTTATGTTTACCTTTAAAAGAATATGAAAATATTGATTTTCTGGTTTCATTATTTTTTCCTGCCGAATACGAAAACTTTAATGATGAAATAACATTGGATTTCAAATCAAAATTTGATGTACTGAAAAAGCAGATTCTTAAGGAATCGAGACAAAAGAGCCCTCTATTTAAAAAAGAAGTAGTATTTAAAATGTTCATTTCTGAAAATCTGAAGAACATTGAAGCGCTACATCGAGCATTACTTAATATTCAATTATCAGGAATAGAATTAAAAAAAGAATATAGACTTTTATATGAGCTATATGTTTACTTAAATAGATCTATTAATGCCAAAATTCCAAACTTCGAAGTAAATATTGAGAAATTTAAATGTAAAAACGTACATGAAATTGAATTAGAAATCTTTACACAGTTCTGGAATGAAACTTTTCCAGATCTTCAAAAGAATACTTCTAACAAAAGGAATTTTAATCTAATTCTAGCACAATATATTTTTAGAGATTATTTTTTCAATAAAAGAGAAACTTTTGCAATCGACATTATTGCAAAGAATAATTATCTTCAGATATTTAGAGAACTAGATAAAGAAAACAAATACTGGAAGCACCAACTTTGTTTATATATATATACACTATACTCTATGTCCTACATAAAAGCAAAGTCTAAAGATGAAATAGTCTATTTTTTAAACCTAATTTTCAAAGGTTTTTATGGATTTTCATTTTCTTCAATTGAGTTAAACATTGAAAACTATACATATGACTCAACAAGTAGCGAATATAAAAAATGGGAAAAATTTATTAAATCAGTTTTTAATTGCATTTAAAGAATTGTAAATCAATATTATACAGAAATAAAAAATTACCCCAAAAAAAGCTTGTCATTTTTTCTCAGTTTTACAATGTTAATTTAAAACTAAATAAAATGGCAATACAACTTTATTCCTATTCTAAAAATGACTTAGAAAAAGCCGTAGAGATTATCCTCTCTAAAGCAGAAAGTTTCATTATTCCTGGAAAAAAATCAGAAGAACAGCCGGAAGATCTTATTTCTCAAACTGAAGCTTCAAAATTCTTGCATGTTTCTTTGCCAACAATCATTGACTGGAGAAAGAATAAAGATCTTCCCTACTATAATTTCAGTGGGAGATTTTACTATTCGAAAAAAGAGCTTCTAGAATACGGTAGAAGAAATCGTAAATAGTCAAAATTGTAATGAACGAATTACACAAACTGATTAAACAGCTAGATTCTTTACCTAATAATACAGCCAGGAAAGAATTTTTGAATTCTATTCAAAGAAATCCGGAACTATCAAGACACCATCTTCGGAGATTAGCTTGTAACATTTTGGTGCAGGAAAATTTCGTAGACAAATATTACAGAGAGAATTTTAGTGAAAGGTTAAAGAAATTATTTTCGAAAATAATTTCAATTTTCAAAAGTTTTTTTGAAGCATTAAAGAGAAATTAAAAATGACACATATGGTTTCCGATCAAAGTAGAAAAATTGTTAAAAGAAGCTATGATGGTATTAAGAATGCTGAATATATAAAAATAAGTAATCAATTTGCCGATGACTTTTTGTTTCAGGATAATAAAGCAACGGATATACCCATAAATGCATTAAGAATTATTTTCAATATAATATCAATTCTGAGAAATGACCAGTTTATGCCTGAAAAGCAGGTAAGACAACTTACTCTTTTTGATGAAGAATTCGAAACTGAAAATAACGTTTTTATCTCTATGAAAATCAGGAATAAAAAGATTTCAGAAAAAAGATCTAGTAAACAAATTGTTGAAGCATATGAATATCTTACAAAATTCAAAATGGGTTGGTACACATCAAAAAATATAGCAGGTAAGGATATTAAAACTTTTGGAGGATTAATCTCTTTACCTAGCTATGAAGAAAGAGGCTATACTTCTTTTTTAATAAGTAGTTTTTGGCTTAAAAAATTGATTGTCTTAACAGAATATAATCATGTTATGTATAAATTGGTTTATGAAATCAGAAATAACAAACATGTTTTGTTTGCAATATGGTTATCGAAGATTCCTGAGAACGGTACGACTCTGAAACTTTCGACTTTTAATCAGAAGTTTAATCTCAATTATAAAAATTCAAATGATTTCTGTATTAAGTTTTTGAAACCAATCAGATTAAACCTTGATAAATTAAAGTATTTATCATTCAATTATAAATACGAAAATGATGCTATTTCAATTATTCCGTATTTAAATAAAAATAGTAAAGAAGAACTTTTAACGGAGAAAATTAATGATCCTAGGTTTATAAAGCGAAGGATGAGATATTTTAGACAGCGATATTATTTAGAAAATATTGACTTAACCAGATTCTTGTATAGTTATTCTAATATTTTAAAAATAAGGCATCAGATTGAAGAAGCTTACAAAAGATTCATTAAAGAAAACAGGATTAGAGGAAAAACTTCTACCAATATTAAAGGGATTTATTTCCTTCAGAAATTACAAGAATTTCTTATTGAAGTTTACCGGGAATCAGAAACCGGAAAAAGATTTCCGGATGCATATCCAGTCATCATATAATTTAGTTTGCGGTATTGCACTCCTGTGTTTGCGGTATTGCGCTCTCTCCAATTGCGGTATTGCACTCTCTGAAGTTAAGAAAATGTTAAAATTTTAGTTTTTACCGTCAGCTTTGCGGTATTGCGCTCTTTTCCACATCAAATTTTTAGCTGAAAATTAGCAATTGGGAAAATTCTTAGTGAATTCACCAATTGTTTGCGGTATTGCGCTCGGACATAATTGATGTTTTTGCGGTATTGCACTCTTGTTTTTGCGGTATTGCACTCCTGTCACTTGCGGTATTGCACTCCTGTCATTTTCAACTCAAACGACTACCTGTAAATGGTTTGCGGGAATTACTAAAATATATATTAAAAGTATTTAAAAGTTTTCTTTTTTATTAAAAGGAATTTTTGCTAATCAAAAAAAAAAAAATGAAAAAATGAAAAATTGTAAACAGGTCAATTCTTGGCAATTGCTAGAAGTTCTCATTTCTCTAGGACACCTTCCAAAAAAACAAAATGAAAAAGAAGCTTGGTTTCTCAGTCCTTTCGGAATCGAAACTGAAGCATCTTTTAAGCTCGATAAGCGCCAAAATATTTGGTATTTATACTCAGAAGGCATTGGTGGTAATAACATCGATTTTTTAAAGAAATATTTTAATTATTCAATCAATGAAATTCTCTCCTGGGCATCCGAGAAAAGTTTTTCTTCTTTTCATCAGCAGACGGAAATTGAGAAGCCAAATTACAACATTACAGATGTTGCGGAAATTCAGAATTGGAACCTTAAAAAATATTTATTTGAAAGAGGTATAAGTCAAAGATCATTCAGATTTTTAAAAGAGATAAAATTTACGATCAATAATAAAAAATTGTATGCTGTTGGATTCGAAAATTTATCCGGAGGATGGGAACTTAGAAATTCATTTTACAAAGGTTCACTTTTGAAAAAAGATATTTCGATAATTAAAAATGATAGCAATAAAATTGTTGTTTTTGAAGGTTTTTTGGATGCACTTTCTTATATCGAATTTCAAGAAAAATTGAAAGAAGACATTCTAATTCTGAATTCAATTTCGATGTTAAACAAAGCCAAAAATTATCTTCAAAACTATTCGGAAATATTACTTTTTCTCGACAATGATCCTGCCGGAAAAAAGACAAAAGATGCACTGTTGTTTTCGTTTTCCAATGCAGTAGATTATAGTTTTATATATAAAGATTACAAGGATTTTAATGAGTTTCTCGTGGCTGATAAGGGTGGATTTATCCAGCAAGACGAAACTGGGCAGAGCCACTGTTTCATCTTGCCCCTTCGGGGAAATAACTGACCGTCAATGAATTACAATATTTAATCTTTTTAAAACTATATATCAGGGATATATAAATCTCTTGAAAAGCCGTATTCATCGAAGTTATTACATATAAATCAATATAATGGAATCTAATAAAAAGCCAAATACAACAATTGCTATTTCTCAACAAGACCTAAAAAGACTGGAGAGCTTTGTAAGAAAAAAAGGACTTTCGAAGAAAGAATTTATTACAGTTTCATTAGATTTTTTTGAGAGAACCGGACTTGATCCGGTTAAACACGAATCTCCAAAAACTGAACTTGAAAAAGTGATAAAAAGAATAGATCAGATTATCGCTTTTATAAAAACTCAGGAGAAAGAAACTATTCGTCCAAGTTTTGAAGCAATCGTTTCGAGTGAGGAAAGAATTAAAAATGATCTTTCAAAAATTCTGAAAATTGAACATTTTAATGAGTTCATCAGAGGGTTTAATTCTTTTGCTATGGAAACAAAAAATTCTTTGAAATTATTAAATCAAAGCAATCACAATGAACATTAAAATTCAGGGTGGCGAAAGTGGTAAATATTCAAATTCCGGAAGTTCATCAAACCTAATTGATTATTTAGAACATGAAGACCTGGAAAGAATGAAGGAGGGGAAACAGGTTGAACATTTTTTTTCTCATTACCAGGATAGAGTTCCTTCAGCTGAAGTGGTTGAATCGCTTGATAACAATAAACAAAAACTGACAAAAGAAGATGCAAAATTCTTTGTCATTACTGTGAGTCCTTCAGAAAAAGAATTACAGCAAATTGGCAAAACCTCCCAAGAAAGAAGTGACGCTTTGAAAGATTATGTAAGAAACGAAGTAATGCAGAAGTATGCGGAAAATTTTGGAAAAGGATTACAGGCTAAAGATATTATGTATTACGCTAAAATTCATCACGAAAGAAACTTGAAAAATAATATTGATATGCATGTTCATATAGTTGTTAGTAGAAAATCTTTAGATAAAAGAATGAAACTTTCTCCAATGACGAACCATAAAAATACAACGAGAGGACAGGTTAAAGGAGGTTTTGACCGTAAAAATTTTATTCAAAAATCCGAAGAAGCTTTTGATAAGAAATTTGCCTTTCAAAGAAACTATAAACAATCTTTTGAATATTGTAATGCGATCAAAAACGGTACAATCGAAGAAAGAAAAAGAGTAATAGAAACGGCAATAAAGCAGGAATCTTCAAAGCAATTTGAAATTAAAAAAACTATCGAACAAAATAAAAAAAATAACCAGGGCTTAAGCCTATAAAAAATAATAAACATGGAAAAAGATCCAATTTTAATGATAAAATTTATCATTGTCGCAATGTCTTTATTTTTATTGTATATGCTAGGAGTGAAGATTATAGGTATTAATTCATTCTTATACAATATATCTCAGCACGGATTTTCAGTAGTGGTATCTCCTGAAGCAAGTTTCCTGGCAAGATTAAAATTTTTAGTTGTGGGAATTTGTTTCGGATATGCAGAGCTTTTATACATTCTGATTCAATTCTGGATTGTAAAATCTTTAATTCCGCCACTGAAAACACCTTTCAATTTTTATAAAAAACTGATTTTTTATCCATTTGGGTTTATTAATAAACAATTTACGGGCTTTTCATCTTTGAAAGATTCAAAGAAAAAATTTCAGGGATTAACTTTACAAACCAAAAAAAGAACCGTTCAAATTCCTAATCCTTTTCGTGGGATTTTGGTAATAGGCGGTCCCGGAGCAGGAAAATCTGAAAGTTTTGCAGTCCCCTTTATACGAGAGTTAGCACAAAAAAAGTTTTCAGGTATCTGTTATGATTTTAAATATCCGGCACTGGCAAATGATATTGAACTTTTTTATTCAGATTCGGGTATTAAGCATTATGTTTTGAATTTTAATGATTCACTTAAAAGCCATAGATGTAACCCTTTAAATCCAAAATATTTACCTCATTCAGCGTATGCAAGGGAATATGCTTCTGCCATCACTAAAAATTTGATGAAAGAATCTATCAAGAAAGAGGATTTTTGGTCACGTTCTGCAACAGATCTTCTGACAGCATGTATTTGGTTTCTGAAGAAAGAATATCCTAAATATTGTGATCTTCCACATACATTAGCATTGATTGCGACAAATCACACTGATTTAATTGCTTTACTATCTTCAAATTCCGAAACCAAGGCAATGATATTGTCGCTTGCTACAGCTCTAGAGAGCGAAGCAAATTCACAATTAGCAGGAGTAGTGGGATCATTACAGGGAGCAGTAGCACAGATTAATACACCGGAGTTTATGTATATTTTCGGAGGAGAGGATTTTGATTTGAATATTAATAATCCGGAAAATCCAATTGTTTTGACGGTGGGGAATAATCCTTCCATTGCAACGACATTAGCTCCTTTGTGTAGTTTGGTTATATCAGTTGCTGCAAAACAATTGAATCAACCTCGTAAACACCATTCTTTTGTATTACTGGATGAATTTCCAACTGTTTTTATTAACGATATCCAAACTCTTCCAAATACGGGAAGAAGTAATAAGATTGCAAGTATGTTTTTCTGCCAGGATCTTTCACAGCTTACGGATGGTTATACGAAAGAAAAAGCAGATGTGTTGTTTGCGAGTTGTCTAAATCATTTTTACGGTCAGGTTTCCAGTAGTCATACTGCAGATATTCTCAGTAAACAGTTTGGTAAGAAAGATCAATTTTTTGAAAGCAGTAATACTTCACGTCATTTTCTAAATCCATTTAAGAGAAACGTTGGTCAAAGTCGATCTGTACAAGAAAGAGACGTTTTCAGAAATTCAGTTTTTATGGAGCTACCGGTTGGTGAATTCATTGGAAGAGTTGCCGAAAGTTCTGAAGCTTATATTCATGAGAAATTTTTACCTGTTAAAAGAAAGCAATTAGCCTATCAGATAGACAGTAAGTTTAAAAACCAACTCGATTTCGTCATTACTGATTATTATGAAAAAGTTCGGGATGAAGTCAATGAAATTATTTCTCTTTTCAAAGGCGAAATTAATAAGAATGAAAGCAAGCAAGATCGATCCAGGCAAATGAATCCGGCTCCCGATAATAGTTCTGAAGAGTTTAGCGGAATCAACATAATTGAAGATGAAGAATCTAATTCATCCACTGAGCTTGAAGAAAATGAAAGAAATTTTAAGTTTTCAAGCAGAAGTCTCTAAATCAAACAATCATTAAATAATTATAAAAAAACAAAAAAGTTATGAAAATACTACAGAGCAAAATTTCTGTTTGGGGCATTGTAACCCTATTAATATTAATGATCTTTTTGATCTCAATTGCAATAACAAAAGATTCAGTTAAAACAACAGCGGAAAAGCCGAAAGTAGATTATAAAGAACTTGATAAGGCTTTGTTTGGAACTACAGAAAATAATTGAAATCTTTTTTGACAAAAATTAAAAAATTTATTTAATGAAATAATTTTGTAAAAATTTTTAATATGAAAAATCCATTCACAATGACCGAAAAACAAATCAATATTTGTAAGAATTCTCTTGAAGAGTTAAAGATTTTATACCTAGAAAATCAACACTTTTATACTCCTGTTGACGTTTACTATAAGCCTTCAGGTAAACAATTTAAAAAGTGGGCTTTACTTAGTTGCAATGAGCATGATTGTGAACCTTTTGAACAGGATATTCAGGATGCAAGGATATTAAGACGCTCTAAAAAATGTCCGGAATGTCTTTCTATAATTCAAAGTGAAAATACTCGCATTCCTATTGTTGAACTTAATAGAAGAATTCAACTTTCAACAGAGCCATTAGTAATAAACAAACAGACTGTTATTAAATATTCTGAAAAATTACATAATAACAATACTGTAGTAATGGTTAAATGTAATTTGTTTGGTCATCATAAAGAAATGTTTCCTCAAACCGCAGTGTCGATTGGGAAAAACAATATCTGTCCCGAATGCTGTAAAACAAGAGATTACAAAAAGAAGAATGGTGAAGATCTCATTGACAAAATAAATGATATTTTAAAAAATAAGAACAACTCTTTTTCATTCTTTGGTTCTATAAACCGAAATAATAAAGGTATTATTTTTTATGAATTAATTTGTGAAAATTGTGGATGTTCCGAATGGGAAAGAGAAAAGTATGTTGAATCTGTAAAATGTAAAGTTTGCTACCCAAATGATACCCTTGGTGAAAGTAGAGTTATCAAATATTTAAACTTTCAAAATATAACTTTTAAAAAGCAAAAGAAATTCCCTGGACTGAAAAATAATATGGAATTAAAATGTGATTTTTTTATTCCAAAACTGAATTTAATAATTGAGTATGATGGACATCAACATTATTATCCAATTGACTATTTTAAAGGGTTTAAAAGCTTTAAAAATACAATAAAGTGTGATTGGATTAAGAATAGATATGCGTTGAAAAACAGAATAAATATTTTGAGAATTCCTTTTAAAGAATATGATAATCTGGAAAATCTAATAGATGACGCTATTGCCAAAATCAATAGCCAAGAGCACTCATTTAAAAACTATTATAATTTTTTAAATGTTTACAGAATAAACTACATTTCTATAATTGTAAATAAAAGAATGAGGTTAAAGAAAATATTACTCGGAAATAAAAGAAAACCGTATTTTTTATCCGATCTGGATAAAAAGAAATATCAATAAGAAAATTAAGTTAACAAAGCTTAATACTCAGCTTTTCTGAAGCTACTAACTAAATCAAACAATTTTTACGACCGCTGTGTTATAGCAAAAAAATTTTGGAACCTGTTCAGAACAGGGGTTTCCATATCTAAAAACAAACCTTAAAAAATATTAATTTAAAATTTAAAAAAATGAAAAACAAAATCAATTTACTAATTATCAGTGCATTAATATTTTGTTCTAATGTGCTTTACTGCAATTCAATCGATCAGGAAATTACTGATCAGAATTTTAAAATGTTCTTTTCTTGCGGATCGGAAAATTTTGAAAATATCCCAGCAAGCTCCAGTTCTTTTGAATCAAATAGCTGGTTAAATAATAATATTACATGGACGGCTTCGGACTCCAGAACCGATCAAACAATTAATAGTAAAGCAATTGTTATCAGAAATGGTAGTCTTACGAGTTCTATTATTACAGGAGGAATTAAAAGTCTTACTGTCACTACACAATTAAAATTTTCAGGAAATCCGGGAAACCTTATTCTGGAAATTAATGATATCCAAGTTGGAACAATACCTTTTAATTCCGGAGTTGTGACAACAACACTTGATAATATAAATATCGCAGGAAATATCATTATTAAGCTTGTAAATCCTAATACGGGGCAAAGAGTTGCTATTGATGATCTTTCCTGGTCATGCTATTCAAATTTGGGAATTAGTGAAATTAATAAGGTGGCTCAGCTTTCAATTTATCCTAATCCAATTAAAAACGGTGAATATCTGTATCTTAATAGAAAGGTAAATGAGGTTCTTATTTATAATAGTGAAGGGAGACTTATTAAGAAATCAAACTTAAGAAGCAATTCAATATTAATAGATAATCTACTGAAGGGTATGTATCTTCTTAAAACAGAAAATATGACACATAAATTTATAGTTAATTAATTATTTGAATTGTAATCTTTAAGACAAAATCCATCTCTAAAATTATTGAGATGGATTTTTATAAGTTTATTTTTAGCTTAAAAAGAAAAAAACTGTTCAGATTTTATAAATCCTGCTGTTGAGCTGTTCAGATTTTGTAAATCCTGTTTTTTTCGTTGTTAAAAGTAAGCATATTTTTTAAAAAAATAAATATCAATGGAAAATATATCTTTTTGGCGTTATCAGATTATCAATACAGGAACAACGGAAACTCCTATTTATGGAGTGCACGAAGTTTATTTCAACGAAAAAACTGGAAAAGTTATTATGTGGACAGAAGATCCAGTTGCTTTAGATAATTACGAGGATATAGAAGAATTGAGAAGTGATTTGGAAAAAATTTTATCTGATATTAAAAATCAGCCAGTTTTATTAGAAGCCGACCTTGAAAAGAATTTGCTGTGAATTGGTTTTTGATTAAAATCTTATTTCTTTCAATTCAAACAAATAATATCATTAATCATGCAATACAGTAAAAACTTTAAATATCTAAAAAAATCCATCTCATAAATAATTTATGGATGGATTTTTACGAGTTCATTCTTACTCAAAATGAAAAAACTGTCCAGACTTTTCATAACCCTGCCGAAGCTGTCCAGATTACATTCGCCCTGTTTTTTCTTTGGTAAAAGTAAGCATATCTATAAAAAACTTCACTTAAATTGTAGTGTTTTATATTTAAAATACTTTTTTTAATTTTTGAAAAAGAACTGCCCAAACACTGATAATCCTGCCGAAGCTGTCCAAATTATACTGGTCCTGTTCTTTGCTCAACAAAAATATATCCTTTTTATCGAAAAAACAAACCCTTATAAAATTATTTACAATTGTAGGAAAACGAATAATTAAAAATCGATAATATAATTTTTCAGTCGTCACTTCCTCAGACTTCTCGTTTCTTCAAAACGCTTGTCATTCGTTCTTTCTTTGTTCAAAATTAAACTCACAATATTTATAAAAGATTATATCTATTACTTTATTATAGATCCCATTGTAAGATCCCATTTTCATCCGCTTTAATATGCTGTTTAACTGGAATAAATTTTGCGCCGCTTTTTCCATCTGGTGCTGGAATAAACCAAACTAACATTGCACCAGCAAATTTTAATTTTTTGTCAACAACAGATGGTTTTAAGACAATATTTTCCTTTTGAAATGAATTTACAATACTAGGATATATAATGCCTTCGATCTCATATTGTGTTTTCAAGTTTTCTATTTTATTAAAAACTCTGTCACTATAATAATTACTTAGTTTATAGGAATTTCCTTCATCAAATCTAGCAAATTGATCTGCAAAAAACATTAAATTATTATAATCATATTCTGAGTTTATTTGCTTTTTGATTTGTTCATTTGCTTTTATAATATCTTCACTTTGTATTGTTTCTGACTTAAAGCCTACTGTATCATAAAAATCTTTAAAAGTATTTTCAGAATGGGGGATTTGAGCTAATGTTAGAGGTTCAGTTATTTGCCACATTCCTATTGTAAATAAGGATGAACCTTTATCTAAAACTTCTCTTCCGTTAACAATGCATTCTGTGCAGGCAATGGGATAATCAAAAGCTCCATAGAACATTGACTCGTTAGGTTTGTTGGCTCTGCCAAAATCCGCTATTAAATACTTTAAACTTTCAGGAATGTAAGATATCTCATCAATCTTATCAAAAGGTTTATTTTCTGTATTTTTTATTTCACGAGCTCTGTAAATTAGATTAAGACCTCCCGCCTCTCTTTGATTTAGTTCGAAAGGTAAATTTTGAAAATTATATATTGAAATTGGAATTCTCGGAAATGCAGTATTACATAATTTTAGAATTTGATCATAATCAAAATTGTCTCCATTTTCGAGTAAAATATTCTTTATTTTTTGCGTTTCTTCAATATTTATATATGTTGCTTTCATTGCTAAAACTAATAAAAAATTTATTTAAGATTTAAACCTTATTAGGATAAGGATTAAAAAACTATGATTTTATATATTTCCTATATTTGATTTAAATTTATCAATTCTTTGATAGAATTTTGTCATTTTATCCCCACTCATAGCAATAATAGGTTTCTTTTTAATTGCTTTTTTAGAAACTTGATGTAATAGATTTGCTATTTTTTCAAGCTCCAATAATGATTCATGAGTTAAGAGATATTTAACCGCTTTATCTGTGAAGTTCTTGTTTTTAATATCTTCTCTAATACCATACAAAGTAACTAAATCATATCTGTTACTTACATTTAGTAAGGTGTATTTAGTAAGTAAAAGTTCTTTGTTTTTTTTACTCAACAATTTTAAACGATTCTTTGCTCTTGATTCAACTTCACCATAAAGTTTTTGGATATTATGACCTTTTCCTCGTGCAGATTTATAGGCATCTTCTGGTGTTTCAGAGGATTTAGATAATGCAACTATAATGGCTTTTAAATCTGTTTCAATTGCCATTATTAAATCAACATATATTTTACTATACCAATTTCTATCATGAAATTCATCTATTCGAATCAAATGATGTACTCGCCATAGAAACTGATTTGCATCAGTATACATTGAATCACAAATGGTCTTTTTAAGAAATGTATTTGAATTAAATTTTGGCTGTAATTTTTTCATAAATGTATGATTTATCTCAAATATACAATTTATGATTTAAAGTGATATACAGTATTTGTCTGAGAGAAAGCCTTTTTTGTAAATTTGTTAAAAACCTAAAAAATTAATGAGAGTATTAGAAGAATTGAAGAAAAGAAGCCAGCTTGAAAAGGATTCTGTAAAAATAGATTTGAAACTTTATAATCTAATTGATGATATAGAAAAAGAAGCAAGAAATCATCTTAAAAGAGTTATAACTGTTTTACAGGAATTTGATATTCATGATGAAAAACACAGCGAGAAAGTTATTAAAAATATTGAAGATTTATTAGGAAATACAGTAAATGAGCTTTCTTCTTATGAGTTATTTTTATTACATTCATCAGCATTTTTGCATGATTGTGCAATGGCTCCTTCAGAATATGAAATTAATGTTATGAAGCTAACAGAAGGGAATGAGAACTTTTATTCTGAAAGAAATTCTATTAAACATGATCTAAAAGCACCATTAAAGCATACAGAAGCATTAAATATTATAAATTCTAACAAGGAATTCTTGTATAAAGATTTTGGTTTCCCAAGTAAATGGATATTTTGTTCTTCTACCGAAAAAGATTTTACAAATTATTTAGCAGATCTATTAGTCGATTACCAAAATTTTAGAAATGGGTTTGCTAAAGAATTAAAAGGCGTTAATGATATTGAGGATTTTAAATCTATTAATGAATTTATTAGAATAGATTATATTAGAGCAACACATCATATAAGAATTGAAACTTATGTTAAAAACTTAGAAACTAAATTTGGAAATGCATTTGAGCAACCATCCTGGGGCAAAAAGTTAGCAAATGATTTAGCAAAAATTTGTAGATCACATGGTGAAAATATAGAATATACAGAACAATTAAGTGTAAATTCTCAATATTACGGAAGTTCCTCAGCAAATTTACAAATGGTTGCAATGATGTTGAGATTAGGAGATATAATACATTACAGCTTTGACAGGGCGCCTTTAAATATACTTTCGGCAAAAATTTTTAAATCTGAATATAGCTTTCAAGAATGGGCAGTAAAAAATAGTGGAGCAAACTATTCAATTGAAAATGGTCTGATATCGTATCGAGCTTATTGTGAAAGCCCTGAAACATATTTTAAGCTTCATCAGTATATAGACTGGATTGAAGTAGAGATTCAAAATTATTTTAAATTTCAAAGAAAATGGAATGTTGAGTATATAAAGAATCTTAATGATAAGGTAGAGAGAATCAATGTATCTAATGATGAATCACAATTTTCACCTAAGAGAGGATTAGGCTTTTCGCTAAATCAAAAGAAAATTCTCGAGTTACTAAAAGGAGTTGGATTATACAAAGATGAATTTGCATGTTTGAGAGAATTGTATCAGAACTCATTAGACGCTTGCAGATGCATGGTTTCTAAGAAGAGAAAAGTAAATATTCAAACTAAGGGACAAATAGAGTTTGGAATAGAAGAAAATGAAGTGGGAAGGTATATTTACGCGTTAGATAACGGAATAGGCATGAATAAAGATATTATTGAAAAATATCTATTAAATATAGGAAATTCTTATTATAATTCTTCTGATTTTTATAAGGAACAATCTAAATGGGATGGAGGTTTTACTCCTACATCACAATTTGGAATTGGAATTCTATCTTGCTTTATGATAGGTACGAAAATAGAAATAGTTACAAGATCAGAAGGAGGAGATTATGTCTCTTGTATAATAACTGGAGTTCATGATAATTTTTATTATAAGCCAGCAGTAATGTCAGATAAGGAAAGAATTGTAAACACAGGAACCCTTATTAAAGTTTATTTAAATGATAAAATCTCACAAAATTTAGAAAATTGTAAGCTTGATAAGACGGGACTCTTACTGCTAGGTATTCAGAAAAAATATGCTAAGTTTAAAGATATGTCAGAAATTTGGCAAAAGCATATATATCAGTTTATTAACAACTTTATTTCAATTGTTCCAGATGATATAGAAATTTTGGTAAAATTTAATGATGGTCAAGGCCTTCCAATATTCTCTAAACCTTTAAATGTTTTAGAGAATAAAGAAGTACTTGAGATAGATATTATTGAAGATGCAGAACCTCTTAATGACATACTCTTATGGAATCATAATAGAGCAGATGATGCACCAACTATTACTCAAATACATGAAGAAATAAGTACGTATCCAATTAAAATTGTAAAGAATGATATCAGCTTTACGACTTTAATAAGCTTACCTAACAAAAACCTAGATTTTTCATTTAAAAAGGTAAATGCAGGACGCTTCTTTCTAAAAAGTAATGATGGGTTATCAATTGATGGAATTTCCATTGATGATCGTCACTTAAGCCAATCTAAGCATTATTTTACTCATCATCTTATACATTACGATGGGCATTTGGATTTTTATGGAGAATTGAGACCTATTATTTCTGTTGATAGAAAATCGATTATTTCTTACCCTAAAGAATGTGAGAAACAAGCTAAGCAGATTTCAATAGACTATATTAAAAGAATCATTGAAATAGCCAGGGAGCATATTAAGACACATAATATTTTGGACGATTCAACTGAATTTAATCTTGTGTGGGACTATGTTTTAGATAAAATAAACTTTGCTGATGTTTTATTCATTAATGAGCTGAGTGAAACAGAGTACGGAGACGTGCAGAGTAAAGAGTTGTCTGACATAGTAGGAAAGAATATTTCTATAAAAGAATTTATCCGTGCTAAAAAAATAAGTATTCATAATTTTGATTTTAAAGAAAAAACGCAACTAACACAGAAATTAATTTTATCAAAATTAATAAGTGCGGAATCTATAAATATAATTGATGGGATTGTTGAAATAAATATGCAAAAATTCAATAAGAATCATATATCTAATAATGGATATGGTGATTTGGATAGAGAACAACTTTTATTCAAAGCAAATGAATGGGGTGTTTTTGATAAGGATTTTGATCTAATAACAGGCTTATACCCTTTAATACCTGAAAGATTATTTAATAATCTTAATGATTTTGGTTTAAAAAAAGCAGGAAATTTAATAAAAGGCATGCATAACTACAGTAATGGATTACTGGGAGTTTTTTCTCAGTCACCGTTATTGGTTCACTCGAAGCTGGGGTTATACTTAGGTAAAAGTAGCATAAATCGAAATAATTCTAATATTTATAATTTTGATAATAAAAGAGGTGACATTTGGATTATGGAATTAAATGATCGATATAGTTTTAACAGGCAAAAAAAAGCATGGGTTTTAATGGTGTTTGTTTCTCCTGTTGAATTGAGTGAAATTGATAAAAAAGAACTACTAAAGCATCACGATGACTTGGATTATATAAGAGGTATTAATGAAGGTTGGAGCTTATTAATAACATCTAAGAATAAAGATGGTGTTGTTATAATTGCTGGTAAAGCAACTCGTGAACAATTAGTAAATAAAATTTCTAATAATTTCTGGGAAGAGTATAGGGATTATGAATTTAAATTTACTGATGGAACGATAATGTCAAATGAAAATTAGCCACTCTTTTGACCATTCTAGGAATGAGAAACCTCTGAAATCATCTGATTTCAGAAGTTTTTTGCACCAAGGAACGGGGTTTTTATGTATTTGAAATAACCACTTACACGATTTTACTTGGACGGCTTCTGATTCTGGAACTGAAATAATAAAGCTACTGTCATCAGGAATGGAAGTCTTACTGTCACTCACATTTAAAATTTGCAGGAAATCCTGGGAATCTTATTCTGAAAATTAATAATACCTCGGTTGGAACAATACCTTTCAATTCCCGAGTTGTGACTTCAAATAGAGCTCCTAATTTAGGAGCTTTTGTATTATATAAATTTTTCAGTCATCACTTCCTCAGACTTTTCGTTTCTTCGAAACGCTTGTCATTCGTTGCTTCTTGGTTCAAAATTTCCAGAATTTAAACATTGACAATCTTCTATTTGACATTTCTCATTATAGATGTGTTTTTTTTGTATGGTTTTAAAAGTGTAAATAAAATTACCATACAAAATGTTTGCAAAATACTATTATATTGTTATTTTTGTATGGTATATTTTATAATACAATGAATAAAGAACTAAACAAAATTGATAATATATCTAAATATTTAATAGATCTTGTAACTGCAGGGATTATTGGTGATACTAGAAAAGTTGAAGTGATTTCTCTTAGTTTAGCAAGATCTATTAGAAAATCGGATCCCGATGTTTCGTCTTCAATACAAAACATACTTGCTTTAAATTCTTCCGCAGGAAGCAGTGCAGTAAGAAGTAATGGTAATATACCTATTCCTACTGATAATGATACACATTTAGAAATGGCTCGCATTATAAAACCCCATTCTGATGGAGGAGTGCTTCCTGTTTTTAATGAGAGAATAAATATGTGGATTAATGATATTTTGGAAGAAAGAAACAACTTGAATACATTGTTAGCTTTTGATATAAGTCCTTCTACTAATTTATTGTTAATAGGTCAACCTGGGACAGGTAAGACAATGCTTGCTCATTATATTGCATCTAAGCTTAATAAAAATTTAGTTATAATGGATCTTTCATCAAGTATTTCTAATTTAATGGGAAAAACAGGCCATAACATAAAAAAGGTTCTTAATTATGCAAAAGATACAGGAGCTGTATTACTATTAGATGAGTTTGATGCAATTGCTAAGAAAAGAGATGATCAAACAGACCTTGGTGAAATAAAAAGAGTTGTAAACGTCCTTTTAATGGAGTTGGAGGATTGGCCGATTTCTTCAATGTTAATTGCAACAAGTAATCACCCTGAATTGCTTGATAGGGCTATATGGAGAAGATTTGATCATGTAATAGAAGTTCCCTTGCCATCAACGGAGGAAGTGATCAAAATATTAAATCAAAACCTCCTTCAATTTTTAAATGATGATTTAAATAATATGTCCATTTTGCAGTTGCTTGCGGGACTGCTCGATGGTAGAAGCGCGGCTGATATATGTAAGTTTACAAATAATGTTAAACGTCGTATTGCTTTAAAAGACGAAGATTTGATTATAGCATCACTTAATGAACTTGAGTCACATTCAACAGATAAAAAAGTTCGAGGGAAATTTTGCATTCTTGCTAAAGAAATGTTAGGAAAAAAAATCACTGTAAGAAAGCTTTCAGAAATGACCGGCCTAAGCACGGCGGGTGTACAGCATCATATCTCTAAAATAAAATAATTTAATATGAATAATAACCGAAAACCAATATTATACAAAGGAGAAGTTTATAGCAAACCTGTTTCGAAAAATGGTGGAGGGGGCCCTCTTAAACTTCCTATTTCTTATGAGGAAGCAAAGTATAGAATTAAGGATGATATCGATAAGGTTCATGATACAATTCGGAGTCTACCAGAAACATCAAAGCTGCCTAATGAAGTTGTTGTTTGCATAAGAATGCATCCCGACTTTTCTGCAAAGAGCTATTACCCAGATTCTCTTTTTGATGGAAATAATGAGAAATTTGGATTACAAGAGGTTGGTTCAAGAATCTGGAGGACGGAAGATAATGAAGATCAAAATCAATTTGAGGAATCAGGAAAACTTTTTTTTGTAAGAGGGACAGAGCAGGCATTGGACAAATTAAAGAATCATTTAGACAGACCACCATTCAGACTGACAAAAAAATTTACTGAAGATGTAAGGAAAATTATAAGTATTGATTTGCTATCTGAAGAAGAGCAAATATTGGGAATACCTGATGATTGGGAGAGAGGGTGTTTAGAAGCTGTACTTCATCCTTTTGAGATAGATCATGAAATAGCTTTTGATCATTTCATGAGTGTTCTGAATTCCTCTGGTGTAGATGTTGAAAGTATAAAATATAAACAATATGATGAAGGAGTGACGTTTATTAGTCTTTATGGTGATCGAGAAGTTGTGAGGGCTTTATCCGGATATAATCCATTAAGAACATTACATCCTTTAGAAGCAAGAGATTTTAGTTCTATCGAAAGGGGAACTCCTATGTATGGAGCTCCAATCCCTCCACAATTTACAGGAAAATCCTCAATTGTTGTTGGTGTTATAGATGGAGGTTATATTCCAGGAAATCCAGCATTAGATCCGTATGTAGAATCTGAAGATTCAGTTCCGGGTACGGCAGTAGAATACTACCAGCAACATGGTACTCAAGTGACTAGTGCAGTTTTATACGGTGCATTAAATAAATATAAAAATACCGATACTTTACCAGAGCCTAAGGTAAGTGTAAAGAATTTTAGAGTGTTGTCTTCTGATGCTTCTGATCCTGACCTTTACGAAGTAATTGATGCTATAGAAAAAATTGTTCCTGAAAATGACAATATTAAGATATATAATCTAAGTATGGGACCTGCGGGACCTATATTAGATGATCACATAAGCCGATTTACATTTGCTTGCGATTTACTTATTCAAAAATATAGTGTTCTATTTTGTACGGCAGTAGGAAATGATGGTCATATAGTTGGTTATAACAGAATACAAGCTCCTGCTGATATGGTTAACGGTCTTGCTGTTGGTGCTTATTCAAAAATTGATACTGAGATTGCTAGAGCCCCATACAGTTGTGTTGGTCCAGGAAGAGAAGGAAATAAATTAAAGCCTGATTTATCAGCATTCGGTGGATGCTCTCAAAACCCAATACAATTAATGGGTGAAAATCAAGATTTAAGAATTTTAACAGCTGGAACGAGCTTTTCAAGTCCTTTAGTTTCTGCTGCAAGCGCTCATTTGGTAGGTTATAGCAATGATACTATCAATAGTTTCGTTGCAAGAGTGTTACTCATACATGGTGTATCTGAGGCTACTGATAGTCATAGCTTTGAATTAGGGCACGGAATACTACCGGATGATATTCAACAGCTTGTCACGTGTCCTGAATCTTCTTATACAATTATATATAGTGGAGAAGTAGAGCCTGGTAAATTTATAGAATTACCTATCCCTTGGACTGAAGAGATAGATAAAGGTAAAGTGAATTTTCGATGGACGGTTTCAACTCAAACCAATGTAGATCCACAGAGCCCAGATGATTACTCTACATCTTCTGTAGTGACTTCTTTTTATCCCCATACCTCAAAATTTAAATTTAAAAATGGTGGATCAACAAAGATTGTTGATGTTATGAAAGATCCAGATAAGGAAACTGAACTTCTATCGATAGGATGGTCTAGGGAATCTCCTTTTCCTGTAAGTGAATCTGGGCAAACTCCTTATCAGGTAGAAAATGATTTACGAGCTGATTTTAAATGGGATAGTATGGATACTAGAAGAAAAAATAAAAATGCAGATAATGTATATAATCCTATGTTTCACTTACATGCTCTGGAGCGTGGAAAAAGATATAAATCTGAGAAAATAAAATATACATTAGTGTTAACTGTAACAACTCCTAAGTCAGAAGTAGATTTATATAGTAAGGTTAGAGCTAAATATTCAGCATTACTTCCTATTAGTTTAGATCTTGAAAATAGAATCTCTGTAGCGTTGTAATTAATTTGTTAGTGATAATCAATAATAAAAATATTATTAGCCACCCTTTTGACCACCCTGAAAATCAAAAACCTCTGAAAATCAATCGATTTCAGAGGTTTTTTGTACCCAGGACCGGGATCGAACCGGTACTCCTAAGAACTGGTGTTTGAGACCAGCGCGTCTACCAATTCCGCCACCTGGGCTTGATGTTTACTTCAAACGTTACCGCTTGTTTCAAATTGGTGTGCAAATATATAAACTTTTCTTAATACTCCAAAGTTTTTTTGCATAAAAATTTTAGAAATTTATCTCTAAACCATCGTAGGCAAGGTGTATTCCGGGTGGAAGTTGCTTGTCTTCAATATCATGCAACCCTAGATGATGACTGATGTGAGTTAAAAATAATTTTTTAGGTTTTAGTTCATCAAACAGCTTAATGACATCCGGAAGGACAAAATGAGCAGGATGAGGATCAAATTTTCGGATACAGTTTAGTATAAGTACATCAAGATTCTTCAATTTTTCTTTTTCAGTCTCAGAGATAAAACCGGCATCCGTAATGTAAGCAAGGTTTTTAAACTTATAGCCAAAAACTGTGATTTTATAGTGGATCACTTCAATCGGAGTGATTTCTATATCTAAAATATGGAAAGGTTTATTTTCAATTTCATGCAGATCAAATGCAGGAGCTCCGGGATATCTTACGTCGGCAAAAGCATACGGAAAACGGTTTTTTACTTCATTTGCAACTCTTTGATAGCAATAAAGGGGAATATTTTTTCCACTTTTAAAAATTAACGGGCGCATATCATCAAGACCAATCACATGATCGTTGTGTTCATGAGTAAGCAGCGTAATATCAACGTGAGTCTCGTGGTTTGAAAGCATTTGTTGCCTGAAATCGGGACCACAATCGATCAATATTTTTTTGTTTTCGTCAGTACTGATCATTACAGAAGAACGGAGTCGACTGTCTTTGGGATTTTCTGAAGTACACACTTCGCAAGCGCAGCCAATCACGGGTACGCCTTGGGAAGTTCCCGTTCCTAAAAATTTCAACTTCATTTTCTTTTGAGGTTGGTTTAATTTTGGTAAATTTACGAAAAATTTAATGTCCTAATGTATCAGAAACTAACTCCTAAACAAAAAGCATTAACAATTAATCTAGATCCTACTATTTATGGTACTTTCGCGGAAATTGGAGCAGGGCAGGAGACTGTTCGACACTTTTTTAGAGCAGGGGGAGCTTCGGGTACAATCGCTAAGGCAATGTCTGCTTACGACAAAGATTTTAGTGATGCGATCTATGGAAAAGAGGTAAAAAACAGATACGTTACTCAAAACAGGCTTCGAAAAATGCTTCGTTATGAAGTAGCTTTAATTGAAGAGAGAATTTCCAGAGAAAACAATCCAAACCGAAAGTTTTTTTCTTACGCCAATACGGTTACTACGATTAACTTTGATAAGACTGTTAAAGGTCATGGTTGGGTAGGAATCCGTTTTCAGGTAAAAGAAAATGAAGATTATAACGAAATTGTTATTCACGTAAAATTTAAAGAAAATGATGCTACCTTACAGCAGGAAACTTTAGGGAATCTTGGGGTAAACCTTATTTTTGGAGCTTTCAATTATTACGATAATCCAAGAACGTTGGTAGAGTCTCTTTATGATGACGTGGCAAAAGATAACCTCGAAATTGATATGATTGATTTCAGCGGGCCGGCTTTTGCGTATGTTGACAATAGGCTAATGTCATTACAATTGGTGAAAAACGGAATGACGGATGCAGTAATTTTCAATTCACAAGGGAACAATATGCTTCCTGCAGATATTTTGTATAAGAAAAATATTTTTGCAGTAAGAGGAAGTTTCAGACCTGTAACAAAAGTGAATATTGACATGCTTCAGAATGGTTTGGACATGTTCATGAAAGATGCTATCTGTACTCAGGAAGAAACGGAAGTTTTAATAGAAATTACCATTTCAAATCTTCGTGCAGACGGAGATATTGATGAAAGAGATTTTCTCGACAGGGTAGATGTCCTTGGGAAATTAGGGTATACAGTAATCGTGTCAAATTTCTCAGAATATTATCGTTTGATCGATTATTTTTCTTCTTACACAAGCGAAAATGTTGGAGTTGCAATGGGAGTTAATAACCTATTGATGGTGTTTGATGAAAAATATTACACAGATATGTCAGGAGGAATTCTTGAAGCTTTTGGTAAATTCTTCAGAAACGGAATGAGAGTGTATCTGTATCCTTATAAAGACCCGGAAACACATGAACTTTTAGACTCTGAAACCCTTAAAGTGGAAGAAAATCTGAAAGAATTGTATAAATACTTCAAACTCAACGAACGTATTGTAGATATTACAAACTATAATCCTGAGTTTTTGGAAATTTATTCAAGAGATATTTTGAAAAAAATTGGATGCAATATGAAAGGTTGGGAAACACAGGTTCCTGATGGTGTTGCAGAAATGATTAAAGAACGAGGAATGTTTGGGTTTAAAGAAGATTTTTCGTTAAAACAATTCTCTTAAAACAATATATACAATGTCAGAATTAAAGAAAAGACTTTCTTCTATCCTTGAAAGTCCTAAACATAATACGGAAGAGAAACTTGAAAAAGTTTGTCATCTTTTGGATCAGGAAATCTCTTATTTTAACTGGACGGGTTTTTATTTTAAAAACGGAGATAAAGATGAACTGAAATTAGGACCTTATGTTGGAGCACCGACAGACCATACCATCATTCCTTACGGAAAAGGAATTTGCGGACAGGTTGCGGTTTCTAATGAAACATTTGTTGTTCCTGATGTGAATGAAGAAAGTAATTATTTAAGCTGTTCAATTGATACAAAAGCTGAAATTGTAGTTCCTATTTTTAAAGATGGTAAAAACATTGGACAGATCGATATCGATTCCCATACAGTAGATCCGTTTACAGATGAAGACAGAGAATTGTTGGAATGGCTTTGTAATGAAGTATCAAAAATATTATAATTGAAAATACTTTTAGTAAATATAAACTCCGGCTCGAAGAGCCGGAGTTTTTTGTTTTGTTTGAAAAATTAAATCAGATTGTAATCGATTCAACCTCAGAAATCAGTTCTTTAAAATAATTTTCACACTTTGCGATGTGCGTTCCGTACCAGGAAAATGCTTCCCCGTCTACGATCATAATTTTTTTCTCCGGATAAAATTTCTTCAATTCTTCAATATGTTTTTCTTTAAAGGGAAAAGGCTCAGAAGACAGCATAATGATATCCGCTTCTGCTAAATCCTCAGTTTGAATTGCCGGGTAGCGTGTTTTGTTCTTAAAAATATTTTCAAAACCAATTTCAGTTAAAATCTTATGAATAAAAGTGTCAGAACCTATCGTCATATAAGGATTCTTCCAAATGAGATAAGCTATTTTTATACTGGAACTGATCTTAGCTTGGTTTAAAATTTCGTAGATTTTAAGATTGAAAAGTTGTGCTTTTTCTTCCTTATTAAAGGTTTTTCCGAGGCTTTTAAGTAAATAATAATTATCCTCAATAGTTTCTACATTAGTAACAACTACTTTGAATTCATCCATTAAAGCTTCTACCTGCTCTTTGATATTTTCTTCTTTGTTAGCAAGAATTAAATCAGGTTGTAAAGCTTTGATTTTATCAATATTAATATTTTTTGTTCCACCGATTACCGCAACATTTTTTATTTTTTCTTCAGGATGAATACAGAATTTTGTCCTTCCGACAATTTCTTTTTCGGTTAACCCCAAATCAAATAAAGCTTCAGTAATTGAAGGAACTAAAGAAACAACTTTCATATTACTATTTTAGATTCTGCCTAAAATTACAAAAGTTTACCGGTTAAGAAAAGTCCGGCTACAGAAAAATAGATGATAAGTCCTGTTACGTCTACTAACGTTGCTACAAATGGAGCAGAAGAGGTTGCCGGGTCAAGTTTTAATTTTTTTAGAATAAAAGGAACCATAGATCCGGAAAGAGTTCCCCAAAGGACGATCATCACTAAAGAAACCCCAACGCTAAGTCCTACAAATGGCCAGTACATTCCATAATTAAAGAAGCCTGCTTCGTGCCAGATCATAATTCTTAGAAAACCGATAATTCCAAGAATTCCACCAAGGAAAAGTCCTGTGAAAATCTCCTTTTTCATGACATACCACCAGTCTTTTAAACCGATTTCCTGAAGTGCCATTGCTCTAATGATCAGGGTGGCAGCCTGCGAACCGGAATTTCCTCCACTGGAAATAATTAAAGGAACAAATAAAGCCAAAACAACGGCCTTTTGAATTTCATCTTCAAAATAACCCATGGCAGAAGCGGTCAGCATTTCTGAAAAGAACAGGATAATCAGCCACATTCCTCTTTTTTTGATCATTTCGATCAAAGAAGTTTGCGTATAGGGAACATCCAATGCTTCAAGTCCCCCGAACTTTTGAATATCTTCAGTGTTTTGTTGCTCTATCTGGTCTAAGATGTCATCAATGGTAACAATTCCTACCAAAACTCCGGCTTCAGTTATAATAGGAAGTGCGGCTCTGTCATATTTTTCAAAATATTGTACCGCATCTTCTTTTGAAGTGGTAGTGGTAATGGCTACAAAATGGTTATCCGTAATCTCAGATATCAGAGTATCTTCTTCTGCTAGAAGTAAACTTCCTAATGCAATATCATCAATCAGGCGGTTTCTTTCGTCCACTACATACAGGTGGTTCATGGTTTCCACTCTTTTACCTACCTTTTTTATTTGTTGAAGACACTTTTTTACGGTCCATTCCTTACGGATTTGGATATAATAAGGTGTCATCAGACGGGCAATGGAGTCGGAATTATATCCTAAAAGTTTCAGGGCAATTCTTCTTTCCTGCGGGTTAAGGTGATTGATAGAATATTTAATTAATTCATCCGGGAAATCTTCAAATAAAGCCGTCCTGTCATCGGGAGTCATAGCGTTCAAAATTTCGGAAACTTCGTCGCTTCCAATACTTCTGATAGTTTCTTCCTGAAAATCGGGATCAAGATGTGAAAAAACTTCTGCTTTGTATTCTTTTGGAACCTTTAAAAATGCTAAAAGCCTCTCATCAGCGGGAAGTCCACTAAGAGTTTCGGCAATATCGGCAGGGTTAAAGATAAGTTCGTCTCTAGAATTCAAAACGTGAAATTTTTGGATATGCAAAAATAATTTAAATTTTCAAGAAACAGGAATAATGGATGAAATTTAAAGAATATTTAAAGACTAAAACCCGGATTCTGTGGCAGACTTTATTTTCTTCAACTTCTTTAAGATCCCTTTTATAGCACCATTGGTTCCTATTTTTATAGAATTTTCAGTAGATCCCAAAAGACGCATGTTTTTACGATAAGTATCATAATCTGTTTCCGTGAGAAGATTTCCCGTTGCATCGAAAAGCTTCATGCTTACTACGACCTGATTTGAAAATACGTATTTACCTAAGCCTACTTTAAAGTATTTTACTTTTGGAACAATGGCAAAATCGGTTGCGTTGTTACTGCAATAGTCTATAATGGTTTGTTTGTCGATGCTATCATAAGAAACCTGCACTTCGGCTCTCAGCATTTTGCTTTTTTTCATGTTACTGATATTATCAGAAACAGCGCTGAAAAATGCATTATTGGTAGGTTCTTTGATCTCCTCGATGTCGGGCTCCACTTCAGGGTTGAAGTAAAGGACTTTTCTGGTTTTATTATCGACACTTTTTTGTGCTTTCATTGAAGCTGTTCCGATCAATAAAAAAGAAGTAAAGACTAAAAAAAATAAAACTTTTCTCATTTGTAATTCGGTTGCAAAATTACTGTCTTTTAATGGGATGGCATAATTTTTTTAAGAAATTTTTAACATTTTTTTCTATCAATTTCCATACATGAAATCAATAATGTTTGCAGAATCAAAAAATAGTCGTAATTTTGCACGCGTTACATAATAATCATTAAACAATATTGGAATGTACTTAACAACAGAAAAAAAGCAGGAAATTTTCGCAAAACACGGAAAATCTGCACAAGACACAGGAAGTGCTGAAGGGCAAATTGCACTTTTCACTTTCAGAATCAATCACTTATCTCAGCACTTAAAGGCTAACCGTCACGATTTCAACACAGAGAGATCTTTGGTGAAATTGGTAGGTAAGAGAAAAAGTTTACTAGATTACCTTAAAAACAAAGATATCGCAAGATATAGAGCAATTATTGCTGAACTAGGTTTAAGAAAATAATCTACAAAGATTTACACAAGAGCAACTTCGAAAGAAGTTGCTTTTTTTATGCTTTTTATTAGATATGTAAAGAATAAACGAATTTTAATTATTTTTTTACCATTTTTTTAAATGAATATTTAAATTTGTTTCTTTTTTTTAATTAAGATTAGTTTTGAAGAATTTTTATACTTATTTTTTAGTTTTATTATCAATCTTCTGCAGTGCTCAAGAAGCAGATTCTATAAAAAGCAATACATCCTGGGCTATTTCCGGAGGCGCGGAATATGGAACGGTTTTGCCTACTAACTTTCATTTGAAAAGTTATCCAAACAGAGATTATACTGGCTACTCATTCCAGTTTTTAAAGCAAGCAACGGGAAAAAAAGATTGGGAAAAGTTGTATAACTACCCTCAATATGGTATTGGTTTCTTTGCTTTCGACTTTCTTGAGAATAAACAAATGGGAAGTCCTTTTGCTGTTTATGGAATATATAATACCAAAATTAAACAATGGGGAAATCTTAAATGGTATCATAATATCAATTTTGGTATTTCTTTTAATTCAAACCCTTTTGATCTGGATAATGGATATTATAATACTTCAGTAGGTTCAAAAACTAATATGTTTATTAGCGTAGGAACCGGTTTGTATTATGAAATGGGGAAACATTTTGATTTGGGATTGAATCTTAAATTTAATCATCTTTCAAATGGATCACTAAAAATCCCGAATAAAGGATTGAATAGTATTGCACCTCAGTTGAGTCTGGTATATTATCCGGAAAGAGCAGTCATTAAAAGAGACGATTCAATTACTACAAGTGGCAAAAAATATAATACATTAGAGTTTTCGGTATTTGCAGGGAGAAAAGATGCTTTTTATAAAGGTGAAAGAAGGGATGAAATAAAATTGTATGACGGATTTGATTACTCAATATATGGAGCAGAAGCTTTCTATTTACGTCAGTATTCTGCTAAATCGGCTTATGGAATAGGGATAGGAATAACTAAGGATGAAGAATATAATCATACCATGTATATTTCAGACAGTACATTGTATCAAAAAAAACGTTTTTCTCATGATCAGCTTTTGTTTAGTGTTATTCCTACCTATCGTTTGATGATTGGTAATTTATATGTGAATGTGGGAGCAGGATATTATGCTTTCAAAAAAACAACAAAATATGATAAAACCGCTTTCTTTCAAAGAATAGGTTTACAATATCAGGTTACAGATCGTTTATTTGCCTCATTCGGAATCAATGCTTATGATTTCCATGTTGCGAATTATCTGGAATGGAAACTAGGCTATACTTTCTCCAAGAAAGTCAGAAAATAGAAGCCTGAATGCTTTTAAGCTGTAGAAATTGTATGGAAGAAGTTTTTTTGACCAAACGAAAACCTTTTTGGGACTCAATTTTCGGTTTTATCCAAATAATACATTAAATTTGCAAACGAAAATTTAAAGAGTTTAAATAATAATCGTACTCAATACGGAGTACAATAGACGAAAATTTATGAGTATACCTCAAGCGTTTACAGAAACGATTACTCTTGCAGACGGAAGAGAAATCACACTAGAAACAGGGAAGTTGGCAAAACAGGCTGATGGATCTGTGGTAGTAAAAATGGGCGGAACAATGCTATTAGCAACTGTTGTAGCCAATAAAGAAGCAAATCCGGGAGTGGATTTTTTACCATTAACGGTAGATTACAGAGAGAAATTTTATGCGGGAGGTAGAATCCCTGGAAATTTCTTCCGTAGAGAAGCGAGACCTTCTGATCAGGAAATTTTAACAATGCGTTTGGTAGACAGAGTTCTACGTCCGCTTTTCCCTGAAGATTTCCATGCGGAAGTTCAGGTAATGATTTCATTGATTTCTTACGATGGGCAAACAATTCCTGATGATTTAGCAGGTTTAGCAGCTTCTGCAGCAATCGCTATTACGGATATTCCTTTCAACGGACCAATGTCTGAAGTAAGAGTGGTGAGATTCAACGGAGAGTTGGCGATCAATCCAAGCTATGAGCAATTAAAAGATTCTGAACTTGATATTATGGTTGGAGCTACTAAAGACTCAATCGTAATGGTAGAAGGAGAGATGAAAGAAATTTCTGAGCAGGAAATGCTGGAAGCTATCATTTTTGCTCATGCTGAAATCAAAAAACAAATCGAAGCTCAGGAAAGATTAGCTGAAAAAGTAGGAAAAGCTTTCCCTAAAAGAGAATATTCTCACGAAAATCATGACGAAGAAATTCGTGAAAAAGTTTGGAAAGAGACTTATGATAAAGTATACGAAGTTGCAAGAACTCCATCTGGAAAAGAAGAAAGAGGAGAAAAATTCAAAGCGGTTCGTGAAGAGTTTTTAGCTCAATATGCTGATAATGAAGAGGAATTAGAAAGAGTAACTCCTTTCGTAAAAGTATATTATCATGATGTAGAAAAAGAAGCAATGCGTCAGATGATTCTTGAAGATAATATTCGTCTAGATGGTCGTGATCCTCAAACGATTCGTCCAATCTGGTCAGAAATTGACTATCTTCCGGGAGCTCACGGTTCTGCAATCTTTACAAGAGGTGAAACTCAGTCTTTAACGGCTGTAACACTAGGTTCTGTAAAAGATGCGAACATGGTAGACAGCGTAATCACTCAACACGACGAAAAATTCTTCTTACATTATAACTTCCCTCCATTCTCAACAGGTGAAGCAAGACCTTTAAGAGGAACTTCAAGAAGAGAAGTCGGACACGGAAACTTAGCTCAGAGAGCTTTACAGGCAGTAATTCCTGCAGAAAATCCATATACGATCAGAATTGTTTCTGACATTTTAGAATCAAACGGTTCGTCTTCAATGGCAACAGTTTGTGCAGGAACATTAGCATTAATGGATGCAGGTGTACAAATTACTAAGCCGGTTTCAGGTATTGCAATGGGATTGATCACTGATGTAAAATCAGGAAAATTCACGGTACTTTCTGATATCTTAGGAGATGAAGATCACCTTGGAGATATGGACTTTAAAGTAACAGGAACTGCAGACGGTATCACGGCTTGTCAGATGGATATCAAAATCCAGGGACTTTCTATGGACATCATGGAAAAAGCTTTGATGCAGGCAAGAGACGGAAGATTACATATCTTAAATAAAATCACGGAAACGATTTCTGAACCAAGAGAAGATGTGAAACCTCACGCTCCGAAAATGGTTGTAATGGAGATTCCTAAAGATTTCATTGGTGCTGTAATCGGACCTGGTGGAAAAATTATTCAGCAAATGCAAAAAGATACAGATACTGTTATTGCAATTGAAGAACAAGGTGAAATCGGACGTATTGAAATTGCCGGAACAGACAGAGAGAAAATTAACGCTGCTGTTGCTAGAATCAATGAAATTACTTTCGTACCGGTTGTAGGTGAAGTTTACAAAGGTAAAGTTGTGAAAGTAATGGATTTCGGAGCTTTCGTAGCCATTGCTAAAGGTACTGAAGGTCTTCTTCATATCTCGGAAATCGAGTGGAAGCGTTTAGACAAGGTTCCTTATGCTGAAGGTGATGAAGTTGAGGTGAAATTCATGGGGTATGATGATCGTAAGAAAATGAAACTTTCAAGAAAAGTTCTTTTACCAAGACCTCCAAAACCGGAAGGGAAACCAAAACAAGAAGTACAAGCTCAGGCAGAAGGTGAAAAACCTGCTGAACAAGCTTAATAAAATAGAAACCATCGGAATTTCCGGTGGTTTTTTGTTTTTATCTTATTGATATTTTGATTATTTGATACCTGTTAATTTCATTTTTCGTATATTTGTAGCTCCATCAGTAAAAATTCTTTATCTTTAAAGTAGGAAAAAGAATTTAGATATTCATTTTTTTCTTCTTTTCATTTTTTACTGCCGTTTAAAATTGTAAAGCGGCAATTTGGATCATCAATTACTGAAAAGTTCATAAAGGAGCTTAGATGTTTCTCTTTGAGAAATAGGATGGTGTGGAATTAGTTTATTTTATATTTAAGCTAATGAATAGTACTCGATAATTTTAATTTTATAATAATATATGGCAGATTCTTTCTCTAAAAAAGAAAATTTCAAGAAGAAACAGCAAAAACAAAAAGAAAAAGCTTTACGTCGTGAAGAGCGTAAAGAGAACAACGACAAAGGGAAAACCCTTGATGAAATGTTTATGTATGTAGATGCGAACGGGCAACTGACATCTACACCACCTGATAATGATGAAAGAGCTGAAATAGATCTTGACAACATTCAGCTGGGTGCAGCCCCAATCGAAGCTGAAGAAGCTTTAAAAACAGGAATTGTAACTTTTTTAAGCGAAAAAGGTTATGGATTTATCACGGAAGATAAAACAAAAGAAAATATCTTCTTCCATAACAACAATTGCATTGATCAGATTAAAAAAGGCAACAAAGTATCTTTTGAAAAAGAAAAATCTCCGAAAGGATTTTCTGCAACAGAGATCAGATTGGTAAAATAATTAATCCCACTTCAGATTAATTTCTCAGATATAGTAGAATCCCTCATTGTTTGAGGGATTTTGTATGTTTACTCATGATGAAATTTTAATTATCTTTAAACAAAAACTTATGAAAAAACTACTGATGCTTTCCCTTATTGGTTTTACTTCTTATTCATTTGCACAAACGGTAAATGATGTTCCTCTTAAAGATATTGATGTCGATTATGTACAGATCATCGGAACAGGAAGGTCACTAAGTACCAAAGTAAATGTTGAAATTGATTTTGGGCAGGAAATCAAGTCAATTTCCTTTAAAAACGGGACAAGCATCAAAGATGAAAGAGGTAGGAATATGAAGTTCAATTCGATGATGGATGCGCTTAATTTTATGTCTGCAAACGGATTTTCTTTTCAGTTTGCCTATACAATGAATGATGAAAAAGATAAAGCGATTTACTATATCTTAAAGAAGAACAAATAATAAAAAAACCACCAAATTTTGGTGGTTTTTCTTTTCTATATAAATTAAAACTTTATCCGTTTCCAATTCTTTGCTTCAAATCATCTGCACCGCCAGTTTTTCTAGGCTGTCCCGATTTTCCTGTCCCGAAATTATAGGTGTAGGAAAGCGTAACAACTCGGGTATCCCGTCTTACAATAAAATTTTCTACATAGCTGTTATAAATGTTTTTGGCTTCAGGATTGCTTGTCAAGAAAATATCACTGAAAGAAAACTTAAGGGTACTGTTATTTTTAAATTTCTTCTGAGCACCGATATTTACAGACCACATCGGTTTCAGGAACATATAGGCATAGACTTCTTTTGCTTTATAATTTCCGTTTAATTCAGCAGTAAATCCGTTTCCTAGTTTGAAAGAATTATTACTGTTGAGATCAAAAGTGAAATTCCCCTGATTTTTAATAGAAGTATCAGCAATATTACCAGTGTAACTTCCGTAATAGAAATTGGCACTGTTGTTCATATCCCACCATTTGGCAACTTTTACCGGAGCAATCAGATTCAGACCGAAATAGGAGGCTGAACTTAGGTTTTCATTGGCTTGAACGACAACGATATTTCCGTTTTCAACAGTTGGTTTTAAAACATCGGTAATATTATTTTTTGTTTTGCTATAACTCAACGTTGCAAAATATTTGTTGCTCAAACTGTAGGTAAACTCATAATTCATTGTGGTTTGCGGGTTCAGATCAGGGTTTCCTGCCTGATACGTTGTAAGATCCAGATAAAATTTAAAAGGATTAAGCTGTTTGTAAGTCGGTCTTGTAATTCTTCGGCTGAAATTAAGCTCAACTGTATTTTTATTATTCAGATCATAAGAGAAAACGGCGCTTGGGAATAATTGAGTGTAATTCTTTTTATTGATTTGATTCGTGGTTATTTGATTTCCCGTAACATTGGTATTCTCTACTCTTAACCCGAAATTCACTTTGAATTTTTCCCAGTTTTTAATTAAATTTCCATACACTGCATTAATATTTTCTTCATAAATAAAATGATTGGTCTTAGAATGATCAAGTTCTAAATTTCCAGAGCTCGCATTAAAAAATTGAAGATCATTGTCTGCTTTTACAAAACTTGTTTTGATTCCTGCTTCTAATTTCCAGTTCTTTTTGAAAGCTTTGGTAAGATCGGATTTCAGTGAATAAATATTGAGATTTCCGCCCAAATCTCCCTTTAAATTATAAGGATTGGGTGCAGATATAGTGGAAGGCAACAGATTTCCATCGACATCAAAATTTCTGGTAACAAAATTCTGCAAAGAAGCGTTTGAATAATTGATATAATCCAAATCTGTTGTCAGTTCCGAACCTAATGAATCGATGGTAAGTTTATGATTAAGGTTCAATGCAATATTTTTCCAATGATCCCGGTTATTACTAGTTGTATTGGAACTTCCTGCAGGCTGATAATTATGATCCAAAATAGAAGTATTGTTATTACTGGTCGGATCAAATCTGTTGCTGATAAGTCCTACTGAAAATCCGAGAACATTCTTATTGTTCATGTAATAATCCATCCCGACTTTGGCGATATGATTTCGAAAATTCATTTTAAGGAAGTTATCCTGAATGTAGGCCTGCTTAAAATTTCCATTTTCATAAAAACTTCTGTCGAGAAGTAATTTATTATAGAATTCTCGATATGCAAAGCTATAATTCGCAAAAAGATTCACTTTTTTATTTCTGTGATTGATGCTGAGACTATTGTTGTTTTTAATATATTTTCCTGTTCCCAAAGCTGTTGAAATACTTCCGTTCGTTCCTTTTCTCTGGTCTTTTTTCAGTTTAATATTAATGATCGAAGTTCCGGCTGCATCATATTTTGAAGAAGGATTGGTGATAAATTCTACTTTTTCAACACTGGCAGAAGGAATTCCACGAAGGTAGTTAGCAAGATCGGTTCCGTTCATCGGCGTATTTTTTCCGTCGATCTGTACCAATAGATTTCCTTTTCCTCGAAGACTGATGTTGTCATTATTGTCAATTTTCACGCCCGGAGCCTTTTCTAAGACTTCAAAAGCAGAATTTCCGGTACTTACAATGCTGTTTTCAACATTCAGGATCATTTTACCGTCCTGTCTTTCGATATAAGGTTTTGCTTTGGTAATTACCACGCCTTCAATTACTTTTTCGTTTAATGAAATGGAAGGCAATGTTGTATTTTCTGTTACGGCAATATTTTCAGACGCATATGTTTCTGCGCCGTTTCGGTTGATTTTTAAGGAATAATTTCCTGAAGCTAAATCATTAAAACTGAAGTTTCCTTTAGAATCGGCAATTTCAGTTTTTACCAGTTTGTTCTCGGAATTGAACAAATTAATTTCCATCTGATTTGCTTTATCCGAATCAATTTTTCCTGATAAAGATAAATTCTGTATCGTCTGTGCTTTCAGCAAACTAAAGGCTGAGAGAAGCCAAAAGAAAACGAATAAAAATATTCTGGTCATTGTGTTTATTTTTTAGAGGTTAGACAATTTTTTGATATTTTGAGTAATGCAGCGTTCATGATTTCAAGTTCTTCCTTAGAAACACCCTCCAAAGCAGTCTTTCTGTTGTTTTCCACTAAATTCTGTACTTTTTGGATGATTTTTTTGCCGGACTTTGTGATTTCAAGATTGGTCTTTCTGCGGTCATCCGGATTTGAATTTCGAATGATATATTCAGATTTTACTAGCAGTTCAATAATTCTTGTCACAGAAGCATTATCCTTGAAAACAAGATCTCCGATTTCATTTTGTGTAATTCCCGGATTTTCCAATATCGCTTTAATAATCAGCCATTGATCGATGGTTATATTGAATCCATTCTCTTTTAATTGTCTTTGAGCATAGTTTCTGTATGATCGGATGGCTTTATCGATGTTATAAAATATGATTGAATCTAATTTTTCCATTAGTTATAATTTTAAATAAAAATGACTTATCAATTATTGATATATCAATTAATTTGTTGTGTGAAATTTTGTTTTGTTACAATGGAGCAATAAATTTTTTAGATTAAAATAAAAACCACCGTATACACGATGGTTTTAAACTTATATAGAGGTAAATAATTGATTGATTTTCTTTTTGATCTGTTCATTCGGAGCGACTCTGTAAAACTCTTTGAGAAGATCAAGAGTAGTAGGTTTTTTAGGATACGTATTGTGTTGAAGGAAGTTTTTCAAGGCTAGATTAACTTTTCCTTCCCCGATCAGTTCACTGAGTTGTACCATAGCAATAGGACCTTTGGAATAAGAAATATGGGTGTTATTTCCGGTTACTTTATAGAGGGGTTCGTTTTCAGACAACCCTTTTTCATTATCATAGATTTGCTGATGAACCTTTATTCGTTCCATCATTTTTTCTTTACCGTGCATTTTTTTGTAAAGCATCATTTCCGTGTACATGGCAAGAGTTTCCGTGAGCATAGGAAAGCCTTCCCGGTCATCCGGATTGATCTGGCTGTTTCCCCACCAAAGGTGAGAGAGTTCATGTCCTGCAAGCTCATTAATGACGTCCTGCTTCTTATCTGCATGAATGTTCGCATGGAAAACCATATCTTCAGGCATAAAAATAGCAGAAGGATAAGCTGTTGCTGCAAAACCTCTGGTAAATGAAGAAATTTCTGCAAAATTGATGGTTTTAAAAGGATAGTTTCCAAAATTTTCGGTACAATAATCTAATGTTATTTGAGTATTTTTGATGAGATGGGTTACATTTTCCTCATGTTTTTCATGGTAGAATACATTGATCTTGATACCTTTATAATTGACACTTTTCTGCTTATATTTTGCCGAAGAAAGAGCGAAACGGAAAGGAATGTTTTTCGATTCATATTGAAAAAATCGTCTTTCTCCTCTTATTGACTGAGCCATAAGATCTCCAGTTCCAATAACCTCTTGATCTTTTTCCGTAGAGATGATCATGTTTAAATTGATGAAATCTTTATTGAAAACTTCCGGAGCTTCTAATTTTTTTACAGTTCGTGCTTTTCCAAGTTTATATTCATCCCTTTTCTTCTGATCCTCAATTTCATAATCTTTTTGGTATCCAATCGTAGGATAATATCTGCTGATCCTCATGAAAGAACCGTTTTCTACAATCGCATTAAATGATTCATGTCCGTTTACAGCAAACCATTGATAGGATATTTTAAAATCAAGGTGGGTGGTTTCATGGGGTTGCAATGGCTGCTTTAAATGAATCTCAGTAGTGTTTTGATCAATTTTCTTTGTTTCAGACGCAGTTTGAAGGATTGCAGATTCTATTTTCAAATCCGGATGAAAATTGATAAGAATCTTGTCAATAGCTTTATCAGTTTGATTGGCCAAGGTATATTTTCCTTTAATTTCATAAGACCTTTGAGATGGATATAGGTCAATTTGTGTCGTAACATCGGTAATGACAGGTTGTGGTAGGTTTTCGTACCAACGGAACTGTTGTTCATAATGAACCGCATTTAAAATGAGTTTGTCATCATTTTTAGGTGAATATCCTTTCATAAATTGATTTCCTGCCAAACATCCGATAATAAGTATACAAACACTGAAGAAAGCTTTTTTTAGGTTCCATTTCTTAGTTGTAAGCCATTCATTTATCATCCACAAAAGAAGAATGATTCCGAATCCGAATAAAAGTCTTTCTGCAAAAGCTGTGGAGTAAATTCCATATCCGTTAAATTCACTGTAAGTTCCTTTAAAATCTGAGAATATTCTCAAAAGCGGATAAGAAATGATTTTTTTTGTAATGGGTGTTGCCATCATAATCAGCGCTACAACGGAAATGCCCAAAGCAACAAACCTGTTCCTGATAGTATCGTTGATAAGCAAAACAAAACCGGAAAAAAGAATGAGCGGTAAAGTATTGAAAAGAGTAGTTCCTAAATAAGCGTTCCAATCAATATGGAAATAACCGTAACCCAATTGAAAAACTAATCCTTCCAAAATCAATATTACGGTAAAAAAGAACAGTAAAATACTGATAGATAAGAAATGACCTCTCAATTTATTTTTATGAAAATAAGTGCTTTTTTCAATCAGTGAAAATCCTGAAGTATTGCTTCGCCAATACAGATCATTGATGAAGTAAGTGACAATCAGTAAGCCCAACAAATGAAAATTTTCGGAAATCGTAGTGGCCATCAAACCGGAGCTGGCGTATTTCTGCGGAAGCCGGATTCCTTTTTCAATTTCAGCGTACATCTCCATTCCGACAAAAAATAACAATAAGATGGAAACGGCGATCATGATAATCCCTTTAAAAAGATAAATGAGATCGATTTTGGCAAAAGATAATACAGATTGTAAAGACGAAACCACTCTGAAATTTGGGCTTACAACAGTATATGCTTTTGAATTGATCTTTGAAAATAGAGCATTGATCTCTGCTTTTCCTTTCTTTTTACCGGAAAATCCTGAAAATGAAAAAAGGATATAGGAGAGCAATAAAAACACCACCGAAATGATCAGGAAAATGCTTCTGTTTACTAACAAATAGGAAGACAAGGGAATAATCGATTCATTTTTCTCAGAAACAGAAAGACTTCTTCCTTCAAAAAAATAGGCAGATAAGCCAAAAGGATCAATGAATGCAGATATCTGCTGCGATTCTAATGATTGAGGAACACTTCCCGCCATAAAAGGGGAGTTGGAAAACAGCAAAACAACCATATAGAAGACGTAAAGCAGTAATCCGCCAATCACAACCAGGAGCTTCTTCTTCGTAGTCAATGAAATGAAAAACAAAAAACTACAGACCAAAAGACAATTGATGCATCCAAAGATTAAAAGCGGAAATAGATAATACCAAAGGTTAAAATAAGGTTGTATCTCACTTCCGGTACGCATATTCTGTCCGATCATAAAGCCGGTCATTAAGAACGTAAAGCTTAAGAATGTCATTAAAAAGAAAGGGAAAAATCTTCCACATACATAATTCCATTTTGAAAACGGAAGGGAAAACAAGATGGTGTCAAATTTTGAATCCTGGTCTTTAAAAAGTTGCTGACTGGCAAAAATAGTAGCAAATAATATAACGGATAAGCTCAACATCCCGGTCATAAAACCAATGGTATAAGGAGAGTTCAAATAGATGCCTTCTCCAATACTGAGGTTGAAATTATTTCCGCAAAATATTCCGATTCCGATCAGAATTAAGGAAATAAGATAAGTGAGCCAATGCTTTGTAGTGCGTTGGATTTCGAATAAAAATAAGGCATTCATGATTAGATGTTTTGAGTGAGAGAATGGAAGTAAACGTGCTCCAATAAAGGATTTACTGGTAGGAAATCTTTTGGTTTCTCGTTGGAGAATGTCGTAATGTATAATTCCCTTTCAATCAATTGCTGACTGATAATTTGATAAGCTGACTGATAATGATCCAATTCATTTTTTTCAATGGATTTTGACCATATTTTCTGATCCAGTTCTGCGATCAGATCATTGGGGTTTCCTTTTTTCAGTAGCTTTCCTTTATTCATAATCGCCATTTGTGAACACAGATTGCGGACATCTTCCACGAGATGCGTGGAAAGAATTACAATAACTTCTTTACTGATGTCATTCAACAAAGAATTGAAGCGGTTACGTTCTTCGGGATCAAGACCAGCTGTAGGTTCATCGACGATAATAATCTTCGGATTACCCAATAAAGCTTGTGCAACTCCAAATCGTTGTCTCATTCCTCCGGAAAACGTATGGACTTCTTTATTTCTGAAATCAGACAGATTTACTTTTTCAAGCAAGTTTATGATCTGATTTTTGCGTTCGGTACTGTTTTTAATGCCTTTTAAAATCGCGATATGTTCTAATAGATCATAAGCGGAAATTTTAGGATATACACCAAAATCTTGAGGCAAAAAGCCTAAATTTTGTTTTATATAATCAGGGTTTTCAGCAATATCGACTCCATTGAAGATTATATTTCCTGAAGTGGGTTTCTGAAGTCCGACGATGGTTTTCATTAAAGAAGATTTTCCGGCTCCGTTGGGACCTAAAAGTCCGAACATTCCGTTTCCGATTTCCAGGGAAATGTTTTGAATAGCCTGAAACCCATTTTTATAGGTGAGACTGAGATTGTTGATAGATAAAGTATTCATATTGTTGGGTTTGGATAATAGAAGGACAGGCAATGCTTCCATTGCTTTTTTAAAATAATATGTTTAAGATTTTATACTGAAAGGTGTAATGTAACCACAAAAGTCACAAAAGCTATTATTAAAAGACTAGAGTTTTAATTTCAAAAAGTTCACATAAGATGATCAAAATAATCGAGGATTCTTGATTACTTATCATTCATCTCTAAATTCTAAAATGTCTCCCGGTTGACATTCCAGTATCTTGCAGATGGCTTCCAATGTATCAAAACGGACTCCCTTGGCTTTTCCTGTTTTCAGGATGGAGAGATTAACGGGTGTAATTCCCAGTTTTTCTGCCAATTCTTTACTCTGCATTTTACGCTTGGCAAGCATCACATCTAAGTTGACTATAATTGGCATTTTATATAAATAAATCTTGTTCGTTTTGCAAATGTAATCCTTGCTTAAAAATATTCGCAAGAAATAAACAGAAAATTCCCAGCATGAGATGGATAAAAACCAATCCCCAGATTATACTTTCCACTTCTACGAAGAAGTTCGCGATCACTACCAGAGGTAATGGAAAAAAGATATTATAAACATAAAATCTTTTCAGGTGTATAATATTTTCCTTTGTGAATAATTTTGGTTGGAAGAAGACCTTAAAAACTTTAGCAGAAAACCAAAAGAATATTCCGTACGATATTAAAACCAAAAGAAAGGAGAATAAGATGTACGGATAGTTGTTTTCAATGTTCAAAAAAGGTTTTTCGGTAAAAGGGTAGTTGATATGAAAGTATACATTTTCCTTATAAGGGGTAATGCTAAATCCGGTTACGAGACAAAGAATTGAATAAACCGCAGTCAGCAAATAGCCGATTGCCAGTACAAAGCAAATGTAGTAGAGAATTTGTGAAATAATTTTTGTCTGGTTCATGACTTGATAATTAATAGATAATGCAAATGTATAATTAATTATCGTAAAACAATAAGTAATTTAAATAAAATTTTATTTCTGAATTTTTAATTAAGTATTAAAATAGGGAAAAACTTAATATAGATGGCAGTTTTTAATTAACTTAGAAATATAAAATTTTTGATCATGGCATATCATATTGAACTTGCAAACAGAGTTCGTGAACGGCTTTCCGAAATTTCCGATCTTGAAATTGTTGAGAAAAAAATGTTCAGTGGGTTATCTTTTCTGGTGAATGGGAAAATGTGTATCAATGTGAGTCACGACAATCTGATGTGTCGTTATGATCCTGATCTGGAAGATGAAGTTGCAGAGAGAAAGGGATTTCTGCCGATGATGATGAAAGGGAAACAGCTTAAAGGATATTGCTATGTAGAACCTCAAGGTTTTCAAAAACCCGAAGATTTTGAATATTGGATAAAAATATGTTTGGACTATAATCCGATGGCTAAAGTTTCAAAGTCTTGAATTTCTGTTTCAAGACAAAAGAAAATTAAATACCCGTTTAATACTCGGAATTTAGTAATTTGCACCCATCATTTAATCTAATAAAAAGACAAAAACCTACATTACATCAATGTTAGCAGACGAATTACAACACAAAATCGATTTCAAGACAAAACCTCTAGGTGCACTAGGATTTTTGGAGCAACTGGCTCATAAAATCGGATTGGTTCAGCAGACAGCATCTCCCAAATTAATCAAACCTCATATGGTTGTTTTTGCAGCCGATCATGGAATTGCAACAGCAGGTGTGAGCGCTTATCCACAGGAAGTTACTTACCAGATGGTGATGAATTTTTTAGGGGGAGGTGCAGCAATCAATGTTTTTTGTAGACAGAACGGAACTGATATAAAAATTGTGGATGCTGGAGTCAATTTCGATTTTCCTGAAGGCTTGAATTTGATCGATAAAAAAGTCAGAAAATCCAGTAGAAATATTCTGGACGAACCCGCAATGACTGTTGAGGAATATCAACTAGCTTTAGAAAACGGTAAGTCGGTTGTTGAAGAAATTGCTGAAACAGGTTGTAACATTATCGGTTTTGGGGAAATGGGGATTGGAAATACTTCGGCTTCTTCATTAATGATGAGCCAGTTATTCAATATTCCGATTGCGGATTGTGTGGGAAGAGGAACCGGTTTAAATGATGCTCAATTGCAGAATAAGATTGAAATTCTTTCAAAATCTATAGAGAAATATCCAAATCTTGAAACGGCGGATAAAATTGCCCAGACTTTTGGAGGTTTGGAAATTGCTCAGATGATGGGCGCAATGGAAGAAGCGTACCGACAGAATATGTTGATTCTGATTGACGGATTTATCGCAACGGTTGCTATTTCTGCCTTATTTAAAAAGAATCCTGATATTTTAAATAATTGCATCTTCTGTCATGTTAGTGATGAATATGCACACATCAAATTATTAGAATTATTAGGTCAAAAAGCTTTGCTGAATCTTAATTTGAGAGTAGGAGAGGGAACTGGCTGTGCATTAGCCTACCCGATCATTCAGAGTGCGGTTAATTTTCTGAATGAAATGTCAAGTTTTGAAGATGCAAATGTTTCAAATAAAGACTAAATGAAAGCTCTAAAGAATGAACTGATTTACTTTGCAACAGCTTTGATGTTTTTCACCCGGATTCCTGTTCCGTTCAAAGTTCCGTATTCTAGTGAGATTATGAACAGATCCCAAAAATATTTTTCTTGGGTTGGATTATTGGTTGGGGTAATCAATGCTGTTGTTTTCTATCTTCCCTTTCAACTTTTTAACCTTGAAATAGCGATTGTTTTGATGATGGTTTCAAGTGTTTTGCTGACCGGAGCGTTTCATGAAGATGGTTTTACGGATGTTTGCGATAGTTTCGGAGGTGGTTATGGTAAAGAGAAAATTATGACTATCATGAAAGACAGCCGCGTTGGAGCTTATGGCGCAATTGGAATCATTTTGTTATTTGCCTTAAAATTTTTCAGCATTAAAGAATTAGGAAATATTGATGTAACGAAAACTTTAGCCATCATTATTTTTGCTCATACATCAAGCCGCTTTATTTCAGGAACTATGATTTACACGCATCAATATGTTACAGATATTGATGTAAGCAAATCTAAACCATTGGCGAATAAACCTTTGGATGGAAAGTCTTTATTCATAAGTTTTTTAGCTGTTCTTATTGCATTTTCACTGCTTCCGGATTGGCGATTAATCCTGGCTTTTATATTAGCTTATATCGGGAAAGTCTATTTGGGATGGTATTTCAAGAAACATATCGGAGGCTATACTGGTGATTGTTTGGGAACGGTTCAGCAGGTTTGTGAGGTGTTATTCTATTTAGGAACAATCATCGTATGGAAATTCATCTAATTCGTCATACTGCTGTAGAAAATCCTGATCATTTGTGTTACGGATTTGCCGAAATACCTTTAAGAAAAGGCTTTGAAGAAGATTTAAAGGTTGTTCAAATTGATAAAGATTTTGATTGGATTATTTCAAGCCCTTCACAGCGTTGTCAGTTATTAGCACAATATTTTCAGTTGAATTACGAAACAGATGAAAGGATTCGTGAAATGAATTTCGGAGATTGGGAACTGAAAAAATGGTCAGAAATTCCCGAAGAGGAAATCAATCCTTGGTATGAAGATTTCATTACTAGAAAAGCTAAAAACGGAGAGAATTTATTGGAAATGCAAATCCGTGTTTCTGAGTTTTGGAATGAATTGATTTCGAAAGAAAACGTCAACAAAATTTTAATTGTTACCCACGCAGGAGTCATTCGATTAATACTTCAGACTATTCTTCAGTTTCCTTTGAAAAATATGTTCAATATTCAGATCGATTACGGGAAAAAGGTTGTAATTGATGTGAAAAATGAACAGGTTTCTATTAAAAAAATGAATATTTAAAATAAAAATAACCTTGCAAGTTACAAAGACCTGCAAGGTTGGGTCATTAGTTTTTTGGGTTTAAGCGCAAAGACGCAATTTGTTTTATTAGTTGTTTTAAGGCGCAAGGATTTTATCTTCGATAAAATTGTATTTGCATGGTGAATTTTTGTTTCAAGACAAAAGAAAAATACTAAGCTTTTCCAAACTTCTTCTTTTTCTTCCACGGTGCATTTTTCTGAACGTCACCCGCCATAATACATCCATAAGGCATCACTTCATCCAGAACTTCGCAAAGTCCATATTCTTCGATCTGCGCTCTTACGTTTTTGGCGCTTTTATAAGCAGTCGGAAGTTCAGAAATATCAATTTCATTTGAAAAGAAACGGATATCTAATCCTTGAGTTTCTTCTTCAAAAACTTCTTCAATCGTTTTGTGAGCCAAAGATCTTTTATGCTGACTTCTGCTGAAATTTCTTCCCGCTCCGTGTGGAGCAAAGCCTAGATTTCTCTCATTCGTTTTTCCCTGAACAATTAAAACAGGTTCTGCCATATTCAACGGAATCAATCTTGGTCCTGTAATATCCGGCATAAATTTATCATCTAAAGGTGTTGCTCCTTTTGCATGGTAAAACAAATCCCCATCTTTGAAAACGAAATTATGTTCGTTCCAATATCTGTCTTCTTTCTCAATTCCCAGCTTACTTAAAGTCGCATCATGAATGGAAGTATGGTTTTCTTTCGTCCATGTTCTGATCAATTGAAGTGCTTCCCAATATGATTTTCCTTCTTCAGATTCATACGGAATCCAGGCGTTTTCTTTCAAGGTTTCAGGAGAGTTTTCCATTCTGAATTTATTGGCCACTTTCATTCCTTTATCATACAAAGCCGCTCCGGGAGCTCTTGAGCCGTGATGCGTTACCAACATGGTATTTCCTGTATTTTTTGAGATCCCAACAAATAAGAAATGGTTTCCATCACCTTGAGTTCCCATATGAGAACGGGCAATGCTGATCAGTTTTTCATCATTCAGGAACTCATTGGCTCTGAACGCATCCATCAATTCCTGAGACATTGGCATTTGCTCACCTCTTGGTCTTCCTCCATATCCGAAATGCGTAACAGAATGAGCGGCATCCAACACTTCTTTGGGATTTGCTTTTCCAAAATCCGTCAACATCACCGAACAACAGATATCTGCACTATGGAATCCCGGATGAATGGCATTTTTCGCTACAACGACTCCACCTACAGGAATTTGACCAACCGGACCTGTAGGACACGCATCGGGCATGATTGCACCGGCAACCAAAGTCGGAGTTTTCATTAAGACATTCATCGTATTGATTACTTTTTCCACATTATCGTTTTCACTTTCATGCTCGGCTCGGATGTTGATGATAAAATCTTTTGCTGTTTCATGAAGCGGAATAGGCTCCGGTTGTTTGAATTGCTCTAAATATTCTTTAATTTGATTTTCATTTAGTTTGTTTTCCTTAATATACCCCAAAGCTTCCGCAAACCATTTTGCAGGTCTATATCCTAAAGCTATTAAATCGTTACCAGTCATTTTATTCATTTTAATTTTTTTTATTGGCAGCTGTTAACCGCCTTCCACTCCTGCTTTTTTGCTCCACTTCGTTTCTCAAAAAGAGCTTCGTTCAAGTCGGGCTGCGGTGTTTACATCTGTCATTTTTGTAACCTTGATGAGATTCGAACTCACATTCCAAATTGGCATTGAGGCTGTAAATACGCTTCCCTACTTTTCTCAGAATTTCGGTGCTTCTGTAAACTCTACCCATTAGTCCGCGCAGGTCTAACGGGAATATCCCCAAACTCTACGAATACGTAAATTTTTCCGTAGGCTTTTCCTTTTAAGCTACAAGGTCATTTTGTTGATGCAAAGTAAAAACTAAAGTGTGCAATGTTTTTGCGTTGTAGAAAAATTTTATATTTTTATTCAAAATTATTTTTAGGCAAGATGGAAAATTTAAATCCGGAAATATTTCAGGCATTTCAAAACAAACTGAAAACAGGTAATAGAAGAGGTGTTCATTTAAATGCGATTCCCGGAAACTCAAGATATAAATTTGATCTTGCCCGACTTTCTAAAATTCATAAGAGTCTTCCGGAGCATTTTATCATTAACCTTTTAACGCAAAAGAACGTTAATTTTAAATTCTCCATTCATGATAAAATTTCTGATGAGGTTGCTAAAACTCCGGAAAAAGAAAGTATTTACTTATATGAAGATGAAAAAGAAGTTACCGAAAATAAGGTAGCAGAAGTTGCACTGGTTAAAGATAGAACAAGAGAAGCAGCTTTAGAAAAACTTTCTACCGGTTTAGAAAACCTGATCTTTCAAAACGAAGTCATACGATCTGAGAAAGGAATCAATTCTTTGGGATTTGGTTTTCCGATTTTGATCAGGAAAGATATGGATGGACAGATTTCCGCTTCACCTATTCTGATCTGGTCTGTGAATATAAAACCTGTCAATGAGCTGAATACTTGGGAAATCAGTAGAACCGAAGATGATCCGATCTATGTGAATGAGGTTCTGATCAATCACCTGCAAAATGACTCAGGAATTGTATTGGAACAGATTTCTGAAGAAATGCTTGCCGACGGAAAAATAGATAAACCGGAACTGTTAGAGATTTGCCAAACCTTATTAGGTCAGCTAAAAATCACGCAGAATCTTGATTTTATCTTGAATAATTACGAGGAAATCCCATTCATAAAGCCAAAAGCTTCCTACGATGAACAGCTTCAGAATAATGGAGATGCGATTATTATTAAATCTGGTGTTTTCTCTATTTTTGAAGTTCAGAAACAAAATATTATTAATGATTATGAATCGTTGAAGAGGGAATTTAAACCTCTTGAAAACGAAATAAAACAGGATTTTCAATCTATTACGTCCATTGAAACCGATCCTTCTCAGCAAGGAATTTTAGAATCATTAAAATCACAGACGAAAATTCTGATTCAGGGTCCACCGGGTACGGGAAAAAGTCAGACATTGACTGCGGTTTTGGTCAATGCCTTGGAAAATAAACAAAAAACAATTGTTGTTTGTGAAAAGCAGACTGCATTGGAAGTTTTATATAATGCGCTTCATAAACTAGGTTTGGGGCGTTATTGTGTGATGATTAAAGACAGTATGTCCGACAGAAAGCTTGTGGTAGATGCTGTCCGAAATACAATTGACCCGGCCGATTTTAAAAAACAGGGACAGCCTTATTCCGTTCAGTCATTGCAAGATCAACTCACAGTAATTTCACAACATAAAGCAACAATTAATACGGTTCATGAACTCTTGAATTCAGATTTGATTTCGGGCAAAAACTGGACGGAAATTGTCGGTGATCTTTTAACATTTCAGGATACCAAGGAAAATATAAATATTCAGGATATTCAGTTTTCTTTTTCAGAAGAAGAAGGTAAGGAGATTGAATATGTTTTGGAAAAAGGAAAAGAGGTTTATCAGGAGTATCAACCTTTTGAAAAATTATCATTTATTCATCCTGAACAACTGATCCGTGAGAATTTTCATAGCAGCCTGCAGAATTTAGATACTTCCTTTCAGTATTATGAGAAAATGTGGGACGAAATCCAGTCGTTAATCATAGATTTTAAACCTGTTTATGAAGAAAATAAAAAGCAGGATTTTAGTCAGAATTTTCAAAAATTATCATCTTTAATTAACGAAACGGAAGTAATTACTTCTGTGCTGAATGAAAGTTCTGATGAATTTCACCCGGAAATTACGAACGGATTTTTCTATAAGTTCACTGCATTGTTTTCTTCATCAAAGAAAAAGAAGATCAGCAATCAGAAAAGATTACTGGAAATAAGTTCTTCTATTAAACAGATCAGTCTGAATGAGTTTTTCCCTTCGATCGATCTGTCTGATCATCTTTGGAACAATAAAAACGAAATTCTGAATTATCGTCAGAAAATGCAAACTCTTCAGTCTGAATTTTCTTTTCATTTGAAAGAACAGTTTAATGCCATTGATTTCCTGAATGTATTTGATCCTGTAGTTTCAGGAAAAGAGACTGAGATCATTACTCAACGAATTCAGCAGCTGAAAAAAAGTATCTCTAATGATCAATGGGTGAAAGATGTAAATTTTGGAAACACCTATCAAAACTTTGATCAGTATCTGATTGCTATTTTAGATCGATACAGAACGTACAGAAATCATCCTGAAAATCCTTTGTTGGCGGAGTTTAACTGGTTTTATTTTTATCAACCTTTAAGTGTTTTTCAGAAAAAGATATTGGAGAAACTTCATTCCGTTAACAACTGGAATGCTTCTTTTTATGCTGCCTATTTTCCGCTATTGTTAAATAAATATTCTGATTCGAAACTTAATTTTAACGAAAAGAATTACGAAGAAATCTCAAAACAGATTAAACAGTATGGTTCTTCTCAGCAGAATTTTATTCAGTATTTTTGGAATGATGCTCAGCAAAATGCGGTAAAGAGGTTTGAACAAACGAATAAAGATATTACGGTTGCCAATCTTTATAATAAAAGAAGTAGTGTCAATCATAAAAGGTTAACATTGAGGCAGATTGTTCAGAAAGACATGGATCTTTTTACTAACTTTTTTCCTATTATTCTTACAACTCCGGATGCTTGCAGCAATCTTTTCCAGGGGAAGAATTTTTACTTCGATCATGTGGTTTTTGATGAAGCCAGTCAGTTGAAACTGGAAGATAACCTTCCGGCAATGCTGAAAGGGAAAAATATTATTATTGCAGGTGATGAGCATCAGATGCCGCCTTCAAATTATTTCAGCAAAGTTTTTGACGGGACAATTGAAGATGAGGATGATATTGAATCTGAAAATGAGGTGATCACGTATAAAAACTCTTTGTTAAATATTGAGTCTTTATTGGATTTTGCCACGGAAAGCCAGTTTGAAAAAAATCATCTGGATTTTCATTACCGTTCAAAACATCCTTACTTAATCGACTTTTCTAATCATGCGTTCTACAATTCGCGTTTGAAACCTCTTCCGACAAAATCTGAAACACAACCGATTGAATTCTTTCAGGTGGATGGAATTTTTGATGAACATACAAATAAGGAAGAAGCGGATAAAGTGTTGGAAATTTTACAAAGTATTCAACCTTTGAAAGAGGGAAATTATCCTTCAGTTGGGATTGCCACCTTTAATATCTCACAGAGAAATTATATTAAAAGAAAAATCGTTCAGCAGACCAATCTTCCCGGAAATGAAATTTTTAAAGAAAAAATCCAGGGATTGGAAGCAGCCGGATTGTTTATTAAAAACCTTGAAAATATTCAGGGTGATGAAAGAGATATTATCATTATGTCGACAACGTATGGAAGAAAATCCGGTGGGAAATTTATCCAAAGTTTTGGACCGATCAACCATACAAAAGGCTATAAATTATTGAATGTAATTATCACAAGAGCGAAAGAGAAGATCTACGTTTGCAACTCAATTCCTGAAGATGTTTTCTCAAATTATGAAGATGCTTTGGAGCAGGAAGGTTCGAATAACAGAAAAGCAGTTTTGTATGCGTATCTGGCGTATTGTAAAGCTGTGAGTGATAAAAATGAAAATCAAAGGATTGAAATTCTAAATACTTTGGATCAGTTCGGATATACCAATCATTCTGAGAAAAACAATAGTTCCAGTGCTTTCATTGATGTAATTTATAATCAATTACAGAAAGACTTTCCTCATATCAAACTGTTGAAGAACCATCATTTCGGAGGCTATGAATTTGATATTCTCATTGAAAAAGAAGATGGAAAATCTATTATCGTGGAAGCAATGAGTAAAGAAAAATATTCCGGAAATCTTGGATATCTGGAAGATGTGCATAAAGAAAAAATAGTACGAAATACAGGTTTTGAATATGTAAGAATATGGAGCCAGAACTGTTGGCAAAACCTTGATGCTGAAATACAAAAAATACATAAAAAAATATCATGACAGAACAATTAAAAAATTCACCGGAAACCATTCAATTTAAAGAGGTAATCGCTCATATTGATGAAAATTACGATTTTACACCTACGAAATTTACCAACGGAAATACGGTAAATGAAGAAAACCAAAATAATGGTTCGTGTAAAGTTTTCAGTTATGCAAAACTGAATGATTTGTCTAAAGAAGATACCTTGAATCTTTTCGGAGAATTTTACAGAGAAGATGTATTGAAAAATCCTGAAGGAACGGATCATCAGAATATCAGAAACTTTATGGAATTCGGTTGGGACGGAATTGCTTTTGAGGGAGAAGCTTTAGTGAGAAAATAGTTATAAATAATAAGTTTTTAACCACCCCGTCAAAAATTCTGCGAATTTTCGCCACCCCTCCAAAGGAGGGGAATTTTACATAATTTAAATTCAGCTTAACCTCAATCTAAGCCTATGTCATCCAATAAAAACGCTTTAATCCGCTATAAAACTTTAGACAAATGTCTCAAGAATAAGTATCGAAAATATACCTTAGAAGATCTGATCGATGAATGTTCCGAAGCATTGTTTGAATTTGAAGGAAAAGAATCTTTCGTAAGCAAACGTACGGTACAGTTGGATTTGCAGAATATGCGAAGTGAAAAGTTCGGGTATGAAGCTCCGATTGAAGTGTATGAAAGAAAATATTATAGGTACAGCGATCCTGAATACAGCATTCATAATATTTCGGTGAATGAAAGTGACCTGAAAGCAATGAATAATGCGGTGCAGATTTTGAAGCAGTTCAAGGATTTTTCGATGTTTAAGGAGATGAACGGGGTAATTCAGAAACTGGAAGATTCTATTCATTCAACTAATCAGAAATCAATTATTCATTTAGATAAAAATGAGCAGTTGAAAGGATTGGAGCATATTGATGTTTTATATGAAGCGATTCTTAATAAGAAGGTTTTAAAGATTTGTTATAAAAGTTTTAAAGCGAAAGAAGAAAATATTCTGACGGTCCATCCTCAATTATTGAAAGAATATAACAACCGGTGGTTTTTGATTTGCTGGCATAAAAAAGCAATCTATAATCTTGCTTTAGACAGAATGATAGGTATTGAAACAGATCATGAAACGGAATATATTGATAAGGATTTTGATGCAGACCGCTATTTCGGGGAAGTTATTGGTGCGACAGTTTCAGAAACGCAACGTCCTCAAAATGTAATATTCATAGTGAATTCCAAACATGCTCCCTATGTGAAAACTAAACCTTTTCATTATTCTCAGGAAATTATCAAAGAAGACGAAAGAGGAACTACTTTTAAAATCTGTGTTCAGCTCAATTTCGAGTTGGAGCGAATGATTTTGGGAATGGGTGAGTTTTTAACAGTTTTAGGCCCCAGGAAACTGAAACAAAGAATTGCTAAAAGTATTCAAATGGCTTATTTAAATTATCAGGAGCTTACTAATAAAAATGAAGAATTATAATCTCGTTTAATTAAAATGGCTTGAAAATTGTATCTCTTAGAAACATAAAATAAATAGTATGAAATCAAGAATATTTAAAGCTGTTCTCGCAATTGTAGCACCTTTGGTAATTGAATTTATAGTAAAGAAAATTTCCGAAAAACTGGATAAAAAATCACAGGAAGAAGAGCCTAAGAAACTTCCTGCATAAAATTAGAAGTAGTTAGATTTATATTTATAGAAAAGAGACTGTTCATTGTGTAACAGTCTCTTTTTGTTTTTTGATAATTAAATAAAATCATAAACCCCATTTTTCCAGCCCAATACTTTGGAAGAATCCGCTTTTAGCCAGTTTTTAAGAACCGTAGCATAAACTTTCCTGAAATCTTCAGTATAAATTAAATCTCCTTCATTTAAGTGGGCTAAATCCGGAAGTGGATTCAAAAGACCTTTTTTCTTCAGGCTTCCACTGATGAAAAACATCTGGTTTGCTGTTCCGTGGTCGGTTCCGTTACTTGCATTTTGAGCAACACGACGGCCAAATTCTGAGAAGGTCATTAATAAAATATCATCAAAAAGTCCGTTACTTTTCATATCGGCAACGAAAGATTTTACAGCTTCATTAATGTCTCCGAATAACTTTTTCTGTCTTTCATTTTGGTTCACATGCGTATCAAAACTTCCGACAGAAAGATAATAAACCCTTGTATTGATATCAGATTTAATCAATGAAGCAACGGTTTTGAAGTCTTTTCCCAATTGAGAATTCGGATAGGTCTGCTCAGTTTTTTTTGCTTTACTTTTTTCAAAAATATAATCAGCATTATTGATGGTAGAGCCTAAAGTTTGGTATAAATAAGAAACCGTTTCATCATCATGGTGATGATCATACAACGATTTGAAATACTTTTCTTGGCTTGTTTGGTACAATCTTTTCGGATCTTTGAAAGCAAACGCTTTGTTTTTTTCGCCTTTTAAAGCTAAGCTCAGCATATCATCTACTTCCAGTGCTTGAGTAGGATGCTCACAACGATAACATTCTTCATCCAGAAATCGACCTAGCCAGCCTGTTTCTAAATACTCATCACTTTTACTTGCAGAATGCCAGATATCCATGCTTCGGAAGTGAGATTTATCGGGATTCGGATAACCAATATTGTTTAAAATTGAGAGTTCACCCTGATCATGGAGCTCTTTAAAATAGGAGAGGGCAGGATTGATCCCCGTTTCGTCATTCAATGCTAAAGAATCTTTGATTGCGATTTTATTTCTTTCTTTAAAATAAATATCGTTTTTGGTAGGAATGATCGTATTCAGACCGTCATTTCCTCCTGTGAATTGTAGTACGACAAGTATTTTCTGATCGGGTACCAACGCTTCGTCGAATGTCATTGCTTTCAGGAAATTTGGCATCAAAAAAGATGCGGTAGCCAATGAACTTATTTTTAGGAATTCTCTTCTTTTGATTAACATACAATTAGGTTTTAGGTTAAAGATGATAGGCTACAGGTGATTCAGGCGACTTTAACAATCTGCTAAAATCTACTACCTGCTACCTAAAACTACATTAACTGATATTCCGGTGTTGACATTAGATTAATAACATTCATTTTAACACTATTGTCTGAGAAATTTTTCACGGAATTCATGTCCAATGATTTTGAATTTTGAATTAAATACTCTTCAATATTTTTTCCGTTAAAAATTTTTTCTACTCTGGCCCAGTCTATGGTGATATTCGGATTTTTAAAACTTTTTGTTAAAGTATTCGTATTGTTTTTCAATCCCATATCCAAATCATCATCTTCTTTTGGCTTGTAATCAAGCGGGCGCAAACCTGACCAAATCTGAGGAATTTGTAATCTTAACATCAAAGTAGAACTGTCGATCCAGGATTTTCCGTTTGGCCACCCCGCAACATTCGGTGGATAAAGAAGCATTTGTCCCAACAATTTTTGATAAACAATAAGGTTTTCCGGGTTTTGAATATTCATCGGAAGCGTTCTCATCATTCCGACCATCAGTTCTATCGGAGATTTTATTCTGTTCCCGATATTCTTTTTGTCATAAAACCATGAGCTCGAAAAAATATCCTTCATCAGTTTTTTGATGTCGTAACCGGATTGGTAAAAGCTTTCACTTAGTTTGTTGACAATAGATTCATCTACATTCTCATTGACGAAAAACTTGTAGATTTTAGTGGTAATAAATTTTGAAGTTGCTTTTTGTTCAAGGATGATATTTAAGGCATCTGTTCCGGTGAAATTTCCGGTTTTCCCCAAAAATGTTTTTGGGTCTTCATCATGAAGCTTTTTTCTTTCCACAAAATTCCCTTCTTTATCAAATCCCCATCCTGTAAAAGCTCTGGCTCCCTCTCTGATATCTTTTTCTGTGTAATTTCCTCGTCCCATTGTGAAAAGTTCCATCACTTCACGGGCAAAATTTTCATTGGGATGGTCTTTCTTATTTTGCTGATTATTTAAAAAATTAAGCATGGCAGGAGCCTGACTTACCTCAAATAAAAGATCTCTGAAATTTCCCAGTGCATTTTTCCGGATTACATTTAAGAGTTGTCTGTTGAATTTCGGATTTTGAACTCTCGAAGCAAAATGGCCGTGCCAGAAAAACGCCATTTTTTCTCTCATCTGTTCCTTGCTGTTCACCATTTTATCAAGAAAATTCAGGTTGAGCTCTTCATTTTGTATGCGATTGATCCTCTGAATTTCCTTTCTCTTTTCTGCAGGAGATTTATCATTCATGTAGTCGATAGTTTCCACATCGGGTGTTTCGTAATTAATGTACTGGAAGGTTTCTTCCTTAAAAAGATCATTAATTAGCGCTGTATTGTCTTTTTTATTGAGTTCTTCAAACTGGTTGATTCCAGAGCCAAAACCTGCGCGCCACAGAAGATGTTTGTTGTTGGTGAGTGATGAGAGAGCCATGTTAATACTTTGTTTTTTGGATGTTTTTTGAGAATATAGGTTAAATTTAAAAACGATTAACAATTCTTAATATTACTTTTTAGAAAAAAATGAGTTAAACAAGTATTTAATTTTGTCTTGAATTAAGTTTTTGATATTCAGTATTTTGTGTTTTTTAAAAGTGTTAAAATAATTATTTTTTCTTTGCTTGGCACGATTTTTACATCTTCTTGGGTAGTAAAATTTAAAAAATCAGAGTTATGAAAATGTTTAAACAAGCAATTTTATTTGCTGGAATTTTAACAGCGGGTGTATTAAGTGCGCAGGACTCAAAAATGAATAATATGATTAAAGTAGGAGCGAATGCCGGTTTGGCTGTTCCTGCTGATAACGTTTCTGCAGCAGCAGGTGTTGATGTTGCTTATCAGAATTTGATTACACCTGGATTCGGATTAGGTATTGCAACAGGATATACTCATTATTTCGGAAAAGATAATAACGGATATACCAATAATGATGTAGGAGTAATTCCTGTAGGTGCATTAATCAGAATTTATCCGAAACAAACAGGATTTTATTTTGGAACTGACTTAGGATACGGATTCTTGGTTGGTGATAATAAAGTAGCTTCTAATTCTACAGTGGACAGACCGGATGGTGGCTTTTACATCAAACCGGAGATAGGATACCACAACCAAAACTGGAACTTCTTTGTACAATATCAGAAAGTATTTGTAGGAGATAAAGGAGATTTGTCAGGACAGGACTATAATGTGGGGAATATCGGAGTAGGATTCTCTTACAATATTCCGCTAGGAAATTAATTATATCATTATATAAGCAATTATTAACCAAACCTTTTCAATTTTGTGAAAAGGTTTTTTCTTTCCCTATAGAATTTACAAAAAGTATTATTATATTTGATAAAATTTGAGATTATGAACTTAAATCCAAAATTTCCGCTTTATCTACCAGGAGTAAAAAATGGTAATAATGACAATGTTTCAATTATAGGAGCAAGCCTTCGTGAAGATGTGACAACATTAGGTTATTTTGTTTCCAGCAATGAAGGGCTACATATTAAAATTCAAACCAATTATCCTACAAAATCATTTTCTTCTTTTTCTGAAATTTTAGAAAAATTTATTCAGGAAAATAAACTTGAAAATGTAAAGCGATTAGGAATGGCAATTCCTGGTCCGGTAATGAATGGAAAGAGCCATCCAATACGACTGGGTTGGAGTCTTGATCAGGAAGAAATTATCGCCAAGTTTGGTTTCGAAAGAGCAGATATGCTGAATGATCTTGAAGCTTCTGCTTACGGAATGGCACTTTTGGAAGACAACGATTTAGAACCTATTTATACAAGTGGCCATCTGGAGAAAGGAAATGTTGCAATTATAGCACCAGGAAACGGATTGGGTGAGGCCGGATATTTCTTTGACGGGAAATATTTGAGACCCTTTGCTTCAGAAGGAGGGCATTCCGAGTTTTCTCCGCGTACTAACGTAGAGGTGGAATTCTACCAGTTCTTAAATAATATTTACGGAATTGTAAGCTGGGAAAATGTGCTTTCAAAAACCGGGTTATTTAATATCTATAGATTTTTAAGAGATGTAAAAAGGCATCCTGAACCTGAATGGTTAGCAGAAAGGCTTACGAAAGGTAATTTTGTTCAGGAACTATTTAAAGCTGCGATGGAGGATGATGTACTTATTTGTAAGATTGCTTTAGATACCTTTTTAGAGTTTTTGGCAAGAGAAGCAAACAATATTGCGCTGAAGCTTAAAGCTACCGGAGGACTTTTGATTTCAGGAGATATTCCTCAGGCGATAAGAGAATACATTAATAAAGAAAACTTCTACGAAAAATATAAAATCAGTGATAAGATGGAAGAGATGCTGAGAAGCATTCCGATTTACCTGATAAAGAATAATAATACAGCATTAAACGGAGCAGCGCTCTATACAGCTTATTATCAAGAATAAAAAAGATCTCCGAAGAAATTCGGAGATTTTTTTTTGATGATATGATTCATAAAAATAATTGATTTTATTGATGTACATCAATGAAATCTATCAGGGAAGTTAGCTACATTTGCACTGTTAAATAAACAAGTAATAATTTAATTCAATGAAAAAAATATTTTTATTAGCAGTTTTAGCTGGTGGATTAGCTTTCGGGCAGACAAAAAAAGTAGTATCATCAGATGTTCACTGGTGGGGTTATAAAGTTGCTAAATCTGAGGCAAGTTCTCACGATGGAACAATCAAAGTAAAATCCGGTAATGTAGTTTTAAAAGGAAATCAGGTTGTAGGAGGTACTTTCGTTTTGGATATGACCTCTATCAACGCAACAGACCTTTCAGGAGAGTATCAACAAAAGCTTAACGGGCATTTGAAAAACGGAGATTTCTTTGAAGTTGAAAAATTCCCTACAGGAACTTTTAAAATTACTTCTGTAAAGAAAAACAACGATAAAACTTACAATAGCTTAGTGACAGGAAATCTTACTGTAAAAGGTAAAACAAATGCTGTTTCTTTCCCTGCTAAAGTTGCAATTGCTAACGGAGCGGTAACAATTGAGTCTAATAAATTCTCATTTGACAGACAAAAATTTGATGTTGCTTACAAGTCTACCATGCAAGATGTTTTTGTGAAAGATGACATCGACATGACTGTAAAAGTGACTGCTAAATAATTTAAACAAAAAAAGATTGTTAAAAGTGTAGAAATTCTACACTTTTTTTTATTTTTGTTGAATTGTAAATAAAAAAGAATGAAAAGATTATTATTGTTGGCTATGATGTGTGTTTGCATGTCATTTGTTTTCGCTCAAAAAAAAGGTGATAAAGTGATCAAAGTAACTTCATCTGAAATAAGATGGTGGGGTTATAAAGTAGTGAAAACTCAAGAGACTTCACACTCAGGAACTGTAAAGTTGAAAAGCGGAAAGTTCAATTTCGATAAAACGGTTTTGATCGATGGTGAGTTTATCATTGATATGAGAAGTTTAATGGCAGGAGATGTTTCAGAAGAAGATCAGATAAAGCTTACAAACGACTTAAAAAGCACAAATTTCTTTGAGGTTAAAAAATTCCCGACTGCAAAGTTTCATTTAACTAAAATTTTACCATTAGCAAACGGAACATACAATTCAACAGTATACGGAGACTTTACATTGAAAGGAGTAAGAAAGACAATTTCTTTCCCTGCGAATGTATATATTACTCAGTTTACTGTAATCATTGAATCTGCTAAATTCTCTCTAAACAGAAGAGATTTCAAAGTATTCTATCAGTCTTCATTAAAAGATTACTTCATCAAAAATGAAATGGATATTCAGTTTAAGATTTCTACAGAGAAATTGGATAACGAAAACAGAGTTCCGGTAAAAAAGAAATAAATTTTTTTAACAATATTTAAATATGGGCAGCTTTCAGAAGTTGCCCATATTTTTTATTTTAGTAGAATGAAAATTTATATAGTTAGCGGCTTGGGAGCAGATTTTAAAGTATTGGAAAAGCTAAGTTTTCCTGTACAACATGAAATTGTTTTCATAGACTGGCTGATTCCCGAAAAAGAGGAAAGCTTTGCGGTGTATATACAGAGAATGGCAAAAAAAATAGACGATTCGAAACCATTCTATCTTTTAGGATATTCATTTGGAGGAATTTTGGTACAGGAAATTAATAAATTAAAGCCTGCTGAAAAAGTAGTGATTTTAGGAAGCATAAAATCGGATAAAGAAAAATCCAGATTGATAAGAGCCGGAGAGATTACAAAAATCCCTAAAATTTTACCGGTGAGTTTATTTAATGAAAAAACAACCAGGGCATATTCTGTATTGAGAAAGTTTTTTGATCCTAAAAATCCTAAAGTTTGGCAATACTTCAGAGTAAAAGATCCATATTATTTGAAATGGTCGGTAGAAAAAATTTCAGAATGGAAATTTGAAGAAACGTCCAATGTTGTTCAGGTATTGGGTGATAGAGATATCGTTTTTCCGATTAAAAATTCAAAGCCGGATTATATTGTCAAAGGAGGAACCCATCTTTTTCCTGCAACGAAATTTAAAGAAGTCTCTCGGATTTTGGAAGAGGAGTTTATTTAAATACTATTCTTTGGTTTTGGTAAATGATCAATTCACAATGGTGAGTCGATATTAAAAATATTTTACGGGAAAGCCGGAGCTGAATTTTCATCTTCGGCTTTTGCTTTTCAATTTATCGTGTATCTTTGTGTTTAGGATAAAATGATGAATTTTCTATATGGAATCAATATCGGTTTTTGAGATTATTAAAGTAGGGATAGGTCCGTCCAGCTCACATACAATGGGACCTTGGAATGCAGCTTCTGCATTTATCAGAATTATTAAAAGGGAGAGATTAATTGATGAGGTGAAGGAGGTCTTCCTTGAATTTTTCGGTTCGCTGGCAAAAACGGGGATCGGACACGGAACAGATATCGCCGGAATGCTTGGTTTGAACGGTGAAGATTTTAAAACAATCGATACTACAAAAATTGATGAGAAAATTGATAAAATAAAAACGACCCAGACTCTGAATTTGGGTGGTGAAAAGGAAATTCCTTTTATCTACGGTCATCATTTGATTTTGAATATGAAAAAGTCTCTTGATTTTCACCCAAACGGAATGATTTTTAAAGCGATTTTCGAAGACGGAACCGAGCTTGTTCAGGATTTTTATTCTGTTGGGGGAGGATTTATCATGAGTCAGGAAAAAAAATCTATTGAAAAACAATGTATAAGAACACTGTATCCTTGCCATCACGGTTCGGATATTGTAAAGTATTGTGAGAAACTCGGGCTTAACAGAATTTCAGATTTAATTCTGATGAATGAAGAAAGCTGGAGAACTCAGGAAGAAACAAGACAGGAAGCGCTTTATATTTGGCAGCAAATCAAAGAATGTATTTATAAAGGGGTAAATAAAGAAGGAATTCTTCCGGGAGGTCTGAATGTGACAAGAAGAGCGGCCGGAATGAACCGAAAACTATTAGGCGATAAAGTTTATAAAAATAAAGACGAATGGTTTCAGCAGGTAGTGGATGCCGAAGAGAACTTTACCAATATCAATAAATGGATTGCGTGCTTTGCATTGGCCGTAAATGAAGAAAATGCAAGCTTTGGAAGAATTATCACAGCTCCTACAAACGGTGCAAGTGGAGTAATTCCGGCAGTATTGATGTATTCTCAGGCTTTCACAGACTCGATAAGTGAAGATGATATTGTAAGATTCCTATTAGTAGCAGGTGAAATCGGAACCTTATTCAAAAAAAATGCAACAATCTCTGCAGCAATGGGTGGTTGTCAGGCAGAAATCGGGGTTTCTTCAGCGATGGCTGCGGCAGGACTTACAGAAATTTTAGGAGGAAGTGTAGGACAGGTTTTAATGGCTGCCGAAATTGCAATGGAGCATCATTTAGGTTTAACTTGTGATCCTATTAAAGGTTTAGTACAGATTCCTTGCATTGAAAGAAACACGATGGGAGCGATAAAAGCTATTACTGCAGCAAATATTGCATTGGAAAGTGACCCTACGAAAGCAAAAGTGACTTTGGATGAGGTAATTCAGACGATGTGGGAAACTGCTTTGGCTATGAGCGATCGTTTTAAAGAAACCTCAGAAGGAGGTTTGGCCATTGCGGTGAATGTTCCGGAATGTTAAGAAAACTTTTATATTAAATAGAAAAACCTCAGAAATACATCTGAGGTTTTTTATTTACTTCTTTTTGTTGAATAAAAAATTTCCGCCGCCTTGCTCCAGCTGCATTTCTTCTTTTTCCGGGAAGAAGGTCATCTTTAGTCCGGCATTATCAAACTTAAATTGATTCTTTTCCACATATTCCAGCGGAAATTCAGGTTGTCCGGTTCCTTGTGCAAATAATCCTCCGTTTTTTATGTATATTTTAATACCCAAAGGAAGGTCTTTAGACGAATAATCTCCGACATATTGTTTCAATTCCGTTTCGGTAATTGTTGTAGTTGAAAATGTAGGTAAACTAAATTCTTTATTATAAAATATACTGAAAATATCAATGACAAAATTATTGGCTCCTATTCGGTCAGCATTTAAAGAATAAGAAATTGAAATATCATCTTCACCATTATAAATCATTAATGAATTGGTTCCGTAAGTTCCGCCGCTGTGCCCTACAAACATTTTGGAATAAAAAGGAACCAAAGCGAGTCCCATTCCAAATCGATCTTCTCTAGGCATCATGGCAGAAAGACTTTCCTTAGAAACAATCTTTCCTGCAAACAATGCGTTCAAGATGATATTTAAATTCGTTGGAGTAGTGGCAATGTCACCTACACCTACTACATTATTGAAGTCAAAATCTTTTACAGATTCCCATGTATTAGCATAATTATAAGAACTGAAAACGTTTGCAGGTTTTTGACTGACTGTATAAAAATCTTTCAGTTGTAAAGGTTGTACAAATGTTTCCTTTAAATTGTCTGCATAAGATTTTTTACTGATTTTTTCTAAAATCTTTGTTAGTAAATAATATCCTGAATTAGAATATTGAACTTTTGTTCCAGGTTCAAATAAAGAGCCCTGTTCAATAATATGATTCATGATCTGCTCTTCAGAAACCTTTTCTGTCAGCCATTTCATCGTGTTTTTTCCAACAACATAATCTCCAAGTCCTGAAGAATGATGAAGCAGTTGTGAAATCGTTATTTTTTCAGCATTCGGAATCTTAGGGTAAAACTTTGAAAGTTTATCATTAAGGTTCAATTCCTTTTTTTCGATAAGCTTAAACAACATCATGGCAGTCATCGATTTTGTGATAGAACCAATTTGAAACGTAGTTTTACCTTTTTGCGAAAGACTTGCTTCACCAAAAGTTCTTTTATAAACTTCTTTTCCCTCTTTGAAAATCGATATTTCACCTGCTTCAGCATTGTTTTTTTCCAAATAAGAAATGAAATCATCAATCTTATTCAAACCTTCCTGAAGATTACCGGTTAATTTCAAAACCTCAAGTTTTTCATCTGTATTATTCTTTTTATCATAAGACTGTAAAATTAAAGGGATAGCTTTCCCATTCTGAATAAAGCTGCCGGAAATCTTATTACCTTCAAGTTTACCTTTATAAGAGGCATTCGCGCTTGAGATTTCTAAAGTTAATTCATTGTTGAGGAAAGACGTTTTTTCTGCAGGAATACCTTCCGCTCCTTGCGCAGGGCTGTCAAGCAAAGCTTTGTAAGAATCTTTATCTTTCTCGATGTTGATAATGATAGGAAGCTTAGTTCCGTCAAAATCTAATTCCCCTTTCCAGGATCCTGTGATTTGTTGGGCAAAAATCAGTTGAATACTTAGTAAAAAGAGACTAAATGAAATTTTGGTTTTCATAGTTTTAAAATATAAATTGACAAGTGATTGTGGTGACCATAATTAAGAATGCGAAAATGACGATCTGTTTCCAGTTCTTTACATTGGTAGCAGTTTTGAAACCATTATAAAAAAGAGTTATTCCGTAAGCAATCAGTAAAAGAGCTGAAAAGCTGAAAATACAAATAATAATAAGGTCAAAAGGAGAAATATTTTCAGGATTTTTTTCTGCCATTAATCTTACAGACTCCATACTGTTGTTAACGATGGGAAGTTCTCCGATCAGAAGAATGAATATTCCCGGAATCTGAGAAATTAAAATGGTGTTAACAATATCGATAAACCTCGCCCTCTTGTTATAGATTTTTCCAAGGATAAAGAAGATGATAATGGCGATGCTGTAGCTTAATAAACTTAAACCAATATTTTCTATGAGTGAATGTTTCTCATCTGCATATCTGTAATGAAAAATACTGTCTACCTGAAGTCCGAACCACTGACAAATAACCAAAGTGATTCCTAAAGATAAAATTCCTACAAGAAGAAGCTGTTTTTCGCTGTATTTTGAGAAAGGGTTGAAAATCGTTTTCCAATTCATGTTATGAGCTTTTTTGATTTAGTTTTTTAATACATTGATTTTTTGAATAAGATCGTCCATTTTGTTTCTCATAGTAGGATAGGAGAGATCAGCCTGTTTTGCCATTTCTTTAATACTTCCGCTGGATAAGAAAAAGTTGAGAATGAATTCCTGTTCCTCACGATTGAGTTTTAAAATGACCGGAAGCTCATAATCTCCATTTACTTCTGTAGTGCAGTTGGGGCACTTCATCTGGCTTACATGTAAAGTATGATCACAACTGGGGCAAACAATAGGTAGTTTCATTGAAAATGTTTTTACAAATGTAATGTTAATTTGAATAAAATTAAATATTATTTTAATAAAGTTAAAATATTAATTGAAAATATAAAATAAAAAAACTTCCGGCTAGGGAAGTTTATGAGTTACTTTTTATTGTAAGTTATTATTTATCAAGAATTTCTCTTATTCTGTTGGCATTTGAAATCAGTTCACCCAGATATTCGTAGTTTTCTTTTTCTAAAGCAGATTTGAATTTTCTTAATTGTGAAATATGCTCATTTAAAACATCCAGAACATTCTCCTTATTCTGCTTAAAGATCGGAACCCACATTTCCGGATGAGACTTTGCCAAACGTACCGTGCTTGAAAATCCGGAACTTGCCAACTGAAAAATAGTTTCCTCTTCACGTTCCTTTTCCAACACCGTGTTAGCTAAAGCATAAGACGTGATATGAGAGATATGGGAAATATAAGCCGTATGAACATCGTGGTCTTCCGCGTTCATATATATAGGATGCATATCTAAAGCTTGTACGATGTTTTCAACTAATACAAAAGCATCTTCCATAGACTCTTCTTTATTGCAAATGACTCCGGCTTTGCCTGAGAAACTTTCTGCAACAGCAGATTTCGGACCGTTGTTTTCTGTTCCCCACATCGGGTGGAAAGCAACATACCTTGATCGTTTAGGATGATTCTTCACTGCATTCACGATTCCTGATTTTGTAGAACCACAATCCATGACCGTCTGATTGTCGGTAACCAGATCCAAAATTTTAGGAAGAAGCGTTTTTGTAGCGTCTACAGGAACTGCAATAATGATGAGGTCGGAATTTTTTACCCCATCCTCCAGATTGGTTTTTTCATCAATGATGTGTAAATCTAAACCTTCATTAAGATGTCGTGCACTATTATCAATTCCATAAATATATGTTGCAATGCCTTTTTGTTTTAATTTTAATGCGATCGAGCCTCCTATTAATCCGATACCAATAATGCTTATTTTCATTTCTCTATACTTTAAAAATCAAAAAACCCCGTCTTAGGACGAGGTTTGAATTATATATACATAAGAATTCCTTATCCCATATTTGAGTTAAAAATTCTATAATAATATGTCTTGTTGTTAAAAATCATATGGCGAAGGTATAAAATATTTTTCAAATGTAGATATTGATGACCTATATAATAGTATACTTTGATCATTTCATTAGTAATGTATGGGTGTTTTTGTGTTTAATATGCTTTTAGATTTTTTAATTTAAACTTTTTCTCTCTCCTGTTCAGCTAGTTAGGATTAAATATGAATTAAAAGTAAATTAAAGGTTAATAAAGTTTGGATTGTAATGGATAGTTGTTCTATCTTTGCCCCACTGAAAACGAGAGTATCTCAGTAAGCGCAGAAGAGCCT
>NZ_JAJTNP010000004.1 GCF_021311115.1 Chryseobacterium gwangjuense
ATTCCGAACACAGAAGTTAAGCCCACCAGCGCCGATGGTACTGCGAAAGCGGGAGAGTAGGTCGCCGCCAGTTTTTATTTAAAGTCTCATAGAGTATTCTATGAGACTTTTTTTGTTTTATACTTTTTTACGTGTTGCTAAAAATCTTTGCTAGGAGATGGTTGTTGTCATTGCGACGAGCGAAGTGAGGAAGCAATCTCTTTTATCTCTAACAATAGCTGCAAAGCTTATTATCCTGCAAGGATCTAAGAAAAGTATTCGAAAATAGAAGTAGTGGTAAGCTGGAAATTGCTATGAAAATAGCCAAGTAATCCAATCTCCAAGAAAAGTTCTCTTGACTAATACTTTAATTAAGTATAGGTTTCTAGCCCCGATTGAACGGTATGTTTGAGCTCTTTTTACTGGGAGAGGGAAAAGAAGTTGACAGGCGTAAAAAAGCGAGTAGGATTAGAATGAAAATTTTATAAAAAAACCTTACACAACTAAGTATAAGGCTTAAATATATTCAAAAAAGTATTTAAAAACTAGCTCCAATGTGGATCAGAAACAGAGGTTTTTCCTGTTTCAATTCTACCCGAAAATTGCCAATTTTGATTTTTTGCATCTATTTTGAGATCATACCAACCTTTCATTTTACTATGGTCAATAATGATTTTCTCTTCGGGATGCTTTAAATCAATCTGCTTTTTAGTTCTTTCATAGAGATTCTCTACTATTATTGAAATGTTTTCTTTTTTCTTCTTTTTAATCACTAATTCTACTTCATTTTTAGAAGGATTATGATTAAGGAGAATTTCTATTTCAGGATTATTTTCTCCTGTAAAATATCTGTAAAAACCATTGGGACCAAAAACCTCATAATCATAGTTTTCATGCTGGACAGAATGTGATAACTCTTGTTTTGAGTACAATGCATAAGAAAAATGGAAATCTTTATTTTGAAACTGATTTCTGTCGTAAATGATTAAAGGAACTCCTTTGTCATTTAGATTTGTCATTTTGATTTTCCCGTCCTGAAAGTTAACAAGATAATTGTAGGGAAGTGCATTGGATGGTTTTAATCCTCTTTCCTGAATATCGAGCAAACTATTATTTAATTCATTTTCAGAATACCATTTTAAATTGGGAACAGGCTTATTTTTAGCAGAATTAATGGTTTTAGCATAATCCTTTTGATCCAGGTAATCCATTTTTGGAATTTTTGCATTGGCTGTGTTGAATGCCGATGTTAAATCTCCACAAATTGCTCTTCTCCAGTCACTAATATTTTCTACGGTAACATTTTTATTGAATTTTTTATGGATAAATGTTTCCAGAAATTGTAAAACAGAAGTATGATCTGAAACTTCAGAATTTACATAACCACCTTTGGTCCAAGGAGAAGCGATAATCATCGGAACTCTGTATCCCAAACCAACTGTACCTTCTACTTTTTCATAATCTTTCAGTTTTTGAGAGGTCATATATTCCTGATTTTTATTTACATATTCAACGCCTTCTTTCCCGTTCATATCAATGGGTTGACTGGGATTCATCGGAGGAGAGAAAGGTAAAACATGATCGAAATATCCGTCATTTTCGTCATAATTAATGATGAAAATTGTTTTTTTCCAGGTTTCAGGATCTTGAGTTAAAATATTTAATACTTCTGAAATATACCATGCTCCGTACCAAGGTGAACCAGGATGATCGGAAAAATGTTCGGGAGCAACCAGCCAGGATACTAACGGTAATTTTTTTTCTTCAACATCTTTTCTGAATTGGTATAAAACATCACCTTTTGGAATAACCAACCTCTCCCCATTTTCATCTTGTCCGATTTCTAAATTCCAGTAATCAGGATCGTTGGAATTGGTAGCAAATGCTTTTTCATGAAGATTTTTTTCGGTTTGGGAAAGTTTAGCAAAATTTTCAGGTTTAAATTCTTCCAAATCATTTTGAAGCTCTGCAATGATTTGTTCCAGTCTTTCTTTCTGTTTCGGATTTTTTTCAATTTCTTTTTTTAAGGAAGAGATGATATTCGGAATATTTTGATGATAACGATCTGAGAATTTTACATTAAATTTCGTAAACCATTCAATCGGATTATCAGTGAAATTGCTCAGCCAAGCCTCCTGTTCACCAGACATTCCTTTGGGCAGACTGATTTCATTTTGATATATTTTCCATGAAATATCCTGTTCTTCCAGAATTTCAGGGAAGCTTTTCCATTTTGCCTGTTTTGATTTAGGATAGTCTATATTTTCGTTGTAAACATTCGCTTTTACCTTACCATTTTGCTGCTCACGAAGTGTTCCTGACCAATGGAAAAGTCGGTTGGGTGTTGTTCCTGTTAATGATGAACAAAAATATTGGTCAAAAATTGTGAATGCATCTGCCAATTGATAATAAAACGGTAGATCTTCACGATTGTAATACCCTAATGTAAGTGGGATTTCTTTGTAATCTTTATTTCCTGAAGCTTTTGCCTGCAGCCATTGATCGTATTTTCCACTGTTTAAAGCTTTTTGCTGATTGTCCCAGGAATGTGGAAGAGAGCTCATCCATGTAGATTTTGTATTTCTTAAATCCAAACGGGCAGGAGCAGCATATTTTCCATCATTATTTTTTTGAAAAAAAACGGAATGACCGTCAGGTTTTCTGAAAGCTCTTTGATCTAAAAATCCTCTTACTCCTTTCATGGTCCCGAAAGCATGATCGAATGAGCGGTTTTCCTGCATCAGAATGACGATATGCTCTGCATCATAAAAGGTAGACAGAGCGTCTGGTTCTATGGTTAAAGCTTTTAAAATAGAAGGATGCAAAACAGTGGTTGTTCCTAATCCTGCTAAAAGTAAACTAGATTTTTCTAAAAATGTTCTTCTGTTCATATTCCAATCATTAAATAAAGAAACCGCAAGAAATTAAATTTTCCTGCGATTCTTAAAATTAATAAGTTTTTACTGTAACCACCAAGGTTTAGAGTTGATATTATCATTTCCTCCATATTGGGATGCCAATGCAGCTTTAAGGTTGGCACTGTTGTAATTGTATTCTGTCTGTGGATACCTGAATCTGTAAGGTGCTGTAACACCTGTTTGCAAAGGATAAGCAGGATAGCCGGTTCTCAGATAATCATAATAAGAAGTCCATTGTGACTGGTGAAACATTGTCATGTACTTTTGAGTCATGATTTTTTCCAGTTGAGTCGGCAACGTTGCGGAATTATCATAAATAACCAAAGGTGTTGCTAAATACTGATTCACATCAAATCCTGCAAAATACTGATTCGGATTTTTAACATAAGTCTGGTAAAATGTAAAGTTGGCCTTAATGGCGTTATCATAATGAGTTTTCGCTGAGCCTGAAATCCATCCTCTTGCTGTAGCTTCTGCTAAAATGAATTCTAATTCGGAATAACTTAAAACGTTGGAAGGCTCATTCGTAGCATCTTTATAGAAACGGTCGTTTACTTTAGAGATATTTTTTGCAGTAATGAGAGCGGCATTGTCAGAATAGGGTGAAGTCGGGTTTCCTCCGTTGTAACCTGTGAAGTCTGTAAGTGGCTTTCCTGCTTCTTTTGCTCCTGTTGTTTGTGCTGCAAAAGTAAATAAACGTGGGTCTTGTCTGTCTTTAAACAAATTGATAAAATAATTGGCCATATATAAACTTGAACCATATCCACTGTTATTGAACATCGTATATCTGCTGTCTGCAGCGTCTGCAAATTTCAGTTCTCCATTGTCTGCAATAGAAGTCATTAACGGTTGACTTCCTGCTACGGAAGCAAATTCTGTTGCGATATTGTAGCTTCCAACGGTAGGTTTTTTAGAAAGTGTAATTAAAATTTTCAGACGGAAAGAGTTGATCAGTTTTTTCCATTTTGAAGCGTCACCTTTGTAGATAATGTCGCCTTCAATTTTATCATTCGTATTGATCAAATCATTCGCTTCTTTCAATTCGGATAAAATTCCTGTCATTACCGTTTCCTGGCTGTCATATTTAGGTTGTGTAATCCCTGATTCACCTTTTACAGCTTCTGAATACGGAATACTTCCGAATTTTAAACTTAAATTGAAAAAATAATAGGCTCTGTAAAATTTACCGACCGCCTGATAATTTTTATTGTTGATCTTTTCAGCTTCCTGCATCATTTTCCCTGTATTCAAAAGCCCTTTTGTATATACATCGAAAGAAGCATCTCCCCATTTCATATATTGATACACATTTTCTCCGTCTGTTCCGATCATCATTCTGGAAGCATACATATTGTCGCCATTTACCTGAAAAGCATTTTGAGAAACATAAGTTAAAAGAAACTTGGGATCTATACTTGCCTTATCGTTCGGATTTTCATTGATCGTATCAAGATTTGTCTCACAGGATGCCAAAGCCAATAATCCTGCAACACTTACTAATTTTATAATATTTTTCATTTTGATTGAATGTTTTTTAATTAAAATTTAAGGTTAAAACCAATTCCGAACCATCTGCTTGAAGGATCTTGAATGTCATTTCCTGTCTTGATTTTGTAATCAGGATCTGAATACAGATTTTTAGATTTTTTCCACATCGCAAGATTGTATCCTGAAATATTAGCAGTAAACCCTTTTATCATCCCCTTCGGGTTTAATAAAGATGAAAAATCATATTCAAGGATAACCGATCTCAATTTCACGAAAGTTCTGTCGAATACGTTCGCAAATAGTTCGCTTTCGTCCTCAGTAACTCTTGCCTGATAAGGATAATTCTGTGCCCAATCCTGAAAACTGATTGCTTTTGTATGTGGCGTATACGTTCCGGTAGCAGGATTATAATTTACTCCATCCGGTACAAAATAATAGGTTCCCGGGTTTGCATATTCCAAGTCTCTGTACATCGTAGAGTTTGGATGTTTTCCTCCCCACCACATTTTTTCTACGACCTGAGACCTCATGACACCACCAATGCTGCCGTCGATACCAATATTTAAGCTTAGCTTTTTATATTTAAAGGTATTGTTGAAGCCAAATGTCCAATCCGGATTAAAATGTCCCAGGTTGGTAGGAGTTGTTGCTCTTGTCGGCATACCTGTATTGGCATTAAGGATCACTTTTCCGTCCGGAGATTTCTGCCATGTAAGATCATAATAACTATCCATTCTTTCACCTAATTTGATGTTATTATAATTCGGCATATCTCCGTAGATGGCAGTTAGTTTTTGTTCGTAAGTACTCCAGTTGATCAAAGATTTCCAAGTGAAATTATTGGTTTTAACAGGAACAATACCTAATGAAATTTCAACCCCTTTTGTCGTATACTCATTACCGTTTACATATTGAGAAGTAAATCCTGAAGACGGTGAGCTTGGAAACTGAAGAATATTATTATAATCCAGCGTTCTGAAATAAGTGGCATCTAAGGTAATTCTGTTATTTAAAAATCCTGCGCTTAATCCAAGTTCATAAGATTTTGTCTGCTCCGGTTTTAATGAATTTTCATAGTTCAGTACCGTAGGATAATAATAGGTAGGATTTCCGTTGAAGGTAATTCCGCTGTTATTCAAATAATAATTCCTGATAGAATAAGGTTGGAAATCATAAGCAACTTTTGCCCATGAAGCCGATAATTTTAACAAGTTGACCGCTTTAGGCATGTTCACCAGGTTTGAAATTACAGCACTCAGTGAAGCAGAAGGGTAGAAGTAGGATCTGTTGGCTTTTGGTAATGTTGAAGACCAGTCGTTACGTCCTGAAACGTTGATAAAGAAAGCATTGTACAATCCAACGTCTATGGTTGAATAGACACTGTAGATCAGTTTTTCTTTCAGGTAATCATAATATTTTACAGCTCCGGTTGAATTGTCTAGTGAATATATTTCCGGAATTTTTAAACCATCTGTGGAAGCATTGTCGATATCATTTTTGTAGTAAAATGTAGATCCTCCCGCATTGATGGTGAAATCAAAATTATCGGAAATTTTCTTTTTATAAGTTGCTAAAATATCTGAGTTAAAATTCCATGTTTTGGTATCGTTCAAAATATAACCGCCACTTCTCGGAGCGCTGTAATTGAAATACGAATAAGGGCTCTGAATTTCCTGCTTGTTATGATTTTCAACCATTGAGATCTTACCTTTTACCGAAAAATCCTGAGTGACTTTATATTCTAAACCTGTCTGTGCATTGATAATGTCGGTTCTGTTTTTATTTTTATAATATTCAGCACCGAACCATGGGTTGTTGTACCAAGCGTAATTCCAGTTGGCTTGTGTTTTCCCTTGTTGCCCAGGAACCCATAGATGATTTTTTAAATCTCTTCCGTCTACATCACCTCCCATCCAGATTAAAATGGTGTACATGTGACCACTCGGATTGTAATCATAGTTAGGAATATTGGGTGTGAAAGTTTGATTAAAATTAAACTTAGAATCGAAAGTCAACTTGTCGCTGATATGGTTTTCTGATGAAAAATTGACACCGTAACGTTGAAGATACGATCCCGGAATACGGTCGTTATAATTCATGAAATTTCCTGAAAAGCGATAGATATCTTTATTGTTTTTATAGCTGATCGAAAAGTTATTATTATTAATTACAGCCGGTTTCATGAATGTTTTTAAATTATCATGATATTCCCAGTCGATAGGAACTCTTTCGTACCTCGATTTGTCGTTATACTGACTTCCTGCAACAGTTCCGTACCAAGGAATAATTTCTCCGGTTTGTTTATCTCTGATCGGGCTGTTCCATTGTGCAATCTTGGTTCCGGGAACAAATTTTGGTCCCCAAATCATATCACCGTCGTTTACCCCACCGTCGGCTCCGTCCCAGAATTCATATTTTCCGTGCGAACCGTTTCCGTATTCCGTTTGTGTTTTCGGAAGGTTGGTAAATCCCGCGGTAATCATTGTGTTTTGGGAAAACTCTACAGTAAAACCTTTCTTTTTGGCACTTTTTGTAGTGATTAAAAGCGCACCGTATCTCCCTCTGGAACCATAAAGAGCAGAAGCGGTTGCTCCTTTCAGAACGTTGATATTATCAATGTTATTCGGATCTAAATTTTGAAAAACTTCCTTCTCAACAATTACTCCGTCAATAACAAAAACCAGATTTGAATTTCCTCTTAAGGTAAATTCAGGAGCCTGTTGCATTCCTGTAGGGTTAGAAACGTTTAATCCGGCAACCTGTCCGGAAAATAAGTTCCCGATACTTGGTGTGGTAACGGTCTCAAACTGTTTGGTTCCCACTTCCTGAGTAGAATATCCTATTTTTTCTTTCTTTTTGGCAATCCCTAAAGCGGTGATCACAACCCCTTCAATTTGTTTTTCGGATACTTTTTTTAAAACAACCGAATAGTTTTTTCTGTTGGAAACTTCAACTGTATATATTGAAAAATCGGGAGCATAAAATTCTAAAATATCTTTTGGATTTGCTGAAATGGTAAAGTTCCCGTTTGCATCAGTGATGGCTGTTTTCCCTGTGTTTTTATCGGTGATGCTCACACCTGAAACACTAGAGCCGTTTTCGGATTTTACATTTCCGGAAATGTTAACTTCTTGGGCGGTAAGATAGAGAGGGAGTAAAAAAATAGCGAAAGTAGCTAATGTTTTTTTCATTTTTTTTTTGATGGCAAATTTAGCGGAGCATTGTTACAGCGGTTTTAAGGCTGTATTAAAAGAAAAATATGATTTCAGCCTTGATCAGAAGAAAAATTAATAGAATTATAAAGCAAGAAGTACTGCTTGTTTTATAAAATTTTACTTTTTTATATTATTATAAGGAAGGCTTTACAACAGGCAATCGCGAGTGATTTAAAGAAATTTTTTAATGAGATTTATCTAATCAGTTTTTAGATGGATTACCAAAAACTGTTGTGAACGGCTTAAAAATAAAAAGACCGCCTAAAAAAGCAGTCTTTATCGTTTGTTAAATAATGTGTATTACGGATTAGAAATAATCAGCGTAGATGGTATGTCTGATAGCCACAAACTTTTGGTATCGATCATATTTTTCCAGCTTTTGCTGCTGATAAGCATTAAGTCCTGGGAATTTAAAAACTCACTTTCAATTTTCTTTTCGTTATATAGGGTGATGTGATTGGGTGCTACCTGCTCTATACTTCTGATTAATTCCTTTACCTCAATATTATTACGGATTTGTCCTGCAACATCAAGAATAATAATCTGAGAATTGTTGTTATTAATCAATCTTTTAGCATATTCTAATAAATAAAAATCGCTTAAATTGAAAATAGGAACAAAGACTTTGTCTGCAGACTTGAACTCTTTTTCAACCAAAACACCCACCGGAATATGAGCTTTATCCAGAATTTGCAAGGTAAGATCATCAAAAGGAGAATTGTTGAAAATATTGCTTTTACCTTTTACCGTATTCAGAAGCTTTTCAGGATTGATAATCTTAGTGGTAAAACCTAATAATCTGCCTAATAAACTCCCTTCGTACATGGATTTTCCAAGCATGATAAGAAGAAGGTCGTAATTTCCTTTATTTGTAATATTTGTCAGATCACTCTCCACATCTGTAGAGGCCTTGAAAAGCGTAGTCACTTCAAGCTGAAGATCATGAGAGGTTTCAATAATATTTTTGAATTGCTCTTTTTCATAATTCTCAATATCAAAGGCATGAAGTTCATCAATAGGAGCAATATTCATTGCGGTCACACTTTTGTTTCCATTCATCTTGCGGGTAAAATTATCTGCAAGTTTCAGTAACTTACTTCCGGATTTTGCCGTTTCAAAAGATAAAAGAACCCTGTATTTTGAATCATTTTCTTCATTGCTTTCATCTTCTATCATAGATTTTTTTCCTTTGAAAAGATAGTTAATGAGATCAAGACACGGTCCTGTCATAAAAGTGGTAAATAGCGCCATGATCACCAACAGTGTAAACAACTCAGGTCCTAAAACTCCTAAATCATATCCGATATTCAATACAATAAGTTCCGTAAGACCTCTAGTATTCATTAAAGCACCAATTGTAAGACTGTCTTTCCAGCTTATATTCAGGAATCTTGCTGTGAGTGCACTTCCCACAAATTTTCCGGTAACTGCAGTCAGAATGATAAACCCTCCGACTTTCCAAAGATGAGGATCATTCAATAGCCCGATTTGCGTTCTTAGCCCGGTAAATACGAAGAAAAGAGGAAGTAGTAATACCAATGCCACATCTTCTACTTTTTCGATGAAAAGGCTTCTGAATTTTACATTTTCCGGCATAATCGCTCCTGCCATAAATGCTCCGAAGAGGGCATGAATTCCTATAACTTCTGTTGCGTATGATGAAATAATCAGGATTAAGAAAAATACAGCCACCAATGCTTTGCTTATAAATCCTTTTCCTTTTTGTGCTTCAGCAATTCTGGTCAAGAATGGTCTTACTGCTTTAATCATGATAAAGACATACAGAATGGCCATTAAAATAACGAATACTGATCCTGAGAAAGATCCCGCTTTTACAATAGCAATAACGGCTGCCAAAATACACCAAGCTGTAATGTCATCGGCTGCAGCACAGGTAATGACTACGGTTCCTATTTTGGTTTTATGTAAATTTCTTTCCTGAACAATTCTTGCCAAAACCGGAAATGCTGTGATACTCATTGCAATGGCTATGAATAGGGCAAAGGAACTAAACTGAATGCCGTCAGGAGCAAATTCTTTATAAATGAAGTAAGAGAGTCCAACTCCCAATGCAAAAGGAATAATAATACTTGCGTGACTGATGACTACTGCATCGTGCGCTTTTTTTCTTAAAACGCTTAAATCCAGTTCCATCCCAACGATATACATGAATAGAATAAGACCGATCTGACTTAAAAACTGTAAGTTTGGTAGAGATTCTTTCGGGAAAATAAATGCTGAGAGCTCAGGAAAATAAAGCCCGAAAAGTGAGGGCCCCAAAACAATACCGGCAATCATTTCACCGATTACGGAAGGTTGTTTTAATTTAACACAAATCCATCCGAAAAGTTTGGCTACCATAATGATGGTTACGATCTGAGCTAAAAGAAGCGCCAAAGGATGATGAAGATTTGTCATGAATGAATCAGCGAAATTTCCCCACATGGTTTGCCCTGTCGCTTTGCTTGGAGCAATATTTTCTCCGATTTCCAATGTTCTTCCCTCCACAAAAAACCAATACATCAAACATGAAAAAAATGCGATGGTACTGATGTAGAAAATAATATTTTTATATTTTCCCAAATTCATAACTCAGTTTATTTTTAAAGTGTAAATTTCTTAAGAATATATGGATGACACGAATTAAATTTTTTAAAATGTAATCAATGTCATGAATAATGTAATGAAAGTCTATTTGAAAGAATACCCCAAACCGACTCCCATTTTCCAAGTTCCGTTCTGCGTTGAAGTTTTAGCATTGTAATACACCGGAATCTGTAGAGCAATCTTTTTGTAAACGACCGTTAAACCGGCTCCAAGAGTTGGCATAATCGGGCTGTTTTTTGTTCCTTCAGATGGGTCTTCTTTGATTCTTAAGGAGGGAAGCATTCCCAATAGTAATTTTACATTTTTGTTTTTAAAACTGACATTCGGTCCCGTAAAATTGATGAACGCTCCATGATCTGCATATCCTGCCGCCACAGTTCCGTCGAAAAATGAGGCTTTGATTTTAGCATCAGTTTCCTGGGAAAAACAAAAACATGATATGAGAATTCCACCAGCATAAAGAAGTTTTTTCATTAGAAATTATTTAATCGGTGCAAAAATACATCGACGAAATATCCTAATGGAGGGCATGTAATAAAAGGGCTTAATTCTGTGGTGAAACCTGAAATGTTTGAAAAAACTACTTTCCGAACATTTCCATTAATGCGTTTTTATAAGTTTCTCCGATCTGGAGTTTCAGGAAATGTTCTCCTTCAGCAGAAATCGTTGTAATAATTTCGTTGGTCGAGAAAACTTTGATCGATGACAAAGCGATGATTTCTTTTTTATTAACCTGAGCAAAATCTTTTGAAGGCAGCATTTCCAAAAGGTTTTTAAAGCTGAGATTTTTTAAAACAATGGTTGTTCCGTCGTTGAGAATGATGTCTTTGTCTCGGCTGTCGATTTCAGAAGTCTTGATATAAGCGATCTGTTCTGTAAAAATAACGGTTTTACCAATATTGGTATTCCATTCAATAAGATTTTTCTTGTGGGAGTTTTGAAGCAGTTCCGTAGCTTTTTCAAAAGCCTGTATCAGTCGTTCTTTTTTGATAGGCTTTCTTACGTAGTCGACCACATTCAGATCAAATGCTTCGGCGGCATATTCTTTATAAGCAGTGGTAAAAATAATTTTTTTTGAACCTGAAATCAATTCTGCAACCTGTAAACCATTCATTCCGGGCATTTCTATATCTAAAATGCAAACATTGCAATCAAGACTGTCGATTTCGTTTAAGAAAACTCTGGGATCGTTAAATGCTTTTACGACTTCAACGTTTTCAATTTGTTCGCATAGAAGTTTTAAATAGCTGATTGCCAGTAATTCATCATCAAGAATAACGCATTTTATCATAGAATTCTCCCAGATTAATTTTTAATTCTGCTGTGAATATACCGTTTTTTGAGCTTTTCTGAAGTGAATAATGATTGTTATAAATCATTTTTAATCGCTGATCCAGAGACTGGCTTCCGAAACCGCTTTTCTCCTTCTCCAATACATTTTTCAAAGACGCTTTATTGCTGACTTTCATCGTGAAAATACCTCCCTCAAGTTCCAGCTGAATCGAAATAAATGAATCCTGAGCAAGGAAATCTGTATGTTTAAAAGCATTTTCGATCAAGTCTACCGAAATAAACGGAGCAAAAACTTTCTCTTCGTAAATTTCGTCAGATTTATTAATTTTTGACTTGATCCTGAAATCAAAAAGAGGATTTACCTTTATTTTATTGATCTCAATTAAGCTTAAAGCGAAATTCAGTTCTTCTTTGGGACTTACAAATTTATTGTTGCTTTCATATAAAATATAATCCAGGACATTCGCGAGTTTATCCAGTGACATATACGTTTGATAAGCGTGTGACTGAACCGAATTCAGTATATTTTTAAACAAATGAGGATTCAGTTTGGTGCCGATATGTTCGAGCTGAACTTCGTTTAATCTTTGCTGGATTATTCTATTCGCCTCAGAAAGTTTAGCATTTTTTATCTTAAATTTTTGATTTTGACTGAATAAATAAATGCTTACCGTTGCAAAAAAGAAAATAGCAAATACTCCTATGAATATCAGATAATCATGAATCATGTAGTAATTGCCGTCCATTTATTTAAAACTTTAATATTGGTGAAATGTTATGCTTACAAAACATCTTTATTTCAACTTCTTCAAAGAATTCAAAGTTACCGTTTCCTCACATTTTTCGTAGGTGATTTCGTAAACAGGACTTTTTTCAGGATAGGTCAAAAGATAATCAGGACACGGCTTTTTTTGAGCGTGGCTTCTGTCAAAATCTACTTTTCCTTTAGTAATGATACTGTCTTTTAAGAACTTTTCATCGATTTTCAAGGTATTCATTTCAGCTTTAAAAGTTTCGGAATATTTGAAATCTTTAGATAAAGTCTCCGCAATTACACGGCTGTTGGGAAGATATCCGCTGCAACTCGCTCCTTTTTTATTTAAGACAAAAAATACAATAGCTAGTCCCGGAATGAGACCTATTAAGTAGAATTTAAGTTTTTTCATGCGTAGATGTTACGATTTTAAAGGTTATATGGAACCAATCTGTTGAGATTTATGTTTCCTAACCTTGGCAATTTCATTAGAAAATTAAAAGATTGATATCATGATAAGTAAGTCCGAAACGATCGCAAATGATTTTTTTAGTATGTCTTCCTTTGTACATATAAAGACTTTGCTTCATTTCATTTTTGCGAACCAGCATATTTTCGAAACCGCCTTCCTCATCGTAATTTAAAATATAGGAAAGGAAGAAATTGGAGATGGCTTTTGTAGTCGTTCTCGGCATTCTTGAAGTAAGATTCGGAAGTCCACAATGGATGACACCATGTTTGATAACGTAAGGATCTTCCATAGTGGTCAGTTCAGAAGTCTCAATCACTTTTCCGTTGTCAATTGTAATATCAATGATCACACTTCCTTTTTTCATTTTCATCACCATGTCTTCTGTGACGATCGGAGTCATATTTAACCTTGGAAGGGCACCAATAACTACATCTGCACGTCTTAATGCTTTACGAAGTTCTTTAGGATCTATGATGGAAGTAGGGACTCTGCTGTCTACCAACGTATGAAGTCTTCTTAATTTAGAAAGTGAATTGTCGAAAACTCTTACACTTGCTCCTAAACCTATGGCTGCTTTTGTTGCAAATTCTCCTACAATTCCGGCTCCTAAAATAACTACTTCAGCCGGTCTTACTCCTGTAATTCCTCCTAACATCAAACCGTTTGACAACGCTAATAGTTCGGAAGCGTAAAGAATAGAAACCGTTCCAGCAATTTCTCCTACCAATCGTACCAGAGAGAGTTGTTTATATTCATCAACAATGAATTCAAAAGCAATGGCATTTACTTTTTTTTCTGCCAGTTTCAGGAAATATTCTTTATCTCTTAAGTTAATCTGAAGTGCAGAAACCAAATAGGTATTTGGTCTCATGAATTCGATCTCGTCCTCTGTAGGCGGATTAATTTTTAAAATTAAATCTTGTCCGAATGCTTCTTTAGGATCGTTTGTTATTCGGGCACCCGATTCAGAATATTGTAAATCTGTAAAAAACGAGCCTTCTCCTGCTCCGGCTTCTATAATAATTTCATGACCATGTTCTACCAAAACCTGTACAGCGTCTGGTGTAATACAGGTTCTCCTTTCATTAAGGCAAGTTTCTTTTGGAATTCCTATGCTGAATTGTTTTCCTTTTTTAATCACCTCAAGCTTTTCTGCCTTCGGGATAAGTTCCTCTTCAGTAAAAGGAGTGAAAATATTTGTAGTACTCATTTTAAATTATATCTTACAGATAATTATTTTATAATTGAATTCAGTAAGCAAAGATACATAATATTTACTCGAATGAAACCTCTCTGTTTTCACCTGTATTGATGATGCTCATTTCGTGGTATTCAAGCCCGTAAAGCTCGTCTTCATACACTTCCGGCCATTCGATGATGCAAAGAAAAGCGTTGTCTAAATATTCTTCAATACCAATATCGTAAACTTCTTCTATGTTTTTCAAACGATACAAATCGAAATGATAGATTTTTCCTTTAGGAGTATTGTATTCGTTCACAATAGAATAAGTGGGAGAGTTGACTTCGTCATGACTTCCTAAACTCTTAAGTAAAAACTGCGTGAAAGTAGTTTTTCCCGCTCCTAAGTTCCCTTTTAATAAGAGAATATTATGTTGTAGTTTAGGAATAATAGTGTCAACTATTTCTTGCCAGTCTTCGATTGTATGTATCGTATAATTCATTACTTATTTACATTTTTCTCGTACAAATTTAAGAAATGTCCGGCTCTTGCTTTTGCTTTTTTAGGATTTCTATGTCGGTTATTTCGATGAGGAGCTTCATAGAGTGCCAAAATTTCTGCCATTTCTATTGGTGTTAAATCTTTCGTTTCTTTATTAAACAGTGATTTTGAAACTTTCTGTAAGCCTTTTCTATTTTCTAAAAAATCAAAATGACTGAAATTGAATTCTAAACAATCTTGTTGGCTGTAATGATGTTCTATATATCTTGCCAGTAAGAATTGATCTGTCAGTTGCTCGTTTTTAATTTCTAAAGCTGGAAATATTCTGTAAGCCATCTGATTACAAGGACACTCTTTTCTTTGTGAATCGGAATTCATCAAAGCAGTAAGAATGAAATTCCAAGAGTTTCCTGATAAAGAGTTGGGATAAACGGTATTATAAAAATTTGAAAAATTAGCAGGAATTTTTTCACTGCTTCTTATTTCATACGTGATCAATCGTTTGTCAGTATCATTGATTATAAACCTTCCTCCAAATTCGAGATATAAGAGGAAAAATACTATTGAAGAAATTATGATTAATAAAAATCTTTTTAAATATTTCATGCTTAAGGATTCAAAGTTTTTCAAAAATAATTAAAAATAGAAGCAGTTAAAAATCAAAAAATTATTGAAATTCAGAGATTGAGTTGTCTATACATGTGGCAAATTAAATAGAAATTTGTATATTTTTGTATCATGATTTCCAAACAGACCATAGATAAGATATTCTCAACAATCCGTGTAGAAGAGATTGTTGGTGAATATGTGCAGTTGAAAAGGGCAGGGTCTAATTATAAAGGACTCAGTCCGTTCCATGATGAAAAATCTCCGAGTTTCGTAGTTTCACCAAGTAAACAGATCTGGAAAGACTTCTCGACAGGAAAAGGAGGAACTGCGATTTCTTTTTTAATGGAAATTGAGAATTTCACTTATCCTGAAGCACTTCGTCACGCTGCAAAAAAATACGGAATTGAGATCGAGGAAGATCAGAAAGATTTTTCCGAAGAAGCCAAAAATGCACAGTCGGAAAGAGATTTACTCTATAAAATCCATGAAGTTGCGAATGATTATTTCCAAAATTTCCTTTGGGAAGTTGAAGAAGGAAAAGCCATCGGATTGTCTTATTTCAAAGAGCGTGAACTTCGTGATGATATCATTAAGAAATTTCAGCTCGGATATTCTCCTGAAAAGAAAAATGCTTTTACAGCATTTGCATTAGAGAAAGGATATTCAAAAGAAATTTTAGAGAAATCCGGACTTTCTATTTTCCCTGAAAATACACCGGCAGGAGTTGACCGTTTTCGCGAAAGAGTAATTTTCCCGATTCACAGTTTTTCGGGAAGAGTGTTGGGTTTTGGAGCCAGAATCCTTAAAAATAACGTCAAGACTGCAAAATATCTCAATTCTCCGGAGACCGAAATTTATCATAAATCCAATGTTCTTTACGGGTTAAACCAAAGTAAACAGGCAATTTCGAAAAAGAATATCTGTCTTTTGGTAGAAGGATATATGGATGTGATTTCCCTTCATATGTCGGGAATTGAAAATGTGGTGGCAAGCTCAGGAACTTCTTTAACGACAGAGCAAATTAAGCTGATCAAAAGGTTAACGGAAAATGTTACGATTCTTTTTGATGGGGATAATGCGGGAATTAAAGCCAGTTTCAGAAGTATCGATATGCTTTTGACGGAAGGGATGAACATTCGTGTGCTGCTTTTCCCGGATGGTGATGATCCCGATTCTTTTGCACGAAAACACCCTCAGGAATATGTAGAAAAATTCATCGAAAATGAAGCGCTGGATTTTATTGATTTTAAAGCGGAAATTCTTTTAAGAGAAGTCGGAAATGATCCGATTAAAAAGGCAGAAGCGATTAGAGATATTGTAAAATCGGTTGGTTTTGTTCAAAATGCTTTAAAAAGAGAGGTTTACTTAAAAGAAGTTTCGAATAAATTCGGACTTTCTGAGCAGAGTTTGTTTAATGAACTGGATGTTCAGAGACAGGTAACCCAAAATCAGAATCAGCACGTTCAGCAGCAAAAGGAAAATGCAGCTCCGGTAAAAATGGAGGTTGTTCCTTTGGATGAAGGAAAAGAGGATCCGTTTTTGTTTGAAGTTTTATTCATGGAAAATAAATTGGTGGATCATATGCTGATGTTCGGAGACATTATTTTGAAAAGAAAGGATGATCACGACGAAGAGTATCAGATTACCGTGATCGAAGAAATTCTACAGCATTTCGATGAAGAACACTATGAGTTTTTGGTAAAAGGAAATGAAATCATCATTAATCAGGTAAAAGAAGGGATTCGAAATGATGAGCTGAGAAGCGGAAACTTTTTTGTATCTTTTATGGACGAAGAGATTACTTCAAAAGTGGTTGATGCGCTCCTTCCTTTGGATGATCTTGAAAACTGGGCGTCCAGAAATATTTATCCGCCCAATTACGGGGATAAGATTGCAGAGCAGGTAAAAGGTGATGTTTTGCTTCATAAATACAGATATATAGATTATTTGATAAAACAAACAGCCAGTGAACTTGATGTACACAGCGATTCTGACCTGGTAAAATATTATGAGCTGATTCAAAAAATAACATTGTTGAAGCAAGCCTCAATTCGCCTGAATGATATTATTGAATATTCTCCGATCAAAGGGATTTACGGAGACAGGAAAAGATAATTTCAGACAAACTGGTTACTAATCATTAGTCTTCTGTGACAAAAAGTCTGATATAATTTTAGGAATAAAAGTTGTAATTTAAACTTTAGAAAAATTTAAAATAATACCAATAGAAATATGGACATTAAAAAAGAATTCAGAGACTTCTCTGTAAAGCATTTAGGAAACAACGGTTTGGTAACCGATCAGTATATGGGAATGTTTGGTCCAACAAATCTTACTCCATATATTATGGAAGAAAGAAGATTAAACGTAGCTCAGATGGACGTTTTCTCTCGTTTGATGATGGATAGAATCATCTTCTTAGGAACAGGAATCGATGATCAGGTTGCTAATATTGTAACGGCTCAGCTTCTGTTCTTAGAAAGTGCAGATCCTTCAAAAGATATTCAGATTTATATCAATTCTCCTGGTGGAAGTGTGTATGCAGGGTTAGGAATTTATGATACCATGCAAATCATTAAGCCGGATGTAGCAACAATCTGTACAGGAATTGCGGCTTCAATGGGTGCTGTATTATTGGTTGCTGGTGAAAACGGAAAGCGTTCTGCGCTTAAACATTCAAGAGTAATGATTCACCAACCTTCCGGAGGTGCTCAAGGAGTGGCTTCTGATATGGAGATTAACTTAAGAGAGATGTTGAAGCTGAAAAAAGAATTGTATGACATCATCGCTGAGCATTCAGGACAAACCTATGATTGGGTAGAAAAAGCGTCTGACAGAGATTACTGGATGACTTCTGAAGAAGCAAAAGGCTACGGAATGGTAGACGAAGTATTACAGAGATCTAAAGAGAAAAAGTAATTTCTTTTGAGTTTGAAAGATAAAAGACTCGGCGCGCCCAAAGGGCGCGCCGAGTCTTTTATCATATTTTCGATTCGATTATTTTTTAATAATCTTATGCGTTGTAACGGATTGTCCGGTCTTAATTTCAACCAAATAAACTCCCGGCTGTAGGTTTTGAATGTTAATTTTATGATTTTGGGTGTTCAACACTTTTTGTCCGGAAATAGAGTAGATGTTCACCTCTTTTATATTCTCCTTAGCGTCGATACTGATAAAATCACTTGCCGGATTCGGATAAATTGCAAATTTCTCTTTTACAGCATTTGAAACACTTAAAGTAGCATTAGCTTCTGTAGGCGTAAAAGGTCTTCTTGTTCCGAAGCTTAATCCGAACCAATCATTGTTGCTTAAAGTAACAGATGAAAGATCAGGATTGGTTTTCCAGTTGGATAAATTGGTTCCTTTGTAAAGCTTCCAGGTGTTACTTCCGCCTGTATTTCCTGACAATGAATTGAAAGAAAGAGACGAAACTTGATTAGAAGCCGAGGTAAAGTTGAATGTGCTTAAATTGTTATCAATTAATTGTAAAGCTTGTTCTGCTGTAATTGTTCCGTTGTACTGGATTCCAAACACAAAAGAATTGGCACTTCCGGTAGCGTTATCGGTTCCAAAATCTACAACGACCAAACTCTTATTGGTTCCGGTACCGATCCAGTTGGTAATTTGAGAGGCGTTGTACCATAACGAACTGTAAGCCGGAATAGGTGTTGCAGGAGCCTGCATCGATGGATTTGAAAATCCGTAAGAGAAACCGTACCATTTACCATCTTGTACACTTCCTCCGATTCCTCCGTTTCCTGAAAATGTTGCAGCCGAACTTCCTGACCATGTGCTCCACCAATCAGATCCTGAAGTTTGATAGTGCGTATTGAAACCAATAGTATTTAAAAAACCTCCGCCCTGCTGATAGGTAAATTGAGGTTCTGCAGTTTGAATTTTCTGTAATAAAGTGTTAATCGAAAGAGATTCTCCCGCATTGAATCTTACTCCCCAAGCGTAGGATCTGTCATCGGTTCCATCTTTAAAATCAACAACAACATAGGCAGTTTGAGTTCCACTTCCTATGAAAAATTTAACATCGTTTGCCGTAAATTGTGCCCAATACAGAGCAACGATAAAGATAAATGTAAAACTTAATATTTTTTTCATGTCAGATTATTTGATGATCAGTTTTTCAGTGAAGGTGTTGTTCTTATCAGTGATTTTTACCACATAAATTCCTTTAGATAGATTATTTACATCAACTCCGCTCTGTGTATAATCTGTAGTCATCATAAGTCTTCCGCTAAGGTCATAAATTTGAACCTTACCTGATTTTAAGCCTTGTACAAAGAATTTGTCGCTTGCAGGATTCGGATATAATGATAATTTAGACGGTTTTGTGTTTTCGGAAGTTGATAAAGAAGAAGTATTGTAAGCGATAACTTGATTAGGCAACATACTTACCGTAAAAGTATTCTGTAAAGTTCCCTGTAAATTGAAAGCATAAATTTTCCCCGGAGCAATATATCCTTGAGGATCGGCTACGTAAATTTTATCATTAACGACATTAAAGCCATAAGCGGTTCCGTAGCTTGTAACAGTAATCGGAGTGGTTGCAATCGGAGTTGTAGAAAAAGAAGGTGCAGCAATAGAAGTTTTGTAAATCGAGGCATCCTTTATATAGTAAATATTGGTTCCGTCCGTATCCATATAAGCAGGTTTGGTTCCCGCAGGAAATGGAGTACTGGAAACAACACTTTGTGTGATCGTATTATAAACCGTAAACGTTCCAAAAGATGTTGCAGTGTATGGATTTCCTGAACTCATGATGTAAAGAAGATGGTCTTTTTCAAAAATACTGTGAGGAAAATCTCCCACATTAATCTGAGATTCTACCGTGTTGTTAGATGGATTGATGATATCCATGAACTGATTGATTCCGAATCCTCCTTTCAGAAGCACATACAGTTTGTTGTTTTTGCTGTAGATTTTTTCAGGGCCGCTTCCTACCTGAATATTGGCTTCGTGAGCATACGTATTAAGATTATAAACGGAAACATAATTGGTTGAAGAGCCTGAACCTCCCCAATTGGTTACATAAAATTTGTTTCCGCTGACAGCGATGTATCTCGGATTGTCAAGATTGGAAGTAATGGTCGTAATCAGGGAGAAGTCAGATTTATTAATCACCTTGATTTGGTTCGAAATATTTAAAACCACAAAAATTTTATCACCAAAAATTTTAATGTCTTGAGCTGTATCACCCAATGCAGCATTGCCGTTATTGGTTTTAAAATAATTGTTGGTGACAATCGATTGATTGTTGATGAGTGATATTTCAGCATTGTTGCTTCCTGCACCACCTTCATTGAGTACCAAGACTCCATCGATTTGAGCATTTGCAAAAAAGACGACAAATGCCAGAATAAGAAAATAGATTTTCTTCATGATAATATATAATTAAAGTTTTGTTCCCGAAACTTCACCTCAGGGCAAAACAGTCATGAAAAAAATCCTATAGATTTTTACTTCATAAACTTTTATTCCCGAAAGTTGAAATTAATCTAAGGCAGGTCTCCTGGCTTGCATCTTATGATCACCTTCCCAAACGTGAAGTTCAGTGGTATTATCGATCACAAGTTGAATAGCTTACAGTTGCGGGTACAGCTCAAGAATTATTTCTTCACTTGATTCCCTATTAATGAGCGCAATGGCTCAACCTTAAACTTTTGCAAATATATTATTAAAATATAGAGTCGTTTTTTTATAATAATGTAGTTTGATTGTAAGTATGGGTGTGTTTTAACTTATAAAAGCTTTTAATTATTAAGAAATTAATAAAGGAAGTCAGTAGAGTAATGTATTTTCGATGATTTTCTTTCTGAAAAATAATGATGAACAAGAAGTGTTCGGAGAAGATTTTCAGATACAATTAAAACCGACAGATAAGTAGAGGAAAGGTGTATAAAAGGAATTATACAAAATAAATTACATCAAATAAATAACCCTCCAATAGAGTAAGAGAAGCTATCTATTTGATGTAATATAAAGTTTTTTATGAATTAAAACCTTCAATAATCTTAGAGAAATCTTCCAGTTTCAAAGCAGCTCCACCAATAAGACCACCGTCGATATCAGGCTGAGAGAAAATTTCTTTTGCGTTATCAGGTTTTACAGAACCTCCGTAAAGGATAGATACTTCGTCAGCAACTTCCTGTCCGTATTTTGCAGCAATAATTCCTCTGATGTGCGCATGAATTTCCTGTGCCTGTTCTGGGGTCGCTGTTTCTCCGGTTCCGATTGCCCAAACTGGTTCGTAAGCAATTACTACTTTTTTAATTTCTTCTGCAGAAAGGGTGAAAAGAGCAACTTCTGTCTGGTTTTTTACCACTTCAAAATGTTGTCCTGCTTTTCTTTGCTCCAAAGTTTCACCATTACAGTAAACAGGAATTAAACCTTTGTCCAAAGCTAATTTCACTTTTCTGTTGCAGTGAGAATCTGTTTCACCGTGGTATTGTCTTCTTTCAGAATGTCCGATTAAAGAACCTGTTGCATCGATAGATTCAAGCATATCTGCAGCGATTTCTCCGGTGTAAGCTCCGCTTTCGTGCTCACTCATATCCTGAGAAAATACTCCGATTTCATCCTTTTCGAAGATATCTTTTGCCATCATTAAATATAATGCAGGAGGAGCGATCCAAACTTCGCAGTTGGTCGTATTATTGTTCTTATATTCCAGTAATTGAGTCATTAATTGTTGAGCATCAATTACATTTTTGTTCATTTTCCAGTTCCCTGCAACTATTTTTCTTCTCATAGTTTTTTTATTTTAGATAGTAGATTGTTAGAGGTTAGAAGCTATAAGTCATTGTTTTTTAACTAATTTCTATCTTGTAATCTCTAATTTCTCAATTAATTAATATTCCACAAATTTTTTAAAAGCTTATAGTACGTATGTTCTGCGTCAGTTACCACATGATCTGCTTTGATCAAAGATTTTGCAAATTGTACAAATTTTTCACGCTCATCTTGTGTTGAATCATCATGAAAACAACGTGCGTGAAACTCGAAATGATCTTTCCATTCTTCCGGCTGTAAAAGAGCTAATGTTTCCAGCTCGTTGTCAAGATTCATTCTGAAAGGAAATTCATCCGCCAAATACTGCTGAATAAGCATTCCTTCTTCAGGAGCAAATTCTCCGTCTACAGAGGAAAGTATCATTAGCAGATGGTATCCTGCGATAGGTTTATTTGATTTTTGCATTCTTATAATTAAGTTTTAGTGTTTATGTTTTGCCTTGAACAGATTACTTTACATAATCTTTTGCAGGCTGTTTGTCTATAATTTTTCCGTTTTGAAGAATCAATACAAAAGGATTGCTTCTTGCAATGGTTTTAATGGCAGTTCCGTCCATCATAGCATTGGGAATGGTTTTGAAGGTCGTAGCAATCGTAGAAACTCCGTATACCACCTTGGCTCCCTGTGTTTTCACTTTTGCCTCTACCTGCTTTAATAATTCAGGTGAAATCTCTTTAGGAGCATATGAAAATACCAAAACAGCTTTTGGAGCATTGATTACTTCCTCAGTAAGCTCAAGACCGGTAGGATCTTCAATTTTAAACTTTACGATTTCAGATTTATACCCTTCTTTGATTAAGACCGATTCGTTTTTGCCTTCTTCAATTTTCCATGGTGAACCTTCTGCCCAATATTTTGTTTCTTTAATATAATCGTCCTGATTTACCTTTAAAACTTCTCCCGTTTTTTGGTTTTTAAGCGTGTAAAAAGTCTTGTATTCCGACGGATTTTTGTTGATTTTTTGCTTTTCAGCTTTGATATCGGTTCCTATTTTGTAATCACGGAAATCAATAAGAGGTTCGTGAACAATTCCATGAGCACCCACAAGAATCATTGCAATAGAAAATACTCCCAAAAGAATATATTTAAATTTATTGGAAGGCGCTTTTTCAGAATTGAAGCTGTATGCGTCTTTCTTCTTAAATTCTTTTCTGTATAAGATGAATACGAGAATTAAACCGACTAACAGTACAATATCTTTAATGAAGCTTTGCCAAGGAGTGAATTTAATGGCATCTCCAAAACATCCGCAATCGGTTACTACATTGAAGTACGCGGAATAAAAAGTAAGAAATCCAAAGAAAATACAAAGGGCAATTAATGCTGAAAGTGTAAATTTTAGTTTTAATTTAAGCAAAAGCATAAAACCTAATAAAAGCTCTAGAACTACCACTATAACAGAGAAAAGCAATGCAAATTTTTCAAAAAATGGCATATTGAAAACAGAAGGGGAGAAGTATTCTTCCATTTTGAAAGAAAAGCCCACTAAATCAACAGCTTTTACAAAGCCGGAAAGGATGAAAATAATTGCGATAATAAAACGTAACATTGTTTTCATAATTCTAAATTATTTCTTTTTAATATTAATCTAAACATAAGTGAAAAAGGAGCATCAGGTTGCATAAAGACTTTAAGCGAGCTCTTGTCCAATTCAGACATTTCATTTTTGTGCGGATTCGATTGAATTGAAGATAATATCGCTTCCAAAACTTTTCGGTACTCATTTAATTTTGATGACCTTAAAGTATTAAAGATAGCTTTGTCAAGATTATACTTTTTTATGGTTTTGTCCCCTTTTTCGGTTAAAAATCTTATATGTTCATCTTCAAAGAAAAGATTTTTTTCTATTTCCTCATCAGAATCATGAAAAGGGTTTAATGTTTCCGAATTTGGAATTACGCTATTAGGTTTTTTCCCTTGATTAGAATCTTTATGTGAAAGAAATAAATTATTCCATTCAAATGTCTTAGTTTTATCTTCAGTTACTTCTATATAATGATCTACTTGTGCTTCTGATAAGTTAGAAAATTTTACTTCACTGTAAAAACATTTTTGATAACTAATAGTTGAAAGTGCTTGCTTTACTTCACTATGTCCATAAGTACTACTGCTATTAGTAGGTCTATCTTTTCCTGAATTAATGAATTTTTCTGTCCAAATAACCTCTTTTTCTTCTAATATATGAGGCTTATTTAATCTTGTTAAATGCCTCATTTACTGATTCTGTATTTTTTTTATTATTTCATCAATTTTAAAGTACGAAAAATATTGAGGATTTAATTTTAATAATTGTTCTTCAATTTCATTTTCCAATTCTTTATTTCCATTCTCAATAGCATATGTTCTCTTTTCAATCAAATCAGAAATTTCTTTTGATGCAAAAGGTTGAGTTTCTGCAAATGCTTCTGAAATTAAAATTTCATTAATAGGTTTATTTGAATAAAGATTGGTTTCATCTTCAATTGCTGAATATGTTTCTTTTGATTTACATACATATACTTTTGCTCCATCAACAGATCCAACAATAAAAGGTGAGTGAGTTGTTGCAATAATCTGAAGATTTGGGAAAATTTCTAAAATAGAATTTAAAAATGTTTTTTGCCATTTTGGATGTAAATGATTTTCTGCTTCATCAATTAATAAAACACCTGGAGTTTTAAGCATGTCTTCTAATACCAAATTGTTTAGTTTGTATACAGAATACATTTGAGATAACAAGCCAAGCATTCTTTGTATCAAATAAAGATTTCCACTGCTCAATTTTTCTAAAGAAATTTTATTTTTATTAATCTCAATAACAGGTAATAGTGAGGCTCTGTCAACATATTTTAATTCTCCCTCATTTAAACTTGTTTTAAAAATTCGTTTGATAGTATCATATATGAACTTACCTTCTTTTTGTTGATCCGGTTGGTCTGATGATTTATAATAGTCAAAAAATGTTATAATTTTTGTTGTTTCTGCATTTTTTTGAATTCCATCTAAAGCATTCAATAGATACTCTTCTGGCTTAACAAAATCTAAGTTCTGAATATTGAAAGAGCTATTATCATTTTGAGAAGTCCAATAATTAGCAATCCAAATATTTCCTTTAGCATGGGATTCACTAAAAAAAGCAAGATTTAAATTTAAATCATTATTAGATATTTGCGAATTAAAACTAAAAGGGTAAAAATCATTATAGTTTTGTGCACTAATAGTAAGTTTTTTATTGGAAATAGAGATATCTAATTCCGACAAAAAACCTGAATTTGGAGCAATTTTTCTCTTAATTGATTTACGATTAAGTTCGCCTAAAAGCAAACCTCTTATTACATCTAAAATAATAGTTTTTCCAGTGCCATTCTCACCTGTTAAAATAGTAACTTGTTTTTTAGAATTTTCAAAAGTTGCAAATTCTATTGTATCATCAAGAAATGGACCTATATTTTTTAAATGTAAATCGAGTAATTTCATTTTTAAATAATTTTTGGTTTGGTTGTTTCTTCTTTTTCAGAGAATTTGATCAGACAGAAGACAGCGTAGTTCAGCATATCAAAATAATTAGCATCTAAGCCTTCGGAAACAATCGTTTTTCCCTGATTGTCTTCAATCTGTTTTGTTCTTAGCACTTTTTGATAAATCAGATCTGTGATGGAAGAAATTCTCATATCTCTCCAAGCTTCACCATAATCATGGTTTTTTCTTTCCATTAAAGCTTTAGCTTCGTTAGAATACTTATCATAAAGTCCTAAAATTTCGTCCTTATTTTCGCTAAAATCATTGGCAAGACCTTTTTCAAGCTGAATAAGCCCGATAATAGAGTAGTTGACAATCGCAATAAATTCGTCTTCTTCACTTTCATCCACCATTTTCTTATCGGTCATCTGTAAAGTACGGATTCTGTTGACTTTAATGTAAATCTGGTCCGTAATGGAGCTGGGTCTTAGTACTCTCCAAGCTGCACCGTAATCCTGTAGTTTTTTACCAAACAAATCACGACACTGACTGATAATTTTTTCGAATTGTATTGAAGTCTTTAGCATAAATTCTCTTAATCTTTCAAAGATACAAAATAGGTTTTAGGTAGCAGGAATCACGACTTAGTTTTTTGGCTGGAAAATGGAGACGAGAAGCCAGAAGTTAGTATTTTTGCATATGCAAAATAATTCATCACCTATCCTTTGTCATTCATTGAACTGTAATGGAAGATTAATAGATTTATCCTCTCCAAAAATCATGGGAATTCTGAATCTTACTCCTGATTCTTTTTCGGATGGCGGAAGATTTAATAATGAAAAAACCGCATTACAGCATGCTGAACAATTGTTGAAAGAAGGAGGTGAAATAATCGATATCGGTCCACAGTCAACACGTCCGAATGCGGAATTTCTAAGCAGTAAAGAAGAAATTGAAAGAATTGGAAATGTAATCTCTTTGCTGAAGAAAGAATTTCCTGAAGCCCTGATTTCTTTAGATACTTTTTATGCTGAAACCGTGAAATTTGGTTATAATGAAGGGATTGATATGATTAATGATATTTCCGGAGGACAATTTGATGAAAAAATGTTTCAAACAGCTGCCGAAACTAAACTTCCATATATTTTAATGCATGTGAATCCTTCATATGAAACCATGCATGAGAAAATACATTTTCAGGATATTACGGTATCTGTTAATCAATATTTTTCTAAAAAAACAAAGGAATTATTAGAAAAGGGAGTTCATGATATTATATTGGATCCCGGTTTTGGATTTGGAAAAACAGTAGAAGATCAGATGAAAATGATTGATGAGGTACAATATCTTGGATTTGATAAATTTCCTTTGCTTATTGGGATCTCCAGAAAATCATTTATTTATAAACCGTTGGGAAAATCTCCTTTAGATATCAATGAAGAAACCCAGAAACTTCATATGAAAGTGCTGAAACAGGGAGCCAAAATTCTTCGTGTACATGATGTAGCAGAAGCTAAAAAAACGGTTGAAGAATTTTTGAGATAAAGGTGGAGTAATGTACGGAATGTCATTCTGATGTAGGAAGAATCTTTCGAATATCATAGATTCTTCACTTCACTTCGTTTCATTCAGAATGACAGTCCGTGGAGTTTTATTTTAATTCAAATTTGCCAATTTATCAGCGAACTGTTTTGAGAATTCTGTTCTGTCTTCTTCCATTTTTTCTTTTGTTGAAGGAAGGATATAGTTGAAAAGGATTTTATCTTCATGATCCAGGAAAATAATTTCTTTTTCGTTACCATCGATCATTTGGGCGAAAATTTCCCACATGGAAGTGTCTTTTAATTTTAATAATTCAAAAAACTGATCTGCTTTTATTTCTATTTTCTGCATAGGCTGATTTTAAAATTCTAATAGTTTGAGTTTAAATTGTATCGCAAAATTTTGCTTAAAATTTGATGTCGTATAATACCCGACTCTGTAAAATAATCCTAAATTAAAATAACTGGAAAGAAAATTACTCCATTCCAAGCCCACTTCCTGATATAATCTGTTCAGGGTTTTATATCTGAAGTCATGATATTCAGGATGTGCCATATCGCCAATCGTTCCACGTAATACAAGGTCGAAGCTGGAAATATTCTGTCCAAAGCTTTTAAAATACCAGGGAAGTTTGTGGGTGAGGTAATAGGCAACAAATTTATCATTATAATATTTTCCGCCCTCCAATGTTGCAAAACCAAGGTAGGAAGTAAGGTTAAAGTTGAAATCGTTTCTCGGTGAAGCCAATCCGTTCATCGTAAAGTTTTTCCAGATCGGAGCGCCTCCGAACACCATTCCTCCATACAATCTGAGACCTGTTGTTCCCAACATGGTCTTCAAGTTATAGAGAAAAAGTAAATCGAAACGGGAATAATTAAGATCTCCTCCAAATGCTTTGTAGCTTTGTTCGTAATTCAGATAGAACTCAGGAAACTTCTGATCCAGCAACGATTTTCCTTGTGGAGTCATAATATTGGTAGAGTTCGGAGAATATTTCAGGGTAACCAGCGTATTGAAATTTTCAAAAGCAGCTCCTTTATCTTTGAAATCATAATCAAACATGGCTTCTTCAGAATTTCTTCTTACTGTTGAAACCAAAGTCAATGCATTGGTCAGGTCATTCGTATAAGAAACGGAGACTCCCTTAAACTGAAAATATCTGCTGTTATTAAGATTATTTCCATAGTTTGAGGTTCTCATCTTAAAGCTCCAAAGTTTTCGGTAGAATTCTCCGGAAGCTGTTACATCATCATAATGTTCAATGCGGAAAAACGAATTTTTTTCCAAAGAAGTCTTAATGTCTAATCCAATTCCATATTTCCAGTGATCATCTTTAAAACCATAAGCAAAATAGTAGTCGGGAGAAAAATAAGGATTGAAGTTTTCATTAAGTTTTGCCTTTAATCCCACCCTGAATCCTTCATAGGCGTTGTAGTTTACAATTTCATCCAAAGCAAAATCAAAACTTCCAACCCGTATCTGACCGTTTAATAATCCGGATAAAATCTGGGCTTTATTGTCAATATTGTAGATTTTTCCAAGACTGTCTATGGTGGCATACGTATTCTTTTCTCTTTCAGTTAAAGGATCCATACGATATTGATTCAATGTTTTTCCTTCAACATTTTTTACCGTAAAAGTATATCCTTTGAAATCGCTTCTGTTTTGCTCAACAGGCGACTGGAAATCGAAATATCTTGAAGTCAGAAACGCATACGTTCCGAAACTCTTTTTATTCTTTTTTTCGTGTTTTTCTCTGTTCTCCTCTTCCAGAACCATATTGCTCATTTTCAGTTTCACGGTTTCCTGAGCTAGAAACCATTTGTTGTTGTAGAAAAACCATGTACTGGTAATGATTCCGTCGTTTTTATTTTTACTGAAATTTTCGATTTTTTTAATACCGTAGGTTTCGGTGTCGATATATATGGCACCGTTATATTTTCTTTTTTTGTCGTTTTTCTTGTAATTCACTTCTCTGAAACGGATGACAAAGTTTTTCCTTCCGTCCATTTCAATCGTATCGGTAAGAAAAAAACGATAAAGCCTTCTGTTTTCATGTTTTACCTGGTCCGGAACGACATCCCTGTTGCTTTGTTGAAGCGCAAGCATTTCATAAATAGGCTGTTTCAGACCGGAAATTCTGTTATCCAGAATATTGATCTTCTCACCGTATTTTTTGGAGTATAAAAATTCCTGGGCTCTTTCCCAGAGAAAAAGCTTGCTTTTTGAAAATATTTGCTTGGCTGTAATATTGTTAAGAGAGTCTTTTGCTCTTTTCTTTTTAAAAAGAGTATTGTCGAAAAGTTTTTTAAACTGCGAAATACTGTCTTCGTCTATATCTAAAGAAACTTTTTCGTAAGATTTATAAGAATAGGAATCGAGTGTTTTTGGAGAGTTTTCTTTAAAAAGTTCGTTGACTTTTTTTAAAATTTCCAGGGCTCTCGGATCACTTTTGTCTTCAATGATTACGGTTTCAATGGATGTAACTTTTGATTGTGAAAAACCAAAAATATACATGAAAAACCATAGAAACAATAAAAACCTTTTCATAAAAAACTTTTCAAAATTAATAATATTTATTGTTCTGGAAAAGTTTTGTTAATTGATATTAATACCATAAAATGAGTTAAATTTTCTATAATAACCCTCTCATTTTCTACGAACTGTAATAATGAAATATGCTAAATATTTAACCATTAAGGTTCCATTAAGGTGTTAAGATTATTAAGTTTGTCTTTACTGGATTGTAATGCGTTAAAAATCAGAAAGATTTTCTTAATTACCTTAATTTTTTCGACATATCTTAATGGTTCAAAATAATTTCGAAATTTTAATTCTTTTAAAAAATAAAAAACTCCCGAAGCTATCGAGAGTTTAAGATATGATTAAAGTACACTTAATCTGATTTTGATTCCGAAGTTATCTTTAAATTGGGACGTTTGATAATATCCTAATCTATAAGAGAAGCCAACTCCGAAACTTCTGCCTAAAAATCGGTTCCACATTACACCAACTTCCTGGTAATAATGATCCAAAACCTGGAATTGGAACTGGTGATCTCCTCTGTTTTTCAGATTTCCGATAGCAGCCTGATATTCAAGATCTATGCTGGAATATCTTGCCCCAAAAGTTTTGAATCTGAACGGAAGCGACTGAGAAACCTTAAATGCTGCAAATTTATCGGCAAAGAAAGTTCCTGAAGGCATGGTTGTAAATCCTAAGTTGGATGGGGTACTGATGTTTGAATACCAGTTGTCTACATTAGCATCATTTTGTCCTGCAATTTCAAAGTTTTTCCAGATCGGAGCATTTCCTGAAGAAATTCCTCCGAAGAGTTTAATGTTGGTATACCCCAATTTAGATCTGAACTGATGAATGATTAAAGCATCCAATCTGTGATAATCCAAATCTCCTCCAAAAGCTTCAAATCCTTTCTCGTAATTCATGAAAATCTGAGGATAGCTTTTTTCGTAGGTATATTTTCCGCTTGGTGTCATGATGTTTTTATCATTCGGAGCAAATTTTAAAGATAATGTTGCACTTGTGTTGTCGAAACTGTTTCCTAAATTTTTATATTGATAATCGAAAAGAGCTTTCTGTTTTTCTTTATTCACAGTTACTTTCATGCTTAATGAATTGGAAACATCATACAGGAACGAAGCGCCCCATTTTTGATTTTTATAAAAAGTTCCATTATGAAGATCAAGATTCATATCCGAAACTTTCATCATCATATCCCACATCATATTATTGAACCTTCCTGCTGCAAAAACATCGTCTACATAATCAATTCTGAACACTGAAGTTCTCTTGTCAGACAGTTTTACATCCAAGCCTAAACCGTATTTCCAGGTGTGATCTTTGAATCCGTACCCGAAATAGCCGTCAGGAGAAAAGGTTTTGTTGAATTTTTCGTTGAGTTTTACTCCGGCTCCCAAACGAACTCCTTGATAGTTATCGTAACTGAAAAGTTTTGTAATATCAAAATCAATCATTTTATAGCGAATGTTTCCTCGCATTAATTGAGTTAAAGTATTTAATTTTTTCTCAAAATCATTCTTCTGAACAAAGCTGTCAATTTTTGTATAGGTCGCACTTTCTCTGGCTGTAAGGCTGTCTGTTCTGTATTTTTCAAGAAGACTTCCGTCAGAGTTTTTCATTTCGAGAGAATATCCTTTAAAATCTGATGCTTTTTGCTCCTCATTAAGGTTGAAATCAAAGAAACGGTTTTTAACATACAGGTAATTTCCGAATTTCTTTTTATTGTATTTTACTTTCTCTCCCGGTTTTAAGCTGTCTTTTTTTGAAGTATCAAAACTTTGATCTCCCATTTTTAATTTGATATCTTCATAATCCAAAAACCATTTTCCGTTAATAGGTTTCCAGACAGAAACAATATCGCCTTCATTTTGTTTTTTATTAACGCTTTCAAACTTTTTAAGAGCATAAGTTTCTGAATCCACATATATTTTTCCGTTGAATTTTCTCGGGTTCTGCTTCTTTTTATCTGTGATTTCTTTGAATTTAATCACGTAAGTTTTTCTTCCGTCAAGCTGTAAGGTGTCAGAAAGATAGAAATTGAACAGTTTTCTGTTTTCAGGTCTTAATTGTCTTGGTGTTCTGTCCAGGTTCGAAATATTGATGGCCAAAGCCTCATAAATCGGGTTTTTAAAACCGGACATTCTGTTGTCGATGATATTTGTTTTTTCACCAAAACTCTTCGAATACCTATATTCACTCGCTTTTTCCCAAAGAAACATCTGGCTTTCTTCAGTTGCACTGATGAAATCTTCGGCAGTCAGAGAATCTTTTTTATCCTTTTCCTTCTGTTTAAAATCTTTCTTATCCACTTTTGAAAGCGAATCTTTTCTTACCGCGAGGAAGTTTTTATAAGTATCGATTGAATCTTTATCTACATCGATTGAAAATTTAGAATACGATTTGAAATGGTATGAATTCAACGATTTCGGAGAATTGTCCTTAGCTTTTTTGTTGACCTCATCCAAAATTCTCAGCGCTCTGGGATCACTTTTATCACTGATGATGACTTTGTCGATATTATCCATTTTTTCTGACAAAGGCTGCATTGAGATTTCCATCGATTTTTTAACGTCAGCAGAAACATCACCAAAATTGCTGGCCAGAATTTCAACTTTTTTACATTTTGTTTTGAATGATAAATTGCCGTTGAAATCTGTTTTTCCCAACAGTTCGTCATCGCAATATACAGCCGCGTTGTGAATGGGTTGCTTATTAGATTTGTTGATGACTTTAAGCTGAACCTGCCCGAAAAATAATACTGCGGAGAATAAAAATAGAGTAGATAAGAGTTTTGACATTAGTTTTTTTATAAGTATGACAAAACTATTGATAAGAAGGTTACAAAAGGATACTAAAAAATATAATCTTTTGTTAAAAATAAAAACCGCTGTATTTCATAGAGATACAGCGGTTTTGTATGTTATTCAATTCCCAACCTGATGAAAAATGAATTTTTATTTAAGATTTTTTAAGTTTTCTAAAATTTATTTACTCTTTTCATTCAATAGGTTTGAATAAAATTATTTGAAAATTGATCCTTTTCTTTCAAATTTCAATTCAATTGTTTTGTTTAATGATAGTTGTTTTTTAATCAAATATAAGATTTATGAAAATTTACGATTATAGGTTTTTAATTCCATATAAGGGATATCTCTAAAATTATTTGTTAGTGCAAACTCTTCAAGGCCAGATTTTTTTGAAGTTGTAAATCCACTCCATACTTGAAGAATTAAATCTTCCACAAATTTTTCTGAGGTATTAATTTTATTATTATCTGCGGATTTTAACAAATCACCAAAGCTAAGAGGTCTCACAAGAAATATAAATCCATCATAATTATAACCATTTCCTATACCTTGCATAAGTGTGTAAATCTTAATTTCATTAATATTTTTAATATAGTTTTTAAATTGCTCAACTGTAAAACCATAAACATTTTTATTATTTAATATTAAACCAAAAATTTGCTGATCTTCATCAATAATACCTAATGTAAATTTTAAGCCGTCAATTTTATTTGTAAAATCATATAAATCTTTATGTGAATTTATATATTCTAATATCCTTACACCCCATTCATAAAATGATGTAAATGGAATGTTAGATTTGAATTTTGTTCTATTTAAATTACTAATTTCATCAACCTTAACATAGCCTATTAAATCATTTGAAAAAGTACTTACCCGCACACCATTTGAAATCACAACTCCCGTTTCATGTGGAGAAATCTGAGAAATATTGGGTAAAACGCCCAATTGTCCTATAATAATTCCATCTACTTTGATCGGTAGTAAATATAAAGGTAAACTTTTTATTACCGAAATTATTTTTTGAGTTTCATTATTCTTTTCTACGCTTAATTCTGAAATAATTTCTCCGTAAGAATAGTTTCTAGAATCATCAATATAGTTTTTATAAACTACAAGATTATTATATTCATTTATTTTAATATCAAAATCTACAGAAGGAATTAAAAATTTAATGAAATCTAACAGATTATTATTTTTCAAATTTAATGTCCCAATAAAGCCTTCTTTGCTATAGGGATTATCTTTCAATTTTATTTTTATAATGGTTCCATAATCATTCTTGACATCATTAATATCATATTCACTAAGGATTGGATTGTCATATAATCCATTTTCAAATGTAAGCTTATGTCTTTTTGTTAATACTTCTCCGTATTTTACAGAATCTACCTCTATAAAATCACCGAGCATAAAAACTGAAAAAAAACCAATACCAAATTTACCAATAGATTTAAATTTTAATCTAGCAACTCCAACATATTCATCGTAAAAATCATAAGAATTCCAATAAGAATTCCCAAAATCAAGGAGTTGGTTAACCATTATATTTCTCGACATTCCTATGCCATTGTCTTTAATAATTAGAAAATGGTCATTATCATTTTGTTCAAGAGAAACCTCTACTAAGCCATGAAAATTTTCATCTTTCAATTTTCTAATATTAATAGCATCAATGGAATTTTGGAGAATTTCTCGAAATGCAAAATGAATTGATCCATATAAATTTTTACCTCCAACATTTGCAGCTAATAGTTTAGGATTAGTAACTTTAACTTTTGAATCAAGAGATTTCCAACCAGAGGTTCTAATATTACTTTCTCCTAATCTGAGAGTGTTTTCAATGTTTTTTACTCCTTTAACTAAAAATCCATTCTTATTAGATTCTGTAAAAAAGGTATCCGCTTTTCTCAATTCGGAATCAAGTACTTTCAGAGCTTCATAACACAGCCACCAAGCTTTTTTTTCATTAATTTCAAATTTTGAATTTGAATTATAAATTAAAAAACCATTTTCAACAGTAGGAAATCCAATTTTTTTTTGAAATGTCCAATGTTCTTTTGATATACCTTTGATATCTTCTTGAATTTGTTTTTTTGTTAGAGGAGTTCTTAAATTATCTATATGTGCAGCATCACTAACTCTTAAGATAAACGCTAGTTTTTTACAATCAACTTTTAAATCAACAAATCTGGGGTTGACATATGTATTTAACTCATTTTCTATATATGAAATATCACAGCTATGGCTTTTAGAGATTTTGCCGATAATTTCTGAAAATTCATCTCTAAGTTCTTCGTCTTCAATAACCATTTTACCAGAACTAAGTAGTGTTTGCGGAATCTTTAAAGCAAATTCTCCATGCAATTTTCTAACACAATAAAATAAGGCTTCAAATTCTAAATCTTCAAGATCTGGATTTAGAGCAATAAAATCTTTAAATATTTCAGTTTCAATAATTTCATTTTTATTATTTAATATAGAAAAACACATACCTGCATCATGTATTAAAAAGCATATATGTAATACATAGGCTTCCAGTGGATTTAGATAATTGTCATTGCCAATAATTATTTGTGCATAATTCCATAATGCTATTGAATGAGCTAATGAATGATCTGTTAAATTTGGAAAATCTTCTCGTATTTTTTCTAGATTATCGCAAAGATTAAGTTCTGACTTCTTAATTTCTAAAAGAAGCTTATCGATTAATTCTGGATAATTGTAAACTGAGCTATCAAAGGATTTTGCTAAAAGTTGATTCATTTAGAATTATTTATATGACAAATATAAAAATATAAAAAGTTCTCCACTACTGCATAACTAGATCATTTGTTTCTCAATATAACAAAACTTACCCTCTTGAGGTCTTCCCAATAAAAAATTAAGATCTCAATTCTTTAGCTTTTAATATTCACTTTGTGGCTCGTCAAATAAATTGCAGGAAATTTATCAGCTAGCTTTCAATATAAAATACAAAAATCCCTTTCAGTTCTGAAAGAGATTTTTGTATTTTGGATGAAAATCCTTTGTAAGAATTAATTAAATATTCAAAGCTTTCAGATAAGCATTTTCCAGCCCATCAAGATTTTTTCCTCCTGCAGTTGCGAAACCTGGGTTTCCGCCGCCGCCGCCTTGGATTTCTTTAGCTAAATCTTTTACAATTGCTCCAGCCTGGTAGTTTGCAGCCAGATCATCAGAAACTCCAACAGTAATCATTGGTTTTCCGTCTGCATCGGAAAGGATAATGGTTACAGAAGTATGAATTTCTTTCTTCAGCTGGAATACGATGTCTTTCACAGAACCAGCATCAAGAGAGGTTTTCTTTACTAAAAGCTGTTTGTCGCCTTTTTGTTCGTAAGCATTTTTCCAGTCTCCGATTTCTCCTTTAGCTTTTTCTTTTTTCAGCGCATCAACCTCAGATTTCAATGAAGCATTTTCTTCGATTAATTTTTCGATAGAACGTACAACATCTTTAGATTTTAATAGCTGAGAAAGTTCAGTAATCTGTTTTTCTAAACCTTTGAAGTATTCCTCAGATTTATCTCCGGAAATTGCCTCAATTCTTCTGATTCCTGCCGCAGCAGAACTTTCGGAATTGATTTTAAAGTGACCGATCTCGGTCGTATTTTTCACGTGAGTTCCACCACAAAGTTCTTTTGAGCTTCCGAATTGGATCATTCTCACATTGTCTCCATATTTTTCACCGAACAAAGCCATTGCTCCTCTGTCCAAAGCTTCTTTAATCGGAATATTTCTGAATTCCTGTAAAGCAATACTTTCTCTGATTTTTGCATTTATTTTTTCTTCAACCAAAGCCAGTTCCTCTTCCGTCATCTTGTTGAAATGAGAGAAGTCGAAACGAAGATAATCAGGACCAACGTAAGAACCTTTTTGTTCAACGTGAGTTCCTAAAACATCTCTTAAAGCTTCGTGTAAAAGGTGAGTCACAGAGTGGTTGGCCTGAGAGTTTTTTCTGTCACTGGCATTTACTTTAGCATAGAAAAGGGCACCTGCATCTTTCGGAAGTCCGTTGATTAATGAAATAATCAATCCATTTTCCTTTTTAGTTTCCAATACTTCAAAACTTTCAGCAGCATTTTCAAGAACACCTTTATCACCAACCTGTCCACCTCCTTCTGGATAGAAAGGAGTGTTGCTTAACACAACCTGATAAAATTCTCCGTCTTTATTTTCTACTTTTCTGTATTTGGTAATGTAAGTTTCAGCTTCTATCTGATCGTAACCCACAAAATTTACGTCTTTATCTTCTAAAACTACCCAGTCATAGACTTTTTGAGCAGAATCAGCTTTTGAACGCTGTTTTTGTTCATTTAACGCAACTTCAAATCCTTTTTCATCGATCGTTAATCCTTTTTCCTCTGCAATAATTCTTGTTAAATCATCAGGGAAACCGTAAGTATCGTATAATTCAAATACTTCTTCCGTTGGCAACACTTTTTTACCTTCAGAAATAGTCTGCTGAATTAATTTATCAACTCGGATTAATCCTGTTTCAATTGTTCTTAAGAAAGATTCTTCTTCGCTTTTGATTACTTCTGTTACTAAAACGCCTTGTTTTTCTAATTCAGGGAAGAATGCTCCCATTTGCTCCTGTAAAACAGCAACCAATTTGTAAAGGAAAGGCTCTTTTCTGTCTAAGAATCTGTAAGAATAAGAAATTCCTCTTCTTAAAATTCTTCTGATCACATATCCTGCTCCTCCGTTTGAAGGCAATTGTCCGTCTGCAATCGCAAAAGAAACCGCTCTGATGTGATCTACCACAACACGGATCGCAATATCTTTTTCGTCTTCTAAAACTCCGGTGTATTTTTTACCTGAAAGTTCTTCAACTTTAGCAATCAAGGGTGTGAAAACATCGGTGTCGTAGTTTGAAGATTTTCCCTGAAGCGCCATACAAAGACGTTCGAATCCCATCCCGGTATCAATATGTTTTGCAGGAAGATTTTCTAAGCTTCCGTCTGCTTTACGGTTGTACTGCATGAAAACCAAGTTCCAGATTTCCACAACTTGAGGATGATCGTTATTCACCAATTCAAGTCCTGAAACTTTTGCTTTTTCTTCTTCAGTTCTTAAATCAACATGGATTTCAGAACAAGGTCCACAAGGTCCGCTTGCTCCCATTTCCCAGAAGTTATCTTTTTTATTTCCGTTGATAATTCTGTCTTCGGAAATTACGGCTTTCCAATAGTCGTATGCATCCTGATCTCTTTCCAAGTTTTCAGAAGCGTCTCCTTCGAAAATCGTTACATACAGGTTTTCTTTCGGAATTCCGTAAACTTCAGTCAATAATTCCCAGGCAAAAGCAATAGCATCTTTTTTAAAATAATCACCAAAAGACCAGTTCCCCAACATCTCAAACATGGTGTGGTGATAGGTATCTCTACCTACATCATCCAAGTCGTTATGTTTTCCGGAAACTCTCAGACATTTTTGTGTATCGGCAATTCTAGAGGCTTTAGGTTCTTTGTATCCTAAAAAATAATCTTTGAACTGCGTCATTCCTGAGTTGGAAAACATAAGAGTAGGGTCGTCTTTCAGCACGATAGGAGCAGAAGGAACGATAAGGTGACCTTTACTTTGAAAATAATCTAAAAATTTTTGACGAATCTCTTGTGATGTCATAATGATATATTGCTTTGCTTTTTACAAATTTTTGATAAGATGCAAATTTACTATTTTTAGCTGATTTTGTGGCAAATATTTGATATTTGAAAGTAGGATATGAAATTTGATATGTTTTTTAGGGATTAGAAAATTGCCATTGTTGATAACCACCCCGTCAAAAATTCTTTCGAATTTTCGCCACCCCTCCGGAGGAAGGGAATTTTCGGATTGTAGATTTTTTTGCAGTTTAGCATTTAACTTTTTATATTCGTTTTAATATTAAATAAAAAACTCAAGGATTTTTTAACATAATCATCTGTGGAAAACCAAGAAATCTGCGGGTAAATAAAATAATATTTAATATGACAAAAAACGAAACCATCAAAAACTGGATAGAACAATATTCCGAACCGTTGTTGAGAAGGGCAGTGCATCTGCTTTCGGATAAAGTTGAGGCAGAAGATGTTGTTCAGGAAGTATTTATTTCGGCTTTTTCGTCGTATGATTCTTTTGAAGGGAAAAGTCAACCGTTGACTTGGCTGATGACAATTTTGAATAGAAAAGTTGCTGATTTTTATCGCAAAAAATATAAATCGGAACCATATATAAAACTAGACCATTTTTTTGATGAAACCGGTTCGTGGAAAAATGATGATGTCCTTCATGATTGGAATGTTTCCAACAAAGAAACCGAGCTTCTCGACGATAAAGATTTTAATAAAACATTGGAAGATTGTCTTGAAGATTTACCCTCCAGATGGAAGATTCCGATGAAAATGTATTATCTTGAAGAAAAAAAAGCACCTGAAGTGAGTCAGGAATTGGATATTTCTACGACTAATCTTTGGAAGATTTTACAGCGAAGCCGAATGCAGTTGCGAGAGTGTCTGGAATTTAACTGGTTTGCAAAATCATAAGAGATTGAAAAAATGTTTAAAAAACTAATACATATGATCTTTTTACCATGCAGTGAAGTTACTTTACTCATGGAAAAGCGCAATGCTGAAAACATTTCTCCAGCAGAGAACTGGAAACTCAACCTGCATCTGAAAATCTGTAAATGGTGCAGAGCCTACAAACAAAAACTGGAAATTTTAGATGATATTTTAAAAAGGAAACTTTCTCAGGAGAGAAAGAATGAAATTAATAATTCTGAAATTCAGGACTTTAAAGAAAAAGTATTCAAAAATTTAGATATTTAATAAAAATGGTGTCAGGATTTTGAATTTGTTCCGACTATACTTTTGAAAATAACAAAGTATTAATTTCAAAATCATCAAAATGAACGGAACTTTATTAGAAATCAACAAAGAAAACCGAACGGGCAGGATCGGATATTATATCTCGCTTTTCGGCTCTGCATTAACCTTGCTTTGGATCGGAATTTTCAAATTCACCCCCACAGAAGCAAGCGGAATAAAAAATCTGGTAGAAAACCATTTTCTCACTTTTTTCGTATATGATATCGTAAGTGTGCAAACAGTGTCAAATGCTATCGGTACGATAGAAATTATCATTGCTTTACTATTAATATTTAGTGTGAAATTTGCATCACTCAGGAAGTATGCTGCTATCGGAATGATGGTAACTTTTCTTACAACATTGAGTTACTTATTTACCACTCCGGGAATGTGGAAAATCGTAGACGGAGTTCCGGTTACGGATTTCTTTATCTTAAAAGATCTGATGCTTTTGGGGTTTGGTTTAATGATTTTAAATGGAAAAAATGATTACAAATAATAAGATAAAAATGAAAAACATATTAATACTGCTTGGAGTAATTCTGGGGATAGCGGTTTTTGCTACAAGTTGTGGAGATGCCAAGCCAACATCCACAGAAATTAAAAAAGAAAATGAGACCAATATGGACAATAGAAATGTAAAAGAAGTTTATTTTGCAGGAGGGTGTTTTTGGGGAACAGAACACTTTTTTCAACAAATTCGCGGAGTGGTAGGAACAGAAGTTGGATATGCCAATGGAAACAAAGTCAATCCAACGTATGAAGAAGTGGTAAGCCATACAACGGGGTTTGCAGAAACGGTAAAAGTAAAATATGATCCTGAACAGGTAGATTTAAAATTATTAATTGATCTGTATTTTAAAACAATTGATCCTACGAGTATTGACAAACAAGGAAATGACAGAGGAGATCAGTACAGAACGGGAATTTATTCAACTGATAAAGAAACAGAAGCGATTGTAAAAGCTGAGGTTGAGAAATTAGCCAAAAATTACAGCAAACCGGTTGTGGTAGAAACGATTCCTTTGAAAAATTTCTATAAAGCGGAAGATTATCATCAGGATTATTTAGATAAAAATCCGGGAGGGTATTGTCACATCGAGCCGGGACTTTTTGAAATGGCAAGAAATGCAAATCCGCTTCCCAAAAAGCAAACAAAAGAAATGAAATATCAAAAACAAGATAAAGCTGTCTTAAAAAAAGAATTAACAGCTGAACAATATAATGTAACACAGGAAAACGGTACGGAAAGAGCTTTTCAAAATGAATATTGGGACGAAACACGCGAAGGAATTTATGTGGATATTACAACAGGAGAGCCTTTATTTATTTCAACGGATAAGTTTGAATCGGGTTGTGGATGGCCAAGTTTTTCGAAACCGATTACTAAAAAATTAATTGACGAAAAATTAGACCGTTCTCACGGAATGACAAGAGTAGAGGTGAGAAGTAAAACAGGAGATGCGCATTTGGGACACGTTTTCAATGATGGACCTGAAGACAAAGGCGGACTTCGTTACTGTATCAATTCTGCTTCTTTGAAGTTTATCCCGAAAGCGGAAATGAAAGAGAAAGGGTATGAAGAGTATATTTCTTTACTTGAAAAAGATAAGAAGTAAATATATAATTAAGTGAGGTGTTTTTTAAGACTGTCGAAAGGCAGTCTTTTTTAATTGTAAATCCACATCAGAACCGGTTTGGATGTTTCTTGTAAGATAGGATCGATTTCTCTTAATGCATTGTTTGAAACGGTGGGGCAACCCCAACCTTCGGGTGAACCTTGAGGATAGATCTCATTATCTTCCATTTTTTCCCAGGAGTGAAAAACGATGGCTCTTTTCAGTGCATTGTTATTGGTTTCTTCTAAGCCATGCATTAAATATTTTACTTTGATTCCCCATTCACTTACGCCTCTTTCTCCGATTTTATATTTTCCAAGGGAAGAAAGATGGCTTCCGTCTTCATTGCTAAAACCCGGACTGTCTTTTGATTGTGCCCAGCTCCAGATATAGTTTCCGCAACCATGACCTACAAGATATTTTTTTGTGATTTTCTTTTCATTAAAATCATAAATGAAAAAACGGTTTACGCCTGAATGTAAACTCATATCGATCAAAATACAAAAATCGGTATTGAACTTTTTCTGTTTACAAAATGATAAGGCTTCTTCAGCTTTTTTGTTGGTTTTCTGAATGTTTAAAGAAGGTTTTTCCTCATTTGAAGATGTGAAAAATTTAAAAGTATTTTTCTTTTGATCAGAACAGGATAAGCACAGAAAAGCTAATGTTAAAAAACAGACTTTTATAATTTTGGAAGCAGAAAGCTGAATCATTTGTTTTTCTTAATTGTAAGTTTAAATATAAAATAAAAAGTGGCTCAAAAATAGAACCACTTTTAAATATTTTAAAGTATTGATTTGGAGAATTACCAATCTCTCTTTTTCAAAATCCAGTAAGATCCGAAAATGAAAATCGAACACCAAACCAGACAGGCAATTAAGCTTTCTGTTGGGTAATGGAATTCATATTTTATGCCCATCATTTTGGCCATATTTAATCTTGCCATTGGATTGGGAATAAGATTCGACATGCTCTCCAAAGGCAATAGGTGGGATATAAAAAAGTCATTTTGTAAAACTTCGTTTCTTTGAGCGCCCTGTAATCCTCTTATTTTTGTGAAAACTTCAATACCGGATAAGATGCTTTCTCCGATCCAGAAAACAAAAAATGCAAGAAATACAAAAATTGATTTTCTCAGTAAAATAGAAAGAAACATCAGGAAACAGAAGAATGTGAACAGTTTTAAAAAGTAATTTCCGACAAAGAAAATTTCTTCAAAAACTTTTGCAGACTCTGTTGTGTTGGAGTATCGATATCCTAAAAACATTGTGATTGCAAATACGACTACCGTTGAAACTATGGTAAAAATGCTGATCGTCAGTAATTTTGAACCAATAAATTCTTTTCTGCTTAATCCGTCAATCGTATTTTGTTTGAACATTCGGTCACTGAATTCCTGACAGATGGAGAAAACAATAATCAATCCTAAGAAAATTTTCAATAAAGCGACAATCCAAGTCGTGAAATTCCAGATTTCCGGAAAATTATAAATTCCTTGTTCTTTCAAATTAACGGGCTCTCCAAAAAGATCAAAATCAATTAATCCAATGAAAAGGAATACGATAAGAATGGCGAAATATAAGATCGTAAAAACCTTGAATGGTCTGTAATTCAGGTTTTTGTAATATTCTAGTTTTAATAGTTTTGTCATGATTAATTTGTGTTTTTTACAAGTTCAAGGAATTGAGATTCTAACGATAGTTTTTTCTTAACTAAATGGGATAAGAAAATACCTTTTTCAGCCAGTTTTTGGTTGAGTGTAGAAGCTGAAACGGAAGCATCTTCACGAATGTGAGCTTTTATGGTATCGCCCTCACTGTCGATAGAGCTAAACCAATGGATCTCTTCCAGTGTTTGAATAAGTGCTGTTTTGTTATCGGCTTTCAGCTCAAAATATCCATGGCTGTTCGTCATTTCGTCTACTCTTCCACAGTAGATAGAATTTCCTTCTTTTAAAACGATCACATGGCTGCATATTTTTTCAATTTCATCTAAAAGGTGACTGGCAATAATAATGGTAATGCCTTGTTTTGCAATATTGTTGATGATTTCTCTGATTTGGATAATTCCTTCAGGATCCAGCCCGTTAGTAGGTTCATCCAAAATTAAAACTTCAGGATTATTAAGCATTGCCGAAGCAATTGCTAAACGTTGTTTCATTCCCAGAGAAAAAGTTTTAAAAGTGTCTTTTTTTCTTTCTAGAAGACCAACTATACTCAATACTTCATCAATTCTCTGAAACGGAGTTCCTTTAATTTCTGCAACGATTTTCAGGTTGACTTCTGCACTTAAATAAGGATAGAAATTGGGTTGTTCGATAATCGCTCCGATTTTTTTTAATGTTTCGGAATCTGTTCCTTTTTTACCAAACCAGTACCAATCTCCGCTTGTAGGGTTTATGGTTGAAAGCAGCATCCCGAAAGTGGTGGATTTTCCGCTTCCGTTAGGTCCCAGAAGTCCATAAACATTGCCTTTTTCTACATCGAAGGAGATATTGTTTACAACGATTCTTTTGAATTTTTTAGTTAAATTCTTTACTGACAAAATTTTTTCCATGTAATTTGTTTTACATAGTAGTAGTGTATGTTTTTTACAAAATGTTACAGAATTATCATAAATCAATTTACATTTATCCTAAATACCCTAAATTTGATAGAATTAATCAGTCACTATGAAGTTAATTGAATTAGCAAAAGAATTGAAAGTTTCGGCGGAAGCGATAAAACAGTTTATTCAGGATTTTGATCTTGAATTAGGGGTTTGTATCAGCACCAATTTTGAAGTGAAAGAAGACTTTGAAAAATTTGCCAGAGAAAATATTGAGTTTTTAAAGATTTATGAAAAAGATTTAGATAAAAATAAAACACTAGAGCAAATTGCCGAAACCATCAAGCAGCCGAAGGATAAAGTAGAAAAGGCAATCAAGGAAAGCAACCCGAATATTTTTGATAACGGACTTTTTAAATCTTCCATTTCAAGCTACGGAATTGATAATAAATTAGGCGGAAATTATGAGTTTGTCTACAACTATTTCGGACATAAAGTAAGTCTTAAACAGAGGGATTTTATCGGTTACAGAGATTTGTTTTTCCATATATCAGGTGTTTTAGAACCTTTTTTAAATCCTCAACAAATTAAAGATTGGGGCATTAATAAACCAGCTGGAATTATTTTGTACGGTCCTCCTGGAAGTGGAAAAATTTTTTGGGCCAATAAAATAGCGGAAATTATAGGCTATCAGTTCAAAGAGGTGAAAAAACATTATCTGGGAACTTCGTTTGTAGATGGCAACAAAACCAACTTTAACGATTTTCTTTTAACAATGATGAAAGAAGATAAAGTGTTACTTTTCTTGGATGATTTTGATGAAATTATGCTGGAAAGAACCCCTGAAACTAATGTTGCTTCATGTAACCTGGAAACACAGGAAATTATTCTTCATTATATCAGCAAATTTGAACAGGAAGATCTATTGATGGTAGGTTCTGCAAATTCTGTATCTGAAATTGATGAGGAAATTTTAGCTCCCGGAAGATTCGATGTGATGATTCCCGTATTTCCACCCAATGCAGCTGAGCGCTCTGAAATTATTCTGTTTGCAATGACAAGAGGATTGGAAGGTGATTCTTTGCTGTACCAGATTCTTAAAAATAATAAAGCAGATAAAGTTCCTTTTTGGCATGAAGTTGCCTCTCAGATGAAAGCTTTTAGCAATACAATGCTGATTGATTTTACCCAGAGTCTGAAAAAGAGAATAAAAAATCTATATCAAAGAACCAAGAACGAGAATCTAAAAATCGATAGAAACCTTTTGAATGGAGCTCTAAGAGATGCTGCAGGAAAACTGACTGAAGAATATCTGGATCAGGTAGCCAGATTTTTGAGCGATGTGATCATTAATAATTTTGATCAGTTTCAGTATCGAGTTCAAAGTTTAAAAACTGAATTAGATGCATACAAAGTAGTGGAAGAACCTAGAAGAGCAATCGGTTTTCATCATAACGGAGACGAAGAAGAGAAGAGCCAAGGATAATTTATATGAATTCGCTTCGCTTGTGAATTTTGCTTTGCAAGTCAATTGTCAATTTTATAATTTAATCGATCAGAATTAAAAATTCACAAGCAAAGCAGATTGTCCATTCACAAAATAGTACTCATTACCAATTACTCATTACTCATGATCAGCGTTTGGGAGCTCGAAACATTTTACAGAAAGCGCGATATCGTTGTTATCGGAGCTGGTTTTACAGGATTATGGACTGCGATTTCGATCAAAGAAAAATATCCTGAAAAATCAGTTTTGATTATCGAACGAAATTCAGTTCCGTTGGGTGCTTCGACGAGAAATGCTGGTTTTGCCTGTTTTGGGAGTTTAACGGAAGTGATTGCTGATGCCGAGAAAATGGGTTGGGAAAAAACACTGAACCTTGTAAAGATGAGGTTTGAGGGTTTGCAGAAAATTCAGACCTATTTTGAAAATACTGATATTGATTTTGAATTAAGTGGTGGTTTTGAAATTTTGAATACTAATGAACCCTTACTAAGAATTGATGAGGTTAACGAAAAGCTTAAATCCATTACAGGAATAGAAAAAACATACTTTCTGAATCAAAATAAAATTAAAGAATTTGGACTCGGTAAATCTGAATATTTAGTTGAAAATCCGTGTGAAGGAAGTCTGCATTCCGGAAAGCTGTTGCAGAAATTGGTGGAAAAATGTCATGAGCTTAAAGTTGAGTTTCTTTTTGGAACTGAAGTTGAGGATATTGTTGAAGATGTAAATGAAATTGAAGTCAAGCTTTCTAAGAATTTTTCAATTAAATCGGATCAATTGATCCATTGTACCAATGCTTTTGCTTCCCGGTTTTTAAAAAAAGAAGAAATTATTCCAGCCCGTGGACAGATTATTCTAACTGAACCTATTGAAAATTTAAAACTAAAAGGAACTTTCCATTATGATGAAGGGTTTTATTATTTCAGAAACCTCGGAGATCGTATTTTATTAGGTGGTGGAAGAAATCAAGATTTTACAACAGAGGAAACAACTGCTTTTGAAACTACAGAATTTTTGCAAAATCATTTAGAGAACTTTTTAAAAGAAGTAATTGTACCCAATCAAAACGACGTTGAAATTGCTATGCGATGGTCGGGAATTATGGCGATGGGTTCAGAAAAAACACCTGTTGTAAAACAAATTTCTGAAAAACAGTTTTGCGCGGTACGACTTTCCGGAATGGGAGTGGCTTTGGCTCCGAAAATTGGAGAAATTGTTGCTGAAATGATTTAAATAAAATTGGATAAATGAGATATTTACCTTTTGAGCATTTGATTTATAAGACAAATTTATCAGAACAAGACGTCATTAGAATACTTTCTGATAATGTGGGAGCTAAAAGAAAACTCCTTCAATTTAATAATACATCGACAAAAGAATACGAAGGGTACATTAATGAAAATAGTTTTGAAATTAATAGAATTATAAAAAACAGAAATTCTTTTCTTCCCCAAATAACCGGTATTATTCAAAAGAGTAGCAATGAAACCCTGGTTGAGGTTAAAATGAAGTTACATTGGGGAGTATTTGTTTTCTTAATATTTTGGTGTTCTTTCGTTATTTTTTTCCTCATGATCACATTAATAGAAGCTAAAAGAATATCTGTTGACGTTTTTTTTCCTCTATCCATGCTGTTATTTGTCTATCTCTTAACAATGCTTGGTTTTAAAATTGAAAGTAAGAAATCGAAAAAAGATCTGGAGAAAATGTTTGAAGCTAAAACCATTAAGGAGTAGTTTTTATTTATTACAGTTTTAATAAAGTAAGTATACCTGAAAAATATTACTCATTGCAACACTATTCATTACTCGTAATTTTATCCGTATTTTTGCCAAAAATAAAAAAATCGTGATCAACAACGACCAGATAAAAGAAATTCAATCAAGAATAGAGGACTTACATAAATACCTTCAAATTGATAAAAAGAAGATAGAAATTGCGAATGATGATGAGAAAACTGCCGCTCCTGAGTTCTGGGATAATCCGAAAACGGCTGAAGCATTTTTAAAACAACTTCGTTCCAAGAAAAAATGGGTCGAAGCGTATGATGAGATCAATACCCAGTTTGAAGATATACAGGTGTTAATGGACTTTGCTAAAGAAGATCCGGATTCTGAAAAAGAACTGGATGAAGCTTTTCCGTTATTGGTTGAAAAAATTGAAGATCTTGAGTTTAAAAATATGCTTTCCAATGAAGGAGATGAACTTTCTGCAGTACTGCAAATTACAGCAGGAGCAGGTGGGACGGAAAGTTGTGACTGGGCTTCTATGCTGATGAGAATGTATACGATGTGGGCTGAAAAGCAAGGCTATAAAATCCGTGAACTGAATTTTCAGGAAGGAGATGTTGCCGGAGTAAAAACCGTGACGTTGGAAATCGAAGGAGAATTTGCTTTCGGTTACCTTAGAGGAGAAAACGGAGTTCACAGATTGGTAAGGATTTCACCTTTCGATTCTAATGCAAAACGTCATACCAGTTTCGTTTCCGTATATGTTTATCCTTTGGTAGATGATACTATAGAAATTAATATCAATCCTGCTGATATTTCATTTGAAACGATGAGGTCTTCCGGAGCAGGAGGTCAGAACGTAAACAAGGTAGAAACAGCGGTTCGTCTTCGTCACGCTCCTACAGGAATTATTATTGAAAACTCAGAATCCCGTTCGCAGCTTCAGAATAAAGAAAAAGCAATGCAGTTGCTTCGTTCAAGACTATATGAAATGGAATTGGAAGAGCGTATGAAAGCCCGTAACGAAATTGAAGCCAATAAAATGAAGATCGAATGGGGAAGTCAGATCAGAAACTACGTGATGCACCCATATAAATTGGTAAAAGATGTACGTTCCGGATATGAAACTTCGGATGTAGATTCTGTAATGAACGGAAATCTTACTCCATTCCTGAAAGCGTTTCTGATGGCTGATGGAACTGCGGTTTCTGATGATGATCTGGACTTATAAAAATCATATCTGAATTTTCGTTAAAATATGCTAATATATTTCCTTTTGAATTTTATTAAGCTTATTTTTGTTTCACATCAATAGTTATGGAAGATTTCAATAGTTGGAAGGATTTATTAAACCCGGAGTTTTATATAAATAATGGGGGATTTTGGCTTATTTTATTTATTATTTTTGCGGAAACGGGATTATTTATAGGTTTTTTCCTTCCCGGAGATTCTCTTCTTTTTGTATCGGGAATTTATGCAGTGAAAATTATTTCGGAAACCTTTGGTTCTACAGGAAGTGATTTCTTAGATACAACTATTTTAGCTTCGGCAGTTGCGATTGCAGCCATTATTGGAAACGAAATAGGATATTATTTCGGACGTAAAACAGGTCCTGCTTTATATAAGAAGCAAGATACGATGCTTTTCAAGAAAAAACATTTATATCAGGCTCATGAGTTTTTCGAAAAAAACGGAGCTTTAGCAATCATTATGGCTAGATTTTTACCTGTAGTACGAACTTTTACACCCATTATTGCAGGAATTGTGAAAATGGATAAAAAAGATTTCCTAAGAGACAACATAATTGGAGCTGTTTTATGGTCTTTCCTGTTAATTTTTGCAGGACATTACCTGGATAAATTATTCATGGATCAGTTTGGAATTGATCTTAAAAAGAAACTGGAACTTATCATTATTGTTATTGTTTTAGTAACAACAGTACCGGTGATTGTTAAGTTTTTATTCGGAAAGAAAGAAGATTTTTCGAAATATGAAAATCATGATTTTGACGAAGACATTAAATAGAATTTAATTTTAAAATATATGATAACCTGCTTTTTTGAAGCGGGTTATTTTTTTGACAGATCTTCTAATCGATCATTCTAATCGGGAATACTGTCATTCTGAAAGTAGTGAAACGAATTGAAGAATCTGTAATTAATAATACCTGGGTTAAAGATTATGAACCGTAAAATTTGAATAATTATAAGTCTTTTTAAATTTTTATTAAACCGTTAAGCTTTATTAAGTTGTTAAGTTTAATTAAGAACAAAATCAAAGATTTTTATAAATGAAATATCCTTAAAGTGAAAACCTAGCTTAATATTCTAAAAATCTTAAGGTATCTTAATGGTAAAATTCATTCGCAATAAAAAATAAAATTCTTAAATTTTAAATAGGCTCCAACCTCGTCAGGATGATAGATACAAAAAACTACTTTCTAATCCATTCCAAAATATTAGGGTAAATAATACTGTCTCTTTTCTTTTTACTGAAAAATCTTGGCGCATGACCTGTATTCTTCATAAAAACCAATTTATGGGGAATATCTTTGGCTGTAAGAACAGAATCTAATGTTAAACCCTGTTGTTGATTCACTAAAAAATCATGATTTCCCTGAAATAATAAAGTCGGAACATTAGAAGTATTGGCAATCGGGCTCGCTTTTTCAAAATCTTCAGATAAATTTTTGCGGTTGAATTTTGTGCCTACTACTTTTTGTATAGTATTGGAAGTGTATTTTGAATAAAAAGATTGTAAATAGTCAGAAGAATAAAAATCTGTGGGACCGCTCAAAGAAATGATTTTTTTGATCTTATCAGGATTTTGATACCCGTAAAGTAAAGCCAAATGTCCGCCTGCACTTTCCCCTAAAAGAATGTAATTATTAGGTTTTAAATCTGCTTTATGAGCTAAGGAATTGAATTTTTCTATAGCATCACTTATATCTTCCAGCTGATCTTTGTAGGTGATTTTTTTTGAAACCAAGCGATAATTCATGTTGATGCTCGGAATATTATTCTTAAAAAGCATTTTCTGAATCTGGATCATGTGTTCTTTTCTTCCGTATTTCCAGGCGCCTCCATGTACGATTAAGACAATTGGGCTGTCTTCAGAATAATTTTCGGGCAAAAAAACATCCATTTTTTGCCTTTTATCTTCGCCGTATTTTAAGTTGTAAACTTTCTGGCTGTTGCTGCCCACCCAAACCCTAAATTTGGTATTACATGAATTTAAAACAAACGTAATGCATCCTAATACAAAAAAATGGTACCTGAGAATGAGCTTTTTCATACAATAAATGTACAGAAAATCAATAGGACAAGCAATATGATTTTTTATCAGAAATAATTAGTTTTTTTAGTTTTCATCCTCCTAAAAACCAAATTAAATAATTATTTTTGCTCTTTAACAATTATTAAAAAAATATTAAAATTTTATGGCATCTGGTTTTTTTGCAATCTTGGATGATATCGCAGCTTTGATGGATGATGTGGCGGTTACAAGTAAGATAGCAACTCAAAAAACAGCGGGAATCTTAGGAGATGACTTAGCTGTAAATGCTGAAAAAGCTACGGGTTTCCTGTCTTCAAGAGAATTACCCGTGTTGTGGGCGATCACCAAAGGTTCATTCATCAACAAATTGATCATTCTGCCTGTTGTATTTTTTCTTAACTGGTTGTATGCTCCGGCAATTAATTATGTATTGATTTTAGGAGGATTATATCTGGCTTTTGAAGGAGTTGAAAAAATTATAGAATTTCTTTTTCACAGAGAGAAAGAAGGCCATGAAGTTGTTGAAGAAATTATAGAAGACGAAAAAAGTGACGAAGAATTAGAAAAGTCAAAGGTGAAATCTGCAATTACTACAGATTTTATTTTATCGATTGAAATTGTCATCATTGCTTTAGGAACGGTTTTAGAAGAAAATCACCCTTTCATTACACAGATTTTGGTGACGAGTTTGGTGGCATTCATTGCGACGGTTGGAGTATACGGAATTGTTGCTTTAATTGTAAGAATGGATGATGCCGGATTTAAATTAATTAAAAAAAGTAATGACAAAGGTTTTTTCGGAACATTGGGACATTTACTGGTAAAAGCTTTACCTATTGTTATTAAAGCTTTAGGAGTGATTGGTACGATTGCTTTGATCATGGTTGCAGGAGGTATTTTTGCTCACAGAGTGGAATTTCTTCACCATTTCCTAGAGTCTTGGTCTTCCAATGGAGTTCTTACTGTTTTAAAAGAAGTTATTTTGGGACTTGCTGGAGGATTGATTGGCGTTGCAATTTTCACAATGGGAAAAGGTGCTGTTTCCTTAGTTAAAAGAAAATAGAAATTTGATAAATAATAAACCAAAGCGCGGCTTCAAATTTTTGAAGCCGCGCTTTGGTTTTAAGTTGAATACAAGATATAGAGAGTTCTTTGAACTTAGTGAAGTGAACCTTATCAAGCCATTCTGTTAATATGTTCTACGATTATAGAAAAGAAGATGGGATGAAGCTATAATAATAAAAAAGAGACTTAAAAATTAAGCCTCTTCTAATATGATTAGTTGAATAAATCTTTCACTTTATCAAAGAAAGTTTTTTCCTTTCCGGATGGTTCTGCAACCATTTCTCCGCTGTTCATTTGATTCTCGAAAAACTCCTTTTGTTCTTTCGTTAGTTTTTGCGGAGTCCAGACATTGATGTGGATAAACATATCACCTTTGCCATAGCTGTCAATACTTGGAAGCCCTTTTCCTGCTAATCTTAAGATTTTTCCGGATTGAGTTCCTGCATCTACGGTGATTTTTACTTTTCCACCAACGATTGGAACCTCTTTTTTAGTTCCTAAAGCTGCTTCAGCAAAAGAAACATATAATTCCTGATGAAGATTATCGCCCTCTCTTTTGATTACTTTATCTACTTCTTCCTCAACAATCACTAATAGATCTCCAGGAATACCACCAAAAGGAGCATCGTTACCTTTACCTCTTACATTAAGCTGGATGCCGTCTCTTGCTCCTGCAGGAATGTTGATTGTGATTTCTTCTTCGTCTTTGATTAGTCCTTGTGCATTGGCTCCTGCCGGAATTTTATCGGCAACTTTTCCGATTCCCTGACAATTTCCACAAGTGGTTTGAGTCTGCATTTGGCCGAACATGGTGTTCATTACTTTCATCTGAACTCCGGAACCACCACAAGTAGGACATGTTTTTGAAGTAGCACCTTCTGCCATCTTCATTTTTTTAACTTTAATGGTTTTCTGCGTTCCGTTGACCATTTCTTCAAGGTTTAGCTTGATTCTGATTCTTAAATTAGAACCCTTCACTTGCTGACGACCGCCGCCGCCACCAAAACCACCGAATCCACCACCGAAAATATCTCCAAACTGGCTGAAAATATCTTCCATGTTCATTCCGCCGCCGAAACCGCCACCGCCAAAGCCGCCGTTTCCACCCATTCCTGCGTGTCCGAACTGATCGTATCTTGCACGTTTTTGTTCGTCGCTCAGAACTTCGTAAGCTTCTGCAGCTTCTTTAAACTTTTCTTCAGCTTCCTTATCACCCGGATTTTTATCTGGGTGAAACTTGATAGCCATTTTACGGTATGCTTTCTTTATCTCGTCGGCTGATGCAGATTTGCTGATCTCAAGAACCTCGTAATAATCTCTTTTTGACATCTTTATATGAGTAATTAGTAATGAGAAATGGGTAATATTCAAATTGCTTATTACCCATTACTTATTGCTTATGTTTTAATTTCCTGTTACTACTTTTGCAAAACGAATCACTTTATCACCTAAAGTATATCCGGTTTCGATTACGTCTACGATTTTCCCTTTCAAATCTTCTGAAGGAGCAGGGATCTGAGTAATGGCTTCATGGAAGTCTACGTTAAAACTGTCTCCAGCTCTTACTTCCATTGCTTTTAACCCTTTTTCAGTTAGTTTATTTTTGAATTTGTTATAAATCAATTCAACACCTTGTAGGTCGGCAGGATTTCCGTTTTTGGCAATTTCTTTAATTGCTCTTTCGAAATCATCCAAAACACCAAGCATAGAAACCATCATGTCCTGATTTGCATATTGGAAGAATTCCATCTTCTCTTTGCTGGTTCTTTTTTTATAATTTTCAAATTCAGCGTATAATCTGATGTAACGGTCTTTTTCTTCTGCCAAAAGTTCCTCTGCAGTAGGTTGAACTGTCACATTGTCTTCAGATGCTGTTTCGTTCTGAATCTTCGTATCTTCTTGGTTATTGATGCTTTCTTCGTTAATATCCTGATTTTCCATAATTCAATCTTTATTTTCCTTTTTATTCGCAAAGATTCTGCCAAAGGAAAAAGCGTGACATTTAGGCATAAAATAGATTGTGAATTTTGTCAATAGTGAATTGCTAATTGTCAATTTTCAAAGCAAAATAAATTCACTATTTAGCCCAAACTTATTCTCCAAAAAATGTTTGATACAGAAGATAAAGATTTAGGATGATAATAACGAATGAAATAATCCAAACACAGGTTTTCAAAAAGGGTTTGTTGACAAATTCTCCCATTTTGGCTTTATCACTGGTGAACATGACCAACGGAACAACGGCAAAACTTAGCTGCATAGACAAAATAACCTGACTTAAAACCAATAATTCTGTAGTTCCTTTTTCACCATATAGTATGGTTACAATTAAAGCTGGGATTACTGCAATTAATCTGGTAATTAAACGTCTTAACCATGGTTTTAGTCTGATGTTTAAAAAACCTTCCATTACGATTTGTCCGGCAAGAGTTCCTGTCAAGGTAGAATTTTGTCCGGAAGCCAGCAATGCGATTGCAAAAGCAATACTTGCCATAGAAGCCCCCAAGATCGGGGTCAACATTTTATAAGCATCGTGAATATCTGCTACATGCTTGTTTCCCGTAATATGAAATGTTGCCGCAGCTAAAATAAGAATGGCAGCATTAATGAAAAAAGCGAGCATCAAAGAAACGGTGCTGTCTAAAGTCGCGAATTTTATAGCTTCTTTTTTACCTTCTCGAGTACGTTCATAATCTCTCGTCTGAACAATGCTGCTGTGTAAGTATAAATTGTGAGGCATTACTGTTGCTCCTAAAATTCCGATGGCGATATATAACATTGCCGGATTTTGAATAATTTCTGCTTTAGGAACCAATCCTCCTAAGATTTCATTGATTGCAGGCTGGGAAATCACCAATTCATAGACAAAACAAGCCAGGATAATGAAAATTAATCCACCTACAATACTTTCGATCCATCGGAACCCTTTTGATTGGAGCAGAAGGATAAGAAGAACATCAATGGTGGTAATTACAATTCCCCAGGTTAAAGGAATACCAAACAATAAGTTTAAAGCAATTGCGGAGCCTATCACTTCAGCAAGATCACAGGCAGCAATAGCTATTTCACAAAAAATCCAAAGAATAAAATTGGTGGTCGGGCTGAAATGATCACGGCAAGCCTGAGCTAAATCTCTTTCTGCCACTACGCCTAGTTTTACAGATAAATGTTGTAAAACCATTGCGAAAATATTAGAAATCAGAATAACTGAAAGTAGGGTATATCCAAATTGTGCTCCTCCTGCAATGTCTGTTGCCCAGTTTCCCGGATCCATATAACCAACGGCAACCATTAGACCGGGACCCGCGAAGGCAAGGTATTTTCTCCAAAAGCTGGCATTTTTTGGGACTTTTACAGAAGCATAAACTTCGGATAAAGAATGTGAGGTTTTATCTTTTCGCCAAGCGCTTTTTAAATTAAGGTTCATAAATGTTAGAAATGACTAACAAATTTAATTAAATATATCAAAACGACAAATTAAGACACGAAAAAATCCCAAAAATAAGTTTTTGGGATTTTATTTTTATGGGGTATAAAGATTTTATTTCGCGAATCTTACCGCCATTTTTCTGTCTACAGCTCTGGCTTCATTAGAAGCGCTTGCGTCTACTGTAGCAAATTTACTTCCATAGCCATCAGCTTCCAAAACCTGACCACCAACTCCTTGTTTTGCCAACCAATCTTTGATGAATATGGCTCTGTCTTTAGAAAGTTTCAAGTTTTTAGCTTCGTCACCAGTCTTATCAGTATATCCTCCGATTTTGATTTTAGCATCCGGATAGGCTTTTAGAATAGCCACTAAATTTTGAAGCTGCCCTTCAGAATTAGCTTCTAATTGGTTTGAACTTCCGATTTTAAAGTTTACATGGTCAAAATCATACCATTTGGTTTTTAATGCATCATCGTTAGCTGCATTTTTATAACCGTCGGTTTTCAGGAAAGTAATCATTTGATCTTCCATTCCGCCTTTGTAGCCTTTTAACGATGTTCCGTTCAGGTCAATGTTTTCATCCACCTTTGTAGCAGTCATTGCTCCTGTAGTATCTGAAGGAGTAATAGTAGCCATGCTGTCATTAGGTACGGATGTAGAATCTGTTCCGGATAGTGTTGTCGTTGTTTTTTTCTTCTCACATTGTTTCCAGATGAAATATCCTGCAGCAATTAATAAGAGCAGAGGAAGAAGCCATTTCCAGATTGAGCCTCCACCGCCATTGTTATTATCTTCTGAAGAATAAGATGATACTGAATCTGTAACTTTAGAGGTAACATCAGATACGGTTTCTGTCACTTTAGAAGTTGCAGCAGAAACACTTTCTGAAGCTCCGCCGAAAATATTCCCTAGCCCTAAAGATCCAAGGGAAAGACCTGCCGGCAATAAATTAGAAACAATTCCTTTCTGATCGTTTAGCAGACTTGAAATTCCTGATTGTCCTAAATTATTATCGGCTGCATATTTTCCGATAGAACCTGCAGTAGCCCCAGTTACTAAATTTAATAGTGAGCTTGAAGAGTTATTGCTGATTCCTGCGAAAGTAGCTATTGTATTTACTAATCCACTCAATTTGTCACCAAAAATGGAGGACAATAATGTGGTAACGATGGAGTTGTTAGAAGATTCTCCCAATAAATTACCTAAAATTCCACTCGAAGAGGCACTTGTAATAGCATTCAAAACTCCCGGATTATCCGAGTTGTTTGCCAATCCTCCTACAACAGCAGGCAATAAGCCTCCAATTGCTTTTGAAATACCTGATTCACTTTCCCCAAACTGCGCGGCAGCCTGAGATACTAGAGCAGGACCTAATTGTCCTTTAATTAAATCGATGACATTTAAAGACATAATAAATTATTTTGAGATTAATGTGTTATAAATTTATAAAAAAATATCTTTAAATAGTGAAATCAAAAAAAAATCTTTAAAAATCACGTAGATTTTTAAAGATTTGTTAAATTTATTAAGAAATTTTTAATATGCTTTAGCAAATAAAACTCGTCTCTTAGATGGTTTACCTGATATTAAAGAAATACCTTCTTCAATATCATCATCCAAAGGAATACATCTGATGGTTGCTTTTGTTTCATCCTTAATCTGCTCTTCTTCTTCAGCAGTTCCATCCCAATGTGCATAGATGAAACCTCCTTTTTCTTCAAGAACCTTTTTGAATTCTTCGTAAGTATCCACTTTAGTGATATTATTTTTTCTGAATTCAAAAGCTTTATTGTAAATGTCCTGTTGAATTGTTTTCAATAATTCTTCGATGTAAGAATCTAGACCGTCGATAGAACGAACTTCTTTTGTTAAGTTGTCTCTTCTAGCAATTTCCACAGATTTGTTTTCCAAATCTCTTGGTCCCATTGCAATTCTTACCGGAACACCTTTTAATTCATATTCTGCAAATTTCCATCCCGGTTTATTTTGAGTATCATTATCAAATTTAACCGAAATTCCTTTTGCTCTTAATTTAGCCTGGATATCTAAAGCCACTTCACTGATTTGCTCTAATTGTTCTTCTCCTTTAAAGATAGGAACAATCACCACCTGAATAGGAGCCAAAGTTGGAGGCAATACCAATCCGAAATCATCAGAATGCGTCATGATTAAAGCTCCCATTAAACGGGTTGATGTTCCCCAAGAGGTAGCCCAAGCGTGTTCTATTTTACCTTCTTTGTTGGTGAATTTTACATCAAATGCTTTTGCGAAATTCTGACCTAAAAAGTGAGAAGTTCCTGCTTGTAAAGCTTTTCCGTCTTGCATTAATGCTTCAATACAATAAGTTTCATCAGCACCCGCAAATCTTTCAGAAGGTGTTTTTAATCCCTGAATGACAGGAATTGACATAAAGTTTTCTGCAAAATCTGCGTACACTTTATTCATTTTTTCTGCTTCTTCGATCGCCTCATCTTTTGTAGCGTGAGCAGTGTGCCCTTCCTGCCATAAGAACTCTGCAGTTCTTAAGAACAGACGTGTTCTCATTTCCCAACGTACAACATTTGCCCATTGGTTAATTAATATAGGTAAGTCTCTGTAAGACTGAATCCAGTTTTTGTAGGTATTCCAGATAATTGCTTCTGAAGTTGGACGAACGATCAATTCTTCTTCCAATTTTGCGTCCGGATCTACAATTAGTTTTGATGGGTTATCCGGATCTGTTTTTAATCTGTAGTGAGTAACCACTGCACATTCTTTGGCAAAACCTTCAGCATTTTTTTCTTCAGCTTCAAATAAGCTCTTGGGCACAAAAAGCGGAAAATAAGCATTCACGTGACCTGTCTCTTTGAATTTCTTATCCATTTCATCACGCATTTTTTCCCAGATTGCATAGCCATATGGTTTTATTACCATGCAACCTCTTACTCCTGAGTTTTCAGCTAAGTCGGCTTTTACCACCAACTCATTATACCATTTGCTGTAATCTTCGCTTCTTGAGGTTAATTTTGCCATTATTTTTTTTGATTTTTTTAACTTTTCCTTATTATTGTTATCTAAAAATAAAAATCTATTTTTGATAGATATTTGTACATGAGTTTTGGTACATTTTTAGTACAGATTGCAAATATAATTTAAATTAAAAATTTTTACGTTATCATGAAAAGAAATATACATAAAAATTTGCTTGGTATGTTAAAATCAAAAGGGATTTTGGCAATATCAGGTGGATTATTACTCGTGTCTTGTGGCGCTCAAATGGGTGGTTACAGTGAGACAGACGGGGTTTACTATGATCCCAATAAAGATACGCTACCAGAAGGGGTAATTATTAATGATGATGGTGGTAACAGAGTAGGAGAATACTACGACTACAATCAAGAATCTAGTACAATCCAAAATGCAGAAACTAATTCTAAGGAAGGGAGATATGATTCTTGGAATGATTATAACTGGAATACCAACAATGCCACAGATTCTGACTGGGGAGCTTTTGCAGGTTCTCAAACTAACTACTACGACAATTCATGGGGATGGGGTTCTCCGTGGGGCTGGGGTGGTTGGTACAGCCCATATTGGGGTATGAATAGCGGATGGGGCTGGAATTTTGGTTTTTCATATGGCTGGGGAAGTTCATGGGGCTGGAATGGCTGGAACTCTTGGGGATATTCTCCGTACTGGGGAGGTTACTATAATCCATATTGGGGAGGTTATTACGGAAGTCCATATTGGGGCTGGAATGGTGGATACTGGGGAAATAACTATTATGCAGTACCATACAAAAGAAGAGGAGCAGACGGAAGATTATATAACAGCTATAATGGAGGATTCGGTAATAAAAATGGTATGAATTCCGGAGGTTTCAGAAATAATACCAATACTAATTCTGGAGGTTTCAGAAACAATACCAACAACGGAGGTTTCAGAGGGTCTAATGGTAACAACGGAGGTTTTAGAAATAATACCAATACCAATAATGGAGGCTTCAGAAACGGAAATACAGGAGGTTTCAGAAATCAAAATTCACAACCACGACCAAATTATAATAACTATCCACAACAATCTCAACCACGAAATGACGGCGGTTTTAGAAATAACAGCGGCGGTTTCAACAACTCTAATAGTGGAGGTGGTTTCAGATCCGGTGGGTCGTCAGGCAGTAGCGGCGGCGGATTTAGATCCGGCGGTGGAGGCGGTGGCTTCAGAGGTGGTAGATAATACAAATTAATAACTATTCAAAAAATAATGTTAAAAAAATCTTTAATAGTAATGAGTATTTCTGCTGCATTTTTTGCGCAGGCTCAGGATATTTCGATCTTAAGGAACTCCATTGATGTGTATTCGAATACTCCGATGAATGGTTCTTCAAAGTTTAACGCAATGGCTGGTTCCAATGGAGCTTTAGGTGGAGATGCGAGTTCTTTGCTGACCAACCCTGCAGGTCTGGGAGTTGCCATTTCGGGAGATGTTTCCGCAACGCTTTCTATTACCAATAATAAGAACAGAAGCACATTGGCCGGTTCTTCTATAGATTATAATATTAATAAAGTAGATATCGGAAATGTAGGAGGTATAGCAGCATTTCAGCTGATGACAGAAAGTGGCTGGAAGTTTCTAAATGTAGGGGTGAACTTCTCCAATCAATCTATTGAAAACTATATTGAAAGCCCAGGGAATTCAAAGATTGTTATTCAGAAAGATCTTATGGATACCAATAATAATCCTGTGGTAGGAAACCTGACTTATTTGGGACATGCCTATAACAGATACGGAACAAAATCTAAAATGAATATCGGATTAGGTGCCAATTACGAAAACTATTTATATTTCGGAGCTGGTCTTAATTTCCACTATGCTGATGTTGAACAATGGGATACTGCAGCATTTGGTTTAGATTTAGACAAAACATCGGCATCTTATGATAAACAATATACTCCATATACTGAAAAATCGAATGGTTTTTCTGCATCATTCGGGGTAATTGGCAAAGTAAGTAAAGAATTAAGATTAGGAGCAACCATTGAAACTCCAACATGGTGGAGAATGGATAGAGTCTACACAGAATATGGTTTGGATAATCAGGGATATATGGGATCTTCGGCATTCAGCGAAACGATGAACTTTAGAAGTCCTATGAAAGCTACAGTGAGTGGTGCTTATGTTCCTAATAAAAACCTTTCTTTCAACGTAGATTATACATTAGGAATTACAAAACCTAAATTCAAAGAAGCAGTTGACGCAGACAAAGAGATGAATAACTTCTTTACAGATAATTACAAAAACCTTTCTGAAGTAAGAGTAGGAGCAGAATACAGAATTAAAGCTTTTAGATTAAGAGGTGGTTATTCTTATGCTTCAAGTCCGTTCGATTCAGGTATGGTGAGTGCTTATTCTAATGCAGGAGTTGCTGGAAACACAAGTTATAATAACTGGACGTTAGGAGAAAGAAATACTTTCGGATTAGGTTTAGGATATGACTTCGGACGTTTTTATATTGATGCTTCTTATCAAAACATAAGCTCAACATATAATAATCCGTTCTTATATGGTAAGGTGATTTCAGATACTCCTTATTATTCTACAGGATATAGTTCTACAGATTTTGATGTGGCTAATGAAAGCTATGCAGTATCTGAAGTAAAAAATACTTTTAACAACTTCTTTATTACATTCGGATGGAAATTCTAATTTCCAGATGTGTAATGAGTGATTAAATTGAGGCTCCGGATTTATCCGGAGCTTTTTTATTGATGAAATTTAAAATTAATAAAGTATACACAAAAAAAAAGAAGAGACTTTATTGAAAGCCTCTCCGTATATTTTAAAATAGATCATTTCTTTAATGATGATGACCAACCTGAGAATGATCATGGAAAAGATGCATGACCAAAGCCAACGAAACTCCCAGAATCACCAAGCCGATTTTTACCCAGTCAATATTATGGTTTTTATTGCTTTCAAAGATGATTACAGAAGAAATATGTAAGAAAATTCCTCCTACAATGGCTAAGAAATAAGGCTGTAAATCAGGATTAAAATAATTACCCAACAACATTCCCATAGGTGAAGCCAATGCAAATAAAGCAACAATTAAAATGGACGGATAAGAAGTCGTTTTGCTCTCTTTACCCTCTTTCCTGTTGAATAAGAATGCTCCCAGAATAAATGAGATCGGAAGATTGTGAAAAACAATTCCTAAAAGATAAGGAGACAATTCGTGTTCTTCATTGGCCAAAGGAATTCCTTCTATAAATGCATGGACAAACAGTCCTACCATTAAAGCAACGGGAAGAATATTATGATCGTTATGATGATGAAAATGTCCGTGTTCAAAACCTTTGGTCAAAGCTTCCAGAATCATCTGCAGCAAAACACCGGCAATTACAAAAATTCCCAAGCTGCTTCCTGCTTCAGCAGTGTAAACCTGTGGGAAAACTTCATTTAAGCAGATTGTAATCAAAAAACCAGCACTTAAAATCAATAAATTTTTGGCTAGCTTTTCTTTTTTACCGAAATGTTTTCCTAAAAATACTCCGGTAACGACGCTTAAAATCAGTAAAAGTACTGTAATCATTATTTTTTCTTAAATAAATTGATGCAACGTGGCGATTTTTCAGCGTTAAAGTCTGATAGCTGATAATCTCCCCATATTTTTACCCTTTCAAAACCACATTCTGTGGCGTAGGAATTGATGGTTTCTAAGGTGTGTAGTTTTACTTTTTCAAAAAAGTGATACGACTTACCTTCTGCTTCAAAACGAATGTCTTTAATGACGTGTCTGTTTTCAATTTTCTTCGTAATCTTAAAATCGATTCCCTCTCTGTGTACAATCATTTCAGGAACTAAAGTTTCTCTTACAAACTCTTCACTCAAATAATCCAATACAAAAAAACCTCCCGGTTTTAAAGAATTATATACTGATTGAAAGACACTTTTATCATCTTTTTCATTGTCAAAATATCCAAAACTGGTAAATAAATTGAAGACAGCATCTACAGGCTCAGAATCAATAGCATCTCTCATGTCATGAACTTTAAAATGCAACGTTTCATTTTCAAACTGCTTATTATGCTCTATACTTTGCTTAGAAAGATCCAAACCAAGCACTTCATAACCTAATTTATTAAGGAAAACCGAGTGTCTTCCTTTTCCGCAAGCAAGATCAATAATGGTACTCGATGTCGGGAGCTGAAGCTCTTTTGTAAGTTTTGTGATAAAATTTTCTGCTTCAGTATAATCTCTGTTACTATAAAGCAAATGATAATAAGGGGTATCAAACCAAGATTCAAACCATTCCATAATACAAAAATAACTAAATTTGTGCGGTAAAAGGAAAAGTATTTTAACATTGAAAGATTGAAAGGTTCAATTGATTGAAAAAATGAATACCTAATCTTTTAATTTTTAATTCTTTAACACTTTTAATAATTACTTATGGATATAGACAATATACAAATACAGATAAAAACATTTTTTGGTCTTGAACAAATTTTAGCAGAAGAGATCAAAAAACTGGGCGGAAGAAAGGTAGAAGTTAAAAACAGAGCCGTAAACTGTGAAGGAGATTTAGGTTTTTTATATAAAATCAATTATTCTGCAAGAACAGCGCTAAAGATTTTGGTGCCGATTCATGAATTTAAAGCGTTCAACCAGCATCAGTTTTATGACAGACTTTTCAAATTTAATTGGGAAGACTTTATGGATGTGGATCAGTCTTTTGCCATTGATGCAACGGTAAATTCTGAAACATTTAAACATTCTCAGTTTGTAACACTGAAAATGAAAGACGCTATTGTTGATTATTTTCAGGAAAAATTCAAAAAACGTCCGAATGTAGAAACCAGAACTCCTGATATCAAATTCCACTTGCATATTGACAGAGAATTAATTACTATTTCTTTGGATTCTTCGGGTGATGCTTTGTTTAAAAGAGGATACAGGAGAGAGCAGGGTGAAGCTCCTATTAATGAGGTGTTAGCAAGCGGAATGCTGCAACTGGCAGGTTGGGACGGAAAAGGGAATTTCCTTGATCCGATGTGTGGTTCCGGAACTTTATTGATCGAAGCGGCGATGATCGCGTTGGATCTTCCGGCACAGATTTTCAGAAAAAGATTTGCTTTCCAAAACTGGCAAAATTATGATGCTGATCTGTTTACGAAAATTAAAGAATTCAGAATCAACAGAGTTAAAGAATTCACAGGAAAGATTGTTGGTTACGACATCGACGCCAGAATGCTGAATGCGGCCAGAATGAATATTGAAGCTGCTGAAATGGAAGATGTGATTGAAGTAAGAAAACAAAATTTCTTTGATTCTAAAAAAGATCTTTTCCCATTGTTGATGGTCTTTAATCCGCCTTATGACGAGAGAATTTCGATTAATGATGATGATTTTTATAAGAAAATAGGAGATACGTTCAAAACACATTATCCGAATACATTGGCCTGGTTGATTTCTTCAGATTTAGAGGCGGTAAAGAAAATCGGTCTTCGTCCGTCAAGAAAAATTAAACTTTTCAACGGAAAACTGGAAACAAGATTTTTACAGTATGAAATGTATGAAGGAACGAAGAAGGTGCATAAATTAGAAAACGATAAATAAAAAGATACCTTTTGATTTTTTTGATGGTTTGGGGGCAGTTTTAGATGTATTAAGTTTAGATCTAGGATCTTCTTCAAAATTTCCTTCAGATGAGAAGAGAAAAAATAAAAAATCAAAATATAGAGGAGAAATTTGGAGTACAGCTTTTTTAGTTGTTGCTTCTTTCCTTTTGTATATAATTTTTAAAGATCCTTTGCCGGAGAAGAATTTAACTCAATCTATTATTGTATGTTCATTAATAGGTTTGGTTATATCTTTTATTATGTTTTTTTCGTTATATCATTTGGGGCTTTATTATTTCAAAAGCATTTTTAAATTTTTGTTCTTTAGTTGTTCATTAGTTTTGCTAATGGTTGCAATTGTTTTGAGTGTGTATTTTAAGTCAAATTTGTTTAGTCTTTAAATTTTAAAAAATTGAATCCTACTATTTCCATAGTCGTCGCTATATTTAACCGAAAAGATGAACTTTTCGAACTTCTCAATTCACTGACTTTTCAAACCGATAAAGTTTTTGAAGTCATTATTGTGGATGATGGATCACTCATTGATCTGAAACCTACCATCGAAAATTTTAATGGAATTTTAGATATTAAATATTTCAGAAAAGACAATTCTGGACCTGGTTTGACCAGGAATTACGGAGCTAGAAGAGCGGCAAATGACTGGTTGGTTTTTGTAGACAGCGATGTGATTGTAGAGAAAGACTATATCGAAAACATCAAAAAGGATATCATTGAAATTCCTTGTGATGCTTTTGGTGGAGCGGATAAGGCGCATAAAGGCTTTAACCTGATGCAAAAAGCAATCTCTTATTCCATGACTTCGGTTTTTACAACCGGGGGAATTAGAGGGAATAAAAAGGCGGTTTCTAAGTTTCAGCCCCGAAGTTTTAATATGGGAGTGAAAAAAGAAGTTTTTGAAAAAGTAGGCGGTTTCTCTGAGATGAGAATCGGTGAAGATCCGGATCTTTCTATGACGCTTTGGGAAAACGGTTTTACAACTGCATTTTTTGATGATATTGCAGTATATCATAAACGTCGTGTGGATTTTGGTAAATTTTCCAAGCAGGTTTATCAGTTTGGCTGTGCAAGACCTATTTTGAATCAGAGACATCCTAATTATGTAAAGATTTCATTTGCATTTCCTACTTTATTTCTATTAGGATATTTATTGGGATTTGTAGAGTATTTTGCCTTAGGAAAAGGTTTTATACTTTCTTTGTTTGGTCTGTATACTTTTATGGTACTGATCCATGCGCTTATCGTGACTAAAAATATTGCGATTGCGGCAATGGCGGTAGTATCTACCTATATTCAAATGTTTTCGTACGGTTACGGATTTTTGAAATCGTGGATTTTACTGAATGTTTTAAGGATGAAACCTGAAGAAGCTTTCCCGAAACATTTTCATAAAATTTAATTTAGCTGTAAGTTTTTTTGAAGCAAAGATTTTTTTAATCGTTGATTTTAGAAGGCAAAAGCAAATAAATTTGCTGCGCGAAGCATGAACGATAGCTTAATGTGATTCATCTTTGCTTGCTTAAATAGAAATAGTATTTACATTAAACTTTGTGTTTGAGAAATCTAAGGTTCAGTGTTAAAATCAAAAAATAACATAAAAGCTGTTGAATATTCAACAGCTTTTATAAAATAATTAGGATATGGAAATAGTTTCATGGTTAAGAACACCTGTTTTAATCATGCATTCTTTCATTTTTGTATAAGTTCTTTCAATATCATGATCTAACCCGATTGAGAATCTGATCAAACCGTCTGAAATTCCCATTTCGGCACGTTCTTCTTCCGGGATTTCTGATGAGGTAGAGCTTCCTGAACATGAGAATAATGTTTTATAGAATCCTAAACTCACTGCTAAATAGCCTAAGTTCTCTTGTTGCATCATCTCCATAAGATCATTTGCTTTTTCAGTAGTTCCTGCGTCTAAAGTCAATAAGCCACCGAATCCGTACTCTTCATGCATCATGCTTTTCATAAGCTCATGATTTCTGTGAGATTTTAATCCGGGATATACCACTCTTAATCCGTCGTTTTCAAATCTTTCAGCTAGATACATTGCATTGTGGCTGTGCTGCTTCATTCTGATATGAAGAGTTCTTAAGTTCTTTAAGATGCTTGCTGAACGGAAACTGTCCATTGTAGGTCCTAACAACATACAAGCTCCTGTATTTACATTCTTCGTATCATTAATGAATTCCTGGCTTCCACAGTAAACACCGCCTACAGTATCACTGCTTCCGTTAATAAATTTCGTTAAAGAATGAATTACGATATCTGCTCCTAATGAAGTAGGAGAAATCGATAGAGGTGAAAAAGTATTATCAACAATCAGTTTTAGATTGTGTTTTTTACAGATTTCAGAAAGTTTTCTAAGATCTGCTACTTCCAATAACGGGTTGCTTACGCTTTCACAATAAATCATTTTTGTATTCGGCGTAATAGCACTTTCTATCGATTCAAAATTGTTGATGTCTACGAAAGTCGTATTGATATTATAAGGAGGAAGGAAGTTCTTTAAAAAAGCATAGGTTCCTCCGTAGATTGTTCTGCTTGAAATAATATGATCTCCGCTTTTACAGATTTGCATTAAAACGGAAGTGATCGCTCCCATTCCAGATGCAGTTACATTAGCTGTTTCTGTATTTTCCATCTTGGCAAGTGCTTGTGAAAGATACAGATTCATAGGTGAGGAATGTCTTGAATATAAATAGCAACCGTCTGCATTTCCTTCAAAAGTGTCGAACATGGTTTTCGCAGAAAGGAAAGTGTATGTTGAACTGTCTGAAATAGAAGGGTTTACTCCTCCGAATTCTCCAAAATATTGTAAGTCCTGGATTTCATTAGCCGCATTAAAATGCTCCATAATTATGATTGTTTTTATTATGGATAAAAATGTAAATAACTGATGTTTTTTACAATAATGTTTTACTTTTTTAGAATATAAAACTGTATAATTGAAAAAATATAGTAATATTGTTTAAATTATGTATTGAATATGAATTTTAACCAAAAATATAACTATGGATTTTGATGATTTAGACAAAAAATTGCTGGTATATCTGCAGGAAGATGCCAAACAAACCACCAAAGAATTGTCTTACAAGTTGGGGTTATCTGTAACGGCAGTATACGAACGCATAAAAAAACTTGAAAAAAACGGAGTCATCTCAAAATATGTTGCATTGCTGAATAAAGATAAAATTAATAAAAATTTCATTGTCTTATGCCATGTAAAACTGATTCAGCATAAAAAAGAATATGTGATCGATTTTGAAAAAGAAGTGGTTAACCTACCGGAAATAACTGAGTGCTTTCATGTGAGTGGGGACTATGATTATATTTTAAAAATTAATGTAAAAGATATGCAGGATTACAGAAGCTTTATGCTGACAAAATTAACGACCATTAAGCATATTGCAAGCACTCATAGTTCATTCATGATCTCTGAGGTGAAAAATACAACGGCAATTGTTTTGTAGTTATATCAATGGCGGTTTTACACCAGAACACCATTTTTAGAGGAAATAGGGTCAGGAAGTTCAGTTTCTCCGGTCATTTGCAGCAAATCGATTTCAATGGTTCTGCAGATGGAAAGCATAGGAACGTCAAACATTAATCCGGCAAAAGGATTTTCTGAATAATCTCCAACCAATTCCATAATAATATAAATCCAGCCGATAATAATGCAGAACGGAATAGAAGTCCAGATTCCCCAATCGCCTAATTTTGCAAATTCATTGACTAAACCTAAAGGAAGTAACATGATAAAAAGTACATTGAAAACAAAAGCTGTACTCGCAAACTGCCTTGGAGACGGGAATTTTTTAATTCTTTCTGCCTGTCCCTGGAAATTGTAAAATTCATTCAGGGAAGCCTGTAATTGGGTTTGATTGAAGTCAGAAATTGCCTGAATGTTTTTTAAATTATTGATATCTTTTGCCTGTTGAGAAACCAAATACGTTGCGAAATTCTTATAATGAGACTGAAGCTCGGCTTCTTCTTCCGAAAGATATTTGTTAAGGAAAATCGGCGTTCTCCCATAATCCGGAAACCCGGCTTTAATTAATCTGTTACGTCGATGATTAATATGATGGGAATGTTCTTTTTCAGCTTTAATATGTTCCCATTCCGTTGGAACTAATAATTGTTCCCGGAATGCATATAACCAAGCAATATGGCGATAAACGATTTTTTTTCTTCGGTCTTCTAGATCAAAAAGACCTACTTCTTCATTGTCCGTATTAAATGCATAGACCATAGATGCGAAAGAACGGCTGGAATTTACAATTCCGCCCCATATTTTTCGGGCTTCCCAAAGTCTGTCGTAGGCCTGATTATTTTTAAAACCCACCAAAAATGCTTCTGCGGTACCAATCAGTGCAACCGGAACCCAAGGAATAATCATCCATTCCCAATGGAAAAAATGAAATAAAACGGCAATTAATGTGCACCAAACCGAAATCCAGATAAGATGAACTCCCGACAAATCGAGAACTTGTCTGTAGTTAACATATTTTGTGGTAATCATAAGTGTTCTACATTTTAATACAAACTTGATTAAAAGTAGTAAAAAAAATGCACAAAAAAACCTCTAAAATTATTTAGAGGTTTTATATTTTCTAGTTGAATTAGTATTTCAACATCTCTTCAATTTTTGCGCTTAGTTTTTCCGCATTTGGAAGCATTTCTCTTTCCAAGACCAAATTAATAGGAACAGCAGGTGTATCTAAAGACCCCATTGTTTCTACAGGTGCATCAAGATATTTGAAGCAGTTCTTAGAAATTCTGTGTGCGAAGGCTTCGGCAAACGAATTGTTAAGCTGTTCTTCTGTAAGAACAATACATTTTCCGTGAGCTTTTACTCTTTCGAAAACAAGTTCTTCATCCAAAGGAATTAAAGTTCTCAGATCGATCACCTCAACTCTTCCGTTAAAGTTTTTCGAAGCTTCTTTAGCCCAGTAAACTCCCATTCCGTAAGTTACGACTAATAAAGTTCTGCCTTTTTCAGTTTCGTTTTTATCAGCTTCAATGATTACTCTACCTTTTCCGAAAGGTAAGATATAGTCTTCTGCAGGTTCAATCGTTTTTGCATCTTCAGTTCCCGGAACTTTGCTCCAGTACAATCCTTTATGCTCCAACATCACTACCGGATTCGGATCGTAATAAGCTGCTTTTAGTAATCCTTTAAAATCTGCTGCATTACTTGGATAAGCGATTTTAATCCCTTTAATATTGGCTAAAATACTTTCAACACTTCCACTGTGGTAAGGACCACCACCTCCGTATGCTCCAATCGGAACACGGATGATATTGCTTACAGGGAATTTACCCTGACTTAAATAACTTGATTTTGAAATTTCAGTAATCAATTGGTTGATTCCCGGATAGATATAATCTGCAAATTGTACTTCAACAATCGGTTTTAATCCTACAGCACTCATTCCCGTTGTAGAACCAATGATATAGGCTTCCTGAATAGCGGTATTGAAAACTCTTTTGCTTCCGAATTTCTTTCCTAAAGTTACCGTTTCACGGAAAACTCCACCAATTCTTTCTCCAACATCCTGTCCGTAAAGAAGAGCTTCTGGGTGTTTCCACATCAATTCCTGAATAGCATGAATCGCAGCATCTACCATTACGATTTTTTCTCCACCTTCAGGTTCGCGAGTTCCCACTTCTTCCGTAATCGGAGTAGGAGCGAAAATGTGTTGCATTACCGTTTCAGGCTTTGGATCTTCTGCTTTCTGAGCTCTTTCGAATGCTTCTTCAGCTTCCAAACGAGCTTTTTTAGTGATTTGTTTTAATAATTCTTCGTCAACACCAGCATCGATCAAATGATTTCTAAGAATTTCTCCCGGATCTTTTGCTCTGTGCTTCGTTAAATCTTCTTCATCTCTGTAGAATTCTCTTCTCACTCCTGAAGTGTGGTGACCGATTAAAACTGTTTTAGCACAAACAACCAAAGGTTTTCTTTCAGTTCGTACAAAATCAACAGCTTTTTTCATGGCTTCATAGCTTTCTACGAAATCTGTTCCGTCAACTCTCATTCTGCTTAAACCGGTAAATCCAGCTACAAAATCATATGCGTCACAAGTTCTAGCTTCATCTTTTGTAACAGAAATTCCCCATTCGTTATCCTGAACCAGAAAAATGATAGGAAGTTGATGTAATGCTGAAAACTGAAGCGCTTCACTCACTTCACCTTCCGTTACAGAATTGTCTCCAAGGCTGCAAACCACAACCGGATTGTTTTCAAATTGCTGTAAATTAAAATCCTGAATATATTTTATCCCTTGTGCAACTCCCGCAGTAGGAATCGTTTGCATTCCTGTTGCTGAACTTTGATGAATGATTTTTGGTTTGTCTTCATCTCTGCTCGAAGGGTGAGAATAATAAGATCTTCCTCCTGAAAAAGGATCATCTGCTTTTGCCAATAACTGCAACATCAATTGGTAAGGTTCGAAACCGATTCCCAAAAGGATACTTTCGTCTCTGTAGTAAGGAGAAACCCAGTCTTCTTTTTTTAGCTGATAAGCGGTTGCCAATTGAATAGCTTCATGACCTCTTGATGTGCTATGAACATATTTAGTAACATTTCTGTTTTCTTCATAGATATCTGCCATTGCTTTAGCAAGCATCATATGGTTGTATGCTTTAAGCAAAATATCTTGAGAAACTTTTTCGTGAAGTGTATTTTCCATAGGTAGCAAATATACATAAAAAAACAAAATACTAACAAGTGTTAGTGTTTTTAGGTAATCTATTGAGTGCTATTTGGTTTTATTTAAAAACTTAGGAATAAGTCTGATATATGATTGCTAAAAATATACATTGTGATTCAGAGAGATTTATAAAAACTAATTTCAAAAGATAAAAAATTGAAGTAACTTTACATTCTCTTTTATAATTAAAAGCTAGAAAAAAGTTACATGTATTTAGTTTTTGACACAGAAACCACGGGTTTACCAAAGAATTTCAACGCTCCGCTTTCAGACTCTGATAACTGGCCAAGAATGGTTCAGATTGCGTGGCAGTTGCATGATGATGACGGAACTTTAATTGAAAACCAGGATTATATTATAAAACCTGAAGGGTATGATATTCCCTTTAATGCGGCTAGAATTCACGGAATCACTACAAAAATTGCGAATGAAGAAGGTCGTGATCTTGAAGAAATTTTAAATGAATTTGCCAAAGTTTTAGAAAAAGTAAGAGTTGTTTCCGGACATAATGTTGAGTTTGATTACAACATCGTCGGAGCCGAATTCTACAGAAAAAATATACAAGATAATCTTCAGGAGAAACCAAGAGCCGATACCATGATTTTAGGTACGGATTTTTGTCAGCTTGGAGGTGGTCGTGGAGGAAGGTTCAAACCTCCGAAATTGGAGGAATTGTACGAAAAATTATACGGTCATAAGTTTGATGAAGCTCATAATGCTGCAGCCGACGTAAATGCAACGGCTCAGGTTTTCTTCGAAATGATGAGAATCGGGGTGATTCCGGCTGAGGTTTTGAAAACTTCGGAAGATCAGTTAGCTTACTTTAAAACACTTTACCCGGATCCAATAAAACCCTTCAATATTGTTATCAGAAGGCAGGTTGCGGATTTTAATAATAAGAAAAAGCAGCAGGATTTTGGTAGTATTGATGAGATTGATTTAGGTAAATATTTCAATTTCAACAGTCATAGTGTTTTCTCAACATTAATGGCGACTTCCAGCATTAATGATTTGATTAAAAAAGCTTCGGATGATAATTTCCCTGCCGTAGGAATGGTGGATTTGGGAAATATGATGGGGGCTTTCAAATTTGTTTCTGCAGTAGAAGGAGCAAATGGTGACCGTGCAAAAAAACATAAAGAGTATTTAGCCAAAAAACAGGAAGCAGAAGAAAAAGGAGAGGAGTTTAAGGAAGAAGAACCAGTTTCTGAGCCGTTAATTCCTGTTGTGGGCTGCGAATTTTATATATCAGACCGTTATGAACAGAAACAGTTTACGAAAGATGATCCGGATAGAAGAACCCAGGTTGTTTTGTTGGCGAAAGATTTTAACGGGTATAAAAATTTAGCGAAACTTTCAAGTATCGGGTTTCTTAAAGGATTCTATTTCGGAGTTCCAAGGATCAGTCGTGAATTGATTGCAGAATATAAAGAAGGGATCATTGCTTTAACTTCCGGAATTAATGGAGACATTCCTGATGCCATCTTAAATACCGGTGAACAAAAAGGGGAGGAGCTTTTCAAATGGTGGAAAGATACTTTTGAGGATGACTTTTATGTTCAGATTCAAAATCATAAATTACCAGAAGAAGAGCATTTAAATGATGTTTTATTACATTTTGCAGATAAATATAATGTTAAAATCTTAGCACAGAACGAAACTTTTTATTCCAATAAAGACGATTCCAATATTCAGGATATTGTAAGCTGTATCAAGGACGGTGAAAAACTGACTACACCTGTAGGAAAAGGTTTTGGAAAGAGAAGAGGTTTGGCAACAGGAGAATATTATATTAAAAATTCAGAGGAAATTAAGGAAGCGTTTTTAACATATCCTGATGCTTTTGAAGCGTACGAAGAATTTACAGCAAAATTTAAACCATACACTTTAAAAAGAGACGTTCTCCTTCCAAAATTCGATATTCCGGAACAATTTATTCATGCAGAAGATGATATTGACGGAGGAAAACGAGGGGAGATGGCTTATCTGACGTATTTAACTTATGAAGGTGCGAAAAAAAGATATGAAGCAACCGGAATTACTCCCGAAATTAAAGAACGTCTTGATTTTGAGCTAGAAGTAGTTGCTAATACAGGTTACCCAGGTTACTTCTTGATCGTTCAGGATTTCTGTAACGAGGCCCGAAAAATGGGTGTTTGGGTTGGTCCTGGTCGTGGTTCGGCGGCAGGTTCAGCAGTAGCATACTGTATTGGAATTACCAATGTTGACCCAATTAAATATGATCTCCTTTTTGAGAGATTCCTGAATCCTGAAAGGGTTTCGATGCCCGATATCGATATCGACTTTGATGATGAAGGTCGAGATAAAATCATCAAATGGGTAGTTGAAAAATATGGTAAAACTCAGGTGGCTCAGATTATTACCTACTCGGTTTTAGGGGGGAAATCTGCGATCAAAGATGCAGGAAGAGTATTGGATGTTCCCATTCCTGATACCAATAATATAGCAAAACTAATTCCTCCGAGTCCGGGGATGAACATTGCAAAAGCTTTATCTAAATATGATAAGCTAAAACCTGAAGAACAAATGCTTGTCGATGAGATGAAGTATGTTCTTAATACACCGGATGATGCACGTCACGGAGTTTTGTCAAGTGCTAAAAAGATGGAAGGCTGTATTCGAAATACAGGAATTCATGCCTGCGGTGTCATTATTACGCCGGAAGATGTGAGTAATCTGGTTCCGGTAACGATTGCAGCAAAAGATGCCGATATTTTGGTGTCTCAGTTTGATAACTCGGTGGCAGAAAGTGCGGGTCTTTTGAAGATGGACTTCCTGGGTCTTAGAACTTTGACAATTATTAAAGATGCTTTAAAACTAGTTAAAGCAAGATATGGTTTAGACATTGATCCGGATTTAATTCCGCTTGATGATGCGAAGACTTATCAATTATTTAAAGAAGGAAGAACGGTTGGGATTTTCCAATATGAAAGTCCGGGAATGCAAAAGTATATGAGGGAGCTTAAGCCGACGGTTTTTGCCGATCTTATTGCGATGAACGCCCTTTATCGACCGGGACCAATTAAATATATTCCAAACTTTATCAACAGAAAACACGGAATCGAGGAAATTGTTTACGATTTACCGGAAACTGAGGAATATTTAAAGGAAACTTACGGAATTACCGTTTATCAGGAGCAGGTAATGTTGCTGTCTCAGAAATTAGCCAACTTTACAAAAGGTGAAGCCGATACGTTGAGAAAAGCGATGGGTAAGAAGCAAATCGACGTTCTGAATAAAATGTATCCGAAGTTCATTGAAGGTGGAAGAAAAAATAATCTTGATGAAGAACGATTAGAAAAAATCTGGAACGACTGGAAAGCCTTTGCAGAATATGCCTTCAACAAATCTCACTCCACTTGTTATGCATTTATTGCTTATCAGACGGCGTTTTTGAAAGCTAATTATCCGGCAGAATATATGGCGAGTGTGATGAGTAATAACATTAACAATACGGATTCAATTACCATGTTCATGGAGGATTGTAAAAGTATCGGAGTTGATGTTTTAGGTCCGGATGTAAACGAATCTCAATATAAATTCTCGGTAAACGAAAAAGGTCAGATCCGTTTTGGTTTGGGAGCGATTAAGGGAATTGGTGAAGGTCCGAGTGAGGCGATCACAAGAGAAAGAGAAAACGGAAGGTTTAAAAATATTTATGATTTCTTTGAAAGGATTTTACCTTCTCAGATGAATAAAAGAGTTGCGGAAAGTTTGGTGTTGGCAGGAGCTTTCGACGAATTGGATGCTTTCCACCGAGGTCAGTATTTTGATATTGATATGGCAGGGAGAACCAATCTGGAACGATTGATCAGATACGGACAAAGTTTTCAGGAAAGTAAAAACGAGATGGAAAATTCTCTTTTTGCAGATTTTGCCGAGGAAGTTCAGATCGAGCAGCCGAAATTGGCTCCTTGTCCGGAATGGCCAAACATGCATAAATTAAATAAGGAAAAGGAAATCATTGGTTTCTATCTTTCTGCGCATCCACTGGATGAATTTAAATATCAGTTTCAGTTTATTCAAGGAAGTCTTTCTAAGAAAAATGTTTTGGAAAAAGATGAGGAAGCAAAGGTTGTAGTAGATGAAGCTCCGGTGTTGGAACAGGATTCTGTGGATGAAACGGCAGATTTAATAGAAATTGTTTCTGATGATATTGTGGCAGGTGAAGAAGAGGAAATGATTGAAGAAGTAACAAAAAAAGCAGAACCAAAAGGTGTTTTCCATTTCTTAAATCTCGATGAGGTAGATGCTTATAAAGAACAGGCATTTGCCAATAAGCAGGAAGAATTGTTTGAAGAAAAGAAAAAAGACTGGAAAACCCTCCAAAAAGAAAGAGAAAACGGTGGTGGCGGAAAAGAGTATACTGTTGCCGGTTTAATCACTGAATATGTGGTGAAAGATGGTTTCAGGAGTGGTGAAAAGGTTGCATTTGTTACGTTGGAAGATTATTCGGGATCCTATTCTTTCAGACTGGGAGATCGTGATTATATGAAATTGAAAGAAAAGCTTGAGGTACAGCGATTTGTTATTTTAAAAATAAAATTTGCCCAGGTAAAAGACGGTAGGGTTTTCGTGAATGTAAATGATGTCATCGAGCTTCAGGAAGCTTTTGAAAGATTTGCTAAAAGTATTTCTTTGGTGATGGATGTGATGGATTTCCGACCGGAAGATCTTAGTTTCTTCAGGACAGTTCTCGAACGAAATCAAGGGAATCAGAAACTGAAATTTTATATTAAGAATATTGATGATGATTTGAATACAGAACATCTTGAGGTGCAGTCGATGAAGCATTCGGTCAACCTTAATGGTGATCTGATTAAAGAAATTCAGCTTCTTAATAAATATGAGTTTTATTTGAATTAAGAAATTGTAATATAGAAATTAAAGAGTGGCTTTTTAAGTCACTCTTTAATTTTTTATTTGTAAAAAAAGTTTTTAAAATATTCCTTTTTGTTGGAATTATTGTATATGTGTAATTATCTGAAAATTAATGTTTTAAAAATAAGTCTCTGAATTATGATATTTTATTTAAAATTGAAAAATTGTAATTTTATTTTCAATAAAATTATTTATTTGTTAAAAAATATTCAATAAAATGTTAATTTTAAGTAAAATTATATTGATTGTTTCGTATTTTTACTGCAATAATATTTAATAAGCATGAAAAAACTTTTACTCATGTGTATGTTGATCTTAGGAATAGGAGTAACTGCACAAATTGATGTTGCCAATTACGCTTTTTCTAAAAGCACAGGCAATACCTATACGCCAATTACTGGAGGAACAAAATTATTCCCAACAGGAACGAACACTACATATGATAATGAAATTTCGGCAGCAATTACTTTGTCCTCTCCTTTTACTTTTGGTGGTGTTGCTATGACAACATGCTATGTGAGTGCAAATGGTTATATAGCTTTTGGTGCTGCACCTACGGGTACGAACTATACACCTTTATCAACTTTGGGTTCAACAACCGGAGCGATTGCTGCTTTTGCTCAGGATGGAGGTTTTTCATCTTCGGATGCTACGCAGCCTCCAGGAAATCATGAAGTTAGATATGAGGATTTAGGAACTGAATTTGTTGTTCAATGGCAGGATCATGCAAACTATTTTAATAGATCTACAGAAAAATTGAATTTTCAAATCCGATTGGTCTATGCAACGGGACAGATAAATATAATATATGGAACCTGTACAGATCCGGGAACGGTAAGCACATCAGGAACAGCTCCTCAAGTGGGGATAAGAGGAAATAGCACAACCTATGCAACCAATGTAAATTCACTTATGAATGGTAATATACCGGCAGGAACAACTTGTGATTGGTCTAAAGTGGTTACTGGAAGTGCAAATAATAGCAGTTTATTATTTTCTGGAACAACCAATGTGAATGTTAAAATACCTGCGGGATTGAAGTATTCCTGGACTCCGGGGACTCAATTACCGGTAAGAACTTTTGCTGCGACAACTGCGGTTACTAATAATGGTGCAACTTTAAGCTGGACAGCTCCTACTGGTGCAACAACTTACAATGTTCAGTATAGAATTATTGGAAACTGTGATTGGACTAATTTTAGTGGAAATCCTGTTGCTGCTGCTACTGCTTCATTGACAGGTTTGGATCAAAACACTACTTATCAGGTTCAGGTTCAGGCTTTGAATGGAACTGCGCAATCTATATACTCTCATATACCAAATTTAGCGGGAACAGGTAGTGGATATGTAGCTGCAGGAAGTTTTACAACGGTAGCAAATTGTGCGAGTACGGTTACAGGACTTGCTTCTTCTGCAATAACTCCGAATACAGCAACAATTAGTTGGACGGCATCCACAGCGCCTCCTGCAAATGGATATGAGTATTATTACAATACATCATCTACTACTCCAGCAAATAATGTAACACCATCAGGGTCAACTGCAGCTGGTGTAATTACAGCAAACTTATCAGGATTAGCTCCTTCGACACAATATTATTATTGGGTGAGAGCAAATTGTAATGGAACAGATAAGGGAGCTTGGTCTAGTTCTGCAAACTTTACTACGCTTGGTCTTTGTCCTACAGTTACTGCTCCTGCAGCAAGTGCAACAGGTCAAAGTGTAACGCCTACCATTACTTGGACAGCAATAACTGGTGTAACAGGATATAAACTAAGAGTCGGAACTACTTCTGGAGGAACAGATATTTTAAATGATATTGATTTAGGAAACGTAACAACTTATACTTTTCCAGCTGCTTTAAATTATTTTACGACCTATTATTATTCTGTAACGGGTTATACGGCTACAACAGCGGCTCCGGCTACACCTTGTACAATAAGAAGTTTTACAACAATAGCTAGTTGTATAGAGCCTACTGCATTAACAGTTACGAGTGCAGCAATAACATCATCAGGAGGTGGCGTGTCTTGGACAGCTCCTTCAACAGCTCCGGCTACTGGATATGAGGTGTATTATAGTACATCAAGTACGGCTCCTACTTCAAGTACAGTTTTAAATTCAACAAACTCAACTACGTCTACAACAACAACTGCTACAATAGGTGGATTGTTACCTTCTACTGTCTATTATGTTTGGGTGAGATCTGCATGTATAGGTACGGATAGAAGTGTTTGGACAGGGCCTGCATTATTTGTAACCTTATGTCAGCCACCGGTTGTGTTGTCTGCTACAGGGGCAACAGTTTGTCCGGGAGCAACGGCAACGCTGTCTGCAACTACGGATGCAGGGGCGACAATTAATTGGTATAACGCCTCAACAGGAGGTGCTGTCTTGGCAACAGGCAATTCATATACGACACCAGCTTTAGCAGCTACGACTAATTATTGGGTATCGGCTGCAACTGGAACAAATGGATCTGTTGGCTTTGCAAATGCAGTGTCTACCTCTAATTATACATTAGAAGCAGGGTTGTTCTTTAATGCTATAGCTGGTTTCACGCTGGAAGGTGTATATGTTTATCCTACAGGAACAGGTGCAGGTACAGTAACTATTGCATTACAGGATGGAAGTGTTTCTCCTGCAACAACGCTTCAATCTATTACTGTAAACTTAACAGGTAGTGCAACACCTGTGAAAACATTTGTCCCTTTGAACTTTATAGTTGCTCCAGGAAGTAACTACAAGTTGATGATGATGACAAAAACGGGTAGTGTAACCGGGCTTATCAGAGAATCGGGTAGTAGTTGGGGAACTTATCCTTTAACATTGCCGGGAATTGTCTCTATTACTAATGGAAATTGTTGTTCAGCTAATGCTACTTCAACAAGTTATTATTATTTTTACGATTGGAAGATACGTACAGGATGTGAGTCTGCTAGACAAATGGTTACAGCGACTGTAAGCTCTGCTGGTTGTCTAGGTACTTCTGAAACTTCTGGTAAAGAAGAAGTAAAAGTTTCTCCAAACCCATTTGCCGACATATTGAATATTTCAGATGTCAATAATGTAAAATCTATCTCTATAATGGATATTTCAGGTAGATTGGTGAAAACATTTGATAAGCCAGATTCAACACTTCATTTAGGAGATCTGAATTCAGGAATGTATTTAGTGGTTCTGAATATGAAAGATGGATCTAAACAAACAATTAAAGCAATAAAAAGATAAAATTTATGTTTAACAGGAATTGAGTAATCAGTTCCTGTTTTTTTTATAGTATTAAATGCATTGAAAAAAAAGAAGCTTTCCATTTTGGAAAGCTTCTTTTTTATTTTAATAGAATGTTATTTATTAGGCACAGGCTGAATTTTCCCGGTGTTCATAAGGTCAAAAACAGTGGGGAAAAACATCACGAGAATGAAATAGATGATAATCATTAATACAATCAATGCAAAAAGAATAATGACTAAACTGTTGGGTTTATTTTTCTTTTTTGGTTCCATGACTTTGTGGTATTTGGTTAATAGATTGAATGATATAGTAACCTAAGCTAATTTCTTGCCACACTGTTTACAGTATCTGGCATCATCATCAATATCATCATTTCCGCATTGCTCACAGATCTTTTCCAGATTTTGTCTTTTATTACGCATTTCGGCGGTTACAATCCCTGTAGGAACAGCGATAATGGAATAACCGGCCAGCATTAAAATTACAGCAAAGAATTTTCCCATAGGCGTAATAGGAGAGACGTCTCCGTATCCGACGGTAGTTACCGTTACCACTGCCCAGTAAATAGATTGTGGAATGGTTTCAAAACCCGGTCTTCCACCTTCCACCATAAACATTAAGGAACCGACAATTACTGAAAAAATGATCAGGAATAAAAGGAAAATATAGATCTTCCGGGAACTGTTTTTTAAAGCTTTTACAATAAGATAACCATCGTTCATGAAATCCAGAAGATTAAAAATTCTAAAAATTCTTAACATTCTCAGCATTCTGAATATGAGGAAATACTTGGTTATGGGAAAGAAAAAGCTTAGATAAAACGGAACAAGCGCCAAAAAATCAATAATTCCGAAGAAACTAAAAACATATTGCTTTTTATTTTTTATTACTGCAATTCTGGACCAGTATTCAGCGGTAAAAAGCAATGAAATAATCCATTCAAAGACGAGAAAGGTATAGTGGAATTTTTTATCCAGTTGAGGTACACTTTCCATCATGATGATGGCAGTACTTATTAAAATTAATGATAATAATATGATATCGAACAGTTTTCCGAGCTTGGTATCGGCACGATAAATTATTCGATAAAGGAATCTTTTCCAAAGAATGTCTTCGGGAATAAGATTGTGTTCTCTTTCCATTTAGGCTGTTATTTCACAAGAAAGTTAATAATTTCTATCAAATATAAAGCAAAGATTCGACTGTTAAAAGATTTTTTAAAATGTTAAAATTTTTTTAATCGAAAATAGGTGAGTTATTTGTTGTAATTATATGATTTTCAAATCGTTATATTAGGTAAAATACGAATAAAATACTTAAAATAAAAATTTATTTTTTAATATATTTTAGGGTATAGTTTGTACTTTTATTCAACAAAACCTAATATCATGAGAAAATTATTAACTTCTTTTATTCCAATATTCATATGTAGTATTATATATGCTCAGGTTGGGATTAATACTACGTCTCCCAACGGAGCGACAGTGTTGGATATTACTTCTAATCAGAAGGGGATTCTTATACCTCGTCTTTCAGACACAGAAAGAAATGCGAATCTTGCAGATAATGATCCTTTAACAATACCGCCTACTGGTGTTGTCAATGCAAATCTTACCGTAGGAACCTTGATTTTTAACACCACAGCGATGGGGTTTCAATTCTGGGACGGTACGCTTTGGAAACAGCTATTTGTTCCCACAAATTCTCAGGCTGGTAACGACGGTGTCGTTAAGATCAATTCTGGAAACGCAAATGTAAAACCCTCTCTTAGTTTAAATCCCTCAGGTAATACTTACGGTGCAGCAGTTACCGTAACCTATGCAACACCATTGGTGTTTGCTCCAAGTCCAACCACAAGCTGGCCGGAAACGACAGTTCCGTTCCCTGGTGTAACAGCCAATATTTATACGGCCGCAACAAATAAGTGGCGTGAAAATGAAATTTATGGGCAGGTTCATGTATGGAGATTGATTGCTACGGTAACTCCGGGGTCCAATTCTTCAGGATCTGTAAAAGCGACTTTTAGAAATCCTGATTCAGGGTTTGAAATTACTTCAATCCAACTGCTTCCAGCGGGTTCCAGTGGAACAGGGAATGTTCTTACATTCTATTTCTATACCATTGCAGATGCAGATAGTTTGAACCCTGGAAGAGGATATCTGATGTCTATGCAATCAGATACAACCTGTACGGCAGTTGTAGAATCTTTTACCAGAGTATCCTTATTTAAAGATTAGTTTCAAATATATTTTAAGTGTTTGTATTGAGCCGGTTTTCGAAAGAAAACCGGCTTTTTGTAGGAAAGTATTGACGCTGTAGTAATTTTTATAAAATTCATTTTTATCAGGAATGTAAATTTGTATTTATAAGCTACAACTTCATTTTAGTCTATTAAAATTAATATCTTCGTTGAACAACAAAATTTACTTAATGAAGCTAAGAACTGTAATTTCAAAAATTGAAGAAAGAATACAAATCAATCAGGCAGAAGATTTTGATAATGTGGGATTGTTATGCGGTGTTCCGGATCGTGAGGTTTCCGGGATTCTGGTTTGTCATGATGCGCTGGAGAATGTAGTGGAAGAAGCGATAGATAAAAACTGCAATTTAATTGTATGTTTTCATCCCATTATTTTTTCAGGATTGAAATCATTAACGGGCAAAAACTATGTAGAAAGAGCTGTTTTAAAAGCTATTGAAAATAAAATTGCCATTTATGCCATTCATACAGCTTGGGATAATGATTTCCTTGGAGTAAATGCAGGAATTTGCAATCAATTAGGATTAAAAGACTTGAAAATTCTTCAGCCTAAAAAAAATAACTTAAAACAATTAACGGTTTTTGTTCCGACAGACTATTCTGAAAAAGTAAAAGAAGCCCTTTTTTCAGCCGGAGCAGGAAATATAGGGTTTTATGATGAGTGCAGCTTTTCAATCAACGGAAACGGTACCTTTAGGCCTGTAGAAGGTTCAAACCCGTTTTCAGGGCAGCAAAATATCAGAGAAAATGCTGATGAGGATATGATTTCTGTCATTTTTGAAGACTATAAACAAGGTCAGATTGTAGCAGCAATGAAAACTGCTCATCCTTATGAAGAAGTGGCGTATCAAATCTATACTTTGGATAATGAGAATCATCATTCAGGATTGGGAATGTATGGAGATTTTGAAGAGCCAATGGATGAAAAGGATTTCTTGCAATTTGTGAAAGAAAAATTTAATCTGGAAATGATCCGTCATTCAGATTTCAATAATAAAAAAATTAAAAGAGTAGGGGTCTTGGGAGGTTCCGGAGCAAGTGGAATACGATCGGCAATATCCAAAAAATGTGATGCTTATTTAACAGGAGACGTAAAATATCACGATTTTTTCCTGGCAGAATCAAAAATGCTGATTTGTGATATAGGACATTTTGAATCAGAACAATTTGTGACTCAACAATTATTTGAAATTTTTTCACAAAAATTTAGTACATTTGCAATCTTAAAATCTATTGAGAAAACAAACCCGGTAAATTATTTCATTTAAGATATGGCAAAAACCAACGATATTCCAGTTGAAGAGAAGTTAAGAGCTTTATACGATTTGCAGATCATTGATTCTAGATTGGACGAGATCCGAAATACAAGAGGAGAATTGCCAATCGAAGTAGAGGATCTTGAGATTGAGATCGAAGGTCTTGAAAAAAGAGCAGATAAATTTCATGCAGACATTAAAGATCAGGATGATCAGATTAAAACAAAGCATGAGGTAATCAACCATGCAAAAACTTTAATTGAAAAATACAAGTCTCAGCAAGATAATGTAAGAAACAATAAAGAGTTTGAAGCATTAGGAAAAGAGATTGAATATCAGGATCTTGAAATTCAGCTTTCTGAAAAAAGAATCAAAGAATTCGGAGTTAAGATTGCTCATAAAAATGAAACATTAAGTGAATTAAACGCGAAAATCAACGATTTAAAAAATCACTTAAAATTCAAGAAAGAAGAGCTAGAAGGTCTTATCTCTGAAACTCAGAAAGAAGAAGAATATCTATTAGAGCAGTCTAAAGATTATGCAGCAAAAATCGATGACAGATTATTGGCTTCTTACAACAGAATCAGAACAAACTCTATCAACGGTCTTGCAGTAGTAGGTCTTGAAAGAGGAGCTCCAAAAGGATCATTCTTTACGATTCCACCTCAAAAGCAGATGGAAATCGCTCAGAGAAAGAAAATCATTATTGATGAGCATTCAGGAAAAATTCTTGTAGATGACGAATTGGTAATGGAAGAAAACGAAAGAATGAAATCTGTAATTAAATTCTAATTTTAATTACGATTTAAAATATAAAAGCTGTTTCAATTTTGAAGCAGCTTTTTTGTTTTGATTTTGCTGATGTCATTGCGAGGAGCGAAGTGACGAAGCAATCTTTAATTAAAAAATAATCGAAAAGTTTGTCATTCCGTAAGAATCTAGCCCATGAATGAATTTAATAATAAAAATATTAGATTCCACGCTTCGCTCTGAATGACAAATAAGAGGTAAGATCGGATCTCTTACAATAAAAAACCGCCTCAATTGAGGCGGTTTTTTATTGTTATTCATGATGCTCATACATCTTATTGTAAAGATCAATAAACTTCTCTTTAATAGCTTTTCTTTTTAATTTCAAGGTTGGCGTTAAAAGTCCTGCATCGATGCTCCAGATTTCAGGAGTTAATTCGATTTTCTTGATTTTTTCCCAATTTCCAAGATGTTCGTTGATGCCGTCAATTTCTTTTTCAATTCTTTCCTTTAACTCTGGGCTTTTAGCAATTTCCTGAGGAGTAGAACCTAAATTTAGATTATTTCTCATTGCCCAGCTTTTGGCAAATTCAAAATCAGGTTGTATTAAAGCACAAGGCATTTTTTCGCCGTCACCTACTACCATGATCTGTTCAATGAATTTTGAAGCTTTTGCTAAGTTTTCAATCGTTTGAGGAGCAATATATTTACCTCCGGAAGTTTTGAACATTTCCTTTTTACGGTCAGTGATCTGTAAGAAGCCATCGCTATCGATATGTCCTATATCTCCTGTTTTGAAATATCCGTCACTTGTAAAGGATTCTTTGGTCATTTCTTCGTTTTTGAAATAGCCTTTAAATACAGAAGGTCCTTTCACGGTAATTTCTCCATCTTCCTGAATTTTCACACTTAAATTATCCAAAGGATGTCCTACAGTACCGATTCTCATTTTATCAAAACTGTTTACAGAAATTACAGGTGATGTTTCCGTAAGTCCATAACCTTCCAAAATAGGAATTCCTGCATTCTGAAACATTAAATTTAATCTTGTAGATAAAGCAGCAGAACCGGAAACCAAAGTAATGATTTCACCACCTAAGCCTTCTCTCCATTTTTTGAAAACAAGTTTGTCAGCAATGATTTGTTGTAAACCTGAAGGTTTTGAAACGGTTTTCTTTTTAGTGATAAGATTAAGAGCCCAAAAGAAGATTTTTGATTTTAACCCTCCTGCAGAAGATCCTGTATTGTAAATTTTATCATATACTTTTTCTACCAATCTCGGTACTACGCTCATGTAGTGAGGTTTCACTTCTTTTACGTTTTCACCCATTTTATCAATACTTTCGGCAAAATAAATGGAGAAACCATTATATTGGAAAAGGTAAAAAAGCATTCTTTCAAAAATATGGCAGATCGGCAAAAAGCTTAATACTCTTGTATCTTTGTAATCCAAGCTTCTTTTTCTAGGAATTCTTGGAATAGAACCTAAAACGTTGGAGACGATATTTTCGTGGGTCAACATTACTCCTTTTGGTTTTCCTGTTGTTCCTGAGGTGTAGATTATCGTTGCTAAATCATCCGTATTAATGGCTTTGGAAAGATCCTCCACTTCAATCTGGGTAGAATCGTCTTCACCCAGGTCTAATATTTCTTTCCAGTTGGCGGCACCGCTTACGTTCTCGAAAGTGAAAATGCCTTGCAGAGAAGGGATGTTGTGCTTCACCTTCATGACCTTGTTCAGAAGATCCTTATCAGAGACAAAACAGTACTGTATTTCCGCATTATTGAAAATAAATTCATAATCTTCCGGTGAAATACTGGGATAAACAGGTACGGAAACAACGCCTATCTGAGAAAGCCCTAAATCCATTATTGCCCATTCTGTGCGGGAATTGGTAGTGATTAAAGCAATTTTATCTCCCGGTTTTATTCCAAGTTTTAAAAGCCCGCGTGAAATCTTATTTCCTTCATTGATAAACTCTTGTGTGGATGTTTTTTTCCATTCACCATGATATTTAGTCACGAACATATCAGACTTTGGAAACTTTTCTAAAGCGTGATATGGTATGTCAAATAATCTCTTGATCGTCATGATTCTTTAAGTGTAATTTTAATAAACTTAAATATAAGCATTTTTTTTAATTAGGGAAATCGGAAGTGATTAATTAGAAATTAATAAAATGTATGCCATAATACATTTAATAATTCAAACTTAATTTATATATGATGAATATTTAAGAATTAAGCATATTCCTTGATTTACTCTAATTTGTGATTCTATTTTCAGATTTGTTCAAAAAGTGTAAATTAGCGACCATCTAATTATTCAATTTTTATGGACTTTAATTTATCAGAAGAACAGCTGATGATTCAGCAGGCAGCAAGAGATTTTGCTCAAAACGAACTATTACCGGGAGTAATCGAAAGAGACCGCGATCAGAAGTTTCCTGCAGAACAGGTAAAGAAAATGGGAGAAATGGGGCTTTTGGGTATGATGGTAGATCCTAAATACGGAGGTGCAGGAATGGACAGCGTTTCTTACGTTTTGGCAATGGAGGAGATCGCGAAAATTGATGCTTCTGCAGCTGTTGTAATGTCTGTAAATAACTCATTGGTTTGTGCAGGACTTGAAAAATTCGCTTCTGAAGAGCAAAAAGTGAAATACCTTACTCCTCTTGCAAGCGGACAGGTAATCGGAGCTTTTGCTTTGTCTGAGCCTGAAGCTGGTTCTGATGCTACTTCTCAGAAAACAACTGCAGAAGATAAAGGAGATTATTATTTATTAAACGGGATCAAAAACTGGATCACCAACGGAGGTACTGCTTCTTACTATATCGTAATCGCACAAACTGATCCAGAGAAAAAACATAAAGGAATCAATGCTTTCATCGTTGAAAAAGGATGGGAAGGTTTCGAAATCGGAACGAAAGAAGATAAATTGGGAATCAGAGGAAGTGATACGCATTCTTTGATCTTCAACAACGTAAAAGTACCGAAAGAAAACAGAATTGGTGAAGACGGTTTCGGATTCAATTTTGCAATGGCTGTTTTGAACGGAGGAAGAATCGGTATTGCTTCTCAGGCTTTAGGTATCGCTTCAGGAGCTTACGAATTGGCGTTGAAATATGCTAAGACAAGAAAAGCTTTCAAAACTGAAATTATCAACCACCAGGCAATTGCCTTTAAATTGGCAGATATGGCAACTCAGATCACGGCGGCAAGAATGCTTTGCTTCAAGGCTGCTTGTGAGAAAGATGCTGGTAAAGATATTTCTGAAAGTGGAGCAATGGCAAAACTATATGCTTCTCAGGTAGCAATGGATACAACTATTGAAGCTGTACAAATTCATGGTGGATATGGATATGTGAAAGAATATCACGTAGAAAGATTAATGAGAGATGCAAAAATCACTCAGATCTATGAAGGAACTTCTGAAATCCAGAAGATCGTTATTTCAAGAAGCATTGCAAAGTAATTGCTTAATTATATATTGAAATAGTAAAAGGCTCTCAATTTGAGAGCCTTTTTACGTACACACGAACCACAATATTAATTATATATTATTTTACTTTTCCGGAATGAATCATCAGCTAAATGATATATAAATTTAAGAAGAACTTATTATTTAGAGCTAGAAACAGGATTAAAATAAAATTAAAAAAATCCATCATGAAAGATGGATTTACAATTTAGTTAGAATCGTTATTTGGAGTGTTTTTGTTTCTCTTTTTGTAAAAATAATATCCAATACCCATAATTAAAAATAGAGGCCACAACGGAAGGATAAATAAGAAAATAGACATGATCACATCCCAACCGGAAGAAATTGCGGCAAAAGTTTTTCCTCCGAATGTTTCTGGTTCTTTGTTTTCAGTATAGCTGCCTTCTTTTCCGTACAGGGTAATATCAACTTCACACATGGTATTCTGAACAAAATCCTGTCCTGAAACTTCAATGCCCTTGTTTTCAACCGTACCAATATTATAACTGAGATCCTCTATCAGATATTCAAATTTTTGAATGGGAACTTTCACCTTTAAATAAGCAATTTTCTTTTCGTTGTTGTTTAATGAAGTGTTTTCACTTTTTATAAAACCATCATATTTTTTCACTTCTTCCTTTACGATTTCCCTGGCAACTTCAGCATCATTTACAGTAAGTTCCAATACTCCAGTTTTTACCATTTTATTTTTCGGAACATTCAATTCGTAGTTTTCCGTTTTAGGTTTGTCTTTATAAATGATTTTGGTTTCTTTAATGACTTTAGGAGCAGGAACATTCACTACAATTTTCTCCTCTTTTTTTACAGAATCTTTTTTCCCTTTTTTTGATTCTAACTTTGCTGATGAAATTTTATCAGAAAGAGAATCTACCAATTTTGAAGTATTTTCAAACTGATCTTTTACCTTTTCTTTCGCATTTTCAAAATCTTTGATCTTAATATCAGCAGAGTCCAGTGCTGCATTGGCCGTAGTATTAATTTCATTAATTTTTTCAGAAGCTGCAGAAATTGTGCTGTCCGCAGAGTTAGCTGCATTTTCCAGTTTTGATACTGTAGATTCTCCTTTTTTACACATGATAAACGTGCTTGATACAGCAACCAGTAAGATGAATTTTTTCATAATATTAATTTTTTCGATGAGGTAAAATTAGGAGGGCAGCTCTTGTAAAGATTGTAAATGAAATGTATTCATGTGGTAAATTTGTATCTGTTTTATATTCAGTGTTTTGTATTTGTTTTACAAAGCGTTTTACAAAGTTTTTTCTGAATAGAATATTTGTTTTTCAGAATGAAATAAAAAAATCCGTGAAAAACTTCACGGATTTGATATCTAGATTTTACTATGGATTAGCTATTCTGAAATTCACTAATAAAATGCAGCTTCACATTCGGGAATTTCTCCTGGGTCATGTGAATCGTGAAAGAAGAATCGGCAAGGAAAACCAATTGGTTGTATTTATCTCTTGCTAAGAATCTCTGTTTCAATCTTGCAAACTCCTTGAACTCGTCTGATTTTTCATCAGCTTCTACCCAACAAGCTTTGTGCATGGAAAGAGGTTCATAGGTACATTTCGCACCGTATTCATGCTCCAAACGGTACTGAATAACCTCATACTGAAGTGCACCAACTGTTCCGATGATCTTTCTGTTGTTCATTTCAAGCGTAAATAACTGTGCAACACCCTCATCCATCAACTGATCGATACCTTTTGCCAATTGCTTAGCTTTTAACGGATCGTTATTATTAATATATCTGAAATGTTCCGGAGAGAAGCTTGGAATTCCTTTGAAACTCAATTTTTCACCACCTGTCAATGTATCACCAATTCTGAAACTTCCCGTATCGTGAAGTCCGACGATATCTCCAGGGAAACTTTCGTCCACCACTTCTTTTTTATCGGCGAAGAATGCGTTGGGTGAAGAGAATTTCATTTTCTTACCTTCTCTTACCAATAAGTAATTTTCATTTCTTTTGAATGTTCCCGAAACAATTTTAACGAAAGCCAATCTGTCTCTGTGCTTCGGATCCATATTCGCATGGATTTTGAAAACAAATCCTGTGAAAGTACTTTCTTCAGGCTTTACCAGACGAGTATCACTTTCTTTCGGTTGTGGCATCGGTGCAATATCGATGAAAGCATCCAACAATTCACGAACCCCAAAATTATTCAAAGCAGAACCAAAGAAAACAGGTTGAAGATCTCCTTTCATATAATCTTCACGATTAAATTCTGGGTAAACAGACTGAATTAAATCCAGCTCTTCTCTTAATGTTGCTGCAGCTTTTTCACCGATTACTTCATCAATTGACGTGTCATTAATATCATTAAACTTAATAGAATCACCAACTTTCTGTTTTTTCTCTTCCAGGAATAACTGAATATTGTTTTCCCAAATATTATAAATTCCCTGGAAATCACTTCCCATACCAATTGGTAAAGAAAGTGGACATACAGTTAATCCTAATTTCTGCTCAACTTCATCCAGCAAATCAAAAGCATCTTTACCTTCACGGTCAAGCTTATTAATGAAAACCAACATTGGGATATTTCTCATTCTACAAACCTTAACCAATTTTTCGGTCTGTTCCTCAACCCCTTTTGCAACGTCGATGACAACGATTACGGAATCTACGGCAGTTAAAGTTCTGTACGTATCTTCTGCGAAATCCTTGTGACCCGGAGTATCCAAAATGTTGATTTTGTGATCTCTGTATTCAAAAGCCAACACGGAAGTTGCTACGGAGATTCCTCTCTGTCTTTCAATTTCCATGAAATCGGAGGTGGCTCCTTTTTTTATTTTATTGGATTTCACCGCACCCGCTTCCTGAATCGCACCTCCGAAAAGTAGTAACTTTTCCGTAAGGGTGGTTTTTCCGGCATCGGGGTGAGAGATAATCCCGAAGGTTTTTCTTTTTTCTATTTCTTTGATTAAGTCTGACATATCGTATTTTGAAGTTGCAAAAATCGTGAATTTTGTCGAATTCTGAAAATTGAATTTATGGTAACCACAAAAGTCACAAAAGTTATGCAGCAAAACTTAAACTTAATTCAGCTACAGTGTTACAATCTTTTAATTTAAGGATAAGCTAAAATTCTAAAGGGGCCAAATCATCAAAATATAATAAGAGCAAACTTTTATTGGATTTGTTATTACGTTTTCCATATTTATAAAGTTGTAAATTTTTGAGGATTAAATTTTCAATTTCTATATCTTTTTCACCGACTTGTTTAATGGGAATTATTTTTTTTATTTTCAAATCTTTATTAGTGAGCACTTTATATATACCAATTCTATCATAGGGATTAGAAATATTTAATTTTATAAAATCTGTATGTGGTGTATAAGGGTACGTCATGCGTGTTTCTGAAGAATCATAAAAATCTTCGAATTTCAAATTTGAAAATTGATTTTTATATTTTTCTATGTTTTCAAAAAGTTTGGTATAACTATTTATTAGTCTATTTTCTTCATTAATTAAATTATGATAACTTAAGCGAATGATTCTACTGCATGAGCTTATCCAATATTCATTATTTTGATTTTTTTTAAGAATCACAAAATATTTTTCTCCGGGTTTGAGATATAATGAACAGCCTTGATAGAAATCTTTCTTGTCACTTATTATTCCAAATACATTTAAGAAATTTAGTTTTTTGCCTTTTATTATTTTATCAAAGTTCATTTCAGCTTTATAAAAATAATTTTCACTTCCTGATTTGTATTTTAAAATGTTTTCATCAAAAGTTTTTGTTATAGTTATAACTCCTACAAAGTCAGCGTCAAGATATTCTTGAACAATATTTTCTGAGCTACATCTACAAGCGAATATTTTTAAAGTGAAGAATAAAAAGAAAATTAGAAGTAAGTTTTTTTTCATCGTATTAATTTTGTTGAATAACGTTTTAGGGGGAGGTTTAGTTTATAAGGCGTAAATTTTTCCCGAAGTCTACTGAATTTTTTATGTATTAAGATTGTTTAGTAGAAAATCAATTATCTTTGTTTTTCAATTAGTAAGAGTAAAATAATGGAAGTTAGCAAATATCCGAAATATACATTCACATGGTTGGGTGGGCTTGTTTTGTTGGGAGGTTATATTTTTGGAAGCATTATCGTTGGGTTCGCAAGTGTGCTTTGGACTGTTATATATGGAGGAAGTATTCAGAATGAAGGTTGGTTTATGATGATAGGCAATGCGGTGGTTTTTGTTCCGATCATTGCAGCTTTTGATTTTTTTATTGTAAGACCTACAACTCAGAAAAAGCTGAGTTTTAATTTTTCGCCCACTAATTTTTATACTTATCTTCTGATTTTTCCTATGATGATCGGGATGATGTTTATAGGAGAATTTATCACGGCACAGATTCCGACGACAGGACCGTTTTTTGGAGAATATTATAAATTTTTTGAACGATTAATGGGGCAACTTACTGATGACCCTGTTATTATGTTGATTACTGCGGTTGTGATGGCGCCTATTTTTGAAGAGATTATTTTCAGAGGAATTATTCAGAAAGGCTTAATTAATAAAGGTGTTGAACCGTGGAAAGCCATTCTTTTTGCGTCTATAGTTTTTGGGCTGGTTCACGCCAATCCGTGGCAGTTTGTAGGAGCGGTTTTATTGGGTTGTGTGTTGGGTTTGGTGTATTATAAGACAAAATCATTACTGCTTCCCATGCTTTTACACGCTTTTAATAATTTATGCTCTTCAATTTTAATATTTTATACCAAAAGTGAAAGTTTTGCGGATGCTTTTAAAGTTTCCGAATGGGTGATACTCGTCATTGGAATGATCCTTTTCTCACTCTTTTATTACCTTTTTACGAACAAAAATAAGGTGCATTATTCGGAAATGTAAGCTTATGAGAAAAAGGTTTAGAATTCTTTCTGGAGTACTTTTGTTGTGTTCTTTGCTATTATTTTTGTTAACGTTCACGTCTTTTAAATTTGATTTTAAAGAAATAAAAATTCCGGGAAAGTCTGAATTAACTTTGACTAAAGGATCTTATACTGTTTATTTTATTAATGATGAAAATGAATCAAAGCACAGGAATTATTATTTTGAATTGAAAAATTCACAAAATAAAATAATCAGAAAATTTCCTGATACCATAAAAACAGATTTGATATTTACAACAAGTAGTTTCGAATTAGGAAATAAGAAATATAATTCATATTCTGAATTTAATCTCGATAAGGATGATGACTATACCTTAATATCTTATTCAAAAAATAATAATATAAAAGAAATTGCAATAGGAAAAGATGAACATGTAAATCCAAGAGTTATTTTATTATACTTAATAGCATTAATTTTTGTTTTCTGTTCGGTTATTTCTTTAATTGTAAGTTTCTTTGTAAAAAAATAAAAAATGGAATTATTAGTAGCAACACACAACATACATAAAAAAGAAGAAATTCAGCAGATTTTAGGAAGTGAATTTGCCGTAAAAAGTCTTACAGATTATGATATTCACGACGAAATTATTGAAGATGGAGACTCTTTCAATGCGAATGCTTTGATTAAAGCTAAATACTGTTTTGAAAAAACCGGAATTCCGAGTCTGGGTGACGACAGTGGTTTGGTGGTTGAATCTTTAAACGGAAGACCAGGGATTTTTTCTGCGCGTTATGCTGGAGATCATGATTTCGCTAAAAATATTGAAAAAGTATTGAGTGAAATGGAAGGTGTTGAGAATAGAAAAGCTTATTTCATCACAGTTTTATGTTATTATGATGAAAACGGAGCTCAGTATTTTGATGGAAGAGTACATGGAAACCTCCTGAAAGAAAATAAAGGTTTTAAAGGGTTTGGATATGATCCTATTTTTGTGCCTGAAGGATATGAGATGACCTTTGCAGAAATGGAGCCTGAAGCAAAAAATAAAATCAGTCATAGAAAACAAGCGCTTGATTTGTTTCTGGATTTCTTGAAAGTGAAAGAATAAAATTGAGGTTGAAGTTAAGATTAAGGAATGTGCTTAAAGTTTACATTAACAAGGTTTTAAGATCTATTTGAATGAATGTTGAATTCTAGTTTTTGTATTCATTTTTGAAATTCATTTTAATTGTATTCTAAACCTTAATCTTAACCTAAATCCGTACATTTGTCGCTATAATACACTATTAAATTGAGTACTTATTTAACGATATTAGGTTTTAATTCAGCGATACCTACAGTGAATACTTCGCCGACTGCCCAGTTGTTGGAAATGGAGGAAAGAAATTTCCTGATCGATTGTGGTGAAGGAACACAGGTTCAGCTGAGAAAGGCTAAAGCAAGGTTTTCGAAGATCAATCATATATTCATTTCCCATCTTCATGGTGATCATTGTTTCGGTTTGCCCGGACTTATTGCGTCATTCCGTTTGTTGGGAAGAGAAGTTCCCTTACATGTTTATGGTCCCAAAGGAATCAAAAATATGCTGGAAACTATTTTTTCCATTACAGAAACGCATAGAGGATTTGAAGTGGTGTATCATGAGCTGGATAAGGATATTTCTGAGAAAATTTATGAAGATAATAGAGTAGAAGTCTATACTATTCCGTTGGATCACAGGATTTATTGCAATGGCTATCTTTTTAAGGAAAAACCAAAAGACAGACATCTCAACATGAAGGAGATTGCAAAATACAGTGAGATTGAAACCTGTGATTATCATAATTTAAAAGCAGGAAAAGACTTTGTATTGAGTGATGGATATGTGCTAAAAAATGAAGTCTTAACGATTGCTCCGGCTCCATCTGTTTCTTATGCTTTTTGTAGTGATACGAGATATTTGGAGAGTGTGATTCCGATCATTAAAAATGTAACGGTTTTATATCATGAATCTACATTTTTGCATGATTTGAAAGAAATGGCAGATTATACAGGGCATTCAACTGCTTTGGAAGCGGCAATCATTGCTCAGAAAGCAGATGTTGGAAAATTGATTTTGGGGCATTTTTCTAATCGATATGGAGATTTGACGGTGTTTACAGACGAAGCAAGAACTGTTTTTGCCAATTCGTTTTTACCAAAGGCTTTGGAAGCTGTGAAAATTTAAGAGGATGACATTAGGTTTTGAAGAATTGAAAATTTTTCTTGATGAAAAAGCGGATCAGTATAATCAGGTTGATTTTATTGAAAATGATCCCATTCAGATTCCGCACCGTTTTTCTTTGCAACAGGATATTGAGATTGCCGGGTTTTTGGCAGCTACGATTTCTTGGGGAAACAGAAAAGCGATCATCAAATCGGCTGAAAAAATGCTGGATATTATGGGGAATTCGCCCTATGATTTTGTAATGAATCATTCTGAAGAAGAACTGAAAGCTCTTCAGGATAAAAGTATTCACCGTACCTTTAATGGAGAAGATTTTGGATATTTTATCAGGCAATTCCAGAGAATTTACAGAGAAAACGAAAGTCTGGAAAATTTATTTATAACAAAGGATTCAGAAATTAATTTTCAGCATGCTATTGAAAGATTCAGAAGTCAATTTTTAGGAACGGAAAAACACAGGAGTCACAAACACGTAAGCTCACCTTACAAGAATTCTTCCACGAAAAGAATCATCATGTTTCTTCGATGGATGGTTCGTAAAGATAAACGTGGAGTCGATTTCGGAATCTGGGAAAATGTAGATCAAAGATTCTTATCAATTCCTTTGGATGTACATACCGGAAATATATCCAGAAAATTAGGTTTGGTGGTAAGAACGCAGGACGATTGGAAGACCGTTGAAGAACTGGATGTTGCCATCCGTAAGTTTGATGATAAAGATCCTGCAAAATATGATTTTGCACTTTTCGGATTAGGAGTTACAAAAGAACTTATATAAAAATAAAAGAGGATGAAAAAATATAATGAAAGAGCCGAGTTTTTAGAGAAAATTGCCAACGGAATTACCTGGTGGATTGGTTCTATTCCGTCCCTCATTGTACATACCTTGTTTTTTATTATTTCCTTTCTTCTTCCCATATTGCATATTGTAGAATTTGATAAAATGCTTCTTATTCTTACTACAGTAGTTTCTTTAGAAGCTATTTACCTTGCGATTTTCATCCAGATGTCCGTTAATAAAAGTCACGAAAAAATTGAAGATATTCAGGAAGATATTGAAGATATCCAGGAAGACATTGAAGAAATCAGTGAAGATATTGAAGAGATCAGCGAGGATATAGAGGAGATTAATGAAGATATTGAAGATATTCAGGAAGATATTGAAGAAATTAACGAGGAGGAAGATGAGGAAGATCACAGTGAAAGAGCCAAAGCGGTGATGTTGAAAAGTAATGTTAACTCAAATAAAAATCAAATCAAATCTTTAAAAGATAAAATACAAGAACTTCAGGATATGATTGATGAACTTAAAAAAGATTAATTTTATACTAATCTGTTATAACTGTAAATAATATATTTGTTAAAAAGGCTAATTGTAGATTAGTCTTTTTTGTTTTAAAATTAAAGCAAAATTGGAGAGGAGTTATAATTGAAATAAAATGAGATATTGTTGTTAATTATCTAGATTAAAGTGGTTTTTTAATTGTAAAAAGTAGTATTTTTGAACAAACAATTATAAAATGTTAAAATATAGATTAAAACATTACTTCTTCTTTTTAGTATTGCTTTTGGTTTCCGGATCAATATTTGGACAAAATAAAAGTGTTAGCCGAGTTACTACAGAAAAGGCAGCTCCAAAAGGAACAGCTAAGGCAGGAACATTTATTGATGTAAATGTTGCTCCTTACCCAGCTTCTAACTATACTATTGAACAACTTGTAAAAAATGTTCTGATTGCCGGAACTTCAAGTTGCAGCAGTGGTGCAAATGTTTCGAATGTGACGGTTACTCCAAACCATCTTGTTACAAATACAGATAGAGCTTGGGGATATTTTAATAAAGGGACTACTAATTTCCCTTTTAAGGACGGTATCGTTTTAGTGACCGGTAAAGCCAGAAGAGCAGGGAATGTAAGTGAAGGTGGATTAAGTGATCCTGTATCAGGAACTACTGAGACCGATGCTGATCTAGTAGCTGCTATTTCACCTTTAGCAGCTCTTAGGGATGCTGTTTTTATTGAGTTCGATTTCGTTCCTACAAGTACGCAAATAAAATTTAATTATCTTTTTGCATCTGAAGAATACACATCAAGTTTTCCATGCGGAGTATTTTCAGATGGTTTTGCTTTATTGCTAAAACCTAATACACCGGGATCTACCTATACAAATATGGCTGTTCTTCCTGGAGGAGCAGGACCTGTAAGTGTTACTAATATTGTACCTTCAAGTTTTTCTTGTGGTCCTATTAACGAGATGTATTTTGGAGGACTAAATCCTACTCCAAATATTGAAACCAACTTTAATGGAAGAACAATTCCTTTAACGGCTACAGCAACTGTAATTCCGGGGCAATCTTATCATTTTAAAATGGTTTTGGCAGATGCTTCTGATCCTTCATTTGATTCTGCGGTATTTCTTGAAGGGGGATCTTTTGATATAGGAATTAAACTTGTTGATAGTAATGGGGTTGCATTACCAGCAACGATGAATGTATGTGATAATGCTCCTCAGACTTTAGTGGCTCAGGTTTCTGGTATTACAGGTGCTACCTATCAATGGTATAAGGACGGAGTATTGATACCAGGTGCAACAAGCCCAACGTATATTGCGACATCACCAGGTGTTTATACCGTTAAAGTTACGATCCCTGGGAATACTTGCCCGGTTGAAGCAAAAGTGACGATCGTAGGAGGAACAACTCCGACAGCACAAAATGCAACGTTGAAACTTTGTACTACACCAACAGTAAGTACTTTTAATTTAAATGATGCTAAACCTCAGATAAGTACAACAACAGGAGCTGTTTTCCGTTTTTATGTAAATCAGGCGGATGCAGTAGCGCAAAATGCTAATTATATTCCTGATGCCAATTTGCCAAGTTACAACGGTACAGATGGACAAGTCTTATATGTTGTAGTGTCAAACGGAGCTTTCTGTAGTAAAATGGTTACTTTAACCTTGAGAAAAGAAGCGACTCCTGTTGCTCAGTTAGTTGCTTCAGATACAAAAATATGTGTAGGAGAAACAGTTATGTTGACAGCTTCTAACGGAGTTACTTATCAATGGGTAAGCGGTTTAACCGGAACAGCACCGGTGCAATTGGTTTCTCCAAAACAAACTACAACCTATTCTGTATATGCAATCGGAGCACAGGGCTGTAAGTCTTTACAACCGGCTACTGTTACGGTAGAAGTCGTTCCGGCTATTGTTTCAAATTTATCTGGAGGTATGATTTGTACAGGTGATCAGATTACCTTAGATGCTGGTGCAGGTCCTAATTATACTTACCTTTGGAATACGGGTGCTACAACACAAACTCTCTCCGTAGCTACGCCGGGAACGTACTCGGTAATCATAGATAATGGTGTTTGTACAAGCGTATACAAGACAGAAGTTATCAAAGCAATCATTCCTGAAATTATCAAAGTAGATTATAATGAAAGTGGTGTATTAGTTGTTACAGCAAGTAATCCAAGTAACGGACCATTAGAATATTCTGCAGATAACGGAGTGACTTGGCAAAACTCTAATGTATTTACAAATATTCCTAAAAATATAGTTGTTTCTATCAGAGTAAGAGTTAAAAAAACAAGCTGTGTTGGAGTGTTAGAATATTTTACATTCATCATGAAGAATGTAATTACTCCAAATGGGGATAATGTGAATGATATGATTGACTTTAGAGGGGTTAGTAAATATAATAGCTTTAAAGCAGTAATTTCAGATAGATACGGAAGAGAAGTTTACAAAGCTGAAAAAGTACGTCCGTATTGGGATGGCTTATTCCAAGGTAAAAAACTTCCTACAGCTTCTTATTGGTATCAGGTAACTTTCGAAGATCCTGCAACCAAACAGATCGTTGTAAAAACAGGTTGGATTCTATTGAAAAATATTGAATAATTATAAAATACATAGGTAAAAAACAAACAAGGCTGAAAAAATCAGCCTTGTTTGTTTTTTAATAATAAATAATGATGTCAAATTAAATATCTTGTATTATAAGTAAACCAAATTTAAATTTTAACCAAAAAAAGTGTTATTTTTGTTTAAAAGATTGTAAAATGTTAAATACGAGGACAAGAAGTCTATTTTTTGCTTTGTTTTTAGTGCTTATAAGTAATAATTTTATGTTTTCTCAAAAAAAAGGGAGAACAGGAATTACTGCTATGCCTACTTCCCAAAGTATGAAAACAGGGGCTTTTATTGATGTAAATACAAGCGCTTACCCTGAATCAAACTATGATATTGCCCAATTAATTAAAGATGTACTTATAAAAGGGGGAACATCATGTACTTCTGCCAATATAACAAACGTTACCGTTACTCCGAATTTATCTGTTTCTAACCAAAACAGAACATGGGGCTTTTTCAATAAAGGAACAACGGCTTTCCCTTTTACGAAAGGAATTGTATTGTCTACAGGATATGCAAGAAACGCAGGGAATTCTTTTATTCCGGGTACCTTAAGTAATACGTATTCTACAACGGGAGATACAGACTTGTCTACAGCTTTAGGGGTTGTTAATAACTATTATGATGCAACGTATATAGAATTTGATTTTGTACCCACTTCTAATGAAGTTACCTTTAGATATATTTTTGCTTCTGAAGAATATTCAGATGATTACCCATGTTCATTTACAGATGGTTTTGCCTTATTGTTGAAACCAAATACACCAGGTTCTACTTACACCAATATGGCTATTTTGCCAGGAACGGCAGGTCCTGTAAGTGTTAAAAATATTCGTCCTGCTAATCAATTCAGTGGTGCTCCTCTTAGCTGTGGACCATTAAATGCTGCTTATTTTGCAGGATATAATACTGCCGGAATAGAAACCAACTTTAACGGAAGAACAATTCCTTTAACAGCAAAAGCAACTGTTGTTCCCGGACAATCCTATCATTTTAAAATGGTGTTGGCAGATTGGGATGATGGTTCGTATGATTCATCTGTATATTTGGAAGCTGGATCATTTGATATAGGAGTGCAAATTTTAGATCCTGCAGGTGTTCAATTGCCGGCTTCAATTAATGTATGTGATAATCAACCACAAGTATTCAATGCTTCTGTTCAGAATCCGAATGCAACTTACCAATGGTATTTAAATAATAATATTATTCCTGGAGCAACTTCAAGCTCCTATACGGCAACACAACCCGGAATATACAAAGTAGAAGTACTGGTTCCTGGAAATACGTGTCCCGGAACTGCAACTGTAACAATTGTCGGTGGAACTTCACCTACCGTTCAGAATGCTACTTTAACGGCTTGTTATGCAGCAGGAAATATCAATTACGACTTAACTTCTGCCCAACCTTCTATAAGTACAACGGCCGGAGCTACTTTTTCATATTATTTAAACCTTGCCGATGCTAATGCAGGAAACGGAAATACAATACCTACTCCTACCTCATTTTCCAGTGCAGGAGGACAAACAATTTATGTATTGGTTAAAAACGGTTTCTGTTCAAAAGTGGCTCAGTTGCAATTGGTAAAAGCGGCACAGATCGTTGCTACGATTGCCCCACCTGCAGCATTAACTTGCGCGACACCTCAGATTACGTTGAACGGATCAGCCTCTACTTATCCAACAGGATCAACATTTAGCTGGACGACTACAGGAGGAACAATCGTTTCAGGAGGTAATACGCTATCTCCGGTTGTAAGTGCAGCTGGAGTGTATACATTGACTATTTCTAATATATTTGCTCCGGATAATGTGACATGTACCTCTGTAGCTAATGTAACGGTAACTGGGAATAGTGCGCCACCTACAACAACTTTAACCGCTTCAAAAGTATTAATATGTGCTGGTGAAAGTGTGACCTTAACAGCCGGAGGAGGAGCTACTTATACATGGACTGGTTTGCCTGGAACAGGAAATACCCAAATTGTAGCACCAACAACAACAACGACTTATACGGTAAATGCAATTGGTGCAAATGGATGTGCTTCACAAACTCCTGCGACGATCACCATTGAAGTTTCCCAGCCTATAACAGTGCAAAATGCAACATTAATTAAATGCTATCAACCGGGAAATATTACTTATGACTTAACTTCAGCACAAACTCAGATAACATCTACGGTAACTGGTGTTACTTTTGCCTATTATATAAATCAGGCTGATGCCATTGCCGGGAATGCTAATACCATTGTTACTCCTACGGCTTTTCCAAGTGCAGGAAACCAAACAATCTATGTGTTGGTTAAAAATGGAGGATGTAGCTATGTGGTTAATTTATTATTATTAAAAAGCCAGGTAACCACTTTAACGATTGCAGCACCTCAGAATATTACTTGTACAGTAGCGCAGATTACTTTGAATGCTTCATCTTCGGTGATTCCGACAGGATCTACTATTGCATGGACGACTACAGGTGGAAATATCGTTTCAGGGGCAAATACGTTAACTCCGGTTGTAAATGCTGGAGGAGTATATACATTAACGGTTTCAAATACTTCACAACCTGGCAATTTAAATTGTACTTATACCGCCAATGTTACGGTAACAGAAGATAAAGTTGCGCCGGTTGCGAATGTGACATCATCTGTGGCTCAGATATGTCCGGGAGAATCGGTAACACTTACTGCAACGGGCGGTGCTACCTATAATTGGGGAAATGGTTTGACAGGGAACGGAAGTACTCAAACTGTTTCGCCGGCAACAACAACGACTTATACTGTATTTGCAGTAGGAGCAAATGGTTGTATTTCTCAGAACCAGGCATCTGTTACGGTGGTTGTAGGGCCTCCTACGGCAGGAATATCAGCCTCAAAATCAAAAATATGTGCAGGAGAGCCTGTGACTTTATTGGCAACTGGTGGAGTGACTTATAACTGGATAGGTTTACCAGGAACTGGAAATACTCAAGTTGTTACACCACAAACTACAACAACTTATACAGTATATGCTTTAGGAGGAAACGGATGTTCATCTGTAAATCCTGCGACGATCACAATAGAGGTTGTTCCGGCAATTGTTTCTACTTTAGAAGATGTATACGCTTGTGCAGGAGATTCCGGCATTTTTGATGCAGGATCTGGTCCAAATTATACTTATTTATGGAGTACAGGTGTGACTACTCAAACGATGACAACGAATATACCGGGTACTTATACTGTTGAAATCAGTAATGGAACTTGTTCAAAAATCTTTACTGCTCATTTGTATAATCCGGATCTGCCGCAATTTACTAATGTTGTCTATAATAATGGAACTCTTACGATATCAGCAACCAATCCTACGGGTGGAGCATTAGAATATTCTATCGATGGAGGAGTAACTTGGCAGACTTCCAATATATTTATCAATGTTTTAAAAAACACGAACTATAATTTAAGAGTAAGAATAAAAGATGCAAAATGTAACACGCCTTTAGAGTTCTTTACATTTGTTGTTAATAATGCTATTACTCCGAATCAGGACGGTATAAATGATGGAATAGATTTCTCTGGAATAAGTGGTTATAATAATTTTGCAGCCTCTATATTTGATAGATATGGTGCACAAGTATTTAAAGCAGATAAGTCCAACACAATTTGGAATGGAAATATCAAAAATATGAACGTTCCTACTGGTACTTATTGGTATAGAGTGCAATGGGAAAATCCGGCAAGCAAAAAGCTAGAACAGCGAAGTGGCTGGATTTTACTTAAAAATAGAAATTAAAATTATCGAAAATAGTCTTCATATTAATGGAGGCTATTTTTTTTATATAAAAATGGATAAATGTGTGTCATATATTTAAAAATAAATTAAATTTGTTTAAACAAATAATATTATGAAGAGATATCTATTAGCTTTATCTTTTATTTTATCAACAAATCTTGTGTTTTCACAAACTGACCAGACACGAAAGGTTCCGAAACCTAATACTAGCTTGGCCAAAAAGCAAGGGGCATTTATTGATGTTAATACACCAACGTATACTGAGTCTAGTTTTAATATTACTCAATTGGTTAAGGATGTATTGATATCTTCCGGAACGAACTCTTGTGTTACCCCTCAAGTTTCAAATGTGCAGGTAAGCCCTAATTTGCCTGCAACTAACGATGACAGAGCGTGGGGATACTTTAATAGAGGAACGACCAGCTTTCCTTTTAAAGACGGGATTGTATTGGTAACTGGCAAGGCAAAGCGTACAGGAAATGATTATGTTGATGTAAACAGTGCCTTAAGTGATATCGTAGGGACAAATAGTGATCCTGATCTAGTAGCAGCCACAAACCCGACTAAACCATTGAAGGATGCTGTAATTTTGGAATTTGATTTTGTTCCGACTTCTTCACAGGTAAAATTTAATTATCTTTTTGCTTCTGAAGAATATACAGGTACTTACCCTTGTAGTTTCTCAGATGCGTTTGCATTACTACTTAAACCTATTGCAGGAGGACCATATCAAAACATGGCGGTTCTTCCGGGGAGTGCGGGTCCGGTAAGTGTTACTAATATTCGTCCGGCAACAACATTTGCTGGTGGACCATTAGGTTGTGCTGCTATGAACGCTGCATTTTTTGGAGGCTATAATACCACTAATATCGAAACCAACTTTAACGGAAGAACAGTTCCTTTAACGGCAACTGCAACAGTAGTAGCAGGGCAGGCTTATCACTTTAAAATGGTAATTGCTGATGCAGGTGATACCGCATTTGACTCTGCTGTTTTCTTGGAAGGAGGATCATTTAATATTGGGGTAGAATTGTTAGATCCAAGTGGAGCTACATTACCTGAAGAAATTAATGTTTGTGATAATGAACCTCAGGTGATTACTGCTTCTGTAAGTGATCCTAATGTCAACTATAAATGGTATTATAATAATGGTACCACTACGACTGTAATACCTGGAGCTACTACAAACTCTATTACAGCAATTCTACCGGGAACATATACTGTTGAAGTATCTTATCCGGGAAGTCCTTGTCCGGGAACAGCTTCTATTGTTATTAATGGAGGAACAACACCTTCTGCTCAGGATGCTACTTTACTTCATTGTGCAACTCCTGATGTTCCTGATTTTGATTTAAATTTCTCAAAACCATTGATTAGCAATACACCGGGAGCGGTATTCCGTTTTTATGTAAATCAAACGGATGCTGTCGCTCAAAATAATAACTATATTCAGGATCCTTATCATTTTAATGGTACTGATGGACAAATTCTGTATGTTGTAGTTTCAAATGGAGGCTTCTGTAGTAAAATGGTGAAGTTGACACTTGCCAAAGAAACAACACCTACGGTGACTTTAATGTCTACAAAATTGAAAATTTGCCCTGGAGATTCAGTAGATTTAACAGCAACAGGAGGAACTACTTATCAATGGAGTAATTTTTCAGGTACAGGAGGTACTCAGACTGTGACATTAGATCATACAACTACATTTCAAGTATATGCAGTAGGTGTTAAAGGTTGCGTTTCTGTAAAACCGGCAACAGTTACTGTAGAAGTGGTTCCTGCTATTGTTACAGCTTTAAAAGATGTTGAAACTTGTATCGGAGATAGAGTTACTTTAGATGCTGGAACAGGTCCGAATTATAAGTATCTGTGGAGTACAGGTGAATCTACACAAACCATAAGTGTTGATAAATTAGGAATTTATTCGGTTACTATTGATAACGGATATTGTAAGAGAAAATTTAGTGCAAAAGTATTGGCAGCAGCCTCTCCTTTCATTACAGCTCTGAACTATGATAACAATAATACGCTGACCGTAACTGCAAATAATCCTCCGATTAATAATATTCCTACAGTATTAGAATATTCTATTGACGGAATTAACTGGCAGACTTCAAATGTATTCAGTGGATTAACTGATAATACAAACTATACGGTTCAGGTAAGAACGCAGGGAAAAAGCTGTCAAAACGCGGTAGACTTCTTTACATTACATATTAATAATATCATTACTCCGAACCAGGATGGTGTGAATGATGTTCTAGATCTTAAAGCTTTAGGAGATTTCGATAACTTTACAGGTTCTGTGTATGACAGATATGGTGTTGAAATCTTTAGATTTACAAAACAAAACCCAGTTTGGAATGGTACTGTAGGAGGAAAAAGATTACCAACTTCAACGTATTGGTATAAATTTAACTTCCAGTATCCAAAATCAAAAGTACAGATGAACAGCTCTGGATGGATTATGTTGAAAAACAGGGAATAACAATATTTAAAATAATTAAAAAGCCTTTCAAATTTTTGAAAGGCTTTTATTTTTTTAGTGTGATGAAAGTTATTGGTTTTCTTTCCAAAGTTGAGTGAAGGCAATAAAGTCTGAAACACTCAGTTCTTCCGCTCTTTTATCTAAAAATTCGTGCGTTTTTAAAGCTTCCGGAATATTGAGAACTTTCAAAGCATTGGATAGCTTTTTTCTTCTTTGATTGAATCCTGCTTTTACAATTTGCTTAAATAAAACCTCATTTCCGGTCAAGCCTTCTTTTGGGTTTCTTGTAATTCTGATCACCCCGGATTTTACTTTTGGCGGTGGATTGAATACATTCTCATGAACAGTAAACAAATAGGTGGTATCATAATAAGCCTGAATTAAAACAGACAATATTCCGTAATCTTTCGTTCTCGGAACAGCGGCTGTTCTTTCAGCAACTTCCTTTTGAAACATTCCCACCATTTCAGGAATCAGTTCGTAATGATCGATGATCTGAAATAAAATTTGCGAAGAAATATTATAAGGGAAATTTCCGATAATGGCAATCTGCTCACCGTTGGTAAACTGAAAATCCTGTTTCAGGAAATCTCCGACAAAAGTTTCTTCAGTTATTTTAGAATAGTTGTTTTTTAAGTATTCTATAGATTCCTTATCAATTTCAGCAAGATAAATGTTTTGATCTTTTTCCAAAAGGTATTTGGTAAGAACTCCCATTCCGGGACCTACTTCCATTACATTATTATAGCTCTCAAAACTAAGACCTTCTACTATTTTTCTTGCGATGTTTTCATCCGTCAAAAAGTGTTGACCAAGATGCTTTTTTGCTTTTACACTCAATGTTTTTTATGATTTTATTAACAGTGATTTTCTCTTTTTCGTTCCCAAATTTCGGAAGTTTTTTTCTATTTTAGCCAAAAATTTTAATATTAATGGCTAAATCTGTAGATGAGTTTAATAAGAAAAGGCTTAGGTCTAGCAATATTACAGTAGTAATAAGTATTGCCTTAGTGTTATTTTTGTTAGGATTAATGGGGCTTATTTTAATTAATGCTCAAAAATATTCTGACTATATCAAAGAACAGCTTGTAGTGAATGCTTACTTTGATGAAAATTATGATGCTAAAGACTCTGTAAAAATTGCAAAACTGGAAGAAGAAACCTTTAAAAAAGTACAGACTTTAGCTCCGGTGAAGAGAGCAACCTATATCTCGAGAGAAAAAGCGGCTCAGGAAGCCAAAAAAAGTATGGGAATCGACAGTGATGCCCTGTTTGAAGAAAATATTTTTCCGTCATCTATAGAAGTTGCCTTAAAACCTGAATATGTAGATCCTGCAAAAATAGATGAAGCGATTAAAATTATAAGCTCAGTTCCGGGCGTTGTAGACGTGAAGAACGATAGCAGTCTTATGGTAGATGTATACAACAACCTAAATAGAATTTTGAAGTGGATTTTAGGATTCTCTCTTTTATTCCTGGTATTGGCTGTCGTATTGATTAACAACTCGATTCGTCTGAAGATCTTCTCCAAAAGATTTATCATTAAAACCATGCAGTTGGTAGGGGCAAAAAGAAGGTTTATTTTGAAGCCATTCATCATAGAAGCGGTTATTTTAGGGGCTATTGGTTCAGTAATAGGTCTTTTAGCATTATTTGGAGTTTGGTATTACTTCACAAGTCAAATTGGTTCTGCATTCGTACAAGATAATCAACAATATTTCTGGTTGGTGTTACTAGTGTTGGGAGTAGGTATTTTTATTACAGTATTGAGTACCGTAATTGCAACCTGGAGATTCCTGAAAACGAATGTTGATGATTTATATTATTCATAAAAATGAGCAATAAAACAAATAAATTTTCCGCAGCGGATTACGGAAAAGAAACAGAAGCTTCCGAAGAAAAAACTTTTTACTTTGGAAAAGAAAACTTTAAATGGATGTTAATAGGATTAGCATTTATTCTTGTTGGCTTTCTTTTGATGATGGGTCCGGATGCAAATACAGTAGATGGAAAATTTGATCCGAATTCTTGGAATGACGATATCTTTTCTATCCGTAGAATCAGAATTGCACCACTATTTGTAGTCATTGGTTTTGCTATTGAAGTGTACGCGATTTTGAAAAAAAAATAAGAAAATAAATTTTTATTTAGAGATTAAGAAATTCAGAGATTTAAACAATATGTTCTAAATTTCTGAATTTCTTAATCTTTTAATTTTAACATAAATTATGGATTTAATCAAAGCGATTATTATTGCGATCATAGAAGGATTAACAGAATATCTTCCTATTTCTTCAACGGCTCATATGGGGTTTACCGCAAACTTAATGGGACTGCCTGAAGATGAGTTTTTAAAAATGTTTCAGGTATCTATTCAGTTTGGAGCGATTTTGTCAGTAGTGGTTGCTTATTGGAAAAAATTCTTTGATTTAAACAATCTAAAGTTTTATTATAAATTGGCTTTTGCAGTAGTTCCTGCTTTAGTTTTAGGATATTTATTCGATGATAAAATTGAAGCGGTTTTAGGAAATCAAATTGCGATTTCATCAGTTTTAGTATTGGGTGGAGTAGTATTATTGTTTGCTGATCAATGGTTCAAAAACCCTAAAATTGACGATGAAAAAGGAATTACGGTAAAAAAAGCAATTACCATAGGTTTCTGGCAGTGTTTAGCCATGATGCCGGGAACGAGTAGAAGTGCGGCTTCCATTATTGGTGGTATGACGCAAGGATTAACAAGAAAAGCTGCTGCTGAATTTTCATTCTTTTTAGCAGTTCCTACCATGTTGGCAGTAACGGTATATTCGGTTTTTGTAAAAACTTGGGGGAAAGAAACGGCAACTCCACAAAAAGGATATGAAATGATTATGGCTTCACAAGATCACATCACTATTTTTATCGTAGGAAATGTGGTGGCATTTATCGTAGCTTTAATTGCGATAAAAGCATTTATCGGAGTTTTAAATAAATACGGGTTCAAACCTTGGGGTTGGTATCGTATTTTCGTTGGTGTAGCTTTGTTGATTTATTTTTACTTTTTTAAAGTTTAACAGTGAAAAAAATAATTTTCAAGAGTAGAATTGTCTATTGGCTTTCGGTTGTTTTTTTTAGTCTTTCCAGTTTAGTCTTAATAACAAAATTAGCGATTCAAATAGGTGAAAATTTCAATGTATTTAGTTTTTTATACTTATCAATTTTAGCTGTTTTGTCAATAATTGTATGTGTCAAATTATTTGAAAAGGAAAAGAATGCAGTTGCTTATATAAATGTCTTGCAGCCTTTATTAATTATTTCAGTATTATTTAATTCATTTAAAATTTATTCCACTCATTATATTTATGAACCTGAAGATATAATATTTGGTATTTTAATGATTATTTTTCTGGTTATAATTAATAAGAATAGGCTAGTATCAAGGGAAATCGCTAAAGAAGAGGAAATTGAAGAAATAGGAAAATCATGACATCAGAACAATTACAATCCGGACACATATTTTTATTGGACAAACCTTTGGATTGGACCTCTTTTCAGGCAGTCAATAAAATGAAATACAAACTCAAAAGAGAGTTTAATCTTCCCAAAAAATTCAAGATTGGCCACGCCGGAACTTTAGATCCGAGAGCAACCGGTCTTTTAATCGTTTGTTGTGGGAAGTTCACGAAAAAAATTCCTGAAATACAGGATGCACCGAAAGAATATTGGACGGAGATAAAAATCGGAGTACAAACGGAATCTTATGATACCGAAAAACCTGAAATTCTTCATCAGGACTTTTCACATATTACGGAGGAGCAGATTAATATTGCTTTAGAAAAATTTGTTGGAGAAATTGATCAGAAACCGCCAGTGTTTTCAGCGATAAAAATTGACGGACAAAGAGCCTACAATTTAGCAAGAGCAGGAGAGGAGGTTGAAATGAAATCTAGAAAAACCACGATCTTTTATATTCAGGATATTAAAATTGATCTTCCTTTGGTAAGCTTTACCGTAGGCTGTTCAAAAGGAACGTATATTAGAAGTCTGGCTCACGATATTGGCCAGGAATTGGGAGTGGGAGCTTATTTAACACAATTGAGAAGAACAAAAATCGGAGACTATACCATTGAAGATGCTACTTCAGACTTTTTAGAGAATGATTTTAGATTTGAGAATTCATGATGAAAAAATTATTTTTATTAATCACTTTATGTGGTTCTTTACTATCCTTTTCACAAAATACAGAGACTAAAAAACAGAAAATGGATTTTTATTTTAATCCTTCTCTGAATATAGGGTACAATCTGTTTAAAGAAAAAGAAGTTCCTAATAATACGCAGTATATTCAGCCAAAAGCACCCAATAAAATCACCTACGGAATTACAGCAATCGGAGGTTATAATTTTCTTCCTAACTTTGCATTGGGAACAGGCTTTAAATATAGTTTTATAGAAGATAATTATCATTTGGTGTATGTGATGATTCAACCGAAGTTCATCTTTGCACCGGGAGATCGCCCATTTTATATAGATCTTAATTACGGAAAGCAGATCAATAATGCAGTAGTTTCAGATTCTGAATTTTGGGGCGCACGATTGGGAATGCAGGTTTCTTATTCAAAGAGATTGAGTCAGGAAGGAGGAATTATTTTTGAAGGGTATAAATTAGGTAACGCTAATAAAAATCCATTTTTTATTGGGTTGAGTTACGGAATTACGATTTTCAGCAATAAAAATTATACAGGTTACGGAGAAGATTAATGGAAAAAACGCGTATCAATAAATATTTATCAGAAGTTGGATACTGCTCCAGAAGAGCGGCAGATAAACTTTTGGAAGAAGGAAGAATAACGATCAACGGAAAAATTCCGGAAATGGGAACCAAAGTTTCCGATGAAGATCTTGTAGAGGTTGATGGAAAACCTATCCGTGAACCGCAGGATAAACCTATTTATATCGCTTTTAATAAGCCTGTCGGAATTGTCTGCACTACAGATACAAAACGCGAAAAAAACAATATTGTTGATTATATCAATCACCCAAAAAGGATTTTCCCTATTGGAAGGTTGGATAAACCAAGTGAAGGTCTTATTCTGCTGACGAGCGACGGTGATATCGTGAATAAAATCCTTAGAGCAAGAAACAATCACGAAAAAGAATATCTGGTACGAGTAGACAAGCCGATCACGCCGAGATTCCTGGAGAAAATGCGAAATGGAGTTCCTATTTTAGATACCGTAACCAAAAAATGTGAGGTTGAAAAAATAGACGATATGAACTTCAGGATTGTTCTTACACAAGGTCTGAACCGACAAATCCGTAGAATGTGCGAATTTTTGGGTTATGAAGTGAAAAAACTTAAAAGAATCCGTATCATGAACATCAAATTAGATCTCCCGATTGGTAAATGGAGAGATCTGACGGATGAAGAATTTTCAGCACTCAATATGCTTTTAGAGGACTCGAGTAAAACGGCTGAATAAATTTTATTTAGTATATAATCTCATTCTTTTTTCATATTCAGGTTTTAGCTTCAAATATTTCCAGATTTTTTTGTCATCAGGATTGCTGACTCTGTAGTATAAAATTTTATCTGCAGAATATTTAAAATAAGGATGGTTTTTCAGCCATTCTTCCGGAGCTTCAGTCAACGTATATTTCTGAATACTTGAAGTATTTAATTGAGCGATGGAAAGTAATTTTTGTGTTAACTCTGCATCAATATTATACGTGGTCAGGATTTGCTCTTTATTGACAAATCCGCCCAGTTTTTTTCTGAAACCGATCATAGAACCGGCTGCTTTTTCATCAAAACCAAACTCAATAAGTTGTTTAAAAGTAACAGCATTGAGATCTACTTTCGAAAAATCTGTTTTTTCCTGTTGCCTTATCTCCGTTTTTAGAATGGTTGCTGAATTTAATTTGATAAAAGGTTTCATCTCCTCAAACTTCTCGGCGGAAACCACAAAACATTTTTGAATATCTTCCAGACTTTTGAAACTTCCTTGTAGATTCCGGTCCCTGTAATTAATGATGGTTTGCGCCTGTTTATCAGAAAAGCCAAAAGATTTCCAACCTTCAAGATCTAATGTATTCGGATCAAAAGAATAATAACGATTTTTTTCTGACTTAAAGCTTTTAGCAGCATTATTAAAATTTGAATGTGTTTTTTCCGGCAGAATCAAATAAGGACTGATCTTTTGGAAATTTTCTTCACTAATAATAAAACATTCTTTTAGCTTTTCTTTGCTTACAAAACTGCCTCCTAAATATGTTTTATATTTCAAGATAGCTTCGGATTGTTTTTTGCTAAACCCAATTTTAATCCAATCGTTGAGAGTATAATGATCTGGGTTGAATTTTTGGGAAATTGTGAGGGTTCTTTTTTCAAAACCTTTGAAATTACCGGATTTTGCATCGTTGTTACTTTCCGGCAATAAGATGTAAGGTTCCAGTACTGCAAATTTTTCAGAGGAAACTGCAAAACATTTCTTGAATTGTTCTTTCGAGGTAAATCTTCCGCCGACAATCTTTTTATAATTCAGAATCGTGGCAATCTGTTGCGATGAAAATCCTAAGTGCTGCCATTGCTTTTCGTCCAAATCATTGGGATCAAAATCCGTTAATTCCAACATGGAATTGTTTTCAGAAATGAATTTAACCTCCGGAAAGTTCTCGTTTTTTGCTTTAGAATAATTCTGAAACGCAATGAGAAAGAGCAGGAAAATACCTAATCCTGCAATTTTTGTGTAATAATTTCTGTTCATCATAAAAAATTTAATAATAAATTATATTAAATCAGATACGATGCGAAATGAATTTAGTTTAAAATTCTAGTTATGAGTGTTTGCGTAAATTAAAGGCTTTCTGTATCTCTTTCTGCCAAAGAATCTTTTAATTTCAAAAGTTCTGCCTTTACGAATTCCAAACGATCAATTAAAGTAACGGTTTCAGAGATTTTGCTGTTGGTCGTCAGTGCAACACGGGCTCCGTCCAACGTATAGCCTTTTTCCTTTACCAAATGATAAATCATCTGAAGGTTACTGATATCTTCCGGAGTGAAATATCGGTTCCCTTTTTTGTTTTTTTTAGGTTTTATAATGGGGAATTCCTGTTCCCAATAACGTATTAATGAAGTGTTTACATCAAATGCTTTTGCAACTTCTCCTATTGAATAATACAGCTTATCGGGTAAATTTATCTTCATTTTTAGAATCCTAATCTTCAAAGATAAAAATTTTTAAAAAACGTAACAAATATATAATGTATGTTTATGTTTTCTGTGTTTAATAAAACTAAAAGTAGTGATGAATTTCTATGGAAAATACCTTTGTTTTCATTAATTTTGGTTAAAATAAAAATTACATTGGATTCTATTTCTGTGCTTCATATCGATCTGTTTCAGTCGGGGAGAAGAACCTCTGATTTTTATTTCAGTACTCTGCAAAATCATTTAATTGTAGGTCATCGTCATCTTGAAAAAGCCCATCGCCACGATTTTTATGCTACCATTTTATTTACGAAAGGAACAGGAGTTCACGAGATTGATTTTCAAAAGTATGAGGTGTCTGCAGGAAGCCTGTTTTTTATGTCTCCCGGACAAATCCACAGTTGGGAGCTGTCGGATGATATTGAAGGCTACCTGTTCTTCTGTTTGCAGGATTTTTATGAGATGCATTATGTGAATCAAAAACTGAGAAGCTTTTCATTCTTTGGATCGGTCAATTTTCCTCGAAAATTACAACTTAATGAAACGGAATTACATGAAAATCTCAGTCTATTTCTTGAATTGGAAAAAGAATATCATCAGCAAGACGTGTTGAAAAACGGATATATGCTGTCACTAATGTCACAGATCTTTATAAAATCAACAAGACAGTTTTCCAGAGACTTTGATCATCTGGCTTCTTCTGCAAGTCTTTCGTATTTTAAGCATTATCAGGATTTTGAAACGTTGGTAGAGCAGTATTTCAGTGAAGAAAAATCAATTGCTTTTTATGCTTCGTTAATGGATATTTCTCCAAAACATTTAAACCGTATAACTCAGACGGTAGTACAAAAAACGGCAACGGATGTCATTACTGAAAGAACGATTCTGGAAGCGAAAAGAATGCTGATGTATCTGGATGAAAGCCTTGTAGAGATTGCTTTCCGATTAGGTTATGAAGAATATTCTTATTTTGTGAGAGTATTCCGAAAAACTTCTGGAATGACTCCCACTCAATTTATTAAAAAATACAAGGTTTAATAACTATAATAAAAGTTTGAAAGGTCCTTCAAATGTAGTATCAAAAGAATCTACCATTTCTCCCTTTTCATCAAAAACTCCAATGGTCATATCTTGTTTTGAAAACTTAATGTCTTTCTCAGGAAACGTAATATTGATATTACCCTTTAAAATTTCATCTCCTTTTAAAACAATTCTACTGGTGCCAAAGAAATCAATTTCTCCGTTTTCTGGAGTAACAACTTTAATCGTTAATATCTTTTTTTCATTGGTCTTATTTAGGAGCGTATAAATAAAAGTATTGGTGATTTTTCCGTTTTTTACGAAGAATGTAGATCCTGCAGGTTTGATGAATTTAGCTTCCATCGTACCTCGGTCGTACATCAGAAAACCCAAAAATCCGATTAATAAACATAGAAATACTGCCGTCGCTTTCATTCTTGAGGTGAATTTGAATTCCTCCTGATTTTCAATTTCTGCCTCTGTAGCATAACGAATCAGTCCTTTTGGAAGACCTACTTTCTCCATAACTTCATCACATGCGTCAATACAGGCAGTACAGTTCACGCACTCCAGTTGTTGTCCGTTTCTGATATCAATTCCTGTAGGACAAACAACAACGCATTGATGACAATCTATACAATCTCCTTTCCCGACAGCTTTTCGATCCTCATTGTTTCTCCATTTTGAACGGTTTTCACCTCTTTTAAAATCATAATAAACATTAATTGTCTGCTTGTCAATTAAAACACCCTGAAGTCTTCCGTACGGACAAACAAGTGTACAAACCTGTTCCCGAAGCCATGCAAATGTAAAATAGAAAGTGATAGCAAAACCGATCATTCCTAAAAACTTTAAAGAATGATCTGCAGGTCCTTCAGTTATTATTTTAAAAACTTCTTCATAACCAACGATGTACATGAACATGAAATTGGTAATTAGTACTGATGTTAAAGCAAAAACAGACCATTTTATGACTCTTTTTCTGATTTTCTCAGCATCCCATTCCTGTCTGTCAAGTTTCATCTGTTTGTTTCGATCACCTTCAATCCAGTATTCGATTTTTCTGAAAACACTTTCCATGAAAATGGTTTGAGGACACAGCCACCCACAAAAAATTCTTCCGAAAACCACTGTGAAAAGCATCACAAAGATTACAGAAGTCACGGCTCCTAAAGCGAGAATGAAGAAATCCTGGAGATAAAACGGCTGACCAAAAATGAAAAACCTTCTGTCTATTACATTGAATAAAAAAACGGGATTATTGTTGATCTTGATAAAAGGCAATCCGAAAAACAGAGCTAATAAGAAATAACTTACGTAGTTTCTGTAGTTGGTGTATTTCCCTTTTGGCTTTCGTGGAAATACCCATTTTCTTTTTCCGGTCTGATCCATGGTTCCCACCGAATTTCTAAAATCTTCATAATCTATTTCTGAGGGTTGGAGGTTGTCGGATGGTATATTCATTGTTTTGAAAGTTGTATAATATGGTTTGCAGAATGTTTTTTTGTTTTAGTAAATGCTCATTTTGCAAATTTGATGATTGAAGCTTTTTGCTATTTTAGCTCTTGCAAATCTCTTAATTAAATAACTTCACTACTAATATTATCTACTTCTTAAATAGGATTATTCGGACATTTTTAAATATTGTTTTAATGTATCAGAATGAGAAAATAATTTTGAATCTGATTGTACATGTTGTAAATTGTGCTTCTTAAAATTGAGAGGCATGAAAAAAATATTGAAAATCGGCTGGGTTGGTTTGGTTTTAGCAGTAGTTAGCTGTAAATCAGTAAATACTAATAAAATGTTTTATGGTGGTGTAAAGCCCGAAAAAATTTCTGATCAGTTTAGTTTTACAGAAGGTCCTTCTTCGGATAAAGAAGGTAATGTTTACTTTACGGATCAGCCTAATGATAAAATTTACTTTTGGGATTGGAAAACGAATACAATTGCTGAGTTTTTAGATAAAACGGGAAGAGCGAACGGAACTTATTTTGATAAAGAAGATCATTTAATTACCTGTTCGGATGATCAGGGAGAAATCTGGAAAATTTCAAAAAATAAAAAGATAGAAGTTTTATCAAGAGGTTTTGAAGGAAAAAGGCTCAATGGACCTAATGATTTGTGGATAGATGCTTTTGGAGGAATCTATTTTACAGATCCACTGTATGAAAGGGAGTATTGGAAAAATTTTAAACAGGAAATTCCACAGAAAAATCTGTACTATAGAAATAAAGAGGGTATAATTTCAAAATTGGAAACCTTTATTCAGCCTAATGGAATTGTAGGAAGTGAAAAACTGAAAAAACTATATGTTTCAGATATTGATGCGGGGAAAACCTATGTGTACGATCTACTTGGTGAAGGAAAGCTTTCGGAAAAGAAACTTTTTTGCGAAATGGGTTCAGACGGAATGACGTTAGATAAGCATGGTAATCTTTATTTAACCGGAAATGGTGTTTCTGTTTTTAACAGAGAAGGAAAGAAAATATACCAGATTCCGATTCCTGAAAAGTGGACTTCGAATGTAACTTTCGGTGGAGAAAATAATGATATTCTGTTTATTACAGCTTCCGAATCGGTTTATGTTTTACCAACAAGAGTGACAGGAGTGAGATGATAGTTTTGGGTTGAGATTAAGGTTAATAAAACACGATGTTTATAATCTTAGTCTTAATCTCAACCTCAATCTTAATAGGCTACTTCCATTTTTACCTTTTTCCCCTTCAGCTTTTCAGTGCTTAGCTTTTTCAAAACAGCATTCACTTTATTTCTTGAAACGGCAACATAAGAAGTAATATCTTTAACCTCGATCAAACCAATGTCTTCTTTTTGAAGCTCACCTTTCTTGATCAGGTATCCAACAATATCCACTTTATTCACTTTATCTTTTTTTCCGGCACTGATGTAAATCGTCTGGAAAGGTGTTTTTTCAGGAACTTTATTAAATCCTGCAACACTTTCTTCCGGAGTATTATTTTTAATGAAAGGAAAATTTTCTTCCGCTGTCATAATTAAATAAGCAAAACCTTTTGCATTCATTCTTGCGGTACGACCGTTTCTGTGAATGAAAGCATCTTCTTTCGGAGGTAACTGATAATGCACAATAGATTCTACTTCAGGTACGTCCAAACCTCTTGCTGCCAAATCTGTCGTAATTAAAATTCTCGCAGAATCATTTCTAAATTTTAATAAAGCGCGTTCTCTTTCGTCCTGTTCCATTCCGCCGTGGAAGGTTTCTCTATCAATTCCTTTTTGATGAAGAAGTTCGGAAATTCGGTCAACCGCTTCTCTGTGATTACAGAAAATCAAGGTTCTTTTATTCCCGATTTTACAGATTAGGTTAAATAAAGTATCCAGTTTTTCCTCGGAAATGGTCATTACTTTTTTTAACTGAATATCTGGTTTTGCTTCACTTAATTTTAAGAAGTTGATGATTTTTTCATTTTTTAATCCTGTAAAAGCCGGAATTTCATCCATTGCAGTTGCAGATGTCAAAATTCTTTGTGAAAGACCTTTTAAAGAATTGGAAATAAATTCCATATCATCGTGGAAACCTAATTCTAATGCTTTGTCAAATTCATCCAAAACTAAGGTCTGAATCGTTTTCGGATCAAAATTATTATTTCTTAAATGATAAACCACTCTTCCCGGAGTTCCGATTAAAACAGCAGGAGCTTCAATTAAATTATTGACTTCAATCTTTTTATCATGACCGCCATAGCAGACAGAAACTTTAAAATCTGTTCCCATCGATTTGAAAACCTGTTCAATCTGTAATGCCAATTCTCTGGCAGGAACTAAAATCAACGTCTGAATTCCGGAAACATTTTTTTTCAGATTTCGAAGAACCGGAAACAAAAAAGCCAGCGTTTTCCCTGAACCGGTGGGAGAGAGCAGAACAACGTCCTGTTGGTTTTCAGTCGCTTTGTAGGCAGATTGCTGCATCTGATTCATTTCCTGAATCTGTAGTTTTTGATAGATGGATTGTAGTTGCATTTTGCAAAGATAATGAATTAGTTGATGGTTGTAAATGAATGCTGGCCGGTTTAAATGAGCTTATTAATCTCCGATTTAAGGCCGCTTTTAAGAAATTTAGAAAGATTCGGGAATGTTATTTGGGTTTTTTAGTGGTTGATTTTCATTGTTTTATGTAGTTTTTGAGGATAATAAAAATTATTGTTTATCTTAAATAAAATTAGTATCTTTGCACCCACTTTTGTGGCGAACAGGTTTGAAGAGTAAATTATTATAAATTAATTACTTCCGTATTTTTTAAATCCACATTTATTCAAACCATTAAAAAAGAAGGAATACAAATTTTATTAGAAAATGTCAAAAGAGACAAATTCAGCAGAGGTTATTTTAAACCAAAACGTAGCACCAGAACAATTTGATTGGGATTCTTTCGAATCAGGTCTTGATGCAGATGCGAGAAAAGAAAAAAGCGACTTAGAAGAAATCTATAACGGATCTCTTAGCAGCTTAAACGACAACGACGTTATCGTAGGTAAAGTTGTAAGATTAACTGACAAAGAAGCTATCGTAGACATCGACTTCAAATCAGAAGGTGTTATTTCTCTTAACGAATTCCGTTACAACCCAGGCCTAAAAGTAGGTGATGATGTTGAAGTAATGGTTGACAGAAGAGAAGACAAAACAGGACAGTTACAATTATCTCACAGAAAAGCTAGAACGCTTAAAGCTTGGGATAGAGTAAACGAACTTCACGAAACTGGAGAAATCGTAAACGGTTTTGTTAAGTCTAGAACTAAAGGAGGTATGATCGTTGACGTACACGGAATCGAAGCATTCTTACCAGGTTCTCAAATTGATGTTAAGCCAATTAAAGATTACGATCAGTTCGTAGGTAAAACTATGGAGTTCAAAGTTGTGAAAATCAACCCTGAGTTCAAAAACGTAGTAGTATCTCACAAAGCATTGATCGAAGCAGATATCGAAGGTCAGAAAAAAGAAATCATCGCTCAGTTAGAGAAAGGACAAGTTCTTGAAGGTACTGTTAAGAATATTACTTCTTACGGTGTGTTCATCGACTTAGGAGGTGTTGATGGATTGATCCACATTACAGACCTTTCTTGGTCTAGAGTGAACCACCCATCTGAAATCCTTGAGGACGGACAAACTGTAAAAGTTGTTATCCTTGACTTTGATGATGAGAAAACAAGAATCCAATTAGGTATGAAGCAATTAGAAGCTCATCCTTGGGATGCTCTTTCTGCTGATATGAAAGTTGGTGACAGAGTAAAAGGAAAAGTAGTAGTTCTTGCTGACTATGGTGCATTTGTAGAAATCGCTCCAGGTGTAGAAGGATTAATCCACGTTTCTGAAATGTCTTGGTCTACTCACTTGAGATCTGCTGGTGACTTCGTGAAAGTAGGTGATGAAGTAGAAGCTGAAGTATTAACTTTAGATAGAGAAGAAAGAAAAATTTCTCTTGGTATCAAGCAATTGTCTAAAGATCCATGGGAAAATATCGAAGCTAAGTATCCAGTAGGATCTAAGCATGTAGGAACTGTAAGAAACTTCACTAACTTTGGTGTATTCGTAGAATTAGAAGAAGGTATCGACGGGTTAATCTACATCTCTGATCTTTCTTGGACTAAGAAAATCAAGCACCCATCTGAGTTCTGTGCAGTAGGTGATAAATTAGATGTTGTAGTTCTTGAATTAGATATCCAAGCTAGAAGATTATCTCTAGGTCACAAGCAATTGACTGACAACCCATGGGATGCTTTCGAAACTAAATATGCTGAAGGAACTATCCACGCTGGTAAAGCTGTAGAAGTTCACGATAAAGGAGCTTCTGTACAATTCGAAGATGCTGAGGTTGAAGCTTTCTGCCCATCAAGATTATTAGAGAAAGAAGATGGATCTAAAATCAAGAAAGGTGAAGATGCTCAATTCAAAGTAATCGAATTCAACAAAGAATTCAAGAGAGTAGTAGTTTCTCACACAGGTATCTTCAGAGATGAAGAGAAGAAAAATGTGAAAGAATCTACTTCTAGAAATGTATCTTCTTCTTCAAACAATGAAGAAAGATCAACTCTTGGAGATATCGATGCTTTAGCAGAATTGAAAAGAAAAATGGAAGAAGGTAAATAATCTTCACTTCATTTAAAATATTTAAGCCACTCTTTGAGTGGCTTTTTTATGTTCTTAAGTTGTATAAAATAGGGAGTTTTAGAGAGATTGTAAGGTGTTGATAAATTCACTTTTTAGAGAAGATTGATAAAATAGAAAAAATAATCACATTATTTTATAAAAATTTCAAATAATATGCGATTGAAATATGAATTATTTGTAAATTAGCGCCTTATTAGTTGAAATGAAAAAAATAATTCTACCTGTGTTAATTGCTGTATTATCAGTAATGCCTTCCACTTTGTTTTCGCAAGATAACGAAAAACTTATTAAAGACTATATTTCTCAAAATAAACTAAGAGAATATAAAAAGTCTGATCTTACAAACTTTATCGTTGATAATGTAGATGTTTCAAAATCATTAAATGGAAGTATTGTAAAGTTTCAACAGACTTATAATGGTCTTCCTGTGTATAATGCCGAAGGGACAGCTCTTGTAAGGGATAACAAAATTATTTATTACACCGATACTTTTTTGAAAGATTATAGTTCTGCGGTTATGAATAGTGCAAGTGTAAGTAAAACAGCGGCACTTCAGAAAATTTCAGAAAATATTCAAAATCCAAAAGTTGCTTCTTATCCTATTTTAGGATTTTCTGAAGCTGAACCGGATAATGTAAAAACAGCAAAACAAAGATTAGTATATGTAGAAGATGCGGGAGTACTGAAATTGGCTTATCAATTTTCAGTTCCTGAACCAGATGCTCCCAATTATTGGGATGTTCTTGTAGATGCTACGAATGGGAATATTATTAATAAGCTTGATTTAAACTTGTCCTGTAATTTCCACAAAGATGCATTTTCACATGATTATGCTCATTCTCAACATGATTTCATTGGACCTTTAAATGGAACTCAACAAAATTTTTCATTTTTAGTACCTGATAACGCATCATATAATGTTTTTCCTCTACCATTAGAAGCTCCTACATTCGGATCTAGAGCTATTGTTAGTAACCCTTGGAATCTGGCTGCTTCTCCTGAAGGATGGCATTACGATGGTACGACACATTATACAATTACAAGAGGTAATAATGCTTTTGCTTACGAAGATACTGCCGCCTTTAATGCTCCAGGAATTTCACCTGATGGGGGAGCTTCTCGAAATTTTGATTATTCTTTTAGTATTAATGGAGATCCCTCTATCAATCAAAATGCAGCGATTACTAATTTATTTTATATGAATAATAAAATGCATGATATTTTTTATGCATTTGGTTTTACACCAGCAGCTAGGAATTTCCAAAATACAAACTTTGGTCTTGGTGGTGTAGGGAATGATTATGTAAATGCTGAGGCACAAGATGGAGGAGGAACTAATAATGCAAATTTTGCTTCTCCTGCAGATGGAAGCAAACCAAGAATGCAGATGTACCTTTGGTCACCTACAACTCCAAGAATATTTTTTTATAATGCACCCTCTGTTGCTGTTCCGAGACAGCCAGGTGCTGGAACGGCGCAATTTGGCCCTGTTTTAGACGCTACAGGAGTTACGGGTAATGTTAAATTGGCCTCAATCATAGATGGGTGTACAGCGTTACCTGCAGGTTCGCTTACTGGAAAGATTGGTTTGATGGAAAGAGGGACTTGTTCTTTTACTGTGAAGGTTAAAAATGCGCAAGATGCAGGTGCTGCTGCTGCTATTATATATAATGATGCTATAAATGGAGATACTCTTTTAAATATGGCAGGAACGGATGCAACCGTTACCATTCCTTCTGTTTTTATCGGTAATACTGAAGGTGAATATATAAAAACACACCTTGCAGCTAATACAACAGTAAATGTTACTCTAAAAAATGATCCGTCTACAGTGATTACTCCAGATGGAGATTTTGATAATGGAATTATTGCTCATGAATATGGACATGGAATTTCGAACAGATTAACAGGGACAGGATCAGGATGTCTAAGTTCATCTGCAGATAAAGAGCAAATGGGAGAAGGATGGTCTGACTTTTTTGCTTTAATGCTTACAAATAAAGCTGGTGATAACGCTTCAGTTCCAAGGGGAACAGGAACATATGCAATTGGACAATCAATAACTGGAAGTGGAATTAGACCTGCAAAATATTCTCCTGATTTTACGATCAATGACTATGTTTATGCAGATACAAACGGAATGGAATATACATCAAATGGCGTTCTGGTTCCGGATGTACACTCTATTGGTTTTGTATGGGCGACCATGTTATGGGATCTTCATTGGCAATATGTTGCTAAATATGGATATGCTTCAGATGTGATGTCAAATACAACTAATGGTAGCTCTAGAGTTTTACAACTTGTTACGGATGCATTAAAACTTCAGGTTTGTAACCCTACATTTATTGATGGTAGAAATGCTATTTTACAAGCAGAATTGGCTACAACAGGAGGAGCTGATAAATGTATGATTTGGAGAACTTTTGCAAAGAGAGGTTTAGGTGTAGCTGCATCTGCAGGGTCTAAGACTAATATTAATGATCAGGTACAAGATTTCACAGTGCCTGCAGAATGTGTATTGGCAACTGATGAAGTTAAATCTGTTAAATCAAATACAATTTCAATTTATCCAAACCCGGCTAAGAATGAATTCTTTATCAATTTCCCAAGCAATACGTTAGGAAAAGTAAGTGTAGAAATTTATGATATGTCTGGTAAATTAATTTCAACAGAAGATAAAATTTCACCGGAAGCTAAGAAATCCATTTCAACAGATAAGTTGATCAACGGAACTTATATGGTAAAAGTAAAAGGTATTGGTATTGATGCAGCTTCGAAAGTCATCATTAAAAAATAATAAATAATTGACTTGAAATATTATAATAATGGCTATTCTTTTGAGAGAATAGTCATTATTGTTTTAAAAAACGTTTTTATCGAAGATTATTTGTAAATTAGCACCTTTATTAATCAATATGAAAAAGAGAACTCTACCCCTTATGTTTGCTGCTTTAGCAGTTTTCTCATCTTCAAGTTTATTTTCTCAAGATAATGAGAAATTAATTAAAGATTATATATCTCAAAATAAAATTAGAGAATATAAGAAATCAGATCTTACTAATTTTAGTATTGATGTAAATGACTATTCAGAAAGTATGAATGCTGGAGTTGTAAAAATACAACAAATGTATAGAGGTATTCCTGTTTATAGATCATTAGGCTCTGTGTTAATAAAAAATAATCAGGTTGTGTATTATAATGATTCTTTTGAAAAAGATTATTCTAATGCAGACTCGAATACTCCTTCAATTACGAAGGAAGCAGCTTTTGGATTTGCTTCTCAAGGCACTAACATAGAAGATCCAAGTAAAGTACAAATACTGAATTTTCATGATGCAGATATAAAAAATGCATTTGCAAAACACCAATTAGTATATGTAAAGAAAGATCAACAATTGGTTCTATGCTATGAATTTACTTTTCCTGAAAGAAAAACATCAAATTATTGGGATGTTTTAGTAAATGCAAATACTGGAGAAATTGTAGAAAAAAATAATTTAAATCTTAGTTGCAACTTTACTGATCATCCATTTGCTCATTCTCATGAAAATCAATTAGCAGTATTTCCATTAGGTAAAGACCATTATCAACAAAAAAATCCAAATTCAAGCTTATTATTAGCTCCGGATAATGCATCATATAATGTATTTCCTTTCCCTATTGAAGCTCCTACTTTTGGTTCAAGGTCTGTAGTTACAAATCCTTGGAATCTTACAGCTTCACCAGAAGGATGGCACTCTGACGGAACCACTCACTATACGAATGCTCAAGGGAATAATGTTTTTGCATATCAAGATTTAGATGATTTTGACTTTTTTTCTGGGGTGACTGTAGACGGTGGGGCTTCAAGAAATTTTAATTTCCCTTATACGGCTGGAGCACTTGCTTTAACAAACCAAGATGCATCAATTACGAATTTATTTTATGCCAATAATATGGTACATGATATTTTCTATAAGTTTGGTTTTACTCCAGCAGCAAGAAATTTCCAAAAAAATAATTTCAATTTAGGAGGTGCCGGAAATGATTTTGTAAATGCAGAAGCTCAAGATGGTGCTGCAACTCCTGTTACTTCAACTGTTCAAAATTATAATAACGCAAATTTTGCTACACCTCAAGATGGAGGAAGTGGTAGAATGCAGATGTATGTATGGGTTAATGATGCTCAAAAATTATTTTATAATGCACCAGCATCAGCAACAACAAGAACTCCCGTAGCTTATACAGCTCAGTTTGGTCAGCAAATTACAGGCGTTCCGGTAACTGGAAATGTAAAATTGTCACCAGTTTTAGATGCGTGTACAGCGTTGCCTGCAGGTTCATTAACTGGTTTTATTGGATTGGCAGAGAGAGGAACTTGTGATTTTAACGTAAAAGTTCAAAATATGCAGGATGCCGGAGCAACTGGGGCTATTATTTATAATGCCGCTACTTCAGCAGCACCTGGTAATATGGGAGGAACCAATCCTAGTGTTTTTATTATGTCAGAACTTATTGATAATGTAGAAGGAGAATATATTAAAACACAATTGGCAAATAATATTCCTGTAAATGTATCAATGAGCTATAGCACAAAACAAGATGGTAGCTTTGATAATGGAGTTATGATTCATGAATACGGTCATGGTATTTCAACTCGTTTAACAGGAAACGGTTATAGCTGTTTATCTACTAATGGCTCATATGAGCAAATGGGAGAAGGCTGGTCTGACTTCTTTGCTTTAATGCTTACTAATAAACCTGGTGATAATGCTTCTGTTGCTAGAGGTATGGGTACATACGCATCTGGTGAGGGAATTACTGGAGCAGGGATTAGACCTGCTAAATATTCACCGGATTTTGCAATTAATGATTACACTTATACTGATACCAATGGTTTAGCATTTTCTAATGGAGCACCAGATGTGCATTCAATTGGATTTATTTGGGCAACAATGTTATGGGATCTTCATTGGCAGTATGTTGCTAAATATGGATATGCTTCAGATGTAACTTCAAATACAACAAATGGTAGCTCTAGAGTTTTACAACTTGTTACGGATGCATTAAAACTTCAGGCTTGTAGTCCTACTTTTGTTGATGGTAGAAATGCTATTTTACAAGCAGAATTGGCTACAACAGGAGGAGCTGATAAATGTATGATCTGGAGAACTTTTGCAAAGAGAGGTTTAGGTGTAGCTGCATCTGCAGGGTCTAAAACTAATATTAATGATCAGGTACAAGATTTTACAGTGCCTGCAGAATGTGTATTGGCAACTGATGAAGTTAAATCTGTTAAATCAAATACAATTTCAATTTATCCAAACCCGGCTAAGAATGAATTCTTTATCAATTTCCCAAGCAATACGTTAGGAAAAGTAAGTGTAGAAATTTATGATATGTCTGGTAAATTAGTTTCTACAGAAGATAAAATTTCACCGGAAGCTAAGAAATCCATTTCAACAGATAAGTTGATCAACGGAACTTATATGGTAAAAGTAAAAGGTATTGGTATTGACGCAGCTTCAAAAGTTATCGTTAAAAAATAATCAATTCTTTAACCCGATATAATGAATCACCGCAAGCTTGCTTGCGGTGATTTTATTTATCTATTATAATATTAAATTCCATCTTCATGATTTTAAATTATTATATCATACCTTTGCAGGCTGTTCAAAAATGAATTATGAAGAAGAAAAATATTTTTAAAGGAGTTTTATTTGTAGGAATTGGTGCCAGTATATATGGGATGTTAGCGACTTTTGTTAAACTGGCCTATCAGGATGGATATACTACATCAGAAGTGACAACATCTCAGTTTGTATTAGGATTATTTGGACTTTTAATTTTAAATTTTATTCAGACTGTAACTTCTAAGAAAATATTACCATCACCAAATTCAAAAGAGATCAGAGATTTAATGCTGGCGGGAACTTCACTGGGATGTACAAGTTTATTTTATTACATAGCAGTTCAGTATATTAATGTTTCGGTTGCTATTGTTTTATTAATGCAGTCGGTTTGGTTTAGCGTAGTAGTTGAAAGTTTTATGACAAAGAAATTACCAAAGACCAAAAAAGTAGTATCGGTAATTATTGTCTTATTAGGAACTGTTTTAGCAACAAATTTAATTAATTCAAAAATAGATCTCGATTGGAAAGGTGTTTTCTGGGGAGTAATGGCGGCAGCTTCTTATACCTTGACTATGTTTACCTCAAATACATTGGCAACATATCTTCCTGTGTTCAGAAAAAGTTTTGTTATGCTTTGTGGAGGGTCTATAGTGATTTTCGCGTTTTTATTTTTTGCGCAAATCGGACCGCTATACTTTGATGGCTTGAAATCAGTGTATCTTAACTTTACAGAAAATACGGAACATATTCGTGCTTTCGACTATTCCATTCTTTGGAAATATGGGTTGATATTATCTTTATTTGGAACCATAATTCCTCCTGTTTTATTTAATGTAGGCTTTCCGAATGCAGGTTTGGGATTGGGAAGTATTGTTTCATCATTAGAACTTCCTGTTTCCGTTACAATGGCTTTTGTTTTGTTGGGAGAAGAAGTGGTTTTCATTCAATGGATTGGGATTGCTTTAATTCTTTTCGCGATTATTTTAATGAATTTGCCAGCACAAAAAGAGTATAAAATTGCGGAATTATCTTAAAGAAATAATAATTAATACATGATAAACCGTTTCTTTGAGAACGGTTTTTTATTTTTAATACTTAAATAAAATTTCATGAAAAATTTAAAAAATATTGCTGCTGTTTTAATGATATCGATGGTATCAAATTTTTCCTTTTCTCAAGTAAAACCTTTGGATGCAGAACTCACAAATTATCAATATCCTTACGAAGTCTATTTTTACAATTTTAAATCTCAGAAGAACGATTTGAAAATGGCTTATATGGATGTAAAGCCAAAAGCCGCAAATGGAAAAACAATACTGCTTCTTCATGGAAAAAATTTTAACGGAGCATATTGGGGGAGAACAGCAAAAGACCTTTCAGATAAAGGCTTTAGAGTGATTATTCCGGATCAGATAGGATTTGGAAAATCTTCAAAACCTCAAAATTATCAGTTTTCATTTTCTCAGTTGGCAGATAATACAAAAGCTATTTTAGATGAGTTGAAAATTGATAAAGCCATTGTTTTAGGACATTCGATGGGAGGGATGGTCGCTACTAGATTTACTTTGTTGTATCCGGAAAAAGTTCAGAAACTCATTCTCGAAAACCCGATCGGATTAGAAGATTATAAAACTTTTGCAGCGTATCAGACGATCGATCAGGCGTATCAATCAGAATTAAAAAATACAGCTGAGACTTATAAAAATTATCAGTTAAAATTTTATTACGATAATAAATGGAAAGAGGAATATCAGTCTTGGCTGAATTTAATTGCCGGTTGGACTTTGCATCCGGATTATCCGAAAGTAGCTTGGGATGCGGCTTTAACTTCGGACATGATCTACAATCAACCGGTTTGTTATGAATTTAAAAATATTAAAACTCCGACCTTGTTAATCATTGGAACAAGAGACAGAACGGCGATAGGAAAAGACAGGACTCCAAAAGAACTTCAGCCGAAAATGGGGCAGTATCAGGAACTGGGAAAGAAAACACAACAACAAATCGAAGGTTCAAAATTGGTTGAAATTGAAAATGTAGGACATCTTCCGCATATTGAAGTCTATAATCAATTCTGGGCTGCGTTGTATGATTTTATTAAATAAAGAAAAGCCGTAAAAATAAAAAGAGACTCCTAAAAATTAGCAGTCTCTTTTTGTATGTATTGTTGTCTGAATTATTTCTTCTTGTAAGCAGCGTCTTTAATTCTAGCTTTCTTACCTCTAAGATCTCTGAAGTAATAGATTCTAGATCTTCTAACTCTACCTCTTCTATCAACTTCAATTTTTTGTAAAGCTGGCATGTTGATTGGGAATACTCTCTCAACACCTACATCTCCACTCATTTTTCTGATAGTGAAAGTTTTTGTAGAACCAGTACCTCTTAATTGGATAACTGTTCCTTTGAAGAACTGAGTTCTAGTCTTTTGTCCTTCTTTAATTTCGTAATACACAGTAATTGTATCACCTGCTTTGAATTCAGGGAATTCTTTTTTCGCAATGTACTTGTCTTGTACGTACTTTAATAAATCCATTATTAATAAATAAAATGTTAAAGCTAAGCAACTTACACGCTTATCGTCAGAGGTTGAATAACAGGATGCAAAAATATAACTTTTTTATATAAAAACCAATACTTTACATAATATTTTTGAATAAAATTTAGGCAGAAAAAATAAAAAGCTTTTCTATTTTTCAAAATAATGCATTGGAAGAAGTCGTTTTCGCAGTTTCATAAAAATGTTTAAATTTAGAACTCAAAATTTAATAGCAAAATAATGATAGATAAAAGAGTAAAAAATGCAAAGGAAGCCATCGAAGGAATTCAGGATGGAATGACCTTGATGTTGGGTGGATTTGGTCTTTGCGGCATTCCTGAAAACTCAATTAATGCTTTGGTAGAGAGTGATGTAAAAGATCTTACATGTATTTCAAATAATGCGGGTGTTGATGATTTCGGATTAGGATTGTTGCTTCATAAAAGACAAATAAAGAAGATGATTTCTTCTTACGTAGGGGAAAATGCAGAATTTGAAAGACAAATGCTTTCCGGAGAATTAGACGTAGAATTGACTCCTCAAGGGACTTTGGCGGAAAAATGCAGAGCTGCTCAGGCAGGAATTCCTGCTTTTTACACACCAGCAGGTTTCGGAACTGAAGTGGCAGAAGGAAAAGAAGTGAAAAATTTCAAAGGTAAACCTCATATTCTTGAACATGCTTATGAAGCAGATTATTCAATCGTAAAAGCTTGGAAAGGGGATCATGCAGGAAATCTGATTTTTAAAGGTTCGGCGAGAAATTTCAATCATCCGATGGCCGGAGCAGGAAAAATCACCATTGCAGAAGTAGAAGAACTGGTAGAACCGGGAGAATTAGACCCGAATGAGATTCATATTCCGGGAATTATGATCCAAAGAATTTTCCAGGGAGAAAAATTTGAAAAAAGAATCGAACAGAGAACTGTAAGAAAAAAAGATTAACATTTTTGATTGACAGTGATTCAAAAAATAAAAAAATTACCCCGAGAACTATTTTCGGGGTAATTTTTTATCAGTTAGTTCTTATTCGGAATGAAGCAAACGTGTAATGGAGAATCTTTATCCACAATCATTTAAACCTCCAGCATCCATCAACTAACTTCCTACAATCTATACCCAATCCTCAATCCAACACAAAAATTAAATACATTTCCGGAACTTTCTTCTAAATCTAATCGTTTAAAAAGTGGAACTGTATCACTTCCAATGATTTGATCTTTCGTTTTATCATATTCAATATCAACATTATTTATTTTTCGTTCCATCATTCCCAATCCTATATAAGGTTCCAAAATGATTTTCTTTGATACTGAAATTTGGTTTCCGAACATGATATTAAAACCTTTTGCTGTTCTTTTCGTTCCAAAATAATCTGTATATTGCTTTGAATCATCATCTTTCGGCGAATACTCTAAAGAATTGGAACTCTCGTTTTCACGATAAAAAAGCTGCAATCCGACATAGAATTCATTTCTTTTAGATTCAGTTCTTGAATTGATGAATTTGAATACATAAACCCTTCCTTCAAGATTTGTTTTAAAACCTTTTGATTTCAATATGATTTTATCCGGTTGATTAAAATCATACAATTGATATCCAAATTCAGCATTTACGCTGAAATAGGGACTTATTTTTCTTTCAGCAGAAATTTGTAACGTCGGATAAGACACAACATCCACCAGCTGCGTCGCATTCAATTTTAAAATCCAATTGCTCTCTTTCGATTCTTGTGCAAAAATTAAAGTTGAAAATGGTAAAATAAGAAGGGTTAAAAGTTTTTTCATTGAAATTAGTTTATGTTAAGCCTGTGTTTCCGCAGTTTTCCTTTCCCCGATCTGCTGTCTCCACATGGCGTAATATAAGCCTTTTTCTTCAATTAACTGTAAATGAGAACCCGTTTCTATCACTTGCCCGCGTTCCAGAACATAAATTCTGTCTGCATGCATAATCGTGCTTAATCTGTGCGCAATAAGAACCGTAATTTGTTCTTTTTCCTTTGAAATTTCTTTAATAGTTGTTGTAATCTCTTCTTCTGTGATGCTGTCTAATGCAGAAGTCGCCTCATCAAAAATAAGTAAATGCGGCTTTCTCAATAAAGCTCTTGCAATGGCAATTCTCTGCTTTTCACCCCCGCTTAATTTTAATCCGCCTTCACCGATTACCGTTTCTATCCCGTTTTCTGCACGTTCTAAAAGCGCTGTACAGCTGGATTTTTTTAATGCTAATTGTAAATCCTCATCAGTTGCAGCAGGATTTACGAACAAAAGATTCTCTTTGATGGTTCCGGCAAAAAGCTGGGTATCCTGTGTTACAAAACCAATTTGATTTCTTAGTTCATCGAAATCAAATTCTTTCCCGTTAATATGATTATAAAAAATAGAACCTTCCTGAGGTCTGTACAAACCAACCAGTAATTTAACCAATGTACTTTTTCCTGAACCACTTGGTCCGACAAAAGCAATGGTTTCCCCATTTTTTACAGCAAAGGAAATAGAATTCAACGCTTTATAATGAGCAGTCTGATGCTGAAAAGAAACTTTTTGGAATTCCAGTTCTTCGATAGCTCCGATTTTCTTTGGTTTCAACGGTTTCGGTTCAACCTCTTTTTTCATTACTTTGTCGAAATTATTCAAAGAAGCCTGAGCTTCACGGTAAGAGATAATAATATTCCCGATTTCCTGCATCGGTCCGAAAATAAAGAATCCGTAGAACATCAATGATAAATACTGTCCTGGAGTTACAATATTTTTAAAAATCAACAATAATAAAGTGAACGTAATGGTTTGCTGTAAAAAGTTAACCAATGTTCCCTGCACAAAACTTAAAGAACGGATGCTTTTTACTTTTCTTAATTCCAAATTCAGGATTTTGTACGTATTGTTGTTCAGACGTTCCACTTCTTGATTGGTCAATCCTAAACTTTTTACAATTTCGATATTTCTAAGACTTTCAGTCGTACTTCCGGCTAAATTGGTGGTTTCCTTTACAATATTTTTCTGAATGGTTTTAATTCTCTTACTTAATAGATTAGTAACCACAGCAATAAGAACAATTCCCACCACATAAACAGGCATGATCGTCCAATGCAGGCGAATTGCATACACTGAAACGAAGATGATGCTTACCAAAATCCCGAAAAATACATTAATGAAATTATTGATAAACTTTACTGAATCCTCACGAACTTTAGTTAAAATAGAAAGTGTTTCACCACTTCTCTGGTCTTCAAATTCCTGGAAAGGCAGTCTCATAGAATGCTTTAAACCATCAGTGAAAATCTGAGCTCCAAACTTTTGAATAATTACATTCACTACATAATCCTGAAATGCTTTTGCAATTCGGCTTACCATTGCTGTTCCGACAAGCAATCCTAGAAAATAGAATACCCCATGATAGATATCGGTTCCGTAAAGGTATTCATTCAGATTTCTGGGAAGTAACTCTCCCTTATCAAAATAGTTAGGATGGTTAACCAGCTTGTCTAATATATTTCCGGTAATTGCCGGAGCAAATAATGAAAACACCTGATTGATTGAGGCTAATAAAAGAGATACTAATATCAGCCATTTATATGGTTTTAAATAGTTTAATAAAATTTTCATTCGTAAAATTAAAAGTTCACAAATTTACAACAAATTGAAAAGCAAAAATTATCATAGGATAAGAAAAGAAACTATTTCATAATTCTGAAAAAATGGCTAATTTGGCGGGATTAAGATTATGCTATGCTAACTAAAGAACAAATTGCACAAAGAATTTCCAGAGAAGTAAAAGATGGGTATTATGTAAACTTAGGAATTGGAATTCCAACATTGGTCGCAAACTACGTTCCGGACAATCTTTCCGTCGAATTTCAGAGTGAAAACGGAGTTTTGGGAATGGGGCCGTTTCCTTTTGAAGGAGAAGAAGATGCAGATATCATCAATGCCGGAAAACAGACGATAACGATTCTGGATGGAGGTTCATTCTTCGACTCAGCTTTCAGTTTCGGGATGATCCGTGCTCAAAAAGTGGATTTGACTATTCTTGGAGCTATGGAAGTTTCTGAAAATGGAGATATTGCCAACTGGAAAATTCCTGGAAAAATGGTAAAAGGAATGGGAGGTGCAATGGATTTGGTGGCTTCGGCAGAAAATATTATTGTTGCGATGATGCACGTTAATAAGGCTGGAGAAAGTAAAATTCTTAAAAAATGTTCACTTCCTTTAACGGGGGTAAATTGTGTGAAAAGAGTCGTTACAGAATTAGCGGTTTTAGATGTAACTCCGGCTGGTTTCAAGCTTGTTGAAAGAGCTCCGGGAGTTTCAGTAGAACACATTATTCAATCTACAGAAGCTGATTTGATTATTGAAGGCGAAATTCCTGAAATGCAATTCTAAAATATAAAAGAAAGCCTTGTCGATGTGACAAGGCTTTTTTATTGAGAATATTTCAGATAAAAATAGATGCTTCGACTTCGCTCAGCATGACACCGCTAAAAAATAACCGTTTAAATATTGCGGATAGTATTAGAAATATCATGCCGAGCGAAGTCGAAGCATTTTCATTTTCAAAGTAAAAACATTACTTTCCATCCTGTGCTCCAAAAACCTTCTGCAAAATACTGGTAGTTCTCATTGCTGGCGTATTTCTGATTCCGCCCTCTTTTTCAGCAACCATTTTGAAAACTCCATTGATGGTTTCTGTGGTTACATATTCGTTAAGATCAGTGGTTACAGCTTGTCCTGTCAAAGTATTATATTTTGAAATAATATTTTTCCACAAAGTATCTGCACCTACTTTTCCTAGAGAAGCTTTTACTTTCGGCTGAAAAGCTGTAAATAACTGAGTCTGGGTCTTGGTTTGTAGATAATTCGTTGCCGCATTATCATTTCCGAGTAAAATATTTTTAGCATCTGTGATGGTCATGGAAGTGATGGCTTTAGTAAAAATAGGCGCAGCTTCCGTTACGGCATCTTCCGCAGCTCTGTTTAATAGTTTTACTCCTTGATCAGCCAGGCTGCCCAAACCAACAGAACGCAATGTCGTATCAATAGTTCGCAATTTTTCCGGCATTAAGATTTTTACAGCTTCATTTTTCAGGAAACCATCAGTTACACTTAGTTTTTTTACTCCTTCATTCACGCCAAGGCTTAGCGCTTCCTTTAGTCCTGATGAAATCTGTGTGGAAGTAAGACTTCCTAGATTAATCGGTGATGTTGTAGTGGTGGTTTTGGGAGTTGTTGTAGAAGATGTTGATCCGGTTGTTTTAGGATTATTCAGGTCAATGCCTGTTTTATCTTTTACGGTAGATTTTATTACATCTAAAATTTGCGCTTGTGTCGAAACTGAAAATAATAACATTCCAACCAGTACAATTGTTTTTTTCATTGCCTATTTTATACAAAATTAGATATTTTCGGTTTTAATAAGTTAAATCAGCCCCTGAAATTTCAAAAAATAAGTATATTCGCTAAAATCATCTTAATAGAATAAAATGTTGCGTTTTTTACTGGTATTTACTGTATTTATTTCAAATCTTATTTTCTCCCAAACGAAACTGAATTTAATTCCTTATCCTCAAAAAGTAGAATTTTCGGAAGGAGATTTTGTGATTCCTGAAACCTTTATCCTAGACGGATATTTACCTAAAAAGGAAACTGAATATTTCAAAAAACGTATTGGAAGTGCAATGAAATTTGGTTCAGGCATAAAAGATGATAAGATGCACCTGACAGGCGCGCTGTACTTGCCATCATCAACACCTTTGAATGAACAACAAAATAAAGAAAAATATACAATTGATATCTCTCCTGAACGTATTACAATCAATTATTATACAGAACAAGGATATTTTTTGGCTCTTCAGACATTAATTCAATTGTTTGAACAATATAAAGATTCAGGAAAGATTCCTGCCATGACAATCGAAGACGAGCCAAAATTCGCTTGGAGAGGAATGCATTTGGATGTTTGCCGTCATTTCTTCACCGTTGCAGAAATAAAGCAGTATATCGATTATCTGGCCATGTATAAGCTGAATACTTTTCATTGGCATTTAACAGACGATCAGGGTTGGAGAATTGAAATAAAAAAATATCCGAAGCTGACGCAAGTGGGTTCAAAACGAAAAGAATCGATGATCGGAGCTTACGTGGATAATACATTCGATGGAAAACCTTACGGACCTTATTTTTATACGCAGGATCAAATTAAAGACGTTGTGAAATATGCTCAGGAAAGGCATATCACAGTGGTTCCGGAAATTGAAATGCCGGGTCATGCGCTAGCTGCCCTGACTGCTTATCCGGAGCTGGCTTGTACAAAAGGTCCTTTTGAGCCGGCAACAAAATGGGGCGTTTTTGATGATGTTTTTTGTCCGAAAGATGAAACTTTTAAATTTTTAGAGAATGTTTTAAACGAGGTGATGGCACTTTTTCCTTCGGAATACATTCATATCGGAGGCGACGAATGTCCTAAAACAAGATGGAAAGAATGTGCTCATTGTCAGGAACTGATTAAGAAAAATAATTTGAAGGATGAACATGGTTTGCAAAGCTATTTCATCCAGAGAATTGAAAAATATGTTAATTCCAAAGGTCGAAAAATTATAGGATGGGATGAAATTTTGGAAGGTGGATTAGCACCCAATGCAGCTGTAATGAGTTGGACTGGGGTAAATGGCGGAATTGAAGCTGCAAAATCAGGACATTTTGCTGTAATGACACCGGGGTCTTATTGTTATTTCGATCATTATCAGGGAGATCCTGCTACAGAACCGAATGCTTTTGGAGGATTTACACCACTGGATAAAGTGTATTCTTACAATCCGATTCCTGCTGAATTGAATGCAGATCAGGCAAAATTTATAAAAGGAGTTCAGGCGAACTTATGGACGGAATATATTTTAGATTTTAAACAGGTTCAGTATATGATTTTCCCGAGATTGTTTGCGCTTTCGGAAGTGGGTTGGGGAACATCAGACCCTAAAAACTATAAAGAATTTGAAGGAAGAGTGATCAATCAGTTCAAAGTCTTGGATAAAATGGGGGTGAATTACGCTAAAAGCATTTATAATATTTCTGGAAAAGTGACAGCAGCAACTGATGGTGTTTCTTATGAACTTTCAACATCGCAAAATCCGAACGGAATCCGATATACATTGGATGGAACAGAACCAACAACGAATTCTCAAACGTATAAAAATGCAATTCCGGTTTCGAAATCATTAACGATTAAATCAGCGTATTTTGAAAATGGACAATTAAAAAGTGCGGTTTCTTCACAGACTTTTACTGTTTCAAAAACAACAGGTAAAAAAATCACGCTGGAGCAGCAGCCAAACGAGAATTATTCTTTTGGAGGAGCTTTTACTTTGGTTGACGGAATTATCGGAAATCAAAGACAGTTGGGAAAAACATGGTTAGGATTCCAGGGAAAAGATGTGGTGGCAACTATTGATTTTGGACAAAAAACTCAGTTCTCAGAAGTGTATTTTAACACGTTAGATAATAAAGGAAGCTGGATTCATTTTGCAAAATCTGCCCAGATTTTTATTTCTGACGATGGAACGAACTTTAAAATGATTAAAGAAGTAGGAAAAGATGAAATTCTGAATGCAAAAGGGAAAATTAAACTGAATCTTGGAAATCAAAGCTCAAAATACATTAAAGTTAAAATCGAAAATGCGGGTATTATTCCTGCAGGAAATCCGGGTGCCGATTCAAAAGCTTGGCTTTTTGTAGATGAAATTGGTGTAAATTAGTCTGGAATTTAATAGAATTATGGAAAACACGGTTTTATCTTCAGAATTTAATTCATCTCCCGAACTGGTTGAAAAACTCTATCAATACGGAATTACCAAAACGTACGAGGAAGGAGATATTATTTTAGATGAAAACTCCTCCATCCGTTCCATTCCTATTGTGATGAAAGGAATGATGAAGGTCATTCGTGCCGAAGAAGACGGTCGTGAAATTCTGTTGTACTATATCAAAGCCGGAGAAAGCTGTATTATGTCTTTTCTCGGAGGAATGCACAATGAGAAAAGTATTGTAAAGGCAGAAGTGGAAGAAGAAACGGAAATTCTGTTTTTACCGGTAGATAAAGTTTCGCTTTTTATCAAAGAATATCCGGAATGGCTGGATTATATTTTCCGTCTTTATCATAAACGCTTTGAAGAATTATTGGATATTATTAATGCCATTGCATTTAAAAAAGTGGACGAAAGGCTGCTCAACTTACTTCAAAAAAAATCAGAATTGTCAAATGCTGATACCATCATTATTACACATGAACAGTTGGCGAATGAACTGGGAACAGCGAGAGTTGTTGTTTCAAGATTGTTGAAACAACTGGAAGAAGATGGGAAATTGAAACTTGGCAGAAATAAAATTCAGCTTTTATTATAAGTTATGTAACAAAAGTAGCTGTACATCTATATCAGAATTTCCATTTTTGCTTTCAAATTGAAGGAAGTAAAAATGGAAATTTTTGGTTATATCGCAGCTGTTTTGATTGGTGTTTCTTTAGGATTGATCGGAGGAGGAGGAAGTATTCTTACCGTTCCTGTTCTGGTGTATCTTTTTAGAATCAATGCATCAGTGGCTACTGAATATTCGCTTTTTATTGTAGGAATAAGCAGTGTTGCAGGCTCCTTGTCTTATGTTAAAAAAAAATTGGTGAATTTTAAAATCGCCGTTATTTTTGGAATTCCGTCTGTGGTTTCCATTTTTCTTACGAGAAACTATCTTTTGCCGTTAATTCCTGAAGAGATTTTTCGGATTAATCATTTTGTTCTTACTAAAGATATTTTCCTGCTATTGGTTTTTGCCGGTTTAATGATTTTGGCTTCCTATAAAATGATCCGGAAAGATGTGGAATCATCAACGGAAAATCAATCGTATAAAAATCATACGCTTTTGGCTGCAGGAGAAGGTTCTGTTGTCGGAATGCTTACCGGATTAGTAGGTGCAGGTGGTGGATTTATGATTATTCCGGCTTTGGTCAGCCTTCTGAAAACACCGATGAAAGTAGCGATAGGAACCTCTCTTGTGGTTATTTCTTTAAATTCTCTGATCGGTTTTTTTTCATCGATGAACCCTGCCGATATTGATTGGAGTTTATTGTCTTCTATATCAATCATTGCCGTTCTTGGAATTATAATAGGCTCACATTTATCAAAAAAAATCGATGGTAAAAAGCTAAAACCGGCGTTCGGATGGTTTATCCTGATCATGGGAATTTATATCATCATCAAAGAAATTTTTATATAAAACGCTTATGTAACAAAAGTAGCTGTAGGAGAAATACTAAAAAAAGAAATTTGTACCATAAAATTTATTAATATGAAAATAGAACAGATTTATACAGGATGTTTAGCTCAGGGAGCATATTATATTATTTCTGAAGATGAAGCAGTGATTATTGATCCTTTAAGAGAAGTACAGCCTTATCTTGATCGGTTGAAAAAAGATCAGGTTACCCTTAAATACATTTTTGAAACTCATTTTCATGCTGATTTTGTAAGTGGTCATGTCGACTTAAGTCAAAAAACAGGTGCGCCAATTGTATATGGATCTACCGCTGCTCCGGAATTTGAAGCAATCATAGCAGAAGATAACCAGATTTTTGAAATCGGAAAAATTAAAATAAAAGTACTTCATACACCAGGACATACGCTTGAGAGCTCTTCCTTTTTATTAATTGATGAAAACGGTAAAGAGAAAGCATTATTCAGTGGTGATACTTTATTTTTAGGAGATGTAGGACGTCCTGATTTAGCTCAGAAAGCAGTACATATGACTCAGGAAGAATTGGCAGGACTTCTTTATGAAAGTTTATATCAAAAAATTATGCCTTTGAACGATGATATCGTTGTATATCCGGCTCACGGTGCAGGTTCAGCTTGTGGTAAAAATATGCAGAAAGAGACGGTAGACTCATTGGGGAATCAAAAGAAGACGAATTATGCATTAAATCAGGAAAATAAAGAGAGTTTTATCAAAGCGGTAACAGACGGACTTCTTCCTCCTCCTGCCTATTTTGGAATGAATGTAGCGATGAATAAAAAAGGATATGAGAGTTTTGATGAAGTACTGTCAAAAAGTTTACAGGCTTTATCTCCTGAAGAATTTGAAAAAAATGCAGAGCTTTCAGGAGCTTTGATTCTTGATGTAAGAAGCAATAATGAATTTGTAAAAGGATTTGTTCCGCAATCCGTAAACATAGGACTGGACGGAGATTTTGCACCTTGGGTGGGAGCTTTGATTACCGATGTGAAGCAGCCGCTTCTATTAGTAACTCATGAAAATGAAGAGAAAGAAGCAATTACCAGACTCAGCAGAGTAGGCTTTGATAACGTTTTAGGCTTTTTAAAAGGAGGTTTTGAAGCTTGGAAAACCGGCGGAAAAGAAATAGATACAGTTCATCGTATTTCGGCAAAACAGTTTGAAGATCAATATCATAATGAAACGATAAAAATTATAGATGTAAGAAAAGAAAGTGAATACAATGCAGAACATGTAGATGAAGCCTATAATAAACCTTTGGGTTATATCAATCAATGGATTGCTCAGATTGATCCGAAAGAGCATTTCTACCTTCATTGTGCAGGTGGCTACAGAAGTATGATGGCAGCAAGTATTCTTCAGGCAAGAGGATACAGAAACTTTACTGAAATTGAAGGAGGATTCAATGCTATTGCAAAGACAGGTGTGTCTAAAAGTAATTTTGTCTGCCAAAGTAAAATTTTAAATAAATAAATAATGTTAGAAATTATAAAAGAACCATGGCCTTGGTATGTTGCAGGTCCGTTAATTGGTCTTACTGTTCCTGTTTTACTGATTTTAGGGAATAAAACTTTCGGAATCAGTTCATCATTACGACATATTTGTGCAGCTTGTATCCCTGCCAATGTTAATTTTTTTAAATACGACTGGAAAAAAGAAATCTGGAATCTGTTTTTTGTCTTGGGAATTTTCTTTGGTGGACTGATTGCCGCTCAATTTTTGATAAATCCAGGAGAAATTATAGTCAATCCCAAACTTAAAGCGGAATTGGTAACCTATGGAATAACAGATTATAGCAATCTCGTGCCTGTTCAATTAATAAATTTTGAAAGCTTATTAACATTAAAAGGTTTTACAACCATGATTATAGGTGGTTTCTTGGTAGGCTTTGGAACCCGTTATGCAGGTGGCTGTACTAGCGGACATGCGATTATGGGACTTTCCAATCTGCAATGGCCCTCTTTAGTGGCAACGATTTGTTTTATGATCGGCGGTTTTTTGATGGCGAATGTCATTTTGCCGATAATTCTTTCACTTTAAAAAATAAACAATGAAAAATAACAATATAGTTTGTGACAACGCAAGTTCTTTTCAACGAAGTTGGTACTATAATCTAAGATATCTTTTAGTAGGTGTTTTATTCGGAATTGTTTTCGTAAAAGCTGAAATTATCAGTTGGTTCAGAATTCAGGAAATGTTTCGTTTACAGTCATTTCATATGTATGGAGTGATAGGAACAGCGGTACTCACAGGAATGATTTCCGTCTGGCTGATTAAGAAGTTTAAAATAAAAACACTTGACGGAGAGCCCATTACAATAGCACCAAAGAAGTTCAATAAAGGACAAATTTATGGTGGGTTGATCTTCGGATTTGGCTGGGCAATTACAGGAGCTTGTCCTGGTCCTCTCTTCGCTCAGATAGGAACAGGAGCTTTGGCAGTAATCGTAACTTTACTGAGTGCCATACTCGGAACATGGGTTTATGGGTATTTCAGAGATAAACTTCCTCATTAATATGCTAAATAAAATGACAAAAGAGGCTGTAGAAAACAATCTGCTGCCTTTTTTGCTTTTATGCTAACGCGAAAATCGCTAATTTGGAAGCCAAATAATTCAATATGCAAAGTAGAAGAAAGTTTATAAAAAAATCAGCAGTGGCTTCTTTGGCCTTTGCAATGAATCCGATGGATCTGATTGCCAAAGAAATTCCTGAAAATAATAAAACAATAAACAAACCCATCGTCCTTTCCACCTGGAATTTCGGATTAAAAGCGAATGAAGAAGCCTGGACGATTTTAGGAAAAGGAGGTCGTGCTTTAGATGCTGTTGAAAAAGGAGTTCGTTTGGTTGAAAATGATCCGACGGAAAGAAGCGTTGGTTATGGAGGACGTCCCGACCGAGACGGAAGAGTGACTTTGGATGCTTGTATCATGGATGAAAACTATAATATTGGTTCAGTTGCTTGTTTAGAAAATATTAAAAATCCGATTTCGGTGGCAAGAGCGGTCATGGAAAAAACACCACACGTAATGTTGGTCGGAGATGGTGCTTTGCAGTTTGCAGTTTCTCAGGGATTTAAAAAAGAAAATATTCTCACTGTCGAATCCGAAAAAGAATGGAAAGAATGGCTGAAAGACAGCAAATATCAGCCTATTGTAAATATTGAAAACCACGACACCATCGGAATGATTGCGTTGGATGCCAACGGAAACCTTTCAGGAGCTTGTACAACCAGTGGAATGGCGTTCAAAATGCATGGAAGAGTAGGAGATTCACCAATTATCGGAGCCGGATTGTTTGTTGATAACGAAGTGGGTGCTGCAACGGCAACAGGTCATGGTGAAGAGGTGATCAGAACGGTTGGAACACATTTGGTGGTTGAGCTGATGAGACAAGGCAGAAATCCGCAGCAGGCTTGTAAAGAAGCCGTTGAAAGAATTGTAAAAATTACGAAGAGAAGAAATAAAAATCTAAAAGATATACAGGTTGGTTTTATTGCCATTAATAAAAAAGGGGAATATGGTTCGTACTGTATTCAGGACGGGTTTAATTTTGCGGTGTATGACCAAAAAGGAAACCGCTTGGAAAAACCTGAATTTGCATTAAAATAAATTTTGAACCTGAAACTAATAAAATGTCAAAAATAGAAATAGCATGTTTCAATCCCGAATCGGCAATCATTGCTTTTGAAAACGGAGCAGACAGGATAGAATTATGTGACGGATTAAGTGAAGGAGGAACGACTCCCAACTTTGAAACAGCCAAACAACTAAGAGAAAAAATCAATATTCCGATTTTTGTAATGATTCGTCCTCGTGGCGGAGATTTTACCTATTCTGATGAAGAATTTAAACAAATGAAATCTGAATTGCTTCAACTGAAAACGTTACATGTTGATGGTTTCGTTTTCGGAATTTTAGATGAAAATGATGAGGTGAATGTGGAGCAAAATAAAGAATTGGTTGAACTGGCAAAACCCTATCAATGTACATTTCATAGAGCTTTTGACAGAGCAAAAGACTTAGAAAATTCTTTGGAAAAAGTAATAGATTGTGGCTTTAAAACTATTCTTACTTCAGGCCAGAAACCCAATGTGTCGGAAGGAAAAGAAAATCTCAAAAAGCTGGTTGAATTATCTGATGGAAGAATCGAAATTCTTTTAGGGGGCGGACTTCGCTCTACCAATATTGAAGAACTTAGAGCATTTACGAAAGCTGGATATTTTCATTCTTCTGCAATTACGGATGGTGGTGCTTTTGCCAATGCGGATGAGGTGAATGCTTTAAAAAGTAAATAATAATTGAAGTTTTTAACGCAAAGATTTTTTATTATTTGAACTGTATATTTAAGTAGTAAAGAATTGCGACAAAGTCGCTGATGAAGCTGTATGGTTAAAACTTAAGCTTATTAAAATCAATGTATTGATTCATCTTTGCTCCTTAAATAAAATGTAAAGAAATATAAATCTTTGCGTTAAAAAAATAAAAACAAACACAAATGACAGAAAATGAATTATCCTATAAAATTATAGGAGCAGCTTTAGAAGTACACCGAAATTTAGGAGCTGGTCTGTTAGAAAATGCTTATGAAATAGCTTTAGTGTATGAGTTAAAAGAATTGGGATTAAAAGTTAATCAACAGGTTTCATTACCCCTTAAATATAAAGATGAGATCATTGAAAAGGCATATAAACTTGATTTAATTGTAGAAGATAAAATAATTGTTGAAATCAAATCTGTAGTAGAGATTCACCCAATCTTCCATTCTCAACTATTAACATATCTAAAGTTGACCAACCTGAAATTAGGACTTCTTATTAATTTTAATACCCCACTTATTAAAGACGGAATTCATCGAATTGTAAATAAATTATAATGAACAAAACCCTACTTTTTTCCTTTCTTTTCATTCAAAACATAATATTCGCTCAATTTTCCGAACGAAGTTTATCCTCAGAAAAATGGCAGTTCAAAAACGCTAAAGAAAATAAATGGCTCACGGCCACTGTGCCGGGAACGGTTCATTTAGATCTGATGAATAACAAAATTATTCCGGATCCTTATAAAGATGAAAACGAGAAAAAAGTTCAATGGGTGGAGAACGAAGATTGGGATTATCAGACTTCATTTAGTATTTCCTCGAAAGAATTGGCCAATCAAAATATTGAACTGGTCTTTAATGGACTGGATACGTTTTCAGAGATTTATTTAAATGGAAAACTATTGCTTTCAACAGATAATATGTTCAGGAAATGGACGATTCCAGTGAAGCAAAACTTAAAAATCGGGGGGAATATTTTACAGGTTAAATTCAAATCTGCAGTACATGTTGGAAAAGAATTGGCGAAAAAAGTCCCTTTCACTACACCGGAATCTCCAAGAAGTTATGTAAGAAAAGCACAATATCAGTTCGGCTGGGATTGGGGACCAAGATTAGTTACTGCTGGAATCTGGAAAGAAGTGAAATTACATTTCTGGAATCAGGCAAAACTTGAAAATGTAAAAATCGAACAGAAAAAAATATCAAAAGAAGTAGCGAATTTGGTTTTCCATACTGAAGTTTTTGTTGATAAAGAAGGAAAATACAATGTAAGTGTTAACAATTCTTTCAAAGATTTCAACTTGAAAAAAGGGAAAAATTTAATAGAAATTCCATTAGATATTAAATATCCGAAATTATGGCAACCGAATGGATTTGGAACGGCAAATTCTTATCAATTTGCAGTCTCTATTTTTAACGGTAAAACTATTCTTGATCAAAAGCTTGTTGAAACAGGAATTAGAACCGTAGAATTAATTCAGGAAAAAGACGAAAAAGGAAAATCATTTTATTTTAAAGTTAACGGAAATCCGATCTATGTAAAAGGAACCAATTGGATTCCCGGTGACAGTTTTTCGCCAAGAATGACCAAAGAGAAATATCATCAGCTGATTAAAGCCTGTAAAGATGCCAACATGAATATGATTAGAATCTGGGGTGGCGGAATTTACGAAGATGACGAATTTTACAAGGCTTGCGATGAAAACGGAATTTTGGTATGGCAGGATTTTATGTTTGCAGGAAGTTTTTATCCCGCTGACGAAAATTTCCAGAAAAATGTAGAGATGGAAGTCAAAGATCAAATCGACAGGCTTCAAAATCATGCTTCATTAGCATTGTGGTGCGGAAATAATGAAGTGGATGAAGCGATTGTCAACTGGGGCTACCAAAAGCAATTTAAATACTCAAAGGAAGATTCTATGCAGGTCTGGAAAGATTATAAGAAAATTTTTCATGAAGTCATTCCCAATGCAATACAAAAATATGCAACCCGTGATAAATCGATTTACTGGCCAAGTTCACCCTCAATTGGTTGGGGACATAAAGAAAGCCTGACAGAAGGAGATTCTCATTACTGGGGAGTTTGGTGGGGAGAACAACCATTTGAAATTTACAACGAGAAAGTTCCGAGATTTTCCTCAGAATACGGCTTTCAGGGAATGCCGACGTTGGAAACTACAAAATCTATGTTTTCCGGAACTCCGGATTTAAGTTTGCAAAATGGCACCATCAAAGCACACGAAAAACATTCCAGAGGTTGGGAAATCATCGATAATTATATGAAACGGGATTACAATATTCCGACTGATTTCGTAAAATACAATTATGTTTCTCAACTGCTTCAGGCTCGAGGAATGCAGATTGCGATTGAAGTACATCGCCGTGCAAAGCCTTACAATATGGGGACTTTGTACTGGCAATTGAACGATTGCTGGCCGGTAGTTTCCTGGTCTTCCATTGATTATTTAGGAAATTGGAAAGCGTTGCATTATCAGATTAAAAGAAGTTTTGAAAATCAGGTAATTTTGACTGAAGAAAAAGACGGAGTTTTAAATTTTTATGCGGTAAATGATGAACCGAGAAAATTTGAAGATTTTATGATAACATACGAGGTCTATAAGTTTGATGGGAGTGGTTTAGCGGCAGCAGTGGATAGGTCTGAGAGAAAAATTTTAAATAACAGTATTTTGAAATTTAATTCTTTAGAAATAAAAAAATTAATTGAAGATGTTAATAAAAACGAAGTTTATCTGAATGTTGTAATTAGAGATAAAGATGATGATATTATTGCCAAAACTACCCATTTCTTTGCAAAACCAAAAGATTTAAAGCTTACAAAACCCAATATTCAAATCAAGAAAATCTCTCCAACAGAAATTGAAGTTTCTACAGATGTTCTGGCGAAAGATGTTTATTTATTGGGAGATACTCATTTCAGTGATAATTTCTTTGACTTGCTTCCCGGAACTTCAAAAAGAATCAAGCTTTCAAAACCTTTGGAAAAAGTTGGGGTGATGAGCCTGTTTGATACAATGAATTAATTTTTAAAATAAATATACTTCGGATCCGCTCAGTATGACTTTACGAATAAACATTAGAAAAATAGTAGCTGTCAGCCTGAGCGGAGTCGAAGTTTTGTTGAAGAATATTTCAAAAAACAAACCTTTTTAGTATTCAAACTAAAAATTCAGCCGTAAATTTGCCCATATTTTTAGATTATGGTAAATTTTGTTCTCATTGCAGTGTGTATTATTGCAGGAATGGTTTTTAAAGCCACAAAATCTATCCATCCCGATGCTCACAAAGGTATTAATACCTGGATTCTTTATTTAGCGCTTCCAGCGGTTTCTTTTAAATACCTGCCGAAAGTACAATGGACGACAGAAATGTTTTTTCCGATTTTGGCGACATTCTTGATTGCCGTTTTCTGCTTCTTTTTTATGATGTTTTACAGCAAAAGCAAAGGGTATTCAAGACGGTCGAGAAGTACACTGGAATTAGCCAGCGGATACAGCAATACCTCATTCATTGGTTTCCCTTTAATTTCTGCCTTTTATGGAGAAAGCTTGTTAAGTATTGCCATCATTTGCGATCAGACCATGTTTTTTGCGCTGTCAACGCTAGGAATTATTGCAGCAGTAAAAGGCGGCAGTAAATCCGGAAAAGTGAGTGCAAAATTTATACTCAAAAGATTAATTACTTTTCCTCCTTTGGTAGGATGTATTTCTGCACTCGTCTTATCTCAGTTTATAGATTTTAGTTTTGCGGAGCCTTTTTTTGATAAACTGGCGGCAACGGTAAGTCCATTGGCGTTATTTTCCGTGGGGCTACAATTGAAATTCAACGGCTGGAAAAAACTAGTTCCTCAAATGTCTGCTTCTATGCTGTATAAATTGATCTTAGCTCCGGCCATCGTCTTAGGATTGGCTTTATTATTGGGAGTTAAAGGAAATACGGCAAAGATCACAATTTTCGAAGCGGCAATGCCAACGTTAGTCACTTCGAGTATTATTGCAGAACAATTCCGGCTCAATACCAAACTCACCAATTTAATTATCGGATTCAGTATTATCGTAGGATTCTTTACTACCGCAATTTGGTATCAAATTATTGATTTATTCTTTTAATTCACTGTAAAATCATACAAAATAATAGAGTCTATACGATCTTTCCATTGCTCCATATGCGCTGCATTGCTTACAGAAGGTGTAATTGAAGTAGGTTGGTATGAAGAATTTCCTTTTAACCTTATTTTAGCTTTAAAAACCATTTTTTTTCCGGTTTTCTGAATTGTATTTAAAACAAAAATGGGGGCTCCCATAAGTTGACCTTCACTGAATAAAAGTTCAATGCTGTTATCTTTTACATTATCCTTTTTAAAGTGGTGTAACATATCAAAAAAATCAACTTTTTCATTAATGTTTTCTTCTTTTACGATTTCGAAACTGATGATTTTATTTTTTTTTATTTCAGGCTTAAGTAGAATTTTTTTACCAATGGGGATGGTAATTTCTCCTTTATTTATAGTGATTTTTTCCTGTGCCTGAATGATCAATATTAAAAATAGGAAAACAATGGAGAGAAATTTTTTCATAGTTAGTTATTTGAATTGTTATTAGAACGATAAAAATAGAAATTATTGCGGTTCACAAAAGAAAAAATTAATTTTACACTTTAAATATTTCTCTTGAACTACGCTCAAATCGTTTTACCGTTAAATTTAAAAGGCTCTTTTACCTATAAAGTTCCTGAAGAATTGCAATCTGAAATTCAGGCAGGAATGCGTGTTTTGGTTCCTTTTGGGGGTAAAAAGATTTATACGGGGATTGTTTTTGAGCTTCATGGCAATGCTCCGGAAAACTTTGTGGTGAAAGAAGTCATCAGTATTCTGGATGATAAACCGATCGTTCCTGCAGAGCAGATTAAATTTTGGAACTGGCTTTCAGAATATTATTTATCCGGTTTAGGAGAGATTTACCGTTTTGCATTTCCGTCTTCCTTGAAATTAGAAAGTGAAACGTATTTAAAATTAAAACCCAATATAACGGTTGATTTTGAAAACCTGGATGTCAATGAAATGTATCTCATTCAGGCGTTGGAAGTTCGTCAGTTGATTAATTTGACTGACATTGAAGCTTTCATTCCCAAAAAGGATATTATTAAAACCATTAATTCTTTAATTGATCTGCAATACATCGAAATTGATGAAAAAATTGCGGAAAAATATAAAGCAAAGGAAGTTGCGTATGTGAAAATTAAGGATGAGGTTTTAAAAAATCAGAACCTTACTGAGATTCTTTTAACGTTAAAAAGAGCACAGAAACAAAAAGATCTTTTTCTGCATATTTTAGAAAAACAGACAGAGAATCCTGATTTGCATATAAAAAAGGCAGATTTGTTTGAAGACGGTTATTTCGGAAGTTCCCATTTCAAATCTTTGGCAGATAAAAATCTGGTTGAAGAATATTATATGCAAAAGGATAGGATTGAAAGCTATGAAGGAGAGATTGAAGAAATCGAAGAGCTTTCTGAATCTCAAAAAACTGCAAAAACTGAGATTGACGAAGCTTTTGAAGAAGGAAAGAATGTTCTGCTTCATGGGGTGACTTCATCAGGAAAAACCCATATTTATTTAGAAAAAATTGAAGAATGCCTCAATGAGGGAAAAAATGTTTTGTTTTTACTTCCTGAAATTTCTTTAACGAAACAAATTACGCAAAGATTAGAAAAAAAATACGGCAGACAACTTGGTTTTTACCATCAGAAGCTTACAGATTTTGAGCGCGTAGAAGTTTGGAGAAGAATTCGGCAAAATGATATAAAAATCCTTATCGGAACACGAAATGCTTTGTTTTTGCCTTTCCAAAACTTAGGATTAATTGTGGTGGATGAAGAACACGATTCGGCTTATAAACCACGGGAAGTTTCGCCTTATTTTAATGCAAAAGATGCTGCGTTGGTTTTGGGGAGTTTTTACGATGCCAAAGTAATTTTGGGATCAGCCACACCTTCAGTTGAAAGTTATTACAATGCTAGAAAAGACAGAATAAAATATGTTTTTCTGGAAGAGCGTTTTGGAAATGTAAATCTTCCTGAATACGAATTGATTAATTTTAAAGAAGCTCAGGATTCCAAAAAGGTTTCCGGAAATTTTTCATTACAATTAATTGATGAGTTAAAAAGAGCGTTGGATGAAAAAAATCAGGCGATCGTGCTTCATAACCGTCGTGGTTATGCCAATGTAATAGAATGTGAGACTTGCGGTTATGTGAATTATTGCTCGAATTGTGATGTCGTGATGACCTATCATAAGGCTGAAAATGAAATGAAATGCCATTACTGCGGACAAAGAGCTTCAAAACCGAAAACCTGCCCGAAATGTCATTCTGAAAACCTGAATGAAAGAGGAGTAGGAGTTGAGCAGATTCATGAAGAAGTTTCAAAACTATTTCCTGAAAATGAAGTCGATAGAATGGATGTGGATTCTATGAGGAAAAAATTTGCCTACGAAAAACTATACGAAAAGATTGAAGACGGAGAAACTGATATTGTTGTCGGAACTCAAATGATTTCCAAAGGGCTGGATTTTGATCATATCGAATTGGTAGCCATTCCCAAGGCAGATTCTTTGTTGTATGTTCAGGATTTCAGAGCAGAAGAAAGAGCGTATCAGCTTATCACACAGGTTTCCGGCAGAGCGGGAAGAGTTTCCGGGAAAGGTAAAATTCTAATCCAGACTTATAATCCTGATCATTCTGTTTTTCAGTTGATTAAAATGAATAATCCGGCTAAGGTTTATAAATATATTTTAACGGAGCGTCAAAAATTTCATTATCCTCCTTTTACAAAACTCATCATGATCGAGCTTAAACACAGAAAGGAAGATAAGGTGAATCGCGCTTCTCAGTTTTTAGGTTCGGTTTTAAGAAAATATCTCCCTGAAGATTGTGTATTGGGACCGGAAAAATCCCAGATCGCGAGACTTAATAATTTATATCAGTTTCAAATTTTACTTAAGCTTCCAAGAGGAAAAAACTACGAAAAATTCAAAAAGATGGTTTTATTAAGTTTGAAAGAATTTGACGAAATTACTGCTTACCAAAGCATCAAAAAAGACGTTTTTGTAGATTTTTAACAATTTTTAACAAAATTTATAAGGTTTTATTATACCTTAAATAGCTGATTAATAGCAATAATTTCTACTTTTGATCGTTGCTTATATGTTTGGCTCTACATTTGATTTAACTATAAATCATCAGTGGCATCCAAATTGAGTAATAAAAAGAAAAATTAGATGGTAAAATTCAGAAAATATATTTCAGGTATTACGGTATTAGCTTCTGGTTTATTCCTCGCTCAGTCTACCGTTTCCACGGTTCTTTTTTCTCCCACATATGATAGTCAGAAATCCATTGCGAATCTGCCTTCTCCTGTGGCTGCGGTTGAAAAAACAATTCTATCGCCGAAAGAACTTATAGATGTTAATCTAAATACAATGGTAACGGATCCTGTGCTGAAGAATGCCAATTGGGGCTTCGTAGTATATGATCCTAAAACCAAAAAGATTATTTCTTCGTACAACGAGAATACACCTTTGGTTCCTGCTTCCACTACAAAACTGCTTACTACAGAGACTGCTTTGAATCTGTTGGGTGAGAATTATCGTTGGATGACGCAACTTGAATATTCAGGGCAGGTTGATGAAAACGGTGTTTTGAATGGCAATTTGTATATCGTAGGAAGCGGAGATCCTTCTTTAGGAACCAATAAAGCAGGAGCATTATCTTACAGAGAAATCATTGCGGATTTTGTGAGTGGACTTTCACGTGAAGGTATTAAAAAAGTAAATGGTGATATTATTATTCAGACAGCGCTTTTCAAAGGTAATATTTCAAGACTTCCGGAAAATGTTGTGTGGCTAGAAAACAATAATTACTATTTACCGGTAGGTACAACCCGTGAGATTAGCCCGGCAAATGAGAAATTAATCGTTAAAAAAAGTAATTTCTCAACTGATAAAAAATTCTTCTATGTTTCTCCTTATGCCAATCAAATGGTGTATGCCGAAAAATATGAAGGAGATGGGATTTTAACTACAAAATTACCGGATGCACCGGCTTATCTTGCCAATACATTCAGAACGACGCTGGTAAAAAGCGGAATTGCAGTTACCGGAAAAGTAACACCAAAAATGACTGATGCGGCACCGGAAAGCAGAAAACTGGTTTCAGCTTATAAGTCTCCTACATTGACGGATATTGTATACTACACCAATCAACATAGTGATAATTCTCTTGCAGAGGCGTTGTTGAGAACAGTAGGCTTTTTCAGAAAAGGAGATCAGACGAGCGAGAGTGGAAGAATCGTGGTGAAAGACCACCTTAAAGACATTGCTTTTGATGCTGAAGGTTTGAATTATATGGATGGAAGCGGATTATCAAGAAGTAATACAGTGACACCAATTGCCCAGGTGAAATATCTTACGTCTTTAATGAACCAAAAATATTATCAAACGTATTTGACTTCATTACCGATTGGTGGACAATCCGGAACATTGAAAAGAATGTTCAGTATCACCGGAAACGGACAGATTTTTGCAAAAACCGGAACTTTGAATAAAGTAAAAACATTGGCTGGATATATAAAGACCAATTCGGGAAAAACGTTGGTTTTCTCTCTTTTGGTAAACAACTATGCAGGTTCTGTGGATATGGTGAAAAAAAGAATGGAAAAAATTCTTGAACCTACTTTAGAGCTTTAATACATATAAAATAATAAATAAAAGAAGCCTTTTAATCCTGATTAGAAGGTTTTTTTTATCTTTGATTGATAATAATTTATAAATGAAACACTTCTATCTTCTGATATTGAGTATTCTTACTTTTCAACAGATTTCGGCACAGCACGAAAATATTGAAATGAAATCATTCAGAGCAAAGGAAATGAAATCTTTGGCTAATAAAATGACTGCGTACAATACGAATCCTAACACCCTGAACTATGATCTTCAGTATCAAAGGATGGATATTAGTTTAAATCCTTCCGTATATCAGATTGCAGGATCTGTAACTTCACATTTTAAACCGAATCAGAGTATGAGCAATATCTACTTTGATCTTTCTAATACGTTGACGGTTTCTCAGGTAAAATACCATGGTCAGAATCTTACTTTTCAGCAATTGGCGACAAAGGAGATTAAAATCGATTTTCCGGTGGCGCTTTCGGCAAATGTATTGGATTCATTAACGATTCATTATTCAGGAACCCCGCCGACAGCAAATAATTCTTTTTCAACAGGATCGCAGGGTGGATCACCGATTCTTTCTACTTTAAGCGAGCCTTATGGCGCACAAGACTGGTTTCCGACCAAGCAAAGTATGAATGACAAAATTGAGCAATTTGATTTTAAAATAACAACCCCTTCCCAGTATAATGTTGCTGCCAACGGAACATTTATGTCGGAAACGGTACTGCCACCTGGACAAAAACTTACATTCTGGAGAACAATGTATCCTACAGCGGCTTATCTTATTGCGCTTTCGATTACGAATTATGTAAAACTTACCGATACGATAGGAAATCCACCGTTTCCATTTATTAATTATATATACCCTTCTACAGCAAGTAATTCAGCAAGTATGGCAAATATAAACTGGACAAAGCAGATCATGAATACTTTTGAAACCTATTTAGGACCATATCCTTTCAGAAATGAAAAATACGGACATATGGAATTTGAATATGGAGGTGGAATGGAACATCAGACCATGTCATCTATGGGAGATTGGGGAAAAGGACTTATTGCTCATGAACTGGCTCATCAATGGTTTGGGGATAAGGTTACTTGCGGAGCTTGGAATGATATATGGCTGAATGAAGGTTTTGCTACTTTTGGAGCACATTTGGCCAATGAAAAATTACTGATGACCAATACGGAATTTATGAATTTTTTATCATCGGAAAAAGATTTTATTACGAGCGCTCCTGGTGGAAGTGTATATGTTGCAGATGCTAATTTGAATAATATCGGTGCTATTTTTAGCGGAAGATTGTCTTATTCAAAAGGAGGATTTGTGGTGAGAATGATAAAATGGATTTTAGGTGAAACCGTTTTTTATCAGGCGATAAAAGATTATCATGCAAGACCGGCTTTGGCGTATAATTATGTAAGAACTGCTGATCTCAAAAATTCTATTCAGCAATCTACAGGAAAAGATCTTACCGAATTCTTTAACGATTGGATTTACGGACAAGGGTATCCAACCTACGATATCCGATGGAAACAAACCGGAAATCAAGTTACTTTTAAAGCTTCACAAACGCAGAGTCATGCATCCGTAAGTTTTTATGAAATGCCTTTGCCTATTAAAGTAACGGGAACAGGGGGACAAGTTGCTTATTTTGCTCTTGATAACACAGTAAACAACCAATATTTTACAGAATCTGTAACATTTCCTGTAGCGAGTGTTGAGTTTAATTACGAATATCAGATCATCGAAAAAAATTCAACGGTGACTCAGGATAATACATTGAGTACCTCGGATATTAACAAAGATGAATTTGCTTTATATCCAAATCCGGCAAAAAATGAATTGTTTTTGAAGGGTGTCAAAAAATCCACTGAATATTCAATTTATTTTGTTGATGGAAAACTGGTTGAGAAAGGAATGTATCATCCGAACCAATCTGTAAATATTCAAAAATTAATTCCTGGAACTTATATTTTCAGAATAGATGAAAAGAATATAAAATTTTTAAAGAAATAGGAAGTACGCATAATAAAAGTATCTGCTTATAGGGCTGATTTTGAAATGTAAACCACCTATTCTTTAGACTTCAATAAATAATAAAGCCAGTTCGATCCTACGAAATGGCTTTTTTTATTAAATTAGCACATCTTAAAAATTATTAGAAATGATCTCTAAAAAGTATCTTGAAAATTTACAGAACGAACTACAAAATATTGACAACGACGGGCTTTACAAAAGAGAAAGAATTATTACTTCTCAGCAAAGTGCGGAAATAGAAGCGAACGGAAAAAAGCTGTTGAACTTCTGTGCCAACAATTATTTGGGATTATCCAACAATCCGGAAGTGATGAAAGCTTCTCAGGATATGATCGAATCTCATGGTTATGGGATGTCTTCAGTACGTTTTATCTGCGGAACTCAGGATATTCACAAGCAATTGGAACAAAAAATTGCTGACTTTTTAGGATTGGAAGATACTATTCTTTATGCAGCTTGTTTTGATGCAAACGGAGGAGTTTTCGAACCGTTATTTACAGAAGAAGATGCGATTATTTCAGATGAATTAAACCATGCTTCAATCATTGATGGTGTTCGCCTGTGTAAAGCAGCAAGATACCGTTACAAAAACAATAATATGGAGGATCTGGAAGCTCAGTTGATTGCTGCTTCTGAAAAAAATCACCGTTTCAAAATTATTGTAACAGACGGAGTATTTTCAATGGACGGAATTGTTGCAGACTTAAAAGGAGTTTGTGATTTAGCGGATAAATATGATGCATTGGTAATGGTTGACGATTCTCACGCAACCGGTTTCATCGGGAAAACGGGTCGTGGAACTCACGAAGCTAATGAAGTGATGGGTAGAGTAGATATCATTACTTCTACATTAGGAAAAGCTTTAGGTGGTGCTTTAGGAGGATTTACTTCCGGTAAAAAAGAGATCATCGATATGTTGAGACAGCGTTCAAGACCTTATTTATTTTCAAACTCATTGGCTCCGGGAATCGTGGGTGCGGCTTTGAAAGTATTGGATATGATTTCTGAAGATACGTCTCTTCGTGATCAGGTAATGGAAAACGCAGAATATTTCAGAGCTGAAATGAAGTCTAAAGGGTTTGATATTCCGGATGGTGATGCTGCAATCGTTCCGGTAATGCTTTACGATGCACCTTTAGCTCAAAAAATGGCTGAAAAATTGATGGATGAAGGAATTTACGTAATCGGATTCTTCTATCCTGTGGTACCGAAAGGAAAAGCGAGAATCAGAGTTCAGCTTTCTGCAGCGCATACAAGAGCGCATTTGGACAAAGCAATTGCTGCTTTTGAGAAAGTAGGGAAAGAATTAGGAGTGATTTCTTAAGATAAAATAAAGTTGTTCTACAATTGTAGAATTAAAACAGGATTTCTTATATTTACAGAAATCCTGTTTTTTTATGAAAAAAATATTTATTGTTTTAGTAGCCTCATTATTTATATTTTCCTGCCGGACGAAAATGAACCAATATGTGAAAGTGAGTGAAAAGTCTCAGAAAAGACATGGGAAATGGAAAGAAGAATATCCAACGAATGAAGGAACGCTTACAGCTATCGGAAAGTACAAGAAAGGAGAAAAAGTAGGAGTTTGGAAAACCTATTTTGATAATAAACTTTACCAGAAAGAAAGCATTCGAAAAGATATTACAAAAATCAAAAGATATTTTCCAACCGGAACCATCATGGAAAAAGGGCAGACTAAGCTCGAAATTTCCCAAAATCTACGCCATTGGTTCTATTTTGGAGAATGGAAATATTATGATGATAAAAATAATCTCCTGTATACAAAGAAATACTATAAAGAAAGCAAAGCGGACAGTATTCCTGCAAGAAAAAAACTGTAAATACTGATAAAGATAATTTTCCTCAATATTAATTTGAATTTTTTAGATTAAATTCTATTTTTTTGTGAAATAGACTATCTTTGCAAACAAATTTTTAGGATGCTGTATACCATCATAAAAGCACTTCACATTATCTTCATGGTAAGCTATTTTGCGGGAATTTTTTATCTCGTGAGAATTTTTGTTTACTATAAAGATACCGATGAGTTTGCTGAAGATAAAAAGAAGATTTTAAGAGAACAATATACCTTCATGGCACGCAGACTCTGGAATATTATTACCGTTCCGGCTGGAGTCATTATGGCAGTTTGCGGATTGGTTATGATTTTCTTAAATCCGGGATTAATGAAAATGCCCTGGTTTCATTTAAAACTGACTTTCCTGATCGGATTGGCAATTTACCACTATTGGTGCTGGAAAAAAGTCTTGAAACTCAGAGAACTTAACGGAAATACCTTAGAAACAGCGAACATTAAATTAAGACAAGCCAACGAAATTGCAACCTTTATTTTATTTCTGGTTGTTTTCACTGTGATACTAAAATCAATGGTCATTGAATATTGGTGGCAATTAATTACAGGATTTTTCGTTTTGGTATTTTTAATCATGATGACCGTTAAGCTGGTTAATAAAAGTAAAAAATAAAAAGATACAAGTAAAAAGCAGAGCGAAGTCGTGTATTCTTATTTAAATAATTAGTTTAAAATACATTTGACTTTTAACTTAAAACTTCTAACTACTATATGATTGCAATTTTTAAAAAAGAACTTTGGAGTTACTTTGGTAACTGGAGCGCATGGGTAATCATTGCCGCTTTCAGTTTGGTAACAACATTGTTTCTGTTTTTTTTCGAAAATGATTCTAACATTTTTGATATCGGACTGGCTTCCTTACAAAGTTATTTTGTCTTGGTTCCTTGGTTATTAATGTTTATTGTTCCAGCACTTTCTATGAAAACATTTGCAGAAGAGCAGCAAACGGGAACATTAAACTGGCTGTTTTCTCAACCTTTGAAAACTTCAGATTTGGTTTTAGGTAAGTTTTTATCAGTTTGGGTCGTTGGGATTTTATGCCTGATTCCTTCACTGATTTATCTTTATACTGTCTATGTTTTAGGGGTTCCGGAAGGAAATATTGATCTGGGAATGACATTTGGAAGTTATTTGGGGATGATCATTTTAATTGCTTCTTTTTCAGGAGTGGGAATTTTGGCTTCTTCACTTTCTCAAAACCAGATTATGGCTTATTTGTTAGGGGTCTTCATGTGCTTTATCATGTATTTCGGGATCGAACAATTAGCAAGTTATAAATTACTGGGAGGAGCAGATTTTATTTTACAGAATATCGGTTTTTATCAGCATTTCTTAGGCTTTACGAGAGGTCTTATCGATTTTAAAGATGTAGCTTATTTTGTTTTAATCATTGGTGTTACGTTAGCTTTGTCCAACCATTTTATCAATAAAAAGAAGTAGAATTATGAAGAAGATACAATTCAAATCACCATTCGGAATTTTACTGTTTGTTATTTTGCCGTTGGCTGTTATTCTTGCTATTTCAGGAATCAGATTAGATTTAACAAAAGAGAAAAGATATACACTTTCCGATAACACCATTAAGGTATTGGAATCGATCAACAAACCTATTAAAGTTGATGTTTATCTGGAAGGAGATTTCCCGGCAAGCTTTAAACAGTTGCAGAGCGAAACAAAATTCATGCTGGAAGAATTTAGAAAAATTAATCCAAAAATTGATTTTAAATTCATTGATCCAATCAAAAGTAAAATTCCTCAGGATACTTTGATGGCAATGGGAATGCAGCCTTCTGTACTTCCTGATGTGAAAGATGGAAAAGTTTCTCAGATTTATTTATTTCCTTATGCCGTTGTAAAATACCGTGACAGAGGGATTTCTATTCCTTTGGTGGTTCAACAGACAGGACTTGATGCAGATCAGCAACTAACAAAATCGATTGAGAATTTAGAATATAACCTGGTTTCAAACATCAAAAATATTGCGGTTGACAAGAGAAAGAAAATTGGAGTTTTAGTGAATCAGGATGAGTTGAGTCCTGAAGAATTCCAGGGATTCATGCATTTGGCAACAGAAAACTATGATGCAGGTCCGATTATTCCTAAAAACCAGACTGAGCTGACTTTAGCGGATATTCCGATTTTAAAGCAAATGAATGCTTTAGTGATTGCAAAACCTAGAAAAGCCTTTACAGATGGTGAAAAAGTAATCCTTGATCAGTACATCATGAACGGTGGAAAAACTCTTTGGATGATTGATGCTGTAAATGCTGAAATGGATACTTTGACAAGATCTAAAAAAGTAATGCCTTTCCCGGTAGACATTAATATGACTGATTTTTTCTTTAATTACGGGATCAGAATCAATCCGGCGTTGGTGAAAGATGTAAAGAAATTTGCCTTATTGAGATTGGTAACGGGAGAAGTAGGAGGAAATCCCCAGTACACAAGCCTTCCGTGGCCATATTTTCCATTGGGAATTGCTGAAAAAAATGATCCGATCACCAAAAATATCAATCCTGTAAAATTTGAATTTCCTACAGCGATCGATACTTTGGGTGGAAGAAAAAATATCAAAACAAAAGTTCTTTTCGAATCGAGTGAAAGAACATTGTTGAAACAGGTTCCGAATTATGTTGACCTGAAAGAAATTGCAAGTGTTGACAGTCTTGGACAAATGGAAAAACCAAGTACTCCGAAAATCTATGCAGTCGCTTTAGAAGGGAAATTTAATTCTGCCTATGCATCAAGAATTGAAAGAAAATCTTACCCTGGCTTTAAAGGTGCAAGTCCGGAAAATAAAATGATCGTGATTGCAGACGGAGATGTAGGAAGAAATAAGGTGATCAAAGGGCAACCTCTACCTTTAGGAGTGGATATGTTGACCAACGAACAATTCGGAAATGAGCAGTTTTTAATAAACGCTCTTGACTATCTTTTGGATGATAGTAATCTGATGGAACTAAGAAACAGAAACATCGAAGAACGTCTTCTGGACCGACAAAGAATTACAGAAGAGAAAAACAACTGGCAATGGTTTAATTTGCTGCTTCCTTTAGTGATTATCGGTATTTTGGGAGGGTTGTTCTTCTGGTTGAGAAAGAAGAAGTTTGGATAAGATATAGAAAAAGAGAAGCGTAGGCTTCTCTTTTTTTATATCAATTTATTTTTCTCTTCCACTTGTTAACAGTATTTTTCCATGAAGGTATTGTTGTGTCATAATTCTCTTTTCCTAAAAGGTGCTCTCCGAACCCTATAATTTCTGTTGGATTATGATAAATATCATTTATATAACCTGCATCTCTCAAATCTTTAGCAATTTCTTTTATATGAGGCTTTAACTTTAATATTATTTCTTCTAATTCTGCAAAATTAGCATTCTTTTTTGCTAATCTATCAAAAGTACTATTTAAAAAATGATCAAAAATAATTTCTGATTTCGGAAAGTGAAATTTCAAAAAGGCTTGAAAACTGTCAATATTAAATTCTTGATCTATTTTAAACTTATTATCTTCTTTTGCTTTTCTAACTATATTATTTCTATATTGAGTTATTCCATCTCTTAATTCTTCAAATTGTTCATCTGCTTCTTCAAATTTAGCACTTAATCGAAATAATTTTCTTTGAAAATGTGATGGAACTTCAGCATCACTTTTATAATTTAATTTATGTTCGATTTCAGCCCATGCATGCATTAATACTGTTCTAATTTGAATTTCTGCTTTTAAATTTTGTAAGCCTCTATAATTAGGAGTTGACAACCAGTCATCTTTTATATTAATAATATTGTGAACTGAGCGATAAGCAAATTCTTTTAAACCTAAATTTTCAGATTTATTTTCAGATTCTAATACTGTTAATTCTCTTCTTATTATATTCTGAATCTTAGAAATATCAGATGCATAATAGCAAATAATTCTTATTCCACATATATCTTCAATTTCTTCAAAAGGGTTACTATAATTTTTTCGAAATATTTTTTCATAAAAGGAATCAAACTTTTTTACTCTATGATATATATTCAAATAAACAATTTTTTCTTCATCTAAAAAGGATTTTAATGCTTCTTCAATATTCTTACCCAATCTTAAATAATTTTTCTTTTTTTCGTTAAATTTTAACTTAATTTCGTTCTTATCTTCCATAATTAAAGTTTTTTTTAATATAAGGTAATTCGTAATAAGCAAAAAATGGGAAACCGTAAAGTCTCCCATATTCTCAAAAAAAATCTCCTAAATTGCGGAGATTCGCCTGTTGTTTAAATCATTTACTAAAAAATACAGATGCTTAAAATTTGAATTATAAGAATGATTATGTTAAATTAGATTAAAACAAAAAAGAAGCTTAAAAACTTCTTTTTTGTCTAAATATCTTTTATAAAATCCTCATACTCATAATAAAACCGTTCAAATCCATCCATTTTATCTACAAAAAACTCAAAAGTTTCTTGCCATGTGTTTTTATTGAAAATAGAAACATTGTGTTTTTCAATCCAGATTTTACTGATTACTTTTCCGCTTTCGAGAGTATAAAATTCTTCCTTATTAAAGTCTCCTATAAAATCTTTCAGAATATCTTCAAGCGACCATATTTTATTGTAATAAGCATCTCTGAAAATTTCGTCTTTCATTTCGATATCCAAAGAAACTTCCGCTTTTTTATTGTCTGCATAAAATTTGAATGACATATCCTTGATTTTGGTATCATACAAAATCCATTTTCTGGGGAATGACTTTCCAAAAGCCGTCCAAAACTCTTTTTTTAATTGCTGTGCTTCTTGTTTACTGAACATAAAGCAAACTTAATGATTAATAGATGAAATTGCAAAATTGGAGAAGGGGAAAGAGGTGAAGTTGAGTTGTTAAATCGTTAAGTTGTTGAGAGGTGAAGACGTTGAGTCGCTGAATTACAATGTTGTAAAACAAGAACTATTCATTTTAATAATACATTATCCTTCAACTTAACAACTTAACATCTCAACAACTTAACGATTTAACAATTCTTCCAACTTTTTTCTTATTTTTGCTATAATGTTGTCAAAAAAATCCCAATATGCTTTTAAGGCGCTTTCATACCTTGTAGAGAGAAGGAATGATGGTCCTGTACTTATTTCTGAAATTGCAGAACGTAAGAAGATTCCGCTGAAGTTTTTAGAAAATATTTTGCTGGAATTGAAAAAAGCAGATATCCTTGACAGTAAAAAAGGAAAAGGTGGTGGTTATTTTTTTAAAGAAAACCCTGAAAACGTAACATTGGCAAAAATTATTCGCTTGGTCAACGGACCCATTGCCATGCTGCCTTGTGTAAGTCTGAATTTTTATGAAAAATGTGAAGACTGTAATGAAGATCACTGCGGTCTGCACGATGTTTTGATAGAAGTTCGGGATGCTTCCTTGAATATTTTAGAAAGTAAAACGCTAATGGATTTGATCGACTGATCTAAATCCTTTTTTTTGAATAATTAGTCTACTTATTTTGTAGGATAATTATTTTATCTGATATTTGCATCACTTCAAATCCACAAACTATGATTTCAAAAGAAGATGCAAGTATGCTAGAACTATTTTCAGCGGAAATATGTGATTCTATCATTTTCAACAATTTTATAGATAGTGATGCCATAAGAAAGACTGCTTTTATGAATAAAGCTGATCGTTCAATAATTGAAACAACAATTGTTTTTTAAGATGGTGATCTCAAGAAAAGTTCAGCTCAGGCTCAATGTATTTTTTGTAACGGTTGCAATATTGTTTATCCTGATTTTTTCTATGTACGAATTGGGATATTTGGATGAGCTTTTCACAGTGTTGGCAAAAGATAATTACATTTTTTACTGGATGATGCTTGTTGGGGTTTTTGCTGAAATTGTAGCCGGTTCCATGGGAATGGGATATGGTGTGATTTGTACAACAACATTACTGTTTCTGAATATTCCGCCCCATATTGTGAGTGCAAGTATTCATTCAGCAGAAAGTTTTACAACAGCTGCAGGAAGTGTTAGCCATATTAGATTAAAAAATGTCAGTCAGAGTCTGGTTAAAAAATTAGCCATTCCTGCCGTTCTAGGAGCTGTTATAGGAGCACTTTGCCTGACTTATCTCGGAGAATATTACGCTAAAATTACCAAAACGATTATTGCTTTTTATACCTTATACCTTGGATTTCAGATTTTATCTAATGCTTTTAAGAAAAAACAAAGCAAATCTCTGAAAAGAAAAACCAATCTTACCCGACTTGGAGTGATTGGCGGCTTCATTGATTCTTTTGCCGGAGGAGGATGGGGACCATTAGTGACCGGAACTTTAATTAAAAATTCTTTTACACCCAGATTCGCAGTAGGAAGTTCTACAGTGGCTAAATTTATTTTAACATTAACGGCTGCTGTTACCTTCTTTTTTACGTTGGGAATACAACACTGGAATATTATCTTAGGACTTTTACTGGGTGGAATTGTAACCGCACCGTTTTCTGCTATGCTCACAGCGAAGCTTCCTGTAAAAGGTATGTTTATCGTAATTGGGTTGCTGGTGATTATCATGAGTTCAATAACGATCTATAAATCTGTTTTTTAAATGAAATTCGCTGCATTGTGGAAAAATAAACGGATCGAAAATGGAGATGGCTTTGAAAATATTCTACATTTACAGGAATAAATAACAAAGCATGAATTTACATATCGTTGCGCTTTTCAAGTTTAATGAAAACTATCTGATGGAAGCGGTGGAATTGTTTCAGACCTTAGTGAGAGAAACGAGAAAAGAAGAAGGATGTCTGCAATATGACCTGATTGAAGATAAAGACAATAAAGGAACTTTCTTTCTGATTGAATTATGGGAAAGTGTAGAACATCATAACCGCCACAGCGGACAGGATCACTTATTGAATTTCCGTACAGATGCTTCAAAAATGCTGGAAAGCTCGACTTTAGTTTATAAAGGATTTAAGATTTTGTAAGCCGGAACTAAGAAATTCTATCTTATTGCAAAAAATTTAAAAGGCTGTTCACCGGAGTGAGCAGCCTTTTATTAGAAAAAATAGAAAGTATTATTTTTTAATGAATTTGGATTTGGTGATCTTTCCTCCATTTTCTTCGATGATGATAAAATAAACTCCTGTTTGAAGAGTTTGCACATCGAATTGTTGATTTTTTAGTTTTCCTTCAGCTACTTTCGTTCCTGTAGCAGAATAAATTTGGATATTTCTAGGTTCAGCCTTTGAGACAAATTGAAGAGCGGTATGGTCTGCTGTTAAGGCAAACTTAATCTGATCTTCAGATTTTTTAGTATCAGATACCGCTAAGCTTGAAGAGGCATTATAAATAACATCATCTACATATAATGCGGTATGCTGGGCAGCCCCAATAAATTTAAACGCAATATATTGATTGGCAGATGCCGGTACAGTGATAGTTACAGTTTGCTCAGTAGTTGAATTCAGTTCATATACCGGGCTGATCGAAGTAAAAGCCGCTGTACCTGCAGTATTGGCTGTTGAAACCATACCTACTTGCAATGTTCCTGTTCCTCCCGATCCTGCTGACATGGCATAAGTGAATGTTAAAGATTTTGTACCGTCCGGAGCAACAATCTGAGGCGTGATAAGATAAGCGGCAGTATTTGGTGCCATAAGTGAATAAAACTGTATTACTTTATCTGTAGTTCCTTCTGCATATATAAAAGGTCCTGCTCCCGGAGGAGCTACTTTCGACCATCCATTCTGTGGCCAGGCTGCACTTGTAGTGGTTGCAAACGATTCAAAATTTTCATTAATTGTTGCTACTTGCGCACGAGCTGTGAAAGCGGTAAACATCAAAGTTCCTAAAAGTAGTGATAATTTCATGAGTTTATTTTTATTTAGAATTATTCCACAAAAGTATATAATTATTTTTAATTGTTCTAAATAAAATATTATATTTGTCAAAAATTTTTTGCTTTCATGAAGAAGAAAATGCTTTCAATAGTATCGTTATCCGCTTTGGTATGGGTAAATGCACAAGAAAAAGATTCTTTAAATCAGAAAAAAATAGAAGAAGTTGTCGTTACCGGACAATATACTCAGCAGTCTATTAATAAATCAATTTATAAAGTTGAGGTTATTAATGCAGAGCAGATTAAAAATATGGCGGTGACAAATGCTGCGGAAGTTTTGAATCAGAATTTAAATATTTTGATAGAACCTAATTCCGGAAGTGGAGATTCCAATGCCAGTATTTTGGGGTTAAGTGGAGAATATACAAAGATTCTGATTGATAATATTCCGGTGGTAAGCGATAAAGGAATGGGAAATCTGGTTGATCTTACCAAAATTAACGTTAACAATATTGAAAGAATTGAAGTTGTAAAAGGCTCAATGGGAGTAGAATATGGTAATAATGCTGTGGCGGGTGTTATTAATATCATTACCAAGAAGAACTATTCTAAAAAATTCAACGCACAGGTTAGCCTTCAGGAAGAAACCGTGAACAAAGATTATAACTGGTTTAAAAAAGGAGAAGGAAGGCATGTACAGTCACTCAACCTTGGATATAGAATTTCAGATTACTGGACAGTAACCGCAGATATCAATCATAATGATTTTCAGGGCTATAAAGGTAAATACAACGGATATAAATATTTAAATAAAGGAGATGAAAAACTGAGAGGAAACGAATGGCTTCCTAAAGATCAGTTAATTACCAATGCTGCTATACGATATGCGAAAGGAAATACTTCTTTATTCTATAAAATTAATTTTTTAACAGAAACGATTAATTTTTATAACAATACCCTGAAAGACCTTCCCTTAGGTGACGGAAACAGAACGTATACCGCCAATGATAAAGATTATTTTACCCAAAGATGGCTGCATCAGTTCAATATTCAGACAAAAATAGGTTCCAGAATTAATTATAACGGAGATTTTTCTTATCAGACTCAGGAAAGGAAATCTCAGGATTATATTTATGATGTTCCCAATAGACAAGAGCTTTCAAGAGCTTCGAAAAACACATTTTACGATTCAAAAGTATTGTACTCACGAGGAATGTTCAGTAATTTTTTGAACAGTGAAAAAATCAATTTCCAGTTGGGATATGAATTGGATCATACGAAAGGTTTTGCAGACGCATCGACTTTTGAATCCAATAACAATGGCAAAAATATAGAACGTACCATTTTCAACTATGCTAATTTTTTATCCGCAGAATGGAAGATAGACGAAAAATTTTCTTTGCGTCCCGGAATAAGATTAGCCGTAAGCGATAAATTTGATTCTCAATACAATTACTCAGTTACAGCCAAATACAACACTTCTGAGAAATCAGATCTTCGTATGGTGTTCGGATCTGCGAATCGTTTTCCTGTGTACGAGGAACTTTACACGTTTGTGGTAGATAATAATCATGACATTAGAGGAAACGAAAATCTTAAACCGGAAACGGGGTATTCAGCAGGGTTGTTCTGGGATTATAATACCATTTCCTCAGGAGCGTGGAAGTTTAATCTAAGCTTTTCAGGAATGTATCTTGATGTTAAAGACAGAATTGAGAGTGTGATTGTTCAGAATCAGCCTTTAAAAATGTCTTATTTAAATATTGACAACTACAAATCTATCCTGTTTGGTAGTGGTTTCAATATTAGAAAAGGTAATTTCTCTTTAAATACAGGTGTTTCTGTAATGGGGATTTCTCAAAGTTTGAACACCGGGAACTTAACTTCTTCTGATGATTACAATTACTATGCAGAAGCCAATTTAGGAGCCAATTATACACTCGATAAAACGAAAACACTTTTCGCGCTTTACTATAAATATACAGGGAAAAGAAAGCAATATACTCATCAAGGTTCTATCAATCCTGGAGTTGATCCGGGCGAATATGTATTAGGGGAAATTGAAGGATTCAATATGATGAACTTTACTGTGAGCCAGCCGTTTTTTAATAATCATTTTGAGATAGCAGCCGGAGTGAAAAACCTATTTGATGTTTCTACCATCAGAAATACTGTTATTTCCGGAGATGTACATACTGCGGCTACCAATAACCAAAATCTTTTTTACGGCAGAAGCTATTTCGTAAGATTAAACTACAATTTTTAAATAAACTGAAATGAAAAAAATACTACTAGGACTTTTAGTAAGCGTATCTGTAATTTCACAATCTTGTCTTAATGACAATGAAGATATTATTGCAGTTCCAAAAATTGAAGGAACAACTTTTGAGCCTGCAGTAGGCGGAGGAGCAGAACCCAACCAGGTTTGGATTGATCTGAGCGAAGTTGATGCCAACGGAAAACCGATACAAACATTGAATAAAAGAACAGATTGGGATCTGGCTTTTTATTCAGGAACCGAATTTAGAGTAGCATTGAATTCTTCTATTGCTATGGGGGCAGGAAAAGTACAGAATGCAACCAATCTAAGCCAGGTGAACGAAACCAATATTGGAGATTTAATGACAAAAATACAGGTTTCAAATTATGATGCGGCGAATGTAATCTATGTAGATGATGTGAAAGGAAATCTGCCGACAGCAGCCACGGCTATCGAAGAAATCAAAGCAACAGAATCTGAAAATGCCATCTATTTAGTGAATATGGGGAAAGACCTTTACAACGGAGCAGTTCCTACAGGTTCGGCACTTACAGGAGGAGATGCTCGCGGATGGATGAAAATTCAAATTGTACGATACGGAGAAGGATATAAAATTAAATATGCCGAATTGAATTCTACCGTTATAAAAGAAGCGATTATCACTAAAAATAACGCTTTTAACTTTACTTTTTTCAGTTTAAAATCAGATAAAGTAGTTAATATTCAGCCGGAAAAACAAAAATGGGATATCTGTTTCACGGTATTCACAAATATTATTCAGGGAGCGGGAAGTTATGTATATGCTGATTTTGTAACAAGTAATGTGTTGGGTGGAGTAGGTGTTTACGAAGTGAAAGCCAACGCTCCTCTTACAGGAACTGAAGCCTATAACAATTTTAAAACTTCAGACATCGATCAGTCGAAATTTGTATACAATGATCAGAGAACAATCGGTTCAAACTGGAGAACGGCAGGACCGGGAGGATCCTATATCAATAACAGCGTTTTTTACATCATTAAAGATCCAAATGGTCATTATTTCAAATTGAAATTTATGGCTCTCACAGATACTAACGGTAATCGCGGATTTCCTCAATTCGAATACAAACCTTTATAAAATCAAATAATAGTAGATCATGAAAAAATTCATTCTAGCGGCTTCTGTATTGGTAGCAGTATACTCTTGCAAAAAAGAAGCAGGAAAACCAACAGAAAATACAACTGAAGCTCCAAAATCAACCTATAAAATCGTTACTCTTAATGGTGGAATTACAGAAATTGTAAGCGCTTTAGGCCACGAAAAAGAAATCGTAGGAACAGACGTTACAAGTACTTATCCGGAATCTTTAAAAGCTACGGCTAAAGATTTGGGTCACGTAAGATCAATGACAATCGAGCCGATCATGGCAGTTTCTCCAACATTGATTTTAGCATCTGAAAAAGATATCAATCCTGAATTGATGGGAAAAATCAAGTCTTCTGGGATCAAATCAGAGATTTTCAAGCAGGAATTTACAGTTGACGGAACTAAAAAATTAATTGCAGACGTAGCAAAAGCAATCGGAAATACAGATTATCAAAAACTGAATGATAAAATCGATGCTGATTTAAAGCAAATTCAGCCAATTGCTAAAAAACCGAAAGTACTGTTCATCTACGCAAGAGGAAATATGTTGATGGTTTCAGGTAAAAATACACCAATGGCTTCATTGATTGGTCTTGCAGGTGGAGAAAATGCAGTGAATGACTTTGAAGATTTTAAACCATTAACTCCGGAAGCGGTTGTAAAAGCAAATCCTGATGTATTATTCTTTTTCACAAGCGGATTACAGGGAGCCGGAGGAAACGAAGGTGCTCTGAAAATGCCGGGTGTTTCTCAGACAAATGCCGGGAAGAATAAGAAGATTATTACAATGGACGGAGGTTTGGTTTCAAGTTTCGGGCCAAGATTAGGAGAAGCTGCAGTAGGATTAAACAAACTTTTAATTGAAAACACAAAGTAAACTATACTTTTACCTTACAATAAGTACCATACTGCTTGTTATCATAGCAGTATGGTCACTTAATACAGGGGTTTACGACTTTGGGGGTAAATCTGCGTTTGAAGTGTTGGGAAAAGTAATTAAAGGAGATCAGGACTTGCCACTGAGTGATCAATATGTAGTTTGGGACGTAAGAGCAGCCAGAATTATCATGGCGATTCTTATCGGAAGTATGCTTGCCGTTTCGGGAACTGGATTGCAGGGATTATTTAAAAATCCTTTGGCAACAGGAGATTTAATAGGATTGACATCAGGAGCCACATTACTTGCCGCCATTGCCATTGTTTTAGGAGGACATTTCAAACAGTATCTTCCTGAAGCCGTACAATTTTCATTGGTAGGGATTGCGGCTTTCATCGGTTCTTTTTTATCAATGTTGCTGGTGTACAGAATTTCTACGAGCGGAGGAAAAACAAATGTGGTTATGATGCTGTTGACCGGAGTGGCCATTACAGCAATCGGTTTCTCTATCACAGGTTTTTTGATTTATATTTCAAAAGATGACCAATTGAGAGATTTAACTTTTTGGAATTTAGGAAGCTTAGCTGCTGCCACCTGGACGAAGAATAGTATTCTGATAGTAGTTTTAATCATTTCCTATATCATTTTATTGCCAAAAGGAAAAGCTTTAAATGCGATGATGTTAGGCGAAAAAGATGCACAGCATTTAGGAATTAATGTTGAACGGTTAAAAAAACAAATTATCCTTATCACGGCATTAATGGTGGGAAGTAGTGTTGCATTTTCAGGAACGATTGGTTTTGTAGGGCTTATTGTACCCTATATTTTAAGACTTTTATTCAAATCCAATTATGCTTTCATTTTACCATTATCAGCAGTTTGCGGAAGTATTTTGTTGTTGACGGCAGACACTTTCAGCAGAAGTATTGTTGAACCTTCAGAATTGCCGATCGGAATTTTAACCGCATTAATGGGAGGTCCTATTTTTATTGCTATTCTAATCAAATTCAAAAAATCATTGTAATGATAAAGGCACATCAGATTAGTTACAAACATAAAGAATTCCATATTCTGGATTCTGTTGATGTTCATTTGGAATACGGTGAATTTTTAGCAATCGTTGGTCCGAACGGAGCCGGAAAATCAAGCCTTTTGAGTGTATTGGCTAATGAAGTGAAATCCAGACATGACATTCTCTTTAAAGATAAAAACATAAGAGATTGGGAAATAAGAGACTTATCAAAACATAAATCCAAATTTTCTCAACACAATAGCAATGATATTCCGCTTGAAGTGAAAGATGTTGTAATGATGGGACGATATCCGTATTTCGATGCTCAGCCGAGACAGGAAGATCATGAAGCTATGAACAATATGATGTACGAAACGGATGTGTATCACTTAAAAGACAGAGAATACAATACCTTGTCGGGTGGTGAAAAGCAGCGAGTGCATCTTTCAAGAATAATGGCGCAATTACAAAATGATATTGCCCATAAGCTCATGTTTCTTGATGAGCCTTTAAACAATTTGGATATAAAGCATCAATATAAAGCATTGGAAATCATTAAAAACTTTACAAAGAAAGCAAACTCTGCCATTGTCGTTCTTCATGATCTGAATTTAGCCGCACAGTTTGCTGATAAAATTTTATTGATGAAATCAGGAAAAGTTTCTGCTTACGGAACGCCAGCAGAAGTTTTTACCGCAGAGAATATCAGTGAAGCGTATAACTTTCCCTGCACCATTTGCGATCATCCGATGACGAACAACCCAATGATTATTTTTGGATAATATGGAAAAAGAAGACTTAAAAATATTAGCTCAGAATCTTGCCAATCCTCAGGGAGAAAAAGGAATTGAAATCGGTGAGATGATGCATGCTACCAACATAGGAATGACCCTGGAAAGTATTAAGACTCTTTTAATAGAAGACGATGAAACCATACTTGAAATCGGTCACGGAAACGCAGCCCATGTTAAAAGTATTTTAAATAAAGCTCAAAATGTAAAATATACAGGAATTGATATTTCTGAAACCATGAATCATGAAGCCAAAAGACTGAATGAAGAATGGAAAAATCAGGTTGAATTTGTTCTGTATGAAGGGGATAAATTGCCTTTTGAAGACGGAACTTTTGATAAAATATTTACAGTAAACACAGTGTATTTCTGGAAGCAACCGATTGAATATTTAAATGAGATCTACAGAGTTTTGAAAGACAACGGAACCTTTGTTTTGACTTTCGGACAAAGAGACTTCATGGAGAAACTACCCTTTACTCAATTCGATTTTACATTATATAATACGGATGAAATGGAGGAAACAATTTCTAAAAGCCATTTCAAAAGAATGAAAATTTCAGAAAAGGAGGAAGAGGTAAAAAGTAAGACAGGAAACGAAACAATAACAAGAAATTATACAGTTTTAACCATAAAAAAATAAAATAATGAGCACATTAGTAAACGATCTTAAGGAAAAATGGGAGGCATTAAAAGCTGAAAATCCACATTTAAGAATCAGAAATGCAGCTACAGAACTTGGAGTAAGCGAAGCTGAACTATTAGCAACCAATGTAGGAGAAGGAGTAACGGTTTTGAAGCCGGAATTTAAAGAAATTCTTACTGAGACTGAGCAACTGGGAAAAGTAATGGCTCTTACCCGTAATGATGAGTGCGTACACGAAAGAAAGGGAACTTATTTAAATGGAGATTTCAGCAGTCCTCACGCACAACTTTTCGTGGGTGAAGATATTGATTTAAGAATCTTCCAAAACCACTGGAAATTTGCTTTCGGAGTGGTGGAAGGAGATAGAAAAAGCTTACAGTTCTTTGGAAAAGACGGATTGGCTCTACATAAGATTTATTTGACCAAAGACAGCAACGAAGCTGCTTTCGATACCATTGTTGAGAAATTTAAAGCGGAAGACCAAAATCAGACATTTGAATTTGAAGCTGTAGCTCCAAAAGCTCCTGAAAAAGCTGATACAGAAATTGATGTAGAAGGTTTCCAAAAAGCGTGGACTGAATTGAAAGATACCCACGATTTCTTCATGATGACAAGAAAATTCGGAGTAAGCAGAACACAGGCATTAAGATTGGCTCCGGAAGGATTCACTCAAAAAATCGACAATGCAAAAGTGGTCAATGTACTTGAAGATGCTGCTGAAAAACAATTACCAATCATGGTATTTGTTGGAAACAGAGGAATTATCCAGATTCATACAGGAATTGTGAAAAAAACACTTTGGCACCAACAGTGGTTTAATGTAATGGATCCTGATTTCAATTTACATCTTGATGTTACGAAAATCGCTGAAGCCTGGATCGTAAAGAAACCAACGGAAGACGGTGAAGTGACGGCTATTGAAGTATTTAACAAAGAAGGTGACTTTATTGTTCAGTTCTTTGGAAAAAGAAAACCGGGAATCCCTGAATTACAAGAGTGGAAAGACCTTGTAGCAAACCTGGAAAAATAAATAATTAGATATTTTTTATAAAGCCGTTTTGTTTTTTTTGCAAGGCGGCTTTTTCTTAGGTGAAAAGGTTAAATTGCAGAATTGTAAATTTGTTTAATCGTAAAAATTGACTTTGTACATAATTTGTCATTCCGTAGGAATCTAAACAAAATTATTAGAGAATAAACTGGAAATTTTGAAGCCTGGATTTCTATGGAATGACAAAAATTCTGGTTATTTAAAATTTGCGTTAAATTAAAACTATAAAAAATAAAATGAAAAATATTTTCATCACGATATTGCTTATTGCTTTTGGTTCTTTAAGTGCCCAAAACTTCAAAGCCTATCAGTTTTATGATAAAAAAGGAAAAGAAATCAAGACTGAAAAATTAGTGAAAGAATTAGCTGATTACGATGTGGTTTTCTTTGGTGAAAATCATAACAGTTCGATCAATCACTGGCTTCAGTTGAAGATTACGGAGGCTTTATATACTCAGAAAAAAGGACAGCTTATTTTAGGAGCAGAAATGTTTGAAAGAGACAATCAGTCTCAGTTAAACCAATATTTAAGCGGGAAATTTGATGCTAAAACTTTAAAAGATTCGGCTCGTTTGTGGAATAATTTTACAACAGATTATAAGCCTTTGGTAGATTTTGCCAAAACAAAAAAACTGAATTTTATTGCAACCAATATTCCAAGAAAATATGCTTCGCAAACGGCAAAGGAAGGCTTAGAATCTTTGAATAACTTAACTGAAAAAGAGAAAGCATATATTGCTCAATTACCAATCAAAGTGACTTTAGATACACCCGGTTATCCTGAAATGAAAACCATGATGGGAGATCATGCAGACGGAACAAAAGTGATGAACTTTATTTCAGCTCAGGCTACAAAAGATGCGACAATGGCGGAGTCTATTTTGAAAAATATTCAGGAAGGAAAGACTTTTATTCATTACAACGGAAATTATCACAGTAAAGAGTTCGGTGGAATTTATTGGTACATCAAACAGAAAAATCCGAACCTGAAAATGGCCGTGATTTCTGTTTTTGAATCCGAAAACCCTGAATTAAAAGTTCCTGAAAAAGATTACGTTCCAACGGATTTCAACCTGATAATCCCGAGTGATATGACGAAAACGTATTAATCTTTTATAAATGAATAAAACTTCGACTCCGCTCAGTGTGACATTGAAAAATAATATGAATAGTATTAGCATTGTCAGGCTGAGCAGAGTCGAAGCCTTTTTATGTAAAGTACATTAATTACCTTTGTACAACATCTTTTCAAAAAATGAAAAAACTCCCTTTTCTATTACTACTTTTCATAGGTTTAATCCATGCTCAACAACTGACTTCGAGCGAGATTTCAATCATTAACCAGGGTGATATCAATTCAGCATTACCGATTTATCAGACGACAGATGACCATCAGCATAAAATTTTATTAAGCCTTTCCACAGAAGTCGATCCGCTTGATAAAAACACGGCGACTTTAGTCAAAAGAATGAAAGAATCTTTGCTGTCAACCGATGGTGGAGTAGGCATTGCGGCACCACAAGTGGGTATTAACAGAAAGATCATCTGGGTTCAGCGTTTCGATAAGCAGGGCGAACCTTTGGAATATTTTATTAATCCTGTAATTGTCTGGAGATCGGAATTGCAAAACCTTGGTCCGGAAGGAGATTTGTCGATTCCGGATTTCAGAGACCAGTTTTACAGAAGCAAAGTTATTCAGCTGGAATATGTTGATTTAAAAGGTCAAAAATATTCAGAAATTGTGGAAGGTTTCACTGCCGTCATTTTCCAGCACGAAATCGATCACCTCTTCGGAATTTTAATTTCCGATAAAAAAGAAAAAGAGAAAAATAATTCTTATCAACAAGTAGATGCTTTTAAGAAAAGTAGTTCTGTGACGAGGTAATTGTAAACGAAACTTTCATTTATATATTTTGCGGGGTCCACATTGGAAGAAATTTAAATTTTTTAGGATATTCTTCTCGTGGACAAAACGCTAAAACAACTTCCTGATGATCAAGTGAAGACTCAGTCAGTAAAATATAATCAGCTTCATTTTTAAGATGATTGAATTCAGTTTCGTTAGCTTTACAAACCACCTTTTTAAAAATTCCATTGATCCATTGTCTCATATTCTCATTGCTTTCATATTTTTTGTAGCAAGCCAAAGAAGCGTGGGCAGCAATTACCGGAACTAATTTATCCGGAATATTGTCTCTTACAATAATATACATTTTCATGCAGAATATTTTTTAATACTATTGAAATTAATTTAGAAGGAGTCCTGTTATCTTATTCAAATATAGACAAATCCTTAGAAATCAATATTTCCTGATCTGTACGCAGGAAACACTTTTAATTTTAACCTTCTTCCCGACTTTTTTCAGTAATCCTGTTTCAGGATTTCTCCTGAATACAACAACAGTTCCGCTTTGTGCATTGGTTGCAATAAGAAACTTTCCACTGGGATCAAGCCCAAAAACTCTCGGGTGTTTCCCTTTTATAGATTGATAACCGATTGTTTTTAAAGTTCCATTATCTTGAATCGAAAATATGGCAATATTGTTTTCTACGCCTCGATTGGATGCATATAAAAATTTTCCGTCAGGTGAAATATGAACATCAGAACTTTCAAAATCTTCCTTATATTTTTCGGAATGGGTGTTAATTCTTTGAATAGCATTTAATTTTCCGTTTTCGTAGGAATAAGCACTTACTGCTCCGCCTATTTCTTCAATACAATAGGCAAATTTTCCGTTTGGGTGAAAAGTAAAATGTCTCGGTCCGCTTCCTAAAGTTGTCTTTGTAAAAGGAACTTCAGCGGTTTTGAGAGGTTCATTGCTATCACTATTAAATTCATATGCCCTGATTTTATCAGCTCCCAAATCAGGAAGAAACAGGTAGTCAAAATCAGGAGAAAAAACTGTGGAATGAATGTGTGAACGTTCTTGTCGACCGGAATCTATACTTCCTTCCGAAAATTGAAAATTCTGGACATAAGGTTCTATCTTTCCGTTTTCTGAAATCGGATACACAGAAATGCTGCCTTCCGTATAATTTCCATTAACGAGCCACTTTCCATTTTTATGAGTGGTGAGATACACCGGATTTTCACCACCACTTTTTTGTTTGTTGATGAAAGTCAATGTTTTATTTTCTGGGTCAAATTCAAAACTACTTACACTTCCGCCATTTTTAGTTTTGCTTTCTGTGCAGGCAAAAACGTACTTTCCATCCGGAGATAACGTAAGGAATGAAGGATTTAAAATCCCGGTATATGAAGTGATTTTTGATAACTTTCCTTTGATGGTATCCAGTTCATATACATAGAGTCCTTCTGTATCTTTATCCCGATTGAACGAACCGAAGAATGCGTAAGTATTTTGAGAATAGAAATGTAGCCAGCTACAAATTGTAATGGATAAGGCAAGAAGCTTTTTCAAAATATTCGAAGAAGTAGTTGTTAAAATTAAAGATAGATAAGGATTGGTTTTCCAGTAATTATTCTAAATTTCTGGATTTAATTTCGTTTTCAAGTTCTTTACTGTCGGTCTTATTTTTTAATACGAAAAACACAAAGATTAATGGGAAAAGCGTAAAAAAGGTAAAGCCGTTTTTTACAGCACCATATACGGAAATTCCTATTAAAACACCGATAAGTACGGCATTGATAATAAGCTGTGTTTTTAAGTTTTTTCTTTTGTCTAATAATTCCTGATCGCTGAATTTTGCGAATTTTTCTTCTTTCATTTTCTTTATTTTGATTATTATGTTTTATTTCGTGAATTAATTCTTATTTATTGAGATATAACTCAATGTATTTTTTACGTTCTTCTTTCCAATTTTCTTCCAAATCCGGCTTTTCATTTTCAATTGTTTTTATCAATTCATCAACATTTTTTATTTGTACATCATATTTCTCTTCCTCTTTCTTTTTTGGATAGAATTTATAATCTTTATTTTTATAATACATCTTGGTTAAAGCTAAAATATTAATAAAGTTATCTGCATTGATTCTGGCATATAAATTTATAGGCTCTCCTAAAACCATTTTTAATGAAGCTAATAAAGCTCCATCATTTCCCGGCTGATATTTAGGATTTGCTGAATTATAATATTTGTAACGCATTTGTCCGAGATAAAATAAGAAAGCTGCTTCGTTATATTTTTCTATGCTTAAATAATTTGCCATTTCCTCAAAATATTGAGAAGGATGTTTTTTATCAAGATTATTTGCAATCTTAAAAATTTGAATTGTATCAATTTTTGTTTTACTAATTGAATCTCCTTTTTTCAAGATATTCTTAAATAAATTTATTTCTTCATTTTGAGCATTAATTATGTTGGAAAAAGCAAAAAATAATAAGAGAATTAAATTTTTTTTCATTTGTTAAACCTTTGTTTTAAAACTGGATACAATATTCATAGCAGTATATTGTATCAATTCAAACTATATTTCATAAAAATAACAAATTTCCCTATAAAAGCAAGGTTATTTTAGTCTTCAAAAACAAAAAATCTGCCTCAAAAGAAACAGATTTTAAATATAATTAAAGAAATTGACCTTAATTGTTTGTTACCGACAATTTTACTTCAATATTATTTCTTGTTGCATTAGAATAAGGGCAGATTTCGTGAGCTTTTTCCGTTAAAGATTGTGCTTCTTCAATCGAAACACCGGGAATATTCACATCCAGCTCAGTTGCTAATCCGAATCCTCCGTTTTCTAATTGACCAATGCTTACCAATGCGGTAACAGTTGTTTCTCCGGTTTTTGTTTTTGATAAGCTGATCACTCGATTCAAAGCACTGTCAAAACATGCTGAATATCCTGCTGCGAAAAGCATTTCCGGGTTTGTAAAATCATCATTGCTACCGCCTAAAGCTTTCGGCATTCTTACTTCCAGATCGAGAACTCCGTTTTCGCTTTTTACCTGACCGTTTCTGCCTCCTTTTGCCGTTACTTTTGTTGTATATAAAGTTTTCATTTATTTTTCTATTTTGCTTAAAATTTTTTGTACACTTTCTTTCAGCGCTATCCAGTCTTCTTTCGTGACATCTATTTTGTTGTAAATTTTCTCAGGAATCTCACAAGCTCTTTGTTGCAGAGCTTTTCCTGCATTTGTGATGAAGACTTCAACCACCCTTTCATCTTCTTTTTTTCTTTTTCGTAAGATAAATCCTTTGGCTTCCAGTCTTTTCAAAAGAGGAGTAAGGGTGCCGCTGTCGAGGTAAAGTTTTTCCCCGATACTGCTCACGGCAAGACCATCATTTTCCCATAAGATCATCATCACCAGATATTGAGGATAAGTAATGTCGAGCTCATCAAGAAACGGACGGTAAAGCCCCGTAATCTCCTTTGCAATCACATACAGAGGAAAGCAAATTTGATTTTTTAATTGTAAAGATTCTGAATTTTCCATAAGATTGAAAAATGAAAGTGAGTGTTTTTTATTTTTTAATGATGAATTCCTCCATCGGAATTCTTACCTTTTTCATATGAGAAAGCCAGTCGTTTGCTTCGTCTCTATATCCAAGGTACAGCAAACTTACACTTTTTAACCCTAATTCTTTTAACCCCAGAATTTCATCCACTACTGCATTGCTGAAGCCTTCTGCAGGAGTACTGTCGATTTTCAATTCTGCAGCCTGAGCCAAAGCAAATCCTAATGCAATATAAGTCTGTCTTGCAGTGTGTGCAAAATGTTCTTCAGCGGTTTGTGCGCCGTACATTTCTTTAATTTTATCAGTATAGCTTCCGAAACGCCCTCTTGGCAAATCTCTTACATCGGTATGGTAGTCATAAACTTTGTCGATTTTTTCGTTAGAATAGCTGTCCCAAGCTGCAAAAACCAATACGTGAGAAGAATCTCTCATCACTTCAGGATTCAAAGCACCTTGAACCATTTTTTCTTTTAATTCCTGGTTTTCGACTACGATAACACGGAAAGGTTGTAAGCCTGATGAAGTAGGAGCTAATCTTGTCGCTTCTAAAATGGTATTTAAATCTTTCTCTGAAACTTTTTTTGTCGGATCATACGCTTTTACAGCATGTCTCCATTCTAAATCTTGTATTAATGACATTTTGTTTATTTTAAAATTAAATTGCTTTTCTTTTTTAACACTACAAATTTATAGACAATTAAATTGTGTACAATATAATTTAGTAAAATTTAACATTTGAAAAAATCTATAATAGATATTAATGAAATTTTAAATTGCTGATTTTTAGTTTGATAATAAAAAAAAACTGTACCAATAATGATACAGTTTCTATTTTCTATTTTTTGATCAAATTACTATTCAGGATGATTTTTTTAATTTCAGTTTCAAAATAATAATACAAATCACCGTTTTCATTCATCTGATTTTCCAGAACAATAATGCTGACATCACTGCTGGGAACATAAATATTGAGGGAAGCAAAACCATCTCCCAATCCTGTATGTCCGAAATATTGAATGTCATGGTCTTTTATAATTCTGATGTTGTAACCATACCCCATTTTATCTTTGCTGAAAACATCATGTTGAGAGAGTGTGGATGGAGTGGTCATCAACTGATACATTTTAGAGCTTAAAATTTTCCCTTTATGAAGCTGATTATTCCATATTGATAAATCTTTTGCAGTTGTAATCACTCCGTCAGCAGGCAAGTTTTCATCATTGATAAAAGATTCCTGAACTGCAGTAAAAGTATTATCCTTACTCATGTGTCCCGAAACAAGATTTCTGCGATTTTCCTTTGAATAGCAGAACGTTTCTTTCATTCCTAGTTGTTGAAACAGTTTATTAGCTAATTTAGAATACGCCTCATGAGAAACAGTTTCGATGATCTTTCCTAAAAGAATATTAGATAGGTTTCCGTATTTGAAATCTGATCCCGGTTTGAATAATAAAGGTTTTTCAAGATCTGCAATTCCGTGGGTATGATTTAGTAATTGATGAACCGTCACAGAATCAGCCCAGGTTTGCGTAAGGTTGGGTAAATATTTTTTTATGGGAGACTGTAAATTAACTTTTCCTTTTTCAACTTCCTTCAATAATAAAACCGAAGTGATTTGCTTGGTATTCGACATGATTTCAAACTGATCATTGAGCTTCAAAGGAGTTTTGGTATTTACATTTTGAAAACCATAGGCTTTTGAATATTGTGTTTTTCCGTTTTTAGTGATCAGAATAACGCCATTAAATGTTCTTGGAACTTTGGAGGTTATTAAACTGTCAATTTTCTGAGCAAACTTCGTCTGAGCAGAAAAATTTGAAAATAAAATGATGAAAAAGAAAGAAAATAATTTGAATTTTTGTGACATAGGGAGATTGTTTTGTTTTGAAAAGCTCAAAAATAAATTTAAAAATCAGAATATACTAGTACAACAATAAAAACCACTATAATTTCATAATTTAATAATGTGGATCTTATTGTTGGGAACATACATATTGAGGGAAGTAAAATCATCTTCGAATCCTATTTTTATCTAAAATTCCACAAGAATCGGATTTTTTAAGAACTCTTGTTTTTGAAACTTTGCAATACTATTTTAAACTAAAAACAATGCAAAGATTTACAAACAAAGTAGCCTTAATTACAGGTGGAACAAACGGGATGGGATTCGCAACAGCTCAACAATTTATTAATGAAGGAGGAATGGCAATTATTACAGGAAGAAGTAAAGAAACCGTTAACAAAGCATTAGAGAAATTAGGAAAAAATGCTTTTGGAATTGTTTCTAACGCTGGAAATATGAACGACTTAATGAATCTCCGAAATGAAGTCAGAAAATACACAGAGAATATTGATTTAGTATTTGCTAATGCGGGTTACGGAAGATTTTTTTCGATTGAAAATGTAGACGAAAATCATTTTGACGAATTGTTTGATATGCTGGTGAAAGGTTCTTTTTTTACAGTTCAGCAGATGTTACCGTTGATGAAAAAGGGAAGTGTTGTCATTTTCAATACCTCTGTTGCTACTGAAATTGCGATGCCCAATTTTTCAATTTATTCTGCAGCAAAATCAGCGGTACAGTCTTTTATTAAAACATTTGCAACGGAATTAACGGAAAAAGGAATCAGGGTAAATGGAGTAAGCGCAGGTCACATCAAAACGAATATTTTTTACAATACCGGTTTAAATTCGGAACAGATTGAAGAAGCGGTTAAAAACATCATTCCTACCATTCCTTTTAAAAGACAGGGCGAGGCAATAGAAATTGCAAATGCTGTCCTTTTCCTGGCTTCGGAAGAGGCTTCTTATATTCATGGTGCGGAATTGAAAGTGGATGCAGGGATTTCTGTGATTAGATAATCTCAGTGAACATTTTTAATGTTTTCCGTACAAAAAATCCATCATAATTTTAATGATGGATTTATATTTTTAATCTTTTGAATAGGTTTGTAACCAATTGTTTTCGATTATTTTATTATTTCGAAAAATGTATTCAATAGAGTCGCCTTTCTTTTTTGAAACTGAATCTCCAATTTGATAGGGAAAATCTAAAACTTCTTTATTTCCATTCGAAAATTTAACAAAAGTAGAACTGTGTTCGTTTCTATCAATATAAATATCGGTAACAGTTGCATTTCGCCTTTCATTTAATAAAATATCCCGTTTGATGTCATCACCATAGATAACTTGACGAAAAATGAGAAATCCAATAAATAGAAGGGCTGAAACTTTTAAATAGTTTCTTGTTTTGCGAGGAATTTCTAAATAATCCCCAAAACTTTCGTGCATTATATAAATAACTATTTAGTCACCAACTCAGCCTCAAAAACATCCACAAAATGCTTTCTGATCTTAGCTTTAATATCTTCCATTTCTTCATGAGTTAAATCTCTTTCAAGTTCTCTTTTTAAAGAAGTAACCTGTTTGTCTTTGATTCCGCAAGGGATGATGTATTCAAAATAACGCATATCCGTATTCACATTCAAAGCAAAACCGTGTAAAGTTACCCAACGTGAAGCTTTTACGCCCATCGCGCAGATTTTTCGAGCATAAGGTTTTCCCACATCCAGCCAAACTCCGGTTTCTCCGGGAGAACGTTCTCCTTTCAGACCATATTCAGCAATCGTTCTGATGATTACTTCTTCAAGGTTACGCATATATTTATGAATATCTGTGAAGAAATTTTCAAGATCGAGAACCGGATACCCCACAATTTGTCCATATCCGTGATACGTGATATCACCACCACGATTTACTTTCACAAAAGTGGCTTCGATTTCCTTTAATTTATCAATTCCGGCCAACATATTTTCTTCATGTCCGCTTTTTCCCAGCGTATAAACGTGAGGATGCTCTACTAAAAGAAAATGATTGGGTGTTGTAATATGCTGTTCGATAGGTAGATCTCGGTTTTTAACTTTAAGATCAATAATATCTTTCATCAGTTTTTCCTGATAATCCCAAGCGGGTTGATATTCTTTTATGCCTAAGTCTTCAAACTCTACTACTTTATTCTGAATTGTGTTCATATCATTTTTTGAATAGACAAATTTAGTGATTTTTACGCTTTTATAGAATGGACAAAATCTATCGCATTTTTCTTCCAATTTCTATTTTGTAACAAAATATTGACGAAGGCAGTTCCTATAATTCCGCCGTCTGCTTTTTCGGTCACATTTTTAAAATCTTCCTTTGATTTAATACCAAAACCGATCATGACAGGGTTTTTCAGTGGGAGAGAGGCTAATCTTGAGAGATAGTCTTCATTTTTCAAAACTGCATTTTTATTTCCTGTTGTAGATGAGGAACTTACAGCATATAAAAATCCTGAACTTAAAGAATCCAGATATAAAATTCTTTCATCTGAAGTTTCCGGAGTCACCAAAAATGTGAAATTTAAATGATACTTTTCCAATATTTTCTGATAATTTTTCTCGAATTCGATAGGTGGTAAATCAGGTAAAATAAGTCCTGAAACTCCACTTTCAGCACATTCATTACAAAACTTTTCAAATCCAAAACTTAGAACAGGGTTGATATATCCCATCAAAATAATCGGGATTTTAATTTCGTTTTTGAGAGATTTTAATTGGGAAAATAATTTCTCGATTGTCATTCCGTTTTTCAACGCCAGTTCATGAGCTTGTTGAATAACAGGGCCGTCTGCAACGGGATCAGAATAAGGCATTCCGATTTCGATCATATCTGCTCCAGAATTCTGAATGATTTTTATAATATCAGCAGTGTCTTCCAATTGTGGAATTCCTGCGGTGAAGTAGATGTTGAGGAGTTTAGGCTGGAAGCTGGAAGCTAGAAGCTGGAGGTTATTTAGATTCATAGGTTTACATTAAATTTAAGTTGACAAATTTTCATTTTAATAACTGAATTAAACTTCCATCCTTTTCAAATACGTTTCCATGTCTTTATCGCCTCGACCGCTCAGACAAATCACAACAATATCATTTTCTTTAAATTGTTTTTTATCTAAAACAGCCAATGCATGAGCGCTTTCCAGTGCCGGAATGATACCTTCCAGTTTTGTCAGTTCAAATGCAGATTGTAAAGCATCATCATCATTAATACTGAAAAATTCTGCACGTTTTTCTTTAAATAAATGCGCATGAAAAGGTCCGATTCCCGGATAATCCAATCCTGCAGAAATTGAATGGGGCTCAATAACCTGTCCGTCTGCTGTTTGCATAACTAGGCTTTTACTTCCATGCAAAACGCCCAAAGTTCCTAAAAATGTTGTCGCTGCAGATTTTCCTGAATCTACACCCAAACCTCCTGCTTCTGCTGCAATGATTTTTACATTTTCTTCCTCTACAAAATGATAAAAAGTTCCTGCTGCATTACTTCCCCCACCAACACAGGCAATTACATAATCAGGATTTTGTCTTCCGGTTTGCTCGGCAAGCTGTTCCTTAATTTCTTTTGAAATAATACTCTGAAATCGAGCCACCAAATCAGGAAATGGATGCGGACCTACGACACTTCCAATCACATAATGTGTGGTTGCAGGATTGTTGATCCAGTCTCTTAACGCTTCATTTACAGCGTCTTTTAATGTTTTTGAACCTGAAGTAGCAGGAATAACTTCTGCTCCCAGCATTTTCATTCTTGCCACATTCGGAGCCTGTCTCTGAATGTCGATTTCTCCCATGTACACAATGCATTCTAACCCTATAAGAGCACACGCTGTAGCAGTAGCAACACCATGTTGTCCGGCTCCGGTTTCTGCAATGATCCTGTTTTTACCAAGACGTTTTGCCAATAGAACCTGTCCCAAAGCATTATTGATTTTGTGGGCACCAGTGTGATTCAGATCTTCTCTTTTTAAATAGATTTGAGTATTATATTTCTGACTTAAATTTTTAGCAAAATATAAAGGAGTAGCACGTCCGACATAGTTTTTTAATAAATCATGATATTCTTTTTGAAAATCTTCTGATTCAATGATTTCAAGATAGTTTTTCTGTAATTCTTCTACATTCGGATACAACATTTCGGGGATAAATGCACCTCCAAATTCTCCATAATATCCGTATTCGTCGGGGTTTTTATAATTTTTCATAAAATTCTCTTATTTTGTGTAGGTCTTTCACTCCTGGTTCCAATTCAAATTTTGAATTAATATCGATGGAGAAAGGTTGTTGACCTAAAATCTTAATGTTATCAATATTCTGTTCTGAAATTCCACCGCTTAAAAAATAGGGAAGTGGTATCTCGATTTTATTTAAAATGTTCCAGTCAAATTGTTTTCCCGTTCCGCCGAATGCTTTTGAATCTGTATCAAACAGAATATAATCAATGGTATTCGGGATGGAATGAAATGACTTGAAAATCTCTTTCGCTGAGATGATGGATTCTGAATTAATTCTTATTGCTTTTATCATTCCAATTTTAGGACTCAGTCTTTGTTTTAAGGCTGAAATGAACATTTCGTTTTCATCGCCGTGAAGCTGTATAAAATTCAGGTTCGCTGTTTCTGTTATTTCAACAATTTTTTCAAGAGTTTCATTCACAAATACTCCAACTTTTCCCTGATGACCAATCTTTGAAATTTCCTCTAAACTCAAATGATTCAGAACGTATCGTGGAGATTTTTCGTAGAAAATAAAGCCCAGAAAGTCTGTATTCAAAGAAATCAATTCCTGAACTTGTTCTAATATTGTTAAGCCGCAGACTTTAATTTTTTTCATGTTTACACTCTTGTATTAGAAATAAATTCTTCAAATGCTTGAGCAGGATCTGTGTTTTTCATAAAATATTCACCCATTAAAAATCCGTCAAATCCTTTTTCTTTTAAATAATGATAATCCTGAATATTGTAAATTCCGCTTTCTGCTACAGATAGGGTGTTTTCTGGAAGCAGATTTTTCAACTGAACAGAATGTTGGAGATCAACGTTGAAATCTTTTAAGTTCCGGTTGTTAATTCCCACCAAATCTATATTAGAGTTGTAATGTTTTAATTCTTCTTCAGTATGGATTTCCAACAAAACTTCTAATCCTAACTCATGAGCCAGCTCGGTGAATTCCAATGTTTGTTGTGGTGAAAGACAGGCTGCAATAAGCAAAACAACATCTGCTCCCTTACTTTTTGCTTCATAAAACTGATATTCATCAATCATAAAATCTTTCCGCAAAATAGGAATGTTGATCTGATCTCTAACGCTCAAAATATCTTCAAAACTTCCCCCGAAAAAATCTTTGTCCGTTAAAATTGAAATTCCGCTTGCTCCGAAATGTTCATAAGCAGAAACGACTTCTAAAGGCAAGATTTTATCATTAATTATTCCTTTGGAGGGAGATTGTCTTTTAAATTCAGCAATAATTCCGCTTTTATTTTGGATGTTTTTCTTTAAGGAGAGATTTTTCCTATTGAAAAACTCAGAATCTTTCAATTCCTGAAGAGAAATCTTGGCTTTTGAAAATGAAATTTCTTCCTTTTTTCGGTCTACAATTTTGTCTAAGATATTCATAATCTCCTATTTTAAAAGTAATTCAAAACTTTTCAGTGCTTTCCCACCCAATAAACTTTCCTGTACCATCAAAAGGCAATCATCATAGGTTCCGAATTTCTGGGTATGATAAAGAGCAACTGCTGCATTGGCTAAAACCACAGAGTTTTGTTGTTCTGTACCTTTTCCGCTTAGGATGTCCATGAAAATTTTGGCTGTTTCTTTTGTGTTGCTACCAGCTTTTATACTTTCAGGATTTAAGGTGGCAAATCCAAGTTCTTCAGGTGAATAGATTTTTTCTCCATTTTTTGTAATGATTTTGCTGTCCTGTGTTAAGCTGATTTCGTCATAACCGTCCATTCCGTGAACCAAAATGAAGTCTTTTTCATCTTTTTGCAGCAAATACTGATATATTCTTGCAATTTCCAGATTGTAGGTTCCAATCATAGAGTATTTGGGTTTTGCAGGGTTTACTAAAGGACCCAGTAAATTGAAAAAAGTTCTCAACCCTAAAGACTTTCGTAAAGTTACTACAGATTGTAATGCAGGATGAAAGTAGGGAGCGTGTAAAAAACAAATATTGGTTTTTTGTAAATCATCATTTAATTCCTCTGAATTGATTTTGAACTGATAGCCCAATTCTTCCAAAAGATTGGAAGCTCCGGTAACCGTAGAAGCTCCATAATTTCCGTGTTTAATTACTTTTTGCCCTGCTCCGGCAATTACAAAGCTTGCCAGAGTAGAAATATTGATCGTATTTTTTCCGTCACCACCGGTTCCTACAATATCAATGGCTTCACTGGCATCCAGATCTACCGGAACCGCCATTTGTAATAATGCTTCCCTGAAACCTTCCAGTTCCAGTAAGGTGATATTCCGCATCAGAAAAATACTTACAAAAGCGGTGACTTCCGTTGCATTAAATTTATTTTGAGCGATCTCAATCATGATTGCCTTTGCCTCAGATTTGGACAAAGTGTGGTGATTGAAAAGATATTGCAGAATTTCTTTCATACTATTAATTCAAAAGAAAGTTTTTGATAATGATTTCTCCATCAGGAGTCAAAATACTTTCGGGGTGAAACTGTACACCGTGTACATCATATTTTTTATGTTGCAGCGCCATGATCATTCCATCCTGATCTACGGCTGTGATTTCTAAATCCTCAGGGAAGTTTTCAGGATCAACAACCCAGCTGTGATATCTTCCGACTTCTAATCCGCTGGATAGATTTTGGAATAATTTAGTGTCGTTTTTCAATAATTCAGCGGAAGTGGCCACTCCATGAAAAATTTCAGAAAGATTGATTAAGCTTCCTCCAAAAGCTTCGGCAATAGCTTGCTGACCAAGGCAAACTCCTAAAATACTTTTAGTTGGAGCATATTTTTTAATAACTTCTAATAAAATTCCGGCTTCTTCAGGAATTCCGGGACCAGGTGAAAGGATGATTTTATCGTATTTTCCAATTTCTTCCAACGTAATTTCATCATTTCTTGCTACGTCTACTTTTATTTTCAAGATCCTTTCGATCATTTGAACCAAATTGTAGGTAAAGCTGTCGTAATTATCGAAGACTAATATTTTCATTGTAAATTATGTGTAGTTTTTTGAACGTTTAGATTATTATATTTTTTCTGCTTTCTCAATGGCTTTTTTTAATGCATTAAGTTTATTGTTTACTTCCTGTAATTCACTTTCCGCATTTGATTTTGCGACTATTCCGGCTCCTGCCTGATAATATAAGGTGTTGTTTTTACTTAAAAAAGTTCGGATCATGATGGCTTGATTACAGCTTCCGTTTAATCCGACCATTCCGATACAGCCTCCATAATAACCACGTGAATCTTTTTCATAAGTATTAATAAGTTGAAGTGCTTTATGTTTTGGCGCTCCACTTAAAGTCCCTTGAGGAAAAGTTGTTGCAACCATTTCATAAGGATTCGTATTTTCGTGCAAATCGGCAGTTACTTCACTTACCATATGAATGACATGAGAAAAAAGCTGTATTTCTTTGAGTTGGGTAACGGTTACATTTTTTCCTAATTTTCCTAAATCATTTCGGGCCAGATCTACAAGCATGGTGTGTTCTGCATTTTCTTTCGGATCATTTTTTAGTGATTCAATAGATTGCAGATCGGTTTCAAAATGTCCGGTTCTTTTGAAAGTTCCCGCAATAGGATGGATGATCGCTTTGTTGTCTTTAATAATGAGCTGACTTTCAGGGCTTGATCCGAAAAGTTTATAATCTCCATAATCAAAAAAGAACAAATAAGGAGAAGGATTGATGTTGCGTAACGCACGATACACATTGAATTCGTCACCTTTGAATTTTTGTTCGAATCTTCTGCTTAACACCAATTGAAAAACATCTCCTCTCATACAATGCTTTTGAGCGGTTTTTACCAGTTCGATATATTCTTCATCGGTACTATTGGAAGTTTCACTCCCAGTTTTTTCAAAAGGATAAATAACAGAATTTTGGTTCTTGATTAAGCTTTCCAATAGATAGGGTTCTGATTTTATGCCTCCAATTTGGTTTTCAATAATGTGCATTTCATCATTGTAATGATTGATTGCGATAACATATTGATAAAGCCTGTAACGTAAAATTGGAATTTCCACTTCTGGACTTTGTGCTTTAAATGTTATATTTTCAAAGAACTGTACTGCTTCAAAACTAGTATATCCGAAAAGGCTTTGTGCAGTTTCTTCTATGGAATCATTAGTCTTATTGCAGATGAAGGTATTTGAAAAGTCACTTAATACTTGAGGAACATTCAAATCTGCCAAATGATGTTTCTCAGGGCTTTTACCAGGAAACTTTATTTCAAATTCATGGAGATTTTTAATTTCTATTCCTGCAATGGCATTAATCGCAATGAACGAAAAATTATGGTCTATATTTTTAGAATCCGAACTTTCCAAAAGAATCGTATCCCGGAATTGATCCCGGATTTTCAAATAGATATTCATGGGAGTTTGGAGATCTCCCAGCATTTTTTTTGAGGTGGTTTTTATGTTGATTTTCTGTGTGAACATTGGTAGAGTTTTAATTTTTAACAATAAAAAAAGACTTTAACGTAATCGTCAAAGTCTCTGTATATTTTTCTATAATATTCTAGTTGCGAATTAACAACAAGAGTATAGCTTCAGACCCGACGAAGAGTTTGAATGCCACCACCAAAATTTGTTGTTTGAAGTAATCATGATGCAAATGTAGATATTTTTTTGAAATGAAAAATAAAAATTGAGAAAATTTTAGGGTAAAGATTTCAGTTCCTTTTTTAATTGTTCTAATTTGTTTTTGTATTCAGGATTATCATAGACTTTTAAATACTCTTCCAAAGCATTAATATATTCCTGTATGAAATCTTTATTGACAGGATCTGCCTCATATTTTATTCGTGCCGTATTGATAGGCCTTATCTTTTCATATTCTTCAAATCGTTTTCCTTCGTCTGACTGCTGATAAAGTATAACGATATTTTTTTCATAACCCGGAATGTATTTTACCGGAAATTGTTGTTCTGTTCTTGGAATTCTTATGGCATTTTCAATAGGGTAAATTGCGGCCGAAGTTGTTGAAAAATAAGTGTCAACATATTTTCCGTCCTGTTTTCTGACAATAGCTTCATAATCATGAATGTACTGATCGTTAAGAGTAGAGTTGGTTTCTACATCGGAAGTAATAATAGCAGTACTTTCGACACCAAATTTATTTAAAAACCAGGCATTGATAAACTGACCACCGATTCCGTTAATAATTGAAAACGGAAGGATTAAAATCAGCCACCAACCTTTTTTTGTTAAAAAAGCAATAATTCCGAAGAACAGAATAAAGATCAGTACAGCATAAAAGCCGTGATGACTTAAGAAAAATAAGATTTTTGAAATGATAATCATAATTTCCATGTTTATGTAAAAATACAATTTCTAAATACAATGATTAAAAAGTATTTTATACGCTGCACAAGCAATATTTTTTATATTTTTGTCTAAATTTTATAGAAAAAATAATGAAAAAAGTATTAGCAATCGCATTTATCGGAAGTTTATTTGTAGTTAACTGTTCAAAAAAGCCTAGTCATGACTTGCAAGATAGCAACACTATGCTTGAAGAGCCGGAAGCAACAACTGTTGTAGACTCTACAGCTAAAAAAGCTGACACACCTGCTGCAACCCCTGCAACTGAAGCTCCAAAAACTGATTCTACGGCGGTAAAAAAATAATGAAAAAACTATTTTTAACGGGATTTCTAGGTTTACTAATAATTTCCTGTTCTAAAAAAGAAAATACACCGGTTGACGCCAATTCTTCTGAAACAACTACAATTTCAGAATCTGCAAAAAGCAATCTTTCGGGAGATCAGATTATTGAAACTCTTGATTGCTCTGGCTGTCACGCGGTAAATGAGAGAATGATAGGACCTTCTTATCAGGAAATCGCAGGTAAATATTCTGATAAGGATGTTGAACTGTTGGCTTCCAAAATTATAGAAGGCGGAAGCGGAGTTTGGGGAAGTGTTCCGATGCAGCCTCATTCTCAGGTATCTAAAGAAGATGCTAAAAAAATGGTCAAATATATTTTGAGTCAGAAAAAATAATTCATGACGGTTCAAAAATCAAATCTGCATCCAAGAAATCTGCATCGAGATCCTTATGATTTTGCACAGCTGATTTCTTGTGTGCCAGAATTGAAACATTATGTCTTTGAAAATTCTTACAAGACCTTAACTATCAATTTCAGTATTCCCAAAGCAGTAAAATTGCTTAATAAAGCTTTGTTAGAGCATTTTTATCAAATTAAAAACTGGGATATTCCTGAAGCAAATCTTTGTCCGCCAATTCCTGGAAGGGCAGATTATGTGCATTATATCGCTGATTTACTGACTGAAGGCCTCAATGAAATTCCAAAAAATATAAAGGGGTTGGATATAGGAACGGGAGCTAATCTTGTATACCCTTTAATTGCCAATACATCTTATGGCTGGAAAATGTTGGGAACAGATATTAATCTGGATTCCCTTGAAAATGCTCAGAAGATTTTAGATCAAAACCCTGATTTAGCATCTGAAATTCAATTAAAACATCAGCCAAACTCTGATTTTATTTTTAAAAATATTATTAGTTCTGAAGATCGTTTTGCATTTTCAATGTGTAATCCTCCGTTTCATGATTCTGAAGAGTCTGCATTGAAAGGAAATCTTCGAAAAACAAAAAATCTTAATAGATCAAAAGTTCAGAAACCGCAACTCAATTTCGGTGGTCAGCAATCTGAATTATGGTGTGAAGGTGGTGAAATAGCTTTTATCTCAAAAATGATTGAGGAAAGTGTTTTATATTCGTCTCAGGTTCTTTGGTTTACCTGCTTGGTTTCAAAAAAAGATAACTTATATAAACTGACTTCACTTTTAAAGAAACTTAAAGCAATAGAATTCAAAACGATTGATATGGCTCAAGGTCAGAAAGTAAGCAGAATATTGGTTTGGACTTTTATTCCCCAAAAAAGTCGTAAAAACTGGTTCGTATAGATTAATACCCAATAATTTGAATTGGATTTTACATGAAATAAATTATATTTCTAAGAAAAGTCATTGACCATCAATTCAAAATTCATTATTTTTGCACGTTATTTTAAATAAATACAATGCAATTATCAGAACAGGAAATCATTAGAAGAGAAAAGCTGAACAAGCTTGTTGAAATGGGAATAAACGCATTCCCGGCGGATGAATATGTAATTACAGATACTACTGAATCTATAAAACAGGATTTTTCTGAAAGTAAACAGGTGAAGATTGCTGGAAGATTGATGTCCAGAAGAATTCAGGGGAAAGCTTCTTTTGCGGAATTGCAGGATTCTACCGGGAGAATTCAAGTGTATTTTAACAGAGATGAGATCTGTACAGGTGAAGACAAAACTTTGTATAACGAAGTGTATAAGCATCTTTTAGATATAGGAGATATTATCGGAGTTGAAGGAGAATTATTCACCACTCAGGTAGGTGAGAAGACGGTTTTAGTGAAAAACTTTACGCTTCTTACCAAGACATTACGTCCGCTTCCTCAGGCAAAAACTGACGAAAACGGAGTCGTGCATGACGGATTCAACGATCCTGAGATGAGATATAGACAGCGTTATGTAGATTTAACGGTGAATCCACACATCAAAGAAGTTTTCGTGAAAAGAACAAAATTGTTCAATGCGATGAGAACGTTCTTCAATGATGCAGGGTATTTCGAGGTTGAAACTCCAGTTTTACAATCGATTCCTGGTGGAGCTGCTGCAAGACCGTTTATCACGCATCACAACGCTTTGGATATTCCATTGTATTTAAGAATTGCAAACGAATTATATCTGAAAAGATTGATCGTTGGTGGATTCGACGGTGTTTATGAGTTCTCTAAAAACTTCAGAAACGAAGGGATGGACAGAACGCACAACCCGGAATTTACAGCAATGGAAATCTATGTTGCGTACAAAGATTACAACTGGATGATGGATTTCACTGAGAAATTGTTGGAATTCTGTGCAATTCAGGTGAACGGTACGACAAAAGCTACTTTTGGTGAGTATGAAGTAGATTTCAAAGCGCCTTATCAAAGACTTTCAATGACAGATGCTATTTTGAAATTCACAGGTTTTGATATTACAGGTAAAACTGAACAGGAATTATTCGATTTTGCAAAATCTATCGGAATCGACGTAAATGAAACGATGGGTAAAGGAAAGTTAATTGATGAGATTTTTGGTGAAAAGTGTGAAGGAAACTTCATTCAGCCGACTTTCATTACCGATTATCCGATCGAAATGTCGCCTTTAACGAAAAAACACAGAAGCAAAGAAGGTCTTACAGAGCGTTTCGAATTAATGGTTTGTGGAAAAGAAATTGCGAACGCCTATTCTGAGTTGAATGACCCAATCGATCAAAGAGAGCGTTTTGAAGAGCAATTAAAGCTTTCTGAAAAAGGAGATGATGAAGCAGGACAATTTATTGATGAAGATTTCTTAAGAGCTTTGGAATATGGTATGCCGCCAACTTCAGGATTAGGAATCGGAATGGACAGATTAATCATGTTCTTAACAAATAATGCATCAATCCAGGAAGTATTGTTCTTCCCTCAGATGAGACCTGAAAAAACAGTTCCTCAAATTGAATTGGGAGAAGATGAAAAAGTGATTTTGGAAATTTTGAAATCCGGAGAACAAATTGCTTTAGCTGAAGTAAAAGAACAATCTAAACTTTCAGGTAAAAAGTGGGATAAAGCTTCCAAAACTTTAACGAAAGCTAATTTGGTGAAAGTAGAAAAAATTGAGGAGAGCCTTTTGATGAAATTGGTTTAAATTAATTTGAAATAAATTTTTAGTTCCGGCGGAAGCGAAGCTTCCGCCGGAACTTTTTTATAAAATACCCAAAACTCAAACTATTTTCAGTTACTTTGCGTTTGTAAGAAAACAATACTGATGAAAGCCTTTCTGTTTATATTCTTCTTTTCTACAGGTTTCTATTCACAGACACTTACTTCTATCTATTTTAAAAATAAAAGTTATGAACTCAGCAATGAATCGAAACGGAAACTAGATAGCTTGGCAAAGCTTGAAGCAAAGCTTACTTTTAGAATTTTTGGGAATGCCAATCCTTTGGGAAATGAAGAACTAAACAAAGCATTATCCGAAAACCGGGCGAGAACAGTAAATAATTATTTAAAAGCTAAAATTGGAAAGAACATTCATCTGGCAAGTTCTGTAGGACTGGGAATTTCTAAGCAAATCAATGATAATAGTTCAGAAAATTTACAGGCAAAAAACCGCCGTGTAGATATTTTTATTGAAAGATTTTTTGAGAAAGGAGAAAAGGTTTCAAGAAAAACGTATCCGAGCTTTTTTGATATGAAGATTGCTTCAATGAAGGTAAAAGATACTTTTTCTTTACCTGATGTCAATTTTATTGGAAATCGTCATGTTTGGCTTCCACAAGGGCAAAAACCACTTGCTCAACTTTACAAAATATTAATAGAAAATCCCACGCTGGAAGTAGAATTGCAAGGACATATTTGTTGTGATTATGATAATTTTGACGGTGAAGATATCGATTTGAAAACTTTTAATCTTTCCTGGACGAGAGCTAATGCAATTAAAGAGTTTTTAGAAAATCAGGGAATAAGTTCTGCGCGAATAAAAGTAAAGGGTCTTGGTCATCTTAATCCGTTGATTTATCCTGAAGTTACGGAAGCTGACCGTGTGAAAAACAGGAGAGTTGAGCTGGTTTTGATTAAAAAATAAATGGTAAGAGTTTCGGGGGTCAGCAAAGCTGACCCCCGAAACTTATTGTAAAATACTTATTTCCTCTGCTTACTAAACGAAGCCATCAAATAAAACAGAAACGGAAGAATAAATAATGAACCCAATATCAGCGCCCAACCTAAAGCGGAAATCGTTTTCGGAGCTGCCACGTGTTCCAATAAAGACAGATGTTGTCCGTTTCCAAAAAGAATAATATTCGGATTATGTTGATAAGTTGCCGCCACCAAAATCATAATCACCTGAAATCCAGCCAAAGCTCTTACAGGAAGCAATTTCTGACGATTCATTGCTCTTAAAATTAAAAATAGACAAATGGTGGCAAAAAACGTTGCCATAATTCCCAAAGGTTTTGAGAAAACCCACATCAGTAAAGGGATATCCGAAAGATAAGCCGTAATGAAAACCAAAAGTCCTGTGATGACTACAAAGATCATGGTCTGTTTGGATTTTTTAATCATTAAACCTAATTCCAGACGGTCGGTTGTTTCTCTTAAAGCAAATACAGAAGCCAGGTAAGCACAGATGGAAATTGTAAATAACCCTACTGCAACGCCAAACCAGTTGAGCCAGCTGAAAATATATAAATTTAAAAAACCGGTTGCATCCGGATTAATAGAATGTGAAACCGTAGCAGCTGCTATTAATCCTAAGAAAAAAGGAGTCAATAAACTTGAAAAATAAAAAATCTGTGTATAAATATTTTGCCAATCATCTTTCACGGCGTCATAATGCCTGAAAGTGAAAGCGGTACCTCTCGCAATAATCCCGACAAGCATTAAAACCAAAGGAATGTGAAGATAGGTAGAGAGGGTAGTGTAGATTTCAGGGAAACCAACGAATAGAATTACAATCGCAATAATTAACCACATATGATTGGCTTCCCAAACCGGTGCAATAGATTCATACATGATTTCTTTTGTTTTATCACGCGCTCTTTTTTTTGTGAAAAGTTCTACGATTCCGGCTCCGAAATCTGCTCCTCCCAAAATCACATAAAGGCAAATCGACAACCAAAGAAAACCTATAACTACGTAAATCATGACTTTGGGTTTTTAAGGTTAAACTGAGCATCTGTAGGATCATATAATCTTGGAACCATCTGTATTTGTCGTTTCAAAAGAAACACAATAATTAATGATAGGGAAACGAAGATTGCTGTAAAAAAGTAGAACGAATACTGAATTCCCGGCATTGGAGTTACTGCATCTGCAGTTCTCATAATTCCGTAAATGATCCACGGTTGTCTTCCGACTTCAGTAACTGTCCAGCCTGCTTCCAAAGCAATATATCCAAAAGGGGTAGCGATTAAAAATGTTTTTAGCAGCCAGTTTTTAGTTAACCATTCTTTTTTGAAAAATACGGCGTATAAATAAACGATTCCAATACTGATCATCACGACTCCAAAGAAAATCATAATCTGAAAAGCGTAATGTACAACTGCAATCGGTGGCCATTCGTCTTTTGGAAAATCTTTCAATCCTTTTACTTCAGCATTAAAATCATTAGCCACTAAAAAGCTCAATACTTTTGGAATTTTTACTGCATATTTTATTTCCTCTTTTTTCTCATCAGGAATTCCGCCAATAACGAAAGATGCTCCTTTTTCAGTTTCAAAATGAGCTTCCATGGCGGCTAATTTTATCGGTTGTCTTTTTGCAACAGATTTTGCGGCAACATCTCCGCTCAAAGGTGCTCCGAATGCTCCAATCAATGCAAATCCGGCTGCAATTCTGAATGCTTTAGTATGAAATTCAACATTCTTTTTTCTCATGATTAAATAGGCATGAACTCCTGCAACTGCAAATCCTGTTGCACAAAATGCTGCAACTGTCATATGTAAAGCCTGAGGAAACCAAGCTTCGTTGAACATGGCTTTAATAGGGTCTATATTTAAATATTGTCCGTTCGCATAATCAAATCCGGTTGGGGAATTCATCCATGCATTAGCGGCGACAACTAAAATTCCTGAAGCTAAACCACTTAAACCGACTAAAAATCCGCAGAACCAGTGAAACCATTTATTAAATCTGTCCCATCCATAAAGGAAAAAACCAATGGCGATAGCTTCAATAAAGAATGCGGTTCCTTCCAAAGAAAAGGGCATCCCAAAAATAGGACCGGCATGTTTCATAAAATTTGGCCATAAAAGTCCGAGTTCGAAAGAAAGCATTGTTCCGGAAACAGCTCCTACAGCAAATAGAATAGCAACTCCTTTGCTCCATGCTTTGGTGAGGCCTTTATAGACTTCGTTTTTTGTTTTTAAATATTTCCAGTGAGCGAAAGCCATCAGAAAAGGCATTACCATACCAACACAAGAGAAAATGATGTGAAAACCGAGTGACATCGCCATTTGTGCACGAGCTGCAAGAAAGTCGTCCATAAATATCAATTTTGAGTAAATAAATGTAAGCATAAATTAGAGATGTTCAGTATGATTTACAACAGTATGGGTTTAAATAATAGGTTTTAACTTTGATATTTTTTGAAATAAAATGTCTATTCTTTTTGTGGAAAAATCCTCTTTTTTTTGACATATTTTAACTTTCGTACCTCGAAAAAAATCACGATATTTGTAAGTCTTTGCATTTGGCAAAGTTTTTAAAATTTGATATGAGTCAGAAACAATATACAGCTAGTAGTATTCAGGCATTGGAAGGAATGGAGCACGTACGTATGCGTCCTTCGATGTACATTGGTGATGTGGGAGTAAGAGGTCTCCATCATTTGGTTTATGAAGTAGTAGATAACTCTATTGACGAAGCGTTGGCAGGATACTGTGATACGATCTTCGTTGCTATTAAAGAAGGAAACGGAATCGAGGTTAGTGATAACGGTAGAGGTATTCCTGTTGACTTCCACGAAAAAGAACAAAAATCTGCTCTTGAGGTTGTAATGACAAAAATCGGAGCGGGAGGTAAGTTTGATAAAGATTCTTATAAGGTTTCTGGTGGTCTTCATGGAGTTGGGGTATCGTGTGTAAATGCACTTTCTAACGAAATGATCACTACAGTTTACAGAGATGGAAATGTTTATCAACAGATATATTCTAAAGGAAAAGCACAAACTGGAGTTGAAGAAATAGGGCATAGCGAAAAAAGAGGAACAAAACAGTTCTTCCAGCCGGATGATACTATTTTTTCAGAATTAGTGTATAATTATGATACATTAGCAAGCCGTTTAAGAGAACTTTCTTACCTTAATAAAGGGATTACCATTACGCTTACTGACGAAAGAGAAACATTGGAAGATGGAACTTTCAAAACAGAAGTTTTCCATTCTGAAGGAGGGTTAAAAGAGTTCGTTGCCTACATCGATGGAAACCGTGAATCGATCATGGAACATGTAATTTTCATGGAAGGTGAAAGAGACGATATTCCGGTTGAGGTAGCGATGCGTTATAATACTTCATTCAACGAAAATCTTCACTCTTACGTTAATAATATCAATACTCACGAAGGAGGTACTCACTTAGCAGGATTTAGACGTGCTTTGACGAGAACTTTGAAGAAATATGCTGATGAATTAGGACTTCCGGCAAAGGAAAAGGTTGAAATTACAGGAGATGACTTCCGTGAAGGTCTTACGGCGGTAGTTTCTGTAAAAGTAATGGAACCTCAGTTTGAAGGACAGACCAAAACTAAATTAGGGAATTCTGAAGTTTCTGGTGCTGTTGATAAAATCGTAGGGGAAATGTTAACGAATTTCTTGGAAGAAAACCCTAACGAAGCGAAAATTATTGTACAGAAAGTTGTTTTGGCTGCAAAAGCAAGACAGGCTGCAAAAAAAGCTCGTGAAATGGTTCAGAGAAAATCTCCAATGGGAGGTTCTGGACTTCCAGGTAAGTTGTCTGACTGTTCATCTAAAAACCCAGAAGAATCAGAAATCTTTTTAGTAGAGGGAGATTCAGCAGGTGGAACGGCAAAACAAGGTCGTGACAGATTTTTTCAGGCAATTCTTCCATTAAGAGGTAAAATTTTGAACGTTGAGAAATCAATGCTTCATAAGGTTTATGATAACGAAGAGATCAAGAATATTTATACAGCCTTAGGAGTTTCAGTAGGAACAGAAGAAGATAGCAAGGCGTTGAATATGACGAAATTAAGATATCACAAGGTTGTTATTATGACCGATGCTGATATTGATGGTTCTCACATTTCTACATTGATTCTTACTTTCTTCTTTAGATATATGAAAGAATTGATTGAGAACGGATATATTTATATTGCTCAACCGCCTTTATATTTATTGAAAAAAGGAAACAAAAAACAGTACGCTTACAACGAAAAAGAGCGTGAGGAATTTACTTTAGAAATGTCTCCGGATGGGAAAGGTGTTGAGGTTCAACGTTACAAAGGTCTTGGAGAGATGAATCCTGAGCAGCTTTGGGAAACAACTCTTAATCCTGAACACAGAATCTTGAAACAAGTAACTATTGATAATGCTGTTGAAGCAGACAGTGTGTTCTCTATGTTAATGGGGGATGAGGTTCCGCCAAGAAGAGAGTTTATTGAAAAGAATGCGAAATATGCTAAAATTGATGCATAATTAAGATTCGTAACAGATAAAATTTAAAGACTTCAGAAATGAAGTCTTTTTTTGTTGTATATATTATTGATTTAATTTTAACATAATTTAAGAATTTATTATTTTTGTGCGATTTTAAATAACAATGATGAAACTAATTTATTTGGGAGTATTTTCTATGGCCTCCTTTTACTATGGACAGAATTACACTATTTCTTCCATTCCTGAAAACCTTAAAAAGAACGCAAGTGTTATTATTCGAAAAGACAATACAGCAGTTGAAATTAATAAGATAGACGATATTGTATATAAAAAAGCATCTGTAGTTACAATCCTTAATAAAGATGGTATTCCTTATTCTTTACCAAGAATTTCTTATGAAAAAGGGGATAACATTTCTAATGTAAAAGTAATTGTTTATGATGAAAAAGGAAATAAGATAAAAAGCTATTCTAAAAGTGATTTCACTGATATCGCAGCAAATCCGCAAGGAACTTTTTATTCGGACAGTAGAATGTTGATTCTTCCATTTGCTTCTTCAAGTTTTCCTTATACGGTAGAATTTAGCTATGAATTAAACGATGAAAATACTGTTTTTATTCCTGATTTTATCCCATTTTATGAATATAATGTTGCTATAGAAGAAAGTAATTATAGTATTACAAATAAATCTGGTATTAATCTTCGTTCAAAGATATATGAATCACCATTTAATTATACTTCAGTTGATATAAAATCAGATGGAGAAAATAAAACGTATTCCTATAAAAATGTACCTGCTATAGATAATGGACAATTGGTTCCAAGCCCACAAAAAGTTCTTCCAAAGGTAAGTTTTTCATTGGATAAATTTAATCTTGAAGGTAAACAGGGAAGTATTGCTTCATGGAAAGAGTTTGGAATGTGGTATTATCAAAACCTACTGACTCCCGTTTCTGTTTCTACACCACAAATTAAGGCTGAAGTGGCGTCTCTAAATCTGACTGGAACGACGGAAGAAAAGGTGAAAAAAATCTATCAATACATGCAGAATAAAACAAGATATATTTTTGTAGCACTTGGTATTGGAGGTTGGCAGCCGATGCTTCCAGATGAGGTTCAGAAAAAAGGATATGGTGATTGTAAAGGGCTTACAAACTACATGAAAACGCTTTTAGATGAAGCTGGGATTAAGTCATACTATTCTATTATTAATTCCAATCCTTCTCCAATTAGTTTTGATAAAGACTTTCCTAAGATGGCTGGAAATCATGTTATTTTAACAGTTCCTACAGATAAAGGAAATATTTGGCTAGAAAATACCTCACAGCAAATGGCTTTTAATCATCTAAGCTATAGTACAACAGATAGAAATGTCCTTACGGTAAAACCAGATGGTATTGATATTATGCAGACTCCTAGTTCTTCGGCAGAAGAGAATAAAGAAAAACAGAAACTGTATCTTCAGTTGAACACTGATAAATCAATTACTGGAAAGGGAAAATTTTCTTATAAAGGAGCTCAATATGATTTTAATTTGATGTACTTGTTATTACCCGAAAAAGATAAAACAGAGGTAATGAAAAAAGCATATTCTACACTGGATTTTGAAAATGTTGAAATGAAAGATTTTAATAATGATAAAAATTTAGCTGTCATTAATTTTGATTTGGATTTTAAAGCATTAAATTATTTAAAACCAGTAGGTAGTAGTTATATTTTTAGAGCTGTTCCAATTTATAAAGAAAGTGCTTATCATGAGGATTCTGCCAGGGAATTACCTTTTGAGAGTAGATTTTCTTATCAAGATGAATCTGAAATTATTTATGAATTACCAGAAAGTTACTTTATAGAAGAATTGCCTCAAAATGGAAATGTTTCTTCTGAATTTGGAACATACAAAGTTTCTTTTGAAAAGCAAGATAATAAGTTGATCGTAAAACGTCAGATAGAAATCAATAAAGGAATTTACCCAAAAGAAAAATACAATGATTATATCAGTTTTAGGAAAAAAATTCTGAATTCAGATAATTCTAAAATTTTGATGTCTAAAAAACCATAAAAACATAATAATGAAAATGATTAAAAAATTAAGTATATTCTCTATTTTTATAACTATTGTTTGCTTTTCTCAAGAACATAAGTTTCTTAACTATCCTAAATTTGATGAAGCAGATTTGAAGAAAACTCAATCTCGCATTGAAAAAAATGCTCCTGCAGAAATTCTATATAATAGTTTAAGTATTGATTTATCTCCTTCAGGTTCACATTTTTATCAAAAGAAATATTTCACTAAAATCAAAATTTATGACAAGAAAAAGGCAGAAGAATGGCTGAATCTTGATATACCAATTTCAGGTGGAGAAAGTCTTGAAGATTTTGAGGTAATTGTTTATAATTATCAGAATGATAAAGTTGAAAAAACAGTAATTAATAAAAAAGATCAGTTAAAAGAAAATTTTGTTAAAGGGCTAAAGTTTTATAAGCTCGCGATTCCAAATATTGTAGATGGATCTGTGATAGAATATCATTACAAAGTTGACACTGGGAATGTTTACAACTTAACATATTATCTTCAATACAATATTCCTGTAGTATATCAGGAATACCTTTTTGAGTATCCTGAAACTTTAACATATACTTTTAATGGTACAGGAAATAATATTGCACCAAAATATAATGTAAGCAATGTACAGGTTCGTTTAGGAATGAGTATGAATGCTTACAAATTCGGTTATGAGAATATTGCTTCAGTACAAAAAGAACAGTATGTAAAAGGTAATGACAGAGATAGAGCTAAAATAAAACCTGAATTAAGAAAATACGCTGCGAGATATTTTACTTTTGAATCTTCTGACAAATGGAGTAAACTGGCAGAAAAACTTAAATATTCAGATAATTTTGGAGGATATTTAAAAAGCAATGTTAAAAATATTCTTTCAAATGATATCAAAAATTATTTTGATCCTTTAGAAAGAGCGAATAAAATATTTGGTTTTGTTAAAAATGATTACAAATGGAATAAAGATTTTGGAATTATTGCAAGCCAGGGAATGAGGCAGTTTACAAAACTAAAATCAGGTAATTCAGCAGATATCAACCTTTTTTTGGTAGCTCTTTTTAAAGATGCTGGACTTGATGCTAATCCTGTTTTGATCTCAACTATTGAAAATGGTGTTTTAAATGTTTTAACACCTAATCTTAATAGTGTCAATATGGTTTTAGCCTCTGTAAAAATTAATGATCAAGTATATCTGTATGATGCTACTTCATTTGGTTCGAAGGTCAATGTATTACCAGAAAGAGACTGGAATGATTTTGGCGTTTTACTAGAAGATGAAAAAGCAACTGATTTTTCGTTTTCGAATACAAATGTTAGCAAGGAGGAGTTGATAATTAAAGCAAATATAGATTTACAAAACTCAGAAGTTAACGGTAGTTTTATCAAAAGAGAAAATGGCTTATTTTCTATAGAAACTTATGATGATTTTGATTCGAATAGAGATAAATATAATCAGTCTTTTAAAACTGATTTTGCAGCCAATATAAAAGACGTTGAATCTAAATTGCTTAATAGCGGAGAATTTGAATCTCAAATGAAATTCTCAAGCAGTAATTTAATGGATGTTGTTGGAAGTAAAATTATCTTAAATCCTTTGTTGTTTTTAAATATAGGAACCGAAAAATTTGATCAAAAAGAGGAACGAAAAAACCAGATAGACTTTATTTCCGCATTTACAAGGGAAAAAAAAGTGGAAATTACAATTCCTGATGGGTATAAAGTCGGGGATCTTCCAAAACCGAAAAAAATTCTTACAGATGATAAAGAGCTTGCCTATACTTATAAGGTAGAATTTGAAAATAATAAACTTTCTGTAATTTCTAAAGTAGAAGTTTTGAGTCAAAATTATCCAAAAGAATATTATTCATTTTTTAAACAAATATGGAAAATTATAAATGAAAGTGAGAATCAGGTAATCAGCTTGATAAAAAAGTAAAAAAGCAATACAATTTCAAAAATATTTTTAAAACCATTCATCTTTTGAATGGTTTTTGCATGTAAAAAAGAAAATCAAAATTATGAAAAACACAATTGCTGTTTTGGTGCTCTCCGCTTTTTTTATTTTTTCTGCATGTAAGAAATCTGAGAAGACAGATATAACAAAAAAATCTGAAATGCTGCAAACTGAAAAATTCATTGTTGATTCAGTTAAAGTGAAGGATTCTATTAAACTTAACGATTCTCTGAAAATAAGATATTATTCTAAAATGTTGGTTTTCCCGACAATAAAGGATAAAAAACTGTTGGACAGTATTTACTTTGGAGAGAAGAAGATTCAGGATTTTTCTAAAAATGGACTTCAGGCTCTGCTTGAAAACAATAAAAATGAATATTTTAATACGACTAAAAAAGATTCAAAAGATTGGATGTCCGATATGAAGTATGCTCAGGAGTGGTATTCGGATTTGGGAATGGATTTGAAATCGAATATCAATGATTATATTCACATAGAATACAGTTGGGGTTCTTATGAAGGTGGTGCACATGATAATTATGGTTTTTCGGAAAGGGTTTTTGATATCAAGAATAACAAAAAAGTAGAGTTGAAAGACATTACTTCAATGCCTAAAGATAAACTGGAGGTTTTGTTGATGAAAAATATTAACAAAATGAATGGTGGAGCTACCGATGAAAATGGAGAAATTAATAATTCTGAAATGCTTTTGGTTGAAAAAATTCCCGTTACAGGAAACTTTTATTTTGATGATAAAAACCTGTATTTCCATTATAGTCCTTATGAAATAACGGCTTTTGCAGCTGGAGATATTACCATTCCTATTTCCTGGCAGGAACTGAATGGAACACTCACTCGACAGTTTAAAGAACGAATGAAAATTAAATAATACTAAAATGCTTCTTTATCAGGAAGCATTTTTTTATTTTTGTTGCAATGGAAAACGTGGCTTTTATTATCAATCCCTTTTCGGCGAAAAAAAACTACCAACCTTTTCTTGATGAATTAAGAAAAAAGGTAATTAATCCTTTATATTATATTTCGGAATCTATCCAGGGAACGGATGATTTTATTCAGGAAAATTTTAACGAAATAGATATTTTTGTGGCAATAGGAGGGGATGGAACAATTTCAACAATTGCCCGTAATCTTATTGGGACATCAAAGATTTTAGCTATTTTTCCGGCAGGATCAGGAAATGGTTTTTCTAATGAAACCAATTTTAAAAAGAATCTGGATGAACTTTTAGAGAAAATTAAAGCTAAAAAATCCAGGAAGATTGATACGTTTACAGTGAATGATAAACTATCAATTAATGTTTCCGGAACCGGTTTTGACGGGAAGGTGGTAAAAGAGTTTGAGAAAACAAGTCGGGGATTTAAAAATTATATCAAAGTTTCTCTTAAAACGTTTTTTAATTATAAACCGATAAAAGTAAAGTTCTTTGACGAACAATATCAGCAGTACAATGGAAAATATCTGATGCTGAATATCGCTAACACAAGACAGTTCGGTAACAACGCTTTTATAGCACCGAAAGCCAGTAAAAGTGATGGTTTGGTTGATATTGTTTTGGTGAAAAAATTTCCTTTAACCTATTCTGCGTTATTTGCCTACAGAATGTTTACCAAGAAACTGAAGGATGATGATTATGTTACTTATCTTCCCGTTTCAGAAATTGAGTTTAAGGTAAATACTAAGAATTGGCATCTGGACGGTGAATTCAATAAAATAAAATCTCCTATTCATATCAAGGTTCAGCCTTCAAGTCTGAATATTTTGGTGTAGATTTTTAGATAGAAAAGATAAGTAATGTTTTAGCTGAGAAAAATAATCTAAATAAAAAGCCACATTAGACAGAAATCTTTTGTGGCTTTTGTTTTAAAATCTATTATTCTTTTATCAACTTTTCTGAATGTTCTTTTCCATTTTTATCTTTACCTATAAGCAAATAATTACCTTTTGGAAGGCTTTCTATAGCAATTTTTCCTGTTTTTTCTCTTCTCTCCAAAACTTTTCTTCCACTTATATCCAAAAGACTAACTTCCGAAAGTTCTTCCGAAAAGTAAAGAATAGATTTTACAGGATTTGGATAGATGGTTATGTTTTTGTTGTTGACAATGGTTTCACTTGTAGCCAATGAAGCTGTGATCTTGCTTATTGTACTCACTCCAAAATTACAGGTATAAACATCTCCTGTCGTTTCATTTTTCACAATACCTTGCGGGTATGTTCCGCCAGTGGCCAAAGTTGCCCAGGCCTGCGTTACAACACCTGTTGGAGATATTTTACTTACTGTACTGTTGTTATTACCTGTATAAAGATTACCTGATGCATCTATACTCAGACAAAGAGGTCCCGGATTATTCGTTAAAGTAGCCCAAGCATGAGTAACATTACCAGTCGGAGTTATTTTGCTAACCGTATTATTTCCTAAGTTGGCTACATAAAGATTACCGGATGTATCCATTACAATGTTTTGTGGATTAGCATTATTTGCTAAAGTAACCCATGCTTTTGTTACTATACCGGATGGTGTTATTTTGCTAACTGTATCATTTTGATTAACAGTATAAACATTCCCAGAATTGTCTACAATAATATCTTTAGGATATGCATCAGTTGCTAAATAGGCCCAATCTTGTGTAATTGCAGAACCATTCGCCAGTATCTTACTGATTGTCTTATTAGTGTTTGCGGTGTAAATATTGTTTGCTGTATCTAAGGCTATTGCATAAGGGGAAGTGCCGTTCGGCAAAGTAGCCCAAGCTTGTGTTAAATTACCTGTTGGAGTTATTTTGCTTACAGTATCATTGCCTGAATTAGTCGTATAAACATTTCCTGATGCATCTATGGCAATATCGCGAGGAATTGCATTATTCCCTAATGTAGCCCAAGACTGCGTTACGGTACCGTTTGGATCTATTTTACTTACGGTAGAGCTGCCATAATTAGCCGTATAAAGGTTACCGGAAGTATCAATAACCATTTCTAGAGGTTTATAGAAATAGGTTAAAACAGCCCAATCATGGATCACTGTTAATTGTGCAAATGCAACCGTTCCAGAGGCTAGTCCTAATAAAAAGGTAAAGATTTTTTTCATGTGGTTATTATATATTTAAAAGTGATGATGTTAGTTTTCTAAGCCTTTCCCATACAACTTCAAAGAGAATTTTTTTCAAACTTATATACAAGAATATTTTCCACAGGTTTTACTGTGGTAATTAAAGTTGAATCGCTAAATCTATAGGGAATTTGCAGCTGCTTTCAATTAATGATGAAGCAACTCGATTCTAATAAGGTCTTCAAGTGTCATCATATGATAATCATGACGAGGTACAAAAGTAAAGTTAATAAACTTTCAGATATAATGTTGAAAAACCTTAAAAAAAATTAATTTAAAAATCATTTAAGATTAAAGAAATGAGGTTTTTTAGGGCGAAAATGATAAAGTCATCTCTATTTGTAAATGAGAAGTTTTTTATGATTGAAAAAGGATACAGTTTATTATTTCTTAAAACTCAAAAATCAAATCTCAAGCTTTTTCTCTATTTCATTCGGGTGATCCAAACAATACTGCAATTGGTTTTTATCCAGTTGTTTTTCCCAGTTGGCAACAACTACGGTTGCTACAGAATTTCCTATAACGTTTGTTAAAGCACGACATTCACTCATAAATTTATCAATCCCCAGAATTAAGGTCATTCCTGCAATCGGAATTTCAGGGACTACAGCTAATGTGGCAGCTAAAGTTACAAAACCCGCTCCTGTTACTCCTGCAGCTCCTTTAGAACTTAACATAGCTACCAAAAGCAACATAATTTGTTTTTCAATCGGAAGATGGATATTTAAAGCCTGGGCAATAAATAAAGAAGCTAAGGTCATATAAATATTAGTTCCGTCGAGATTAAAAGAATATCCGGTAGGAACTACCAATCCTACAATTGCTCTTGAACATCCTGCTTTTTCCAGTTTTTCCATAATTCCCGGAAGTGCAGATTCAGAAGAGCTTGTTCCTAATACCAAAAGAAGTTCTTCTTTTAAATAGTACATCAATTTGAAAATGTTGAAACCATTGTACCAAGCTACTGCTCCTAACACCAATACAACAAAAAGAATGGAGGTGATATAAAATGTACCGACTAAAAATATGAGGTTGAGTACAGAATGAAGTCCGTATTTCCCAATAGTAAAAGCCATTGCTCCAAAAGCTCCGATTGGGGCAAGCTTCATCAACATATGAACAATCTTGAAAATCGGAGTGGAAAGATATTGTAAAAAATCCGTTACTTTCTGGCTTTTTTCTTTTGTCAGAACCAAGGCAACTCCCATTAAAATAGCAACCAGAAGAACCTGTAAAATATTTTCGCCAACCAAAGGACTAAATAATGTTTCAGGAATGATATTCATGATAAAGCCTGTCAATGTAGTTTCATGAGCTTTTTGCTGATATTGTGAAACATCACCTGAAAGAGTAGAAGGGTCAATATTTAAACCATGTCCGGGTTGCAGAATATTTCCTACGATGAGCCCAATAATTAATGCTAAAGTAGAAAATGTAAAAAAATAAATCATTGCTTTTATCGCAATTCTTCCCACTTTCTTAAGATCAGTCATATGAGCAATTCCCAAAGTAAGCGTGATGAAAATTACAGGAGCAATAATCATTTTTACTAATTTGATAAAACCGTCACCGAGTGGTTTCATTTTTTCGCCCAGTTCAGGATAGAATCTTCCCAAAAGCACACCCGCAATAATGGCTATAATAACCTGAAAGTAAAGCTGCTGATAGAATTTTTTGGTTTTCAAGAGTATCGTTTTGAATTTAAGGGAGAAAATTAAGAAAATTTATTTTGAAATGAATAGAAGGGATGAAAAGTTTCGGCGGGGCTTTCAGCCCCGCCGAAAAAAATTATTGATGAAGGTTTATTATATAACAATAGTTGGCTCTAAAATGATTAAACAGATTGTTACATTTCGAATTTTTTGATCACCTGATTATTCTTGTAGCAATAAAATTCGTAAGTAGGTTGTTGCTTAAAAGTAAACACTTTCTCTACATGTATTTTATTATATTGATGTATCAAATCGTTATATTTTTCTTTGAGAAGGTTCGGGAGTTCATCCGGATGTATCGGTCTTTCCACTTCAAAACCATCATTAAAAGCAAATTCTATGATAAAATCTGTATTTCTCCATGAAATTATAGATTCTGTTTCACTGGATTTATGGAGAGTTGATAATGAAATGTTGTCTTGCTGAATAATTTTATCTGAAGTACCTATCAATAAAAGAATTCCGGACAAAACCATTGCTCCGTAACCGATTTTTTTGAATAAAGTTTCACTTAAATAAGGTAAAATATATTTCACGGTATAAGATGAGATAATAGTGGCAATCGCGATAGTTATTCCCAACCATAAAGCAGTTTTAGAATATAAACCCAATGAAATGTAAATAATAAGTTTAATAAGATGTAGAAAAACCTCATTAGCAGCTCTTGTTGCTACAATTTCTTCCTTTTTAAGCCCGAATCTGAGATAAAATCGATTAAATAACAAACCGATTGCTCCTGTAATTCCGGAAATAAATCCGGCAAAAAAACCGATAACCCCCAATAGAAACTTTGAATAAGGTTTCTGATGCTCTTTCTGTAATTTCTTAGTTTTAAATAATTCAGGGAGATTGGCGATAAGGAAAAAAGCAACAATGAATTGAAGGTAATTAGGATTTATATATTTAATAAGATAAGCTCCGAGTAAAACAGCAGGAATTGAAAACGGAACAAACCAAAAGAAGATTTGCCATTTAATATGCTTTTTAAAAGCGGAAATTCTTGATACAGAGCTTGTAAAAGTACCTATCGTTAATGAAAAAGGTACGACTGAGCTTGGTAACAGTAAATTTAAAATAGGAATTAAAATCAGGCTTGCTCCGCCGCCACAGATGGCACTGATCCAAAAAGCGATTATGGTTCCTAAAAACAGAAGTATGATATTGAAAGGCATCTCTAAAAATTTAAAAGTTTTTTACAAATCCAATTCCTGCATTTCCCTTTTGATAATAAGGCATAATCATCGTTTGGCTTTTTTCTTTTTTTCCACCTAAAAGATTATTGATTTTTGGATATAACCAATACGCCAATTCAGTGGATAAAATCCCAAAACCGGCACCTCCCACAACATCTCCAAACCAGTGCTTATTGTTCAACATTCTGTATATTCCGGTGAACACAGCAAGAGAATACCCGGAAATTCCCAGTAAAAAATTAGTGTCTTTATATTCTCTGAACATAAATTGAGCAGAGGCAAAAGACATGGCAGTATGACCTGACGGAAAAGATAAATTGTTGGAAAAATCTGGCCTTTCTTCTTTCACAAGATGTTTAAGAGGAAGAGTGAAGGCAGTGGTAATCATTAATGAGGTTCCGTAAATAATCGTTCTGTCTCTAAAATTGTGTTTTCCTTTTACACCAAAAGCATTTAAACCATACACCAAAACACCAGGAGCATATTGTGTGTAATTATCCAGTCGTATATGATCGGGTTTGTGTTCGCTGATCTCATATTGAGTGGAAAAATTAAGCTGTTTCAGCTGTTTTATACTCAGACTTGCTACTCCATACGTGATTAAAGTTGCCGGTACGATTAATTTTTTATAACTAAACTGATGGGTGTTGTCTTCAAGGTTCAGTTTTGTAATGGCAGTGTCCTGAATACTTTTGATATCTAAACTATCTTGTGCGTAAACTTTCTGAAAGCATACAATAATGATGAGTATGCTTGATAATAAACCTTTCATTGGATATTTTATGTCTTATAGATTAATTATTGACACAAAATTGCAATCCAATTTAGAAGAAACTTTGAATTTAGAAGTGTATGGAGAAAATATGATGATAATTTTCAAATCGATAACTGATTTCCCATTGTTGAAATCTGCAGATTTCACTAATAATGGCTAGTCCTAAACCGCTTCCATTATTGTCAGAAGAAAGTCTGGAAAACCTTTTAAAGAGTAAATCTGCATTCAGTTTTTCCGTTCCAGAATTGGAAACTTCAAAAAAAGATTCAGTTAAAACTACAGAAATTGAACCATCTTGGAGAGTATGTCGGATGACATTAACCAGCAAATTATTAATAAGGATTTCACAGAGTCCGTTATTGCCTAAAACTTCAATTTTAGGATGAATAGATGAATGTACGGAGAGATTTTTTTGATTAAAATGTTCCTCAAACATTTCCAGACTTTGTTTTACCAGAACATCAAATTCAATTTTCTCCGAATTGTCAAACTGATTGTTGCCTATTTTTGCTAACAGGAGCAGGTTTCTGTTAATTCTGGAACTTCGTGTTAAAGCTTTGTTGATGTCTTCTGCAATCAGGTACTGTTCTTCTGTTAAATTTTCATTTTGAAGTAAAATATCTACTTTGTGTTTAATGATCGTTAAAGGAGTTTGCAATTCATGCGAAGCATTTTCGGTGAATTCTTTTTGATTCCGATATACGGAGACGCTATGTTCTATCAGTCTGTTTAATGATTCGTGAAGCTCTTCAAACTCGATGGTGTCTGTTTTTTCAAATTCAATTTGGGTATGCGTATTCAAGTTGAATTTTTTGAGTTTTTCTAAGGTGTTTCTGAAGGGTTTCCAGATACTCGAAGATAATTTTCGATTCAGAAATAACAAACCTGAAGCAATGATGATAAAGAAGAATACGGTTGTTATTGCAATGACGGCAATAGTATCTTGAGATTCCTCAATATTGGTTTGTATCGTAAAAAGAAAGGGTTTGTTGTTAATGTGTACCGTTTTTTTTAAGCATCTGTAGCTTTCTATTTCGTATTTACCACCAAAGTTTTTTTGTTTTTCTATCGTAAAAGCTGAATCTTCATGAGAAGAATCTGCGGCAAGGTGTTCCAAATTCGTTTCAGGTTGAATATGATTCCAAAGCTGTATGCTTTTATACAATTCTTGATCAGAAAGCTTAAGGAGATTAAATTCATAAGCCGTTTTCTCTGCAATAGTCTTATTGTGTTCATCCAGCTCACCCTCCCAAATGCTATTGACAACCCAATAATAGATCGGAATACTTATTGTGAGTATAATAAGTACATAAAGTATAAAAGGCTTTGTCGCTTTGCTTAATAATGGTTTCAAGACGATATAAGTTACAATTAGTTATTAAATAATGATTAGGAAATCCATTTGTAGCCGGTTCCGTAAACTGTTTTCAGGTAATGATTACAACCTGCATCATAAAGCTTTTTCTTTAAATTTTTAATGTGCGCATACACAAAATCATAATTGTCTAGCATATCGGCAAAATCTCCCGATAAATGCTCTGCCAGTGTACTTTTTGAAATCACTTTATTTTTATTTCCGATAAAATAAATAAGCAGATCAAATTCCTTTTTGGTAAGCTCAATATTCTGATTGTTGATAGAGACGGTTTTCGCTAAAAGATCAATTTGTAATTCATTTTGAATAATAATATTAGAATTATTAAACTGTTTTCTGCGGATAATAGAATAGATTCTTGCCATTAATTCAGAAAGATGGAAAGGTTTGGTGAGATAATCATCTGCTCCCATTTGTAATCCTGTTATTTTATCTTCCAATGCATTTTTAGCAGAAACGATAATCACGCCGTCTTGTTTATTTTCTTTTTTTAAAGCTTCCAAAATATTAAGACCGTTTCCATCAGGAAGCATAATATCTAAAATGATACAGGCATAATCAAAAGTCTCTATTTTGTTCATGGCTTCATGAAAAGTAGAGGCAAACTCACACAAATAGCTTTTTTCGGAAAGATATTCAGCAATACTTTTCGATAATTCCGGCTCGTCTTCGATGATTAAAATTTTCATATTGCTAATGTATGATTACAATTTTGAAGAAATTTTGAACGAAATATGGGCAATTATTCTACTGCTACAGAATCATCACCACGGCCGTCTGCAACCGCATGAATATTTCCGTTGTTATCAATCAGAATCATTTCTGTTCTTCCTATAGATCCTCGTTTTTCCGTTTTGTAACCCAGTTTTTCAAGATCTTTAATGGTCGTTTCTGGAAAGTTTTTCTCAAATTCAACCGTTTCAGGAAGCCATTGATGATGGAATTTCGGAGCGTTTACCGAAGTATTGGCATTCAGTTTAAAATCAATAACATTTACGATCGACTGATATACAGAAGTTGGGATAGTGGTTCCTCCTGGAGTTCCGACAATCATATAAGGTTTTTGGTTTTTTAAAACAATCGTTGGAGTCATGGAAGAAAGCATTCTTTTGCTGGGCTGAATAGAATTTGCTTCTCCTCCTACAGCTCCGAACATATTCGGAACACCTGGTTTTACCGAAAAATCATCCATTTCATTATTTAAGAAAAATCCGGCTCCGGAAACAACAACTTTACTTCCGTATAGACCATTCAGAGTGGTTGTAACAGCTGCTGCATTTCCGTCTTTATCAATAACAGAAATATGAGTCGTTTCCGTAGATTCTTTCGGTTGTTGGATGATTTTCCCTACTTCCGAACTGGCTGTTGCTTTTTGAAAGCTGAAATTTTTCCATCTGCTTTTTAAATACTCATCAGAAATCAAATAGGAAGTTTTATCCTGAATAAAGTCCGGATCACCCATATATTCGGCGCGGTCGGCAAAAGCTCTTCTTTCGGCTTCGGTCATGATTTGTACTGCTTGTGTAGAGTTTTGCTGATATTTTTCAAGATTTTCATACCCCGCCATTTTAAGCATTTGAGCCAATAAAACTCCGCCACTTGAAGGTAATGGCATAGAAATAATCGTATTTCCTTTATAATCAAACTCTAAAGCTTTTCTTTCCACAACCTTGTAATTTTTTAAATCTTCCGGTGTAATAATTCCGTTCCCTTTTTTCATTTCAGCAACGAGAAGTTCTGCCGTTTTTCCTTCATAAAACCCTTTTATACCCGATTTTTGAATTAATTTTAAGGTTTCTGCCAATTCCTTTTGCACCAGAATATCTCCTGCTTGCCAGGGAGCGTCTTTCACAAAAACTAGGGCGGATTGATTATGCTTTTGGAAATAAGGCTTATTGGAATTCAGTAAATTGGCTTCCTGCTCTGTGATAGCAAATCCCTTTTCTGCAAGGTCAATAGCCGGCTGAATGATTTTCTCCATAGGAAGATGTCCATATTTTGAAGTTGCAAAAAAACCGGCAACACTTCCCGGAATTCCTACGGCTAATCTTCCGTTTTGTGATAAATCGGTATTGGCTTTCCCCGTTTTATCGAGATACATGTCTCTTGATGCTTTTTTGGGAGCGGTTTCGCGATAATCAATCGTGAATTTTTCACCGGTATTTTTTACTCCGACCAGAAATCCGCCACCACCGATATTTCCAGCTTGAGGATAAACTACCGCTAAAGCATATTGGGTCGCAATAATAGCATCATAAGCATTTCCTCCCATTCTCAGAATTTTTGCTCCGGCTTCACTGGCAAGGGGGTGAGCGGAAACTACCACTCCTTTATTTTTTACTTTTACCTCTTTTATAATCGTAATATCCGTGTATTGTGCTGAAAAAGAGACAGAAAATAGAATAAATGCTATGGCAATTTTTTTCATTTGCAAATTTTATATCCTAATTTACAATTTTGTTTTAAGATAGGGTTTAAAATATTTATTTTTGCTCAAATCAACTAATTATTAAGTAAAATGGAATCCTATACGGAAAGAATACTGATTACAGGTGCTTTGGGACAAATTGGCACCGAACTTACGAACAGACTTGTTGAAATTCACGGAGCGGACAATGTAGTGGCTTCCGGGCTGGACAGATGGCAAAAGGGAATTACTTCTGCGGGTCATTACGAAAGAATGGATGTTACCAATACACAATTGGTAAGACAGATCATCAAAGATTATGAAATTACAACGGTTTATCATTTGGCTTCATTATTATCAGGAACGTCAGAAAAACAGCCGATTTTTGCTTGGAAACTGAATCTTGAGCCTCTTCTTCATTTTTGTGAATTGGCAAAAGAAGGGTTGCTTAAAAAGATTTTCTGGCCAAGTTCTATTGCGGTGTTCGGAAAAGGAATTCCTAAAGAAAATGTAGAGCAGGATGTAGTATTGAACCCGACAACGGTTTACGGAATTTCTAAAATGGCAGGAGAAAAATGGTGCGAATATTATTTCGATAAATATGGAGTAGATGTGAGAAGTATCAGATATCCTGGATTGATTTCATGGAAAACTCCTGCAGGTGGCGGAACTACTGACTACGCTGTTGAAATTTTTTATGAAGCAATTGAAGAAGGAAAATATACAAGTTTCATTTCAGAAAATACAGGAATGCCTATGTTGTATATGGATGATGCAATTAATGCAACGCTGAAATTAATGGAAGCTCCGTCAGAAAATCTTACGGTTCGTTCTTCTTATAATTTGGGTGGAATGTCATTTACTCCGAAAGAATTGGCAGAAGAAATTAAGAAAGAAATTCCAGGTTTCGAGATCGATTATAAACCGGATTTCAGACAGGCGATTGCGGATTCTTGGCCGGCTTCGATTGATGATTCTATTGCGAAAAAAGATTGGGGGCTGACTTATGATTTCGGAATTTCTGAAATGTCAAAAGATATGATTAAGAACCTGAAAGTAAAATTAGGTAAAAATTAATTTACTTAAATTTAACTTTAAATAAATTGTTTTTTAACATCTGATTATTAATTGAATATAAATTTTATATAAACTTTACTTTAAATGATTTTATTAACCTTTAACATCGTGAACATGGAAACTGAATCTAAAAAAAGCATTCGGATTTCTGATGATGAGAGGTTGAAGATCACAGAAGATAATACAAAAGCTGTTCTCAGGATTTTAGATCTTCACGATGTAAAGGCAAGTTTTTTTATTGAAATATCTATTGTTGAAAAACTACAAAATCTACTAAAAGCAATTTCATCCAAAGGGCATGAAATTGCTTTTTATAATCAGAGCTCCAATCTTCATCGTATTGAAGAAACAAAGAAATGGAGTCAGGATTTTTTAGAAAAACAGATTAGAGGAATTCGTCAGAAAGAGGTTAAGCTACCTCAGGAAGATTTGAAAATGTTGGAATTTAATTATGTTTCCAATATTGATCATGCAGATATTCTTTTCCCTTTTAAACGTCTGAAAAGAGATACGGAAATCTCCGAAGAAGATGGATTGAGCATTGTTCCGGAAAGTATTTCTCCTTACAGTCAGTTGCCGTATAATGATTTTGTTTTTCAGATGTTGCCTATGAAGTATTATCAGAATATGGTTTTTGAAACCTTGAAAAATGATGATTTTGTTCTGATCTATCTTAATTCTTGGCAGTTTACAGATTTAAAAAAGTATCAGTTTGATCTTCCTTTTTACAGGAAACTGAATGCGGGAAAAAAAATGGAGGACAAACTAGATGCCCTCCTTACCTGGATCAACGAGAAAGAATTGGCTACTTCTCGCATGAAAGATTATATTTTTTAGAGTTTCGTGGTGGATCCGGATTTATTGGAACCTCAAAATCTCGAATCTGGTATCTCGTAACCCATTATCTCTAACTCAATTCAAAAAGTGTAATTTCCGGAAGAACTCCGACTCTTCCCGGATATCCCAATACTCCAAAACCTCTGTTGACGTACAATAGTTTTCCGGCACTTTCATATAAATCTGCCCATTTTGGGTATTTGTACTGAACTGGAGACCATTTTACATTTTTCAGATCCAAACCAAACTGCATTCCGTGTGTATGACCGGAAAGCGTCAAGTGGATGTTCGAAGGATGTTCTTTTACTACATAATCGAAGTGAGTAGGGTCATGGCTCATTAATATTTTTGTTGCGTCTTTTGGAATGTCTTTTAAAGCGTCATCCAGTCTTCCGAATTGTGGAAAAGGTTTCAATCCCCAGTTTTCAACACCTAGAATGTATAATTTTTCACCGTTTTTATCAATAATTCTGTGCTCGTTTCGAAGCATATCAAAACCGGCTTGCTTTTCATAGTTAATAAGTGTTTCTAGGTTCTGTTTTTTTGCAGCTGCAGATTCCCAGTTTACGTAATCGCCGTAATCGTGGTTTCCCAGCACGGCAAACTTGCCGTCTTTTGCTTTAATTTTAGAAAACAATGGAATAAATGGTTTGAATTCATCCGCAACATTATTTACCATATCTCCCGTGAATAAAACCAAATCAGGGTTTTGTTCATTAATCAGATTGATGGCATGTTCCAATTTGCTGGGATCAGAGAAGCTTCCGCTGTGAACATCTGAAATTTGAATGATTTTATACCCTTTAAAACTTTTAGGAAGGTTGGTGAAATTAATTCGTACTCTTCTTACTTTGTGTCGGTATTTCCCAAATGTAATTCCGTCGATAAATAAGCCGGAAAGCACTCCGCCTAATCCTAATCCTACTAAACTTAAGAATTTCCTTCTTTCAGGAAAAAAGTTTTCAGTAGGTCGTGTTAATCCTATTAAATAACCTCCGGCTCTGAAAATATCATCAATTAATAAAAATAAAACGATGAACACTTTAGGAAGAATAAAAACCAAAAATAGAGAGATCATGATTTGAGCTCTTGCTGTACTTCTGTCAGCTCTGCTGAAATGGGTGACCTCGTAAGCGAAAATACCATAAATGATTAAAGATACTGCCCAATAAGCAGTTCTTATCCAGAAGTTATCTGTCAATGTTTTTATTGCCTGATAAATGTATACTTCTAAAAATAAAAAAATGGCGGCAATAATTAAAAAATTTCTCTGCATAATTAAATGTAAAAAAAGCACAAAGAATAATTTCCCTGTGCTTTTTTATATTTTAAATTAAAAATAATATTAAGGAAATCTATAAACGATAGCATTGATATTCATTCCGGCACCAACCGAAGTCATCACAATGTTACCTTTATCTTTAAACGATTGACCCTCCATTTTTCCTTTAATTATTAAATCATACATGGTAGGAATTGTTGCTACAGAAGAGTTTCCAAGATCTTGGATCGTCATTGGAGAGACGGCATGGTCGTAATCCTTCACGCCGTAAAGTTTGTGTAGTCTTTCGATCATGGCATAATCCATCTTGGCATTTGCCTGGTGGATTAAGATTTTGTTGATATCTTCAATAGACAGACCTGCGTCTTCAATAGTTTCTTTAATAGCTGCAGGAACGTTTTTAAGAGCGTACTCATAAATTTTTCTTCCCTGCATTCTTACAAATAAACGCGTTTGATCAGTGTCTTTATTGATCGAAGGTCCGTTTGCTAAATAATCAAGTTCAATACCATTATCACAAATTGTATTGTGAGCAATGATTCCTACGTTTTCTTCATCAGTAGCTTTTACTACAACTGCTCCGGCTCCGTCTGCAAAGATCATTCTGTTTCTGTCGGATGGATCCGTTACCCTGCTTAATGTTTCTCCTCCGATTACTAGGATGGTTTTTGCTGATCCTGCCTTGATTAAAGTATTAGCCAAAATCATGGCTTCCACCCATCCCGGACATCCGAAAACCATATCATAAGTCACGCATTTTCTGTTTCTAATACCTAACTTGTTTTTTACTCTCGCAGCTATTGTAGGCATAAAATCGGCGTAACCATTCGCTGTGACCTCCCCGAAGTTACTTGCGTAAATAATATAGTCTAGTTCTTCCTGATCTATTTTTGCGTCTGCAATAGCAATTTTTGCAGCTTCATAACCGATTTGTGAATTCGAAAGACCTTCCTCTATAAATCTCCTGTTTTCTATTTCTGTGATTTCTACAAATTTCGCAATAGTTTCCTCAGCAGGCTTGTCAATCTTAACCCCGTCTTCTGAATAAAACTCTGAATCTAGAAAATAATCTCTCCCAATAACCCTTGTAGGAAGGTAAGATCCAGAACCAATAATGATCGTATTCGGCATTCGTTTATATGATTTTTTTTAAAGACGCAAAGTTAATAATTAATATTAATAACGGAGAATTAAAAATATTATTAAATTTGCAAAAATTGTACTTTACAATCTATGAAAAACAATTCGTCCTTAAAAGGCTTACTGATTGCAATTCTGGTGTTTATTATTGCCTTTGGGGTCTACTTCTTTTTTTTAGCAAAGAAGAATTATTTTGTGGTAGATAACCCTACGCCCGATACCTACTATTATAAGATTAATAACGGTTCTGAAGGAATTGTTGCCGGTGGACAGTTTGTACATGTAGATTTAAACCAAGGGAAAAATTCTATTCAAGTTTTCGATAAAAATAAAAAGTTACTTTACGATTCAGCGTTTGAAGTTAATAAGATTCGTGGACTGATTAATATTGCACATCAGGATTATTATGTGAATGATCAATATTATGGATACAATCTTAAAAAAGATTCATTACTTTTGGCTCTTGATAAGACTACAATCGATGGTAAGGCGTATTATGGAGGAGCGAGACGCTTCAATAAACTGTACACCGAAGATTTTTATTATAATGTAGATGAAGATTATGATAAAATTATTAAAAACATTCAAAAGGTAGAATCCAGATCGAAGATTTTCAGAAAACAGGATTACCTTAATTATTATAAAGAATATTACAAGTTTTAAGTTTTGACAAAAGATATCAACCAAGTTACTCCCTACAATTCTGAGGCTACAAAGAAAAGCCAGGTAGAGGATATGTTCGACAATATTGCACCAAAATACGATCTTCTTAATCGTGTTTTATCTCTGAAAATTGATGTTTTGTGGAGAAATACTTTGGTGAAATGGATGAAAAATGACCAACCGCAAGAAGTGCTGGATGTGGCTACAGGAACGGGAGATTTAGCAATTACAATAGAAAAAGGAACAGGTTCTAAAGTAATTGGTTTAGATTTATCGCAACAAATGTTAAATGTTGGCGTTATTAAAATAAAAAAACTTAATTTAGACGGCAAAATTTCCATGCAAAAGGGAGATGCAGAAAATTTACCTTTCGAGGACAATAGATTTGATGCTGTTTCCGTTGCATTTGGAGTAAGGAATTTTGAGAACCTTACCAAAGGGTTAGCAGAATTAAGAAGAGTAGTTAAAGATAACAAGAGTGTTTATATACTGGAGTTTTCAAAGGTTGAGGGGTTCTTAGGGCCATTTTATATGTTTTATTTCAAAAATATATTACCTGCTATAGGCAGACTGGTTTCAAAAGATAATAGGGCATATACATACCTTCCGGATTCTGTAAATGCTTTTCCTTTCGGGGAAAAGATGAGACAAATTCTTTTAGATACAGGATTTAAAAAAGTTGAATATAAAAAACTAAGTTTAGGTATAGCCACAATTTATAAAGCAACAAAGTAACCTATGAATAAATTTTTATTAAGAGCACTGGTTTTAGCGTCAGTAAATATTGCAGTTTTGGCAAATGCACAATTCAGAACCCGAAACAGAATGGATAAGTTGGAAGACTTTGACGAGCAAAAGTTCAGTTGGGGATTTTATTTGAACGGCAATATGCTGGATTACCGTATAGTACTTAATCCAAGATATGGAACCTATGGGAACCAGAATCTTGTTAAATCCAAAGAAAGTACTAGTTTTGGGGCTGGTCTTATCGCAAAATGGAGACTTAATGATTATTTAGACGTAAGAATGGAGCCGGGGTTACAGTTTGCTCAGAGAAAATTAATATTTGATACTGAGTATAATAATCAGTATTCTAATGGAACATTAACTAATGATCCGTTTATTCCTATGTCTCTTTCGGACAAAGATAAAACTAGAGAAGTAAAATCTACTTTGGTTGATATTCCTGTAATGTTGGAACTTCATGGTCAAAGATGGTACAATTCTAGACCGTATGTTGCAGCAGGAGTAAACTATATCGTAAACTTACAATCGAATTCAGACTCTACGGATGATAATATGCAGCAGGTTTTCAGATCTACAACGCATAACTTTGCTTGGTCTGCAGAAATGGGTATTCAATTTTACTTTAATAAATTTAAATTAACACCGGCAATCAGAGGTACTTTCTTTATGAATAATGAGATTGTAGCGGATAACGGTACAACGCCTCCATATTGGGCGGCGGCTATATCAACATTACAGACAAGAGCAATTATGTTTGTATTGAAGTTTGAGTAAAAAATACTTAAGAATAAATACTAAGGAGATACGCTTTGTGTCTCCTTTTTTATTTTAAATTCAAAATATAGAGACTTTTATTTTTGTTAATATTAATATTTTGTTATTTTTGCTAATAGTTAGAATATACAAAACCTGAAATGCTTCAAGAGTTAGAAACCAATTTTTCAGAATTAGAAAAGAAGATTATGAATTTGCAAAAGAATTACAATAATCTTTCTGAAAAATTATCGGAACTAAGCATTGAAAATAAAGAATTGCAGAGGAAGTATGATGAAGAAAGAAAGAGAAATCAGGTATTAGCAGAAGAACAAAAAAATATAAAACTTTATTCAGCAATATCAGGAAACCCTGAACACAATAGATTAATGAAAAACCATATCAATAGATTGGTGAAAGAAATAGATTTCTGTATTGCTCAGCTTCAAAACAGTGGATTATAATGGATGTAAGGAGAATAACCATAAACATTGCAGGAAGAGTATATCCGCTGAATGTACCCGCAGCAGAAGAAGAAACTTTGCGTAAAGTGGGGAAGCAGATAGAGAATATGATTAAAGATTTTGAACAAAACTTCGATGTAAGAGACAAACAAGATGCTTTGGCAATGTGTGCCCTGAAATTAGGAACCAATGCTGAAGTAGTGTCTGCGAACTACGAAAAAAATATAAATTCTACCAATGAAAGATTAAGTAAAATTAATCAATCGCTGAATGAAATTGGAAAATAAATTTTCCACAAGACTGCCTACAATAATTCTAACACATTAAAGGTAAACTCAACGCTAAACAATTACCGAACAAATGTCCATTGAATGGCGAGCCGATTTTTCGGATTACAGACAATGGAAATCAGTTCAAATCGTGTTGATTAGGAGTTTACTCTCAATCTCTGGATTATTGTGGGCTTTTTTTATTTAATAATGTAAGACAATTAAAACTCGATATATATGACAACAACCGCTATTATTATAGGCGTGATTTGCTTAGTAATAGGTGCAGTAATAGGAATGTTTTTTTCCAAAAGCTCATTAAATACTAAAGCAAAATTTATTATAGATGATGCGAAGAAAAATGCAGAAAACCTTGTAGAAAAAGCTAATGTACAAGCTGAATCCATAAAGAAAGAAAAAAATCTTCAGGCTAAAGAAAAATTCTTGGAATTGAAATCTCAGCATGACGCAGATATTCAGTCTCGTGAAAAGAAAATGCAGGAGGTTGAAAAGAGAACTAAAGACAAAGAAAACAAGTTAAATGACGAGCTTAGCAAGACAGGAAAACTTGAAAAAGATTTGGACAGACAAATTGCTGATTATTCTAAGAAAACAGAAATTTTAGAAAGAAAGCAACAGGAATTAGACACAGCAACTGCTAAAAAAGTAGAGATTCTTGAAAAGATCGCAAACTATACAGCAGATGAAGCTAAAGCAGAATTGGTAGAAACCATGAAAGCTGAAGCGAAAACAAGAGCTCAGGCGCATGTTCAGAGCATTATGGAAGAAGCTCAGATGAATGCGAAAAACGAGGCTAGAAAAATCGTTATTCAGACCATTCAGAGAATTGGAACAGAGCAGGCGATCGAAAATTCAGTATCTGTTTTCAACATCGAATCTGATGAAGTAAAAGGTAGAATTATCGGTAGAGAAGGTAGAAATATTCGTGCTTTGGAAGCCGTTACAGGGGTAGAAATTATTGTAGACGATACTCCTGAAGCGATCCTTCTTTCATGTTTCGATCCAGTAAGAAGAGAAATTGCAAGACTATCCCTTCACAGATTGGTTACAGATGGTAGAATTCACCCTGCAAGAATCGAAGAAGTGGTGGAGAAGACCAAAAAACAAATCGAAGAAGAGATTATAGAAGTAGGGAAGAGAACAATCATTGATTTAGGAATTCACGGATTACACCCGGAATTGATTAAAATCGTTGGTAGAATGAAATACCGTTCTTCTTATGGTCAGAACTTATTACAGCACTCAAGAGAAGTAGCGAATATTGCTGCAACGATGGCTGCTGAATTAGGTTTAAATGTGAAATTAGCTAAAAGAGCAGGTTTATTACACGATATCGGTAAAGTTCCAGAACAGGAGTCTGAACTTCCTCACGCTTTATTAGGAATGCAATGGGCAGAAAAATATGGTGAAAATGCAGAAGTTGTAAATGCAATCGGAGCTCACCATGACGAAGTGGAAATGACTTCATTATTATCACCGATTATTCAGGTTGCCGATGCAATTTCCGGAGCAAGACCGGGAGCAAGAAGACAAGTGTTAGAATCTTATATCCAAAGATTAAAAGACCTTGAATCTGCAGCATTAAGTTTTGACGGAGTTTCGTCAGCGTATGCAATTCAGGCAGGTAGAGAGCTGAGAGTAATGGTAGAAAGCGGAAAAGTAAACGATGAAGTAGCTTCTCAATTATCTTACGACATTTCAGAAAAGATCCAGAACGAATTAACTTATCCTGGGCAAGTAAAAGTAACAGTGATCAGAGAGACAAGAGCTGTGAATATTGCGAGATAATAATCGAAAAAAGATATTTTATAAAAACCTTTCAAGAAATTGAAAGGTTTTTTATTTTTAACGAAATTTATAAACTCAATATGCAAGAGCTTTCCTTGTCTTCAAAATTGAAGTACATCTTTTCTATTCCTGTTATTATTGCTGCTTTAGGGTACTTTGTAGATATCTACGACCTGCTTTTATTTGGAATCGTAAGAATTCCCAGTCTGAAAGCTTTAGGGCTGAATCCTGATGTTGACGGTACCTTTATTCTCAATTGTCAAATGACCGGTTTGCTGATCGGGGGTATTTTCTGGGGTATTTTCGGAGATAAAAAAGGAAGATTATCTGTTTTATTCGGATCTATTTTGGTGTATTCTTTAGCCAATATTGCTTGTGGCTTTTTACCTTACTTTCCTAAAGAACATTTAGTCTATCAATATGCCGCTTTAAGGTTTGTTGCAGGAATTGGACTAGCTGGAGAGCTTGGAGCGGGAATTACACTGGTTTCTGAGAGTTTACCAAAGAATTTAAGAGCGATTGGAACTTCTGTGGTGGCAGGTTTTGGATTAATGGGGGCAGTGGTCGCTCAATTAACCGTAGAATTGGCTGGTGGTTGGAATATTTCCTACATTATCGGAGGAATTTTGGGAATTTTACTTTTGTTTTTAAGAATCAGCGTTTCCGAATCTGGAATTTATAAAAACATGGAGCATGGATCCGTTTCCAAGGGAAATTTTCTTTCATTTTTTACGAATAAAGATCGCTTGATACGATATTTGAAATGTATTGCAGTAGGATTGCCAACTTGGTATTGTATTGGGATTCTAGCGGTTTTAGCCAATCAGTTTGCTCCTGAATTAGGAATTAAAGATCTGAACCCCGGAAAAGCAATTATGTGGGCATATGTTGGTATTTCTGTGGGTGATTTGGCGAGTGGTTTCATTTCTCATGCCTTAAAATCCAGGAAAATGGCCATTTTCTATATGCTGGCTTTTACAATTATTGGGGTTGCTGTTATGTTGTTCGGAAATACAAATACAGAAACCAAGTATTATATTTTCTGTGTTTGGCTAGGATTGGGAACAGGATATTGGGCGATGTTTGTAACGTTGGCGGCAGAGCAGTTTGGAACCAATATCAGAAACACGGCAACTACCACAGTTCCGAATATGGTTCGTGGATTGGTTCCTGTAATGATCTTTATTTTTGATTTTTTTAAGAAAGATTTTTCAGTAATTTTAAGTGCTGCTATCGTAGGAATTATTGTATTCGGACTGGCTTTTTATTCTTCATTGACGATTTCAGAAACGCACGGTAAGGATCTGGAATTTACAGAATAATTATAAGTGTTTAAGAAATATTTAAATCATAATCTCCGTTATTATTGTAATAAGATGAACTAAATAAGTAAATTATAAAAATTAATATTAAATTATGCTTCATATAATTAATATTTGTTTAACTTTAAAAAACAATAAAATTTAAAATAGTACAAACCTTAAAACTAAATCACAATGCAAAACAACATGTTAAAAAACGCGAAGAAACTACAAAAACAAGATCTTAAAAACATTATGGGAGGAGTAAGCGGAAATCCGGACTTATCTCTTTGCGGATGCAGCTGTTCAGGATCAGTAACAGGACCATGGTATTGCGTGCAATATATAGCATGCCCACAAGTTTATACTTGCGGATCTGAAATTTAATAAAGAATATTTCATTTAGAAATAAACATTTCCACATTTAATACACAAAGGCCTTTTGAATTTTCAAAGGGCTTTTGTAATATATAGAGTGATCCAAATTATTTAAAGCTTAAAATTCCCCTCCTTTGGAGGGGTGGCGAAAATTCAAAGAATTTTTGACGGGGTGGTTAAAAAATTAATCAAAATTCAAAATAAAAAATAAACTCCCAACACTTATAAAAACCCAAAGAAAAACAGCCAATGCTAAAGGTTTGAAACCAATTGTCTTCAAAGTTTGAATCGATAATGTGGAACCAATAAAAAATAAGGTGAGATTCAAACCTGATTTTGCTGCAACAGTTATTCCTGAACTGAACTGATCAAAAATCGGAAAATAAGTATTCAGCAAAATAGCCAATATAAAATAGCCAATAAACCATGGAATTTTAATTTTTGATTCTTTGCTTTTAAAAATAAACATAGTGATCAAAGAAACAGGAATAATCCATAAAGCTCTCGCTAATTTGACCGTAGTTGCAATTTTTAAAGCTTCATTTCCATATTTACTTGCTGCTCCGACTACCGAACTTGTATCGTGAATTCCAATTGCACACCACAAACCGAATTCTTCCTGTGAAAGATTCAGAAAATGACCAATCATCGGATAAACGAACAATGCGATAGAATTTAAGGTAAAAACAATGGCAAGAGCCAATGAAATTTGCTTTGTATTGGGTTTGATAATCGGGGAAGTCGCTGCAATGGCACTTCCGCCACAAATGGCAGTTCCTACAGAAATCAGGTAAGATAAAGGTCTTTCAAGCTTAAAAAATTTCCCAAGGAAATATCCCAAAATCATAACAGTACAAATGCTGATTATCGTCAATATTAATCCCGATTTTCCGGCTTCTAACGCTTCATCTAATTTTAATTCGAAACCTAATCCAACAATGGAGATCTGCAAAAGCAAGTGGATATATTGATGAAGGTGTTTCTCAAAAGGATTTCCGATAAAAACAACCAATGCAAAACCTGAGGCGAGAGCGATTGGGGAAGATACCAGAGGAGTCAAACATAAAACAGCCAATACTATAAAAACTATTTTTCGGGTTATTTCATTTTGGATGAAATCTTTCATAAGGCAAACTTTTAAAATCTGCATCAAAATTCCGAAATAATAGTATTACGAAGTAAATTGTATTTTGTTATATTGGATAACTTTAAGTTATGAAATGCGTGAGATGTAAAATGTAAAAAGTAAGATGCTTTTTAGTTAAACAACAACTAGGTTGATATAATCTTTAATACATTTTACTTTTTACGTCTAACAAATCACACCGATTTTACAAATTTCAGGAAAAGCTTAATGAGCTCAGATTGTTCACCTTTTGGAAGAATAAAATGGAAATCTCTTTCAATGCTGAAGTTTTTAATATCAATAATGCTGAGCTGGTTGTTTTTTAATTCATTTAATATCGTACTGATGGATAAAAAAGCCATACTTTCAGAATATAAGAGATAGTTTTTGATGCTTTCACTGCTTCCTAATTGCATTACGATATTTAATTGATCAATGAAAATTCCTTTTTCTTTCAGTCGATTTTGAATGAATTCTAGTGAACCAGAACCTTGCTCTCTGAAAACTAATTCTGAATTGTATAAATCTTTAAGATGTAAAGTTTTATTCGCTAAAGGATGATTGGATTCTGCAACCAAGACAATTTCATCGGCTTTAAATTTTTTATATTCAAAATAAGAAGATTGAGATTCCCCTTCGATAATTCCCAGATCAATTTTTCCTTCTTTTAATAGCTCTGAAATGATTTCTGTATTATGTGTAATCAATTCAATTTTAATGTCTTTGTAATATGAATTGAATTTGGCTAAAATTTCAGGTAAAATATACTGTGCAACAGTGGTACTTGCTCCAATAATCAGTTTTCCTTTATGCTGTTGATTAATCTGATTGATTTCAAATTCCAGATCACGGTAAAGATTCCTGATTTTTTCAGCATATTCAAACAAAATTTTTCCGCTTTGCGTCAGCTGAATGGAAGTTCCTTTTCTATCAAATAGTTTTGTATTTAGTTGACTCTCAATTTCTTTAATGTGTTTTGTGACAGCGGGTTGAGAAATATTTAATTCTTCCGAGGCTTTTGTAAAGCCCGATCTGGAAGCTACGGTGTGAAAAACTTTTAATCTGTAATCAAACATATTCTAAAGGTAAGAAATTTTGCTGCTCGTAATATTTAAAACAATAAATGTTATAAATCTGAAAAGCTTTTATCACTTAGATTTTTGAACCTTCTGTTTTTGGCTTCACCAATTTTCTGTTTAGAATAAATACTGTTGTTTCCTGATAGTAAATAAGATGTAACGCAGGCAATCGCGACATAAATTCCGCATTCTGCTCCAAATAATTCAATTCCCATCAATATACAAGCGAGTGGAGTATTAGTGGCTCCTGCGAAAACTGCAACAAATCCCATTCCTGCCAGCAAACCAAACGGAAGTGGAATGAATAAAGATAAAGCACTTCCCAACGTAGCTCCAATAAAGAATAACGGAGTGACTTCTCCTCCTTTGAAACCTGCTGAAAGGGTAATAATGGTAAAAATCATTTTTAGAGCAAAATCATATAAAGGAAGCTGTGTCCCGAAAGATTCAAAAATTGTGGGAATTCCCAAACCGATGTATCTCGTCGTTCCCATCGCAAAAACGGCCACAGCGACAATAATTCCGCCAATAACAGGACGAAATGGGGGATATTTAATGGTAGATTTAAAAACAGAACCTGTCCAATGCATCATTTTACTGAATGTTGCGGCACAAATTCCAAAAGCAATTCCTGCTAGAATACTGTATAAAATAGGAAGAAACTCAAGTTTTGGAACAAAATCGATATGATAATGCGTATGTTTTACATTCCAAAGATTCGTTATCCAATCTGCTAAAATTGCTGATGCAAAAGCCGGGAAAATGGCATTGTAACGGATTCTTCCAATCAAGAAAACTTCAAGTCCGAAAACGGCTCCTGCCAAAGGTGTCCCGAAAACCGATCCAAAGCCTGCTGCAATAGCAGAAATAATTAAAATTTTTCTTTCGTTTTTATCGAGTTTAAATGGTTTTGTCAGCTGATCGGCAATTGCTCCTGCCATTTGTAACGCAGTTCCTTCACGACCTGCAGAACCTCCGAAAAAGTGGGTCACCATTGTTCCGAAATAAACAAAAGGAGCCATTTTAAAAGGAATAATTCCTTTGGGATCGTGAATGTTTTCAAGTAGCAAATTATTACCGACTTCGACATCTTTTCCGAAATAATAATATAAAAGTCCGACCAAAAAACCGGCAACCGGGAGAAATGCAATCAACCAGATATGATTTTCCCTGAAGTTAGTTGCCCATTCTAAGGATTCTAAAAATCCGGCTGAAGCTGTTCCTACCAATGCACCGATGATAAGACTTATGCACAACCATTTAAAAATGTATGGCAAAGCCGGGAATTTTCTAAAGAAAAATCTTGTGTGAAGTTTTGTTGTGTTTCCGAATGTTCGTTGAGATTTAGACATAATTTTCCTGATCCAATTACTGTTAATAATCTTTTAATCAGGCGTCATCAGCTTTTGAAAAGCGGTTGGGTAAGGAAGAACACCATTTCCTTTTATACTGCAAAGATAAAATTTATTTTAAAAAGAAACGATGCTCTGAAATATACTTTTTGCTGATTTTTATACTCTCAAAAATATCTTTGTCGCTGGAATCCTGTTCTATAAACCAATGTTGAAGACCTGCCTGTTCTCCGGCACTAAAAATTCTTTCAAAATCAATCGTTCCGTTTCCTATTTCGGCAAAATCTTTTGTTTCTGCTTTCATATCTTTTACATGCCACAATGGAAACCGTTTCGGATATTTTTCAAAGTAAACTAACGGATCTAAGCCAGCTTTTGAAATCCAATACAGGTCCAGTTCCATTTTAACCAAGTCAGAGGAAGTGTTTTCTAAGATAAAATCATAAATATTTTTTGAATCATCAAATTTTTCAAATTCAAAATCATGGTTATGATAAGCAAACTGAATTTCTGCTTTTTTAGTAATTTCTCCCGATTTTTCAAATAATTCCGGAAGTTTTTTATAATTTTCGATGGTGCGTTCTTCAGGAAAAAGATAGGAACAGACCGTATATTTTGAACCGATGAAATGTAAATCTTCAACCGAATTTTCCCAATTTTTTAACAAAGTTCCGTTATCACTATAAAGAATTCCGGTGGTATGATGTGAGCTGATCACTTTTAAGCCTACATTATTCAGAATAGACTGAAATTCATTTCTAGTTTTTCCAAAGAAAGTACCGTTATAACCATAGATCTCCAATTCTGTAAAACCTAAACTTGCCAATCTTTCCAACGTTTTTTCGAGATCTTTAGAAATAGAATCCCGAACCGTATAGAGTTGAATGGCCAATGTTTTTTTATGGGTTTTAAAATTAGAAATCCCACAAGAATACAAACCTAAAAATCCTAGTGAAGAAAGTTTTATAAAATCTTTTCGCTGCATTTTATAGAAAAGGCTTCATTTCGTCTTCAATCTGTGTTCTCAGTTCCATCAGACGTTTGGCATATTGTTCTTTTTGTTTGTCCTCCTCAGTTTCAGGAATCCATCTTGGAACAGGAAGTTTTTTCCCGTTTTCATCTACGGCCACAAAAACAATGATACAATGTGTTTTTTTATCAAAATTCGGTTGCTTTAAGTTTCTCGAAAAAACATTAATCGAAATGTGCATACTCGAAGAACCTGTGTAAATAACCTGTGCTTCTACTTTTACAATTTCCCCGATTTTGATGGGTTCATAAAAACGTATTCCACCAACATATACGGTTACGGAATAATTTCCACTCCAGGTTGTTGCACAGGCATACCCTGCCTGATCAATCCATTTCATAACACTTCCACCATGTACGTTTCCTCCGTAATTCACATCCGAAGGCTCAGAAATAAACTGAAATGTGATCGGTTTGTTTTCCATTTCCACTAAAATTTTGATTGAATAAAGGTATTTAATAATTTTCAAAATCATAGATTAAATCCTACTTTTGAAGTCGGAAAGTTCAATGAAGACGAATTTTAATTAACAACAGACTTAAAATCATAATGAAAAAAGTATTCTATCTTAATACCTGTGATACCTGCAGAAAAATTTTAGCACAATTCGACCTTACAGACTGGGAACTTCGTGAGATCAAAAAAGAACCGATCACGAAAGAAGAACTGGCGGAAATGCATAAAAAGACAAAGTCTTATGAAGCGTTGTTCAGCAAAAAATCTACTCAGATCAAATTGAGAGGACTGGATGTAAAGTCTTTAACGGAAAAGGACTTTAAAGAATTATTATTGGATCATTATACTTTTTTGAAACGTCCTGTTTTTATCACAGATGACAACATTTTTGTCGGGAATGATAAGAATAATGTGGCGGCTTTGCAGGAATTTTTTGGAGTAAATTAGTCATTGCGAGGAGCGAAGCGACGAAGCAATCTCAAAAATGCGTATGTTATTCAGGAAAGGGAGATAAATTCCTTTAACTATCCAGAAAATATCCTTTTTGAATTGTCATTCCGTAGGAATCTAGGCTCAGTTTGTAATAACAAAATATCATGTAATTGCCTGGATTCCTACGGAATGACAAGCGTTATGAATATTTTTATTAAAAAAAGTTTTGTAGATATGCTCTCTTTTTTAATGAACGACAGAAAAACTAGCCCCGATTGTAGTGACATCCTTTTGTGCAGCAAAGCGGAACAAAAGATATAGCGGAAAGCGGGAATCAGCTTCTAAAAATATTATATTAAAATAAAACCCCATCTTGTAAATTTTACAAGACGGGGTTTCTGTATTATCTTTTCCGATTATACAAAAGGAGCTTTCACCACTTTTGCAGGAATATTTTTGTTTCTTACCTGAATGAAAATTTCAGAACCTAGTTTGAAGTGAGGTTTGTCTACATAAGCAAGACCTAAACCTACTTTTTTCATTGGAGACTGAGTTCCTGAAGTTACTTTACCGATTACGTTTCCTTCTGCGTCTACAACAGGGTAGTCGTGTCTTGGAACTCCTTTGTCAGTTAATTCAAAACCAACCAATTTTCTTGTAACTCCTTCTTCTTTTTGTTTTGCGAAAGTATCTTTAGACACGAAGTCTTTATCGAATTTAGTGATCCATCCTAAACCAGCTTCGATTGGAGAAGTAGTATCGTCGATATCGTTTCCATAAAGACAGAATCCTTTTTCAAGTCTCAAGGTATCTCTTGCAGCCAATCCGCAAGGAATAATGTCTTCAGCTCCAGCTTCGATGATCGCATCCCAAAGTTTTACAGCCGCTTCGTTGTTGAAGTAAATTTCAAAACCACCGCTTCCTGTATAACCTGTGTTTGAGATAATGATATTGTCTACTCCTGCTACAGAACCTACTGTAAAGTTATAGTAAGGAATTTCAGAAAGGTTAGTTTCTGTCAGTTTCTGAAGAATTTCAGTAGCTTTCGGACCTTGAACAGCTAGTAAAGACATATCGTCTGAAGCGTTAGTCATTTTTGCTCCGAAAGTATTGTATTTTGAAATGTGATTCCAGTCTTTATCAATATTTGAAGCATTTACAACCACGAAATATTTATCATCTTCCATTTTGTAAACGATAAGGTCATCTACGATTCCTCCGTTTTCGTTGGGAAGGCAAGAATATTGAGCTTTTCCGTTTTCAAGAGCGTCTACATTGTTTGTTGTTACAAATTGTAAAAGATCTTTTGAACCAGGACCTTCGATGAAAAATTGTCCCATGTGAGAAACATCAAACAATCCTGCTTTTTCTCTTACTGCAAAATGCTCTTCCGTTACTCCGGAATATTGTACAGGCATTTCAAAACCTGCAAAAGGTACGATTTTAGCTCCCAAAGAAACATGTTTGTCGTACAATGCTGTTTTCTTCATATTTAATTTCTATTTCTTTATTTTAAAACTATTAAAGGTCTCGTTAAAAAGATTCATATAATTTCCGTTCCAGTATTTTTCACCGCAATTGATGGAAATAAGATACATTTCTTTGTCTTTTTGAAAAACTTTGGTGATCCAGAAAAGTTTTTCTTTCTCATCGAAGTATTCGTAAAAATATTCGGTATATCCTTTTTTGCTCTTGGCACTTTTTACCTTATTTTCTTCATCAGGAGATTGATAAAGAGCCAGGATAAATTTTTTGATTTCGGTAGAGGGTAAATTTAAGTCATGGTATTCAGAAATGGTAACTGCACCGATCTGACTTGTCGGGAAAATATTAACAATATCGGTCTCATTCATTGCCATCCATCCTTCAGGAAAACTGATGGAATAGTTTGTATTTTCATACGTTTGTTTCTTCTGAGCCGATACAAAGTACCCTAAGAAAAGCAATATAATGAATAATGAATGTTTGATCATCTTAAAAATGATGTTTGTATTCTTCTAAAATAATTTTGAACCATTCTGTAAAAGCTCCCGGATTTTCTGCTATTTCTTTATCCAGATCCTCCATGGAAATATATCTTACTTCTTCCACTTCTTCTGTGTTAAGGGCAAAATCCGCATTATAAAATCCGGTAAATACATGGTCTAACTCATGTTCCCAAAGATTTCCTCCTACATCTGCTTTATAGATAAAATGGAATTTTTCTGAAAGATCCACTTCTATTCCCAGTTCTTCTTTTACTCTTCTTTTAGCTCCTTCAAGGTAAGTTTCTCCGTTTCTTGGGTGCGAACATACTGCATTCGTCCATTGATTGGGAGAATGATATTTTTCCGATGCTCTTTTTTGCAAAAGCATTTCACCTTTATCATTGAATAAAAATACAGAGAAAGCACGATGTAAAAGGCCATTAATATGGGCCTGCTGTTTTTCCATCAATCCTAAAACTTGGTCATAAGGATTTACTAAAACTACAAATTCTTCCATTTCTACAAATGTAAGTGTAATAAATGTATTTTGGAAATTTTTGGGAAAACATCATGGATTTTTGAAAGATAAAGAGATAAGAATAAGAAAATAATCTTTAATAATTATTTACTCATGGCTTTTCCAATGCGAACGAAAAGCATAGATATTCCTATAAAGAGAACCAGAATCCAGAAAGAATTGATTAATACCTGAGTATAACCAAGATCAAGCACATTCACAAACGGATAAGGATAAAATTCTGAGAAATGTCCTCTTATTAAAATATAAAAAAGATACAGTAAAGGATAAACTGCCCATTGAGGAATTTGTTGGTAGCTTAAATCCCTTTTGTTTTCATACATATACCAATACATAAGTACAAGAACAGGAATGATCGTATGCAAGAGTTCATCAACAATTCTTTGTAAACCTGTAGGGTTCCATGTTGAACGAAGAATAATCTGATAAATTGATCCTACGATTAAAATATAAATAGTAATGGCAGTTAATATTCCGGGTTTTTTAATTTTTGAGGGATAATTTACAGTCTGAAATGTAAAATATACAGCAACAAGTATATTAGTTAGGATTGTAAAAAAACTGAAAAATCTGATGGTTGTTTCTCCAAAAGAAATTTGAGTGTTTTTCACCATCAAATAGTATTGGGTAATCACTGAAAACCAACCGATTAAGGCAAATAGTAAAGATAAAATTCTTTGGGTCATCAGGAAGAGTTTATCTATGAAATATTAAAGATAGTTTTATTTTTTGGGTAATAGAAAAATATTAACCTATAATAATATAATGGATAAAAATTTATTAATTTATTCTATGAATAAGGTTTTGTGTAGTAAAAAATTAATGTAAATAAACTTTAATAAAGTGTTTTGTTTTAAAATTTATAAATTTGTAATACAAAATTTCATGATGGAGTTAGAATACATAGATCACATGAGTCCGATTCTAAAGGACGGAGTAAAAAATTACCTAATTGATATAGACGGAACAATTACAGAAGATGTTCCCAACGAAGAGCCGGAAAGAATGGTTACCTGTGAGCCTTTTCCCGATGCTTTGGAAACAATCAACAGATGGTATGAGGAAGGGCATCAGATTTGTTTTTTCACTTCAAGAACCGAAAACTTAAAACAAATTACCATTGACTGGCTGGATAAACACGGTTTTAAATATCACAGTGTATTGTGTGGTAAACCTAGAGGAGGGAATTATCATTGGATAGATAATCATTTGGTGAGAGCTACAAGATACAAAGGTAAATTTACAGATCTTGTAGAAAAACAAGTTACCATTGAAGTTTTTAAAGAAGATTAAAATATAATTAAAGATTTAAAAATTAAACGATTAAAGTGAATGCTTTTTCTTTTGATTTTTAAATCTTTTAATTTTTAAATAATTATAAGTATTTATGAAAGTTTTAGCAAACGATGGCTTAGATCAATCTGGAATTGATGCATTAACGGAGAAGGGGTTTGAAGTGATTACTACAAAAGTTCCACAAGAACAATTAGTAGATTACATTAATGAGCACAATGTTAGTACGCTTTTGGTACGTAGTGCGACACAGGTAAGAAAAGATATTATTGATCATTGCCCGTCTATCGAGATTATTGGAAGAGGAGGAGTAGGAATGGATAATATTGATGTAGCTTATGCCAGAGAAAAGGGAATTCATGTTATCAATACACCTTCAGCTTCATCGGAATCGGTAGCAGAATTGGTTTTTGCACACCTGTTTTCGGGAGCAAGATTTTTGCAGGATTCCAACAGAAAAATGCCTTTAGTGGGAGATACTGAGTTTGCCGGTTTGAAAAAAGCGTATGCTGCAGGGATCGAATTGAAAGGAAAGACAATCGGTATTGTCGGAATGGGAAGAATCGGTCAGGAAGTTGCAAAAATTGCTTTAGGCCTTGGTATGAGAGTAATCGCGGCTGATAATAATATTGGAAAGGCAAGTATTAAAGTGAAATTCTATAATAACCAGTTTATCAATGTTGATATTGAAACTGAGCCTTTGCAGGATGTATTAAAACATTCCGATTTTATCACTCTCCATGTTCCTGCTCAAAAAGAAGGCTACATGATCGGTAAAAATGAATTTGAAATGATGAAAGATGGAGTTGCCGTTGTAAACTGCTCAAGAGGAGGAGTAGTTGATGAAGAAGCTTTAATTGAAGCTTTAGATTCAGGAAAAGTGAGGTTTGCAGGGTTGGATGTTTTCATTAATGAACCGACTCCTTCAAAAAAAGTATTAAATCATTCAAAAATTTCTTTAACACCGCATACTGGCGCTTCTACTTTGGAAGCACAGGATAGAATAGGGTTGTCTTTGGCAGATCAGATTTCCAGTATTCTGCAGATTAATTAAGAATGTGAAAAAAGAAAAACGCCGCAAATTTTGCGGCGTTTTTTTTATGAGTTTTTAGCTTTTAGTAAATCTCTGATTTCCATTAATAATTTTTGATCTTCCGTAGGTCCTGCAGGTGCTTCAGCCGGAGCCTCTTTTTTCAGTTTGTTGATTCCTTTAATCATTACAAATAAAGCGAAAGCGACTACAATAAACGAAATCGCAGCAGAAATAAACATTCCGTATTTGATAGCTGTACCGGGAATGACCAATTCAGCTAGGTTGTTTAACTGTAGTTTTTCCAATGTAGGTGTTAAAATAGCAGGGGTAATAATGTCCTCAACCAAAGAAGTGACAATTTTACCAAAAGCCCCACCAATCACTACACCGACAGCTAAATCTACCACGTTCCCTTTAACGGCAAACTCTTTAAATTCTTTTAAAAATCCCATATTTATATTTTTTTAATCGTTTCGAAAATTGACTTGAATGAATAATAATCACTAAATTTAAGAAAAACATTTTAATGAAAATTTTTACGGCAGAAAAAATTCGAAAATGTGATGAATTTACGATTGCTAATGAGCCCGTATCATCCATACAATTGATGGAGCGTGCAGCGCAGTCTTGTGCTCATTGGATTTCTGAGAATTGTAAAGTTCATAAAAATTTTACAATTTTTTGCGGTAACGGTAATAATGGAGGAGATGGGTTTGCTATTGCCCGATTGCTTTATTTAAAAGGTTTTGATGTTGATGTTTTTGTAAAAGACTTGAAAGGGAATTTTTCTCAGGATGCAGCCGTTAATTATAAAAAGCTAAAAGACTTTTCCGGAATTTCCATCAAAGAATTCAAAGACTTTCAAAAAGAAAAGCTGAGTGAACAAACCGTTTGTATTGATGCAATTTTTGGGACAGGTTTTTCCAGGAAGATTGAAGGAGAAGAGTTGAAAATTATAAATGAACTGAATTCTCTAAATAATATAAAAATTTCGATAGATATTCCTTCAGGATTGTCTGCTGATCAAAATATAGAGGAGGGTTCAATGGTTTTTCAGGCTGATTATACGTTGAGTTTTCAGTTTTGGAAAAAAAGCTTCCTCTATTCAGAAACCGGAAAATATACCGGTAAAATTGTGATTTTGAATATTGGACTGCATTCTCAATATATCGAAGAAACTACCACCAACAATTTTATTATTGATGAAGGTCTGATCGAAAAAATATTTAAACCAAGAAACGAATATTCTCACAAAGGAACTTTTGGGAAAGTTGTTATCATTGGTGGAAGTTACGGTAGAATGGGAGCAGCCGTTTTGTCTGTAAAAGCAGCTTTGAAAAGTGGAGCAGGACTCGTTTTTGCGCTTAGCCCTAAGTGTGGATATGACATTCTCCAGATTTCCTGTCCTGAAGCCATGTTTTTGGAGGGAGGAGAAACCGAGATTGAAAATATCCATGTTGATGAAAATATAACATTGGGAGTGGGACCGGGGCTAGGAACTCATGAAAAAACAGAAAATAGTTTTTTAAATTTCCTTAAAAATTATAGTGATCCGTTGGTCTTGGATGCGGATGCTCTTAATATTATTTCAAAAAATCCATCTCATTTACATTTGATTCCCAAAAATTCAATTATTACGCCCCATCCCAAAGAATTTGAAAGACTTTTCGGGAAAACAAAAGATTCTTTTGAAAGAACTGATCTTGCAGTGCAAAAGGCTTCAGAACTTAGCGTATATATTGCGCTAAAAGACCATCATACGCAGGTAGTATGTCCGAATGGGAAAGTATTTTATAATATTATAGGAAATTCAGGATTGGCAAAAGGAGGAAGTGGAGATATTTTAACGGGTATTTTAACATCGTTATTGGCTCAAGGATATTCTGCTGAAAATGCCGCTGTTTTGGGTGTTTGGCTCCATGGTAAATCGGCAGACTTTGCGGCTGAAAAATATTCCAAAGAATCTATGCAGCCTACAGATGTCGTCAAAGAGCTGGAAAGTACCTTTTTATATATCAACAAAAAAGTCACAAAAAAATTGTGACTTTTTAAAAATGTATATTGAATAGAAATTATTCAGGTTTTGCATTTTCTGCTTCTGTTATTTTGAACTTTTTGGAATAAATCATAATGATTACACCTGCTATCATAAACGGAAGGGATAGAACTTGCCCAGTGTTTAAGCTTCCTAAAGTAACATATTCGTCGCCTTGAGGTTCTTTTAAAAATTCTACAAAGAATCTTATAGCCCAAAGAATAATGAAGAATAAACCAAATAACCAGCCTTGCTGATATTTTTTGTCCGTTTTTCTATATAAAACCCATAAAAGTATAAATAGAAGAACATAGCCTACTGCTTCAAACAACTGAGTAGGGTAGCGAGGTACAGTAACTCCGTATTCATCGCTCATTTGCGGGAAAAGAATGGCAAATGGAGAACTTGGATCTACCGGTTTACCAATGATTTCAGAATTAAAGAAATTTCCCATTCTTACAAATGCACCTCCTATAGCGACAACAATTCCTAATCTGTCATACACCCATAAAGGATTTTTCTTGATGATTTTATAGGAGTAGTATAAAGTGGTTAAAATCAATGCGATGGCCGCTCCGTGACTTGCAAGACCTGAGAAACCTGTGAATTCGAAACCGTTTTTAGTGCTTATTGGTAAAAAAACACTCCAGAAATCATCTTTAAATAATTCTCTTTGGTAGAAAATCACGTGTCCTATTCTTGCTCCAAGAATAGTTCCGATTAATGTCCAGGTAAAAAGAGGTTCAAGATATTTTTGATTGATATGATCGATTTTGAACATTTTTGTCATTAAAATATATCCCAAACCGAAAGCAAAAATGAACATTAAGCTATAATAATGTAATGTAACTGGTCCTAAATGAATTCCCGTAGAAGGATCCCAGATTTTATATTCTGTTTCTAACGCTACCTGATCTGTAGGCTGAATAGTTTTTTGAACTTTTACTAAATATTTATAATCTTCTCTTTTTTGAGTAGGTTTAAAATCTTTATCTAAAAATTGATAGCCACTCATTTTGAACATACTCAGAGAGCTGTCATAATATGCTTTTAAATTGCCTTTTAATTCAAGGTTTGCCGGATTTATAATCACAAGTGTATTGTTGTTATTTTTCCCGGAAAATGTATTGAACGTTTCAGCATCAGTGGTTGAAAATACTTTTACAGCAATTTTTTCATTATTTACATTCAGTACGGCATCAGAAAGCCCGTCAGTATAATTTTGTGAGAAAAGATTTTGTGCGAAAAATGCAAAAACCAGAAGATAAATTCTAAAGAATATACTATTCATTATAATAATGTTTTTCATATTAATGGTTACACTTTGGAGGTACAGGATCGTAGCCGCTTCCTCCCCAAGGATGACATTTTGAAATTCTTTTTACACCCAGCCAAAATCCCTTGAAAATCCCATGAACCTGCAGTGCTTCTATCATATAATGCGAACAGGTGGGTTCATAACGACAGTTTTTGGGAAGTAAAGGCGAAATAAACCATTGGTAAAATCTTATTAAAATTACCATGGGAAACGTAATGATTTTATTGAATGTAAGTTTCAAAACAATGCAAAAATAGCGTAAAAAATTGAAAATTAGTTTAAATTTGTTAGAAGTTTCAGGGCGGTAAATGTCTGTTTGTCGGATAAAATCCGGTGTTTGTCGATTTACTGATTTTTAAATGTTAAATCAGTAGAATACTCATCTTCTGAACATTCAACTTTATATTAAATTTAAAAAATTGAGTCAAAATATTCCATTAGCTGAAAAACTAAGACCTAAAACATTAGAAGATGTGTTGGGGCAGGAACATCTTACCGGAGAAAAAGGAACGATAAGAAAAATGATAGAGAATGATACCTTGAATTCTCTTATTCTTTGGGGACCTCCGGGAACGGGAAAAACGACGTTAGCAGAAATTATTTCTGAAAAATCGGGACGTAAGTTTTTTAAGCTTTCTGCCGTTTCATCCGGAGTAAAGGATGTTCGTGATGTAATAGAAGACGCTAAAAAGCAAAATTTATTTTCAGGGAAATCTCCGATATTATTTATTGATGAGATACATAGATTTAATAAGTCTCAGCAAGACTCCCTTTTGCATGCTGTAGAAAAAGGATGGGTTGTTTTAATTGGTGCTACAACAGAGAATCCAAGTTTTGAGGTTGTTTCAGCATTACTTTCCAGAAGTCAGGTGTATGTTTTGAAAGCTTTAAGTTATGAAAAACTTGAAGAGTTGATTGATATTTCGCTAAAAAGATATAATCAGGATGAAAGGGAGGATTTTGTAATTAAAGATAAACAGGCTTTTATTCAATATTCGGGAGGAGATGGCAGAAAACTCATCAATTCTGTAGAACTGGTTTTGAATCAGTTTAAAAATTCAGGAAAAAAAGAAATTTCAGATGAGGATGTAATGTCTGTTCTTCAGGAAACGATGGCGCTTTATGATAAAAATGGTGAACAGCATTATGATATCATTTCGGCATTTATAAAATCTATGCGGGGAGGTGACCCAAATGGTGCAGTGTATTGGTTGGCAAGAATGATTGCGGGAGGAGAAGATATTAAATTCATTGCAAGAAGGATGTTGATTTTGGCTTCTGAAGATATTGGGTTGGCCAATCCGAATGCTTTAGTAATTGCTAACAATTGTTTTCAGGCTATCAATGTTATTGGAAATCCGGAAGCAAGAATTATTTTAAGTGAAACGGCAATTTATCTCGCGGTTTCTCCTAAGAGTAATTCAGCGTACATGGCTATCAATGATGCTTTGGCTTTTGTAAAGAAGACCGGGAATTTACCAGTACCTCTCCATTTAAGAAATGCTCCTACCAAGCTGATGAAAGATTTAGATTATGGGAAAGAATATAAATATGCTCATTCTTACGAAGGGAATTTTGTTGACCAGGATTTTCTTCCTGAAGAAATAAAGGATTTGAAATTTTATGAACCCGGAAGTAATTCGACAGAAAAGAAAATTTTTGAGGAACTTAAGAAAAAATGGACGAATAAATACTAAATAAAAAAGGTATCTCACTGAGATACCTTTTATTATGTTTAAGTACTTTTATCTACTTATTAGTATTGATACTTTTGAACTGTAGTAATGAATAATGTCTTTTTACCATTGTATTCTTTTACTTCAGTTTTGTCAATGATGTCAGCATAGATTTTAGTAGAAGAATCATTGAATTCATATCCTTCAATAATCACAGGATTATTTTCCGGAAGCTGGAATTGCGTGTTAAAGCCAGCTAGTGTCATCCAATCTAAAGTACCTACATTTTTTTTATATTTTACTTCTGTTAATCCGTTTTGTGCTAAATAACTGTATTTTTTTAGGCTTGCCGGAAGAGCAGCTGTTTTATAAGGAGTTGTACTTTGCACCATTGCCTTTCTTGCGTTAAAAAGAGTCACGGTTCCTACAGCATCATTACAAATAGCAAATTTTACATTTGGGCTTTTCTGTGCAAATAGCGTCACAGAAGCGAAAACTAATAAAGAGTATAGAATTTTTTTCATAATCTAATAAATATAGGAATTAAAAACGTGATAAATATACTTCTTTTTTGTGAATTGTCAATAGAAAAATATATTATTTTGAGAATTGTTCAGAATAATGAAGTTTTATTGAACTTATTCTGCTAGACATCAAAAAAAAGCACCACGATAAAGTGATGCTTTTGTTTATATATTTTATGTAAAATATTAATTAATTTGAGATTTTACTTACAGAAACTTTGACTTTTCCATCAGTTAATAATCCAAGATTTATACCGCCGGTTTCAACACCAAATGTAATAGTTTCTCCTTGATTTAGTTGAATCACTGTATTTAATGAAGTTGAAGTAACAGGAACTGCAGCTAAAGTAATTCCTAAAATGGAAACTCTCACAGCATCAAATATCTTTGTTTCATATATAGTGGTACCGTTTTTTAAAATACCCAATACCTTACTTCCTAATAAACTCAAATCAACTCCACCTTCTAATTGAAATTCATAATTTACCTCATATATACCTGCCTCAGGTGCAGTATAAACACCATTTACAAATGATGCTGAGTTACCTGCTTTTACATCAGTGGTAGTTAGATCTATTTTACTCCAGTTAGTTCCTGAAATCCCTAGACCTAATAGTGACCATGCTCCGTCTTTCATTGCATACATAGCTGTACCTAGACCTGAATTTCCTTTTAATGATTTCCATGTACTACTAGGAGAGTCATAATAATAATACCCAGCAGCTGTAACGTTTGTAGTTTTCGCGGTAGGTACTGTTACTGCAGCGGTTGCATATATTATCGTTCCATTTTGATTAGCGCCATACATAGAATCTTTAGCGGCTAGCTGAGTACCTGTAATTCTTGGGGGAATAAATCCATCCACTTTGGTTGCATCTGCAGGGCTACCGATTACATCTAATGTGGCAGAGGGAGTAGTCGTATTAATCCCGACATTCCCTGTTTGAGCAATTCCTGTTGCGAACAAGCCCAAGAAAATCAGGGTGTAGAAATTCTTTTTCATGTCTTTTATATTTTAATTGTTTGTATTCTGAGTAATTAGTGGTGTAAATATAATATAAAAAACTTACTTATTTTTATTTTTTTTAACAATGTTTTTGTTAATATTAAATTTTTATAATGAATAATTTTTCGTTTTTAATTTGATTTAATGTATTTTTTTTACTTATTACTTTGTTTTTTTTGTAGTTATTAGTGTGATAAGTGGTATGTCTTGAAAATTTTAATTTACTTCTTTGTGAAATATATTTAAGGTTTATTTTTCCTCTTCCCAATTTTTGTTAATGAGTTCCATTAAAAAATCAGGACATTTGATGATTTTATTGGTTTCGGCAGATAAAAAGAAAAGAGTTGTAGATGCTTCGGTTATTTTTACCTGTTCTTCATTATAAATTTCATATTCAAATTCTATTCTTACTCCGGGCTTACGTTTCAGGTAGGTATGAATTTCTAATTTTTGGTCATATAAAGCCGGTTTTAAATACTTAATTTTATAGTCAGAAACTGGCAACCAAATTCCTTGATTTTCAATCTCGTTATAAGACATCCCAATACTGCGAAATAACTCGACTCTACCCAGTTCCAGGTACTCTGCATAGTTGCCATAATAGACATATTTCATAGGGTCGGTTTCTCCGTAACGTACTCGTATTGAATGGGTTGTGTGTATCATTTTTGGTCTTAAATTATACATACAAATATATTTTTAAATAATCAATACCTGCAATATTTTTTTTTAAAAATAAAAAATTGGACCTTTGTCTTCCTTCTAAAAATTATACTAACAAAAGAATTAATCAGGGCATAAATATGGATGAAAATTTAATGATGATATGGCAGAAGTGCCTTCAGTTTATGCGTGATAATCTCAACGCAGCTGAAGATAATTCTGATCTTAAAAAACTTGAAAAATCTTTCGACTTACTGTTTGATAAAGTTCAGCCAATTTCTTTGGTTGACAATAATCTTACATTAATGGTTCCGAGTGATTTTTACAAGGAGTATATTGAGGATAATTACCTATCCCTGCTTTCTGCTGCCCTGAAGAAAAATATTGGAAAAGGTGTGAAACTTTGGTATTCTGTAATGGAAAATAAACCGGTTGGTTTAGAAAAACCCGTTACCATGAATATGAAAGGGAAAACAGTTCCTACTCCAAAAATTCAAGAGACGATGCCGCAAGGTTTCTCTTCAAATATCGTTAATCCTTTTGTAGTTCCCGGAATTAAGAAAGTAAATATCGATTCCAATCTGAAATCAGATTTTTCTTTTGAAAACTATGTAGAAGGAGAGAGCAATAAATTTGCAGCTACAGTAGCAAGATCTATTGCCAAAAGACCGGGAGCAACTGCCTTCAACCCGTTATTTTTATACGGAGGTTACGGAGTTGGTAAAACGCACTTGGGACAGGCTGTAGGACTTGAAGTAAAAAGTCAGTTTCCGGATAAGGTAGTTTTATATTTATCATCTGAAAAATTCATTCAGCAGTTTATTTCTGCTGCAAAAGCTCATAAGCAAACTGAATTTGCCAACTTCTATCAAATGGTAGATGTGTTGATTATAGACGATATCCAGTTCTTATCAGGAAAATCTGCTACACAGGATAGTTTCTTCCATATTTTTGATTATCTGCATCAGAACGGAAAACAGATCATTCTTACTTCAGATAAGGCTCCGGCTGATATTATGGATATTCAGGACAGAATTGTTTCCCGTTTCAAATGGGGACTTTCTGCAGAAATTAAATCTCCGGATTTAGAAACCCGTAAGAAAATTATTGTAGACAAACTAAGTAGAGATGGTATCGTTCTTACAGAAGATATGCTGGATTTCTTAGCTGCTGAAGCAAAAACGAATGTAAGAGAACTTATCGGAGTAATCAATTCTGTGATTGCGTATTCTACTATTTATAAATCTGACTTAAGCTTAGAATTATTAAAAGATACAATTAATAAAATTGCTGCTAATCAGAAAAAAGTAATTAATATTCCTTTCATTCAGGAAGTGGTATGTGATTATTTCGGAATTAAAAGAGAGCAGCTTTTATCAAAGACAAGAAAAAGAGAAATTGCTCTTCCGAGACAATTGGCAATGTATTTTGCAAAAGAATTTACCAATGCGACTTTCACTAAAATTGGTGAAGAAATGGGAGGTAAAGACCATTCAACAGTAATGTATGCTTGCGAAACGATTAAGGATGTTTCAAAAATCGATAAGGAAGTGAAAAAATACGTTAAAGAACTTACGGAAAGAATCAAACATTAAAATAATTTAATTGTAAATAATAGAAAATGGAGAATATATGTATTCTTCATTTTTTATTTAGTTTTGTTGATAAAATTAAAATCTTTAAATTTTATAAGATGAAAATACTAATGGTGTGTTTGGGAAATATATGCAGAAGTCCTTTAGCAGAGGGAATTATGAAAACCAAACTTCCTGAAAATTGTATAGTGGATTCTGCGGGTACGATTTCTATGCACGAAGGAGAACATCCTGATAAAAGAGCAATAAAAACGGCAGCTAACCATAATATTGATATTTCAAAACAACGCTCAAGACCTATTACCATGGCGGATTTTGAAAACTTTGATAAAATCTACTGTATGGATATTGATGTTTTGGCAGATGTGGTTTCAAAAACAAAAAATGAAGCACAAAGACAAAAAGTATCTTTGTTCTTAGAAGTTTTAGATGATCATAAAAATGCCGAAGTTCCCGATCCGTATTGGGGAGAGATGAAAGATTTTGAAGAGGTTTTTGAACTCTTGGATAAGGGTTGCAGCAAAATTGCTGAACAATTATTTTTAAAATCGTAATTTACACATCATTATTATAATAATTAAAAACAATGCTTTTTTTACTTCCAGCTTACCTTTCCGAAAATACTTCTATCACTCATTTTTCGCCTGTGATCAAAGAATATATTATGCAAACTGACTATTTCTTTGTTGAAAATGAAAAAACTGCCAGAAAAGTAGTGAAGTTCTTTGCTCCTGAGAAAAAACAGTCAGATCTGAAGCTTTTTTTGCTGGATAAATACACTGAAAATGCAGATATAAAAGAAGCACAGCAACTGATGTTGAAAGGCCAAGATTTTGGTTTGCTTTCGGAAGCCGGACTTCCTTGTATTGCCGATCCCGGAAATTTAATGGTGAAATGGTGTCATGAAAAAAACATCAGAATAATCCCGATTTCAGGACCTTCATCAATTATTCTAGCGCTTATTTCAAGTGGTTTTAATGGGCAGGAATTTACATTCAATGGATATTTGCCAATAGATAGAGGAGAGAAGAAGAAACAGATGCTGCAATTGGAAAGCCTGGTTCAAAAAACAGGGTATTCCCAGATTTTCATGGAAACACCTTACAGGAATAATCAGCTTTTTGAAGATTTAACCAAATTTTTATCACCCAATACAAAATTGTGTATTGCAGCTAATATCAACGATCCGGAAACTGAATTCATTCAAACAAAAACGATAAAAGACTGGCAAAAACAAAAGCCGGAACTTCATAAAATTCCTGCTGTATTTGTTCTAGGTAGATAAAATCACTTGGGAAATAAAACGTTCAATTTGTCATCCTGACGAAGGAAGAATCTCAAGTATAGTATTAGAGATTCGTCATTACGCTTTGCTTCATTCAGAATGACAAATAAATGTTAGATTAATATGCTATTTCTTCTTTCTGTTTCTCCATTTCTTCCAAAGGAAAACAACAACCGGAACTAATAAAAGGAACGGCCAAAGCGAGATGATTTCAAGAAGAAAAGCCACAAAACTATTCCAACCTTGTGTAACGGAATCTCCAAAACGGCTTCCAAAACCTACTTTTGAAGTCGTAGAACTTCTTATTTTTTCTTTATATAAACTTATATTTAAAGTACTGTAATTCACCCTGTCATCAATAAAACGCAATCTGCCTTCGGATACATCAATTTCATCTTCAAGAGCACGAATATTTTCTTGAATTTCCAGCATATCTTTCGTGGTAGCGGCACTTTTCAACATGTCTCGATATTTTTCAAGATAGATCTTTTTGTTGGCCAATTTTATGGAAACATCGGTATATTCTTCGGTAACGTCATCCGAAGAGATGTTCTTGGATAAAACAGAGCCGACTCCATCGGAAAAAGAATTAACAAGAGCATCAAAATTTTTATGAGGAACCCGGATTGTTAGATAGACATTCTCATCAGTATCCGTATTCTGAAACTCTTCTTTTTGAACGTACGCTTTGTTGTTTTTAATAATTTTACCCACTATTTTGTGCTTTTTGAATATTTCCCACCTGGATTCTCATGTCTCCATTCTTAATGATTTTCTTGGAAATGGTATCTGTTTTTTTGGGGAGAGGATTAGATTTGCTTTCAACGACTTCCTCTTCAGAAACAACACCTGATGGTTCTGCATACGCAACGGCGGTTGAATCAACGGCTACTAGTTTATCTTCTTGAATGACATCTACAAGGGAAGCGCTTGAAGCTTGTGTTTCTGTTTTTTTACAGTGAATAAGAATAAGGCAAACTAAAGGTAAAAGTAATTTTCTCATACGTGATATTTTCTGAGATTTAACAAAAATCATGCTTGAATTGAAAATTGGTTGTAAATTTTCAATATTTATTAAAATTTGTTATGAATATTTTATTGAATGCCGTTTTCAGTAATTTTGAGACCTGAAAAATTGAATTTATTTTATATTTTTATTGAATGAAAAAAAGCCTTTTAGCAATCATATTTTCTTCGTTTTTGATGTATGCTCAGGAAGTTCCGAAACTTACAGACGAAATGGCTATCAAACTATCTGAAAAACCACTTCACTGTATCAATCAGGAATATCCGAACAAAACGGCTCACATCATTAATAATGCAGATGAAGTTCCTTTAAGTCCGAAAGATCTGCATCCAAGTTTTTATGGTTGTTTTGATTGGCACAGCTCTGTTCATGGACATTGGATGCTTGTTCGTTTATTGAAGACAAAACCTAGTTTATCGATTGCAAAAGACATTGAAAATATACTTGATAATTCCTTTAAAAAAGAAAACCTTCAGACTGAAGCAGATTATTTCACAAAATATCAATTAACCGGAACTTTTGAAAGAACCTACGGTTGGGCCTGGTTATTGAAATTAGATGAAGAATTGTCAACGTGGGATCATCCGAAAGCGAAAATCTGGCATCAGAATTTAAAACCCTTAACGGATAAAATTTTGGAGTCCTGGAAAACATTTTTACCTAAACAAACATACCCGAACAGAACGGGAGTTCATCCAAATACTGCTTTTGCAATGGTTTTTGCTTTGGATTGGGCAAGAGCTACAGGAGACAAAACCTTCGAAAATCAACTGATAGAAAAGGCTAAATATTTCTACTTAAACAACACAAAAACTCCCGCTTATCTTGAACCGGACGGATCCGATTTCTTTTCGCCAAGTTTAGAAATTGCAGATTTGATGCGAAGAGTGCTGCCGCAAAAAGAATTTGTTTCATGGTTAAATAACTTCTACGAAAAAAGAAGTTTGGAGAATATTGAAAAAATTCCGGAGGTGAGTGATCTTTCAGATTATCAGACGGTTCATTTAGTTGGATTATCATTCACAAAAGCATGGTGTATGAAAGGAATTGCAAAATCACTACCTGATCATCATCCGCTGAAAAAAGAATTTCAGAAAACAGCTACTGTATTTTTAAACAACGGACTTCCACTATTATTTCAGGGGAATTATGGAGGCGACCATTGGTTGGCCAGTTTTGCAGTATATGCTTTGGAGGATTAATTTGCCGGAAGTTTGATGCGGGAAGAGGAAAGTTGATGCTGTATGAAAAAGAACTTCAGGCTTCCATCCTTCATCTTCCTTTCCTAAAAACTAATATTTGATTCCCAGTTTTTTAAGGATAAAGCTTAGCAACCAAATCGGACCAACTAAAAGGAATTGGATGTCTTTTAAGAAAGAAGGTTTTTTACCTTCAATTTTATGGCCGACGAATTGTAAAATCCAGGTGATAATAAAAACAGCGAGATAAACCATCCAGGAATTTTCTTTACAACGAACATTGATCCCATACGCGAAACTTTCCATTAAAGTCATCACAAAAATCATGATGAGACCGATTAAGAAAGAAAGCCTCATGTAAAAAAAAGTAACTAAAGCCATCGCAATAAGGCTTATATAGCTGATTTCACCAACGTAGATGAAACCAATTGATTTCGATGGAATAAGAGAAATAAATCCTAAAATCGTCCAAAAAATGAGTGGAACACATATCCAGTGGATCAGTTTGTTGGTCGAATTTCTGTGACTTTCAGCATATTCAGCAAATAGTAAATCAATTTTTCTCATAGTAAGAATTTGTAACATACTAAAATAATAAATTTTTGTAATCGCTCAAGAGATTGCTTACATTTGTGTTATGTCTGTCTTAGAAAAATTTGGGGTTGATGTTTTTACACAACATAATATATTCGAGAGAATTGCTGTCGACAAGCCATTTCGTCCCGAAAATCCGGCATTTATCTTTATTAAAACAGGAACGATAAAACTCAAACAACATTTTCGGGATTTAGAACTTTCTGCCAATATGTTTATGGTGACGGATCCGCAGACGATTTACGAAATGGTTTCCGTGAGTGATGATTTTCAGTCGAGAATGGTTTCATATAAACGCGAATTTATCTCAGCTTTGTCATTAAAATTCAATAGGTTAATAACTTACCGATACTTTAGGCAACAAATGAACATTGGGGTTCCTTTTCATCAGGATGAAATGGATGTGGTTTGGAAAAGTGTGAATTTTCTGAAATATATCCTCGATTCGGAAACCGAAATGATCTACAAAAAAGAAATGGTAGAACATCTTTTTTCTGTTTTTTGTTACCAAATGGCAGGAATTATTTCTAAAGAAGACAACAATTCGATGAACCAGATGTCAAGACAAGAGGAAATTGTTTTTGTTTTCCTGAATGATCTTGCAGAACATCATCTCACGGAGCGGTCGGTTGAGTTTTATGCCGAGCGACAGTCGATTACAACCAGACATCTTTCATCAGTTATGAAGACCATTACAGGGAAGTCTGCAAGCCAGATTATTGCTTTGGTCGTGATTAATGAGGCTAAAGTGCTTTTAAACTCTTCCAGTAAGCCTATTTCAGAAATTTCTTCAATTCTCGGGTTTAGTGACCAGTATTCATTTTCTCACTTTTTTAAGAAACATTTAGGAGAAAGTCCTTCACAGTATCGAAATCAGTTCGAAAGTTAAAATCTTACATTTGAACATCTTTTTCCAATTCTCAAACATTTGTTTGAGTTTCTTCTCGCCATAACTTTGTACTCGTAAAACAAGGTAAAATGGTAAAGAATATTAAAACAGCACTATCGTTATTGATAGCAGTCTTTCCTGCGCTGTTTTTTTCACAAGAAATAAAACAGATGACAGCGAATGAGGTGGCCGAGCTCGCATTGCAAAATCATCAGCAGTTGAAAATTTCGGCACAAAATATTGACATTGCAGAACAAAATACTAATGTTGCCAAGCTTCAGAAATTACCGACTATAACTGCTGCTACAAGCCAGTTTTATTTAGGTGATGCAATAGCAATTGATAAAGATTTTTCCAATTCTACGACTATTCCGATGCCTCACTACGGTAGTTCTTATGCAGTACAGGCGACTCAGGTAATCTTCAAAGGAGGATTGGTGAATAAGTCTATTGAATTGGCGGGACTTCGTGAGCAGCTTTCAAAACTGGATCTGGAAAAAAACAAACAGGATGTGAAATTTTTGGTGATCTCCAATTATCTGGATGTTTATAAGATTTTAAATCAACAGGAAGTATTTCAAACCAACAAAAAACTGGCTCAGGAAAGATTAAAAAATATCCAGAAATTTTATCAGCAGGGCATGGTTACCCGAAATGAAGTGATTCGTGGTGAATTGGCAATTAAGAATATCGATCAGTACATGTTGACGCTAGCAAACAATAAAAAAATCCTGAATTATAATTTAAGCGTTGCTTTGGGTTTACCAACAGATACAGAGATTATTCCAATTGAAAATTTAGAGAATAAAGATGCCGGTATAGGAATGGATTATTATGTAAATCTTGCCCATGACAGTAATCCTTTGATGAAATCTGCAAAAACGAATATGTTGGTTGCCGGTAAAAATATTGAGATTATAAAAACCGATAAAATGCCTACAGTAGCAGGTTTTGGAGGATATACTCTGCAAAGACCGATTACGACGAGAAATCCAGTTTTGGATATGTATTCGGGAGGTTGGCAGACGGGAGTTTCTTTAAGTTATAATATTGATAATCTATATAAAACCAAAGAAAGAGTAAAGTTAGGAGAACTGCAAAAAAATCAGGCAAATGATGCCATGACTTTAACGCAGCAAAATATTGATATGGCTGTGAATGCTGCGTATGTAAAATATCAGGAATCTATTCAGCAAGCGGATATTCTAAATGATGCCAAAACATTAGCGGAAGAAAATTATAAAATTACGGAAGCCAAATATTTAAATCAGTTGGCAGTACAGGCAGAAATGCTGGATGCACAGTATCAGAAACTTCAATCAGAATTAGAATATGCCAATGCAGAAATCAATGTGCTGTATCAATATTACAATCTTCTGAAATCTACCGGAACTCTTTAATTTTTAAAACTGAAAACAATGGAAAACAAGGAACAAAATACATCTTCAGCACCTGTACAGTCAAGTGCTTCAGCAAAAAAGAAAGAAAATAAAAAGAATAAAATCAGAGCCATTATTTCAAACATTATTGTGTTTTTGGTAATTGGTTTCGGATTATTCTGGCTGGTTCGTGAATATTTTCACGTAGGAGATAAAACCTATACGGAAGCGGCCCAGGTGGAGGAATTCATTAACCCAATTAATACGAGAGTTTCGGCTTACATCAAAGAAATTAAATTTATTGAACACCAACAGGTTAAAAAAGGGGATACTTTGGTAATTCTGGACAATCGTGAAATTTTAACACAATTGGGTCAGGCAGAAGCTGCTTATCAGAATGCTTTAGCTCAAAAAACAGCAACAAGTTCATCCGTAAACACAGTTTCCAACAACGTAAGTGTAATGGAGTCCAATATTGCCGGAGCAAAAGCAAGACTTTGGAATGCTGAACAAAACTTAAACAGATACAAAAACCTTTTGGCTTCAGAGGCTGTAACGAGACAACAGTACGATCAGGTGAAAACTGAATATGATGCTCAAAAAGCAACGTATGAAACTTTGGTTAATCAAAAACAGTCGGCAAACCTGTCCACAACAGAGGTGAAAAATAAATTAGGAATCAATGATGCCGAAATCAAGAGAACCAAATCTGCGTTGGACATGGCGAAAATTAACCTGTCTTATACGGTAATCACAGCGCCTTACGATGGAGTGATGGGGAGAAGAATGCTTTCTGAAGGACAATTGATTCAGCCGGGACAACAAGTGGCGACTATCGTTTTGAACGGACAAAAGTGGGTAACTGCCAATTTCCTGGAAAAACAGATGCCAAACATTAAAATCGGTGAAAAAATGATGATGACAGTTGATGCTTTGGGAGGTCAGAAATTTGAAGGAGTGGTAACTGCTATTTCTGCGGCAACAGGATCAAGATATTCAAGTGTTCCGACGGATAATTCTACCGGAAATTTCATAAAAGTCCAACAGAGAATTCCCGTAAGAATTGAGTTTACAGCTTCCAATAAAAAAGAAAATGTAGATAAACTTAGTGCAGGGATGAACGTGAATGTGAGCATTAATAAGTAAGGAAGCTTGAGGATGGGAGTGGGAAGAGTCTGCAGTGTGAAACAAAACTTCCTGCATCCATCTTCTGACTTCTAGCCTTTAACATCAAATTTTGAAAATCATGTACAATAAAGGATTATACAACGACTGGGTTCCGAAACCTGTGCAGCTTTTACTGATCGTATTGCTTCTTGCCGTAGTAATGCCTCTTGGTGGAGTGTATACAGGGAATGTAAGCTATGTGATGAGCGGAACCGGTGCGATGACAGAATACTTCATGTGGGCGAATTATGCAACGACAATTGGAATGGGAGCGTGTATGCCTATTGTTCTCAGAATGAAAATGAGATTCAAAGTCCGGGATAAAATGACGGTTTTGTTGGTTCTTTTGGGATTGTTGAGCTATCTCAATTCGACAACTTTTGATCCGATGATTTTTGTTTTTTCATCATTACTCATCGGATTTTTAAAAATGATGGTAACGATAGAGTTATTCCTGCCCTTAATGATGATGATCGGAAACAGAGGGATGTTTTACGGAGCATTTTATACTTTTGTTTTAGTGCTCAACCAAATTTCTGCATACTATGCGGCAGAGGTTTCCATTCTCTATAACTGGCAACATTTCTATGTAATTATGGCGGTGGCATGCTTTGTTTTAGCTTTACTGCACTGGTTGCTGATGCATGATAAATATTTTGCTTTAAAGGTTCCGTTACATTATATCGATTGGTTAAGTGTTTTGCTTTTCGTGTCTGCTTTTATGTTTTCAGCGTATGTTTTTTCATTCGGGAAGCAACAGGACTGGCTCAATTCAGAAAATATAGTCAATGCAAGTATTGCGGCTTTTGTGAGTTTTGCTTTGTTAGCTATTCGTCAGTTTACGTTGAAAAGACCTTATATATCTTTTAAAATATTTACTAAAAACAACGTCCAGCATGGGCTATTTATGCTTCTTATGCTCGGAATGTTTTTAGGAACGACTTCCATTCAGAATACTTTTGCAGTTGGGGTTTTGGGTTATGACCAATTAACAAACGCTAAATTAAATCTGCTGATGATTCCTGGATTAATTTTAGCTGGAGCAATTGCCATATTTTGGTTTAAAAAAGAAATTCCGTTGAAGATGTTTATTTTTTCAGGTTTTTCAGCGATGATAGGGTATGTAATGGTGATGTACTTTTCCATGGTGCTGGAATTTAATTATGAAAACTGGTATTTACCCATGCTTTTGAAAGGTTATGGAATGGGCTCATTATTCATCTCGGTTTGGTTTTATACATTGGATAAATTGGAAATGGATGATATGTTGGCGGCTATCGGATTGGTATTGGTTTGGAGAACATTTTTAGCGGTTGGATTTTTCTCTGCAGTGTATGCTTGGTTCCAATATCGTTTTCAGGTAGTTGCAGTTGGTGATTTGGCTGTTTACATGGATGGAATGACAATAACACCGCAAAATGTAGCTGCGAATATGAAGGGTATTCAATTGAATGCCATTATTATAGCGAGTAAGAAAATATTCGGATACATTATTCTGGCCGGATTAGGAGTGTTGGTGTATGTGTTCACTCATCATTTTGGAAAAGAACGTTTCGAATATGCCAGATTTGTTAAAATATTAAGCGGAAAATCTGCTTTGGCGAGAAAAAGACTTCGTGAAAGAAAAAGATTTTTAGAAGAAATAAAAGAAACAACCGGATCTACGGTTTAAAGAGACCTTGTTTTTCATTTGTAAAACTCCATTGTATTGTAAGATGGGGTTTTACTTTTTAACCATAAGCCTTTCTTATGTGTTTGATTTTTAATAATTAAAAAAACAGACTTCTTTATGCAAAAAGCCTGTTTTTATAGGTTTATCTATTAATTTTTAATTGCGGAAATATTGTCTTACATCTGCAGAGTCAAAAGTGTAATCTGCCTGGTTTTCAGATTTATCCAGTTTTTTACTAATGGTTAAAGCCCATAAAACAAGCTCTTTACAGAAGTTTTGGTCTTCTTTGCTCAGTTGAGGGGCGTTTTCTTCCACAACTGTTGTGAGTGGTTGTATCTTATCCAGTTTAGCATAGAATTCTTCATCCGTATCAGCATAATTTAATTCAAGCTGATTCTTCGAAAACCATAGGATTAAATCGGTATAAGGTGTTTTAATTCCTTCTTTTTCCAGTTTTGAAATACGCGGGAAAATATCTTCAAACAATCTCATAATAGCCTGATCAATCAAGATTTTGGCAACATGATCCGCACCTTCCTGTTCACCTTCATAAACGAGTTCAATTTTTCCGGTAATGGAAGGAATGATAGACATAAAGTCTAAAAGACGGATATGGGTCTTTTCAGAGCCAGTTTCCAAAAGGCGTAATTTCGCTGCTGCAAAAAGGTTTTCCATCGCACTGATGGTTAATCTTGCACTCACTCCGCTTTTTGCATCTACATATTCGCTGTCTCTTGCAATGAAAGCCACTTCTTCCAAAAGATTTTTCGCTAAATCGGAAATCTGTATTTTGCTGCGGTCTTCCGGGGAAATCAAAGCTTCCTGCTCAGTAATTTGCTTGGCAAGTTCAACGCTTTTCGGATAATGAGTAAAGATTTGAGAACCGATTCTGTCTTTTAAAGGCGTTACAATGCTTCCTCTGTTGGTATAATCTTCAGGATTTGCTGTAAACACAAACTGAATATCCAAAGGCATTCTCAGTTGGAATCCTCTGATCTGAATATCTCCTTCCTGTAAAATATTAAACAAGGAAACCTGAATTCTGGCCTGTAAATCGGGGAGTTCATTCAAAACAAAAATAGAACGGTTGGCTCTTGGAATCATTCCGTAATGTAAAACACGTTCGTCAGAATAGGGCAGTTTTAAAGTGGCTGCTTTAATAGGATCGATATCTCCGATTAAATCGGCAATATTAACATCAGGAGTTGCCAGTTTTTCAAAAAAACGGTCTGAACGGTGAACCCATGAAATTGGTGTTTCATCATCAAGCTCAGCAATTAAGTCTCTCGCATATTTGGAAATCGGATGAAACGGACTGTCATTAATTTCAGAACCCTTTACAATTGGCATATATTCGTCTAAAAGATTCACCATGCTTCTTGCTATTCTTGTTTTTGCCTGTCCGCGTAATCCTAAAAGATTAATGTGATGACCAGCCAGAATTGCCTTTTTCAATTGTGGAATTACAGTGTCTTCATAGCCGTAAAGCCCTTCGAAAACCGGTTCTTTTGCTTTGATTTTAGCAATTAAATTAGCCTGAATTTCCTGATTGATGGTTTTATGGGTATATCCTGAATTTTTTAATTCTTTAAATGTTGTATCGTTTTTCATTTGTTTAATGATATAATGTTTTATAAAGCAGTATTAATTTGACATTTCGCTAAGGTTTTATAGTAGCTAATCGCTTTATTTTAGTTTGTAAAGACATTTCACTTTTGTCTTTTTACTTTTTACTTGACTCTTTTTCAAATCCTTTTAATTCTATTCTTTTCATAATCTTCAAAAATCATCTGTCCTAATCCTGAAAGTCCCGTAAGGAAAGCTTTTCCTTTATTTTGAGCAGTAAATATTTCAACAAATTTCCGGAGATAAGGATCTTGCGCGATCATAAAGGTGGTGATCGGAATTTTCAGTTTTCTTGCCTGTGCAGCTTTATGAAGACATTCAGAAACTATTCTTTCATCGAGTCCTACACTGTTCATATAATATTCTCCATTCGGTAACTTCAGACAGCTCGGTTTTCCGTCGGTAATCATGAAGATCTGCTTGTTGGTATTTCTTTTTCTTCGCAGAATATCCATTGCCAGTTCCAATCCGGCAACCGTATTGGTGTGATATGGCCCTACCTGTAAATAAGGAAGATCCTTAATTTTGATAGGCCATGCTTCGTTTCCGAAAACAATAATATCGATAGAATCTTTCGGATATTTTCTTTTGATGAGTTCAACCAAGGCCATGGCTACTTTTTTGGCAGGAGTAATCCGGTCTTCACCATATAAAATCATGGAATGGCTGATGTCTATCATTAAAACCGTACTCATCTGAGCTTTGTGCTTGGTTTCTTCTACAATGAGGTCATCTTCAGTCATTCTGAGGTCTGAAATTCCATTGTTGATCTGAGCGTTTTTCAGACTTTCAGTCATATTTACAGTTGATAAATCATCTCCATATTGGAAATTCCGGTTTTCACCATCACGTTCATCTCCGATTCCTGTTTTGTTGGTACGGTGGTTTCCGACCCCGCTTTTCTGGAGTTTTCCGAAAATCTGATCCAGAGCATATTCACGCAAAGCCGCTTCCAGTTTGGCAGTCAGTACATTTTTGCCTTCCCCGGTTCCTGAATTGCCATCTTCAGGATCTTCAGCTTTGATATATCCGCGTTTTTTCAGATCTTCTTCAAAATCTTCAAGACTATATTCATCATTGAAAATATTGTATTCTCTGTCGAGCATATCGAGCCATTCAAAAGCTTCCTCAAGATCACCGGAAGTGTGGATGAGCAAATCTCTGAATACGTCGAAAACTCTGTCGAAATTGGAAATTTCCTCCGGAACATGCTTACTGAAAGTAAAACCCTGATGAACATTAAAACTTTTATTTGTCATGAGGTTGTTCTTGTATTTAAAAGAGACAAGTTAGGAAAATATTGTAATAAGAATACCGCTTGGAAAATAGATAATGTTAATGATACTTATAAAACATTTAACATGATCCTGAGATTAAGGCATAAGAATATTGTTTGTTTCTTTTTAGAACATATTATCTTTGCATTCATATTGACAACTATGAAAGATTTAATGGGCAAGGCAATCTGGGATTATTATCAAAATGAAAATCCTGAAGACCTGCAGACTGAAACTTCAATTTCCGAACTGGATGAACTTCCGGTTGATTATCTTTTTCGTGATTTTGAAGAAATGAACGATATTGAGCAGAAAGCTTTGAAATTATCAACAGGAAAAACGTTGGATATTGGAGCCGGAGCCGGGTCGCATTCTTTATATCTTCAAAATGATAGAAATCTTGATGTTACCGCATTAGATATTTCACCAAAATCCATTGAAGTCTGCAAATTGAGAGGAATCAAAAAAGCGGTTGCTGAAAATATGCTTCATTTTGAAGGAGAAACTTTTGATACGATTCTTTTATTAATGAACGGAACAGGAATTTTCCAAAGCCTTACCGTTATTGATATTTATCTTAAAAAACTGCATTCTTTGTTAAATGAAAAAGGTCAGGTTCTGATTGATAGCACAGATATTTTATATATGTTTGATCGTGATGATGATGGTGGAGTTTATATCCCGGCAGAAGGATATTACGGTGAACTGGATTATATCGTTCATTATAAAGGAGAATCCGAAGATCCGATTAAATGGCTGTATCTTGATTTTAATACCTTGAAAAATGCAGCTGAAAACAATGGGTTTACAATTGAAAAAGTTTTGCAGGATGAAGATGCCTATTTAGCTAGGTTGACTAAAAAATAATACATAAGTCATTGCGAGGAACGTAGAGACGAAGCAATCTCTTAATAATCTTAACAACTTAAATAAATCTTAATATTTCAATTTTTTGCCATTAAGATTTTGAAGAAAGTTAAATTTAAGCATTGCTTTTTCGTTGAGATTGCTTCGTCGTTTTGCTCCTCGCAATGACAGGAAAACAAAAAAACCACATGAATTTCATGTGGTTTTCTTTATTTAGAATAGTAAATTATCCGATTTCAATACCATTCTCAACATTACTGTCATCAGGTGTTACAAAAGATAATTTTCCGTCTGGTTTTGTTGTTAATAGTAACATTCCCTGAGATTCAATTCCTCTGATTTTTCTTGGAGCAAGGTTTAATAAAATCATCACTTGTTTTCCAACTACTTCTTCCGGAGTGAAGCTTTCTGCAATCCCTGAAACTACAGTTCTTACATCAACCCCTGTGTCAACAGTCAATTTCAGTAATTTATCTGCTTTTTCAACTTTTTCAGCTTCTAAAATTGTGGCTGTTCTTAAGTCGATTTTCGTAAAATCATCAAAAGTGATTTCGTCTTTCATAGGATTTGCGTTAGGGTTTGTTTTTTTATTGTTTTGTTTCGTGTCTTCCAGCTTCTGAATTTGAGCTTCGATGACATCATCTTCGATTTTTGAGAAAAGAAGGGATGATTCGTTGATTTTATGACCTGTTTCAATTAAAACAGATTTTGTCTCAACATCATTCCAATCTGATTTTTGAACATTGAACATATTCAATAATTTCTCAGAACTGAAAGGCATAAACGGTTCACATAACTGAGCTAAAGCAACAGCAATCTGAGCTCCGACAAATAAAGACTGAGCCGCTTTTTCAGGGTGATCTTTAATGGTTTTCCAAGGTTCTTCCGTTTGAAGATATTGATTTCCGAATCGAGCCAAGTTCATTAAAGCGGTCAATGAATTTCTGAATTCATAATTTTCTAAGAATCCTGAAATTTCTTTTGCTGCTTTATTGATTTCCTTTAATTCAGGGCTGTTAACATCACCTTGAGGAACAACTCCGTCATAATATTTATGAATCAAAACAGCAACTCTGTTGATGAAGTTTCCGAAAATTCCTACCAACTCAGAATTATTCTTCGTCTGGAAATCTTTCCAGGTAAAATTATTATCCTTTGTTTCCGGTGCTGACGAAAGAAGAGCATATCTCAATACATCCTGCTGTCCCGGGAAATCTTCTACATATTCGTGTGCCCAAACTGCCCAGTTTCTTGATGTTGAAATTTTATCGTTTTCAAGATTCAGGAATTCAAAAGCAGGAACATTTTTCGGCATAATATAATCTCCGTGAGCTTTCATCATTGAAGGGAAAATAATACAGTGGAATACAATATTATCTTTTCCGATAAAGTGAACTAAATCAGAGCTTTCGCTTTGCCAGTAGTCTTTCCAGTCTTTTCCGTTTTTTGCTGCCCATTCTTTGGTGAAAGAAATGTATCCGATTGGTGCATCAAACCATACATATAATACTTTTCCTTCTGCACCCGGAAGCGGAACAGGAACACCCCAGTTCAGATCTCTAGTCATCGCACGAGGTTTTAAACCGTCATTTAACCAAGATTTTACCTGTCCATAAACATTAGGTTTCCAGTCGTCTTTATGACCTTCAATAATCCATTCGTTTAGGAAGTCTTCATATTCATTTAATGGAAGATACCAATTTTTTGTTTCTTTTAAAATAGGAACATTTCCGCTTAGCATTGATTTTGGATTGATCAATTCAGACGGTGAAAGGGTAGAACCACATTTTTCACACTGATCTCCGTAAGCATTTTCGTTTCCGCAATTCGGACAAGTTCCCACAATATATCTGTCAGCCAGGAATTCTCCTGCTTGTTCGTCAAAATACTGTTCAGACATTTCCTCCGTGAATTTCCCTTTTTCATAAAGAACTTTAAAGAAATCTTGACTTGTTTCACGGTGATTCGCTGATGTTGTTCTTGAATATTCATCAAAAGAAATACCTAAATCTGAGAAAGATTTTTTGATGATTTCGTGATATTTATCAACAATATCTTGTGGTGTAACGCCTTCTTTTTTAGCTCTTATGGTAATAGGAATTCCGTGCTCATCTGATCCACAGATAAAAGCAACATCTTTTCCCGATCTTCTCTGAAATCTCGCATAAACATCTGCAGGAATGTAAACTCCAGCCAAATGCCCAATATGAACCGGTCCGTTTGCATATGGCAAAGCCGCCGTAATCATCTTTCTGTTTGACATTTATAGTATAGTTTTAAGTCTGCAAAGATAAAGATTATCTGCCAAAATTACCCGATTTAGACAGTATAATATCACGGAAGAATTTTTTAAAGAAAGAATCTTTATCTGAATTAATGCCAATTGTTGGAGGTAATTTTTTATTTTTAAAGTTTATAAATAGTCATAATGAAGAAAATTACAATTGGAGCGTTATTGTTTTCAATGATGTTTGTGGGGGTTAATGCACAATCTTTAAAATCGCCGGACGGAAAATTTGAAATGGATTTTCAGTTGAAACAGGGCGTTCCTTATTATCATCTTAAATATAACGGTAAAACAGTAGTTGAAGATTCTAAGCTAGGGTTGAGGTTATTTAAAGATGCTTCAATAAAGTTTGCGTCGGAAATCGCAAAATCAGAAGATGCAAAATTTGATTTGAATAACGGTTTTACGAAAGTTGACGAAAAACGTGATTCAAAAAATGAAACCTGGCAACCGGTTTTAGGAGAAAAGAAAAATTATATTAATCATTATAATGAATTGGCAATTACATTAAATCAGAGTTCTACCAACAGAAGCATTGTGGTAAAGTTCCGATTGTTTAATGATGGTTTAGGTTTCAGATATGAATTTCCACAGCAGAAAAACCTGAATTATTTTGTCATCAAAGAAGAAGATACGGAATTTGATTTTCCGACCGATATGAAAGCTTGGTGGATGGTTGCAGATTATGATTCTCAGGAGTATCGATATCAGGAAACCCAGGTTTCTGAAATTCCTGCAAAATGGGAAACTGCTTTTGACTCTAATGCTTCTCAGAAATTAATTAAAAATGCGGTTCAGTCTCCATTAATGTTGAAAAAAGAAGGAAAAGAACCTTTATATATCAATGTTGCGGAAGCTGCTGTGCTGGATTATCCTGCCTCTCATTTAGAAGTAGATGCTCAGAATTTTAAATTTAAAACTCATCTTACAGCAGACAGACAGGGAGCAAAAGGCTATATTCAGACTCCATCAGTAACGCCTTGGAGAACCATTATCGTTTCGCCAACAGCAGAAGATTTAATGGCTTCTAAAATGCTTTTCAATCTGAATGAGCCTACAAAATATACAGATACTTCTTACATTCATCCGACAAAATATATGGGAGTATGGTGGGAAATGATTATCGGAAAATCTCAATGGGCCTATTCTACAGAAGAAAATGTGCATATCGGTAAAACGGATTTCTCAAAACTGACTCCAAACGGAAAACATGCTGCCAATAACACAAAAGTAAAAGAGTATATTGATTTTGCCGCAGAAAATGGTTTCCAGGGTTTATTAATTGAAGGCTGGAATATCGGTTGGGAAGACTGGTTTGGTCATTCAAAAGAATTTGTTTTCGATTTTATTACCCCTTATCCTGATTTTGATATTAAAATACTGAATGAATATGCACATTCAAAAGGGATTAAATTAATTATGCATCATGAAACGTCAGGTTCTGCGACAAACTATGAAAGATGGGCGGATCAGGCATTTCAATTGATGAAAAAATATGGTTATGATGCGGTGAAAACTGGATATGTTGGCGATATTATTCCTAGAGGAGAGCATCATTATTCTCAATGGACAATTAATCATTTCTACAGAATTGCTGAGAAAGCGAACGAATATAAAATTATGGTCAACTCTCACGAATCTGTTCGTCCTACAGGAGAAAGCCGTACCTATCCGAATTATGTTTCTGCAGAAGCAGCCCGTGGAACAGAGTACGAAGCATTTGCCGGAAATAATGCTGATCATCAGACCATTCTTCCGTTTACAAGATGGATGGGAGGTTCTATGGATTACACTCCCGGAATTTTCCAGACAAAATTGGATTATTATTTCCCGGGAGATAAACGCTATGTGAAAACTACTTTGGTAAAGCAATTAGCATTATATGTTACGATGTATATGCCTCTTCAGATGGCTGCAGATTTGCCTGAAAACTATAAAAAACATATAGATGCTTTTCAGTTTATCAAAGATGTGGCAGCGGATTGGGACGATACTAAAATCTTATCAGCAGAACCCGGCGATTATATTGTGACGGCCAGAAAAGCTAAAGGAACAGAAAACTGGTTTGTTGGTGGAATTACTGATGAGAATAAGCGAGAATATACCGTAGATTTTTCTTTTCTGGATAAAGGGAAGAAGTATGAAGCAGCCATCTATGAAGATGGAAAAGATGCAGATTATATAGACAATCCTCAAAGTTATAATATCTACAAAAAACAGATCACTAATAAGTCTAACATTAATTTCAAAATGGCAAGAAGCGGAGGTTTCGCAATCTCAATCAAGCCTGTAAAATAAAATATTCAAAATGTATTCAACTATGAAAAAAACTACAATATTCTTTGCTTTAATAGTATTTGTATTCAGCTTTACAACTATTTCAGCTCAGACGAAATTTGAGAAAGAAAAAACAGAAATCGGAACAATGCTCGATGGTTTCAATGTTGCGGCTGCAAAATCTGATTTCAATACTTACTTTAATTATTTTGCTGACGAATCAACCTTTATCGGAACAGATGCTACTGAAGTTTGGGATAAAAAAGCATTCATGGTTTGGGCAAAACCGTATTTTGATAAAAAAAGAACCTGGAATTTCACTTCCTTAAAAAGAAATATCTATTTCAGTAAAGACGGTAAAATAGCCTGGTTTGATGAATTGCTGGATACTCAAATGAAGATATGTCGCGGTTCCGGAGTTGTTGAAAAGATAAACGGACAATGGAAAGTGAAACAATATGTACTTTCTGTAACTGTTCCTAATGAAGTTGTAGATAAAGTAGTAATAGAAAAGACTCCAATCGAAGATGCATTAATTCAGAAACTGAAAAAATAATGAAGATATGATTGAAGGAAGATTCATTAGCTAGTTTCCTTTCTTACCTTACATCAACATTTTCGCAATCCATAGGGTGTACATTTGTATCATAAATAATCACAATATGAAAACAGTATATCATAAAGCAGATACAAGAGGTCATGCAAATCATGGATGGTTAAATTCTTATCATACATTTAGCTTTGCAGGATACCAAAACCCTGAAAGAACGAATTTCGGAGTGTTGAGAGTATTAAATGACGACACCGTTACCCAGGGAATGGGATTCGGAACACACCCTCACAGAGATATGGAAATCATTTCAATTCCTTTGGAGGGTGATTTGGAGCATAAAGATTCAATGGGAACCACTGCCGTTATCAAAAAAGGAGAAATTCAGGTAATGAGTGCAGGAACAGGAGTAATGCACAGCGAATACAATAAGAATAAAGATCAGGCTGTAAAATTTTTGCAAATCTGGGTTTTCCCGAAAGAAGTCGGAGTTGAACCAAGATACGATCAGAAAAGCATTAAAGAAGGAGAAAAAATCAACGGATTCCAACAGATTTTATCACCAAATAAAAATGATGACGGAGTCTGGATTCATCAGGATGCATGGTTTAATTTAGCTAATTTCACTAAAGGAAACGGTAAAAATTATATGCTCAACAAAAAAGGAAACGGAGTCTATGCTTTCGTATTAAAAGGAAGTGCAAAAGTTGGGGACAGAATTCTAAATGAAAGAGACGGTTTAGGAATCTGGGATACCCAAAGCTTCAATATAGAAGCTGTTGAAGACACAGAAATCCTTTTAATGGAAGTTCCTATGGAATTACCGTCCTATTTAAAATAATTAAAAACAGAACAATTTCGCAGAATAAAAATTCCCCTCCATTGGAGGGGTGGCGAAAATTCAGAAAGAATTTTTGACGGGGTGGTTAGAAACATAAAACATTAGATTATAACAGAAATCTTCCCGATCTTTGTGTCCACAATTAAACAACAACTTATTTTAAAATAAATAAAAAAATGAAAATTTTAGCAATAGCAGGATCCAATTCCGAAGCATCAATGAATAAGCACTTAGTTTCATACGCAGCATCCATCTTTGAAAATGCTGAAGTAGAAGTAGTAGACTTAAATCCTTTCGAAATGCCGATTTATAAGCATGAAAGAGAATTGGCAAACGGAGTTCCTCAGGAAGCGAAAGATTTTGCAGCAAAAATTGACGGAGCAAATCTATTATTAGTTTCTTTACCGGAGCACAACGGAACATATTCTACTGCATTCAAAAATGTGTTCGACTGGGTATCAAGAATCAAAGACAGAACGGTTTGGAATGAAGTACCTATGTTGCTAATGTCTGCAGCTCCGGGAGCAAGAGGAGGAGCCGGAGTTTTGGAAGCTGCAACGAAGCGTTTCCCTTTCCACGGTGGAAATATTGTAGAAACGTTCTCTCTTCCTTTCTTTAATGATAATTTTGATAAATCGGCTCAGAAGATTTCTAATGATGAGAAAGACAGTGAATTAAGAGAGAAAATCCAGAAAATTTCTGCGATCGAATCTATCCTTGAAAAATAGATTTGAAAATTAATATAAAATTAATATCTTTGCAAAAAGAAAAAAGATGAAAATTCAGACTTCCTTTAATCAATATTTTTCCAAGATGGGGAATATTGTGGACTCTGAAATTCTGAGATAAAATAACGGCCGATAATCTACCAAGATTGTCGGCTTTTTTGTTTTCTAAATTTGAATAAAAAGTTTGAAATAAATTTCTAAAAGTAGACATGAGCAACACTTACAAATCAGCAGGAGTAGACAAAGAAGAAGGATACAAAACGGTTGACAAGATTAAAAAAGCTGTCGGCGAAACGCACAATTCAAATGTATTGAATCATTTGGGAAGTTTTGGAGCTTTCTACGAAATCGGAGGATACAAAAATCCTGTTTTGGTTTCAGGAACAGATGGAGTGGGAACGAAGCTTAAAGTAGCTTTAGACTCAAAAAAATATGATTCTATTGGTGTCGATTGTTTCGCGATGTGTGCCAATGACATCCTTTGTCACGGTGCAAAACCATTATTTTTCCTGGATTACCTAGCTTGCGGAAAATTGGATTCTGAAATTGCTGCAGAAATCGTTTTAGGAATGGTGGAAGCTTGTAAAGACAACAACTGTGCATTAATTGGTGGTGAAACTGCTGAAATGCCAGGAATGTATCAGCCTGGAGACTATGATGTAGCTGGGTTCTGCGTAGGAATTGTTGAAAAAGACCAGATTATCGACGGATCTAAAATTAAAGCAGGAGATAAAATTATTGCATTACCAAGTTCAGGTTTCCATTCAAACGGATTCTCTTTGGTAAGAAAAGTTTTCCCTGACTTCAACGAAGAGTTTGAAGGAAAACCTTTGTATGAAACGCTTTTAGTTCCTACAAGATTATATTACAAAGATATTCATAAAGTACTTGCTGAGGTTGAAGTGGCAGGTATCGCACATATTACAGGTGGTGGATTGTATGAAAACATCCCAAGAATTATCGGTGACGGATTATGTGCTTCTATTGATGCTTCAAAAATTCAAATTCCAAGCATTATGCTGGAGTTGGAAAAAAGAGGTGGAGTAGCTCGTGAAGAAATGTTCGGAACATTCAATATGGGTGTTGGAATGATCGTAGTGGTAGAAGCTGAGAAAGCTGAAAAAATACTAAGTCTCCTTGATGACGCTTACGAAATCGGAGAAATCACAGAAGGAAGCGAGAAGATTGATTTGAAATTTTAAATAAATAGAATTTAGGATTAGAAATTTGGCTTAAGGTAGTCTAACTTCTAACTTCTAACTTCTAACTTCTAATTAATGAAAAACTTAGTTATACTCGTTTCAGGTTCGGGAACCAATCTTCAAAGAATTATTGATACTATTGATAACGGAGAAATCCAGAATGCAAAAGTATCTTTAGTAATTGCCGACAGAGAATGTTACGGACTTGAAAGAGCAAAAAATCATAATATTGAACACGTTCTGATTCCGAGAGGAAAAAATTTCAGCAGTGAATTGAGTAAAATGATCCCTGAAAATACAGATTTAATCGTATTGGCAGGATTTTTATCCATTCTAAAACCTGAATTTTGTGAAAACTGGAATGGAAAAATAATCAATATTCATCCTGCTTTGCTTCCGAAATTCGGAGGTAAGGGAATGTGGGGAATGAATGTTCACAATGCTGTTATTGAAGCTAAAGAAAAAGAAAGCGGGGCAACCGTACATTTTGTGACTTCAGGAATTGATGAGGGAGAAGCGATTCTTCAAAAATCATTCGAAGTAACAGAAAATGATACTCCCGAGACTGTAGCGGAAAAAGTTCATACCATAGAATATGAAATTTTCCCAAAAGCAATCAATAAAGTATTGAATAATAATTAACAGCAATTATTAGCAATACAAAAATTCCCATCCTTTGGAGGGGTGTCAAAATTCAGAAAAAATTTTGACGGGGTGGTTAAAAAACAGATCACCTTTTTGGATTAAAAAACACATTTAGATTTTAAAATATTTCGAAAAAAAAGAAAAATCTAAGTAAAATAAAAGTAAACCGGAGGTGAAAGACCGGACTACAGTTTGAAATAGCTGTAAAAAGTAAAAAATCGAAAGTAAAATGAGCAAAAAGAGAGTTTTAATCAGTGTTTCTGACAAGAGCGGATTGATCGAATTCGCACAGTTTTTAGAAGCCCAAAATTATGAGTTGATCTCTACAGGAGGAACATTCAAACATTTGAAAGACGCTGGTTTAAATCCAATTCAGATTGATGAGGTTACCAATTTCCCTGAGATGTTGGACGGAAGAGTGAAAACATTGCACCCGAAAGTTCACGGTGGATTGTTGGCAGTTCGTTCAAACGAAGAACACATGAAAACTGTTCAGGAGCACGGAATTGGTCTGATTGACATGGTGATTGTGAATCTTTATCCTTTTTTCGAAAATGTAAACAAAAACATTTCTCTTCACGAAAAGGTAGAATTCATCGACATCGGTGGTCCTTCAATGCTTCGTTCTGCCGCTAAAAACTTTGATTCTGTAACGGTAATTACTGATGTTGAAGATTATACAGCAGTAAAAATCGAAATGGAGCAAAACGGAGATACGTACATCGAAACTCGTAAAAGATTGGCAGGAAAAGTATTCAACCTTACTTCTGCTTATGATGCGGCAATCTCAAGAATGCTTTTAGATGAAGAATATCCAACGTATTTAAGTGCTTCTTACAAAAAAGTAGCTGACCTAAGATACGGTGAAAACCCTCATCAAACGGCAGCTTATTATACTTCTACTTTCGAAAACGGTGCCATGAAAGATTTTGAACAATTGGGAGGTAAAGAATTGTCTTTCAATAATCTTCGTGATATGGACCTTTGCTGGAAAGTGGTTACAGAATTTAAAGAAGAAATGGCTTGTTGTGCGGTAAAACACTCTACACCTTGTGGAGTTGCGATCGGAACTTCAGCGTTGGAAACGTATCAGAAAACTTTCGAATGTGACCCAGTTTCAATCTTTGGTGGAATTGTGGCGATGAACTACAAAATCGACGCAGCAACAGCGGAAGAATTAAACAAAACATTCCTTGAAATCGTAATGGCTCCTGAATTTGATGAAGAAGCCCTTGAAGTTTTAAGAAAAAAGAAGAATCTAAGAATTATAAAAATCGTAAACCTAGTTTCTGACAAGCAGACTTGGGTGAAGGTTGATGGAGGAATATTAGTTCAGGACAACGACAGCATCTTCTCAGATGATATTAAAGTAGTTACTGAAACTCAGCCTACAGAAGAGCAGAGAAAAGCATTATTATTCTCTCAGAGAGTCGTAAAATATGTTAAATCAAATGCGATCGTAGTTTCAAACGGAATTCAGGCTTTCGGAATCGGAGGTGGACAGGTAAACAGAATCTGGGCAACTCAACAGGCGATTGAAAGAGCTAAAGAAAAATTCTCAGGAGACTTAGTATTGGCTTCTGATGCATTTTTCCCTTTCCGTGACGTAGTAGATTTTTGCGCTCAGGAAGGAATTACGGCGATTATTCAGCCAGGAGGAAGTGTAAAAGACCAAGACAGCATCGAAGCGGCTAACGAGCACAAAATTCCGATGATGTTTACTGGTGTTAGACATTTTTTCCATTAATTAAAATAGAATTAAAAAATAGTTTTGAGATTGTATTTATAGCATTCAAAATTATATATTTGTACAATAAGACTAGATAATAAATAAAGTATGAGAATATTAATCATAGGTGAAGGTGGAAGAGAATCTGCTTTGGCAGCAAAACTTCAGAAAGACTCTAGAGTTACTAAAATGTTTTTTGCCAACGGAAACGCTACTACCGATGCAATAGGGAAAAATGTTCATTTATCAGAGATTAAAGAACTTAGAGATTTTGCGATCAAAGAAAAAGTAGACTTAACGATTGTAGGTCCTGAAGCACCTCTTGTTGCAGGTCTGAAGGATGAGTTTAAGAAACATGATCTTAAAGTTTTCGGTCCTACTCAGAAAGTAGCAAGCTTAGAAGGAAGTAAAGCTTTCTCTAAGAAATTTATGCAGACCTATGATATCAAAACAGCAAAAGCTGTCGTATTTGATGCTTATAACGATGCTAAAGAATATATTCAGACACAGCAATATCCATTAGTTGTTAAAGCAAGCGGTCTTGCAGGAGGTAAAGGAGTGGTAATCTGCGAAACATTGGAAGAAGCTGAAGCTACGATTCATGATTTTATGATCAGAAGAGTATTTGGAGATGCAGGTATCCGTATCGTTATCGAAGAATATTTACAAGGTTTTGAAGCTTCAATCATTGCTTTCTCAAACGGTGAAAAACTATTCCCTTGTATCGCTGCTAAAGATTATAAAAGAGCTGGAAAAGGAGATACAGGTCCAAACACAGGAGGTATGGGAACGGTAGCGCCAAGCCCTGAATTTACTCAGGAGCACTATGCTGATTTTGAAAAAAATATTCTTGAACCAACTCTAAAAGGTCTTAAAGGAGAAGGTTTCGGTTTTAAAGGAATCATTTTCTTCGGATTAATGGTGACTAAAAACGGTGCTTACTTACTTGAATACAACATGAGATTCGGAGATCCTGAAACTCAGGTATTGATGGCTCTTATGGAAAACAATCTTCTGGATGTAATCAATGATTGTATGGACGGAAAAGACATCGAGCTTAGATTTAAAGATGAAAAAGCAGTTTGTCTTGTAATGTGTTCAGGAGGTTACCCAAGAAACTTTGAAACAGGATTTGAAATCGTAGGAGAAGACAAAGTGAAACACAGTCAGCTTTTATATGCAGGAGCAATTAAAAAAGGCGATGCAGTTGTTTCTAACGGAGGTAGAGTTCTGAATATCGTAGCTACCGGAGCGACTTACGAAGATGCTCGCAAGAAAGTTTACGAAGATGCAAGTCATGTACATTTCGATTACGGCTTCTACAGAGAAGACATCGGAAAGTTCTAAATAAAAAATCAAAAAAGATTTGGAGAAATCCAGGTCTTTTTTTGTAAAGAATTTAATAGCAGTAAGTTTTAAGCTATAGGCGATAAGCTTTAAAACTCACAAACAACCTACTGCTTAAAGCCTATAGCCTAAAGCATTAATAAAATTTAAAAATGAACAACGGTATTATCATATTAGATTTCGGATCACAGTATAACCAGCTTATCGGAAGAAGAATCCGTGAGATGGGAGTATATTCTGAAATTTTACCTTTCAATACACCATTAGCAACTCTTTTAGAAAAGCAACCAAGAGGAATTATCCTTTCAGGAGGACCAAGTTCTGTAAACGCAGAAAATGCTCACTTAGTTGAAAAAGAATTATATGAGCAAGGAATTCCTGTTTTAGGAATTTGCTACGGGATGCAGCTTACTGCACATCTTTTAGGAGGAAAAGTTCATAAAGGAGTAAAAGGTGAATACGGAAAAGCTCATTTAGAGATCGTAAAAGAATCTTCTTTATTAAAAGGAGTTTCCAACAATTCCGTAGTTTGGATGAGCCACTTTGACGAGGTTGGACAATTGCCTGCAGGTTTTGAATTAAATGCAACATCTGGAGTAATTGCTTCAATGTCAAATGAAGATAAAAAAATCTATTGCGTACAGTTTCACCCGGAAGTTTCTCACACAGAAGAAGGAGGGAAAATGTTAGAAAATTTCGTTTTCGGAATCTGTAATGCAGAAAAGAACTGGAAACTGACCAATTATATTGAAAAAACAGTTGAAGAAATCCGTGAAAAAGTAGGAGATCAAAAAGTGATCTTAGGACTTTCAGGAGGAGTAGACTCTTCTGTAGCGGCAGTTTTGATTCATAAAGCAATCGGAGATCAATTGACTTGTATCTTTGTTGATACTGGTTTATTGAGAAAAGATGAAGGCAAAAAAGTAATGGATAACTATGGAGAACACTTCCATATGAACATTAAAATGGTAGATGCATCTGAAAGATTCCTATCAAAATTAGCCGGAGTTGATGATCCTGAAGCAAAAAGAAAGATCATCGGAAACGAATTTATCCACGTTTTTGATGAAGAATCTCATAAAATTGAAGGGGCAAAATTCTTAGCTCAAGGAACAATTTATCCTGATGTAATTGAAAGTCAGTCTGTAAACGGACCTTCTGCGGTAATTAAATCTCACCACAATGTTGGTGGACTTCCTGAAGATATGGAATTTGAATTGCTTGAGCCTTTAAGAGAACTATTCAAAGATGAAGTAAGAAAAGTAGGAGAAGAACTGGGAATTCCTCATCATTTGGTTCACAGACATCCTTTCCCTGGTCCTGGTTTAGGAATCAGAATTTTAGGTGCTGTAGATGCTGAAAAAGTAAGAATTTTACAAGAAGCTGATGATATTTTCATCGAAGAATTGTACAAAAACGACTTGTATGAAAAAGTTTCTCAGGCTTTCGTAGTACTTCTTCCGGTAAAATCTGTAGGAGTAATGGGAGATGAAAGAACATACGAATATACAGCAGTCGTTCGTTCTGCAAATACCATCGACTTTATGACGGCAACATGGAGCAGACTTCCTTACGAGTTTTTAGATACAGTTTCAAGCAGAATCATCAACGAAGTAAGAGGAATCAACAGAGTAGCTTACGATATTTCAAGCAAACCGCCTGCAACGATCGAGTGGGAATAATTTTTGACTTGAATTTAAATATAAATCCTGCCTTCGGGCGGGATTTTTTTGTTTAATATTTTCTACATTTGTTATATGAAGATAGCATTTCTTGGTCCGCAGGCAAGTTTTACACAATTAGCGGCTTCACAGATATTTCCGGAAGAAGAATTAATACCACAATCCAGTATTTTGGATTGTTTTAACGCCGTAATGAATAATGAGGTAGATAAAGCTGTTGTACCCCTTGAAAACTCGATAGAAGGAACTGTTTCCATGACGTTGGATTACCTGTATAATTTTGATGTTTTTATAGAAACGGAATTGGTAATGCCTATTGCCCATCATTTGATGGTACATCCTGAAAATTCGGTGGTTAAAAAGATCATTTCTCATCCGCAGGCTTTGGCACAAACCTATCATTTTAGACATGAAAATTATCCCGGAATCCCATCTCAGGATTTTAATTCTACTGCTGCTTCTGCAAAACTGGTTTCTGAAAATCCGCATGAAAAGTGGGCTGCAGTAGCTAATCGTTCTGCGGCTAAATTGTATGGATTAAAGATTATTCACGAGAATATTCAGGATTTTGAACAAAATCATACCAAATTTGTGGTAATTTCTAAAAATAAAGAAAACTTAGATCTTACATTTCAAAAGAGTTCAGAAAAAACGTCTCTTATTATTACGCTTCCTGAAGATCACGCAGGAGGGCTGCATCAGGTACTTTCCGTGTTTGCATGGCGAAAAATGAATCTTTCAAAAATTGAAAGCCGTACCCTGAAAACAGGATTGGGAAACTATTTTTTTTTCATCAATGTGGCCAGTGAATGGCATCCTTTATTATCTCAAAATGCGATTGATGAATTGATTGCTCTCAAAGCTAATGTAAAGTTTTTGGGACATTATAATGAGTATCTGTTTGTGGAATAATTATTGTCTTTATACAAGTAGACAGGTAAAGTTTTGAGAGTATTTTTATGATAGCCATTTTAAATATTAAAAATAAAGCGCTTCAAAGTGCAATTCTGACCATTGCATTTTATATTGCTTACTACTTATTGAGCTTATTAGGAGAATATTTTGATAAAACAGGACCTTGTACACCCGGTCTTGGAATTTTACTTTTAATGTTTTTACCTATTGTAACACTTGCTTTGTTGATTGTTAATCTGATTAAATACTATTATTACCATGAAAAGCATTTGAAATACAGTATATTAATTCATGGTTTAGTACTTCTATCTTTATTATGTTTTTACATTTATATTTCAAAAGCTAAAATATAAATTACATACTTTATTTCCATTTTTTGAATACCTTAGACCAACCTATTTTTCAGAATAATTATGTTTGATAAACAGCAACGAAAACTCAAAAGATCAGCCAAGTTATTTTCGGTATTAAGTAAATATGGATTCAAAGATGTATTGGCGAGAATGCAAGGTGGAAAGAAAGTAGATGAAACGTCTGATGAAATTGTTTCCAAAGGAACTGTTTATGAGAGAATTCGGTTGGTATTAGAAGAATTGGGACCAACTTTCGTAAAATTAGGACAAACCTTTAGCAACAGAGAAGATTTGCTTCCTAAAGAATTGATTCAGGAATTACAGAAGCTGCAGGATAAAGTTGATATGGTAGAAATGGATGTTGAGGAAATTCTGGAAAATGAATTCAATATTTCCATTCATGATCATTTTATTGATGTTCAAAAAGATCCGTTGGCAACCGCTTCTATTGCACAGGTGTATAAGGGAATTTTGCTTGATGGAACCGAGGTGATCTTAAAAATTAAAAAACCGAATGTTCAGACGGTTATTGAAGATGATCTCCTGCTGATCAAAGATCTTGAAAAATTGGTTTCCTCTTACTCGGAAATAGGAGAGAAGCTGAACCTGAAACAGGCTATTTCTACGTTTGAAAAGTCTTTGCTGGAAGAAGTTTCATTGATTAACGAAAAAGAAAATATATTACAATTCAGAAGGAATTTCAAAAATAATAAAGAAACCTATGTTCCGAGAGTCTATGAAGAATTTTGCAACAACAATATTCTTTGTATGGAATTTATCGATGGAATAAAAGTCACTGATACTGCTGTTCTTTCAGCAAATGAGATTGATCCTGTTCCTATTTCAGAAGCCGGTTTAAGGCTTTTTGTTTCTCAGATCTTAGATTACGGTTTTTTCCATGCAGATCCTCATGCAGGGAACATTTTAGTAACAAAAGACGGAAAAATTGTTTTTATAGATTTTGGAGCAGTAGGTAAAATTCCGCCTAATGATAAAGAGGTTTTAGAGAATCTGATTGTAAGTTTTGTGGCAAAAAATCCTCACAAAATTGTAAGATATCTGAAAAAAATGGCAATTAGTTACCAAATTCCGGATGAAAGAAGATTTGAAAACGATGTGGAAGATATTCTGAATTTTGTACACAGTTCGTCTTTGAAGGAAATTAATGCTCAGGTGATTATCAACAAAATGAAAGATGTTTTAAAAGATAATCGTTTGTATATGCCGGATTATTTCTATCTTTTATTTAAGGGGATCACTTTGATAGAAGGAGTTGGACGAAGCATTAATCCTGAATTGGATATTGTAAAAAGCTTACAACCTTACACCAAAAAAATATTTACAAGAAAGATCAATCCAAAGAATCTTTTGAAAACCGGAATGGACAGAATGATGAATTTCACCGATAATGTGGATGAAATTCCTAAGGAACTGCGTTCTGTTCTGCAGAAATTGGATGAAAATAAATTCACCGTTTCCAGTGAAATCAAAAATCTTGAAAAAACGAATCAGCTTATTAAGTCAAGTATTGTTAATTTGATTTTAACGATGATTTTAGGCGCAAATATCATTGCAACAGCGATTGTTTTTGTTTCAGAAGCAGGACCAAGAATTGGAGAGTTATCATTGGTTGCTGTTTTAGGATTTATCTTTTCAGTATTTTTAGTGATTGTTATTTTGCTGAGAATTACAAGAAAGTAATTAACTATAATGTTTGTCATGCTGAGCGGAACTAAGTGGACTTTTTTTGAGATTTTTCCTTCATCGGAATGACAAACTTGGCTTTTTAAAGTATCAAAAAAACTTCCATCTTCCAACATCCAACACCCATCATAAAAATTGTCTATCTTTGCAAAATGGAAAAACTCACTTTTGCAGATTTTGACCTTCCGGTTAAAATTCTTGATGTTTTAGCAGATTTAGAATTATTTGAACCCACTCCAATTCAGGAAAAAAGCTTGAAACCGATCCTTTCAGGAAGAGATGTAATGGGAATTGCTCAAACCGGAACAGGAAAAACGTTAGCTTATCTTTTACCGGTTTTAAAAACATGGAAATACAACAAATCCGGAAACCCAACGGTTGTAGTATTGGTTCCAACGAGAGAATTGGTAGTTCAGGTTACAGAAATTATTGAAAAATTAACGGAAAATATTACTGCAAGAGTTATCGGAATTTACGGAGGTAAAAATATCAATACACAAAAGTTGTTGTTTAACGATGGTTGTGATATTTTGGTAGGAACTCCAGGAAGAGTAATGGATTTGTCTATTGACAATGCGATTTCATTAAAAGAAGTTCAAAAATTAATCATTGACGAGTTTGATGAAATGCTGAATTTAGGTTTCAGACCTCAGTTGACGCATATCTTTGAAATGATGAAAGAGAAAAGACAGAATATTCTGTTTTCTGCTACCATGACCGAAGCTGTTGATGATATGCTGGATGAGTATTTTGCAAGTCCTGTTGAAATTTCATTGGCAAAATCGGGAACACCTCTTGAAAAAATAGAACAGATTGCTTATAAAGTTGAAAATTTCAATACTAAGATTAATTTGCTGGAAAACTTATTGAAAAACCAGGACGATATGTCCAAGGTGTTGATTTTCAATAATAACAAGAAGCATGCGGATTTGTTATTCACCAAAATTGATGAGCTTTTCCCTGAACAGTTTGATGTGATTCACTCCAACAAATCTCAGAATTACAGATTGAAGGCGATGAAACGTTTTGAGAACGAAGAAATCAGAGGTTTGATTACTACGGATGTAATGGCGAGAGGTTTGGATATTTCTGATATTACCCACGTTATTAACTTTGAAACTCCTGATATTCCGGAGCAATACATTCACAGAATCGGTAGAACAGGTAGAGCTGATAAAGACGGTAAAGCAATAACTTTCGTAACAAAAAAAGAAGAACCGTTGATTCTTGATATCGAATTGTTGATGGATAAAGATCTAATATTCATCGATTTCCCTGAAGAAGTGAAAATCAACCCTAAGAAAATTGCTTCTGAGGAAGATCAAGTTGTCATGAAAAACCCTGCACAAGTCAAATTGAATGAAGGAGGAGGAGCTTTTCATGAGAAAAAAGATAAAAATAAAAAAGAAAACTGGGGTGGACCTTCAAAAAGAAAGGCACCGAAAAAGTTTGGAGCGAACAGAGCACAGCAAAAATCAATCTCTAAATCTAAGAGAAAGAAATAAAATAAAAAACTCCCTCAGATTGAGGGAGTTTTTTATTCGAATCTTATTTTATTATTACTTAAAATTTCTTTGAACCTATCTGTTTTACCTTCATCTTTCATTTTCTTATAAATATAGCTGATAATTTTTTCAGCATCAGTCCGGTAAGGTGATTTTTGATCAGTATAGATATTATATGCTTTTGCCATGTAATTTAAAGATTTTTCATTGTCTTTTAAATATTCATAATAAATCTGACCAATTCCATAGTAGACTTCTGCATCACCGGGATGTACTTTATCAAGAGCTAAATAAGAATCAATAGCTTTTTGATACTCCTTTTTGTAAATATATGCCATGGCGATGTTCTGTAATGGCATTTTACCTTTAGGATCTATTTCCAAAGATTTTTTATAGGCATTTAATGCATTATCATATTCTCCAATTCTTCTATAACAAAGTCCCATATTATCCCAAGCATAAATAAATTTAGGATCTTTTTCTAATGCCAATTGATAGTTTTTAATAGCGTCTTTCCAATCTTCTTTTTCTGATGCTTCAATTGCTTTATTATAAAATTTAAGAGCATCATTATTTTGAGTCATTACATCCTTCTTGCTTTCTGCTGCATTTACTAAAATTTTTAGTCTTGAACAATTCTTCATTAATTGACTTTCAATTTCATAGTAAGCCTTTTTGTAATCATCAGATTCGGGATTTGAATTAATAGTTATATTGACTTTCTTATCTTTTATTTTACCGCTTTCAATATCGGCATTTGTTTTTGCAAGATTTTTACTCATAGAATATACAAGTACATTTTTATCAATACATGAACTAATCTCCTTGTTTATAGAATCTTTTATTTTATTATATCCATTTATTGAATCAATACATTTACAAGCTTTTTCAGAAATTTCTTTTAGAATTTCAGACTCTGTCGGGAGTTTATCTTTTTCTTTCTGCCCAAAAAGCAAAGTGCAAATGAAAATTGGAATTAAAATGGTTATTCGTTTTTTTATCATAGTTAAAATTTATTTCATATAAGGATTCATGACAGAAGTCCAAAGTTTATAACCTTCAGGTGTCATATGTAACCTATCTTCTACAAAAAGTTCATTTCGGATTTTGCCATTTGCATCATTCATAACGCCTGTAATGTCTATAAATTCTGAATTCTTTTGTTTTTTCATGAATTTAGCAATTTTTTTATTGGCTTCCTTCATTTGTGGCCATAGCTTTTCTCTGCTTGGCGAATACTTTATCGAAATATAATCAACTTCTATCTTTGGGAATTTCTGACGAACTTTTTGGTAGAACTTTTTAAATCTTTGAACGACAACATCAGCTTTTAGCTTATCATCATCAGCAAAATCGTTTTCACCACAATAAATAATAATCTGTTTAGGATGATAGTTTAAAAGGTCATCTGCAAAATAATTAAGATCGGTCAGTCTAGAACCGCCAAAACCTCTGTTAATAATTGTTTTGGTCGGAAAATAAGTTGCAATATCCGTCCATTTTGTGAAAGATGAACTTCCTATCAAAAGAATGGCATCTTGAGGTGGAGGATTTTCCTGATCTAATTTTTTGAAATTTTGAATGTCTTGCCAGAACATGGGCTTTTTTTCCTGAGAAAAGAAAAGGGCAAAAGTCAGCAATAAGAATGCTGATAACATCTTCTTCATTGTTTCTAATTTTGTAGGATAAAGGTATAAAAAAACTCCCGTTTTTTCGGGAGTTAGTGTATTTGTTATCTTTTGTATGATGTGTAAACGAGATCGTTTACTCCGTCTCCGTTATAATCATAAGCGTTGAATAATTCTAAAACTTTAAGTTCAGAGCTTGATAAAATCTCTACCTTATATGGTCGGTTATTATCATTGTTATACTTTATGTTAAGAAGTTTAGTTTCTGTGTCATAAGTATATTTACCTTCACTTTTACCATTAACTTTACAATCTGCACCTGTACCTCCGTAATAGGTATATGAAGTAGAGTAGTCAATACTAAAAGAAGTAATATCTTTTGTACTGCATCCAGTTACAGGGGTAGTTAAAAGAACAGTTTTATTATCTTTTCCTGATACAATTTCCGTTTTACTTGTCTTCCAATCTCCTTTTAGAGTATCTAATTCATATGCTTGCATATCATCGTCTTCACAAGAAGTAAGCGCCAAAGCTGAAAAGGCAAATAAAAGTAGCTGTTTTTTCATTTTCACAAATTTAAGAATGTGCTAAAATATAAATAAATTTGTAATATCAGTAATGAAATAAAGGTTTTTTAAATGAATGTTTGTAAAAAAACTAATTTTGGTTGGAAGATGGATGCAGGAAGTCTATTATTATATACCAGTTAATATTTTTTAACCCCATAAAATAAACCTCCATCATCCAACTTTAAGCCTCTAGCTTATTAATAACTCATTTCTACAATTTTATAAGCATCTTGTGGAGTCAGCTTTTTGTATTCTCCTAAACCTATCCAGTTTCTGTCTGTGAAAGCTTTTTCTACTTTTTCAGCAGTTCCCTTATAATCTTCTGTATATTCTGAAAGTTTAGTCTGGATATCTAAGCTATGGAAGAACTCTTCCAGTTTTTTAATTCCAAGCTCTGCTTTTTCTTCTAGAGAACCTTCTTTGATTCCCCAAACTCTTTCTGCATACTGAGCCAGTTTACCTTTTTTAGTTTCAAAATTATAACGGTAATGTGAAGGAGCTATGATAGCTAATGTTCTTGCGTGGTCAATTCCGAAATATGCGGTTAATTCATGTCCCATTGCATGAACTGCCCAGTCTGTAATCACGCCTTTCTGAATTAATCCGTTAAGAGCCATTGTACAGCACCACATAAAGTTGCCAGCTGCTTCATAATTAAATTCATCAGACAATACTTTTGGAGCGGTTTCCTGCAGGCTGATCAATATACTTTCAGCAATTCTTTCCTGTAAATCTGCAGAAGACGGAGCGGTCATATATTGTTCCAACACATGAGTATAAGCATCCGTTAATCCGTTTACGAGTTGGTTTTTAGGAATAGATCTTACCACTTCCGGATCTAAAACAGAGAATTGTGGAAAAAGTCCGGGACCTCCGGAAGAAAGTTTTTCATTGGTTTCTCTTCTTGAAATAACATATCCTGAATTCATTTCGGAACCTGTTGCCGGTAATGTTAAAATACTTCCGAAAGGCATTCCTTCTCCTTCAAAAGTTCTTACCGATTTTTTCAGAATATCCCAAGGTTCACCATTGTAATTGGCTGCAGCAGAAAGGAATTTTGTTCCGTCAATTACAGAACCGCCGCCAACTGCCAATAGAAAAGTGATGCCTTTGTCTTTAATAGATTGTAAGGCATTCATTAAAACTTCATATTCAGGATTAGCAGGAACACCTCCGAATTCGTATACATCATGATCATTTAAAGCTTCTTTCACCTGATCGTAAACACCGTTGTTTTTGATGCTTCCGCCTCCGTAGATCATTAATATTTTTGCATCTTTAGGAATTTCGTTTGAAATCTTAGCAATTTCACCTTTTCCGAATAGTATTTTTGTTGGGTTTTTAAACTCAAAATTAAGCATTGTTCTTACATTTTTTGTAACCCAAATGTACGGAATGCTTTCTCAAAAATAAGTTAAGATTATTTTAAAATTCCAATGATTATTTTAAGATATACCTATTGAAATTTTGCTTTTATTTCTTCTAAACTATAAACAACTGGTATCACTTCTTTTCCATTTAATGTTTTTTAGGAGCGAGATATTCAAGTGCTTCAGGGCCTTTTAGCATGGCCATAATAACCCCTAAAATAATAACGCCTATAAAAAGAATAATTACACCAACTATGATTAGGCCAATCAAAGCTAAAACTCGTAAAATAACAGCCTTTAAAGGTTTGTCGTTATAAAACTCTTTGAAAAAAAAGACCAATAATAGCGGTGTTAAAAGTAAAGAAATCATACTGACATTGTAAAATGTAGCCGGATGGTCTTTTAAAAAGAATAATATAGGATAGAATAATACAATAAGTGACAGGGTGTAAAATGAAAGAACATAAGAATTGATTACAATATGTTCATAGTAATTATGCCCCCATTTTTTGAAGGATAAATAGGTGAAAAAAGAGAAAAACGGAATAGATAACAGCATGATAAAAGAATTATACGACGTTACAACCGACATATAATCATGCATGAATTGAGAATTGGCAGCAGCAGCATATTTTTCACTTTGAAAATATTTCACAATAACATCTGCCATTCCTAATATTTTATAGGAAATAAATGCCGAAATACCACTTAATACAAATGCTAATAAAATCGGTTTGTAATGATTGACTCTATTTCCGTCAATAAATTCACGGGCAGTTTTCCCCGGGTTTTTGAGGATATTTTTTACGGAATATAAAAAACCTTTATTGGTATGAATAAAAGTATATTGTACTTCATCCCAAATATACTTTCTATCGATTCTTTTATATTTTTTTTGTCCACAATTCCCACAAAAATTTGTTGTAATGGGTTGACTACAGTTGAGACAATTTGATTCCATGTTGAAAAGCTTTTAGAGGTTTTACTATTGAAGATTTCTGGACTTTATTTCCTGATTGATTTGTGTAAGTACGATGAGAGTAGGGAGTAAAGTAATGAAACTGCCAATAGCAGGAGTCAGGAGAGCAAATTTTTTAGTGGAAACAGCCAGATAAAAAAGGATACAAAAAGCAATCAGCAAAAGGATAGCTATACCAATGGTAATTCCTTGTACTTTTTTTTTCTGGGCATAGAGCTGCTCAAGTGTTAATTCTTTGAATTTTTGGTTTTTCATAGTTTTTGTAAAATAGTAAAAACGAAACTATTAAAAAACAAGTAGAAAAACAAAATTAAATTCAGTTAATGTTGGTGAATATGGAAAAATAGTTTGCTTTTATCTTAGATTATGATATTTTATTCAGGTAATAACTGCTATTGGCAATCACTGCTTTTAAAATAAATTCCTTTACTTTTTGAGTCAATTTTCCCGGTTTTTCGGTTAATTTTAACTAGAAATGATTCTTTTGTAGGCGGACAATTTTTTGATTTTGAAAGATACATGGTAATGTAATGATCTTCAATTTTATAAGCTCCGCCTGAGATGTCAGAAGAATCAAATACAAAACCATAGGTTTGAGCCACTAAAATAGCCTCCGGAAGATTATCAATAAAGCCAATAAAGTTTCTAAGCTGCTGCTCGGTCGAGAAATATTTAGACTGACTATTTTCGCAGGCAATAAGGAAAGTAAAACAATTTTCACCTAAGCATTTCTGGAAAAAACCTTTTTCCGGAGCGGGATCGTTAATGGTCATATATTCCGGCGTCTGACTTTCATAAATGATGGCTTTATCAGGATCCGGATTGTTATGAAATACAGACCAATACTCATATTTTTTATCAGGAAACATAAAAGGGTAGAGTAGCTCCGTATTGTCTAAGATTTCGGGAATTTTTTTGAAATCAGACGGAACTGTAAGTTGGGAAAGGAATAAACCTGGTAACAAACAAGCAATGATTAAAATAATTCGCATAAATATTTTCTCTGATGAATTAATACCAATTAAACTATTTGAATACAATTTTGTAATATCCTTTTTCATCTGTTACATCGATGTTGACTCCCGTAAACGTTAGTTTATTAATTTGATAGCCATCACAGCCTCCTTTAAATTCCGATGACTGAATTGCAAAATCAAAATTTTTAAGATTAGAATTGAATTTGTAGTTTTTTGTACCATTATAAGCACCCACATTTTCTAAGATGACCTTATCATCGGAAGTTTTGGTCAGTTGTATCGTGGTTTGGTTCTCTTCCACAACCGAATATGAGGCTAGAGTTCCGTTGGTAATCAGGTTTTCACCATTGGAATTAACAAATTCAAAAACGATCGGTTGAGGAGCATTATAACAATCGTCACCACAAGCGGTGAAAAGAAATGCTATGAGAAGGAATATGAATATTTTTTTCATTGGATTAATTTCTGTGAAAAGTAAAATTAATCATTAATGCCATGTAATCAAAATTAGAATGGACCTGAATTATTAGAGCGACTCCTAAATATTTTCAAAACTTGTGCAAGTTGATAATCCGTAATATCAAAATCATCAACATTAATTTCTATTTTTTCGCTGTTATGAAAAAAATATAAATAATTACTTTCAGGTTGGTAATCCTTTTCCATTAATACAAATGATGATTTGGGATATTTTTTTTATTTCAGTAATAATTTTAAAAATAAAATAACCTGTAAATGTGCTAAGTATAATCAACATAAATATTACTGTTCCGTTGAGTTTGAATTTAAGACCTAAAAGAAAAAATACCCCCAAAATCATAAAAATACTATAAGTCGCAATAGCAACAATTCTGCCTGAACGCGAATATTTAATAATAACTTCTTCTGGAAGTGTATTGTCATCATATTCAATTTTTTCATCCCTATGAATAGAGTATTCTCTATGAATAAAAACCCCATTAATAAAAGTACCAATAAAGAAAATAAATGAAAGGGGAATAAAATATTGTAATAAATAAACACCTATTAAAAAAGCTAAAATTCCTAAGATTGCGTAAAAAATGATTCCAAATTTCATGTATGATTATAGTTTTTTGCGAAGATACATATAAACTTAATTTACTCTAGATTCATAAAAAATATTTCCATTTCGTGATATTTGGGACTCTGTTAAATTGTAATGATCTTCATGAAATTTAATTATTTTTAATGTAAAAACAGGATTAATTCAGACCAAAATCTCCTACATTTGTTATATGATACACGACCAACGCACAGAAAAATTCAGGCAGATGGTGGAAAATAAGTTCCAGATCTACAATTCATTATTTATGAGTTTGCCTTATGATAAGATGACCAATATTGGGATGCTTCTTCCGTTTTTATATGAAGAAAGCAAAACAGGGTATGAAGCAGGAAAAACTCCTGAAGAAATCTTAGAAGAATTTTTTAAACATCATACCGACTTACAGACAGACGAGCAGAAACTTGAACTGCTTTTTAAGATTATACAATATATTGAGCGACAGGTAGTATTATTCGATAGCATTGAGGATGCAGCCTTTCCTGTGCTTCATTCCGAAAGTGATAACGGAACAGTAACTAATCTATTTGAACGTTCATTGCAGGATCATAAGCTTGAAGAGGTACGGAAAAAATTAAAGGATTTTACAGTGAAGGTCGTTTTTACTGCGCATCCTACCCAGTTTTATCCTAATTCGGTACAGAGAATCCTTCATGATTTGAGAAATGCAATTACAACAGATTCTATCACCAATATTGACATGTTGCTGCAGCAATTAGGAAAAACACCTTTTGTAAATAAAGAGAAACCGACTCCTATTGATGAGGCGATGAGTATCATTTATTATTTACGATATGTGTATTATGATACGATAGGAGAACTTTTTACTAAAATAAAATCTGCATTTGGAAACGATCATTTTCATCTTCATGAAGATCTGATTCAGTTAGGCTTTTGGCCGGGAGGTGACCGAGATGGAAATCCTTTTGTAACTGCTGAAGTAACAAAACGAGTAGCAGAAGAATTGAGATCTGCTATTTTGAAAGCGTATTACAATAATCTTAAATTGGTCAGAAGAAGATTAAGTTTCAGAGGAGTGTCCGAAGTATTGGGAGTGTTGAGTACAGAATTATATACCGCTATTTTCAGAAATGAAAAAATTGAGGCAGAAGATATTATTAAAAGATTGAATGAAGCGGAAGAAATTCTGGTTACGCAGCACAATTCCTTATTTATCAATTTATTGACGGAGTTTAAAGATCGAGTTAAAATTTTCGGAACGCACTTCGCAACATTGGATGTAAGACAGGATAGCAGAATTCATCAGAAGGTGATTGATGAAGTGTTTGCGAAAGTGTATGGAAATATTGAAGCAAGTAATGAGGATAAGTTTAACAAATTGATCCAAATTTCAGAAAAAGTAAATCCGGATGATTTTGATGATATTGTAAAAGACACTCTTCTCACGGTTTCTCAAATTACAGAAATTCAGCAGATGAATGGCTTGAGAGGAATGAATCGTTATATTATTTCAAATTCGGATGCTGTAAAAGATGTAATGAATGTATATGCATTCTTCAAAATCTGTGGGTATCAGGACGAAGATATTAATATGGATATCGTTCCGCTTTTTGAAACCATGGAAGGGTTGGATAATGCTGAAAAGGTAATGAGTGAATTGTATCAGAATCCGGTTTATAAAAAACATCTTGAAAAGAGAGGAAATCAGCAAACGATAATGCTTGGTTTTTCAGATGGAACAAAAGACGGAGGTTATCTGAAAGCAAACTGGGAGATTTATAAAGCTAAAGAAGTTCTTACAAAACTTTCCGAACAAAACGGAATTAAAGTAGTGTTTTTTGATGGTAGAGGAGGACCACCCGCAAGAGGAGGCGGAAAAACCCACGATTTCTATGCTTCTCAAGGCAAAACAATCGCCAATAATAAGATCGAATTAACGATTCAGGGACAAACGATTACCAGTATTTTTGGAAATAAAGAACAGGCAAAATACAATTTCGAACAGCTTCTAACAGCTGGAGTGGAGAATGATGTCTTTAAAAACGCTAAAAAAGATCTTACAGAAAAAGAAAGAGCGTTAATTATTGAGTTGGCGAATATCAGTTATCAGAAATACTCAGATCTGAAAGCCCATCCGATGTTTGTTCCTTATCTTCAGGAAATGAGTACGCTCGAATATTACGGAAAAACCAATATTGGTAGCCGTCCGTCAAAAAGAGGGGGCGGAAATGAGTTGAAATTTGAAGATTTGAGGGCAATTCCTTTCGTTGGATCATGGTCGCAGTTAAAACAAAATGTTCCCGGATTCTTTGGATTTGGGTTTGCTATACAGCAGATGAAAGAACAAGGAAGATTTGAAGAAGTGAAAGAATTGTACAAAGGTTCGGATTTCTTTAAAACTTTAGTTTTAAACTCAATGATGAGTATGAATAAATCGTATTTTCCATTGACTTCCTATATCAAGGATAATCCGAAATTTGGAGCATTTTGGAATGTTTTATTTGAAGAATATCAATTGTCTAAAGAAACAATGCTTGAATTGACAGGGTTTACAATGCTTCAGGAAGAAGATCCATTATCCAGAAAATCCGTGATGATTCGCGAGAAAATTGTTCTTCCGTTACTGAGTATTCAACAGTATGCTTTAATGAAAATTCAAAAAGGCGAAGGTGATGTGGAAGCATATGGAAAACTGGTGACACGATCTTTGTTCGGAAATATTAATGCGAGTCGAAACTCAGCTTAAAAAATAAAAGCCTGTTCAACATGAGAACAGGCTTTTTTATTGATTTAAATTTATGTATTCAGTAAAGTAATTCCGTTTAGGTCTGCTTTACCACTTTTCAAAAATTCATAGGTTATGCGGTCAGCGTGGCAATCAACAAAATGAATATTTTTCAGGTTTTTGCATTTAAAAAAGGTGTTGACAAGTTTAGCATTTTGAAAAGTTACTTTTTTAAATGAGCAATTTTCAAAAGAGCAATCTTCTACTGTGCCTTCAAAAATAATATCATTGAGATGAGTTTCAACAAAGGATGTGCGATTCCATATCGTATTGATCATTGTGTTTTTTTCGAAACCGCCGGAATGTATTGTCATTCCTGTACAATCGGAACCGGTAAGATCACAATTGTAAATATAGCTTCCCGAAAATTTGGCTTCTCTCAGTGAGCAATTCTTAAATTGATTATTGGCTAAATGAGAACGCTGGAAGTTGCTGTTGCTGATATCAGAACCTGAAAAATCACAATGATCAACATTATTGTTTTTAAGAATAAGGGAAGATAGATCTGAACCAATAAATTTGCAACGTTGCATATTTGAAGAACTGAATTTTTCGTTCAGGTTCTTTAACCCTGAAAAATCTGCATCTATCCAGTTTCCGGACGACATATTCCATTTAGGTTTATGAGGTACAGTTTCAATATTTTGTATCTCTACAGGTTTTGAGGAGGGTTGTTCATTGGAGGGAGATTGAAAATTTTCAGAGAAATAATTAAGGTCGACTCCTAAAACTTCCGCAAGACGGTTGCAGGTAATAATATCCGGAACAGATTCTCCGCGTTCCCATTTTCCTACCGCTTGTGGACTTACAAAAAGAAGTTCAGAAATTTGTGCCTGAGACATATTTGCCTCTTTTCTTGCTTTGGCAATTTTGTTACCAATAATTTTTGTATTTAACATAGGTGTAATTTTTCTTTGTTTTTGATACCGCAAAGATATTTACATCGATTTTCAGGAGTAGATAAAAGGCGGCTACTCTTAGTTGTAATCACGCTATTTTTGGTTGTTATTGACAACTGTGGGTTGTTTTTGCTAAAAAAATACTTTTCCCGACCCTTGATTTTATTCTTTTATAAATTTCTCATAATAAACTCTATCCTTCGTTTGAATTTTCAGGTAATAAACTCCTTTGGCAAAATGCTCGACCTTCACAGATTTTTGGTTATTAACTTTAGTAATTAATCGTCCTAAATTATCATAAACTTCCAAAAAGACGACATCGCTTTCTGAAGCAATATTTAAAATGTTTTTAACAGGATTAGGAAAAATTGCAACAGAATTTTTCTTAACGAGTTCAGAAGTATTTAAAACTGAATTATAAAAATTTCCAAAATTAAGAATTCCATACCCCATTTGATCGGTATGGGTAGGATATAAAGAAGCTGTTTGCTGGAGTTTAGTTTTCATCAAATCCCTGTTCATGGTGGAAAAAGCCTGCATAAGACAAGCAACTCCTCCTGCGGCAATTGGGGTTGCAATGGATGTTCCTGAAACAGTAATAAGTGTTCCGTTATTAACTGTCGTAGAATTTGTTCCTCTTGCAGCAGCATCCGGTTTTGTAATTCCTGCAGAATTTGGACCGTATGAAGAAAATGGTGACGACAGATTAGCATCATCTACAGATCCAATGGTGAAAACTTTTGCATTGTCTGCGGGTGTTGTGATGTAATGCCAAGGTTGCTCTCCTGAATTTCCTGCAGCAATAAGAACAAAAATTCCTTTATTAACTGCAATCTCAGCTCCTCGTGCAATGAAGGACGTATTTCCGTTCATATGGGTGTACGAATAACTGTATTTTGGATCGTCGAAAGCAGCATATCCTAAAGATGTGGTAATAAGATCAACTCCTTTTCTATCTGCTTCTTCCGCTGCTTCAATCCAATACATTTCTTCTTCCGGGATTTCTACGGCAGTGTTTTCGCTTCGGTATAGGTAAAAATCAGCATCAGGAGCAGATCCTACAAAAGAGTCCTGAAGATATCCTCCGATGGCTCCCAGAACCACAGAACCATGATTGTTTAAGGAAGTATTATAAAGATCGGTACCTTTTGATACAAAATCATATCCTCCTTTGATTTGATTATTCGTCCATAACCTTGAAAAAGCAGCACCAGTATTTACCCAGGGAAATCCTGTGTCTATTACAGCAATGGTAACGCCTGTTCCGGTATATCCTGCAAGATGTAAAGGTTTAAGATTAATTTGATCTATTTGTGCCAAACCGGAACCATAATTGAAGACGGTTGAAATGTTGTTGGTTTGTTCAATAGTTTCCCATTTATTTTGGTTCTGAATTTTTACGGTTAATGAAGAATTTTTTGCAAAACTTTGTACAGACTGCACAAAAGGAAGCGTTTTTATAAGGTTGACTTGTGCCTGATTTACCGTAACGGCAACACCATTCAGCCATTTGGAATAATCAGTAACCGGAATGCCTAAATTCTGTATACTTTGTATATAAGACTGTTCGATTGGAGCGTCCTGATCGTTGAGAGCGATACCAAGAGAAGTTCTTCTGTTTAAGGACTTTTGAGTTAATTCTGATAAGGGATTTGCATAAAATGCTGCTTTATTCGGTTTGCCATTAAAATAAACAAAAACAAGTTCCGTCTGAGCGGAAAATGTAGAGCAAATTGCTAAAAAACAAAAAGATAGAAATCTATTCATGCATTTATTTTGGATAAAGATAAAACAAAATCAATAAAATTTTTGAAAGGATATTAAATTCCTTATTTTTACAGAAATAATTTATTACAAAATCATCTCATGATCATTTTATGTAAGCCGATATTGAGAATTTGGATGATTGCGTAGGATTAAACAATAAAATTTATATATGAAAAAAATTCAGATGGTTGACTTGCAAAGTCAGTATTACAAAATAAAGAACGAGGTAGATAATGCAGTTTTAAATGTAATGGATTCAGCGGCTTTTATCAATGGTCCTGAAGTAAAGTCTTTCCAGAATGAATTGGAGTCTTATTTAGATGTAAAACATGTGATTCCTTGTGCAAACGGAACAGATGCTTTACAGATTGCTTTAATGGCATTAGATTTACAGGAAGGTGATGAGGTAATCACAGCAGATTTTACTTTTGCGGCGACAGTAGAGGTAATTCATTTGCTTAAACTTAAATCTGTTTTAGTAGACGTAGATTACGATACATTTACGATTTCAACAGAAGCTATTAAAAAAGCAATTACTCCAAGAACAAAAGCGATCATTCCGGTTCATATCTTCGGACAATGCGCTAATATGGAAGAAATTCTGAAAATTGCTGAAGAAAATAATTTATACGTTATCGAAGATAACGCACAGGCAATTGGTGCTGATTATACTTTTGCTGACGGAACCGTAAAAAAATCGGGAACGATGGCAACAGTTGGGACAACTTCGTTTTTTCCATCTAAAAACTTAGGTTGCTATGGTGATGGAGGCGCAATTTTTACCAATAATGATGAATTGGCACATCGTTTAAGAGGGATTGTTAATCATGGAATGTATGAAAGATATTATCATGATGAAGTAGGGGTAAACTCTCGTTTAGATAGTATTCAGGCAGCTGTATTAAGAAAAAAACTTCCTCATTTGGATTCTTATAACGAGGCAAGAAGAAAAGCAGCTGATTTTTATGATGAAGCTTTTGCTGGTAATTCTAATATTCTAACTCCGAAAAGAGATGAAGATTCTACTCACGTTTTCCACCAATATACATTGAGGATTTTGAATGGTAAGCGTAATGAATTACAGAAATTCTTAACGGAAAAAGAAATTCCCGCAATGATTTACTATCCTGTAGCTTTGAGAAAACAAAAAGCATACTATCAGGAAAGTAATGATGCTGATTTTGTATATACGGATAAGCTGTTGGATCAGGTGATTTCTCTTCCAATGCATACTGAATTGGACGATGAACAGTTGAAGTATATTACGGATGCTGTGTTGGAGTTTATGGGATAATTTAATGAAAAGAAAGATATTTAAATATAAAAGCATTACAAGAGTTGTACTTTTATTTGGTTTTATAATGCTTTTGATTTTAGGTTTTTCGACTGTAGACACTTATAATCTTTTTAAAAGTGAATCTTCTAATATAACTTTTGGTGAATATTTGGTATCAGCTTTTTTAGGTTTTTTGTTCTTAGTATGTTTTGTTAGCTTGATATTAGTTGCAATAAAATCACAAAAAAGTATTTTAGTATTAAATATATTTTATGGATGTATTTTTATTTTGCTTTTGGGAGCTTGGTTAGTAAATATATTTGCTGTTGAGGAAGGATTACCTTTATCAGATCATTTCATTATTTTAGGATTATGCGGAATTCTGATATTTTTACTTTTTTTAATTAATAAGTTTAAATATAAGGAAATACAATACGAAAGTATAGAGTCAATAGGAACACAAAAGGATTAAAAAAAATACTGAAAAATGGCAATACTCGTAACGGGAGGTCTTGGATATATTGGTTCACACACGGTTGTAGAACTTTTGAATAACGGTTTTGATGTTGTCATTGTAGATGATTTATCAAATTCGGAGAAATTTATTTTAAAAAATATTGAGGAAATTACGGGTAAAAGACCTGTTTTCTATCCTTTTGATTTAAAAAGAAAAGAACTTCTGAATCAGGTTTTTAATGCGCACGAGATTGATGGATGTATCAATTTTGCAGCCTATAAAGCAGTAGGAGAAAGTCAGGAAAAACCGGTAGATTACTATGAGAATAATTTGTTTTCATTGATTAATATTCTTCAGGAGTTTAAAGCAAGAAATATTTCAAACTTTATATTCAGTTCTTCTTGTACAGTGTATGGACAAGCTGATGTAATGCCTATTGATGAGAATACACCGCTGAAAATGCCGGAAAGCGTGTATGGAAAGACAAAGCAAATGGGTGAGGAGATTTTAATTGATTTTGCTAAAGCATATCAACGAAAAATTTCGTTATTAAGATATTTTAATCCGATTGGGGCACATCCTACCGCAAAAATAGGAGAGCTTCCTATTGGTGTTCCTTATAATCTTGTTCCTTATGTAATGCAGACTGCTGCAGGAATAAGAGAAAAGCTGAGTATTTGGGGAAATAATTATCCAACGGTAGACGGAACGGCAGTTCGGGATTATATTTATGTGGTTGATTTGGCGAAAGCTCACGTTGCAGCTTTAAAAAGATTAATGGAAATGGAGTCTGAGAAAACTGTAGTTGATACCTACAATTTAGGAACAGGAAAAGGATCTTCGGTTTTGGAAGTGATAAAAGCTTTTGAAAAGGCAAATAATGTCGACATTCCTTATCAGATTTGTGCAAGAAGAGAAGGAGATGTTACTATCGCTTACGCCAATGCAGATAAAGCGGAAAAAGAACTTAATTGGAAGTCTGAAACCAGTTTGGAAGATGCATTGAAAACCACTTGGGAATGGCAGAAATATTTGGATTCAAGAAATTAATTTTTTTTGAAGATGAAATTTCAATGCCTGAAAGGAAAATTTATAAAAATTTAAATAATACTTTAGCTGAATTTGGGTTTAGATGGTAAAGAACCTTTATGTCAGTAAAATTTAAATACACACTATGAAAACAGAAAGAATAGGCATTACATTTTCCTCGTTTGATTTGCTTCATGCCGGTCATATAAAAATGTTGGAAGAAGCTAAAACGGTATGTGATTACCTGATTGTAGGATTACAAATTGATCCTTCTCATGACAGACCGAATAAAAATAAACCCACACAAACTATAGTTGAAAGATATATTCAGCTAAAGGCAGTGAATGCCGTAGATGAAATCATTCCTTATTACACAGAAGAGGATTTGGAAGATATCTTAAAATCATTTGTTATAGATGTTAGAATCATCGGTGATGATTATATGGATAAAGATTTTACCGGAAAAAAATATTGTGAAGAAAAAGGGATAGAGATTTTTTATAATAAAAGAGATCACCGATTCTCATCAAGTGACTTAAGAAAAAGAATTTTCGAAGCAGAAAAATCAAAACTGTCAAAGTAAAAAGAATTAAAATAAATAAAAACTCCCGAAAATTAATTTTCGGGAGTTTTTATTTATATATTTAGAAGGATTACATTGGTCCTTGCTGATCATCTCCTGTTGCATTGGAGTTGATGTCTTTTTTCTTTTTAGGCTGTTCAATTTTTTCTCCTTGCTTAAATCTGTATGTCAGAGAAATAGAAAACTGTCGTGGTTGCCATTGCATGTAATTTCTACGAGTGTAGTCGCTGCTGTAGCTAAATATTTCTCTACTTCTTGTGTTAAAGATATCCTGGATATTAAAAGAAATAGTTCCGTTTCCTTTCCATATTGTTTTCGAAGCTCCTAAGTTTAAAGCATACATGTCTTGAGTATCCTGATTTGCAGATTTTTGTGCTCCTCTATAGAATCCTTGTAACTGAAAACTAAATGTTTTGTCTACTTTAAAGGTTGTATTTAATCTGGCTCTTGTAGAAAAACCACTTCCTGTGAAATCCATGCTGCCAGTACCTGGGTTACCATTTCTATCAATCATATCATAGTAAGCAATACCCGAGGTTTTGTATCCAAATGCATCTATACTTCCCATTAATTTTAACCATGTAAAAGGATCGTAAGTAAAGTTTAAATCTAAACCATAACGCTCATCATTACCTAAATTAATTGGTTTTGTGAAGAAATCGGCAGTTCTCTCATCTTTTCTATAGACTAACATTTTGTTGTCATCCGTAGAATGACGGTAGTAAAGAGTAGGGTTAACGGTAAATTTCTTTTTAGAAATATTATAACCAAGTTCAAATGAATCTACATAAGATGGGTTAAGGTCAATATTACCTTCAAAAACATTTTGTCTATTTGAGTAGTTCGAATATGGCACCATGAAGAAAGAACGAGGTCTGTCAATTCTACGGGAATAGTTTAATAATATTTGGTTATCCTTCGTTACATCATAGCTTAAATAAACACTAGGAAATAAATTATTATAATTTTTAGTAGTATTGATAGCAGGGTCACCACCTTTGTTTTGATAATCTATTTTAATATTAGATTGTTCATCTCTTAGACCTAATTGATATCCGAAACTACCAATTTTACTCTTAAACTGTACATAAAGTGCATTAAAGGTCTCTTTATAGATGGTAGAATTGTTATAATATCCAATAACAGGATCCTGAACAGTACTTGTTACAACACTTGTATAGTCATTATTATTACTATCGATACGATAACCAGCTTCTAGTTTTGAATTTTCTCCTATTGGTAATTCATAATCTAATTTTCCAATAATGGTTTTATTCGTAGATTTTCTATCTGATACATCATCACGAACGAAATTCGAATTTAAATATTCTGCTATATCAGAATTGTTATTACTTCTATTGCTTTGTAAACTTAATGACATTGAGATGTTTTGACCTTTGTCATCAAATTTATGATCTAATCCAAAATCACCCTGAAATGCTAAGTTATTATTAGTTCCGTTAGAATTTCTTTGCATCAGAGATGTTAATGGTTGCCATGCTGTAGCTGCTGGTACATATCTGAAGAAATTATCAACGGAATTTAATCTCTCATTTGAATCACCATCGAAAGTTCTTACCATACCGGAAAGATTTACCGATGTCTTATCTGAAATGTCATATACAAAACCTGCTGTTGCATTATAGTTTTTGCTATAACTTTTATTTTTAGAATCCTGAGATTGATATGTTGGAATATCTTTAGGTTGAGTAAATGTAGGAGAGGTAGGATCTATATTGTTGGGAAGAACAATGTTATGGTAAGTTGTTTCAGTCTCATTTTTATTTTGGTTTTCGGTATAGCCACCGCCACCATTTAGAAACCAGGTCATTTTATTTTTTCTCCAGCTTAAATTCGCATTAAGACTGGTTCTTGGATAATAACCAAGAGAACCTACAACACTACCGTTAAAACCAACTTTTTTACTTTTTTTAAGGATGATATTTAAAATACCGGAAGTTCCGCTTGCTTCAAATTTTGAAGAAGGATTGGTAATAACCTCGATTTTTTCAATCTGGTCTGCAGGAATACTTTGTAATGCATTAGCTCCATCATCAATTCCAAGAAGGGATGACGGTTTTCCATTGATTAAAAATTTTACATTTGAACTCCCTCTCATAGAAACCGTTCCGTCGGTGTCTACAGAAACAGAAGGTACATTGGATAAGACATCTTGAAGGCTTCCTCCTTTACTGATGATGTCCTGAGACGGGTCATAAGTTTTCTTATCAAGCTCTACTTTATAAGGTTTTGTTGATTGTGCAGTGATGACAACTCCCTGAATATCTCCGGTTTTTATATTGGTTGCACTGTTTTCCGGGTCAATAGCTAAAGCGCCTATATTTCCGGGTGTGGCAATCTGCTTATTGATGAGACTTTTTTTGTAGTCAATTGCTTCTACCGTAATATCATAATTACCAGGAGTAATATCTAGTTTATATTGACCTTTTTCGTCAGTAAGAGTAGCATCACTAAGAAGTTTGTTTGCTTTATTGCTGAAAGTAACTGATGCATAAGGAACAGGCTGATTGTTTTTGCTAACAACAGTTCCTGAAATACCCACTTTTTCCTGTCCAAAAGCAAAAGCTGCCGCGGAAAGTACAAAAGTAAGCCCTAAGGTTTTTTTTGTGAAAATGTTAATGATTTCCGTCTGATTCATAACGTTTTTTTTATGTAAAATCGTGAAAGATTTGTCTTAATATTATGAAATTATTAATTGATTAAAATGTCATAATATTAAGGTTGTTTATTATTTGTAATAGATATGTCGCGTTTTAAAGCTAAATGTTAATTATTAATTTGTTAAAATAAAGTTAAATTTATTTTTTATTTGATATTTTTTGAATTAAGCCAGTCCTGATAGGCTTTTGCATTGATCGCATGCTCTTCTGCACTCGCTGTGAATTTGTGAAAACCAGGTCTTGAAGGATCTGCACACATAAAAATATAATTGTTATTTTCAGCATTTAAAACAGCATCCACAGAATTTTTGTTTACCACGCAGATCGGTCCCGGAGGAATGCCTTTATTGGCGTAGGTATTATAAGGAGATGGAGTAGACAGGTGTTTGTAAAAAACCCTTTTGATGGATTCTTTGAAGTTGGTTTGCTTATTAATCGCATAAATTACGGTCGGATCAGACTGTAGTTTCATTCCTTTTCTGAAACGGTTCAGGTATAATCCCGCAATGGTTTTCATCTCATCATCTTTACCTCCGGATTCTTTGTAAACAATAGAAGCTAATGCATAAATTTGATCTCTTGTTAAGCCAGATTGCTGCTCTTTAGCCTTTCTCTCACTGTTCCAAAATTTATTATACTGATCATCAAACTTTTTGAAAAACTCTTTAGGAGTCACTGTCCAAAAAAAGTTATACGTATCAATGAAAAAATATTTTTTTAAATCTTCTGCATTGTTATAGCCTTTTTCTTGTGCAATGGTATTCAGATCATTTACAAACTGTAAAGAATCCAGTTCCGTTTTTTTAGATACTTTACCAATCATTTGATACATATCTCCAAAATCACCAATTCTAAAACTATTTTCCGTTTGGTTTCCTGCTTTTATCATATTCACCAAATTGGAATTGCCCATTCCTTTTTGAAAGTGATAACGACCGGGTTTGAAGTATTTATCAAGATCTTTTTCTTTTGCTACGGTTTCGAAAGCATCTTTATCTTTAATGTATTGGGACGCAGAATCCAGAATCTGTTTAAAATCCGCTTTATGCGAAATCAAAACATATCCGTCTTTCTCGATATTATTTCCGTAATATTTATTATAAAATCTCAAACCAAAAAATCCGCCTACTACAAAAACAAGAAGGATGACAATGAGAATTGCTTTTTTCATTTAAATGGTGATTAAAGTTTTTTTGTCTTTTTAAATTAGATCTACCTTTCCTCTAAAAACTTGTTTTGCGGGACCTTCTAGCCAGATATTCTGGAACGTGTTTCCGCTTTTTTCAGCATGAACCTTAAGATCACCTCCTAAAGTTTTTACTTTTACAGAGATTAGATTGTTATTTTGTAGAAAAGTTAAAGCTGAAGCTGTAACTCCTGTTCCGCAGCTGTAAGTTTCATCCTCAACGCCTCGTTCATAGGTTCTTACAAAAATTTCATCATCAGCAATTTTTTCCACAAAGTTGACATTGATCCCTTTTTCTTTATAATTTTCAGAATTTCTGATTCCGTTTCCTTGGGCGAAAACATTATAATTTACCAGATCTTCAACATATTTTACATAATGTGGAGATCCTGTGTTCATCACAGTGTCTTCTCCATCGTTGGAGATGGTGTTTACATCAATCATTTTTAATTTTACGATGCCATTGTGTATTTCAGCCTCATGTTCACCGTCGATAGCAATGAATTTGCATTTATCTTCAAAAATATCAAGGAAAAAAGCGAAAGCGACCAAACATCTTCCTCCGTTTCCACACATTGTACTTTCCCCACCATCAGAATTGTAATAGACCATTTTAAAATCATACTTGTCATCATTCTCCAATAAAATAAGACCGTCCGCTCCGATTCCGAAACGTCTGTCGCATAATTTTTCGATAATATTTTTGTCTTTTGGAAACTGAAGATCTCTGTTGTCTATCATTACAAAATCGTTTCCTGTTCCCTGATATTTATAAAAATCCATAAGTATTTGTTCTAGTGTTTTTTCTAAAATTGAACTTGCAAAATTACTATAATTAATACAAAAAACGAACAGTGTTAGCTGTTCGTTTTCTTATTTATAATCGTTTTATCTAAATCCACCGCCACTTCTTGAGGAATTGTTGTTTTGCTGAGAATTATTCTGTTGGCTTCTGTTTTCTGAATTGTTTCTAAAGCCGCCGTTCGAATTGCTATTTCTTGAAGAGTTATTTCTGAAGCCGCCATTTGAATTATTGTTGTTGTTATTGTTTGACGGGTTGTTTCTAAATCCTCCTCGATTATTATTGTCTTTTTGATTTCCCTGATTGTTTTGATTTCTGAATCCGTTATTAGGTCTTTGGTTGCCCTGATTTCCTTGATTGTTCTGTCCGTTACCCGGTCTGAAACCACCATTTGAAGTTCCGTCATTCACACCACCTCTGAATCCGTTGTTAGGTCTTTGTGAAGTGGTTTCTCTTCTCTCTACATATACTTTTCTTCTTGAATTATTATAATTGTAGTAATAATAAGGCATTCCGTTATCATAGTAATAGGTATAATCATTTCTATAGTAATATCCGTCATTTCCCCAATATCCGCCATTTCCGTAATATCCGCTCGGTGCATAATAATATCCGTTATTATAATAAGGATCACCATATCCGTATCCGGAATCTGCATATACTGCACAAGAAGTAAGGCTGCTCATAATGAAAATGCCCAATGCTATTTTTAATAAATTTTTCATGACTTTATTGTACTTTTTTTTCTTTAAAACTTTTTTTCCAATTGAGGTATCCTAAGATAGCCATTATAGTAAATACCAAATATTGAACCGAAGTGATTCCGAGACCCTTATAAATCATCATAGGCATACAAATAAAATCACCTATAATCCAAAAAATCCAGTTCTCTATGCGTCTTTTGGCCATAAACCACATTCCCACTAAAAATATGGAAGTTGTGATGATGTCTAATTTATTTCCCCAATCCAAATGATATAAACCAAGATCCGTACCTTCCATAGAAAACTGATTATCTATATAAGGTTTATAATAATAAATAACAGTTACTAAGAGTAAACTTAATACAAAAAGTAAACTTCCATATACCCATTCCTTTCTGGAAGCCCAGGTTACTTCTACGTGTATATGATCTTCAGAGCTTTTTGCCCATAATATCCATCCATAAACACTCATTACTGTATAATAAACATTAATCATGCAATCTCCCAATAATCCGAAATTGAAAAGGATATAAACATAAATTAAAGTAGAAATAATTCCGGTAGGATAGACCCAAATGTTTTTTTTGATGGAAAAATAGACACTCAGAACTCCGAAGACAGCTGCAAAGGATTCAAGGAAAATTTGAAAAGAAGAGTAGCTTTCATAGGGTTTTATGAAAAGATCATATATATTCATGTGATCAAAAATAAACAAAAAATAAGACAGTTTAAAATGATTTAAACATAGTGATAATCAGTTTTTTAAAATTGATTATTTAAAATTAATGATGAAAAATTGTCAATAAACGTTAAGGTTTCTAAATTTTTTATATTTTCGTAAATCTTTAATAAATAATAAAATATGTCTAAAATCTGGACGAAAAAGCCAATGAGTGCTTTTGAGAATGATGTTAAAAGTAGTCAACTTAAAAGAGTACTTGGTAAATGGAGCCTTACAGCTATCGGGATCGGAGCGATCATTGGAGGTGGAATTTTTGTATTAACAGGTACAGGTGCTTATTATCATGCTGGACCAGCATTGGCGCTTTCCTTTGTTATTGCAGGAATTGCGTGTGTTTTCGCTGCTTTATGTTATTCTGAGTTTGCTTCTATTCTACCTGTAGAAGGTTCTGCTTATGCTTACGCTTACGGTACGGTAGGTGAAATTTTTGCATGGATTATCGGATGGGGATTGATCCTCGAATATGCGATGGGATCCATGACGGTAGCCGTTTCGTGGTCCGGATATTTTAATAAATTGCTGAAAATGTTTGGTCTTCACTTGCCGGATTATCTTACTTCAGACCCAGCAAGTTATACCGGAGAAGGTTTTTCAATGAATTTACCAGCTTTTATCATTGTTTTAGTAGTAATTTCTATCTTAATCAAAGGAACAAAAGAAGCTGCAAAAGCAAACAACCTTATTGTAATCATGAAGGTTTCAGCGGTTATTTTTGTAATTATTGCGGGTGCTTTCTTTATTAATGCTGAAAACTGGAATCCGTTTATTCCTGCAGCTACAATGGTTAAAGAAGGAGAGTCAATGAAAGAAGCATATGGAATTCAGGGGATTATTTCCGGAGCGGCAGCGATATTCTTTGCTTATGTAGGTTTCGATGCAGTTTCTACACAAGCTGGAGAAGCGATTAATCCTAAAAAAGATGTTCCGTTTGCAATTATCGTGTCACTTTTGGTATGTACAGTGTTATATATTTTAGTTTCATTAGTTCTTACAGGGATGATGCATTATACAGACTTTAATCCTCAAGGAAAGTTCCCGGATGCTATTAAAGCTCCTGTAGCGTATGCATTTGAAATTGCAGGACAAGGATGGGCAGGATATATCATCACGATTGCAGCAACCGTAGGTTTGATTTCTGTATTAATGGTAATGATTATGGGACAGTCAAGAATTTTCTTGGGAATGTCTAAAGACGGTTTGATTCCTAAAATGTTCAGTGATGTACACCCGGTAAGAAAAACTCCTGCAAAGAGTTTGATGCTTTTAGGAATTGTAATTGCTACGGTAGCTTCATTAACGCCGATTAGTAAATTGGCAGATATGACGAGTTTCGGAACTTTATTTGCCTTTACTATGGTATGTGTAGCGGTTTGGATTTTAAGAAAAAGAGAGCCGAACTTACCAAGAAACTTTAAAGTTCCTGCATTACCTGTTATTGCAACATTAGGAATCTGTATCAATGTTTATTTAATTTGGAACCTAAGCCATGAAGCAAAATTATTATCAACAGCATGGTTAGCTCTTGGAGTAATTATCTATTTTGCATATAGCCTTAAAAATTCTAAACTTCATAAAGTAGGGTACGGAGAAACGTTCAAAGCGGAACAGGAACCTTTACAAAAAACTGATTTAGATTTATAAAAAAAATTATAAACAACATAAATCCACAGATTTTTCTGTGGATTTTTTATTTTTGTTTCTATGAAAAAAATATTTCCCATTTTATTTTCGTTTTTAGGAATCCTTTCGTTTTCTCAACAGGTAAGTTTGGAAACTCTATTGAGTGATAAAATCAGCATTCGCGCACTAGAAGTGTATGATAAAAAAGTCTGGTACAGCGGAACGGATTCTAAATTTGGTTTTGTTGATATAAAAAATCCTCAACATCAGAAGCAAATTAAATTATCAGAAAAGAAATTACAGTTCAGAACTTTGGCTCAGGACAAAAATTCTTTTTATCTGATTAATATTGAAAGTCCGGCTGAGTTTTTTAAGATCAATAAAAAAGATTTAACGTCTGAAATTATTTTCAGAGATACGGTAAAAACAGCTTTTTATGATGCATTGCATTTTGTAAATAATGAATTGGCTTATACATTTAGTGACGCAAATAAAGATAATCGTCTGAAATTAGCCGTTTTTAAAAATGGAAAATGGAACAGTTTCAAAAATAATATCATTCTGAATGAAGGAGAGGCGGCTTTTGCAGCAAGTAATACCAATATCGTTTCAGCTAAGAAATATCTATGGATTGCAACGGGCGGAAAGGTATCAAGGATTCTGAGGATGAATTTAAAAAATGACGAGATTGAAGCTTTTAATACTCCGTTTATCCAAGGAGAGTCTTCTCAAGGAATGTATTCAATTGATTTCTATGACGAACAGTTTGGAATTGCTGTTGGAGGAGATTACACAAAACAAGCGGATAATATCAATAATATCGCCACTACAAATGATGGTGGAAAAACCTGGCAGATTCAGGCATCCGGAAAAAATGCAGGATATACTACTTGTGTGAAAATTAAACCCAATTCTAAAGGGAAAGAAATCATTTCCGTAGGAGATCAGCATATCAGTTATTCCTCAGACTTTGGAAAAACATGGAAGAAAATTTCAGATGAAAAAGGATTTTTTGTTTGTGAATGGGTTGACGGAAATACAGTAGTTCTGGCAGGAAAAGATAGAATTGCTAAAATGAGTTTGAAATAGTTTTAAGTAAAAAGCAAAAGGAGTATTTAGACTCATTATAAATTGCTAAAAATTGGCCTAATATATTTCATAGTTCAAAATCCATAAGATATATTTAATTTTGCATTAAGAAATTTCAATTTGAAATTCAGTTAAAATTAAATCTAAAATGAATTCTTTAATAGATAAATATAATATTCCCGGACCTCGTTACACTTCTTATCCTACTGTTCCATACTGGGACGACAGTACTTTTTCACCGGAAAAATGGACGGAAAGTGTAATCAGGACGTTTAAGGAAACCAATGGAGGAGAGGGGATTTCTATTTATATTCACCTGCCTTTCTGCGAAGCATTGTGTACTTTTTGTGCATGTCATAAGCGTATAACGAAACAACATAGTGTTGAAATTCCATATCTGGAAAGCGTTTTGAAAGAATGGCAACTTTACCTTCAGTTGTTCAATGAAAAACCTAAACTGAAAGAACTTCACTTAGGAGGAGGAACGCCAACTTTTTTCTCACCGGAAAACTTAAAGACTTTACTGGAAGGTATTTTTGAGACTGTGGAAATTGCAGAGCATCCTGAGTTCTCATTTGAAGGACATCCGAATAATACAAGTAGACAACATCTTCAGACATTATATGATTTGGGCTTCAGAAGAGTAAGTTTTGGGGTTCAGGATTATGATCCGAAAGTGCAGAAGGCGATCAACAGAATTCAGTCTTTTGAAAAGGTGAAAGAAGTGACAGAATGGGCCAAAGAGATTGGTTACAGAGGAATCAGTCATGACTTGGTTTTCGGTCTTCCACATCAATCCTGGGAAGCGATGGAAAATACAATCCGTAAAACAATGGAGCTGAAGCCGGATCGTTTGGCGTTTTATTCTTATGCACACGTTCCATGGGTGAAAGGTGTCGGACAAAGAGGTTTTGATGAAAATGACCTTCCTAGTGGTGAAGAAAAGCGCCGTTTGTATGAGGATGGTAAAAAATTACTTGAAGAATTAGGCTATATTGAAGTGGGAATGGATCATTTCTCTTTGGAACATGATGATTTGTATCAATCTTTGATTCAAAAGAAATTACACAGAAATTTTATGGGATATACCTCAAGCAAAACCCAACTAATGGTTGGTTTGGGGATGTCTGCGATCTCAGATTCCTGGTATGCTTTTGCTCAAAATGTAAAAACGGTAGAAGAATATCAGACTATCGTGGAAGAAGGTAGAATTCCTGTTGTAAAAGGGCATATCCTTAACGAAGAAGATCTAGTTATAAGAAGGCATATTTTGAATTTAATGTGTCAGCTTGAAACGACTTTTGATCATAATAATTCATTTCCTGAATTGGAAAATGCATTTGAAATGTTGAAGGAAATGGAGAATGATGAGTTGGTAGAAATTCATGACAATCAAATAAAAATAACGGAAAAAGGAAGAGCATTTACGAGAAATGTAGCCATGGTTTTTGATCTGAGAATGATGAGAAATAAACCGGAAACGAGGATTTTCTCTATGACGATTTAATTTTTAAATTATAAATTGTTTAAATTATTCAAAATAAAATCAATGATAATTTATTGATGTGTTAAAAAAAACCTTAATCAAAAAATGATTAAGGTTTTTTTGTGCTCTGGAAATATTTTATTTAATAATTAATTTCTGGCTGTAAGATTTCAGATTTCCAGAATTGATGTTGATGAAATAAACTCCTGAAGGAATTCCCGAAATATCAATACTGTTGTTATTTTCAATTTTTGCCTGTTCTACTACTTTTTTTCCTTCAGCGCTAAAGATTTCAATTGAAATATCCTTGCCTTTTACCCCATCAATAAAAACTTTTTTTGAAGCCGGATTGGGATAGATTTTTATCTGAGTTGAAAAATTGTTTTCTTCTGTAGCCAGTGTTCCATATGTGATTTTAAATATTTTTCCGTTGTTCACTGCAGCTACAAACAAATCATTCTGATTATTGATCCCGAAAGTCGAAAAATTATTTCCGGAAAATGCTGTCGTCCAAACGATGGAATTATCAGGATTTAAAATTCCGATTTGAGTTGAACAATAATCTGCAAAAACATATTTTCCTTGCAAGGCAGGATATTGAGTTCCTCTGTAAATATAACCTCCCGTGATTGAGCATTTTCCTCCAGAATGATCATATACGGCAACAGGAAAAGTCATGGTTGATTGTGCTGCACAACCTGCTGTATTATAAGCATTATTTCCTTCGTAGCATCTCCATCCATAATTAATTCCTGCTTGTGTTAGAGGCATTCTGTTAATTTCTTCTATTTGGCCCTGGCCAACATCTGCAATCATCACATTTCCGGAAACGGTATCAAAATTAAATTTCCAGGCGTTTCGTAATCCATAAGACCAGACTTCGTCGGCTCCGTCAATACCCACAAAAGGATTTCCAGAAGGAATATTGTAAGGTCCGGTAGAATTGATATCTAGTCTTAGTAATTTTCCTAAAAGTGAATTTTTATTTTGAGCATTATTATTAGGATCTCCGCCACTTCCGCCATCTCCGGTTACAATCCATAGGTAACCATCCGGAGCAAAATGAATACTTCCTCCATTATGATTATCGAAGGGTTTGGACTGATTGAGGATAATTTTTTCGGTACTCGCATCAGCAACATCAGGATTTGAGCTTTGAGTATATCTGGCTACGGTAATGTTTCCGCTGGTATCGTTATAATAAACAAAAAAATACCCATTTATGGCATATTGAGGATGGAAAGCAAGCCCTAAAAGTCCTCTTTCTCCACCATAGGTTATTTTTGAACTGATATTCAGGAAATTGGTTGGATTGATACTGCCATTGGGCTGTACAATTCTTATGATTCCGTTTTGCTGTACGACAAACATCCTGTTGTCATTAGCATGTGCAATTTCGACGGGTGCGGTAAATCCCGTAGCAAATTCTTCTAAATTAATACTTTGAGCATTAATAATAAAGGAAGAAAAAATACTTGCGCAAAAAAGTAGTTTTTTCATAATATTTTGATATTTAGTGTATTAAATCATAATGAAAATTTCATACCAATCAACCTTTGAAAAATTCATTAAAATAACCCGAAAAAATTATTAAATCTTAAATGAAAATAAGAATACCGATATATCTGAAAATAAACGATTTCTGTTGTTAAAAATTCATAAAATTCAATAAAATGATTATATTTGCCGACTTAATTTAACGTAGTTATAACAAAATGCAAGGAAAAGGACTTATTACAATTGTTGCTATTGTACTAGGGTTGATTTGCTTAAATGAGCTATTACCAACTTGGTACGCCAGCAAAATTGAAAAGCAGGCAACTGCTATTGCAGGAGACAATCCGGAAAAGTATCAGAAAGAAATTGCAAAACTTTCTAAGGATACTCTGAACCTGGGATTCACAAAACTTTATTACACTAAAGCCAAAGACAAGGAAATGAAACTTGGTCTTGACTTGAAAGGAGGGATCAACGTTCTTTTGGAAATTAACCAAAGAGATCTTGTAAATGATTTAACAAATTATTCTACAAATCCTGTTCTTATTGAGGCTTTAAACAAAACTGATGAAGCACAAAAGAATTCTACAAAATCTTACATCGATAATTTCTTCGAACAGTTTGATGCAGTAAACAAAGCTAAAGGAACTAACCTGAAATTGGCTGATCCTGAAATTTTCGGAAATACTACTCTTACTGAGGTAAAGTATAATACATCAGATGAGCAGGTAAAGAGCATTGTTAAAAGAAAAATTGATGCTTCTGTAGGAACGGCTTTTGAAGTTATCAGAACGAGAATCGATAAAATGGGAGCTGTACAGCCAAACGTACAGAGAGTACCAGGAACGGCAAGAATTTCAGTAGAAATGCCGGGAATGAAAGACATCGATAAAGTAAAAAAGATGCTTCAGACTTCTGCTAAACTTCAATTCTGGGAAGTACAACAGATCAATGAGATTGCCCCTTATTTCCAAACATTGACTACAATGGTAGCTGCAAAAGGAGATTCTATGGGTGTTGCTAAAAGCACAAACTTCCTGAATATCATTCAAGGAGGAAAATCAATGAGTCCAAGTGCTGTTGGAAGTGTGAAATTATCTGATACTGCTGCTGTAAATAAAATTTTGAATAGCAAAGTAGCTCAGTCTTTACGTCCTTCTAACATTAAATATACACAGTTCATGTGGGGTTACAAGCCTGAAGCAACTGATACTGAAAGTTTAGTATTATATGCAATCAGAGGTAACATCAATCAAAAAGCTCCAGTAGATGGTGCTGTTGAAACTGCAAGTATCGGATACGACGAGCTAAGCAGAGTTGTAGTAGACATGCAGATGGATTCTAAAGGGGCTAAAGAATGGAAGACTTTAACAGAGAAAAACGTTGGGAAACCGGTTGCTGTAACACTAGACGGAAGAGTTTATACTGCTCCGAATGTTGTAAGCGCTATTCCTAACGGTAGAACACAAATTTCTGGTAACTTCTCTCAGGAAGAAGCTAAAGAATTGGTAGACGTTTTAGGTGCGGGTAAATTACCTGCAGGTGCAAAAGTAGTTCAGGCTACGGTTGTAGGTCCTTCATTAGGACAAGAGTCTATTGATGCGGGTGTAATGTCATTTGCTATCGCATTCTTATTAATTATTGCTTATATCATTTTCTATTACGGTGGAGCTGGTGTATATGCGGTAATTGCGATGATTATCAACTTATTCTACATCTTCGGAATTATGGATTCTGTAGATGCAACACTTACGCTTCCTGGTATCGCAGGTATTGTATTGACAATGGCAATGGCGGTAGATACGAACGTAATTATTTATGAAAGAACTAAAGAAGAGCTTTTCGCTGGAAAAAGTATTCTTGAAGCATACAAAGACGGTTTTAAACACGCATTAAGTGCGATTGTCGATGGTCACTTAACTACGTTATTGACTGCAGGTGTACTTTTCCTTTTCGGAACAGGACCAATCAAAGGTTTTGCATTAACGTTAGGAATCGGTATCTTGATGACGTTCTTTACTTCGGTATTGATTTCAAGAGTAATGATCTTCTCTAGATTGAATAAAGGAAAACACCTTTCTGTTTGGACAGGTGCTACAAAAAATCTTTTCAGAAACACTTGGATCGATTTCATCGGAAAAAGAAAATACGCTTATATCATTTCTGGTGTTTTAACGATTGTTTGTATCGCATCTATTGCAATCCACGGATTTAAATACGGTATCGATTTTACAGGAGGTAGAAACTATGTGGTAAGATTTGAAAAGGCTGTCAATGCTGAAGATGTTGAAGGTAACTTAGTAAAAGTATTCCAGACTGAAGATGGCAAAAATTCTTCTGTTGAAGCTAAAACTTTTGGTAACGACAAGCAATTGAAAATCTCTACGGATTACCTTATCGAAGACGAATCTTTGAAAGCTGACCAGACTGTTGAGCAGAAATTATATGAAGGATTAAAATCCAGCTTACCTGCTAACATGACGATAAAAGATTTCAAATCTGCAGATAAAGATCATGCTGGAATCATTTCTTCTGAAAAAGTAGGGCCTACGGTTGCAGACGATATCAAAACTCACGGTATTCTTGCTGTAGTTGCAGCTTTAGCGGGTATTTTCATCTATATCTTGGTGAGATTTAGAAAATGGCAATTCTCTCTTGGTGCTGTTGCAGCATTATTCCACGATGCGGTTATCATTTTAGGAGCATATTCATTGCTTCACAAATTTATGCCGTTCAATATGGAAATCAACCAGGATTTCGTTGCTGCGATCTTGACGGTATTAGGCTACTCTATTAATGATACCGTAATTATCTTCGACAGAATTAGAGAATATTTAAGAGAGAAAAAATCTTTGACATTAGCAGGATTATTCGACGATTCTATCTCTAGTACATTAGGTAGAACATTCAACACCTCGTTTACTACGATTTTAGTAATCTTGGCCATCTTCATTTTTGGTGGAGATAACTTGAGAGGATTTATGTTTGCGATGTTAATCGGTATCGGATTCGGTACCTATTCATCAATCTTCGTAGCATCGGCAATTGCTTACGACTTCTTGAAAACCGGTAAGGAAGATGAAGTTCGTGGTAAGTCGACTACAGACAAAGAAGTACTTGCTTCAAAATAATTTAGACTACAATAAATAAGAAAAAAGCCTTTCAACTTGAAAGGTTTTTTTTGTACGTTAAAGTTTCAGAATTTGCCGTTTAAGATTAACCTTTCACTTTCAACCTTTTACTTTTCACATTAATAATAATTTAATAACATTATTTTCTTGATTTGATTACTTTTGTAGACTATGGAAAACTCAAAGAAAAAAGCAGCCATTGGTTTTATATTTATTACCTTATTAATTGATATTACCGGATGGGGGATCATTATTCCCGTTATTCCGAAATTAATAGAAGAGCTTATTCATGGAAATATAAGTGAAGCTGCCAAATATGGAGGGTGGTTGAGTTTTGCTTATGCTTTTACCCAATTTATATTTTCTCCGGTTATTGGTAATCTGAGTGATAAGTTTGGAAGAAGACCGATTATTCTGATTTCACTTTTTGGTTTTGCTATAGATTATATTTTCCTTGCGCTTGCACCCACTATTTGGTTATTGTTTGTAGGAAGAGTTATTGCCGGAATTACCGGAGCAAGCATTACAACGGCAAGTGCTTATATTGCCGATATTTCTACAAATGAAGATCGTGCAAAGAATTTCGGGCTGATTGGAGCTGCTTTTGGGTTGGGATTTATTATAGGGCCTGTTTTAGGAGGAGTTTTAGGACATTACGGAGCAAGAGTTCCTTTCTATGCTGCTGCTGTTTTATGTTTAATCAATTTTCTTTACGGTTATTTTATACTTCCGGAAAGTTTAGATAAAGAACACCGAAGAGAATTTGACTGGAAAAGAGCTAACCCGATAGGTTCGCTTAAGTTTTTAGGAAAACACCCTGAACTTTCGGGATTGGTTGTAGCTTTGTTCCTGATATACATTGCGGGACACGCTGTTCAGACCAACTGGAGTTATTTTACCATGCATGAATTTGACTGGGATGAAAAAATGGTAGGAATTTCACTCGGAGTAGTAGGACTTTTGGTAGGATTGGTTCAAGGAGGATTGATTCGTTGGACTGCAACCCGATTAGGAGATTATAAAAGTATTTATTATGGATTAGGGCTATACGCAATAGGTATGTTGTTGTTCGCTTTTGCGACTCAGGGATGGATGATGTTTGTAATCCTTATTCCTTACTGTTTAGGTGGTATTTGTGGTCCTTCATTACAGTCTGTGATTACAAAAGGAGTTCCTCCCAATGAACAAGGGGAATTGCAAGGTGCATTAACCAGTTTAATGAGTGTAACAGCAGCTATTGGTCCGCCGATAATGACCTATTTATTCTATCATTTTACCGATAAAAATACTTCGTTTAAGTTTGCCGGAGCACCATTCTTCCTTGCTTTTATCTTGATGACGGTGAGTGTTTTGATTACCTATTTCGGATTTAAGAAAAAGAAATCTTAAAATTTGTTTAAAATTCAATTTAACATCTTATTTGTGTATAATCTTTTGTAATTTTACGGCATGGAATTAAGCATTGGAGAAATGGCATTGATTGCAATAGCAATCGTTGTGCTATTCGGACCGGATAAACTTCCTCAGATTGCACGTGATCTTGGTTCAGGTGTAAGAAAAATGCGTGGAGCAGTAGAGGATATCAAAACTGAGATTATGAAAGAAACAGATAACCCTGTTTCTGAAATTAAACGTGAGATTGAGAAGGTAAAAGATGCTGCCAAAGATTTCAATCCTATGAAAGATATTGAAAAAGATATCTTAACCGAACCATCTTCTAATAAAGTGGAGCAGGAAAAACCAAAACCTTCAGACGATGAAACTTATGAAGGACCTGTAAGCAGATAGAAATAGAGTATGGAAGAAATTATTCAGGAAGATAAAAATGTATTTTTATATCTAAACAATTTAGGGAGTTCGTCTTTCGATCAGTTTTGGATGTTGATTTCAAGCACTTGGATATGGGTTCCGCTTTATATTATTTTCTGTTATCTGCTTTTCAAAAATTACAAGCTAAGATCTTTTATTTTTATATTAATATTTATCGCGATCGGAGTTACTATTTCTGATCAGCTTGCAGGCATTTTTAAATATGGAGTTGCGAGATTAAGACCATGTCATGACCCGAGTTTACAAGACCATATGAGGATTGTAAAATGTGGTGGTCAGTTTGGTTTTTATTCGGCGCATGCTTCCAATACTTTCTTTTTAGCAACTTATTTAAGTTTTTTATTAAAAAATAAGCTAAATTGGTTTCCTTATTTTATATTTGTGTGGGCTGCAGTAGTGGCTTACAGCAGAATTTATTTAGGCGTGCATTTTCCGATAGATATTTTGGTGGGGGCGTTTGTTGGATCTTTATTGGGAGGGCTTTTTGCTATGCTCGCAAAAAAAGTGATCAACAAACAAACTAAAACTATATGAAAAAACATCTATTACTATTTACTTTTGCAACCTTTTCAACCGTTCAGTTATTCCATAGTCAGGATAAAAAAATAGCAGAAGAATGCTTCAGCAAAGCCAATTATAAATGTGCAGAAGAGCAATATCTTAAGCTTGCCGAAAAAGAACACATTCAAAAATTTCAATCAGAATATTACGATAAACTGGGAACTTCACAGAGAAGACTCGGGAAAACACCTCAAGCATTCAAATCTTATGAATCTGCTTTAAAATCAAATCCAAGATCCGTTTCTGTATATGAAAATCTGGCTTCTTTACATAATCAGAAAGGAAGCAAAACGAAGGCTTTAGAATATGTGAATACAGGGATTAGCCTTGAGGAAACAGACAATGCAGATCTTTATTTGTTACGTTCAAAAATATATGAGAATCTGGGCAAAAAAGATTTGGCACAGAAGGATCTGAATCATGTTTTAAGCTTTGCTCCGGATAATATTTTTGCAAGAACGGGGTTGGCTAATCTTAAGAAAAGAAATGGCGACCTGGAAGGGGCTTTAAAAGATTATAATCAGCTAATCTCAGAAAAGCCGGAATCATTATTATACAGCGGAAGAGGAGATATTTATCTTAAATTGAAAAAAACAAAAGAAGCCCTTGCTGATGTTAACAAGTCGATTTCAATTGATCCGAAATTTGCTCAGGCTTATGTTACAAAAGCTTTAATCCTAATTGATACCGCAAAACCTAAAGAAGCCTGTACAAACTTAGATAAAGCGGTAAGTTTGGGGTATGAAAAAGCTCTTTTGACAGAGTATTATACAAAATGTGAGAAAAAATAACCAAAATATTATATAAAACCACAAAAGATTAATTTCTTATCTATAAAAATTTTTAAATCAATATAAATTTCATGCTAAACATCGTTCTTGTAGAACCTGAAATACCGAATAATACAGGAAATATCGGAAGATTATGTGTAGGAACCGAAAGTCGGCTGCACCTTATCCATCCTTTTGGATTTGTAATTAATGATAAAAATCTGAAACGTTCAGGATTAGATTATTGGGTTCATCTGGATGTAACCGAGTATGCCAATGTAAATGAATGGATAGAAACCATTCCTGATCTTTCCCGTGTTTTCCTGATGAGTTCACATGCCGAAAAATCCTATCTGGAAACTGATTTTCAGGATGGCGATTGGCTTGTTTTCGGGAAAGAAAGTGTAGGTTTAAGCAAAGAAGTGTTGGCTCGCTTTGAAAATCATTTAACGATTCCAATGTCTACATTAATCAGAAGCTTTAATATTGCTAATTCTGTTGCTTTTGTGGTAGGTGAGGCTAAAAGACAGATAGGTCTAAAAATTTAGTTTAAAAGAATTAATCATTGTGGTAAGGTTTTCCTTGTAAAATCTGATCGGCACGATACAATTGTTCAACGATAAATAACCGAATCATTTGGTGCGTAAATGTCATTTTAGATAATGACATTTTTTCGTTGGTTCTGTTATAGATTTCATCAGAAAAACCATAAGCACCGCCTATCAAAAGATGGATTTTCTTTACGGATGAATTCATCCAGGTATCTATTTTTTGTGCAAATTCCCGACTGGTAAACTGTTTCCCTTTTTCATCTAAAATGATCACCAAATCGTTTTTATCAATATGATTCAGAAATAATTTGGCTTCTTCTTTTTTTAAAAGATCAGGAGTAAGGTTTTTGGCATTTTTTACATCCGGGATTTCCATGATTTCAAAATTCCAGTGTTTGGGGAGACGTTTCAGATAGTAGCTGATTAATGAAGTGATTTCTTTATCGTCCGTTTTACCAATACAAAGTAAATTAATCTGCATTTTCTGTCTTTAAATAGTTACAAGGCCAAAGATATTCATAAATTAAAGAAAGTCATAATTTGCGGAGTTTTTAGACTGTTTTTAAGTTTAAAAAAATCATTACTTTTGTTAGAACACCAATCCGATGAAAGCTAAAACCCTTTCTTTTCTGCTTTTTTACTTCTCTTTAATTTCTAATGCCCAGGAAATTAAGGAAAACGAGGGCAAGAAATCTACGGAAGAGGATAGAAATAAGATTGCGGTGGTTGCAGGACTAAGTTATCTTCACAATACTTTTGGTTTATTATACCAGGACAAAGTTTTTCGATTAAGACCCAATGATGCTTTCTACACCGAGTTTTTCTTGCGCTATCGATGGCTGGATGTCAGCTTCTCACTTGCTCCGAAATTGACACGCATCAATAATGATGATCCTGAGAAAGGAAAAACAAAGTATTTCAATATAGGATTTGCCTTTTTTATTAGCCCGAAACTCAGGCAATATGTTTATTTTAGTAAAGTGAAAGGTTTGTATTTTCAGGATACAAAAGAATTTATGCGTTTGATTTACGGTGAAAATTACAATGAAGAAGGATATTTGCAGTTTCCTGATGCAAAATATAGATCCTTTAAAGGCGAAACAAGCTATCTGTGGTTAGGAAATAAAACCGATTACAGAAGTTTCAATAATATGACGTATCAACCCCTGAAAGATGTTTTCGTTGTAAGTACCGGATTATTTTATCAGTATAATATTCTCAGTGATCTTAATAAAACGGTTTATCAGGGTGAGATTTTTAGTGAAAATGTGAATGATTCTCCTTCAAAAGATTTCAGAATTGCTCTAAGATCGGGTGGAGGAGTGCAGAAAAAAATCAAAAGTAATTGGTATACAATAGTGGAAGCTTATCCGGAGTTTTATTATTCAAAATTGATAGGTGAAGACTTTCACGAGTTTAATGTCGGGTTGTATTCCAATGCGAGAATGGGATATGATAACGGGAAATGGTTTTTTGGTGGAGGATTTCAGTTGAATTGGATTAAGAGCTCTAATGAGAATTTTTATTCAACAACACAATGGTTGTTCCGCGTGGGAGTTGGTTTCCGGTTTAATTCCCCTACATTTGTAAACAGAAACTTCGATAAAATAGACAATATTTTAAAGTAAAAAATGGGTATAAAACTTCCTAGATTTATCTTGAAAATTCAAGAGTTTTTTGACAGCATTCATATTCCTGTACTGGGAATATCACTTTGGCAGATGTTTCAAATCTATATTTCGGGGATTTTTAAAGGAAAAATCGGGAGAAAATCGGCGGCGATTTCCTGGAGTTTTACCATAAGTTTATTCCCTTTTATTTTGTTCTTACTTTCCGTATTGCCTTATATGCCGCATTATGATAAGCTTCAGTTCTATATTTTTGAGGTTTTGATGCATAATGTATTTCCATCCAATATGGAAGGAGATGTAAGAGGCTATATAGAAACGAATATTATTCCTAATATGAAGGGAATAAGTAACTTGACCATTATTCTGGCATTGGTTTTTGCTACGAATGGCACTTTTTCATTAATTAATGGTTTTAATGAAAATTCTGAAGAAAAACTGACCGATGTAAAAGAATTTATCCTCTCATTTTTCATTACAATCGGGTTTATTCTGATCGTATTTTTAGCACTTTTTGGAGTGTATTATGTAGAGGTCGTAATGAAACTTTTTACCCCGTCTTACGATATTTCCTGGCTGGTCAATAATCTTTCGAAGATCATCGGGTTTGTTTCATTTCCTTTGTTTTATTTCATCCTTTTGGCAATGTTTTACTGGTTGGGGACGGTGAAAATTACGAGATTCAGACAGGCTATTCCCGGAGCAATTCTAACGACAGTTTTATTTGTACTTACCACTTATATTTTTGCCATTTATGTAAAAGATATCGCCAGGTACAACGTTCTATATGGCTCTATCGGAAGTATGATTCTTTTGATGGTTTGGGTAAATGTGAACGTATACCTGCTTTTATTCGGAAATGAGCTGAATATGGCAATCAGAAAATTAAGACTTGAAAAATTACTTTCAGATGAACTTCAAAAAGAAGCTTTAGGCTATCATGCGGAGATTAAAGAACCCGGATTGGAAGCTGATGCTGAGCATACGAGAAAATTAAATCAGGAAAATAATTTTAAAGTCTGAGCTAAATCTAAACACAAGTTATATAATCTTTCCTGATTGAAAATTCTTTTTTTAATTACAATATATTTCTTTAAACCTAAAATTTTAATTTCCCGAAAACTTCTTGGAGCTTGCTTTCAAAATAATAAAACCTAAAAGCGCAGATAAAAATGAGGCAATCAAGATGGCAAACTTGGCTTCATCCTGAATCTGAATTTCTGTTTTAAAAGAAAGTAAGGCGATGAAAATGGACATCGTAAAACCAATTCCTGCCAAACAACCTACACCGATCATTTGTAGCCAGGAACTATTCTGTGGTAATGAGCTTATTTTTAATTTGATAGCTAGAAAAGAGAATAAGTTGATGCCAATTAATTTACCTAAAATCAGTCCACAGATAATTCCGAGTCCTAAAGTATTGGTCAATCCGTCAACCATTCCGTTTTTGAAAGTGATATTTGTATTGGCAAGAGCGAATACAGGCATGATTAAAAAGCTTACCGGAAAATGCAGATGATGTTCCAGTTTTTCTAAGGGAGACATTTCTGTATTGGATTCATTGGTAGGAATTGAAAATGCAAGTAAAACTCCTGCAATCGTAGCATGAATTCCGGAATGATGAAGGAAATACCATAAAAATAATCCCGGAATGATATAAAAAATAAGTTTTTTGACTTTTAAAAAGTTTAAAATAAACAATAGGGTGGTTATTCCTAGTGATAGTAATAAATAAATCCAGTGTATCTGATCGGTATAGAAGATGGCAATTACCAGTATAGCTCCCAAATCATCCACAATAGCCAAAGCAGCCAGAAAAATCTTGATGGAATTTGGAATCCTGCTTCCAAGCATAGAAATAATAGCCAGAGAGAATGCAATATCTGTTGCCATAGGAATTCCCCAGCCATTTTCATATGGGGTTCCGGAATTAAAAATGGTGAAAATAGCAGCCGGAACAATCATTCCGCCCACTGCCGCAAAAATAGGGAGTGAAGCGTTTTTAAAGGAAGAAAGTTCTCCTTCTATTATTTCTCTTTTGATTTCAAGACCTACTAAAAGAAAAAAAACAGCCATCAAACCATCATTAATCCAGACGCTTATCGGGTATTCCAAATGAAATACTGAAGTACCTATTTTTTTATCTAAAAAAAGCTGAAAACTTTCACTACTAGACGAATTGGCAATCAGTAAAGAGATTGCAACACACAAAATGAGTAAAATTCCTGAAAACTGACTGCTGTTGAAGAATTTTTTAAAATATAAACTTAAATTCATGTTCTATAAAATTACATTCTTCTGATTCTTGAAATTCCGTTGATATCCTTAAGCTTTTTGAAGGTTTCTTCCAATTGGCTTCGGTTCTTTACCTCAAGGTTGATGGTTCCGTTGAAAATTCCGTTATTGGATTCAATAGACATACTTTTCATATCCATTCCCATTGCTCCGCTTATTACGGTGGTGATATCGTTGATCATCCCCATTCTGTCCAGTCCTTCAATTTCAATTTTTATTCTGTTTTGGAAGCTTTCCGCATTTACCCATTTTGCAGGAATTACCCTGTAATCATACTGAGCTCGGAGATTGATTGCATTCGGACAATTGTCGCTGTGAACTTTAATCCCGTCAGAAATGGTAATAAATCCGAAAATTTTATCTCCGGGAATTACGGTACAGCATTTGGCATAGCTGTAATTTAGCTTTTCTTCATCTTTCCCGAAAACAATCATGTCCAGATTCTGCTCCTTAGGCTCTTCATAGAGCGTATTTTTAGCAGGTGATTTTCGGAATCTGGAAAGTAAATTGTTGAAAACGTTTTTACTCTCAATATATTTTCTTAAACTGCTTGCATCCAGTTCGTTATTTTGAAACTTAAGAAATAATTCCTGTGAACTTTTAAGATTAAAGAATTTTTGCAGTTTATTAATTTCTTCATCATTAAAATTAATTTTTGCGTGACGAAGTTTTCTTTGTAGGGTTTCTTTTCCTTCTTCTACCAATTGGTTTTTTTGGGAATTCAAATAACTTTTAATCTTAGATTTAGCTTTTGAAGTCACTACAAATTCAAGCCAGTCGGATTTGGGTTTCTGATTCTGTGAAGAAAGAATATCTATCTGATCTCCGTTTTGAAGCGTATAAGAAATAGGAACGAGTTTACCGTTTATTTTTGCCCCCAAACATTTCATCCCTAAATCTGAATGCACTGCAAAAGCAAAATCTAAAGCTGTAGCATTGGTAGGCAGAATTTTGATCTCCCCTTTAGGAGTAAAGACAAAGACCTCCTTGGAATACAAATTAAGCTTTATGTTATCCAGAAGTTCAGAAGTAGAAAGGTTTTGCTGTTGTTCAAGGACATCGCGTATTTCAGTGACCCATTTTTCAAAATTCCGGTCATCAGAGCTTTGCTTATATCCTTCCTTGTATTTATAGTGTGCTGCAACACCTTTTTCTGCGATTTCGTCCATTCTTTCAGAACGGATCTGAACTTCAATCCATTTTTTATCAGGACCAAGAACGGTTAAATGTAAACTTTCGTACCCTGTAGAACGGGGCTGGGTGATCCAGTCACGCATTCTGGATGGATTGGTGTGGTAAACATCGGTTACAATAGAATATATTTTCCAAGCCAAAAATTTTTCATTTTTAGCATCAGATTTATAAATAATTCTAATGGCATAATTATCAAAAACCTCTTCAAAAGAAACGCCTTGTTTCAGCATTTTTCGATAAATGGAAGAGATGGCTTTTGCTCTGCCTTTTATGGTGAAATTTAAGCCTTCTTCTTTTAATTGCTCTGAAACTTCAGTCTTAAACTCTTCAATGTATTTTTCACGGTTTTCTTTTGCCAGTTCTAGTTTTTCCGTGATCTCGTTATAAATCTCAGGGTTGTTATACTTTAGAGATAAATCTTCAAGCTCAGATTTTATGTTATACAAACCTAAACGGTGAGCCATTGGAGCATAAATGTAAACTGTTTCGGAAGCAATTTTTTTCTGTTTATCAGGAGCCATGCTTTCCAGGGTTCGCATATTATGAAGACGGTCAGCAATCTTGATTAAAATTACCCTGAAATCTTCAGAAAGGGTAAGAAGTAGCTTTCTGTAATTTTCAGACTGTACGGAAATATTCTGATGATTCATGATGGAGATTTTCGTCAATCCATTCACGATATCCGCAATTTTTTTTCCGAATATTTTCTTTAAATCGTCATAAGTATAATCAGAATCTTCAATTACGTCATGGAGAAGAGCACAGGCAATAGAGGTAGCACCCAAACCAATTTCTGTTGCCACAATTTTAGCTACAGCAATAGGATGGTAAATATAAGGTTCTCCGGTCTTTCTTCTCTGTTCTTTATGGGCATCTAAAGCAATATCAAATGCTTTTCGGATAAGTTTATTATTTTCCTCATCCAAAGTTCTGTATGTATTTGAAATTAAATCTTTATATCTCGCAAGAATTTCTTTGTTTTCTTGTTCTAAGTCGTAACTCATGTGAATACCTATGTTTAAAACGAATATACAAAAAAATAAACATTTTTCAAATAAGAAAATCCGTAGACGACTCTACGGATTTTTGGCTATTAGAATTTTATATGTATCAGAATTTTACTTCAGAATCTATACCTGTACTTGATGCTTTTATTCTTACTTCAGGGCTGTTATGGATTTCAGCTTTATTTCTTGCATCAATATATCCTTTTAAATGAACATAATCAGCTTGCTCAATACTCATATTTTCAAATAGATAAGTTTTGTGAACAGCATTTTTGGTGAAAACATCTGTTGCAATGTTTGTTTGGCTAGTATCCTGTACGGCTACACTTACAAGGTACTGTGAATGATGTGGGGTGTCATTCAGATAGACAATATAATCAGAACTTGGGAAACCTGAGTTTTCTAAATCGGCTTCGAGCTTTTTGTAATCGCTGTGATGTTCAAATAATCCAGCTAATATATTTGACATAAGCAATAGTTTTAAATTGTACTTAAAGTTAACAATTAAATTTTGAATATTTTGATAATTTTTAAATTAAATTTTGTATTAATTGTTTTGTCTATAGTTATTTATATGAAATTAAGAATTTATCTATTTTTCTTTGCAGATGGATATTCTATTTCAACCCATTTCTGCTTAGCCATAAGAGTGTCTATTTTTTCATAAAAATTAATTAACCACAGATATCTTTTTCCGTTGTAATCGTAAATTTCTTTTGATTTCCCATTATCGAAAGTGATTTCAGTTGCTACAAAAAAATCATCACTCCAAAAAGGATATCTATCATTTATTTTTGAAAAATTAACTTCATTAAGATCGTTTGCCAACTTCTGAAAACCCGCATAGCCTTCTCCTGAAAAATTTCCCCTTAAATTTTTATAATGGTCAGAATTTAAAAGAAGAGAATCTTCCGTTAATGTTAACCGGTATATTTTTTTGGTTGAAAAAAGTTTATTCTGCGTGAAAATTATTTTTTTGATTTTATGTTTTTTAATTTTAGAATAATACTCCATCAATTCATTGTTTTTAATCATTAAAGTATCAACATCAAATATTTCAGTAGAACTGTCGAAGTCTGTATGATAGCGAATCATTTTAATAAAGGGCTGATTTTTATACTGGATTATTTTTGCCGCAACAATTTGATAAATATTTCCTTTTCCGGGATTTAGAAATGTGTATCCTTTATCTCTGCTTAATAAAACAATAGTTTGGTAATTATCTTTTGCGATATAATTTTTTATAACGTCATTACTATCTAAAGATTTTTTGTACGAAAGATTTACAAGATAGTCTATTTTACCATCGTTATTAAAATCAGCTTCATAGATTGATTTAAAGTTTTCATCATTAAGAACTTTTTTAATTTTGTTTGTTGAATCCACCAATGTATTACCTGTAAGAAAGTCTGCCTTTAAATGTAAATTTTCATAACCTTCCTGTGAATGAATGATGTCTAAAATTTCACTTTCACTAAGCTCTTTTTTCTCGCAAGACTGCAGAAGAAAAATTCCAATTAAAAGGTAAATTATTTTCGTCATGTGAGTTTTTAAAATTAAATAGCCTGCTTAAAAAATTAAACAGGCTCTAAATTATTTAAATTAAATTCGTTCATTTTTAATTTCCTCTACAATCTCAGGATTTAAAAGTGTAGAAATATCTCCAAAATTACTGAAATCCCCTTCTGCAATTTTTCTCAAAATTCTACGCATGATTTTTCCGGAACGTGTTTTCGGAAGCCCGGAAACAAACTGAATCTTATCCAGCTTTGCAATAGGTCCGATTTGATCTGAAATCAACTGATTGATCTCTTTTACGAGATTTTCCTGCTTTCTATTGGCTCCGGAATCTTTTAAAATAACAAATCCGTACAAGGCATTTCCCTTAATATCATGAGGATAGCCTACAATTGCAGATTCCGCTACTGCAGGGTGTTCGTTAATACTGTCTTCAATCGGTGCTGTTCCTAAATTATGCCCTGAAACAATAATCACATCATCTACACGACCGGTAATTCTGTAATATCCGACTTCATCTCTCAAAGCACCGTCACCTGTGAAATACTTTCCTGGAAAAGCTGAGAAATAGGTTTCTTTATACCGTTGATGATCGCCCCAGATTGTTCTTGCAATTCCCGGCCATGGAAAACGGATACAAAGATTTCCTGTCACCTGATTTCCGGAAATTTCATTACGTTTATCATCCATCAAGACAGGTTGAATTCCCGGCAGTGGAAGGGTGGCGTAAGTCGGTTTTGTGGGCGTTACAAACGGAAGTGGCGAAATCATAATTCCTCCCGTTTCGGTTTGCCACCACGTATCTACAATCGGACATTTTTTCTTTCCAACATGGTCATTAAACCAATGCCAAGCTTCTTCGTTTATTGGTTCACCAACAGATCCAATTACTTTTAATGAGCTAAGGTCATGTTTATCAACCCATTCTGTGCTCTCTTTTGCTAATGAACGAATTGCGGTCGGAGCGGTGTAGAACTGAGTAACTTCATGTTTGTCAATGACTTCCCAGAATCTGTCTGGCTCAGGATAAGTAGGAACTCCTTCGAAAATTACAGTTGTTGCTCCATTTAAAAGCGGTCCGTAAAGAATGTACGAGTGTCCTGTAATCCATCCGATATCCGCAGTACACCAATAAATATCGTTTTCTTTATAATTGAATACATTTTTGAAAGTATAAGCTGTGTAAACCATGTATCCGGCGCAAGTGTGAAGCATCCCTTTCGGTTTTCCCGTAGAACCGGAAGTGTACAAAATGAAAAGTGGATCTTCAGCATCCATAATCATCGTCACAAAATCTGCGGAAGCTTTTTCATACAAGTCGGCCAACCAAAAATCTCTGTGTTCCTTCATTTTGATTTTATTGTTGGTTCTTTTCACAACCAAAACAGATTTTACCGTGGGTGTTTTTTCCAGCGCTTCATCAACAATGCTTTTCAAATCTAAAACCTTGTTTCCTCTGTAGCTTCCGTCTGAAGTAATCACCATTTTTGCCCCACAGTCATTCACTCTTGAAGAAACGGCAGATGCAGAAAATCCTGCAAAAATCACGGAATGAACGGCTCCCAACTTTGCACAAGCCAACATGGTAACTGCCAATTCCGGAATCATCGGAAGATAGATGCAGACTCTGTCACCTTTTTCGATGCCCATTTCCTTTAAAACATTCGCTGTTTTGTTGACTCTCGTATATAATTCGTTGTAAGAAATATGCTGTGCTGCTTCTTGAGGATCGTTCGGTTCCCAGATAATCGCGGTTTTGTCGCCTCTTACGGAAAGGTGTCTGTCTAAACAGTTTTTGGTGATATTTAATTTTGCATTTTTAAACCAGGTGATTTTCGCTTCATTCATATCATATTTTACGACCTTGCTCCATCTCTGATACCACACAAAATTTTGATCAGCTATCTTGTCCCAGAATTTCTTAGGATTTTTGATAGACTTTTTATACTCCTCAAAATAGTGTGGTAAATCTTCTATTAGGTAATTTCTCATATCCCTTTCGTTTTTTGAAGTTTGAATTTTATTTAGATTAAATGTATACTTAATTTCTTGTTTTAGCCCTGTATTCCTCGATTTTTTGCTGAATTTCTTCAATGATTTTCTCATCATCAATCGTCGATGGAATTTGAAATTCTTTTCCGTCTAATAAGGTTCTTATCAGTTTTCTTAAAATTTTTCCCGAACGTGTTTTAGGTAAGCGTTTTACAATCATTACATTTTTTAGACAGGCAACCGCTCCGATTTTTTCACGAACCGTTTTCACAATATCTTTTTCTACTTCTTCTTCGGAAATTGATGAACCGTTTTTTAAAACAACTGAAGAAAAAGGAATCTGCCCTTTCAGTTCATCGTCAATTCCGACAACGGCGCACTCAGCAACATCGGGATGTGAAGAAACAATTTCCTCCATTTCAGAGGTCGAAAGTCGATGTCCTGCAACATTAATGACATCGTCAACTCTTCCCGTGATGAAAATATATCCGTCTTCGTCCTTTATCGCACCGTCTCCTGAAAAATAATATCCGTTGTATTGTGATAAATAACTGTTTTGAAAACGATCATTATCATTCCAGATTCCCAGTAAAGCACCTGGAGGAAGTGGTAGTTTGATGATTAAATAACCTTCCTGATGCGCATCGAGTTCATATCCGTTTTCATCAAAAATTTTAATGTCATAGCCGGGAATTGGTTTTCCGGCAGATGCTCTTTTAATTTTGTAGTTTTCATCAAAAGTCATTAAACCTAACATTGGCCAACCTGACTCAGTTTGCCACCAATGATCGATCGCAGGAACTCCGATATGTTCTGCAAACCAATCCAAAGTCGCAACATCACATCTTTCTCCGGCTAAAAATTGTTTTTTAAAATGGCTTAGATCGTATTTTTTCACCAATTCTCCGTTCGGATCTTCTTTTTTTATGGCGCGAATTGCTGTCGGAGCGGTGAACATCACCGAAACTTTATATTCTGAAACAATCCTCCAAAATGTTCCTGCATCAGGAGTCATGATGGGTTTTCCTTCGAAAATAATTGTGGTGTTTCTATTAATTAATGGCCCGTAAACCGAAAAACTATGTCCGACTGCCCAGCCAAAATCAGATGCAGCCCAATAGGTTTCTCCGGGTTCTACACCGTAAATATATTTCATGGAAAACTTTAAAGCTGCTGCATAACCACCTGTGTCACGCGTGATTCCTTTGGGTTTTCCTGTCGTTCCTGATGTGTATAATAAATAGAGTGGGTGAGTAGATTCAATGGAAACACAATCTGCAGGTTCTGATTGTTGAACTAATTCTTCGTAATCAATGAGCCCATCAAACATCTCATGTTGATTATCTACCAATTTTCTGTTGTAAACGATAATATTGTCAACTTTATCCTGTGCCAATTCAACAGCTTTTTCAACCAAAGGTAAATACGGAATTCTCTTGGCAATTTCAACTCTTGCGGTTGCTGTAATTAAAGCTTTCGGTTTACAATCATCGATTCTCACCACCAGTTCGGTCGGTGCAAAACCTCCGAAAACGACATTGTGTATCACTCCAATCCTTGCACAAGCCAACATGGCAAACAATGTTTGTGGAATCATCGGCATATAAATAACTGTTGTGTCTCCTTTTTTTAAGCCTAAAGAAATTAGACCTCCAGCTAATTTTGAAATTTCTTCTTTTGCCTGATGGAAAGTATAGGTTTTCTTCTGGTTGGTAACCGGAGAATCGTAAACAATTGCAACCTGATCTCCGAGCCCATCTTCAATATGCTTATCGATACATAAATAACACATATTCAGCTTTCCGTCGGAAAACCATTGAGCATAGTCATTTTCATCTTTTGAAAGAATCTGCGTAGGAAACTCAAACCAGTCGATTTCCTGAGCCTGTTCTTTCCAGAAATTCTCTTTGTCTTCTATACTTCTTTTAAATAAAATATCTGCATTCATAGTAATTTTATGTTTTAAGTCATTACGAGGAGCGTAGCGACGAAGCAATCTCTTATCCTTACATTAATCTTAATGGTTGAAAAAATTATCTTTAATGAGATTGTTTTACTTCGCTTGTAATGACGGTATGTACAAGTCTTTTATCTTTTCTCTACCATCTTTTAGTCTACTCAAACATTTCCTCAATCTGTTGCATCAGTTTTTTTATAGAATAAGGTTTTGTGACATACGCATCAGCTCCCATTTCCAACCCTCTTTCAATATCTTTCGGATTGTTTTTGGCGCTTAAGAAAATGACTTTAGTGTTTTTTAGTTTTTCGTCCTGTTTGATGAGTTCCAATGTACTGTATCCATCAAGATTGGGCATCATAATATCCAGTAAAATCACATCAGGAATCATCACTTTTAAAAAATCTAAAACTTCTGTTCCGTCTCTGGCGATGAAAACGTCGTAACCGTTTTTCTTGAAACTGTATTCCAGTGACATTAATATTTTGTGTTCATCATCTGCAATAATTATCTTTTTCATAAGGTGTGTTTGTGTTGTTCAACTTCATTTTTATGCTCTTTTATTTTTTCGGGAAGGGTGATGGTAAAAGTAACACCTAATCCGCTATTGTCTGCTTTTATGGTTCCGCCTTGAGCTTGTACAATTTTCTTTGAAATAGCAAGTCCTAATCCGCTTCCAGTCGGTTTTAAAATATTTTGATTTTTCGACTGATAGAATTTATCAAAAATCATTTCCAAGTCTTCTTCGGGAATATGTTTTCCGGTATTAAAAATCTTAATGATTAAACGGTTTTCTTTTTCAGACAATTTAGTCTGAATGGTTCCCTGTTCATCAGTAAACTTTAAAGCATTTCCTAAAATATTCTGAAATAATTGAATCATTCTTGCTTCATCATATTCAAATAAAAATTGATTGAGAAGGATAACTTCACTCAAATGAATATTTTTTTGCTGAATCAAATGCAGAAGTGGATTTAATGCTTTTTTATAGGTTTCAATAATATTATTTTCCTGAATGTGTAAAACGATTTCTCCGTGCTGAAGTTTGTCCAAATAAAGAATATCATTGATGATTTCACTCAGTCTGTCAGATTCTGTGATGATATTATTTAAAAATTCTCTTTTGATATCTAAAGGAATATCGTCATCATCTGCCAAAATCTCTCCGGCAGAACGAATGGCTGTAATCGGAGTTCTCAATTCATGGGCAACAGAATCAAGAAAATCGTCTTTTTGATGATCTTTGATGATTAAACTTTCATTGGCTTTTCTAAGGTCATCAGACAGTTTTTGAAGTTCCTCCGATTGCTCGGTCAGTTTTTTATTAAGCGTAATGTTTTCTTTGGATTCCTCTAAAATATTTAAAACTTCCTTTAAAGATATTTTATCTTCTTTTGTCACGCCTTCAATTAAAATTTTGGCTGAAGCAGTTCCTATTCTTCCTGCTAACAGGTTTTCCGAAAATTTAATAAACCTTGAATCTGCCGTTTCTGCTTGAGAATCAATATTGTATTTTAAATTGAAAATTCTTAATGCCTGTTCGGTTTTATTTTTGCCTAAAAACCTTTCCAAAATATTCTTAATATCTGAAACATAGGCGGTTCCACGCCATATAAATGCGTTTTCGTGATTTTGAATATATTTATCAATGTCAACATATAATTCGGCAAAATTTCGTTCACGGTAATTTCCTTTACTGCTCACGGAAAGAATAGTAAATAAACCTGTGTTCACTAAAATTGACCAAAAGAAAATCTGTGGAATTTTACCTAAAAAATAAATTTTAAAGAACTCAAAAGAATCATACAATTCCCTTATAACTCCTTTGAATTCCTGATTGTAGGAAAAATAATATTGAGGAATAATCAATCCGAAATAACAAATTGCCAAACCTGCTAATAATCCGATTACTGCTCCCTTATAAGTTCCTCTTCTCCAGAAAATAGCCCCGAAAAATGCAGGTGCCAACTGAGCAATTACCACAAATGAAATCAGTCCCACCGAATCGAGCGAAGTTTTTAAAATAAAGTATTTATAAAAAGCAAACGCCATGATGATCAATGCGAAAATGCTGAATTTTCTGATATTGGTAATGAGTTTGTTATTTTGGGCTTCATTTTCAGACTTAAGCTTTCCTAATAGCCCGTAAGGAATAATTAAATTGTTGGAAAGCATGATAGACAAAGTGATTGCAGAAATAATAATCATGGAAATACAAGAACTTAAACCACCAAGAAAAACAAAAACTGTAATCCATGTATTATCAAAATGTTGCGGAATTAAAATAGAGTAGAACTCAGGATTTACTTTTTGTCCGTCAAAAATCAATCTTCCTCCCCATGCAATCGGGAAGATAAATACGGTGAAAATCAATAAGTAAAGCGGGAAAAACCAAATGGCAGTTTTGATATGTTTTTCCTGTCTGTTTTCAACAATCGCAGTGTGGAATTGTCTTGGAAGGATACAGATTGCAGTTCCTGAAATCAGGCAAAGAACCATCCAGTTCATGGCATCTTCAATCCCGTTGAACGTATTTTTTGCTTTAAAATCTTCAAATTTACTCGCCTTTTCATAGATGTCTGAAAACCCATCAAACACAAAATAAATAACGAAAAATCCTAAAATAATAATGAAAAAAAGTTTTAAAAAACTTTCTAAAGCAATAGCTGAAATAATTCCCAACCTTTTTTCTGAAGCATCAACATATCTTGTTCCGTAATAGGATGAAAACAACGCGATTAAAACGACAACAAAAGTAGCATTATCCGTTAGAATATCTTTAGACATTGCAGTTTCTGTTACCAGGTGAAAAGTTTCTGAAATCGCTTTGATCTGCAAACCGATGTAGGGTACAATAGCTAGAAGACAAACAATGGTAATGATGGCACTGAAACTTCTGCTGTTCCCATATCTTAGCGAGATAAAATCTGCTAAACTACTGATTTTATTCACTCTTGAAATTCGTACAATTCTGGTATTGATGTAAATCCATGCCGGAATAATCATGATGGGACCAATGTAAATCGGAAGGTAGTTGAGCCCGCTTGTTGCGGCAACACCAATACTTCCGTAGTACGTCCAGGCTGTGCAATACACCGCCAGAGAAAGCGCATAGATATAGGGATTGTTGATCCAAAGCTTACTCTTTTTCTTCTCCGCCAGATGAGCGACTAAGAACAAAAGGGCTAGATAAAACAAAACCACGGTAAATAACGCAAAACTACTCATCATATTTTTTTACGATTACAAAAGAAATAATGATGGAAATCATCCAGATCACGAAAATGTAAATAAGGATCATTGGGTAGCCGAAAACCTCCCTGTCACTGTTGAACAGCAATGAAACTGGAATGCTAAAAGCAATAAGGAGTCCGATACTCAGGATGATGAGCTTTTGTTCGTGTCTTTTTTTCATGATCTATAAAAAATAATTGACGGACAGAAAATATCCGCCAATTATCACTAACTTATTTTGTTTAAACTTTATCGTCAGAATACTCTCCGGTTAAAGCATAATAGCCGAAAATGGCTAATCCGCCTGAGATAATCGGCATCAGAACAAACAAGATGATGATTCCGAAGACCAGATCTTCCTGTTTTCCTGAGGTGATTTTGGGGATTCCCAAAACCGTAATTCCGAAATATCCCACCACCAGTGCGATGGCTATCCAAAGTATGCCTAATATTTTTTTTAGTCCGTTCATTTTAGTTGTTTTAAAATTAATAAAAATTTGAGTGAATCAGTGCTTAATCATGAAGATTGTTGTTCTTATTTTTAAGATAAAATAATCCGATTATTAAACAGACTGTGGCTACTCCAATTGGATACCAAAGCCCTTCCAGATACCATGTTGCGTGTCCTGCCTCTTTGCCTGTGGTTACTAAATAGGTTGCAACGGCCGGAAGCAATCCTCCAAATACTCCGTTTCCGATATGATAAGGCAAAGACATTGATGTGTAACGGATTCTCACAGGGAACATTTCTACTAAAAAAGCAGCAATAGGACCGTAAACCATCGTTACAAAAATCACCTGGATGAATACTAAAAATACCAGATACCATTTTGTACTGTCGTTGATCGTTATCGATTGTGAGACTTTTGGTTCTTCCACTTTTCCGTCTTTCATGACAGGTCCGCTTGGTGACCAGTGAACTACGCTGTCTTTTTTAATCAAAGTTCCGTCTGTATACAGTGTTTCTTTATGGAAAGTCACTAAGCTGTCGGTTGTGATTTTATCGTGAATTTTTGCTGTTCTTTTCTCTGTAATTCCGTTAGCTGCAATGGTTTTACTTTCAATATTTACACTTTTAAACATGGAATCATAAATCGGTCTGTAAGCTAAAATGGCAACCAACATTCCCGTTAACATGATTGCTTTTCGTCCTACCTTATCAGAAAGCCAGCCGAAGAAAACAAAGAAAGGAGTTCCTAAAAATAAAGCTGTTGCCATTAAATAATCAACCTGAATAGATTCTATATTCATGACTTTTTGCAGGAAGCTCATGGCATAAAATTGTCCCGTGTACCAGATTACACCTTGTCCCATTGCAGCTCCGAATAAAGCCAGTAAGACAAATTTAAAATTGAATTTATTTCCGAAACTTTCTTTTAAAGGGTTTTTAGAAGTTTTTCCTTCACTTTTAGCCTTGGCAAAAAGCGGAGATTCTTTCATATTTCTTCTGATAATGTAAGAAACTCCTACCATTAAGATGGAAATCCAGAATGGAACTCTCCAGCCCCAACCATCGAATTCTTCTGTAGAAAGAGAAGATTTTGTTACCAGGATCACAATTAATGAAATGAAAAGTCCGGCTGTTGCTGTAGTTTGGATCCACGAAGTCCAGTAACCTCTTCTTCCCGGTTGTGCGTATTCGGCTACATAAGTTGCAGCACCTCCATATTCTCCTCCTAAAGCTAAACCTTGCAATAATCTTAAAATTAAAACTAAAACAGGCGCCATGAATCCAATGGTTTCATAACTGGGGATACATCCGATCAGAAATGTTGAGAATCCCATGATCAGCAAGGTAACCAAAAAAGTATATTTTCTTCCGATAATATCTCCTAATCTTCCAAAGAATAATGCTCCGAAAGGTCTTACTACAAATCCTGCTGCAAAAGTGGCAAGCGTAGATAAAAATGCTGCGGTCGGATTATCTGCCGGGAAAAATTTAGTGGCTAAAACAACGGCTAGACTTCCGAAAATATAGAAGTCGTACCATTCTATCAATGTGCCGAGTGATGATGCAGTGATGACACTCCAAATCGTGCGGTTTTTCTGCTTATCGGTCATATTTTCGTAGGCATCGTGATGATTTTCGCTCATATTGCTTGAATTTTGATGTTAGTTAAATTGATGTTGAGTACTTATAGTTTTGTTTTTTATCGCAAAGGCGCAAGGGAAATTTTATATGCTTTATGTTTTAAGACGCAAAGATTTTATCGCAGATAAAATTTAAACGGTACTTGCTGAAAATCTTTGATTTTCTTGCGTCTTAAAACGATTAGGTTTAAAAAAAACTTTGCGTCTTTGCGATTGTAAAAGTTAATTGAGTAATATTTCTACAAATAAATCTGGAACTGCATAATGAATTCTCCTTTGGATTTCGGACTTTCCGTAGGATTGGTATAGGTTGGTCTTGTAGAATATTGCGTAGTGATTTTTGCGTGATGACCATCTATGAACCAATTGGCACCGATATCGAATTGTGATGAAGATTTATCAAATGCTTCAAAGCTTTTGTGTGTGTATGCTGCAAATGGTTGAATTCTGACTTTTGGTTTTTCCGTTTGATTGGGCAATAGTAAACCGGCTTGTGCGTAGATAATATTACCTGTTCCGATAGTGGGTTGTAAATTTCCTGGTCCTGCAATCGCTTTGTTACCGATAAAATTAGGATCTGTAGAAGCGATGTTCATAATGCCCAAATTTCTGATGTAGTTCGGGCCGAACTGATAATTGTAATATCCTGCATAAGCAGAAACTGCCATTTTATTTTTAGCATTTCCTAATGGAATATCTGCAAAAGCGTCGACTGCAACAAGCGTAATGTCGTGTTTTTCAATCGTTGAATTAACAGAAGTTCTTGTTCCGTCTTTTTGGTGGTAAAAACCTGCGCCGACACTGAAAACTTTTTTTGTCCCCAGATAAGAACCAACTTTGAATGGCAATGTATTAGATTCTTCATCCAAAAATTGATATTCAACATATCCGGCTTTTGAAAAATTAGGGTTTCCGTTGTTGTCTACGGCTACCGCTTTTGACGGATCCGTAACATTTACCGGAGTTAGATCCGTTGCAAAAGGTTTGTTTAAGCTAAAACGATATTCCAGTTTTCCGTATTTTCCTTTCGCAAACATTCCCAGTTGTCTTGCGAACTGATCGGAATTGTCAATCAAAGGCCAGGTAAAAATAGGAGAGTCAACCGTAAGAAAATTCAATGTAGAAGCCATGGTCATACGGGAAAGTCCCATGTAATAATGTAAGCCGGCCCCTAAAGATAAACTGAATTTTCCGGCTTCTCCAGGTAGAACAACTGCGTATTCATTCCAGGCATCATGAAAAAACATCTGCGGTTTTTTGCCGTTTCCATAACCGCCAGTTCCTGAAGTGCCGGAACCGCCTCCATTGATGAAGGTCTGATTGTTAATTCCAAAATGTCCCAAAATCATATATCTTTTGGAAATCTGGGCATATGCTAAAACACGTAATCGCCTGTTTCCAAAGCTCCAGGAGTTATCTGTAGCTTCTCCACCAACCATACTTCCGGGATTCATTTGGGTGTTTCTTAACCAAAACTGGTCCCACAAAATAAATCTGACATATTTATCGCCCTGCTGGTTGAGGTTTACTTTTAATCCACTTCCATAATCAGGAGAACCTTGAGAATATAAAGAATTGCTTATTAAAGCTAATCCAATAAAAGTGAGTAATTTCTTCATAAATTATCAATTTTTGGCGTTGTTTTTTGTGAAAGCCAAATTGTAATTAATAATTTGTTTGAAGAAATTTAATATATATAAATGCTAATCATATAGTTTATAATTGATGTTCTATGATTTTGATTTAAAAAGTATATCTGTGTAATGTGTTGATTTATTTTATAATTAACTTATTTACAATTTATTATAATTTTATTTTTTAAATCTTTCCCATTTTATTAACATGTACTTATCTGCAAATTGAGTAATAATTAAACCAGAGTTTTTTATATTTTCTTCTTTGCTCATGTATTCAATCAATTCATTTTGCTTTAAGATTTTGTACACAGGATGGAATTCTGAGTGGGGCGGTCTTACAATATTATACTTCTTAATCCATGAACTGATGGTAACATGAGAAACACCAAGAATTCTTTCTATCTCACGAAAGCTTAAGCCTTCAAGATAAAGCTGCAGAGCTTTAGTTACATAATAATCATCTATTTGTTTTCCGAGTTTTTTTACAGTGAAATAATAGTTGCAGTCTTTACAATGAAAACGTTGTTTTTCATTGATGATTCCGCTTTTTACAACTTTTGTTCCGTTGCATTTAGGGCATTGATTTTCCATAACTATATCTTTCTAGCAAATATATAATAATTTAGCAAAATGTTAATTTATTGTAAAGATAAAATTACCTGTATATTAATTAAATTCAATAAAATTATCTTTTTTATTTTGATTTAAAAGAAATTATATTTTAAATTTGCCAAAAAATTTAGATAAATAAATGGAAATAGAAATTTCCTCATCCATACATCTGATGTATGTGAGTGAAATACAGCAGGAAATGTACGATTCTGCACAGCGAAGAGGGACGGGTATTGCAAAACGTTCCATAGAATATTTAAGTAAGAAGATTTCAGAAGGCAATGCTGTGGTAGCTACTGAAAATGGGGAGTGGGTAGGTTTCTGCTATATAGAGACCTGGTCACATGGTCAGTTTGTGGCCAACTCCGGACTGATTGTTTCACCGAAATTCAGGGAAAGGGGTGCTGCGACTTTAATTAAAAATAAGGTTTTCCAATTATCTAGAGATAAATATCCGAATGCGAAAGTTTTCGGACTCACGACAGGGCTTGCCGTAATGAAAATCAACAGTGATTTAGGCTATAAACCGGTAATTTATTCTGAACTGACTCAGGATGAAGAATTTTGGAATGGTTGTAAAAACTGTGTGAATTATGATATTTTAATGAAAAAAGAACGAAAAAATTGTCTTTGTACAGCTATGCTTTTCGTTCCTGAGAATATAACAAAAAATGGAGCTGCCTATACGCAGCCGGAAATTAAATATAGCAATGAACAAGAAAGTCATCTTAGCGTTTAGTGGAGGTTTGGATACCTCTTACTGTGCTAAATATCTTAGTGAAACACTGGGATATGATGTGTATGCAGTTACTGTAAATACCGGAGGTTTTTCTAAAGAAGAGGAAAAAGAACTGGAGAAAAAAGCCCTGAATCTTGGGGTAAAGGAATACAGGTGCGTTGATGCTCAGGAAGATTATTACAATTCTTGCGTAAAATATTTGATTTTTGGAAATGTATTAAAAAACAATACTTATCCTTTGTCTGTAAGTGCTGAACGTACGATCCAGGCACAGGAGATTGCAAAATATGCTATTGAAATCGGTGGTGATGCCATTGCCCACGGAAGTACGGGTGCTGGAAATGATCAGGTTCGTTTTGATTTGATTTTCCAGGTAATGTGTCCGAATGTGGAAATCATAACGCCGATTCGTGATATGGCTTTGTCCCGTGAAGAAGAAATCGAGTTTTTGAAAAGCCACGGTTACGAAATGGAATTCCATAAAGCACAATATTCTGTGAATAAAGGACTCTGGGGAACTTCAGTGGGTGGAAAAGAAACATTAACTTCAAGAAATTATCTTCCCGAAGAAGCTTTTCCATCACAAATTAAAGAAACTCAGCCTTCAGAATTGGAAATTGAGTTTAAAAATGGGGAAATAGTAGCCGTAAATGGGGAAAATTTCGAACATTCGGTATACGCGATTAAGAAAGTTGAAGAATTAGCTTCTGCTTACGGAATCGGTCGTGATATTCACGTTGGAGATACAATTGTCGGAATTAAAGGAAGAGTTGGTTTTGAAGCGGCAGCAGCGTCTGTGATTATCAAAGCGCACCATTTATTGGAAAAACACACGCTTTCAAAATATCAGCAGATGATGAAGTCTCAATTATCCGACTGGTACGGAAACTGGCTTCATGAAGCCCTTTTCTTAGATCCTGTGATGAGAAATATTGAGTCTTTCCTGGTTGATTCGCAAAAAACAGTCAGCGGAAAAGTTTTTGTAACCCTTCATTCATATCGATTTATTTTAAACGGAATTGAATCTGAACATGATTTAATGTCTGATAAATTCGGAAGCTACGGTGAAGCAAATAGAGCGTGGACCGGTGAAGATGTAAAAGGGTACACGAAAATCGTAAGCAATTCATTAAATATCTATCACCAGATTAACGGAATGAACATATGAAAACAGTAGGAATTGTAGGCGCCAACGGTTATACGGGAAGCGAATTGGTTCGTCTACTGGCTTTTCATCCGAATGTGTCTTTGAGTTTTTTATATAGTCGTTCGAATTCGGGGACAAAGATTTCAGATTTGTACCCGGATTTAACGACAATTTGTGAAATGGTTTTAACAGATCAACCTGAAGAGGTGGATATTTTGTTTCTATGCCTTCCTCACAAAGAAAGCCAGAATTGGCTGACTCAGCATGTTGTAAAAGATGAGACGTTGGTGATTGATTTAGGAAATGATTTCCGCTTAGAGGGAAATTTAGGAAACAGAAATTTTATCTATGGTTTACCTGAAATCAACAAAAAACAACTTTTAGGGGCAAAAAGTATTGCGAATCCGGGATGTTTTGCAACGGCAATTCAGTTGGCTTTGCTTCCGCTAGCTCAAAAAGGTCTGTTGAATGAAGTGTACACAACGGGAATTACGGGCTCAACAGGTGCAGGTCAGTCTTTGCAGGCAACGACACACTTTACTTGGAGGAACGATAATATTTCAGCATATAAAACTTTGACACATCAGCATGTTGATGAGATTTTACAGCAGTTGGTGTCTTTTAATAATAATGAAATCAGTCTGAATTTTGTTCCATGGAGAGGGGATTTTGCGAGAGGAATTTTTACGAGTTCCACGGTAAAAACAGATTTAGAACTTTCAGATATCGAGCAATTGTTTAAGGATTTTTATGCGGAGGAGCCTTTTGTAAAGGTAAGCGAAAAAGCAATTGACTTAAAACAGGTTGTCAATACGAATCGCTGTGTGATTCAAATTGAAAAGAATGGAAATGTTGTGGTTATTCACTCAGCGATTGACAATTTGTTAAAAGGAGCTTCCGGGCAGGCTGTCCAAAATATGAATGTTGCTATGGGTTGGGAAGAAAATCTAGGATTGAACTTGAAACCGATTGCATTTTAAATGTAAATAGTCAATAAGTCAATTGTGAATTTTTACAACCCGAATTAAAAACGACCTAGGAAAATGAAGCGTTAAGAAAATTAATTCTATGAACGTGAAGAAAATTCTACTGTTCGAAGCGCGACACAAATGTCGAACCGAAGGGAAAAACCCTATTTCGCGCAAGTTTTAGAATTTTTAGAGAATAGAAATAATTTTTAGCGAAAGTTTCCAGTCTCGAACTTTTGTTTCTTTTGCCTTGAAGCAAAAGAAAAATATAATAAAAGATGAAGTTGTAAAACCAACAACTATCAACCAACAACAATCAACTACAAAATGAATTTATTCAACGTATATCCATTATTCAACATAAATCCAGTAAAAGCTCATGGATCATTTCTTTGGGATGATAAAGGAGAAAAATATCTTGATTTTTACGGAGGTCATGCCGTGATTTCTATTGGGCATAACCATCCGCATTATCAAACCCAATTAAAAGAACAGTTAGAAAAAATTTCTTTCTATTCAAACTCGGTTCAGAACGAACTGCAAACTGAGCTGGCTGAAAAATTAGGGAAGCTTTCAGGTTTGGAAGATTACAGTTTATTTCTGTGTAATTCAGGAGCAGAAGCGAATGAAAATGCTTTAAAATTGGCATCTTTTCATAACGGAAAAAATAAGGTTCTTTATTTTTCAGGTTCATTCCACGGAAGAACTTCGGCGGCAGTTTCGGTGACGGATAATCCAAAAATTGTAGCTCCGGTAAATTATGATGAAAGATTCATAAAATCTGAATGGAATAATATCGAGCAGCTTGAAGAAGTTTTCGAAAAACAAGGAAGTGAAATTTCATCTGTTATTATCGAAGGAATTCAGGGAGTGGGAGGAGTTATGATTCCAGCGGTTGAATTTTTAATTAAAATCAAAGAATTATGTGAAAAACATGACGTGGTTTTGATTTTAGATGAAGTTCAGTCAGGATACGGAAGAAGCGGATATTTTTTCGCGCATCAGGAATTTGGAATTGAAGCCGATATTATTACCACAGCAAAAGGAATGGGAAATGGTTTTCCTATTGGTGGCGTGTTGATTCATCCAAAATTTCAGGCAAGCAACGGTTTGCTGGGGACAACATTTGGAGGGAATCATTTAGCTTGTGTAGCTGCGATTGCTGTATTGGATGTAATGAAAGATGAGAATCTCATCGAAAATGCTCAGGAAATGGGCGAGTATATTGAGAACGAAATTAAAGATTTTCCACATATTAAAACCATCCGAAGGAAAGGGTTGATGATTGGAATTGAACTCGACAGGGATTGCTCTGAAGTGAGAAATAACCTGTTGTACCATCATCATATTTTCACAGGAAATTCTAATGATAAGGCTGTGTTGAGGATTCTTCCGGCGCTTACCATTAAAAAAGAAGAAACCGATCTATTCATTGGTGCTTTAAAAACTGTTTTAGAAAATCTTTAAATCAATTCAAAATGAAAAAATTCACCTCTGTAAGTGATGTTGAAGACTTACAGGAAATTATAAAAAAAGCGTTAAAAATTAAAGAAAACCCTCTTTCGGAAACCGAGAAAGGGAAAGGAAAAACAATCGGACTTGTCTTTTTAAATTCAAGTTTAAGAACCCGTTTAAGCAGCCAGATTGCGGCACAAAATCTAGGATTAAATGTATTGACTTTAAATGCTGCTCAGGAAGCATGGAATTTAGAATTTGCAGATGGTGCTGTTATGAACGGCGATACTGTCGAACATATTAAAGATGCTATTGAAGTATTGAATCAATATTGTGACATCATTGCGGTTCGTTGTTTTGCAGGAATGAAAAGCAAGGAAGATGATGTTAATGAAAGTATTCTAAGTCAGTTCGAACAATATGCAAAAGTTCCGGTTATTTCTTTGGAATCGGCAACACGTCATCCTTTGCAAAGTTTGGCAGATTGTATTACGATTACAGAAAACTGGAAGGAAGAGCGTAAGCCGAAAGTGGTTTTAACTTGGGCTCCACATATCAAACCAATTGCTCATGCGGTTGGAAACTCTTTCGCAGAGTGGATGCAGGAAATGGATGTAGATTTAGTGATCACCAATCCAGAAGGCTATGATTTAGACAAAAACTTTACAAAAAACGTGAAAGTAATCCATAATCAGGATGAAGCGTTGAAAGATGCAGATTTTATTTATGTGAAAAACTGGTCGTCTTTTGATGACTATGCAGCAATGCCTGAAGTGAAAGAAAACTGGATGCTAACAAACGAAAAACTGGAAAATACCAATCAGGCAAAAGTAATGCACTGTCTTCCGGTTCGTCGAAATGTGGAATTGAGTGATGAAGTAATGGATGGCGGAAATTCTATCATTTATCAACAGGCAAAAAATCGAATTTTCTCAGCACAAGCAGTTTTTTCTGAAATTTTAGATGAAATTAATTCAAAATAATGAAATCATGCAGGAAAAGCTTTTCGTCATAAAAATAGGAGGTGCTTTAATTGATGATGATGAATTATTAGAACAATTTTTAGAGCAGTTTGCTGAGATTCAGGAAAAGAAAATTCTTGTTCATGGCGGTGGGAAATTAGCCACGACTTTAGCAGATAAACTGGGAATTGAACAGAAATTGGTCGATGGTCGAAGAATCACGGATAAAGAGACTCTGGATATTGTAGCAATGGTCTATGCAGGAGGAATCAATAAAAATATTGTGGCCAAACTTCAGCAGAAAAAATGCAAGGCAATTGGATTTTCAGGTGCTGATGCCAATCTGATTAAAGCGACAAAAAGAGAAGATGAGGACATCGATTTTGGATTTGTGGGAGATATCACTGAGAAAAGTATCAATAAAAAAATCATCTCAAAGCTGCTTAAACTTGAATTGGTTCCTGTGTTTTCAGCGATTACTCACGATAAAAAAGGACATCTTTTCAATACCAATGCGGATACAATTGCTTCGGTAATTGCGCAGGCTTTATCAGTGAAATATGATGTGGAATTATTGTATTGTTTTGATAAAGAAGGTGTTTTGGAAGATGTTGATAATCCAGAATCTGTTATTAAAAACATTTCAGAAGAAGAATTTTCAACCTTAAAAGATGAAGGGAAACTTCATAAAGGAATTCTTCCCAAACTGGAAAATGCCCTTGGAGCGGTAAAAAATAATGTAAATAAGGTATTCTTAATTAAAGAAACCGAACTTAAAAACCATATAGAACATCATCATGCAGGAACTGAAATCTGTTTATAGTAAAGAAGAATTACTGAATAATGCAGTGAATTTGTTGAAAAAACTGATTGAAATTCCGTCATTCAGCAAAGATGAATTTAATACGTCTGTGGAAATTGAAAATTTTTTCAAAAAACATCAGGTTCCTACCAAACGTTTTAAAAATAACATCTGGGCGGTGAACAAAAATTTTGATGTTTTCAAACCTTCGATTTTACTGAATACACACCATGATACGGTAAAACCGAATAAAGCATATACATTGGATCCGTTTTTACCGATTGAAAAAGACGGAAAATTATTCGGGTTGGGAAGTAATGATGCAGGAGCTTCTTTGGTTTCGATGGCGCAGGTTTTTTTACATTTTTATGAGAAAGAAGATTTACAATATAATTTAGTTATTGCTTTGACGGCAGAGGAGGAGATTTCAGGATTTGATGGGATTGAAGCTTTATTTCCGCAGCTTCCGAATGTGGAGCTCGCCATTGTAGGAGAACCAACGCAGATGAATCTGGCGATTGCGGAAAAAGGACTTTTGGTTATTGACGGGGAAATGAAAGGAACTCCTTCTCACGCCGCTCATCCGAACAACGATAACTCGATTGTAAAATGTATGGAAGATTTGCAGAATATCCTAAACTTCAAATTTCCAAAAGTTTCGGATTATTTGGGTGAGGTTAAAGTTACGCTGTCAGGAATTCATGCCGGAGTTCAGCATAATGTCGTTCCGGAATCATGTACTTTTACTTTGGATGTAAGAGTTACGGACGAATATTCCAATAAAGAAGCGTTTGAAATCATCCAGTCACAGATGAAATCAACTTTAACGGCAAGGTCTTTCAGGTTAAATTCTTCAAAAATTGAAATGGATCATCCTTTTGTACAGGCAGGTTTGGAAATTGGCAGAACGAGTTATGGTTCACCAACTTCATCCGATCAGGCAATTATTCCTTGTACATCGGTAAAAATCGGTCCAGGAGATAGTAGGCGCTCTCACACCGCGGATGAATTTATTTTCATCGAAGAAATTGCGGAGGGAATTGAGATTTATATTAAGATTCTGGAGAAAGTTTTATAGGTTGGAAAAGGGATGATGGAGATTTGTAAATTTTTTATTTGAAAATCAATTTCCATAATGAGTACTTCGCATTGTCATTCAGAACGGAACGTAGTGGAGTGAAGAATCTTTTAAGCATAAAAATAGATTTCTCCTTCGTCGAAATGACAAAACAAAATCAAATTAATAAAGGAAGATAAAGCGGTTGGTAGTAAACTTCCATCACCCAGCTTCCATCAAAAAAAGAATTTTATGAAAAAAATATGGCAGAAAGACGATAATGCCACCAATATATTAGTCAATAATTTTACAGTAGGGAAAGATCTTGACTTTGATGAGCGTTTAGCAAAATACGATGTAAAAGGCTCGATGGCACATTGTAAAATGTTAGCAGAAGTTGGAATCATTTCCAATGAAGAATCGAAGCAGATGTTGTCTGTTTTGGAAGAGATTTTAAAAGATATAGAGAACGGAACTTTTGAAATTGATAAAAATGCGGAAGATATTCATTCGCAGGTTGAATCTATTTTGATTGAGAAATTAGGTGATACAGGAAAGAAAATTCATACAGCAAGATCTCGTAATGATCAGGTTTTATTAGATATTAAGTTGTATTTGGTAAATGAGATCCGCGAATTGACAGCATTAACGGATGAATTTTTTCAGATATTAATCAAACTGGCGGAACAACATAAAAATGTGTTGCTTCCTGGATATACCCACTTACAAATTGCAATGCCTTCATCGTTTGGATTATGGTTTGGAGCTTATGCAGAAGCGTTGTTGGATGATGTAGAAATGTTGTTTTCAGTAAAAAATATCATTAATAAAAATCCATTGGGCTCTGCGGCGGGTTACGGTTCGTCTTTTCCGATTGATCGTGAGAGTACGACCTACAATTTAGGTTTTCAATCGATGAGTTATAACTCTGTTTACGCTCAAATGACGCGTGGAAAGTCTGAGAAAATGTTGTCGATGGCAATGGCGACGTTGGCGGGAACATTAGGGAAGTTTGCATATGATGTTTGTTTGTATTTAAGCCAGAATTTTGATTTTATCAGTTTTCCTAAAGAATTTACAACGGGAAGCAGCATTATGCCTCACAAGAAAAATCCTGATATTTTCGAGCTGGTTCGTGCGCGTTGCAACAGAATTCAGTCGCTGCCGAATGAGTTTATTTTATTGACAAATAATCTTCCTTCTGGGTATCACCGAGATATGCAGCTGACGAAAGAAATTCTTTTCCCGGCAATTGACTCATTAAAGGAATGTTTGGCGATTTTAAATTATACATTACCCAATATTCAGGTGAAGGATGGAATTCTCGAAGATGAAAAGTACAAATATCTTTTTAGCGTAGAGAAAATTAATGAAGAAGTGAAAAATGGAAGTTCATTCCGTGATGCTTATGTAAAAGTGGGGCAGGAGATTGAAAATAATGCGTTTGATTTTGAAATCGGAAATCTGAATCATACCCATCAAGGAAGTATTGGAAATCTTTGTTTAGATAAAATAGAATATCAGTTTAATAAACTGAAGAATAAATTATTGGGTTGATTTTAAACAAGAGAAATTGTTTAAAACTAATGATGAGATACTTCGACAGGCTCAGCATGACATCTCTAATACTAACTGTTTTTATTAGCGATTCATTTGTAGCGTTGTCATACTGAGCGAAGTCGAAGCCTCTTTAGATTTATAAAGAAAAAGATTTAGTTTAAATAAAATTTAATCCAAATCAATTTTAAACTTAGTAGATTTTTTTACCTCGTGTAGCACGATAGAGCTATGATATTGCCCGATATTAGGAATGTTTGAAATCACGTTGACGGTAAATTCATTATAAGAATTAATGTCTTTAGCGATAATTTTAAGCATATAATCGTATTCGCCGGAAAGACTGGTGACTTCCTGAACTTCATCATGTTGCATGATATTTTTCTCGAAAGTTTCCAATACTTTTTTGGATTGCTCTTTCAGACGGACGTTACAGTAAACGACAATATTCAAACCCAGTTTTTCGCGATTTAAAAGACCTACATATTTCTCAATAATTCCTTGTTTCTCCAGTTGTTTGATGCGCTCATACGTCGGAGTAAAGGTAAGACCTATCTTTTCTGAAATTTCTTTCACCGAATAAGTAGAGTCTTCCTGAATAATACTGAGAATCATCCTGTCTTTTAAATCCATAATAATGATGTTGAATGATAACAAAAATAATATTTAAAAATGAAAATAACTAGTGATTGAGATTTTTTAATTAAAATCAAACTTAGGTTTTGTCAGTTTGTAAAATTGTTGTATCTTTGCACCTAATGAATAACACAGTATTTATATCATTAGAATTACCGGGCGTAGACGCCCTTTACGATATTTATTTATATTAAGCGAAGATATTTTCTTCGCTTTTTTTTTGTAAAAAATTAAAGATAATATGTTTACCATTACAGAACTAAGCACCGAGAGGATCAACAGTATAGTAACAGAAGCATTGGCTTTTGCAAACGGAAAAACCGCTAAAATTGAAGGAGAAGTTTTTTGCTCTAATCTTTTCTTTGAAGACAGTACAAGAACGAAAACAAGTTTTGATATTGCCGAAAGAAAATTAGGCTTACAGGTCGTTCCTTTTGATGCTTCTCACAGCTCTGTAAATAAAGGTGAAAGTCTTTATGATACGGTGAAAACAATTGAAAGTCTGGGAGTAAATCTTGTGGTAATCAGAGATAAGAAAGACCGATATTTTGATGAATTAAAAAATATAAACATTCCTGTCATCAATGGAGGAGATGGAACAGGGAACCACCCGTCTCAATGTATGCTGGATCTGATGACGATTTATCAGGAATTTGGAAAATTTGAAGGCTTAAAAGTAGGAATTGTAGGAGACGTAAAACACAGCAGAGTGGCCAATTCAAATGCAGAAGCATTAAGAAGATTAGGAGCGAAAGTGTATTTTTCAGGACCGGAGCAATGGTTTGATGAAGGCGCTTTAATCAACGGGACATATTTAAATGTAGATGAACTAATTGCTGAGGTGGATGTGTTGATGCTATTAAGAATTCAGCATGAAAGACATGATGCAAAAATGAGTTTCTCCGCTTCAGATTACCATAGAAAATATGGGTTGACTAAAGAAAGAGAACAAGCCATGAAAAAAGAAGGGATCATTATGCATCCTGCTCCAATCAACAGAGGAGTAGAGATTGATACAGACTTAGTGGAATGTGAACGTTCAAGAATTTTCAAACAAATGCAGAACGGGGTTTTCGCAAGAATGGCGATCTTAAAGGAAGCTTTGGAAAAACAAGGGTATACTTTTAAGTAAGAGTAAAGTAAAAAGAGCCAAGTAAAAAGTAAAACATCCACAAAATTCCTCTCCTCTGGAGGGGTGGCAAAAGTTCAAAGAATTTTTTGACGGGGTGGTAAAAAAATTAAATAGAAAGTAAAAGAAAATCTAAATAAAAAAATGAAGAAAAAATTAATACTGGAGTCCGGTGAAGTGTTTCATGGAGAAGGTTTCGGAACAGAATTGGAAACTGCAGGAGAAGTGGTTTTCAATACCGGAATGACAGGGTATCAAGAACTGATTTCTGATCCGTCTTATTGCGGTCAGATTGTTTGTATGACCTATCCGCTTATCGGAAATTATGGGATTAATAGAGATGACTATGAGAGTATAGAGCCGGCTATCAAAGGACTTATCGTAAAAGAGCTTTGTGATTTGCCTTCAAATTTCCGTACTCAGATTACTTTAGATGAATTATTTAAAAAGAAAAACCTTTCAGGAATTTCAGGAATCGATACAAGAAGACTGACAAGAATTCTTCGTAATTCCGGAGTAGTGAAAGGAAAAATCGTAAACGCTGATGCTGATGAAAGCACAGTGGTTGCAGAATTAAAATCAACAAATTTTCCTACAAACCAGGTAGAGCAGGTTTCTACAAAGACGCCTTACGCAAATCCGGGAAGAGGTTTAAAAGTAGTATTGGTGGATTTTGGTTCTAAATTAGGAATTATCAGAGAATTGTCCCAAAGAAACTGCGACATTACAGTAGTTTCTCAGGATGTAACAGCAGAAGAAATTTTGCTGATGGATCCGGACGGAGTAATGTTATCAAACGGTCCTGGAGATCCTGAAGATAACCAACACGCTTTAGAAATGATTAATGGAATTCTAGGAAAAGTTCCAATTTTTGGAATTTGTTTAGGACACCAGTTAATTGGTTTGGCTTGTGGAGCTAAAACTTTCAAATTAAAATTCGGACACAGAGGAGGAAATCACCCGGTGTTGGATTTAGAGAAAAACAAAGTGGCTATCACTTCTCAAAACCACGGTTATGCGGTTGATCAGGAAAGTTTGAAAAATACAGATTTAATTGAAACGCACATCGCACTGAACGACAGAACAAACGAAGGTCTGAAACACAAAATTCACCCTTGTTTCTCAGTTCAGTATCACCCGGAAGCTAGCCCAGGTCCGGAAGATGCGAACTACTTATTTGATGAGTTCATTGAATTGATGGAAAACTTCAAAAAGTAAAACACCGGAGTTGTCATTCTGAACGAAGCAAATGCAAAGTGAAGAATCTCAATAATTAAAAAGAGATTTCTCAATTCTTCGGAAAGACAATGTGTAAAAATTAAATCTAAATAAAAAACAGTGCTAAAAGCTTAACATCTAACTTCTAGCATCTAACATCTAACTTAGAAATGGCAAAACGTACAGATATAAAAACAATTTTAGTAATCGGTTCAGGACCTATCATCATTGGTCAGGCGGCGGAATTTGATTACGCAGGAACGCAGGCTTGTTTGTCTTTGAGAGAAGAAGGCTACAAGGTAATTTTGATCAACTCAAACCCTGCAACGATTATGACGGATGTTGAAATCGCAGATAAAGTATATATCGAGCCGATTTCACTTCAGTTTGTAAGTCACATCATCAGAAAAGAGCGCCCGGATGCGCTTTTACCGACTTTGGGAGGTCAAACTGGTCTGAATATGGCGGTAGAATTGGAAAAATCAGGAATTCTTGAAGAATGCAAAGTGGAAGTGTTAGGAACAAAACTTTCAGCGATCAACAGAGCGGAAGACAGAGATTTGTTCCGTGAATTGATGAGAGAACTGAACGAGCCGGTTCCGGAATCTGATATCGTAAATACGGTAGAAGGAGCCTTAAACTTTGCTGACGAAATCGGTTATCCTGTAATTGTTCGTCCTGCCTTCACAATGGGGGGGACAGGAGGAGGTATCGCTTCCAACGAAACTGAATTGAAGGAGATTGCTGAATTAGGATTAAAACACAGTCCTGTAACTCAGTGTTTGATCGAAAAATCGATCGCAGGTTTCAAAGAGATTGAATACGAAGTAATGCGTGATGCAAACGACAACGCGATTGTGGTTTGTAACATGGAAAATATCGACCCGGTTGGAGTTCACACAGGAGACTCAATCGTTGTGGCGCCTTCTCAGACGCTTTCTGATAGAGAGTATCAGTTGTTGAGAAACGCATCACTAAAAATCATCAGAGCTTTAGGAATTGAAGGAGGATGTAACGTACAGTTGGCGTTAGACCCGCATTCATTCGATTATTATATCATCGAGGTTAACCCGAGAGTTTCTCGTTCATCAGCTTTAGCATCAAAAGCAACAGGGTATCCGATTGCTAAGATTGCTGCTAAAATTGCGGTAGGATTGACTCTTGATGAAATCATGAATCCGGTTACAGGAAAAACTTACGCTTGTTTCGAACCAGCGTTGGATTATGTGGTAACTAAATTCCCAAGATTCCCATTCGATAAATTCGAAACGGCGGACAGAAGATTATCAACACAGATGAAAGCAACGGGTGAGGTAATGGCAATCGGAAGAAATTTCGAAGAATCATTACAAAAAGCAATCCGTTCTCTTGAAACAGGAATTAAGCATATCGGTTTAAAAACTAAGCAAGCTGCAGCTTTAACGGCAGAAGAAATCGAAAGAAGAATCAGAGTGTGTGATGACGAAAGATTGTTCATCATCGGTGATGCTTTAAGAAGAGGGTATGATTGGGAACAAATTGTAGAATGGAGCAAAATCGATAAATTCTTCATCTGGAAAATCAAGAAATTGATTGATTTCGAAAAAGTGATTGCTGAAAATAAATTCAATAAAGACATTTTATTAGAAGCTAAAAAACTAGGTTTTGCCGATGTAAATATCGCTGTTCTTTGGGATGTAAAAGAGCGTGAAATCTTCAATTTCAGAAAAGAGAATGGAATAATGCCTGTATTTAAAATGGTAGATACTTGTGCTGCAGAATTCGAATCTGAAACCCCATATTTCTACGGGACTTACGAAGAAGAAAACGAAAGTGTTGCTTCAGATAAAGAAAAAATCATCGTTTTAGGTTCAGGTCCGATCAGAATCGGGCAGGGAGTTGAGTTCGATTACGCAACGGTTCACTCGGTTTGGGCAATCAAAGAAATGGGTTACGAAGCGATTATCATCAACAACAACCCAGAAACAGTTTCTACAGACTTCTCTATTTCAGATAAATTATACTTCGAGCCTTTAACGGAAGAAGATGTAATGAACATCATCGAGCTTGAAAAACCAAAAGGAGTTGTTGTACAGTTCGGAGGACAGACAGCAATCAACCTTGCAGATAAACTAGCTTCTCACGGAGTGCAGATTTTAGGAACTTCTCTGGAAGATTTGGATAGAGCTGAAAACAGAGATAAGTTCGAAAAAGCGCTTCAGGAAATGGGAATTCCTCAACCTCTAGGAAAAACTTCGACTTCAAAAGAAGAAGCGATAAAAATTGCCAACGAAATCGGTTATCCGGTATTGGTTCGTCCAAGCTACGTGTTGGGAGGTAGAGCAATGGAAATTGTTTATACTGAAGCAGAATTGGCTCACTATATGGAGTTTGCGGTAGATGCAAGTCCGGAACACCCGGTTTTGGTCGATAGATATATGGTAGGGAAAGAGATCGAGGTTGATGCCATTTGCGACGGAGAAACAGTGGTAATTCCTGGAATTATGGAACACATCGAAAGAGCGGGAGTTCACTCAGGAGACTCAATTGCGGTGTATCCTCCACAGAATATCTCACAAAGTGAAGTTGATACTTTGGTAGATTACACACAAAGACTGGCTAAAGGATTGAATGTTATTGGTCTAATGAATATCCAATACGTTCTTTTCGATGGAAATGTCTATGTAATCGAAGTAAATCCACGTTCATCAAGAACAGTTCCTTTCTTGTCTAAAATCACGGATGTTCCGATGGCAAATCTTGCTACAAAAGCAATTTTAGGTCAGAAACTAACAGATTTAGGATACAAAAACGGTTTGGTTCCAAATAAAGAAGGAGTGTATGTAAAAGTTCCTGTGTTCTCTTTCTCAAAACTAACAAAGGTTGATATCTCTTTAGGCCCAGAAATGAAGTCTACAGGAGAGGTTATGGGTAAAGATACAACGTTGGAAAAAGCACTTTACAAAGGATTAGTTGCAGCAGGAAGAAAAGTTCCGATGCACGGTTCAATCTTGTTCACGGTAGCAGACAAGCACAAGCAGGAAGCTGCTGATTTGGCAGAAAGATTCCATGAAGTTGGATTCAGAATCTGGGCAACAGAAGGAACGGCCAAATTCTTCGAAGAAAAAGGAATTCCTTGCAAAATAGGATACAAAATCGGAGAAGAAAGTGTAAACTTGATCGACCTGATCCAAAAAGGAAAAGTGCAGTATGTTGTTAACACCACTACGAAAGGAAAACAAGCTGAAAGAGACGGTTTCCAGATCAGAAGAATGAGTGTTGAAAACGGTGTTCCTTGTTTAACATCAATGGATACGGTGGAAGCGATCTTAAAAGTAATCGAAAGCATGAGTTTCAAAATGGAAACGATGTAGACTGTTTTTTGTGAAAAGTAAAAAAAGCCTTTCTAAAGTGATATTTGGAAAGGCTTTTATAAAAATAATACATTTGAAAAAATTAAAAATGAAATATCTTTATATTGTAGTACTTTGCATATTTTTTAGTAGTTGTAGTAATGATAGTGACAATGAGAATCTTCAAGCTATTAATGGTAATGAAAAGTTACAAAAATTGACAATTATTGACGAAGATTTAGAAAATGGTGTTTATAGTTTTCATGAGAAACTAGATCTTACTTTCGGATATAATCAAAATAAATTAGTAACAGTAATCGACTCAGGAGGAAAATATAATGAAACTTTAAGTTATGTAAATGGGAATCTTAAAAATATTACTATTACTGGAATTGATTTTCCTGGTCTTGATAATAATTTTCCTTTAAATATTGTTAGAGACTTGTTTTATGATAGTTCTAATAGGTTAATTAAAGCTGTTAATCCTACAATTGATATTTATGGACAAACACAAGAAAAACATTATGAGTACCCTTCAAATAATTTGATAATTGTTAAAGATTTTTTAATAACCTCATCTGGAAATCAAATTTTACAACAACAAACTAAAATTTATTTCACCAATCAAAATGTTGAAAAAATTGAACTTTTTAATAATACTTCAGCAACTCCATATAGAAATATGAAGTTTGAATATGATAGTAAAATTAATCCAAATACAAGGGTAGATTTTAATAGGATTTTAGCTCTCCCTGAAAAATCCTACACGGTAAATATTATACAGAACTATTCTCAATTGTCAAAAAATAATGTTTTGAAAATTATTAATAATGATATTTATGGAGCAACAGAATATCAAACATTTTTAAATGAAATAAACTATATTTATGACTCTGCTACTAATTTACCGATTACGCAATCATTTAAAATATTAGACGTATCTAATAATATTGGATATAAAATTACTGGGAGTTATTCGTTTTAAAACCTTACCATTTTACTTAAAAGAACATTTTGGTAACAATCTTAAAAATAATCGAAAGCATGAGTTTCAAATTGGGAATGATGTAATTTTCGGATTAAAAATAAAAAAACGCACCTTTTTTAAGGTGCGTTTTTTTGTTTTATGTTGTTGAAAAAATATTGAACTTATTAATTTTTAACTGAAGCTGAATACTTGAAGTTAAAAAATTATTGCAAAAGAGCCCAAATGCCAACTCCAATACTGGCATAAGCAACAACGGTAATAATATCAGCGATAGGCTGTGAAAAGCGTTTTTCAGCAATTCTCTCGGCATTGATCTGATTCTTGTGGAATTTCAGAATTTTTTTAGGATTATGAACTGGATGTGCGACCAGACTGTCACTTTCCCATTTGTCAACTATTACTTTATAGGTTCTACCATCAACGTCAATTCTAACGTTTTTATTAGGGGAAAGTTTCTCCTGAATATTGATAGGTGCTGGTTGCGAATTCAGATTTGGGGATCCAGCTGTTGTATTTTTCGTTGCAGGAGTATTATTAGAAAGAGCTACACCCTTCTTAGATTCTTGTTTACTATCGATTGTTGGAGTCGCTGGCTTTTTAACCTGATAAGTATAGCAACTCACAAGAGAAAATAATAAAATGAGAAGATAAATATTCTTTTGCATGGGCCAAATTTAAGAATTAAACGGAATATTCAGCATTTTCTTTTGAAAGATTCAGTATTTTAAAAATTTATTCATGTTGAAAAAAGTAATCCATATTGGTTTCTAAAAATCTGAAACATATTAATTTTAGATCTTTTTAAAAATTATTATTTTAATTTGTTGATTTTGTGATATTTATTTATATTTAAATTACATAAATGCATAAAATATGTCAACACAAAATTTCTCCTATACTTTCACCACTTCAAAACCGACGAATGAAGTTTTCAACATTTTAATCAATCCTAAACAATGGTGGATGGGTTTACACGATGAAATAATCACCGGAAAATCGGAACAGCCCAACGATGTGTTTATTTTTGATGCCGGAAACGGAGTTCATCATACTGAGCAAAAACTGATAGAAGTTATTCCTGATCAAAAGATAGTTTGGGAAGTTACAGACAGTAATCTGACTTTTGCCAATAAGACCGATGAATGGACGGGAACGAAAATTGGTTTTGATATTTCTCCAGAAGATAATAATACAAGAGTTGTTTTTACTCATGATGGTTTAACTCCGGAATTCGAATGTTATGGTGGCTGCTCAAGTGCGTGGACTCAGTACTTGGAAAAACTCGAAAAAGAATTGAATTAAAAAGTATTTTTGAGTAATAAAAACTAATAATTTAGAGTATCATCAAATCAAAAAATTCATGACGGAATATAAAGTAAAATCGAGCAATTCTTTAGTTTTCGAATTAACCGAAAACGAATCAGTCATCGGGAATTTAAAGTATAAAAGTTGGTTTAGATTCAGTGCTGAATTTGACATTTTAAATTCAAAATATCAGATTGAGCCGAAAGGTTTTTGGGGAACCACCATTGAGCTTAAAGAAGGGGAAAAAGTGCTTTTGAAATTCAGAATGAACTGGGGCGGAGAAATTGTGATTCAGACCTATTTTAATGAAATTAAAAAGGGATATCTTTTTAAGCATAGAGGTATTTTTAAAGACTCATTTGTTCTTACGGACGAAGGAGGAACTGAACTTTTAGTGATGAAACCGGATTTGAAATGGCACACTATGAATTATGGATATCAAATTGCAACCTCTGATACTTTCGATACTTTTACCAACAAAGAGATATTGCTGATGACTTCCTTACATTGTGCGAATTTTTATATGTCGATGATGATGGCGGGAATGTAAATGAATCGCATTAAATGAACAGATTAATGGCTATAATTTTTTAAACAAACACAAAATGTATATCTTTAGCTATTAATTCATAATAAAAACACCAAATGACGAAACATCAGGAAAGAGTTGCTGAGGTCTATCATTTTTTTGACAACAAGGACACTGTTCTAGGATTCAGAAAATTGCTGGATTGTGCCATGGATACTCAGAATATGGAAATTTACAAAGAAGCCATTGAGTTAACCGACTGGAAGGAACAATACCCAACTTACACCGAAGACTTGATTGAAAAATCAAAAATTCTTCTTCAAAAAATCGAAAAAATCCCGGTGAAGGAACATTCATTGGAAAAATCCGTACTGCGTGCAAGAAATATTTTAAAATCTTACGGAAGCAATCGTTTTTCTTTAGGACCTGTTTCCATGGAGATTAATAAAGGTCAGGTCTATGGATTGGTAGGAGAGAACGGGAACGGGAAAACAACTCTTTTAAGAATTTTAGCCAAAGAAATTTCTTATAATGAAGGGGATCTACATTATTCTTTTATCACAGAACCCAAAGATGAGTATGATCTTCGTACAAAACTCGTATATATTCCACAGCGAACTGCAAAATGGTATGGAAGCCTAAAGGATAATTTAAAATTTGTTCTGGCAAATTATGGAGTGAAGCCCGAAGAAAATGAAACGAGAACCTTAATGATGATTGCACGCCTCGGGCTTTGGAATTACAAACATCTGAAGTGGAGCGAGCTTTCTTCCGGGTATAAAATGCGTTTTGAACTGGCAAGAACCCTTCTAAGAAAACCTGAAATTCTGTTGCTGGATGAGCCTTTGGCAAATCTTGATGTATTGGCGCAGCAGGTAATTCTGGAAGATCTGAAATCAATTGCCAATTCAGTCAACAATCCGATTGCTTTAATTTTAAGCTCACAGCAGTTGTACGAAGTGGAAAAAGTCTCAGATAAGGTGATTTTCCTTAAAAACGGACAATATAAAGACAATTCTGAATTAAAAGATGCGGAGAATGATACTTTGATCATAGAAATCGATACTCCGAATTCCAGAGAAGAATTATTGGAAGTTTTCAACAATTTCAATTTGGAAAAACTCAATTTCAACGGAGGAGTTTATGTAGCCTATTTTTCGGCAGAAACTGAATTCTATGAGGTAATGGCTGCTCTTGGAAATGCCAAAGCAGAAATTGTGTATATCCGTAATATTTCATCTTCCACAAGAAGGTTCTTTGTAAGCTAAATTCTTTTAATTCTGACAAAAAATGCAAAAAATATATAAATTCAATCAATATGTACTCGAAAAATATCCTACCGTCTGGAACACTAAAATTATCTGGATGCTTTTGGCGAGTATTGTCGTTCATATTTTGTTCTTTATCATTGGGTATCTTTCCCATGTGAATCCTGTCTCGCTTCAGAAATTTGAGGTAAAAGACGATTATTTCAGAGACGGAATGATTTTCATTCATTTGATCATCTCCATTCTAATGATGGTAGGCTGGCTGATTATGATGTTTAAAAACAATGCGTTCAAAAACTTTTATCCTTCCTCAAAAAGTAAATTGTTTTTACAGTTTGTACAGTATTTTATCATTATTTTTTCGTGTACAACATTCTATTTTTCTTATATGACGGGTTTTAAGATGTTTATTAAAAATAAATATCCCGATAAAGAAATGATTGGAAACATTGATGTCATTAATAAAGCAATGCCGTTTGTTTCTCAGGAACTGAATGGGTATACTTTAGACAACCGAAAATATCCGAAACTATTTAATGATCTTTATTGTGAAACGAATATCAATGAAATAGACAGAAATAAGAAATATTTTGTGTATTACAATAAAGTGTATCAGTTTTACTCATTATTTTCTAAGGTATCTTATAAAAAAGATAAAAACAATAATTATATGTTCCCTGAAAAAGTGAATAGAAACTTATTGGCTTTTTCGGAAAATAAGGATAATTGCGAGGTGTTTTATTTCAAAAAAGAGGTGGTAGATGCTTCGTCCTACATTAGGACAACAGGCTTAAGTTATTATAATTTTTCAGATGTTTTTTATGATAATACGTTGAATTCCGTACCGGATTATTCAAGAAATGTATATCATGAAATAACGATTGAAGAAGATGCTAAAAATTACCAAAACAAAAGAGCTTTTGAAGTCAATAAAAACGTAGTAGAACTTTTAGACAAGAAAAATCCGGTTGAAGTGGAGAAACTTTTAAGCCAATTTTTAAAAATTTCAAAAGAACTCGGAATTAAAAATAATTTAGAAGCCAAAGAATGGACAAAAATGATTGCCTCTCCTCAAAACCCAAATTTTGAAGTCAGGTATTTCATCAGAAAATTTGAGAAAACAAGTGAAGGTGACGATCTTCCGGCGGAAGCGGGTTATGCAGACGCTGTAATAGATTCCACTGCAGTGGTGGCAGATAACGGAACCATTGTAAATGATACGGTTACCATAAAAACATTTAATCCTGAAATAAATAAAGAAATTTCTCCGGAGCAGTTTTATAAAAACAACCTTACAGATTACTATTATTATACGGATAATCTTAAAGATGTCCTTACCAATGTGGATACGATGAAGTCTTATGATTTCTTTTCAGAAAACATTCATATTTATATTTGGATTGCGTTTTTTCTCTCCACATTTATTCTCAGTTTTAGAATTACCGGGCTTAAATCTCTTTTGTTCAGCTTAATTACAGCAGGAGTATTGACTTTGGCAGTAACTTTACTTACGGTGTTATATTCTGTAATGGTAGGAGGAAGAGAAGAGTTTTTTGCGGTCTATTTCCTGCTAATTCTCTCTTTGTTTATTTTGGCGGTTCCTATTTTTAAAATGAATACATTCAATAAACTGATCACTTCAATCTTTGTTAATATATCCATGAACGGATTTGTATTGTTTGTTCTTTTATTGTTCGGAATTATTTCACTGCATCAAAGAACAGCTTGTCGAAATACCTATGAAGACTGCAAAACAATTGTTGAGTATCTGGATTTTAAATTAAGCTATATTATTTTGATTTGTGGTTTCGTATTTATCTATTTATACACTTCCATTCTTCAAAAATGGAAAGCAAGACCCCAATAACTTCTAAAAAAGAAATATATTTAAACCTCGTAAGGAAACTTATGAGGTTTTTAATTGTAAAAAAAATTCTGTGGATATCATTCAAACATTGCTCAATGCAGATCTTTTTCAGGATAAAAAGGTCGTTCAGCGGCATCAGTTCATCAAAACAAAAGGAGAAACGGATACCCATATTTATTTTATAGATAATGGGAGTGTCCGGATTTTCATGATGGATGAAGATGAAGAGAGAACGATCCGTTTTGGATATTCGGGAAATATTATTGTTTCCTTAGATTCGTTTTTATCAGGAAAACCATCCGATTTTTATATCCAAGCCATTAAAAAAACAGAGGTGAGAATCGCTTCAAAAAATGATTTTTACCAATTTATACAATCCAGTGAAGAACATCTTAAACTATGGATTTTGGTATTGGAAGATCTGGTCTTGCAACAGCTTGAGAGAGAAAAAGATTTGCTGATCAATTCTCCACAGGAACGGCTGGAAAGAGTATTGAAAAGAAGTCCGAAACTCTTTCAGGAAATTCCTCAAAAATATATTGCTAACTACTTAAGAATGTCTCCAGAAACTCTTTCAAGGCTTAAAAAATCTTGAGTTCAATCAAGATTTAATCGAGTTTTAAATAAGAAATTTGCATAAAAAACAACAATGAAAATTTCTACCTATCCATTAATCGTTGATTTAAAAAATACCACTCAGGAAAATCTACGGTTTGCAGAAAGCTTACTGCAGAAAACCGATGATATTCTTAATAAAAGGCTGTCAGAAGAAAGTTGGAGCACGCTGGAATGTTTTGAACATCTCAATCGGTATGGAGATTTTTATATTCCTGAGATCAGCCAGAGAATTTCATCTTCCGGGACGTCTTTCAATCAGATTTTCAAACCCGGGATTTTAGGGAATTATTTTGCAAAAAGCATGCTTCCAAAGGAGAAATTAAATACAATGAAAACTTTGAAAAGCATGAATCCTATTCATAGCGAATTAAGTAAAAAAGTGATTCTGGAATTTATCAGACAACAAAATCAGCTATTGGATTTGCTGGAAAAAGCGAAGCATGTAGATATCAACAAAACAAAAACCAGTATAAGTATTTCTAGATTAATTAAACTGAAATTAGGCGATACATTCCGTTTTGTGATTTATCATAATCTGAGACATGTTGAACAGGCAAAAAGAATTTTGAATATGGCCTGATGTACTTTTTTACGCAAAGATTTGTCAATAATCAACTTAATTTTAAGGAGCAAAGGGATTATCAATTTCATTGATTGATGAAGGTTGTCTTTTAAGTGATATTGTTGGCTTTCTTTATGTTTAAGCTTCTGATCAAATTCAATTAAAATTATTTATATTTCAATACTTAGATTTCTGAATTTTATCTAATTTTAATTCAATGGAAATCATACATCGAAAAACCATCCAAACTCCACTCGGAGAAATGTTTGCCTGCGCCGTTGATGAAGGAATATGTCTGTTGGAATTTACAGACAGAAAAAACATGGAAAAGCAGTTCAAAGCTTTAGCAACAGTTTTAAATGCTGAAATTATTGAAAAAGATCATCAACATTTCAACCAGCTGGAAAAAGAATTAACCGAATATTTTGAAGGAAAAAGAGAACGGTTTGAAACTCCTTTATTCATTACCGGTACAGAGTTTCAGAAAAAAGTCTGGCAATTACTGAGAGCAATTCCGATGGGAGAGATAAGAACCTACAAACAGCAGTCGGAATTTCTGGGAAATCCGAAAGCAATTCGTGCTGTTGGAACTGCAAATGGCATCAATAAAATTGCGATTTTAATTCCCTGTCACCGCGTTATTGGCTCCAATGGCGAGCTGGTAGGCTATGCAGGAGGAATCTGGAGAAAGCAAAAATTATTGGAATTGGAGAAGGCTATTCTGTTTTGATTTTGTAATTTTAAACAAAAATTTACACGTGAAGAAGTTACTATTTGCACTTTGCATATCAACATCAGTTTTTAGTTTTGCTCAAGATTATTCTGTACCGGCAGTAAGTCCGCGTCAGAAAGTAGAACAACAGTTTTCAATGTCTAAAATTACGGTGGATTACGGTAGACCGGGAGTAAAAGGTCGTAAAATATTTGGTGACTTGGTGCCTTACGGACAGGTTTGGAGAGCAGGAGCCAACTCATCTACAAAAATTACTTTCGGACAATCAATTAACTTCGGAGGGAAAGTAGTTCCGGCGGGAACATACGGTTTATTTATCGTTCCGACTGAAAAAGAATGGAAAGTTATTCTGAATAAAGATTTCCAGCAGTGGGGAGCTTATACCTACGACCCGAAACAGGATGTGGTAGATGTTGTGGTTCCTGTAAACAAATTGTCGGATAAGCAAGAGTGGTTTGAAATTACTTTAAATCCTATGGATGAAAATACAGGGAATTTAGTCATCAAATGGGATAATTCTCAGGCAGAGGTAAGCTTAAAACCCGCAAAATTGGATGCTGTTATTAAAATTTCAGACAAACTGAAAGAAATTAAAAAGATAGAGTCGGATGCAGCAAAAGCTAAGAGCTAATTCTGGTCTGATTTAAACGTATTACTTACAGATGAAATTTTCTATACAAACCCTTTTAGAAAATCAAGAATATCAATTAATCCCCTTACAGCAAGGGGATTTTGAATCTCTATACGAAGTGGCTTCCGATCCTCAAGTTTGGCAGCAACACCCGAATAAAGACCGTTACCAGCGGGAAATTTTTGAAAACTTTTTTAAAGGAGCCATGGAAAGCAAAGGGGCTTTTAAAATTGTTGAAAAATCGACCGGTGATATTTTGGGAAGCACCCGTTTCTATGATTTTGATGAACATAAAAACAGTATTTTCATAGGCTACACATTTTACGGAACAAAATCCTGGGGAAAAGGGATTAATCCTAAGATCAAAAAACTAATGCTCGATTATATTTTTCAGTTTGTGGACGTAGTCTATTTTCATATCGGAAAAGAGAATTTCCGTTCACAAATTGCTTTAGAAAGAATTGGAGGACGGAGAATTGCGGAACAAGAGGTTGCTTATTTCGGGGAACCGACGAGAACCAATTTTGTCTATGAAATTAAAAAAGAAAACTGGAAATGAAAAAGTATACAATTCAAAAATCCCCGTTTGTAGTTCCTACAACAGACGGAAAATTAATAGAAGAACACTGGGGAAATTCAACTCAGAATTCTAATATCTCAATTGCTCATATGGTGGCACCACCGGATTGGAGTGAACCGCATCAGACTCCCGAATTTGATGAGTTTACGATTATTATTTCGGGCAAAAAGCAGTTTGAAATTGACGGAGAAACCGTTACCTTAGAAAAAGGTCAGAGTATTTTAATTGAAAAAGGAGCAAGAATCCGTTACAGCAATCCGTTTTCTGAACCTTGCGAATATATCGCCATTTGCCTTCCTGCGTTTTCTATGGAATTGGTAAATAGGGAAGAGGAAGGGGTGGATTAGTAAAGTAAATCTGTTTAAAAACTCTTCAAATCGTAATATAATTACTTTAAATTGAAATATATTAAACAGCCTTTTGTCATTCCGAATACAGCAAAGCGAAATGAAGAATCTATCTTAATCATCTTAACTTCTTAAATGAAACTTAATGGTTAAAATAAAATGTAGAGATTCTTCCTAACGTCAGAATGACAAAAGGACTACTTTATTTTTATTTCAGTATTTCTTTCAAAAATAAAAGAGTGTGATTCCATGCTCTTTTGGCCATCACTTCATTATAATCCGGTGATTTTGGATCTGTAAACGTATGTTTGGAATGCGCATACGTGATGATCTGCCAATCTGCATTTCCGTCATTCATTTCCTTAATCAAACCATTGTAGTCTTCCGGAGTTACACTTTTGTCATCGGCAGGGTTTTCAACTAGAATTTTAGTAGAAATAGGTCCGTTTACTCTATCTCTGTCTTTTCCAATGCTTCCGTGAATGGAAACAACTCCTGCAACAGGTAAACTTCCTCTTGCGGACTCCAAAGCTCCTGTGCCGCCAAAACAATATCCTATGATTGCAATTTTATCAGAAACCGCTCCGTTTTTCTTTAATTCTTCCAAAGCCAGAGTGATTCTCTTCTGATAGGCTTCGTAATTTTTCTTGAAATATCCCGAATTTTTCGCTGCAGTATCCATATTCGTCGGAATATTGCCTTCTCCGTAAATATCTGCTATAAAAGCAACATAGCCTTGTTTTTCTAATTCCAGAGCTGCTGTTTTTGCTTCATCGTCAATTCCTTTCCATGCGGGAAGAATCAAAACTCCGGGAAGTTTTTTTCCTGCATTGGAAGTCACTAAACCATTCAGCTTTTGAGAACCATCCTGATAAGAAACCGGTTTAAGATTTTGGCTGAAAACCGTTCCTGAGGTTATTAGAAATGCTGTGAGTAAGATAGATCGTATCATATTTTGTTATTTGATGAAAGTTATTAACACAAATATCACTACTAATAATTGGTAGAATTAGTGAAATTGAGTATTTGCTCTTTCGAAATTAGTAAAAATAAGCAAGAATAACGACTAAAGAATGTTATACTATCTTAAGGTTTATAAAATTGATACTGTTCGTTTTCGTAGTAGGCATTAATATGCTGTAATCCATTGGTTAAAATGATTTCTTTTGCTCCGATAATGGAGTTGTATCTTGCTGTCTGTTCAAACGTTTTTTCTGTTAATTTAATCTGTGGCGCTTTACATTCGATCAAAATTATGGGTTCCGTTTTTTCGGTAATTAAAAGATCAATTCTTTTGGTTAAACCATTCAGAACGATTTTTTTTTCCGTAATCAATGCTGAGGTTGAATACGATTTTACGGTAAGGTAATAATGAATCCAATGCTGGCGAACCCACTCTTCGGGAGTGAGCAAAAGATAGGTCTTTCGAACTAAATCATAAATAAAAAACTTATCTTTGTCTTTCTTGAATTTAAAATCAAAAGTTTCCTGAAAATTCAGTTTGGGAAGTTCCATTTATTAAGATGAAAGAATTAGATTTAATCCTCAAAAATATTAAAAATAAAGAAGTTTTACCTATTTATTTTTTCCACGGAGAAGAACCTTACTTTATAGATCTTGCGGTAAAAGCCCTCGAACACGACTTTTTGAATGAAGACGAAAAAGCTTTCAACCAAACGGTGGTGTACGGAAAAGATACGTCTTATCAGGAAATTCTTTCTTTGGCACGCCAGTTTCCGATGATGGGAGACAAGCAGGTGATTATTGTAAAAGAAGCTCAGGATTTAAAATTAAATGAAGAAGAAAACAGAATTTTAGAAGCGTATGTATCGAATCCTGTTCCGTCTACAGTGCTGGTTTTTGCCCACAAACACAAGAAATTAGACAGCAGGAAAAAAGTAACAAAAGCTCTGGATAAAGCCAATGCATTATTTTTGAGTGAATCGATCAGAGAATCCAATCTTCCGAAATGGATTGCGGACGAATGTACTTCTTTAGGAATAAAAACCGCTCCCAATATTTCTCATCTTTTGGCAGAATACCTTGGAAATGATCTTTCAAGAATTGCTAATGAATTGAATAAACTTAAAATTATTCTTAAAGAAGGTGAAGTGCTGGACGGAACCATTATTGAGAACCATATCGGAATCAGTAAAGAATACAATGTTTTTGAGCTGCAAAAAGCTTTAGGGACAAAAAATGCCAATGCAGCCTTTAAAATTGCCCACTTTATGGGTAAAAATCCAAAAAATAACCCTTTTGTGATGATGTTGGCGAGTTTATATAATTATTTCTCCAATGTTGTTATTTATAATACAATGGCGGGTCAGTCACCACAGGCAATTGCCTCTCAAATGGGGGTGAACCCATACTTTATTAAAGACTACGCGGAATCGGCAAGGCTGTATCCTTTGAAACATGCAACACGAGTGATCTCTATTTTAAGAGAATTCGATATGAAAGGAAAAGGCTTAGGAGCTGTAAATATGAGTGAAGCGGAACTGATTAAGGAACTGGTTTACAAAATTATCAATGTTGATAAAATTAAGATGAAAGTGTAATTTTTGTTGACTGTTGCTGGTTGATTGATTTTAATTTACGATCAACTGACAACCAACAACTATCGAAATTCAACATATCAGATATTGACAACTATCATTAAAATAACTTTAAAATAATAGTAAAAATCCCGAAATTAGCAGACGTTAATTTTATAATCTTTTGAAAAGCAAATTATGGAGCAAAACATTTTAGATTGTGTGATCGTTGGATCTGGACCTTCTGGTTTTACAGCGGCAATTTATGCAGCAAGAGCAGACCTTAAACCTGAATTGTATACAGGTTTGGAGCCGGGCGGACAATTGACTACAACTACGGAGGTGGATAACTTTCCGGGGTACCCAGCGGGAATTACAGGTCCTGAAATGATGATGGATTTGCAAAAACAGGCAGAAAGATTCGACACCAAAGTTCATTACGAAATGATCACAAAAGTTGAATTTTCTAAGGAAGTAGGAGGTATTCACAAATTATATGCAGGTAGCAAAGAGATTTTTGCAAAAACAGTGATTATTTCTACGGGAGCTACTGCTAAATATTTAGGGCTGGATGATGAGAAAAAATACAATGGAGGAGGAGTTTCTGCGTGTGCGACTTGTGATGGATTTTTCTACAGAGGAAAAGATGTAGTCGTAGTAGGAGCAGGAGATACGGCAGCAGAAGAGGCAACTTACCTTGCTAAATTGGTTAATAAAGTAACCATGTTGGTGAGAAAAGATGAATTCAGAGCTTCAAAAGCAATGATTCATAGAGTTGAGAATACACCGAATATCGAAGTGAAATTCCACCATGAGTTAATTGGTATCGAAGGTGAAAATAATCTGGTAGAAAGAGCGGTAGTTATTAATAACCAGACTCAGGAAAAATCTACAGTAGATGTTCATGGAATTTTTATTGCGATTGGTCACAAGCCGAATACAGATATTTTTGCAGGGCAGATCAATTTAGATGAAAACGGATATATCGACACTGAAAAAGGGTCTTCAAAAACCAATCTTCCCGGAGTTTTTGCTGCAGGAGATGTTCAGGATCATATCTACAGACAGGCGATTACAGCAGCAGGAAGTGGTTGTATGGCAGCGATGGATGCTGAAAAGTATTTGGCAGAATTGCATTAATATACAATTAGTTTTTACAACATATAAAACGCATCTTTCAGGATGCGTTTTTATTTTTCAGCCTTAAATTTTCTTGTATCCTTCATAGTTTATGAAAATAATAGGTTTGATTTCTAATGTATTATTAAGTTTTGTGAAAATTTGTCCGGAAAATATTTTGTCATAATTAAAAAACATTCTATATTTGCACCACTGAAAACAACGATAGAATCGTAGTTTATGGAGAGTTGGCAGAGTGGTCGATTGCGGCAGTCTTGAAAACTGTTGACTGTAACAGGTCCGGGGGTTCGAATCCCTCACTCTCCGCTGAGAGGGTCTTTTTCCAAAAGACTCTCTTTTTTTTTTGTATATGAGCAATCCTTTCTCTTTCATTTTCAAATGATTATGTGATAAAAAGTCCAGCTTTGTGGGTGTTCGATAGATACCTTTTTCATAGTAGAGATTGCTGTCGAACACCAAGTTCACAAATTCCCTTTTTTGTAATGTATCTGCTGAATCATAAAGTGTAAATTCTGTTTAAACTGACCAGTCTATTCCGAAGTAAATTGACCATAGTAAAATAAGTCAAAAGAACTGATCTAAAGAATGGTTTAAAAATACAAAATTATGGTGTTATTATTTCTTTTTTAGATTCCCCTTTAAGTTCTATTCTTAAGGCATTATGTACCATTCTGTCCAGTATGGCGTCTGCAATAGTCTGCTCACCAATGACCTCATGCCAAGCACTTACCGGTAATTGGGAGGCGATGATCGTAGAACGCTTTCCGTGTCTGTCTTCAATGATTTCCATAAAATCATTCCTTTTATTATTATCCAGAGGTTGTAATCCAAAATCATCCAGTATAAGAAGATCCTGTTTTTCTATACGGTCAATCTCCTTGAGGTAGGAACCATCTCCCTTTGCCATTTTCAATCTGGAAAATAGTTTATTAATACTGAAGTAGGTGGATGTTCCAAAACATCCACCTTTAAGATACGATAAAGTTTATTCTGATTGTATCCGTTTTCTGGAGACTATAATATTTACTCTTTAGTTATAGTTCGAAGGGCTAAAATTACATTTTTTCATTTGTATATTATGATTAAAATTAGTTGATAAAAGCTCACCGTTTTTCAAATAAATCATGAGCAAAAGTTCCATGTAATTTATTATGGGTAACAGTTACCTATTTCATCACTGTTTTATTAATTAATAGCTTTTGAAATTCCTTTCCAATAAATGGATTAATGATATGTTGGAAACTTTTTTGTAAAGTAAAAACAGTAATTGTTGCATCAGATTCAGGAGAATAAATAACATCAGTTCCCCACCACCCTCCGTGATAATATGCATTAAACCCCATATCAAAGTGGTAAAGTCCTAAACAGTATTTGGATTGATCTGACGGTAAAACGTAGGTGTGCATAGCTTCCAAGATCTGCTTATCCTCAATAATTTTTCCATCAAATAGGTATTGGAAAAACAGGGCTGATTCTTTTGCCGTCGCGGCAATTCCACCACCACCATATAAGTCCCAGGAAGGATTAATATCATACGAATCCCATTTATACTTGCTGGCATATTGATGGGCAAGAGCTAAGGTGTTTGTAGGATAATGTTCCAAATCAATAAACCATGTTTTGGTTAGATGTAGCCTTTTGTATTTCAATAAATCTCGAATTGCTGTATAAAAGGGCTTATCTGTTGTTTGCTCAATAATTTCGGCTAGGAGTAAGTAATTTATATCTGCGTAACTAAACTTTTTACCTACAGGCTGAGGACTTCCAATTTCAATTGATCTCTTGATTTGTTCCTCTTTTGTCCATTTGTATTTAGGATGTTGATTTACAAATTCAAAATAATCTTCGTTCACATAATCCTGAATTCCAGATGTATGAGACAATAAATGCTTTATGGTAATTGTGTCCAAATTATAACCATCTTTTTCGAATAATTGTCGCGTTTTCTCTGTTAATAAATTTTTTATCGGCTGTTCCATGGTTATTTTACCTCTTTCAACCAATCTCAATATGGTAGCGGCTACATAAGGTTTGGTATTGCTTGCTATCAGAACAGGTTGTTGGGCATTTAATAGTTCATTTGTTTTGGTATTGGCAATTCCTTTCGCATAACTCCATGAAATATTTTGTTTTGGAGACTCAACATGAACAATAATGCCAACAGCGTCTTTATTATTATTGTATATTGAATCAACTTTATTCTTAAAAATTGTCTGCAATTGAGCAGATACTATCAATGGAATACACAATGTATTTACTAGTAATATTTTTTTCATTTGTTATTTTGAATACTGACTTAAAGCTATCGATTAAGGAATTGGAGCATATTGTATGAAGTTAACAGTTAATTTGAACCTCCCTTCTAAAGCGAATGTAACCCATTTTTAATATTGTTTTTTATATTTTCTGCTTATTTTATTTGCATTATTTTTAATTTATAGTAAAACTGTTCGCGGTAAACTAGCCCTACAGGAATACTTTTTTTATTACTTAAAATAATGATATGTTGTTCGAGATAATTTATTTTATTGAGATTGATAAAAAATGATTTATGAACTCTACAAATGTAATTGAGATGTTTTACATTTTCTTCAAAAGAAGTTAAGGTTGCGTGAATCATGATCGTACCCGTTTCGGTGTGTAGATTAATATAATTACGCATTCCTTCAATGTAAATTAATTCTGAAGGGTTAATTTTAATCAAGCGTTTATCGCTTTTCACATAAAAGCTGTCATTCTCCTTTTCGGCAGCTATGAGCGGTTGGCTCGGCTGTACCGGTCTTAGAAATTGAGTTGCTTTTTGGATGCTTTTAGCAAAACGTTCTAAAGAAATGGGTTTAAGCAAATAATCAATAGCGCTTTGGTTGAATGCATCCAATGCATATTGATTGTACGCTGTGGTATAGATAATGGCGGGAGGATTATTAAACAGGGTAACGAAATCTGTTCCGCTGATTTCAGGCATTTTAATATCCAGGAAAATTAAATCGATGTTTTTATTTCTATGGAGAAAAGTAATTAATTCAAAAACGTTATTACAAGTACCTTCTAACTGTAAAGTATCAAATTTTGAAATGTAATGAATCAGAACATCCTGAGCCAGCTTTTCATCATCTACTACTAAACATTTTATTTTTGTCATTTCTAGAATTTTATTTCAAGCATAATTTTAAAAACACCATTACTTTTTTCAATTTGAAACTTATGTCTGGAAGGATAAATCAATTGCAAACGTTTGCGGATGTTTTCAAGACCAATTCCGCCAACCTCTTTCCGTTTCGATTCTTTAAAATTATTTTCACAGGTAAATATAAGGTTAATATCGTTGCAGCTTAATTTTGCATTGATATAAGAATGCCCAACCGTAGAATCTGTGCCGTGTTTGAAAGCATTTTCTATCAGAGGAAGTAATAACATGGGTGTAATCCTGACATTCTCTTTTACATGATTGTAATGAAATGTAATCATTACGTTTTCGGATACTCTTAATCTTTCAATATCGATATAGGTATTCAAAATATGTATTTCGTCAGCTATAGAAACTTCTCTTACCTGTGTTTCGTATAAAGAATAACGCAGAATATCAGAGAGTTTTAAAATAACATTTGGTGTTTCATCTGATTTTTTAAGAGATAAGGAATACAGACTATTGAGCACATTGAAGAGAAAATGGGGACTGATCTGTGATTTTAATACACCAAGTTCTGCGACAGCTTGTTGAGTTCGTACTTGTCTTTCTTTTCTGATTTTCAATAAAAATTGTTGAATGGCATACCCAATAACCATGATTCCTAGAACAATCAGGATTCCCGGGAAAACATCGAAATAATATTGATACTTTTCTAGTCCGGCCGGAGCAGAGGAAGTGGCTGCAACCGGAGTAAAATTAATCAATTCTGTAGTAGTGAAGCTCAGATATAACCATTGTAAATATTGTCCCAATATGAATGTAGTACAGAAGATTACAGCCATAAGAGAAAGACAATACTGCTGTATTCTTTTATTGTATTGAAGCTGGGGAATAAACCAAAAGTTATTCAACCATGCAGGGAGAAAAAGAAGGATGTTGTAAAAGAAAATATAACCTACAGGTATGTTCTTATCATTATTAATTGCCGAGACTGAAAATATAAAGATTATAAACACAATGTTTATGAATATTCTCAGAAAATTATATCTGCTCAATGGTTGATTTATTTTTAAGACAGTAAAGGTAAATATTTTCATCGGCAGCAAATTCTTTTTTACACCAACGGGAATTAATCGTTGACAAACAACAGATAGATAATGTCCAAATTGTTTGTCTATACTATTATATTGTTTGTCCAAAAAATGGAAAACTGTAGGAAAGTTCTTCTTTCATTTGCATCAATAAAAATTGAATCATGAAAAGAATATTTCTTTTTTTTAGCCTAAATTTCTTTGTAATTACTTCTTCACAAAGTATTGATTACAAAAAATCAATTGACAGCTTAATGAATTATTTTCAGGAAAACAATGCTTTTTCAGGGAGTGTCTTACTTCAAAAGGACAGACAAACTATTTATAAGGGAGAATTCAATAAATTTCCAAACGGTACCGATAAATATAGAATAGGATCAATTACTAAAATTTTTACTGCTATCGTTGTTTTTCAGCTTATTGAGGAAGGTAAACTGAAACTTGATACGAAACTCAGTATGTTTTATCCAACCATAAAATATGCTGATGAAATAACAATCGGAAATCTTCTGAACCATACCAGCGGAATTTATAATTATTTAGAATGGGAAGAATATTACAACCAAAAAAGCAGTATCTACACCAAAGAAAATATGCTGAAACTCATAGAACAAGGTAAGCCGGAATCTAAACCTAATAAAGAAAGTTCCTATAGCAATTCCAATTACACGTTATTGGGTTATATCATAGAAGATATAACGAAAAAGGAATATTCAGAAAATATAAAATCCCGTATTATTAATCCATTAGGACTTCAAAATACATATTATGAAACAGGTAAAGGTGAAAGTTTTAAACGAAATGACTCCTATAAATTTGATGGAGAAATCTGGTCTAAAGAAAATGACACTCATCCAAGTTTTACTCTTGCTGCAGGCGCAATGGTCTCTACTTCGGAAGATCTGTCCAGCCTGATGTCTGCACTTTTTAACGGTAGTCTGGTTTCCCCAAAATCGTTGGAACAAATGAAAAAGACGAATTTGCAGACCGGAATAGGATATGGATTGTTTAGAACTCCCTTTCATGATAAGAACGGATACGGTCATACCGGTAGAATCGATGAATTTCGGGCGGCTACAGTCTACTTTACAGAAGATAATTTAATCTTAACTATTCTTACCAATGGAACAAATAGTAAGCTGAATGATATTGCATTAGGGATTGTTTCAAAATATTATCATACCCAATATCAAAGACCTAATCTTATTGCATATGAAAATGTAAACGCACCGCAAACACAAATATATACAGGTATTTACAGCGCAAAATTGGCAGGAATTATTAGCATTGGAAAGTTCAAAATAACACAGGCCGGAAAAAATCATTTATATATTGCGATGCATAACAACGAAAAAGATAATGCGAAGGAAAGTAGGAAGGCACTGCTGAAAAGAACCGGAGAGAATGAGTTTTATTCTTTTGAGGCTAATGCGAAACTTCAATTCTTACTAAATAAAAAAGGAGTGGCGATCGGTATAAAGTTGGAACAAGGAAATAATTCTATCAATTGTAAGAAATTATAGTCTTGTTATAAACAATAATTATTTTGCAAAATTTGATTTTGACCGGAAATTTTTAATCAAAATACATATTGCATTTGAAACAATAAAAATTTAGGGAACGATATACATAAAATTCACTGCAGTTAGAATATTTGTGTAATTTTATTGTTTATATAAATGATTTAGACGGCATTCAATAAAAACTTCAAAAAAAGATGAATCTTAAAATATTATTAATTTTTCTGTTTTGTATTGCAAATACGACCTTTGGACAAAGTAAAAAATTAAGCAATCCATTATTGGAAAAATCATTAAAGAAAGATAGTATCACTGCCGAGTTTACGGAATTGTATAATTTGATAAATATCATTCATCCGGGACAATATATGTTTTGTTCCAAAAAAGAATTCGAGCAGACCTATTTAAATTTAAAAAAATCAATAAAAACGGATATTTCTCCGATTGAATATTATAAAATAACCGCTACTTTATTAGCAAAAATAAAGGACGGCCATACAACTACAGACAGAAATAAAATTATTAGTCAATTGAAAGAGCGATTGGTATTTCCATTCAGTATTTATAAAATAAAGAATAATTTTTATTTAGATAAATCAACGTTAGAAAACAAAAATTATACGGGTTTACAAATTCTTAAAATCAACGGAAAAAATATCGCTTCTATTGTATATGATATTCAGAAATACATTCATCTGGAAGGACATAATGAATCGGGATTAAATTTTAGGTTTAGAAATTTCCCCTTCTATTATTTTATCTATAATCCATCTGAAAATTTTGAAATTGAATATGTGGATTCACAAAATCATCATCAAAAAGTAGAAATTAAAGGCTTAACCTATGGAGATTTTAATAAAAATACCAATGAAAATATCGAACATTTGACAACTGAAATTAATTCGTTAAATATTGGCATTTTAAAATTTCATTCTTTTGAAAATGGGTACAATGAAGCCGATCGAAAAATAGCTGAAAGACAATTGGATGTTTTTTTCTCTAAACTAGATAGCTTGAAAATTAGAAATCTTGTTATTGATTTACGAGATAATAGTGGTGGTGCAGCCGAAATTGCAAATTATTTATTTTCTTATTTGACAAGTAAGCCTTATAACTATTTTGATTATGTAGGCGCGAAATACAGAAGCGTTAAGGATTGGAAACATTACGCTCAATACCCGAACAATATCGAGGAAATAAACCTAAATGAAACAAATTCTATTAATGGACTTAATTGTTACACAAATGGTAATTGGTGGTTCGATAAACAGTTCAATAAATCTAATTTCTACAAAGGGAATATCAGTGTTTTGATAAATGGCGGATGTTTTTCCACCACAGGACATTTATTAGCCTTGCTGAGAGAATATAAAATCGGAAAATTTTATGGCGAATATTCTCAGGGAAGCAATTACAGCAATGCAGGTGGTCAGGCTTTCATTTTGCCCTATTCCAAAACGGTGGTTTGGATACCTACCTTTCAATACAAAATGAGGACACCTAATTTTCAGTATGATCCAAATGGAATTAAACCGGACGTATATGTACCTATTGAACCAGACGACTTGAAAACAAAATTCGATAGACAAATGGGCTTTGTGTTAAAACAGATTGAAGAAAATAAATGAACGAACATCCAATTGCAAGTAGGTAAATGGCGGGTTTGGTTCTAAATTCAATGTCTTAATCTTTTTTCGTCCAAATGATTATAGATTGATAATAATTTTTAGCTTACCTTCTTTTCCCATAAGCCATTTTCATCGAGAATTTTTAAATAGCTGTTAGTTGGTTCATTAGCGTGATAATATTGATACAGCTGATCTGTTAGCGTTGTGAGAAAGTCAAAGACAACTGAAAAGTCTTCCTTTGAGTTGTAAAGGTTGTCCCATTCACCCAAAACCCAACGGAATATTTTGTTATCATCAGTAGTAATTGAAATGACGAGATGAGGCATATCTATGTCGGTTTGTTTGTAATAATCGTAATTTTTTCCTCCGAGCAATGAGATATTCCGAGCCGGAATATTGATAACACTTATGTCGGAAAATAAAACCGAACCAAAACATGAACTGATAAAGCCTTCCTTATTTAATGTAACTGTATCTGTTGACTGTCTTTCGGAAGTTGTTTTATACAACTTATAAATAGCCAGAAATAGTAATGGGAAGGAAATCAGCAATAACCAAGTCGGAAAATATGGATTCGAAAGGATCACTAAAATGGTGCCTGTTAAGGTGATGGTCAGCAATGTAGTAAAAAACCAAATCAAAATTACTGAGGTTTTATTGCTGTTATTAAAACGAAATTGATAGGTTTTCATTGCTGGTTTAATATGGTGATATTTTTAAAAGAAACCACGGTCTCCAATTGTAAAAGTATACATATTCTGCTAAATATAAGCGCTTTATTGTTTTGCCAATGAAGCTATCATTTTTATAAATATAAAAATGATTATTATGGAAAATATCGAAGTAGGGTTAGTAACAATTGATATAATTTTATTTTCTATTTCTTTATATTTAACCACAATAAATACAACAATCAAGACAAAGTAAAAACATCCAAATTATGATAAAAAATATTATTCTATTGCTTTCTTTCATTGTGTGTTTATCTGCAAAAGCGCAATCAAACGCTTCGACAGATTCCATAACACAGCGGAATTTATTCCAAAGTTTAAAACCAGAATTTGAGAAATACGAAAAACAATACGGAAATTATATTCAGACCAATAATATAAGAATGCATTATTTAGAGTGGGGAAATAAAAAAAATCCAACACTTGTCTGGATTCACGGAACTTATAGCAATGGATATGAATTACACGAAATTATAGATCAATTGGTAAGAATGAATTTGCACGTCATTGCAATTGATTACTATGGACACGGATATACACCAATTTCTCAAAAAGACCTGTCTATTTATCACGTTGCAGATGATATCAAATTTCTTCTTGATACAATGAAAATTAAAAAAGCAATTATCGGCGGCTGGTCAAGAGGAGGGACCATTAGTTCGGCATTTTATAATGCTTATCCGGAAATGGTTCAAGCTCTTATTTTAGAAGATGGAGGTTCTGTTGCCTGGGATTTTCAGTCAAAGGCAGCCAACATTGTGAAAGATATTGAAGAAACAAAACAATATTATGCCGACAAAAAAACAATGGTGTTTGATGACGAGTTTGATGCTTATTGGTTTATGTATAATAATTGGGGTATAAAAGGAAAAGAAAATGAAAAACTGAAAAAAGAAATCTTTACTTCATATGCCCGAATAAAGAAAAACGCAAACGGAAAATATGAAATCAATCCTGGTGGAGAAGAACTGACAGGTGAGAATTCTGCTGAAGAAAACATTGCAATTATTTACACTCCTTTTACTTCCAAAACGGCTTTCGGTGCCTCAACACATCAATTAAATCCTAAAATTATTTATCGGAATTTGAATAAGCCTTTGCTTATTTTCGACCCGGTTAGTAATAATGATTGGTTTGATTTTAAGGAAGAAAATGATAAACTTACAGAGGAACACAAGCCTTTTATTGTTCACAAAGTTTATGATAAAACCTGGCATGGAGTAAAAGACGAACACCCAAATGAAGTAGCTAATGATATTAAAACATTCTTATTAAAGAATAAGCTGATAAAATGAAATAGTTATTAATATTCGTTTTGATGTTTAATGCTTTGTTAAAAGACTAGTTAAGGATAGGAAGGATATCACTAAAACTGATCCAAAGAATTTGAACGTAATCTAAATTTGTTTTGCGAGCAGAAACTATAAAACTGAAACAAGCATTGAGATATTCTGTTAAAATAGTAGAAATACTAAACTTACTTACTATAATTTTAAAAGGAGAATGAAAGTAACATGCTTTAAAAAAAGAGGTTGTCGAAATTTTTATTTCTATAGGAGCAGGAATCAATTATTATTTTGTTCATCTCTTCTTAGCTCTCTTTCCACTTCATCTATTTCTGTTAAAGGAAGAAGGAAACTGTTTTCTATGTAGCTCAGGATATTTTCATCGGTTTTATGATTTATTTTTCTGATGAAAATTTGATTGCTGGATTTCAGAGATTCTATAAAATTGAGTGTGTCTTGTTTGTTCTGAAAAATCGATTTTTCGAATACGGCTCTTTTATCATCGTTCACAATAATATCATTAAAGGAAGTATTCATGAGAACAGTCTGAAAAAACGATTCGGCAGGTAAAAAAGTATGGAGATAGAAGTCTTCAAAATCCATTACTTTTTTGTTGTTGGTTAAGAATGCACAGGTATCTCTTGTAAAGATAAACCACTTTCCGCCAATATAAGGGGTTATTCCTTTCATAAACTCTCTTTTATAGACAAAAGAGGAGATTTTGTAGGCTAATTCAGTAAAATGATTTTGTATTCTTTTTAGAGTATCTGGTCTGCAAAAGTTTTGGTCATAATAAAACAGATAATTCCGGCCGTTGTTAGTTGTAAGGAATTTACGGATGATCGGTTGAGACCTGAGTGGATAATCTTCGCCGCTTAGGTTGATGAAATAATCCCATTCCAAGCTGGCATTTAAGAGAAATTCCATAGCATTAAGCTCGGCCTGGATCATGCTGAAGCCTCCTGAAACAATATTCAGACTGTCTAAAATATAAACATTGGGAAATTGTACGATATAGAGCTGTATCTCTTCTGTTACTTCCGGTTTGGCCTTCCTGTCGATATGAATAAGATAGTATTGATCCTTCGTATAGATTTTCTGAAATAGGGCTTTGAATATATTAGGTTTATGATGAACCATAATAAAATAAGCAACTTTCACAAGAGGGGTAGCATGTGACTCCAGAGTCTGAGTCTGAGGATGTGTTATGGGTAGGGCTGTTTGCATATAGGGAAGCTTAAAATCATCCGCATAGCAAATAATTCGGTTAACGTGCGTAAGGTAGGAATAAAATTTTGATAATCAATTATTTAAATACAATGCTCTTTGTTTATTTTTATCGTAAGTTTGCAAAACATTTATAAAAACAGGTCACTGCCTTTGCTATTCTGTAAGTTTAAAATCACAATTTTCTTTTTCAGTTTTGCTTTTTCAGCTACCAATTTATAATCCTGATTTCATGAGGAGAAAATTAGGGATTGTAAAAATCCTATGATAAATAGGGGCGATATGTTATTGCAGGTCATTCAACAATAGTTTAAGTGGTATTGTTTACAGATAAAGCAAGCAAAATGATAAACCGGAAAAGGATTCTTTATTTGTTTATCCTTTATATACCAATTCAAATTTTAATCAACAGATTGGCTTACAAGCTACCGGAAGACCGGAATTTATAATGAGTTTCAAAAATTTAAATTTAATCAATCCGATTATTCGTGCCGTTACAGAAGCTGGGTATTCCCAACCTACTGAAATACAAAACGCTGCGATTCCATACATTCTGGCCGGAAAAGATATCATAGGATGTGCTCAAACCGGAACCGGGAAAACGGCTGCATTTGCTATGCCGATACTGCAGCTACTGAAAAAATACACCCCTGAACATAAAGAAATACGAACCTTAATTCTTACCCCTACTCGGGAATTGGCGATACAAATAGAAGAAAATTTTGGCATTTACAGTAAATATATGCCGCTATCTCAACTTTCTGTTTTTGGTGGTGTTTCAATAGGAAGCCAGCTTGCTGCTTTAAGAAAAAGAGTGGATATCCTTGTGGCAACTCCGGGAAGATTGTTGGATCTGGAAAGTCAAAGACATATCGATCTTTCTAAGGTTGAAATATTAGTGTTGGATGAAGCGGATAGAATGCTCGATATGGGGTTTGTAAATGATGTAAAAAGTGTTTTAAGTTTAATTCCGAAAAAAAGGCAAACCTTATTTTTTTCGGCAACGATGCCAACAAAAATAAGAGAATTTGCTGAAACGATTCTGAATAAGCCTGTAGAAGTTACGGTGAATCCGGTGTCTTCAACTGCAGAAACAGTCAAGCAATCAGTATATTTTGTAGAGAAAAAAGATAAAATAGATCTGCTGATTGAGATCTTACAGGAAAAAAATACAATGAGATCATTGGTGTTCACCCGTACCAAACATGCAGCCAATAAGCTTGTCCAACAGCTGGAGAGCGTAGGAATTTTTGCAGCAGCGATTCATGGAAACAAGTCACAGGCAGCAAGGCAAAATGCGCTGGATGATTTTAAGAACAACAGGATTAAAGTGCTTATTGCTACAGATATTGCAGCGAGAGGCATTGATATAGATGATCTTCCTTATGTGATCAACTATGAACTTCCTAATATCCCGGAAACTTATGTACACCGGATCGGGAGAACCGGAAGGGGAGGCACAGAGGGAACTGCGATTTCATTTTGTGATACAGATGAGCGGTTAGATTTTAAGAATATTCAAAAACTGATTGGGTTTACAATGCCGGTCAGGTCATTTTACTAATAAAGTCTGTAGCGTTTACAGACAATATATATAATTTTAATAATAATTACAATGCAACAAGGCACAGTAAAATTTTTCAACGAAGCAAAAGGCTTCGGATTTATTTCTCCTGCAGACGGGAGTAAGGATATATTTGTACATTCTTCAGGATTAAGCACAAGAACGATCCGTGAAAATGATAAAGTAACTTTCGATGTACAAACAAGTGAGAAAGGTTTAAATGCGATCAACGTAAAGTTGGCATAAACTAAACTTTATTTACAGAAATTTTAGAAATAATTTTTACAATTTTATATTTTAGAAATTAAGAATCAATACATTTTTAGTCTGAATATATTATTGGTACGAACATTAATATTGGTATATTAATTTTTTATTTTCCATTATGTTCATGGAGCCTCTTGCTATATGTAAGGGGCTTTTTAGATTTTATAATGAAGAGAACGATAAGTTTATAGAGAGTCTTCTGATAATGATTAATCAAAAGAGGAAATAAATAAAAACACACACTTCAAAATGAAGTGTGTGTAGTTCTAAAAAAGGATAAGATAGATTTAAAATTACTGCTTATTTCTTGTTTTTTATTCCTTCTGATAAGGACATCCTGAAGGAGGATTGGCAAGACGCTCAGAAACAGAAGCGGTGGTGGTCATACTCATGGCAGGAGGAGCGTTGAAGAACTCCTGTTCAATTATTTTTCTCTGATCTGCCGGAATATCTTCGATTTTACGAAGGGTATTGACCTGGATGTGGGGCCAGCTTGTTGTACCGCCGTCATTACCGAAATCAAATTCGAAGAATATAATCTGCTCGTATTGTAACTGAAGAATTTCTTTTCCGTCTTCAATCACGGTTTCAATCCAAAGATTAAAATCTATTTCAACGGTCGGTACAAAACGATTAACAAAAGGAACGTTTAAAATTCCTCCTTGTGCACCCGTTGCCATTCTTGAGGATAATTGAACAAGAACATAGTTTTCAACATGTTGTCCGCTTAGTGTATCTCTTAATCGCATATCCGGTCTTACACAGTAAGGGTATAATTCATCGGCAAGAATTCTCTGGGTATAGATTTTGTTGGAGCCGGGGTCATTTTCATCGGTTAAAGTTTCATGAACCCAGGCCGGAGCTGGTTCGTCAAGGTTAATAGGACCTCCACCACCTCCCATAGTAGGTGAGATAGCAAGATGAGGAGGATCCCAGGTTTTAATACCAGTAGGGAATTGTGGAGAACCATTTCTAAGGTAATATTGCTTGTTGTCTTTATTTTCGGGTGTAATATCTCCCAATACAGTAATCGTACTTCCATGAGGAATAACTCCGCTTCTTGAAATTGAATAATCAGGAATGAAATAGGGCCCTGTAATACCATCCATCGGCTTGATTTCCTGAGCAGGAATAATTTCATAATATTGCTGTCCTTCTTTTAATTGGCTCAAAAGAATGTAGGAAGGATTACCGTTTTCGTCTCTTACTTCAACCAAAGGTTCGTTTCTGTACTCACCTTTATAACCGTACTTTTTGAAATTATCTTCAGAAAAAGCATGAATTCCTCGGTCTCTTTTGATGGTTTCTTCAGTTGCTGCATAATTGTAGACATCACTTAGCCAAAGATACATTCCGTTTTCTTCGTGAATTCCGGCATATTGTAAATTTGGATTTCCTTCTACTTTATTGACACTTTTAATGGTTTGGTCGTATTTTACCGCACCGCAAAATAATTCAGTGGCGCCACCACGGTTACGAACTCCGCCGGGAACGATTTCGAATGTTAATTTTTCGATATATTCTTCAGTATCAAAGCTGAATTTACCCGGAATTGTTGATGGATTTGTACCTGGAGAAGGCATGATCGTGGTATGAATTCCGCTTCCCAGAGAAGGTCTGGTTATATTTTTATTGTAATTGGCATTGTAACTTACCCAGGTTCCATTCAGTGCTTCTAAAACACCATAATCAACATTGTTTGCAATTTCCTGTAGATTTTCTTCTCTAAATGGTCTTACCGGATCGTCGATTAAAAGTTTGGAGTATCCGTCCATAAGAGTCGCAAGATACCCTTTCTTGCTTTCTGCTGATGTTTTTAAAAGTTGGCTTTCTTGTCCAAGAATTTCTTTTTTTCTTTTTAGCATGATATTTAGTTTTTAATGGTTGTTCAATTAGTTGGTAGGATATTCAAAAGTGGGTCCCGCGTTTTGAGTAGAATTTAAAGGCTGGCTCATCAATCCGATCGCTTGCTCTTTCAAGGCATACATATACATGATTGATTTCTCCAGTTCTTTTGCATTACCTTCTACTGCCGCCTGAATAGCGTCTAATAAGCTTTTATAGGTTTGGTTAAATGCTTTTCCTTGTGCATACAGTTGCGGGTTTGACTGATAATCTGTCATTTTTGGGTTAGGTTTCATCGGATAAGCAGCGCTCCAGTCAACAGGTAAAGGTTTTCCGACAGGTGGGGTAGTAACGGGCATCATTCCGTTTTCGTCAGTGAAAGGTCTGTAATCTCCACCTACATAGAAATGCTCGTGGAAAACTTCTTTAAACCTGAAATAATGCGCCAGTTCTGCACCTTCTTCAAACTGAGAAGGATCTACATCGAAAATAGAATCATCTGCGCCTTCCCCCTGTCCTTTAATTTCCTGGAAAACAGCGATTACACCAGTTAAAGCTTCCACCGCGTGTAATTTTCCACCGCTTCCGTAATATTGCTCCGGACGGATCTGTTTAGCAGGATCTCCGGTGAAAATCCCACCAGTATTTAATTCTTCGAAATTTTGAGGAAGTCTTCCATGTTCTTTATAATAGGCAATGATTTGGAAAACAACGATATAAAAGAATAAAACATCATAATATTCACCAATGGTATGAACATTTTCCATGATGAAGCCTTTCATATTTTCAAGTGTCCAGTGATTATTTTCCTGTACAGCAGCACTTTTAGCAAGGGAAACACTTGGCTCAAATTCCTCATGATATTTCGGAGCTTTGACCAAAGGATTACTTGGACTTTCAATAGCGATAAAGGTTGCGATGCTGTTTGTTGAAAATGTTTCCAATCCAACATAGAAATCAACATTCATTGGTAATTTCATCGGATAAGAAGGGTAATTCTGAGGTCTGTTTACGGAAGGCTGGATATTTACCGCATTCATGACATTACAAACCATGATCATGTGAAGCATTTCTTCTACGGCAACACTGCGGATAATTTGCGAAGCCAGTGCATTGGTTCCATCTTTAATGGAATATAAAGCCGTAAGATAGGGTGGAATTGTAGAATGCTCGATTAAAATTGCAGTCTGCAAAAGATCTTGTAAAATCGGACGGTAATCAAGGTTTTCTATCCCTCCTTTTTTAATCTCCAAACTTGTTTTAGTAGATAAATCAGCAGGTTGTAATTCTGAAATTACCCCGCCAAACTGCGAACTTAAATATTCACTAAATTCTTTGATTTGATCATTTAGTAAAAGGTTGGTCAGCATTTTACTGTGGTGTTTTAAACCTTCAATCCAATCCGCTTTACTGATTGAGGTATCAAATAATAAGGATTGTAATGAAAGAGCTTCGGCAACAACCGCATTTCTGCCCATAAGATTTGAGCCTTTTGCGAAAGAAGTTCCCTGAGGTTCTGTTGTATTGATAAGTCTTTGTCTCATGTGTTAATTTTTTAGTTTCGTTTCCAGATCTGCCAAAATAGATTCTATTGAACGAATCGTGAATGCGGATAAGGTTAAGGTAGGGTTTGAAGTTCCCAAAGTGGTCATGTTTCCTGCTCCGACAATGTATAAATTCGGATGATCCCAGGATTTACAATAGCTGTTCGTCACAGAATCTTCCGATGTAGAACCCATTCTGTGAGTTCCCACGATATGACCGGCTCCGTTATAGGAATATCTTACATTGTTGTACACAAAAGTATTGTTGTCTGTTGCATTGTATTTTGTGAAATCTTCAATATCCAGTCTTTCAAACATCTGGTCTGAAGCCAGTTTTGCCTGTTCCATAGCTCTCTTTTCATAATCGGTCAGTTCATAATGAATAACCGGACGAGGAATTCCCAGAACATCCAGATATTGATCATTAATGGTCACTCTGTTATTTGGATTCGGCAATTGTTCGATCTCAAAATGGAATAATACCTGTCTTGAAAGTCTGTAGGCTAAAGCTTCTTTTAAATCTTCTCCAAAAAGACCTTCGTTCAAAAATTCCGAAAGATCAGATCCTGGTGAGAATGTGGGCCAGCTCCATCCCCAGTTATCCAGTGGAGAAATCCATGCGGAGAATTCGCTTCTGAAATTTCCGTCTCTGAAAGACGAAATATTGGTGGTAGAACCCGGTCCTCTATAAGAATAAATAGGTTCCGGAAATAATCCCCACGTCAGCATGACCATGTGGTCCATCAAGTTTCTTCCCACCTGATCGCTGCTGTTGGCAACCGTTTTTTCAACTCTTTGACCGTTTTCAATGACGGTATATTTAGAATTCAATAAAATTTTAGGATTTTCAAAAGCATTGGCCGCAAGAATGACAATCGAATCTGAGGTATCGATCACGTCTTCGACGAAATCCGTTTTCTCTTTTGAAACATATCTTCTTAAGTGAACTTTTGAAATTTTCTCTTTATCGTTCTGATCTACGCTTAATTTGTAAACAACGCTCTGAGCTTTCACTTCGATGTAAGGATTACGCGAAAGATTTTCATTTTCATTGACCTTGTATAAGGCTTTTTTCAATGTTTTTAAAGCATTGTATTTGGCCTGAACCGGACAGATCGGAACACATGAAGCATTTCCTTCACAGCGTTCTCCCATATAAGGATTCCAAACTGAGCCAAGCGCTTTGTATTCTTCTTTTCCTGAACCATCCAAAACCAATTTGTAACCGGATTCTGAAGTTTCTGCTTTAATGATTTTTGTTTTTCCGTATTTTGGATTCGGAATAGAATTTCTTCCTTGTGGAGACGGAACCAGCATCAACGGAATGTTTTCAAAATTTAATTGAACATTGGTTCCGGCAAGTCCATCCATGATCTTCTGATCCATATAACTTTGCGGAATTTCTTCCATCGGGAATACATAATCACCATAATATTGCTCCATGCTTTCGGAAATAGGATATTCCTGTTTTGAAACATTTCCGGAAACCCCGATTTCAAACTCAGCCATTTCGTAGTACGGTTTTAAAATGTCATAAGTGATCGGCCAATCCATTCCTCGACCATATTTTTCTTTTAAATGGAAATCATTCGGAAGCATTCTCGGTGTTGTTCCTAGCCAGTGAAGGGTAGTTCCGCCACCAACCCGAATAGCATCACTCGCAAATGGCATCGGACCAAACTGCACCAAATATCCTTTTTTATCGGGAAAAGGAGGAATAATGGGTTCCATATCCAAAACATTCGGGGAAGGAGCCTGTTTTAGATTAGGATAAGGAGAGTTTGGAACTTTGGCTTCCTGTAGATAAAAAGTACGCATGTACTCGTTATAATTAGTCATCGAAGACACGGAATCCAATTCTAAACCAGCTTCCAGACCTGCTTCAAACATGAGTATTGATAATTCGCGAACTTCATCTCCTTTTTGAGCATCTGCACGGTGAATCATTTTTCCTTTTTTAGTATCGAATACATGATCGGTCAGTAATTTTGCGATCAGTGATCCTGCGATCCCCGTTCCTACGATGATCACATCTTTCTTGTTGTCTGTCTGGCTCATGAGTTACTGTTTATAGGTTTAACGGCCCAAGATTTATAACCCGGTTGTTTTGCTCCCGGTGGATGCGCGTGCATCACATTCCAGACTAGACCTTCTTTGTAGGAAAGATCATTCACATAAGCACCTTCCCAGGTTCCCAGATACCAAAGTGTGATGACACTATTGGCAATGTCCTGAGTGGAAGGATTGGCAATAATTTCAGCACTAATGGAATTTTTAAGCTGATCCTGGCTGTAAGAATTTTCAAGAACAGTTTTAGAGGTGTTCAAAAACTCGATGAAGGTTGCTGCTTCTATTTTACCGAAGATATACATATAATACGTCTCAGCTAAACCGGTTGATTGTAGTTCGTTCACGGAAAATCCGGTGAGGGATTCTGAGATAGCCATGAACACGTCGTAATAATAATCGTCGACGTTGAGGATTTTGTTGATAATCATTTCGTTGAATTTGGTGTTTAGATTCATACCTTCTTGTTATGAAGAGGGTAATGTTACGATTGAAAATAAGTTTTTGAGGTATCTTTTATCGATTGATTGGATACGTTTGTAAGAGAGTTTTAGGGTTAGACATAGTTAGTAGTTTTTGTATTCTAAAGATAGTGAATTATCTTATGTGAAACATTGTAAATTTAGCCTAAAGTGTTGCTTGTGTGTTATTTATAATTATTCTACAAATTGGATGTATATGTACGAATATTGCAATTAAATTATTTTAATTTAGAATTGTTTTAGATAGAGTGTTGAGAATAGTAAATTCAATATATCCCTTTTAATAAAATACATTTGCCAATTGTGAATTATTTTAAAATGCAGTTTTTTAATAATCTATGGAGGTTAGTTTTTGTGAATATTTGTAATTCAATAGGTATAATAAAAAAAACATCTGAAATTAATAAATGTTAATTTCAGATGTGTAAAGTATTAATTGATGCAATTAAATGTAAGTATAAATTAAATTTAATTCCCGTTAATGATTGTTGTTTTCAATTGAATCAAGTGTCAAAGGTTTATAAAGATGATTTCTAAGTATTCTAATAGGAAGATAGGTGAATAATACCGAAAGTATCCCGGCTAAAGCACCGACTAACACCGCCATTGAAGTTGCATCCAGTTTGTAATATTTTGATAGAATAAATTGCCCCAATAATAGACTTGTCAAAACAAGAGAACCACTGATTAAACCATGCAGAATACTGAGTTTAGTCAATAATTTTTTAATATTCAATTCGTCATCAATCTTAAATTCAATAGCTTCCTGCGCAGCTGCATCAGTTACTCTTTTGATAATGTCAATGGTGAGAACAACAGGTAAAAATATGGCCATAGGCAAGGTCAGCCGGGCTAGACTTTGGGTGCAGGCAAAAAAATGAGTGTATCCCAATTCATTAAAACTGGCTAAGGCGATAATAAAATTGAAGAGTACATTCGGAATTACATAGATAAGCATCCGCTTTCTCAAAAAGCGATTAAGAGTAGTCTTTTTTATAGGTTTGGGTTGAGCCTTTTTTATTTTAAATTTCATGAAGTCAGGAGCTCAATAGCTTTATCTTTAATTTTTTCAGCTTCTTCTTTGGGAAGAAAATCTTCGTTAGACATAAAAGTGAAATCCATTTGCTGATTAAAAGTTGTCGCAACTAAGGTATTGGAATTTAACCAGGGAAATGCAACAGTCGGGCTAAAAATAGTATCCACTTTAAAGTTTTTATAATCATTAGAAATATCAAGTTTGCCCATATTCGATAAGGTGACGTCGTGTCCGCCGTTACTGGATTTTAACATTGTAACCATACGTTCCACGATCGGATGCATCTGCTCGCCCATCCACAACAGTTCTCTTGTATTCATACTCTCTATTTTCTGCACAAGATCTTTTTTAATGTGTCTGGAATTTTCCAATACATTTTGATTTCCTTTTTGTAAAGACAATTCAACAGTCGGAGCAAAAGCAAACAAATGATCCTGCTTAATTTCCGGTACGAAATGGCGTACATCTACAGGGCTGATCACTTTTCCTTTGGCATTTTTACCTTGAGTTTCTTTAAAAGCCTGCATGAAAGCCGAACATAATAAGGCATGAACAGAAACTCCGTTTGTCTTACATTTTTCAGTAATTTTTTGAGTCGTTTCCGGGTTTAATTTCCAGTGATTGGCATAGTTTTTACCCAGATTTCTCTTTTTACTTTTTCCTTGAATTAAGAAAAAAAGTTTCGCCATCATTAGATAAAAGCGGGCTTTTCGTTTCTTCTTTTTCAAATTAAAATCTGAAAGCATAAAATCATTGACTGAACTGAAGGTCTGATAAGGTTCAAGTTCAACAGACGGATCATCCAAAACGGCAAGAATTTCGCGCATTAAGGTCACAAGCGAAGTTCCGTCGCAAATGCAGTGAGGCATCACCAACAGAATTTCAGAAGTAGGCTGACCTTTTACCCAAACCAATTGAGCCAAAGGTTTTTCAGGATCCTCAAAAATTCGGTACCATTCTTTTTCAGATTCAGAAAGCCAGTCTTCATCGGTTTTTCGTTCACAAATCCGAATTGGAATAGGTTCGATTTCCTTTTCCTCTATAAAAACAGGATATTTTTTGCTTGTATCGATTTTTGATCTCAACAGAGGATGCTTTTGCTGAATTTTATCTAAAGCAATTCTTAAATTTTCTTCAGCAATTTCTCCGTTGATTTTTACGGTAAATATACAGTTTAAAGGGGTTTGAGAATCAACATACATGATTCTTTCCACCATCATTAATGGTCTCATGATACAGCTAAATATTCCAGTTGATGTTTAACAATTTTTATCATTTCATCACGGATTGCCAAAGCTTCTTCATAAGGTAAATATCCTTCGCTTCCCATGAAAGAAAAATCCATTTCTCCTCTGAAGGTTGAAACGACCATCGTAGTCGTATTTCCCAAAGGACCGATCACTGAAGGACTGAAAACGGCTTCCAGTGAAAACTCTTTGTATTGATGGGCAATCTGAATTCTTCCCAGATTCGAAAACATACAATCGTTGGAAGATTTTCCGTTTTTCAATAGCTTGGTAAAATTGGTCAGAGCATCATGTGCAGATTCCATGACCATCATAGTGATGTAAGGATTGAGTTTCGATGTTTTTTTATCCGCAGATCTTTGCATCAACTTTACATTTTCCATAAAGCCCAGTTTCTGGTCAGCAGAAAGCACAATCATTAATCCGAAAGCGAAAATATGATCTGTTTTAATCTGATTGGCAAAACGTCTGATATCAACCGGACATGAAACTTTATTGAAAGCACCATTACCTCTCACTTTTTTAAAGGCTTGAAGCAAAGCAGCACTCAGGAAAGTATTCACCGTCACTTCATTTGATTTGCAGTAAGAAACCAGCTCCTGACTTGTTTCTTGATTGAATTTCCAATGAATTAAATAATCATTTTGTCGGTCTATCGATTTTTTACCAACAGGAACAAGCTTGATCGCTGTTGCAGCCAGCCGTCCGATTGCTTTTGCTTTAAACTGTTGTCCGCGACTGGAAAGGATATTGGAAGGAACCACATCCTGAATTCCTAAAATCGGATGTTCAACACCGATGTCAGCTAAAGGATCATTCAAAACTTTTAAAAACTCATCCAGTACGGACATGGCAGAACCACCATCGCATAGACAATGATGGAAGACAAACATCATATCCGAAATCTCTTCATCTTTGATCCATACGAATCTCATAAATGGCTGCTCTTTGTAATTGAACATTTTGTGCCATTCTTTTTTCGATTCTTCCAGCCAGTCGTTTTCATCTTTTCGGGCTAAAATTCTGATCGGAATTTTTGCTTTTTCAGAAACTTCAAACCACGGAACATTTTTTTCATCATGCTTAATAACAGCTTTTAACCAAGGGTGTTTTTCCTGAAGCCTGTCCAGAGCATGCTGAATGTCTTTAAGCACGAATGTGCCCTTCAATCTAAAAGGAATTACCGTATTGAAGGGCTCTGTACCGTCTCCCAGCAACATTCGTTCGCCAAATAACAATTTTCTTTTCATCGGTTACATTTCTATCAATGATTCCTGTTGAACAAAATTTTCCAGCAATTCTACTGCACGATCGTTTCCGCCTGCATTGAGTAAGCTTGCCTGAACTTCTTTCGCTGCGTCTCTGTATGCCGGATTTTCCAATAATTCAAAAACAGTTTGGCGAAGCGCTTCAACACGCAGTCTTTTATATCTGATGCTGATTCCGCAACCTGCTTTTTCGATAAGTTTTGCAATATGAAAATGATCATAAGCAATTGGTGTGATCAACATGGGTAAACCGTTGGTAAAAGTATCATTCACCGTATTAAAACCACCGTGACAAATCACAGTATCCATATGAGGCATCAAAGCCGATTGAGGAACAAAGCTGCTCACGATAAAATTAGAAGGCCATTCTTCAAAAATTTCGGGTGGAGTAGCAGCAATGATGGTTACAGGCTGATCGGCAAATGCTGCAATCACTTTTTCAAAAAATGCTTTTCTGATATCCACTAAAAGAGTTCCAAGTGAAACGAAAACTTTCGGAGTGGTGGAAGCTTCCAGTTTTTCCCAGTCAAAAGGTGCCGGATTTGGACGACCTTTTACAGGGCCTACAAATTCCATATGAGAAGGAACGGTTTCAAAATCAGCGAATTTTTGAGAAGTAAATACCAGATTCAATTCATGAGAATGAATGAAAATTCCGTCTTCTTCGATGCCTACTGCTTTTTGAAGATCTTTAATTAAATTCTGCTGCCACTCAAAGATTTTCGGGGCGCTGTTCGCAGTATCGCCCATCACATCAGGTGGAACAGGAGTTGTTGTTACACAAGGAATATTATGTTTATGGGCAAAAAGAGCTCCTCCGAAACTAATACAATCATTTACGATGACATCGGGTTGCCAGTTTTTGGTAAGAGTTTCCAAACCGGGCATCATCATTTTGGCAAAAGGAACATACGTTTCTTCCAACGCCAGTTTCATCACTTCAGGCCCTGAACAAGAAGGACCGTCATCTTGTCTTTTTAAAATTCTTGCGATCTCCTCCTGATACGGAATTAAATCTTCTTCAGGATAAAAATAACTTCCTCCTTCCGGAATATGTTTATTATCTAAAGGAGTAATTCCGAACCATTTTACTTCGTGACCACGAGCAATTAAGCTTGCTCCAACACTCAAAGTGGGACTGATGTGTCCAAAAAACGGAGGAATAACGAATAAAAATTTAGATGTTGGTTTTTCCATAGTTGAAGTTGAAATGGCGTTTTCAAGTAGATTGGCTGCAGTTTCGCTACCTCCGGCTTCAGCGAAGGATTCACGAACAGTTTCTGCTGCTTTTTTATATTCAGGATTTGTTAAAATAGTTGTTACGGCTTCGTTTAAGTGGTGCGCTTTAAATCGGTTAAAGTTCAGACGTTCTCCTGCTCCGGTACGTACAACACGACCTGCAACATGCGACTGATCATACGCAATCGGAATCACAACTAAAGGCAAACCATTGGAAAGTGCTTCTGAAACCGTATTATGACCACCGTGACAAACGACACCATCCAGATGTGGCAACAAATCCAGTTGGGGAACTTGCTGATACACCATAAAATTATCTGGCCATTCCTCAAAAAGTTGAGGATCTGAAACTACAACAACCGTTAAATCTTCATTTTTAAAAGCATCGACAACCTTTTGGAAAAATGCTTTTTTATGATCGTGATCAAAAGTTGTTCCGATGCTTACGAGAATTTTTTTCTTTGAACTTTTATGAAAGGTTTCCCAATCAAATTCACAGGAAATACGACGCTCAGTAAGAACAGGACCTGTAAACTGGAAATTAGACGGAAGATCCATTTCACCAAAGAAGTATCTTGAAGTTAAGACCAAAGTCAGTAGATCTGAACAGTCCAATGCTTTGTCATCATCAATTCCCAATTCTTTTTGTAATGCAACGATCTGTTTTTCTTCCCATTCGTGAACTTTCGGTAATTCATCCATAATTTTAATGGCAGCCGGAGCGGTAACGGTGGTAGAATAGGGAAGTCCCAATTTTTTTGCAGCAACAGCAGCAGCAAATAACTGATGATCACCAATTACGATGTCAGGTTGGTAAAGTTCAAGTAAGCTGACAATACCATTATAGCAGTGTCTGTTTAAAGGAATCAGAACTTCTTCATAAAGAAATTTGATGCTGTCGATTCCATAGACCACTTTTTTTGAAATAATATCGAGATAGTTTTCACTCTCTTTTTTTTCTTCGTCGGTTTGATCGTATTCGATCAATAATAATTCTCCTCCGACAGGAAGTTTTGTACTTAAATTTTTGTCAAGACTGATCCAGGCTACTTCATGCCCTCTTTCCAGAAGAGTAGCACCGATGCTTAACGTGGGGTTGACGTGCCCTGTCAATGGTGGAACAACAAATACAAATTTAGCCATGGTTTTGTGTCAAAGTTTTTGATAAAATTTTAGATAAAAAATCAACGATCGTTTCTGCGATCAAAGCCGGTTCCTGAATCGGGATATTGTGATCTCCTGAAATTAATTCCAATTGAGAATCGGAGATTTGAGTGTTCAGCCATTCTCCGGTTGGTTTACAATTTGAATCAGAACCGTACAACAATAATGTAGGAATGTCTAACTCAGATAGATTAGCCTCATTCAGAAAATCTTTTTCCTTAATCATATCTGCTTTGATGCTGGTTTGATTGAAAAGGAATTCGTACATACGGTGGTTTTTTTCCATCTGTCTTTTGCCCATCTGAACTTTCGTGGTATCTGTAAAATTAGCCACATAATGTTCTAAAAACTCCTTGCTGTACTGATCGATAATTCCTCTGGCTTTTTCGTCTTGAGGATCGGGAGCTTCCATGATAACCAGCTGATTGATACGGTTTGGATATTCTAAAGAGGTTTTTAAAGCAATTAATCCTCCAAAGCTGTAGCCTACAAGATGTACTTTTTCAAGCTGTAACTCATCCATCAAAGCCATCAGGTCGGAAGACATATTTCCTAAATCGTAACCATCTTCAAAACGTTCGCTCATGCCGTGACTTTTCAGATCGTACATCACCACATGGAATTTTTTTGCTAAAACCGGAGCAATATTGAAATAATAAATAGACAGGTTACTGAACATTCCGTGGATCAAAACCACGGTTTGTTCAGCCCCTTTATTAAGTTCCTGAATATGAACTTTTTTATGATTAATTTCTATTATTGGCATTCGTAGATATAATTGATAATCATACTTAAATCTAGGTCGATCAGCTCATCAAGATCCATAGAAGATAACCAGCCTGTAAAATCGATCTGGTCGCCAAAATGCGCTTTAATTTTCTCTGAGAAAGACACAATTTCGATGCTGTCCATTTCAAGATCTTTGGTGAATGAACTTTCCGGTGTGATATCCATTTCTTCCGCGAATTCTTCACCAATAACTTCTGTGATAAATCCTTTTAAAAGCGTGAATAATTCTTCGTGATTTAATTTTTCTGTTGTATTTAAAGTGTCCATCCTATGATATAATTTTTATGTTTAATTGTTTTGATTTCTGTTTGATTGATCCATAAAGAATCTTCTGTTATTTTCTCAACTCCGAATTGTTTTGGATTTCCTTTCAGTCCGGTTCCTAAAAACTTTCCGTACGCTTCTTTGGCTACCCAGAATCGGGTCGTCCATTCTGCCTGATCTTTGTCTTTTAATAAAGTTAATTCATGATCGGTAAAGACTAAATCGTAAAATCCGGAGCTTCGCTCTTCAATGATTTCCATATCGATTCCGACCGGGTTTCCGTTTCTTGCAATTCCGACTGCATTTTTTCCTTTATGTGCCAGAGAAATGTGAATATTTTCTGTGGAATCTCCGATCAGATAAGGTTTTCCGACATCATCTTTTCCAATTTCAAAAGTAATCGGATAGCAAGGATGATCTTTTTCCTTTTTAAGGAGATTTCGTACTGCATCTTTCACGGCAACACGGCTTACCATCCAGTTTTTTCTCTTATTTGGTAAAAGCGTTTGATGATGCTGTTTTTCGGTTTGGTTAAAATATCTTTTCAGGATAAAATCCCAAGATGCCACTCTCGAATAGGCTTGATGGAAGAAAAATACTTCAGGAGCAATTTCCTCCGAAAGACGGTTATGCAGAGGCGACATGGAAACATTCCACAAAGCGGCATCGATTTCCAGACGACGGTTTTGCCATCCTGAAATCATACACCATACTTTTCCGTCTTTTTTAAGGACGATATCTGCGATGGCGAATTCATCATTTAATTCGGTCAGGCTGCAGGTGCATTCAAAAACTCCGCCCTGATCATGTAGATCTCCGAAGAATTCTATGTCTTTGATTTTTACGGGGAATGCGATTCTGTCTTTGGTTAAAGTTAATTGAAGCCAAAGTCCGAATAATTGTCCCGCATTATCCAGTAAAGAACCTTTTCCACCGTTTCCTTTGATTTTTCCGATAATTCCTTTCGTTCCCACCTTTGAAACTTCCGTAATTCCCTGATATTTTTCTCCGTGAAACATATGCATTTCGTAGATTTCTTCAGGGGTTCTTTCTATTGGTAATAAATCTCCAACTGAAAGGTTGATATTTGGAATCTGACGATCGGTTGAGGTTAAAAGAACTTCTGCGTTCACGAAATTTTCAATTTCCAAATACGCATGATTGGTTGATCTCCATTCTCCTTTTACGGTTTTTTCAAATGGTTTTGCCACATTCATCCATTGGAAAACGCTTACATTCATAATTTTATGAACTTTGCTTCCTTGGATTTCTGTCTGAGCAATTTCCGCTAATTGTTCAAAGATCATGGTCATTGGAATCACAGGTTCCATATCTGCCACGGTTGGCCAACCTTTGGGCTGTCTCAATAAACTGTGGTCGATCAGATACGGATGATTTTCCAAATCAACGTACAATGTTTTGGAAAAATCTTTACTTGCTGGAACTCCTATTTGAGGCGTAATCGGTGTCGGTCTTGAAATTTTAATTTCCGGACGGTTTTGGAAAAGTGTTAATACTTCTTCCTGCATGCTGATCATTTCAGCAATATTTTCCTGAAATGCCTGAACAAGAGGATGTCCTGCTTTTGCCACCGAAATATTTTTTTGTTTCGGAACTTCAACGGTTTTTGCTAAATTTTTAATGGCTGCAAAATCACGGATAATGGGTGAACCTAATTCAAGTTTAATCCCTTTTCCTGATGATTTTTTTGAAGACTGAATATCTAAAAAGTCTAAAGCGATCGTTTTTCCTTCTACAAATAGAGCCGCAACCACACGTTGTAACTGAGCCAATGCAGATCGGATAGGGGTGCTCGAAGCGATAGTGCTGAAAGCTTTTCCTTTCAGGGTATCATCAATAAATCCAATCAAACCTCCGGTTCCGACCTGAATGAAAAATCTTGCCCCTTCTTCATACAATTTGTCTGTCAATTCACGGAAACGAACAGGTTCCACAAGATGTTCTGCACTCAGTTTTCTGATCGATTCCTGATCTGAAGGATAAGGTTCTAAGGTTGTTGCCGACCACAACGGAATTTTCGTCTGCTGGAATTGGGCTTTTTCCATTCCTGCTAAAATCACATCCAATTTATCAGCGATAAAAGGGGAGTGAAAACCGGATTGGAACGGTAAAATCTGATGAAATATCTGTTTTGATTTTAAGACCGGAACCAATTCTTCCAATGCTGAGTTACTTCCGCAGAGAATTACCTGGTTCGGGCAATTGTCATTGGAAATATAAACATTTGGAATTTCTTCAATAATAGGTTTAATGGTTTCAATTCCGGAACCAATTGCGATGAATTTTGAGTCTTTTAACTCAAAAGTTTCAGGATTTAAAACATCAATTAAAGCTTTTACAGAATTCACTTCCGCCAGTTCCGAAGAGTAACCGGCAAGCCATTCTCCTAAACTATGTCCCGCATTCATATCAGGAACAATTCCTAATTTTTTTAGGGAATGATCGAGAATACTGCAGTTGTTGAAAATGTGTAAAGCATCATTTAATAAACCTTCACCTTCCGTTTCTATCGGAGCAGTCAGGTTAAAATAGTGGCTTACACTTTCAATTTCCCCTTTTGCTAACCCATCTAAACCAGGAAATACAAAGGCAACTTTTTCTCCGTTTTGAAGCAAAGGTGTGTTGGTGTACCAAATGTCCTGTTTGTTTCGCCACGGATTATTTTTAGAAACAATTTTTGTCGCTTTTTCTATTCTTTCTTTGGTAGGTTCGAAAACCGCAACACGGAAATTCCCTTCACCTACATGAGTCTCATTATTGTGTAAAGCGGAAAGTAATTCTTCATGTGTTGGTCTTGCCAGGATCAAAACCTTATCTTTTTTAGGTAGATCATATCCTTCCAAAACTACATGCGCATTGATTCCGCCAAATCCGAAAGCATTCACTGCTGCCACTTTTGGCAATCCGGTTTTTGACCAGTTTTTGGCTTCCTGAACAGGTTCAAATCTGGTGTTCTGCATATCCGAAGTTGGATTTTCGCAGTATAAAGTGGGTGGCAATGTATCATGATGCAAAGCCAGACAAGTTTTAATTAAACCTGCGATTCCCGCAGCAGGCATAGCATGACCGATATTCGATTTAACAGAACCGATTCCGGCAATTTTAGCGGTTTCTTCTTTTCCGAAAAACTGAGCCAACGTCTGCAATTCGGTTTTATCTCCAAGCGGAGTTCCTGTTCCGTGTGCTTCAATATAACCGATCTGTTTTTCATCCAGATCTGCATTATTCCAGGCTTGCTGTAAAGCTTTTAATTGTCCTTTTACGGAAGGGCTCATGACACTGGTTCCATTACCGTCACTGCTGACTCCGATACCTTTGATGACCGCATAGATTTTATCCAGATCTTTTACGGCATCTTCAAGTCTTTTTAATACGACAAACCCGCAACCTTCACCAATTAATAATCCATCGGCATCATTGCTGAAAGGCTTGATTTGCTGTTGTTTTGATAAGGCTCCCAATTGCGAAAAAATACTCCAGAACGCAGCATTTTGTCCGGTATGAACTCCACCTGCAATCATAATATCGGAACGGCCTCTCTGAAGTTCCTGAATGGCATGGTCAACAGCCAATAAAGCACTTGCACAAGCAGCATCTACGGTAAAAGCAACGCCTCCTAAATTGAAACGGTTGGCAACTAAAGAAGCAACCAGATTAGGAATCAATCCCATTGCAGTATCGGCTGCAAAACGACCTTTTCTTTCCTGAAAAGCGTGTTTTACTTTTTCAATATCTGCGGAAGAGACTTCTGGTAATAATTCCTGTAACAACGAAGAGATTTGCTCACCTGTTCTTACAATTTCGATGGCTCTTGTTGCACCGGGACCTGTATAGTTTCCTTTTCCGATGATGATTCCGGTTTTTTCCAAGGAAATATTTTTCTTAAAGATTCCGGCATCATCTAAGGCTTTCTGAACTAAATCCAGGGTTAATAAATGATCGGGTTCTGTACCTTCAACTGCCAATGGTAAGATTCCAAAAGCTGTAGGATCGAACTCATAATCAGGAATGAATCCGCCACGTTGGCAATAAAATCTGTCGACCGAACCTGAGTGGTCACTAAAGTGAACGGGATCAATACGATCAGCAGGAGCCAATTGGGTAGAATCTACTTTGTTGACAATATTCTGCCAAAAAGTTTGGGCATCCTGCGCCCCCGGAAAGACGCAGGATAAACCAATTATTGCAACATCTGTTTTTTTCATAAATTAAGTCTAAAACAGAGGTTACCAGTTATTTCCAGACATAATCAATACCTGACTTTCTGTTCCGTATTGTATTTCATTTAAGAAAATTTCTTTTCCCTGATCCAATGGAATAAGAGAAATTCCTCTTCTTTCGTATTCTGATTCCAATGATGAAGAAACCATTCCTGCGCCTTTCCAAGGACCCCAGTTGATGGAAATTACTTTTCCTTTTAATTTTTTATTTAAAGCATTTGCATAATCGTCTAAAACGCTGTTTGCTGCTGCATAATCTGTTTGTCCTTTATTTCCGTATACGGAAGCAATACTTGAAAATAATACCACAAACTGGCAGTCTGTACGAAGTTTTTCGGCTAAAACACGAAGCGGTTTTACTTTGGTATCGAACACACGTCCGAAAGAAGTGGTTGTTTTTTGTTTGAATAATTTATCTTCCAATAATCCTGCTCCGTGAATAACTCCGTCTAAACGGTTGTATTTTTCATAGATGGAATTGATTAAATCTGATAATCCATTTTCATCACAAAGATCTAATGATTGATAAACAACGGTATTCCCCAGTTTTTCCATATCACGGATTGTACTCAGGATCTGATTGTTTTTAAAAACTTTTGTCGTTTCTTTTTCAATATCAGAAGGGGAAGTGAATTTTCCTGATTTAATGAGGAAAGCTCTGATTTCTTCCTTCGTTTTCATCATTTCCAGCTCTTTAAACTCAGAAACTTCATTTTTCGGATCTTTTGAACGACCTACCAAAATATAGTTACACGGATAAGTTTGTGACATATGTTTTACCAACTCTGAAGTAATTCCCTGAGCGCCACCAAGAACTAACACAACAGAGTCTTTATCCAACTGAATATTACTTTCCTGAAGACTGTTTGATAATGGGGAAGGAATGATGTCTACCTTATGTCTTGTATTGTTTTTATAAATGATTTCAGCAGGTTTATCCGTTGATAATATTTCCTTTAATGTAATTTCAGCAATATTATCTATTTCTTCTGACGTACTTAGGCTGATCAATCTGCAGTTTGTCTGCTCAAACTCACGGGCTAAACTTTTGAAAAGTCCCGGATGACCTTTGTAATGGCGTAAAAGGGTAGTATCCGTCAGTTCCTGAATATTGGCAGGAATATCAGAGATTAAATAGATCCATTTTGCTTTTTCAAGATCCATTCTTTTAATCATGTCAACATGGTCGATGATGCTGTGCTTTACTTCTGAAGAAAATATATCTAAAATGATCAATCCGTCAAAAACAGTAAGGTCATTTTCCGAATTAATCAATTCTGCAATAGCACCATGTTTTTCAAGCTCGTTTTTAATAGCTAGAGTCTGTTGGCTATTATCCTGAGTGATGGCGAAACGTTTTCCTTTTAGAATTTCAGTGTTTTCTACTGAAGAAACACCAGTTGGAGTAAGATCGAAACGCAAACGGGATAGCTCATTTTTTGCAGGTTCAGGAGTGCTGTTTCCATTTATTTCATGAATCCATGATGCTAATCCGTTCAATGTTTTAATCGCAGCTAATTTTTCCATTAAATCATCAGCTTGTTCCAAATCCTGACCGAAGCCAATCTTTGTTTTCAGATCTGCGATAATTTCCATTCTTTTGATTGAATCGATGCTTAAATCGGCTTCCATATCTAAGTCTAATCCTAGCATTTCCTTAGGATAACCTGTTTTTTCGCTTACAATATCAAGAATGGCTGTCTGAAGCTCTTCAAGAGACAATGTTTTAGATTGAGCCTGCGTATTTACAGTTTTAACTTCTTCAGCAGCCGTTTTTTGAGAAGTTGCTGATGTTCCTGTATATTCTGTAAACCAATTTACCAAACCACTTAATGTTTTGATGGCAGCTAATTGTTCCATGATGGTATCTTCATTCGCCTGATCGATTTTTAAACCACCAAGTTCATTTTTAAGTGTTCCTATGATTTCAACTCTTTTAATAGAGTCAATACTAAGGTCGGCTTCCAAATCCATTTCCATCCCCAACATTTCCTGAGGATAACCGGTTTTATCACTTACCACCTGCATTAATAAAGCTTTAATATCTTTTACAGGAGCAACTGTTTTTGTCGGAATGATACCATTTTTTTCTGCACCGTTACTTTGTGGAGTCGATATGACAGGAGTCTGATTGTTCGATTGTACAGGAACTGGTGAAGTATACACAACAGGTGCAGGATTTACCTGTGGATGCTGTCCCAGGAAGGAAAGCATCACATCACGCTGCGCCTGTATCATCATTTTCATACTGTTTAAATATTCCTGCAGCATGCGTTCTTGGGTAGATTGGCTTTCGGTTGCAGGAGCTTGAGTATTATGGGTATAGTTGTTCATTTGAATTGGATTTATAATTGGTAATGCACCATTGTTAGGAAGCGTACCTGTTGTCGGGTGTGCGGTTTGTCCGTTTACACGCCAGATGGCAGGATTTTTCTTGTAAAGTTCAGGCTGATCAATTTGAATTAATTGAGCGTTTCGACCGTTGAACAGACTAGCTATGTTGAAGTTTCTTCCGGTACCTAAATACTGAGCCAACATAGAAAGAAGGTGGGTAAGTTTGTTACCGTTGTTATCTTCTACAAACAATGTCAATTGATCTTTGTCTAAGCAAGATTTCGTTAATCCTGTTAAAACTTTTCCTGGTCCCACTTCAATAAATATCCTGGCCCCATCTTCATACATGGCCTGAAGTTCTTCAACGAATCTTACCGGTTGTACCAAATGATCAGTCAGTCTTTCTTTGATTTCTGAAGCTTTTGTTGGATAGGATTCGGCAGTGGTGTTCGACCAAACCGGAATCTGCATTTCCTGGAAAGGGATGTCTTTTAAAACGTCAGCATACAAATCTTTTGATTTTGCCAATAATGGACTGTGGAATGCGCAGGCAACTTCTAATTTCTTAGCTGAAATACGTTCCTGTTTAAGAACTTCCATCAATTTGTTGATCGATTCCGTGCTTCCTGCAACGACACACTGAGTAGGAGCATTGTAATTAACCGGATAACAGTTTTCTACTTGATCTAAAAGTGGCTTTAAAATCTCTTGTGTAGCACTTACGGCAATCATAGAACCCGGATCTCCGCCTTCTACGGAATCTAAAATTGAATGTGCACGTTTGGTACTTAGTTCAACCAGTTGCTCTTCTTCAAATACACCGGAGAAACACAATGCCGGCAATTCTCCGTAACTGTGACCTGCCAACATATCCGGAACAATACCGATGGATTGAAGGAATTTAGCTAGAGCCAAATCAACAATTCCTAAAAGCGGTTGTGCTAAACGGGTGTCTTTTATGGTTTCTTTTTGCTGTTTTAAAGTCGTTTCGTCAAAAGTTCTTGAAGGGAAAAGTACTTTTTCTAATTCAGGGTGCGAATCAATCAGTTTTCGCATTTCAGGGAAAGCTACAAACAGATCACGAGCCATATTGATTCGCTGACTGCCTTGTCCAGGGAAAAGAAATGCTACTTTACCTTCCTTTTTGTTGATTGTAAAAGTGTCTTTACTTTCAATGCCGGATAAAGCCAGTTCGATGTTCATCATCAAATGTTCCGCAGTATCTGCAACGATACTTAACTGTACTTGCTTTTCTGAACTGATCGCCAAACTGTACGCAATATTTTTTAATGAAATACTATCATTGATTTCCAGTAAAGATTTAACTTGATTTAATTGAATTTTAGCTTCCTCATACGTTTCTCCACGGAAAACAAATAATTCCGAAGGCCATGATTGTAATACGGCAGAATCGTCTTCTTTAGGATGATTGGCAATTACGGTGTGGAAATTGGTTCCTCCAAAACCAAAAGCACTGATTCCCGCATAACGGTTTTTCTCGTTCCATAGTCCTGTTTCTGCATGGAAAGCAAATGGACTTGTTTCGGCATCATAATAAGCATTCGGTTTCTGAAGGTGAAGAGTTGGTGGTTTTACCCCATGATAAACTGCTAAAGAAGCCTTTATCAATCCGGCCAATCCTGCCGCACATTTGGTATGTCCAATCTGAGTTTTTACCGAACCTAAATGAGTCTGTCCCGGTAAAGCTCCTGAACGACTGAATAAATTCGTTAATGCACTGAGTTCTGTTTTATCTCCAACCACGGTTCCTGTACCGTGTGCTTCAACCAATCCAATAGAGGCTGCACTGATTCCGGCTTGGGTATATGCTCTTTCCAATGCTCGAACCTGACCGATTTTCCTTGGTGCCGTAAGACCCAAAGCTTTACCGTCACTGGATCCTCCCACACCTTTGATCACCGAATAAATACGGTCACCATCACGCAAAGCATCTTCATATCTTTTTAAGACTAAAATCGCAACACCTTCTCCAAGAGCAATTCCATCCGCTTCACTGTCAAAAGTGGCACATCTTCCTTTTCTGGAAAGGGCATGTGTACTGGAGAACATTAAATAATCGTTGATACCGTTATGTAAATCCGCTCCTCCGGCAAGAACCATGTCCGATTTGTTTAAAATCAATTCCTGACAAGCGAGTTCAATAGCGGCCAAAGAAGAGGCACAAGCTGCATCTACGGTGAAGTTTCTTCCGCCAAGATCTAGACGGTTGGTGATTCTTCCCGCAATAACGTTCGCTAAAATTCCAGGGAAGGAATCTTCTGTGGTATGAGGAAAGGCTTCTTTTACTTCTTCATGAAGTTCTCCGAAAACCTGTTTGTAATATCCTCTGAAACTGTAACTGTTGGCAAGATCATTACCGCCTTCAGCTCCGATGATTACGGATATATTTTCTCTGTTGAAATTTTTTTCACCGTAACCTGCATCCTCCATGGCACGTTTGGCTACCAATAAAGTCAATAATTGCGTGGGTTCGATGGCAGCAAGAGATTGTGGCGGAATTCCGAATGCCAACGGATCAAAATCAATTTTTGGAATGAATCCGCCCCATTTTGAATGGGAAACATCGGCTTCGTTAGAATCCGGTTTATAATAAAGATCTTTATTCCACCTTTCGTCGGGAACTTCCGTTATGCTGTCTTTTCCTGTAATAATATTTCTCCAGTATTCTTCCAGGTTTTTTGCTTCAGGGAAAATACATTCCATTCCGATAATGGCAATATCTAGCGGCTTTTCGACTGAATTTGGTTCTTCTGATAAGGTTGCATTTTGAATGTATTCAAAATTATTAATGGCTACATTTTCATGAAGTTCAGCCATTGAAATGACTTTGTCGTGCATGGTGGCAACCTGACCGATCATATACATTCCAAGATCCAATTGCTCTTCTTTCGGAATATTGACTAAATGATCTCCTTGACGTTCAACGCCTTTGGCTGCAATTCTTAAACGACCGACATTTAATTTTTCAAGCTTTTCCCAAACTTCTTTTTTATCTGTTCCGGCTTCTAATAGCTTTGATTTTTCCGTGTTAAAATATTTTGCAAATGCGGTGTCTAAGCAACGGGTTTCGTGTCCCGGAGCAGTTTCGAGCAATACGGTTTCTTTTGCCTGCATGGCCTGCAATTGGAATTCATCCTGAATGGCTCCGCAAGAAACGGCTTCTTCGGTATATAAATAAGCGGTTCCCATTAAGACTCCGACTTTTACGCCTCTTGCAGCTAACGGAGCGGCCATAATGGAAACAAAGGCTGTAGAGAAATCGTTGTGAATTCCTCCTGCAAAAAATACGCTGATATTTTCCGGGTTGTCTTCTTTTAGGATACGTTCAATTTGTTTTTCCCAAAGAACCATGCTTGAAAGCGGACCAACGTGGCCACCGCATTCCCGTCCTTCAAAGATGAAGTTTTTGGCTCCTTCTTTTAAGAAAATATCCAAAAGGGCAGGAGAAGGAACGTGTAAGAAAGTGGTAATTCCTGCTTTTTCAAATATTTTTGCTTGTGCAGGTCTTCCTCCGGCAATTAAAACAACAGGAGGTTTTGCTTCTAATATATATGATGTCTGTTCTTCTCTCAATTCCTGTGGGGCAAAACCTAAAATACCTACACCCCAGGTTTTTTCACCGGCTAATTTTTTAGTATCCATTACTAAAGATTTTGCCGAGTCTCCTTTTAATAGAGATAAAGCTACAAAAGGTAAAGCTCCTGCTTCTGCAACCGCATTGGCAAACGACGGAACATCACTTACACGAGTCATGGGTCCTTGTGCGATCGGATATTTTATGCCTAATTCCTTAGCTAAGATGTTATCCTGATCAATTACCTGAAGAGCTTTTGCCTGCCTCAAATGACCATACATGGCTTCTTTAAATCCAAAGACTAATTTTTTCAGAGTTTTAAAATCCTCATACAAGTCAGTTGCTAATGAAATGTCTTGTCCCATAGGAATATAACTTTTACTGATATCAAAACCAGTAAAATATTGGGTAAGTTCTTCTGGGGTTATCTTCTCTGGTAATGCAGGTGAATTGGGCCTTACCAATACACGATGATCTGCAATGATCTTAGTTTCAGTTCCGTTGAGTTTTGAACATAGGTCTTTTATATCCTGAGGAACATTGCTTTCCGGAAATAAAGCTAACTGGCTGTCCAAAACAATACCAGTTGCGCCCAAAGCTTTTACCGCAGCTGCAGTATGAAGTCCGACTCCTCCTTGTACCCAAACCGGGATATCGGTAATTTCTTTGATGACACGCTGAAATAATACAAACGTTGATTCATAACCGACCAAACCTCCGGATTCATTTCCTTTGATGATGATACCTTTTGCGCCTGATTGCTCAGCCTGTTTGGCTTCCTCTAAGTTACTTACCTGGTAAATGAACGGTATGTCCCAGGATGGGTTTACCGGGGTTTGAATCGGTAGGATAGCAAACTGTACTTTTTCCGAAATATTGAGAGAAGTCAATTGGTCATTGGAGATATGAATACCATAATGAGGTATATCAGTTTTATCAAGCAGACTAAGTGATTCCTGGGCGATCACTGGCTCATGTCCTAAGCTTAATACAGGGAACGCATTTGCTTCATGGAGTTTAATAATAAGATTAACATCCGGTTTCTCAAAAGGAGTTAATCCAATAATGGTTAAGTTTTTCATTGTGTTGTTGATATTGAATAGTGGAAGGGGGCTTCATAATAAACATCAAACCTATCGTTGTAAAAATTGATAGTTCATTATGAAGGGATAAAAGTAGTTAATTTTTATGATATTTTCAATGATAAAGGATATTTGGTAATAATTTTTTAACATGATTGAAATATTGAATATAAACAGCTCGTAGTCAGTTTGTTATGCGTGTTCAATGTGGTTTGTTCGATTAAAGTCATTTTTATCATGGAGAATTAGTTTTTGTAATATTGATGTTATTAGGTAATACAAGAGGGTTTTTGAATGAAAATGAACTTTTTTTTCATTAGACTGTGAGTAAAATGCCTGATATAAAAGAATTTATTTCTATTATATTGTTAATGATAAAGATAATTTGGTAATAATTTATTAACATGAAAATTATATTCTATATACGATTAATGTGTATAGTTTATAATCTGCTTCTTAGAATTAAGAATGTATCGTCTAGTGGGTATAGATAACAAATGTATGAATAAAAATAAAATATTTCAATATTTTGAGATTTGTTTTTTTTGATAGGGAAGTAGGTAAAGCTATAGTATTGGAAAGTTCTTGATTATTTGATATATAATAAATGATATAACTCTTAATTCTTATGTCAGGGGAGATTTCTACTTACGTATATTGTATAGCGATTAATTTTTTATAAAAAATATTTAAATTGCTTATATTCAGATTGTTATTTGTTTTCTTTTTAAGATTCTTAAATGGTTTTCAGCATATTGCTCAATAAATAATCTATTATTTGCTACATAATTAGTTTTAAACTAATACTTTTGCATCAGTGAATCAGTTGATGGGAATTTAAGGTAAACATTATTTTAATCAATAGTAAAATGATCAAAAAACCTTTGCACAATTTCCATATTCCCGTGATGGGTTTGGCTTACACGATAGACAGTCCTATCCGTGTGGCGCAGTACGGTATTTCTTCCGTAGTTTCTATAATTGATGATGAGATTATAGAGAAAATGAAAAATTTTTACAATAAGAAGTTCAATCTGACTTACTCGAGTATTTCAACTATGATTGACGACTATCGTGCCAAGAGAATTACCGCGTATTTGGACATGATGGATGATATTGTAAATGAAAAATTTGAAACGTTCAAAGAAGAAATTTCTAAAAACAAAACGGCTTTGAAAAGTTTTGTGGAAATGCTTCCCAATACCTCGGAGATTAAAAAGAATCTTCAAAATCTCCTGAATCAAAAAGGAAATAGTACTTCTGTCATTAAAAATTGTATTGAAAATAATCTTTCTCCCGGAAATATTGATGTCAATATTATGACGAAAGTTGACAAAGATAATTTTAAGAACAATGAGCAATTACCTGTAATGTATAATGATGCTCATGCTTCATTGCGGGGTTTTGCTAAAAGTAAATTATCTTCCTCTATGGTGCTTTCTGCGGGAATGAATCCCCGTTTATACAGCTATATTGAAGAATTTGACGATTTTTTTCCTGATGAAAACAGTCTCCTTAAAAAGAAAATCATTCTAAAAGTTAGCGATTTTCGTTCGGCAATGATTCAGGGGAATTTTTTTGCAAAAAAAGGACTTTGGGTTTCGGAATACAGAATTGAATCCGGCTTAAACTGTGGTGGCCATGCCTTTGCAACAGAAGGTTGGTTGCTTGGCCCGATCATGGAGGAATTTAAGCAAAGAAAAAATGAATTAATAGCATCTTCTCATGCTTTAATGATAAAAGCTTTAGAACAAAAAGGGAGATATTCGGTTTCAGAACCTTTAGAAATGAAGATTACGGTTCAGGGTGGAGTAGGAACCTCTGAAGAACATGATTTTCTTTTAGAAACGTATAATGTTGACAGTATTGGTTGGGGATCCCCGTTTTTACTGGTTCCGGAAGCAACTTCTGTAGATAAAGAAACAAGAGAATTGCTTGTCAAATCGAAAGAGAAAGATTTTTATTTGAGCAATCTTTCACCTTTGGGGGTGCCTTTTAATACTATAAAAGGAACATCGAACGATATTATCCGACAAGAAAAACAAAAGAGAAACCGTTATGGAAGTTCGTGCCCGAAGAAATTGCTGGCTTTAAGCAAAGAATATTCAGCAGAAGGAATGTGTACGGCTTCTAAAAAATATCAGGAGATAAAGTTCGCAGAACTGGAGGTGGAAAAAGAAGAGATCCCAAAAGAAGTATATCAAAAAAGAAAAGAAAATATTACGGAAAAGGCCTGTCTTTGTGTGGGGTTAGTCAATGCTGCCTATCTCGAAAATAATATGGAAGTAAAAGGAGAGAAGCAGGGTGTTGTGATTTGCCCGGGACCGAATCTTGCCTATTTTGATAAAGAAGTTTCCCTTTCGAAAATGGTGAAGCATATCTATGGAAATGAAAATATTCTTCCTGAAAATGATCGACCGAATATGTTTATAAATGAATTAAAAATGTACATTGATCATTTGAGAAAAGATATTAAAGGCTTTTCAGGAGCGCTGACGAATTCTCAAATTAAAAAATGGAAAACTTTTAAAGAAAATATTCTGGAGGGAATTACTTATTATGAAAGTCTTTTTAGAAAAACGGTTTTTTTTAAAACGGATGTACATTTAAATAATCAACTGCAGGAAAATAAACGAATAATATTAGAAATCGAAATTCCCGAGATTTAATCTATTGATAAAACCTTCAAATAAATTGAAGGTTTTATTTTTAATGTAAGTCAACTTTTTATATCCTGAAATCTAGACTTATATTGATTTTTTAGAGGTTTGTCTTGAAAATATTTTGTCAGAATAAAAAAAGATCCTATATTTGCACCACTGAAAACGACGATAGAATCGTAGTTTATGGAGAGTTGGCAGAGTGGTCGATTGCGGCAGTCTTGAAAACTGTTGACTGTAACAGGTCCGGGGGTTCGAATCCCTCACTCTCCGCCAGTTGGGAAACCAAAATAAGCTAAAACGCTGTAAACATTAATGTTTGCAGCGTTTTTTGTTTTAGCGCTAGTATCAAAAAAAGTCAAAATAGATCATATAAATTATGACCTATTTAGTGACCTATCGTGAAAATTGAAAAGAGGTCACTGAAAATTCAGGAAAACCTGACCAATAGGCAGTCTAACGATTGTACATCTTGTAAAAAGTGGTAACAAAAAGTAAATTATTTAACAATTAAAGTTATCACACAATGAACAAAACATTCAACCTGCTATTCTTTATAAAAAAGAATAAAATCAGAACAAACGGAACCGCTCCAATCTACTTACGAATTACCATAGATGGCAAGGCAGCTGAGATTGCAGCTAAAAGGTATATTGAACCTAAGAAATGGGATAATAAAGCTCACAAAGCTGTAGGTAATAGTCTAGAAGCCAAAACACTGAACATTTACCTTAAAACTTTGGAACAGCAAGTTTACGATTTCCATTATCTGATGCTGAAAGAAGTGGACTTTGTAACAGCAGAAAGTTTAAAATCTAAACTGCTTGGAACTGATACTACTACAAGAATGCTCATTCCTATTTTTCAGGATCATAATGATAAAGTAGAAGCATTGGTTGGTCAGGATTTTGCTCCCGGCACATTAGAACGATATAAAACCTCTTTAAAACATACGCAGGAATTTCTAAATTGGAAATATAAAATTTCTGATATTGACATTACAAAAATCGATTACGCTTTCATAGTGGATTATGATTTTTGGCTTCGCAGTGTGCGCAAATGTGCCAATAATACTGCAGTAAAGTATATTAAGAATTTCAAAAAGATTATGCGACTATGTATGGCGAATGGCTGGCTATCAAAAGATCCCTTTCTGGGCTACCAAGCAAAACTTAAAGTAGTAGAACGTCCCTATCTTACCAAGGAGGAAATTCAGTCGATTTATGAAAAGGAATTTGCATCAGACAGATTGAACCAAGTACGTGATATTTTCCTTTTCAGTTGTTATACTGGATTAGCTTATATAGATGTTAAGAAATTATCGAAATCTCACATCAATCTCGGAATAGATGGTGACAAATGGATATTTACACATCGTCAGAAAACCGATACCTCAACCAAAGTTCCACTACTGCCATTAGCTCAAGAGCTTATTTTGAAATATGAAGACTATTCGGAATGTGTTAATTTAAATGTTCTGTTTCCTGTTCTAAGTAATCAGAAAATGAATTCTTATCTCAAAGAAATTGCAAATGTTTGTGGAATAAATAAAGAATTGACATTCCATATAGCAAGACATACTTTTGCTACAACCATAACATTATCTAATGGTGTGCCGATTGAAAGTGTTAGTAAAATGCTGGGGCATACAAATATTAAAACTACGCAGCAATATGCGAAGATTCTGGATAAGAAAGTGAGTGAGGATATGTCCACTCTACGAAATAAACTAAAAAATGGGAGTACCATTGAAGATTAAGGTAGCTATAAACGTGCTGTGTTTAAATTCTGTCTAGGGACCTCAACGAGCGTATTTTCAAACACTTTTGTTGATGATTTAATTCGTTTGTGTCAAATTAAACAAGAATTAGCTATTGCAAATCTGGCATTAAATTTATTGTAGTCGTAAAGTTTTTTGCAATATAATCTTAAGTATTTCAAACAATCGAAGCTGTCATAATTTAACTTTAGTTTACTTTGATTGTTTATAACCTCGTATGAACATTTTTTAATTCTTTATTTATCTTTTATGTAAAGTATTTAATCAATTTATAAAAAGCTGCTTTATTCTTTCTTAACGATATTCAGCCTTCTTTTATTGAGTATTTTAAAAATTAAAGGCAATGATATACTTAAATATACCAACCAAATTTCAAAAATGATTTTATAGAAGAAATTTACTATTATCATATAAAGTATGTGATAATATTTTGAATTTAATCTATTCTTATTACATATACATTAAAATATATTACCATCTTTTAAAAATTGGCTATACGGACTAATTGTTCAATGTTGATTAATTGAATTTTACGTCCTTCAATTCTGATAAGATGTTCCTGCTTAAAATCATTGAGAATACGGGCTAAGGTTTCTCTTGCTGTTCCTACCATATTGGCCAGATCAATTCGGGATAGTGAGATAAAAACATTTGTCTTAGATTCGTTAGTCGTATATTTATCATGAAGAATTAGTAAGCTAAGGGCAGCCCGTTCTCTAACGGTTCGATGTGACAATACCGCCATTAGGTTGGCCATCACACTAAACTCGTGACTAAGGGATTTTAGTAATAGTCTTGAAAAAACTGATGACTGATCAAGGATGTGTAAGAAATCATCTTTTGAAATAAATGATATGATAGAATTTTCAAGGGTTAATGTGGTATCCCCATAAGTTTCATTACTCAAAATAGCAGAATACCCAAAAAATTCACCGGAACTGTAAATGATTTGCTCTCTTCCATCATTGTCTACCTTGTACTTCTTTATTTTACCTTCGTTTAAATAATAAATACCGGTGGGTTTTGTGCCATCTGTAAATATAGCTTCATGATTACGGTAGTTTTTACTTTTCATTGCATTGATAAGTAAATTTTTATCATACTCAGGAAGTTCGTTAAAAAGATATTGATTATTAAAAATAAATTTTGAAATCATAATTTTTACTTCTTATTATTGAAAAAGAACTCAAAATTTAACTTAAATCACATTTTAAGCCTATGTAAATCACCAAGTTTTCTTTCTAAACAGATTATTTTTGCAAAAGTAAGAAAATTGCTCTTGAAATAGGAAAGAATGTCTTTTTTAAGAAGTGAACTGAATGTAATGAAGAGAAGCTGGAGATAAATTATTATATAACGATTTTTTTAAGTATACCGGATAAATAATAACAAGTACTCTTTATACATATTGATATAGCTAAATTTTTTTACCTTTTATTTATCCGGTTATTTTTTATTGAAAATAACAAATAATGAGTAATGTTTACGATAATATCCTTGGCCTAATAGGAAACACTCCTATGGTGAAGCTAAATACTGTTACAAAAGATATTCCTGCAACCGTTTATGCCAAGTTAGAATCATATAATCCTGGACATTCCACTAAAGATAGAATTGCACTTCACATTATAGAAAACGCTGAGAAAAAAGGCTTATTAAAAGAAGATTCTGTAGTTGTAGAAACTACTTCCGGAAATACCGGTTTTTCTATTGCAATGGTTTGCATCATTAAAGGATATAAATGTATGCTTGCTGTAAGTGATAAGACAAAGCCAGAAAAAATAGCTTATCTTAAAGCACTTGGAGCTACGGTTTACATATGCCCTGCTAATGTACCTGCAGATGACCCTAGATCTTACTATGAAGTTGCTAAAAGAATCGCTTCAGAAACACCAAATTCAGTTTACATCAATCAATATTTTAATGAACTAAATATTGATGCCCACTACCAAACCACAGGACCTGAAATTTGGGAACAGACAGAAGGTAAAATTACTCACCTTTTTGCCTGCACTGGAACAGGTGGAACTTTATCAGGATCAGCAAAATTTTTAAAGGAAAAAAATCCTGCGATCAAAGTGATCGGTGTAGATGCCGATGGCTCTATTCTTAAAAGTTATCATGAGACCGGGGAAATTCGTAAAGAAGATGTTCACCCTTATCAGATCGAAGGAATGGGGAAAAATTTAATTCCTTCTGCCTTGCTTTTTGATAAAATTGATGAGTTTGTAAGAGTAAACGATGAGATGTCTGCTTACAGAACCCGCGAAATTGCTTTAAAAGAAGCGATTATGGGAGGTTATACTACAGGAGCAGTTACTCAGGCATTGATGCAATATGCACAATCTCATGAGCTTTCTGAAAACGATATCATTGTTTTAATATATCCGGATCATGGGTCAAGATACATTACCAAAGTGTACAGCGACAAATGGATGGAAGAACAGGGATTCATCAATAACTGTGTTCATAATTATGATGAAGTTTTTTGACCAGAATTCATAAAGTAAAAGATAAGTATAAGATTTCTTAAAAGATCTTGTAACTGATATGGAAGTATCTATTGTAACAGTCAAATATGGTATAGATGTTTAGACATAGAGGAAAAAACAGAACTTATTTTCATAATCTTAAATTAGCATCACTCCTTTCATTTGTTGCAGGGACAATTAATATTGTTGGAGTATTATCAATTAAAATATTAACGACGAACATCACTGGTCATTTTGCTTTTTTTTCTGAAGAAGTAGTGCTGAAGGATTATTATGCAGCTGCTATCTACCTTTTATTTATCGGATGTTTCTTGTTAGGAGCTTTCTGTTCGAGTCTTCTGGTAGAATTTGTATCCGGGTTTAGAAAACTACAATCTCATTTTATTCCTTTACTGATAGAAATTTTTATTTTGGGCTTCATAGGACTGTCAGCTGATTTAAAAATAACAATCAGTCCAAATACAATTGCTTGTCTTTTACTTTTTGCAATGGGATTGCAGAATTCTTTAGTAACAAGAGTATCTCAATCAGTGGTAAGAACGACACACCTTACAGGTATTTTTACCGATTTAGGGATAGAAATGTCAAAATTGTTTTTTTATCGTAAAGGAATTGTATACAACCAACTAAAAAAAAGTATTATGCTAAAAATTGTCATTGTACTATGTTTTTTTTCAGGAGGCGTAACAGGAGGTTTTATTTATGAAATCTTTTATATAAAAACATTATTATTTTCTGTAGGATTACTTTTTTTCATCATCTGGTATGATAGAATATTATATAAATATTATGTATTGAAAAGAAAGTTAAGATGAAGTAATTTGTTCGACTTAATTGGTAAGTATAACCAGTTGAAAACTAATTTCTTTTAATTTTCATATTAAATGACGTTAATATATTGGTAGTATACCGAGAATTTTCAGTTTTTTCATTTATCTTACTATTGAGAGCTAAAGATGCGTCAAGAATTAGTGATTTAATGATGGTATAAGCTGCGGGAATAAAAAGCTTTTCATTTTTATTTTGAAAATTATAAAGCCTTTCAACTAAATAGTATTTTATCATGTTTTTTGGAGCATCAAAATAAGGAATACTGAAAATATCTGTTCTTAAGTTAAAAAATAGAATTGAATAGAGGCAAGTAGGGTTATTAGAGTGTTGTTCATAAAACAAAGAAGAAAAAGAGTAAATAAAGATTTCTTTTCCTTTATATTTACTAAATGAGAGCATTTTATGAGGACCAATAAAAACAACACTGTTACTTTTTATTTCATAAGTTTCTTCTTCAATAGTAATCTTAAGGTCGTCAAGTATTAGTAAAATACAAAAGTATTTTAATGTATTGAAATCTGATTTTCCTTGTTTCTTTTTAATAATATGGCTTAACGGATTAATACTGAATCCCGTTTTTGTAAGTTCTTTTTGTAGATGTACCATTGGTATTAATTAGAGATTAAAATAGTTAAAAATTCTTATTAAAGTACGTTATTTTGATTGTCTAAAATTTTGACTTAAATCAAATTTTGTAAAAAGATAGATCATGAAAATTTATTGAGAAAGGGACTACTTTTGCTCGAAAGTAAAAAACTGATCATAGAAATGAATCATTTAGAAAGTTTAAAGGAAATCGGAATTCTATCCACAAAAGAGATTTTTTGGAATTTATCAGAAACCCAGTTAATTTCACAAACCTTAAGAAAAGGGCAGGGTATTACAACTGAATCGGGGGCATTGGCTTGTGATACTGGTGAGTTTACAGGACGTTCCCCAAAAGATAAATATGTAGTCTTAGATGAAAATACCCAAAACTCGGTTTGGTGGGGAGAAGTAAATCATCCGTTTTTGCCTGAAGATTTCGACCGATTATATAATCGTGTAGTTGCTCATCTTTCAGAAAGTGAAATTTATGTTAAAGATGTCTATGCTTGTGCAAAACCTGAATATCGTTTAAATATCAGGGTTATTACTGAAAATCCATGGCAAAGCTTATTTGCCAATAATTTGTTTTTAAGGCTTAATGAAAAAGAGCTTGGGGTATTTAAGCACGAATGGCTTATCCTTGCAGCACCAAGTTTTAAAGCTGTTCCTGAAACTGATAAAACCCGTCAGCATAATTTTACGATTATCAATTTCACAAAAAAAATCATTCTTATTGGAGGGAGTGCATACACGGGTGAAATTAAAAAAGGCATTTTTACGGTATTGAATTATATTCTTCCGCATGAGAAACAAGTCTTATCAATGCATTGTTCAGCCAATGTTGGCCAAGGTGGAGATACTTCTGTATTTTTTGGACTTTCCGGAACAGGAAAAACGACTCTTTCAGCAGATCCGGCCAGAAAATTAATAGGAGATGATGAGCATGGATGGGATAACGATAATGTTTTTAATTTTGAAGGGGGATGTTATGCTAAATGTGTAAATTTAAGTCAAGACAAAGAGCCTCAGATTTTCGCTGCGATTCGTCCGGGTACTTTGCTTGAAAACGTACGTTTTTTTGACGGAACAGACATTGTTAATTATGATGATACTTCTGTCACTGAAAACACCAGAGCTGCTTATCCGATCGACTTTATTGATAACGCGATCCATCCTTCTGTTGGGGGGATTCCCAATAATATTTTCTTTTTGACTTGTGATGCTTTTGGCGTACTGCCTCCGATTTCAAAACTAACAACTGGTCAGGCGATGTACCATTTTATTTCGGGATATACGGCAAAAGTAGCCGGAACCGAAGCTGGAATTACTGAACCACAGACCACATTTTCAGCATGCTTCGGAAAACCTTTTCTTCCCCTTCATCCTACAAAATACGCTGAACTTTTAGGGAAAAAGCTGAATGAAAATAATGTAAACGTTTGGTTGATTAATACAGGTTGGTCAGGAGGCTCTTACGGAGTAGGAGAACGTATAAAACTGTCTTACACGAGAGCTATGATTACTACAGTATTAGAAAACAAATTCGAAAATGTAGATTTTATAAGTGATGCTGTCTTTGGTCTTCAAATGCCTGTACAGTGTGAAGGTGTTCCTTCTGAAATCCTGAATCCTAAAAATACTTGGGCTGACTCATCTCAATATGATAAAAAAGCACTACATCTAGCCAATCAATTTACGGAGAACTTTAAAGAGTTTGAATCTTTTGCCAGTAATGAAATTATAGAAGGAGGGCCTATCCAAAAAAAATAAATAAATTAAAATAAAGAACAAATAGAAATGGAAATTCCTAAAAATCTTTTGTATACTGAAGACCATGAATGGGTGAAAGTAGAAAATGATATAGCATATATTGGAATAACTGATTTTGCACAACATGAATTGGGGGATATTGTATATGTTGAAATTGAAACTCTTGGAGAGAATCTACAACAACATGCTGTATTTGGGACAGTTGAGGCAGTGAAAACAGTATCAGATCTTTTTTTGCCGCTTGCAGGTGAAGTATTGGAAATCAATCCAAAATTGGAAGCAAATCCTGAATTAGTAAATTCTGACCCTTACGGAGAGGGATGGATGATTAAAATAAAGATTAATAATATATCTGATTCAGAGGGACTCTTGAAAGTTGAATCATATGCTTCCTTAATTGGTTTATAACAGGATGGAAACAGTGAAAATTAAGAAAACGGCATTTAATGCAATACATCATCTGCTTGGAGCAAAAATGGTTGATTTTGCAGGCTATGAAATGCCTGTTCAATACAAAGGTATCAATCATGAACATGAAATTGTAAGAAATAGGGTAGGTGTATTTGACGTTTCTCATATGGGAGAAATTCTGATACAAGGAAAAGAAGCCTTATCATTAATTCAGAAGATTACTTCCAATGATGCAGCAAAACTTTTTCCGGGAAAGGTACAATACAGCTGTATGCCTAATGACACAGGAGGAATAATCGATGATCTTTTAGTATATATGATTAGCAAGGACGACTACTTATTGGTCGTTAATGCATCAAATATAGAAAAAGACCTGAACTGGATTCATGAACAGAATTCCTTTGATACACAGGTTAGTAATATCTCAGATTCGATGTCATTGTTAGCAGTTCAGGGACCAAAAGCCCAACAGGTTTTGCAAAAATTGACGGATATCAGTTTAAAAGACTTGGAATATTATACTTTTACCATTGGCGAATTGGCTCATATTCCTAATGCTTTAATATCTGCCACGGGATATACAGGAGCAGGAGGATTCGAAATATATGTTGAAAACAGATATGCTGCACATTTATGGGAAGCTATTTTCGACGCTGGGAAGGAAGAAGGAATAGAGCCCATAGGGCTAGGAGCAAGAGATACATTAAGATTGGAAATGGGCTACTGTTTGTATGGAAACGATATTGACGACTTTACCTCACCTTTAGAAGCTGGGTTAGGCTGGATTACTAAATTTAATAAAGATTTTGTTCATAGTGGATTTTTAAAAAATCAAAAAGAAAAAGGGATATCCAAAAAGTTAGTGGGATTTGAAATGATTGATAAAGGAGTTCCTCGCCATGGTTACGAAGTTTGGAATGAAAATCAAGAAATCTTAGGAACTGTTACCTCTGGGACTATGTCACCAACACTTAAGACAGCGATTGGGATGGGATACATCTCTGTTGAAAATTCCGCTGTAGGAAATGAGATTTTTATTAACATTAGAAATAAACCAACTAAAGCAATAATAGTGGCTCTTCCCTTCATTAATGTAAAATAAATTACCTCTGATACTACCAATTTTTGCATATTGTTGGATCATGTTTATTTTACTATAATTGATCAAAATAATGAGAGTATAACTGAATGATAGAATGATTTTTGAATACCTTAAATTAAATATAGATATTGATGATAATGCTTTTAATGAAATATATCCCGAACATATAAAAGCGTTATCACAGCGTCATTGGACTCCAGTTGCTGTTGCTAAGATGGCTGCAAAATACTTGGTTGATGATACCGATAGAAAAGTTTTGGATATTGGATCTGGAGCAGGTAAGTTTTGTCTCGTGGGAGCTGCTTCTACAGATGGTATATTCTACGGAGTTGAGCAAAGAACATCTCTAACTAAAATATCAAAAAAAATAGCTGATAAACACAATATATCAAATGTTGATTTTATTAATTTAAATATAAAAGAAATCTCTTTTTTAGAATATGAAGCGTTCTATTTTTTTAATTCTTTTTATGAGAATATAGATACTTCATGCTCAATTGATGATACAATTATTCATAATAGAGATTTATACTATGATTATTCGGAGTATGTAAGGGAACAGCTTGATGCAACACCGGTAGGCACTCGTCTGGTTACCTATTGGAGTAAGTGGGATGAAATTCCTAATAGTTTTAATCTAATTGATACTGCTTGTGATAAATTATTGAATTTTTGGGAAAAAGTAAGGTGAAAAACAAAATTCTTCTGGGCGATAATTGGTGTTGTGGAAGAAAAAATAAAATGACAATATTGAGAAATCTTATTTGTCAACAGAATACATAGGTCTGAATATTATGTATTTTTTTTTAGTATTACTACATTTTTGTAGTAATACTTTTCATTATTATAAGTATTACTATTTTGAAAAATACAGTGTAAAATATTGTACAAATTAGATTATTTAAAATCATTCTTAATGAAATATTTCGTAATTTTGATACAGTGAAAAAGCTGATTTCCATATTGTTGTTATCCCTTTATTTGGTTTCTACAACCGAACTATATCAGTTTTTGAAAATGCCGCTTCTCATTGAGCATTATTTTCAGCACAAAAACCTTAATTCAGAAATGTCGTTTACTGCATTTCTGAAAATGCATTATGATCATCCGGTTAAAGATAATGATTATGATCAGGATCAGAAGCTACCTTTTGTTTCACACGCAAGTCCTCTTTCTGTTGCATTTACCGTTAATCCAATTTTAGATCTTCATTGTATAGAAAAGGTATTTAATCCTATTGGCATAAAACAAATCCTTTATAAAAATGTCCTTTATAATAAGGAAATTTTAAATTCTATCTGGGAGCCCCCAAGATTTCATCAATCTTAATCTATTTTTCTCAATCATTCTCTGATTGAGGGTATTTTGCTTTGCCATAATATCTGCAAAAGATGCAGATGCATTCATTGTGTGCTTCAAAATACCTACAACTTATCTCAATAATTAAGATTAATAATTAATCATTTATGCTTACAAAAATCATTGAGTTTTCTGTAAAGAATAAACTCATTATTGCCTTGTTGGTATTAGGGCTTATTGGAATTGGTTCCTATCAGGTCACTAAATTACCGATAGATGCGGTACCCGACATAACCAATAATCAGGTACAGGTTATTACCATTGCACCTTCTTTTGGAGCAACGGATATAGAACGACTTGTTACCTTTCCTATAGAACAGACCAATAATAATATTTCAGGACTAAAAGAGATTCGAAGTTTTTCCAGATTCGGGCTATCTCTTGTTACTATTGTTTTCGAAGATGATGTTGACATTTATTGGGCAAGACAGCAGGTTGCTGAAAGACTGCAACAGGTACAGGCTGTCATTCCACAAGGGATAGGAAATCCCCAACTAGGACCTATTTCCACTGGACTGGGTGAAATTTTTCAGTATGTAATAAGACCTGAAAAAGGATATGAAAAAAAATACAATATCATGGAGCTTCGTACAATTCAGGATTGGATTGTAAGGAGGCAGCTTTTAGGTGTAAAAGGGGTTGCAGAAGTCAGCAGCTTTGGAGGAAAGTTAAAACAATATGAGATTGCAGTCAATCCGGATAGGTTGAATGCTTATGGAATTACCATTAATGATGTTTTCGATGCGCTACAAGCTAATAATCAAAATACAGGAGGTGCTTATATTGAAAAAGGACCTACCGTTTTATACATTAGAAGTGAAGGTTTGGTCGGAAACATTGAAGAAATTAAAAATATTTCTATTGCTACAAAAACAAATGATGTTCCACTGTTTATAAGAGATATTGCAGAAGTAAAGCCGGGTTTTGCTACCCGATACGGAGCTATGACCATTAATGATGAAGGAGAAGTCTCAGGAGCGGTCGTTATGATGCTTAAAGGTGAAAACAGTAACCAGGTGATTAAAAATGTAAAAGAGAAAATCGCTCAGGTTCAGAAAACGCTTCCAAAAGGAGTAGTGATAGAACCTTTTCTGGATCGGACCAAAATGGTGAATAATGCTATTGGTACTGTTGAAAAAAATCTTACAGAAGGAGCATTGATCGTGGTTTTTATTCTTGTATTATTCCTTGGAAATATAAGAGCCGGTTTACTGGTGGCTTCAGTGATTCCTCTTGCTATGTTATTTGCAATTTGTATGATGAATCTTTTCGGAGTTAGCGGTAATCTGATGAGCCTTGGAGCTCTGGATTTCGGTTTGATTATCGATGGCGCGGTGATTATTGTAGAATCTATATTACATCAGTTCAGTCATAATTCAAAATTCAAAAAGATTTTTTCTGTTGGAGCAGAAGAAATGGATACCGTTGTTATAGATTCTGCAGGAAAAATGATGAACAGTGCGGTTTTCGGACAGATCATTATCCTGATTGTTTATCTGCCGATTCTTACCCTACAGGGAATTGAAGGAAAAATGTTCAAACCAATGGCTCAGACCGTTGCTTTTGCATTACTGGGCGCATTTTTATTGTCATTAACGTATATCCCGATGATGAGTGCTGTTTTATTGAAAAAAAGAAGTGAAAAAACTACTTTTTCAGATAGAATTATGAAGAAAGTAGAGAAGATTTATCTTCATACTTTACTTAAGCTTCTTAGAGTTCCGAAAACGATTTTTGCGATTGTGGCTGTCCTGTTTATAATGGCCGTTTTCATCTTATCCAGAATGGGAGGGGAATTTATTCCATCTCTTGAAGAAGGCGATTTTGCGGTGGACACAAGAGTTTTACCCGGAAGTAATCTAACAACGACGATTGAAAGTACCCAGAAGGCTGCTCATATTCTTAAATCCAGATTTCCTGAAGTGGAAAAGGTAGTGACAAAGATCGGAAGTGGGGAGGTTCCTACTGACCCAATGCCCATGGATGCTTCAGATATGATGGTTATTTTAAAAGATAAAAAAGAATGGACTTCAGCTTCCTCTTTCCCGGAACTGGCAGATAAAATGGGGAAACAACTTCAGGATGTTCCGGGAATTACCGCCAGTTTCCAGTTCCCTGTTCAGATGCGTTTTAATGAATTAATGACGGGGGCAAGACAGGATGTTGTTATCAAGATTTTTGGAGAAGATCTGGATGTTCTTTCACAATATGCCCAGAAGCTTGGAAAAATTATAGAGACTGTGGATGGAACTCAGAATCTTTATATAGAACCTATTTCCGGAATGCCACAAGTTATTATAGAATACAATCGTCCTTTGATTGCTCAGTATCATTTGTCTATCTCAGACATCAACAGGATTGTTAACACAGCATTTGCAGGACAAAGTACAGGATTGGTTTTTGAAGGTGAAAAACGTTTCGACATGGTAGTACGGCTTGATACCAAGGATCGGAAAAATGTTACCGATATTAAGAATCTCCTGGTTCCTACTCCTTCCGGAAATCAGATCCCGCTATCTCAGCTTGCCAAAGTAGAAGTGAAAAATGGTCCCAACCAAATTCAGAGGGAAAACGCTCAGAGAAGAATTGTAGTAGGCTTCAATATAAAAGGACGGGATGTACAAAGTATTGTGGAAGAGCTACAGCGCAAAGCAGATCAAAAAATGAAGCTTCCCACAGGATATTATATGACTTACGGAGGATCATTTGAAAATCTTAATAATGCCAAACAGCGTCTTATGATTGCTGTTCCGATTGCATTGGCTCTTATTTTCGTTATGCTGTTCCTGGCTTTTAATTCTGTTAAAGAAAGTTTACTTATCTATACTGCAATTCCCCTTTCTATTATTGGTGGAGTATTTCTGATGGCATTGCGGGGTATGCCTTTCAGTATCAGTGCGGGAGTAGGATTTATCGCACTTTTTGGAGTGGCGGTTTTAAATGGAATTGTTTTAATCTCAGAGTTTAACCGTCTTCATAAAAGAGGAATTAAAAATATAGTAAGAATTGTTATAGACGGAGGGGAATCAAGACTTCGTCCCGTTCTGATGACGGCTTTTGTGGCTTCATTAGGATTTATTCCAATGGCTGTAAGTAGTGGTGCCGGAGCGGAAGTTCAGCGACCTTTGGCAACTGTTGTTATTGGTGGGCTGATGGTAGCGACTTTTCTTACCCTATTCGTTTTACCATTGCTTTACGTAAATATTGAAAAAGGATTTAAAATGAAAAAGCGCAATCATAAAAACTTTGCAGCGGTGTTGATTTTGGTTTTTAGCGTAATGGGAACCGGTGTTAAATCCCAAACTTCGATCAGTCTGCAAAATGCTATTAATATAGCACTAGAGAACAATAGAAATCTTAAAAATGAAAAACTGAAATCAGAGTATTCAAAAGCATTGATTCAATCTGCCAATGATATTCCGCAAACAGGAATTTCAATCGATTACGGGCAGATCAATAGTGCTTACAACGATATGAAATTCGGAATTTCCCAAAACATTGCGTTTCCGTCAGTGTATAAAAAACAGAAGAATGTATATACTGAAGAATGGAAAAGATCTTTGTTGAATGTTTCTCTTAAAGAATATGAGCTGAAGAAAGCCGTGAGTCTTACCTTTTATAATATCCTGTATTGGAAAGACAAGGAACAGCTTCTTCATGAAATATTAAAATTGTACACCGATTTTCTGAACAAAGCAAGCATTCGTTTAAAAGCGGGTGAGAGTAATATTCTGGAAAAAACAACAGCTTCCAATCAAAAATCAGCTATAGAAATTCAGTTAAAACAAGTAGAACAGGAACTTTCTGTTTTAGGATATCAGCTTCAGTGGCTTTTGAATACCGAAACAGAATTTTTACCTGAGGATCAGAAATTATTTAATGGAGTCTCTAAAACCGAACTTAGCTTACATCCTACCATTAAATTGCTACAACAACAGAAAAATGTTTCTGAGCAGCAGATTGCTCTTGAAAAGGCAAAAATGCTTCCCGGTCTGCAGTTGGCTTACAATCTTAACAGTTTCAGAGGAATGGGAGCTGATGATAAAGTGTATGGATCTGCACCACAGTTTCATTCTGTACAGCTGGGCGTTTCGGTTCCTGTCTTTTCAGGAAGCCAGAAGTCAAGAATACAGGCTGCAAAAATTGCAGAATCAGTTGCTGAAAACGATGTGCTCAACACAGAATTTGCTCTGAAGAATCAGTTTAAAAAAACAACCAATATTTATCAGAATAATCTTGATATTGTTTCCCAATATGAAAGCTCAGAGCTGAAAAATGCCGATATCATTACTGAAACAGCTAAGAAACAGTTTTTGGCAGGTGAAATTAATTACCTGGAATTTGTCATGTTGGTCAATCAGGCAGTTACCTTAAAGAATAATTATGCTGATGCCGTATGGAAACTGAATCAAAGTGCTATAGAACTTGAATATCTTACTTTAAACCCTTAACAATGAAACTTAAAATTATATCATATTTTCTATCCATAGGATTGCTCCTGTTTTACCAATGTAAAGACCATGAAAAAACAGAACCGGTTTCTGCCACGTCGAAAGATGAAAATGTAGTGGTTCTTACCGATGCTCAATTGAGAAATGCTCCGATAGAAACAACAACGCTTTCTTTACAGAAGATTTCTTCAGTTTTAAAGCTTAACGGGATGATTGATGTTCCACCACAAAATTTGGTTTCGGTAAGTATTCCTTTGGGAGGTTATCTCAAATCCAGCAATTTACTTCCTGGCAAACCAGTATCAAAAGGTCAGGTGATTGCAGTTATCGAAAATCCGCAGTTTATTCAGCTTCAGCAGGATTATCTGATGTCAAAATCTAAAGTACATTTTGCCCAATTGGATTATAACCGTCAGAAAACATTGAACCAAAGCCAGGCAACCAGTGATAAGGTGATGCAGCAGGCACAATCTGAAATGAACAGTCATAAAATTTTAATGAATTCTCTGGCTCAGCAGCTTCGTCTTATTAATATAAACCCTGAATCGCTGAGCTCTGGCAATATTACGAGAAGTGTACCTGTTTACAGCAGTATCAATGGCTTTGTAAGCAAGGTAAATGTGAATGTCGGGAAATATGTAAATCCATCCGATGTACTTTTTGAATTAATTAATCCTGATGATATTCACCTTACTCTTAAAGTCTATGAAAAGGATCTGAAAAGCCTGAACAAAGGGCAGCGGTTCGCAGCATATACCAATACTGCTCCTGATAAAAAGTATTACGGAGAAATCTTATTGGTAAGTAAAGATGTTAATCCCGGAGGTTGGGCTGAAGTACATTGCCATTTTGAAAAATATGATCAGAGTCTTGTGCCGGGAATGTACATGAATGCAGAAATAGAAACAAGTACCACTTTTTCTAATGCCGTTCCAGAGGAGAGCATCGTCAATTTTGAAGGGAAAGATTTTGTTTTCGTGGAAGATAAAAAACAAACCTACAGATTGACTCCTGTAAAATTAGGTGAAACGGAAAACGGATTCATACAGATTCTCAATTTTAATGATTTTAATAATAAAAAAATAGTAATCAAAAATGCTTATACACTTCTTATGAAGCTTAAAAATACAGAAGGAGAATAGCTTTTGATAAATGAATAAGTACTTTAAAAATCAAGTAAAATATAAAACAATGAAAACATCATCTTTAATAAAAACAGGAACCGGATTTGTCGCTCTATTGATAATTGCTATACAGTTTTTTGATACTGACAAAAATATATCAGCTACTCCTTCGGAAAATGCAATTGAAAAACAATATAAGATGTCCTCTCATGTACAGGGTTTATTAAAAACAAGCTGTTATGACTGTCATTCTAATAATACAGCTTATCCATGGTATAATAATATACAGCCAGTAAAATGGTGGTTGGCGGATCATGTCAATTCTGGAAAAAGGCATTTGAATTTTGATGAATTCAATACCTATTCTAAAGAAAAGAAATTGAAAAAATTAGACGAGATTACTGAAACGGTAAGAAGTGGAGAAATGCCTCTAAGCTCGTATACAGTTATCCATCATAATGCAAAATTATCTTCTGAAGATAAATTAGAAGTAGAAAAATGGGTGGATCAAGTCAAAAAGCAGATTCAGTAATAGGGAAAAAATGGCAAATAATTTTCTGCCATGACAAAAACTTTCAGTAAATTTAATACTAGATCCATCTCGCATGAATTACAATATACCTGAAGACCTGAAAGGGCTTACAGAAGCTGAGGTTACGGCTTCCCGAAAAAAATACGGTTATAACAGATTAGAAGCGATTAAGAAGGAAACATGGATAGGTATGCTTATCAGTATCCTGAAAGAACCCATGCTTATTTTATTGATATGTGTTTCCCTCATTTATGTAGTTATAGGCGATTATGGAGAAGCTGTATTTATGTTTGTGGCGATAGTAGGTGTGACTGCTATTTCCTTTTATCAGGATAACCGGAGCAAGAAAGCACTTGAAGAACTCGAAAAGCTTAATGAACCTTTAAGTAAGGTAATTAGAAATTCAAAGGTGGTGAAAATTCCTACTTTTGAAATTGCTGTCGGTGATCTTTGTATTACAGAAGAAGGGAATCTGATCAATGCTGATGGGAAGATTGTTCACAGCAATGATTTTTCGGTTAATCAATCTTCTTTGACAGGGGAAAGTTTTTCTGTTTTCAAAGACAGTCAATCGGAAGATAATAAAGTATACAGTGGAACTATTACGGTTTCCGGACTTGCTGTTTTTGTAGTTGAAAGTATAGGAAAAGAAACCAAAGTAGGGAAAATAGGGCAATCTATTCTGGGAATAAAGGAAGAAGCTTCGCCTTTACAACTTCAGATCCGGAGTTTTGTAAAAGGTATGGCTATTATTGGGTTGGTTATCTTTATGGCAGTATGTGTTTTCAGTTTCATCAAAACAGGCGACTTTGTTACCAGCTTATTAAGTGGTCTTACATTGGCGATGTCTGTACTTCCTGAAGAAATTCCTGTCGCTTTTACAACATTCATGGCTTTGGGAGCCTGGAAACTGATGCGTGAAGGAATCATTATCAAACGAAGCAGCATTGTTGAGACATTGGGAAGTGTTACAGTAATATGTACGGATAAGACGGGAACAATTACTAAAAATTCTATGCAGTTAAAACACCTTTACGATTATCAATCTGATACCATTTACGAGCAGGAAGAATTTAAAATAAAAGAACTGGACGAACTCATTGCTTATGCCATGTGGAGTAGTGAGCCGGTACCTTTTGATCCGATGGAAATAACTTTGCATAAGGTTTACGAACAAACTCAGGATTCAGATAAAAGAAAAGATTACCAGTTATTTCATGAATATCCGTTGGAAGGAAAGCCTCCGATGATGACGCATCTTTTTGAGAATGAACAAAAAAAAAGAATTATTGCTGCTAAAGGGGCTCCTGAAGCCATCCTTAATGTTTCTCAACTTTCCGAAGAAGAAAAGAACAAAGTACGAGAAGTCATAAAAGAATTCGGAGAACAAGGATATCGTGTTCTTGGGGTGGCTAAATCCCATTTCGAAGGAAATAATTTTCCTGTAAAGCAACAGGATTTTACATTTGAATTTTTAGGATTGACTGTATTTTATGATCCTCCTAAAAAAGGAATAAAAAATGTGTTTCAGCATATTTATGATGCAGGGATTAAGGTAAAAGTAATTACAGGAGATAATGCAGATACAACAAAGGCGATTGCAATGCAGGCAGGAATTATAAATGACAGTCCTGCGATAAACGGAAGCGAAATAGCTTCAAGTTCTGAAGATGACCTGCTGAAGCTCTCCGAAAATACAACGTTATTTACAAGAATGTTTCCCGAAGCAAAGCTTGAAGTGGTAAATGCTCTGAAAGCCCAAGGTAATGTAGTCGCAATGCTCGGCGATGGTGTGAATGACGGACCTGCATTGAAGGCGGCTCACATAGGAGTAGCGATGGGGAATAAAGGAACTGAGATTGCTAAATCGGCTGCTGCTTTGGTGATTACGAATGATGATCTAGAAAAGCTGGTAGTAGGAATTGCTGCCGGTCGAAGAATTTATGCTAATATCAAAAAGGCAGTTCAGTATATCATTTCCATTCATATACCTATTATCTTAACGGTTTCTTTACCATTATTCTTAGGGTGGATATTCCCTCACATATTTACACCGGTTCATGTCATTTTCCTCGAATTGGTAATGGGGCCTACCTGTTCCATTGTGTATGAGAATGAGCCTATTGAAAAAAATGCAATGAAGAAACCTCCAAGAGCACTTACGGATACCTTCTTGAACTGGAAAGAGCTTATGGTAAGTATTGTTCAGGGGCTGGTTATTACAGCAGGAATAATATGGATATATCAGTATTCTGTTGATCTTGGGAATGATGAAGTAAAAACGAGAGCTTGGGTTTTCAGTACCTTGATATTTGCCAATATATTGCTGAGTCTGGTGAACCGTTCTTTCTATTACAGCATATTTGAAAGCTTTAAAAATCGTAATTTTCTGCTAATGGGGATTTCGGCATTGGTTCTTGTGCTGTTATTTATTATTCTTTATGTAAAGCCTGTATCAGGATTCTTTAGTGTAACCTCTCTTACTGTAATAGAATTGGGGATGACATTACTTGTTGCTGCTGTTTCAGTATTGTGGTTTGAGGGATATAAACTTGTAAAAAGGTATACAGGAAAAAAATAAGTATTTTTAATAGAATATTTTATGATTTTGATTTGTGAAAAAGTTGATTTCCATATTGTTGTTATTTTTATATTTGGTTTCCACAACCGAATTATATCAGCTTTTGAAAATCCCGGAACTTGTTGAACATTACATTGAGCATAAAGAATTGAACCCAGATATGACGCTTACTGCATTTCTGAGAACACATTACGATCATCCTGTGAAAGACGGTGATTACGGAAAAGATCAGAGACTTCCGTTTATCATACATTCTGCGCCTTTATCGTTGGTTTTTACGATTAATCAGAGATTCAGTTTTGAAACTGCAGCTTATCATTTCAGACTATTAAAATTTCATAAAATTCCTTCAAAAGACGAAGATCTTTGCTATAAAGGTTTTCTGAATTCCGTATGGGAGCCGCCAAAATCATCTTTTTCATAATTCAGTCTCAATTTGGTTTGTATTCACAAATCAACAACATCAATTATTTTATATCATTAATTTCAGAATAATGAAAACAATATTTTCAGCCATATTAATGGTTGTATTCGCTGTTGGCATTCATGCGCAAAGCCGTTTGGAAAATGCCAGAAAACAAGCCTCACAAAATAAAGAACTTATCTTATTGAACTTTTCAGGTTCAGACTGGTGTATTCCATGCATCAAACTTCATAAAAATATCATCGAAACCGATGAATTTAAAAAGCTGGAAACAGAAAATGTCGTTGTTTACATCAATGCAGATTTTCCGAGAAACAAAAAGAATCAGCTTTCCTCTGAACTGAAAAAAGAAAATGCTTCACTTGCTGATCAGTACAATAAAAAAGGATTATTTCCTTACACATTGCTACTGAATTCTGAAGGCAAAATCCTGAAAAGCTGGGAAGGGCTGCCTTCGGAAAATGCATTGGCTTTCAGTAAAGAGATAAGAAGTATCAAAGAAAATCAAAAATAAAAAGGTATGTTAAAAGAATTCAAAAGACCTCAGAAATTAATGGGGAACGCTTTTGAAATTACCGTTGTAAACGATGAAGAAAATTCGGCAAATAACCATATTAATGCAGCTATCGGGGAGATTCGGAGAATTGAAAAGCTTCTGACGACATTCAGTGAAGAAAGCCAGACCAATCTCATCAACAGAAATGCCGGAATCAAGCCTGTAAAAGTGGATTGGGAGATTTTTAACCTGATTGAAAGAAGTCTTAGAATCAGCAGAATAACTGACGGATATTTCGATATTTCCTATGGCAGTATCGATAAAAGTTTCTGGAATTTCGATCGTGAAATGAAAGAGCTTCCGAATCCTGAACTGATTAAAGACCATCTGAAACTTGTTAATTATCAGAATATCATCCTTGACCGAGAAAATCAAACCGTTTTCCTCAAAGAAAAAGGAATGCGGATCGGTTTCGGGGGAATAGGGAAGGGCTATGCGGCAGAAATGGCAAAACAGATGCTTCAAAACAGAGGGGTAACTTCCGGAATTGTGAATGCTTCGGGGGATTTAACGACCTGGGGAAATCAGGCAGACGGAAAACCCTGGACTGTCGGAATTGCCGATCCCGACAACGCAAAACAGCCATTTTCGTATATGAATATCACAAATATGGCAGTTGCAACTTCAGGAAATTATGAAAAATTCGTCGTTATCAACGGTAAAAAATATTCTCATACCATTAATCCCAAAACAGGAATGCCTGTTTCGGGCGTGAAAAGTGTTACAATTTTTTGTCCCAATGCCGAAATTGCCGATGCAATGGCAACTCCCGTAAGCATTATGGGAATCGATGCGGCACTCAATATGATCAATCAGATCAACCATCTGGAATGTATTATTATTGATGATCAGGACAAAATTTATTCATCTCAAAACATTAATTTAAAATGAAAAACCTTATAAAAATATCAGCTTGCTTACTGATCATAGTTGCTTCGGTACAGTCCTGCACAACCGTAAAAGAGTACGAAAAAAATAAATTAAACGATGCCGAGATGGTTCTGGGAAACCGGACGATTGAAAAAACCGAACTCAGCTTTCAATCCTACAGAGAAGGATCTTCGGGAGCTAATGCAGGAAAAGTTGGCGGTGGTTGCGGATGTAACTAAAAAGAGTAATCGTAAAATTTAATTGTGATTCAAAAATGAAAAAATTGATCGTAAGTGTTATTGCTCTTTTTGGAATTTTCAACGTAAAAGCGCAGGAAAACACAAACAATGAACAGCCTAAAGAACTGACTTTTGATGAAGCTAATTTAGTTTCAAGCTATTATAAACAAAACGGGAACAATTCTGCAGTTACAGGAGGAATCGGGACGGAAAAACTGACCGATATTTCCAATACTATCGACGTAACCATGGTAAAATACGACAAGAAAGACAGGAAAAATAAATTCGATTTCAGTGTCGGGATCGATCATTATACTTCTGCTTCGTCGGATATGATCGATCTGAAAGCCAATTCATCCGCTTCCCACGCAGACAACAGGATTTATCCTGCATTAAGCTGGAGCCGTGAAAATATAGATAAAGGAACCACTTTAATGGCGGGCATTTCTACTTCCTTCGAGTTCGATTACATATCGTACGGAGTAAACATTGGATTTTCACAAAAAACTAAGAACAGAATGGGAGAGTTTACGGCGAAATTCCAGGCTTATCTAGATCAGGTAAAACTGATTGCTCCGATCGAGCTCAGAACAAGCGGAAGCACCGGAGGAGAATACGAAAACTACGGAACAAGTGGAAGAAATACGTATGCTTTGTCTCTTTCTTATTCGCAAATCATCAATCAGAATTTTCAGCTTGAATTTTTGGCAGATGGAATTCAGCAGACAGGATATTTAAGTTTGCCTTTCCACAGGGTTTATTTCAATGATAACTCAGTTTATCAGGAAGCTTTGCCTGATAAACGATTTAAAATTCCTTTGGGAATAAGAGCAAATTATTTCCTCGGAGACAAAGTAATTCTGAGAGCATATTATCGTTATTATACCGACGATTGGAGTTTGAAATCAAATACATTCAGCCTGGAAACGCCGGTGAAAATTTCACCTTTTATTTCGGTAAGCCCGTTTTACAGATATTATTCTCAGACTGCGGCTAAATATTTTGCGCCTTATCAACAACATACGGCTTTTGATGATTTTTATACCAGTAATTATGATCTTTCAAAATTCAGCAGTAATTTTTACGGAGCAGGAATCAGAATCAGTCCGAAAAACGGCTTATTTGGTGTCGAAAGGCTGAATATGCTGGAAATCAGATACGGACATTACACGAAATCCGTGGGAATGAAGTCTGATATTATTTCCCTGAATTTGAGATTCAAATAAAATCTTTTTTCTGTTTATAATAATAAAGATTAAATTCCAATTACCCCTTAAGATGTGTTATTAAAAATGGCGCCACTTGTCTTAAAGTGGCGCCATTTGGCTGTTTGTGACCTTGACGAGCAAATCTTCAAACACTTTTATCGATGATTTAGTTCGTTTGAGCCAAATTAAACAAGAATTGGCTATTGCGAATTAGCATTTGATTTCTTATAGTTATAGAGTTTTTATAATATAATCTTAAGCATATAAAACAATCGAAGTTGATATAATTTGACTTGGTTTTACTTCGATTGTCTTTCACATTTTGACTGAGATTTTAAAAAATATGATAAATATTTATAATGAATTTCTATAATTGAAATAGGTTATCTGTCTCATGAAACATTACATAAACCATTCTATTTGCAAAATAAAGAAAGTTTGAAAGTGATAGAATGTAAATTTATATTGATGAGTAAAGAAATACATCATATTTTATTTTCTGTTCATTTTATAAATCTTTGAAAGAAAATCAAACCAAATTCACAAAATTGTCGTACCTTATAGAAGATATTGCAGAATGAAAATAAATTTTCGTGTGAATAATGGCTCATAAATAAAGCATAATTTTTCTTTGCCTTCCGTAATACTTCTACGAAAAATCTTTCATTTTAATTTATATAATTATGGCAATATTCATTTTTATACTTATACATTGGTATACATCGCTTTTTTTTCAGTCCGTTTTTCATCATCGGTATGCTGCCCACAATCTTTTCACAATGTCAAAATTTTGGGAAAGAATGTTTTACATAGGCTGCTTTTTTACACAGGGATCTTCCTATATCAGCGCCTACACTTACGGTTTAATGCATCGTTTGCATCACGCACATACAGATAAAAGCGAAGATCCACATTCACCTCACAACGATCCTAATCCTTTTGTGATGATGTGGACGACACGAAATAACTATTTTAACCTTTATATAGGAAAAACATTTGCTGCAGAAAAATACAAAAAGAATCTTCCGGAATGGGAGAGGTTTGATAAAATAGCACACAATTATATTACAAGATTTTGTTGGATTGCTGCATATATAATTATTTATGCTTTATTGGCAACGGCTTGGTGGCAATGGCTTTTTTTACCAGTGACTGTAATAATGGGTTCTCTACAGGGAATGGCAGTAAATTGGTGGGCACACAAATTTGGTTATGAAAACTATAAGTTAACAAATACTTCAAAGAATATTTTGCCATTTGATTTTATTTTCTGGGGCGAAGCCTATCACAATAATCATCATAAGTATCCGCATAGACCTAATAATGCAACGAAGTGGTTTGAGTGGGACATGGGATTTCAGACAATGGTTTTTTTGCAGAAACTTAAGATAATCAAAATAAAATATCAATAAACAGATTTTATTTAACTGTAATTATTCGATTAAATTTTTCTCTATCTATTCTTGCTTAAAAGGATATTTAAAGGAAGTTTAACGATGCTGAAAGTCAGAAGAATTTTGAAAGTTTGAAATCACAATCAATCCAATCAATCAATTCAAAATTCTGAAAGAAAGATTTTTAATATTAATTATTGGGAAACCTATTGCGGAAGAGGTATAAAGGGGTAATAAATTTATAAAGATAGGAATCTATGAAAGGAACGACTATCCTAATTTATATGCAGGATTTTTTGATAAAATAAGAAAGCTCTTCACAGGTTTCGGAGGAATCATTGAAATTTCTAAAATTCAGTGGAAAAGGTTGGCGGATGGACTATTAGAAATAATAAAAGCTTCTTATTTCAGGTTGTAGATATAATTTTGTGATTCAGAAATATTATATCAGATCATAGCCATTGTTGTTTTTAATAAAATAATGTTCTATAGTTTGTTTTGCAGAACTGCATAGGTGTATCAATTCTTTGTACGACAGATCTTCATAAATAAAAGCGCTGGAGATATTAATTACATATTCCGTAACAATTTGAATTTCTACCATTGTAATTTGCCTCGGATCATCTAAAATATCCAAATTAGATTCCTTATTCAAAAAAGGTATTTTCCTGGTGATTGAATCTTTAAATTTATATAAGCGTATAGTATTCATAGGTTTATTTTATAATTAGGGATTTGAAGAATAATAATTCTGATGAATCTTTCATTAATGCGATAGCCAATCACCTTATTTGAAAATTTGAGAAGGATAGAAATAACCTAAAGACTGTTTATCAAGGCAATTTTAGGTGAATCGTATCATGCTATTAATTTATGAGGTTAAAATTGTTTTTAAATGCTATTAATCTTTCTTCTATCCTTACCATCAATCCATCTTCCTAGCATTAATTGTTCTGAGGGAGATTTATCTTTATTCATGCTCAAAGCTTTTAATACTACATTCCAAAAACTAAGTCTTTCGCTGAATTCCTCTTTATAGTTTTTTAAAGCCTCAATATATATTCGTTCATACCTTTTAAGTTTATCACTATTTTTGATTTTTGGAATGTTTATAATAATGTTCTGCATGATCTCTGATAGATTTTGAGGAGAATGGGTTTTGATAGAGTTTAGCTCTATTTTGCAAATATTTAAAAGTGAAATCATAATATGAAAAAACTCATCATACATATTACAAATGTTTGCTCTCCAATATAGTAATTCTTCGTTGGGGAGAATTTGATGTCCTAATAGCTCCAGTTTTTCGTAATTGTCTTCAATGGTTTTTACGAAAATTTTATTCTGCTGCCAAAACAAAGAAAAATTAAAGTGGTTTGCTTGTACAGTATTTTCCTTTATGTATTCAATTTGGAGTTTGATATACATAAGACTTTGATTTATCTCATTGATAATGGTTTCCCAAAGAATATGTTGAGTCAATGTACAGTTGGTCTTAAAAATCAATCGGGATTTTTTATTTATTTTTTGCAGTTCTTTTAGTATGCGAAGAATTTCTTCCAGATCTTTATTTAAGGCGATATTAGTATTTCTGATATAAAGCAATGAGGCAAACTCAGCGTGAGAGATTTTATTCAAGCTGTTTTTTTTATTGAGTAGACGGAATTTAGTTTTTCTTTTATTAAGTGTATGTTTCATTTTAATCATCAAAGGAAGTTATTTATTCTATTGAAATTCCAGACTAAGTCTTGCCATCAGATAACTGACGGTAGATTCTGCACCCTGATTGAGATTTACATTTTTTTCCTCAAGCCCATCATAGCAACCTCCTGTTGCAGGGTTATAAACGATTTGACTCAAATGATTTTTTCCTAAAAACCAATTGAATGAGTTATTCATCATTTGTAAATATTTTTCATCATGGAAAACTTTGTAAAATGCAGATAATGCCAAAACCGTATAGGCGACATCAATAGGCTGTTCTCCACCAATTGGAGTGTTATTTTCAGTTTTTTCTTTTTGCATCCAGCCTTTGTTTGATATTACTTTTATATTATTGTCAATCATAATTTTAGATAACAAAAACTGGAAAGATTCTTCCGCAATTTGTTTGTAAAGCTCGTCTTTGGTTGAAATCCAGGCACAGAGTAAAGCTTCCGGTAATACGCTGTTTCCGTAAGTCAGATAATTCTCAAACCAATGCCAATCGTCTTTTGCTTCGTGTTGATACATCTTCACTAAACGATTCGCAAATTGTTTTAACAATGGAAGGTTTTTTTCTGAGTTTTGATAATGCAATCCTTTAATAATAAAAGCCATTGCTCTTGTAGAATGGATTTTTTCTGCCCGGATAAGATTTTTTTGAATGATTTCCTCTGCAGTTTCAGAAAACTCCTGTGGCAAAATTTCTTTTAATGAAATCAAATAACCTAAAGCCCAGATTGCTCTTCCGTTGGAATCCTCAAGATTAGTCTCATAGTTTTGACTAGTGAATTGTTTTTGTTCATTTACATAATTCAGAAAACTTCCGTCTTTTTGCTGGCAAAACTTAATCAAGTTTAAATAAATTGAAATCAATTGCAGATCTGCTTTGTCTTTACTGATTTGAAAATGCTTGCAAATAGCAATCATCGCCCGTGCATTATCATCCAGCGTATATCCTGAATTGATATCTGGTTTACTGATCTTTGAAAACTGAATCATCCCGAAATCGGTTGTCATATTTTGAATATGCCCAAGATTGATTTCCGGTAGAGTATAATTGAGTTCTGTTCTAATATTTCTAAATTTCTGAAATAATAAAGCGTGTAAAATAGATGAATTTTCCCAGGCTGTCGGAGCCATTTTTTCGAGTGATTTTGAACGTAAATCTTCCCGTTTGCTTTCATTTTCTAATAATGTGTTTACTGCAACAGACAACTGTTCCGGAGCTTCGAAATCAATAATAATTCCGGCATCTTCCTTTAAAACTTCCAAAGCGTGTGGAATTGGAGTAGAGACAATGGCGCATCCGCTGCTGATTGCATAGGAAAATGTGCCGCTTACAGCCTGGTTTCTGTCTTTTGACGTGAAAAGATAAACATCGGTAAGCTGAAGATATTCTAGTAATTCCGGAAGTGGCAGATAATCATTGATAAAGCGGATGTTGTTTTCCAGATGAAGTTTACAAGTAAGATCTTCCAAAAAATCACGGTATTTTTCGCCTTCGTGCCTTACTATTGCAGGATGTGTTTTGCCAAGAATTAAAAAAATAACATCAGGATTTTTAGCAATGATTTCCGGCAAGGCTTTCAGTGTGGTTTCAATATTTTTTCCGGAACCTAATAATCCGAAAGTGGAAAGAACTTTTTTATTCTTAAGATTATACTTTTCTTTCAGCGCAATTTTGTCTGTGAAAGGCAAAAGGTGCGTTCCGTGAGGGATTACCGTTATTTTATCAGGAGAAATTTCATAATCATTCGAGAGAATGTCTGCGGAAATACTAGTCATTACAACAAGAGATTTTGCAAAATAGGCAATTTCTTTCACCTTTTCCTTTAGCTCTTTATCAGGTTTTGGCAAAACAGTGTGAAAAGTGATGATAACATCTTTTTTTAAGTTCTTGAGAAAAAGAAACAATCCATTTCGGGTTTCATTAAAAAAACCGAATTCGTGCTGAAGCATCACCAACTCAACTGTGTCGTTTTTATTGATCTTTGCAGCCAATTCCAAATAAGAAACGGCATCTGAGATATTTAATTTATACTCGGGGTATTCTTTGTACTCATAGTTTTCCTCTTCTGTTTCTATCGGGCAAACCATCGCATTGAAAGATTCTCCGAATTTCGAATGAAGAGATTTTATAAGATCCTGTGTATAAGTGGCAATTCCGCATACCTTTGGAGGAAAAGTGCTTACAAAGACAATGTTGGTTTTATTATAGATTTCGTGTTTTTTGTCATTATAAGTTTGTCTAATTGCTTTATCCTCCACGTCTGAATTAATATTTTTATTCATTTTTAATTTCTTTTAACCGTATTCTGCCTAATCATCTTTATACAGCGTACATCATTAACTCTTTCAATAGTTTTGAAATATTGAGTGATGCAACAGCTATCCTTTCGTCTGCAGCTCCATAATAGATATACAGTCTGCCATTTTCTACAATGGTTCCTGTCGGGAAACACACATTGTTGACTTCACCCTTCAGCTCCCATTCTTCTTCGGGTTTGAAAAGCGGATAGGGAAGTCGGGAAATTTCTTTTTCCGGGTTTTCAAGATCCAATAAAGCTGCACAGGCGTTGTAAACATAACCGTTAATGGTATCATAAACACCGTGATAAATCATTAGCCAGCCGTATTCTGTTTCTATTGGCGGACATCCGCCTCCGATATAACTTGATTCGTGATCATATTTCGGAGATAAAAGAATGTGAGCTTTAAAATGTGAAAAGTAATCCTGCCAGAAATCAGAATTCAGATCTTCGATATTTTTTACGCTGACGATCTGAATTTCAGGTCTTATCCTGTGAATGAAATAAAATTTATCGTTTATTTTTCTGGGGAAGAAAATCAGATTTTTATCCCATAAAAAGATGGGGTCACTGTCAGGATTATTGATTTGAAATTCATTGTATCTTCTATACTTATCCGGGATTAAACCCTCTGATTCCGATAAAAGCTTAAACTCTTTATAAGAAATTTTCGGAACAATAATTTTTTTGTTTTTAAAGTATTTAAGATCGTTTGAAGTCGTTAATGTTCCTAAGGCATTGATGCCGTCATAACTTGTATAGGTCAGATAAAATACATCATCTATTTTTACAATTCGGGGATCTTCTACACCGTGTTTTTCATATTCAGATTCAGGAACAATGATGGGTGAATCTGACCGTTTTTCTACCGTAAGCGGATCTGACAATACACAATGCCCGACAGTTGAGAAATTACCTTTGGCCACGGCGCGATAAAACAAATGTATTTTGCCATCTTCTTTAATGACGGCAGGATTCAGAACTCCTTCGTTTTCAAAACTTAAATTGGTTTTTCTGAGTATAATTCCTTCTTTTTTTATTTCTACCATTTAGGTTGTTGCGTTGCGAATTTCATTTTCTTTGTCTTTCCTTTTGTTTTGCTTGTCTTCCCGCTTCTCTTTTAGTGATTTTGCCGCAGGTGTTTTATCTGTTTTTTTCTTTGTATCCTTTTCTTTTGACATTTCAAAATATTTTTATTCTATGTAAAGGTCATCCATTAAAAAAGGAAAGGTTTGTAATAGTCTTTCAATTTGTTACATAAATCATAGATATTAAAATTTAAAGGACTAACTTTGAAAGAGTGGCTGTCAACATATAGATTGACAAACTCGAAATACTGTGAGGATTATGAAGTTATATATAAAATATATGGTAAGCCTGCGCTGCAAAATGGTGGTTCATCAGGAGCTTGAAAAACTGAATATAAGAAATGCCGTAGTAGATCTAGGACTTGTAGAAATATTGGATGATATTACGGATGAACAGCGACAATTGTTAAAAGAAAATCTCCTCAAAACCGGACTTGAGTTATTGGATAATAAAAAAAGCATTCTGATCGAAAAAATAAAAAATGCAGTCACAGAAATGATCCATTATTCCGAATCTCTTCCTCAAGAAAATTTCTCAGATTATATCAGTGAAAAGCTTGGCTACGATTACACTTACCTTGCCAATACATTTTCTGAAGTAAAAGGTATGACTTTGCAGCACTTTATCATTATCAATAAAGTGGAAAGGGTAAAAGAGCTCCTTTTGTATGATGAACTCAATCTTACTGAAATCTCTTATAAACTCAATTACAGCAGTGTTGCGCATCTTTCCAATCAGTTTAAAAAAATAACAGGACTTTCTCCTTCTTTCTACAAACAGCTGAAGCAAAAACGGCTGAAAAATTTAGAAGACTTATAAAAAGTGTGATATATGCAAATCTACTTTCGAAATGTATAACAGGATAAGACTAAAATAGATCACCTTTGGCTTGTAATAATTCTGTTACATATAAATTCGAATTATGAATACAAGTCACAATAAAGCTCATGAGGCTTTTAAAATTACAGGAGATTGGAAAGAACAATCGAAACAATTAAAAGAAAAATTTTCACAGCTTAAAGATTCAGATTTAGTGCTTGAAAAAGGAAAAGAAAATGAATTGCTGGGAAGATTAGAAAATAAACTAAGCAAAAGCCGTGAAGAGGTTATTAAGATTCTTAATAATACTCAACTTTCATAATGAGCATATTAAATCCAGAGAAATAGTACATATGTTTTGATGGATTTAATAGAAAAAGGGGCAGGTGCTTTTAAAGCCCCTGTCCTTTTTTATTTGAAAATATCCTACTATGTTATGCTCCATTTAAATAAAAAAAATATGAGACCACCGGATAATTTGCAGAATCTTACAAGAAAGATTTTTAAAGTTACGGGTAAAATTCAGTCTTCACATCCAGAATTGTATTTCCTGTTGAATGAAACGCCTCTGTTTATGTCTATAAATCAGGAAGATATTACGGTTCAGGATCTAAAGCAATATCTTTCGTCTATTAGAATGCAGCTTGTTACCTTTGAGAAAGAAAAAATAAAAAAATGAAAACAATTATATTATATAAATTTAAAAACTCTGTTACGCAGAAAATGCCTCTTCTGAAAGAAAAAAGTCTGCTTAGTTCACTTAATGATCTGATGGCAATTGAGCTTCTGGATACAGAAATAATAACGGAATATACAATGGATGTTCCTGACGATTTTAATTTTGAATACCACACCGATGAAGAATTGTTAGAATTATGCAAGACTTCTAAAAGTTTTATTGATTATCATTTTGTAACAACTTTGAACGACTATGATGTCATCTGATTTTACGAATCGAAGTTTTCAATCATCAGATAATTAAAATTATATGAAAAAAAAGATCTACCTTTTAGGCTGGACGATAATTGCCCCCATATTGGCTTGGATTGCTTATTTGCTGCATTATTCGCTAACGGGACATTTATATTCTTTAATCCTCACTTTCTTTCTTATAGGAGCCGTTTTAGCAGCGGTTTATCATTCGGAAATCATTGCTTATCGGGTAGGCGAGCCTTATGGAACTTTACTTTTGGCTTTTGCGATAACCGTGATAGAAGTTTCTCTTATTATTTCGATAATGCTGAGTTCAAAAGGTTTGGAAACAATTAGTCTTGCGAGAGATACGGTCTTTGCTGCTGTGATGATTATTCTTACAGGGATTATCGGTATGTGTATTGTTGTTGGATCAATCCGTTATAAACAACAGGTTTTTACGCTGCAGGGTGTAAGTACTGCAATGATTACACTTGTTGTGATTGTAGTATTTATACTTATTCTTCCAAATTACACGACAAGTCACAGTGAAGGAGAATATACTTCATTGCAGTTAATCTTTATTTCTGTTATCTGTCTACTATTATATATAGGTTTTACAATGGTTCAGACCATCAGACACCGTGCTTTTTTCATTGCGCCCATTCCTAAAAATAATGATGAAGAGAATGAAGAGAATGAGATCCTTCCTGAAAAACCCACTCGAATGATGATGTTTTACAGCATTATATTTTTGATTTTATGTCTGGGAATTGTCGTTCTCTTAGCTAAATATCTTTCAAAAGATGTTGATAACCTTGTATTCAAAGTCGGAGCTCCAAAATCTATCGTTGGAATTATTATAGCCGGAATTGTTTTATTACCGGAAGGAGTTGCCGCAATCCGTGCTGCATATAATAATCGCCTACAAACGAGCCTTAATCTGGCTTTTGGATCTGCATTGGCAAGTATTGGTCTCAGTATTCCAGCTGTAGCTGCGGCTTCAGTAGTAGGTGATTTCAGGATGACACTAGGTGTAGATTTAAAATCGATGCTTTTGTTAGGATTATCTTTATTTATAATTACGATTTCGCTGGCAACAGGACGTACCAATATTATGCAGGGATTAGTTTTGATTTCGATTTTTCTCCTTTATCTTTTTACGACACTTGTTCCTTAAAAATTTAGATAACTATATTTTTTGATGTGCCAAATAAAAAAATGCAAGTGGTTATTTATTTTAAAATCAATGCAGTTATCAGCATACAAATATATATTTCTCTTCTAAAATAAAAGCCCGATTTGGTATATTCATTATATGCCAAACTAAAAAATAAAAATGGCGCTAACTGTCTTCAGTTGGCGCCATTTGGCTGTTTGTGACCTTGACGAGCGTATCTTCAAACACTTTTATAGATGATTTAATTAGTTTGAGCCAAATTAAACAAGAATTAGCTATTCCAACGCTGGCACTAAATTTCTTATAGTTGTAAAGTTTTGGTAATATAATTTTAAGTATGTAAAACAATCGAAGTTGATATAGTTGAAGTTTATTTTGCTTCGATTGTCTTTTATTTTTTAGTAATCGAATCAATAAATCTGATGGAAGAGATGTACATAGGTGATAAAATAAAAAACCATAACTTCTTGCGTTGTTATTTTATTGTTATTTGCGTTTAGGAATTTAATGATAGATGCCTTCAAAAAATAAGAATATATCTTCCCAGTTGTTATTCCCCATATGAAAACAGATAGATCATATCATTCTTTTTGTCTTCTCTTGATCTGTTATTAAGGCTTTTTTTGACTTTTTTTCTTCTCGTACTTGTATTCATATAAGGCAATTTGACCTTTATGATCTTCTGAAATCAAATATAGTATCGCGAACTTCTCCTTCTTTTTGATAGGCCATTATTTTTTCTACTAATATATCATCGGAAATATAGGAGCTAAAGGTCAGGTAAGTGCTTGAAAGCTGATGCAATTCCGGCTGTGGCACCGGCTGCCAATAACAGTGTTCTCTCTTTATATCCAAGTCTGTAGGTTTGGGCATAATTCGATCCGATAGCAGAACCAGTTACCGCAATAGGACTCTCCAAACCTGCGGATCCTCCCAATCCTACAGTTACCGCACTTTGTATAATTTGAGAATACATCTTTACTGAAGATACGATGCTTGAGTTTTGTGCAATCTCATAGAGTATTGCTCCAATACCTTTTCTATCCTGGCCTTTAAACAGGGTAATGACGATCATGGTGGTCAGAACAATTCCTAAGAATGGAAATACAAGATAGAACAGAAGCTGGTATTCAAAATGTACTCTATGAGTGATAAAATAATGAATGTTGTGAACTAATGTTTTCAGAATCACTCCTGCCAGTCCGGCTGTACATCCTACAAGAATACCGGAGAGTAAAAGAAATTGACTTCTGTTCAACCTATTATGCAGCCAATGAAGCACAAGCTCATAACTCCTTGCTTTTTCAAGCCCGTATTTCTGAAAGTCTCTTTTAAACTTAAGAAAACTTAAGTATTTTTTTCTGTTATGAATTTTCATCAGCGTTGGTCTTACCTGAAGGCATTTTAAGAGGTTAATTTTTTGATTACTTTTTCCACAGTGATTCCCTGTATAAGAATTGAGAAAATTACAATGACAAAGGTAATGGATACCAGAATATCTTTATAGGGATTTTGCGGTAAAGATAGTGCCAAAGCAATAGATATTCCGCCTCTTAATCCTCCCCATGTCATAATAAATAGGGATTTTGTCCCAAAAACCTTTTTAAATCTGAATAGAACAGCAGGAACATATAAGGACACAAAACGGGCGATCAGAATAATTATTGCAGTAATAATACCAATAGCCAGATAACTCATGTCAAAAGAAACGATAACGATTTCAAGTCCAATTAGCATAAATAAGATGGCATTTAATACCTCGTCGGTTACTTCCCAGAATTTGCCCAGGTAATCGCGGGTAATATCGCTCATTGCCAGTTCTTTTCCTCTATTACCAGTCATTAACCCTGCAACTACCATGGCTAAAGGTCCTGAAACATGGATGGAATGGCAAAGGCTGTAACCACCCATTACCATGGCTAATGAAATTAAAATCTCAGTTTGAAAATGATCTATGGATTTCATGAGTTTATAGCCTATGAAACCGATAACAAGCCCTATAATAACGCCGCCAATGGCTTCATGAATAAAAAGCATTCCAATTTCAGCAGGTCCAAAGTTTTCCGGTCCTAGAGTGGCTATCTTTAAAATAGTAACGAAGATCACGACTCCAATACCGTCATTAAAAAGAGATTCTCCAACAATATTGGTTTCTATATTTTTTGACAGATTTGTTTTTTTCAGGATACCCATTACAGCGATGGGATCTGTAGGAGAGATCAAAGCACCAAACAAAAGACAGTATATAAGAGGGATATCCTGATGAAACGCTGAAAGAAGATAAAATAAACTGTAACCCACTACCAGTGTGGATATTAATGTTCCGATAGTGGCAAAACTAATGATGCTTTTTGCGGATTTTTTTAAGTCTGGAATAGAGACATGCAGAGAACCTGCAAATAACAAAAAACTTAAAAGAATACCCAATAGAAACTCTGAAAAATCAATTAATGCCAGCTTTTCGCGGATCATTTCTGTGAAACCTGAAGAAAAATATCCGGTAATAATCACACCAGTAGCTGCAAATACTCCCATCATCATCAGACTGATTCCGGAAGGAAGCTTTAAAAATTTTATATTGAGGTAAGAAAAGAATGCTGCGAGCGTGATTAGAATAGAGAAGATTAGAAATAACTCCATACAGATATTTTTTTTGTGCTGCAAAAATACTTAAAACTAGCCTAATTATTGAATTTTAATTGTATAAAAACCTTGGTTTAACTTTAAATTGCAATAGTTTTAACGTATTTGTTCTCCTAAAAGAGTTGGTTAGCATTAATTTTTTATAAATGTTTCAGTAGGCTTTTAGCCAGTATTCTTTTAACACTTTTTTAATCCCTATTATTTGTAATCGTTTTGAAGTTTGCTTACATTTGTGCCTGCGATGAAAGGGAAGTTTTATCAATATCTATGCAGTTTGTTATTTGCTCTATTAACCGTCTTGGGATGGTATTACGGGCAACTTCAACAATACATATCTGTTGAGAACAATAATGAATTAGGTTTTCATTTCACTACGGATATTTGTAATACATGCCATAAAAGTCACGAGAAGTCATTCGTATTAGTTAGAGAGCATGAAGGTGAGGACTTATATAATATCAGCCGCCCCCATTACAGTAAACTTCGTGCAAATCTTTCTGAAAATGACAGTGAAAATGATGAAAATGTAGAAACATCAGGGACTTCGGAACTAGCCTTGTTTTTAAGAGGCGATTTCTGGCGTTTGATTTCCGGCTTCGTTATTACGTTTCATGATAAACAAAATGCAGTTTCATTCGCTCATTTCGAACATTTAAAACTATTTTATGATGATCTGTACATCCAGTACAGGGTCATCCGACTGTGATTTTATACTATTTTTTCCGAAAAACTTTAAGGTTTTCATGATCTGTTCTGAAAACCTGTAACTCTATTTTTCAATTTTAAAATATTATAAAAATTATTATCATGGTCAAGAAAAGTCTCATGTATCTCAATCTGTGCCTTATTCTGTTGTGTCTAAGCTGCCAATCTGAGAAAAAAGAAAAAAAAGAAACAGCATCTTTCAATGTGACGAGTCCGCTTGTAAAAGATACCTTAATTAATAAAGATTATGTAGCGCAGATCCGCTCAATCAATCATATTGAGCTTCGCGCCCAGGAAAAGGGATATATTCAGGAGATTTATGTAGATGAAGGGCAGTATGTTCAGAAAGGACAGCTTTTATTTAAAATTATGCCCAATCTGTATGAATCTGATGTAAATCGTGCGAAGGCAGAAGCTAAATACGCTGAAATCGAATATCAAAACACTAAAAATCTTGCAGCTAAAGATATCGTTGCTCCTCAAGAAATGGCAATGGCAAAAGCAAGGTATGAAAAAGCGAAAGCTGAACTTTCATCAACCAATACTCATTTAGGATTTACAGAAATCCGTGCTCCTTTCACAGGAATTGTTGGAAGATTACATGTAAGAAAAGGAAGTCTTGTAGATGACGGAGAGTTGATTACTGAACTATCTGACAACAGCAAAATGTGGGTGTATTTCAATGTTCCGGAAGCTGAATATCTGAATCAGATGAGTGACAGAACAACTAATAATCCGATGCACGTTCGTTTGAGAATGGCCAACGGAAAAGAATTCACACAGGAGGGTGTTGTAGAAACTATTGAATCTGATTTCGATAATGAAACCGGAAATATTGCTTACCGAGCTACTTTCCCGAATCCAAAGGGATTATTAAGATACGGTGAAACCGGAAATGTTGTGATCACATCTCCTTACGCAAACGCGTTAATGATTCCTCAGAAAGCAACTTTTGAAGAATTAGAGAAGAAATATGTTTACGTTATCACAAAAGACAACAAAGTAAAAGCAAGAGAAATAAAAATTGCAGCCGAATTACCGCATCTGTATGTTGTAGCTTCAGGTCTTGGAAAGGACGAAAGAATCCTTCTGGACGGTCTTAGAATGGTTCAGGAGAATCAGACGATCAGTTCAAAATTCCAAACCCCTGAAAAAGTAATGTCGAATCTGGACCTGTATGCCGAGTAATTAAAAAGCAAGATTATGTTTAAAAAAGTAATACACCGACCGGTATTTGCCATTGTAATATCGGTTATTATCCTCTTTATAGGAGGTTTGGCGATTAAGCAGCTTCCTACCGAACAGTTTCCTAAAATTGCTCCTACTACAGTTGCTGTTACGATTGCCTATCCCGGAGCGAGTGCCGATGTTTTGGTTAAATCTTCATTGATTACGATTGAAAATGCCATCAACGGAGTCCAGGGGATGCGTTACATCACAACCGATGCAACGAGTGCCGGAGAAGCAACTGTAAACGTTATTTTTGATCCCGGAACCGATCCTAATGCGGCCGTTGTTTTGGTGAAAACAAGAGTGGATCAGGTAATGCCGCTTCTCCCTGAATTGGTGCAAAAAGAAGGAGTTGTAGTAAACCCGATCCAGCCCAGTATGTTGATGTACGTGAACTTATATAGTACGAACAAAAGCATGGATGAAAAATTCCTTTACAACTATGCTACCGTCAATATTATTCCAGAAATCAACCGTATTCACGGGATTGCAAAATCTCAGATTCTGGGAAGTAGAAGATATGCCATGCGTATCTGGCTGAATCCTGACAGAATGCGTGCTTATTCGATTTCTGTGGATGAAGTGATGAAGGCAATCGGTGAACAGAGTATCATAGGGCGTCCCGGAAGAATAGGGCAGAGTTCCGGTATCGCAGCACAATCCCTAGAATATGTTCTAACTTATAAAGGTCAATATAATAAGCCTGAAGAATATGAAAATATCATCGTCCGTTCCAATTCAGAAGGAGAAAATATTAAGCTTAAAGATGTTGCAAAAGTTGAGTTGGGAAGTGAGTTTTTTGATATTTATTCAAATCTCGACGGACATCCTTCTGCTTCTATTGTGTTAAAACAAAACTACGGAAGTAACGCCAATGACGTTATTAAAGATGTAAAAGCCAAGTTGGAGGAAATGAAAGGAAATTTTCCTCCGGGAGTTGATTATAAGATCAGTTATGATGTTTCGCAATTCTTAGATGCATCAATTGAACAGGTAATGCATACTCTAAGAGATGCCTTTATTTTGGTAGCAATTGTAGTTTTTATTTTCTTAGGTGACTGGCGTTCAACCTTAATTCCAATTATCGCTGTTCCCGTTTCGTTGATCGGAACCTTTTTTGTGATCCAAATGTTTGGAATGTCAATCAATTTGGTAACCCTTTTTGCGTTGGTTTTAGCGATCGGAATCGTGGTTGATAACGCGATTGTAGTGATTGAAGCCGTTCACGCAAAAATGGAAGAAAGTGACATTACACCTTATAAAGCCGTAAAAGAAGTAATGGGAGAGATCGCAGGTGCGATTATCGCGATTACAGCGGTAATGGTTGCCGTATTTATTCCTATTTCCTTTATGACAGGTCCTGTAGGAACTTTCTACCGTCAGTTTTCCATCACGATGGCGAGTTCTATTGTAATTTCTGCAGTTGTAGCTTTAACATTAACTCCCGTTTTGGCGGCAATGTTATTGAAAAATCATCACGGAAAACCTAAAAAATCTAATATTTTTACTAAAGCTTTAAATTCTTTCAACAAAGGATTTGATAAAGTTACAGGAAAATATGCTTCATTCCTTAGAAAAATTGTAACCAGAAAAGTGGTGACATGGGGAATCTTAGTCGCTTTCTGCGTCGGAATTTTTGTTGTGAATAAAGCGCTTCCGGGTGGTTTTATTCCCAATGAAGATCAGGGAACAATTTATGCGATTGTGCAAACGCCTCCGGGTTCAACACTGGAACAAACGAATAAAGTTTCGAGAGCATTGCAGAAAATCTGTCAAGGTGTGGATGGAGTAGAGTCGGTTTCATCTTTGGCGGGATACGAAATCATGACGGAAGGTCGTGGTTCTAATGCAGGAACGTGTCTGATTAACCTGAAAAGCTGGAACGACCGTGAGCATAATGTAAAAGAAATCATGGAAGAGCTTGAAGAAAAATCAAAAGATCTTGGAGCTACAATAGAATTCTTCGAACCACCTGCAGTTCCGGGTTTCGGATCTTCGGGAGGTTTCTCCATGAGATTGCTTGATTTGAACAGAACGACCAATTATCAGGATTTTGATAAAGTGAATAAAGCGTTCATTGCTGAGCTTAAAAAACGTAAAGAATTGACTGGGGTATTTACCTTCTTCGCAGCTAATTATCCTCAATATGAATTGGTTTTCGATAATAATGCAGCGATGCAGAAAGGTGTTTCCATCGGAACAGCCATGGAAAATTTGAATATTTTAATTGGTAGTACGTACGAACAAGGGTTCATCCGTTTCGGGCAGTTCTTTAAAGTCTATGTTCAGTCTTCCCCTGAATTCAGAAGGCTTCCTACCGATATTTTGGGACTGTATGTGAAAAATGATCATGGAGAAATGGTTCCTTATTCAGCGTTTATGACGATGAAAAAAACACAGGGACCAAACGAAATTACCCGTTATAATATGTACAACTCAGCGGCAATCCGAGGACTTCCGGCTGAAGGATATACAACAGCGGATGCGATTCAGGTAATCAATGAAGTAGCGGCAAAAACATTACCTCACGGGTACAAAGTAGCCTGGGAAGGATTGTCTTATGATGAAGCACAACGTGGAAATGAAGCGATCTATGTATTCCTTGTGGTTTTGGTATTCGTTTATCTGGTTTTGGCAGCACAATACGAAAGTTTTATTATTCCGTTTGCGGTATTATTTTCATTACCGGTCGGAGTTTTCGGATCTTTCTTATTGTTGAAAGCAATGGGGTTGGAAAATGACATCTATGCACAGGTAGGACTTATTATGATCATTGGATTATTAGGTAAAAACGCCGTACTGATCGTGGAAGTTGCCGTGAAAAGGCGACAGGCAGGAGATTCTATTCTGGAAGCAGCCATCGAAGGATCCAGAGCCCGTTTCAGACCGATTTTAATGACCTCATTTGCGTTTATTGCAGGATTGGTCCCTCTTGTTTTCGCAGGTGGAGCAGGTGCTATCGGAAACCATACCATTGGTGCTTCTGCGTTAGGAGGAATGTTGATAGGAACGCTTTTCGGAGTTATTGTAATTCCTGGGCTCTACTACATTTTTGCCAAATTATCTGATGGTAGAAAAATGATCAAAGACGAAGACGAATCACCATTAAGCGAAGACATGATCCATTATGAATAAGAATAAAATATATCAATATGCGGGAACAGCATTCTTTTTATTAAGCCTCGCCGCATGCAAACCTATAGACATACAACAACGTGCTGAAAACAGGACGGTTCCTGAAAAATACACATTGTCGGAGAATGACACTATGAACACAGGAAAATTAAAATGGGACGAATATTTTAGTGATCCTCATCTTCAGACACTCATTAATCAGGCATTACAGAATAATCAGGAACTCAATATCATCCTTCAGGAAATTGAGATTTCTAAAAATGAAATTAAAGCGAAGAAAGGAGAATATTTACCTTCTGTAGGCTTAAAAGCGGGAGCTGGAGTTGATAAGGTAAGCCGTTATACCAATATCGGAGCAATGGAAGCCAATACTGAAATGGAACCCGGAAAAGAAATGCCTGATCCTTTATTTGATTTCGGAGTGGGAGTACAGGCAAAATGGGAAACCGATATTTGGGGGAAACTTCACAATGCAAAAAAAGCTCAGGTTCAGAGGTATCTGGCAAGTGTAGAAGGAAAAAATTTCATGATCACGAACCTTATTTCTGAAATTGCCAATTCTTACTACGAATTGCTTGCTTTGGATAATGAGCTTGTTATTCTAAATCAAAATATTAAGATTCAGAATGATGCACTGGATATTATTAAAGAATTAAAAAAGAATGCCCGTTCCAATGAACTTGCCGTGAAGAGATTTCAGGCACAGGTTTTAAAAACACAGGGAATGCAGTATGATATTCAGCAGAAGATCGTAGAAACTGAAAATAAGATCAATTATCTGGTTGGAAGGTTTCCTCAGCCTGTGGAAAGAAGTCAGGATTTTAATTCGATTGTACCACAGACGGTCTATGCCGGAATCCCTTCAGAGCTGTTGGAAAACCGTCCGGATATCAAACAGGCTGAGTATGAGCTGGCTGCCTCAAGACTGGATATTAAATCTGCAAAAGCAAGATTTTATCCTTCTTTAGATATTGGTGCAGGTGTTGGATTACAGGCCTTCAATCCGACCTATTTGATTAAACCTGAATCGTTTCTGTTCTCTTTAGCAGGTGAACTGACTGCTCCGTTGATCAATAGAAGTGCTATTAAAGCTGCATATTATAATGCCAATGCAAAGCAGGTTCAGGCGGTTTATCATTATGAGCAGACTGTTTTGGGAGCTTATATTGAAGTGGCGAATCAGCTTTCAAAAATTAAGAATCTGAAAAACAGTTTGGATATCAAAACGAAGGAAGTGGATGCTTTGACAAAATCCATCGACATTTCTAACGATTTGTTCAAATATGCTAGAGCTGATTACATGGAAGTGCTTTTGACCCAACGTGATGCGCTGGAGTCAAAGTTTGAATTGGTTGAAAAGAAAGTTGATCAGTTGAAAGCAAGTGTAGCGGTATATAGAGCTCTTGGTGGCGGTTGGGATAAGAATCTACCGGCTTCATCAGATGTTACTTCTCATTAATATTTTATAGTTATTTTAAATTAAAGGAGCTTATCGAAAGATAGCTCCTTTTTTTATTAAGTAATGATATAATTTAAGATCTTATTATTTTTAAATAATTATATAATTTAGTGGAGTTGCTAATTTTGTTAAACACTTCTCAAGAGCTACAAAGCTCATTACTACATTTTTTACAATACAATTTAAATATCCAAAACAATCGAATTTAACATGGTTTGTCTTTAGTAATAATATTTATATTGTCGTGATAATTTTCTAGAAATGCTTAGCAAGAGTACTACCTATCACTATTCCATTCTCTCTGTAGCATTGCATATTGGTATTCACTTCCCCATTTACCTTTGAAAAATATGTTTTCAATAAAATGTCCTTCTTTCTTAAAACTGATACTTTGTAGCAAATTTATCGAGGCGATATTTTCAGTATCAACTATTGCTACGATTCGATGTAGATTTTTTGTTTCAAATAGGAATTTTACAATGCCTGTCAATGCCTCTTTAGCAATGCCATTTTTTTGTTCCAAATGAGATATTGTAATTCCTATTTCTGCTATTCTTTTATCATAAGTATCGAGTTTGATTGCGCAATCTCCAATTAGTTTACCTGTTTGAATTTGCTCAATACCATATTGTACCCATTCTCCCGGTTTACCGAAAGACTTTGACGAATTGTCTATTATAAACGACTTTAGTTGGTCTATATTCATTACATCAAAACCTTGATATTTGACTACTTCAGGATTTGACCTGTATATAAATAAATCCTTTAAATCGTTTATTGTAAGATGTCTTATCAATAACCTGTTTGTATGAATGTTTAATTCTTTCACAATTACGTATAATATTTTAATTTATTTTCTTTGCCGGGATTGCTTTACCACCATCGGTTAAAATTAGTTCCGTTATACTTCCTGAAGAATCTTTTTTAAAATCGATAAATACGTCTGCTCCTTTTATAAAAAATGATTCTTCATTTCTAGCAGTAAGCAAAACTTTATCCTGACCAGTTGCTTGCCCAAAAAGTTGCCCATTTTCGGTAGTAATCGTGACAATGATCTGTGGTGCGATTTGATATGTTCCAATATATTTTTTCAATATTTCAGAACTAACGGATACTTCTTTCAATATTTCAGGTAATTTGTATGGTTTATCATAAATAATGGCTAAAATATTATTGGCTATGTCATTGATAATATAGTTCGGAATATTATTAAGTATTATTATGTTCAAATGGTCCTCGAGAACTCTTCCTGCATAGGAAGTATATCCAAATGTAAGTCCACCATGTGCAACAAGTGTTTTCCCGGCAAAATTGTTAATGTAATTTCCATATCCGTACTTATTTTTATAGGGTGTTATCATTTTTATATAGGATTCTTGAGAAATAACTTTGCCCGATGATAATTCTGTTAACCATTTGTCCAAATCGGCAGTTGTTGTGTACATGCCACCAGCGGCATAAGAGACGGTGGGATCAAATTCATCCGACTCCTTATTATTTTCTTTTGAGTAAACAATATAGCCTTTTGCCTTGGCTGACTTTTGAAGCTTATTGAAATCAAACCCCGAAGATTTCATTTTAAGCGGTTTAAAAATCATTTGCTCAACAACTTTCTCATAGGGCTTATTTGTTAGCATTTCAATAATATATCCCAGTAAAATATAATTTGAATTACTATATTCAAAATCACTGCCTGGCACAAATTTCAAAGGTTTATCCTTGAATGTATTTATCATATCCTTGTGAGTGATTGGTTTCATCGCTTTGGTTTGCATAAATTCCCTATCATCAGTATAGTTAAAAATACCTGAAGAGTGAGTCAACAAATGTTCAATCCTGATTTTATCACCATTTGGATAGTCAGGAAAGTACATACTAACTTTATCGAGAAGGCTTAATTTCTTATGTTCCTGTAATTTTAGAATAATAGCAGCAGTAAATTGTTTAGTGACAGAACCAATCTGAAAAATCACATTGGGATCATTGGGAAGATTTTCAGTAATATTTCTTAAACCATATCCTTTATTAAGAAGAGTTTTACCTTTTTGAGTGATGAGAACTGTACCATTTAATTTTCCTGTTTCCGAATATGCTTGCATTAATTGCTCTAATTTTTGCTCCTGTGTTTGGGCAAAAATTGTAGTAGTCAGCATTGTGATAATGAATGTTATTACTATTTTTTTCATTTTAGATAATTTTTTTGCGTTTATTAGTGATTGTTTTACAAAGATTCTAATACTTCTGGATTTGCAATGTTTGTTAGTTTTCCATTTATAAAGTCCAAGACATTTTCGAATGCATTTCCAAAATACAATTCGTAACTGTTTTTTTCAACGTACCCTAAGTGAGGAGTACAAATCACATTAGGAAATTTAAGCAATTCATAATTTTTATCATAAATTGGTTCCTGCTCATAAACGTCGACTCCTGCGTACGATGGTTTTCCAGCTTTTAGACTCTTTAATAATTTTCCTTTTTCGATTAATTCTGCTCTGGCTGTATTAATCAGAATAGAATTATCTTTCATTTGGAGTAAGTCAGATTCTTTTACTATGCCGAATGTACTTTCATTGAGACGAAGATGTAGCGTTACAATATCAGCATTTTTAAAAAAGTTTTCTTTTGAATTTGCTTTCTCAAAACCATGTTCAATAGCTTTTTCTTGTGACAACTCGCTTCCCCAGACTATTACTTTGGCGCCAAAAACCTTAGCATATTGGGCAATACGCTGACCAATTTTTCCATATCCCCATATTCCTATAGTTTTTCCATGGATTGTCGAGCCAATATTTGTTTGCCATTTTCCATTTTTCATTCCTTCTATTGCATTTGGAATTTGCCTTACAGTATTAAGCAATAATGTCCAAGCTAATTCTGCTGGGGCAATAGGGGAGCCTATCCCTTCAGCAACAGCGACTTTATATTTTGTGCAATCAGATAGATTTAGATGGTTAGAGATTTTCCCGGTCTGACTGATTAATTTTAAATTCGGCAGCAAGGAAATAAGCTCCTCATTTATTGTAGTTCTTTCGCGGGTTAAAACAATAATGTCAGAGTCTTTTAACTTTTCTGCTAATACTTTTACATTTTTTTCAGTGTTATGAAGAATCTCAACGTTCTGATCTTTCAAAAGTTTAAAGCAGTCAAGCTTTTCAATTGCATGTTGGTAATCGTCTAAAATTGTAATTTTCATAATCTTGAAATTAAAGGTGATTTATTTAATGATTTTCAGTTACCATTTGAATGTGGTCTTGAAAGATAAATACAGAATATCATCGCCAACTCCTGTAGTTTTTGGATAACTTCCCACTTTAAAATAGGAAGCATCTAAAGCGAATGAAAGATTACTGTCTTGTTGGTAATTGGTTTCCAATACATAATATTGCCCCAGCGTTTTCTTCTCGGAATTAAACAACGAGTTTGGCTTTGGTCTGTTTTGAATCATACCGGGAGAATATGTACCGTCTTGATTACTATTCCTGGCAAGGAAAAATGCTTCTGCTAAAATGTTTAACTTTTGAACCGGATTGATTTTTATATAAGGATATATACTCAACATGTTTGTAGCGCCAATAGGAGCTGCTAGACCATATGCAGGTTTTGCATACAGAAGATTGTATGTGTTCAGCTTATTGTCAGTCTTATTCTTATCTCCTGATGCCAGATTTGCCGCAAATCCTATGATTCCTTTTTTAGAAGGGAATACAGTTATATTGACATCTGCCAGAATATTGTATGCTTCAATAAGAAGGTTATTAAATTTTCCGGTTTGATAGGCACCTTCTAATTCGAAATTAGCAGTTTTTAAATTTGAGAATAAACGTATTCCACATGTATTACGATTTTCAAATCCTGATTGATAATTATACATTCTGTCCCTTGACTGAAAATTTATTACATAATAATCCAATCCTATTTTTTTGTTGAAAAGATATTGTGTTCCATATATTCCAAAAAGACCGTCATGCATGCTTTCATCATCGAATACATATTTTTTTGAGATGACTTTAGATACTGCAAATAAATCAAGAGATCCATTTGGAAATTTTCTTTTAACGGTAAGCCCGTCGAATGACTGTCTTGTATTCGGCCCTTCTCTTACGGTAATTACCCTATGATTTCCAAAATGAATTTCCTGAAATCCTAGTCGGAAATTCCAATTTGTAAGTTTTAATTCGGCAAATGCCTGGTGTAAGCTCAGCTGGTTCTCTTCAATTTCCGGAACTGCAGGGTTGTCATTGAAAAAGCGTGATGTATTGTTCAGTTGCATAAAAACCCTAAAATTTTTGCCTAATTCGATATCTGTATGCACCATTAGGCGATGCCAAAGTTGTGTAACATCGGTATCTGAGTAGGTTGGAGGTACATCGCCAAAATTGATATTGTCATAATATTGGAACTGTTCACGTAATTCACCCCCGAACGAAATGAAATAATTGTTATCCAGTTTGATATATTTTAAATTATCTAATTTCTTTTTGATGGTATCATTTTTCAATGATCTAAAATCATCATTGTATCGTACGAGACTTATTTTATTTTGGGCCGAAGTTTTTTCAATTGCAAACAAACTTATTAACAAAGTTATAATTATATGTTTTCTCATTTTCTTATGTATTATATGTACTATTTTATACCTTCATTAATAAATTACTGTAAGAAATACCGAATAGCTGATACTAATTTTGATTTAAACTTAAATTCTAGATTTTTTATAGGGGTATAAAGGATCCAAATATCTTTTATATGAATAGAAGAAATAAAGAATCCGCAGTCCACTACCAATACTATAGCAACCTGCGGATTTTTAGTTCTTGAAACTATGGTTTAATAATATGTCCGGTTACTTTTCCGAATACACTTTTTCTAAACATAAATTCCAATTGTCTCATAGTAGTTGGAATTTCTCCGGGGAAGTAAGGGAAGTACTGTGGTGAATCTTCAATCACAGTTGGGCTTACTGCATTAATACGGATCCCATTTTCCAATTCAATAGCCGCAGCTCTTACAAATCCTTCTACAGCTCCGTTAGCAGCTGAAGCATTGGCAAAGTTCACTTGCGGTTCATGGGTTAATGCTCCGGTAATTAATGTAAATGATCCTTTGGGGTTAATGTATTTTTGTCCAATCAATACCAGATTAATCTGACCCATCATTTTCCCTTCAACACCATTTCTGAAGGTCTCATTGTTCAGTTTGCTCCATGGACCGACAAATGTTGGACCGGCAGTTGAAATTAATGCGTCAAATGCTCCCACTTGTCTAAACATATTTTCAATTGATTCGGTTGAAGTAATGTCGGCTGTGATATCACCTCCTTTTGAAGCAACTTTAATAACTTCATGCTCTTTCTCCAGAGCTTTTACTAAGTATGTTCCCATAGTGCCTGTTGCACCTACGATGATAATTTTCATAACGATGAATTTTTTTTAAGATTAATTTGTTTTAATTTCCTTTAACAAAGGTATTTTAGTATGCTGTCTTGATGTTAGGACAATATTTGAGTTAAGTAGGACATTTTTTTAAATGACCTTAATTGAGTTGGATAGAGCTTAGAATTGTTCTAATATCAATTTTTTACTGGCAGCGATTCCTGCGGTAGTACCCGTTGCGACGGCATTGGCAACGGTTCTCATTCGGGTAGTATTATCGCCAGAAGCATAAATACCGTAGATAGATGTTTCTTGAAATCCATTTACCTTTAAATATCCATCTTCAGTAACTTCACATCCAAGGACTTCTGGTATTGAGCAATGCTGTATAAATGGACGGGGAGAATACAATGCAGTAAGTGGTAAAACCGTATCGTCATTAAAGACCATATTTTGGATATGACCGTTGATATGATCCAGCTTTTTAATTTCCTTTTCAACAATCTTTATGTTATGAGATTCCAGCTTTCGAACCTGTTCGGGGGCTAAGGTTGATTGTCCATTAGTGTAAATCGTTAAATCTTTTGTCCAATTACTGATCATTTTTGAAAGTTCGTAAGCATAATCGCCATTGCCAAGAATACCTGTTTTTTCATTACGCACTTCATATCCGTGACAATAAGGGCAATGCAGGACAGAGATTCCCCAACTTTCTGAAAACCCAGGAATATCAGGCATTATGTCTTTAATTCCAGTAGCGAAAATCAGTTTTTTCGCGGTATACTTTTCTCCGGAGGCCGTTTCTATCTTAAATGTATCTTCTGTTTTTACTCCTTTTACTGCCAAATCATCTGTAAAAGTTACAGTGTTATACATTTTTACCTCGTTCTTGCCCATTCCTGCAATAATTGCCGGGATTTCACCATCCTGAGTCAAAAAATTATGAGAATAGGGAGTTTGGGAATTACAAGGTTTACCGCCGTCAATTACCAGGACTTCTTTCAGTGCTCTTCCTAATGCCATTGCTGCAGCAAGTCCAGAGTAGCTTCCGCCAATGATAATTACATCAAATTGTTTTGTAGTTGTTTTCATAATAAAGTTCTTAAACGGAAATGGAAAAGTGGTTGCAAACATCCCAAAACCAAATTGTTTAATAAATTTTCGTCGTGTTAGGTTGTTCTGGTCAGCCATCTAATGTAGTTTTAGTAGCAATTTTTATATTGCATGTTTACTTGTGGTCTTTTGTGCTGAATTGGCGCATAATAAAGTCAACAAGAGGAACTCCGATAAATACAATAAAAGGAACCAGTATTATAGTTAGGATGAATGTCCGTTGATAAATTGGGAATGTATTTAATGTCTTACCGAACAGAAATAAAAAAAGCGTGATTGATGGATAAATGGCTAGCCATATTTTTAGTGAGGCCATTAGTTTCATTTTTGTTTTCATAATGATTTTCTTTTAAATAAGTTTATAGAGCAAAATTACTTCGGCAGAAAACCATTGTGTTAGGACAAAGTTGAGAATGAGTAGGACTATTTTAGAATTTTGGATAGTGAAGGGATGATATATTATTTTAGATATTTATTTACCCTTTGCAATTTATACTCAGGGGAGGAATTAAAGAAAATGTTTAGCAAGTTCATATGTCCGGCGCCATAGATTACCAGAATCTTATCCGATGCATTAGTGTTTATTTTTTGGATATTACGGAAAATCTTCAGATTTCTGTTGAACCACCAGCCTGTTGTAAAATCTACTCCAAAAAAACTATTATTTTCCGTTTCATATTTAAATGTACCTACTAAATAATTGCCTAAATCCTTTTTTAAGTTCTTAGGATTGTTGAGTTCCTTAAGTTGAGCGATGATACCTTTCGTCTTGAAGATATCCTTTGAATAATGAATAAGGGATGTATCTGGATTTTTATAAAAGAAGTCGGTGAATTTTTTTTGTACAATTGTATCGTTTGCCAAAAGACTATCGATGTTTTTGTAGTGATGCCCCCAATCGTTAACGCAATAGAGTTTTTTTAAATTTAATTTTTTGGCAATTCTAAAACCAATTTGTTGGTACTCTTCACGATTAAGTTCGTAATTACCCTTCAGGTAACAATTGTATAACGAATCTATTTTATGTTGCAATACGGGATCTACTTCAATTGCAATAACGGTGGGTTTAAATTTTGAAATCTTTTGTACTATTGTACGGATTTCATCCTGATACTTTTTATCAAGAACATCTATCTGATTATTTTTCTCGATTTTCTTCACATCTCGGTTATGAAACGCAAAATGGAATGTGCCTAAGGTCAGAACTTCTTTTTGTTTTGTCTGAGCAGATGTAACTGCTGCTATAAGTACTAATAGCAATTTAAAAAAGGAGATGATTGTTGTTTTCATATGGTTTTCTTTTGAGATAATTTTGTTAAGCAAAATTACTTTTCGTTAAACCATTTGATTAGGACAAAAACTAGAATCAATAGGACTTATTTGAAGTTTTGCCTATATATTTCGGGAGATACTGTTGTCTGTTTTTTAAAAAATCTGGTAAAATAGGAAGGGTCCTCATAGCCAAGGTTATATGCAATCTGGCTGACCTGGTTGGATGTAGCCAGTAGTTGACGTTTAGCTTCAAGAATAATAGAGTCGTTTATAATTTCAGACGGGGTTTTATTTAATAGGGATTTGGTAATGGCACTCAACTGATACGAAGAGAGGTGTAGCAAATCAGCATATTGTGGCACTTGTTTGTGTGTACTGATGTGTGCCTCGACCAACGCTAGAAATTGCTCTAGTTTTTCCTGTGTGTATGGATTACTAGCAGCGGGTGTTGTTACTTTTTCCTGTCTTTGTCGAAGCAGTTCAATCAGGAATATGCTCAGATTGGCTTTCAGAACTTCCTGGTATCCTTTTTCTTTTTCGGTGTATTCTTTCAATGCGTTCAATACAATGTTTTCAATTTTTGCAAACCCTTCAGGTTCGAGTCGGTACGTATTGTATTGTATCAGTTTTGTTAAATGATTTTGTGAGGCACTATTGTGTGAGTACAGAAAATCCGTTTTGAACTGAATAAGATAGCCTGTTCCTTTTACTTTCAAATTAAGACGGTGTACCTGTCCGGGACGCATGACAAAAACAGTATGTTCTTGTATATCATAATGGGTGAAATCTATCTCATGCTGGCCAGCCCCTTTTTTTATTATCAAAATATAAAAGAAGTCGTGCCTGTGGAGTTCTTGCACCATATCATGCTCGGCAAGCAACGGTGCAATATCCCTAATAAAATAACTACTGGAAAATTGTGGCTCATCTTGTGAATGTATGTTTCTAACAGGTATGTCCTTCATCTAGAAAAAAATAATATCAAATGTAATATTTTATATTTAGCACTCAAAACAATTTGAGTGATGAGAATAGAGAATATTTTCATCAATGTCCGCACTGATGATTGTTTTTTTCATGATTTTATAATTTTTTGAATATAGGATATTAGGTTTTAAAACCGAAAAAGAAATTTAAAATTTGAAATTAACAATCTGTAACACACAGCTCATTTTACTTCTTTGGTCTGAATTGTAAATTCCAGTGATATTGACCACCCAATTCCAATTTAAAGTGATCATGTAATTTCAGATTAAATTGACCACCCTTTTTTTGATAAAAACTACTGTTTTTTATGTGTCAATTAGTATTCA
>NZ_JAJTNP010000005.1 GCF_021311115.1 Chryseobacterium gwangjuense
TCAGTAATATTTTATGCCAAATGAAGGGTGGTCAATTTGGACTGGAATTTGGTGGTCAGTTTGATCCGAAATTAGTGGTCAATTTACTCCGAAAAACACTGGTCTATTTGACCGTTTTTTCCAGATATATCATGTTTTATTTGAAAAACGATATTCCTCACATTCTGAAAAAATTGTTCAGAAGCTATGATTATTGTAGATATGATTAACCTCTGAAAATCGGCAATAAAGTAAACTCAAGTTCTAATATTTACTAAAAAAAATTTAGTTAACAGTAAAGAGCTAAAAAATGAATTAATCTAATGATTTTACACTTTTTGTGACTAAATAAATCAATAAAATATGAATTCTTAAAAATTAAACCATTTATAATCAATCACAAATCTTTGAACCAGTAATAAGTCATATTAATTCAATATAGTAATATCAAAAAAAGTACTATTTTTGTGGGAAATAGTAAATGTTGTCTAGTAGAAGATTTATTACTAAATTAGACATACCAATTTATGAAATATTAAAATTCACTCAAATGAAAAAAATAATTCTACTCCTTACTTGTACTTTCGGTATTTCAGTTTTTTCCCAAATCAAGGTACTAAAAAACGAAACTTTAGTAGAGATTGGAAAAGATAACTCTGTAGGTTTATTTAAAAAAGACGATAAATTCACTATTAACTATCAGGATCTTAATACCAGTAATCTTAATACATTCAGATCATTTTCATTTTTAGATGTAAATGGTGATGTACAAGGCTTATATAAATTAATTACTGATGGCTTTATAGACCAACCAACAGGCAATATAACATTGGAGTTACCAAATGACATCATTGAGCTGCATTATGAAAAAAACTATGGCCAACCTACCGTTCAATTTATTCAGTTTATCAACAAGAATAGAAAATATGTAGGAAAATCCCAGTTTTTAAATAAAAAACAAATTGATAAGATTTTTGGGGTTGGAACCAACAGATCTGCTTTATACAAAGCTACTGCAAAAGCGAATCTCACTCCTGTTAATCCGATGCCTACTCCGGAAACAGCAAAACCAGCTGCTACAAAAGGTAAGAAATCAAGAAAATAATCAATAATACTTAACTCATTCTACTCGAATGAGTTTTTTATTTTTATTTTTGTAAAAAAGATTCTCATCAGATTATGTCTCTTCAAATAACTAATTTAACGAAAAAGTTTGCAGAACAAACTGCACTCAACAATATTAACATTTCAATTGATAAAAATGAAATCATCGGTCTTCTGGGTCCAAACGGAGCCGGAAAATCTACCCTGATGAAATCTATTGTCGGTGCACTTACCATTGATGAGGGTGAAATTATTTTCAACGGAAAAAATATCTCCGAAAACGAAATTGAAAGCAAGAAAAAAATTGGTTTTTTACCTGAAAACAATCCTTTATATCTGGAAATGTATGTAAAGGAATACTTACAATTTGTAGCCAATATTCATAAAATACCAACATCCAGAGTAGATGAAGTCATTGAACTGGTTGGAATCACTCCTGAAAAGTCTAAAAAAATCGGACAACTGTCTAAAGGCTACAAACAAAGAGTTGGTCTTGCTCAGGCAATCATTCACCAACCTGATTTATTGATTCTGGATGAGCCAACCAATGGTCTTGATCCTAACCAAATCATTGAAATCAGAAATGTCGTGAAAGAAATTGGTCAGCAAAAAACAGTTTTACTTTCTACTCATATCATGCAGGAAGTTGAAGCCCTTTGTTCACGTGTAATTCTTATTCATAAAGGAAATATTCTTCAGGATTGCCCTATTGAAGAATTTAAAGGCAAATTTGAAAGCTTAGAAGAAGCTTTTGCAAGTTATACCGCATAAAAAATAAAAAAATGCTCCAAGATTCTGGAGCATTTTTATTTTCACTACAAAAGTCACAAAAGATATATTTCAATATTTTTAGTATTCCAAAGTTCACAACATGAAAATCTTTGATTTTCAAAATTTATGTGCTCTTTTCATAATTTTAGTTTTAACTTAAAGAAACTAAAATGTTAAAGTCTTTTGTTCTGTTCCTTTTGTGGTTAAGATTTTAAATTAAGAATTATTCTCCGTTTTTTCTTCACTTTCATGTACAGCAACCGTTTCTGCATTCTTCTTCTGAACCTGTTCCAAAAGCTGAAGTCCTAAAAGTCCACTAATTCCCCCATTTGCTGAATCACCACTACCTCCGATCAAAACTTCAGGCATTATTCTTACATTCTGATTCGCAATATTTTCCATGATTTTCAATTGAGTAAAATTGTTTCCACCCATTGCTTCCACAGATAACTTATACGATTCGGCATTAGATTTACCAATTGCAAGAATTTTTTCTGCCTCTGCGTTACCCGTTAATGAAATTTGTTCAGCACTTGCTTTTGCCAGTAGTTCAATTTTTTCAGCTTCAGCCTTTGCAAGAAGTCTTGTTTTTTCGGCTTCACCGGTTGCTAAAAGTTTCAATCTATCCCCTTCTGCATTCGCCTGTAATCTCACGGAATTAGCATCTCCGGTTGCTTTTTTCACAGATGCATCAGCAATTCTTTCGGCAATCAAAACCCCTTGATCTGCTTTTACAATTTCCTTCTGCATATCAGCAACAGCGGTTTCTTTTTCCAAAGCCTGACGTGTTTCCTGAGCCAGCATTTCGGTTTCGTAGGTAATTTTTTGTTCTTCAGCCAATTTTCTGTCTGTTAAGGTTTTCATTAAACTTTCCGGAGGAACAATCGCTCCAATCAATGTATCAACCGCATTTACATTATATTGTTCTAAAACGCTGCTGATATGATCTTTTGCCGATTGCTGTCTCTCTTTACGGGTTCCTAAGAAAGCAATCACATCGCTATCTTGAGCTGAATTTCTGAAATAATTTCCAATAGTCGGCTCTAGAACCTGACTTACCAGATTGATCATATTTCCGAAACGGGCAATCACTTTTGGAGCTTCATACGTTGGAATGTGAATGATTTGTGAAACATCAAGATTGAAAGGGAAACCATCTTTACTTCTTACCGTGATCGTTGAAAGGTTTTTATCGAGTTGGTGAGATTCGCTTCTTTCATACGCCCAGTTCAAAACCAAATTGGTGGTAGGAACCAGCTCAACTTTCATAATATAAGGATTGATCGGGTATTTCCCAGGACCGATCGGTTCTGCCCAAACTCCTTTATGTCCTTTTTCAACAATATTTCCATGTTTAAAATCCACACCGCTCAGATCTTTTCCTTCTTCTCCTACATAACTGATAATCACACCGACATGCCCGATCGGAATTTCAGTCATTCTCACCATTTCAACTTTTGTAAACCAAGGATTTAAAAAATATGAACCTGCCAAAATCACCTGTTCCTGAAGACCTTTATATCCTCCACTATTTAAAAAAGTATCAACATCCTGAAATTTATTATGATCATTGATAATTTTACCAGCAATCTGCCCTTCTTCCAGAGGACTTCCTTCCATCGTTGTAATAATTCCCACCGCATTATCCGGAATTTGAGTCATATCCGTTAATTCAATTTCAAATAATAAAGTATTAATCCTGTAAGAACCAGGTGCAATAATCGCCGTTTGACGGCCTTTTCTTCCTCCATTTCTTAAGAAAGCTTCTGCATCCTGAAAAGAATCACAGTCAACTTTTCTCCCTAAAATCCTTCCGGTTTCCAGCTCAACACCATCTTTTGCCAGTAATAATCCTATTTTTCCTGTTGGAATTACGATGAAAGCCTGAAAATCAATAGAATATTGCCAGATCCATTTTCCGAAATACACACCGGGAGCCAAAGTTTGAGCCTGAAAACCGGCTTCTCCATTGGTCGCGATGATTCTTCCTTCCGGAAGTTCCTGTTTACCGACCAACACGAATTTTTTGGTCACCAAACCTATTTTGTCTTGGGGAACAATGATTAATCCAAAGAAAATTCTTAGAATAAATTTGTAAAAAATTGCGCACAACAGTGCAATTACAGCCGGAACCATCCAGCCATGAAAAGCTAATTCCATAGTTTTTGTTTTTTGTTTTTGATTAAATTTGAAAACAGGGATTGTGCTCTATTTTTTCGGAATATGAAAAAACAGAGTATGAATTATATGATAATTCTTTTAAAGAGGTTAAGAAATGACAGGAGGAGAAGTATTAAAAATCGTGAAGATGATTTCTGATACTTTTAATAGAAAAAACTTAAAGTTAATTAGTTTCATTTCAATGGTAAAGGAAAGAGATCCTTTGATGGTACAAATGTACACAAGAAAAATATTCAGTTGTTTCAAATCATTAAAATATTTTTCCACCGGAATGATAATCAACTGAAAATCAATTTAATTATTTTTCAAAGCAGATAATATACAATTACAGAATTCTCTTTAAATACTCCTTAAAATTGTAAAAAGTATCATTAATTGGCTTTAAATTTGCTGCAATTCAACATCACCAATAACATTAAAAAAATGATAAAAAAACTTTTATTCGGAGTATTCTGTATTGCTCAATTTTCATTAGTTTCAGCAAATGATGTAAAGCAAAATCCAGATCTTAAAAAAACTAACGGAACAGAATTTTTTCAGAGTGTTCCGAAAACCGTCATCATCAAGACTAAAAAATTTAAAGTAAGAATTGACAAGCAGCCCAATGGAAATTACCTCTATCAATCTTGGGGAGCCAATACTAAAATTACTGCTAAACCAAGCATGATTATTGGGGAAGGAAATTTAATTCCGGACGGATCAGGAGGAAATTACTACTTTGAATTCAACAATAACGGCACGATTTATCAAGTTTGGAGAAATTACCTTACCGCTTCTGCTAAAAAGGCTCCTTATACATTAGTTGTCATCAATAATCAAGGTGAAACCATTGTAAAACAAGACGGATATGTCGTAAAAAATTAAAAATAGAAAATTCCTGATTTATAGTCAGGAATTTTTGTTTTTAAATCTATTTTTGTTTCTATTATTTTGGTAAATTACCATTAAATAATCGAGAAACAATGGCGTTTACCATTAAATCAAATCTAATAGACATCGTTGGTAAAGAAATTTATCCCGCAGAAATTACCATTAAAGAAAATAAAATCAGTTCAATACAAAGGATTTCGGAGACGCTGAACACCTATATTTTACCCGGTTTTATAGATGCTCACGTTCATATTGAAAGCAGTATGCTTGTTCCTACAGAGTTTGCACGAATTGCAGTAAAACATGGAACAGTGGGGACAATTTCCGATCCGCATGAGATTGCTAATGTTTTGGGAATTTCCGGTGTTGAATATATGATTGATAATGCTAAACAGGTTCCTTTTCACTTCTATTTTGGAGCTCCCTCATGCGTTCCTGCGACCAGCTTTGAAACTTCAGGAGCAGTGATAGATTCCGATCATATTGATCAATTATTGAATAAAAAAGAAATTGTTTATTTAGCGGAAATGATGAATTTTCCGGGAGTAATTTACAATGATGAGGAAGTTCTGAAAAAACTGGAATCTGCCAAAAGGCATCACAAGCCAATTGACGGTCATGCTCCAGGTTTAATGGGTGAAGATATGAAAAGCTATTTCAATGCAGGGATATCAACAGATCATGAGTGTTTTGGCTACACAGAGGCCCTTGAAAAACTTCAACATGGGGTAAAAGTGATGATTCGCGAAGGAAGTGCTGCCAAAAATTTTGATACATTAATTCCTTTATTAAAAGATTTCCCGGATCAGATTATGTTTTGCTGTGATGATAAGCATCCTGATAATTTACTTGAATCTCATATTGATGATCATGTAAAACGTGCTTTAAAGCTGGATCATGATTTATACGATGTTTTGCGTGCTTCTTCTTATAATGTTATAAAACACTACAATTTACCTATCGGATTATTACAAATTGGTGACAATGCCGATTTCATTGAAATTGATAGTCTTGAAGATTTTACAATTTTAAAAACCTATATCGACGGGAATTTGGTTGCGGAAAAAGGAGAATCTTTTATTCCTTCTTTTACAGCTCCGATTGTAAATAATTTTCACTGCAGTTTAAAAAGCCCCTCTGATTTTAAAATTAAAAGCAAAGGTGAAAAAATTCGTGTGATTGAAACGCTGGACGGACAATTAATCACCAACGAAATTCATTCAGAATCATTAAATATAAACGGTTTTGCAGAATCAAATCCCGATCAGGACATTCTGAAAATAGCAATTATCAACCGTTATCATGACTCTCCTGTTGCCACAGCTTTTATTAAAAATATGGGTATCAAAACAGGAGCCATCGCCTCGTGTGTTGCTCACGACTGTCACAATATCGTCGTAGTAGGAACAAATGACAATGATATGTGCAAAGCCGTAAATGCTATTATTAAAGCTAAAGGCGGGATTTCCCTTGCCACAGAAACTGAAGAACTTGTTTTAGAACTACCCATTGCAGGCATTATGACTGGTCTTCCGGCTGAGAAAGTTGCTGAATTATATATTAAACTGGATCAACGTGCAAAAGAATTGGGAAGTCAGTTGAGAGCACCTTATATGAGCCTATCTTTTATGGCTCTTCTGGTAATTCCTGAATTAAAATTAAGTGATAAAGGACTATTTAATGGTAAAATTTTTGAGTTTACGGATGTGTTTATTATATAAGATTTACTTTTATTTTTAACTCACAATAGATAAAAGATATTCTGTGGCTAAGCTTTTATTCGTTTTAAATAATACGTTTCTCATTTTTTAATTCAGAATAAAACTGACTTTCATTAAAACTATCTTTTGCCGCATGATACCCAATATTGAAAATCTCTTCAAGACGGTCTTTTTTTCGTTCAAAAGTTCCAAAACTAGATAATTTTTGAGATAAAATCAGCCAGTCACAATAATCGAATTTCACTTTCTCGATTCTATAGGAAAGAAGATCGTAGGAACGTGAAACAATGTCTTTAATCGTCTTTAAATCATTGATATTAATATTATGAGGCGGAGAAACAAAAACTCCGATCAGTTTATCGCAATCGTCACGAATAATATCAGCAGGGAAATTATTGAGAACTCCCCCATCACAAAACATTTCATCATTCAAAATATAAGGGGTGGTAATTCCCGGAATAGAACAGGAGGCAATAATGGCATCGGTTACCAAAAAATCGTTGTCGAAAATCTTTTCGGTTCCGGAAACCAATTCTGTAGCGACAATACGAACTTCTTTATCCAAATCTCCGATTTTCATATCCTGAAAAATAGGTTTCAGATAATTGTTAAAAATAACCGAAGAAACCAATCCCGGTTGATTGAACGTGAAATGTTTCCAATTAAAAAAATAAACCGATTGAAAAAAATCAAGAATTTCTTCCGGTGTTTTTCCTACAGCATAAAGGCAACCCACAATAGAACCTGCACTACAGCAGGACAAAATATCTATATCAATATTTTTTTCGTGCAAAAATTTTAAAACTCCTGCATGAGCAATACCTTTAGTGCCTCCTCCCGATAAAACTAATCCTGTTTTTTCAAAGTTCATTAAATAAATGTAACAAAAGACTGTGAGATAACGAGATAAATTTTTCTAAATATGGAGATTTTAAAATTATTTTAACATAAATAAAGTTATTATTAAATTTCAAATCTTGATTTTAAAAACCGGAAGCCATTATGGTAGAAAAGATCTTCCATAAAAGTATCAATATTCAGTTCATCTGCCCATTGTTCGGAGTCTTTTAAATCTTTCAGGAAATACTTTATGTTCATACTGATATAACTTCGGATTTCAGACATGTTTTCAACAGTAGGCATGTTGATAAACGGATTGATTAATCCATCAAAATCGGTTCCGATTGTGATCTGTTTTTGAGCTTTGGAAATTGGAATTCCATAATCACGACAAACCTGAAAATAGTGTTTGATATGATTTAAAATATGGTCGTAAAAATATTCATTTCGTTGAGGGATACTACTTTCTGTGCTTTCTTCAAGCTCACTCATAAAAAGACAATCGTCGTCATCGATAGCTTTTCCGATTTCACTATCTTTAATTCCTAAAGAATTCCATTCGGCTTTTGAAAAAAACTCTTTGTCTACGATCCTATCCATTCCGGTGATTCCTGTCGGATTATCGTCGAATTTATCAACATAGCCTAAAATCCTTCTGTCCATCGAGATTCCAATGACTCCACCATTGCTCACGATCCATGCAATTTCTTCATCAAATAAATTAATTGTCGAAGCATTAAAAGCCGGAAACCCCGGTCTTCGTGGATTATTTTTTGAATGCAATGATTTTGTAATTTCAACATACAAAGCTCCGGAAAGTGGCTTTTTAAGCTGAATATAACCCGCCCAATCTTTGAAGGAAACACCTGTAAATCCGGCATGGGTACAAACCAAAGGCTGTACATTTTGAAATTTTCCTGAATCAATTTCTGACATTAAATCTTTTCTTGATTTGTAACTCATATGTTTTACATCAACACCAATTTTCCGATCAAAAATCCCTTGAATAACAGTTCTCCCATCATTTTCCAATCCATTTCCTGATGGAAAAAACGGCTTAGAATCTGCGACTTGCATTCCAAACGCCTGATTGCAGAGACTTGACTGTTGAAGATGCGTGATATTAATAGAAATAATCTGAACTTTTTTTAAAACTTTATCGAGATTGCTTAGAATATCAGCGGGATTATATTTGTTATTTGCATCGCAGAAATTCGGGCTATCAACTAAGGAATGACAACCTTCGATAGTGAAAAAGACATTCACTTTATTTTTAGGTAAAGGCTTTTTAAAACTGTCTTTCGTTAAAATATTAAAGGAAGAAGATTGAATATATTCGTTCAACGTTCTTTTCATTAAAAAGTCTGAAAACGGTTTGTTTTTATTTTGAACGATATCTGTTAAAAGTGTTTCTGAGAGTTTAAATTGAGACGATTTTTTCAAAAATTTTCTGAGAGGAATCACCGTATCGGCGACATTTCTTTCTACACTGTAGAGAACCGCTCCCAAAATCACTTCGTCACTAAATTCTGCAAGCTGAGCCTGGTGCGTTTGTGTTTCAATTATATTCGGTAAATCCGAGCATATTTTCGGCAAAGCAGCAACATCGTTTTTGTAAATGAAAGAATCGATGTTGGATTTGTCATTAAATAACTGTTTCAAAACAGGATGACAGTGGAAATCAAAGTATTTCATGACTTTAGTATTTGTTACATTAAAGTTAGTGAGTTAATTTCTAATATATTATTACCCTTTTGTATTATTTTTAGCATAAAAAAACCACAGATTATTCTGTGGTTTTCAATAGGTAAAGATTGTCTATTAATTATTAATGTACTTTTCAAAAATTCTTGAGAAATCTTTTTGAGTATACTTATCGAAACTATTGGTGTTCCAAGCAAAAATATATTCATTAATCGCTCTTAATTCCTGGCTTTTCGAAACATTTTCCTGTTTTCCCGAAGCTACACTTGTGATCGCTTTTTGAATGCTGTCATTAGAAAAATTCAACAAAGAATGATTGTGGTGAACTTCCTGCTGAATTGCTAAAAGAGCTTTATACAGATCTTTTAACTGATCAATCTGACCTTTTGCAACACTGATCATCATTGGAACATTCCCGATATTGAATGAAATTTCAACATCCAAATCAATCGTTCCCGCAGTTTGCAAAGCAATATTAGAGAAAGGAAACTGATAGTATTCGTATCTCTTCAACACTCTTTTTTTATCCAAAGCACTTGCTCCGTCAATATGGATCAAAGCTCTGTTGGTAAAACAATATTCGTCTCTTTTAGATTTAATTAAAAAAAATATTTTCTCCTGATCTTCGGCTAAAATATAATCGTCCGAATCTACTTTATCATAATCCTGAGATGGGATAATCTTACCAATATCTCCCAATCCTAAAGCTTCTGCAGCTAGTTTCTTAAACATAATTTATTTTTGATTTGTATTTTATTAACGGAATAAAATTAAGAAAATAAGCGAGATAAAAACCCTCTAAGAAAAGAAAAACCACAGATTTTGTCTGTGGTTTTTGATATTATAAACATTGTCAGAGATTTACACCTCTGTCAAAGTAAAAATTAAATGTGAATCACTTCTCCGTAAGCAGCAGCAGCAGCTTCCATGATAGCTTCAGAAACTGTTGGGTGCGGGTGAATTGACTTAATGATCTCGTGACCTGTAGTTTCTAATTTTCTAGCAACAACAGCTTCAGCAACCATATCAGTAACTCCTTCTCCGATCATGTGACATCCTAACCACTCACCATATTTAGCATCGAAAATAACTTTGATGAAACCATCTGTATTTCCGTTTGCAGTAGCTTTACCACTTGCAGAAAGAGGGAATTTACCCACTTTGATTTCGTACCCTTTCTCTTTAGCCTGTTTTTCTGTAAGACCTACAGAAGCAACTTCAGGGTGGCAATATGTACATCCAGGAATATTACCATAGTCAATTTTCTCAACATGCATTCCTTTGATTTTTTCAACGCAAGTAATTCCTTCCGCAGAAGCAACGTGAGCCAAAGCCTGAGTCGGGATGATATCTCCGATTGCGTAATATCCAGGAACTGAAGTTTCGTACCATTCGTTTACCAAAACTCTTCCTTTATCTGTCTGGATTCCCACTTCTTCAAGACCGATATTCTCGATGTTTGCAGCAATACCTACAGCAGATAATAAGATATCAGCTTCAAGAACGATGTTTCCTTTAGCAGTTTTTACAGTAGCTTTCACTCCTTCTCCGCTTGTGTCAACACTTTCTACAGAAGCATTCGTCATAATTTCGATACCTGTCTTTTTCAAAGATTTCTCTAAGTGTTTAGAGATTTCCTCATCTTCTACAGGAACGATATTTGGCATAAATTCAACAACAGTTACTTTAGTACCCATTGTGTTATAGAAGTCAGCAAATTCTACTCCGATAGCTCCAGAACCTACGACGATCATAGATTTTGGCTGCTCAGGAAGAGATAATGCCTGTCTGTATCCGATTACTTTTTTACCGTCTTGTGGCAAGTTTGGTAATTCTCTAGAACGAGCTCCTGTAGCGATAATGATATGAGTCCCTGTATATTCAGTTACTTTTCCGTCTTTATCAGTAACAGAAACTTTTTTACCTTTTTGTACTTTTGCAGTTCCTAAAATAACGTCGATTTTATTCTTTTTCATCAAGAATTCAATCCCTTTGCTCATTTTAGAGGCAACACCACGGCTTCTCTGAATTACGTTCGGAAACTCAAAGCTAGCTTCCACTTTATTCAAACCATAATCTTCAGCGTGATTAATATAATGAAAAACCTGAGCCGACTTCAATAAAGCTTTAGTTGGAATACATCCCCAGTTAAGGCAAATTCCTCCTAAATTTTCTTTCTCGATAATTGCAGTTTTGAAACCTAACTGTGCCGCTCTAATTGCAGTAACATATCCACCAGGACCACTTCCGATGACAATAATATCGTAATTCATTAGTTTAAAATTTTTATGCGAATTTAAGGAAAAATATTGGATGAAGCACGTTTCTGAAAATTCATAAAGCAATGCATAACAAATGCTATTTTCATTTAATTTTCAACAAAAAAGAGAACACAAAAAGCATTCTCTTTTCAATAAATTTTATTTTAATTTAAAAATTTCATAAAACAGAAACTATAGAATTACCCTATATCGATTTTAATATTTCTAAAAAATTGATTGTATTAGAGCTTTTTAAGCAATCTTTTCTGACTTTGGTATTTCTCATTCAATGCTTTCAGCTGATCTCTTTTCATCTGTTTCGTTGCTAACGGATGATTTAAAATCGCCTTTTTCTCAGCATTATATCTTCTATCCAGTTCCTGTCTTTTATGATCCATGAGCTCCTTTTTTGACGGATGCGGTGGCAACTCCTGAGCAGTAACATTCATTGATAAGCCAAATAACAACAATGTGGATATGAATAACTTTTTCATGACATTTACTTTTATTGAATGAATTTAATCGAATAATAATCAATCAGTTCATTCAGGTTTAAGGTAAATGTTGCACATATCATACCATATTTTTAACAGAATTTATTGAACCTCAATATTTTCTTTCAACGGCAGATTCTTCGAAGAATTCCCTACAAAAATCCTATAAGTACCTTTTTCCACGATCCAGTTCATTTTTTCATCTAAAAACTGTAATTCTTTCACAGGAACTTCAATTGAAATCTGTTTTGATTCTCCGGGTTTTAAATATACTTTCTTCAGTCCTTTCAGTTCAATTATTGGCCTTGAAACTGAAGCCAGCAAATCTTTTACATACAATTGAACGACTTCACTTCCCGCTTTTGAACCTGTATTTTTTACGCTTACTTTCGCAATAATCGTATCGTTTTCAGAATATGTTGTCTGATTTAATTGTAAATCCGAAATTTCAAAAGTCGTGTAGCTCAGTCCAAAACCAAACGGATACAACGGTTCCCCACTCAAATCATGATAATCATTTCCTCTTCCCGTCGGATGATGATTGTAAGTCAACGGCAATTGCCCTTCTTCAATCGGGAAAGTAATGGGTAATTTACCGGAAGGATTTTCGGCTCCGAAAAGAACTTTTGCAACAGCATTTCCTCCTTCTTCTCCGGGATACCAAACGTCTAAAATGGCTCCTACTTTATCTTTCCAATCAGTTGTTTTTATCGCAGAACCACCTACCAAAACAACCGTCGTTGGTTTATTTAATTTTGAAACTTCCTGAATGAATTTTTCCTGATTTCCGGGAAGACTCAGTGAAGAACGGTCCTGAAACTCCCCTTCATGAATTCCGGCTGTAACAATGATGTAATCTGCATTTTGAGCAAGTTGTAAAGCATCGTTAAAATCTTTTTGATAATCATTCAAACCATAATTCCAGATCAGTTCAAGATTCGCTTCGCCTCTGTTTTCATGGAATTCTACTACAATATCATACTTTTGACCTTTATTAAAATCTATATCAACTGTTTTTATGGAATAACTCAACTTTTCCCAATTGTCGATCAATAATTTTCCGTTTAAAAACAATCTGAAACCATCATTTCCACGCAATCCCAATTGATATTTTCCTGAATTTGGAGCTTCCAGTTTCCCTGCCCAGCGAACACTGTAATTGTCTGGCTGTAGTTTTTCAGGATTTGGAGAATACAACGTCCATTTGAAATTCAATTGCTCGTCTTGTTTTTCAAAGGCTGGATTTCCTTTTAAATCAGAATTGGAAAAATAATTTCCTTTTAGCCCTTTTTGATTTTCAGAAGATAAAAATTCCGTTGGAACCGTCACAAAATTTTTCAAATTCCAGTCAATTCCTTTTGAGTAGCTGATTTCAATATTTTTATTTTTAACGAAATTTTTAATTCCATCTAAAATACTCACTTTCTTATTTCCCGGTCCTGAATAACCACCCAATCTTGCATCAACAGCATCAGTTCCGATAACTAAAATCTTTTTATAATTTTCAGAAATCGGAAGTGTTTTTTTATCATTTTGAAGCAAAACAAAAGACTCAACAGCTGTTTTTTCTGCCAAAGGTTTATGATTGTTTTTTTTTAATTCTTCAATAGCTGCGTTGGAAACGTAAGGATTTTCAAACAAACCCAATTCAAATTTAGCTCTCAATACTCTCGCTACTGCATCATCAATTCTTTCCTTCGAAATTCTCCCATCCAAAAACGGAGGAATAAATAACTTATAATGTTGATATTCTGTCTGGAAAATCACATCAAGACCAGCATTAATTGCCTGTGCAGAAGCATCATCATAATCTTTTGCCGTAAAATGCAGAACATTTGCTCCACCAACCGCACTTGCATCACTGATGACGAATCCTTTGAAATTCCATTCATTTTTCAATTTTTCGGTCAATAGCCAATGATTTGCTGTTGAAGGTCTTCCGTCCAACAAATTATAAGAAGTCATCACTGAACGGCTTTTTCCCTGATGAAAAGCTTTTTGAAAAGGAATCAAATGCGTTTCCTCCAAGTATCTTTTGCTCCAATGAATCGGATATGAATCTCTACCACCTTCTCCAACATTTGCCAGAAAATGCTTCGGAGTCGTAATAATTCCCTGATTTTCAAAAGAACTAACGAAGTTTACACCCATTAAGGAAGTCAAAAACGGATCTTCGCCGTACGTTTCCTCTGTTCTTCCCCATCGAACATCGCTCGCCAAATTCACAACCGGAGTCAAAATCTGACGAATTCCTCTCAATTTAGATTCTTTAGCAATCGCTGTTGAAACTTCTTTCATCAACTCCGGATTGAAGGTTGCCGACAAACCAATTGCCTGAGGAAAAGCAGTCGCTCCTTCACGCATCAATCCGTGTAAAGCCTCATCAAAAGGGATAATGGGAATTCCCAATCGGGATTCTTCTACAAAATATTTCTGAATCGCATTAATCTTTTTTGCTAATCTTTCTGCATCTTCATTCGCATTGTATTTCAACAATTGTCCGGCAACTCCACCTCCCTGATTTCCTGCACTTACTTGTAAACCGAAAATTCCATGTGAATATTGACCTTTCGGAACATTGTCCAAATCTCCGGGAATCATGAAGCATTGCCAGAATTTTTCTTCTGGAGTCATGCGTTTCAGCAAATCCTGAACTCGAGCTTCAATGGGATGTTTTGGGTCTTTGTATAAAGGTTTTTGAGCGGTAATAAATGTTGTGCTCAATAATGAAATTACTGTAATTTTAAATCTGAGTTTAAAAAGCATTGTAAATAGTTTGGTTTAAAATCAGTTCTTTTGTCTTGAAACAAAAGAACCAAAAATTCAAGACTGGATTCTTCAGCTAAAATTTTGAAAAACTTCCTAAAATTTCCAAAACTCGGGCGGAAACATTGATTTTATATAAAAAGAATAATTTTTGCCGCCACTCAAACAGTGGAAATTTTTTAACGGAATTTTTTCAAAATTTCTTAACGCTTCAAAATCCTAAGTCATTTTAGTGACACATTCAAATTATTGTATAATTTGAATAACAGTTGAATATTTTAATTGAGTTCTTTCTTTTGGTAAATTGAGCTCAATTGAATTTCCTGTTTTTTTCCATTGAATTTTATTTTTTAAACCTAAAATTTTCAAAGATTTTGGTTTAAAATTTTCAGGAATGACAAAGCTTAATGTTGATGGAGCCTCATAATTTGTTTTGTCATTCAAATGAAAAACATTCACCGTTTTTCCATCTTTACTTTGGGTATAATAAAAATTTCCGTCATGATAAGGAGCAATACTTCTTGTCGCAAAAACCGCAGACTGGTTTTTATCCATCCAACCCGAAATCTCTTTTAATCTTTCATAGACGATAGCATCATAATCTCCGTTTGGACCCGGAGCAATATTCATCAGGTAATTTCCGCCTCTTGAAATGATTTTCACCAATGTTTCGATGATTTTCTGAGACGATTTATAATTATCGTTCGGAACATATGAGAACGAATCTCCCATTGTGATGCAGCTTTCCCAAGGAATCGACAATGCCTTTTCCGGAACCGCTTGTTCGGGAGTCACATAATTTTCCCATTTTCCAGGAACAGTGCGATCTACAATGATAATTCCCGGTTGGTTTTTTCGAGCCATTGTCCCGATTTTATCCATGTCGATATCCTGTTCGACCTTAATAGTTCTTTGCCATTCAACATTGGGATCTATGGTATGAAACGGACGAACCCAACCTCCATCTAACCAAAGAATATCTACTTTACCATAATTTGAAGTGATTTCATTTAATTGATTAAAGGTAAAATTCTTGAAATTGTTCCATTTTTCAGGGTATTTTTTCGGATCATAGTTCACATTTCGATCTTTTGGCGGAAAATATGACCACCAATAATCATCTGAATGCCAATCGGGTTTTGAAAAGTAAGCTCCGATTTTAAAACCGTCCTTTCTGAATGTATTAAAAACTTCCTTTACCACATCTGCTTTTGGATTCTTGGAAAAAGGTGTTTTGGCTGAAGTAATTTTATAATCAGATTGTTGTGTATCAAACATAGCAAAACCATCGTGATGCTTTGTAGTAAACACCACATATTTCATTCCTGCCTTTTTAGCTGCATCTGCCCATTTTTGTGGATTGAACTGAGTCGGATTGAAAGTTGTCTGAAGATTTTCGTAGTTTTTTACATATTCGTAGTACGATTTTCCATGTTCAGATTTTCTTTGTGTCCAGGATTCATCTTCCGGACAAAGACTCCAGCTTTCAACAATTCCCCATTGGCTGTAGGTTCCCCAATGCATAAAAAGTCCGAATTTTAAATCCTGCCAGTTTTCTAGATTTTTAATAACAAGTGGATCTGCAGGTTTTTGATAACCATCTGAAACATTATGAGCCTGTGAAAAAAAAGTGGATGATATGAGTAATGATGAGAAAAATAAGGTTTTAGTTTTTGGTGTAATTAACATCGAAGTTTTGTTTGCGCTAATTTAATCATCATTTATTAAAACCACAAAAATCAATAAATATTTACATACAGGCTAAGATTTAGTTTAAAATAAATTCTGAAATATTTAAAAATTCACAAAAATGGTTTATCATCATTTAAACTAAGTCTTTCAGTACATCATCTACTTTCGAATATGTAAATTCAAAACCACTCTTCATCAATTTTTCAGGATATACATTTCTGCTTTTTAGTAATAATTCTGTTTCAGTTTTTAAAAATAATGAAGCTATTTCCAATTGCCAAACAGGTGCATCGAACCCAAATGAAATCCTCATTTCTTTTCTTAGTTTTCTCATCAATTCTTCGTTGGATATTGGGTTTGGAGCCGTAATATTAATTTCTCCTGAAATATTTTCGTTATTGATGATAAATTCAACTGCTTTGCAAAAATCATCAATGTGAATCCAGCTTACGTTTTGATTTCCTCTTCCCTGTTTCCCTCCTAAACCGAATTTGGTAATCATTTTTAATTTTGGAAATGCTCCCCCATTATTTCCTAATACAATCGAAGTTCGCAGCGCTACTTTTCGTACATTTTCTGTTGTTATTTTAAAAAATTCCTTTTCCCAGCTTTTGCAAATATTCATTGAAAAGTCATCGCCAATAATTCCATTTTCTTCTGTATTTAAATGGGTTTCTGAATGAACATAAATTGTTGCAGAACTCGCATTCAACCAAACTTTAGGTTTATTATTACATTCATCAACAGCTTGTTGAAGCACTTTTGTACTTTGAATTCTTGAAAAATAAATTTCCTGTTTGTTTTTCTCCGTAAATCTACAATCCACAGATTTCCCAGCAAGATTGATTACAACATCGGTATCTTCCAATAAATTTTTCCAATCACATAACGTTTTTCCATCCCATCGAATTTCGTTTTTACGTTTCGGACTTCTGGTCAAAACATATACTTCATGTCCTTTTTCAGTAAAATAGTTTTCTAGATTTTTTCCGAGGAAGCCGGTTCCTGCTGCGATGATTATTTTCATGGTATTTTGGTTGATTGTTGTTTGTTGCTAGTTTTTCGTAAGATGCTTCGACAAGCTCAGCATGACATCTCTAATACTAATCGTTCTTAATTGCTTAACAAAAGTATTTTAGTTCAAAACTTTTTACTTGGCTCTTTTTACTTCTTACTTTTCATTCAAATACTTCTTCGTTTTTACTTCAATTTCAGAACCTTCTGCAAGCATTACAGAAAGTGGTTTCTGATGATTCAAACATTCAAAATCTTTTCCGTAGATATGTTTAAAATCAATTTCAAGCTGATGATTTTTAACCCAATAATATTCCCATTTTGGATGACATACTTTGTATTCTGAGGTTTCATTTTTCTTTTTTGTAAAACCATAATAATGTTCAGTGATGAATTCAAATTCAGAATTAGCTTCCATTTTTAAAGGTTTATTTTGAGCTCTAATCTCGATGGAATGCCACGTTTTATCTTTCCAAGAGTATTTTATTAACAATTCTTCGTTTTTTTGACAAATCGTATTTTTCATCGGCATTGTCTTGTAATTTTCTTTGTAAACAGAATTTGCTACAAAGCTCAATGCAGGTTTCGGAACGATTTCTTTGATGAAAACCACTCCTCTCTTCCATTCGTTCCCTTCTTTCTTCTTTACATAAAATCTCAAATTTACTTCTTCAAAATTTCGGTGAAAAGGAATAGGAAGTCCTAATAATTTGGTATTTAAAAACATAAATCCGACAAGACTTACATAGCATTTTCCTTGATAAAAATCGAGCTCAGTACCTTTTGGAAGATATTTTTCTAAGATTTCAGGATTGATTTCGTAGTTGATAATGGCTAATTTTCGGCATTCTGCTTTTAGGAAGTTCATAACTTTTGGTTGTTGGTTGATAGTCTTTGTGGTTGAAATGCTTCTTGAACATTCGTTCGTAAATTTTCAATTTATGCTCAGCATGACATTGCGAATATTAATTGTTTTATGATATACTTTTAATATTTTCTGCAGTCGTTTTGATTAATTCATTTCGTTCCATCAGGAAGTTTTTGAGATAATTGGTAAGGAATATTTTGTTGAAAACTTTCCCGATTATTCCAAATGGGGATTCGTACTCGAAAATATCCGTCATGATTGTGTTTTCACCTTCTTGTCTGAAAAAATGTTGGTGTTTTAATGATTTGAAAGTCCCTTTCAACATAATATCTGTGAATTGGTAAGGTTTTTCCATATTGATGATTTTTGAAGTATGGGTTTGATAAACACCTAAATGTTTAGCTCTCCAGGTCACCGTTTCATCATTTTCAATTAACCCTGAAATTCGTCCGGCGATGGCTTTTTCTTTGGTTTTGGAAGTTGACTTTTGGTGCAGATCAATATCTCTTGCTAAATCGAAAACGGTTTGAATATCAGCTTTAATGATGGTTTTTAAATAAATTTCAGGCATATAAATAATGTAATACAATTAAAATCAAAACTCTGTAAGTTACCCAGCTTAATGTTGGGATAAAATTGAGTTGCAGAATCCTGCATCTTCTCAAATGCTCCAAAAACATAATAAATACGACTATTCCAAAGTAAATGATTGAGAAAACAGGGCTTAAATTTAAAAATAATGCAGGAATTAAAAGTAAAGTTCCAATGAGAGAAACTGTCATCATATTTCCTAGATAATCCCAGATTTTGTCTTTTAAATAGTTTTTTAGAAATATCGTCTGCCAAACAATTTGTCCGACACAAATTATAAATTCTCTCCAAAAATTCTGAGTTAAGCCTAAACCTAATTTTGCTGAAAACAGACTTAGAATATATCCTGAAAAAATTACAACAAAAGCAATATAAGCAAGTCTGTATTTTAAGTTAAAATCAGGAACACAGGCCTCTTCTGTCTGACTTTTCATTGAAGGAATAATCTGTTTCCTGTTATAAGAAACGAAAGAATACAACTTTTTGAAAAACCAGTACAAAGGCTTTATTCTGGCTATTTTTTCCAATGCAGGAAATGAGTTTCCTATGATTAGCAACAAACTATCTAAGCCATAAATCACTTTATTTTTTTCATGATCAACTAAAGCAATTTCGTTTTTTGCACGATTAAAATCAATCAGGTTTTTATTCTTAACACTTAGTTCTGTAAAAGCTTCTCTTCCGCTTTCATCCAACATTCCGACTTTTATAAAACCTTTTGAATAGATGTTGCACATCGGGCATTCGTTGTCGTAGATGAGGGTGTGGTTTTTAAGAGTTTTCATTGTTTGTGCTGTTAAAAGATTTGTAAATTTTATAATTATCATAGATGTATACACCCGCCATAACAGGGCTGTAGAAAAATGCGGCCAAAATAATCACTCCAAAAACATCAGATATTGCTTTATTATGTTCAAAAACAAAAACCATTATCCATGAAAACCAAACAGGCAAAATAAAAATTCCATATACTACGTAACGATATGATTTCTCTGTTTTTTGAAATGCCTTTATTATAAAGCTTATCAATTGTGGAATTCCAACAATAAAATAGAAAAAAAGAAATCCACCAACTGTAAAAAAAAGAATTGATACAGCAATTCCTAGGATTAAAAAGTAAACTTGAACATTATAATCAATTTTTGCAAATTCTTTCATTGTTATCAATTTTTAAAGGTTTAAAAAATCCCCTCTTGTTCGTTTGTTCTGTATTTTGAATGTGAAATACATCCAGATTTTAAATAGTAATGTTTTCATTTTTAATGATTTTATCTTTGTTCATCGCATGTTTACGTCCTTTTAAGAAAAGTAACAGGTTCAGAAGCATCATTACTCCAAGATAAATTGAGAATCCTCCTATCTTTTTACTTAATGCGACAACCAATCTTTCCACGGTTTCAATCTGGAAAAATTCAATGATACAAAGTGCAAAACCAATATTCAGAAGATAAAAACCGATTTTGAACAGTGAATTTGTTGCCATGGCGATATCTTCTTTTTGATGAAAAATATCGATCATGAAAGTTTTAGAATTTTTAAACAAAAACTGAGAAACAAAAATCGTCAACATAATTACTATGGGTAAGTAGATCATATATGCAGAAAAATTGTAAGTTACTGTTGTTAAAACTGTTGCATTCATAGTATATTATTTTATAGTTAAATTTTTTCTTAAAAAATAAAGAGCGAAAATGTTCATAAAATGTAAACCACAAAGGATTAATGTGATATACCCTATTCTGATTGCTGTGACCGTCAGAACTTGTTCCAATGAGTTTACTTTATCCCAAGTTGCCAAATTGAGTGCGATATACCCTAAATTGATCAGATAATAACATCCCAAAAGTATTCTGTTGATTGTTAGACAAAGATTGGCATCATGAATAAGGTAATCCAAATAATACTTTCCGGCATTATAACATCTTCTTCCCACATCGATCGTGATGTATGAGCTTATCGTTAGAAAAAGTGTGTATGAAATTATATTGAACATTTTATAAATATTATATTTTCAATAATTTTTGAAAGTTTATTTGAAATAAAAAAGGATTTTAAGGTCCTTTCTATTTTAATAAATTAGTGATCTTTCCGACCAACCAGTGATCGTCACTTTTTATTGCCAGATCCATAATATTGTTAATTTTTCCTGTCACTGAACTGAAATCATTCATCAGCTTGATAAACTCCTGGGCTTCAGGAGAATCTTTATCTTCAATATTTTTAAGTTCTTCTAAAAAAGCAATTACAGGTTCGATTTCTCTTTTTCTGCGCTCTTTTGTGATTTGCTTAAACAAATACCAGACATCTTTTTCTGCTACAAAATATTCCTTTCTATCCCCTTTTATGAGTTCTTTTTTTACAATTCCCCAATCTATTAATCCACGAAGATTCATATTTGCATTGCCTCTTGAAATTTCAAGCTGCTCCATCACCTCATCCGTAGAGAGTGCTCTGTCACTCGCCAAAAGCAACGCATGAACCTGTGCCATCGTACGATTGATTCCCCAATTGGTTGCAAACGTACCCCAAGTCTGAATGTATTTTTCTTTAGCTTCTGAAAGTTGCATCTTGTTTTGTTTGATTTTCTTATTACAAATCTAATTAAATATTTTGAATTTTCAATAATTTTTGAAAATTATTTTTTTTAAAAAACAGACATCCTTTCGAATGCCTGTTAAATCATCTATTTTTGTTGTGTTTTATAACTTTCAACCAATCTTACAAACTCAGCTCTGTAGCCATCATCATCTTTACCTTTTCCTTTTTTGGCAAGATTTTCAATTTCCTTTACATTTTTATTTTTGATTAAACTTGAATTTCTTAACACCAACCCAAACCAGGCAACTGATGAGGTAAACTTGAAATCATCGCTTGAAGATGAGAAAGAATCGTTGGTATTTTTTATAACCTGAACTATTTCAGAACTCTTGTCACCATCCGGTTTTTTATATCTGAATTTTACGGTTGCCAATTCATCTCCAAAATTTTCAGAGCTTGTATTAACAGAATACTTCAGTTCAGTTTCCTTAGGAAGAAAATCAGAGTTTACATCCACCGGAATTACTTCATATAATGCAGTAACCGTATGGCCGCTTCCCAATTCTCCGGCATCAATTTTATCATTGGTAAAATCTTCGTTTTTTAGTTTTCGATTTTCGTAGCCTATCAAACGGTAAGATTTCACATATTTCGGATTAAATTCAATCTGAATTTTCACATCTTTGGCTATGGCATACATACTTCCTGCAAATTCTTTTCCGAGAAATTTATTCGCTTCCTGCATCGTGTCAATGTAAGCATAATTTCCATTGCCCTTGTTCGCTAAGGTTTCCATTCGGTTATCCTTAAAATTCCCCATTCCGAAACCTAAACAGGTAAGAAAAACACCCGATTTTCTTTTCTCTTCCACCAAAGTCTGTAAATCTCCCGTAGAAGAAGCTCCTACGTTAAAATCTCCGTCTGTAGCAATGATCACGCGATTATTCCCTCCTTTAATAAAGTTTTCCTGAGCAAGTTTATAAGCCAGTTCAATTCCCTCCCCTCCTGCCGTACTTCCGCCTGCCTGAAGTTGATCCAAAGCTCCGATAATTTTATTTTTTTCACCTGCTGAAGTTGGAGGAAGAACCATTCCTGCGCTTCCTGCATAGACTACAATCCCGACTTTATCTTCGGGTCTTAGCTGATCCAACAAAACTTTAAATGAAGATTTCAACAATGGCAATTTATTGGGTGCATCCATTGAACCCGAAACATCAATCAGAAAAACAAAATTGGATGCCGGAAGCTGATTCGCCGGAATATTTTTCCCTTGAAGACCAATTTTTAAAAGTTTATGTTTGGAATTCCAAGGAGAATCATTGTATTCTGTATTAATTGAAAATGGCTGATTATTTTTCGGCTGTGGATAATCATATTTAAAATAATTGATCATCTCCTCAATTCGCACTGCATTTTTATCTACATATTCCCCATTATTAATCATTCTTCGGATGTTGGAATACGCTGCATTATCAACATCTATGGAAAATGTAGAAACTGACTGATTTTTGGTCAATTCAAAAGGGTTTTCTACGAAAGCATCATATTCTTCATTATTTTGTTTTTCAATGAATTTTGCTTTTTTAATACTATCCTGAACTTTCTGAAGTTTTTTGAATGCTTTTTTTTCTTTTCTTGAGATCTTTTTTGTTGTGACAACAATTGCTCCATTAGATCCCTGACTTCCATAAAGTGCACTTGCCTGCAATCCCAATAGTGTAGTTAAAGATTCAATCTTATTGGGAGGAATGCTACTTAAAGCTTTCTGATCTGAAATTACGCCATTTATAACAATAATAGGAGTAGTTTGCCCCGTTAAAGTTCGTGAGCCTCTTATTTTAATATCATACTGATTATTATTTGAGTATCCTATAGAATTAATTGTCAATCCAGGTGCTTTCGCTGCCAAAGCTGCTGCAATATTGTTATATGGCTGACTTTCAAAATACCCTTTTTCATTCCCTGTAACATATATTTGTGCTGGACCTTTTACAACAATATTTTTGGAATTGTTCTTTTTAAGTTTTATTTCTGACGGAGAGACATGATAATTGTTTTTTTGATTAAAATCATAAGAATCAGTTGTATAAACACCATTATTTATTGCGACAACATTAGACGATGCTACTTCATCTCCTTTCTTTTTGATACCCAAAGCACCAGTTACTACAACTTCATTTATATCTTCTACTTTCAAAGTATCTGCTGATTGAACTTTTAAAGCAGGATAAGGAATTGGCTGATTATAATTTTGAAATTTGTGACCAGGCATCACACCCATTGAGGGAGGAGCACTTACTGTTACAATTTCTTGTTTATTCTGTCCCTTCAATTGATTTCCATCAATTTCCTTTTTAATATTCGATTGTATAGTGCTGTCAATAATTTGGATATTAGAATTTATTTTAGGGGAAGCCGTATTGTGAGCAATTGCAGGTTTTTTAATTTCTAAAACATCATTTTTATTAATAAAGTAAAACGCACCTAAACCAATAATCAAACTCGCTGCAATTCCGTAAGGAAACCAGATCGGAATGATTCTTTTTCTATTTTCTTTTTTATCTAATTTTTCTTCAACTTGAGCCCAAACTTTATCAAAACCCGGAAAAGTCGCAGGTTCTTCCACTTTAGAAGCCTCATTGAATTTTTTATCTATATCGTGATTATTTTCCATTGTTGTAAAGTTTTAAATGTTATGATTCACCAAAAGTTCCTGAAGTTTTTTCCTCGCAAAATTCAGCTGGGATTTTGAGGTTCCTTCACTGATTGAAAGCATTGCTGCAATTTCCTTGTGTGGATAACCTTCAATGGCAAAGAGGTTAAAAATTGCCCGGCAACCTTCCGGAAGAAAGTTGAGCAATTTGAGAATATCCTTTTCGAAGGAAAGGTTTTCTGCCTGTGCATCTGAAGACTCAATCAGATTTTCATCCAGAGAGATATGAAGAGCTTTCATACTTCTAAGTTTCTGCAAGCATTCATTCACCGTAATTTTTTTTGCCCAAGCCTCAAAAATATCAGGATTCTGCAACTGATCAAGTTTCGTAAAAATCTTGTAAAAAGTATCTGCCAGTACTTCTTCAATATCTTCATCATTTTTCAGGTAACGTCTGCAAACTGAATAAAGTTTGCCCGCCATATTTTCGTAGACTTTCCGCTGTGCATTGCGGTCACTCCGTTGACATGCTATTAGTAATTTGTGTTCCATAGGTTGGCTTTATACTCTAATAGATGCAGAATTTTTAAATAGGGTTGGAAACATGTAAAACTTTTTTTAAAAATATGAAATTTCTTTCCTAAGTAATTAATTTATAAATTCTTAAAATATAAAGATATTTATTGCTTATTTCTATAATTATTTCACTTAATTATGATTTTATATTTTTTTATTTATTATTTTCGAAAAAAAATAATAACATCAAACAATCATGAAAAGTATTCATTCTAACAAAATGCTGCAGAAGAATTTTACTAAACCTCTTCTTCAACCTCCCATTTTAGAGAAAATACTATTTTTCATGAAGTATTATACCGAAATAAATGCTTTCCTCACCACTCAGAATAGAAAAGGATGGATGTTTTTTTTACTATTACCAGTCTTATATTGTAGTCAGACTTATCAATGGCAATGGGGAAAACAGGCAGGTGGAATAACGGGTTCTGCTGATCCGGGCTTTCATTATGTATTTGATGAATCCATAAGAGATATTGTAGTGGACAACAATAATAACACCTATTATCTTGCAACAATGGGCCAACAAGGACAAAACCTGAATGGTACATCTGTAACCAATTACGGTCTGAGTGATCTTTTTCTATTCTCTACTGATTGTGCAGGAAATTTAAGATGGACAAGACCAATCGGAGGTTCAGGAGATGGAGAAAATGCATGGCATATTAAATTAGATAATAACGGTGGATTATATATTCTGGCTACAATTTATAACAATTCGTACATCGGAGACCCCAATGCAGTTCCAGTCCATTTTGATGATACCCATACTCTGCCTCTGTATACCTATTATGATCAAACCATAGATCCTGCCCACAAAGCAGCTTTTCTATTGAAATATAATACTTCGAACGGTACATTAGCATGGAGCAAGTCTTTACAAGGAGACGTTAATTATTTCTCCCGTATGTGCGATGTTCAGACAATGTATATGGATTCTTCCAAAAACATCCATGCTGTCATGGGCTTCAGAGCAGGAACCCATTTAAATGGTATGATTACAGTACCTTCAACCTACACATCAACCTATCAGTATTATGCTGTGAAGTTTAATTATGATAATGGTAATATGACACCAGCAACACCTTTGCTCCTTCCTATTACAGGAGATGCAATAAATATTGTAGGAAGAGAAGGAAAAGTTAATCTAGTCTACGATGAAAGTTTGAATCGTTATTATTTAGCGGGTAAAAGAATGGATCCGGGATTCAGTAATTTAGTTGATCTTTCCTACAATAATGTTCCATTTACGAAAGCAGCTTATGTACTGGCTTTTGACGGAAGTACCGGAGCAGAGGTATGGAGAAGGGAAATTAACAATGGTACAACAGCCACTGATGATGAAATTCATTCTATTATAAAAGATCCGGCTACTTCAGATATTTATATTTCAGGACGATATTTTAATGGAATAACCGTGCCTGCAACCTTTGGAAGTTATACTTTTCCGTTGAGAAGTTATGTTGAAGCGGTTCCGTTCGTCATGAAGATCAATGCTTCAGGTACCGTACAGTGGGCAAGAACTCCGGATGGAATGTCTGGTCTTCAGTTTGGCTATCGTTTTACTAAAGGGACAATCGCTATTAATGGAAGCGAAATAGCATTTGCCAAAGGAAGTTGGTCTGATATCTGGGGAAGCTATACAATGACTCGGTCTAACGGGGATCGTTCTGATCCTTTATTGGTTCGTCTTAATAAAGATACCGGAGCTGTAATAGGCGCCGGCGAAATACTTAGTCCTTATGGATTTATAGATGAATTTACGGCAATTGCTGCAGATCAGGATGGAAATTACATCGTAGGAGGTTTTTTTCATGATCAATTATTTATAGACGCCAATGATAATGTCAATACAATGGCTGTGAATGTAGTAGGAGGTAAATCTCAGTCTTTTTTCACAAAATATGCTAAATCAGCATGCAGTCAAATGTCGGTAGAGGAAACTGCAGCTCAGGCAGGAATTCAATTATATCCGAATCCTGTAAAAGATGTTCTTTATATCAAAAGTAAAGAACCATTAGTTTCTTACGAAATCTATGCAGCAACCGGGCAACTCATAAAACAAGATCATTTGAGTTCAACACAAGAACAAATACATCTCTCTTCTTTGCAGACAGGAATATATTATATAAAACTTAAAACCCAATCTGCTACTGTTACTGAGAAAATTGTAAAAAAATAATCTCTCATACCTTACCCTACTACAAAAGTGTTTTCTCCGGAAAGCACTTTTTTATAATAAGACACAACCAGTTTTGTTAGATCATGAATAAAATTTATAAATAAACAGCAATAAAATTCAGTATTAATTTAACTTTTCCCTTTGTAACAAATCTGTAATATGAACGACTATTCATAAATAGTAAAACCTTTTATTTAGTAATGAAAAATAAAAAATTTGTATCATTACTTTTTGTTTTGTCTGCAGGAAGTATGATGTTTGCTCAAGATGACTTAATCAATAAGTTAAAAAACAATCAATCTCAAAATGCTAATTTCCAGTTTACAACGTTGAAAGACGTAGGAGCGACTTCGGTAAAAAACCAGGGTTCTTCAGGAACTTGCTGGAGCTATTCAGGAAACTCTTTCCTTGAATCTGAGATGCAGAGAATGGGTAAAAAACCTGTGGATTTGGCAGAAATCTTCACTGCAAGAAACTCTTATCATGATAAAGCAAAACTATACGTTTTGAATAACGGAGCGATCAGTTGGGGTGACGGAGGAGAATTACACGACGTTGTTAACATGTACAAAAAATACGGAGCGGTTCCTCAAGATGTTTATACTGGTTTAAAATCCGGACAAGCATTGAACAATTTCTCTGAAATGCAAGGAAAATTGAAACCGGTTCTGGATAGTTTAGTTCAGGCGGCATCAAAAGGAAAATTGACAGATAACTGGATGTCTTCTGTTGATGCTATTTTAGATGAATATTTAGGAAAAGTTCCAACCAATTTTACATATGAAGGAAAAAACTACACTCCGCAAACATTTGCTAAAGAAATTGTAGGAATTAATCCTGAAGATTATGTAGAAATTTCTTCTTACAAAGATTATCCGTATTACCAGAAATTTGTAGTTCCAATTCCTGATAACTGGAGCCACGACTCTGACTGGAATGTTCCAATGAAAGATTTGACAGCAATTATTGATAACGCTGTAAGCAAAGGATATTCTGTAGGTTGGGCGACGGACGTTTCTGAACCGTATTTCTCTTATAAAAATGGGGTGGCTTATGTTCCGGATATGGATTTAGATCAAATCAATAAGGATAACAAAGGAACTTTATTTACAGAGCCGAAAAAAGATAAAGCAATCACAGAAGATATGCGTCAGAAAGCTTTAAATAATCTTTCTACAACGGATGATCACGGGATGCACATCGTAGGATTGGCAAAAGATCAGTCCGGAAAAGAATATTATATGGTGAAGAATTCATGGGGAGTTACCAATGATTTCTCAGGCTATCTTTATGTAACAAGACAGTATGTTGAATACAAATCTACTGCAATTCTTGTTCACAAAAATGCGCTTCCAAAGTCTATTAAAAAGCAATTGAAGCCCACAAAAAACATTGGTTTATAAGAATCACTTTTTGCCTTTTATTGGCATTTAGATATTTAAATCTGTTAAAGAAACCGTTTTCAAATTTTGAGAACGGTTTTATTTTTTACCATTAAGCATAAAAACCTTCAAATTAAATCAATTTTATATTTTTCATTAAATAGAGAAATATTATATTTGATGTTCACCAAAATTATTTAATATGAAAAATCTAAAAAAATTAACAAAAACAGATTTAAAAAAAATCAACGGAGGAAATGCTCCTGAATGCCCTCTTGACACAGTTGAATGCTATTATCCACCTAAAAACGGAATTCCAGGATATTGGAAATGTATTTCTATCACTTTTGGCTGTCCGAACTAAAATTTAAAACCGCTTCAAGATATTTCCTGAAGCGGTTTCGTTTAAAATAATTGATAGGTAAAATAATATATGAATAGGAATGTCAGTTCGCCACGTTCGTCAATTTCAAAATTTCAAAATTTCAAAATTCACTTATGAAGCAAAACTCACCATTGACTTTAAAATAAAACGGCCATACTTTCAGCCTTGAAATCCAGCAGATCCTCTGTCTTTCCTTCTTTTACTTTTTTCACCCATTCCGGGTCTTGTAAAATAGCACGACCAACTGCAACCAAATCGAAATCTCCTCTTTCTAATCTTCTTGTCAGTTCTGATAAATCGGCTTTTTCAGTTCCCTGTCCTGCAAATGCTCCCATAAAATCTCCTTCAAGACCAACAGAACCTACCGTAATGGTTGGCTGACCTGTGATTTTCTTCGCCCAGCCTGCAAAATTTAGATCAGAACCTTCAAATTCCGCTTCCCAGAAACGTCTTTGTGAACAATGGAAAATATCAACTCCGGCTTCTTTTAATGGCAATAGCCACTCTTCCATTTCTTCAGGAGTGTTCGCTAATTTCGTTGAATAATCCTGCTGTTTCCACTGAGAAAGACGAATAATAATTGTAAAATCCTCTCCTACTGCAGCTCTGATTGCTTTCACTACATCAACTGCAAATTTGCTTCTTTCTTTCAATGTTTTTCCACCGTATTCATCAGTTCTTGTATTGGTCACTTCCCAGAAAAACTGATCGATCAGATAGCCATGAGCTCCATGAATTTCAACAACATCAAATCCAAGATCTTTCGCAGATTTGGCAGAAGCTGCAAACTGAGCAATGGTATCCTGAATATCTTCCAGCGTCATTGCAGAAGCTTTTTCCATATCAACCAAAGGATAATCTTCAGACATTCTTGTATCTCCGACATGCCAAATCTGAGGTCCCATTTTCCCACCATTTTCGTGAACGGCATCAATTACATTTTTCCATCCGTTTAATGCCTCTGTTCCGTAGAAATCAGGAATATTTTGCATATTTTTTGACCCCGGTCTGTTGATCACAGTTCCTTCCGAAAGAATCAATCCAACTTCTGAAGCTGCTCTTCTTGCATAATAATCTGCAATTTGCTGAGTCGGAACGCCGTTATCAGATTGAGCTCTGGTCATCGGAGCCATTACAATTCTATTTTTTAGTTCTAAATTCTTGTATTGAAAAGGTTTAAATAATGATTCTGTACTCATTTTTAAATGTATATTTTATAATTGTTACACAAAGTAACTAATAATAGTTCAAATTTGTTCCTTTTGAATTTAAAAAAGTGGTAACTTTGTAGTAACTTACATTAGTAACGTAAAAGTAACGTATGAAGAAAAATGAATTAATGGCTTATAGCTGCCCTTTAGGAAAAGCAATGTCTGCCTTGGGAAGCAAATGGAAACCGATCATTGTATTGGTGATTAAAGACCGAAAATTACGTTTTGGAGAGCTTGCGGTGCGAATTAATGTAATTTCAAGAAAGGTACTAACCGACCAATTGCGTGAAATGGAAGCCGATGGATTGGTGATTCGTGAAGAGTTTAAAGAAATTCCTCCAAGAGTAGAATATTCGTTGACAGAAAAAGGATTGGCGCTGTTGCCGATTTTATACCAATTGGAAGAATGGGAAACAAAATATCATGTGTATGATCCAGAGAAGGAGAAAGATTGTAAGACTCTTTTGGAAGGGAAGAAAATAAAAAAGGCTGTCGTTTGATAATCTTTTACTTAAAATCTTCCAATTTTTCTTTTTCCAAAGACTCCATAAAGTAAATAAAGCTATCTTCCCAGTTTTTAATTTCTGGTGATAAAAAATTTTTATCTTTAACTGTTCTTAATGATAAAAAATAGACAAAGCCTTTAAAAAAATTTTCAATTTTCTCAGATTGCCTTCCAAAATCATAACAAAAATCAACCGCTTCTTTTCCATTTGTTGAAATATGTAGATAAGGAAGAAAGTTATGTACTAGCATATTTCGCTTTATTAAATAATCATCAAGTTCATCTTCTATTATAAAGTTGGGGTTTAGCTTTAATAAATGAAAAATTGCTCCCAAAGTTCTTTTGCCATTCTTTGATTTTGCTGTTTTTTCTAAAAATTCTAATGTCGTTACAGTTGAATAAAAATTATTAAATTCAATTAAATATTCTAATAATTTGCCTGTAATAAGTTCAACTCTTTGAGCAGAAATTAGAGCCATCCCAATTCTAGAAAAAACGAAATATTTCTCTGTCATTCTTGAAGAATCTTCTTTAAAATAATATTTCATATAAAACTATAAGGTTATTAGAAGAAATTAAATATACTAATAAAAAACCGCCTCCCAAAAGAAAGCGGTTTCAAAATTTATCTCAAATCTCAATTAAAATATCGCAGGATATTTCTGAGGATTTGTTTCATTAAACATGGCATAGATCTTTTCAACCATATCATCTGCAGATGGTTTAGAGAAATAATCTCCGTCACTTGCATACGCTGGTCTGTGATCATTTGCAGCGATTGTTAACGGATCAGAATCTAAGAATCTGAATGCCTTTTGCTTTTCTAAAATCTGTTGCAAAATAAATGCTGAAGTTCCACCTTCTACATCTTCATCAATTACAACCAATCTGTTTGTTTTCTTTACAGATTCAGCAATCTCGTTTGTTAAATCGAAAGGAATTAAAGACTGAACATCAATAACTTCCGCAGAAATTCCTAATCTCTCTAATTCTTCAGCAGCTTCCATTACAATTCTCCATGTAGAACCGTAAGTTACCAACGTAACATCCGCTCCTTCTTTTGTAACTTCGATTTTTCCGACAGGAACAGTGAATTCACCTAAATTATCAGGTTGTTTTTCTTTTAATCTGTATCCGTTCAGACATTCAACAATCACAGCTGGATCGTCGCTCTGAAGCATTGTATTGTAGAATCCAGCAGCTTTTGTCAAGTTTCTTGGTACTAATACCAAAATCCCTTTTGAAAGGTTCAAAATTCCCGCCATTGGAGAACCTGAATGCCAAACTCCTTCTAATCTGTGACCTCTTGTTCTGATGATTACAGGCGATTTCTGACCTCCTTTTGTTCTGTATTGAACGGTAGCCAAATCATCGCTCATTCCTTGTAAACAATATAAAATATAGTCTAAATACTGGATTTCAGCAATCGGTCTCAACCCTCTCATTGCCATTCCAATACCTTGTCCTAGAATCGTAGCTTCACGGATTCCCGTATCGGCAACACGAACTTCACCATATTTTTCCTGCATTCCTTCAAGACCTTGATTTACGTCACCGATATTTCCGGCATCTTCACCAAATACTAAAGTTTCAGGATATTTTTCGAAAATTTTATCGAAGTTATTTCTTACCACTACTCTTCCGTCTACATCTTCAGAAGCATCGGAATAGATAGGCTTGATTTCTTGTACGTTTTCAGCTTTCCATTGAGACTGAGAATATAAATGAGAAGAATAATTATCTTTCTCAACCTCAAAAATCTCGTTGTATTTCTGCATCAATTGGTTTCTTTCCGCAGAATTCGTTCCTCTAGTTGCCAATAAAGATCTTCTTACCAAATGGAAAACATCTTTCTTAGCTTTTGAAACTAATTTATTGAATTGATTGATATAATTTTCAATTTCAGCATTTTGTCCTTTTAGATTTTCAACTAAAGGCAACACTGAATTGATTAAACCTGTAATTACTTTCTGGTAGCTTTCCCAAGCTTGCTTTTGTCCTGCTTTTACAGTTTTTTTAGCTTCTTCATCAATTAAATCCAAGTCTTCTGCAGTTGCTAATACCTCTTCTTTACCTTCAATTTCGATTGAATAATTTAAAATCCATTCTCTGAATTTTACCAATCCGTCAAACTGAGATTCCCAAGCCAAACGCTCTTCATTTTTGTATCTTTCGTGAGATCCTGAAGTCGAGTGACCTTGAGGCTGCGTAACTTCAATTACGTGAACCACAACAGGCACAGATTCCATTCTTGCAAATTGTTCTGCTCTTGCATAAGCATCCAACAATGCTGCATAATCCCAAGCTTTTACCTGAATAATTTCGCAACCCTGAGCTTCTCCTTCTTTTCTTTGGAAACCGCTCAACATTTCTGCGATATCTGCTTTTGCTCTCTGATTTTTTGTAGGAACTGAAATTCCGTAACCATCATCCCAGATTGAAACAACCATAGGAACCTGAAGTGCACAAGCTGCATTCAAAGTTTCCCAGAAATGACCTTCTGCTGTAGAAGCATCCCCAATTGTTCCAAAAGCGATTTCGTTACCTTCTTTTGAGAACTTTTCAGAACCGTCGAATTTTACTGATTTATATATTTTTGAAGCCTGAGCCAATCCTAATAATCTTGGCATTTGTCCTGCTGTAGGAGAAATATCCGAAGAAATATTTTTCTGAGCTGTCAAATCTTTCCAGCTTCCGTCTTCATTTAAACTTCTTGTTGCAAAGTGCCCGTTCATTTGTCTTCCAGCCGATGCAGGTTCTCTTTCAACACTTGTATCTGCATACAATTGCGCAAAGAAACTTTCCACTGTCAATGCATCTACAGCCAATGCAAAAGTCTGATCTCTATAATATCCTGAACGGAAGTCTCCATTTTTGAAAACTTTCGCCATTGCAAGCTGAGGAAGCTCCTTACCATCCCCAAAAATACCAAATTTAGCTTTTCCTGTAAGAACTTCTCTTCTTCCCAAATAGGACATTTCACGAGAAACTCTCCCTAACTTGTAATCTTCAAGTATCTGATTTTTAAAATCTTGAAAGGAAATTTGCTGTGTTTCAATATAGGTTGTCTGCATAGCCAAAATATAAAATTTTTAATTCTGAAGTATTTTGCTAATATACACTTTTTAAATTAATTTTAATTTTTATTAATCTTTTTTAAAAATTTGATAATAAAAAAAATTGTGTTTATTTTAGAATAAATTTGTAAAGATGGAAAAAAAGTCAAGTCATATATTGAATGCATCGAGCAATCTTTTAGGGTTTTCATTACTGATTATAACCTCATTAAAAATCACTAAAATAAGTCACAGTACGTATTTAGACGAATTTGCCGGGGTAGCATGCTTATGTTTTGCATTCAGTTGCTTCTTTTCTTTTCTCTCGATTAGATCAACGAATAAAAAGCGGGGAAACAAGTTTGAAACTATTGCGGATTATTTATTTTTAACCGCTTTATTTTGCATTGTTTTAGCCGTTATTATTGTAACAATGAGAATTATTTAATTAAAATTTTCTCTCAATTACATAGTCTAGCATAAGGTGTAGTGCTTTTTTAGGCTCAGAATCAGGGAATTCGTTAAGAATGTCTTTTGCTTTCTGCTGAAAATCTTTCATCACAGAAATAGCATAATCAAGTCCTCCTGAGGTTTTTACGAAATTTATCAACTCTTTAACACGTTTTTGATCGTTATTATAACGTTTTATGGTATTAAAATAGTATTTTTTATCTTTTTCGTTAGCAATTTTTAAGGTATGAATTAAAGGAAGCGTCATTTTTTGCTCTTTAATATCAATGCCGACAGGTTTTCCGATAACATTTGAACTTAAATAATCAAAAAGATCATCTTTAATCTGGAAAGCCATTCCGGTATATGTTCCGAAGTCCATCATTTTTTTTGCCAACGCTTCATCAGCATTATTAGACAGTACTCCGATTTCGCAGCAGGCAGCAATTAAAGTAGCTGTTTTCTGACGAATAATTTCATAATAAACATCCTCCGTAATATCTAATTTTCTTGCTTTTTCCAGTTGAAGAAGCTCTCCTTCAGACATTTCACGGATCGTTCTGGAAATCACGGCAAGTAAATCGTAATCTTTATGGTCTGTAGAAAGTAATACGGCCTTTGATAACAAAAAATCTCCCACCAGAACCGCAATTTTATTCTTCCACAACGCATTGATCGAAAAGAAATTACGACGTTTAAAACTTTCATCCACCACATCATCATGAACCAAAGTCGCCGTATGGATCAGCTCAATCATAGAAGCACCACGATAGGTTTTCTCGTTGACATTTCCGATAAGTTTTGCACAAAGAAATACAAACATAGGACGCATTTGCTTCCCTTTTGTCGTAACGATAAAACGAGTGACTTTATCTAATAAAGGTACTTTGCTCTGCATCGATTCATAAAACTTCTGTTCGAAAAGTTTCATTTCCTCATTGATCGGTTGCTTGATTTCTTCTACGATGTTTGCCACAATCTGCGAATGATGGGTAAATAATTATTAATTCCTCACAAAGATAATTTTTTTCAGTTAATTTTAAGAGAAATTAATCTTTGAGTTTATCTTTCGGGATAAAATATAAGCTTTGTTTTGCCCCTCCCAACGGAGAATGAAACTTTTCCCCTGAAATATAAATACCGGAATCATCTACTGCAACTCCTTCAATCTGTCCTATGGAAAGAGCACTTCCCAAATAATAACGCTTTGGATCTTCTTTAAAAAATATCCCTGGTTCTGTTTCTTTGAAAATATTTAAAAAGACTTCTGTTTTCTTTGTATAGCCTACTAAATAAAGCTTTTTATCAAAATAAGCCGCATCTGTCACTACAAAATTGGTTTTGAAAGATTCTACTTTTTTAGCTTCTTGTTTTTCAGAAATTGTGGGATCTATAGTATAATGTGTTGTTGATTTTGATGCCCATTCCTTAGTAAAAAGATGAATTTTCCCTTCTAAATAAATCATTGCTTCAGCATCAAAATCGGTTTTTAGGTTTTTCGGGGTAAAATCAGTTTGCTCTGGATAGAAAAACGGAATCGAAGTCCCTTCTAAAGTTCTTTCTGAACTCTTATTTAGCTCGCTAACGTTTTCATAAGGAACTTTATAAATGGAAAGGTCTTTCCTTGCTCCCGTATTATTACCGAAATCACCCACGTAAAAATTCTCACCATCATTCGTCAAAGCTTCCCAATCTGTATTGGTTATATTGGTTTTGAGTATTCGGACAATTTCACCATTATCTTTATTGATTTCAAAAAGATCAGGAGTATTTCCGCTGTCATTAAACGTATAAAGTTTTCCGTTAAAAAAATTCAAACCAGATGTTTCCTGAATTCTTGAATCCAGATAGCTCACTCTATATTTTTTGATTTTCAGCAGATTGGATTGCTGAGAAAACACCAATGTGGAAATCGAGAGAGAGGTAATCAGGAAAAACTTTTTCATGGAGCAAAATTAACTTTTTTAAACAAACACAAAACTTCATTCTATAAAGCAAAAGACGAGCAAAAGCCCGTCCGTTTATTTTTTTGATTATGCCGATTTATCGTGAACCTTTTCTTTTTTTCTATTTTTTTTCTCCCAATATTCCCGTTGGTAATCCTTCACGGTTTTTCCTTTCCCATCATGTCGCCATCCCGGAGAATTAAATATATAATTAAATCGGTCTTTAATGGTAAGATTAGGTTGTTTCAGATCTTTTGCTATTTTTTGCCATTCGTACAATAAAGTCGTTATCGGATCATCGTCCGGCATTTTAGGGTAAATTCCAAACTTCACAGGAACTTTAGGATCTTCAGGCTCAAAAGTCCCGAAAATTTTATCCCAAAATATAAAAACCATCCCCATATTTCTATCAAGATATTTGATATTGCAACCATGATGAACTCTATGATGCGAAGGTGTCACCAAAATATATTCTAAAAATCCCATCTTTTTTACCGTTTGTGTATGCACCCAGGTTCCATAGACCTGTCCAACGGCATAACACACCATAATTGCCCAGGGATTAAATCCTAAAAACGCCAAAGGTGAGAAAAACAGATAGCGATACAAAGGCTGAAAAACCGGACTTCGGAAGCCTGTTGTTAAATTAAAATATTCAGAATTATGATGGGTGATATGTACTGCCCAAAAAGCTCTGGATTTGTGATCGACCAAATGATGGAAATAATAGGCCAAATCTGTTACCATAAAGCATAACAGCCAGTAATACCAAGTACTCATATCAAAATCGAACAGTCTGAAACTATAGAAAAAGAACATGACGCCCATCGCAAAAGCCTTCATCACAAGATCCAAACCGAAGTTCATCAATGCAAGATAGATGTTGGTCAATAAATCTTTCCGGCTGTATAAATGCGCCTGTGCAACACTGCTATAAATCATTTCTGCCAAAATAACAGCGGCATGAACAGGAACCGCCCAAGCATACACACTTTCCAGCCCATTTTCACTCATAAAATAATCCATCATTTGCTACTAGTTTAGTACAAATTTAGAATTTTAAGAGATCGTAAAGAATAATTTTGTTTTTTTTAATGAAATTTTAATCCGTCGTTTTATTGGCAAGCTGTCCGCAAGCCGCGTCAATATCTCCTCCACGACTTTTACGAATCATAACAGTAATTCCGGCATTTTCTAACTGACGAACATAATTTTCTTCCGCCTGTTTGTTACACTGGTCATATTTACCGTCACCAATCGGATTGTATTGAATAAGGTTAACCTTAGAAGGAACCTGTTTACAGTATTTAATTAAAGCTTTGATATCTTCGTCACCATCATTAATTCCTTTCCAAACACAGTATTCAAAAGTGATAACAGAACCTGTTTTTTTATACCAATATTGAAGCGCTTCCATAATATCCGTTAAAGGGAATTTATCTGAAAACGGCATGATTTCATTACGTTTGGATTCTATGGCGGAGTGAAGTGACAATGCTAATTTCACACGCAATTCATCATCAGCCAACATTTTGATCATCTTTGGAATTCCCGAAGTTGAAACGGTAATTCTTTTAGGAGACATTCCCAAACCTTCCGGCTGAGTAATTTTTCTGATGGCTTCAACCACATTTTTGTAATTCATCATCGGCTCACCCATTCCCATAAAAACAATGTTGGTAAGCGGTCTGTCGAAATACATTTTACTTTGGCTGTCAATAAGAGCAACCTGATCTACGATCTCGGCAACCTCAAGATTTCTCATTCTTTTCAGTCGCGCAGTCGCGCAAAATTCGCAGTTTAATGAACATCCAACTTGTGATGAAACGCAAGCTGTTGTTCTGGTTTCCGTAGGAATTAAAACGGATTCCACCATTAAACCGTCATGAAGTTTTACTCCATTTTTAATCGTTCCGTCAGAACTTTTTTGAAGCAAATCCACTGAAACCGGATTGATGGTATATTCTTCAGAGATTCTATCCCGAAGCTGTTTCGAAAGATTCGTCATCTCATCAATCGAATGGAGGTTTTTACTCCACAACCAATCATAAACCTGCTTCGCACGAAACGGCTTTTCTCCTAAAGACAGAAAGTAGTCTTTAAGCTGGTCTAATGATAAAGTTCTGATATCTTTCATGTAGGTAATAGGTTACAGATAGTAGGTAACAGGTGCTCACTGCGACCTGCTACCTTATACCTGATATCTTTATTAAAGAATTAACATTGCATCACCGTAAGAGTAGAATTTGTATTTCTCTTTTACAGCTTCTTCGTATGCGTGCATTATAAAATCTCTTCCTGCAAACGCTGCAATCATCATAATTAATGTAGATTTTGGCGTGTGGAAGTTCGTTATCATACAGTTAGCTACTCCGAAATCGTGTGGCGGATAAATGAATTTATTCGTCCAACCGTGGAATGCAGAAATTTTCTTGTTTGAAGAAACTGAAGTTTCAAGTGTTCTCATCGTTGTAGTTCCAACCGCACAAACTCTTCTGTGAGACTCAACAGCATTGTTAATGATCTGAGCATTTTTCTCATCGATGAAGATTTCTTCAGACTCCATTTTGTGCTTAGAAAGGTCTTCCACTTCAATCGGGTTGAATGTTCCTAAACCAACGTGAAGGGTAACTTCAGCAAAGTCGATTCCTTTGATCTCCAATCTCTTCATCAAATGTTTTGAGAAGTGAAGACCTGCAGTAGGTGCAGCAACTGCTCCTTCTATTTTTGCATAAATCGTTTGGTATCTTTCAGCATCTTCCGGTTCAACGTCTCTTTTGATATATTTTGGAAGCGGAGTTTCTCCTAATTCCTTCAATTTAGTTCTGAATTCTTCGTAAGAACCATCAAATAAGAATCTTAATGTTCTTCCTCTTGAAGTTGTATTATCAATAACTTCAGCTACCAAAGATTCATCTTCAGTGAAGAATAACTTGTTCCCGATTCTGATTTTTCTTGCCGGATCTACCAAAACATCCCAAACACGAGTTTCTTTATCTAGCTCTCTCAACAAGAAAACTTCAATTTTAGCTCCTGTTTTTTCTTTGTTTCCATACAAACGAGCAGGGAAAACTTTAGTATTATTAAAGATAAAAAGATCTCCTTCATCAAAATAATCCACAACATCTTTGAACAATTTATGCTGAATTGTTTCAGTTTTTCTGTCCAAAACCATTAATCTAGCTTCGTCTCTGTGTTCCGATGGATGTTCTGCCAATAATTCTGCAGGAAGATCAAAATTAAAATCTGATGTTTTCATTTTTTAAATTACGGTTTAAAAATTATGTGAAATTACAAGGTGTAATTTTCGAGGTGCAAATATACAACATTAAACACCCCTTTGTCAAGTGTTATTTTTTTCAAGATTCATTTATGCTTAATTAATCTTGGAATTCCCTAAAGAAATCAAATTCTTTCATTATTAATTTTTCTGGAATTTTTAACGAAAAATCAACACTATGGATTTTTAAAGAGGTATCAGAAGAATATCCCATCGAATAATCCAATCTTATATTCTTCACAATGTAATTAGAATTCGGATCCAAAAATCCCTTTATTTTCTCCACTATTTCATTGCTTCTATAATACTCCATTCCTATTTCAATATAATTAAACTTTGATTTTTCTAAGGTTACCCATCCTTCAGCTCTTTTTTTCTTTCTCTTATTATTTTTAAAAACATTAATTTGATATTTCAAGGAATCTATTTTATTTACCTCCAAAATATCATTCTTAGCATAATTTTGATGCCTACTTTTGCTAAAATCGTTAGTATGGGTATACTCAAAAGTCACGGATTCTTTTGATTCTGTTACTTTAAAAGAATGTCTGAAATGTTTATCTTCCTCGTATATTGTTGCTCTTAACTTATCATTATATTTAACTAAACGTAAATAAACTTTATTTTTAGAATCATAAAAAGAAGTGGATATTGTTTTTTCTTTACTAGGTTTAATCCTATCGGTATGAGTTTCTATTGAATAGTCAAAATGATATTCCTGAGAAAAAAGATTAACAAAAGGAAAGAATAAAAATAATAGAGTTAGTTTTTTCATAAATGTGTTTTAATAATCTTCCATTCCTCCAACTTCTTTTCAAAAGAAATCGTATGCAGCGGACTTGTAGAAGGCAGTAAAAATACAGGAATTTTAAAATTCTTTCCTAAAACTTTTTGTAAGTTTTTAAATGATTTTCCTCCATTACAGAAAATAGCTTTAATGTTCGGATATTCTTCCAAAAGTTCTTCAATCTGATTAGCTTCTTCATTTTTGATTTCAGAATCCAGGCTTCCTTTTCTTTCACAAGAGTCGATGACATCCCAGATCGCAATGTGATTTTTCTTTAGAATATTAATTCTTTCCTTATAATCATCTGTAAAATTCTCACTAAATAATTCAAAAATAATTTTCCAGAATTTATTTTGTGGATGGGCATAATATTGTTGCTTTTCCAACGACTTCACCCCCGGAATTGATCCCAGAATTAATATTTTAGAAGTATCGTCAATAAAAGGCGGAAAAGAAAAAATTCTATTTTGCATAGATCAAATGTAATATTTTCCTAAGTTATTTTAAAAACAAAAAAACGGACATATTTTGTCCGTTTTTTATATATTTTCCTGATAGATTCAAATTATTAGCTATTTTGAACCACCCCGTCAAAAATTCTAACGAATTTTTGCCACCCCTCCTCTGGAGGGGAATTTGGGATTACAAAGTTTCTTTCAACCAGTCGAAGAATTCTCTTTGCCAAACCAATCCGTTTTGAGGGTGAAGAACCCAGTGATTTTCGTTCGGGAAATAGACTAGTTTTGATTTCAACCCTCTCAATTTCGCAGCCTGGAAAGCTTCCTGACCTTGTTCATAAGGAACTCTGAAATCAATTCCTCCCTGAACGATCATAATCGGCTTATTCCACTTATCTACATAGTTGCTTGGGTTAAATTCCGTATACGCTTTTGGTTGTGGTTTTTCCCATGGTGAACCTAAATCCCAGTTGGCAAACCAAAGTTCTTCAGTGGTTAAATACCAAGATTTCATATCAAATAGTCCATCATGAGCGATAAATGTTTTGAATCTGTTTTCATGAATTCCCGCCAACATGAATACACTGTATCCTCCGTAACTTGCTCCAACTGCTGCCACTCTGTCTCCGTCTACATAAGGTAACATTTTTGCATAATCGGTAGCTGCCAAATAATCTCTCATTGGCTGTCCTCCCCAATCTCTTGAGATCTCTTCATTCCATTTCGTTCCCCAACCCGGCATTCCTCTTCTGTTTGGAGCTACTACAATATATCCGTTTGCTGCCATTAATGCAAAGTTCCATCTTGTACTAAAAAACTGTGTTAATGCAGATTGAGGACCTCCCTGACAATATACCAACGTCGGATATTTTTTATTCGGATCGAAGTTTGGCGGATAATGGAACCACACTCCCATTTCTTTTCCGTCGGAAGTTTTCACCATTTTCAGTTCAGATTTTCCCTGAGCTAATTTCGAATACATGTCTTTATTCGCTTCAGTAATCTGGTTCATTTCTCCGTTTTTAATATTCACAGAGAAAATATCGGTTGCATGATTGATATCTGTTCTTCCTACTAAAAGTGAGCTTTTCTGATCTGCAAAGATTTCATTCACATCAAAATCACCTCTTGTGATCTGCTGAACTTTAGCAGTTTTCGGATCTAATGAAAATAATTGTTTTGTTCCTCTGAAAGCTGCCGTGAAATAAATCGTTTTAGAATCTCCACTCCAGAAAACATCTCCGGAAACACTTTCATCCCAACCACTCGTTAAGTTTGAAATCTTTCCTGATTTCCAGTCCATGATTTTCACATCATTCTTGTCTGCTTCATAGCCGTCTCTGGCCATACTCTGCCAGATTAAAGATTTTCCATCCGGACTGAATTTTGGATTTACATCATACCCTTTATTAGCTTCCGTCAGGTTTTTTGTAGTTCCTGATGCGAAATCATAAGCAAAAATATCTGTATTGGTACTTGTAGAATACTCTTTCCCGCTTTTCGGTTTTGTAACGTATAAAAGTTGTGAAGAATCCGGACTAAAGATGAAATCTTCCGCCCCACCAAAAGGTCTTTGAGGAGAATCCCACATTTTTCCTTCCAATAAATCTTTTGCACCTTCCTCTTTATCTGAAGTGTTGACTACAAAAACATGATTATATTTCCCTTCGTTAAAGTAATCCCAGTGTCTGTGGTTCAGATCTGTATATACTTGTGCTGTAGTTTTTGGAGTATCGGAATATTTGTCTTTTCCCATTACTTTTTCCACCAAAACCTGCTTGCTGAAAGCGATTTTCTTACCATCAGGAGAGATTACCACATTATCAACTTCCCCAATTGTGTAGAATTCTAACCATGTTTTACCATTGTCTTTTGAAAGAAAGATCTTTTCTCCTTCCTGAGCATAAATTCCGTTTTTGTCCCACTGAATAAGAGCTTTCTTACCAAAATCAATTTTCGTAGACTGATTATTAAGAACGTTTAAGAAATAGTTCTCACTTTTCGTTTTTTCAGTTTTAAGATCAACCTGTCCTATTTTATAAATAAGGGAAGACTGATCCGGTGAAACTGCCTGTACTCCTACTTTTTTCAAAGTCCATAGGATTTCAGGCGTCATTACTTGTTGTGCATTCATTAAAAGCGGAGCTGCCAAAGCCAGCAGACTGTACTTAAGTTTCATATTCTGATTCATTTTTAACGGATCTATAAAATCTTGCTCGATTTCATACTCCTACATTCAAAGATTGCCAAAGTTAATATTTAAAATAAAAATGAACGAAAGAATTAACATTTAAGTTATTTCTTTCTTCAAAAGAAAATCCGTCAATTAACAACTGACGGATTTTATTGATATCGTTAAAGAGATTTTTTATTAATCTCCATCTGAAAAGATTGAATTGGCTAAAGAAGTGATAATTGACAGTAAAATACTGAAAATAAATGCCCACCAGAAACCATCAATTACCATACTATCAATAAAGTAATCTGCTAATAAAATAATTAAGGCATTGATTACTAAAGCAAAGAAACCCAGCGTAATAATCGTAAGCGGTAATCCGAATAAGCTTAAAATCGGTTTTACAATTACATTCAAGACTCCTAGAACAATGGCAAAAATAATGGCTGTGCTAAATCCTTCAAAATGTACTCCCGGTAAAATTTTAGTTAAAAGATAGGCTACAATGGCAGTGACCAGTAATCGGATAATTAAGTTCATGTTATTTATTTTTTGTTATTTGTAGTAATTAGCGAACAAAACTCATTCCATTTTCATGTGAAAAGGGTTTATTGCTGCTTATTTTATCTTCATCATCGTTACCAATGATGTCGCTACATGACTTTCATTTTCTCCATTTTCATCGACAACATAAATTTCCGTTCTTACCACGATTATCTTTCCACCTCCTTTGATGACATAAGATTTTGAAACCAATGCCTCTCCTATTGCCGGTCTTAAATAATTGACTTTCAATTCAACCGTTACCACATAGCAATCTTCTTCATAATGACTTACAGCAGCATATCCTGAAGAAACATCCACCAAAGAAGCTATCATTGCTCCATTAAACATTCCTGCTTTTCTGGTCATCATTTCCATTTTGGGAATTTTAATAGAAATATAATCGGTTTCCACAGCCAGTAATTCTGCTTTGTAGAATTTCAGGGTTTCGGAGCGGCCAAAACTGTCTAAGATGAGCTGTTTTTTTTCTGAAGTCATTATTCTTAATTTAAAGCAAATGTAGCACAACCCTAAAAAACGTGAAAATTTTCATTCAATATTCATATATAAAACCAGGAAGCTGTAAATTCGTTCAACTGAAACAGGTTATAAACATACTATGGGCAACGATTTAATATACCGATTCATCAAACCTGAAAAATCACTGACCGACTTTGTGTATGGTTATTCTTCGTTGCAAAATCTGTCGACCTTTAAAGAAGGGGTGATCATTCCCAACGGAAAAATTGATTTACTTTTCTGCAAAACTACCGATAACCGGTTTCAAATTGTTTTGATGGGGCTGGAAACCCAACCTAAACCGATGCCTGAAACTGAGTTTTCTATTTTTTTCGCCATCAGTTTTAATCCGCTTGCATTGGAATATATTCTGCATCAATCTATTGCAGAATTTGTAGACAGTGGGAAAGAATTACCTGATAACTTTTGGGACTTCAGTATGGATGATCTTGACGATTTTGAACAATTCTGTGAAAAAGCTTCTCAAAAAATTAAATCATTGCTTCCTAAAGAAATTGATGAACGAAAGCGCAAATTGTTCGAACTTATTTTTTCGACTCACGGAGAAATCACCGTTAAAGACCTTTCAGAACAAATCTTCTGGAACGAACGTCAAATCAACCGTTATTTCAACAAGCAGTTGGGAATCTCGTTAAAATATTATTGTAAAATTTTACGTTTCCAGGCTTCTCTTCATCATATCAAAGACGGAAATCTTTTTCCACAGCTTAATTTTACCGATCAGTCCCATTTCATCAAAGAGATCAAAAAGCTTTCCGGAGTTTCTCCCAAAGAACTTTTTAAAAATCAAAACGACCGATTTTTACAATTTTTGGTGTACCATACCTCCTAATTTTGCAGCATAAAATTTAAAATTATGCTTATCAATAATCAATCAATTGCCATTGTTGGTGGTGGTCCGGGTGGATTAACATTAGCAAGACTGCTACAATTAAAAGGTGCTGATGTAAAAGTATTTGAAAGAGATCTTAATAAAAATGCCCGCGTTCAGGGCGCTCCTCTTGATCTTCATGATGATTCGGGACTGGCTGCAATCCGTACAGCAAATCTGTTGGAAGAATTCAAACAAAATTACCTTGTGGGAGCCGACAGAGAACTTATCGTTAACGAAAATGCAGAAGTATTTTTCAGCGATCATGATTCCAAACCTGAAGAAGATTTCGGGCATCAGCATTTCCGTCCGGAAATCGATCGTGGAACCTTAAGAAAAATCTTACTGGAATCGTTGCAACCGGAAACGGTAGTTTGGGACAGCCATTTTGTTTCGATGGAAAAGCAGAATGAAGGATGGCTTTTGCATTTCAAAAACAATACAACAGCCTATGCAGACATTGTGATTGCCTGTGACGGAGCGAACTCAAAAATCCGTCCTTATATCACTGACAGTAAAGCTTTCTATACCGGTATTACTATGCTTGAAGGAAATATTCTGCAAGCAAAAGAGAATGCTCCAAAAGTTTACACCTTATTGAAAGGAGGAAAAATAATGGCTTTTGGAAACAAGAAAAATCTCCTGATGGGGCAAAAAGGAAACGGTGACATTGGTTTTTATGCAAGCTTAAAAACGGATGAAAACTGGGCAGCAAACAGTGGCTTAGACTATACCGACAAAGTTCAAATACTGAACTGGTTCAAATCTACATATCCGGAATGGAATCCTATTTGGCTGGAATTGTTCGAAAATGCAGAAACACCCTTTATTCCACGTCCTATTTATTGTATTCCTTTTGATCAGAGTTGGGAAGCTCAATCTAATGTAACGATGATCGGAGACGCCGCTCATGTAATGCCTCCGTTTGCCGGAGAAGGCGTTAATATGGCCATGCTGGATGCACTAGAATTGAGTGAATGCCTAATTTCAGCTCAATACAAAACCTTACAGGAAGCTATTTCCGGATATGAAATCCAAATGCGGAAAAGAGCTGCTATAGCTGCAAAAGAGTCTCTTGACAACGGAGAATTGATGCATGCTGAAAATGCGCTTGAAAATATGCTGAACTTTTTCAACGAACCTCATGAATAATAAAAAAAGAAACGGCTGAAGCCGTTTCTTTTTTATATTGTATATATTTTGATTTTAAGGAATAATGACGCTAAACTGATCATTAAAGGACAGAACTCCTTCTGTCACACTTTCAGGATGTGTACTGAACCCTTTCAATTTTGAGGTTTTGCCTTTGAGTACTAAATCCATCAATTGTTTATCCGACAGTTTTTTACCGAAGATTTCAAAATTCACCTTAAAGCCACAATTTTTAAAATCAGAACAACCGACAGCGGTTTTTCCTTTCATTAAATGGTGTTCTTTACATTTCGGGCATTTCGTTTCTTCCCAGGATTGAAGCTCTTTTTTAACAGCAGGTTCGCGTTTTTTCTTTTCTTTAACCTCAACTTTTTCTTCTTCCAGGCTAATCACTTTTCCTTTTCCGTCCACTACTTTCTTAGTGAGTTCGGTTACCATCTGGATCAGTTCTTCTTTAAATTGATTGGCTTCATATTCGCCTTTTTCAATTTTACGAAGTTTTAATTCCCATTCTCCTGTCAATTCGGGACTTTTCAACAGTTCATCTTCGATGGTGTCGATCAGCTGGATTCCGGTTTGGGTGGCAATTAAGTTTTTCCTTTTCTTTTCGATATATTTTCTCTTGAAAAGAGTTTCGATAATGTTGGCACGGGTTGATGGTCTACCAATTCCGTTATTTTTCATCATTTCACGAAGTTCTTCATCATCCACCTGCTTTCCGGCCGTTTCCATGGCTCTAAGAAGCGTTGCTTCCGTATAAGGTTTTGGTGGTGAAGTTTTTCCCTGATGAATCATCGGATCATGTGGTCCTGTTTCTCCAACCGTGAATTCAGGAATGGTTTGTTCTTCTTCCTTTTCTTTTTCTTTATCGTTGGATTCTTCTTTAGGTTCTTTAGCATAAACAGCTCTCCAACCCGGTTCAAGAATCTGTCTTCCACTGGTTTTGAAAGGAATTGTTCCCACTTTCCCTTCTACTAAAGTATTTGAGATTTTACATTCGGGATAAAAAACAGCAATGAACCTTTTGGCAATCAAGTCATAAATCAGCTTTTCTTCCCTGCTCAGGTTTTGAGACGGCGGAACTTCAGTTGGAATGATCGCATGGTGATCAGTAACTTTCGTATCATCGAAAACTGCTTTCGACTTTGGAATCGGTGCTTCCAAGAGAGGTGAAATTAAGTCCTGATAGAAATACATTTTTCGTAAAATCCCTTCTATTTTAGGATATAAACTTTCGGATAGATAAGTGGTATCAACACGCGGATAGGTAACGTGTTTTTTCTCGTATAAACTCTGGATGTAATTCAATGTATTCTCTGCAGAATACCCATATTTTTTATTGGCTTCTACCTGAAGTCCCGTTAAATCGAAAAGTCTCGGATTTTTTTCTTTCCCTTCTTTAATTTCAAAAGAAACGATCTCAAAAGGATTTACTTTAAGGTATTCCAATCCTTTTTCAGCACGGTCTAAGGTTTTTAAACGGTCGATTGCCGCATTGAAAATTACGTCACGGTATTTGGTTTTAAGTTCCCAATATTCTTCAGTGGTAAAGGCATCAATCTCTTTTTGACGCTGAACCAGCATTGCCAATGTAGGCGTCTGCACTCTACCGATGGAAAGAACCGCTTTATTTCCTCCGAATTTTTTTGTAAAAAGTCGGGTTGCATTGATTCCCAACAGCCAATCTCCAATCGCTCTTGCATTTCCTGCGAGATACAGATTTTTGTAATCTTCAGCTGGTTTTAAACTTGCAAAGCCTTCTTTAATCGCCTCTTCGGTAAGGGATGAAATCCACAAACGCTGAATCGGTTTATTACATTTTGCTTTCTGCAATACCCATCTTTGAATCAGTTCTCCCTCCTGACCGGCATCCCCACAGTTAATGACCTCATCGCATTCTTCGACTAATCTTTCAATGACTTTAAACTGATTTTCAACGCCTTTATTAGGGATTAATTTGATCCCAAAGTTGTTAGGAATGATGGGTAACAAAAACAAATTCCAGGCTTTGTATTGCGGACCGTAATCGTGAGGTTCTTTAAGGGTACAAAGATGTCCGAATGTCCATGTTACACAATAGCCGTTTCCTTCCATATAGCCCTGCTTCGGAGTGGTCGCGCCCAATACTTTGGCGATATCTCTGGCAACACTGGGTTTTTCGGCAATACAAAGTTTCATGAATTTTCGGAATTATAGAGGAGGGCAAAATTCGGGATTTTTTTTGGATTTTACTAATTTGTTCGTTCTATTCCCCACTGATCAGACTTCCACAAACGATTTTAAAATAGCTAAATTTCTATAATCAACTCCTTTTCATAGCCGTTATATTTTTCATCAATATATCCATGAGGATTACAAATAATTTTTGTATTCCCGATTTCATAGTCTGAAGGGGTGTGAATATGACCATGAATCCAGTATAAAGGTTGATATTCCTGAATTAAATCTTCAAGATTAGAAGCATAAGCTGATGTAACGGGATCATTTTTGTACTGTTCCGGAACAGAATGAATACTTGGAGCATGATGAGTCACCACAATATTTTTCATTTCTTTTGATTCCTCTAAGCTTTCCTGCAACCATAATTTTGATAACTGGTGAATCTTAAATACATCTACCGTTCGCATTTTAGAATAAGAAGGATCACGTTTTATTTTCTTATAATCATTCATAACCGACTGACAAATCATTCCATATTCTATCGGATTTCCAAAAATTGAGAAATCCGTCCACAAAGTCGTTCCATGAAAACGAATTCCTTCAATATCTACAAACGAATTTTCCAACACAAAAACATTCGAGTCCTGCCCTGCGTCTTTTATCTTATGTAATGTTTTTGGATAGGAACCTTTGTAATATTCATGGTTTCCCAAAACATAAATTACAGGTTTATCAGGAATATTAGTTTTAATCCATTCAATTCCTTTTGTTCCTAAATTTACATCTCCTGCTAAAACAACCACATCGGCGTTATCAAATGATAAATCGGTATATCCAAATTCCTGATGTAAATCACTTATGATCTGTATTTTCATTTTTACAAATTACACTAAAAAAACTACATAAAAAAGCTCCCTAAAAAGAGAGCCTACTAACAATATGTATAAAACAAAATTAATTAATCTTCATCGGAACTTCCATTAAAAGAATCTCTGTGTTTTCTGATGTTGCTTTAATATTCAAACCTGAAATATCCCAAACTCCGAATCCGTCTCTTTCTTCTAATTTCTGACCGTCAATTTCTGCACTTCCTTTAATGATAAAAGCATACACCCCATTTCCTTTTTTCTTAATCTGATAATGGGTTTCGATATTATTTTCAAAATTCCCTAAATGAAACCAGACATCCTGATGAATCCAGACTCCTTCGTCATCTGCATTGGGAGAAAGGATTTGCAGGAACTTGTTTTTACTTTTTGTTTTGTCTAATGTAATCTGATCATATCTCGGGGTAACATTTCTTTTGTTGGGATAGATCCAGATTTGAAGAAACTTTACCAAACCTTCTTCATTTTTACTGAATTCACTGTGCATGACTCCGGTTCCGGCGCTCATCACCTGAATTTCACCGCTTTTTATTACCACTTTATTACCCAAACTATCTTCATGCTCCAGACTTCCTTCAAGAGGAATGCTTATAATCTCCATATTATCATGAGGGTGAACTCCAAATCCTTTTCCGGCTTCCATAGTATCGTCGTTCAATACTCTCAAAGCTCCAAACTGAATTCTTTCAGGATCATAATAATCCACAAAACCAAAAGTTTTTTGACTTACCAACCACTCACTCTCTGTTTTTCCTCTGGAATCAGCTTTATGCAATACATTTTTAGTTTCGGCAGGTTTAGAAAAAGCAATATTCACTTCACTTTTCAATAATCCGCTTCCGCCTCCGTAATGATCGATCACCTTAATTTCCTGATCTAAATTTTTACAAAAAGCTTTAATGTCCTGTTCAAACTGATCTTCCAATCCGGAACTCAACAATACAATATCAACTTTATTATTGCTGATATAATCATAAGCCGCCTCTTCACTACTGAGGATTGTAGCTTTCCAGCCATCATTGTTTTCTATAATTCTTTTTAAAACGTCAAGAATTTCCTGATTTTTTCCGAGGACTAAGAAATTAAGCATTTTCATTTCAGATAAATTAAGATTTAAAACTAAAGCTTACAATGTTTCTTTGAACCAAACATCATTATATTCTTCCGGATGACGCTTGAACTGTGCATGAACATACGGACACAACGGCACGATTTTCAAGTCATTTTCTCTGGCATAAGAAACCAGTTTTTCCAATAATAATTTTGCAAAACCTCTTCCTTCGTACTCAGGATTAACTTCCGTATGGTAAACCGTTAGTTTGTTTCCAATCACTGAAATATCCATTTTTCCGGCCTTGTTATCGTCTGAGAAAAGCTGAATTTCTCCTCTTACGTTTCCTAAAACTACCTCTGTTCTTTCCATTATTTTATTTTTTAATTTTGATAGTTTAAAGGTAAGACCTTTCTCAAAACTGAATCATGATCTATGATAATAAATGAGTTAAACAAAAAAATTCAGCATTAAGCTGAATTTTTACTAACAGAAACCCTAGAGGTCCCTTCATTTTATATAGTTACCTGATTACCTTTATTTTATCACTTTGTGATCTTTGTTAAAAGGCGAATAAGTGTTTCTACTTCATCATCCGTCAGATTGCTATACACGGAATCCACTTCTGAAAGTGCATCGGAAACTTTAGTATATAAAGCTTCCCCTTTATCTGTCAGATTCACATCTATCAGACGTTTATCATTCGGGTTTACATTTTTTTCCACAAGATCTTTCACAATCAGACGATCTACCAACCGGGAAACTCCTGCATTTTTTTCCAACATTTTCTTTAGTATATCTGAAGTAGATAAAGGAATTCCTGCATCATGCAGAATAGACAGAACGTTATACTGTTGTGAAGTAAGTCCATATCCCGCAAAAAATTCCTGAGACTGGTCATAAACATTGTTATATGTTTCCACCATACTAATCCCGAGTTTCCTGCGAAGAGGTATTTCGTGAAGATCTTTTTCCATTTTTCCTATTTTAAATTACTGTATCAGATATCCTCCGTCTACAGGAAGATAAGCTCCCGTACAGAAGCTTGCGTCATCTGAAGCCAAAAATAAGACTGTTTTTGCAATTTCTTCAGGTTTTCCTAATCTTTTCATGGCATGTTTAGATTCCATATAAGATCTGTATTCCGTACTTTGTGCCGCATTGTCCATTAATAAAGGAGTTTCTATATATCCGGGGCCAATCGCATTGACACGAATATTACTGGTTCCGTTTTCCAAAGCAGCGACTTTTGTAAGTCCAATCAAACCATGTTTTGAAGAAGCATAAGAACCGATTCCAAATTCAGCAACCTGGCTCATAATAGAACCCATATTCACCACTGCTCCTCCGGTTTCCTGTGTTCTCATCTGAGCAATCTGATATTTCATTCCATAAAATACACCATTCAGATTGATATTGATTACTCGCTGCCACTCTTCTATTGATTTTTCATGAATCGGAGAAGCGTCTACAATACCGGCATTATTTACGGCCACATCCAGACTTCCGAATATTTTCACTGTCTCAGCAATCGCTTTTTCTACTTCTTCCGGTTTAGATACATCACAGGCAATGAATCTGGCATCTGTTCCTTCTTTCAGAACTTCTTCCAACGTTTCTTTATTTTCTTTAAGATCTGCAATGACCACCTTTGCACCTTCTCTTGCGATTAATATAGCAACAGCTTTGCCTATCCCAGAGTTTCCTCCTGTAATAAATGCTACTTTGTTTTCAAAACGTTTCATAATGTTTGTTTTAGATTAATAATTATTCTTATTTCAAATTTAATGACTAATCATTAATGTCTAATCACAAAATAAGTTAAATTTCAAGTACTAAATAAAACAGCCTCATATTCAATAACTTAAAATAAAAATTCATTACAATACAAAACAACAGCATTACCCTATTTATCTAATTCTCAAAAATTTTAGTTTATTTTAACTTTTTCATAACATAAATTTTACAAAATAAAATCAGACTAATGAATACTTTAATAAATTTAAAATTAATAGCCTATAAAAAATTAAAAATACAAACATTTGATTTATAGTAAATTAAATTATAAAAACTAAATTAAATAATAAAAAGTCTACTTTTATAGTAGACTAATTAAAATTATATTATATATTTGCAACCATATTTAGGATAATAAATAAAATGAAGGCAAAATTTAAAAATAACTCACAGAGAAAACATATCATCAATACCATGATGATGTATTGCTGGATGCCTAAAATCCAATATTCCTGTGGTTAACCTTACTTTTATATATATATTTTTTAAAGGCCCTACCACGTTGTAGGGCCTTTTTTATTGAACAAGAACAATATCAAAAATGATAGAGATAAAAAATATTTCCAAAACTTTTCACCAGAAAAAACAATCTTTCAAGGCGCTGGATAATATAAGCCTGAATGTTGAGCAAGGTGATATTGTCGGAATCATCGGATTTTCAGGAGCAGGAAAAAGTACGCTGATCCGAACGGTGAATCTTCTTGAAAAACCTGATAATGGTGAGATTATTATTAACGGAAAAGATTTCACAAAATTAAATTCCAGACAATTAGCCAACGAAAGAAAAAAAATCGGGATGATTTTCCAGCATTTTAATCTTCTTTCTTCAAGAACAGTTTTTGAAAATATTGCGCTTCCGTTAGAATTAGATCGTGTCAGCAAACTAGAAATCCATCAAAAAGTTAATGAACTTTTGAAAATAGTTGGCCTGGAAGATAAAGCCAATGATTATCCTAAAAATCTCTCGGGCGGGCAAAAACAAAGGGTGGCCATTGCAAGAGCTTTAGCAAATAATCCCTATCTCCTACTCTGTGATGAAGCGACAAGCGCACTCGATCCGGCAACCACTCAATCGATTTTACAATTATTGAGGGATATCAATCAAAGATTAGGGATTACCATTTTGTTGATCACCCACGAAATGGAAGTCATTAAAACGGTCTGTAACCACGTTGCAGTGATAGACAAAGGAAAACTATTAACCAAAGGAACTTTAAGCGAGATCGTCTCCAATAATGAGAATCCTATCATCAAACAATTTTTAAAATCTGGTGCTATGACTATACCACAAGAACTGAATAAAAAACTACAAAAAGAACCGCAAGACGGATTATTTCCTCTTGTTGAAGTTGAACTTAACGAACAAATATCTGTTGAAGAATTGCTTTCAATAGTATATGATAAATATAAAATACCTTACAAACTTCTGAAGGCAGACGTCGAATATTTGGGTGATTCCAACTTCGGAAAACTATTGTTGCAGCTTCAGGGGGAAGAAGAGGAAAACCAGCAGGCAATCTATTATTTTAATCAGAATAAAATTCAAAATACGGTAAGAGGATATGCTTAATGATACGGTGATTTCTCTTTTATCAAAGGGAATTTGGGAAACAGTTTTTATGACATTCGTGTCAGGATTTTTCGGATTTGCATTGGGATTACCGGTTGGAATTCTTCTGTTTTTAACCCGAAAAGGGCAGCTTTTGGACAATGTAATGTATAACAGGGTTTTATCTGTTTTGGTTAATATTTTCCGTTCTATTCCTTTCATTATTTTGATTGTATGGATGATTCCGTTTACAAGAAGTTTGGTTGGAACCTCAATTGGGGTGAATGCAGCTTTAGTTCCTCTAAGTATCGGTGCTGCACCTTTTATAGCAAGATTAGTAGAAAACAGTCTGTTGGAAGTTCCTCATGGATTGATAGAAACTGCTAGAGCTTTAGGAGCAACTCCACTTCAGATTATCCGAAAGGTTTTGTTACCTGAAGCTCTTCCGTCTTTGGTTAATAATGCTACAATCACACTCATCACTTTGGTTGGGTATTCCGCAATGGGTGGAGCTGTCGGAGCAGGAGGATTAGGACAAATCGGTTATCAGTACGGCTATATTGGCTATGATGTGGTGATTATGAATTTGGTGTTGGCATTACTGGTGACCATCGTATTTATGATCCAGTTTTCGGGTGACCGATTGGCAAAAAGATTTGATCATCGTTAAAAAGCTCAGAGAAAATTATAGCGTGTAAACGCTTTGAAAATACAGTGTGAATGTGAAATAGTGTGGTGGTTTGATGATTTCAGCCATCGATCCGGCGAAAAAGGAAAATTTTATGATGAAGGAATGTCAAGGTTGTCATTTTTCTTTTTCGCCATTTTTTAGAAAAATAGTTACAATGAAAAAAATAAAGATTTTAGGAGTAATCGCAGCAGGGTTATTATTGTTTACAGCCTGCAATTCGCCGAAGAAAGATGATCCGAACGTGATTAAAGTCGGCATTACTTCCGGTCCGGAACAGGAAATTGCAGAAGTGGCTAAAAAAGTAGCCAAAGAAAAGTATAATCTTGAGGTAGAACTGATTTCTTTCAATGATTATGTGGTTCCCAATGAAGCTTTAAATAATGGAGATATTGATGCCAATGCTTTCCAGCACGTTCCTTATTTGAATGAACAATCCAAACAGAGAGGCTATAAGCTTGCTGTTGTCGGAAATACTTTCGTGTACCCGATTGTTGCGTATTCAAAAAAAATTAAAAACATTCAGGAACTTCAAAACGGAAGCACTATTGTGATTCCCAACGATCCTACAAACGGGGGTCGCGCCTTACTTTTATTACAGAAAAACGGATTGCTAAAATTAAAAGACAGGATCGGTTTATTACCAAAAGTAACTGATATTGTTGAAAATACGAAACAATTGAAAATCCTTGAAATTGAAGCTCCTCAATTACCAAGAGTATTGGATGACAAAGAAGTTGTAATCGCCATTATTAATAACAATTTTGCAGCTCAGGCTGGATTAGATGCAGAAAAACAAGGCATTTTTAAAGAAGATAAAGATTCTCCTTATGTGAATGTAATTGTTTCAAGAGAAGACAACAAAACTTCCGAGAAAGTTAAGAACTTTGTAAAAGCCTATGAATCGGATGAAGTGGTAAAAAAAGCGGAAGAGATTTTTAAAGGAGGCGCGATCAAAGGTTGGAATTAGGTTAGTAAGTGGTGAATTGCCAATATTAAAAATTGAAATTCTACGAAACCCCGAGTACAAATATTACAAAAAATAATGCCTGACTGAACAACATCAATCAGGCATTACCATATAAAATGAAAAATTATTTTGCCATAATTTGATCCATATATGTTTTATTATCCCAAAATAAATATTCTTCACTCATCGTACCGTCTTCTTTCCAAATACCGATGGTAGCCATAGGAAGTCTGAATTTTTTACCCGTCGGTTCAATGAATTTACCATCTCCTGTTGGCATTGGTTTAGTGAAAGTACCTTCCATATATCCTATTACTGCAGTCATGTTTCCTGAACCTATTTTAATGGGATGTTCCTTTATTCTTGTATCAGGAGCATAAACAAACATAGCATCTAACGTTTTAATATGTTGCTCCAAGCCTATTTCAGTATGTCCATCCGGAAAATGAACTTTTATATCCTTAGCGTGGCTTTCATGCAAACGTTTCCAGTCTCTGTTACTAAACACCGTATAATCAAGTGTATCAAAAGTTGCGAGATTCTTTGAAATAATCTCATTAGTGGCAGTCAATTCCTTAACTTGCTTTAAAACTTCATCGCTTTCTGCAGTCTTTTTGTCGTTCTGGCGACAAGATGTGAATGCAAATGCTATGGTAACCATTCCTAAAAAACTTACTGTTTTTGTAATTGAATTTTTCATTTTGTTATTATTAATAATTTTTGATAACAAATTTCTTCATTAATCAATCCAACCGGGTAATAAAATTCGGAAGTTTTGTTGTGTTTTTTTAACATCAACAATTAAATTTTATAATGGTACTTAGAATAGAGTGCTACTTTGAGATCAAGTCTTTTTTAAAATACTATCTAATAACGATATTATAACAGGAAAATCTGTAGAATTATCATGAGACCAATGAAAGGCTGCAGTTTATTTTAGAATGATTAAATTGCATTTACACATTTTTATAATAGTTCTTATGGATGAATTTTTTACTATAATCAGATTAGGTCCCGAAGATGCGGAGATAATTAAAAATTCACCCAACGATCCTCACAGGCATGATTATGAAGAGCTGATTATTGGAAAAGAGGGAAAATTAGAACACTTTATTGATTTTAATTCCAAGCTGTTTGAATCTCCTTTTATAAGCTTTGTTACAAAAGGAAAGATGCATCGCGCTCGCCCGCTTTCAAAAGACGGAAAATGTGACATATGGGCATTACGGTTTAAAACTGAATTTATTCCAGAAACAACATTTCAACTATATGCTTCCTTTCATGAAAATGCAAGTTTAAGCATGAAAGATGATGCATGCTTTGATCGATTAAATTTAATCTGTAATATGATCTATGCTGAGTATAAACAAACTCAACCCGATCTATGTATCATTAGACAATTGCTTAGTACAATATTGACAATGGTTGAATCGGAAAGGCGAAAAATAAAATCAGATGTTCAAGAATACAGAACGGTACAAAGTACCACTTTTAGAAATTTTCTTACTCTATTAGAAGAACACTATAAAGAACCTGAAGGTGTAAATTTTTATGCCGAAAAGCTGTTTATGACTGTGCGTAATTTAAATCTTATTTGCCAGAATATCCTGTATAAGAGTGTTTCGGAAATCATAGAAACACGAAAACTTGTGGAAGCAAAAAATCTATTAATTACGACCGATTTAACGGTATCTGAAATAGGGTATGAATTGGGCTTTAAAGAGAAAACTTACTTCACCCATGTTTTTAAAAAGAAGGCAGGTATTACCCCTACCGAATTCCGACAAGAAATGTCAAAAATTATTTCTTAATCAGTTATCACAACCCTAGTTTCTAAGTTTAAGCAATCATAAAAACTAAATAATAAAGTATTTCTTATTATTCTACAATTAAGCTTTTATGAAATCCCTCTGCGTTTTTCAGGGGAATCTTTTAAAATTTATTTCTTTCATAAGAAGAAGAATAATTTATCATGTATTCAAAAAAAATACATTTTCTCAATTTGAGATAATAAATATTTTTTGCTAATTTTGTTACCGATCAATAAAAAGGCTTTTATGTTAAAGAAAACCGCCATTGTAAGTTTATTTACATTTATTTCAGCTTCTTATATGGCTCAAAATACGACTCTACCTGTTTATTTAGACGAATCAAAACCCGTTGAACAACGAGTTCAGGATGCCCTTTCCAGAATGACGCTGGAAGAAAAAGTGGCCATGCTTCATGCACAATCGAAATTCAGTTCTCCAGGAGTTCCAAGATTGGGAATTCCTGAATTCTGGACTACAGACGGTCCTCATGGGGTACGTCCTGAAGTAATGTGGGACGAATGGAATCAGGCTGGTTGGACCAACGACTCCATTATCGCTTATCCTGCATTAACAGCACTTTCCGCAACATGGAACAAAAAAATGTCATGGAACTACGGGAAAGCACTTGGTGAAGAAGCCCGTTACAGAAAAAAAGACATTCTTCTGGGACCCGGAGTGAATATTTACAGAACTCCATTGAACGGAAGAAACTTCGAATATATGGGGGAAGATCCTTATCTGACCTCTAAAATGGTGGTTCCTTACATCAAAGGAGTACAATCCAACGGTGTAGCAACTTCCGTGAAACATTTTGCTTTAAATAATCAGGAAATGTTCCGTCATACCAGTAATGTAAAAGTGGATGACAGAACATTATATGAGATTTATCTTCCGGCTTTCAAAGCGGCAGTAACAGAAGGAGATTCATGGACGATTATGGGAGCTTATGATATGTATAAAGGGCAGTATGCGAGCCAAAATCAATATCTTTTGAATGATATTTTGAAAGGAGAATGGAACTACAAAGGAGTTGTGGTTTCCGACTGGGGAGCTGTAAACAATACCGAACAAGCCATCCACAACGGATTGGATCTTGAATTCGGAAGCTGGACCAACGGACTTTCGGCAGGAACAAAAAATGCTTACGACAATTATTATTTAGCAAAACCTTATCTGGATTTAATTAAGTCCGGAAAAGCAGGTACGAAAGAGCTTGATGATAAAGTTTCAAGACTTTTAAATTTAGCTTATAAAACAACGATGAACAGAAACAAGCCTTTCGGAAACATCGCTTCTAAAGAGCATAAAGCGGTTGCTAAGGAAATCGGTGAAGAAGGAATTGTATTGTTGAAAAATCAAGGAAATGTACTTCCGATCGACATCAATAAAGCTAAAAAAATCGCTGTAATTGGTGAAAATGCAATCAAGATTATGACTGTTGGTGGTGGTTCTTCTTCATTAAAAGTGAAATATGAAACGCTTCCTTTAGACGGAATTAAAGCAAGATTCGGAAAACAGTCTGATGTTCAATATGCAAGAGGTTATGTAGGAGATATTGGAGGAGAATACAACGGGGTAAAATCCGGTCAGGATCTGAAAGATACACGTTCTGAAGCAGAATTATTGAATGAAGCTGTTGAATTGGCAAAAAAATCTGATTATGTAATTTTCGTCGGAGGGTTGAACAAAGCTGATTTCCAGGACAGTGAAGGAAACGACAGAAAAAGCTACGGATTGCCTTACAATCAGGATAACGTGATTGCCGCATTGGCAAAAGCAAATAAAAATCTTGCTGTGGTTTTAATTTCAGGAAATGCAGTTGCCATGCCTTGGATTAAAGAAGTTCCGACTGTTTTACAATCCTGGTATTTAGGTTCTGAAGCCGGAAATTCTATCGCTTCCATTTTAGCTGGAGATGCGAATCCTTCCGGAAAATTACCATTTACTTTCCCTATGAAACTGGAAGACAATTCAGCGCACCAGTTAGGAGAATATCCTGGTCAAAAAGATGAATTTGCGGCTGGCAAAGGAAAAGATCAGAAAAATCCGATCAACATCACCTACAATGAAGGAATTTTTGTGGGATACAGATGGCATGACACGAAAAAAATTAAACCGCTATTCAGTTTTGGACATGGTTTGAGCTATACAACTTTTGAGTTTGGAAAAGCTAAAGCCGATAAAACGATCATGAGTCAGGATGATAAAATTACGTTTACAGTTTCAGTTAAAAACACAGGAAAAAAAGCCGGAGCAGAAGTTGCCCAGTTGTATATTTCTGATTTAAAATCTTCTGTAGAAAGACCATCCAAAGAATTGAAAGGTTTTGAAAAAGTATTTTTAAATCCCGGAGAAGAAAAAGAAGTGACATTCACGATTGACAAAACAGCTCTAAGTTTCTTCGATGCTCAAAAACATGACTGGGTTGCAGAACCTGGAGATTTTGAAGCACAGATCGGAAATTCTTCGGATGCCATCAAAACGAAAGTTAAGTTTACTTTGAAGTAATTTTACTTATATATATTTCTAAAACGAGATGCCTGAATTTTTTCAGGCATCTTTTATTTCTATGCTAAATATCACCTTGAAGATCAACAAGTAATTCCTTATATTTATGTCACTAAAGTAAAAATATCATGGTAGAAACTGCCTCATTTTATGAAGAAATGCAATACGAAGAAGGGAATAAACCAGCCGTAAAAGTGATGCTTAAAAATGATTTGGCTAAAGAGATCAGAATTCTTTTCCGTACACATCAGGAAATGAAAGAGCACAAAGCTCCCTATCCTATTATTGTTCAGGTTTTGGAAGGCTCTATTGATTTTGGAGTTGAAGGTAAAAGATATATTCTGAAAAAAGGAATGATGATTCAGCTATCCGCCAATATTCCTCACGATCTTCTGGCATTGGAAGAAAGTATGGTACGACTTAGCTTAAGCCTTTTGGACCAGACTTCCAGAGTTGAAAATATATAAAAAGAAGCATGTAAAATGGTATTCTTCTCTATTGTATCTAAAATCTGTTTAAATTAAAATTAACCACAAAAAATACAAAAGCTATTTATCCAGTTATTATCAGATTACTAAAAGTACTAAAAAGAATAAAAATCAAAGATTTTTAAAGACTTGTGCGTCCTTTTTTCAGTTTAATGATAAACTTTAAATATAATATATAAATCTTTTGTGGTTAAATAAAAAGTGTAAACAAACTTCTATTTTAAATAAGTATCATACAAATCTGTTCTTCGATCTTTCAACACTTGCACAGAACCATTATAATGCAAATCTTTCAGAAGATTAAGGTCCACATCTACAATTAAGGTCATTTCCGTATTAGGAGTTGCCTCTCCTTTTACTCCATTTGGAGGGAACGCAAAATCAGACGGCGTGAAAACCGCTGCCTGTCCAAACTGAATATCCATATTATTAACCCCCGGAAGATTTCCTACACAACCTGCAATGGCAACATAACATTCGTTTTCAATTGCTCTGGCTGCAGCACAGTGTCTCACCCGGATATAGGCATTCTGAGTATCAGTAAGGTAAGGTACAAACAGGATTTTCATTCCCTGATCAGCCAATATTCTCGGAAGTTCAGGAAACTCCACATCATAGCAGATGACCAGTCCTATTTTGCCACAATCGGTATCAAAAACTTTGATCTCGCTTCCGCCTTTCATCCCGTAATATTTCTTTTCATTGGGCGTAATATGAATTTTCCTGTATTCATCTATTCTTCCGTCTCTATGCAAAAGATAACTTACGTTAAACAGATCATTATTTTCAAAAACCGGCATACTTCCTGAAATAATATTGACATTGTAGCTGATCGCAAATTCAGAAATCTTATTTTTAATGCTTTCCGTCATTTTAGCCAGCTCAATCATACTATCTCTTCCCGATAAATTATTGAAAGGAGCTAATAAAGGCGTATTAAAGAGTTCCGGAAAAAGAACGAAATCCGATTTATAATCACCCATTACATCTACAAAAAACTCAACCTGTTCATAGAAAGCATTGATATCCTTAAACTGTCTCATCTGCCATTGTACCAAACCGAGTCTTATGATACTGTCCTGCATGGTATTCGGCTTTTTACTGTAATAAATATTGTTCCATTGCAGCAACACGGCATTTTCTTTTGAAGATTCATCTTCAGGAAGATATTTTTTTAGTACTTTGATCGGAAGAAAATTATTGGATAGCTGAAAGGAAAGAACAGGATCATAAATTTCCTTATCCCTTACTTTACGAATATAATCTCTTGCAGAAAGTTCATCACTATAGGTATGATAATTCGGAATTCTTCCTCCCAATACGATAGATTTCAGATTCAACAGCTCGCAAAGCTCTTTACGCGCATCATACAATCTTCTTCCCAATCTCAGCTCACGAAACTGAGGATCCACAAAAACTTCAATTCCATACAATACATTTCCTGTAGCAGAATGGGTATTAAAAGAATAATTTCCGGTAATATCACTGTACGTATGATCATCCCCGAAATCTTCATAGTTAACTACAATTGAAAGAGCAACTGCCGCCAATTTTCCGTCTACTGTTATACAAATCTGACCTTGTGGAAAAATTTTGGTAAGCTTGGCAATGCTTTTCTTAGCCCAAACGTATTCCGACATTTTAGGATAAGCAAGCTTCATAATTTCTACCAGTTCATCATAATCTTCAAGCTTTAATGTTCGTGTTTCAATTTGCATATTATTTATTTTTATGATTTGTAAAAAGGTGTCAAATGATTTCCATATTTAAATCGCTGCCAATTAAATACACTAAAATATACGGATTTTTTGATTCGGAAGGTTAATATTTTTGTATTCTTTTTAATTATTTATTAAGTTTACTTTGTTGAAAATTAATGATTAAACTAACAGCATTTCGCTAACGAAAATGAGCAATCAGGTTAAAAATTTGAGAGAAAAACAGCATCTGACCCAATCTGAACTTGCTGAAAAATCCGGACTTTCGTTAAGAACTGTTCAGCGGATTGAGGCAGGAAGCATTCCCAAAGGATTTACCTTAAAAGCTCTTGCACAAGCCCTACACACAGAACCTGAAAAAATTGTGCCTTCCGTCGAAGAAACCAACAAAGCGAACAGAGCAAAACTCATCAATCTTTCTGCTTTATGTGGTCTTGTTCTTCCCTTTGGAGGAGTGATTGTGCCTTTGATTTTAACTTACAAAACAAAAGATTCTGCAACAAAAGAAATTGGCAAAGACATTGTCAGCCTACAAATTGTATTGGCTGCCGTTCTCTCTCTTTTTATGATTGTAAGTCCGTTCATTCAGCATTTTTCAGGCATCCGGTTTCCTCTTTTTTTGGTGCCTCTTATCTGCTTACTCGGTGTAAAGCTGTTCATTATCATCAGAAACGGCATCAGTTTAAACCAAAACAACAATTTACACATCAAACTGAAAACCAGTTTTTTATAATTAAACAAATACAATTGTCGTAAAATTGTCGTCTCATTTTTGCAAGATTTCTGATTGAAAACCACGAATCTTGCAAAAAAAATAACAATGAAAATTTTTAAGAAAATTGTATTGACTTTTTTAGTCGTTTTGATCCTGGCTTCAATGGGCGGTTATCTCTATTTCGATCAGAAATTTACCCCTGAAAAAAATTATTTAACCATAAAAAACGAAAGCGGAAATATTCCGATTACATGGCTAGGAAATGATAAGAACGTCTTGCTTGTACCCATTCATTTTCCGGCAGATTCTGCGACTTACTATTTACAGTTTGATACTGGTTCTCCTTCTACCCTATTTTATACACAAGCCATCAAAAATATAAAAGGGATTAGTATACATCAGGAGCGGGCAAAAGCATCATTTACTTTAGGAAAAACAACAATTTCTTCAGATCAATTCATGCTTGTTTCTCAAAAAGAAACCCAACATAAAGATGTTTTCAATATTATCGGAACTTTGGGCGCAGACATCCTGGAAAACCATAAAACGCTTATTAATTTTAAAGAAAACTATCTGGCTTTTAATCTTTCAAAACTACCTCTTCAGTACAATGATCAACTGATAGATTTTAAGTTTAAAAAGAGAAAAATCATTCTAAAAGGGATATTGAGAGGACAAGAAGAACAATTCCTATTCGACTCCGGAACAAGTGCTTATGAATTGCTGACCAATAAAGAAACCTGGCAGAGTTTAAAATCTTCAAATTCTAAAGTCACTGTTGAAAGAGCTCAGTCATGGCAAAACATTCTCACCACGTTTATGGCAACTTGCGATCAAAACATTCAATTTAAAAACAAAAAAATTCCACTCCGTCAGGTTACCTATGTAGAAGGCTTTTCACAAACCCAGTATGCCCTCATGAAATTTTCGGGAATGACAGGAATGCTTGGCAATAGAATTTTCCTAAAAAATGTTTTGTATCTGGATGGTGAAAATGAAAAAATGGCGATAGACTAGACTAATGCATTCGAAAAACCTATCGAATCAATAAGTTGTATCATTTGATTCGAATACCATTTTTCATTAGTTCTTGACCTTCTTCATTATTCAAAAAGTTCAAAATTCTAGTCATTTTGTTCGACAATCCTTCGAGAGCTCTTCGAGAGTCCTTCGGAAAAAGCCTCATTTTTCCGAAGAACTCCCGAAGGTGATCCGAAGAAGACCCGAAGAAAACCCAAAAAAATGAGGCTAGATATAGAGCAAAACCAGTCATTATTTTCATTACTGAAAAAAGGTTAAATGAAAGCCCGGATCTTCATTTAACCGATCCCGATCAATAATTAAGATCACAAGATCTTATCTATCAACTATCCTGGTCATCATACAATAGCAGAAAACAAAGAACGAAAAACTAAAATCAAAGACAATAAAAATTCCCCTCTTTCAGAGGGGTGTCAAAAATTTTAAAATTTTTGACGGGGTGTTCAGATCCGAGCAGTCCAAATAACAAAAAAAAACTCCGATACTCATACTGATAACAATTTATAACACGACACCCTTTGTCGCTATACAGGAATATCTTTGCCTCAGAAACCTCACCAATAGATAAAATGATATAAAAAAGTAATAAAATTTACAATTATTTTATTCTATAAATCTATTCGGTGTGAAGTAAAAATGATATTTTTGCAAAAATTTAACAACTATTAACACTTTAAACACGAGATGAAAAAACTTTACATAGGTGCATCTTTCTTATGCACGGTTTTGAGCATATCGGCTCAGGAAGTATTGTGGCAGAAAGACATCAAATCCTCTACTCAGGATTTTCTAAGCCAGGTCACTCCAACGGTAGACCTTCAGTATCTGATTACCGGAAGCTCCATTCAGTCACAGAAACTTTCTACGGAAAACAAGCAGAACAACGGCTACGATTTCCATTTGGTGAAACTGAACCAACAGGGAGAAGAAGTCTGGGAAAAATATTTCTCAGGGAAGAACCATGATTATCTGTCTGCTTCCCTATCCACTCAGGATGGTGGATTTCTGTTGGCAGGAACTTCTTATTCAGGAAAAGGATTAGATAAAAAAGAGGATTCTAAAGGAGGATCGGATATGTGGCTGATCAGAATCAATGAATTCGGAGATGAATTGTGGCAAAAAACCATAGGAACCACTTCTGATGAAGAAGCCAGAGCAGTGATTCAAACGACTGATTTAGGATTCTTTGTGGCAGGAAACGTTCAAAACTCTGCACAGGGCTTTGGTTCCAAAGATATTCTGATCACAAAATTAGATAAAAACGGAAAAGAGCTTTCTCAGCTTATTTTGGGTGGAAAAGGCTTAGACGAAGTAGAGAAAATGATTCCAACGAGAGATGGCGGAGTTTTGTTGGGAATGTATTCCAGGAGTTCCGAGGTTAGAGGTTCGGGTTCCGAGTTTCGTGATTCGGGGACAGTTTCGGGTTCCGTGGTTCGTGGTTCGGGTTCCGCAAACACTACCTCGAATCCCGTATCCCGTTATCCCAAATCCACGAATAATTTCGGTGAAGGTGATTACTGGATCATCAAGCTGAATAAAGACGGTAAAGTAGAATGGGAAAAGAACTATGGAGGAAGTGGAGATGATCATGTAAGAACAATGGCAATGACCACTTCAGGATTTATCATAGGAGGAGAAAGCCGCTCTTCAAGATCAGGCAATAAAACTGTAGGGATAGAAGAAGGAACGGATCTTTGGCTGATCTCCTTAAACGAAAGAGGCGAAGAAATCTGGCAGAAATCCTACAACTTGGGTAACAGGGATGTTCTGATGGGAATGCATGTGATCTTAGGACATAATGAAAGAGAAAAGAATAAAGACTTAACCAAAGGTGTTTTACTGGGAGGTTATACTCAGGCAGAAGGAAGAATAGAAACCGATGATGAGACGTTCTGGATGTTGTATGTGGATGAGAATGGAAATGAACAGTGGAGAAAACATGTAAAAGGAGAATCTAGAAAGAAAGAAGAAAGATTATCGGATATCAGACTAAACAGAGACGGATCGATTATTCTGGCAGGAACCAGTGCTGAGGAATTAGGAAAAGAGAACTGGAAGATCGTAAAGTTGGGTGATCAGCAGGTAGACCAATTGATAGAAAAACAGGATATCAAGATTTATCCGAATCCGGTATCGGATTATGCGTATGTAGAGATCGGCTATGATTTCAAGGAAGCAGATATTGTGATGTATGATATGTCAGGAAGACAGCTTCAGAGCTTGAAAACGAAGAATAAGGTGACGAAAATCAACACTCAATCTTTAATACAGGGAGCTTACCTGATTACGATAAAAACAGATACGAACAAAACGGCGAATGCTAAATTGATTAAGAAATAATATAAAGATGAAGAAGAATATTTATAAAATTTTAGGAGCAATCCTTATGTTTTCTTTTGCCAGTTATAAAGGACAGGCAGAACAAATTGAGCTTCAAAAAAATGATCATTTAAGTAATTCCAATGTCAATATTTATAATGGGATTCCAGGTATAAGTTTACCTCTTTTTAATATAAAAACACAATCAAATATCAATATCGGAGTTTCACTTTCTTACTCTACGGAAGGAGTTTCTGTATATAAAATGATCAGTGATGTGGGCAAAGGATGGAGCTTACAGTATGGGGGAAGTATTTTTAAAACGAACACAAAAAATGATAACGATTATTCAAGTAATGCTGATGAGGCGTTTTCTGAGATTTATAACTATAGCTTTTTAGGGGAGTCCGGTAGATTTTACATCGGAAAAGATCAAACAACGAATGAACTGACTGCTGTAATGCTACAGCCTTCAAATCATAAAATAATCATTACTAAGAATAGTACTACCACCAATAAAGTTTTATCCTTTACTATTATTGATGAAAATGGGAACTCTTATCTTTTTGATAAAATTAATATTGATAAATTTCGTCTCACATTTGCATTAGGAGACCCGCTCATCGAGTCACCATCAAATACAAAGTTAACCAACAGTGCATTTTTACTTTCATCAATTGTTGATAATAAAAATCGACAGGTTGCCACATTTGAATATGAAACGACGACTGAGCTGGTTAGCCAATCCATCGGAACTGTACAAGACAATAAGATCAAAAAAATTACGATCAATGGATATGGAAGTATTGAGTTTAAATACAAGTTTAATAATACTCCGCACTCCGTTAAAAATAAAGGAAATGTAGATTGGTATCAGACAGATCGGTTGATCCTGAGAGACAAAAATAATAATATTGTTAATCAGTATGCTTTCTTAGGAGACGGAACATTTTTAACTGATTTTCAAAGCCTGGATAAGGATAATAACATTATAAGCAGACATACCTTCGAATACAATAAAATTTTGGGGGTAAATCCGGAGCTGTCAGATGCCTTTGGGTATGCGAATGTTTATGATCCTTGCAGCCTGGATGAAGGAGTTCTGAAATCACCATCAGGTACCAATCCCAAAACATCCAATTTAAATTCACTGAAAACGATCAATTTGCCTACTGGTGGGCGTATAGAATATGAATTTGAAAGCAATTCAATTGAAGAGCCCAACCCCGGTTATAATGACGTATGTATTGATGGGGCGTGCCATGATTATTATGATTTGGATAAAATTTATACTCTTAATTTTGACACGAATGACCCTTCGATCAATTATGATTTAAACTTTCCTCCGGGTTACAAAGGAAATGTATATGTGGCATATTCCTATTCTCTGTATCCTTACCCTCCTTCAAAACCCGGAGTGCCAGATGAAATACAATATGATCTGCTGGGCGTAGATGGAAGTATTTTATTACCTCATTCATTTATCAATTCTGCGACGGGTTTTGAATGTCCTTCGATAAGATATTATTTTGAAGGAAATGCTACGAAGGTAGCTTTATCAGGAGCAAGGCAAGGTTATGGAAAGTTGGAGTTTTACAGAATCAAAGAAGCCAGAAAACACAATAATAAATTTGGATATGGACTAAGAATAAAAAGTATTAAAAATTTTGATGCAGAATCGACTGTGCCTTCAAAATGGGTAGAATATGAATATAATAAATTCACAGATCCTCTTACATCAAGTGGAGAAACGGTTGAGGAAGATGCATTGCTTTCGGCAGTTTATTTTGATGAGAGAGATATCAATAAAAATATTGCCTATTCCAATATTAAAGTAATTAATAAGCTGGATAACACCTATACAAAGCATACTTTTTATACTTCAGCGGAAGTATTTAATCTTTCGGGGTTAACGTATTCTTTTATAGATTTTAGCGGCTATTTAAGACGAAAAGGTCTTATGAAGAGCACGCAGGTTTACGGAAATAATAATAACCTTATACAAGAGTCAGAATTCTCTTATCAGCCTGAAATTTTAACATTCAATACGATAAAATACAGTGGACAGCCGATTAAAAAAGTCTTTATCAAAAAAGAAACTAAAACAATAAAGGATAAAGTAGGTGACATTTTTTTAACCAATACTCTGGAAAACCAATATGAGAGTTTGTATAATAATCCGGTTTCACGCAAACAGATATCTTATGACGGATCGGTAATTGAAAGTAATTATAAATATGCAAATGAAAAAAGCATTCAAAAACTCCTGAATGCTAATATCGTTTCAACTCCTTTGGAAACAGAAGTGAAGAATGATGGAACACTTGTAAGCAAATCAGAAGTGAAGTTAGATGATCCGGCAACTTTATATCCAACATCAACGTTAACATATAATATTGCTAATCAGAATTCTTCCAAGAAGATTATTTTTAACAATTATGATAACAAAGGGAATCTTAGAGAGAGCAGTGCCGAGAATGGTATTCCAGTTGCCATGATCTGGGGGTATCATCAAACCAAGACAATAGCCAAAATACTGGGAGCAAATTATGCAGATATCGAAAATAATAGTTCTGTAGTTGCGGCTATTGCAGCATCAGATGCAGACGATGACAATTCTTCCAATGAAACAGCCTTGATTCTTGCTCTTGACAATATGAGAAAGGATAATGCTTTAAAAAATTATCAGATTGAAACATATACTTATGATCCCCTTGTAGGAATCACCAGCAAGACAGCTGCCAATGGTTTAAGGGAAACTTATGTATATGATTCAGCTCACAGAATGTCTCAGATTCTGGATAAGGATGGGAAAGTTCTTAAAACGTATGGCTATCATTACTCTCCTGTAATTTATGCAAATGAAGAGATGGGTAATGATTATATGACTAATAATTGTTCCGCAGGATATTTACCTAATAAATATACCTATTGGGTTCCTGCCAAGAAATATTTTTCGCAAATAAGTCAGGATGACGCTAATCAAAAAGCGTATCAGGATATGCTGGTCAATGGGCAAAATACGGCTAATCAAGTAGCAGGATGCACACTTGTAGCATGTACAGTTACTAAAGGATATGATATTGCTGTATTGAACAGTGCGTCTCTTGTTATGCCTGATACTAATAATTTCAGATTACAAATGAGTTTTCCTTACGACAGTAGTCTTACATGGGCAATAGGAAAAACGGTGGGGAAAATAAATGGAAATTGTATAAGGGCTATAACGGGCACTCTGAGTGAAGCAGGAAGAACATTCAATTATGGAAACTGGAAAATAACCATCTATCCTACAGGAAATATTTTTGCACAACTTACCACAGGATCGTCATCGCTTCCAAACGGAACCATTGTGAATTTTGATATTACATTTCCTATCATCCTTTAATATAAAAGATCATGAAGAAAATACTATTAATCGGAGGTTTCTTATTGGCTTCAGGACAATTAATTGCCCAAAGTATCTCGCCTACCGGTACAAAAAATTATATATATACAAAGGGCTGTTTGGATGCTGATTGTGTGAAAAAAGCAGAAACCGTTCAGTATTTTGATGGGCTTGGAAGACCTAAACAGATTGTTGGAGTAAAGGCTTCCCCCTCTCAAAAAGATGTGGTCAGCCATATAGAATACGATCCTGATGGAAGGATCTCAAAATCATATTTACCGGTTCCCCAAACAGGAACCCAGAACGGATCTTTCTATGACAATCCTTTGGATAATGCAACCAATCCTGACATTTATGGAGCTGAAAAGATATACTCTAAGCAGGTGTTGGAAAATCTTCCATTGGCTAGGGTAAAAGAAGCCTACAATGTAGGGAATGCATGGTCAGATAAACCTGTAACATATACTTATAAGACCAATACTTCTGCCACTGAAGTGAAAAAATATGGCATTACGACAACATGGGTAGAAAGCAGAACAGATTCTCAGTTAAGTGCTACAGGAGCATACTACCCTGTCAATTCTTTAATCAAAACTTCTGTTACTGATGAAGATGGCAATACCACTGCAGAATATAAAAATGGAAAAGGACAGACGGTACTTATCAGAAAAAATGACGGAACACAGGATGTAGATACCTATTATATTTATAATGAATATGGTCAACTGGCATTTGTCATTCCACCGTTAGCATCGGTTTTAGCTGGCATTGACGAAGCCAAAAGAAACAGTCTTTGTTATCAGTATCGTTATGATGAATTCGGGAGATTGGTAGAAAAAAGAATTCCGGGAAAAGGTTGGGAATATCTTGTTTATGATAAACAAGACAGACTGGTTCTTACACAGGATGCCCTATTGGGGACCACCACCAATAACTTTACTAAGAAAGGGTGGATGTTTAGCAAATATGATCAATTCGGAAGAATTGTGTACACCGGTTTTTTTGCGAGTACTGCCACAAGATCTACAATGCAGACTGCACTCAATAATATGACGGTCAATGCAGGAAACAATGAAGAAAGGAGCTCAACTCCATTCACACTGAATGGAATAGATGTATATTATACCCAAAATGCCTTTCCGACAGGAAGTATGACGATTCTGAGCGTGAATTATTACGATACCTATCCTCAGCTTCCTTCAGGTGTCAGTATTCCTACTCAGATTTTAGGTCAGAATGTATTGACTCAGGACAGTCAAAACTCTTCTGTCAGCACCAAAACACTGCCTACGGCTACCTATACCAAAAATATAGAAGATGACAGCTGGACGAAAGATTTCATCTGGTATGATATGGAGGGAAGAGCTATTGGTTCTCATTCTGTGAATCATTTGGGAGGCTATACCCAAACAGAATCTTTGCTGGATTTCGCTGGTGTGGTTCAGAATGCCAATACCTATCATCTAAGAAAATCGGGCGAAACAGGAGTTACCGTTAGAGAAAGATATACGTATGATCCTCAGAACAGATTGCTTCAGCATTATCATAAAGTAGACGGTAACCCGAATGAAGAGCTTTTAACGGATAATACCTACAACGAGCTGTCGCAGCTAAAAAATAAAAAAGTAGGAAACAACCTGCAGAGTATAGACTATGCCTACAACATCAGAGGGTGGCTTACCGATGTGAACAGAGATCAGATGGAAGTGGCGAATCTGGATGGGAAACTGTTTGCTTATAAAATAAAATACAATCAGAAACAGGGAATTGATAATCCTGATTCCGCCTTATTTCCAAACAAAAACGTAACCGCCAGATACAACGGAAATATAGCTGAAATAGACTGGAGATCGGTAGAAACAATAGGCGTAAACCCATCTCTGACTCCTAAAAGATATGGATATGCTTATGATAAGCTGAACAGACTTTCAGCAGGCTATTATCAGAACCCGAACAATCCGTACAGCAAAGAAAATACAGAATCTCTGGATTATGACCTGAACGGAAATATTTCTAACCTCTACAGGACTTCTGTTAATGCTTACGGAAGCAATACTGCGACTGTGATTGATAATCTGGTATATGATTATAACGGAAACCAGGCAACAAATATTAATGATTACTCTTACAACCAGACCGGTTATGAAGGTGGAGGACAGCTTATAAAGTATGATCTGAACGGAAATATGACGGAAATGCCGGATAAAGGTATTGATGCGATTAAGTACAATTTCCTTAATCTTTCCAATTATTTACACTTGAACAGAAGCGGTATTGAGGACATTACCATCAATACAAAATACAGTGCTGCCGGGACAAAGCTGAGAAAAGAAAACACCACGGTGATCTCAGGAATTACGGGGTCCACAACAACAAAAACTACAACAGATTATCTGGATGGCTTCCAGTATACTAAAGTGGAAGCTCCCGGTTCTGGAGGTGGTGGAGACCCTCAAATGTTCTCGGCAAGAGCAATGGAACCACAGGCTTTTTCAATTGATTCGGAACCGAAAGGGCTTTTGGGGGCCAAGACGGCGGATCTGCAATTTTTGCCTACCGCGGAAGGATTTTATGATTATATAAATGATCAATATATATATCAATATATAGATCATTTAGGAAATGTAAGGGTAAGCTTTGTCAGAAATAGTGCAGGTGGACTTCAGCTTAAAGACAACAATGATTACTATCCTTTCGGGATGAATCATCTGAAAACCGGAAATGCCTATTTCGGAGCAGGAAGCTATGTGAAATATAAATTCGGAGGTAAAGAGCTGCAGGAATTTGGAGCTTATGATTTTGGAGCCAGAATTTACATGGCGGATATCGGAAGATGGTTTGCCGTAGATCCAATGGCTGAGCAAAATTCGGATCTTACTCCATATCGTTATGGCTTTAACAGCCCACTCATGTTTACGGATCCTAATGGAATGTTAGAAATGTCTACAATTGATTCCATGATGGAGTATGAAGGAACTTGGTATAATACGGGATCTGGATTTACCAATAACTCTGCCATGAAGTCGATAGATTATGATGGCAATTTTATCAATTGGGGTGAAGATTATACCAATGGTTTATTAGCTAATATTGGGGTTGTCAATGGTGGCGGAGATGTTGCAGGTACTGCAACTTTACCACTAACTTGGGTAGGCGATCCTAGTAGTATAACTTGGGCTTGGCAGATACTTGCAAATCAACAAGCTTTTGTTGAAAAAATGAATTCCCGTCAGGCTTTAGAAGAGGAAAGGCAGCTCTTCTTAATGATGAATGCTGGAAGGTTAAATGACCATGGAGTAACGATGATTGGTGGAACTGGTGATTTTTTAGGTATCTTTGACATTGCGGGGCAAGTGATGAGCACTTGGGAGCCCAAGAACAGGTATCTCGCAATGGCTGCGGGGATTTTTGGTGCTGTTGCGTTAAAAAAACCAGGGCTGGCTTTAAAAGAAGTACAAGGAGAAGGAAAAATAATTGGTTTGGGAATTAATGCAGATTTAGCTTTGCATAGAGGGACAGGTGCAATAACTTGGCAGGAAGCACAATGGCAAAAAGCAGGTTTAACTAAAGTAGATTGGGCTAAAGCGCTTTTTGATAAATATCACTTTAGATCCTCGTTTAGAGAAGCCGCTGAAAATGCAGCTGGTATTAGATTTGAGGTGACAAACTTCAACCCATTATATCATAAGCCAGGAATGACAAATTTTGAATTTGATCACATATTAAGTACACCTGCATTATTAAATAAAACAACATTTATAAAAGGAGGAAATCAAGTTCTTTGGAATGGAGTAGAATTTATAAGTAAATAAAAATGTATTATGAAAATATCATCAAAAATACAGGAAATAAATGAAATTTTAGTTGATTATGAAGGAGATGAGGCAAGAATATGGCTGTTCGATATTAGTCATACAAAATTAGGGTTAAAAATATATTCAAATAAAAAAGAAGAAGTTATTTATTTAGTAATATCAGGCTGTAAACATATTAAAGGCTCTTTTTCTGTTAATAATCCTAAATTCATTGTTACTGAGTCTTTTGATTCTGAAATTACAGAAACTGTATTTAAAATTCTTGATAAGTCTTCTGATTTTGAATTAGTTGCGAATTCAGGTATTGCTTTAGCAAAAGGGTTAGACGAAGAATTCGGAAATTCTTTTGAAGATTTTTTAAAGGAATAATAAAAAATCATGAACCAGCAATTTTTAAGCCCTAAATAAAAATATGGAAGCAGTATTCCTGGAAAAATTTTGGAACGAAGAAGAGATAATGTTTATTTCTTGTTAAGAAAATTAATAGGTGACAAGCGTGGTTATAGAGAAATTATTAATAGCGAAAAAGAAAGTGGATCAAGGTATTTTATAGATATTTTATAGGTGTTTTGGTAATACTAGTATTTATAGTTTTTCTTGTTAAATGTACTTCCTAATTATAGGTAATGCTGCCAACAAATATATTGGTTTGAAAGTAATGTTTCAGAGTTAGTGATGGAAGCGCTATAAAAAATAAATCATTGATTTTCAAAACCCATTAAAAAAGATAATCTTAAAACAAGAGTAGGTATTTCCCTACTCTTGTTTATTTTTGAAGAAAAAACATAGACAAATGACTGAAGATCGTTCTTCATATATTAGAATTAGTGATAAATTAACAAAACCATTGTAGAATGGTTTATAAAAATGATAAAAGAGTAAGAAAATAATTTCATGAAAAATATAGTTTTTTTATTTTTTTTAAGTTTATGTACTTGGGCTTGTCAAGCAAAAAAAGTAACCATAAGTTCAAAATCATTTAATATTAAAAGAAAAGTAATCTCTTTTAGAGAGAATTCGGAAGTTTTCCTATTAATATCAGATAATAAAGATGTTATAGAAGTATTTAAAAAAGAAAGTGGAGTAAAGTGTACTAATATTAAGTTAGGAAAAAGCTATACATTTAGAGTGATTCCTGTTAGTGATCTTATACAACATGGTATCGAATCTCCCAATGAATATATTTTGAATGATTCAACTATAATTGAATATAATCATTATTATACTTCCGAAAAAAATAAAAAAATTTGTATAATACAATAGCTTTAACTCCAGCTGGTGCGAGCGCTTCGCTCTTTTGAAAATAAAACCCATATCAATTATGATGGTTTTTTTGTTATATAATTTTATGTTTTCTCTGGATGGTAAAAAATTAAAAAAATCCCTAGAATAAGCTTATCCCTCCCGCTGCCGCGCGAGTCCTTTCGTGTGGCATTTTATTAATAATTACTTTTTGTAGACTAGCATTTTTATATCTTTATCTAAAACATATCGTGATGAGTAGAAATTATAAATTCCATAATCCAGAAGGACTATATTTTATAAGCTTTGCTGTAGTAGGTTGGCTTGATGTATTTATCCGAAATGAGTATAAAGAGCTTTTGTTGGAAAGTATAAGATTTTGCCAAAAAACAAAAGATTTAGAAATTCATGCTTGGTGTATCATGTCCAGTCATGTGCATTTGGTTTTTAGAAGTATAAACAAACAGAAACCAGAGTTATTGATTGGAGATTTGAAAAGGTTTACAAGTAATTCAATTGTAATGGCTATTAAAGAAAATCCTAAGGAAAGCAGAAGAGAAATCTTATTGGATTACTTTTTAAAAGAAGGTACAAAAAGCTCAAATGTTAACAAATATCAATTTTGGCGACATGATAATAAACCTATTGAATTATGGAGTAATAAAGTTATCAGTCAGAAAATTAACTATATCCATCAAAACCCTGTTGAAGCAGGTTTAGTTTTTCGTGCAGAAGATTATAAATATAGCAGTGCGGTTGATTATTCTAATGAAAAAGGACTTTTGGATGATATTATAGTTTTTAGAATGTTTGATTTATAATTTTCTTAGCCACACGAAAGGATTCGCGCGGCAGCGAGGGGGGCATATTGAAACATTCTTCCGTCCAACTAATGGAATGGACTATTACTTTAAACAATTTCAAATGTATGGAAAATAATATTATTAGGAAGTATAAATGTCCATGTTGTGGATATTTTACATTAGAGCAAAGAGCAGATAATACTTTTCAAATTTGCCCAGTGTGTTATTGGGAAGATGATGGCGTCCAGCTTAATGACTCCAGCTATCAAGGCGGAGCAAATAGAGTAAGTTTAAACGAAGCAAAAATTAATTTTGTAAAATTTGGAGCAATAGAAGAAAGGTTTGTAAATCAAGTACGACCACCTAATGAAGATGAGATGAGGGACTAAAGTAATATTAATGATTGAACTAATGCAAGAATTGTACTTAGACCAAACAGTAAAGGTGGTTATTTTATTCTAACTGCTTTCCAAAGGTAAATAATTAAAAAAGTAATTGAATATGAGCTTTATAAAATATTTTCCAAATTAAAAAATGAAAAAAAACCTAGAATAAGCTTATACATCATATTTTTGTTATCTTCCCCTCCTATAAAACAACCTTACAACAATGAAAAAAGTAACAGGAATAGGCGGAATTTTCTTTAAGTGTAAAGATCCTAATGCAATGAACGAATGGTATAAGACCCACTTAGGATTCAATACAAGTCCTTACGGAACAAGTTTTGAATGGCGCGAAGAAGAAGACCCTTCGAAAAAAGGGACCACACAATGGGCTCCATTTGCAGAAAATACAACCTATTTTGAACCTGCTGTCAAAGAATTCATGATCAATTACAGAGTAGAAAATCTGGAGGCATTAGTAGAAGAATTAAAAAAAGAAAATGTGACTATTCTTGATGAAATTCAGACGTTTGATTATGGAAAATTCATTCATATTTTGGATATGGAAGGAAATAAAATAGAATTATGGGAACCTACAGATCATAATTAAATCATCATCTCAAAACAATATTTTCTAATGATACAATAAGGCTAAAAAGACTGATCTTTTTAGCCTTTATTTATGGAACTCAATTCAATCCATTTAATTTCTCTGATGGAGTTTAAGGCTTTGTTTAATTAGTTTTTATTTTCTTTCCTTTTTTTATATTTTGCATCGAAATAAAAACATAAAAAAATAAGTATCTTTACTTATATTTCTCGGGTATGCAAGACCATCATCAATTATCGCAAATTGAGATTTTTAAAAATTTAACTAATCAGGAATTATCTGCATTAGCAGCAATTTGTACGTCTCTGCGTTTATCTAAAAAAGAAAAGCTGTATGAGCCCGGAAGTCATTTTGATCAGCTATTCGTTTTAAAAAACGGATTAATGAGATGGTATTTTGACAATGAAGTGGGTACAGAAAACAATCTTTTTCTTCCTTCAGAAAAAGAGCATGCTCTGGTTGGTATCCCGGAATTTTATGAGGGTCACCGAACCTCTAAATATCATATTGAAGCGGTTGTAGATTCTGAAATTTTACTTTTCGACAGACAAAAATTTGAAGAACTGGCATTTACCCACCGCGGAATTTACAATTTATATATTCATTCTCTTAAAAATGTAATCAATGTATTGCGACTTCGAACAGAGCAACTTTGCACCCATTCTCCGGATCTGCGATACGAAGTTTTTTTAAAAGACCGACCTTTTACCACACGGAATGCCAACCGTAAATATGTTGCTAGTTTTCTGGGAATTACCCCTAATTCTCTGTCAAGATTAACAGCCCGCATACAGAAAAAACAACATCCAAAAAAATAACTTAGGAATACTTTTTTCAGGTTTGTTCGTTTTAATTTCGCAGCATCAAAATACTGTACAACAAATAATTACAGTGTTTTCCATGACTGTAAATGATTAAAACAAAAACAATGAACAAAAACATTCTTACCGTAAGCATCTTTAGCTTATTGATGACTTTTACGGGTATTGATGCGAAAGCACAAACAAGCCCGGCAGAACAAATCAGTGAATACATCACTTCTGAAATGTCATTTCTTACAATGACCGCTGATCAGTCACAACAGATTTATCAGATCAATCTGCAATCTGCCCTTGCACTAGAAGACCTAGACCAAAAAAGAGCCGGTTTATCTACTTCACAGGCAGACAACATGAAAGATTTCGTTCAAATTCTCAAAGATCGAAATGCTGCCTTGTACAAAGTTCTTTCTCCGGCACAATATGATTTATTTTATGAAGACAAGATTGCCCGCGCAGCAACTTTCAGAACTTTTATTATGTTTCAAATGCTGGATCTGACCCAAGACCAGATGGAAACGGTTTTCAATATTAACAGAAAGGTAGTTGAAGGCATACGACCGGAATTAGATGCTTATTTCTCCGCCGGCAACAATCGAGGAAGGAAGAAGGCACAACGAAAGCTTCAAAAAAGTTTAAAGAATGCAGATCAAGTTTTCGATCAGGTTCTTAGCCCTCAGCAAATAAAAATATATCATGAAAATGCCGATTTTCTTCGCAAGGCTATTCGTGAAGATTACGGAACAAATTAGTTTTTAATCAACCATTCATGGTTCTCGGTATTGCAACAAAAGTAATACCGAGTTTTTTACCCCTTATTCTTTTACATTTTATGCAAAAATATCTCACAATATTATGTTTACTCCTGGGTTGTGGTTTTACATATGCTTCAACAGGAACGATAGAAGACTCCATTGCGGATACAGCATCCTGGATCATCTTACTCATCTTACCGTTTGCCGGCATTTATCTGTTTTGGAAAGTTCATATTTATCCTGAAAAGGTAGCGGAAAAGAAGAACCATCCTCAGCTCAACGCCATCAAAAGTATGTGCCTGCTTTCACTGGTTTTCGGTGGACTGCTATGGCCTGTTGCTCTTATTTGGGCCAATTATGATTATTCGAAAGATAAAAAAATAATCTCCGAGCCAGCAGCAGAAGAAGAAGAAGAACCTTTATCAGAACCTATACAAAACCCTCAAGAATAAAATACTATGTTAGAATTATTAATCGGAATATATGCCGGCATCTGTTGGCTCCTTATAAAAAAACTTAAACTCATCCCCTGGACTTTTACTACACAAGTTGTGGTATTCTCCCTTCCTATTTTCGGATCTATTGCTTTAATATTAAGCCTTAATTACTTCTGCCCTATCACCTCAGATGTAAAAGTGGGTAATCGTAGTGTTGATATTTCCACCCAAATTTTGGGTAAAGTAAAAAAGGTGTATGTAAAAACCAATCAGGAAGTTAAAAAAGGAGATACTTTATTTGTTTTAGATCCCGAACCTTTTAAGCAGGAAATCAAATCACTGGAAGCACAACTCAGCAGCATGAAGGCCAATGTATCGTCTTATACCTCAGATATTGAAGCTTCCGGTAAAAATATCAGCAGTCTTCAGTCTCAATTGGCTTTAGCCAATAAACGAGTGAATCAATACCAGGAATTGGTGGCTGCAGGTGCTGCCAATAAATTCGATCTTGAACAAGCCATGGCAAGTGCTCAGGATTTGCAGTCCAGAATCAGTGCTGCACAATCTTCAAAAAGCTCTTTAGAAACTAAATATAATGCTTCTTATGATGGCGAAAACTCTTCGGTATCTCAGATTAAAGCAAAATTAGAACAGGCTAAATGGAATCTTTCCCAAACTGTTGTCGTGGCTCCAACTGATGGAATTATTCCCAATGTACAGCTTAATGAAGGCGCTATAATGGCTCCTTTTAAATCTGCGTTTGTTCTGATCCAAAAGCAACAATCTGTCATTGGATTTTTCTCTCAAAATGAATTAGAATCTGTAAAAAAGGGCAATGAAGTAGAAATCGCCTTAAAAACAGAGCCGGGTAAGGTAGTAAAAGCAAAGCTAGAATATGTAATTGATGCTACAAGCCAGGGTATTATGAACAATGCAGGCGGTATGCTTGGAGGTAACGGTACCACTGCCGGTATTCCCGATACAGCCAGACAATTACCTGAAACCGATGGTAAACTTATCGCCAAGTTTGTTTTGGAAGATGCAGAACATTCTCTTACCGTTGGATCTCGTGGAACTGCCGTAATCTATTCAGATCATATCAAACCGCTGCACCTCATCCGAAAAGTAATGGTACGAGTGAGCAGTAAGATCAATTACTTAATCCCTAAACTTCACTAACATGGTAAAAAAATTAGGGATAAGTGCGATCATTCTTTTGAGTCTGACCTCTTGCATCGGCTATAAAAATGCGACCCCGGAAACTGTGGATGCTTTAAAAAATACAAGTGAAATAAAAGCCAATGTTGAAATCTCCGATAAATGGGTACAAGACAAAAACCAGCATATTGCAGATTTTTCATACGATTGGATTACAGAGCTGAAGACATCTGAATTAGAAAACCTTATTCGTGAAGGACTTGTACACAATGCAGATATTATTATTTCAAAGGAAAAGCTCAATCAGATAGAATTAGCAATGGACATTGCGGGAAGCAACCTCTACCCTACCGTTAATGCTCTTGCCAATACCAATAATAATTTGGTAAGCGGTAGCCACATCGGAAACCTGCAGCTTAAAGCAAATTGGGAGCTTGATCTTTGGGGAAAGAACAAATCCGGACAAATGGCCAGTGTAAGCCGGTATTACTCCGCAGCATTTCAGCAAAAGATGCTGGAGCAATCAGTAGCAGCCATGATTGCTAAAGCCTATTATCTGAATATTGCAGGACAATACCAGGAACAGAAGATTACAGAGTATATTACAAAAACTCAGGATCTGGAAAAAATATATTCCGTTCAGCAAAAGGTAGGAACGGCTAATGCATTAGATATATCCAATATTAAAGCTGAAGTTGTTTTACTCCAATCTTATCTGGAAAAAATTAAAAATGCGAATAGCCAATCCCGAAGAAGTCTGGAAATGCTTTGTGGAAAATATCCTGAAGGATTACTTAAGATAAATGGACAATTTTCATCTTTACAAAATGAAATTCCGGAGGTTTTTCCTTTATCCCTTTTAGAAAAAAGATCTGATGTGATGGCTCAGCAATTTCAAATAGAACGCTCTTTTTATGAAGTACAAGAGGCCAAAGCAGCAAGATTACCTTCTATCAATATCAGTACTTCTTTTGGGGCAGCTGAAACGAATGTTGAAGGAATCAATAATCTTTTTTCTAATCCGCTCCTCAAGATCGGTGGAGGTTTGGTTACCCCAATCTTCAATAGTGGAAAGCTCAAAAAGAATATTGAAGTAAAAACCTCAGAACAAAAAGAAGCAGTTGAAGGATATGCGAAATCTGTCCTTACAGCATTTAATGAAGTAGAATCTGCTTTGGCAAATCTTAGCTCCATAGAGAAGCAAAATATTTTCCAGAAGCAGGCACTCTCATCTCTTCAGGAGAATATTGTTTTGACCAAAAAACAAATTAAAGTGGGAAATAATAATAATTTCACTCTTATTCAAAGACAAAGAGACCTTATCAAAAAAGAAATGAATTCGATCGATCTCGACTTACAACAACGAATTGAGCGTATTAATCTCTATATGGCTTTAGGCTCTAATAACCGTTCTATTTTCTAAAAAAGGTTTTTCATTAGTTTTTTAATATTTTCTACGATAAGCCCAACTTTAAATTTTTGAAGTTGGGCTTATTAGTAAAAATCAAGATCAAAAATAAAACCTATGTACTCTTGAATAAGAACTACAACTTTTATATTAATGATTTGATAATGGTAATAATGCTCATGATAATTACCACAATCCCTACCACCACAAACATTTTCTTTGTAGGCAGCTTGGAAGTAAGCATGGCTGAAAATGGAGCGGTAAAGACTCCCCCCAGCAAAAGTCCCAACACAATATTCCAATGATGGATACCAATCGTAAAAATAAAGGTAATTGCACTTGTTATCGTAAGCAGGAACTTAGCGATAGTTGAGCTTCCCACTACATATCTTGGGGTTCTTCCCTCTTTGATCAGTGTTCCCGTCACCAACGGACCCCATCCACCTCCTGCAAAAGAATCAATAAATCCGCCAATGAATCCTAATATTCTGAGATTGGTTGTTCTTTTGGTTTTAACACGGTCTGTGTTTTTCTCTTTAAATGCATTTTTTAAAATATTCAACCCTAAATATAATGTGTAACAAGCAATGATAGGCTTTACAATATGGGCATAATATTCGCCGTAATGAGATAACGTTAATGCTCCCACAATAGAACCTACAATAGCCAAAGGAAATAATACAAAAACCATTTTTTTATTTACATTTCCCAGCTTATAGTGACTAATACCACCCGCAGCAGTAGTAAATGATTCTGCAGAATGTATACTTGCGCTGATCACCGGTGGCGGAACATTAAGCAATAATAATATGGTTGTACAAATTACACCATATCCCATTCCCATAGATCCTGCAACAATTTCTGCTAAAAAGCCAGCCAGCAACATCCAGTAAAAAATATGACCATCCTTATCAAGAAAAACCTGAATATCTCCTAAAAGTTCAAAATGATAAATAATTCCCCCCAATACTCCAAAAAGAATTAAGACACCTATAATTCCTAAATAAATATTCGCTCTTTTCTGGACTTTTTTGGTGATTTGGATCAGTTTTTCTATTTCCAGATCGAATGGAAGAACACGCTCCTTTTCTTCTTCCAGATATTGTGTGGTGAGCCTGTTGAGCTCTTTTACTTTGTAATCGAAATCTCCTTTTAATTGATTGCGAATATCCTGCATATTGTCCAATACATTATCCATTTCATCGGGAATACTTTCTGTCAAAATTTCACGGACTCTTTTGGCAATAGTTGGAGATTTTCCGTTGGTGGAAACCGCAATTTTCAGGTCTCCTTTTCGGACAATTGAACCTAAATAAAAATCACATAATTCCGGTTTGTCGGCAATATTTACGAGTATATTATAAGAATGAGCATGACTTCGGATATGCTCAGCTAAAGAAATATTATTCACTGCTGCAATTACAAGGTCTACATTACTGAAATCATTATCATGATAAGCTCTTTCATGTAAGATCAGGTTCGGATAGATCTCCTGCAAAGTTTTAACTTCAGGCATAATTTCTTTAGCAACTAATTTAATAGGTGTACCCGGAGAATTGCCCAAAACAGACTGCAGTTTTTCCAACGCAATTTTTCCGCCTCCAATAATCAGCAATGAAAGCTTTTCGAGCTTCAAAAATACGGGGTATAAAGTATTGCTCATCTTGATTACAGTTTTAAATCATAAGTGAAGGCTAAATAATACAACCCTCCGATTTCCGGTCCTGCTGCATATTGAAAATAACGACGGTTCAATAAGTTGGTTGCTCCTACTTTTATTTGAGCTCGGATTTCAGGAATTCTCCAGGTAGCTTGAGCATCGATCGTGTAGTAGGCCGGAATATCTCCTGAAGCCAACGGACTTTCCCATAAGAATGCATCCTGCCATCTTGCGACAATGGAAAAACCTATATTCTTAATAATTTCCCTGTTCCCAACACTTACATTTACCGTCCATTTTGGAGTATTGAAAGAAGTGATAAAAAGATCTGATCTATTAGACGTTATAAGATCATTATACGATACATTCGCATTGATATTATAATTTTTGACAAGATTATAGCGGATTCCTACAGATGTTCCGTAGCTTTTATACGTCCTGTTGCTGTTAGTATAGACTCTGTATCTGTCTTGCTTACTTCGATCAAGCATATCAAGAACTGCCTGATCCGTTCCTACTTTAGCATTTTTAGGAACTGATACTTCTACCTGTCCCAGAAAGCCTTCATAGATGTTATAATAAAAGTCCCAGTCGATAACCAACTTGTTATTAAAAAACACTGATTTATACCCTACTTCAAAAGAATTAATCTTTTCAGGCTGTAGCTTTTGCAAATTGGCCACTACTAAAAGATTTCTGTTGTCCAACGCCGCCTGGTTTTGAGAGGCTCCTCCATCTACTGCTGCATTAACAGCCGAGGTAAACTTATCAATAGAAGCCAGCGTATATGAGTTTTCCAAGTATCCTAATCCTTCATTCACTTTAGTAAGCCCTCCTACTCTCCTTACATTCCCGTTATTCACAAAGGAAAGCGCTTCAAATAATGACGGAAAACGGAATCCGTTTTGAAAGGACGCTCTAAAATTGTGCTGGTTCACAGGGGAATACACCACACTTATTCTAGGGTTGAATTTAGCTTCAAATTCAGGATTTCTATCAACACGCAATGCTATATTCACTTTCAGTTTATCTTCAAAAAATGTTTTGGTAAGCTGTGCAAAAATCCCGTATTTCTGATAGATCACGTCTTTACCGAAAGTACCGTCAGATAAAGGAATATTTCTTTCACTTACAGGTCTGTCAAAATCCACAAAGTTGTTTCCATCCGGAGTTATGCTATACAAACGGTAATCAATCCCAGCCAAAAGGTTGAATACTTTTACCAGTCTGCTAAAATCATACGTAAGTTCTCCCTGGTAAAAACGGGATTTCTGCTCCAACTTTGCTCCTCCTGTTGCCGGAGCACCTGCAATTCCTCCATTCGCAGAATCCCAGTTATTGATACCAATAATGGTATTTTTTAACTGTTCAAAAGCAGCGGTTCCGGGAACTACCCTGTTTTTGTCGGCTTCCTGTCTTGCCAAAATAAAAGCATCATTAAGGCTTGCTCCTGTATTAAGGTTGTTTTGTAAGGCAGACTGAAATATATTTCTCCAGTTCGTGTTAGAAAGATTCGTAAGATCTAGATTATCGGCTAAAGGTTTAAGATTGTAAGAATCTCCTGTATTTTCTATAGATACATAGGCTCTGAATGTAAGCTCTTTTCCGGTAAGCTCAACTTTATGGTTCTGAACTGTTGCATTTTGCAGTCGGATCTTGTTTCCTCTTTGAAATGTTCCATCCAATAACCCATAGCGATACACATAAGAAGTTCTCCACTGATCACCGAAACGATAATATAACCCTGCATCGAATTTAATATTTTTCACTTCCGGGCTTACCAAATCTTTCTCAAGATATCCTGTCCTTGAAACATTAAAAGTTGTTGGTTTTCCATTATAATTTACTTTTACCGCTACTCTGTTGTTTCTTTCATCTCCATATTTATTCCAAAGGTCTTCCGCAGGATTATTGCTTAAAGAAAATTTAGGATTTGCCGTAATCAGTGAATTAGGGTTCTGATCGGTTTGATTATCCGAAATCCAATCAATTCCATTGAAATATGAAGCGTTGACTTTTATGGCTAAATTTTTATTGAAAGCCTTAGCAAATCTTATCGCACTTTCTCCCAAAGGAGCAGTTTGATGATGGAGATTGTCAACATGATTCACTCCGCCACGAAAATATACACTCAACCCTTCGGAAGTGAACGGATCTTTAGTCTGAAGACTGGCTAATCCATTAATAGCATTCATTCCGTACAATGCAGAAGCCGCACCGGGAGTTACTTCCATTGACTGAATATCCAGTTCCGTTGGTCCGATAGCATTTCCTAACGGAACCCCTAATGTTGCAGACTGAACATCTACTCCGTCCACCAATTGCATAAAGCGGAAATTGTTAGGAGAGTTGAAACCTCTTGAATTGGGAACTTTTAAGGTAAGACTCGAAGTTAAGAGCTGTAATCCTTTTACATTCTCTAAGGTTTCGTAGAATGAGGAAGCCGGACTTTCACGGATGGTTTTGATGTCTATTTTCTCAATAGCAATGGGCGATCTTAATACTTTTTCAGGAACACGAGATGCAGAAATCACTACTTCATTAATGATGGTGTTCTGAGGATTCAGCTCTATCGCGATTTTATTGGATAGGGAAAGAATTTCCACAGTCTGGCTTATAAAACCTTCTTTACTGATCACAATTCTGAAAGGTATTTTTACTCTGGTTCTTAATCTGAACTGACCTTCCTGATCTGTTTGTGCAATATCCTGCGTATTTTCAACCTGTATCTGCACTCCGGCAATCCCTTTCTGAGTATCAAAATGTTTAATAATTCCGCTTACTTCTATAAGCTGTTGCTGGGCCTGGAAGAAATTAATAAATAGAAATGTAAATAATAGAATAGCTGTTTTGGGCAGAACATGGTTCTGTCTGTTATGTTTCATTGATGGTCATTTTTTAGGTTAATAGGAATGTGTTGTGATATTTATGATAAACTGCACATACACATTCGTATCCCTAAAAACTCATGATAATATTTCCTGAGATTTGTCTGACGGTAAAGAATATTGATCATATATTTATTTTATGGTTTGTAAATAACGATAGGAGAAATCACCAAACGTTTCGTCTGTACGTTTTTCTTTTATATAAATCCCCAATAGCTTATCAAGAGTTTCAAGGATTTCCTCTTCGCCGATATTTTCTTTAAATTTTGTATTGAGACGCAATCCCAATCGATCGCCTCCGATATGCAGGTTATATTTCCCATAAGCAGTCCCTACAAATCCGATTTCTGCATTAGGAGATCTTCCGCAACCGTTCGGGCATCCTGTCATACGAATAGTGATATCTTCCTCCAAAAGGCCGTATTTTTCAAGAACAGGTTCTATTTTTGTGACTAAAGACGGTAAATAACGTTGTGCTTCCGCCAAAGCCAGCGAACAGGTATTCAAAGCGACACAGGCAACGGAGTTTTTACGCAGTGCACTTGAATTTTCAGTATAGCCGGAAATCCCGAATTCTTTTAAAAGATTTTCGATGTCTTTTTTATCTTCCTCTTCAATATCAGACAGAATAAGGTTTTGATTGCAGGTAAAACGAAAATTAACTTTTCCGGTTTCAGCGATCTTTAATAACCCTGATTTTAAAGGATATTCATTGGTATCAAGCACTCTTCCATGCTCAACAAATACAGTATAAAACCATTTTCCTTCATGATTCTGTACCCAGCCGTAACGGTCTTTTCTTTGCTCAAATTTAAATTCTTTAGCAGGTTCAAAAGGGAAGCCTGTTCTTTTTTCTACCTCTGTTCTGTATCCGTCTATCCCAAGTTTATCAATAGTATATTTAAGTCTTGATAGTTTTCTATCGCTTCTGTTTCCAAAATCACGCTGTACGGTGATGATCTCATATACGACCTTTAAAGCTTTTTCTTCCGTATCCACAAATCCAAGTACAGAAGCCAGACGTGGATATGTGGCTTCATTTCCATGGGTAGCTCCCAATCCACCTCCTGCTGCAATAGTATATCCAACCACTTTATTGTTTTCGATAATTGCGATCAATGCAATATCATTAATGAATACATCTACATCATTGTTAGGCGGAATAGCGATTCCGATCTTTAATTTTCTAGGTAAATACCTGTCCTGATATAACGGATCTTCCTCTGCCTTTCTGTCTATTAACAATTCATCATCTATCCAGATATCATAATAAGATTGGGTTTTTGGCAAACACATTTCACTTATTTTTCCGGCTAATTCATACACTTCCTGATGTAAAGGTGATTCAGAAGGATTGGAGGTACAGGTTACATTTCTGTTCACGTCACCACATGCGGCAATAGAATCCAGGTGCTGCAGATTGAATTGTTGGATGGTTGGTCTTAAATGAGACTTCAGAATACCATGAAGCTGAATGGTTTGCCTCGTTGTTATTTTTATAGTTCCTGTAGAATGTTTCCCGGCGACTTCATTCAATCCAATCCATTGTTCCGGAGTTAAGAAACCTCCCGGAAGCCTTAGTCTTATCATGTACGAATACAGCCATTCCAATTTTTTAGCTACACGCTCTTCTCGCCTGTCACGATCATCCTGCTGATACATCCCGTGAAATTTAATAAGGGTTTGATCATCTTCACGTATCGCTCCGGTAAATTCATCGGAGAGACTTTCCTTCAAGGTTCCTCGAAGCCCATTGCTCCCGGTTTTGATTCTTTCTACCGGTGAAAGATTATCTTTATTACTCATTTTTTACTTTTTACTTTATTTCAGAATACAATTAATACACATCTTTGGCATATCGCCCGTTAAATTCCAATTCTTCAAGATAGATTTTAGCTTCTTCTATGTTTCGTTTTCCCTGATTTTGGATAATATTTAAAAGAGTTTCCTCTACATCCCTGCTCATCGGATCTTTGGTTCCGCAGACATATAAAGAAGCCCCCGCTTCCAGCCAATGAAAAACTTCCTGGGCCTTTTGTTCCAGCTTATGTTGTACATACACTTTTTGGGCAGTATCTCTGGAAAACGCAACATCCAGATGAGTTAAAGTCTCTGTTTTAAGAAAATCCTGGATTTCCGACTGATAAAGGAAGTCCGAAACAAAATTCCGGTCTCCGAAAAACAGCCAGTTTCTTCCTTCTGCACCTACTGCGTCCCGTTCCCACAAAAAGGATCTGAAAGGAGCGATTCCTGTTCCCGGACCGATCATAATAATGTCTTTATCCGGCTGAGGAAGTTTAAAGTGTTTGGCTTCCTGAATGTAAAATTCAAACTGGTCTCCCTCTTGAAAACCGCTGAGAAGTCCACTGCATAATCCGTTTTGTTTTTGATCATCTATAAGGTATTCCGACTTAGTGACTGTGATGTGAATTTCGGTATCACCATGCGCTTCCGGAGAGGAAGAAACCGAATATAAACGGGGTGCCTGACTGGTAAGAATGGTAATAACTTCTTCGAATTGAGCAGCATTTTTAACCGGATATATTTTCAGGAGATCAAGAAGACTTAAACGGACTTCCGGAATCTGATGTTCTGTGATTTCAGCATATTGAGCTACCGTAGTTTTCAGAAGATAGCTGATATTAAGATGTTTATACAGAAGTTCGTCTACACTGGCGGTTACTTTTGAAGTTTCAATCTGTTTTTCCGGATCAATTCCTGTCAATGAAATAATTTCATTCACTATAATTTTGGAGTTGAAAGGAATGATTCCCAATGCATCACCTGGGTTATAAACAATAGATTCATCAGATTCTATTTCAATGTGATAGGTTTCTTTTTCGGAAGTAATATCATTGAGGTTGATGATATTGGAAACCGTTCCGTGGTATTTCTTTCTTCCTGTTGAAACTTTCGGAACTGAAACAATCTGCTTACTTTTTATTGAAGTTTTTGTAATCACTTCAAAAATATGCTCAATCCATTGATGGGCCTCTTTTTCATAATCGATATCACATTTTTTCAAAGGAACAATACGTTCTGCTCCCAAAATTTCAAAACGGGAATCAATGTCTTCCCCTGTTTTGCAAAACTGAGGATAACTGCTGTCACCTAAAGCAAGAATTCCAAATTTAAGCTGATTAAGGATCAATTCATTCTCATGAATGTGTTCATAGAATTTCTTAGCTAAAATTGGTGGTTCTCCTTCTCCCTGTGTACTGATGACCACAAAGAAAAATTCCTCTTTTAGAAGGTCTTTTGGTTTATATTGGGAAAGATCCGCCAGTTTCACCTGGATTCCTTTTTTCTTAATACTTGCAGCAAGTTCTGTAGCCAACTTTTTACTGTTTCCGGTTTCTGTACCGTACGCAAGTGTTATTTTCTTTACAGTAATTTCATTGACCGGATTACTTTGTAAAATAGGCTGAACAGTAGCGATTGGCGTTCCGGCTAACCCGGCTAAATAACCGCTTGCCCAGATCGTTTCATCTCTTGAAAAATCACCTGATAGTTGTTTGAGGATATTGAATTTAGTTTCAGACAGCATATTGAAAAAGATTTTGAGTTGTTGGGGTGAGACTTCCGTTGACTACAGATTTAAAGTATACCCCTTCCTGTTCCGTATTTTCCAGCCAGGAAAATTCTTCATAAAGATGGACTACTTTGCCAATGATCACCAATGAAGGGGAAGCAAAGTTTTTATGGGCTAATTTTTCATTAAAATCTTCAAAAGAGGAAGTATACACTTTTTGATAAGGCGTGGTTGCCTGTTCGATAACAGCGATTTTTTTATCTCTGGAAATATTGAGCTCCATGAATTTATCTACAAGCGCCGAAAGATTTCCTTTAGACATATAAAATACAAGGGTGTCATTGGTCACTGCTAATTCATTCCAATAATTCTCATCAAGGATTTCAGATTTATAATATGTAAGAAACCGTACCGAGGTTGCATAATTCCTTGCCGTAAGAGGCATTCCGGCATAAGCTGCCGCTCCTAAAGCTGCTGTAATCCCTGGAATAATCTCGTATGAAATTTTATTTTGTTTCAAGGTTTGTAACTCATCCAGAATATTGGAGAAAATAGAAACATCACCTCCTTTAAGCCTTGCTACGGTTTTATTTTGAAAGGCATATTTAATCATTAATTCGTTGATCAGAGATTGAGGTGTGGATGCATTTTTGCTACATTCTTTACCAACATATATGATTTCTGCATTTTTACTGGCATACTGTTCCAAAATTTCGGGACTAACCAAGCGATCGGACAAAATAATATCTGCTTCAGCAATCGCTTTAACCGCTTTTACAGTGATGAGATCAGGGTTGCCGGGTCCTGCACCGATAAGGTAAACCTTTGGTGTTTTAATAATGTTATTCATTCTAAGTCTGTGTATTAAAGTTTAGAAAAGCCCTTCAATAGAGAGGTATCTTTCGCCCGTATCGTAATTAATCGTTAATATTTTTGATCCTGATGGTATTTCCGGAAGTTGTTTGGCTACTGCGGCTAAGGCTGCGCCTGTGGAAATTCCTACAAACAAGCCTTCTTTTTTACCTGCATGAATGGCATATTCAAAAGCTTCTTCTTTTCCAATTTTAATGATTCCGTCCAGAAGAGCTGTATCCAATATAGATGGAATAAATCCGGCTCCTAAACCTTGTAAGGGATGCGGTGCAGGTTCTCCACCACTTAAAACGGGTGACAATTCAGGCTCTACAGCAATTACTTTAAGATCAGGGTATTTTTGTTTCAGTACTTTTGCAATTCCTGTGATGTGACCTCCAGTTCCTACTCCGGTAATAATGAAATCCAACCCGTCAGGAAAATCGTTTAAAATTTCCTGTGCCGTTGTTTCTACATGAACTTTTACATTGGCAGGATTGTCAAACTGTTTAGGAATCCATGAATTGGGAGTTTCCAGAGCCAGTTCATTTGCTTTTTCAATAGCTCCTTTCATCCCCTTTTCTCTTGGAGTCAGTACAAATTCTGCTCCGTAAGCTTCCATAATTTTACGGCGCTCCACACTCATACTTTCGGGCATGACCAGAATAAGCTTATATCCTTTTACTGCTGCTACCAAAGAAAGCCCGATTCCTGTGTTTCCACTTGTAGGTTCTATAATGACACTTTCTTTGTTCAGTAATCCTTTGGCTTCCGCATCTTCGATCATAGCTAATGCAATTCTGTCTTTGATGCTTCCTCCCGGATTACTTTTTTCCAGTTTAATCCAAATCTCATGATCTGAATTGAAAAGCTTATTGATTTTTACTACTGGTGTATTCCCGATTGTTTCTAATGTGTTTTGGAATTTCATACCGTTTCAATTTTTATTTTTTCTTTACTTCTTTTTATATAACAAAGGTTAAGGATTCCGGCAATGAGCTGTTGTCCTTGATTTTTATTTCACTTTTATGATAAACCAGAGAATGAGCAGGAACATTCTGTGTAATCCAGACATTTCCTCCGATAATACTTTCTCTGCCTATCGTTGTATTTCCTCCTAAAATGGTGGCTCCGGAATAGATAATGACATGATCTTCAATATTCGGGTGCCTTTTTTTGTTTGCTTTTTCTTTGGAAACATGAAGAGCACCGAGGGTTACTCCCTGATATATTTTTACATGATTTCCTATAACCGTGGTTTCCCCGATCACAATTCCGGTTCCATGATCGATAAAGAAATGGTTTCCTATTTCTGCTCCGGGATGAATGTCTATTCCTGTTTTGCTATGTGCATACTCCGAAATAATACGGGGCAATATTCTTATTCCCTGCTTCCAAAGCTTATGTGAGATCCGGTAAACATAGGTGGCAAAATATCCAGGATACGCCAGAAGAATTTCTTCCAGAGATTCTGTAGCCGGATCAAATTCAAGAATCACTTCTGCATCTAAGATCAGCTGATCATATATTTCAGGTAAGGAATCAAAAAACTGATCCGTTTGTTTTTTAGCAAGAATTTTGTCATCAGCAATACTTTCAATCAGGTTTAAAAGAGTGCTATGTAATCTTGCAAAATCTTCTTTTAATTTATCTTCAGTATTGATGTGCTGTGGAAGAAACAATACTTTATATAGTTCTTCAACAAACACTTCCGTTGTATTCTTATCCAAAAAAACGAGAACATTGTTTTGTTTCTTTTTAAAAATCTTTTCAATAAAATAATTTGACCTCTCCATCATCTATTGGATTATGCACGCTGCGACTGTTGAATTAGAAGTTTCATCCACCAGAATGGCTGCCCCTGTCTGTTTATTATTGATAAAACTGTCAAAAACCAACGGCTGAGCAGTTCTAAGGGTAACTTTTACAATTTCATTAAGCCTGATGTCTCCTTCTGCCTTTTCCTGCGCAAGGGTATTGACATTAATTTTATAGTCTATTGCTTTCACTACTGTTTTTATTACTCTACTGTGATGCTGCAACAGGTATTTATTTCCCGGCTGAAGCGATTTTTGATCGAGCCAGCATAATAAAACCTCTACGTCTTTTTCAACATAAGGAAGGTGCTCTGTCGTAGTGAAGAAATCACCTCTGCTGATATCCAAATCATCTGATATATGCAGAACCACAGGTTGTCCCTCAAACGCTTTATCCACTTCCGCTCCATTAATTTCAATTTTGGATATATGAGTGGCAAAACCTGCCGGAAGGATATGAACTGTATCTCCTTTTTGAAAATGCCCGCTTACAATCTTTCCCGCATATCCACGATAATCGTGCAATTCTTCCGTTTGTGGGCGAATAACATATTGAACCTGGAAACGATTTCCATTTTCAGATTCTTCATCGAGCTCTACATTCTCCAGATATTCCAGAAGAGAGCTTCCTTCATACCAGTTTGTTTTAGGCGATAATGACACAATATTATCTCCTTTAAGCGCAGAAATCGGAAAATAGCTCACATTGTTCAATCCCAGATTTTCTGCAACTTTTGAATATTCTGCTTTTATCTCTTCATATACTTCTTCTGAATAGTCGATCATATCCATTTTATTAATGGCTACAACCACTTTTTTCAATTTCAACAATGATGCGATGATGGAATGTCTTCTGGTCTGCTCAATTACTCCTTTACGGGCATCAACCAGTATGATCATTAAGTCGGAATTGGAAGCACCGGTAATCATATTCCGTGTATACTGAACGTGTCCCGGAGCATCTGCAATTATGAATTTCCTTTTGGGTGTTGAAAAATACCTGTAAGCAACATCAATGGTAATTCCCTGTTCTCTTTCTGCACGCAAACCATCCGTTAAAAGTGCGAGATCTACCCCATCTTCATTTTTGTTTTTTGAATGTTTTTCCAGAACTTCCAACTGATCCTGTAAAATACTTTTGCTATCGTAAAGCAGTCTTCCGATAAGGGTACTTTTCCCGTCATCAACACTTCCTGCGGTTATAAATCTTAAAATATCCATATATAATTCATTAATGATGTGTAATAGGTAATGAGTAATTTGCTGCACGCAGAGTTATTGTTCATTACTAATTGCTGATTATTTATTAAAAATAGCCTCCTTTTTTTCTGTCTTCCATCGCAGCTTCGGTGACCCTATCGTCGATTCTTGTTTCACCACGTTCTGAAATTCTGGTAGCTAAAATTTCATCAATCACACTGTCAATAGTAATAGCATCAGACTCCACGGCTGCGGTACACGTCATGTCTCCTACAGTTCGATAGCGAATCCGTTTGGTGGTGATGACATCCTCATTTTCCAGTGTGGCATATGGAGAATTGGCAATCCATTGTCCGTTGAGGTCTACCACCTCTCTTTCGTGGGAAAAATAGATGGATGGAAGCTCTATTCTCTCTCTGCGGATATAGTTCCAGACATCCAGTTCCGTCCAATTACTGATCGGAAATACTCTTACATTCTCACCTTTATGGATTCTTCCGTTGAAAATATTCCATAATTCCGGGCGTTGAAGCTTGGGATTCCATTGTCCGAATTCATCACGAACGGAGAATATTCTTTCTTTGGCACGTGCTTTTTCTTCATCTCTTCTGGCTCCTCCAATGCAGGCATCAAATTCAAATTCCTCAATGGTATCAAGCAATGTAAAGGTCTGTAACCAGTTTCTGCTTGGAAATTTTCCTTTAGGTTCTGTTAATTTTCTGCTTCTTATCGTTTCTTCAACTTTACGTACCACCAAATCCACCTCTATTTGATTTACCAGCTTATCACGGAATTCTAAAACTTCAGGAAAATTGTGTCCCGTGTCTATATGTACAAATGTGAAAGGGATTTTTCCGTAACGAAACGCTTTCGAAGCCAAATGAGCCAAAACAATACTGTCTTTTCCCCCGCTGAACAGCAATGCAGGGCGTTCAAATTGTCCCGCTACTTCCCTTAATATGTAAATAGATTCGGATTCTAACTGATCTAAATAATTGAACTGATATGTTGACATTTTTGTTTATTTTTTTATTGATGAATATGTAAACCGCACTCTTTTTTATTGGCATCTTCCCACCACCAGCGACCTGCCCTGAAATCTTCACCCTCCTTAATTGCTCTGGTACATGGAGCGCACCCGATACTTGCAAACCCCTTTTTATGGAGATAATTGTAAGGCAATTGATGCTTTTGAACATAATCGGTCACTTCTTGTGTGGACCAATGAAGGATCGGATGATATTTGATGATCTGGTTCTCTTCATCCCATTCCAGTTGAGGCATATTTTGTCTGTTTAAAGAATGTTCCGACCTTAATCCTGTGATCCAGACTTTATAACCTTTTAATGCGTTTTTTAAAGGTTGAACTTTTCGTACAGAACAGCATTCTTTTCTCTTCTCTACGGATTGATAGAATGAATCCGGGCCATTTTTTGTGACAAATTGTTGCAATTCTTCTGCATCCGGATAATAGGCTTTGATATTCTTTTTAAAAAATGCTTTTGTAGCTGCCCAGGTTTCATAAGTCTGTTCAAAAAGCCTTCCTGTATCCAAAGTGAAAATTTGGACATCTAAATCTTTTATCAGATGAGTCACCACCTGATCTTCATAACTGAAACTGGTAGAAAAGATAAGTTTTTGAGGAAAGTTAGCCGCCAATACGTGGAGAAAATCCCCTCGAGAAATCGTATCAAACGTTTCTTCAAGCAGCTCATCAAATTCTTTTTTCAGACTGTTTTCCATTGCATCTTAAAATTAATTGATGCAAATATATATATTAATTCTATAACTCCTATCAAATTAGTAGAATTTAAATTAAAAAAATTTTATTTCTTTTTCATAAAAGCAGTTAAAGTCGCCTCCATCATGCTTTTTCTGGTTTTTTCACGAACATTGATCAACTCATTTCTAAGATAGCAAGACTCTTCATCTACACAATCATCACAAGCCTCATAAAAATTTAAAGAAACACAAGGAGTCAGAGCGATAGGACCATCAAAAATACGGTAAAGGTCCGCCAAAGAAACATCATCAGGAGACTTTAATAAATAATATCCACCAGCAGTTCCCTGCTTACTGTTGACAAGCTTTGCTCTTTTTAATTCGAGGAGAATCTGCTCTAAAAATTTTTTCGGAATGTTTTCTTCTGCTGCAATAATTGAAGTAGACAGAAAGCCCTGATTGTAATTCCTGGCTAATCTGACCATTGCTTTTAATGCATATTTGCAACGTTTGGACATCATAATTAATGCAAGTTATAATAATTTATTTGATTTAGAAAATTCACCTTCAAAAGTACCGAGTAAATACTATTGATCTCAACAGCCTTTAGTATATCACTTCACATTACAAAAGATGTACTGTATTACCCATCATTAATCCCACTCTTTCTAACAACCTTGTTCCCAGATAAAAGATACTCCAACAAAACCCCTCTATTTTTGTGAAAATATTGTGTCATTTTTAAATTATAGATAATAAATTCATTTAATAATACATCAAAACAATACGTATTCATCGCTAAAATAAAAGAAAAAATAACAATTTCGTAAAAATAAATTTGGTTTTCAAAAAAAAATCCTACTTTAGTGAAATGATTAAGATTTAAATTTAATATGTTTCTGAAGCCTTTAAAATTATGATTTCACAGGACTATCAGAGATAAAATCAATCAATATAAAACTAAACCCGAAAACTCTGTTATATTATGAATCAAGACTATTTTGATGTCATCGTTATTGGCGGTGGTGCCATTGGTTTAGCCACGGCTTATGAGCTTGGCAAAAGGAAAGCCAAAACCCTCGTACTGGAACAGTTTAATTTTATGAATCAACTGGGAAGTTCAGCAGGAGTTTCCAGACAATTCAGAATTCCTTATCCGGATGAGTATATGGTGCAAATGGCATTGGATGCTCAACCTTATTGGGATGCATTACAGCAAAAAACAGACACCCCGTTACTTGATAAAGTGGGAACCCTTTGGTTCGGAGATCCCGACGTACAATCCACAGAAGGAAATATTGCAGAGGCTGAAACGGCATTAAAAGCGCTCAAGGTACCTTATACTACTCTTACCGCTCAAGAAATTGAAGAGCAATATCATTTTAAAAATCTTCCTGAAAAGTATACCGGATTATTCCAGCCCGATGGAGCAAGTATTAATTTTAAAGCGACTATTGAAACCCTCTTCAAATTATGTCAGAAAGAAAAAACGGTACAACTTCAGGATGATTCTCCCGTCATTAATATAGAACCCATAGAAAATGGTTTTGTGGTAACCACTCCACATGGTATTTACATCACTGAAAAGCTGGCCATTATACCGGGTCCTTATATCAATAGTGTCATCAACTTACTCAATTTCAAAATAGAAGCGACCTATTGGAATATGTCTTCAGCATATTTCAAAAAAACGGATCCCAATATCCAATACCCGACATGGTTTGTCTTTCAAAATCCGGACGAAAAAAACGGCAATCAGTTTTATGGATTTCCTTCAGTAGACTGGGATAATCCGGACTATATCAGAGTCGCACCCGATTTTGTAATAGAACCTCTGGAAGATCCGAAAGACAGAACATTAATTCCTAATAGTGAAGAACTCCGTTACACTTCAGAATGGGTACAGAAATATATGACCGGTCTTGATACAGAACCAGAATATACCTCAACATGCCTGATCTCTCTAAGCATGATTCCCAATAAAGAGCTGCTGATTGATTTTGCTCCGAAATATGTTCCCAATCATCAAAACATTGTGGTGTATGCTACAGGATGGGCTGCGAAATTCACACCTTTTCTTGGCAAAATAATGTCTGATTTGGCATTAGACGGAAAAACAGATTTTGACATCAGTCCGTTCCAATTAGGGCAAACGTACTTTAAACTCCTTTAACCATTATACTTTTAATATGAATAAAAACACCTCTTTAAATCCAGGAAAATCCCCTGATTTAAAAATTGAAGTTGCTATTATCGGTGCCGGAACTTCCGGATTATACACCGCCTATCGTTTAGCTACAGAAAATAAATACAAAGCAAGCGATGTTCAGATCTTTGACATGAGCAATAAGCTGGGCGGAAGATTAGAGTCTGTCATCATGCCCGGAATGAATTTCTGGGGCGAACTTGGAGGAATGCGCTATCTTACCTCTCAGGAAATTGTGACAACCTTAATAGAAGGCTACCCTCTTACGGAAAAAGATCTGAGCAAAAGAATTCCTGTTTTACAAGATAAAATGACCCCCATTCCTTTTCCAATGGGAGATCCCTCTAAGTTATTAATGTACCTTAGAAAAGAGCGTTTTCATCAGAATGACTGGGATGTGGCACAACAGAATAATAAAAAACTACCCACCCGATATTACCTCAACGAAAATGATTTAGGATTCAGTTCAGATCAGCTTTTCAATAAAATTATTTACGATGTTCTTATGGCGGATTCGTGGGTAAAAAATAAATACGGCGACAGAATCATAAAAAGCGAAACATCGATCTATGAATACACTTTTAAGCTGACCAGCAGAGATTGGGATGATATAAAACCAAAACTTGTTTACAATTTCCCCAATTCACCTTATGATCAGCGCAAAGTAAATGACATCGGTTTCTGGAATTTAATTAAAGATCAGGTGTCACAAGAAGGATATGAATTTCTTGCGAATGCAGGAGGATATTATTCCAACACCATCAACTGGAATTCTGCAGAAGCTTTCCCTTATATGGTGGGTGATTTCTCAGCAGATACGACTTACAAAACCATTAAAGAAGGTTATGACAGCATCGCTTATGCAATAGCCAATGCATATATGGAACACGACGGAGCTTGTATCTGGTCTGAAAACCAGCTATTAACATTTACAGAAGATCATGATTCAAAAGACACGCATCGTTATGAATTAAGCTTCTTGAATCTTAAAAGTAAGTCCATCTGGAAAGTTTATGCCAACAGTATTGTATTGGGGATGCCACGAAAATCTCTGGAACTTTTAGATCAAAATAATTTCTTTTTCAATATCAATTCCAACCCTCATCTCCAAACCAATATGAAATCCATTATTATGGAACCCGCTTTTAAAATCCTAATGGGTTTTGAATATCCATGGTGGAGAGAAAGAGAACTGGATATTGATTCCGGACATTCCATTACCGATTTACCAATGCGACAATGCTACTATTTTGGCACCGATCCGGAAACCAACAATTCGATGTTACTGGGCAGCTACGGAGACATGGAAACGGAAACTTTCTGGAAAGCACTTTCCGATGATAAAGTGCTGTTCGAAGTACGACCGGCAAAAAATGCCTCATTACAAGAACTCCATCAGCTCAATGACGTTCAGGCCACCCAATTTATGGTACAGGAGCTCCTTAATCAATTAAGAGAATTACATGGTCCTGAAGTCAATATCCCTGATCCTTATGTAACCTATTTCAAAGACTGGACAGATGATCCGTTCGGAGCAGGTTATCATGCCTGGAAAGCAGGATTTTCTGTAGATCAAGTAATGCCTTATATGCGAAAGCCTAACCGAGATCAAAACATTCACATTTGTGGTGAAGCTTATTCTGATCAGCAAGGCTGGGTAGAAGGTGCCTTCTGTGAAGCAGAAAAAATGTTGCAGGAGCATTTTGGATTAAATCGCCCTGAATGGCTAAGCCCTGAATATTACCTGGGATGGTAATTTTTGGTTAACAATAAAAAACACAGCATCTTCTTTTGAAAGTGCTGTGTTTTTATTGTTAAAGTCTTTATTGAAGAATAGCATTCTACAGGTCTCATTTGATAAATTATTGTCATTACGCATCAAAACTTGAAATTGTTAACACTAAAAAAATTAAGTATTAACGACTCAATACCAACACATTAAAGACTTTCAACGACATTAATATTTAATAAGTATATTGCAGAATTAACCGTAAATTCATGAAAAGCATAAGATTAATCTTACTTATCTTTCTTTTTAATATACAATTTCATTTTTCCCAGAACATTAAACATCTTTCCGTAGAGGAAGGACTCCCTCAATCTTTTGTCTCTGCTATCGAACAGGATGAAGACGGCTTTATGTGGATAAGCACACGTAACGGACTTGCCCGATATGACGGAAATAGTTTTAGAATTTTCCAACATGATTTAAAAAATAAAAACTCATTATCATCCAATATTATAGATTATATTAAAAAGGACAGACAGAATACTCTTTTGATTAAATATGAAACCAATGAAATTGACAGATTTGATCTGAAAACGGAAAAAGCAGAACATATTATCAATGCTCAGTTTATAGAAAAAAATCACATATCTGTTCACCGAAATACCTGGCTTGTTTCCAGAGACAATGTTTTATGGTTTAAATCAAAAGAAAATAACCTGTACCATTATCATCTTAATAACAAAAGTAAGCTGGTTAAGCATAATTTATCTTTAACTTCTGATGAGAAAATTTTTAATATCGCAGAAGATAAAAACAGCAACATTTGGGTATTAACTCAAAAGAATCTCAAACAGTTCAACAGAAAAACGCAGCATTTTATAAACATTCCTATTCCTTATACAATGTTTAAGGACGATACAGAAAGCAAAGTATTTGAATCCATTGCTTTCTCTCTACGAAAAAATGGAGAATTCCTTTGGGCAGACAAAGAAAATTTATATTTTTTCAATCCTTTAAAAAAAGTATTCCGAACAGAAAAACTGCCCATTTCCTCTCCTGTTAAGATTAAATGGATTGTCTCAAATCCTAACGGAAAAGAATATTTTATCGCAGGAAATAATATTTATAGCCATGATGATATTTCGGGAATCAATTTCTTGAGTACAATTACCATAAACAAAAAAACTCAGGCATTTTATGTTGATCATTCCGGATTGGTATGGGTAGGTGCAGATACTGATGGCATTTACACTATAGATTACAATGTAAATTTTGAAGCTTTTTCTTATAAAAAAGATTTTATCACAGATCTTTTAAAAGAAACATATGGAATTTCTCTTCATGATTTTTTTGACTGGGATGAACAAAAATTGGGTGTTTTACAACCCTCTTATTACTTTAGGTCAGCGTGGAATCATCAGAAAGAATGGATCGCCCTAAACCGTACCATTTGCTATTATGATACGAAAGAGAAAAAGGTTTTTAAATTCCCTACTCTTCCCATGGCCAATGAAGCTGGATTTAGTTTTATTACGGGAATTAGTCTCGACCAAGATAAACCATTCGTTATTGATAAATTGAATACGATTTATACCTTTAATAATGGAAAATGGGAAGTTTTTCAGACTTTAAAAAACTTTAATCCTGCTCTAAAAAGTACCAATATCTATTTTGACCTCTCTGCTAAAGCTCTTTGGATAACCACCGAATCTCACGGACTTATCAAAATAGATGTATCAAGTAAAAGCATCAGACAGATAATCAATGACAAAACAGGATTGCCTACCAATCATTTAGTGGCTGCGGTTCCTGATAGCAGAGATAAAAATATTTTGTGGTTGGGAAGTATCAATGGTTTGATCCGGTTTAATAAAACGACCGGCAAGAGCCGAATATTTACAGTAAAAGATGGGCTACCTGATCAGGTAATCTACTCTATTCTTCAAGACCAATCAGGTAATCTGTGGATGGGAACCAATAAAGGTCTTGTAAAATTTGATACTCAAAACTTCAACATAAGAGTTTTTACACGACAGCATGGTTTAAAAAACATTGAATTCAACAGGTTTCATCAGTTTTTACTCCAGGATGGAAGAATGTTTTTTGGAGGAACAGAAAACGGAGTAAAATTTAACCCAGAAAAAATAAAACAAGATATTTTTTCACCAGTCACAGCTATTACCCAAATTTTGATAAATAATAAAGAAAATATTATAAATAATTCAACAGTTAATCATGTTCAGGAGCTAATTTTACACTATTCCGAAAATACAGTATCTATCACTTTTGCGGCTCTGCAATTCAGCCAGCCTCAGGAAACCCGATACCGCTACCGGCTTAAAGGCTATCAGGATGATTGGGTCTATACAAAAAATCATGAGATTAATTATATCAAACTTCCTCCCGGAAAATATATTTTTGAAGTAAATGCTTCCAATACCAGCGGGAAATGGAGTCATTTTACTAAATCATTACCGATAAAAATCAGTCCGCCCTGGTGGAAAACATGGTGGGCGATTATCATCTATCTATTGTTGATAGGAAGCAGTATTATATGGTTTATCCGATTTAAAATCAAACAGGAAATTATTAAAAACGAAATAAAGCTTAAACAAAAAGAAGCTTTGGAACTCCGTAAGCTCGATGCTATAAAAAACAATTTCTTTTCTAATATTGCTCACGAATTCCGTACACCATTGTCACTCATTTTAGGACCGGCTGAACAATTAAAAACAGAAAGCGTCAGCGAAGACCGAAATAAACTCTTCGATACGATTAAAAAAAATACAGGCAGCCTTATTCAGCTTACCGATCAGCTTATCGACATTGCGAAACTTGAAGCAGGAGTGCTAACTCCCCAAATGGTTTGGGGTGATGCCATCATGGTCATCTCACAGGTTGTAAATGCCTTTTCAGAAGAAGCTTTTACTAAAAAAATCAGTTTAACATTAGAAGCTCCAGCTAAAGCAGAATGCCTGTTTTCAATCAATACATTAGACAGAATATTGTATAATTTAATCTCTAACGCACTCAAATTCTGCTCAGCCGGCGACCACATCACCGTAAAAGTTTCTCATAATGAAAATGGTTTATTGTTAAAAGTTCAGGATACAGGCTCAGGAATTCCTGACGAAGAGCAACATAAAATTTTCACCCGCTATTTTAAAGGAACCCAACAAGACGAACTTCAAGGTAACGGAATCGGTCTGTCTCTGGTAAAAGAACTGGTAGAACTTCATCAAGGTACAATAGATCTGGAAAGTACAACATCTCAACCATCGGGTACCATTTTTTCGATATGGCTTCCGTTGGAATCACAAAAAAATACAAATACTAATCCAAAACATAAGAATGAAACCCTTGCAGACAACTTCGCAACCCTGCTTATTGTTGAAGACAACAAAGATCTATCTCAATTTTTAACGGACAACCTGCGCGACAGCTATACTATTTTTGTAGCCGAAAATGGAAAACAAGCATTAGATATAGCCCTTGAAAAAATGCCTGATCTTATTCTAAGCGATGTGGTCATGAATGAAATGGATGGTTTTGAGTTCTGTAAAACACTTAAAAACAATATCAATATCAATCATATTCCTGTTATTCTCCTTACCGCAAAAGCGGATATGGAAAGTAAAATTGAAGGCCTCTCTTATGGCGCCAATGATTATATTATTAAACCTTTCAGTATTACAGAACTGAAATATAGGATTAGTAATCAGTTGTTACAACAAAAAAAACAATATGAATATTTAAAGAATACATTTCTGCTTCCCGAAACCGAAGTTAAGGAGATTGAAATTCAGGAGAACTCCATCACAAATTCCATCAATAATGATTTTCTGAACAAAATCCATAAGATTATTGAAGAGCATCTGGATAATAAAGACTTTAGCGTTGATGAATTAGCCACTGCTTTGTCTATGAGCAGAAGCAATCTCCATCGTAAAGTAAAAGCTATGTTTGATATGCCGACAGGAGAAATTATTAAAACATACCGCCTAAAAAGAGCCTCCGAATTACTGAAACAGAATTATACAATTTCTGAAGTAACTTATATGACAGGTTTCAACACGCCTTCTTATTTTACGAAATGTTTTAAAGAATATTTCGGGCATACACCTACAGAACATCTTTAAAAGTAAGTGTTGCAACGAGAATGATAGTTTTTGCAACGAGAATGACAATGGTTTGAGAGAGGTTGTAATAGTTTTACGGCATAGCAAAAACTATATATTATGCAGAAACATTTACTCAGAAAAACATTGATTAAAGCTTCATTAATTAGTACCTTATTTATAGGAGCGTCTCAAGTACATGCCCAACAAAAAGCTCTTAATTTTGATGGAGTTAATGATTACATTCAAACCAATTTTCCAGGAGTCTTAGGCACAACTGCCCGTACCGTTGAAGCCTGGGTAAAAACTTCAACTGCAGCAGGCGAAATGCTTATCGCTGATTGGGGATCTGACACAACAAATGGTCAAAGATTCACGGTAAGACTAGTTGCTTTAACCGGCGGAAATTATTCTGTAAGAGTAGAAGTAAAAGGCGGAGGATTGAATGGAACAGCGGTAGTAAATGACGGAAACTGGCACCATATTGCTGTTACCTATGATAATTCGTTAAGCTCCAACCAGTATAAAATATATGTGGACGGAGTATTGAATGTACAAGGCGGAGTAGGCTTAACGGCTAATACGGTTAGTTCCACTAATTTAATTATAGGAAGAAGAATCGTTGCAAGCTTTGGAGGCTACTTCAACGGTACTATTGATGATGTCCGTATCTGGAATGTTGCTCGTACTCAAGCAAACATTCAATCAAGCATGAATCTTGAATTTTGTACAGCACCTTCAAACCTTGTAGCTTATTATAAAATGAATGATGGAACAATCGGTGCAGATAATACCGCTTTAACATCTCTTGTAAGCTCTGCTGGTTCTTATCCGGGGACATTTAATGGTTTTGCGCTTACAGGTACAACTTCCAACTTTGTGGCAGGAGCTTCCAATTTAGGAGCACCTAACAATACCATCAGTGTTTCAGGAACTGCTCTTACGGCCAACCAGACCGGAGCTACTTATCAATGGCTGGATTGCAACAATGCTAATGCACCAATCAGTGGTGCCACAAGCCAATCATTTACTCCTACAACATCTGGTAATTATGCTGTAACAATAAATATAGGAGGATGTAGTGTCACATCAACATGTCAGTCTTTTACAACATTAGGAACTGATGATTATAAGAATGACACAACTGAACTTACGGTATCTCCAAATCCTGCTCAAGATTTTATTACCATTAATTCAAAAAATATGGTGGATGAAGTAGAGATCATAAACTTTACCGGGCAGAGAATGATGATTTTCCAACCGAATACAATCTCGCCTACTTTTAATATTTCCAGTCTTGATTCAGGTGTATATATTGTAAAAGTACGTATGAATCATCAAACAAAAACTTATAAAATGATAAAAAAATAAGTTGAAAGACCCTGTTTTACTATTCGAACTATTAAAAAAAATTAAAATCCTAATTCCTTATAATAAACTGATTTTCAAAAACTTTATTGTTTTGAGTGGTAAATAGGGGGTCTTTTTTTTACAGAAAGTGATCATTGGGTGGTTAAAAATTACTCCTCTATTTTGATTCCGTGTAATGTTGCATAAAAATATATTCAATAGGATTCTTATGGCAAACATTCGATTTTTAATCCTTCGGAGAGTTCGGTAAAATTTAGCTTATCCTTTATACAATTTAATCTGAAATATAAAGTGTAGTTTTTTTATAATCCCCAACAGCAAAGGGAAAAAGGGGAAATCTTCCACAGTGTGTTTAATTAAATATTGGGTTCCCTTTGCTATTTTTTATAATAACCTTAAACTCTCCTTAGAACTTATTGCTCATATTTTTTATTAAATCTATTTAATGCAGGCTATTTCTAAGATTTACATTCACTCTATTTCAGATATAAAATACTAAAAAATGAATAGATAAATAGGACAATGGAATCACTAAAAAAGTAATTAAAACAACTAAGACTATGAAAAAATATGCTTTATTATTTCTCTTATTAATTTATAGCGTATGCTTTTCTCAAGCAGGAAATATAGACGCAACCTTTAATACAACAGATCTGGGAAATGGTTTGGGCGACGGACCAAATAGTACCGTTTCAAAATCATTAAAACTAGCGGGTGGGAAAATATTACTTATAGGTAATTTTACAGCCTATAATGACTCCAATGCCACAAGAATTGTAAAGATCAATACAAATGGAAGCATAGACCCCACTTTTGCAACAGGAACCGGAGCAAACGCCTATGTATATTCTGCTGCTGAACAGTCAGATGGAAAAATCATAATCGGTGGAAATTTCACGAGTTATAATGGAACAACTGTCAATCGAATTATCAGAATCAACACTGACGGGACATTAGATACTACTTTTTCAGGAGTAGGAACAGGACCCAGCAGCAACAGTATAGTTGATAATATATTGATATTGCCTGGTGGAAAGATTTTAATTACTGGTACTTTTAGCACTTATAATGGAATAAATGCAGTTAGAATGGCAAGGCTGAATACCGATGGTTCCCTAGATGCCACTTTCACCTGTTATCCTGGTGTTGGTAACGCAAGTGCATCCATCGGTAAAATGGAATATGATGCAACTAATCAAAAAATCTACGTTGGAGGAAGCTTTACTTCAATTAACGGTACTACGGTTACCAGAATTGCAAGATTGAATAGTGATGGTACTGTAGATACTACATTCAATACAGGTACCGGAACCTCACAAGGTTTTAACAATACTGTTTCTGAGATCGTTCTGTTGAATTCAGGTAAAATTTTAGTTGGAGGAACTTTTGGAGCATATAATGGAACCTCAACCCTTAAAAATATCTGCAGACTAAATAGCGACGGAACCCTAGACACCACTTTTAACCATACTAATGCAGCAAATAATTCCGTATATTCCATAAAAGTCATTGGAAATAATCTTTTTGTTGGAGGAAATTTTGCCACTTACAGTGGGACCACTGTCAACAGATTGGTAAAATTAGATTTAGACGGGACCCTTGACACTACCTACAACGCAGGAAATTCCGGAGCTAATTCCTCCGTAACTACTATTTTAGACAATTTGGATGGTACCATCTTCATAATAGGTTCATTTAATATCTACAATGATACTAACAAAAATTATTGTGCCCATATTCTTGCTGATGGTTCATTGGATAATACCTATAATGTAGGAACCGGTGCTGATGGTAATGTAAGCTCAATACTATTTCAACCGGATAACAAAATTATAATTAGTGGGGACTTTACTAGCTATAACGGGACAATACAACGTAAAATTACAAGACTGAATACCGACGGAACTTTAGATACATCTTTTAATTCTGGTGGAAGTGGCATGAATGGTACAGTGGCTGCAGTAGCATTACAATCTAACGGTAAAATTGTGGCAGGAGGTACTTTCACAAAATATAATGGAAATACTGTGACCAATCTTGTAAGAATTAATTCTGACGGTTCTTATGATAATAGTGCCCTTACACTAGGAACAGCTTTTAATAATTCTATAACGGCTGTTGCTGTACAAAGTGACGGGAAAATTATTGTAGGAGGTAGCTTTACCAGCTACAACGGTACAACTATAAACCGATTGGCAAGATTAAATACTGATGGAACTTTAGATGCTACTTTTGCTATTGGAACAGGTGCCAACACAGGATCAATATCTGCGATTCTGATTCAAAATGATGGTAAGATTATAGTAACAGGACTTTTCACAACATTCAATGGAACAACGGCAAGAATTGTAAGGCTGAACACGGGCGGAGATATAGATACTTCTTTTAACCCTGGAACAGGACCCAATCTACCACTTTATACTGCTATTCTTCAACAGGATGGTAAAATTCTTGTTGGGGGAAACTTTTCAACGTTCAACGGGGTTTCACAAGCAAGAGTTGCAAGATTAAATGCTAATGGAAATCTAGATACCACTTTCATTCCCGGAACAAGTATTGATGCTTCTGTACAAACACTCGCTGTACAACCGGATAATAAAGTGATCATTGGAGGATTGTTTACCAAATACGGAACCACCCTTTCCAACAAAATCATGAGATTAAATGCAGATGGTACTCTTGATACAAGTTTTGATGTAGGAGGCGGAGCAAATAATACAATTAATAAGCTGGTTTTGGATCAAAACAACAATGTATTGATAGGCGGTTTATTTACCAATTATAAAAATGGCGGAAAAAACAGAATTGCAAGAATCCTGAATGTTACAACTTCTTTAGCAACTACCCAGGTTAAAAATAATACTAAGGATGTTAGTGTGTATCCAAACCCTTTTACCACTGACATCCATATTGATACTCAGGAAAAGTTAAGTAATGTGTCTGTTTTTGATATGTCCGGAAAATTGGTACATACTTCCAATCAAAAAGATTTAAATCTCTCCCATCTTCTAAAAGGAACATATCTGATAAAAGCAACGACAGTTGGAAATAAAGTAATAATAGTAAGAAAGATTATAAAAAAGTAAAGAACCTAAAATTGAAGGGATTAACGGTTTTTATCTATTGATTCTTATTATGTACAGAGAAGTGGTTGAAATTTTCATTTGAGAAAAGAAAGGGTTGAAATCGAATGTGTTTTTCAAAAAAAAGCACATTCGATTTCAACCCTTCATATATATGCACAAAGTAATTGACAAAATGTCAATAATAAGAAAATTAAAATGAATTCATCAATATTAAATTAATCAAAAATTATGAATATACTTTTACAATGTAAAGTCAAAAGGTTTTTGAAGGCTTTGTTTGTAATGTTCTGTATGGTTTTTGGATTGTCTGCACAGGCGCAGACTGTTACAATCGGTACAGGAACAACGACACAACGATATCCTTTGGGATCTAATTATGGCTATGAAATGTCCGCCTCACTTTATAAGGCTTCGGAACTAAATATGCCGGCCGGAGGGAATGTTCTCTCAGTAGCTTGGTATTCTACGGTTGCAATGAATTTCAACCTTCCCATAAAGATTTATTTAAAATCAGTTCCAGCTGCAACAACGGCATTCGTTGCACAGCAATGGACTTCTGTCAAGTCCGGATCAGTATTGGTGTATGATGGGACGGTAAGTAACTTACCTATTGGATGGAATACTATCACGCTACAAAATCAGTATTATTATAATGGTACTGATAATTTAGAGGTTCTTGTAGAAACAAATTTTGGTGGAACCGGCGGAACAACAAGCAGTACAGGAAGTGGAATAAGATACAGTACGGCTACTTCCGGGCATATGTATTATTATGCGAATAATGTTCAGCAAGGTACCAATGGGTATGTTTCTTCCAGCCGGCCAAATATTCAATTAACTTTTGGAGCAATACCGGCATGTATTCCTCCGGCAGGATCAGGGTTAACACTATCATCGTTAACGACAACAAGTGCGGGAATTAGTTGGATAGCTCCTTCTCCCGTTCCTGCTGCAGGGTATGAGGTATACTATACTCCATCTACAGCAATCCCAACTCAAGCAACTACACCTTCAATGGCGGTGGCCACCGGAACTACAGCTACATTGCCTCTGACTCCCGGCACAAAATATTATGCATGGGTGAGATCAAAATGTAGTTCTTCAAGCCAGAGTACCTGGGTTGGACCATTAGAAATTTACACGGGTTATTGTGTGCCTTCTGCAGGTACCAGTTCTTCATTATACTATGTATCGAAAATTGCCACAACCGGAGCCTGGACTAACCTGAATTACACAGCATCGTCATATGCACCCTATATAGATAATTCTTCTGATACATTTACTGCTTCACCGGGAAATACAATTAATGTAACTTTAAAGGGGGCGGGTACCTATTATTACTATTATTATGTATGGGTAGACTGGAACAACGATTTGGATTTTAATGATCCGGGAGAAACTATTCTGGCAACGACTACTACTGTTAATACAGGAAGCTCAGCGGTTATTAATGTGCCTCCGGCACAACCATACGGAAATTATAGGGTGAGATTTGCCACATCAAGTGTCGGACAAATTACCTCTTGTGGGGCAGCACCTTCCGGTAATTATATAGACTATAACCTGGCAGTTGGAGCTCCCCCTACATGTTTACCACCTACAGCTTTAACTTTGAATGCTGCTTCATTATCTTCGGCTACTATTGGATGGACGGCTCCTGCTTCTGCCCCTGCCGGAGGATATGAAATTTATTATAATACAACTAATATTACTCCTACGATCGCAACAGCACCTCAAATTACGGGGGTAACCGGTACATCGGCTACGATTCCGGGGTTAACGGCTAACACAACCTACTATATCTGGGTACGATCAAGATGTAGCTCCGCTGATGCGAGTCCATGGTCTGCACCAATTACGGTATATACTGGATATTGTATACCATCACCACCAACGAGTACTATTACAACTTATTATTTGAAGACTGTTACCACAACGGGAGGTTGGACGAATTTGAATTATACAACTCCTGCTTATAGTCCGTATGTTATTTCAAACTCTACTTTTAGGAGCTCCCCGGGATTCGCCGTTAATATGAATTTGAGTATGAGTACTTCTACAGGACTTTTTTTTGTGTGGATAGACTGGAATAATGATATGGATTTTAATGATCCGGGAGAAACTATTCTGACAACAACTGTTATTAATGCAACAGGAGTCGCCACTATTAATATTCCTGCAGGGCAGGCTTTTGGAGATTACAGGGTAAGATGTGCTACCTCTTGGAGTGGGCAGATTACATCTTGTACATCCGGAAGCTATGGAACCTATGCAGATTTTACCCTGGTTGTGGATTCCCCTCCTACCTGTCTGCCACCTACGGCTATCACCGTAACAGGAGTAACCGGAAACGGAGCTACCATAGGTTGGGCTGCTCAAACTCCTGTACCAGCTAATGGTTATGCCTATTATGTCTCTACATCGTCTACACCACCTGCTTTTGGAGCAGCACCGACAGGGACTTCAATGACTAATTCGGCAAATTTGGCACCTACTTTACTTCCTAGTACGACTTATTATTGGTGGGTAAGAGCTGTTTGCTCTTCTTCTGACAACAGCTATTGGGCACAAGGACCAAGTTTTATGACCACACAGATTCCCGCGACACTTCCATACCTTCAAAACTTTGAAGGCAATAACGACTTTGGCTTCCTGAATGGAACACAGACAAATAAATGGTTCTATGGTTCAGCAGCTGGAAATACCGGTAAATCCATTTATATTTCGAATGATAGTGGAGTAAGCAACGCTTATACAATTACTTCTACAAGTATCGTACAGGCATACAGGGATATTATGATCCCTCCGGGAGCCTCACTTGCTACCTTGTCTTTCGATTGGAGAACAATGGGAGAAGGAACTTCTATTCTTTACGATTATTTAAGAGTATGGTTAGTTTCGGCAACATTTATGCCTACACCGGGAACGAAGATTACAGCATTAGCTTCAGCCCCGGGAGCGCCTGGCAGAATACAGATTGGCGATTTTAATCAAAATGGCACTTGGCAATCTTATTCCAATGCTACTTTAAATCTCAGCAGCTTTGCAGGTACTGTAATGCGTTTGGTATTTGAATGGAGCAATAACAGTACCGGAGGTGTCCAGCCACCGGCTGCGGTCGATAATATTGTCTTGCGAATCTGTAGTACAGAAACTCCAACTGTAGCGGTTTCCGGTATTACTGATAATTCCGCTACCCTAACCTGGCCACAGGATATTGCAGGAGCATCTTACAAGCTAAGATATAGACCAAAAGGAACTACGCAATGGTTACCTGTTGCAGGTCCTATAGATGTGGCAGCGGTATCTGGACCTACTCAGACTTTTCTACTTCAGGGTCCTACTTATACGTTATTACCCAATACGTTATATGAAGCAGAAGTAGCGGCAGTTTGTAATACAGTAAATATCGGAGTATATTCTCACAATGAGTTTACAACCTTATGTGATCCAACTCCACCAAATGTAAACTTTACAAATATTACCGCTACTTCAGCAGTAGTTAACTGGTCACCATTGGTAGGAAATGCTACCTATGAAATGCAGTGGAGAAAAGTAGGTGATCCAGTCTGGATTGGTCCCATCTCTTTACCCACATCACCAGCAGCCTATACGCTTCCATCCCCTGGATATACTTTAACTCCTTATACCCAGTATATAGTTCAGATCAGAAGCAAGTGTATAGGCTCAGCTACCCCAAATCCGTGGTCCAGCCCTTTCTTATTTACCACAGAAAGAACATGTGATACCCCGCCACCGGGATTAACGATTCTGGAACTTTATCCGAACAGTGCTAAAATCCAGTGGGAGCCACTCCCAGGAGCCACCTATGTATTGAGATACAGAAAAGTAGGTATTCCAAGCTGGACAAATGTTTCCGTATCGACCAATATCTTTACCTTGACCGGGTTATCAGAATTGACAAAATACGAAATAGAGGTGGCAAATATCTGTAGTGGGACGCCGGGTAGCTTTACTTTGCCATACTACTTTACTACCCCTACAGTAGTGTATTGTCGTATGGGTGCCATTAACACCTCCAATGAGTATGTTTCAAAAGTAACGGTTACCCCTAACGGAAAACCACAAATGCTAAATGTATCTCCAGCTTCTAACTATACCGATTATACCATGACTCCAGCGACTTATATCGAGTTGGTTCAGGGATCTGTAAATAATCAGATCACAATAGATAAATCCATCACCTCAGCTGCAGGGGTGGTAGCCTGGATTGACTTTAACAGAAACGGAAAATTTGACATCAATGAAAGAATCTTGGTTTCGGGTCCTAATAGTGACACCACAGCGAGTGCAACCTTCAATGTACCCTCCGATGCTTTCGTAAGCAATATAGACTATATGTATGTAGTGATGAGAGTAGCATTAATGAAAGGAGCCCTTCCGGTGAATTGTACGAACTTTGACAGCGGTGAGGTAGAAGATTACACCGTAAGAATTTCTAAGCAACCTATTGTTAATGTCTTAAATCAAAATGATATCCTTATTTATCCCAACCCGGTCTCTACTGTGTTGAATGTTAAGAATATCAGCGAAAAAGCAAATTACAAGCTTTACAATGCTGCTGGGCAATTGGTGTCTTCCGGAATCATATTAAACAACAAGATCGATGTTCACATGCTGATCAATGGTGTCTATGTGATCAATATTCAGGATGGTTCAACCTCTGTTCATAAAAAGTTTATCAAGGAATAAGTGCAAGATAATTATTATAATTGGTTTAGTTTTAAATAGAATTAGGCTGTCTCACTTTTGAGACAGCCTTTTTTGTGAGCAAAAAAGGAAAGCCAAAGTCTACTAACCATAAAAACGATTTTCAAAAACTTAATAATATATAAAGTAAATAACATCGATGTTTCAAAATTACTCCAGAAACTTTTTGTGAAGTGAAAAAAATATTTGATAATAACCAAACCGTCACAATAGAAAATGAAGCGCATAAAAAAAATCACTTTAGAGAAGAAAAATGTTCTGCTATATTTAAAGTAACTTTAGTGTGTCAATTATACTTTCCAATAAAAAAGGGTGCTATGCTCCAGCTTAATTACAACCTTAGAAACGTAAAAATCAAACAAGTCACATTAAATCAATATGTTATAAAAATAACGCTTAAAAACATAACTAGTTATTTATCAGAAATTTACAAATTTTACTTACCGATACAAAACTTCGAGAAAATATTCCCCAACACCTCATCATTAGTTACTTCACCTGAGATTTCGCCAAGATGTTCCAATGCGTTTCTCAGTTCATACGCCAATAATTCCGTTGAAATCTGGAAAGAAATTGCTTCTTTTACTTTATGTACAGCATCTAAGGATTTTTGTAAAGCTTCGAAGTGACGCTGGTTGGTAATCACAACATTATTTTCAGATGCTTTTAATTGCTCTACGTAGGAAGACAACTCATTTTTAAGATCCTGAATATTCTGGTTTTCTACCGCAGAAATGGTAATAAAATCGAAATCGTGAGAGATTTTGTTTCTGAAAAGATCTTCTGCCTTTTCGTAAGCTGACGGAGAAACCTCATCAATTTTTGTAGCACAGATAATCAGTTTTAAATCTTCTCTCAACAAAGATTCTATCATTTCGATATCTTCAGAAAAATCTTCAGTTCCTGCATCTGCCAAGTACACAAGAATATTGGCGTTTTCTACTTTCTCTTTGGCTTTCTTTACTCCAATCGCTTCAATTTCATCCATTGTTTCACGAAGTCCGGCTGTGTCGATCAATCGGAATGCATGACCTTTAATATGTAAAACTTCTTCAATGGTATCTCTGGTTGTTCCTGCAATATTACTTACAATCGCTCTTTCTTCTTTCAATAACGCATTCAGCAATGTGGATTTTCCGGCATTCGGTTTTCCGATGATGGCTACGGCTGTTCCGTTTTTGATAGCATTTCCGTATTGGAAACTTTCAATCAATGAATTTAATTTCAGTTCAATTTTATTCAACAGCTGTACCAACGCTGATCGGTCGGCAAACTCCACATCTTCCTCTGCAAAATCAAGCTCTAGTTCAATTAACGAAACAAAATTCAGCAAATCTGTTCTTAAAAAAGAGATTTCATTGGTGATTCCTCCCTTCAGCTGATTAATGGCTACTTTTCTGGAAGCTTCATTCTCAGAAGCGATGACATCTGCAATCGCTTCAGCCTGAGAAAGGTCAATTCTCCCATTAATAAAAGCACGAAGGGTAAATTCTCCCGCTTTGGCCATTCTCGCCCCGTTCTTAATCAAGGTTTCAAGAATACGTTTTCCAATGTGCGGTGAACCGTGAAAAGCTATTTCTACAGAATTTTCCGTCGTAAAACTTTTCGGAGCCAGAAAAATCGAAAGCATCACTTCATCGATCGCCTCTTCCCCATCTACAAAATAGCCGTAATGAATGGTATGAGATTTTTGCTTCTCTAACCTTTTTGCAGGAAAAGATTTTTGAACGACGGATAAAGCATCGTTCCCCGAAACTCTGATAATGCCTAAAGCTCCTACTCCATTGGCTGTAGCCAACGCACAAATGGTATCGTTATTCATGCTGCAAATTTACGTTTTTTAATTGCAAACAACTATACCGTTTATCTATTGTCGTGATTTTCTGCTCTGTTTAAAAATATCAGGGATGAGCTTTCTCAAACATAAAAATCACCCCGAAACGAGATGATTTTACTGCTTTTGAATTTACTAATGTATATGAAAGGTGTGATTTGTGCTTTTTTGTTACACAAAGATAATATTTTTTTTCACAAATTGGAGAAAAAAGTAAAATAATTTTAAATTAAATAAAAAAGCCCTGTAATGTAACTTACAGAGCTTTTATACTTTATTTTATCTCATTAAAGAGGACTTACTAATTCCAAGAACCAGCCTTTAACTTCTCCATCCAAATACGGAGCGATCTTCTCTTCACATGTTTTATGATACTTATTCAGCCAAGCTATTTCACTTTCTGAAAGGATTTCTTTTACAACCGTATCTTTAAAGAACGGACAGAACGTTAACGTTTCAAACTCATAGAATGTTCCGTGAATCGTTTTTTCAGCTTCTTTTACGGCAATTAAATTCTCGTGACGGATTCCGTAATCTCCTTCAAGATAGTAACCAGGTTCGTTTGAACACACCATTCCTACTAAAAGGTCCTGTGGATTCATATCTTTTCTAATATTCTGTGGACCTTCATGCACATTCATGAAGCTTCCGACACCGTGACCTGTTCCGTGATTGAAATCTTTCCCTTCCATCCACAATGGCAGTCTTGCAATAGCATCCAGGTGAACTCCTTTCGTTCCTTTCGGGAATTTCACCATTGATAAACGGATCATTCCTTGTAAAACCAAGGTAGAATTTCTTTTAAATTCCTCTGAAACCGTACCTAAAGCAAACGTTCTGGTAATATCGGTCGTACCTTCCAAATACTGACCTCCTGAATCTACCAAAATACTTGCATCATTGGTAACTTCCTTGCTTCCTTTACTCTTTGCAGAATAATGCATAATAGCACCATTATCTTTATATCCAACGATACTTCCGAAACTTTCTCCTACGAAATTTTCACCTTCTGCACGGAAACCTCTCAGCTTTTCACCGATCGAGTATTCGTTCATTGCTTCTTTTCCTGCATTATGAGTTAACCAATACAAGAATTTCACCATAGCAACTCCGTCTCTCACCATCACTGTTCTGAAACCTTCCAGCTCCGTTTCGTTTTTCTGAGCTTTCATTAAATTTCCGGGAACCGGAGCTTTGATGAATTGGTTATCAGATTTTAAAGCTTCATAAATAGATTGGTTGCTGTTTGGGGAAACCAAGACTTTTTCGTTTTTGAACACACTTAAATGATTGTAAAATTCTTCGTAAGGCATCATTTTAACGAAAGACTCATCCATTTGCTTTCTTGCTTCAACTTCCAGTTTTTCCAGACCGGTAAACAACATTGCATCGTTTTTAGTAATGATAACATATCCTAAAAATACAGGATTGCTTTCTACATCGCTTCCTCTTAGATTCAATGTCCAAGCAACATCATCCAAACTTGCAATAATGTGAACGGTGGCTTCCTGCTCTTCCATTTTCTGACGGATGGCTGCAATTTTATCGGTAACTGATTTTCCGGCCCATTTTACAGGATGTACAAAAATCGGATTTTTTGATGGTGTTCCTCTGTCAACCCAGATTTGCTTTAAAAGAGGACTGTCAACCAGTGTTATATTTTTTGAATTTAATTTTTGAGTTAAAAGCTCCCAATTCGCATGAGCTGTAGCTACTGCATTTACTGCTACTTTTCCGTTTGCCGGAATTTCAGAAATAATCCAGTCGATATAATTAGGAGTTCCTTCCATTCCGTCTTTGAAAAGATCGATTCCTGAACCTTCCAATTCAATAGCTGCTTGAGTGAAATATCTTCCGTCTGTCCAAAGCCCTGCTTTATCTTTTGTCACTACTACAAAACCTGCAGAACCTAAAAATCCTGACAACCAAGCTCTCTCCTGCCATTCTTCAGGCAAATATTCACTCATATGCGGATCCGCAGAATATACTATAAATGCATCAACATTATTTTTCTGCATCTCTTCACGAAGCGCAGCTACTTTTTCCTTTGAAGTCATTTTGATAATTTTTTAAAGACGGGAAGTTACGAATTTTTAGAGTTTCATGATTAAATTTCGAAGCCAATTTATGGGATATTATCGCAAGTAAATCATTCATTCAAAATGAGTATTTAATTTTCACTTTTTTGGTAAGATTCTTAGTATATTCACATGATGAAAACACAGAATTATAAAAACCATAAAAAATTTTATACTCCCCATCATTTTGTTTACTTACCTATTCTCATTCTGTTAGAGATTTTGGGAGTTTATAAGATTTTTAATGATCAACCTAATCAACTTGCCTGGATATTATTTTCAATTGTTATTTTCCTGCTTTTCTATTTGGCCTTTATGCTAAGGCAGCATTATGCTTTGGGGCTCCAGAACCGATTAATCCGACTTGAGTTTAAACAGCGCTATTTTGAAATTTTCGGAAGAAGATCCGATGACATTGAAGGAAAATTAACATTTGATCAAATTGCAGCATTGAGATTTACCTATGACGATGAGTTTAAAGAATTGCTGTACAGAGCTATTCATGAAAATATTTCGGGTGATGAAATCAAAAAATCGATCAAAAACTGGCGAGCCGACCTTCATAGAATTTAGTTGGATAATGTGTAATAAAAAATATCTTGATAGACAGAAAAAGTTAGAAGAAAATCGTGACAAACCCTACCTAATCCAGTAAGAAAAACTGGTTCTCAAAATATTAGAAAATGAAAAGATGTAAATAGTCTCTATCAATTTTTTGTCAGGATTAAATGTTGTAAATTTGTATCATTCGCAAATTAAAAAATAATACAACGTAATATGTCTAAAGCAATTTCGCAAGTACCATTTGCAGTAAACGAACCGGTAAATTCTTATGCACCGGGAACTCCTGAAGTAAAAAGCCTTATCGCTCAATACAAGAAAATGTGGGCTGAAAAAGTAGAAATCCCAATGGTTATTGATGGGAAAGAAGTAAAAACTGATGATAAAGTTCAGCTTCAGTCTCCTCAGGATCATGCTCATGATTTCGGTTTTTACCACAGAGGAACAATGCAACATGTAGATGATGCCATCAACGCTGCATTGGCTGCAAAAAAAGAATGGAACGAGCTAGGTTGGGAACACCGTGCTGCCATTTTCTTAAAAGCTGCTGATCTTTTAGCAGGACCATACAGAGATGTAATCAATGCTGCTACCATGATCGGGCAATCTAAAAATGTTCATCAGGCTGAAATTGACGCAGCTTGTGAATTCATTGATTTCTTGAGATTCAACGTAGAATTTATGACGGAAATGTATTCTGAACAACCCGTTTCTGACGCAGGAATCTGGAACCGTGTCGAATACAGACCATTGGAAGGTTTCTGCTTTGCAGTAACTCCGTTCAACTTTACAGCGATTTCCGGAAACTTACCAACTTGTATGGCAATGCTTGGAAACGTAGTGGTTTGGAAACCTTCTGATAAGCAAATCTACTCTGCTAAAGTAATCATGGATGTTTTGACAGAAGCAGGTCTTCCAAAAGGAGTGATCAACATGATCTTTACAGACGGAAAAGAAACTGCTGAGAAAGTTTTGGCACACAGAGATTTTGCAGGTCTTCACTTTACTGGTTCTACAAAAGTATTCCAGGGAATGTGGAAAATGATCGGTGATAATATTCATAATTACAGAACATACCCGAGAATCGTTGGTGAAACAGGTGGAAAAGATTTCGTTATCGCTCACCCGTCTGCCAACGTAGAAGCTGTTGCTACTGCTTTGGTAAGAGGAGCTTTCGAATATCAGGGACAGAAATGTTCTGCGGCTTCAAGAGCTTATATTCCTCAGTCTCTTTGGGCTGATGTGAAAAAAGTAATGGAAACTCAGGTGGCTTCTATTAAAATCGGTTCTCCTGAAGATCCTTCAAACTTCGTAAATGCTGTCATCGACAAAAATTCTTTCGAAAAATGTAAAGGATATATCGACAGAGCAAACTCTTCAAGCGAAGCCAACGTAATTATTGGTGGAACTTGTGATGATTCTAAAGGATGGTTTGTACACCCAACAGTAATCGAAACGACAAATCCTCAGTACGAAAGTATGGTTGAAGAAATCTTTGGACCTATCTTATCTGTTTACGTTTACGAAGATGCAAAATGGGCTGAAACTTTACAATTGGTAGATTCTTCTTCTCCATATTCATTAACAGGTTCTGTATTTGCACAAGATCGTTATGCTGTAAACCAGGCGTTCAAAGCGTTGGAAAATGCATCTGGAAACTTCTACATCAATGACAAACCAACCGGTGCAGTTGTTGGTCAGCAGCCTTTCGGTGGTGGTAGAGCTTCAGGAACTAATGACAAAGCTGGTTCTAAAATGAACTTATTAAGATGGACTTCAGTAAGATCTATCAAAGAAACTTTTGTTTCTCCTAAAGATTATAAATATCCATACTTAGGGTAATAAGCAATAAGTAATGGGCAATGAATAATGGTTGCTCGTTGATAAATACAGCCTCGGAATTTCGGTTTCGGGGCTTTTTTTATAAATAGAAAGAATAATCATAAAATATTGAACATTCAAATAAAGGGGTAAATAAGGACTATCTATTCTCTTTTAACAAAATTTAATCTATTTTATTGATATTTAATATTTTACAAAACTCATTCGGAATAGTAATTGAATTTTCCCAACTACACCAAAAAATAAATATTTATGAAAAAGTTTTTGTTACTAACCTTAGGTTTAGGAGTATTTGTCGTGAGTTGTGGAACCAAAGAGTCGTCTATGCAAAGCAAAAGTTCAGATTCAGCATCTGTACAAAGTAAAGCCCCTGTATCCCCTACAAAAGTTGATACCGTAAAGATTGACTCTACCGCAATGCCACCTGCAACGAGATAAAGTACAATCTTCAACAAGAAAACTTCCACATAACTTAGTTGTGCGGAAGTTTTGTTATTATTTTTATCCATTTAATCATTTTTCAAAATTCACTTTCCTATAAAAATCTTGACTTTTATTTATTATATTTGAGTAAACATTAAAAGCAATTTATATGAAAAAACTATGGATCATTGTTGTTTTAGGCTTAGTCTTTTTAGGAAGCTGCGCAGACAAAAAAGAAAACAGAGAAGAATTTAAAGAAGCTCACAATAAAGATTCTATCAGAAACTCTATGGGTGACAGCGCTGTAATGAATTCTGAACCTTCTCAAATAACTCCGGCAGACTCAACCAAAGTTTCTAAAGACAATCTTACTTCTCCAAAGAAATAAAACCTCCTGATACCCAAAATTGGAAGTCATACATCAAAGATCCGTAATATTTTTACGGATTTTCTTGTTCTTTTACCTTTTTAATCCCCTTTCTATAAATACTTTACAATATTTTTTTAAATAATCAAATAATTTAATGCTCTTAATTATTACATTTGTAGCGGTCAAAAAAAATTAAATGAAAAAATTAGCAATATTATCTTCCCTGTTTATCGGAGCATTAGCATTTGCTCAGGGAATTAAATTTGAAGACAGTAATTTCGCAGCGGTTTTAGCTAAGGCTAAAAAAGAAAATAAACTTGTATTTATAGATGCCTATGCTTCTTGGTGCGGACCTTGTAAACTAATGGTAAAAAACATCTTCCCTCTTCAATCTGTTGGAGATTATTATAACGGTCATTTCGTGAATACAAAGATCGATATGGAAAAAGGGGAAGGAATTGAATTGGCTAAGAAATACAATGTAAAAGCTTTCCCAACTTATCTTTTCGTAGACGGGAACGGAGAAGTTGTACACAGAACGTTAGGATATGTAGAAGAAAATGACTTCATTCAGTTTGCAAAAGATGCGGGAGATCCAAATAAAAGATTAACAGCATTGAAACAAAAATTCGAAAATGGAGAAAAAGATCCTGAATTTTTGAAAAATCTTGCAGGTCTTACGATTTATAATGATGCTGAATTTGCAGGAAGAGTTTTAGATCGTTATTTTGCTGCTAAATCAGCTTTTGACAAAGATGATGTACAAATGCTTCTTTCCGGAGCTCAGTCAGCAGACAGCCCATTGTACAAAATTTTCCAATCTAAAAAAGCAGAAATAACAAAAGTTATTCCGGCTGAGCAATATGATGCGATTGATAAAAACATCAAAGTAAGTACGCTTTTCAAAAAGTCATATAACAAGGATACTAAAACTTGGAATGATAATTATTTCCTGACTGAGGCTCAAAAATTCTTATCGAAAGATGAAGCTGAAAAAATTCTGAAAAAAGCACAGGCTTCAAGAGCTTTGAGAGATAAAAATTTCACAGCGTATGAAAAACTGACGATGGAACTTTACAAAGATACTTCAGCAATATCTTCAGAAGAATTGAATTCTATCGCTTGGAATTTCTTTGAAAACGTAAGCAACAAATCTTCTTTGGAAAAAGCATTAGCTTGGGCTCAGGAATCTGTAAAGAAAAATGAAAACTTTGCTAACACAGATACTTTAGCAAACCTTTACAATAAAGTAGGTGATAAAAAGAACGCTAAATTGTGGGCTGAAAAATCAATTCAGTTGGCAAAAAGCACAGGACAGGATTCTGCAGATACTGAAAAGTTGTTAAAAACTCTTTAGTATAAGAAATAATAAACGAAAAAGCCGAAGAATATCTTCGGCTTTTTTTATTGATATGTTGTCATTAATATTCAAACAAAACACTTCCCCAAGTAAATCCGCTACCGAAAGCTGAAAGAAGTACCAAATCGCCTCTTTTAATCTTTCCTTCTTCTATGGCTTCACTTAAAGCAATCGGAATAGATGCTGCTGTTGTATTACCATATTTCTGGATGTTATTATGAATTTTTTCGTCCGGTAATCCAAATTTCTGCTGAACAAACTGGGCAATTCTCAAATTCGCCTGATGCGGAATAAACATATCCAGATCATCTATTGTTTTTCCTGCTTTATCCAACGCTTCCTTCATCGTTTCCGGGAATCTTGTTACCGCATGTTTAAACACGAAATTTCCATTCATAATCGGATAGACTTCTTTATCGGTAACATTTTCCGGCTCTTTTCTCATTCTGTCACTCCATCCGTATTTAGACCCCGGAAACTGAGTACACAATTCATCGGCATATTTCCCTTCAGAATGCATATTGACTGCTAAAATATCTCCTGCATTTTCATCTTCGGTCGCAGAAAGTACAATCGCTCCTGCCCCATCACCAAAAATTACAGAAACTCCTCTTCCTTCATCAGAAAAATCTAATCCGAAAGAATGAATTTCTGCTCCTACCACCAAGATATTTTTATAAGTATTTGATTTAATAAAAGCATTGGCAACACTCATTGCATATACAAAACCTGAACATTGATTTCTCACATCCAGCGCTCCGATAGTATCGCAACCTAACATATCCTGCAATAAAACCCCGCATCCCGGAAAATAATAATCCGGAGAAAGCGTCGCAAAAATAATATAGTCGATATCCTGAGCTGTTAAACCAGCATTTTTAATAGCTTTTTCTGATGCCTTAAAACCTAAGTAAGCAGTAGTTTCCTGAGCATCATTTCTGTTTTTTCGGTGTCTTCTTTCTTTGATACCAGTTCTTTCCGTGATCCATTCATCATTGGTAGTCATTAATTTTGCTAGATCATCATTTGTAACAACGTTGTCCGGAACATGAAATCCAATTCCTTTTATTGTACTTTTAATCATATAGTTTTTTAATTTTGGTAAAGATAAAATTTATTTAATACATACTATTTCAAAATATTAGTATTTTTACTTATGCCAATTAACACCATATACAGAGATTCCCTATGCGAATGGGTAGATGTAGAAGCTCCTACGGAAGAAGATTTAAAATTTCTTCATGAGAGATATGAGATTAATAATCTGCTTTTGGAAGACACTCTGGATCCTAACCATTTACCTAAATATGAGGAAGACGGAAACGTAAAGTTTTTTCTCCTACGTGAAAGTACAGAGCTGGAAAGGAAAAACCTCAACACCATAAGTGATATCAGTACCAAAATTGGGATTTTTCTGATTAACAATACCATCATTACGGTTCACAGAATGAAAACCAAGAGTATTGTTCAGACCAAAAAACAACTTTCTTCCACGCAAGACCAGGTGAATTCAGAAAAAATAGCTTTAATGATTACCTTGCTTATCATGAAAAGTTTTGATGATGAGTCGGTAAGCTTAATGGAAACCATGGACAATATTGAAAACGAAATTTTCCTTAAAAACACCAACCACACCAATCAAATCCGGAGGTTATACAAATTGAAAAGAAAATCGGGACTTAATTCCAGAGTTCTTTCAATCTCCACTGATGCCATTGATAAGTTTAAACTGCTCAACTTACAGGATTCTGAAGTGGTGGATTTAAAAGATAAACATAAGGATGTTGTCGCTGATTTTGATCATTTGAATATTCAGATTACCAACCTTATCTCTATGTTTTTGGCCCTTTCTGACCAGAAAGCCAATCAGGTCATGAAAGTTTTGGCTATATATTCTGTTTATTTTTTACCGATTACTTTTATTGCCGGTTTATATGGAATGAATTTCGACAATATGCCCGAACTTCGCCATAAATACGGATACTATATCACATTAGGAGTAATGGCTGTAGTTGTGATCTGTACTTTTATTTATGCCCGAAGAAAACAATGGTAATTTTCCTGTAAAATATAGTGAAAACACTAGGTTTATCTATTTTAAATATAATTAGCTTTGAATAGTAAAACGAATAGATGACAGTTTCATAAAAAACCAAATCAAGCCATGAAACCTGAAACTTTAAACAACATTCTCGAAGAAGATATTCTTTCCGAAGATTCCAAAGAAAAACTTGCCAGCTTGTATGATAAGATTTCTAACAAAGAGTTTTCTGATCTTTTGGATGCACGAGGTAATCAATATGTCGAATTTGTACAGGAAGGAGGCGGAGTTTGGGGAAGTGCACTGGTAGGTTATCTTTATGGTCTTGAAATTTTCGGAGTCCGGTTTCTGAAAATTGCAGGAACAAGTGCAGGAGCTATTAATACGATGCTTATTGCAGCTTGTAAAACTAAAGAGGAAGCAAAAAGTGAAGTCATCAAAGACATTCTTTTCAACTGGAATTTTGCAGATTTCATGGATGGAAAACCGTATGTGAAAACTACCATTCATGCCATGCTGAATAATAAGAATTTTATTAAAATTAATGTAATTCTTGCCGTCGTTCTCATGCTTATTCTTGTGATTATTCCTTTTGCTACCCCATCAGAAACTACTTTACGAGCGAAATTATTCTTCCTCATCCCTTTAATTCCTATACTTATTGCCTTAATTTGCTTTAAAAAATTTTATAATGACTTTAAAAAGCAAAATAGTGGTTTCAATCCGGGAAATGCTTTTTTAGACCAAATGAAAGAAGTTCTGAATGGTTTTGGAATAAAGACCGTAGCAGAACTTAATAAGAAATTCATTCAAAAAGAAGATAAGCTTAACCTCAATTATCGCTACGGAAACGGACAGGAATATTACCATAAAGCTTTGCAGAGTATTGAGAAAATAAAGGAAAACAATTTGGAGCATATTGATGCTACCCGATATAAAATATTCTACGAGGGAGCCGTAAACAATGATTATTATAAAAACAATCCGTTCTATCAATTAAAATCAGAATATGTAATTGTTACTACAGATATTAACGCTAAAATAAAAGTGGAGCTTCCAACTATGGCCAATCTTTATTGGTCTGAGGAAGAACTGAAACACATCAGTCCCGCTGAGTTTGTACGGGCATCGATGTCCGTTCCTTTCTTCTTTGAGCCTATGCAAAAACGTATTGATAAAGATGATGATTCTGTAAAATACGCATGGAAATTCTGGATGAATACCACACAGGAGAATATTTACCCGGTAGGAATTTTCATTGACGGTGGAAGTATTTCCAACTTCCCTATCGATCTCTTCCATGCGACAGATGTTTTTTATCCGAGGCTGCCTTTATTTGGAGTACAACTGACCAGTGATTCTGATATCGCTTCCGAAAAAGGAAAAACCAGCGAGCAGATTCTGAAGTCACCGTTTTCATATGCCGGAAATATCATCAGTACTCTGAAAGGTTTTAATGATAAAACTTTTCTCACTAAACATACTTTCTACCATCTTTTCAGTATTCAGACGGTCAATTGTGGAACAAGCAACTGGCTCAATTTCTTTATGAAAAAAGAGGAAAAAGAAGAACTTTTCAATCGCGGTTTCCAAGCTGCTCTGGACTTTCTTACTCAGTTTGATTGGGAAAAATACAAATATGAAAGAATGATGTTGTCTATGAAAGAAAAGAAGATTTTGAAAGAGGAAGATACCCCGACTGTGGGGTAATTAAAAAGTTATCTTAAATATCATTTTTGAACTTTTTATTCCAAATTCCAAGCACTTTTCTTAAATTTAATCACACCAAACATCAAACTATGAAAAACTCATTTCTTTCTCTGGTCCTATTCTTCATTTTAGGATTTGGAAATCATGTTAATGCTCAAAAAATATCCGACGGACAATCTATCGACCTCAACGGGATGAGCGTTGTTTTTAATATCCTGAATAAAGAAAGCATAGAAGTGGGCGGAAAACCTTTTGACCGCTACAAAGTCTCCGCAACGGTAAAAAACAATTCGGAAAAGTCTTACAATATCAGACTTTCTGCATTTCCTCAAATCGTAAGTAATATTGGAATTGTAGAACTCGACTGTATTAATGCTACCGGAGCAAAACTGACTTCAAAAAAGATTCAGTTGAAAATGAAAGCACAGATGATTAATGTTACTTATTCTGCCTATGATAAATCCGGAAAATTCACCAACAATACCATTCCTGTTACCGGAAGCTATTATTTTGATTCGGGTGATTCTATCAATGATAATGCTATTTTCATTGTTCCACAAGGTGAAAAACCTGATGTATCCGTAAGAAGTTTAAAATAATTTTACGCATTGCGCCGGCGGAGAATCCGCCGGCGTAAATTTTATGATTTCATCTCTATTTTCTGAAATTATGATCCAATCTTCCACTTTGGATCTTGTTTCAAGATTTCTTTATAAACAGCACAAGTTTCGTGATGAGCTCCTTTCAGATACCCAATGCTCATGAGAAATTCATTGACAATTTCTCCTCCTGTAAACTTGAATGTTTTTTTGAAAAGCTTCATCCATTCCTGTAATGTTTTCGGATGATGTTGCTCTAACCATTTTTCAAATGAACCGAATTCTTTTTGAAGTTCCAGAATAGTTTTAGCATTTTCTATGGCAGCATTTACTTTCAATTTATTTCTGATAATTCCGGGATCGTTCAAAAGTCTTTCACGATCCGCTTCTGTATAATTTGCCACTCTTTCAATTTCAAAATTGTCGTATGCATTTCTGAAGCTTTCTTCTTTTTTCAAAATCGTTTCCCAGCTCAATCCGGCCTGATTAATTTCCATAATCAGTCTTCCAAACAGTTCATTATCATCATGAATAGGGAACCCATAATGATGATCGTGGTAATTTTTATGAAGTTCTCTCCGGCTTTCCGGCTGCATTCCGTCGATCGCTAAACAATAACTCATTTCAGTTTGATTACATTTTACCATGTAAAGATAATTGTAAGTAGTGACAACTGTTTGTCAGGAGGACATTTCAGCTTAAATTTATTTCAAAACCGATAATAGCATAAAATAAAACATTAGTTTTGTAAGAATGTCTTTCCTTAAAGCACATACCCGTTTTTATAAAGCAACTATTATCCTGTTGCTTTTAACATTTTCATTGTCGCCATGCAGTGTCAAAAGAGATGTGCTTAATATTTTTGATATTCAGTATATCGAGACCTTGAATAAGGTAAAAACAACGGTTACCTCTACCTCCAACTGTGATACTTCTTTCCAAAACTCCTCTACCGCTTCAGTTTTCAAAGCAGATCTAAAAGCAAAAAAAATAGATGTTTCTTTTAGTCTGAATCTGTATTTAAAAAAAACGAGAGAGGAAAAGATCCCTTCAAACTATTCGAAAACCACCACCGGAAACAGTCCACCGAAATACATTTTGTTTAAGCGATTGAAATTAGACCTGATTTAAGAGTACTCTCAAATCATTTTTAATCAAATTATTTAAACAAATATACTTTAATGAACAATACTACAAGAAATCAGTCGTATGATATGGCTGGTTTATTTACCTTATCAATCCGCCTTGTTATTGGCTGGACCTACTTTTCAGCTTTCTGGCGCAGACTTGTCCTTGAAAACAAATTAATTCCTGACGAAGCAGGCTATATCGGGGAAAAATTCAATCATTTTCTTCCTAATGCTTTAGGTATTAAGCCTATTATTGAATATCTGGTCACTCATCCTGATATGTTACAAAATTCCATGATCGCTTTTACGCTTATTGAAGCAGTGGTGGGTTTATTGCTGATGTTAGGATTGTTTACCCGGCTTATGAGCATCGGTGTTTTTGGTCTTGCGATGGGAATTTTATTGGGTTCCGGCTGGATCGGGACAACCTGCCTCGACGAATGGCAAATAGGAATTTTAGGAATTGCAGGCGGATTTACTCTTTTCCTGACTGGAAGCAGCTTTTATTCTGCCGATCAGTATTTCCTGAAAAACAACTTCCGTTTTACTTATACAAAATGGTTTAAATGGTTCAATTCGGGTGTTCTTCCGTTTTCTAATCTCAAACCTTTTGTTTTAATCGGTTCTGTCATTATTTTTGGATTAACTCTTTTTACCAATCAGTATTTTCATGGTGGAGTTTGGGGAACGCTGCACAACAAATCTGTAAAGCCAAAACTGGAAATCAGTAACGTTTCATTGCAAAAATCTAATATACAGTTTCAAGTGTATCGAACAGAAGGCGTTGATGTCTACGGATCGTTTCTCATCGGAATTCATATTTTAGATCAGCAAGGAAATGTTTTAAAAGAGCTCAACCTTAAGGAACTTTCGGAATTTCCAAAGGAAAATATTCAAAATCATTATGTTGCTAAAGTAAAACCCGGAAAACATAGTTTGATTATTCCTTTAGGATCAAAAGCAGATATAACAATTAACATCAATGACCTGCTTAGCCGTAAAGAAGAGATGTATTCTTTAAAGCTGATTGACATTAGTGGAATTGAATGGAAAGCTAAAATCAATTAAAATCCATTCTAAAAGGTCAAAAATAAACCAAAGCAGAACTATTCTTGCTTTGGTTTTTTATTTTAGTTAAAGAGCAAAAGGTATTATTTTCTAAACCATCGCTTCCTTTTTCAATCTGAAAATTTCTTTTGAGTTAAAAACAATAACCGCCAGGAATATAATTGAATAGGCTACAATCTGTAATCCTCCGAGTGCTTCATGGTAAACAGCTCCTGCCAGAATAAACGCAATAATAGGATTGATATTGAGAATCATTCCTACTTTTGAGGATGCAATTCCGGACATCGCATACAAATTCAAAAGCAGCGGAACAATTGTGTACATCATCGCAATGATTCCAATATATAAATAGAATTTGAACTCGGTAGGAACCGGTCCCGAAGACGAAGGGAAAAATGGCAATAAAATCAGAGCCGCCAGAATCATATGGAAATTCAGAATCAAGAATTTGTCAAATTTTGAATTAGCACTTTGAATAATCAGGTAACAAGCATAAGTAGAACCAATCAGACTGCTGTACAACATATCTAAAAGATTGGAATAAGACAACAAAACACATCCTACTCCGCTCAAAAAAACAGATAACCATTGCAGTTTGGTAAGTTTTTCGCGCAAAATAAAAAACGCAAGAATCGTTGTAATAATCGGGCAAACGAGATAGGCAACTGAAGTGGCTCTTACACTAATGTGATTCATTACATAAATAAAAGAAAACCAGTTTCCGGTGAGGAGAATGCTGCTCAGGATATTTAAACCTAGTATTTTCTGTTTGTTCTTCTTATCAAGGCTTCTAAAATATTTTACATTGTCTTTCAGTTTTGATCTTCTGAAAAGCACCGTCACCAAAGTCATAATAGCTGCACAACTAAAAACCCTGTAAAACAAAATATCCAACGAAGGATAAGCATGCAGCGGTCTCAGCACCAAACTAAATGTTCCCCACGTAGCAAAAGCAAAAATGGCGGCTAAATAATATTTCAGATTCTTCAAGTGAAATTTGGTTTTTTATTGATTTTAAAGTGAGGCAAAGATAAAGATAATTGTGACCTTCAATAAATTTCTTATTCCATCTTTGCTTTAATACTTTTGTATATTTGAACTTAGTTGTACAAAAACTCTCCTATGAAAAATAAATGTTTTATTTTGTCTCTTTTCTTATTCCTTATTCTTTCCAGTTTTACTGTTTATAAAAATTACTCTAAAGACAAACTGATAGGGAAATGGATTTTGCAAGATTCTTATTCTCCAGATTTTTCCAAAAAAATTGATTCGTTGAAGATCTATCAAAAAGTAGATGATTTTACCAAAAAGCTAATTAAAGAAAGTGATCCAACATATGATTTAAGCAAGTTATCAGATTCTGCAACAGCGTACATGAATGATTTTGAGAAAAAACAAATAAAAGAATTCATGGAAGATGGAACTTTTATTTTCACTAATCTTTCAGACGGAAGTAAAAGTAAAGGTAAATGGAAAATTCAAATTGATAAAGTTCCAAATCGAAATTTCAATTCAATTATTTTAGATTATGATGCTAATGATTATCTTAAATGTTGTATTCCTATAGACCAAGCTGAACAATTAAGAGCTAACAATAAAGAATTACAAAGGGTAAAAAAAATACATTTTAATTTTGTAAAAATAACCAATGATTCTATCATATGTAAAAGATATATTGATGAGCCAAACAAAAATGGATACACCTATTTAAATGATGTTTATATAAAACAAAAATAATTTTAGTACTACTAAGATTAGAACTTTATCAATTCAACAAAAAACCTCCGGAAGTTCCGGAGGTTTCTGTATTAATCTATATAAAATTTAGTGTACACCACTCAAGTCTATTTTTTCTTTACTTTTTCTTTCTTTAATGAAAAGAATAAACGGAATACAGATTAAGAATATCACCCCTAAATAAAGGAAAACATCCATATAAGATAATACCGTTGCCTGCTTCGTCACCGATAGATCAAGCACTTTGTAAGCGGCATTCATGGCTGCATCGGGTGTCATTCCTTTGGCTACAAAACTTGCTTTTAAACCATTTAATCTTTGTTGAACGTCGAAATCTGTTGAGTCTAAATGAGTAATCAGATTCACTCTGTATTTCTGACTGGCGTTGGCAATAAATGTGGTAATTGCTGCAATCCCGAAAGAACCTCCCAACTGTCTCATCATCCCGGTAAAAGCTGCTCCCTGACCGATTTCCTGACCTTTTAATGTACTCAATGACAATGAAGTGATCGGGATAAATAATAATCCTAGACCGGCTCCTCTTACAATCAGCATCCAGAAGAAGGCATCTTTACTTGTATCGGGTGTAAGGATTTTATATCCCCAGAAACTATAAACAAAGAATATGAATAATCCTAAGGAAACTAGAATCTGTTGTTTGGCACCTTTTGAAAGTAATCTACCAATAATCGGCATCATGAAAGCCGTTGTCAATGCCGCCGGAATCATCAAAGCTCCCGATTGCAGTGCCGTCCAACCCAGAATACTCTGTGTATATAACGGTACAATAAATGTAGAGCCATACAAACCAAATCCTAGTACAAACGACATCACGGTTCCGATCCTCAGATTACTGTTTTTCAAAACTCTTAATTCTACAATCGGATATTTGAAAGTAAGCTCCCTCCAGAGGAATAAGATAAATCCTAATACTGCCGATATTGTAAATGTTACAATCATTCCGCTTGCAAACCAGTCTTCTTCATGACCTCTTTCCAAAATGAACTGTAATGAACCTACGGTAACTGCCAACAGAGCAATTCCCAGCCAGTCTACATCCGAAACTTTACGTTTTTCAGCATATTTCGGACTTTTCACAAACTGAAGGGTCATTAGGGTCGCCGCAATCCCGATAGGAATATTGATATAGAAAATATACGGCCAGCTGAAATTATCAACGATATATCCTCCTAAAGGTGGTCCTAAAGTAGGTCCAATAATTACTCCTAATCCATAAATCGCCTGAGCCATACTTCTTTTTTCAAGCGGATAAGACTCCGTAATGATGGTTTGAGAAGTTACCAAGAGAGCTCCCCCTCCGATTCCCTGCATCAATCTGAAAAATACCAGTTCCCAAATATTTGTTGCATTTCCGCATAAGAATGAAAATATGGTAAATATGACAATGGAAGCAGCGAAATAATTTCTTCGACCGAACTGCTGCGAAAGCCAGCTCGTCATCGGCACAATAATTACGTTACCGATAGCATAGGCTGTAATTACCCAGCCGACTTCAGAAAGTGTGGCTCCAAGATTACCCTTCATCTCATTCAAGGCAACATTTACAATCGTGGAGTCCACTATTTCAAGCAGTGCACAAAGAATGGCCGTAATCGTAATGATTACTCTTCGGGCCCCATATTCTACTAATGAATCTTGCATAGTTTTTATATAAAAGTGAATTGTCAATAATCAATCAACTCCGTTGTCAATTGTACGACTTCATCTCCAGTTCATCATTGATTTTTTCTCCAAACCGATATCAATTTCATGGTCAATCTTACAACTTCATTATCTTTCATCATTGATTTTCATCTGCAAACCGGCATCAACTTCATCTTCAATTTTCTTCTTCAATTCTACAGCATTCACCATTGACTTGCTCCTACAAAATTGACAATTCACTTATTTTTTTATTATTTAAGGGAAACTTCCGCTTTTACATTCATCCCTGTTCTTAATCTTTTTGCAATGTCTTTATCAAGATTTACAAAATCAATTTTTACAGGAAGTCTCTGCACCACTTTTACGAAGTTACCACTTGCGTTATCCGGAGGCAGAATTGAGAAAGTTGCACCGGTTGCAGGAGAGAATGAACTTACCACTCCTTCAAATTCTCTGTCAGGAAAAGCATCAATCTCGATTTTTACTTTTTGTCCTTCAACCATTTTATCAACCTGAGTTTCTTTGAAGTTGGCCACTACCCATTTCTGATCATTTTTAACCAATGCAAACAACTGAGAACCAGCCTGTAAATACTGACCTACCTGAATAGGAACTTTTCCAACGTATCCGTCTTCAGAAGCAAGAATTACAGTATATGATAAATTTAATTTTGCATTTTCTACATCCACTTCTCTTTGTTTAGCTACAGAACCCGCAACACTGATTTGCTGAGAGCTTGCTGCCGTTTGTGAAGAGGCTACATTCGTTTGCTGAGCGATTTGGTTTCTTTGATCAACCAAAACCTGTAGTTGTCTGTCAGCAGATTGTTTTGCTGCTAAAGCCTGCTCATATTGTTGCTCGGTAATGGAATGGTCTTTTACCAACACAGAATATCTTTTCAAGTCCTGAGAGGTTTTCCAAACGTTTACTTTTGCAGCTTCAATTTGTGCATTTGCAGTCGTTACCGCTGCTTCTGAAGTATTGATATTTTTAGAAGTTGCCGTAGTGGTAGCTTCTGCATTTGAAATATTGCTTTTTGCCGTTGTCAAAGCTGCCTGAGCCTGCTCAAGAGCCATTTTTTGGTCTCTGTTATCCAAAACCACCAAAGTATCTCCTTTCTTTACGAACTGATTATCTTTTACTTTAACTTCAGTTACATATCCTGAGATTTTAGAAATTACAGGTGCTAAATTTGAAGCAATTTGAGCATCATCCGTTTCTTCATGAACTTGTCCGTAAGAATAAGTTTTGTAACCGTAGATTCCTCCACCGATTAAAACAACTGCCAAAATTATCGGGAAAACTAAACTTTTTTTCTTTTTAGGTTCAGTCGTTTGTGTAGTATTATTTTCCATTGTTGGTATCGTTCTTAATTATTTAATTGTTAAAGTTCCTGTAGTTTGTAATAGTTTTCTGTATGCCAACGCTGCGTCTGCCTTTGCATTAATTACTCCAACATTTGCTGCAATCTGAGCTGCATCTGCATCCAATAATTCAGTCATCGTAGCAAGACCGTTGTCATATTTATTTTTTGTGATTCTGTAGTTTTCGTTAGCCTGTTCTGCAGATTTTTCAAAAACTGCGATTCTCTTTTTAGAATAATCTGTATTCTGATATTCTCTGTTTACATCAAGCTTTATATTGTCATTCAGCAATTCGTTGGTTGCTGACAATTGCATTTCTCGTGCTTGCGACTGTTTTAACGCTGAATTTTCTTTCCAAAGATTTGATAAGTTGTAAGAGATTCCTACTCCAACATTTACCGCGTTATAAATGGTTAAGAATTTAGGAATATCTGCTGCAACGTAACCTCCCGTAAATGCAATTGAAGGAAGATTTTCCGCTTTTGCAGATTTAGTTCCTAATGCTGCAGCCTGTCTTTGTTTGCCTAAAGCCTGAAGATCTTTACGATTTTCTTTGGCCTCATTTACATAAAAATCCACAGGTTTTACGGTTTCTCCTTCTTCAATATAGTTTTCATCCACTTCAATTTCTGTAGTTTCCGGGAGACCTAATAACAAATCCATGTTGATGTTTGCAATATTGTAGTTATTTTTTGCTTCCAACAATTGCAATTCGATATTTGAAGTCTGAAGGTTTGCTTTTAAACGATCGTTTCTGGCAATCACTCCATTGTTTTCAAGCTTAAGAAAAGTTTCGTCTCTTTTTTGAGAAGCGGTAAGGTTTTCTTCTAGCACTTTGATCGACTGATTGGCTTTAAACAAATTATTATACGCCTGAGCAACATTATAAGCAATTGCAGTTTTATCGTTTTCTGTCGTTAATTTTGATGCTTCTACTAAATATTTTGCAGATTCAATTCCGTATTTAATTCTTCCTCCGCTGTAGATCGGAACACTAAGATTAGCTGATCCATAAGCCACCTGATGTACTTCAGGACCTCCTTCTGCCGAAACTCCCGGAAGTTTTATATTCACATTCGGTTTCATAGGAAGATACATATAGCTACCAGAAATTTTCAGTTCCGGTAATTGTCTGTTTTTTGCTTCTAAAAGATCTGCCGTAGCTTCTTCAATCTTAGCTGCGTCGATTTTCAGGTTTTTACTGTTCTGGATTCCCAGCTGAACAGCTTCATCAAGCGTGAGTGTTTTTTTCTCCTGAGCATTTGCGTTTGCAATCCCTACGAATAAAGCTAATGCAAGGACTGAGTTATTTATTTTCTTCATAACCTAAAAGGTCTTTTAGTAAATATTTAATATGTTTATTAAGTTCTGTATAATATTTTTCGTCAAAAACCTCATCTTCTTCAGTATCATTCAGGAATTCTTTATACATTTCTTTTGCGTTGGAAGCATAGAATAAAGTTCCGCTTACCGTAGCGTGTAAAAGATAAATAGGTGGGTTTTTCGTGAAAATTCCTTTTTCTAATCCGCTTTCCAGAATTTTGGAATACATGGCAATGAATCCCATTTTCGTTTGCTTCAAAAACTCAACGATTTGAGGATTTTTCGTGTGAAGCTGTTCTCTCTGCATGATTCTATAGAAACATTTATGATGTCTCACTCTGCCAGAAAACTGGTCTACAATTTTCTCTATTTTTTCCCATTCGTTGATATCGGTTCTTTCAAGAATATCCTTTGAAAAGAATTGCCCTTCATTCATCCTGTATTCAACCAACTTTTCATAAAGCTTTTCTTTCGAACCGAAATAATAGGAAATCATAGAGATATTTACATTGGCTGCTTTTGCAATCTCGCGGGTAGATGTACCTTCAAAACCCAGCTCTGCAAATAGTTTTTCAGCAGCGTATAATATATTTTCTTCTTTTGATAACATTTCTGTGTTCTTTTTTCAGAGTGCAAATATACAATCGATTTACCATAAATCAAACGATTGATTGATTTTTTAATTTATTTTTAATATTTAGTTATTTAATCAATTGATAGTAAAACAATTATCCTTTATTCAAAAAATTAATAAATATTATAGATTTTTTATTTTATCAACGAAATAAATATATTTTTTCACTAAAGTCCTTCATTAAAACATGAATTTCTAAAATTAAACATGAAAAACTAATGTTATGAAATCATAATATAAAAACACTCCGACAAATTGCCGAAGTGTTTTATTTAAGTTTAAATCGTTAAAATTAATTAGTAACAATCATTTTTTTAGAATCCAGCATCTTCCCGTCAACAACAAGGTTATAAAGGTAAGTCCCAGGAGTTAATCTACGTGCAGAAACGACCACTTGCTTTTCACCTTTCTTAATAGGGAGTTTTTCCACTTGTCTCCCACTAAGATCATAAATACCAATAAATGCATTATTCCCTTTTGCATTAAATTTAATCACTGCTTCCTGATTGAAAGGGTTGGGAACATTTTGTTCTAAAGAAACATTGGATACAGATACTTCTTTATCGGTTGGTTTTCTACCTTCCAGTATTGCATCCATTTTGGTTTCAAGGCTTTCCATTTTGGCTTTCAGTTCATTAATTTCGTTCTTCTGATCTTTTATCTCATTCAATAATAATGGAATAAATTCAACGTAATTAAGAGAGTAATTTCCCTTTTTATCAATATTTACTAAATTCGGAAATTCTTTTTCCACATCTTGTGCAATAAATCCAAAATGTGTTCTCCCATCGCTTTTTCCACCCTCTCCTTCTCGATCTTTGAAGGTATAAGAATAAGACTTAATATTAGATAATTTTGAAAAAGGCATTTCTAAAGGTGCAATATTTTCCTTCAGCCTCTTATCGGATGTCTGAAAGAATGAAGGAGCTGTTATTGTATTGAAGGCCTGCAATTTGTTATTAACGAACAGTTCAAAATCATTAGCCATTAGCATCACCCCTCCATTATTGGTTCCGGTTCCATTATCCAAAAAATGTAAATAAGCAATTCCCTGAACGGAATTAATAATTGTTCCATCTCCAAAAGTAGGACTTGAATAAACGGTAATGCCCGATGATTTTACATTACCTGCATTATCACTATACATCATTCTACTTTCGTTAGCCGTATTAGATAAGGATCGAAGCCCAAAAACGCCACCTGTACTTAACCAGTTTACTAAAATAGGAGGTGGTGTGGGAAAAATATTTGCGGCTTGAGTATAAATTTCAGAGATGTTTGCCACACTGCCTCCCAATGTATTGTAGGATTGTTTTATTTTTAAAGAAGAAACAGATGAAGAGCCAACAATATCCAACCTTGCTGCGGGTGTAGTATTTGCAATTCCTACATTCCCGGAAGTTGTCGTTGGAACAGTAGTTCCGGTCCAGACACTTTGTGAAGAAACGGAGATTGTCATTCCTAACAAGAATAATAAAGACAAAGAAGTTTTGATGTTTTTCATAATAAATTGTTTTAAAGTTCAGTTAATACTTTACAAGATATTATGCTGGTCAATTATTTACGACCAAAAAAAAGTAAGTGCAATTAGTATTCTAATAACTGGTTATCTTTTGAAGATAACTGTTTAAAATCAGAAAACATCAAATTACTTTGATGTTTTCTGATTTTAATTTTATGAATTCTTATGAATATACCTTGATAATTTTATGCCCAGATCTGTCCAGACAATTTTAGGATTTCCGTTTCTAGTAAGATGTAAATCAGCCATATTGATTTCTTCCAAAATACTTTCAATATTAGCTCCACTGATGAATTTTGAAAACCCAGTCCAGTTGAACCCATTTGCATCAATTTTTTTATACACCAACTCTTCCGATTGATAATTCTGAAGCAAAGCCAATCTGAAAATCTCTGAACAATAATTCAAGAAATTCTTTTGTTTCTCACGATTCCAGCCTGCAATTTCTCTTGCCCAGATAATGATACTTTTTAAAAATTCAGGTTTCTTTTTTACCATGAAAGCATCACGAACCCATTGCACAAAGAGTTTCTCAAATTCTACATTTTTATTTTCGGATTCTAACAGTTTAAGGGCATCGTTCAAATCTCCCTGAGCTTCATGAACAATTTCCTTTATTTTTTCATCAGAAACCTTAAAATTCTTTTTCAAATAGGCTTCAATATCTTCATCATTAATTCTCGGAACTTCTACAATCTGCGTTCTTGAAAGAATGGTGGGAAGAATATCGTTGGAAGATTCCGCAGTCAGTAAAATAATCGTCTTCGCAGGTGGTTCTTCTAAAAACTTCAAAAACTTATTGGAAGCGGCAACGTTCATTTTATCTGCTCTCCAGACAATCAGAATTTTTGTTCCCCCTTCAAAACTTTTTAATGAAAATTTTTGGTTCTGGTCATCTACTTCATCTGCAGAGATAAATAACTGTTTATTTTCAGACTCTAAAAAAGCTGCCCAATCATCATAATTTGAATAAGGGGAATTAAGAATCATTTCACGGAATTCTTCAAATTTATTTTTACTTAAAGAGTTTTTATTATCCGTAAAAACAGGGAAGCTAAAATGTAAATCCAAATGATTCAGGTGCTCTACTTTTGAAGCAGCGTGTTCATTTTCCCGGCTCAAAACTTCTTTTGCATAGGCTAAAACCATTGGCAACGTACCATATCCTTCTTTTCCTACGAAAAGTTGGGCGTGGCTTACTCTGTTTTCAGCGATACTGTCTCTAAGAAGTTTTTTCAGATTTCCTTGTCCGGCAATGTTCTCCCAATTCATGGCTCAAAGATAAAAATTTAGTTTCAAGAATATCATTATGATATTTAAAAAAAACCAAAAACCAATTGACAATTTTATTCTATTAAATAGTTTTAATAATTGACTATAAAGTGAATTACCAACTTACAATTCATCTAATCAACGCTAGTCATCGCCCTTAACAAACTTTAACCTCTTATAATTTTTACAATTCATTAATATTTAAGATATTTGCGCATTGTTTTAAAAATATAGAATGAAAAAAATCTTTGTACTATCATTCATATCAGTTGGATATTTCTTAAATGCGCAAAATCTAGGTAACTCACCTTATGCAACTTATGGAATTGGAGATGTAAAATATGATAATACGATTGAAACTGCCTCTATGGGAGGTATATCAACAGCTTATATAAGTGATTTCACCAGCAGCTTCAATTTTGCAAACCCTGCGAATAACGCCAATTTTGGGCTTACAAGCATCAAACTTGAAGCGACGAACGAAAACAATTATTTTAAAACTGATTACAACAGTACAAAGTCTACTAAGCATTCTACGTATCTGTCTAATATCTCTTTAGCATTTCCTTTGTCTTCTAAAGTAAAAATGGGATTGTCATATCAGCCGTACAGCTCGAAAAATTATGACATCGTGTATACCAAGACTTTAAAAGACGAAATTACAAATACAGATATCTATCACGTCAATCATTTCAAAGGGAGTGGTTCTTTAAATACTGCACAGATTGCTTTAGCTTATAAAGTAGCTGAGGAATTTTCATTAGGTTTAAGAGCAAACTATTATTTCGGAAACCTTTCTGATTTGGACGAATTTTCTTCTTCCAATGCTGAGTTATTTAATGGCTACGAAACAACAACCAAAATCAAAAACTTCAATTTCACTTTAGGTGCAAACTATCAGCATTTGAATACAAGTACAGATAAGAAGTTAACAATTGGTGCTACTGCGACTTTTGGAAATACCAGTAACATGACTACTTCTTATAAAAATAGTACTTATTTTTATACAGATGCTTCTATGGAAACCAAAAGTTACGAAAGTATTATTGAAGAGAAGCAGGCAAGTTCTAAAAACCTTTTACCTTTACAAGCTTCATTGGGGGTAGGATATGGAAGCGAAAATCAGTGGTTTGCTTCTGCACAGGTTGATTATAAAAAAGGAGAAGATATTTTATTTTTCGGGCAACCAAAACAGTTTCAGGATTCTTATCGAGTTTCTGTAGGGGGATGGTATTTGCCAAATTATAATAACTTCAGAAATTATTTTTCAAGAGTGGTCTACAGATATGGAGCGTTCTATGAAAAAGGAAATCTTTCTATAAACGGAAATGCTGAACTTGATAAAAACGGTAACAGCATCAATAAATTTGGTATTTCAGCAGGAGTATTGCTTCCTTTCAAAAACAGCAGTATTACAAGAATGAGTGGTCTTGAACTAGGTGTAGAATTAGGAAAAAGAGGAACACTTAAAGATAACCTGATCAATCAGAACTACATCAATTTAAAAGTAGGCTTTAATTTTGCAGATAAATGGTTTAGAAAATCATTGTACAACTAAAAAATGAGTTTGACTTCAAAAATAAATTTTAAAAATATAGCATATCTTCTTAGTTGTGCTATATTTTTTATTATGACTTCTTGTGAAGAAGACCTTACAAAAGGAAATAATAGTAAAAACAAAAATTTCCCTTCACAAATCATCAATAATGCCAACATCATACAAAGAGACTCAGGATTTGTAACTCTGAAAGCAAAGGCTCCTATCATCGAAAAATACGAATTGATAGACAGTCCTTACATCGTGGCCAGAAAAGGAATAAACATTGAGTTTTTCGACAAAAAAAAGCCTAAAACACCGGGAAAAATTACTGCAAAATACGCCCGTATTTTTGAATATAAAAAATTCTACGAAGCCAAAGGTAATGTAAGAATCACGACCAATGAAGGTCAGAGATTTGCTATGCAAAGTATTTATTGGGATCAGAAAAAGAATAGAATTTACACCCGCGATACTGTTTTTGTGACGATGGAAGATGGTTCTACTTTAATTGGAGCCAATGGAATGACCGCTAAAGATGATTTCTCAGAATATACTTTCTTCAAGAGTTCAGGAGATATCAATTCTAAAAAACTATCCGAAAACCAAAAGTAATTTCTACTATGATCTTTCAAGCTATAGGATTAATGTCAGGAACAAGTCTGGACGGTTTGGATATTTGTTTTGTTAAATTTGAAAAACAAACTTCATGGAATTTTGAAATCATAAAAGCCGAAACAATTCCTTACTCCAAGGAACTGGAAGATCAGCTTAAAAACTCGATTTACCTTTCGCCTGAAGAATTATTAGAACTAAATTCAGAGTATGGTTTTTATTTGGGAAAAGCGGTAAAAAACTTCATTGAAAAACATCAGCTTCAACATCTAGATTTAATTGCTTCACACGGTCATACCGTTTTTCATCAACCTCAAAAGAAATTTACATTGCAGATTGGGGACGGAAGAGCCATTAAAATAGAAACCGGCTTGCCTGTAATCTATGATTTCAGAAGTCAGGATGTTTTAATGGGAGGAAACGGGGCTCCACTAGTTCCGATTGGTGATGAATTATTGTTTTCCGCATATGATGCCTGTCTGAACCTTGGCGGATTTTCCAATATTTCTCTAAAAGTAAATAACAAAAGAATCGCTTTTGATATTGCTCCGGTAAATATCGTTTTGAATAAATTAGCTCAGCAATTCGATAGAAACTTCGATGAAAATGGCGATTTGGCAAGAACTGGAAAAATCAACGATGCTTTATTACTTCAGCTTAATTCGCTAGAATTTTACCAAAAATCTCATCCAAAGTCTTTAGGAATTGAATGGTGCCATGAAAATATTCTTCCATTATTCGGAGACATAGAAACTGTTGATATTCTGGCAACTTTTACAGAACATGCTGCCCAACAGATATCTAATGTTTTTAATGCTCACCATTTAAAAAATGTTCTTTGTACCGGAGGAGGGGCTTTCAACCAATATTTAATTGAAAAAATAAGAAATAAAACAAACACTGAACTCATTATTCCGACAAAAGAACTGATAGAATATAAGGAAGCATTAATCTTTGCTTTCATGGGGGTTTTAAGACTTAATAACGAAATTAATGTTCTTTCCTCTTCCACAGGAAGTTCTCACGACCACAGTTCCGGAATTTTTGCATAAAAAAACCTTCATTTCTGAAGGTTTTCTATTTTTATTTATAAGCTTCGATCTTATCTGTCAAAGTATTGATAAAATTCTGAAGAGGTTTTTCCACCATCATTTTGATAAACGGATTGAATTTTCCTTCAAACAACATCTGTACTTCCGTTTGATTTTCGTTGAGAGGGTTTATAGTTGCCGTTAAAGCAAAATCCAAACTAGAACTCGCAGACTTCAAAACTGCTTTCTGATCTGTAACTTCATCAATTTTTAAAGCAATTTCCGGCATTCCTTGCAACCCGAATTTAAATCCATCTTCTCTTGTTTCAAACTTTTGAAGACCATCCGGCATAAAATCTTTGTAATTTTCCGGAGATTTCAGGAGTTCTACCAACTCTTTAGATGATTTATTGACAATAATCTTTCGTCCTTCTAAATTCATTTTTTATTTTTGTATTTAAATTCTTAATTCTTACAAATGTATAAAGTTTTTGTGAACGAAAAAAAATTATTGCTATCCAAACAATCTGAAAACCTGGAAAAAACGCTTGGATATGAAAACGTCACATCATTGGAGATCGCCCTAGATCTTCTTGAGAATACATCTGTAAAAGAATTGAATGTTTTTGGAGAAAATATCGATGAAATATGGGGCGAGTTTCAAAGCCTTTTCAGAATCATTGAGGCAGCAGGAGGTATTGTCAATAATCCTAAAGGAGAAGTTCTATTCATCAAAAGACTTGGAAAATGGGATCTTCCGAAAGGTAAAATGGAAAAAGGAGAATCTCGTGAAGAATCTGCCGTACGTGAAATTGAAGAAGAAACAGGTTTGAAAGACGTGGAATTGGTGCAATTTATCAATACGACTTACCACATTTATATTGAGCGTAATGGAGACAAGGTTTTAAAATGTACCCATTGGTTTGAAATGAATTTCAAAGGTGAAGATACCTCAAAACCTCAAATTGAGGAAGGAATTACTGAAGTAGCATGGAAAGACACGACTCGAATTGAAAAGGAAGTTTTCCCAAGTACATTTAAAAATATTAAACTGATCATCAAAGAATTCTGGAGTTCAAAAGCTTAATAGGCGACTCTTAGTCTATAAAAAAGTTCACATAGTCTTCCTATGTGAACTTTATTTTTTTAATATCTTATTATGTAGAAGCTTTATCCTAAATAAAATCAATTGATTTTTCAAGCGCAACACCTCTTGAGCCCTTTAATAATATATTTTCAGACTGAATTTTATGTGATTTTAAATATTCAATTAATTCTGAAGTATTTTCGAAAGAAGTTACAGACGAATTAATCTGTTTGAAATTTTTCCCTACTGTAATAATTTCATTGAATCCTAGCTCCTGAGCTAAATTAAGAATAGTTTGGTGCTCTTTTTCACTCTCCTCTCCTAGTTCCAGCATATCTCCAATAATGATTGTTTTTGAGCCTTCAAATGTGATAAAGTTATGAAGAGATGCAGTCATTGAACTTGGATTTGCATTGTACGTATCCAACACTAAAGTTCTGTCCTCTTTTTTAACAATTTGAGAACGCATATTGGTGGGCGTATAGTTTTCAATCGCGTTCTTAATCTGACTGAAACTAATTCCAAAATGAAGTCCTAAACTTGCAGCAGCACAAAGATTAGTAAAATTGTACTCGCCTGTTAGCTTTGAAACAGCTCTATCGTTGTTGTACATTAATCCTACAAAATGTTCTTCAGAAAACAACCCGAACTGATAATCAGAACCTGTCTTTCCAAAAGTAATTTTAGGTGAGTAACTTTCTGTTTTTTCAACCTGGATAGAATCATTTTCATTAACAAGAATGATCTCCTGGTGATTTTTAAGATAATCATACAATTCAGATTTTCCTTTAATCACTCCTTCAAAGCCTCCAAAACCTTCTAAATGGGCTTTCCCGAAATTGGTAATATATCCAAAATTGGGTTGAGAAATCGTACATAGAAGTTCGATTTCCTTTTGATGATTGGCCCCCATTTCGATCACTGCCATTTCATGTTCAGGTTTAATGGAAAGAATAGTTAACGGAACTCCTATATGATTATTTAGATTCCCGAAAGTATACTGAACATTAAACTGCTCTGAAAGAACTGCATGAATGATTTCTTTTGTGGTAGTCTTTCCATTGCTTCCTGTAAGACCTATAATCGGAATCTGCAACTGGTTTCTATGGTGAATTGCCAGTTTTTGTAAGAAATCTAATGTTGATGGAACATAGAAAATATTTCTGGCTTCATTTTCAAAATCTTTCTGCTCAACTATCACTGCTAAAGCTCCCTCATCAATGGCTTGCTCAGCAGAAGTTGCTGCATTGAAGTTTTCTCCTGAAAAAGCAAAGAAAACATCATTCTTACCGATTTTTCTGCTGTCGATGGTTACCTTTTCAGATTTTAAAAATAGTGGATAAAACTGTTCTATATTCATAGTTCAAAAATAAAAAAACCTTCCAAAATTTTGGAAGGTTTTTCAAATTTATTTTGATAAATATTATCTTCTAGTTCTATTCTTATCGTTAGTTCTAGCATCTTGAGCTACACGGAATCCAACCCAGCCATACGCTGAATTTTGGTTCTTGTATCTTCTTTGTCCCGGATCTAACCAATAAGCAGTATCTTGCCAAGAACCTCCTTTTACTACTCTAACATCATTAGAGATAGCAGATGTTCTGTCCTTAGTATCTTTTTGCATTACTACTTTACCTTTTGCATCTACAATAAATCTCGTTTTAGGAGAATTGTACATATCATAAGTCGTAGCAGAATCTGATGCATTTCTATAATCTAGAGAAGATTGTTTATCACCATCTCTGTAGTTTCTGTAATCTGCAATCGTTTCTCTTTCGAATTGACCTGGTAAGTTTCTGTAAACCAATCTACCATCTGCCAATGTATCGTATTTGATATTGCTTTCGTCAACCATTTTATAAGTACCGTCTCCGTTTCTTACCACTGCTTGAGGCATATTTCCTCTGTAATAGTTGAAATCACTGAAATCTTCATCAATAATAGGTCTGTAAACATCTGCAGTCCATTCTGAAACGTTTCCATACATACCATAAATTCCGATATCGTTAGAAGGATATTTTCTTACATCAGCTGTTAAAGCAGATCCGTCATTTTTCCATCCTGCAGGTCCAGAGTAGTCACCTTTACCTTGTTTAAAGTTTTCAAGCAACATTCCTTTTTCTCTACCTTTAAGACCTCTTAATCTTTCGATTCCAGGAGCCTTACCTTGATAGTTGTTATATTCTCTGTTTTTCTCCATTCCAAGAGCTGCATATTCCCATTCTACTTCAGTAGGAAGTCTGAATTTTTGAACCATTGCAGAACCAGGAGAAGCATTAGCAGCAAGTAGTCTTTGGTTGGTAGTTTTCATACCAGACTTTTGCTGTTTTCTTTGTTGGTTAATATACCCTTGCATTTCAGGATCATTCGATTTGAATTTATCCATATTGAACGCTGTACCACCTTGGTTGTTAGATTCATTGATGTATAAATCTTTTGCGATGATACCTGCATTCATTAATGCTTTTTCATTTGCTCTATCTGTTAACCACTCACAGTATCTGTTTGCTTGTGTCCAAGAAACTCCTACTACAGGATAGTAGTCATATTCAGGAGAACGGAAATAGGTTTCATTGAAATCATTTCTAGATAGTTTGTTGTCCCACAACAAAGTATCTGGCAAAGCACCATTATAGATTTCTTTGAAACTCGGATCACTTGGTGGGAATACATACTTCAACCATGTAAGGTATTCGCGGTATTCGTAGTTAGTAATTTCAGTTTCTCCGATATAGAATGAACTTACCTGCATTCTACGAGGTGAGTTATTCCAATCATGCATAACATCATCTTTCACTAATCCCATTGTAAAAGTTCCACCTTCTACATATACCATTCCCGGCCACCCTTTCTGCTGCTGTTGCTTTCCTGCAAAAAACCAACCCTGTTTTTCGTTTGGTTTCCAACCTGTCTTGCTGACAAATTTTTTAGTACCACCTCCTTTGCTGGTACCTGACCCTCCACAACTGGTTAATGCAAGTGTAGAACTTAATGCTATTAATGAAAACAACTTTAGTTTTTTCATAGTCGATTTAAATATTTTCAAAGTACAAAGAAAAAATAAATTATTCAATAAATCAAGAAAGATTTGATTTTTTTGAAAAACGATAACAAATTAATTTTATTGTATCACAATTTAATTATAAAATTTTCATTTATTTTGTAATTCAGAAATTTCAATAATAAATATGAAACAAAAAGTATCGATTTTATTCCTATTCGCTTTTGTATCATCCGTTTGGGCTCAAAAAACATCCATTGAATGGAATGGTTCTAAAATCCAAGATTTCGGTGAAACAAAACTGAATCTCCCAAATTTTAAAAATGAGGGGTTTTCATTTAGCCAAAATAATATTTTTATATCAACTAAACAAAAAATAGGGGAAAGAGATTTAAAAGTTTCAAAATTGAACTGGGAGACCGTTTCAAATAAGGAATTGTACGAGATTAGTAAGGATCTTCTTCCCAACCATGATATTGCGGATATCAGCTATTATTACTCTGAAGGAGAAAGATATGCAAGTATTTATGTGGGCTTATTCAAAAAAGTGAATGGAAAAGTATTAAGACTTTCTTCATTTGACGTTAATGAAACGACAATAAGTGCTAAAAACGTAGCTTCCAAAGTAGGAACTACGGTAAACCCTCTTTCCACAGGAACTTTTTATAAAATAAAAGTTGATAAATCCGGTATTTTTAAAATTACTTCTCAGTTTTTAAAAGATAATGGAATTAATCCGGGTTCTGTAAACCCTAAGAACTTTAGAGTTTACGGAAACGGAGGAATCATGCTTCCTGAACATAACCAGGACGTAAAATATAGTGCATTACAGGAAAACGCAATTCAGGTAGTAGGAGAAGACGACGGAGTATGGAATGATAATGATTATGCCATTTTTTATGCTCAAGGACCTAACGGATACAACCTTTACGATCCTGCCAACGGAAACGGATTTAAAAGACATGAGACAAGAAATAACACAAGTAATAACGTAAAAAATATTTACGAAGATTATTCTTATTATTTCATCACCTTTGATAAAGGAGCAGGAAAAAGAGTTCAATCTGTGGATGCCAATCTTCCGACCACTCCTCTTGTGACAAGATATGACAGTTACCAGGTCGTTAACAATGATCAAAAAAACCTTTTAAAAGTAGGAAGAATCTGGACGGAGGACACTCCTTTTACCAATGATAAAACCGTAACATTCACTACAAATTCACCAATACAAGGTGGAGATGTGATACAGTATAAGACTCAGGTAATAGGATTTAAATCCCAGCAGAATTCTGTTGAATTTAACATCAATAACCAAAACCCTACAACAGGTTCTGTTCCTGCTAACTTACCGACTTATGCCTTTGATTATTTTCCTTTAAAATATGAAGGAACTCTCACTAATTTGCAGGGCAATCAGATCACCCTTACTTGTAAACCCAATATCAGCGTAAATCCTAACGGAGCATTTTATTTTGATTATTTGGAAGTACAATATAAAGAGAACTTAAGCTTTAATGGTTCACAGATGAACTTTAGAGATTTCTCTTTCGTAAGTGGAAGTAATACTTCTTATGGTTTCAGTATCAATAATGCTTCAAACATAGAACAGGTTTGGGATGTTACTGATATTACCAACGCCAATAGAAGAGTAAATAAAGCTACAGGAAGTGCTTCATTTAACTTCGGATATATTGCTTCAGATCTGAATTTCAACAACGAATTCGTGGCCTTCAGAGCAGACGCAGCGTATTCTCCGCAATTTGTAGAGAGAATTGGAAACCAAAATTTATCCGGTTTACAGAATGTAGATTATCTTATCATTACGACTCCTGAAATGATGGGACAGGCTCAGAGACTAGCTAATTACCATCAGACAAAAAATAGTTTTAATGTACAAATCGTAGATATCAGTAAGATTTACAATGAATTCGGAAGCGGAAGCAGAGATCTTACGGCGGTCAGAGACTTCGTTACCAAACTTAATACTCCATTGGGAAGTTTAAAATATGTTTTCATATTAGGAGATACATCTTTTGACTATAAAAACAGAATTTCAAATAATTCTAATGTCGTTTCAAGTTATCAGAGTGAAGATTCTCAGGATTTTATAAGCTCATTTGTAACGGATGACTATATTGTGATGACAAGTCCACAACCTGCATCCAATACATTTATTTACAACAATTTACCTGACCTTCCGGTAGGTAGAATTCCGGCTGCTAATGTAACAGAGGCTACCAATATGATGGATAAAACATTGGCGTATTACAACTCATTATCCGGACAGTCAACACCTTTCGGAGAATGGAAAATGAAGCTTGATTTTGTAGTAGATGATGACAATGACGGAGGTATTCCTTTTCATACGGTAATGAATAGTACATTAGCGAGTACATTTGAAACAGGAACTCTTCTTAAAGAATATAATGTAAGAAAACTCTATTTAGATGCATTCCAGGCTCAGAGTACTGCGGGAGGACAGCGTTTTCCACAAGTAAACCAAGCGATCTCTAATGATATTGGAAACAGCTTATATCTTTTCTATTTCGGACATGGTGGAATAAACGGTTGGGCACAAGAAAGAGTGTTAACTTCCGATGAAGTACAAAACGCCAATAATTTCTCCAATGTATACAGCAGGTTTCCATTTGTATCTACCATCACTTGCGAATTTACACTTTGGGATGAACCCGGTACTTTCTCAGTAGGTGAGCAATTTATCAAACTAAAACAAGGAGGTGCTGCTGCAATGATTACTTCCAGCCGTGCTGTAGGGGTAGATTACGGAATACAGTTTACGAATCTTTATACTCAGGAAATGTTTAAACTTACCAATGATGATTTTGTCTCTGCCGGTAATGCTCATTTAAATGCAAAAAAACTGAAACCCGGAGATTCAAACCATTTAAAGGTAAACTTTTTGGGAGATCCTGCGATGAAATTAAGCAGACCTCAAAGATTATTAGTAGTAGACAATATTGAAACTCCTGTTCCGGGATTGATAAGAGGACTGGATTTTGTGAAGATAAAAGGGCACATCAATAATCCAAATGGTACTACCAATACCAACTTCAACGGAAGAGTTGTTATCAATATTTTTGATAAAAGACTTAATAAATCTACTTTAAATAATGACGGAGGATTAACTCCTGTTTTAAACTATACTGAAGAAGGAAGCGCGATCGTAAAAGCTTCGGGAATGGCTGTAAATGGTGTATTTACCATCGAATTTTATGTTCCGAAAGACATTAATTATGCAGTAGGTACAGGAAGATTATTGGGTTATGCAGACAATAAAGCATCTGATGTATTCAACAATCAGGCAGTACAGGTGGGTGACATCAATCCTAACGGAATCAACGATAGTGAGCCGCCAAAAGTAAAATTATACATGAACAATACCAACTTTGCAGATGGCGGTATCACAGATCAAAATCCGATGTTGCTTGCTTGTGTTACAGATGATACAGGAATTAATTCTACAGGTTCTGGTATTGGTCACGATATTACCGTATATTTAGACGGTCAAATTATCAATACCGTTGTATTAAATGATTTTTATTCTTCAGGAGAAGGAAACGGATGTTTAAGTCCAAGTTTGGCAGATTATCAAAAAGGGAATGTATCATATCCTTTCAGAAATTTGGCAATAGGACAACATCAATTAACATTTAAAGTTTGGGATATAAACAATAATTCGACAACTGCTACGTTAAATTTTGAAGTTAAGGATGAAGCCGATCAGCATTTGATTATCAACAGACCATTGAACTGGCCGAATCCGTTTACCAATAAAACATACGTTCAATTTGAACATAATTGTGATGATATTTTAGATGTAAATGTTCAAATTTATACCATAACAGGGAAATTAGTAAGAACTTTATCCCAGGCAGTTGTTGCAGAACCCTTCCTACAGGGCTTTAGAACGCCACGTCAGGCAATAGAATGGGACGGAAAAGACGATTTTGGGGATACAGTAGCAAAAGGTACGTATATTTTTAAGATATTTGCAAAAAGCCAAAATCAAGAAAAATGTAAAGGAAGTGCTACAGCTGTAGAAAAAATGGTACTTTTGAAATAATTTTGAGATAACAAAAACAATAATATTAATAAAAAACTGATAATATATTAAAAGACAACATATGAATTTAACTACTAAACTGCTATTAGGGATTGGTTTAAGTGCTGGTTTTTTAGGCTATTCACAAGACCTGAGTAAGGTGAATCCGGTTTTAACAGGAGCACCTTTTCTAAGAATTGCACCAGACGCAAGAGCCGGAGGTATGGGAGATCAAGGGGTTGCTACCTCTCCTGATGCATTTTCTCAATTTTGGAATGCCGCAAAATATCCTTTTAGCAGAACAAGTTCTTCCTTTGGTATAAACTACACACCATATATGGGAAAACTTACGAATGATGTTTTCCTTCTTTATGCAGCTTTTCACAAATTTTTAGGACAAGAAGAAAGATCTACAATCTCTGCGAGTATTTATTACTTCAATATGGGACAAGTAGACCTTACCTCTTTTGTAGATAACCAGGTACAGTCTAACGGGGTTTCAAAACCTAACGAATTCTCTATTGACGTTGCCTATGCTCTAAAACTTTCTGATTCTTTCTCTGGAGCTGTTACCGGTAGATTTATCCGTTCAGACTTAGCCGGAGGATTCAACACCGATACGACTTTAAAGCCTGCTAACTCTTTTGCAGTTGATATTTCTGCATACTATACATCTCCTAAATTTTCGAGCTTCGGAGGTATGGATGGGAAATTGAATGGAGGTTTGTCTATCCAAAACGTAGGTCCTAAATTAGACTATACAGGTAATGAAGAATCAAGATCTTATCTTCCAACAATGGCAAGATTAGGTTTTGGTTATGATATGTACCTTGATGACATGAATAAAGTAGGTCTTAGCGTAGAAGGTTCGAAAATTTTGGTTCCGGGTTCTGAATTTGTAGGAATGGATCCAAACACAAGACAGCCGATTTACCAAGTACCAAACGTAGGTCCTATCGCTGGAATTGGAAAATCATTCAAAAACAAAAACTCTATCATGTATAGCGGTGCATTAGAATATTCTTATGACAACGCTTTCGCAGTGAGAACAGGTTATTTCCATGAAAGTGAAGAGCAAGGAGCAAGACAATATGCTACTGCGGGTATCGGATTGAAATACCGTTCTTTCGGACTTGATGTATCTTACTTAATCAATATGTCTAAAATTAATACAGCATTGGACAACACGCTTCGTTTCGGGTTAACTTGGAACATTGGAGAAGAAACATCGAATGTAGATTATTAAATAAACATAATATAAAAGTCTAAAAAAGTCTCATTTTTATGAGGCTTTTTTGTTTTTCAATAATTATTTTTGTAGTATGAACTATTCATCGGAGCTCAAAAAATTTGTCACCAGCCAATATGTGTATTCTGCAATCAGAATTACGCTGGCGACTGTTTTACCCTGTTTAGTTCTTGCCCATTTCGGAATCTTAAAAGAATACTTCTTGTTTCCTTTGGGAACAAGTTTTGTGGCTTTAACAGATCAACCGGGTCCTTTTATCCGTAGGAGAAATGCTTTGGCATTTGCCATTATCTGCTTTATTTTCGTTGCTCTCATTGCCAGTTTGGTCATGAAAATCAAAATCTTAGTTTTCGCAGAAATCATTGTCTTCGGGATATTTTTTTCTTTAATTGGGGTTTACGGACAAAGATTAGCGGCAGTAGGTTCACTGTCTTTGGTTGTGCTCGCTATTTTTATTGACGGACATCTTACAGGAGCCGACATTCTTAAAAGCTTACTGATTTTCGCTTCAGGCTGTATCTGGTTTTTATTGATATTTTTAATTGTAACCACTATTCAGCCGTATAAACTGGCAAGCCAGATGATCGGGGAAAATTATCTTCAGTTAGCTGAATTCCTAAAGATAAAAGCCAATTACTATCAAAAAAATCCGGATTTTGATAAACTTGCCAAACAAGTTATTGCCAAACAGATTGAAATCAAAAATCTGCAGGAAGAAACCCGCGAGACTGTATTCAAAACCAGAACGATTGTCAACGAATCTACCACAACCAGCCGTTTGCTAATGTTGATGTTTCTGAATTCTATGGATCTTCACGAAAAGCTGATGACTTCCGAAAGTGATTACCAAAAACTCCAACAAAGTTTTGAAGGCAGTACGATCTTGGTCAACATTCATGATTATCTTAATCTGCTTGCTGAAGAAATTACCAATATCGGGATCGCTCTTCAGATTGGAACCAGAGCAAAATCTCTGTTTGATCTGGAGCTTGAATTAGAAAAATTAAATCACCTTTATTTTGATTTAAGAAACGAACGAATATCTCCGGATAATTTTGAAAATTTCATGATCCTGCGTCAAATTTTAATACGCATCAATGAAATTACAAAAGAAATCAACGAAATATATAAAGTCTTTTCTCAAAACGTAAAATTGGCCAAAAGTCTTTCCACGGGATTAGACCTTAGAAAATTTATGCCGAATGAAGAAAAGCTTAATATTAAAGTCTTAAAAAATAATATTTCCTTTTCTTCCTTACATTTTCGTCATGCCTTAAGAATTACGATTGCCCTGTTATTGGGATATTCTTTCTCGCTTTTTCAATTGTTGGGAATTGGTCATACGTATTGGATTTTAATTACCATTGTTGCGATTCTGAAACCCGCCTACTCTATCACCAAACAAAGAAACCTGCTCCGTTTGTACGGAACGATAGCAGGAGCTGTAATTGCTTATGGAATCCTGCATTATGTACATATTAATCAGGTTTTGTTTACGATTCTCCTTTTAAGCATGGTAATGTGTTTTAGCTTTTTGAAAGGAAGATATTTTTGGGCAGTTTTGTTTATGACGATTTATGTTTTCTTAAGCTTTAATTTTTTAAGTCCCGGAAATGTAGATGTTATTTTTAAAGACAGGATTGTAGATACGATCGTTGCCGGCGTTATAGCTTCTCTGGTTTCCTATATTGTTCTTCCTGTTTGGGAGCATACGCAGAATCTTGAATTAATGAAAAAGTCTGCACACTGCAATTTCCTTTACTTTCAAAGTGTGATTTCTAAATTTTTAGAAGAAGATTTCGATATTGAGGATTATAAAATGAAACGTAAAAATGCAATCATTTCATTAGCTAATCTTTCCGACAGTTTCCAGAGAATGATTTCTGAACCTAAAAACCAGCAGAAAAAACTGGAAGTGGTTCATCAGTTTGTGGCAACTTCACATTTGATTACGGCCTACACCGCTTCTCTCTCCCAATATGTAAAAAATGATGAAAAATATCCTGAAATAGATTCAGAAGGATGGGGTAAAAAAATAGAAGCAGAACTTCAACTGGTATCCAATCTTTTGAATGGAGACAAAATCAGTGAGTCTTTAAAAATGGAAAGCCGTATTGAACCTGAAGATTCTTCTTTCGATGATTTAATCTTAAAAAGAAAAACCGAATTGGCAGATCATGAAGCCAAAAATTACAGAGATCCCAATAAAATTTCACACTTAACTGAGCTGAAAAACGTTCACGATATTTTAGAACTGATTTATGATGTCGCGAAAGAACAAAGAAAAGTGATTGAAAACTACAGAAATGAATCGAAAAATGAGGCTGCTTCTGAAGCTATTCCTCAACAATCGTAAAACAATATTCATCAAAAAATTCTACTCTGGCTTTTAGCTCGTCAGAAATTTGATCATCATGCACCCTGCATTGTATGTGATGAAGATGCTTTAATTCAAACGGACGTACTTCATAATGTTTTTTCAACGACCAATGTTTGGAATGGTGAATTTTATACATGCTTTCTTTTACACTCCAGATAATGGTATAATACGTAACTTCATTATCAAAAGGAATAAACCCACGTTCGTTTTCATAGGTGAATTTATCGATTACCCTTAAAATTTTAGGATTAAATTTTTCAAGGTCGATCCCAATTTTATTTTTAGAAATGGCAATAGCAGCAAAAGGGAACGAATGAGTAATAGAAATTTCCGCATCTTTCGGTGAAAGAAAAGGCTCTCTGTCTTTGTATAAAATTTTAGAATTGGGTTTCAACCCTTTTAACAGTTTTCTCACCATTAATACTTCCAACAATTTTTTCGGATGATAATCTTTTACTTTTTCAGCATTTTCAGGCTCTAAAAGATCATTAAGATTCAATTCTTCAGTTTCATCATATTTCCAAACAAGAATTGTAGCAGTGTCATCAGAAAAATCGCGATAAAGAGGCATTCTTTTTTTCTATAAAAATAATGAAAAGAAATTATATCGAATCAGAAGATGAAAAACGAGAGCGTTGAAACGACTTAAAAATCATCTTAAGGTCATTTATAATTTAAATAACATTCTTCATTCAACATCCAGTCCTACTTCTTTTTAATATTTTTTCCATCTCCCAAACAAGCCGTTTTTATATCTAAATTATATGTTGTAATTTTGCATTTCGTTATAAACCGAATTAAAAATTATTCATCAGATATGAGTACGACAACACAATACGTTCCTTATAAAGTAAAGGATATTTCCCTGGCAGAATGGGGAAGAAAAGAAATTACCCTTGCAGAAGCTGAAATGCCTGGTTTGATGGCTATTCGTGAAGAATACGGACCGTCTCAACCTCTAAAAGGTGCTAGAATTGCAGGATGTCTTCACATGACAATCCAAACTGCAGTTTTAATTGAAACTTTGGTTGCTCTTGGAGCTGAAGTTACTTGGTCTTCTTGTAATATCTTCTCTACTCAGGATCACGCTGCTGCTGCTATTGCTGCTGCAGGAATTCCTGTTTATGCATGGAAAGGTCTTAATGAAGAAGAATTCGACTGGTGTATTGAACAGACTTTATTCTTTGGTGAAGACAGAAAACCATTGAATATGATCTTGGATGACGGTGGAGATTTAACAAACATGGTTTTTGATAAATACCCTGAATTCACAAAAGATATCAAAGGACTTTCTGAAGAAACTACAACTGGAGTTCACAGATTGTACGAAAGAATGAAGAACGGAACTTTGGTAATGCCTGCAATCAACGTAAACGATTCAGTAACTAAATCTAAATTCGACAACAAATACGGATGTAAAGAATCTGCAGTAGATGCTGTAAGAAGAGCTACAGACGTAATGTTGGCTGGAAAAAGAGTGGTAGTTTGCGGATACGGAGACGTAGGTAAAGGTACTGCTGCTTCTTTCAGAGGAGCGGGTTCTATCGTTACAGTAACTGAAATTGATCCAATCTGTGCTTTACAGGCTGCAATGGACGGTTATGAAGTAAAAAAATTAGATACTGTAGTGGATAACGCAGATATCATCATTACTACAACTGGTAACTTTAACATCGTAAGAGGAGAGCATTTCCTTAAAATGAAAGATAAAGCTATCGTTTGTAACATCGGTCACTTCGATAACGAAATCGATATGGCTTGGCTAAACCAAAACTATGGTGCTACAAAATCTGAAGTTAAACCTCAGGTAGACATCTATACGATCGAAGGTAAAGAAGTAATCATTCTTGCTGAAGGTAGATTGGTAAACTTAGGATGTGCTACAGGTCACCCATCTTTCGTAATGTCAAACTCTTTCTCTAACCAGACTTTGGCCCAAATCGAACTTTGGAACAACTCTGCAGCTTACGGAAACGAAGTGTATATGTTACCAAAACATTTGGATGAAAAAGTAGCTGCTCTTCACCTTAAGAAATTAAGCGTAGAATTGGAAACTCTTTCTCCTGAACAAGCTGAATATATCGGTGTAGATGTGAAAGGACCATTCAAACCTGAATATTACAGATACTAGTATTTTTTAATATTATTATAATAAAAAAGCTCTTCAATTTTTTGAAGGGCTTTTTTAATTTTTCCAAGGATTTAAATATGAAATATTTATTAAAAAATAATATATTTGGTTCCACTAAAAAGAAAACATAAAATTTAATGAAAAAACAAGGAGTATCGAATGCATTTGTTGCCGCATCGTGGATTGCTTTAGGAGCAGGAATGATTGGCTTTATCGTAGGCTTAGCTAGAGCAGAAATGCAACTTAATGAAAAAGGGTATTATTTTACCATCTTATTATACGGTTTATTTGCCGTAGTTTCTCTCCAGAAAGCTGTTCGTGACAGATTAGAAAACATTAAAGTAACCGATATTTACTACGGTATCTGCTGGTTTGCCACTTTATCATCAATTGTTTTGCTGGCCATCGGATTATGGAATGCCACCATCTTACCAAGTGAAAAAGGATTCTATGGATTCGCTTTTTTATTGGCTCTTTTTGGAGCAATTGCCGTCCAGAAAAATACAAGAGATAATATGGCTCAGGAATAAAATAAAACAAGACTCTCCAAGATTTGGAGAGTTTTTTATTTTAATGACCTTAAATTATCAATTCAAAAAGACAAAATTCATTTTTACAGCAAAATAATTAAAAACTTGTCAATTTTATTATTTTGAGTATCTTTATTTCACAAAATATTGATATGTTTAAAAAACTTCTACCTTTTTATCTTTTCATCTTTTTATTTCAATTAAGTAAAGCTCAAAATGAGTTTATCACGATCTGGAAACCTAATATGAGCTCAGTTCCGGTTGTTAACCCCCTTCTTCCGCTTGCAGGTCAGAACCAAATATGGTTTCCCGGAATTGGAGATAATTATACCATCAGCTGGGAAGAGGTCGGTTATCCCCAACATACGGGAGTCCTTACCAATGTCACCTCTACCGACCGTGTTCTCATCGATTTTGGAACACCACTAAATCCTTCTCTCCCCAATGCAACATTCAAGGTAAAAGCTTCTAATGGGAATGGAATTTTCAAACAGATAAAATTCGCGAATACTACTGTAACTTCATCAGTAATTATAGATTATATAGGTATACAAACTTTAGGAAGTGCAGACAAAATTGTAGAAATTGCACAATGGGGAAACATCCATTGGCAGTCTATGAACAGTGCTTTTGCCCAATGTATGTATTTACAGCTTACCGCCACCGATACTCCCGATCTTTCCGGAGTTCAGGATGCTTCTATCATGTTTCATAATGCCTATAATTTTGCAGGAAATCCAAGCATGGCAACCTGGAATACTTCAAATATTCAAAATTTTAAATATATGTTCGGATATCTTAGTTCACCTCTGGGATATACATTGAATGATACCTTTAACCCTCCCATCGGTAATTGGAATATGTCTTCTGCACAGGATATCAGCTATATGTTTATGAGAAGAAAAATGTTTAATCAAAATGTAAACAGCTGGAATACTTCCAACGTCACCAATATGTCCTATACATTTGCAGAATGTATGGCATTCAACCAGCCTCTCAACAATTGGAATACATCCAGTGTAACCAATATGACTTTCATGCTTCATTATCTTCCTAATTTTAATCAGCCTCTCGATCAATGGGACACTTCCAATGTGACCAACATGAGCCATCTATTTCATGGATGTGCAGCATTTAACCAACCTATTAATAGCTGGGATACGAGTAAAGTAACGGATACTAATACGATGTTCTCAAGCGCAGCCAGTTTTGACCAAACCTTACAAGATTGGGATTTAAATGCTCTTATTTCTGCAAACAATATGTTTTTAAATTCGGGACTCAAATGTGCCAACTACAGTTACACTCTTGCAGGATGGGCAGATAATCCGGTTACCGCTAACAATATTGATTTGGGATATTTGGTACCCTTAAAATATTCAACCGGAGTTACCTCTAAAAGAAATATTTTGCTCGGAAAAGGATGGACTATCGCTGGAGATTTAGCAGTAGAATGCGAAATACTTGGTCTTCACGATACCCATTTAGCAAACAATAACGCTGAGATCTATCCAAACCCCGCAGAAAATATTATTCATCTGAAAAATATTTTTAATGCAAAGAATTATGTTATCTCAGATGCGAGCGGAAGAATCATTGTGAAAGATGTTCTATCAAGTGACTTTATCAGTGTTCAGAATCTTACACCTGGAAATTATATTTTAAGTATCACAACCCGCGACAAAATACATACTTTTAAGTTTATCAAAAAGTAATAAAAAAGCCTCATCTTTCGATGAGGCTTTTATTTATTATATACATTAATGATTACAAATCGTAGTGATTAGGATGCATCGCTTTAATATCATCCACAGTTCCCAATACTTTATCTTTTAAAGAATCCTGATATTTCTGAAGATTTTTCGCAACATTTTCATCAGAAGTTCCCAAAATTTTCACTGCTAAAATTCCCGCATTCAAAGCCCCGTTCAAAGCAACAGTAGCTACCGGAATTCCACCCGGCATTTGAAGAATCGACAAAACAGAATCCCATCCGTCAATAGAATTGCTCGACAAAATAGGGACACCAATTACAGGTAATGTTGTACAGCTTGCTACCATTCCCGGCAAATGTGCTGCTCCTCCTGCTCCTGCAATAATCACTTTCAGTCCTCTTTCTTTTGCTGTTTTTGCATATTCAAACATTCTTTCCGGAGTTCTGTGAGCCGAAACTACCGTTAATTCATACGGAATATCTAAACTTTTTAAGAAATTTGCAGCTTGTTCCATAATTGGTAAGTCGCTTTGACTCCCCATAATAATTCCTACCATCTTCAATTTTATTAGATGTTCAAAGATAAAGAATTAATGACTTTAAATGCAAAAAAGCAAAATCCAAATTCTGTTCCCTAAAAAACAATACCAACTGTACCCATCCTATTGGCTCCAAAATAAATATATTTGTTAGTTACATTTATTCATATTGAAAGATTATAAACTCCTTTTTGCCATTTTTACTGTTGCCATCGTTTGGGGAACAACGTTTTTAGCCATTCGTGTTGCTGTAGAAACCATCCCGGCTTGGTTTGTAGCTGGAATCCGTCAGTTTTTGGCTGCAGTGATCATGTTTCTGATATTGCTTTATAGAAAACAATTCAAATGGATCGGCTGGAAAAGTTTAAAACTCCAGATTATTTTCTCAATCCTGATGTTAGTTATAGCCAACGGAATGACCACCGTAGCTGAAGAAACGGTTTCCAGCAGCTTAGCTTCATTAATTAATGCCGCCTCTCCTATTCTGGTGTTTTTAGGAAGTGTAGCCATTGGTCTTCAAAAATTCAGTTACAGAGCATTAATAGGCGTTTTACTTTGTTTTAGCGGAATCCTTTTTATCTTTTGGGACGGTTTAAAAGATCTTGCAAACCCTGATTATAAAATGGGGATCATTTTTCTTTTCTGTGCTATTTCAGGATGGGCTTCAGGAACTATTTTCACTAAAAAACTGAATATTCAAACCGGAAATATATCTTTAAATTTATTTTATCAGTTCTTATTTGCAGGAATTGTTCAAATTATATTTGCATTGATCTTTTCAGAAAACTATAATTTCGAAAACTGGTCGTTAAAGAGTATTTTTTCCATGTTTTATCTTGCCGTTTTCGGTTCTGTAGCAGCATTTTTTGCTTTTCATTATGCATTGACAAAAATTTCACCTGTTCAGGTTTCTATCATGGCTTATATAAACACAATCATTGCCATATTTTTAGGCTGGCTGATTTTAGATGAGAATATTTCTGTTAAATTTATCACGGCTACGGTTTTGATTATCTTTGGTGTGTTTATTATTAATTATAAACCCGAGATGTTTAGAAAGCAAAGAATTGAATAATAAAAAATCTTTATTCTTTTAAAATATTTTTCATTGATTTTAGTTTGGGCATGTAAGTTATTTTTGATGAGATTGAATAGAACCCATTATATTTGTATCCCAAATTAATTATACAAACTATGAAAAAAATTATTTCACTATTTCTAATTTTCGGATCATTATTTATTTTCGGACAAGATGTAAAATTCTCAGATGTAGAAATCCAACAAAAACTAGATTCTATAAAGGCAGAGGGAAATTTATTATTCTCCCTAGAAAACGCTTCGTGGCATTCTACCGACCTTGCGCAAGAGAATAAAAAAATCAAAGAAAAACTAGGAGGTTATCTTACCTATAAAACCAATGATACGATTAAAACTGTTTTTCTTAATAAAGATCAAAAATTAATCATTGCAGAATATTCTTTCAAAAATGATTCAAAAAAACCTGTAAAAGAAAATTTTACGCAAAGAAATCTGAATCCGATAGAAACTTCATTAAACAATGTACGCTCAAAATTAATCTCTCAATTATCAGATCCTAAATATGGAGTGGGTGTTCCTGAAGGCTTTAATTTAAATATAATTACGATACCTTTTAATGAGAATTTTAAAAACTACATCATTACAGGAGCTTCTCAAAATAATATTATTCCTTTTGGAAATGATTATCTCTTCATTACTGATAAAGAAGGCAACATCACTTCAAATAAAAAGTTTCATTCAAGATTGATCCCTACAATGACTGTAATGCAAGAAGGGGGTACTGTAACAGAATCTATTCACAGCCATTTAAAGACAAATCCTTTCATTTCAGCAACAGATATTTGTACTTTTAAACTATATACTTCATTCACAAAAATGGAAGAATTTTCGGTTTATTCACCAGCTTTAGGTTGCTATATGAAATATAACTATAAAAAGGACACAATAAGTAAATCTAAAGATCTTAAGTGATGAAAAAAGTATTTATAATTTTCACTTCACTCCTACTTCTCCTCATAATTTCAATTACCATCTACTGGAATTTACCCATTGAAATTACCAGAAAATCTGATATTGAAGCCGGAAATAAAATCATTCAAAATATAGAAGCTTATCAAAAGGCAAATGGAAGACTTCCTGAGAGTAACGATTGGGAAACACTAAAAAAACTAGGTTTTCATTTAGAGGATTCCGTATCTTATCTAAGTTATGCAACAGATCATCAAGGTAATTTTGAACTAGCTTACCTGGAAGGTTTTGATGGTCCTTATTTATTATGGAATTCCAAAGAACGGAAATGGACCATTGATCAACTAAAAATTTTAAAATAAAAAAGACTGCCTCGCAGCAGTCTTTTTCAGTTTCATAAGTATAATTATTCAGCAATCACTCTCACCATCGCTTTCACTTGTATCAGTTTCTCCATCAACTCTTCTCTTGAATCTGCCAACACATTGATGTGTCCCATTTTTCTTCCCGGCTTGGTTTCCGTTTTTCCGTAAAGGTGAATGTAAGTTTCAGGTAGTCTCAATACATCTTCCATTCCTTCATAAATCACTTTTCCTGAAAATCCTTCTGCACCTACCAAATTCAGCATTCCGCTGTAAATAATTGCATCCGTATCTGCTAAAGGTAGGTTTTTCACCACTCTGTACATCTGTTCAAACTGAGAATTGGCATTTCCTTCCTGACTCTGATGCCCTGAATTGTGCAATCTCGGAGCCGTTTCATTGACCCAAACTTTTCCTTCTTTATCTAAGAACAATTCAATAGCAAAAAGTCCCGGAGAATTGATCGCATTTAAGAATTTGTCTGTAATAGCATTAATCTGCTCCTCAATTTCTTCTGTCAGGAAAACCGGGCAAATATTAAAGTCCAATAAATTCAGTTTCGGATCGGCAACCATCTCCGTTACAGGAAATGTTTTTGTTTCTCCGTTTTCGTTTCTTGCAACAATTACAGAAAGTTCTTTGTCAATATCCACCAATTTTTCAATAACAGAATCCTGAACCCAAAGATTTTTCATGTCTTCAGCATTGCGGATCACCTGTACTCCCTTTCCATCATACCCACCTGTATTCATTTTCTGTACAAACGGTAGCTGCATTTTAATTTCATCAGAGCTTCCGTCCATCACCTCAAATTCCGGACTTGGAATATCGTGAGCCTTATAAAATTCCTTTTGAAGAATTTTTTGCTGAATCGTTTTAATAATTTTAGAATTCGGAACCACTTTTATTCCCTTATTTTCCAATTCAGCTAAGGCATCCGCATTCACATGCTCGATCTCAATCGTTACCACGTCTTTATCTTTACCAAAATTCAAAACGGTTTCATAGTCGTTGAAACTTCCTTGCGTAAAGTAAGAAATATTGTGACAAGGTGCATCTGAAGCCGGATCCAATGTATAAAATTCATCATCATATTTTAATGCTTCCTGAATTAACATTCGACCTAGCTGTCCTCCTCCTAAAATTCCTATTTTCATTTTTTTACTTTTATTTTTTTCTATTAGATTTAATTTTATTGAATCTTGTCGATTTTCAAATATCCTAACCCCATCGGATTTTCCTGATTTTCCACATCAGATTTGTGCAAAACAATAGAATATTTCTCTTTCATCTTCTCAGGAAGAATATCTGTCACATTAAAAATATCATCAATATCAACTCCATGTTTATCATCAATGTGACTTGCCGCTCCTTCAAAGCCCATGGTTTCATAAAATTCGGTAGCTTTTGCTTTTTTCACAATATCTCCCATGGAAGTTCCTACCACCAGATGCTGCTCATGAAATTCTTCAAAAAATCCTTTTTTATAGCCTCCAAGATTGATAAAATATAACTGCTCTTCAGATATTTTTTCACTTTTCTCAACGATCTTCACTTCATATCCGTCAGCAAATTTTACTTCCTGATAACAATCTAAGTGAATTTTTCCTTCCGCTTCTTTCCAAAATTCTTTCATATCCGGAACCAGTTCTTTTAAACTTTCTGCGATTCCAAAAAACACATCATGCTGTTCGATATTCCTTCCTTTAGGAGTGGCACCGAGAATAATATAGAATAATTTCAGCTCATTTTCCATACTGCAAAAATACGTTAAATTTATCTTTTTTAAACGTTTGGCAGACTAGCACAATAGTTTTATATTTGTAGCATGTCAGAAATCATCATTCTCTTCCTCGGAGCAATTTCGGCTGGGCTTTTAGGTTCACTGACCGGTTTAGGAGGAGGGGTTATCATTATTCCTTTATTAACGCTGGGTTTCGGCGTTCCTATGCATTATGCAATCGGTGCTTCTTTAATCTCTGTAATCGGAACTTCTTCAGGAGCGGCAGTTGCATTCGTAAAAGAAGGTTTTACCAATATGAGAATCGGAATGTTTTTAGAAATTGCTACGACAGCCGGAGCAATTATAGGAGCTTTGGTTTCCGGAATGCTTAATCCGAATACCATCGGAATTATTTTTGCCAGCATTCTTCTTCTGACTGTTATTTTAAATTTAAAAGGTAAACCTGATCATCAGGAACCTGTAATAAAAGGAAGTTTGGAAGACAAATTAAAATTATTTGGAACTTTCCCTGATAAAGGTGTTATAAAAAGTTATTCTGCAAGAAATACAGTACCCGGATTTTTGATGATGATGTTTGCAGGTGCCATGTCAGGTCTTCTAGGAATTGGTTCTGGAGCATTGAAGGTTTTAGCGATGGATAATATGATGAAATTACCCTTTAAGGTTTCTACAACAACAAGTAACTTTATGATCGGTGTAACTGCAGTTGCCAGTGCTCTGATCTATTTCCAAAGAGGAGAAATCATTCCGGCCATTGTAGCTCCTGTATTAATTGGGGTTGTTGTAGGAAGTGTCATCGGATCAAAAACATTGATGGTATCTAAGACAAAAAAACTGAAAACGTTTTTTGCAATTGTTATCACAATTTTGTCGGTGTATATGATGTATAAAGGGATCACTAAAAGCTTCAGTTAATGAAAAAGACTTTCACAGATGCAGACCTGAACCGCTCCGTTGGAAACCTTTTAAGGTTGGGCGTTATTTTATCCGTTATAACTTCATTAGTCGGTTTTGTCAAGTTATTTTTAGAAGGCTTCAAAATGCCTGAAAAATACTCCAGTCTTGCCGTAGGATCTTCTTCCGAAAAGGTTTGGGGACAATTTTGGAATTCTCTTTGCAAAGGAGAAGGAGTAGCCATTATCCAGTTAGGAATTCTACTTTTGATTTTCACTCCTTTAATGAGAATTATTTTTGCTTTAATCGGCTATCTAAAAGAAAAAGATTACGTTTATGTAATCATTTCTTCAATCGTTTTGGCAATTATGGCTGTAAGTTTCTTTACAGGTTACGCTCATTAATTATTTTATTCACCCGATTTTTTCTTAAGATAAGCTTTTTCTAAAGAATCAAGCTCATCCATATATTCCTTTTTATTCATGAAGATAGCAGGGTTATATTGGTCTTTTGGCTGGCGTTTTTCGAGCAGTCCAAACTGACCTGCATGAGAAGCAACCCAAATATCAAAATCCAAGTTTTTCATTGCATTTAAAGTATATTCATAATCTTGTTCAATGGTTGGATAAGCTGCAACTTCAGAAAATTTCTTATCGACAATAATAGTCGGCATATTGGCAATCAAAACTTTGTATTTTCGTTTATGATCTTTGGTTTCAAATAAAAAGCTGCAAGAACCTTTCGTATGTCCCGGATGATGAAGCATCATCAGTTTTGTATCTCCAAGACTAATAAAATCTTTGTCCTTTAAAATATAATCCGGATTAATTGGTGCAAAAGTCACACCATATTTCCCCATCTCATAATCAGACTTTCCACCGTTTTTCACAACCTCTGCATCAGCTTGATTAACATATAATTTTGCCCCGGTTTCTTTCTTTATTGCAGCCATTGCACCCAGATGATCATAATGTGCCTGAGTCAACAGTAATATTTTAGTATCTTGATATTTAAAACCTAGTTTCTTGATATTATTTTTAATCATTGGAAGCGAATCGGCAAGTCCTGTATTGATCAAAATATTTCCTTTATCCGTCACAATAAGATACGAAGCCAAATCATAAGTTCCCACATAATATAAGTTTCCTGCAACCCTAAAAGGTTTATAAGGTTTTGACCATTCCTGCGGATGATTTTTAGGCTCATTTACCGTCTGACTCTGAAACAATTGACTCGCCAATGCAAGTGCAAAAAAAACAGCATATTTTTTCATCATTATATTCATTGTTTACATTTCATAAAACTCCAGTGGCAGCTGATCCGGATCCTGAGTGAAGAAAAATTCTTTGCCTGTAAATTCATCTATTCTGATCTCTTCACAGGTTAATCCTTTCTGAATCAATTCCTGACGTTTTTCACCCACATTTTCAACCGAAAAAGCCAGATGTCTTAAACCACACGCTTCCGGTCTGGAAGGTCTTTGAGGAGGATTTGGAAAAGAAAATAATTCTATGACATAATGATCTCCAATAGCTAAATCCAGCTTGTAAGACTGTCTTTCCTCACGATACACTTCACGAAGGATATCCAACCCTACAATTTCAGTATAAAATTTCTTGGAAACTTTATAGTCGGAACAAATAATAGCGATATGATGAATTTTCATTTTACTTGATTTCTTTACAGTTATCCTTTCTTCTTGTGTCAATTAAATACTGAATCTTCCACTCCCCATTTTGCTTTACCAATTGGAAACTATTAGCTCCGCAATGTGAAAATTTTCCTTTAAAATAAAATGAATACGGTGTAAAAACACTTGCAAGATTTCCGTCTACATGAATTGCTTCAATAGTAATTCTTTCATCCAGGTCATTCTTTGTCATTTTTGAAATTGAAGCTACAAAATCTTTTATTTCTTCATTTTTCACCCCCTCTTTTGTAATGGTCTGGAGAATTGCCGTATCGGAAAAAGCTGTTTTTAATAATTCGGGATCAATATTCTTCATTCCCAAAAATAAGTTTCGGATGGGCTTTTCAATTTCCTGATTCTGATTTTGTTGTCCGAAACAAAGACCTCCGAACAATAAGGCAATGGCGAATATTTTATTCATTTTAATAATGTTTAAATCTGATGAATAAAAATAGGGAAAATTCTTTTATTTACTATTTTAAACTTCATTTAAGAACTTCCGATCTTGTTGATTCTGCAGAAATTCTTTTACAATATATTTTCAAATAAGTAATTCCAAAAATCTAAATTGGGATTTACGTTTCTTATCAATTCTAACTTTTTATTTCTGGATAAGTTTTTAATTTCTTTTTCTCTTTCAATTGCTTGCTGAATCCATCCGAATTTCTCATAATAAATTAAAAATTCAACATTATATCTTGCTGTAAAACTATTTGAATTTTGCTTTACTGAATGTTGATACAACCTTTGATGTAAGTTTCCGGTAACACCTGTATATAAAACAGTTTTTCTTTTGTTGGTGAGGATATAAACATAGAATGTGAAAATTCCCTCTGGAACCTCTATCATTTGTGTTGTGTTTTTAAAATTATAAATGGCTTAGATTCCTACGGAATGACAATATTGTGTTTGTCATTCCGTAGGAATCTAAGCTAAGCTAAAATAAAAAAAACGAACTAAAAAAGTCCGTTCCATTTTATATTTAAATTTATCAAAATCCTTAAAACCTCATCACATCCTTCACTACTCCATTGTTTTGAGTAAATGGCAAAAGCTCCTGATTGATAAAATCTTCAATTTTGTTTTGTTCTAAGTCATTTGGGAAAAGCAAATGTACATTCGCACCTGCATCAAGCGTAAAAAACAATGGTAACCCTGTGATTCTTCTGAAATCCCAGATTTTATTAATGACTTCCAACGTTCCTGTTTTCATCAGGATAAACGCAGGTTCACTCATCATCATCATGGCATGAAGCGTTAATGCTTCGTGTTCAACCAATTTGATAAAACTCTGCATATCTCCACTGGCCAAAATCTCCTTCATAGGACCGAAGTTTTCTCTCGCCTCCTGAAATCTTCTTTCTGCATAAGGATTGGTATTCATCAAACCATGTCCAACTGTGGAAGAAACACTTTTTTGACCTTCATGAATCAATAAAACCCAATCATTAAAGTTTTTAAAAATATCGTGAATTTCATCATTCGGATATTGTACGGCAAATAAATCCGAGCTTCCTTTTACCTGAGATTCTCCCCAAACTACCAATCCGTTGTACAAGCTTCTACAAGCGCTGCCGCTTCCTAATCTTGCCAAAAAAGACGCTTTTCTTATTGATTCCTCCTCTGAATCTTTTCCTGAAAATACTTCATCCAGTTTCATCAAACATTTTGCAATCGCTCCAAATCCCGAAGCTGAGCTTGCGATTCCTGAACTGTGAGGAAAGGTATTTTCTGTTGTAATGATGTATTTTCCCTGTAAAATCCAAGGAAGGAACTGCTCTATATTTTTGAAGTATTTTTCTATTTTCTCAGCAAATTTCACCTCTTCATTTCCGGCTAAAAAAGTCTGAACAGAAAATGGTTCATCAGCTAAAAATTCAATGGTTGTATTCGTTTTACAATGATTTAATGTATAACTGATACTTGGGTTTGCAGGAATCTGGTGATCATATTTCCCCCAATATTTGATCAGGGCAATATTTGACGGACAGCTTTCTGAAACCGTTTGATTATTTATTGTAAACTCTTTCTTTCCTAAAAATTCTTGTGCAATCATAATTTAGTTTAAATAATAAACCTACTTAATCCTAAACGGATTTTGTAGTTAATATTTTAGTACATCTTTTCAATAATATCAGCATACTTTTCCAGCACTACATTTCTTTTTATTTTCAATGTAGGGGTGATTTCTCCTGAGTTAATTTCAAATTCCGCAGGCATTAAAGTGAATTTTTTCACTTTTTCAAAATCTGACAAATGAGACTGTAATTCGTGTATTTTTTCTTTGTAAAAATGAAGGACTTTTTCATTCTTCACAACCTCTGTCCAGTTGGTAAACGGAATATTATTTTTCTTGATAAAATCCTGTAAAAATTCAAAGTTAGGAACAATTAATGCGGAAACAAACTGCCTTGCTTCTGCAATTAAAACAATTTGCTGGATAAAATTATTATTGGTCAACAAATTTTCGATCTGCTGCGGCGCAATATATTTTCCGTTGGACGTTTTCATAAGATCTTTCAAACGATCTGTAATGGTAAGGTTTCCTTTATCATCAATCTGCCCTGCATCACCGGTTTTAAACCATCCATCTTCGGTAAAAACTTTTTGGGTTTCTTCAGGTTTGTTGTAGTAGCCTTTCATGATTCCGTTTCCTCTTGCCTGGATCTCATCATCCTGACCAATACGGATTTCTACTCCCGGTAAAGCCTTTCCGCTTGTTCCGTGTTCAAAATGAGTTAAAGGGAATAACGTTAATGTTGCCGTCGTCTCTGTTAACCCATAGCCAACAGTCACATGAATTCCTATAGACTCAAAGAATTTAGTGACTTCCGGTGATAAAGAGGCTCCTCCACAAGGTAAAAACCAAAGTCTCCCTCCCATTTTATCTTTAACTTTACTAAAAACAAGCATTTCAGCCAACATTTCTTTTATTTTTAGCCCAAAAGGAACTTCCTTTTCGTTCCTTTTTAATTCTGCAGTTTGCCAACCGATTTGCCGTGCCCAGTTAAAGATTTTCTTCTTTAATGATGAACCTTCTTCTGCTTTTTCCAATACACCTGCATAAATTTTCTGGAAAAATCTTGGTACCGCACACATCATGGTTGGCTTTACCTCTTCCAGCGTTTTAGCGATATTTTTCGGATCTTCAAGGAAATATACACGAGCTCCTCCGTATAGACACAGCAAACTCCAGCTTCTTTCGAAGACGTGGCTTAATGGTAAAAATGCCAGTGAAAGCTCTTCTTCAAAGTTTTTAAATTTAAAAAATTCAAAATGGGCATCGAAAGCTTTAATGAAGTTTCCGTGAGTTAGCATTACCCCTTTTGGAGTTCCTGTTGTTCCTGAAGTGTAAATTAAGGTCGCAACATCTCCTTCTTCTTTTTTACAAAATTCAAGTTTGGGAGAGGATTTGGCAATAAAATCTTCCAGATAAAAACTGCTGAATTCTTTTTTAATCCAAACTGCTTTTTTAGAGATAATAATAGTTTGAAGAGGATTGTCTTCTTTTTGTAAAAGCTCCAGACAAGCATCATATTGAGCCTGGCTGCCTACTAAAATAACTTTTGAACCGGAATCTCTGATAATATGTTCTGCCTGTTCAGCATTATTAGTCGAATAAATAGGAACCGTAATGGCACCAATTGACATGGCTGCAAGATCAAAAATGATCCATTCAGAAGAATTATCAGAATAGATCGCTACTTTATCATTCTCCTGAACTCCTGCTTCTTTCAATGCATTAGCTGTTTTACAGATAATTTCACTGAATTTTTTCCAGCTTAGTTCTTTCCAACCCGCTTCTTTCTTTTTGAAGCCAATAGCAGCTTTTACAGCATGCTTCTCTACATTTCTATGGATAATTGCTTCTGCAAGATTCATTTATTTCTTCAGCTTTTTGTCGTTAATATAATTTTTCAAATGAAAATCAACACTTTCCGTTAAAGGAATAAATTGATAATCAAGTTTTTTTGTGATTTTCTGGTTTGAAATCACATTCAATGTTGATATAGCCTCAATATTGGATTTAGTAATAATCCTTAGTGACGGAACCAGCCATCCGAAAAGTATATTGGCTAATCTGCCAATATTTAATTGAAATTTCGAAAGAATTCTGGCTTCTTTCAATCCTAATGTTGATCTGATTTGTTTTCCTAAATCAGCATATCTTTTATTTTCAGAAATCAGGATAAAACGTTCTCCGAAAATATTTTTTCCCATCAATTCAATGGCAATTCCGGCAACGTCTCTTACATCCACATAACTTGTTCCTCCGGAAAATGTAAAACTGTTTTTCTCAAAAGTCGGGAAAATATCTCCGCTACTGTTTCCCCAGTTTCCGCTTCCTACAATCATTCCGGGATTAATGATGATGGTATTTAATCCTTCTGCAGACGCTCTCCAAACTTCCATTTCAGAAAGATGTTTTGAAATAGCATAAGCAGAATGCTCTTCTTTAGAGTTAAAGTCGGACGTTTCGTCTAATTCTCCTTTTTCATTAAAGTTATCGAGTACCGCTATTGAACTGACATGAAGAAATTTTTTCACACCAGAGCCGTCACATGCGTACAACAGGTTTTCTGTACCTTTTACATTGGTATGATACATTTCTTTTTCGTCTCTGGGATGAAAACTTACTTTTGCAGCGCAATGATATACTTCTTCCACATCTTTCAATGCATTCTGAAGCGAATAGATATCATCAAAGTCTACATCTACCCATTCAATCTTATTAAAAAAATCATCGGGATTCTCCGTATAGTAGGTATACGAATGTTTTACTTCATTTAAATTGCTTGTCGACCTTTTCGAAGCACGTACGTTTTTTCCTTTTTTAAGAAGTTCCAAAACGATTATCCTGCCTAAAATCCCGGTCGCTCCCGTTACAAAAACCATCAGTTATTTTTACTTGATTGCTGGCTAAATTATGATAATATTTTCAATTGGTAAGTCTTCATTTTCAATTAAAAATTGATGAAAAATTACTTGTTGCAAATTTGCGACTTTTAAAACATATAACAGAAATTATTAAGAACAAAAAAAAGGAAACTTATTGCTAAGTTCCCTCTTAAATATAATTTGTTAAGATGTTTTGTTTATAAATTTTTAAAATCTTTAAGATTATTAATCATCAACAAAACCTAAATTTCATTTGATTTTCAATCACCATAAAAGATTATTATTGAATTTTCAACAAAACTAATTTAAGTCTTTTTTCCCACATTGAAGAATAAATTTTGTTTTTAAGAAAACTTTAACAAAATTTGATTCTTTGTCTGCCCATTAAGTAATCTGCAAAAAATCTTTAACAACACTCATAAAATCAACAGGATTGTCAGCCTGAACCCAATGTGCGGCATTTTTAATGGTAACAAATTTTGCTTCAGGAAATTGTTGCTTTATCGCAAACTGATCCTGCGGAAGAATATAATTGGATTTTTCACCCGCAATAAAAAGAGATTCTCCATCAAACACCCCATATTTTATGGCATTAGAGACAAACTCATTGTACTTTTCAGAAAGTGTTTTAAGATTGAATCGCCAGTTTAATTTTTTGTTCTCATCCCAATACAGATTTTTTGCTAAAAACTGAATGGTAGATCTTTCAGGAATATACTGACTTAAAACCTCTTCTACATCACTTCTTGACCCCACAGTATTAAAATCAACCGTTTCTAATGCTTTAATAATCCCTTGATGATGTGGAGGGTATGCTTTTGGAGAAATATCGACCACAATAAGTTTTTCTACTTTTTCAGGATACTTTATCGCAAACTGCATTACCGCTTTTCCACCTAAGGAATGTCCTAAAACAAAAGCTTTTTCCATCCCGTAATGATTCATATAGTTAGCAATATCATCTGCCAAATCATCATGAGACATACTTTCAGAGTGAAAACTTCTTCCATGATTTCTCAAATCAATAAGATGAACCGGTAAAAACTCTCCTAAATCTTTTCCGAAGCTTCCCCAGTTATCAAGCATTCCAAATAAACCGTGAAATACTAAAAGCGGTGTAGACGAAAGATTTTCGCCAAATATTTTTGAATTTAAAATTTCCATAATTTTTTTAATTTTTCAGCTGGAAGATGGGTATTCAAAACCTCATTTATAATCTTCTTACTTCCTACTTCTCACTTCCTGCCTTCAACCTACCACTTCGCCAATCTCTTCAAATACGCCTGAACTGTATTTTCCAATCCCATATACAATGCCTCGGAAACTAAAGCATGGCCAATAGAAACCTCCAACAGATTGGGGATATTATCCGCAAAATATTTTAGATTTTCTAAGCTTAAGTCGTGACCAGCATTTAATCCTAATCCGTAATCTGCAGCCACCACAGCTGTTTCATAATAAGGTTTAATAGCCAATTCTTTATTTAAAGTATAGTTTTTTGCGTAAGCTTCAGTATACAATTCTATTCTGTCTGCTCCAGTTTTTGCTGCATATTCCACCAACTCCGGATTTGGATCCAGAAAAATTGAAGTACGAATTCCTGCATTTTTAAATTCAGTAATGATTTCGGTAAGAAAGCTTACATGTTTTATAGTGTCCCAACCCGCATTTGAAGTAATCGCATCATCTGCATCCGGAACCAAGGTTACCTGCTCCGGCTTCACCTCTAAAACCATATCAATAAACGGACGATGAGGATTTCCTTCGATATTGAATTCTGTAGTTACCAAAGGCTTTAGATCATATACATCTTTTCTGGTAATATGTCTTTCATCCGGTCGTGGATGAATCGTGATTCCCTGTCCGCCGAATTCCTGAATTTTAATTGCTGCCTCTGTTACACTTGGCGTTTCACCTCCTCTTGCATTTCTTAATGTCGCAATTTTATTGATATTGACACTTAATTTTGTCATTTTTACTATTTTAAATTTTAATATTAACCTGCATCACTTCTAAATCAAATTCTTGAGAAGCTACTAGCAAATGATCAAAAATATCTGATTGAATTTGTTCAAAATGTTCCCATTTGGAATCGTTGGTAAAGCAATAAATCTCCAAAGGCAATCCCTGCGATGTAATTTCCATCTGCCTTACCAAAACAGTTCCTTCTTGATCGATATTTTTATTATGTCTCAGATATTCATAAGCATATTTCCTAAAAGTCCCAATATTGGTAAGCTGCTGACCATTAATCGTTTTTTCAGCATGACTGAGATTACTTCTCTGCTCATTAATTTCTTCTTTTTTTCGTAAAAGATAGTCTTTCAGCAAATTAATTTCCACCAGCTTATCAAACATTTCATCATCTAAAAATTTAAATGATTTTATATTGAAAATAATAGATTTTTTTATTCTTCGCGTATTGCTTTCAGACATCACCTGAAGGTTTTTCACCTCTGTACTCATCAGATCATACGTAGGAATGGTAGAAACCGTTTTATCAAAACTCTGAATTCTTGTAGTAAGTAAAGTAATATCTTCAATCGTTCCTTCCAGATTATATTTCGGGATTCCGATCCAGTCGCCCACTTTCATATTTTTAGAAGTTGCCACATGTATCCCGGTTACAAAACCTAAAATCGTATCTCGGAACACCAATACCAACACCGCAGTAATTGCTCCTAAGCTTCCTACAATCGTCGTTCCTTTAATCCCAAAAATAACACAGATTCCTACAATTGAAAAAATAAAAATTCCAAGAATCTTCATTGTTTCTGAAATGGCATTTAATGCCATGATTTTATAAAAATCCTGTTTTATGCTAAAATAATTTCTAAAAGCCGTTAATCCACGATACAGCATTCCTGCAATAATCAAAACAACGCCTAAGTTAATTGATCTGATGATAAATGTATTCGTTTTTGGTATGGCTGACGGAGGAAATATAAACGTCTGAATGCTTGCCACAAAAGCTAAAGCAACAAAATGTGCCACAGAATTACTAACCCTGGATTCATAAATAGATTTTATGATTGGGTATTTTTTTTCATCATGAAAAAACCTAAAAATAGAATTAATGACAGGTTTTAATATCAGATCTATCATCAAAAACAAAGCAATAAGCAATGCTAATTTTACAATCATATGAATGACCCAATCAAAACCGGCAGGTGAAATCTTGCTTATATAAATATAAAGCTGCTCACTCAGTTCCTGTATAAAGTTTTTTGTTTCTTGTAGTTGATCATTCATCACAGCAAATTTAGGAAAATTACGACTGATTTTTATTACAATTTCTTTATCAATTTTCAGCCCAAAATTGATAATTCAACAACATCCATTTTAAATATTTTAAAAATATTAAATTCACCAAAACAACGATAAACAAATGAAAATTTAACTAAAAATAAACAATATAAATTAATTATCAATAAAATATTTAAACTTTTAACAGTTTTATATTAATTATTTATTTACATTTGAATAAAACTAAACAAATCAAAATCAAATACATATGAGAAAACACTACTTATTTATTTTATTGTGTGTATTCACACTTTTAATTAATTGCAAAGGAGATGAATCAATGAACACTCCTGATGATAATCCTTCCACAGTTGTTCAAACCGGAAAAGTTGAAGGAAAAGTAATGGCCAACAACGGAACAAAACCCATCGGCGGAGCGATTGTTTTCACTATCGACAGCAATAACAAAGTTTATCACACTTATTCTGATGCCAATGGAAACTTCAGCCTTGCTGCTCCGGAAGGAAATACTACTCTTCATATCCAAACCGGTGGTGGACAGAATTTCAGAACAGAAATTCCGATTACAGTAAAAAAGAATGAAACCATTACTATTCCGGTAACAGAATCCAAACTTACACAAGTTGCAAAAATGGCGTATGTAAAAGGGAGTTATGATGAAATTGAAGACATCATTACTGCTTTAGGCTATACTGCAACGGAAATCACCTATCAGGATTTGAAAAATCTTACAAAAATTGCACAATACGACATTATTTTCCTGAATTGTGGTTCAAGAGGAACATCGCAAACAGGAAATACTACACCAAGCAACGACGCATTAGTGTATACCAATCTTTCAACTTTTGTAGCTAACGGAGGTAGTTTATACAGCTCAGACTGGGCTTCTGCCTATCTTGTAGGAGGTGATACCAATACTACCGCATGCAATGCTCCGGGTGGATTCATCAACGATAATTTACTTTGCTTAAAAAACACCGGGACAGCGGGAATGTATGCTGGTTGTACAGTTTCTAACTCGGCTTTAGCTACTGCAATCGGTTTCAATACTTTGGATATCAATTACGATTTAGGAGCATGGGAAAAAATCCAAACTTATGACCCTGCTTTCTGGGAAGTTTTAGTAGAGAAAAACAATGAGCCATTAATGATCCGTACAGGACATTACACCAGTACTACTGCACCTCAAACACCAGTAGGAACGTCTGCAAACAATAATTTCATGACCATTTGCCATCAGGTTTCTACAGGAAATAATATTACCATTACGATCAATACAAATGCATGGGCTTCTCATCAAGCTCATGGTGATACACAAGGTCCTTGTTCTGGTGGAAATTCAAACAGTGGCAAAATTTATTACACCACATTCCATAATCACGCAACCGGAAATATCGGAAAAACAGAACCTATTTTGGAATATGTCATTTTAAATCTTTAGTCTTCATTATAAACGTAGTGTAAACATTCGAAGTGGCTTTTAACAAAGCCACTTTTTTTATATCTTGCATAGACAAATAAAAAAATGGATACAGCATTAATCAATATTCTTTGCCTGATTTTATTAGTTATAGGGATCTTAGGAACTTTTCTGCCGGTGTTACCAGGATTATTACTAAGTATTTGCGGATTGTTAATTTATAAATTCGGAACAGATTCAGACTTACCCATGATCTATATTTGGGCTTTTGGAATCTTAACATTAGTCTCCTTGGTTCTGAGCTATGTAATTCCTGCAAAAACGACAAAAAAGTACGGCGGAACACGTTGGGGAAGCATTGGATCTGTTGTAGGAACCATTGTGGGAATGTTTTTACCCATTCCTTTAGGGTTTCTGATCGGGATGTTTGCCGGAGTTTTTATCGGCGAATTACTGCACGACAGCAAAGACATGAATAAAGCTCTAAAATCAACAAAAGGAGCTTTCATCGGATTCATTTATGGAACAGGTTTCAGTTTTGTAGTAGGTGTGGCAATGTTTTTGGTTGTAGTCTTAGATATGATGAATATTATTTAAAAAAGGAAAAATCATGTTACATAAAATCTTTATATTAAGTTTAGGATTATTGTTTTTAGCAAACTGTAATGCTCAAAAAGAAACCAAAACCTCAACAAAAGTGAACGTTGACAAAAACGGAGCAACTCAAGTGACAAATAAAGACGGTGAAATCATATATTTCAACGAAGGTGAAAACAAATTCCTGAAAGCCTACGAAATGAATGTAACTTTCAAAGGGATTTCCGAAGACAGCCGTTGCCCGAAAGATGTGACTTGCGTTTGGGCAGGAGTTGCTGTTGCACAAGTAGAAGTAATGGGAATAGCAACCCGACCAATGACCATTAACCTTGCAAGCATGGATAACAAAGGAAGAAATTACCACAAATCAGCAGAATTCAACGGATATACAATTTCATTAGCCGATGTTCAACCTTATCCCGGAGCTTCAGAAGGAACAAAACCATTAAATGGAAAATACAGAATCGGAATTACCATCAAAAAATCAGGAGAGGCAACTACCAGGAAATAGGCTTCTTCCCTTTTGAAACCAGATATTCATTAATTTTTGAAAAAGGTTTGCTCCCGAAAAATCCTCTGTACACAGAAAATGGAGAGGGATGTGCAGACTTTAAAATAAAATGCTTAGCCGGATCGATGAATTCGGCTTTTTTTTGTGCAAAAGCACCCCACAATACAAAAACTACATTTTCTTTTTTATCCGAAATTTCTTTAATGATATAATTGGTAAATGTTTCCCAACCCAAATCTTTATGAGAATTCGGAGTATGTGCACGAACCGTTAAAGTCGCATTTAACAATAAAACGCCCTGTTTTCCCCAGTCATCAAGCTCTTTTGAAATTCTCACCACTCCCAAATCATCTTTCAGTTCAATGAAAATATTTTTAAGAGATGGCGGTGCTGCAACCTGCTCGGAAACAGAGAAACACAAACCATTCGCCTGATAATCGTTATGATAAGGATCTTGCCCGATAATCACCACTTCAATATCTTCGAAAGGAGTGATTTCTAATGCTCTGAAAATTTGATTTTTCGGGGGAAAAACTTTTGTAGTTGTGTATTCTTGTTTTACTTTTTCCCAAAGATTGGTAAAATAGGGAGTACTTTTTATAGGGGCTAGTATTTCTGTCCAGGTCATTTTATTTTGCTAATATCAGATTTCTAATATTTTATTACTTTTTTATTAAATATTTGTCCATCCTTCAGCATATATTTAATTATATATACACCATTAGGTAATTGCGATAAATCCACTCTATCTTCAAACATTTCAATGTCAATTTTCGCTCCATTTAAATTAAACACCTCAATACTTTTTACATTTTTATAGTTAAAAAATACATTTCCTGTTGTAGGATTAGGATATATCTTTAATTCTTTGCTAGCTGGGTTATTTCCTAGATCATTTGTTGCTAAAGCAGATAATGTACAATTCTTAAAAATTGTGAGTTTTGTTTCCTCATTCGAAGAATGCCACGCATTATTATAAAACTTAGATACCCCATCAGCATCTGTTTTAAGAAACATTTCTTGATATACATTTTGATTATTAGCTGTTTTTAATTGATAACCAAACCAAACTTTCCCTCCAAAATTACTGCCTACCAAACTAAATGATAGAGGTATGGTAACTTTATAATAATATCCATACTGACCAGAATTACCTATAGATATTACTGAAGATGGTATTACATCAAAATTCGATATCAAATTTCCGGGAACTCCATTTTGATCTTGATAAAGATATATTTTAGCTTGATTCACAGGTTCCACGATCGAAGGAGTTATCAGCCTTACCTCAAATTCAGCAGAGTCAAAATTAGCTGTTGTGCCATTATCTAAATTCAGATCAATTGCATGTATAACATTATTTACTGCACTGACAGCCATAGAAGTATTTGGTGAGTATGGCGGTGAAAAAACATAATCACACGCATTTGCACTTTGTGAAAAAATAGGAATATAAGTAAGAACAATAAAAAATAACAGTTTTTTCATGGTGTATAAATTTTGATTCTACACAAAATTAATATTTAAATCTAAAGATCATAAAAAAATCACCATAACTCTTTCATTTTCTTCAAACTAAAAACCAAGTTATCAGGAAAACCTTCATCTTCTCTTCCCTCTTCCAATATAAAATCATGTTTTAGAAGAAGATCTTTAGAGTTTTCATTAAACTTATTGGTCATTGCAACAATTTCGTGTAAATGTAAATCATTAAAAGCAAAATCTAAAACGGCTTTCAACGCTTCCGACATGATACCTTGCCTGTGATAATTGGGTAATAATTCGTAACCAACCTCAGCAACAGTTCTGTCTTCAGAAAATTTCCAAAGGCAAATCGTTCCGATCAGATTCGGTTGATCTTTTAAAGAAATCCCCCAATAAAATGTTTGATTATTCTGAGTTCTTTCTTTAATGGTTAAAATAAATTGCAGTGCATCATAATTGTTTTTCGGAGAGTTTCTCTGCACAAATTGATTGATGACTTCATTACTTCGTATTTTCAGAATATCGTCAACGTAGCTTTCGTTGATTTCTTTTAGTTGTAGTCTTTCGGTTTCCAGTTTCATCTCTCAAATTTACTAATTAAACTAATCAATCCTAACCATAAAAAATCACAAAAGATTTTATTGAAAAATAAGTTGATCAAAAGTCCAAAAATCAAAGAGTAAAAAAAACTTTGTCTTCTTAATATTTATAGTTCAAATAAACTCAAATAATTCTCATTTTACTCTTTCGAAACTTTTGTGGTTAAATAAAATGTAAACACACTCACTTTCAAGTTAACATTCACATTTTCTCACTAAATTTGCAATGTGTATATAAATAAAGAAGATTTAAACGAATTAGAGTTTCCGCAATTGCTCGCGGAAATTTCTCCTTTTGCGTATTCTCCGAAAACGAGAGAAAAAATTCTTCAACTTCGTCCGATGGAAATTGACGAGGCAGAATTTTCTTTGAAAAAAACTTCCGAATATTTGTCGAGTTTTGAAAGTTCAAATGCGATTCCGTTTGATGAATATGAGGATATTGAAAGTGAGTTGAAGCTTATGCTGATTGAAAATTACCGTCTGGAAAACAGCGCTTTCATCAAAATCAAAACCCTCACGGAACAAATCGGAAAACTACAGAAATTCTTTCCGACCATGCCAGAAACCTTCCCAACTTTAATCGGAGATGTTTCTGTGTTGGAATTCAAAAAAGAAATTATTGATAAGGTTGATAAAGTTTTTAACCGTTTTGGCGAAGTAAAAAGTGAAGCTTCACCAATTTTAAAAGGACTGAGAACGGAAATTCAGCATGCCAGAAAAGCAATTACAGAAAACTTTAACAGAGCTTTGTTCAATTACGGACAAAGTGATTTTTTGGATGACATTCGTGAAACGATTATTGATGATCAAAGAGTGTTGGCGGTAAAATCTGCTTACAAGAAAAGAGTAGCAGGAAGAGTGTTGGGATTATCAAAAACAGGTTCTATCACTTATATGCAGCCAGATAGTGTTGTTAAGCATTATTTCAAACTTAAAGAAAGCGAAGAAGAGGAGAAAAAAGAAATTGATAAAATTCTGAGGAAATTAACTGCAGAATTAGCAGAATTCCAACCTCAGCTTTGGAGATATCAGCAATATATTTTTGATCTTGATTTAACGAGAGCCAAAGCAAAATTTGCAGAGTTAATCAACGGTGTTTTACCTAAAATCAACCGTCATAAAACGTTAAGATTAAGAGAGGCTTTCCATCCTTTATTATTTTTAAGAAATAAAGCAGAAAACAAAACGATCTTCTCTCAAACTCTGACTTTAACGGATCAGAACAGAATTATCTGTATTTCCGGACCGAATGCAGGAGGAAAGTCCATTACCTTAAAAACTGTCGGATTACTTCAGTTGATGATTCAGAGTGGAATTTTAGTTCCTACTCACCCGAAATCGGAAATGTTTTTCTTTGACAAAATCATGACCGATATTGGGGATAACCAATCCATTGAGAACCATCTTTCGACGTATTCATCAAGATTGAAGAAAATGTCGGGAATCATTCGTGAAGCAGATGCCAATACGCTTTTATTAATCGATGAATTTGGAACAGGTTCCGATCCTGAATTAGGGGGTGCTTTGGCAGAAAGTTTCCTTGAATTTTTCTACGATAAAAAGAGTTTTTCAATCATTACCACCCACTACACCAACATCAAATTGGTGATAGAGCAGCTTCCTCACGCAGAAAATGCGGCAATGTTATTTAATGAAGAAACTTTGGAACCGATGTACAAACTGGAAGTCGGACAAGCAGGAAGTTCATTTACTTTTGAAGTTGCTGAAAAGAACAAAATTCCAAGGTTTATTATTCATTCTGCCAAGAAAAAAGTGGAACATGATATTGTGAATCTGGATAAAACGATTGTAAAGCTTCAACAGGAAAAATTTGAGGTTGAAAAACTGAAATCTGATCTTGCCGAAAGAAAAGAATCCGTTGAAGATAAGCGAGATAATCTGCAAAAACTGAACGACCAGCTTCAACAAAAATTGTATAATTTTCAGAAATTATATGAGGAAGAGCATCGTAAATTACAGTTCGGGAATAAGATTGAGACATTCATCGACAGCTATATAAAAGGAAAATCCAGAAAGGATGTTGTGAAAGATTTTGTGAAGATTCTGGAACAGGAAAAATTCAGAAAAATTGGAGCAGATAAGGATGAAAGTAAACGACTTCAAGTGGTAAAAAGAAAAATCACTCAACAACTGAAGAAAGAGGAAGTCATTGAAAAAATAACTGAAACCAACGAAAAGCTGGAAGAAAAACGCAAAATTGACCGTGCTCTTTGGTTGAAAATCGGACAACGAGTTCGTATTTCCGGAAGTACGAGCGTTGGAACGATTGAAAAGATTTCCAGAAACAAGGTCATTGTGAATTACGGAACGTTCAAAACGACGATAGATGCGGATGAATTGGAAAGAATTTAATGAAGAATGATAACGGTAAAAACTCATATCACTTTTAAAGATTTCTTGATTTTTAATATTAAAAATTCTTTAAGCAGACTTATTATTTTTCCATTGCTGGTTTTGTTGTTTTTTATCTTGAAACAATTCATGGATGGCAGTTCGGAAAGGGATATTTTGCAGTCGGCTTCTATGTGGTTTGCCATTTTATTTTTATTTATTGTTATTCGATCTTTTTTCCGCCTAAGGTTTGCTTTTCATTCGAATAAAAAAATTCAGGAAAGTATTTCTTACACATTCACTCATGAAAAAATTCGCACAGAAGGCGAAACTTTTGACAGCGAGTTTATATGGAGCACAGTTTATAAAGTAAAGGAAAACAAAGATTGGTTTTTAATTTATCAAAGTGCCCAAACCATGAATATGGTTCCGAAAAAATATTTTACACAGGATCAAATTTCAGAGCTTAGAACGATTATTAGAAGTAATCATGTAAAAGCAAAACTTAGAAATGATTAAAAAAAGAGAGCGCCTAAACCGACGCTCTCTTTTTTATTTTTTGATGAATTTTAATTTTACAGAATTTTCTTTTTCCTTTATCTGAATAAAATAAACTCCTTTTATTAAATGACTTACATTTACCGTTTTGTTTTTAGTTCTTCCTTCATTTACTAGTTGTCCGGCTACATTATACATTTCAAAGTCAACATCCGCTGAAAGGTTCGAAAAGTGTAGGAGATCAGCAACAGGATTAGGAAAAATTGCAGTTTCACTTTTACTTACCATATCATCAGTTCCTAATTCGCTCCCTTTTGAAAAATAAACTGCATAATCTTCCACTTCACCGCTACTGAAGTTGCCACAAGCACTATTGATTGGTATTTGTGAATTGATCACTCTCATCACAACAGAACATTGTATATCAGAAATTACAGACCCTGGAACATTAAAAGGAATGGCTTGACAGCATATCGGAGTATTAACATCCACAATCACCTCCTGAGTTTCAAACAGTCCGTTTCCGTTAAAATCTATCCAGGCTTTTACATAACTATGATGGAATGAATTTAAAGAATTATATCCTGTCGTAAAGTTAAAATAATTATTTAGAGATCCTGAAAGAAGCGTAATCTTTCGAAGAGGATCATTTCTGTAATTTGAATAAGTTGATGCTCCGGAACTGCTTGTCATCATCGGAAAACCTCCTTGAGAAGGTACTACCTGAACTTTAAGCAACCAACCTCCACTAGCCTGCGAAGACGATGTGCAATAAGTGGGTTGTGTGGTAAAAAAAATGGATTCGGAAGTATCTCCTGTGAGATTTTCCATTACCTGTACCTCATATGTTGTACAAGCAGACAAAGCCGTAATTCCTTGTGCATTCAGATTGAAAACCGGAAAAAGCATCCACGTAACGGTTCCCTGTTCTCTTATTTTAATAGTAAACTGTGTAGAACCCGGTATTGCGTTCCAAGAAATTTGAGCGGAGCTGAATGTTATATTACTTGCAGCCACATTGGTTGGAATTGTCAATATATTCGTTTCATTCGAATCACTTTTCAGACTGTTACCGAAAATATGGAGAAATGAAAAAAACAACATGAATAGTAATAGATTTTTTTTCATATTTAATAATTTATTTTATGTTACCCTTAGCTGTAATTGTTATTCATATAAAATTAATATAAAAAATTAATACACAACATATATCTTATTTTTTGATGAACTTCTGCTTCTTATCTTTAATTTGAATAAAGTAAATTCCTTTCTGCAGAGCATTAACATATACAGCAGATTGTGAAGTTTTTCCGGTCGTTACTTTTTGTCCGGTCACTGAGTAAATTTCATAGTTTTCATCAAATGAAAGTCCTGAAACAAGAAGCTTATCTGTTACAGGATTTGGATAGATACTAAAGTTTTCTAACTTGGTTTCATTCGTTGACAAAACTTCAGGCCCTAGTTTTACCACCCAAATATCGGGATACGTTGGGATACCATAATGAAAAGAAACATCACCGTCGTTCGAATATGAAGATCCCATTATAATAAAGCCACCATCCGATGTCTGGCTCATAGACTGCCCAAAATCAGCTAAACTGCCTCCCATTGATTTTTGCCAGATCACATTTCCGCTAGTGTCAATTCTTACAATCCAAAAATTTGCTGAACCTGTAGGATTTCCGGCTGCATCTCCGTCATCTGATGAAGAATATCCTGCAAATACATATCCTCCATTTGGTATTTCCTTAATGAAACAGGTAACATCGTTACCTGTTCCTCCTTTAGATTTCTTCCATATAATATTCCCATTTCCATCCAACTTGATTAGCCATGCATCATTAGTATACAAACTCCCATAATGATCATGTACAAGACCGTTGCCCGATCTTGAAAATCCGGCAACCATATATCCTCCATCTGACGTTTGTATTACAGATTGTGCACTATCTGTGCCACTCCCTCCAAAAGTTTTCTGCCATTGTAAATTCCCAGCACTATCTAGTTTTAATACCCAATAGTCATATTCACCATAAAGTTGCGTTACATCACCACTATTAGAATCTGTAGCTCCTGCAACAATATATCCGCCATCAGAGGTTTGTTTGGCATCAAAAGCTACTTCTGAATTATACCCTCCGAATGATTTTTGCCATTGGATATTGCCTGTGCTATTAATTTTTACAATCCAGAGATCAGTATTATTATAAGGTAAATGACCAATAGCATCCCCATCTGTCGATGATGATTGACCTGCTACGATATAGCCTCCATCCGAAGTTTGCCGGATTGAATACGCTATATCTTCACTATTTCCTCCAATTGCTTTTTGCCATTGAATATTACCATTAGTACTTAGCTTAACAACCCAAAAATCAGAATAAACACTCCCATGATATCCGGTCACATCACCGTCGTTGAAGGATTGAGTTCTTCCTGCAACAATATAACCACCATCCAAAGTTTGCTGTATAACATGAGGGTAATCATAGCCACTTCCTCCTAATGATTTCTGCCATTGGATGTTACCATTATTATCCAATTTCACCACCCAATAATCACCACCTCCGTGATTTCCTGTTACATTACCATCTGTTGAAGGAGAATAGCCGACTATAATAGAACCACCATCTGTAGTTTGACAAACTGAGGAACCTTCGTCCCAGTTACTTCCTCCAAGCGTCTTCTTCCATTGAATTGCAGGTGCAGTTTGTGCAGTCATTGAAAGGGAAAACATCAATGCTAAAAGGGAAATTATTCTTTTCATTTTAATTAAGTTGTGGAAATTAGTTTTAAAAAGTTTTTTAATTAATCGAGTGTCAAAAATAAGCCTTTTTTACATTATTACTAAAGACTTTGAAAAGGATCATGATCTGAGGTTGATCATTTTTCAGTAAATTTCATTCAAAAGCGAGAGAATCTTATTTATATATTTGGATCACAAAAATCAAGAATGATAAGAAGCGTAAAGATTTTATGGATTTTCTATTTTAAATTATTAATCCCCACCGTTCTATTTTCTTTACTCATGAATACACAGCTTGGTTTTACCGTTGGTAATTTTGGATTATGTTTTCTTTTATTTTTACCTTCTTTTCATTTTTTGATTTATGAATTAAGATTAAAAGATGAATATTATTTTTATGCTAATTTTGGATTTTCAAGGCTATTCCTCTGGATTTTCACTGCTATATTAAGTTTAATTATAAATATGAGTTGTCAATTTTATGAGTAAATTACATGTAGACAGTCTCACAAAATCTTTTGATGGAAAAAACATCTTAAGAGACATTTATATTGGTTGCGAAACAGGAAAAATCGTTGGAATACTAGGAAGAAATGGGACTGGAAAGTCTACTTTACTCAAAGTAATTTTCGGAACCATGAAAGGAGATTATCAATATGTAAGAGTTGATGATCAAGTTCTTCAAAATCAATGGGACAGAAAAGGTAAGATTGCCTATTTGCCTCAATATTTTTTCCTTCCAAAAGGTATTAAGGTTAAAAAATTAATCCCCATTTTCTGTAATGAGGAAAATTCAAAGAAACTTGCTGAATTGGATATTATTAAACCTTTCCTTAATGAAACTTCAAAAAATCTTTCAGGTGGCGAAAGGAAAATTGTTGAAGCTTTATTGATTATTTTCTCCGGTTCAAAATTTATTTTGCTGGATGAGCCTTTCAACGGATTGTCTCCAAAAATGACAACGGAAATGCAGAAACTTATCAAGGGACAATCAAAAGAGAAGGGAATAATTATTTCAGATCATCGTTATCAGGAAGTACTAGATATTTCGGATGAAATTTACCTTCTTTCAAATTCTTATTTAAGACCTATTAAAGATTTAAAAGAATTGCAACATTATAATTATCTGCCGAAAAGTATTTAAGTATTTAATTTATATATTTGAACTATCAAAAAAATTTTAAGATGATTTCCGTGAATAAAGCATTGTATCTATCTATTTTTAGTCTTTTTTCTATGGCTTTTGTGAATGCACAAAACAAAATTCCTTTTGGGGTGGTAAAAGCAGAAGAAGGCTATGCAATGGTGCGTGTTCATAAAGATGATTATCGAAAAATCGTTGATAAAATCCGCATGAAAACAGGTGATGTGTTTGTCTATGTAAAACCTGCACCGGGTGAAACAGAATGGATATGGATCAAATATCCTGAAAAAGATGATACGGACAAACCTTTCGTAAGATACGACAGCATTACAAAGGAAGGAATGGTCAATAAAAACCGTGTTGTTTTTGTGGATCAATTGCCTAAATTCACTCCTTCTAAGTCTAAAAACGGAAAATCTCTAATTTTCACTGACGATACAAATCCTAAAATACCAGGAAATCAGAGAAGCAAAGTCATTATTGACATTTATCCTTCTTATGCCCATATTAAGAAACAGGAAAAAGATGCGGAAGGAAATATCATTAAAATTGACAAACAAAAAACCTGGGGAATCGGTAAAGAGCTTCCTGAAGGAATGACCGAAATAAAATCTATCCGAGTACAACAACCGGGAAGAGGCTCTGTTTTTGTAAGGGATGCCATAAAAAATTTGTTTCAACCTACCATGGACTTTGATAATGTAGGGGTTACCGCTTTAGATCAGGATCACATCTTCTTATATATGATCAACGGTTCCGGAGAAAACAGATATGTCACATTCTGGTCCATCAAGCAAGGATCAGCCATAAGCCAGATTATTTATAAAAACCCGGAATAATCTCCTAAATATTCTTATTTTTGTCCCGAAAAAGTTTTACAACTTTATTCATCATAGAAATTGGTTCTGCTTAACCGCTGATTAAAAGGGAATCGTGTGAAAATCACGGACTGTCGCGCAACTGTAAGTAACTAAAGTCTTTATTAAAAAATCCACTGTGCAAAAGCATGGGAAGGAAATAGAGATGTTACAAGTCAGGAGACCTGCCTTTTCTTTAAACAAAAAACTTTCGCGATCTGAAGTTTATTGATCTGATGGATTTTAACAGGAATACCTTATGTTCCTGCTATTCTTCTGTTATTTTAATCTATTTCATCTCGCTTTAATTAATAATGAAATATGACTACAGAAGAAAGAATTGAAGCATCGGAGACCAGAATTTTCAAAGCAGTTTTCCCCAACACAACCAATCATTACGATACACTTTTCGGAGGTACAGCGATGCAACTCATGGATGAAGTGGCTTTTATTGCGGCTACACGATTTGCAAGAAAACGTGTGGTAACGGTAAGCAGTGATAAAATTGATTTTAAAAGATCTATTCCTGCAGGAACCATCGTAGAACTCATCGGCAAAGTTTCTCATGTCGGAAAAACAAGTATGAAAGTAAATGTTGAAATCTATACGGAACAAATGTATTCTTACGAGAGAGAAAGAGCTATCGTAGGAGATTTTACTTTTGTAGCCATTGATGAGTTTAAGAAACCAATCTCAATACTATAAAAAGGTTCCGGCGACCTTCGGTCGCCGGAATTCTCTATTTTCAAAGTTTAATTAGATGGTTTCGGCGGGCTTTGCCCGCCGAAATTTTTATTCTATTATGTTGATTACGAGACAACATTAATAAACATACATTCTATATTATAACTATTTCAAAACCTTTTCAGATTCAAGACTAAGATTCAACAAGTGATGAAAAGCTTCACCCATTTCATCAGAAGCCCTTACAATGGCATTCTCCAGCATATTCCTGATTTGTTTTTCAGTAACTCCGGCTTCTGTCCAGCTTTTTCCTGAAGTATGAGAATTCAGAATAAAAGGCATAATTCTATCAATGGCACAAGCAAAAATAGCATCCGGAGTTTTTTCTTCCTCAAATTCTAACCAAAGATTAAAAAATTCGGTTTTTAAAGGTTCATCTAAAATTCCGAAGATTTTTTGAGCAGAAATTTTTTCCCTTTCAAATTTTCCAACCATCGCTGCTTCATCAAATAAAAATGTGTCTCCGGCCTCGATCTCTACCAAGTCATGAATAGAAAGCATTCTGATTACTCTTAGCAAATCAATATCAGTTCTGTTTTTTGCGTACGGGAAAAGAATTTGTGCCAAAATAATAATTTGCCAGGAATGTTCTGCTGTATTTTCTCTTCTGGAATCATCCGCATTATAATTTCTTCTCTGTACATTTTTTAAGGCATCCACCGCCAAAATAAAATCAATCTCCTTCTGTATTTTCATTCTTTATCTTCTTTATTGTATTCGTTTATTCGAATCAATTCATAGAATTTCATCAAAAAATTCTGATCTAAAAGTACGAAAATTTAAAATTTATGAGTCAAAATTGCACTTATCAAAATTACAACGGAAACCCAATTAAAAATTATTTAACTGATTTTCAATTATTTAAATTAAAAATAAAAATAATTTCACTACTTTGTATTGCATAATACCATTTTAATTATATATCTTTGTAATGTAAAATCGAAATAGGATCATCTAGCTAGGTTCCGAACTTCGAAAATTATATAACTAATTAACAAAACTTATTAAAGATGAATACTGAAAATACCAAAGCGCAAATGCGAAAAGGAATTCTGGAATTCTGTATTTTAAGTCTCATCAATCATCGTGAAATGTATGTTTCCGACTTAATAGATGAGCTGAAAAAAGGAAAACTGGACGTAGTAGAAGGAACACTCTACCCACTTTTAACAAGATTAAAAAATGGCGAGTTCCTTTCATACAGATGGGAAGAATCTACCGGAGGACCACCTAGAAAATACTACCAGATTACAGAAAAAGGTAAATTATTTTTAGATGAACTTCAAAATACCTGGAACGAATTAACAGATTCCGTAAACCAAATCACTCAAACACATTAAAAAACAAAGCTATGAACAAGACACTCTCAATAGGACTCGCAGGTTTTTCTTTTACAATAGAAGAACACGCATATATAAAGCTTAGCGATTACCTTAATGCACTGAGAAGCTCACTAGATGCTTCAGAAGCGGAAGAGGTAATGCATGACATAGAAATCAGAATGGTAGAAATCTTCAGAGATTCTTTAGGAAAACGTGAAGTAATAAACGATTCGGATGTAGAAAGAGTAATTGCACAGATCGGAAGCCCTGAAAAAATTGAAGAGCAGGAAGAAGCTTATTATTCTGAAAAAAATACTAAACAATCTTATTCTTCAGGAACTGAGCATACTGATAAAAAACAATTGTTCCGTGATCCTGAAAGACAAAAAATCGCAGGTGTTTGCGCTGGGTTAGCTCATTATGTAGGCATGGATATTACAGCAATGAGAGCCATCTGGTTAGGAATTTTCGTTTTAGGAATTTTCACAGCCGCTGTTTCATCAACGTTAGTTTTCTTGCTTTACGTAATCCTTTGGGCAGTATTACCAAAAGCAGAAACTGCAGCAGATTTCCTGAAAATGAAGGGAAAGCCTATGAACTTCGACAATCTTAAGAATGAGTCTAATAAATTGGTACAGTTCGCCAACGAATCTACTCAGAGGGTCGGAGAAATCTATAACGAAAACAAGCCTTACATCAACAACGCAGGAAGCGGACTTTGGAACATTGTAAGATATGTTTTGGGTGGAATCTTCGCATTCATGTCTTTATCTTGTTTAATCGGAGTATTTGTAGTATTCGGTTTCATGGGAGCAGACAGCGACTTCCCTCCTATCAGCGAAATGAATTTCTATTTCGACAATGACAGCATGAGATACATCATTATGGCATTGATCACTTTAGGAAGTTTAATCCCTGCAATGATCTTCGGATTATTAAGTATCAAATTAATTTCTCCAAAAACGAAATTAAGAAATACAGGTTGGGTAATCGGAGCTCTATTCCTAGCATTGATTTCTTTGGGTACTTATTTCGGATTCAGCATGGCGAAACAAGAAATGTTCTTAAAAGGTCATAAGGAAGATACGGAAGAAATTTCGATCAACACAAATTCAGATACTTTATATGTTGATTTAAAACAAGTAGCTATTCCTCAAAACTTTAAAGGGTACGATAATGATCTTTATTCCGATAAAATTTCAGTATATGAAAAAGATTGGACTCATGTAGACGTAACAAGAAAAGCGGATATCAAAACGCCTTACTTAATCATTAAAAAAGAAGCAAAAGGATATAATCTTCCATTGAATGTAAATATTCCTGTAGAAATTGTTGGTAATAAAGTAATTCTTCCTAATTACATTAAATATCCATACGAACACAGATTCAGAGACTACAGCATCGATTACGAATTGGTAATTCCTCAAAATACTATAGTAATCCCAGCTAAGAAAGACGGAATTAATTTCGACGGAGATTTGAACAACGACGGAATCAATGATAACGATCAGGAAAGAGATGAAGACGGAAATATCAAAATCGAAAAGAACAAAATCACAGTAAACGGTTCTACTATCGAATACAGTTCTGATGATAAAGACAGCGACAGCATAATCATCAACGGTAAAAAAGTTCCTAGTAACCAAGCAGATAAAGTAATTGACTCTATGAAACACAGCATCAAAAAAATGAAAGGCGGTAACGTAGATATCAAAGTAAACGAAGATAAAAACGAAATTTCCATACAAACTAAATAATTAACTGCAGAGAGTGGCAGAAGGTGTGAATGGATGGCAACAGTTTGAAATTCACACTCTTCTTCTCTCAAAAAGATTAAAAAAATTAACTTTTTAGCTTGTTTATCAAAAAAATAGCATACCTTCGTGAAGTTATTTTAATCCCCAAATCAATAACAAAAATATTTTTTAACCATGGTACAAGTAGCATTAGAAATTGTAATGAAAATCGTAGATTTAATCAGCGGTTTGTTTTAAGAGCGATAATATTTCAATATATTTGTAAAGTATAACCAATATTTGGTTATACTTTTTTGTTTTAATACGAAGATTATGAAAAAACTAATTGGCAAACTGATGCTGAAAATCTTAGGCTGGAAAGTCGTTTTACAAGGCGATAAAAGCAGCTTAGACAGGTGTATTCTTGTGGTAGCACCTCACACCCACAATATGGAATATATTTTGGGAAATCTTGCCTATTGGTCTTTAGAAAAACCGTTGAAAGTAATTATTAAAGATTCTCATACAAAAGCTTGGTATGGTGGAATTGTAAGAGGTTTGGGCGGAATCGGAATCGACAGAAGCCAGAAGAATGATCTAGTGAATTTCGTAGCAAAACAGTTTGAAAAAGATAATTTCAGTTTGGTCATCACTCCAGAAGGTACAAGAAGCTGGGTTCCTAAATGGAGAAAAGGATTCTATCATATGGCTTTGGCAGCAAAAGTTCCTATCGTATTAGCAGCAGGAGACTTTAAAAGAAATATAGTTTATTTAGGGTATACAATACCTTACGAAAGAATTGCCTCTGTTCCTTTTTCAGAAATTATGGAAGAAATCCAGAATTATTATATCAAAAACGATATCGGACCAAAAATTCCTGCAAACTGGAATCCCAATATTATGGGGAATGATTCAGAAGTTAGAAGTTAGAAGTTAGAAGTTAGAAGTTAGAAGTTAGAAGTTAGAAGCAAAATTACTTTTTACTTTTTACTTTTTACTTTTTACTTTTTATCAACAAAAAAATTACTCATCTCACTATGTACACGAAAGATAAAACCAAAGAAGAAATATTAGCATTCATCAATAACTGGGGTGGCGAAACATTTGCAAAAACGCTGGAAATAAAATTCACAGATATTGATCTTGAAAATGAAACATTAACGGCAACAATGCCCGTTTTACCTAGAATACATCAGCCATTCGGAATTATGCACGGCGGAGCCAGCTGTGTTTTGGCTGAAACAATGGGTTCTAGCCTGTCTAATATTTTTATTGATGGTGAAAAATACTATGGCGTTGGCACCAATATCAATACCAACCATTTAAGAAGTAAAAAAGACGGTATCGTAACAGCTGTTGCACGTTTTATTAGAAAAGGAAGATCTATGCATGTTTCTGAAATCGAAATTCGAGATGAAAAAGGTCAGCTGATAAGTCATACCACAATGACGAATAACATTATCAATAGATAAAATTTTATATCATCAAATATGATAAGACTCAAAAAATTGGGTCTTTTTTTATATACATAGTGCAACCTTTTTAATTTTCTGCATCATATAGATATAAAACTTTAAATTTATCTGTATGAAAAAAATTCTACTTTTAACAGTTATAAGCTCATTGCTTGTCATGTTTTCTTGTCATGAAAGTGAAGAAAATGCTGTCGCAAGCATTCCTATCAATATGCAGCTTATAGGAAAAGGTGTGATATCCTCTCATTCTATGCCCCAACAGAATATAGCGATCACCAACACCACACAATGGAATAGCTTCCTTACCTCACTAGACAACCCTTACAACGTTTCGGGAAGTTTTACAGAAATTAATATCGATTTTAATCAGTATATGCTGATTGTAGCTTTTGATCAGGTTTATAATAATGGAGGACATTCCATAGATATCATGACGATAGATGAATCTTCTCAAAGTATCAATGTAGATGTAGAAAAACTATTGCAGGGAAACACTACTTCGGTTATAACACAGCCCTATCACATCGTGAAAATTCCTAAAATTGCAAAACCTGTCGTATTTTATTAATTTTTTTACTTTTTACTTTTTACTTTTTACTTTTTACTTTTTACTTTTTATAACAAAAACCATGAGAAACTTAATTTTACCCTTTATTTTATTGTTGACATTTGTGATTTCTTGTAGTGATGATAGTAATACTGGCGAGGAACTTGAAAAAAAGAATACTTCTTACGATTTATACATCGCAGGTAGAGAGAATAGTAAAGCTTGCTATTGGAAAAACAACGTAAAAACGGATCTTACGAATGGAGACAATATAAATCCTTTAGAAATTTTAGTTCAAAACAACAATATATATGTAACAGGAAGTAATGGATCAACTCCAACTTCACTCAAACCAATTCATTATTTTTGGAAAAATGGAACGAGATATGAAATTAAGCAATATCTCAATCTTCCTAATACTGGTTTACATGACATTACGGGTTTTACAGTAAACAATGGAGATATTTATTTCTCTGGATATATTGAAAATCCAGCAGCTACTAGCACTTTTGATAAATATGAACTTTGCTATTGGAAAAACGGTGTAAAAACGATTCTTTATAAAAGTCAGTATACACCTGCAGCAGAGGGGATAGCAGTAACCAACTCAACAACAGGAACAGATGTTTATGTGTCTGCCAGAATTACTGACAATAATCAAAACACAGATCGAGGTTATTTCAAGAATATGACCTTCAATTCTCTAAATCAGTCAACTTATGTATTTAATTTTACAAAAAACACTGACGGATTACACATTTTATTTCAAAAAAATGCTAGTTTTTATTCTAAAAACATATCTACCAATGTAGAAACATCAATCGGATATTATATTCATCCGGTCCCTATTTTTGGTAAAATTACAGGCGATATTCATACTAGTGATTTATATACAATATACTACAACCAAGGAAACAATTATTATAAAAATACAACAACAGTTACTCCTAGTTTCTCTTCTTTAGCCTATATTCAGGATGTATTTGCATTAGACAATAATATCTATATAATTAAATATAATAACACAAATAATACCGCTTATACAGGAAAAGTATTTGCAAACGGTATCGAAGTACAAACTATTACGAGTACACAAAACAGTTCTCAAAACTTCACAGGAACTTTCAATGCAATCTATGTAGTAGAAAATTAAATCAATGTCAAAAACAAAGCTCAACTGGCAAAAAATCTATCTCGACCATTCCCCAAAACTCTTGGGGATTTGTCGCAGATATATTACAGATCTTCAGACTGCAGAAGATATTCTTCAGGACAGTTTTATCATGGCCATACAAAAAAATCATCAGTTGAAAGATGAAAAGGCCGTTTTTGCATGGCTGAAAAAAATTGTAGTTAATAATGCGTTACAATCTATCCGTAAAACCACTAAAGATCCTTTGATCAATATCGAACCATCAGAAATCCCAGATCCATTTACCGAAATGACAACATCTGCAATTGACGAAACAAAACACATTTTAGCATACAATTTCACAAGAGAAGAGCTCTTACAATCTATCGACAGCTTGCCTCCCCATCACAAATCGGTTTTCAACCTCTATTATATTGAAAACTATTCTCATGCAGAGATTTCAAGCTTATTAAAAATTCCTGTCAATACTTCGAAGTCCCATTTAATGAGGGCGAAAAAATTTGTTCAGAATTATTTGCTCACCCATTTCGTTAGTAAAGAAACTCAGAAAAACAAAACTGCTCAGCTTTTAGTGTTCTTAGGATTTGGAGGTTTATTGTGGGCACAAACATTTCAAAGTAAATTTTCAGATTTTTCAATTTCGCCATCTAAAAAATTTGAAATTCCTGCTGATTTTCCGATCAATACAATCACATTTTCCCCAAACAATTTCTGGAAACAAAAAATTGTCATCGGATCTACCCTTTTCATTATTATTGTCGGATCTCTTTTATTATTTAATCCAAAAAGCTCTTTAATTACAACATTTAATTCTAACACCTCAGATTCAAAATCAGAAGAAAAACACTTCTCAACTCATGAAGCTAAAACAGATAACGAAAAGAAGCTCTATCCGGAGGAAGCTTTAAAAGATGTATCAATTTCGCAGCAATCAGATTCAGAAACCAAGAAAAATTCAGAAACAGATAATCCCTCTTCTTTCAAAACAAAAAACTTAGTATCTTCAAAAACTATAATCAAAAAAGATTCTGCTGAATCCAGTTCTCACAAAGTGATTGTCGTGAAAAAGATTATTCAGAGAGACACCATTTATATTGAAAGATAAAACTGATCAAACCATGTTTTTAAAAAAGGTATTTTTACTCTTTTTCTGCATTTTAATTAACTTTTCATTCGCACAAAAAAAGAGAAAAGTTGATACGGTGTATGTTTATGAAAAAGTAGTTGTTTATGACACGGTGTATGTAGAAAAATCAATACCATTAAAACCTGCCAATCTACAAATCTCTTCTTTGGAAATTAAAGAAAAGGAAATCAAAGATTTGAAACACCAGAATATTGATACAAAAGAACTTGAAAAAAAACTAAAAAAACTTTCAAATACAAGGTTTCAATACGGAATTCAGGGCGGAATTGGTTTAAAAAATGTAAGCTGGGCAGAAAATATATCAGAGAAAAAACAACAATTCGGAGAAAATCTGGGAATCTGGATTTCAAGAAACGTTTTCACTCCTCAATTGTCATTATTATTTTCTGCAAATGTTTTTTATTGGCATTCCTCCTTCGATCTTGATGCTAATAAAGAAGACACTGCTTTCAACGGATTTTACTTCACTCAAGACCGGCTGCCGTTGCTTTTTCAAAGATTTAATAATAAACACTTTGAATACGTTTTGCAGTTAAAAGCACTCTATGAATGGAAAAAATTCCGCCCGTTTATAGGTTTTTTGGTTAATAAAAACACCTACAAAATGCAGTTTTTAGTTCCGGAAAATGCAGTTTTAAACAAACTGGATGACTTTAAAAGCGATCAGATCAATTTCGGTTTTTCATTGGGCCTGCAATATCGAATTTTCAGCCGTTTCCTGATTAATTTAGAATATCAACATTATAAAATCAACAATTTTACACTAAAAAACAAGTCGTTTGATTTTGACATTTTTAAGACTAATAATACCTTTGTAGAAAGCAAAATCAGCTTCGGGATTTCTTATCTTATTTCCAAGCCCTGATTTTTGAAAAAGCAGTATAATAATGATCTATTTCAAATTCCCCTTCGACGAAAGGCTGTATTCAACAGATGAAAATTCAGGTGAAAACAATATCAATTTTTATTCTTTTGATGGTTTAAGTCAAATTGATTTCAATGGGAAAATTATTGAAATAGATCCGGAAAAATTTAATCCGGTAACTATTTCAAGTCAATCCTTAGCCGAAGATAAAAATGGCTTTATTACAGAAACAAAAGAGGAATATTTGAATACTTTGTGCAAAGTCATTGAAGTGATCAAAAATAATCAGCTTCCTAAACTGGTTTATTCCAGAAGAAAAATTTTCACTGACTTTAATCAAATTGACCTTAAAGAAAGCTTTAAAAGCCTCTGCAATTCGTATCCAAATGCTTTCAGATATATCTTTGTTGATAACGAGAATTCTTGGATGGGCGCTTTCTCAGAAGTATTGGGAAAATTCAATAAAAAAACACATACTTTTGAAACGATGAGCCTTGCAGGAACACTTCCTGTTTCAGAACACTGGTCTGAAAAAGAAATTGAAGAGCAAAAACCGGTTTCCAGCTATATCAGAAATATTTTAAAGAACTATTCTGAAACCCTTGACGAATCAGAATCCTATGATCATATTTCCGGAAATATTAAGCATCTCAGAACAGATTTTAAGATCAAAATCCAACCGGAAGATTTAGATCAAATCATTAAGGAATTACACCCTACCCCTGCTGTTTGTGGGATTCCTAAAGCATTTTGTAAAGAGAACATTCAGCAACTGGAAAAATTTCCGCGCGAATTGTATGCAGGCTACATCAAAATAGAAACTGAAGAAAGCATTCAGTACTTTGTTAATCTTCGTTGTTCCAAGCTTTATAAAAATGCGGTACATCTTTTTGTAGGAGGCGGAATTACCGCTCAAAGCAGCCCCGAAAAAGAATGGATTGAAACTGAACTGAAATCTGAAGCGGTTTTAAAGAATCTTGTGGTTTCTTAAATTCACACTTTTATACAGCTGAATAAAGAGATTCTTCACTTCATTCAGAATGACAAGCATACTATTTTAGCTATAATGAAAAAATAAAAAACCTCCTTCAAAATTGAAAGAGGTTTATATTTGATAGTATAATTAAAACTATTATTTTCTTACTCCGATTTTACTCCAGGTATTCATTACAAAAAGCAATATTAATCCTATAATACCTGCTGCAATAGAGAATACAAACTTCAGATTGTCCTCAGATAAAAGATCTGTGTTAAAATCTATTGCATACACATTGATTCCGATAATGATAACGAAAACGACCAAAAATACTTTATAAAACTTCTGCATAATTTTTAAAAATTAATATAATTCTGCACCAATTGGGCAAAGTTTGCGGTAAATAATTTGATTGAAATTGCTAATAGAATAATTCCAAAAACTTTCTGTAAAATAGCCAATGTAGCTTCCCCCATTTTCTTTTCCAGCCAAGTCGCAGATTTCAGCACCAAATATACGAAAATTGTATTGAGAATGATTCCAAAAATAATATTAATATCATGAAATTCAGCTTTTAAAGATAGTGTAGTCGTTAAAGTTCCTGCTCCAGCTACCAATGGAAAAGCAATAGGAACAATAGATGCTGATTTCGCTTCTGAAGTTTTGTTGATCTCGATTCCTAAGATCATTTCCAAAGCGATAATGAAAATTACAAATGCCCCTGCAATTGCAAAGGAATTGACATCTACTCCAATGAACTTTAGTATCTTATTCCCTACAAAAAGGAAAACAAGCATAATTCCACCTGCTGTAAGGGATGCTTTTCTGGCTTCAATCTGTCCAAATTTTTGCTGCAGACTTACCACGATAGGAACGGAACCTATAATATCGATCACGGCAAAGAGAACCATAAAACAGGTAATGATCTCTTTTAAAGAAAAATGTTCAAATATTTCCATTATATTGCAATTAAGAATTTCGCAAAAATATGAAAAATAATTAATTATTTGCTAATACGAGAATATAAATTAACAATTGTATTGAAGAGTTCATCAATTCCCTCTTCAGATTTTACAGGAGTATATTTTTCAATCTGAATTTTCTGAGCCAGATTTCTATATTCTTCCGCAATATGTAAGCCTTTATAATTCTCTAAAAATACGTTGAAATCCTTTGATGAACTTTGAAAATATTGGTTTCTGACTTCAGAATCAAGCTCTTCTACGGTTTCAAAAAATTTGAAATACTCATTATTTTCTTTCAGATTTTTTAAATAGTTAAAATAGTCTGTAATATCCGTTTTCAGAGTAGCTCTGATTTCTTTTTCAGTTTCTGCAACAGAACCTAAAGAGTGGGGAGATACCGTTTTTTTAACCAAAGAACGTTTTTTTTGCCAATTTCTGAATACTAGATAAGTGATGACTAAACTTAATAGAATCGCAATATTCACAAACAACACATTCCAGTTAAACTTATTTTTTTCTTTTACTTTAAATGAAGTCGTTTTTAAAACCGGCGTATTTACCGTTTCCAGGAAATTATTTGTGTATTCGTTTACTTTTTCTACCGTTGTACGGGATTCTAATACCTGCTCATGAGAAAATGCATGAATACTTAATTGCTCAACAGGAACATCTATATATTCTTTTTCTTCAGGATCAAAAAATGAAAAATCTTCAGTTTTAATTACAATGTCCCCTCGTTTTTTTGGAACGACAATATAATTCGCAAAAATCTCACCCTTCATCCCTACTTTTCCCGGATAAACTTTTGAGGTAATTTTTGGAGTGAAAAATTCATAATCCGGAGAAGCTTCAATACCTGGAAGTATCATATCAGTAATATTCCCTTCTCCTGAAACTTTTACAACAACATGTATTGGTTTCTCTATTTCAGCTTTTTCTTTTGTCTCGCAATACACATCTACCTTAAAGTTCCCAACAGCATTTTTAAAGCTTTCAGGAGATCCTTCCGGAAGTTTTTTAACATTAAGCTTTACTTTATTTGAAAGTATTTTATTTTTATGAGCAAGCGTGTTTACAGAAGCTGAAACAGCAGGGACTTCTATATATCCGGCTTCATTAGGAAAAACCATAAAGACCGCAACCACCTGTGAAGCCATATTCCCTCCCATATCTGAAGGGTCTATCTCCGATTTTCTGAAATGTACCGGATGTACATTAATATTGTCTTGTTGAGGAAGCTGTATGTTTCTAACCTTTCTTAAATTATCTATATTTCTGGAATATACTTTTAATACAGCAATGGTAGGCTGATCCTGATAGATTTCCCTATCTTCAATTTCCATGTTCAGATAAACTTCATTCAGCGTTGTATTATGAGCAGAAGATTTTTTCTCGATATCTTTTACTAAAATATCAAAAGGCTCAGTTTTGTAGATTCTATTGCTAACTGTAACGAGAACCGAACCGATTTTAATTTTCCCTTTCTTTTTAGGCTCAAGTGCTAATCTTGTAATTTTTTCAGTAATCACTGTATTGGTAACAGGATCCATGAAACTGTTAGTCACTGAACCGCTACCTATTAGATTAAATTTAGAAAGATCTGGTAATTGGAATCCTGTTTGCTGCATTAATTCACTACCATTCAATTCCAACACGATAGTAAGATTTACAATTTCTCTTCCGTTATACTCAGTTTTATCAGGTTCCAGAGAAAGACTTACCTGTCCATAAGAAATTATGGAAATAAACAGTAATAATATGTAGATAAGCTTTTGCTTCATCACCAATCTTTCTCGTTGCTTTGCGGCATCGAATAAGAATTCTTGTTTAAAATTCTTCTGGCGGTTTCCTTTTCTTTTTCGCTTACTTTGTTTAATATGGCATTTTCAAGATCTTTTGGAATTTTGCCTTCATTATTCTGATTTTGATCAGGGTTGTTTCCTTCCCCTTTATTTTGTTGGCCTTTTCCTTGATCCTGTTTTTGATCTTTAGGATTTCCTTTCTGATCATCATTTTGTTTTTGGTTGTCACCGCCGCCTCCTTTGCCTTTATTCTGCTGGTTTTTCTTTTGTTGGTTTTCTTTTTCCTTCAGCTTAGCAATTTCAAAATTTTTTCTTGTTGCTTCACTTCTCGGATTCTGTTTTAGGGATTGCTTATAATAATCTGCAGCTTTTTCGGGCTGATTCATCTGCATATAAGTATTTCCTAAATTATGAAGAGCTGCTGCTTTATCCGGAAGAGTTTGAGAAAGCGATTGGGCTTTTTCAAATTCGGCTTTTGCCTCTTCATATTTTTTGCTCTTATACAATGCATTCCCCATATTATAATGAGCTGTAAAGTCTTTTTTATTTTGCTTTACCGCTTCCATATATTTAGAAGACGCACCGTCATAGTTTTTATCGTCAAATTTTCGATTGCCTTCATACACCAACGTCCTGTAGCTTTCCTGCCCGAATAAACAGCCTGAAAACATAAAAGCAAATATAAACGATAAAAAAATGACTTTAGTATTCATCCAATGCAAAATTATTCCTTTATATGTTAATAAACAGATTCAAATTTGTTAAAATTCGGTTAAAGTATGTTTTAAAATCCTGAGACACAATAAAGAAAATTAAACATTAAAATCTCTTTTAGGATTAAATATATAAATCAAAAAGAAAAATAAAATTGAAAAAACCAAGAAATACTGATAATAATGATTAGCATTTTGTGATTTCACCGTTGTCTCTGAAGAGAAAGATTTTTTACTCAAAATATCAAGTATCTTATCCGGAGTTTCATTGATATTATTTCCGTCGATATAATCTCCTCCTGTTGATTCTGCTATTTTATGCAACGCTTCTGTTTGTCGTTTAGAGATTACCGTTTCTCCGTTCGCATCAGATTTATATCCCATTAACTGTCCATAAGAGTATTCAGGAATAGGAGCTCCTTCTTCTGTCCCGATTCCTACAGTCGTTACCACAATTCCTTCTTTGTTTGCCAATCGTATTGCTGCGGCATCATTTCCTTCATTATCTTCTCCATCACTTAGCAAAACCACTTTTCTGGCTCCTTTATTTACATTCTTAAACTTTTCTGCAGCCACTTCCATCGCTTTTAAAAAGTCCGTTCCCTGAATCTGCACAGAACTTGTTTCAATCCCGTTAATATAAGTTTCCGCAGAAGAATAATCCGTCGTCAAAGGCATAATAGAAGTTGCTTCACCGGCAAAGATCACCACTCCTACTTTATCACTTTTCATTTTCTGCATCGTGTTTATCATCACATTTTTAGCCTCCATTAAACGATTCGGCTCAACATCTTCCACATTCATTGAATTAGAAACATCCAGCATAAAAATCACATTATTGAGCTTTTGTTTGGTCTGAACTTCATTCGAACCACTCAGAAGATCTATAATGGAAAAGATCAGAAACAAAGTTCCCAAAAGATATAATGCAGGGAAAAATTTTGTAAACCCCGAACTTTTTTCAAATAATTGTTCATGGAACTGATGTTCTGCAAATGCCTCTCTCCTTTTCTTTTTCCATTTAAAAAAACGGATCAGCAATACTGCCAGAAACGGTAAAAGTAACAGCAACAACAAATACCAGTAATTTCCTAAATACCAATCCATCAGCTTAAAAATTTATAAAACACCCATCTCAACAGAGCATCAAAAACAAGCATTCCTAATGCAATCCAAAGAAAAATTTTAAAGTATTCTTCGTAGTTGTATAATTTGGAAACCTTGATGTCTGATTTCTCCAGTTGATTAATCTCATCATATACTTCTTCCAGACTGCTGTTTGAGGTTGCTCTGAAATATTTACCTCCTGTCATCTGTGCAACATCTCTCAATACAGGCTCATCAATCTTAACTTCCGTTTCCGTAAAAACCAAATCTCCAAAAATATCCGTTTGTGTAGGCATTAAAGCATAGCCATTGGTTCCGATCCCGATAGAATATACTTTTATATTATTATTTTTAGCCAGTTCGGCAGCAATTTGAGGCGGCATCGCATTTTCAATGGTATTTACTCCATCTGTCATTAAAATAATGATCTTACTCTTTGCCTTGCTATTTTTAAGGTGATTCACCGCTACAGACAATCCTTCTCCAATCGCAGTTCCCGGTTGAAGCTCCATCGGATTTAAATTTTTCAGCTCGTCAATAACAACCTGATGATCAGAAGTTACAGGAACTTTTGTAAAAGCTTCTCCGGAATACGCAACCAAACCAATTCTATCGTTCGGGCGTTTTTGAACGAATTTAACTGCAATATCCTTTAAAGCCGTTAAACGATCCGGTGTTAAATCTTTTGCCAACATACTCAATGAAACATCCACAGAAAGCATAATATCTATTCCTTTTGTATCGTCTCTGTCCTGAGAAATGGTAAAACTTCTGGGTCTTGCCATGGCAATAATCAAAGCCGAAAGAATAATATACTTTGATATTTTCAGCAAAAAGAGAACCGGCAGAATACCACTGTTGCTGCCCATATTTTTAACCGTAGGAACTTTAATTCCTTTTCTTTTCTGCTTACTGAAGTCTTTAAACAAAAGAGGAATAAACAGTAAAAAAAGAAGCAAAAACCACGGACTATACAATTCAAAATCAAGCATCCTTTCTCAAGTTTTCAAATTCCAAATCTTTTGATGATCTTTTTACAAACTCTTTGATGTCCGTAAAATCTTTTTCCATAGCCTCTTGATCCGGAAACGTTTTGGCAAATTTCACCAAATCTCCACGTAAGAAGACCTCTTCCACTACTTTTTCGTTTTCCTGAGAAATGGTATTATTTTTTTTCATCAAATCAATTAAATCATCCGTTAACAAAACATCTGCCGGCAAATGATACTGTCTGGAAATAAATTTTCTGGAAATATCGATTAATTCAACATAAAACGAACGATAATCTCCACTTTCCACATATTTTTTCTTTTTCAGGGAATCCAGTTCCTTTAAAGTCTGATTCGTTGCAACTACAGGTGAATTTTTAGCTTTCCTGCCCCATTTAACAAACATGATGATCGCAATAATTAAGGCAATCACCGATAAGGCGGCTAAAATATACCATTTATAGAGCTCCCAGTAATCTTTTACTTCCAGCTTCACCTCCTTATTGTTCATAATATCATTAATCTGATCGCCTTTTTGGGCTGTGTTAATGACATCAAGCTCATAAGGAATTGTTTTTAAAACCTTCCCGCCTACTTTAAACTCCAGTTCAGGAATCGTAAACTTTCCTTCTTCATACACCGCAAATTCAATTCTTCTATAATAGATATCAGGATTTTGTGCGATACTGTCTTTTATTTCTTCAAAATGGAAAGGCAGCAATTCATTTTCTGCAGCAGCAGAAACCTTTTCATTACGTAAATTATTAATGGTAATAACAATATGATTCACTTCTCCCAAAGCAATGGTTTTCTTCTCAATACTGGAAGAAAGTATCTGTGAAAAAGCGGTTGCACAGATCAAAAAGCAAAATATAAATAGTAGTTTTTTCAATTTTATCATTAAATTTTAACCTCAGTTTATCATTCTGACGAAAGAAGAATCTGTAACAAAACAATAGATTCTTCATTTCGCTTACACTACATTCAGAATGACAAAAGAACGTTTATTTTTATTTTTTCTGAAAATAGTTATACAATAATTTTGAGTAATCCGAACCTGTATTAATATTCATAAAACTTGCCGAACTATTGGCAAAATCTTCTTCCAAAGCTCTCAGCTTCTGTTTCTGAGCTTCTGCAAAAGTATATCTCCATCTTGCACTTGAAGTATTTGCCCAAACTTGCTTTCCTGTTTCAGCATCATACAATAAAGTGTATCCAACGTCCGGAATTTCATTGTCTTTTTCATCAAAAATCCTCATTCCCAACAGCTGATGTTTTTTTGAAGCCACTCTCAGCATTTTAGAATCATATTCATCTTCAAAGTCCGAAAAAAGAAATACCAGAGATTTTCTTTTAAAAATCCCCATCATATATTCCATCGCTTTATCAATTTTTGAGATAGCAGGAATGTAATCTGCCGTCAGAATATTACTGATAATCGAAAGAATATGCTTTCTTCCTTTTTGTGGCGGAATTACTTTATATACTTTATCGGCAAATAAAATCAAACCTACTTTATCATTATTCCCGGCCGCTGAAAAGCCTAAGCTTGCCGCAATTTCAGCAACATATTCTCTTTTCAGCTGAGTTTTTGTCCCATAGTCCATCGAAGCGGAAATATCTACCAGCAACATCATCGTCAATTCCCTTTCCTCTTCCATTACTTTCACGAACGGCTCGCGGAAACGTGCCGTTTTATTCCAGTCGATTCTACGGATTTCGTCACCAAACTGATACGGACGAACCTCTGAGAAAGTCATTCCCTGTCCTTTAAAAGCGCTGTGATATTGCCCCATCAAAGTAGCTTCCGTCTTCTTACGAGTACGGATTTCTATTTGCTTGACTTTTTTAACAATATCTTTTATCTGCATAAATTATTTTTAAGGTTGAAACTAAGATTGAGCTTTAAAAATTCACAACTCATCCATTTTCAATCTATTTAAATTCTATTGAAACATTAAACCATTCATCATCAAATTTCGGACTGTATTTTTTATAGAAATTAATCGCCGGTTCGTTCCAGTTTAGCACCTGGAAGACCATTCCACTGTATTGCTTAGATTTTCCGTGTTCCATGGTTGCTTCAAATAATTTCTTTCCGATTTGCTTGCCTCTCAATTTTTCTGTTACTACCAAATCTTCCAGATACAATCTTCTGCCTTTCCAGGTCGAATATCTGTCATAATACAATGAGATTCCAACAATTCTTCCTTCAAATTCAGCCACAAAAGCTCCCCAAACAGGTGAATTCCCGAATCCATCTTCAATAAATTGCTCTAAAGTTAAAGTAACTTCATGCAAAGCTTTTTCATAATCAGCCAATTCTTTAATCAACTCCAACATGGGAGCACAATCTTCCTGAACTGCTTTTCTAATCATTACTTCACTCATTATGGAGCCTGAATTTTCGCTAAAATTCTATTGATAATTTCTTCTGTTGAGATCTCTTCCGCTTCTGCTTCAAAGGTTAAACCAATTCTATGTCTCAATACATCTTTTGCCAACTCTTTTACATCTTCAGGAATCACAAACGCTCTTCCTTTTAAGAATGCATATGCTCTGGAAGCAATCGCAAGGTTGATAGATGCTCTCGGTGAAGCTCCGAAACCAATATAATTTTTAAGTTCCGAAAGACCGTAATTTTCAGGAAAACGGGTCGCAAAAACCATATCCAGAATATATTTTTCAATCTTTTCGTCAAGATAAATCTGATTGATGAGTTCTTTAGCATCCAAAATATCTTGTAAGGAAATCACAGGCTTTACTGTAGGTTGATGTGCTGTTGAAACCATTCTCATAACGGTTCTTTCATCTTCAAATTTCGGATAATCAATGGTACATTTCAGCATGAAACGGTCGCTTTGAGCCTCCGGTAAAAGATAGGTACCTTCCTGATCAATCGGGTTCTGCGTTGCCAATACCAGGAAAGGTTTTGGAAGTTTCATGGTTTCATCACCAATGGTCACCTGCTTTTCCTGCATTACTTCCAACAAAGCCGATTGTACTTTAGCCGGCGCACGGTTGATCTCATCCGCTAATACAAAATTTGCAAATACAGGACCTCTTTTTATTGAAAAATCGTTGTCTTTAACATTATAAATCATGGTTCCGACAACATCCGCAGGCAACAAATCCGGGGTAAACTGAATTCTTGAAAAATCACCGTGAACAGCATCTGCCAATGTTTTTATCGCCAATGTTTTTGCCAAGCCCGGAACTCCTTCCAAAAGAACGTGACCATTCCCCAGAAGCCCGACTAAAAGACGGTCTATCATATATTCCTGGCCGATAATCACTTTGCTGATTTCCTGTCTCAGAAGAGAAAATAAGTAGTTTTTTTCTTTTACTTTTTCCGTCAATTGGCGGATATCTTCTGCTTGATATGTATCTGACATAACTTAATTTAAAATAATTGGTAAATTTCTAATAAATACTTGCATTAATCAACACAACAGATGCCATATTTGAGTTAAAGTTTGTTAAATATTCCAGCACCGATGCGAGATCCAAAATAGTTGAAACCTTAAAACTCAATACAATTATTCTGTTTTTTCATAAAAATATATAAATTTTGCTTCAATCTACCGTTCAAAAATTGTCATTTCCAGTTTATTAAACTATTTTTGGTGATTAAAATTTTTGCAAAATGAATTATCATTTTCAAGCTCACAGACAAGTAAGAAAAAACCTTTTAGAAATTCTACAAAACACTTCTCACGAAGACCTTTTGCTTATTCCTGATGGTTTCAACAATAACATCTATTGGAACATTGCACATACCGTTGCTACACAGCAGCTTTTGCATTATTACTTAAGCGGAAACCCTTTTAGAATAGATAAATACTGGATTGAAACCTACAAAAAAGGAACATTACCGAACCTTGATGTACAAAAATCAGAAGTAGAAGATTTGGAGTTTTTATTGACCGAAACTTCAAAGATTTTGATGAAAGATTACGACAGTGATTTCTTTTCAGATTACACACCTTACACCACAAGTTTTGGAATGGATTTAAAAAGCATTCAGGATGCCATCATTTTTAACAATATGCACGAAACCTTGCATTATGGCTATGTAATGGCACAAAAAAGAGCAATTTTAGGAGAAAAAGGAAGATAGTTAAAAAATTAATTTTGCTACATAAGTCAATTGTATTTTTAGCACTACAACTTTGACTTACGAAGTACAATTGACCATTAACATTTCAATATTTAAATTATCAAAATGACAGATAAAAAAGACGATTTTATTTTCGGGCTACGTCCCGTAATTGAAGCAATTGAAGCGGGAAAAACGATTGACAAGGTTTTTGTGCAGAATGCATTACAAGGACCCATTTATGCTGAATTAAAAGCAATTTTAGCTAAAAATAAAATCCGTCCCAACTACGTTCCGGTTGAAAAACTAAACCGTTTTACAAGAAAAAACCACCAAGGTGTTGTCGCTTTTATTTCGGATGTTCCGTTCCATAAAATCGAAGATATTGTTCCTCAGTTATTTGAAGAAGGAAAAACTCCGTTTTTATTGATTTTGGATCGTTTAACAGATGTCAGAAATTTCGGAGCTATTTGCAGAACTGCAGAGTGTGTGGGAGTTGACGCGGTTATTATTCCTGAAAAAGGAGCTGCCCCGATTAATTCTGATGCGATAAAAACTTCTGCAGGAGCGCTTTATAACGTAAAAATCTGCAAAGAGCCTAATTTAGCTCACGTGGTAGACTTCCTTCAGCAAAGTGGAATTTCCGTATATGCAGCAAGCGAAAAAGCACAGAAGCTGATTTACGATGTTAATTTCAATGAACCATGCGCCATTGTCATGGGGAATGAAGAAACAGGAATTTCTAAAGAAGTTCTTCATCATGCAGATGACAAAATAAAGCTACCTATTGAAGGAAAAACACAGTCTCTGAATGTTTCCGTTGCTTGTGGAGCGATTTTATATGAAGCCGTGAGACAGAAATTCACGAAAGCCAATTAATTCTCAACCAACACTTAAAAAAATCTGAAAATGAAAAACGTAGCAGCATTAGCGCTAATTTCAACTATAGCATTGGTTTCTTGTAATAAAAAAGAAACTGCAACCATCACAAAAGTAGATCCAAAAACAGGTAAAACGATTACTGTAGAAGTTCCTGCAGATTCTGTGGCAAAAGTAGAAGCCAATCCTGCGATTAAAGATTCATTAGGAATCTTCAAACAATCTTTTAAATTAGAAAAAGGAAAAACGTATCCGCTTACCACTTACCAAAGAGATGTAAAGACGATGACCGACCCACAAGGAAAGTCTATCACTGCAACCAGCGAATCTACTGACGAAATGAATTTTGTAGTGAATGATATCAAAGGAAATGTATATGACATGACCCTAAATCTTGTGGCTAAAAGAAATTCTCAGTCGGCTCAAGGTAAAACATTGGTGATCGACACCAAACTTCCGGTTCCTAAAGAAGAAGATCTTAAAATGATGTGGACCATCAACAAAGCTCTTACCAGCAATAAGCTGAATGTAAAAATGGACACCAAAGGAAATGTAATTTCAATTACAGGTTTTGAACCCATTTATACCAAAGTTGCCAATGCAGTAGGAACCATTGTAAAAGATGCTACTCAGAAAGCTAGTGTTGTAGCGAGTTTAAAAGAAAGCTTCAATGAAAAGATCTTAAAAGACCAACTTTCCAAAAACCTTAGTCTTATTCCTAAAAAAGGAGCAAAAATTGGTGAAAAATGGGCGAACAGTGAAAATGCAGATCCAAGCGGTAAAGTAAAAGTAACGTCTAATTACACGTTAAAAAGCGCAGGGAATGGCATCGTGGAAGTTTCCATCACAGGAGGAATTCCTAAAAAAACGGAAAAGCAGGCTCAAGGTCCTATTACTCATAGTATGAGCAGCGAGTTGGTTCAGAACGGAACAATTAAGTTTGATCAAAATACAGGGTGGATTACCAATCAGAACATCAACGTAAAAACATCACAGATTGAAACCATTTCCGACGGAAAACAGTCTCAGTCTATGAAAAGTATTTCAAACTCTTCTGTAATGGTAAATCCTTCTGCTAAATAAGAAAAAAGAAGTTTGGGAATAACTGATTGTTTACTCATGATGTTTAAACTTTAAAAATCAAAAAATTATGAAGTACATTCTTGAATTAGTACTTACTGCTATTATTATTTTCTTTGTCTGGAATATTCTGAAAAGAATTTTCTTTAAGACATTTTACAGTTATAGGTTTAATAACAATAATAACTCAAACAACAAGCAGGACATTCATAGTTCAAATAAAGGAAAGCAAAATCTAAAGTGGGATGCAGAAACCGTAGATTTTGAAGAAGTAAAGGAAAATAAAAAGTAATAATTCCGAAAAATAAAAGATAATAACCATCAACATGGCGAAAAATAAAAACTTAATTTATATTGCAATTTCATTAGTTGTCTTTATAGTTTTAGCATTTTTATACTCCACTCCTGTATTTACGGGAAAACAGCTTTTTCAGCATGATATTGTGCAATACAGAGGAGGCGCAAAAGAGCTTTTGGATTATAGAGCTGACACAGGAAATGAAACCTATTGGAGTGATTCCATGTTCGGAGGAATGCCTACTTACCAAATGGGGAGTAGATTTAATGGCGATATCATTAAGAAAGTTGATAGCTATCTGAACATTCTTCCACGACCTGTTAATTATCTTTTTCTTCTTTTTTCAGGATTTTTCCTTTTAGGAATGGTGGCCGTCAGAAACTGGAAATATGCTCTTTTGGGGGCTACTTTTTTCGGACTTTCAACCTACTTTTACATAGCTATTGCGGCAGGACACAACGGTAAAATCAATACCATTGAGTATTTTGCACCGCTTTTAGCCGGAATCTTACTCGTTTATATCCGAAAACAATACATTTGGGGATTCATTGTCACTACCCTTTTCATGGGGCTTCAGATTGCGGCAAACCACCCTCAGATGACCTATTATTTATTCATAGCCCTAGGTTTCTTGTTTATCTCAGAATTAATAAGAGTTATTCAGAAGAAAACTGAAGTTAAACATTTTCTGATCTCTTCAGGAATCGTTGCCGCATCTTGTCTAATCGGTGTTGGTATGAATTCTCAAAGAATCATGGCCAACTCAGAATACATCAAAGAAACTGTTCGTGGAAAACAAATTTTAACGAATGACAGTCATACCGGAGGAAATTCCGGAATGGATAAGGAAAGTATGCTAATGTGGAGCTATGGAAAACTGGAAACCTTAAACCTTTTCATCCCAAGATTAATGGGTGGTGGAAGCCAGGAACCGGAAGGCAAAGAAATGATGGCTAAAATCCAAGAGCTGGTTCAGCAAAATGTAGATTCTCAGGCTGAGTACGACAGAATTTCCAAAGGATTCGGAAGCCTTACCTATTGGGGAGATCAACCAGGAACTTCCGGACCTGCTTATCAGGGAGCTATTGTTTGTTTCTTAGCTCTTTTAGGATTCTTTTTCGCTTCTAAGAAATACCGTTACTGGATTTTAGGAGCTTCAATCCTTACCATATTCTTAGCTTGGGGAAGCAATTTTATGGCACTTTCAGATTTCTTTATAGACTTTGTGCCGTTTTACAATAAATTCAGAGCACCATCCTCTATTTTGGTGGTGGTTGAATTGTTATTCCCATTAATTGCCATTATCGGATTGTACCAATTCTTTACAGATGAAAAGCTTACAGAAGAATACAAACAAAAGATTCTTACTTATGTAGGTGGAGGAACTTTAGGATTGATCTTAATTCTGCTTATTTTCGGTAAATCCCTACTAGGATTCCATACAGAAAACGAACAGGCTTATTTACCTCCTTTCTTATTGGATTATTTAACTGATGAACGTTTTAAACTATTTAAAATAGACGCTATTAAAGCATTTATCTATATTGCAATTACCGTTATTGCCCTGTTCTTAAGTTTAAAGAAAAAATTAAATCAAAATATTGTTTTAATCATTATAGGAGCCGTAAGTTTATTTGATCTTTGGTCTGTCAACAAGCGTTATTTAAATGACGAAAATTATGTAGACAAGATCTTTGCTGAAAACCCTTTCCAAACCGAAAGTTCAGATCTTCTAGCTGAAAAGGTTCAGGGAAATCCTAACTTAGAATCGATTATTGCCAATGTAAATGTCAACAAAACATTAGAGACCATTGCAGAAAAAGATAAAACACATTACAGAATTTTCAATAATATTTTAGGAACATTCAGCGAAACAAACACCTCTTATTTCAAATCTTCAATCGGAGGTTACCACGCCGTGAAACTGAGAAGATATGATGATGTAATCAACGAGTATTTCCAGGTAATGGATTCTGTAAAAGTTCCGAATATTCTGAACCTGTTGAATGCTAAATATTGGGTAGGAGGAAATCCTGAACAACCTCAGGCAATTCCAAATCCTACAGCAAACGGAAATGCATGGTTTGTAAGTGATTTAAAATTTGTAAATACTCCGAATGAAGAGATCAAATCTATCGGAGTTATCAATAATAAAAAAACAGCGGTAATCGCATCTTCTGATAAGGAATATTTTAATAATAAACCTGTTCAGGCAGATTCTACAGCAACAATCAGTTTAACAGGATACCAGCCGAACGAACTTGAATTTAAATCAAAATCAAGAACTCCTCAGTTAGCAGTTTTCTCAGAAATTTATTATCCTCATGGATGGAAAATGTTCGTAGATGAAAAAGAAGTTCCTTATATCAAAGCGGATTATTTGCTTCGTGCGGTTCACGTTCCTGCAGGAAATCATAATATAAGAATGATCTTTGAACCGGAAGTTATTGAAAAAGGAAAATGGATCTCGCTTCTTTGTTTCGGTCTATTCATTGTCTTAAGCGGACTTGGAATTTTCATGATGAATAAAAAGAAGAAAGAAATTATTGAAACTGTTTAAGCTTTAATGGAACAGAAAAAAATATTGATCATCACCTATTACTGGCCTCCTGCGGGAGGTCCTGGTGTTCAAAGGTGGCTGAAGTTTGCAAAATATTTACCCGATTTCGGATGGAAGCCCATCATTTATACTCCGGAAAATCCGAGTTATCCTTTACTGGATGAAAGCTTGTTAAAAGATGTTCCTGAGAATATTGAAATTGTAAAGACAAAGATCTGGGAACCTTATCAACTGGCGGAAAAATTGAATAAAAGCAATAAAAAATTCAAAGCCGGACAGTTTGATGTGGGTAAAAACCAAAGTTGGAAATCAAAACTTTCCATTTGGGTAAGAGGAAATTTTTTCATTCCCGATGCGCGAGTTTTTTGGGTAAAACCTTCAGTACAATTTCTTGAACAGTATTTAAAAGAAAATAAAATTGATGTAGTTGTCACTTCAGGGCCACCACATTCTTTGCATCTGATAGGTTTAGATCTAAAGAAAAAGCTTCCGCATTTAAAATGGATTGCCGATTTCCGTGATCCTTGGACTGAGATTTCTTATTATAAACATTTAAAATTAACCCAAAGTTCAGATAAAAAACATCGACAGCTAGAAAGTGATGTTTTCAAAACTGCTGATATTACTCTGGCTACAAGCTATACCGACGCTGAGAACTTCAGGAAAAACGGAGCTAATTCGGTTTGTATTACCAATGGATTTGATGTTGAATTAAACGTGAAGTCGTTAAATCGTGAAGATGTTCAATCGTCTATTGAAAATTCAACAACTCAACAACTCAACAACTTAACAACTCAACAACTTAACAATACAACCAAATTCACATTAAGCTACATCGGTGTTTTAGAACAATTGAGAAACCCTGAAAATCTTTGGAAAGCTCTTGATAATCTGGTAAAAACTAACTCAGATTTTGCTGAAAACTTTAGTTTAAAATTTGCAGGAAGAGTTGATGATAAAATCTTACATGAAATTGAAAATTCCGGTTTAAAAAAACACATTTCAAACCTAGGTTATCTGTCTCATGACAAAGCCATTGAGGAAATGGCGAATTCATCGCTTTTATTAATCACGAACTTTCCTAACGAATCATCTAAAGGAATTATTCCCGGAAAGATTTTCGAATATCTAGCGACAGGAAAACAAATTATTTCGTTTGGACCGAATGATGCAGATGTTTCAAAAATTTTGGATGAAACCCAAGCAGGAAAACATTTTAGCTATAATGATTCGGAAAGTATCAAAGACTTTATTTTAGAAAAGTTTGAACTGTGGAAAAACGGAAATCTTTCTGAAAACACTCAAAATATTGAGCAGTTCTCAAGAAAGAACCTGACCAAAAAATTAGCTGAAATACTAGACTAAGAATATTTATAACGCAAAGATTTATACAGATTAAATCTTTGCGTTATCATTTTTATATTGTCCATTGGTCATTCACTACCGCAACCAGATAATACTTCCCCTGAAGCTCTTCAAAAACCAAACGAAGGCTTTTCCAATCCATTTCAGCATTGGCTTCCGAGCCTTTGATATAGTTTTCTGTAAAATCAGTATTTGGATACATCTCCTTTAAATTATTTAACGAATTACCTTTACCTAAAAATTCATTAAAAGCGACTTGCCCTGTCGCAAAATCTTTTGAATACACCCATTTGGTAAGATAATCATTAATGGTTGCTTTATACACATCTCCAGAACCATCCATTGTTCCCCATGTGAAAATGGTTTTAGTCGGTTCATATTTTGTAAAATCGGTTTTTGAAAAGCTTTTATCTTCTTTAGGATTTACAAATGCGTACATTGAAAAGCGCACTCCTTTTTCCGGATGAATAAACTCAGCCATTTTTTTATAATTTTTATCCTTTAAAGCCTGAACAATTTCTTCATTGAGCTGTTGTAAAGCTTTATCTTTACTGATCTCAATCGGGCTCACACTTGTATCGTCAGTTTTTACCTGACTGGTAGAATCTGTTTTATCATTGATAAATTTTTCAGGATTTTTCTTACAGGCAATCACACTTAGAATGAGCAATGAAACAATTAGTTTTTTCATATTTTTTAATGTTTGATATAAAAATTCACCAAAAGCAATGCCATATTTGAATGTTGAAATGTATGAGATACGGATTGATGATTACCTCTATAGTTTTTTTGTATATCGCTGAAAGCACTTCGCGCCATGTTTTTTGTACTTTTGTTACATGGAAATTTTGGATATTCTTATTATCGGAGGTGGACCAATCGGATTGAATTGTGCACTGGAGGCTCAAAAAAATAATCTTACCTATTTAATTATTGAAAAAGGAACTATTGTCAACTCTTTGTACAATTATCCTTTATATATGCGTTTTTTCTCAACTGCCGAAAAGCTGGAAATTGATACTATTCCTTTTATTTCAACCGCTCCAAAACCCGGAAGACAAGAAGCGTTAGAATACTACCAAGGAATTGCAAGACAGCGAAATATGAACATCAATCTATATGAAAAGGTTGAAAAAGTTTCCAAAGAAAATGAAATCTTCACAATTACAACTTCAAAAGGAGAATATCGTGCTAAACATGTGATCATCTCAACCGGATTTTATGACATCCCCAATCTGATGAATATTCCAGGAGAAGGTTTACCAAAAGTAAAACATTATTATACAGAACCATATCCTTACGCAAAACAGAAAATTATTGTTGTGGGCTCAAGTAATTCCGCTGTAGATGCAGCATTAGAAACCTTCAGAAAAGGAGCGGAAGTTACCATGATTGTCCGTCATTCCGAAATTTCTAAAAGTGTAAAATATTGGGTAAAACCGGATATTGAAAACAGAATTGCAGAAGGAAGCATTAAAGCTTTTTTTAATTCCGAAATGATTGAGATTAAGGAACATTCTGTAATTTTTAAAGATGAGAAAGGAACAATACATGAGATAGAAAATGATTTCGTTCTGGCGATGACCGGCTATCTTCCCGATTTTAATTTCCTGAAAAATTCAGGAATAGAATTGCAAGGTGATTGCCTGAATCCGCTTTACAATGCAGAAACCATGGAAACCAATATTTCTAATTTGTATCTTGCCGGTGTTGTTTGCGGAGGCAAAGATACCCATCTTTGGTTTATTGAAAATTCAAGAATTCATGCAGAAATGATTATGAAAAATATTCTTTCAAAATAGAAGATATAAAACAGGAAGCTAAAAAATATAGCTTCCTGTTTTTATTTTATTCTCTAATTTCTAAATCCTTTTTATCCTTAATCAGCCAAGGAACAATAAAATAAAAGGCGATGGCAATAAAGGTCGCCAAAATTCCCGTTCCGATCCACAATGTAGTAAATCCGAATTTCTCGGCAATTAAGGTTCCTAGATATGGAGTAATGATAAATGCAATGGAAAATGAAATTCCATTCAGTCCCATATAAGCGCCTTTATTATTTTCTCCGGATCTCAACGCTGTAATTGTAGACATAAAAGGTAATGTCCAGATTTCACCGATACAAAGGATCGTCATTGAAATTATCAACGTAACCATACTATAATCAAACGCCATCATTGCATAAGAAAATCCACAGATAAAAGTTCCTAAAAGCATTGTAATAGCTAAATTAAAATACTTTTCAGCAATTTGTACGAATCCCATTTCAAGCAAAACAATTAAAAAGCCGCTGTAACCTAAAATATATCCGATATTCTGCTGGCTCAATTTTGCCGTATCTTTATAAAATATAGTTAACGTACTGAATAACTGAAAGAAACAGATAGAGAACAGCATACAAAAGAAACAGTAAATCAGGAATTTACCATCACGATACGGCGAATTTTCTTTTTTTATTTCAATTGCTTCTTTTACCTTTTTCGCTTTCAGTTTGGCAAGTTTATTACGTTTTCTAAAAAATATAATATAGAGAATTCCCGCTGACAAAGCTGCAAAAGCATTCGTAAAAAATAAAAACTCATACGAAATAGCAGATAAAATACCTCCTAAAGCAGGACCTATGGAAAACCCTAAATTAACCGCCATTCGGTTTAATGAAAATGCTCTTGTAATATTTTCAGGTTTTGCATATTTTGTAATAGCCACCGAGTTTGCAGGACGAAACGCATCACTTACAATACTCTGCAGTAAAATAATTGTTGCTACTCCAACTTCTGTTTTGAAAATAGGAATTAAGCAAAACAAAGGAACGCTCAATAGCAAACTGATGTACTGAACCTTATATTCTCCAATTTTATCTGTAATATAACCTCCCAACCACGATCCTATTACTGATCCTATTCCAAAAAAGCTGAGAACAATTCCCGTATTTTCTATACTGAATTTCAAATGATCGGTCATATAAACTCCCAAAAAAGGAAGTACCATTGAGCCTGCACGATTGATAAGCATTACCAGTGCAAGCATCCAGCTTTCGTTCGAAAGCCCTTTGAATGAGTTGGTATATAAATGTATAATTTTCACAATTTCTAATATTTTTTTATGATTTGATGATGTTTTAAACAAAAAACAGGACTTAAAAAATTAAGCCCTGTCTCATTTATACTATATAAATAAATTTTTACTCCGGCTTATAAGAGTCTTTTAAGGTCACAGTTCTATTGAACACAAAATTTGTATCCGTAGAATCCTGATCCTTCGTGAAATAGCCAATTCTCTGGAATTGAAGAGGTTCTCCAACTGCCACATCTTTTAAGCTAGGTTCAGCAAATCCTTGAATTGTTGTTACCGATTCCGGATTAATGAAGTTTAGGAAGTCTACATCTTTTTCAGCATCAGGCTGTTCCACAGTGAATAATTTCTCGTAATTTCTTACTTCCACAGAAATCGCGTGTTTCGCAGAAACCCAGTGAATAGTCCCTTTTACTTTTCTCAGACTTTCCTCAGTTCCGCTTCCAGACTTAGATTTTTCATCATAAGTAGCGTAAATTGTTGTGATGTTTCCATTTTCGTCCTTCTCTACTCTTTCACCTTTAATAATGTAAGCAGATTTTAAACGAACTTCACCTCCTAATCTCAATCTAAAGAACTTATTTCCAGCCTCTTCCTTAAAATCTTCACGCTCAATATATAATTCTCTAGAGAACGGAATTTCTCTTGTTCCTGCATCTTCCTGTTCATTATTATTTTCTGTAGTTAGCCATTCTTCCTGCCCTTCCGGATAGTTTTCAATGACTAATTTAATAGGATCTACAACGGCCATTACACGTTTCGCAACTTTATTCAAATCCTCACGAACGCAGAAATCCAATAACTGAATTTCAATTAAATTTTCTCTTTTTGCAACCCCAACTTTATCAATAAAATTTCTGATTGCATTGGCTGTAAAGCCTTTCCTTCTCATTCCGGAAATCGTAGGCATCCTTGGATCATCCCAACCATTCACTACATTTTCAGCAATCAGCCTTTGTAGTTTTCTTTTGGAAGTAATCATATAGGAAACATTCATCCTTGCAAATTCTCTTTGCTTGTTTTTCACCTTACCTTCTTCATATACCTGATCTAAATACCAGTTATACAATGGTCTGTGGTTTTCAAACTCTAAAGAACATAGTGAGTGCGAAATTTGTTCGATATAATCAGATTCACCATGAGCCCAATCGTACATAGGATATATCTTCCATGCCGTTCCTGTTCTGTGGTGAGGCTTATTCAAAATTCTGTACATAACAGGGTCACGCATATTCATATTTGGCGAAACCATATCAATTTTTGCACGAAGAGACATTGAACCACTTTCAAATTCCCCGTTTTTCATCCTTTCGAATAAGTCTAAAGATTCTTCAACAGGGCGATTTCTGAACGGAGATTCAATTCCCGGTTCTGCAGGATTTTTTCTTTGCTCAGTAATCACTTCAGACGGTTGCTCATCTACATAAGCTTTTCCTTCTTTAATTAACTGAACCGCCCAATCGTAAAGTTGCTGGAAGTAATCGGATGCGTACAAAACTTTATCCCATTTGAAACCTAACCATTCAACGTCTTTCATAATAGAATCTACGAATTCCTGTTCTTCTTTCTCAGGATTCGTATCGTCGAAACGAAGGTTTACGGGAGCATTGTATTTTTCACCCAAACCGAAGTTGATGCAGATCGCTTTTGTATGACCTACATGCAGATAACCGTTTGGTTCAGGCGGAAAACGGAAACGGATCTGATCATTTTTCAGACCGTTTGCCAAATCATCTTCGATAATTTGCTCAATAAAATTGAGTGATTTTTTTTCTTCTTCCATTAAATTCGCTTTAAGATGTCGAATACTACGACAATTTGCAAATTTAAGAAAATTTAAGGGGTAAAAAAAATAGATCGTCTTTACATGAAACTTAAAAAACTCACCAATTTGTTACTTTTTTTCATATTATAGATAAAAAACGTCAAATAATTGATAAAGTAAAGATTTTTAATGTTATTTTTGTAGCAGACTAATAACACTAACGAGGTAGTAAAATTTTTAAAAAAAATATCACTATACCATGAAAAAAGTAAAATCCATATTCTCAGACTTTGTTAATTATATCAAAAAAGTCATTTTTGTAGAAAATGTAGTTTGATTTTTTTTTGTGAACTTTTTAGGTGTTTAAATTCTAAAGTAAAGCTCTTCTCCTTTAAGTTCTAACTGAGTAGCAAAGTTATTAGTAAACAATCCACCAGTACCTAAACCTTGTGGCATTTTATTATTTTTGATAAATGTATACTGAGCAATGGCATTCAGTCCGATATTACTTTCTAATGCCGAGGTAATCCACCAACCGATATTTAGTTGTTCAGCAAGAGAAATCCACTCATCACAACCTTCAAAACCACCCACTAAAGCAGGTTTCAAGATAATATATTGTGGTTTTATGGTTTCCAGTAATTTTTTCTTTTCGCTGAAATCAATAATTCCTATTAACTCTTCATCCAAAGCAATCGGAGTCGGAGTTTCAGCACACAATTCTGCCATTTCGCTCCAGTTTCCAGCTTTAATAGGCTGTTCAATAGAATGGATATTTAGATCTGCCAATTGCTGTAAAACGGTTTTCGCTTCTTCTTTAGTAAATCCGCCATTGGCATCAACGCGAAGCTCTAATCTTTCTTTTGAAAATTTTTGTCTTAATTTTTGGAGAACTTCATGCTCAGATTTCCAATTGACCCCTATTTTTAATTTAATACAATGAAATCCCTTTTCCAGTTTATCCTGAATCTGTTCTTCCATATAATGAATATCTCCCATCCAAATCAACCCGTTGATAGTAATCGGAGTTTTCCCAGCTGTAAAATCACTTGGAAAATAGAGATTCTCTCCATGTTTTAGATTGGAGACAGCTTGCTCATATCCAAACCAAATAGAAGGAAATAATTTTAATTTTGTTTTTAGAAATTCAGAATCTTTATTAATATTTTCACAAAGCCATTGCAGCTTTTCTTCATACTCCGGTTTGTCATCGAAGCTCAATCCTCTGAAAATTGCACATTCCCCTATTCCTTTTTTCCCGTTTTCAGAAATTTCCAGAATAAAGGTTTCCTTTTCATACAAAACGCCGCGAGATGTTCCACTCGGGCGTTTGAATTCTAATAAATATCTTGAATATTTTGCTGTCATTATTTTACGCTATCAATTCGCATAAATTCTTCTGCTTTTTCTACCATTTCGATACTTCCGCAGAAAAAAGGAATTCTTTGATGTAATTCTGTCGGTTCAATTTCTAAAATTCTTCTGAAGCCGTCTGTCGCTTTACCACCCGCTTGTTCAGCCAGGAAAGACATTGGATTACATTCATATAGCAATCTCAACTTTCCGTTTGGAGCTTGTGAATAAGATGGATAAATATAAATTCCACCTTTTAGCATATTTCTATGGAAATCAGCCACCAATGAACCAATATATCTTGAAGTATAAGGTCTGTCCCCTTCTTCCATCTGACAATATTTAAGGTAGTTTTTTACACCTTGAGGGAATTTGATATAATTTCCTTCATTAATAGAATAAATTTTACCTGTTTTTGGAAACTGCATATTTGGATGAGAAAGGTAATAAGTACCCAAAGACGGATCTAATGTAAATCCGTTCACTCCATTTCCGGTAGTATACACAATCATTGTTGAAGAACCATAGATTACATAACCTGCTGCAATCTGATTAACTCCTTTTTGTAAAAAGTCTTCCAGCTGAACCGGAGTTCCTGGTTCCGTAACTCTTCTGTAAATTGAAAAAATTGTTCCCACTGAAACATTGACATCAATATTTGAAGAACCGTCTAAAGGATCAATCAGTACAACATATTTACTCAAATGTCCGTTTTCTCCGCATTTAATATCAATAAAATCATCATTTTCCTCTGAAGCAATCCCACAAACAACCTCTCTTTGAGACAAAGCCGTAATAAAAATCTCATTGGCAATCACATCCAGCTTCTGTTGTTCTTCACCCTGAACATTTTGGTTTCCGGCAGCACCTGTAATATCTACAATTCCTGCTTTGTTTACTTCTCTGTTTACCACTTTTGAAGCCAATCTTATTGCGCTTAGAAGACGGGAAAACTCCCCTGTAGAATACTGAAAATCTTCCTGTTTATCAATAAGAAACTCTCCTAAAGTCTGTAATGGTTGCTCTGACATATTTTTCTTTTTACGTTTTCCCCAAATTTCGTAAAATTTATCGCAATTAAAAAACATTCTTAATAAAAGACATTAAATACTGTTTATCAATATAATACAAAAAAAATTTCACCATTAACAAAAAAATCTATCCCAAAAAATTCTCCCGTTTTATTGAAGCAATACGAAAAGTTGACTCTAATTTATGATTTTAATAAAATCTTAAGCCTATCCGATAATCAGGCTATTTCATATCTCGCTGTAAATTTATAATTTTGACACCCGTAAAAAACTCTCATAAATTTTTATCTAACAATTTTATTATTAACAATTTAATGAAAATTTTCAAGTTTGGTGGAGCATCAGTAAAGGATGCCGAAAGTGTGAAAAATGTATCTATGGTCTTAGAAAGCCAGGGGTTTGCAAAATGTTTGCTGGTAATTTCAGCAATGGGCAAAACAACTAATGAACTGGAAAAAGTTGTAGAACTTTATTTCAAGAAGGACAACTATCAAACGGAAATTGAAAAGATAAAACTAAAACACATTGAGATTGCTGAAGGTTTATTTCCTGAAGGTCATGCTGTTTTTGCAGAAATCAATTTATTTTTTGATGATATAGATTCTTTTTTAAGAAGAAATAAATCGCCAAACTACAGTTTTGTTTACGATCAGGTAGTGAGCTGTGGAGAAATGATTTCTACAAAAATCGTAAGTGAATATTTAAACGAAATTCAGTTTACCAACCAATGGTTGGATGCCAGAGACTATGTAAAAACAGACAATTCTTACAGAGAAGGAATTGTAGACTGGGCAAAAACTGAAGAATTCATTTCTCATCTGAATAAAGAAATGTGCTATGTAACTCAGGGTTTCATTGGCTCTGATGAAAACAACTTCACGGTAACATTAGGAAGAGAGGGTTCGGATTACTCTGCCGCAATCTTTGCCTACTGCTTAAATGCAGATGCAATGACAATCTGGAAAGATGTTCCCGGAGTAATGACCGGTGACCCAAGAAAATTTCAGGATGTAACTTTGCTTTCCAATATATCTTATGAAGAAGCCATAGAAATGGCTTATTATGGAGCAAGCGTTATTCACCCGAAAACATTGCAGCCACTTCAGCAAAAAAATATTCCTTTCTATGTAAAATCTTTCGTAGATCCTACAAAAGAAGGAACAAAGGTGGGAGCATCTGAACAAAATCAACACGAAGAATCTTATATATTAAAAGAAAATCAAACTTTATTGAAAATCTCTACCAGAGACTTCTCTTTTATTGCAGAAGATCATATGAGTTTAATTTTCGGATATTTATCTAAATATAAAATCAAAGTTTCATTGATGCAGAATTCGGCAATTTCACTAGCTTTATGTTTGGAAGACAAATTTAATACTATTGATGAGCTTAATAACGAACTGCAAAAAGTATTTGAAACAGAAGTTGTAAAAAATGTATCTTTATTTACCGTAAGAAATGCGAAGATGGGGAACATTGATAAATTCTACCAAGAAAAAAGTGTATTATTGGAGCAGATTTCGAAGAATACACTTCAAATGGTAACAAAATAACACAAATTGCATCGAAACACACATGAGTTTAATATCGAAAAACGATTTGATAAAAGCTTCCGGCTTAAATAAAATGGGATTTCTAAAGAATCCTATTGCTGCTGCAGTAATGAGCATTGCAAAAATAAATGAAGTCAATAAATTATATGACAAACTAAAAGATAAGGAAGATAAAGACTTTTTCGATTCATTTGTAAGAGAAAGAAATCTAAGCTATATTGCTTTTGAAGAGGATTTGGCAAAAATTCCGAAGACGGGTCCGTTTATCTTGGTATCTAATCATCCACTGGGTGCAATAGACGGGATTTTAATGTGCAAAATCTTATCAGAAGTCCGTCCGGATTTTAAGGTGATGGGTAATTTCCTTTTGGAAAAAATCAAACCTATGGAACCATATGTGATTTCTGTAAATCCTTTTGAAAACAGAAAAGACGCTTACAGCAGCTCATCCGGAATGCGCGAAACATTAAAGCATTTACAAAACGGCGGTTGTATAGGTATTTTCCCTGCAGGAGAAGTTTCGAATAAGAACAATCCTTACGGTGAAATTCTAGATAAAGAATGGGAAAAACCGGCATTAAAGCTTATTAAAATGGCGAAAGTTCCGGTAGTTCCTATGTATTTTCATGCGAAAAACAGCAGGCTTTTTTATCAGGTTGCAAAACTTCATCCAAGTTTACAAACATTGATGCTTCCTGCAGAAATGATGAATGATAGAGAAAAACCTATCAGAATCAGAATTGGAAGACCCATCACTGTAAAAGCAATGGATGATATGGAAACCACCGAGGAATTGGGAGAATTCTTAAAACGTAAGGTTTATATGATGAAATCTTACTACGAAAAAAGAAAATCTTTGGCCCAAAGTATTAATCTTCAAAATTTATCGGTAAAATTCCCTTTACTCAGAGAAGAAAATATCGTTCAGAATATCATCGACGAAACTCCGAAAGAAGACATTCTTAAAGACATCAGTAAACTGAAAGGCACAGACAAAATGTTTTTCAGTAACGGAAATTATGAAGTATATTTTACTTCCTATGAAGAAATCCCTTCTATTATGAGGGAAATCGGGCGTCAGAGAGAACTTACGTTCCGCGCAGTTGGTGAAGGAAGTAACCTCCCTTTTGATTTAGATGAATACGACAAACATTATCATCACCTTTTCCTTTGGGACAATGCTGAAGAAAAACTGGTAGGATCTTACCGAATGGCTTTAGGGAAAGACGTCATGAAAAAATTCGGGATAAAAGGGTTTTACACCAGTTCTTTGTTTGAATTTGAGCAGGACATCCACCCTTTCTTCAAAAAAGTGATTGAAATGGGACGTGCTTATATCTGTCAGGAATATCAGCAGAAACCACTTCCGCTTTTCCTTTTATGGCGAGGAATTGTACATGTCTGCTTAAGAAACCCGGATCATAAATTTTTGATGGGAGGTGTAAGTATTTCCAATAAGTTTTCTGAGTTTTCAAAATCTTTGATGATTGAGTTCATGCGTTCAAACTATTATGATTCTGCTGTAGCTCAATACATTACCCCAAGAAACGAATATAAAGTAAAGCTCAGAGATAGAGATAAGAATCTTTTCTTTGATGAAATGGAATCTGATCTGAACAAATTAGATAAAATCATCGATGATTTAGAACCGGAACTTAGATTACCTGTTTTAATCAAAAAATATATCAAGCAAAACGCAAAAGTGATTGCCTTCAATGTAGATCCCAACTTCAATGATGCCATTGATGGATTGATGTACATTCGAATCAGTGATCTTCCTGAAAACACGATAAAGCCTGTATTAGAGGAAATGAGCGAGCAAATAAGGAAAGAACAGGAAAATAATTCGGCTGAAAATCAATAGGTTTTTAAGTTTTGTTAAAAAAAGTAGGATGAATACTTGTTTCATATACCAAAACTTACTACTTTTGCATCACTTTAAAACAACGAAGTAAAAAGAATGGTTTCTTAGCTCAGTTGGTAGAGCAATGGATTGAAAATCCATGTGTCCCTGGTTCGATTCCTGGAGAAACCACTTAAAAACCACCTGTAAAAAGGTGGTTTTCTTTTCAAAACTGTTTTAAAATAAAATTTGCAGGATTTAATAATTATTATTACTTTTGCACCACTTCAAAAACGAAGTAAAACCAATGGTTTCTTAGCTCAGTTGGTAGAGCAATGGATTGAAAATCCATGTGTCCCTGGTTCGATTCCTGGAGAAACCACTTAAAACCATCTCAATTGAGATGGTTTTTTTGTTTTTAAACTGAGTCAGTTTACATTCATTTAAAAATAAGTATCTTCGCTTCTTTAAATTTCAGATTGAAAATGAAAAGTATCATTTCCGGGTTATTTGTATTTATTTCTCTTTTCACCTTCGCTCAGGACGGAATTCAGTTCCAAGATATTCCTTTTAAAGATTTAGTGGCAAAAGCAAAAAAAGAAAAAAAACTAGTTTTCATAGATGCTTACGCTTCCTGGTGTGGTCCTTGCAAAATGATGGAAAAGAACGTTTTTGTTCAAAAATCAATAGGGGATTTTTTCAACAAAAGTTTTGTCAATGCCCGAATTGATATGGAAAAAGGAGAAGGGAGGGAAATTGCCGTAAAATTTGGCGTTCGCTCCTATCCTACTTACCTTTTCTTAAACGGTGAAGGAGAATTGGTTTCTCAAAACTACGGATATATGGAAGCGGGGATGTTCTTGCTTATGGCACAAGACATCAACTCTCCCAACAATGCTAAAGGTTCTTTAAAAGAACGATTTGCTAAAGGAGAAAAAGATCCTGAATTTTTGATCAATATCATTAAATTAAACTCATCTTCAGATTTTGAATTTGCTAAAAAGGCTTCCGAAAGATATTTTGAAAACAAAAACAAAGCAGAAGAACTAACCAAAGACGATATTGGATATTTACTTTACTTCTTAAAGTCTACAGAAGATCCTAATTATAAAGTCTTTGTTTCAAGAAAGTCGGAAATTATTAAATTCTTACCTGAAAAAATGTATTCAGACTTTGATCATCAACTCATTTTATCTAAAGTTGTTGCACAATCCATTGATGAAAAAAGCAAAAAGATCAATGATGATTATTTCATGAAAACTGCCGAACCTTTGGTTGGTAAAGAAGAAGCAAAAACGAAGCTGAACCAAACCAAACTGGCCTATTACGAGCAAAACGCCAACTTTCCGGAATACGAAAAAACGGCTTTAGAATATTATAAAAAAACAGATTCGTTTGAACCGAACGAACTTTTAAAAGCAGCATGGATTTTTTCTGAGCATGTAAAAACAGTCTCTTCTTTAAAAAAAGCAGCTGAATGGGCAGAACAATCTGTAATGCGTGGCGAAAATTCTGAAAACACCTACATTTTAGCTAAGCTGTATTTCTTGACCGGAAATAAAGAAAATGCCAAAAACTTTGCTGAAATGTCTCGAAATATTGCAGTCCAAAACAACAAAGACGCTAGTCTTGCAGAAGAATTATTAAAACAAATCAAATAAATAGTAAAACTTTGAAAAATAAAATTTTATTATCCTTATTAGGATTATTTGCATTAAACACAATAAACGCACAAACCGCAGAACCTACTCAGGAAGAATCTGAGAAAAAAGTATATGTAAAAGGCAATGCTTTACTTATCCCTGTTGGTATTGTAAATGTGGGAATTGAGCATCAATTAAGCAAAAACTTCACTTTACAAGGTGATGTACTTATCTCTCCTTGGAAATCCTTTGCAGGAAAACATGCACAAGCTTATTTGTTAGGTTTTGACGGAAGATATTATTTTAGTAAAGCTTTCGAAAAATTCTATATCGGAGCCAATATTTCCGGAGGCGCTTTCAACATACAGAAATGGAACTACTGGAATGATGATCTTTATACTCATAAAAATGGCGAAGTAACCCCTTATGTACAATCCAATCTTTATCAAAAAGGATTTACGTATATTATAGGAGCAGTAGGCGGATATCAGTTCAAATGGAAAGAAAGATGGAACATAGATGTTTATCTTGGTATAGGAACCATGCAAAGTTTTTACAAAGGATATGATAAAGTAAGTGGTGATCGTTATGATAACCTAGAAGACAGAAAGGGACGTGAGTGGGACAGAAGTGGAGAATGGCTACCTTACCGTGGCGGTGTAATGATCTCTTATCAATTAAAATAATTTCTATGAAATTATTCGGAAGAAATCATATTCTAGTTTGCGTTTTCACCTTTGCAATTTTATTTTTAATGAATTACTTAGGCAATGAAGAGGCAGATAAAATGGAGAGAGCCTTAATGACTGCGGCGGCAGGAGTAATTGGATTAACAGTCGGTCTTTTTATTATGAATAAAGGCAAAAACGATAAAAACCCGCCTCAACATTTTGATTAAAATAGAAAAGAGTCAATTGTAAAATTACAATTGACTCTTTTTTTTAAGATTAATTAATCTTTATAAAGAATATACTTACTTCTTATTTTTTCAAAATCTTCCAGATCAGACTTCCATGATGTTTTGATTTCCTGGAATGATTTTCCTGCAATGATTTGTTTTCGTAGCTTATTTGTTCCCGCTAAAGTATCAAACCATAAATTTTTCAGAAAAAAATCTAATTGAGGATTATTATAATTTTGGTATGCCTTAATTACCCATTCTAAGTTCAATGCTCTCAAATCGGTTTTATAATCAGAAAGATTTTCACCATAACACAACTTCCCGTTTAAGAACGGATCTTTTGCGCCAAAATTAGGTTTTGGAGTAAATTGATAAGGTAAATTCATTGTCCAGGGTGAGCCATAAATCTGGAATGGCAAATCTGTTCCTCTTCCCACAGAAACTTGTGTTCCTTCAAAAAAACATAAGCTTGGATATAGATTAATCGCTTTATCATTCGGTAAATTCGGTGAAGGCTTATCCAAAATAGGATAACGTAATTTTTTGTGATAATCCCTCATAGGAATTACTGTATATTTTGCCTGAACTTCATTTTTTAACCACTTCTCACCATTCACCATTTTCCCATACTCTCCTATTGTTAAACCATACACAACAGGAACTTCATGCATGCCTACAAAACTTGCCCATTTTTTCTTTAAAACCGGACCATCTGTATAACCATCATGCGGATTGGGTCTGTCCAAAACCATAATTTCTACATTGTTTTCTGCTCCGGCTTCCATTAAATAAGTTAACGTTGAAATATAAGTGTAAAACCTCACTCCAACATCCTGAATATCAAAAACGACGATATCAATTCCTTTCAACTGTTCAGGTTTAGGCTTTTTATTGTTTCCGTATAAAGAGACAATTGGGATTCCGGTTTTTACATCTACTCCATTTTTTACTTTTTCACCAGCATCAGCATCGCCCCGAAAACCATGTTCAGGAGCAAAAATAGATTGAATTTTAATACCATTTTTAACCAAAAAATCTACCAAATGTGTCCTGTCACTCATAAGCCCGGTCTGATTAGTAACCACTCCAATTGTTTTGTTTTTTAACATTGGAAGGTAAAGTTCCGGCTGGTCTGCTCCGGTTCTGAAATCAATTTTATCTTGGGTCTGAGAAGAATATTGATTGAATACTCCTAAAAAAATTAGGCAAATAAGAAGTAAATTTTTAATTTTGAAATCTAAATTCATAAGCTTGAAATTTCCTTTATATTTCTCTAGAAAAATAGCGTTTTCCAAAGATAACAAAAATAATCTCTCAAGGGTTATCATCTTCATCGGCAGACTTTCTGTAGCTTTAGGGATCATTGTTTCTCTCATTACAGTTTCTACAGGCTTCGGCTCAAAGAAAGCGATTAAGGAAAGATTGGCCGATTTCAGTGGGCATATTACCATAAAGTCTACAAAATCCAATTCATCTTATAATACTTCAATTCTTGATAATCAGGGATTAGAGCTTCAGAAGATAAAGGATCTTCCTGATGTAGCAAGCATACAAAAATATGCAACTGTAACAGGTATTATGCGGAATGAGCATAATTTTGCAGGCATTATTTTTAAAGGGGTCGGAAAAGATTTTGACAGTTTACGTTTCAAAAAGTTTTTAATTGAAGGACGAACTCCCATCGTAACAGAAGTAGGTTATAATCATGGAGTTACTATTTCACAAAAAATTGCTAACGATCTTCATCTTAAAGTAAAAGACAGCATCGTTACGATCTTTTCTAAAATTGACCAGCAACCTATTTACAGAAAATTTGAAGTTGTAGGAATTTATAAAACTGATATTAAAATGATTGATGAGCAATTTGTTATTGGAGGCATCAATCATGTAAGAAAAATTCAGGATATGAAACCCGATGAAGTAGGTGGTATAGATATTTTCCTGAAAAATGTAAATGACATTGATAAAGACTATCCTGAAATTGAACAATTGATCGGTTATAAAAACTATGCAGAAAAAGCTACTGATAAGTTTCCACAGATTACCGACTGGATAAGCATTTATGATACCAATATTGCTCTTATTATCATTATCATGCTGATCGTGGTCATTATCAATATTATCATGGTTCTCTTGATTCTTATTATTGAAAGAACAAACTCTATCGGATTGCTTAAAACTTTAGGAGCAAGTAATTCTCAGATCAGAGCTACTTTTATCAACTATACATTAATTATTATGATTCCAGGTCTTTTGTATGGAAATGCAATTGGTCTCGGATTGATTTTAATTCAGAAGTTTTTCGGCGTGATCAAACTTAATCCTGAAAACTATTATGTAAGCACGGTTCCTGTAGATCTGAACCCGATTGCGATCATCTCGATTTCTCTGGGAATCCTGATTATCTCCGGACTTGCTTTAATCATTCCTAGTTATCTGATCAGTAAAATTTCGCCCGTAAAAGTGATTAAATACAACTAATCAATTGTTCTTACTGAGCCGTTCTTTACAATTTAAAATCTTATCTTTGCAGAGCTTATAAAACAGTTATGAAATACGCAAAAAATATTCTTGAAACTATCGGAAATACGCCATTAGTAAAGCTTAATAAAGTTTTAGGAGAAGACTTTCCGGCATTAGTTTTAGCAAAAGTAGAGACCTTCAATCCGGGCAACTCTGTGAAAGACAGAATGGCGCTGAAAATGATTGAAGATGCTGAAAAAGACGGAAGATTGAAACCTGGAGGAACGATTATCGAGGGAACTTCCGGAAATACAGGAATGGGATTAGCTCTTGCAGCGATCATCAAAGGGTACAAATGTATTTTCGTAACCAATGCAAAACAGTCAAAAGAAAAATGTGATATTCTACGTGCAGTAGGTGCTGAAGTAATCGTTTGTCCTACAGATGTGAAGCCTACTGATCCGCGTTCTTACTATTCTGTTTCAAAAAGATTAGCAAAAGAAACGGAAAACGGATGGTACGTAAATCAATATGATAATTTATCGAACAGAGCGGCTCACTACGAGTCTACAGCTCCTGAGATCTGGGAACAAACAGAAGGAAAACTGACTCATTTTGTAGTTGGAGCCGGAACAGGAGGTACGATTACAGGTTGTGGAAAATTCTTCAAAGAAAAAAATGCTGATATCAAAGTAATTGGTGTTGACACTTACGGTTCTATTTTGAAGGAAATTCACGAGACAGGAGAAATTAACTTAGGAAACGCTTACACTTATATCACAGAAGGTATTGGTGAAGATATTCTTCCTGAAAACTATGATATGTCTGTGATCGATCATTTTGAGAAAGTAACAGATAAAGACGGTGCTGTTTATGCTAGAAAACTAGCTAAAGAGGAAGGAATTTTCTGTGGATATTCTGCGGGAAGTGCTATTGCTTCTTTGGTTCAGATGAAAGATCAGTTCACAAAAGATGATGTGATTGTTGTTCTTCTTCATGACCACGGTTCAAGATACGTTGGAAAAATCTATAACGATGAATGGATGAAAGAAATGGGTTGGTTGGATTAATCAACTTTTCATTATAAAAATAAAACTCAGAGTATTTTGCTCTGAGTTTTTTATTTTATTCCGTAATATTTTTCTTTAAAACCTGTTTCAATAAGCTATAGTCTTTCTCACTCATTGATTTTCTCGGAAACATATAATTGTATTTTCCTTCCAGGGTAATAAACTCATTATTACTGTCGAAATATTCAAAATCTTTCCATTCACTGGTTTCTTTTTCGTCGTCAATGTTTACAATGAAGAAACTTTGGTCGAATGTAATTTCGTAAATATTGCAGTTTTCAAGCTTAGTTAAATAGCCATTCACCTGTTTTTTCCATCGTGAAACTTTATTGATACTTACCGAAAGAAAAACTGCACAAAGCAAAAACAGAAAACTCACAAAATATAAAATCCCAAATTTTTCTTTGGTAAAATCATCTTTAAAGAAAAGCATTATTAATAAAATCAGCCCTACAACTGCTGTAGTAATTGTTTTCCCTCTCGTAGTGGACGAAAAAAACAAACTTCCCTGATCTCCACTAAAATATATTTCTTCGAAATCTTTTCTTTTAGGTTTTAGAACAATAACCTTTTCTTCATTCATATGTATTAATTTATTCTCACAGCCTACAAAGCTAAAAGAAATAGTCTGAATTTCGAATAAAACATCTTAAAAACTCCCTATTTTTCCAACCATCCCCAAAACCTCTCACTTCTCACTTCTCACTTCTCACTTCTCACTTCTCACTTCTCACTTCTCACTTCTTACTTCTTACTTCTTACTTCTTACTTCTTCACTAAAGATCTTCATACCCGCCACTCATCGCTGAAAGCTTATTCATCAGCTCACGGTTTTTCTGTCTTAAATGTTCCATTTTTTTCAACATATCATGAATAACTTCCAATCCGGGAAGATTAATTTCCAAATCATAATGCCAGTTGGCAAACTTTTCAAAAACCGGAAGATCTTCATACATCAGATAACGGGTTTCATTTTCGGTCTGAATATTCAACAGTCCGGAATCCACCAGTTCATCAAAAAAAGTGATTTCGATATTGTATATTTTTACGAGTTCTTCTCGTGATATTCTTTCACTCATGGCTTATGAATTTTTAAGTTGTTCAAAAAATTCTTTCTGCTTTTCCGTAAGATTCGTGGGGAGCTTCACTTCGTACGTCACAAATAAATCTCCGAATTCGCCGTCTTTTTTGTACATCGGAAAACCTTTTCCTTTCAATCTTACCGTGGTTCCGTTCTGCGTTTCGGGTTTCACTTTCAGATTAACGCTTCCAACCAACGTATTCACTTTTACATCTCCGCCTAAAACGGCTGTATATAAATCAATGGAAACCTTTGTTTTTAAATCATTATCAATTCTTTCAAAATTCGGGTCAGATGCAATATTGAAAGTAATATATAAATCTCCGCTTGGACCGCCATTGAAGCCTTGGTTTCCATGACCTTTCAACTTAATTTGTTGTCCGTCATAAACTCCCGCAGGAATCGTGATTCTTACTTTCTTCCCATTAATTTCAAAAGTCTGCGGATGTGTAGTGGCAGCATCTTTTAAACTTAAATTCAATTCCGCGTGTACATCCTGCCCTTTAAATTTTCCGGAAGCACTCCCTCTCGAACTTCTTCCGAAACCACCTCCTGTTCCACCAAACATATTCTGGAAAAAATCTGAGAAATCCTCTCCTTCTCCAAAATCAGCCCCGGAAAATCCTCCGCCGAAATTTCCTGATTGACTTTGATATTGTCTTTGTTCCTGTTGTTGGGATTTTTCATATTCCTCACCATGCTTCCAATGTTCGCCGTATTTGTCATACTTTGCACGGTTTTCTGCATTGCTCAGAACTTCATTGGCTTCGTTGAGCTCTTTGAATTTTTTTTCCGCTTCCTTATCATTAGGATTAAGGTCCGGATGCAGTTTTCTTGCTAATTTCCGATATGCTTTTTTGATATCTTCCTGGGTTGCGCTCTTGTCTAAGCCTAAAATTTTATAGTAATCTATATAAGCCATAGAAACGATATTTACTCAAATTTAAGGATTTTATGACTGAATTTTATACAACAGAATGTTAAAAATTAAGCTATCTTTGATCAAAAAGCACAACATGACAGAAGTGTTGAAAAACTACTCCGGTATTTTACTTTTACTCTTGGGAATCACTATTGGAAGCATCATCGGAATTGCTGCACCCAATCTTGTAAATTACTTAAAACCTTTAGGTGACATCTTTCTTAACCTTCTTTTTGTAAGTGTTGTTCCGTTGGTATTTTTTGCAGTTTCCAATTCCATTGCATCATTAGAACAGCAGTCTAAGTTTGGAAAAATCATGCTTATCATGGCTTTAACGTTTCTGTTTTTCATTTTAACAGCAGCTATTTTCACTATTTGTGCGGTGTACCTGTTCCCTGTTTCAGGAGTCTCAGGAAGTAAGGAAATTGTGGAAGAAGCAACGAATAATGACAGTTGGGGCAATAGAATTGTAGGATTTTTTACCGTTGGCGAATTTACCCAGCTTTTTTCAAGACAAAATATGTTGGCTCTTTTAATTTTTGCTTTTATGACAGGGTTTTCGGCAAGAAAAGCAGGAGAAAAAGGACAGCCATTCAGAATATTTATTGCTTCCGGATATGAAGTTATGAAAGAATTACTTCTATTAATCATGAAAGTAGCACCGATTGGTTTGGGTGCTTACTTTGCTTATCAAGTTGCAACATTAGGACCTCAGCTTTTCGGATTTTATGCTAAACCTTTAGGATTATATTATATTGCAGGAATCGTTTATTTCTTCGTATTTTATTCATTGTATGCATTTATGGCTAAGGGTAGAAACGGGATAAAAAGTTTTTGGACCAATGCAGCTTTTCCGACATTAACCGCTTTAAGTACATGCAGCAGCTTTGCAACAATGCCTGCAAATTTACAGGCTGCAGCAAAAATTGGAATTCCAAGCCAGATTTCAAATATTGTGATTCCGATTGGAACAACGTTGCATAAAAACGGTTCTTCGATGTCTTCCATTATTAAAATTTATGTAGCTTTTTTAATTATCGGAAGAGATTTTTTTGATCCGATGAACTTACTGCTGGCTTTAGGAATTACTGTTTTTGTAAGCATCGTTGCCGGTGGAATTCCAAATGGAGGTTATATCGGTGAAATGCTGATGATTTCCGTTTATAAGTTACCACAGGAAGCCATTCCAGCAGTGATGATTATCGGAACTTTGGTTGATCCTTTAGCGACCGTTTTAAATGCAGTCGGCCAATTGGTTGCATCCATGTTTGTGAGTCGGTTTGTGAAAGTTTGATTTCAAATAGCTCTTTAGTTTAGAATTAAAACAAAGCATCCCAAAATGAGATGCCTTATTTATTATTTACTTTTGATAATCATAATACCTCGCTCCTTTCAAAACAGGATTTTCCAGTTCCATCGATTTCAATCCAAAACCTTTGCAATTTTCATTAACAGAATGTTTCAATTGTTTTCTGTGAAGTTTTTCATACGTATCGAAATCTACTGCCGTTCTGTTTTTCAACTCTTCAAACAAATTCCATTTTGCCACCACATTCTTCCAGTTTTCAGAAATTTTTCCGGCAAAAACTTTAGATTTTGAGCCACTTCCATATCCTAAAAACCCGATTTTTTGTCCTGCCAATTCTTCATTGTCGTTAAAAGAAGTCTGTAATGCAGAAAGCAGCGCCATAAAAATTGAAGCGGTGTACATATTTCCGATTTCTGAAGAGGCTCTTTGTGATTTTTCAATTTTATCATTAATAAACTGAATATATTCTTCAGATTTAGCAACCGCTTTTTGCTCTTCAGGAGTTTCGTAAGATAAGCCGTTTTCTAAGCTGTAAATTTCCGTGAACACTCTTTTCCCGTGGAAAGCATAAGGAAGATGAAAAATAAGGTATTTCCATGCTTCATACGGTTTCTTTTCTCCGGTAATCTCTTTATAATGATCATACGCCTCTCTGATTCTATCCTGATAACATTGATTAGAGTAGTGACCATCAAAAACAGGTTCATCTGTAAAAATTTCAATATTCTCAGGGAAGTCTTCAGGGGCATTCGTTAAATCTTCTTTTTTGAAATGCCTTCTTGGTTTGAAAAAATCAAAAACACTTTCCGTAGCAATGCCCCAATTGTTTTCAATTTCAATTAAATCAGGTTTTGAAGAGACCAAAACAGCTACGGCACCTCCTCCCTGTGTATATTCTCCTGAAGAAGCCAACTCATATTTGGCATAATCACTTGCAATAACCACTGCTTTTTTCTCAGGATTCACCCTTACAAAATCTACAGCATTGTGCAACGCATCTACTGCTCCGATACAGGCAAAAGTCATATCTACCACATCACAATTTTTGAAAACTCTTGCTCCAAATTCTGCTTCCAGCGTTTTTTCTACCATTTGCATGGCATAAGAAGCTGTTGGTTTTGCAGCATCCAAAGCACTTTCTGTTCCTAAATAAATTCTTGATATTTCTTTTGGGTCGATATTATAATCTTTAATCAGTTTCAATAAAGCTTCCGCTGCAAAAGTTGCCGCATCTTCATGTACATCAGGAAGCCCCATTTTATGTAATCCCAAACCTTTTTCCAGCTTTGCCGGTTCAATTCCCCTTTTTTCTGCCAAATCTCTAATTTCCAAATACAAAGAAGGCACATAATAACTTGCTGCCTCAATTCCAACTGCCATATAACTTATTTTTATTACGAATTTAAAAAATGTAAATGTTTACTTAAATATGATTTTTATAAAATCTTTACAAAAATTGAGTAAAAATATTTTGCATCAAGAATAGTGCAAATTTGTTCCAATACACAATTAAATAAGTGTTGTATTCATAAAAATAACCGTTGCAAAAACAACGGTTATTCTATTTCTAATACACTATTTTGATTGAAATTTATTTAAAATCTTCAATGGCTTTATTGATCGCATCGATCTGTTTATTAATACTTGCAGCACTTTGAGGGTTTTGTTTTAAAAGTTCCATTTTCTTATTTAACCCATCTTTTAGCATCTGAGTGATCATCATTTTTGCCTGAGGATTATCTCCCATCTGTCCTTTTGCACGACCCAACATTTTTGTGATGCTTTCTGTTGCTTTCAGATTATCAGAGCTCATAATCCAGTTGTATCCCTCTTCCGCAGATTTTCCTAATTCAGGATTCTGGAATTTAACAAAAGGATAGAAAGCCGCAACCTGAGCAATATTTGACATTTGAGAAGTCACTTTATTTTTCACAATAATCGGCAACAGTTTCTCCAATAAATTGTCCGGAGCACCTTCCAAATCAATTTTATCTGCTAGTGTACTTGCTTTAGATGGATCAATTCCGACGATTGCACTTACAGAGCTTGCTTTTACAGCGTTGGAAACAGCATTCACTCCTTTTTCCATAATCGGAAGATATTTTTTATCCTTTGTTTTTGCCAACGCTAAAATTGCCGCTGCCTGAACCAAAGTTTTCGGATCGTTTGCAGCCAGTTTTTCAGCATCAGCTCCCATTGCTTTGAATTGTTCCGGGTTGGATAAATCCATCAGCTTTAAAGCTCTCATTCTTACTCTGAAGAAAGGATCTTTAACGGCTGCTGCCAATAATTTTGTTGCTGCAGGATTTTTTCCTACCTGATCTTTAATTCCGTTCAATGCAGCAAATCTGCTTTTAAATTCTTTAGAACCTAAAAACTGCATTAAATTTTGCTCAGGAGTTTTCGTATCTGTAATATCTGCTAACAACACACCGTCTGCATTAATATTTACCAAATCTGCATTTTTAGAAACATCAAAATTGAAGGTATTTTTTGCCTCCGCATTTACCCAAACGTTATATCTTTTCGGTTTTCCGTTTTCATAAACATCAATTGCTAAAGGAAACTGGAATGGCTGCTCCTGCGTTTGTTCGATAACAACTGCAATTTGTTTTTTAACCGGTTCGAAAGTATAAGAATATTTGATTTTAGGGTTTCCGTTTCCGAAATACCATTGATTAAAGAACCAGTTTAAGTCTTTTCCTGAAATTTTTTCAAAAGATAATCTTAATTGGTGAGCTTCTCCGTTCTGATATTCATACGTTTTCAAATAGTCATTCAATGCAGCGAAGAAAGCATCATCACCAAGATAATTTCTTAACATATGAAGAATTCCTCCTCCTTTTTGATACGTCACCAAATCGAAAACATCTTCACGGGAATCATAATTAAATCTCACTAAATTTTTCTCAAAATTTCCCGGCGTGGTAAGATACATATTGACATCCATCATCTGGTGATAATCTGCCTGATCTTTTCCGTACTTATATTCGTTCCAAAGATATTCTGAATAGTTCGCGAAAGATTCATTTACTGTTAAATTACTCCAGCTTTCTGCAGTTACTAAGTCTCCGAACCATTGGTGGAATAATTCGTGAGCAATTGTATCTTCCCAGGTATTTTCATCAATTAATTGTCCTGGTTTTTGTAAAATATCACTTCCATGAAGGGTTGCTGTCGTATTTTCCATTGCACCACTCACATAATCTCTTCCTGAAATCTGTGCATACTTTGACCAAGGATAGTCATACCCTAATTTTTTAGAGAAAAACTCGATCATTTCCGGCGTGTTTCCGTAGATCTGCTTTGCATAAGGTTCGTATTCTTTTTCGATATAATAATCCACTGCAATATTTCTCCACTTGTCTTTCACAATTGCATATTCACCTACTCCCATGAAGAAAAGATAGGTAGAATGTCTTTTATCCATTACCCAATGATCTGTTCTCAAACCATTCGCTTCTTTCTGAGAATCTTTTAAAAGTCCGTTGGAAAGCGTTACATATTTATCAGGAACGGTCATATAAATTTCCTGAGTTGTTTTCTGGTTAGATTTATCAATAGTCGGGAACCATGCAGAAGAAGATTCCGTTTCTCCCTGAGTCCAGATCTGTGTCGGCATATCCGGATCTTTTCCCTGAGCATTAATGAAGTATAATCCTTTTGCATCATTAATTGCAGCACTTCCTTCTTGTTTTACTTCATTCGGACGTGCTGTATATTTGATATAAACCGTGTAATCCTGATTTTTCTGGTAGGTTTTGTCTAAAGTGATCTTTAAAACATCATCCTTATAATCATATTTTAAAGGAGATTTTTTGCCATTGATATCCAAAGCCACTTCATGAATCAGCATTCCTTTTGCATCCAATGTTAATTCGTTAGTAGGATAGAAAAAAGGAGCGGCAGTCAGCCATTCTTCTCCGTTCATTTGTTCCTTCTGATAATCAAAATTTACTTTAAGTTTCGTATGTTTTAGTTCCGTTACTTTTGTATGAGTGGCTCTGTACACCTTTTCTCTTCCTGAAGTTTCGGTTTGTGCTGCTACATTTGTGGAAAAGAAAATTCCACCCAATAAAGCAATCGATAAAATGGCTTTTTTCATTATTATTTTGAATTATATTTTTATTAAATGTCAAAAATAGTATTGACCTCTATTTTGTAATTTCTTTTGTGAAAGTATTTTTTGTTCCTCTCTGCGTAATGATAAACTGTTTTTTGGCAGGGTAAAAGTCGATCACAATTCCTGCTGTGTCAAATTTAAAACTAGTATTTGAAGTGGCTTCCAGCGGAAATGCACCTTGTCCGGTTGCCTGTGCCATGAGTTTTTTATCCTCGATAAAGATATTGATTTTTAAAGGGAAATCCCGGCATACATAGTTTCCTACAAACTTCTGCAATTCGGTTTCCGAAATTTCCAACGTTTTAAAATTGGGCATTTCAAAGTCTTTTCCTGTTGCAGTTTCCATCATTTTGATAGAAATCTCGTTGGTATCCATATCTGCCTGGTTCGTTGTAAAACTTACCGCCGTTTTTATATCCGGAAAATAAAACAATGCCGATCTGAAATTATCAATTCCGCCAGTATGTCCGAATCCCCAATATTTACCAAACGGAACTTTTACCAGCCCATATCCGTAATTATCTACAAAGGTTTTCATCTTTTCCAGGCTTTCCTTTTTGATTAATTTTCCTTGTTCCAGACCAAGAATAAAAGTCAAAAGGTCTCTTGGTGTCGAGATAATGTTTCCAGCTCCGATCGGAATGCTCATATCGGTTTCATTGGAAATTTCATATTTTCCGTTTGTAAACTGGTAAGATTTTGCCTGATCTTTTGAAGTATCGATTTTCCCTCCAACCTCCGTCAACGTCAGTTTTAAAGGTTTTGTAATTTTAGCTTTGATTAATTCTGCATAAGTTTTTTTGTACACCTTTTCAAGAATAAAACCTAGCAGGATATAATTTGAATTGCTGTATTCGTGTTTTGAACCCGGTTCAAAATCACTTTTATATTTTTTAATGATGTTAACTAAACTGCTCTCTGTCTGAGGTTTGGTATTGTATTGCCAGTATTCGGCTTCGTTGGTTAAATTATGAATTCCGGTTCTGTGCTGCAATAAATTTTCAATCGTAATTTTGTTTGCATTGGGAACTTCTGGGTAAAATTCAGAAAGTTTTTGATCCAAAGAAATCTTCTTTTCTTCAACGGCTTTCATCACCAAAACCGCTGTGAACGTTTTACTGATTGAACCAATTCGATATTGCGTGTTCACATTTGCCTTTTGTTTTTTTTCAGCATCAGAAAATCCGATCACCTTAACGAAAGTCGGGCGGTCATTTTCCGCAAATGCAAAACTTCCCATTACTTTATGATGAACAGACAAAGAATCGAAATAATTCCCTAGTTTTTCCTTTATATTCTGTTGTGAGAAAGCGACACTTGAAACACCGATCGCTGATAGAAAAAGCAACTTTTTTAACATACTTTTGAGATTTGATCAATAGGTTGAAAAATTTCAAAAGATGTTACAAAAAAAGTGAAGTTTTACACTTCACTTTATGCTTTATATTTAATTTTTATTGAATCGAAATCTTTAAATCGCAACAGGTGCTTTAATTCCAGGATGCGGATCGTAGTTTTCTAAGGTAAAATCTTCAAAATCGAAACCGAAAATATCTTTAATTTCAGGATTTAACTTCATTGTCGGAAGTGATCTTGTTTCTCTTGAAAGCTGTTTTTTCACCTGCTCGAAATGGTTATTATAAATATGAACATCGCCAAAACTATGAACATAATCTCCGACTTCCAAATCGCAAACCTGCGCAACCATCATTAACAACAATGCATAACTCGCAATATTAAAAGGTACTCCAAGGAAAACGTCTGCACTTCTCTGATACAATTGGAGCGACAACTTTCCGTCTGCTACATAAAACTGAAATAAAGCATGACAAGGAGCCAAAGCCATATTCGGAATTTCTGCTACATTCCAGGCAGAAACAATCAGCCTTCTGGAATCAGGATTTTTTTTGATCTGATCGATCACTTCTGTAATCTGATCGACAATTTTTCCGTCTGCTCCGTTCCAAGACCTCCATTGTGCTCCGTAAACAGGACCTAAATCTCCGTTTTCATCTGCCCATTCATCCCAGATTGAAACTCCATTATCTTTTAAATATTTGATATTGGTATCACCTTTTAAGAACCAAAGCAATTCGTAAATAATAGATTTCAAATGCACTTTTTTGGTCGTTACCAAAGGAAAACCTTTCGACAGGTCATATCTCAACTGATATCCGAAAACACTTCTCGTCCCCGTTCCCGTTCTATCTGTTTTGTCTGTTCCGTTATCTAAAATATGTTGTAAAAGGTCTAAATAATTTTGCATTTCGAAAGCGATTTATAGTGTTCAAATTTAGAAAAAACTTAGTGATTTTCTATTATCATAGATCATAAATTAAACAGTTTTAATTTTGATTTTACCAGATTTCTTCAATCGTTTGCTGGACATTATTAATACTAAAATGATCTTCTTTCTTCTTACCCAACATAGCTTTTACTAATGGCGATTCTGCTGAAACAGTCATAATTTTTTGACTATCCAAAATGATTTCACCCATTGAAACTGAAACATAAAATAATCCTTTATCCGTTTTTACCAATGCTCCGTTCTGCACTTTTAAGGAAGCTTCGGAAGTTATTTTCTGAAGGATATTCTGTTGGCTTAATGTTTCATTGAGCTGCCTTTGAAGGTTATTGATCTCCTGCTGAAGCATTTCTCTTCCGGTCTCATATTTATCTCCCATCGAGCTTTTGGTATCATTATTTGAAGCTCTTGTTTCAGCGATGAGATTTTCAAAATTGTGGATTTTCTCTGCAATTTTTATTTGTAAAACACTTAATATCTGTTGTTTATTCATTCTTTCTTTTAAAAATATTATTCATTACAACTTATCAATAATGAATAATCGTAAATTTTTATAATTAGTTTTCCGGTTTTTTGGATCAGGGTCTATCAGAATAAAACTATTTCTCAAAGACCGCATAATCCGATATCTGAAAATTAAAACCTTTCTCTTGATCAAAGTCTCGATTAGAACCCTCAAAAATATTGCTGAACACTCCAGATAAATGATCATCTTCAATATTGAAATCAACCGGTTCTTTTGACATATTTAACACCACCAAAACCTCATCTTTTCCATTTTTCCTGAGGTAAGCTAAAATTTTATCATTGGCAGTCGTGTTCAGAAGATGAGTTGTAGCAGCAGGATCTCCTCCTCTTAAAGCAGGATTGGAAGATTTCAGATTCAGTAATGTTTTATAAAAACCGGCATTCTGATAACTATTCGTCCATTGAATAGGATCTTTTTCAAAAAATTCCAACCTTTTGTTATTAGGTAATTCTTGTCCTGAATATAATAAAGGAACTCCATTCCAGGTTACTGAGAAAACAGCCATTGGTTGGGTGATTGCTCCGTATTTTTCATATTCTGTACCATTCCATGAATTTTCGTCATGATTGGTCGTAAACCACGCTCTCATAGAACCGTCTCCTATTTCGGTATATCTTGCCAGTAAGTTTTTGAGATCCTGTAATGGCTGGTTTTGGTTATAATAGTCATTCGAGGCATGCATCCATTTCCAGGAATAGCTTGCATCAAATACTTTTCCATATTCAGGGTTTTCCAGCTCATCAAATTCTCCTAACCAAAAAAGAGGTTTTACCGTTTCCACTTCAGGTCTTGCCTGCTCCCAAAAACCAACTTCAACCCAAGATGCCAAATCACATCTGAAACCATCGATATGAGTTTCTTTTACCCAAAATTTCATGGCATCAATCATAGCTTTTCTCATCTCTTGATTGTTGTAATCCAGCTCAATAATATCATCCATTCCTGAGGCAATATGAAATTTACCATCCGGATCTTTTAGATAAAATTCAGGATTCGTTTTCGTCCAGACATGATCCCAACCCGTATGATTTGCTACCCAATCTATAATAACTTTTAAGCCTAATCTGTGTGCAGCATTCACCAGATGTTTAAAATCTGCCAACGTTCCGAATTCAGGATTGATAGAAACATAGTCTGAAGCGGCATAAGGACTTCCCATACTTCCTTTTTTATTTTGCTGGGCAATAGGAGTAATAGGCATAAACCAAAGTGTTTTCACACCCATCGTTTTAAGTCGGGGCATTTCTTTTTCAAACGCTCTGAAAGTTCCTTCTTCGGTATATTGTCTTACGTTTACTTCGTAGATATTAGTCGTATGCTTCCATTCTTTCGGAAAATCCATAGTGTTTTATTTATATGTTGAGCTCATGAAATCGATAAAATCCTTTTTCATGTATCTATCTTCAAAAATAATGAATTGGGTGATAATAGAAATGAATTGTATATGATAAATTTTGCTCTAAAAATGATTTCCATTTATAATTATTTCACAAAAAAACCCCGAATTTTCATTCAGGGCCTATATTTTTTAAATGCTTTTATTATCTCTCATCATCATTTTCGTCTTCATCATCGAAAGCATCGTCATTGTAATCTTCTTCTTCGTCATCAAAGTTATCATCATCTTCATCCTCAAAGTTGTTGTTTCCTCCGAAATCATCATCAAAGTTAAAATCATCATCCATTAAAGGCATTGCCGACTTTTTCTTTGATCCTGAAGCACCATTTTTGCTAGGAGCTTTTAAAGGAACGTTTCCAAATCTGTAAACCGTGATAGGATAATTAACTCCTTTAGTTTCGTCGATAATTTCTACAAGCTCACAGAAGAATTCCCAAAGGTCTAAAAGCCCATACTGAAACTGAGCTTTGTCTCCGCTATTTTCAAACGCCTCATCAATGTATACATCTGACATAATTTCGCCATCACCATCATCACTCATATCTTCTAACGGAACACTTTTTACTATTGTACCATCTTCTTCCAGCAAATTAAAAGTAGAAAGCTCCTCACCTTGCAGGCTGAATGCACTTTTAATTCCTAAATGTAAGTTCCATAGCGTCTGTTTTCCTTTAACTTCGATATCACGGAAAATATCTTCTTTCGCATCTAATATTACGCGGATTTTGTAAACCATATCAGTTTTTAAATTACTTTTTGCCTTTTTTATTATGATAAATCTCTGCTGCAAATATATAATAAATGACATGTGACAAAAAAATATTTCAGAATTTTTTAAAATATTTTTTTTTCTTACATTTTGCCGAAACTATTTACTTTTTTCGAGCATAAAACTGAATTTCGTTCCTTCAAGATACACACTTTCTACCGTAATGTTTTCGTTGTGAGCTTCAAGAATATGCTTCACAATTGCCAAGCCAAGACCGGAACCTCCTTCTCTTCTGCTTCTGCTGGTTTCTACGCGATAAAATCTTTCAAAAATCCTTGGTAAAAGTTCAGATTTTATTCCCATTCCGTTATCAATAACTTCAATAAGAACTTTATTTTTTAAGATACTTGTTTTTACGACCACTCTTGCTTCCTGCCTATTCGCATAATGAATCGCATTGGAAATCAAATTAATAAAAACCTGGGAGATTTTCTGCTTGTCGGCATCAACAAAAATCTGCGGATGTAATGTCTGAATTTGTAATGTTGTATTGCGTTTTTCTGCTTCAAGATCGAGAAGATCAAAAATCTCTTTTATAAGCAGGTTTACATCGAATCTGGAAACTGTAAGATTAATCTCTCCTGCTTCAAGTCTATTGATCATATCCAAATCCGTCACAATGGCAATCAGCCTTTCTACCGATTTATCAATTCTCTCCAGATATTTATCCCGAATCGTAAGATTATCTACGCCTCCGTCTCTTAATGTTTCTACGTATCCCTGAATGGAAAACAAGGGAGTTTTAAGTTCATGAGAAACATTTCCGATATATTCTTTACGATAGCTTTCCATTTCTTTCATCATATCAATCTCCGTTACTTTCTGTTGATTAAGATCTGAAAAACGCTCTCCTAATTCTTTTATCGTAATATTCTCATCATTGTCCTGAACAATTTCCTGAGGTAAAAGCTGAGAAAGCCCGCGAACCTGTTTCTTTCCATAATAATTAAAAAGCAGCTCCAACACGAGATAATTGATAATAAAGATAAGAATCAGACAGATAAACAGTCCTATTTTAAAGAATGCGGTCTGATAATAGAGATCCTTCAGCCAATCAAAAATGATGACTAAAAGAAACATCACCACTGTAAGCAAACCAGAGGTGGCGAGTGTAAGTCTGTAAAATTTCAATTTTACAAATATTTAATAATTAGTGTATGTCTGTAAATTTCGGATTAAACAATAAGTTTATATCCTATTCCTTTTAATGTCTGAATGGTATTAATTCCTAATTTTTCTCTGAGTCTACGAATGTGAACATCGATGGTTCTCTCTCCTACAATCACATCATTTCCCCATACTTTTTCAAGAATTTCTTCTCTTTTGAATACTTTTTCTGTGTTTGAAGCTAAAAGATACAATAGATCGAACTCTTTTTTAGGTAATAAAAACTGTTGTCCTGCTTTTGAAACTCTAAAATTGTCTTTATCGATTACCAGATCTCCAATTTCAATCAGCTTACTATTATCAGTAACCTGAGAGGTCAGTTGTAATAAAGCATTTACTTTGGAGGTAAGGATTTTCGGTTTGATCAATTTTACAATATAATCATTCGCTCCTGCTTGGAAACCTGCTAATTGTGAAAATTCTTCACTTCTCGCAGAAAGGAAAACAATTAATGTTTTTTGAAGTTCTTTTACTTTGCGAAGTTCCTGGCAAGTTTCGATACCATCTTTTTCTGGCATCATTACATCTAATAGAATAAGATCCGGGATAATTTCTTTGGCTTTTTCAATTCCTTCGTTACCATTGGTAGCGGTATAAATATCGTAGCCTTCTTTTTCTAAGTTGTAAGACAGAATCTCTAAAATATCCAGTTCATCGTCTATTAAGAGGATTTTCTTTTGGTTCATTTTTAATTTTTACGAGTCAAAGTTAATAATTTTTAAAGCACAGATTAACAAATCAGCCATCGTTCACATAAAGTTAACAATTATATCCATTTCTTAATGTTTAGTTAAGGAAAATTTAAATTTCACTAAACCATTTACCCCGTCAATCTTTTATTCCTTTGCACCGAAAGAATATAGTAAAAAAAATGAATTTTAGAAAACTGAGTATCGCAGTTTTGTTTTTAACAACATCGGGAACTGTACTTTACGCTCAAACGACCAAAAACGACACTATAAAGAAAGAAAAGAAAATCGAAGGTGTCATCATTAAAGGGTCTACCAAAAAGGGAACTGAAGCTAACCTTATCAGTGTACAAAAGAAATCTGTAGAAGTTATAGAGCGTGTAGGTTCTGTACAGCTTGCAAAACAAGGTGTAGGAGATGTTGCAACAGCTGTAACAAAAGCTACGGGAACTATTAAGCAGGAAGGAAGCGGACAAATTTTCGTAAGAGGTCTTGGTGATAGATATAACAGTACTACATTAAACGGATTACCAATTCCGTCTGATGATCCGGAGAACAGAAACATCGATCTTTCGATTTTCAAGACTTCAATGATCGAATATATTTCATTAGATAAAGTATACAACCCAAAATTATTGGGTGATTTTGGAGGAGCAAGCATCAGTATTGTTTCTAAAGAATTTTCTGGTAAGCCTTATTTTAAAATAGGTTTAGGAAGCAGCATCAATCTTCAGACTTTTGATAATAATAATTTCAAAATACAAGATGGAGCTCCAGGATTTTTCGGATTTAAGGAAACTACTTTTACTAAAGGAAATCCTTATCAAAACTATCCTTTTAAAACAAAATGGAATTTCAAAAATGCAGATAATCCGTTCAATACAGATATGAACATTGAAGGAGGGGCAACCTTCGGAAAATTCTCTGTCTTTGGTTATGCAGGATTTGAAAACGCATATGAATACAGTACAGGACAAGAAGGATTCTACTTTGCGGATAATACTCCAAACAAAAAATTTGATGTAGAACGTTCTAACTATAAAACAAATACTACAGCGTTAGTTAATTTAGGATATAAGTTCAATTCTAGCAATAAAATTAACTTCACTTCCAATTTCATTCATTCTTCTGAACAGACTGCAAAAATATTCAAAGGATATTCTTATGATGTTGACAGAAATGTAATCATTAACAGAGGTGATAATAAACTTACCAGCACTTGGGTAAATCAATTATTAGGTACACACAAGTTAGGTGATACATGGACTGCAGACTGGGCGGTTGGTTATAATATGCTAAACAGCAAAAGACCAGATCGTATGCAGAATACGATTGATGCAACAACAATGCAACTTATTTCAGGAAGTGCCATCAATAACCACAGATATTTTGATGAGTTAAAAGATAATACGGTTTTAGGTCATGCTTATCTTTCTAAAACTTTAAATAAATTCAAGATTACTGCAGGATACGACGGACAATACAAAGACAGAAAATTCAACTATACTACGATTGGTATGAACTTCGGTCTTTCTCCTCAAGTAGATCCTAATAATATTGATGCTTTTATTAATGCTACAAACAATAGCTTATTCACTTACCAGACATTCCAGCCGACAGCAAAATTATTTACGCCTTTCAATTATACGGCAAAACAGAATATTCAGTCAGGATTTGCTAATGTAGATATTACGCTTTCCGATAAATTTATCGTACAGGTAGGTGGACGTTTCGATTACATCGATATGCAGATGAAATGGATTGATCCGGTTCAGGGAGAAGGTAAAAAGAATAAGCAATACAATAAATTCTTACCAGCTTTAAATGCTAAATATAGTCTTAATGACAAGCAAAACTTAAGATTATCTTTCTCTAAAACATATACATTACCACAAGCTAAAGAACTTATTCCTTTTGCGTATTATGATGTAACTACGAATACATACGGAAATCCGGATCTTGCTCCGTCTGACAACTATAATGTTGACGTGAAATGGGAATTATTCCCTAAATCTGGCGAGTTGGTTTCAGTAGCAGCTTTCGGAAAATATATTCAAAATCCAATCGCAAGAACCACTTATGCGAGTTCTGCACCAAGTGATATGACATATTTCAATGCTGCAGATTCAGGATATATCGTAGGAGCTGAAGTAGAAGTGAGAAAAGATATCTATTCTTGGAGCAATTCAAAAATCTATACTTTCATCAACGGAACGTATATGCATTCTGAACAAGACCTTAAATCTCAAGCTGATATTGCAAAAGAAAACAAAGGAAAAACGGTTGTGTTTACCAAAGATAAAAATGCTCTTCAAGGAGCTGCTGATTTTATTGCCAACGTAAACTTAGGGTATAATTACAAATGGAACAGCAACTTAAATTCATTAGACTTTGTGGTTGTATACTCTCACGTAGGAAAAAACCTTTATGCTTTAGGAACTACTGATATCGGAGATTTTTATGAAACAGCAAGAGATCTTTTAGATCTTAACTTAAACTTCACTTTAGATAAAATAGGAATCGGAGTTTCTGCGAAAAACCTATTAAACCCTCACAATAAAATAGAACAGGAAAATAAAACAGCTACATTGATCAACAGAGACTATACAAAAGGACGTCAGGTTGGTTTAAGCTTATCATACAAATTTTAATAATATTAAATCTAATATAAGGTTATGAAAAAAACAATCTTAAAAGCTGCTCTTTTCTTTTCATTAGCTGCGGCATTTTCATCTACTGCAATCTCTTGTAGTAACTCTGATGACGATTCATCTGAAAGCATTTCTACAATTGATCCAAGTAATTTTAAAGGAAGTATTGCTGCCGGAACTACAGTAACTTTAGATCCATCAAAAGTATATACAATCACGGGTAAAGTATTGGTAGAAAGTGGTGCAAACCTTGTTATCCCTGCAGGAACTAGAATCACTGTAGCGGAAGGAGCAAACTATCTTATCGTTGACAGAGGTGGTAAACTATATATCAACGGTACAGCTACAAGCCCGGTTGTATTCGAAGGAACTTCACACAAACAAGGACACTGGGGAGGTATCGTAGTTCTAGGTAATGCACCTTCTAACAGAAGTGCGTTAGGAACTTCTACTTCTGAATTAGGAGATCTTACTTATGGAGGTACTGACAATAACGATAACTCCGGAGTTATTAAATATGTGGTAATTAAAGACAGCGGATTTAAATATAACCCTGAAAAAGAATTCAACGGACTTTCTCTTTTCGGAGTTGGTAGCGGAACTACTCTTTCTTATATCTATGTAACTGATGGTGCTGATGATGGTGTTGAATGTTTCGGAGGTAGCCCAAATCTTGATCACATCGTAGTAACAGGTGTTGGAGATGATGGTTTCGACTGGACAGAAGGATACAAAGGAACTGCAAACTTCCTTTATGTAGCAAGAAAAAAACAATATCAAACGGCTACAGAACCAGGAAACAGAGGTATTGAAGCGGATACTCAAGATACAAACCCGAACACTACTTTCGGAAACGGAGTTTCTAACCCTACGATCACTAATGCTACTTTCTTAGGTAATGCTGGTGGATCAGAATCTCAAGGGATGAAAGTAAGAGCTGGATCTAACGGTCAATTCGACAACATCGTTTTAGCAAACTATACTACAGGTTTAGATTTTGAAACTGACAGAACTTTAGCTTGGTTCCAAGGTGGATCTTATATCAAAAACTTAAGATTTGTAAACATTGCAACAAAATCTAAAGCTAAAAACACTGCAGGAACAGCTGTGGATATTTCAACTATTTATTCTGAAAATGCAAGTGCTGTAGGTGCAGGTGCAGGTACAGCTTTGCCAGATTGGGCTAAAGGTTGGACTGGTCTTACCAGCTATGATACTACTGATGCGATGAACTAATATCATAACAATTCTTCATATCAAATTGAAAAATAATCCATCTCTTACAAGGGATGGATTATTTCATTTACAAAAAACAAGGATTAAAAAAACACAAATTATATATATCTATTTTTTCTGGAAAAAATTACCTTCGTTCATCAAAGCTTCTACATTCGACATTCTGGAAACAGCTTCCGCAGAACAGCTTGTATCCACTAAAACAACATTTGCAGCATCTCCTGATTTTGGCCATTGTTGTTCTCCTTTATCATTTAACGGAAGAATATTTTGAGTAGCAAATTCTAAGGCTCTGGAAAGTTTAAATTCGGAGCCATAACCATACAATTCGGCAATTAAATTGGCTTTCTGCAACATATTCCCTGATCCAAACGTACTCCAGTAATCCTGAACATTATCATTTCCGATTAAAACGTTCACCCCATGTTTTTTCAACGCAGGAATCGGCATTAATTTCCCTCCGAAAGGCACAGAAGAAGCAATTCCCACTTTCGAAGCGGCCAATTTTTCAGCAATTTCTTCTGTCTCTTTTGCATTTAAATGGGCCAAAGCAAAAGCATGACTCACAAAAGTCTTTCCTTGAAGAGCAGGATTTTCAATGGCTTTATCAATTAAATACTGAATGGTTTTCATTCCGGACTCTCCGGTTTCATGTAAGTGAATATCAATCCCTTTATTGTTATCCAAAGCCAATTGAACCGTAAAATCCAATACTTTTTCAATATTCCCGTCAATACTCAAAGGATCCAGACCTCCTATAAAACCTACACTTTTCAGTTGTGCCGCTTCTTTTATTAGAGGAACCGAATCTGTATAATAAACACCATGTTGCGGAAAAGCAACCAACTCAGCCTTGAATGAATCCTTCTTATTGTCTAACGCTTTTTCTAAATTTTCTAATGATTTTAAGCCTGAAGTAGGATCAATATTAAAATGCGTTCTTGCAAAATTCGTCCCGTAATGTTGTAATAAATCAATTAATTGTTCAGCTCTTTCCACAGAAGTTTTCAAAAGCTTCGGGATGATTTCCTGTTCGTAGGCAATCATGTCTTTTACTGATCTTCTTTTCGGTGAAAGTGCTTGCCACGGAAGTCCGTACAACGTTTTATCCAAATGAATATGCATATCCTTAAAAGCAGGAATCATCAGTTTTCCTTTGGCATCAATCGCGTTTGAATTCGCATCATTCGGCTTTACCGATTTTATTTTTCCGTCTTCAATTTCAATACAAAACAGATCGGTTTTTGTACTGATCACTTCTTCATGATCATATTCAAAACCCGTTTCCAAACGGACATTTTTTAATGAATAATTTCCTTTTGCTATAAGTTGATAAGATGATTGCATAACTCTCATTTAGTCATACAAAATTACTCTGCTAAAATGTTAAACAAGTGTATAAATTATGTCTTATTTTGTACAGATTATTCTTTGAATTGTGACGGCGTCATACCTGTCTGTACCTTAAAGAATTTAGAAAAACTGGCATGATCATAAAAACCCAGATCGTAAACAATATCTTTCACCGACATTTCTGAAACCTTCAATAAACGTTTTGCTTCCAGTAAAATTCGGTCCTGAATTAATGAAGAAGCCGATGTGTTAAGACTTTTCTTACAAACAATATTCAAGTAATTCGCAGAGATATTTAACTTATCTGCATAAAACGAAACAGAGCGCTGCGTTTTGAAATGTTCATTAATCAGATTCAAAAATTTAGAAATAATAGGATTCGAATTATATATCTCAAAGTCTTTAAAAGCACCTTCCACCGATTTGCTGACCAATAAACCAATCAGCTCACTCCTTTTCTGAATCAGCTCCCAGAATATTTTCTCATCACTGAGCTCTTTCTTGATGGCTTGAAATTCATGTAATAACAATTCATAAATTTCTCCTGAAACCGTAAAGGCGGGATGCTGAAAATAATACGATGAGGAAAATCGTAAGGCAGGAAGAAAACTTTCGTACCATTCTCTGCTGATCATCAATTGATAGCCAACCGTTTCTTTTTCAATTGTCCATTGATGAACCTGATCCGGAAACACCAAATGAATCTGATGATTCTCTACCTTATATTCAACAAAATCAATAATATGAACTCCTTTTCCTTTTTCGAAAAGATTAATGATAAAAAAATCGTGTTTATGAGGTTCATCAATCCGTCTTTCACCACTAAGTTCATTGAACAGCAGATCGCAACCTTTTGATTGTTTCTCTGCAAATTCATGAATACCGAGAATAGGAAAATAATCTGACTGATGGCTCATTCTATAATAATTTACCCTAAAATACGTAAATTTTATCAGAATGAAATGTTCTTTTTAAAACACGACATTTCCCTGATGAATCAACGATTCTACATTAGAAATTCTTGAAACGGCTTCTGCAGAACAGCTTGCATTCAGGAAAACCAAATCTGCCTGGTCGCCCACTTTTGGCCATTGCTGAATACCTTTATCATCCAACGGTAAAATATTAGCGGTTGCCAATTTTAAACTTCTCGATAATAAAAACTCTGTAGCCTGTCCGTACAATTGAGCCATTAAATTCGCTTTTTGCAGCACGCTTCCTGTTCCAAATGTATTCCAATGATCAACAATACTGTCATTCCCGGTTAATACTTTCACATTATGCTTATACAAGGTCGGAATCGGCATAATTAAACTACCAAAAGGAATCGTGGACACAATTCCTACCTCAGCATTGCCTAATTTTTCTGCAACTTCTTCTTGTTTTGCTTTTTCCAGTTTCCCTAAAACGAAACAATGGCTCAAGTAGGTTTTTCCTTTCAAAAAAGGATTTTCATTTACTTTTTGAATTAAATATTCAACCGTTTTCAAACCGGATTCACCACTTTCATGAAGATGAATATCAATTCCTTTTTTGTTATCTAAAGCCAATTGAACCGTAAAGTCAATCGTTTTTTCTATCGCTCCGTCAATGGTAAAAGGATCCACTCCACCAATGAAATCAATATCCATTTTCGCAGCTTCCTTCAGATAAGGAACCGAATCCGTGTAAAAAACACCATGTTGTGGAAAAGCCACCAATTCTGCTCCAAACGTCTTCTTTTTATTATCTAAAGCCTTCTGTAGATTTTTTAAAGATTGTAATTTGGAAGTAGGTTCAATATTCACGTGACTTCTTGCAAAAGATGTTCCTTTCGATTGCAGCAATTCAATCATTTTTTCCGCCTTAAAAGTAGAATTTTTCAGCAGTTCGGGCATCATCTGCTGTTCCAAAGCAATCATTCCTTTCACTCCGCCGGTTCTCCTTCTTACAGCCTGCCATTTATCTCCGTAAAAAGTTTTGTCCAGATGAATGTGCATATCTTTGAACGCCGGAAGCATTAAAAATCCTTTGGCATCAATTGCTTTTGCATTCGGCTGATTCGGAGAGATCTTTGTAATTTTTCCGTTTTCGGTTTCAAGATAAAACAAATCGGTTTTTGTAGCAATCACTTCCCCATCTTCATATTCAAAACCTATTTCAAGACGAACATTCTTTAAGGCTAATTTTCCTTTTGGAGAAATCGTGGTATCATTAAAAATTGAAGTTGCTCCCATCATATTTGAAGTTAAAGCCAGTCCTGCCATCGCTAATGCTGAATTCTTAAGAAAATCTTTACGTGATATGTTGCCTGAAGTGTTCATTTCCAAATTATTTACAACAAATTTAGAAAGAATGAAAAGGAATAATGGGTACGAATTATTGTATTATCTGTATGATTTATCAAAATGAATTTTAACTGCTAGTTAAAAAAACATTAAGTTTGTTACTCTGATTGAGGTAAATAAGATCTTTATATTAAGATTTATTTTACAATCATTTTAATTTTTTTCTCAAAATCTTTTCCTGCTGAAACATGAACGTAATAAATTCCTGTATGTAATCTTCCTTGATAATTTAATCTTTGTTTTCTCTCTTTATTCAACTTTTGAGTATAGAGTAGCCTTCCCGAGAAATCATAAATCTTTAAAGAGAAATCTTTCTTCTCTAAAATATTACCTTTAATAGTAAAGATACCATTGTTTGGATTATCATAAAGAATAATATCAGAAAATAACTCTTCCGATTCTGAAACAGAAAGCTGTCCTTTTAAATTGAAACGCGCAAGAAATCCTGTATTTTCATTACCTAGATTGGGTGGCAACTGTGGCTGATAAGCATTTTCTGTGGCAATTCCGGTACCAGCTCTGGTACTACCTACAAGATAGAAAAAGTTATCATTATTTGCATATATATTTATATTTTGATTGAGACCCAGTTGATAATTAGGCCCACCATAATAGGAAGACCATTTCAAATTTCCGTTGAGATCAAAATTGGCAAAGAAGAAATTATTCGCCGGCCCTGTACCAGGTGTAGGAATTGAAGTTTGGTAAGCTCCTGGTGTAGAAATGTTGCTTCCTCCGCCTAAATTAGAACCAACGATAAATATAGATTGGTTAGTTAAAGCCATAGGATTTGTACTAATACCGATATTTTCCATACCATCACTCCCAAAATAAGTTCCCCAGATTCGATTTCCGTTGAAATCGAGCTTAGTGAGAAAGTAATCTGTAAAACCGGTAACCTGACTTTTATAAGCTCCTGGTGTAGAAAAATACGAGCTAGATAGAAAATCATTTCCAAACAAATAAATACCACTAGCATTAGCTTTACAACTCGTCACTGCTGACGAAGAGCCAGCAAGCCCCGAGCCTAAGTAAGTCCCCCAAATTCGGGCACCAGTTGTGCTATTAATAGCTGTAAGAGACTGAGAAGTCGGTATATTTTGCCACGCATTGGCTGTTGCAAGCTGATTGATAGCCGGATCAATATCTCCACCTCCCACAAAATACAATCTCTGGTTATGATACTCTAACACGTAACTAGAAGCGGTAACAGGCAAATATGTTCCCCAAATCAATTGTCCTTGTGAACCTAGTTTTACAACAAAAGCATTAGATAATATAGTTCCATTATTATAATATGTTTGATAATTTTCCATAAAGGTCCCGGAGGTACCTATACCCTGCTGTATTTTTGTTGCCCCAGTAATATAAAGATCTTTATTTTCGTCTGTAACAAAAGAATAATTCAAAAGTATATCTAGAGGAAGAAATGTTTTCCAGACAACAGTTCCTATATTGTTTTTTTTGTATAAGAGATAATGGAACTGATTGTTTCCGCTTATATTAGGGTCGTTGACAAACCAAGCATTGGGAGTTGCGACATCGGAAAGATTGTTCAACGCTAATTTTAAATAATAATAATTTCCATCTCCATCGATGTGTACTAATATTTCTCTAATATTAGTAGGAGCTGTTCCATCACAAAAACCAGCGAACAGTACATTCCCACTTTCCGTAAATTTTGCTTGCAAAAAAGCAGTAAAAAAAGACAAATTAATATTTTGTCCTCCTGTTGTTACATATTGATTATAATAAGGTGCACCAAGACTACTATCTTTAATTACTTGACCTAAAATATGAAAATTATTTTGATTGTCTAATAAAAAACCTCCTTGTGAGAAAGGTATGCTATAATCTGATCCAGTGGGGCCATAATAGGTTCCCCATACTCTTTCATAGGGAAACGTTTGCGCTTTAGAAGTAATACTTATTAATAAATAAAGAATTATTAGGTATAGCTTTCCACTATACAACTTGACTAAAATTGTATTTCTCATATGGTGATTTGGTAATGGTTATTAAAGTCTTATTTATAATAAAACTTTTTTCAAAATTATGTAAAAATCTACTTATTATCAAAAACTGTTTTAAAATTTATTTTTGTGAGGTAAAAAAGGTGTCTCAAAGGTCACTTTTTAAATAAAAAAAGGAAAGCTTTTTAGCTTTCCTACGGGTTGCAAATTTGAAACTTGCAGAATCTTTCAAGCAAATCCAAAACTCTGAATTCTAAAAAATAGGATTTTGGATTTTTTATAATAAAAGACTAACCTTCTATTAGAACCCTATATTTTAATTTGAATATTCAAATTTTCTGACTGCTTCCAACGTCATATCAATTTCTTTATCTTTTATTGCATCACTAATGAAATACGTTTCATAACCACTTGGCGGAAGATAAATTCCGTTTTGCAATAACTGATGGAAAAAATTATTGAACAATGAATGATTGGCATTCTGAGCTTCATCAAAATTAGAAACTCTGTTGATATGGAAGAATACAGACATCATAGAACCTTTTCTGTTGATTTTATGTGCAATTCCTTTTTCATTTAAAATTTTTCCGATTTCAAAATCTAAAGTTTCTGTAGTTTTTGCCAGTCTGTTGAAGAATTCAGGATCGTTTTTGATGATCTGTAAAGTTTTTAATCCGGCTCTCATTGCCAAAGGATTTCCGCTTAATGTTCCGGCCTGATAAACGCCTCCTTTTGGAGCCAGATGATCCATAATTTCATTTCTTCCTGCAAAAGCTCCCACCGGAAGCCCGCCTCCGATTACTTTACCATACGTTACCAAATCCGCTTTTACATTGAAAAGTTCCTGAGCACCACCAAAAGCCAATCTGAAACCTGTCATTACCTCATCAAAAATCAATAAAGCTCCGTTTTCATCACAGATTTTTCTTAATTTCTGAAGGAATTCATTTTCAGGAAGAACACATCCCATATTTCCGGCAACAGGCTCTATAATTACTGCTGCAATCTCACCTTGATTATGTCTGAACAAATCTTCAACCTGTTCAAAATCGTTATATCTTGCTAATAAAGTATCTTTTGCTGTTCCTGCAGTGACTCCCGGAGAATTCGGGTTTCCAAAAGTAGCTGCACCACTTCCTGCCTTAATCAAAAATGAATCTGAGTGACCGTGGTAACACCCTTCAAATTTGATGAATTTATCTCTTCCTGTAAATCCTCTTGCCAATCTGATGGCACTCATACAAGCTTCCGTTCCTGAAGAAACCATTCTGATCTGATCGATATTCGGAACATTTTCGGTGATAAATTTTGCAATCTCAGTTTCTAGTTCTGTCGGAGCCCCAAAAGAAAATCCTTTTTCAGCCTGAATTTTTAATTCTTCCAGTACTTCAGGATGGGTATGGCCTAAAATTGCGGGTCCCCAAGAATTGATGTAGTCAATATAAGTATTATCATCAGCATCGGTAAGGTAAGCTCCCTTTGCAGATTTCATAAAAACCGGCACTCCTCCCACTGATTTGAATGCACGAACCGGAGAGTTTACTCCACCCGGAATGTATTTGTACGCTTCATCAAATAAAGCTGAACTTCTTTGGTATTTCATTTTTGTTGATCGTTGATGTTTGCTTATAGATTGTTAATCAGTAAAATCAAACAATTAACTGACATCCAATCACAAGCAACTCTGTATTTAATTTCTAGGTTTTTTATCAATTAAATAAATCAATTGTCCGGCTGTAGGTTTTTGCCCTTCATCCATTCTGTTTTTTGCGTATAGTTTATTTAATTTAATTCCGAATTTTTGAGCGATATCGTGCATATCTTCCCCTGATTCTACCTTGTAAGTAGCGGTATTTCCGTCAGAATTTTTAGCTTCAAGGAAAACAATATCGTTTTTATGTAAAACATCACTTTCCAACTCATTCCATTTCAGAAGTTTGCTTTCACTTACTTTAAACTTATTGGCAATGAATTGTACATTGGTGTCTTCCGGAATGATGATATATTTTAAACCGTCATTCGGATGACTTTTAATTAAAATAGAATTAAGAATTTCAGTTTTTGTCTTAATTTTCTCTACTCTTTTCTGTTGCTGAGCATAAGAAGTCGGCTTATACGGAACTTCCAGTGTTACCGGATCTTTTGCTTTCTTTACTGCTTTCGACGGATCCAATTGCGCCATAAAAGTACGGTCATCTTTCAAATCCGGATACATTTTCAGTACAGCAAACAAAACTTCCTTGGAATTCGTATCATCAAATTCATACAGCTTGTATTTTTCGATTTTCCCGATCAGGATAGAAGCATAACGAGGATTGGTAGCGTAACCCGCTTTTTTCAAACCGGTTGCCCAAGCTTTGTAATCTTTCATATCTAAATTGAAAAGATTCGCATAGTATTTTCTCGTTGCTAAAAATATAGAGTGATCTTCGTAAGATTGCCTCGGGTCATCATATACACGGAAACACTCATTAGGAGCATCGTCGGTATGTTTCATCGTTTTTCCCGTCCAATTTTCCTTACATTTTATTCCGAAGTGATTCTTCCCTTCCTGAGCCAATCGGCTTTGTCCGCCACCCGTTTCCAAAAGTCCCTGCGCAAGAGTGATGGAAGCCGGAATCTTGTATTTTTCCATCTCTTCTACCGCATATTTTGCAAATTTCTGGATATATTGATCTTCAGTAGCCCAGTTCTGAGCTGAGAATTTTGATAAAACTAAAAGGCTAATTAGTAAGAAAAGTCTTTTCATCTTATAATTTTTATTTTTTATAAAGAAAGATGCAACACTCAAAAATGAATCATTTATTCATATTTTACCCGGAGTGTTTCATGTTTTCCAATTTTACTTTATACAATTAAATTTCTATTCTGTTTCTGTAACAACAGATTTGCTCCTTCAATTCCTTGTAATCCACCGGTATGGAAGCACAAAATCTTGCTGTTTTCAGGAAAATAGTCTTCATCAATCAGTTCGAAAACTTTCTGCATCATTTTTCCTGTATATATCGGTTCCAAAGGAATTCCGTATCTCTCCTTAAAATCATTGATAAAACGGATGTTTTCATCATTTATTTTACCATAACCTCCAAAACTTGAATCTATTAGATTAAAATTTGTTTTCAAGGTTAATTCAAATATTTTTTTCTCCAGTGAAGAATCATTGACTGCTTTAAAACCCATAACATTCTGATTATCTTCACAGAATTTTGAAATTCCGGCAATGGTTCCTCCCGTTCCCACTGCGGTGCAAAGATAATCAAAATCTTTTGTTTCGTTATTCAGCATCATTTTTACCCCGTTTACAGCCTCTTCGTTGGTTCCTCCTTCCGGAACAATTAATGCTTCGGGAAACTCTTTCTGTAAAGATTCTGTCAATTTTTCTTTATCGCGGTATTCTTCACGGGTAACAAATCTTAGATCCATCCCATTATTCTTGGCAAAGGTTAATGTCGGATTATCACCCCATTTATCTTGCAGTTCCTCTCCTCTTATAATTCCCAAAGAAGGAATATCTGCCAGTTTTCCTACCGCGGAAACCGCAGCAATATGATTGGAAAAAGCCCCGCCAAAAGTTATAATATGAGGATTTTTAAGATTTTTTTCTAAGTATTGATTGATATTAAAAAATAGTTTCCAATACTTATTTCCTGAAATTTGAGAGTCGATAAGATCTTCTCTTTTCATAAAGAGTTTCACATTTTTATTGAGAGGAATCTCAACAATGGGAATATGAATTTCAGGAAGTTTCATAAATGCAAATTTCCTGAATTTATTTTAAATGATAATTTATAAATTAGTTAAACAAAAGCTAAAAACAATTAAAATTATGAAAAAACCTGCCATAACCTTTACCTCTTCGCTCCTCATTATCATTTTTGCAGCAGGGATTTTTTATATCTTTTTTGGAGATTTATTTACCCGACCATCAAAATTTGATGTTCCTGATCAGCAAAATGATAAAATCATCAATATGTTCAACAAACAAATTGAGCAGGAAATTGAGAATCATACCCAAAGTACTATGCATCCCGGCTATATTCCCGAGGCAAGACAAAATACAATCGATTACTTAAAATCCATCCAATCTATTGAAAGCTACGCTCGTGATGGGGTAAAATCTGCCCAACCAAGAAATTATCTTGAATTAAATATCATTTTCAATGACGGAACTGTTGCCAAAAAAGTATACACAGGTTATACCTGCTCAGCTTATTTAGGTCCATGTCTTCTTATGAAAGTTGAAATGAAAGACGGAAAAGCAGTAAAAGTTTTTACCAACGGACAAGAAAAGAAAGGTTCTCCGGACTGGATTATTCCTGATTTAAATATACTTATCAATAAAGCAATTGCCTATGATATTCAAAGAAATAATGACAGTTATTTTGAACCTCGAAAAAACCAAAAAGACTTTGATAAGGAATGGGAAAATCAAAAATAAGGCAGTTTATCGGTATTTCCAGAAACCCCAGAATTTCCTTTTTTTGAGATATTCTAAATCCGATTCATGAGTGTAAGCTTCTCTTTCAAATGAGATTCTTCGGTAAGCCAAATGTTTGTTTTTCAGCTTTATTAACCAGTAATAATATTCGATAACGTAAAAAAAATAGAAGAAAATAACCAGCAGCTCCATTTGTTGTTTTAAATGGATTTTTTCATGATTGATAAGTATTTTATTTTCCCTATCTTCGGATTTCCTAATGAAAATAAAGGGAAAGAGGGTAATGCCGTTAATTTTTAATCTTTTTAAAGGCTTTTGGCATACAATTATCATAATAACAAATATAAAGTTTTTTGACTTAGAGATTTAACTTATGGCACTTTTTGACATCAAAGAAGGTGAAGATTTTTACTACAACGAGCAAGGGTACAAGGTTTTTACGGAAAAATTTCATCTGAAAAGAGGATATTGCTGTAAAAGCGGTTGTAGACATTGTCCTTACGGATACGATAAAAAGACCGATACATTCATTAAAAACGATAAAAAAAATAAATAAAATGAAAAAATATATTTTTATTTTGTTAGCCTCGGCTGCTTTGGGATTAACATCGTGTAGTCCTTTTCAAGTACGTTCTGATTATGCCGAAACTGCCAACTTCACTTCTTATAAAACCTATAAAATAAGAATTGATGATCTGAAATTGAATGATATCGATAAAGACCGTGTTTTGAATGAACTATCAAGACAACTTCAAAGTAAAGGTCTTCAATCTGGAGAAAATCCTGATTTAATCGTAAATGTAAAAGCTAATCACAAAAAGATTACTGATATCACCAACAATTCTCCTTACGGAATGTATGGTTGGGGAGGACCTTTTGGTTGGGGAGTTGGAATGAGCAGAACCTGGACCAGCAATTATAATGAAGGAGCGATTATTGTAGATCTGGTAGATTCAAAATCAAATAAATTGGTTTGGCAAGGAATCGGAAGCGGAATTTCTGTAGATTCTCCAAAAGCTAAACAAAGACAGATTCCGGAAATTATGGCGGAAATTATGAAAAATTACCCTCCACAAAAATAAAGGATAGATTAATCAAATATATATAAAAGTCAATGCAGATTTGCGTTGACTTTTTTGTTGCGATAGAAAGTTATGAATTCACATTGAAATTTAATAGTAGCTTAATTTTTTATTCATAAAATTGTATTAACCTTACAAAAAATAAATTTTATGAAAAAGATTCTTTTCTTTCTAGGCTTTGCCAGTCTGGTAAATGCTCAAGCGCCTTCCGGATATTACAATTCTGCCAATGGACTCACCGGTGCCAATCTTAAAACAGCCTTAAGTACTATTATCACAAATGGTCATCAGGACAAGGGATACAGCGGTCTTTGGACGGGTTATAAAACTACAGACATCGATAAAAATTACGAAAACGACGGTTCTATTCTAGATATTTATTCTGAAAACCCAACCGGAACAGATCCTTATAAATATACTCCCGGAACCAACCAATGCGGCACTTATTCTGTAGAAGGAAACTGCTACAATAGAGAGCATATTGTTCCTCAAAGCTTATTCAGCGAGGCCTCTCCTATGGTTTCCGATATTCATTTCATTAGAGCTACCGACGGAAAAGTAAACGGTATGAGATCCAATTATCCTTTTGGAAAAGTAGGAACCGCCACTTTTACTTCTAAAAACGGCTCAAAGCTTGGAAATTCTACTTCTTCAGGATATGCAGGAACGGTTTTTGAGCCTATTAATGAATTTAAAGGAGATGTTGCAAGAATGATTTTCTATTTTGTTACTCGCTACCAAAGTAAGCTTTCAACTTTCTCTTCAGGAAATATGTTGGGAAGCTCAGCTTATCCCGGATTACAAACTTGGGAGTTGAATGTTTTATTGGCTTGGCATAACCAAGATCCTGTTTCTCAGGCTGAAATTAACAGAAATAATGCTTCCTATACTTTCCAGGGAAACAGAAATCCTTTTATTGACAATCCCGGATATGTGGATTTAATTTGGGGATCCCAGCAATCTGCTACAGACACACAAGCTCCAACAACTGTTAACGGATTAACTGTTTCAGGAACTACTTCAAGCAGTATTTCTCTTGCGTGGAATGCTTCAACAGATAATGTAGGGGTAACTTCTTACAATGTTTATATGAACGGAAGTCTTAAAACTACGGTAAGTTCCACTTCAACAACAATATCCGGATTATCCGCTTCTACCACATACAGTTTTTATATTGTAGCCAAAGATGCAGCAGGAAATTCTTCTTCAAACAGCTCAACCGTTTCAGGAACCACAACTGGAACTGTAACTCCACCTACTAATTGTGTGAATGAAACTTTTGAAACCATTCCCACTTCAAGCACCTCATCCTATTTAACAAGAACGTGGACTAATGGCGGAATTACATGGACTGCTACTGATGCAAGAACAGACCAAACCATTTCCACTAAAGCAATTACTGTAAGAGATGGTTCTTTAACATCAAGTACATCTGCCAATGGAATCGGTTCTTTAACTGTAACGACTCAACTGAAATTTTCAGGCAGTAACGGAACTTTCAATGTTCAGGTAAACGGTGTTACTGTAGGAACTGTTCCTTATAATACAACAGCTACAACAACGACCATCAACAATATCAATACTTCCGGAAATGTGACGGTAAGTTTGGTAAATAACTCAGCCAGCGACCGAGTGGCCATTGATAATTTAAATTGGACCTGCTATGGTGGAACTTCAAGAATGGCAAATAGTACATCAACGCTATCAAAAGAAAACAATTCTTTACAGATCTCTCAGAATCCTGTTTCTAATCAGGAAATTTTTGTAACAGGTGAAACGGAAAGTATTCAAAAAGCAGAAATTTATAATCTTCAGGGTAAGTTAATGCAAACCATCAATCAGCCTTTTAAAAATAACAGAAATTCAATTAAAATTAAAAATCTCGAACAGGGAATTTATATTTTAAAACTGAATGCTACTACATTGAAGTTTATCGTGAAATAGTAATCTGGAAGCGGGATGATGGGAGCTGAAAGTTTTTAATCCTGAAACTCTTAGCTTGATTATTTCGATTTCAAAGATGATAAAAAAATCCTTCTTTCGTTTGAGAGAAGGATTTTTATTTTAAGTTTAGGGAATCAAAACGGCTCTTCTTTTTATTTTTCCTTGTCGCATTCTCTCGTACACTTCATTAGCTTCATCTAATTTATACTTTTCAATTTCTATATGAATTTTCTTTTGTCTTGCTAAGCCTACCACTTCCATCAATTCAGTTTTTGAACCCCAATAAGGATTCGTCATGCTTACCCCAAACGGAAGCCCATTCATAGTGTATTGATAATGTCCGCCTCCTAATCCGACAATCGTTAAATCACCATCAAGACTCACCACTTTAGTTCCTAATTCAATGGTAGAAGTCGCTCCTACAAAATCAAGAATTACTTTTGCTTTTTTAATTCCTGTAATTTTTTGAATTTGCTCGGCTGCATCTGCATCTTTAGAATTGATTGTATAAGCCGCTCCTAATTCTTTTGCGAAAGACAGCTTTTCTTCTGTAACATCACAGGCAATAATGGTTGCACCGCTAATTTCTCTTAAAATCTGTAAAGCAACATGACCAAGACCTCCCACTCCGATTACCACAACAAATTCATCAGCCATTAATTTATGTAAAGAACGTTTTATTGCGGAATATGGAGTTAAAGCCGCATCTGTTAACGGAGCTGCAATCACCGGATCCAAATCAAAAATAGGAACTAAAAGTCTTGATGAAGGAACCAGCATATAATCTGCCATTCCGCCATTTAATCCCAGTCCTCCTCCATAAACCATTTCAGACTGATGATCACAATAATTTTCCTTCGATTGCTGACATGGTTTACAATGTCCGCATCCCCATGGTCCGTAAACTAGCACGGCATCCCCTTTTTTATACCCTTTTACACTTTCGCCGACTTCCTCAATCCAGCCTGCATTTTCATGCCCCAGTGTAAAAACACTTCCTCCAACTGTACCTTCATCAATAATATGCAAGTCTGAATGACAAACTCCCGCTCCACCAATCTTCAACAAAACTTCCTCACCTTTCGGGGTTGGTTTTTCCATATCGTTTACCACACGGACATCTTTGTGTCCAAAAAAACGTACTGCTTTCATAAAATTATTTTTTGAAAATTACACTTCAATTTAGCCATAATCTAACTGCCGGTCGTTTTTATTTATCTTAAAGTTATCATAAAAGTATGATCGTTTTTCTGCAATAAAAAAGACCGTCTAAAAATAGACAGCCTTTCTTTATGAATAGTGATGTGGTGTGTACGTGTATAAAAATGTTTAAGCTGAAGGCCAAAGTCCTTCATAAGCAGAGTTACCATAGTTGATCTTCTCTGCACTTATCGTAAAACTAATCAGCATAGAGTTTTCATCTACAGCGTCAAAATCTACTTCATGCTGAATTACATATCCGTTTTCCCAATTTAAAGTAATCAATGTTCCTTCTTCGTGAGATTTGTTGAATGTAATTTCTCCACTGGTTGGTTTATATTTTCCGTTCAGTAAGCTTTCCAGAATATCAGATTTTTCTGTTGCTTCTACAGTAAGTTTAATGATTGCATTAGAAGGATCTGAAGCGACTCTACCTGAAACGTCTGTAGATCTGGATACACTGTAGTTCAACTTTAACAGTTTTTGACCTTCTCCTCCGTTGAATTTTAAAATCCCTCTTGAATTTGCTGCCATGATAATAAATTTTAATCGTTAATATTTCGTGATTTGGTGATTAATGTGAGACAAAGATATATTCCTCAATTTAATCTTAAAAACTTTTAAACACTAATTTCATATTTTGTAGTAGTTCTACGATTTCTTGTAGTAATTCTACGACTCTATACTTATTTCTGCTATTACGGGAATTCCCATATGACGATCTTGAAGATCAAACAAATTAGAAAACACTATTTTACAAAAGCTTTCTGAATAGTACTTTCACAAAAAAAGACCACAAATTGTGGTCTTCTATTTTCTATATATGGAATGAATTATTTCCCCATCATATCTCTCATTCTTTCCTGAATCATCTGAGGATCCGACATTCCTTCCCAACCAAACATTGCAATCATTACAACATTAGCGATTAGGTTTAACGAGCTTAGAATAAGACCTATAATACATAAGATTCTTCCTGTATTCAAATTGCTGTAGTCAGAATATAAATCCGGATTTTGCTGATATAGTGCATTATCTTTTTTGTAAAGTGACAATCCTATAATTCCTGTAATCACTCCCACGATTCCGTAGCAGCAACATCCGACAATTGATACAATTCCTAAAACAAGTACTGCCGTAGCATTGGGTAATTTTTGTTGATTCATAGTTAAAATTTTAATGTTTGTGTATTATATATAAATAAAAAAATGTTTGTAAAAATAAGCAATCACCATGATTACTGAATTAACAATCGCCAAAAAAACAATGAGGTTTCCATAATTTCTTTTCTTGTCGATAAAGTTGATTCCTACCACACCAAAAAAAAGAAGTAAGGTATATACTGCAGGAAACATATGAAAAGCCTCTGCAAATCTTCCTTCAAAAACCATTACGATTGCTCTTTGAGTTCCACAGCCAAAACACTCTATTCCTAGAAATTTTTTACTGGGACAAGGCAGCATAAAGTCTTCAATTTTCATATTCTATTTTTTGGGTGCTCTAAATTAAGAAGAAATTTTCGCCCTCAAATACTGATGCGGAAAAAAAGATTCTTCGTTCATATCAAACGATCCTTGTACCGCAATATATGGATTTCTGAGAATTTCTCTTGCCACAAATATAAGATCGGCATCTCCTTTTTGCAAAATATCTTCGGCCTGTTTTATTTTAGTAATCAAACCTACTGCTCCGGTTTTTACTTCTGCTTTATTTTTTACTTCAGACGCAAATGGCACCTGATAACCGTCAAAAACAGAAATTTTTGCTCCATGAATATTTCCTCCGCTTGAAACATCAATAAGATCTACCCTATGATTCTTTAATATTTTTGCTAATTCTACACTATGTTCAATATTCCAGCCGTTTTCAGCATATTCTGTTCCGGAGATCCTTACAAACAAACCTGTATTTTCATTCAATTCTTCATTTACAGCATCTACAATTTCCAGTAAAAACCGGATTCTGTTTTCGAAACTCCCGCCATATTCATCAGTTCTGATATTAGAAAGTGGTGATAAAAACTGATGAACCAAGTAACCATGAGCTCCATGAATCTCAATCACATCAAAACCAGCTTCGACTGCCCTTTTTGCTGCTTTTTTGAAATTCTGAACCTGTTCTTTAATTTCAGCTGCTGTTAAAACATGAGGAATCCTTTCTGTAGGATGATACGGGATAGGACTTGGAGCTACTGTTTCCCATCCTTCTTCCACAGGAATCTGAATATTATTCCATGTAGACCCTTTTCTTCCTGCGTGAGCAAGCTGAATCCCGATTTTACTTTCAGAGTGCTGATGTACAAAATCAACAATTTTCTTCAGTTTTTCTGCCTGTTCGTCATTCCAGATTCCCATGCAATGGTTGGTGATTCTTCCACGAGGTTCCACTCCTGTCGCTTCCACGATAATAAGTCCTGTTCCTCCCTGTGCACGACTTCCATAATGCACAAAGTGAAAATCATTGGCTAATCCGTTTTCGCAAGAATACATACACATTGGCGACATTACCCAACGATTTTTTAACTCTACATTTCTAAATTGTATTGGTGAATATAACATTGTCTATTTTTTACAAGTTTTAAAATTACAAATTTAGTCTTAGCAAAATATGTTGTCCACGTTACAAAAAAGGGTTAATTTTATCCCCCTTTTTTAAAAAGATATGAGAAAAGATATACATATACAATATGAACATTTCAAAAACGGCACAGAGCTGAGTGAAATAGAACAAGAGCTGTTTGAAAAAGCTAAACTGGCAAGGGAAAAAGCCTATGCTCCCTACTCTAATTTTTTTGTAGGATGTGCTATTCTTTTAGAAAATGGAAGCATCTTTTCCGGCAACAATCAGGAAAATGCAGCTTTTCCTTCCGGTCTTTGTGCAGAAAGAACGACTCTTTACTGGGTTGCTGCCAATTTTCCGAATGAAAAAATAAAAAAAATATTCATTGTAGGAGGTCCAAAAGAGTTTTCTGAAAAAAATCCGCCTATTCCGCCTTGTGGATCTTGCCGCCAAAGCATCATAGAATATGAAACAAAGCAGAATGAGAATATTGATCTTTATTTTGCAAATCTGAATGAAGAGACGATAAAAGTACATTCTATTAAAGATCTTCTACCGTTTTCTTTTGACGGAACTTTCTTATAATACAATTGTTAATAACTTATAAAAAACTATATTTGCAAAAAATTTTGGTTTCCAGCTATTGGAATTAATAGGGAATTGAGTGAAATCCTCAAACTGTCCCCGCAACTGTAAATCGCAACTATCATTTTCTATAAATAGCCACTGCAACAACGGGAAGGCATAGAAAAGCGAAAGTCAGGAGACCTGCCAAAATGATAATTAAAACATATTACTTTCGGAGGAAAAGTACAATAATATGGATATAAAAAGATCTTTAGTATTACTTTTTTCATCATACGGTTCTTTTCTTTTAGCACAAGAGAAAAGCATAGATACTGTTTACATTTTTGACAATCAAATGAATAGAGTAAAACTCTTTCATAAAGTCAATACTCTAACTCAAAAAGATGTAGAAAAAAATCCTACCAATCTTTCCGAGCTTTTACGGTTTCAGTCTCAAATTTATATTAAAGAAAATGGTCGTGGTGCCGTTTCTTCCCCTTCTTTCAGAGGAACAAGCGCGGGGCACACTGCTTTTGTATGGAACGGAATCAATATCAATTCAAATTTTTTAGGACAAGGTGATGTGAATAACATTGCTTTATTCGGATATGATCAATTAGAAATAAAAGCAGGAGGTGGAAGTGTCTTATATGGAAGTTCTGCCATTGGCGGAAGTATTCACTTAAATAATAACCTTGAGTTTAACAAAGGATTTGGCGCTTCTCTTTATTCCGAAGCAGCCTCTTTCAATACCTACAATAATTTTGTAAAAGCATCATTCAGCAATGATAAGTTCAGTTTTAAAGCTTCAGGAAATTATTCGATCAGTGAAAACGATTATGAAGTAAAGGATAAAGGAAATACTTACCTCAACAGAAACGGAAAGTACCACAATACAACCATCAATATAGGTGCTTCTTATAAAATTGCAAGCCACCAAACGATTTCGTGGCAAAATCAAATGTATGACGGTGTTCAGCATTACCCGATTTTTGTAGAAAACGGAAATAAAACAAAATACAATGCACAGACTTTAAGAAGTTTGATTGCATGGGATATTAACCAGAATAATTTCGCCAATAGTCTCAAAGCAGCTTATACCGAAGATAATTTCCAGTATTTTGGTGATATTGACAAGCCAAAATCCAGCGGAGCTGAAGGAAAAAATTATATTTTTAAAAACGATTTTAATTATTTCATCACTCCGAAAATCAATTTTAATATTATTGGAGAATTTCAGATCAATAAAGGGGAAGGTTATAGTTCCGGAATTGGAAATGTAAGCAGAAATATCGGTTCTGTTTCAGGTATTTTAAGATATTTCACTACTAAAGATCTTCGTTTTGAAGCCGGAGTAAAAAAAGACTTTGTAGAAGATATTACTTCTCCCGTTCTGTATTCTTTTTCAGGAAAATGGCATCCTTTATCATGGTATAATGTAGGATTAAATGTTTCAAAAAACTTTAAATATCCTTCATTCAACGATCTTTATTGGCAACCGGGCGGAAATCTTGGACTAAGGCCGGAAACTTCCACTAATCTGGATATGGATCACGAATTCAGTGCCGGAAATTTTAAAGTTGTTCTAAGTCCGTATTATATGGATATTACGGATTATATAAGCTGGCTTCCTACCGTTTATGGCTATTGGTCAGCTTTCAATACTTACAAAGTAAAATTGTATGGGTTAGAATCTCATCTTACTTTTGCTAAAAACTTTGGGAAACACCATTTTACATTAAATGCAGGTTATACCTATTCAAAATCAATTAATCAGGAAACGAAAAAGCAACTGATGTATGTTCCTCTGCATAAAGCGGTTGGAAATCTTGATTATGAATATGATTTCATAAAATTTTTTGCACAAGGAATGTTTAACGGACTCACTTATACCACAACTGATGAAAAAAGGAGCGATGCATTAGATCCTTATTTTGTTTTAAATGCAGGAGTCGCAGGTACAATCGCAAAAAAATACACCTTAGGATTTAAGGTCAATAATATTTTAAACACAGTTTATAAAACAGTAGCATATTATCCTTTACCACAAAGGAATTACAGCATCTATGCAAGTATAAATTTTTAAATTAAATAAATTCAGAAAATGAAAATAACTAAACTTTTGCAAATTTTGTTTGCGTTTGCACTCCTTTTCAATATCTCATGTAGCTCAGACAGCAGTGAGACTGCTCAGGAAATGTTCTACGGAAATGGTGTATTGATTGCAAACGAAGGAAACTTCGGAACTCCGAATGCAGATGTAACTTATGTAACATCAAACTTCAGTGCCAAACAAGATAAAATCTACTCTGCTAACAATAACGGAGAGAACCTTGGAGATGTATTACAAACGATTGGTTTCAACGGTAACGGCGCTTACCTACTTTTGAACAACTCTAATAAAATCCAGGTTGTAAACCGATATACTTTCAAAAAAGCAGCTGAAATTACTGAGCAGATTAAAAGCCCTCGTTATATGGCTTTTGCAAAAAACTATATCTATGTAACGAATGATACTTACAATGGAGACAAATATGTAAGTGTATACAATGCGAATACCCTGTCTTTTGTAAAGAAAATTATGTTTACAACTACTGTTGAAAGAATTGTAGAAGCAGGCGGAAATATCTTTGTACAAAATGCAAGCTATGGTTTTGGAAATACAATTACTAAAATCAATACTACAACCAACGAAATAGACGGGCAACCGATTGCATTAACAAGTGGAAATATCAACAAAACAATTTCTAACGGCACTAATGTATATGTAATTACTTCAGGAACTACAGATTCATATATTTATCAGATTTCAAGCACTGGAAACATTGTAAAAACAACCACTTTAACAGGAATTGCCAATGCTACTAACCTTGAAGTAGATGGTGGTAAGTTTTATTTCTCTTCAGCAAATAAGATTTACGCTATGGATATGACTGCAACAACTACTCCTACAGCTCCAATTATAACTGCTGTAGACGGAGGTCAATATTATACATTGTATGGATTCAGTGTTTTAAATGGCAGAATCTTTACCTCTGATGTGAAAAGCTTCACGCAAGACAGTGAAATTACAGTATATACAACGTCAGGAAGTAAAATTGGAAGCTTTACTGCAGGAAAAGGAGCTAACGGATTTTATCTAAACTAAAAACTTATTTCCCCCAATAATAAAAAGGAAAAAGATAAAATACTTTTTATTTTTTTACATTATGTTGTCCGGTCGGTTTCTTCGAAACCGACCGGATTTTTTTTATATCAAAAAAAGCAACAGATTAAAAAATCCATTGCTTTATAATTTATTCTAAATGCTTTTTTTAAGCTAAAGTTAATCCCAGTTTCTCAGCTTCTGCAATCACAAAACTTCTTGCTTCTTCACTATCATTTCCAATTTCGCCTTCCAGGATCGCTTCTTTCACTTTTTCTTTTAAAATTCCTATTTCCCTACCAGGTTTTAGATTAAACATCGCCATAATCTCTTCTCCTGAAATAGGTGGCTGAAAGTTCCTTACCTGATCTTTTTCCTCTACTTCTTTAATTTTAACCGCAACATATTCGAAATTCCTCTTGAATTTCTCTTGTTTTTTAGAGTTTTTTGTAGTGATATCAGCTTTACAAAGTGTAAACAAGTCTTCCATATTTTCTCCTGCATCAAACAATAATCTTCTCAATGCAGAATCCGAAGCATCGTCTGTTATTAAAGCGATAGGGCGAGATGATAGCTTCACCATCTTCTGAACATATTTCATATCAGCTCCTAATGGCAACTTCAGTCTCTGGAACAAAATTTTTACCATTTTCGAACCCAAAAACTCATGTCCATGGAAAGTCCAACCTGTTCCTTCAACGAATTTTTTTGTCGGTGCTTTTCCGATATCATGTAGCAATGCTGACCAACGAAGCCATAAATTGTCCGTATTTTCAGAGATATTGTCAACAACTTCTAAAGTGTGATAAAAGTTGTCTTTATGAGTCTGCCCTTCCACTTCCTCTACTCCTTTCAAATCGATTAATTCAGGAATAATCAGCTTCATTAAACCTGTTTGTTCCATGAGCTTCAACCCTATTGACGGTTTTTGAGAAAGCATAATTTTATTAAATTCAACCATGATTCTTTCCATAGAAACAATCTTGATTCTTTCTGCTTCCTGCTTTATGGCTTCCAAAGATTTTTCTTCAATCTGAAATTGTAATGTTGATGCAAAACGAATTGCTCTCATCATTCTTAACGGATCATCGGAATACGTTTGAGCGGGTTCCAAAGGGGTTCTTAAAATCCCTTTTTCAAGGTCACCAATTCCGTTAAAAGGATCAATTAATTCTCCGAAATTATCTTTATTGAGAGAAATTGCCATTGCATTTACTGTAAAATCTCTTCTCTTTTGATCATCTTCAATGGTTCCGCCTTCCACATCAGGTTTACGGCTGTCTTCGGAATAACTTTCTTTTCTTGCTCCTACAAACTCCAATTCAAGATCCTTATATTTAATCATTGCTGTTCCGTAAGTTTTAAAAACGGAAACCTTCGTCTTGGGATCGATTTCTTTTCCTACTTTTTGGGCCAGCTCAATTCCACTTTGTTCGGTCACAAAATCAATATCCGTAGAAGCTTTTCTTTTCATCAACAAATCCCGAACATAGCCGCCAACAATATATACAGACTGGTTATTGTTGTGAGCAACTTCAGAAATGAGTTTAAAAAGCTTTAAATTTTTATTTTGATTGAGATTGATTGTCATTATTAATCGGGATATAGGATTTCAGATGGTAAAATGAAATTTTTTGCAAAGATAGTAATTAGATTAATTTTTTAGCAATTACAAAAATATCTATAAAATTTGCTTAACTTTATGAGATAACTAAGACCTAAGACCATGAAAAAACTATTCTTCCTTATTTTCCTGTATTCTTTTTCGATTCTTTTTTCTCAAGCCAAAAATGTTCAGTATACAGATTTTGTAGATTTTACTGATACTTCCGGCGTGAAATACAATGTAATGATGGTGACTGATAAACATGGAGAAGACGGACGTGCAGATTCTACGATAAGAATTCTTTATACAACAGATGGAAATGAACATCTGGTCGAATTTTATGCAGATTGTTATTACGAAAAATTGAAAAACGGAAATACAAGAATTTCGTTTTTCCCTGTAGAAAACGGGAGTGTTCAGATTATAAAAGGCAAGGATGTAAGCTATAATCCTGATACATTTATTTATGAAATTGACTCCAAAACAAGCAAAATAACGGGAACTCAATCTGATAAAAACAGTACAACCCCCAATCCAATTGTTTACAAAAACTCAACAATGTCGACCCAGGATAGACAAAATCAAGCCGACAAATTCTATTTCAGAACTGAAAAAATGTATAGTCTTCTTAAAAACTTTTATGACAAAAAAAGTGAAGATACCAACAAACCGTATTTTGATGCTGTAGGTTGGTTTGGAAGCGATGGTATCGCTTATCAGGCTTTCATTATATCCGTGTTTAAAGGAGAGGGCAATTTAAATTCTATCGTAAGAATACGCTATGAAACAAATGGTGAAATTCATATCGTACAATATGATGCCCAATCTAAAATTGTTTTACAGGATGATGATACCATCAATATCAGTATTACTCCCACAAATACTCCTGTAAAAATCATTAAAGGAAGCTCCAGTTATAATGCAGACAGCTTTTCGCTTATTTTAGATGCTAATGATGAATTCTTACGAGGAAAACAATCTGATGCAAATTCCTCTGCAGATTTATCTTACATAAAAATCATTGATAATCAAGAATTTGCATTAAAGTTTTATACAGAAAAGGATGAAATTTATCAAAAATACCTGAAATAAACTTATAAAGAAACGCTATTGAATTCAATAGCGTTTTTTATTAATATCTTACTCGCGAAGAACTTTTATTCTGTTATCGCTCCAGATTTTTATTACAGAAGAACCCGAATATTTTGAAACTTTTTCTCTGTCTTCTTCTACTGCATAATCTACCAGATCAATAATTTCAGCAGAAATATCCGAGAATTTTAACGGACTCTTATCTCCACTAAAATTGGCCGAAGTTGAAACCAATGGTTTATTTAACTTTGTAATTAATTTTTTACAAAAATCATTTTTCACCAGACGAATTCCAATACTTCCGTCTTCTGCCAATAGTTCTTTTGGCAAACCTCGTGGATTTTCGTAAACGATGGTAACTGGTTTTTCACTTAAATCAATGATTTCCCACGCCATTTCAGGAACATCGACCAAATCCTGCAGTCTTTTTTCAGACTCCACTAAAATGATCATGGATTTATTTTTCTCACGTTTTTTGATGTCAAAAATTTTGTTGACTGCATCTATATTGGTTGCGTCGCAGCCTATTCCCCAAATTGTATCTGTTGGATAAAGGATGGTTCCGCCAGATTTTAGTATATCTATGATTTTTTCCATTGTTTTTTGTCTTTGCGAGGAACAAAGTGACGAAGCAATCTCAAAAAGGATTCATGATATTATGTATATCCTCTGCTAAATCTCTCCATTCCGGATTAAATAAGTTTATTAAATTTATTTTTTTCTGTCGGGAACCAGCTTTAATCTGTTTTTCTCTAAAAATTGCATCGCCAATTTCCTGAAAAGCTTCCCAATAAACTAGTTTATTAAGATTATATTTTGAAGTAAAACTTAATTCATAAACTTTTTGCTTATGTTGTTGAACTCTTTTAGGTAAATTTGATGTAACACCAGTATACAGAACACTATTGTTTTTATTGGTCATAATGTATACAAAACCGGGTTTCATTTGTGATAAGTTTTAAATATAGATAATATTAAAGATTGCTTCGTCGCTTTCGCTCCTCGCAATAACAATAAAATTACTAAACTTTACAAATTCGGCAAATATCTTTCCTCAATAATGTTCAAATGATGCTCATTGTGACCGATAATCAGTTTACCGATGGTTTCTACAGAAATCTGGTTTCCGTTGGCTGTTCCGATGTTATTTAAAACCGACGGATCTAATGTCTCCAATAAGATTTGTGAAGATTGTCTTACAGATTGATATTCTTCTAATAAAGAATCTAAACTTCTTGCATGAGCAAAAGATTGTTTGGCATACAATTCTTCATCAAAGCCCGGTAATTCATTTTTATCGCCTCTTGCAAAAGCTAAAATTCTGTATTGGAAAACTCTTTCTGTATCCGACAGATGCAAAAGCAGCTCTTTCAACGTCCATTTTCCTTCTGCGTAAGCAAAAAGTGATTGCTCTTCTGTAAGATTTGAATAAATTTCAACGGTTTTTTCTCCCGATTTTTTTAATTCTCCCAGCCAATCTTCGGATGGAATTTGATCTAAATATCTCTGAACGTATTTTTGAAAATCTGTCATATCAATATGAGTAATAAGTAATTGGTAATGAGTAATATTTTAAAATTGCCACTGAAGATTCATTATGAATTATTGGTCCATTCATAAAAATTCACTTCATCGTAAATTTCGAAACCGCAAGATGGGTATAATTTGTTTCCGATATCATTTGATTTTCCTGTTTCAAGGAGAATTCCACAAGCATCGGTAGATTTTGCCATTTCTTTAGCTTTGTCAATTAATTCTTTTGAAAAGCCTTTTCCACGATGGTTTTCATTGACGTACAAATCATTCAACAGCCAATAGCGCTTCATTCTTGTTGAAGAAAACAATGGATATAATTGAACAAAACCAACCAATTCCCCCTCACTTTCAGCTACAAAAATTTCGGAATCTTTGCTTTCAATTCTCTCTTTCAAAAAATTTTCTGCGGCAGGAATATCAGAATCTTTATGGTAAAAAATCCTATACTGATCGAATAATTCAGACAATTGCTTTAGATCCTGAATTGTTGCTTTTCGTGTATTTTTCATAGTTCATTATAAGTGATGGTCGTAGCTCAGTACACGTTTCATTTTCCAGTCTTTACCATCTAAAATCCAAAGAATAGTAAATTTAGCGCGGCTTCCTTTGTTCCATTTTCCTTTATAAAATTCTGCAAAATCATGTTCACCTTCTTCAATAAAAGCATACAAATTAGTATTGTTGTACAAAGGGTATATTTTCATACTGTTGGGAACCAGTTCTCGTTTTACCTTATTGGGTCCCCCACAAATATTTTTTTTAATCGAAGCGATGAAAGCTGCTTTTCCGGAAGTAATTCCACCTTTGTCGTGGTAAAATTCAAGATCATCACTCACGATGGAATCATAATGAGAAAGATCACATGTATTAAATCCGATATCGAATATGAGACTGTCTAATTTTTTTGCCGTTTTATACAATTCGTCGGTATTTTTTACCTGAGAATATACAATCTGACTTAAAATTAATAGCAATACAATATGAATCTTTCTCATGATGTTTTTTATTTTTAATTACCACAAAATTTACAAAAGATTTAATTAATTCCTTTTGTAACTCTTGTGGTAAAATCTATTAAGAAAAAGCTCTTTCCAAATCTGCGATTAGATCTTCCGCATCTTCAATTCCAACGCTCAAACGAACCAGATCATCAGTAATTCCTAATTCTGCACGTTTTTCAGCAGGGATAGAAGCATGAGTCATCAAAGCTGGGTGATTTGCCAAAGATTCTACTCCACCTAAAGATTCTGCCAAAGTGAAAACTTTTACTTTTTCTAAAAACTTAATAGCATCTTCTTTTTGCCCGGATTTGAAAGTGAAAGAAACCATTCCTCCGAAATCTTTCATCTGAGATTTTGCCAATTCATATTGTGGGTGAGATTCCAATCCCGGATAAATTACTTGAGCAACGGCAGGATGAGATTCAAGATATTTCGCTACAGCCATTCCGTTTTCTGAATGTCTCTGAACTCTTAAAGCCAACGTTTTAATTCCTCTCAATACCAGATAAGAATCGTGAGGTCCTAAAATTCCACCGCTTGCAAACTGAATAAAATGAAGTTTTTCTCCCAATTCAGCATCTTTTGCGATCAAAGCTCCCGCAATTACATCAGAGTGACCTCCTAAATATTTAGTAGCAGAATGCATCACAATATCAGCTCCCAAATCAATTGGTCTTTGAAGATATGGCGTCGCAAAAGTATTATCAACTGCAACAAGGATATCTTTTCCTTTTGCAATTTCCACAACTGCCTTAATATCAACCAATTTCATCAATGGATTTGTTGGTGTTTCAACCCAGATTAATTTAGTTTTATCGGTAATAACGTCAGCAATTTTAGAAACATCATCAAAATTCACGAACGTAAATTTCAACTGATATTTTTCAAAAAGTCTGGTGAACATTCTGTAGGTTCCTCCATATAAATCATCAACTGCAATTACCTCATCACCAGGATTTAATAATTTTAAAACACAGTCGATTGCAGCAAGACCAGAACCGAAAGCTAATCCTCTCGCTCCGTTTTCAATGCTTGCCAAAGAGTCTTCCAAAGCCTGTCTTGTAGGGTTTGCCGCTCTTGAATATTCGTAACCGGAATGTACTCCCGGACTTTTTTGTGCGAATGTAGACGTTAAAAATACAGGAACATTCACAGAACCTGTTGCAGATTCGTGGTGTTGTCCTCCGTGTATAACTTTTGTATTAAAATTCATTGCTTTATATTTTTGGTTGAAGCTGGATGATGGAAGCTGGATGTCTTGATAAACTTCTAACATCTGACTTCCATCTTCCTGCATTTTTTACATTTTTATTGCAGACTTAATCGCAAACTCCTCTGCCATTTGCTCTATCCATTGTGCTACATCTTCTTCTCCTGTTGCTCTTTGATAGGTATTTCCCAGAGAAACTAAAATCTGGTGCATGAACATTTTCATTTGGTCAACCGGCATTTCTTTTGTCCAAAGATCGATTCTTAAAGCTTCCATTGCTTTTTCGTCCCAAACCGAAATCATCACTGCTTTTGTTTCTTCCTTATCAACTCCTCCATCCTGTGCATTCCAAGTCATTGTTTCCGGGATGTGGTTTTCATCCAATTCTACATCTATCGTAATCTGAGTCTTTCTCATTCTTTCTATTTTTTCTAATTCTTTTTTTAATTAATTTTTAGGCTTATAACCTGATTTATTGAAGATTGTTTGCGCATCCAGTTTTAAGAAATCCAATAATTTTGTTTCCGGATTTTGCTTTACATACGATTTACAAATCTGCCATCCTGTAAAGATCCCGATCTGAGGAGAAGATTCATTATCGATTTCGGTATAAAACTTAGAGAAAGGTCCCGGAGAAATAAAACGTTCCACCAATCTGGGATCATCACCGAATATCAAATTATTCTCTACAAAATAGTTCCAGATGTTGGCTTCATTAGAAACCGCCCAATCATATTGTTTGGCTGTATAATTCATTTTCAGATAGTCCGGAAAATTGGGTAAAAAAGCATCCTGAAGCGTCATGATCTTTCCATTAAGGATCAACTGATCTACAAACTTTTGTTCAGTGGAACCTGTTACAATATTCTCAGCAAAAATCAGTGAAACTTTCGGAACAATATTAGCCGGGTTCATAGATTTCTGGAAGTACATTTCCAATCCTTTATAGTTCGCATTTCCATCCCCCATAAATCCGGTGATATCTATAAATAAAAATCCGGTTTTCTCATCATAAATGATAGGATCCTGAGCCATTTGTAGTGCAGATGAAAACAAATACACTTTCGGACTCTTAAATTTTGGATAATAGTATTTTATATGTGAAAATAATTCCTGAAGCTCAGTCTGTAGCTTTTGTACATCTATCTTATGTATCGCTTCATTATAAATTTTAATTTCGTTGGCATCAGTTCTTCTTTTTGAAAAGTCTTCATCAGGCACAGTTCCCTGAAACCATGGAAAACTGGTTTTAAACTGATCCAACGGAACATTTTTATCATAAAACATTTTAGAAATATCTACGACCTGTACTTTTTCTGCAGGTTTCTCAATTTCTACCTTCCATTGTGATTCCTGTTCTTTTTTACATGAATGTAAGCTCAAAACTAAAATGGAAGAAAGTATAGCAATTCGGAAAATCTTCATTATTTTTACATGAATTTAAGTTTACAAAAATAAGGATTTAAACATAATTCTATATTTAAATTATTCGGTTTTATTATCCTAAAAAATGTATTCTTGATTGAAAAATTCAAAACACAAAAAATGGTACTGGAAACCCAACGTCTTTTAATGAGAAAATTTGAAGAAACAGATTTTGAACGTCTGTTTCTTCTGGACTCCAACCCTGAAGTGATGAAATATATTGGAGTCGCTCCTCTTTCTGAACCTCATGAGTCTAAAAAAGTGATTAAAATGATTCAGCAGCAATATGTTGACAATGGTATCGGAAGATTGGCTGTGATTGAAAAAGAAACGGGATTATTGATTGGCTGGAGCGGTCTGAAACTACTGACAGAAGAAATCAATGGATATAAAGGTGTATATGACTTAGGTTACCGTTTTTTACCTGAGAAATGGGGAAAAGGATATGCGTATGAAGCTGCAAAAGCTTCTTTGGATTATGGTTTTCATACCTTGAAAACCGATACTATTTATGCTCATGCTCATTCTGAAAATACAGGTTCAAATCATATTTTGAAAAAACTGGGGTTTGAAAATACAAGTGAATTCACAGAACCTGACGGAGTTTGTCTCTGGTACGAAATAAAAAGTGAAAACTATTCTCTATGATTACGATAAGACAAGAAGAAGAAAAAGATCATCAAAGTGTTTTTCAATTGATCGAAGAAGCTTTCAAAAATATAGAATATAGTGATCATCAGGAACAGTTTTTAGTTGAAAGATTAAGAAAATCTGAGGCTTTTATTCCGGAATTATCTCTCGTTGCAGAAAATGAGAACGGAGAAATTGTAGGTCACATTTTATTTACAAAACTTAAAATTATTAATGATTCTGAAACGTTTGAATCGTTAGCCTTAGCTCCTGTTTCCGTAAAACCTGAGTTTCAAAATCAAGGAATCGGAGGTCAATTAATTACATTCGGTCATTTTATTGCTAAAGAGCTCGGATATGAATCGGTCATCTTAATTGGACACGAAAAATATTATCCTATGTTTGGATATCAAAAAACCACTAATTTTGGGATTTCTTTTCCGTTTGAAATTCCTGAAGAAAATGGGATGGCCATAGAACTAATAGAAAATTCATTAAAAAATAAAAAAGGAACTGTAAAATACCCTAAAGAGTTCGGAATAAACTAAAAATATACACAATGCAGACACAAAAAGTAATACATCATCTTGTCAACTGGTTGAAAGATTATGCAACGAAAGCTAATGTAAAAGGATATGTAATCGGAGTTTCTGGAGGAGTAGATTCCGGTGTGGTTTCTACCTTATGTGCCATGACAGGACTTGAAGTTTTGCTTTTAGAAATGCCTATCCGACAAAAAGAAGACCAGGTAAACCGAGCGCAGGATCATATTGCAGATCTAAAGAAAAGATTCCCAAATGTTCAAGGAAAAAGAATTGATCTGACTCCTGTTTTTGAAACATTTGAAGACAGCGTAGAAAATCATGTGGAAGGAAGATGGAGCAACAACCTGTCTTTGGCCAATACAAGATCCCGTTTCAGAATGGTGACTTTATATTATTTCGGACAGCTTCACGGACTTTTGGTTTGTGGAACAGGAAATAAGGTAGAGGATTTCGGAATTGGTTTTTATACAAAATACGGTGACGGCGGTGTAGATGTTTCTCCTATTGCTGATCTTTATAAAACTGAAGTATACGCATTAGCGAAAGATTTAAACCTCATCGAAAGTATTCAAAATGCAATTCCTACAGACGGACTTTGGGATGCAGAAAGAACCGACGAAGACCAAATCGGAGCCACTTATCCTGAATTGGAAAAAATTCAGAAAGAATACGGAACTAAAACCGTTGAAGATTATGAAGGGCGCGACAAGGAAGTGTTTATGATTTTCGACAGAATGCATAAAGCTGCGAAACATAAAATGGTTCCTATTCCTATCTGTGATATTCCTGAAGAATGGAGAGAAGACTAAAGTTAATGTAACAACGTATCAATTTAACAGTGTAACAATAACAGTGGTAAATTGATAATTACTGTATTTTTAAATCTTTAAATTATGAATGGTAAAATAAGATCTCTTTTTTTCATCTGTCTCGGCCTCCTTTTCGGGATGTCTGTAATGTATGTTTACAATAATTTTATTGCGGATAAAAATCCAACTCAGCAAGAGGAAGCGAAAAACCAAAGCAACTTTCAGGCAAAACAGGGAAATACGTCTCAAAACAGCAGTGAAATTTATTCTATTACTGAAGAAACTAAGGTCATTTCTTATGTAAAACAAAATCATGAGCTTCCAGAGTATTATATTACAAAAAACGAAGCCAAAAAATTAGGATGGGATCCTTCAAAAGGAAACCTTTGTGATGTTTTGCCCGGAAAAGCCATTGGTGGCGATCACTTTGGAAACAGAGAAGGAAAATTACCTAAAGGACAAAAATATTTTGAAGCCGATGTAAACTATAACTGCGGAAACAGAAATTCAGACCGTATTATTTTTACTAAAAACGGAGATGTTTATTTGACGAAAAACCATTATAAAAGCTTTGAAAAACAGTAATAAAAATTAAAAGAAATATGAAAACAATATATATAGATTTTACAGATATAGGAGATTATGAAGACTTCTACGCTCAATTAAAAGAAAAAATCACACTTCCAGAACATTTTGGGGAAAATCTTGATGCTCTTGCTGACGTTATTTCAGGAGAACTGGAAATGCCTCTTCATCTGGAATTTGTGAATATGAGCATAGATCAGTTAGAACTTTTTGAAGATATGCTGACAACTTTAGAAGATGCAGAAGATGAAACGGAAGGATTCTCTTTCACCTATTATTTGGAACAATATGAGGATGATGAAGATGAAGTCGAAACCAACGAAGAGTAATTGCCAACCTCCTACAATAACAAAACTCACAGATTGCTCTGTGAGTTTTTTGGTCTAAGACATCAAGTGAATCTGTCTAATTTTTTATTACTGCTTTATGAATTTATAATTCTGTTGTTTTCCCCCCTTAACAGAATATTGCAGTATATAATTTCCACTTAATAAAGACGATACGTCGATCTCACGATCTACCGAGTTGAATGATTTCACTTTCTGCCCGACCATATTATAAATTTCAGCCTTATCAATTTTTTCAGTTCCTTTAAAGTAAAGGATATTCATTACCGGATTCGGATAAATTTCTATATCACTATTATCTTTTGTAGTATCTCTCACCGATAAATATTGGGTAAGATCTAAATAAAATCCTACTATTTGTCCGGTTGCATTTGTCCCCACTCCTGCAATTTTTTTCCCATCCTGAGAAATTGCTAAAGGCAACGCCATTGTTACTCCATTTGTTGCAATCCCTAATGCTACTGCGTAATCATTCAAATTAACACGTCCACTTGCAGCAGTCCAAATAAAGCCTTCTCCAGACATTGGAGGTGCTGAAAATGCCCTGAAATACCCTACTACAGTTGTTCCATTGGCAGATATTCCTGTTGCACCACCCCTGAAGAAGACCGAGGAATTTGGATGTGTTATATAAGTAACTCCAGCTGTTGTATTCCAAACATAAGGATTGGGCATTGCTGCCCCTATTACTGTATTTCCATCAGCAGAAACAGCTCCGGCTTCACCCAGATTATTTCCGCTACTATCTGTAATAAAATTTTCTACTCCGTTTACCCATCTTGCACCACTTCTTGTTCCTGTTGGTTCATCTTGCCATCCTACGATCACGGTTCCATCTGCATTCACAGCATTCGCTCTTGAACTTCGCCCTGAAACTATACTTCCCAAATCTACTACTCCATTCACGGCATCCCATTTCACAGCGTGTGCATTCGCCGCAGTAAGCCAGCCTAACCCAACAATGACATTTCCGTTGGATGACATTCCCCAAGCAGAACTTACACTACCATCCCAACCTGTAGGAACAAGCCCTCCTTTAGTTGCCCATGTAGACGCACCTGCATCATAGGTTGAGATCTCATTAAAACCTGTTGCAGCATTCGTTGTTGAAGATGCAATCTTGGTTCCGTCATTAGAAACCAACGTTCTTCCTGCAGCAGGATATCCGTTTGTAAGTGCTCCTATCTGTACAAGTCCAGTAGCCGCACTCCATTTATAAATTCCACCTGCACTTGTATGCATACTTACGACTCCGTTATCTGAAACGGCTCCTACCGTATAATTTCCAACTCCCATCACTGTAAGCTGTGCCTTTGTAATTCCAACATTCAGTATGCAGTAACCCGCCAATACTTTAATTGAAAGATTGTAAATTTTTTTCATACGCTGATGTATTTAATATTTTAAACTTGGTGGAAGCAATATTAATATTATATTTACCCAATTAAAAGAATTTGTCTTTTACAATTCGTGAAATTCAAAAGAATTAAAATTTTAAAAACTTAATATTCAAATACATAAACAAAACTCGAATTGAAAGTAATTTTCAGACAGATTATTCATAAAAACATAAAAACAGGTAACCGCTTCGAAAAAATGCTGAGAAATAATAAGAATATTCTACTGCTAATTTTCATTTTTTATTCCATTTTTACAAACGGACAGTCTGGTCCTGACTTTAGTATTTTAGCAGATAAAGCATTTCAAAAACTGTATCAAAATCCGGACGACTGCATCAGTTATTCTCAAAGTCTTCTTCTAAGTGATCAAAATATAGAGCATAAGCTCGTGTTACAAAACATCATTTCACAAGCTTATGCTATGAAGGGTGATTATGTACAATCTGTAAGTATTTCTACCCAGCAGGAAGATTTTCAACAGAACAATCTTTCCTATTTTATGCAGGCTTTTGGAAACTATAATCTTGCTGAACAATATCAAAATCTGGATTTATACGATCAGTCAAAAAAAATTATTGCTCATCTTCTGTCAGATCAAAACTTCCTAAAAAGTAATGATCCCAAACTGAGAATAACAGTGGCTAAAGTGTATCAGCTTCAAGCTCTAAACTTTGGAATCAACAGAGACTATCCATCAGCTTTACAATATCTCACGAAAAGCGACCAGTATACAAATAGTAGTAATGAAGAAAATATTATCACAGGAATTGAGAATAAGATTTTTCGATCGTCTTATTTACTGAGACAAAATAAATTAAATGAGTCTAAAAAACTTACTGACAGTATCATTAATCATCTTGAAAAACATAAAGACCATCCTTTTTTATTGAGCCTTGCCTATGAAACCTTGTCCAGATATTATTTTCTTAAACAAGATTACAAAACATCGGTTTCCCAATCGGAAATGGCACTTTTACAGATTGAGAATATTCCATTCAGCAGTTTAAAAATTAAAATTTACGAATCGCTATCACGAAACTATTTTGCACTTCATGATGATGCTAAATACCACCAATACAATAAACTTTACAACGAATTAAAAACAAAAGAAGATTCTAACACCAAAGAAGGGATACGATATATTGTCAAGCTTGCAGAAACCAACCAAAATAAAAGCATTGAGTTTCAAAAGCAGAGTTATACACAATCTTTAGGAATTTTAATATTAATCCTGACTTTCATAGTCCTTGCCTTACTCATTTATTTTTTAATTATCAAAACCAAGAACAAAGACTTAAAAAAGCAATTTGATTTCTTCGAAAAACAGAGTAAACGTGAACAGAAAATAATATCTTCCTTACCTATCATAAAAGAAACACCTGCTATCGAAAAGAATTCTGAAAAAGATGCTAGCAAAATATCAAAGGAAAAAGAAGAGGAAATCCTCCAAAAACTCGAAGAATTTGAAGAATCAGACCGGTTTTTGAATAAAAGCATGTCTCTCTCCCTGCTTTCTTCCCAAATGGAAGTGAATACCAAATACCTCTCTGAAGTCATTAATACTCATAAAGAAAAGAATTTCAACGGCTACATCAATGAATTAAGAATTAACCACATTGCTCATTTATTGAGAACAGATCCTGTATTTCTTAATTATAAAGTAAGTTATCTTGCAGAACATTCAGGGTTTTCATCCCACAGTACATTTACAACCGTGTTCAAGTCTGTTACGGGAATGTCTCCGAATACGTATATCCAGGAAATCAGTAAAAGTAAAACTTTATGAAATTTATTTTAAAAACACTTTCATTCTTACTTTTAAGCTTTTATGTTTCTATAAATGCTCAGAGAATACCGGATGATTCTCTGATGAAAAAAGCCCATGCTGAAATCTATGACAATCCTGACAATGCCATCCAGATTGGAAAAAATTTGTTAAAAAAAGACAACAACATCGATACGTCTATCAAAATTTATATGTTGCTTTCTACAGCAAATATTGCCAAAAGAAACTTTGATGAGTCTTTGAAATATATTTTAAAAGCTAAAGAACTTTCACAAAAAACAAGCGACCCAAAAAATCAGCTTAGTGTATTAATATCTGTTGCCATACAGTATCAACAAATGGAACTTTTTAGCAAAAGCTTGGAAACGCTTAACGAAGCTGATCTATATTTGGCGAAAATTCCCGAAAATTCACCTGAGAAATACATAGAAACTGCCAGAAGTTATGCTATACGAGGGATGATTTATAAGAGCCAATCGAATTCAGAAATTGCTCTTGAAAAATTTCTTACTTCTCTGCAAAATTTTGAAAAAGTCCCTTTGCAAAAAACGACCTACTCAAATGTGAGTGTAGTGTATTATAACATTGGTTATTGCTATCTGAACCTGAACCAAATAGATAAAGCACAACAGGCCTTTTTACAATCGATAAACTATGCACAGAAAAATCATGCGAAAAGCCTTGAAGCCTTTGCTTTAAAGGGAATGGCAGAAATGTACAAACAAAAACGGGAACATCAGACCGCCATCAATCTTTTACAAAAAGCCGAAAACCTTAGTAAAAACACCGGTGATATTGTTCTTAATGAAGGCATCTATAAAGAAATGGCAGACAATTACCTGGCTTTGAGGAGGCAAGATCTCTATCAGCTCTATAATAAAAAATATTTTGAAATGCGCTTCAAAAGAAAGGAAAACGAACTAATTTCCATTAATCAGGTCATTGATAATCATAACAAAGAGACCTCTGTCAAAAGTAAAGAGATTAAATCTTATTATAGTAATCTAATGATCATTGCGACTATTGTAGGAGGAATGATGATTACCCTTCTTTTGTACTTGATTTTAAAGATGAAAAAACTAAATGATAGGCATCAAAAAAATATACAGCATATTATACGAGCTTCATAGTCTATAAATAAAAAAACATTCCGATCGGAATGTTTTTTTATTATTTCTTTATCATCAGATTATTTGCCAATAGCTTCGGTAATCGGATTTCCTACATTTCCGCTAGGAAACTGGATTTTCAATAAAGAAGAAACTGTAGGCGCAATATCCGTCATAAAATAAGGCTTATTGCTTTCTCCATGCTGAATTCCCCAACCCATAAAGATTAACGGAATATGTGAATCATAAGAGTTCCAGACACTGTGTGTAGTTCCTGTTTTTGAATAAGGAGGCAACATAGAATCATGAGAAATCAACTGAATATCACCGCTTCTTTGTCTGTTAATCCCATTAATAATTCTTTGCTTTATAGGTTCAGGGATAGTTGCTTCCTGAACTTCTGTTACAGAAACCGCATACAAAACGGTAGGATCTTTTTCTAATTCCTTGATTGCAAAGTCTCTTACATCATCCAGTTCAAGTTTATTATCTTTCATGAGTTTTCTATCAAAATAAATTTGATAATTATCAACAGCATTAATCAGTTTATCAACTCCGAATTTCTCTTTTAATTTCTCATTGATATTCTTTTCCATTCCTTCACCGAAGAAACCTGTTGTAATTTTATGCTCCTGCAAAAATCCTACAGAATGTGCTCCTCCATGATCTGCAGAAAGGAAAACCGTATATTGTCCTTTTCCTACTTTTGAATCTAAATAATTAAAAAACTGAGCCAAATCCTGATCCAATCTTAAATAAACATCTTCTACCTCAATAGAATTCGGACCAAATTTATGACCAGCATAATCTGTTGACGCTAAATTGATCGCCAAAAAGTCGGTAATATTATCACCTCCTAATTTTTCTCCCTCTACAGAAGCTTCCGCCAACTTCAAAGTCAATGTATTTCCGAAAGGTGTATAACGGATATTATCTTTCTTAGTTTTATAATCAGCCGCTAAATTACTGTAAGGAAAAGTAGGCGTTTTTGCACTTCCCAACAATCCTTCCCAAGAAGAATTATCCGGTGAACTTTCTGTATATTGATTGATTGGAAGTAATGTATTCCAACCGTTTGCTACCAATTGATCCGGTAAATTCTGAGAATTGAAAGATTTCACCCATTGTGGCAAATCATTCATATACCAAGAACTTGTAATGAAATTTCCTGAAGAATCATCAAACCAAAAAGCCCCGTTTGGATTGTGACCAGCCGGTAAGATCGAAGCTCTGTCTTTCAATGAAACCCCGATTACTTTTCCCTGAAAATTAGTTGCCAATCTCAATTCGTCCGTAACTGTTGTAGACCAAAGGTTTTTCGGAGAGTGACTACCAATTTTTGCATTGGTTGTTCCTACCGGTGTTACACTCTCGTCAGTTGTACAATATACATTTTGACCTGTTTCCTTATCAGTCCAGTCATTCCCTGCAATCCCGTGAATAGCCGGAACCGATCCCGTATAAATACAAGTATGACCTAACGCGGTAACGGTAGGAACATAAGGAATATGAACATTATTTAAAGAATATCCCGTTCCTAACAACCTTTTGAAACCTTCGTTACCATATTTATTGTAAAAACGATACAGGTAATCCCACCTCATCTGATCTACTACCAAACCGACTACCAATTTCGGTCTTTCTAATTGTGAATTTTTGTTCTTCTGCGCATTGATTGTAAAAACGGATAACAAAGTAACCGCCGCAATCGAAATTTTCCTAAGCATTCAGTAAAATTTTATTGAGAACAAATTTACGGGTTTTAAAAATTTTGGTGTGTGAAATTTTGATTAAATTTGAAGACATTCCAAATTCAAATTTTCCAATCAAAATAAACTTCAGTAATGAAAATTATTAGACCTTTTCTTCTTTTTGTTTCTATAATTTTGTTTGGATGGCTGTTTTTCAGTAATGCGGATCTTATTAATATCATGGCTACTCTTAATCATGCAGAAAGTAATTCTGAAATTTCTAAAATAAACAGCTTTACAGATATTAATGAATTAAAACAATTTGCAGTAAGTAAAATAAATCAGATAAACGCCAACATGGATCGACGTTCTGAAAGCGCTGTTACCAGATCAATTATCATTTTAATTTTGATATTTATACAGATTGTTCTTTATGCCACTAAAGGAAATATTTTCGGATCGAAAACTTCAAATTTTCAATGGAAATAGAAATCAAAAAACTAGAAAAGCTCACTTCCAATCCTACTCTAAACTGGGGATTGAATGGTTATGAAACCGATAAGGTTTTTAGTGTTTCCACTATTAAAATGGGAAGTTCTTTTGAATTCAGTTTAAGAGAGAAAACTCAATATTATAAAAAAGTATGGGAAACCAATGATGAAGATATTGATCATCTTAATGAAATTATTAATCAGGAGAATTCCTTCGGAGCTTTTGAAAATGATGAATTAATCGGTTGGATGATCTGTGATTTCAGAACATGGAATAATAGTCTTTTTATTGAAAACATATTGATCTGTGAGAAATTCCGCAGGCAAAACATCGGAAAGTTATTCATTAAAAATGTCAACCGAAAAGCAAGAGAACTGCAATGCAGACTCGTTGAGCTTGAAACACAAAATACTAATTATCCAGCAATACAGTTCTATCAAAATGCAGGGTTCTCCATCACCGGAATTAATACAAAATTGTATAATGATTCCACAGAAACGGCTTTATTTATGAGTTTTGATGTGTTGGTTTAAAAACATCATCTTTTCATAAAAACAAAGACATTTTTGAAAACTGGAATTTGAACGAATTTTAAAAACGTTAAAAAATTAAATCGAAAACGGAAAGACACAACTTACAAGACTTCTGAATTCTGTAGGTTTTTTTCCTGTATGTTTTTTGATAAAATTGGTAAAGTTGGCCTCATCCGAAAATCCTAACTGATAGGAAATTTCAGAGATCGTAAGCGTTGTATATTTTACAGATTTTTCAAACTCATTCACCAACTTATCAATAATGATTTCCTTTGCCGATTTTCCGGCAATAAATTCGGTCATGCTCGTAAGCTTTCTTGTAGAAATGTGAAGAGCACTTGCATAATAAGAAACTTTTTTCTCCGTTTTGAAATCCCTTTGAAGCATTACCCTAAACCTGTTAACATAAGATACGTATTCAAGTTTTTCATCCTTTTCAATCTCTTCATTATTGATTGCCAATAATGCATCAAGTATTATTGTTTCAAGAGTATTATGAGCAGCGGAAACGAAAAGTCTTTCATCTTTTTTCTGAAAATCCAACAATCGGTTTACCAGAAAATACCTCATAATCTCTTTAGGAACGTCACCAGTATATGGAGAAATAAAAATTTCGCTCCCATAATGAAAAAACAGAGCAGAATTTAGGAACACAGAATCTGTGGAAGATTGTTCATAAAAGATCGACGAAAAGGAAAATACATACGCTTCTTTTCCTTCACAATCCTTAAAACTTATACTTTTATGTGGACCGATAAAAACAGTACTGATTCCTTTTACATCATAGCTGTGACCTTCTACGATCATTTCCAAATCATCAAACACAAACCAAACATTAAAATACTCTAAGGTATTAAAGTCTTTTTTGCCCTGATTTCTTTCAATAACATAGCTTAGCGGATTCATACTGAATCCTGTTTTTTTCAATCTATCTGTAATTGTATACGTCATTTTCCCTCTAAAACTAATCGGCGATTAAATTAGTAAAAAATACCTAAATCTCAACTTTTTTCTTTCCTACCCCTATTTTTTAAAATTAATCTAAAGATTCTTTAAATTTCCGCTAATAGATAACGTTATTCATTATAAACGTTATTTAAAATCTGTTTCATAAAAAACCGCGCCCTTCGGGCGCGGTTTTTATTTATATAGTGTTGTAAATTAAAACTTTAAATCACCATTTACTTCTCTTACAGCCTGAGCCGCTTCAGCAAACTTCAATTGCTCTTCTGCAGTAAGGGTAATGTTTACAATTTTTTCCACACCATTTGCTCCAATAATTGCAGGAACACCTAAGCAGATATCATTTTGTCCGTATTCTCCTTCAAGCATTAGAGAACAAGGAATCATTTTCTTTTGATCACATGCAATTGCCTGAACCATTACAGAAACTGCCGCACCTGGAGCATACCAAGCAGAAGTTCCTAATAATTTTGTAAGAGTTGCTCCTCCTACTTTAGTTTCTTCGATTACATATTTTTGTTGTTCTTCATCTAAAAATTCTGTTACAGGAACACCATTTCTAGTTGCTTTGCTCAATAGAGGAAGCATACCTGTATCACTGTGAGCTGCAATTACCATTCCGTCTACATCAGAAATTGGACTTTCTAATGCTTCAGCCAATCTGTACTTAAATCTTGCAGAATCTAAAGCACCTCCCATTCCGATAATTCTGTTTTTAGGAAGACCAGAAGTTTTGTGTACCAGATAAGCCATTGTATCCATTGGGTTAGAAACCACAATAATAATTACGTTTGGAGAATGTTTTACCAAGTTTTCAGTAACTTCTTTTACAATTCCTGCGTTGATTCCGATCAATTCTTCTCTCGTCATTCCAGGTTTTCTTGGAATCCCTGAAGTGATAACAGCTACATGAGAACCTGCAGTTTTACTGTAATCTCCTGTTGTTCCGGTAATTTTTGTATCAAATCCGTTCAACGATGCTGTTTGCATCAAATCCATTGCTTTACCTTCAGCAAATCCTTCTTTAATGTCTACTAAAACTACCTCTGAACAGAAGTTTTTCATAGCGATGTATTCTGCACAGCTTGCCCCTACAGCGCCTGCTCCTACTACAGTTACTTTCATAATGTATACTTTTTTTAAAATTTATTGTATAAAGTTTTGTCAAAAATTTTAACTCCCAAATTTAATAATTCCTGAAAAATTGAGCAATTTTTCAGGAACTATAATTGAATTTTTAACAATTAATTGATTATCAATAAAAAACTCTGCTTATTTCCGCTGTAATCCTCTACTAATTCGTATAGTTTTTTTTCATCTTGGTAAAAATTAACAACAGTTTATCCCAACAACAGGATTATGATTTTTAACATGTATTTCATATTAAATTTTAGAAAAAAAATGTTAATTCAATAAAATTTCATTAAATTTATATCACCAAATATTGAAATCAATTAAAATTTCATTGAATATTTCTTTTAGAAACTCAACATAATTCTGCTGACTAAAAATTTATCAATATGAAAAAATTTCCCTTACTTTTCTTTTCTTTCATTCTTTCTATAGGATTATGGAATCCTTCCGAAGCCTGTACAAGAGTGGTTTACAAAGGTCCTGAAAACACCATCATTACTGCCCGATCTATGGATTGGCGTGATGAGATTCCTGCCAATTTATGGATTCTCCCTAAAGGAATCGACAGAACAGGAGAAGTCGGATCTCTTTCTGAAAAATGGACCTCAAAATATGGAAGTGTAGTCAGTACTTCATGGGATATTGCCTCTTCCGATGGTATGAACGAAAAAGGTCTGGTTGCCAATCTTCTCTGGCTCGGAGAATCACAATATCCGAAATTCGATCCTAAAGGCAGAAAAAAAGGAATTGCCATTTCATTATGGGCACAATACTTCTTAGATAATTTCGCCACAGTGAAAGAAGCAGTAGAACAGGCAAAAAAAGAAAAATTCGTTATCGTAAGCGATTATATTCCGGGAACTGAAAGATTTACAACAGTTCATCTTTCCCTTTCCGATGCTTCCGGAGATAATGCTGTTTTTGAATACATCAATGGAAAACTCATTATTCACCACTCTCCTGAGTATAACGTAATGACCAATTCTCCGGTTTTTGACGAACAACTCGCTTTAAACAACTACTGGAAAGGAATTCCGGGAACGGTAATGCTTCCGGGAACCAACCGCGCTGCAGATCGTTTTGTGAGAGCATCATATTATATCAATGCCATTCCTAAAACTTCGGATCCGAGAACGGCTGTTGCAAGTGTTTTCAGTGTCATCAGAAACTGTTCGGTACCTTATGGAATCTCTTCAGAAACAGAACCTAATATTTCTTCCACAAGATGGCGCTCCGTTTCCGACCAGAAAAATCTGGTGTATTATTTCGAAACTGTTTTTACACCCAATACATTTTGGGTAGACCTTAAAGAATTTGATTTAAGTGCAAAAGGAAAAATAATGAAACTTGATTTAAGTAATTTTCAAACCTACAACGGAAAAGCAAATTCAAATTTTAAAGAATCTACTCCCTTCAAATTTTTAGGATTAAACTAATAACAATATTTCTATCAAACACAAACAATATGGCTTTTTTCTCAATTAAAAAGAGTCTGTTGCTTTGCTTTATGCTAGTTTGTTCTACAGCAATCGCACAGATCCCGGATTCCATACAAACCGAATCAAAGGAAGACAATGTAAAATATCCCGTTCTGCAGATCAAAGGTCTTTTTCAGGCCCGCTATCTTGTCGGAATGTCGAAAGATGTTGATGTAAATGGACTTCATCACACCGATGAAACCGGAGTCAGCAATAATTTCATGGTAAAATACATGAGGGTTCAGGTTCGTGCACAGATAAGCAAACGTACTGAAGTGGTTGCACTGGCTAATTTGGCAGATTTTAAAAATGATCCGAAAGGCAGAGTTCTTGAAAATGCTTATTTAAAATATACTTTCAATCCGAAATTAGCCCTTACTGTGGGGCAATTCAGACCTTGGTTCGGGATTGAAGAAACCTACCCTATTGATATTATTAAATCGTTGGACTGGTCAAACCAATATACAGAATTCGGAAAATTAGGCTGGACAAGTTTCCAGATCGGACTTTCTGCAACAGGACAATTAAAGTTGGGTGAAATTCCCTTTCAATATGCTTTTTCTCTTGTAAACGGGAATGGTAAAAATCAGGTGAACGATAATGACGACGGGAAACAGTATTCAACCAGACTGGTGTTTGGTCTGGATAAAAAACACAATTTAAATCTGGGCTTAAATGGCGGTGTCGGAGAAGTTTTCAGCAAAAAAATATATGCGGTCGGTATAGATCTAAGCTCACTTATTCAATTTGATCCGAAATGGAGTCTGGATATGCAACTCGAAGCAAAACAAGCAACCAACCATCCGCTGTATTTTGCCGTTGCTCCGGAACTCAGACCTGAAAATCCTGATCAATACTTAATTCGTGGTGCCTATTTCCTCCCAAATGTAAGATATGAAATCAATCACAGAAATCTGAGCGCTTTCGAATTATCTTGCCGTTACGAATACCTGGATACTAATTTCAGATTAAATTCAAATCCCAGACAAACCATTACGCCAATGTTCGGTTTAGAGTTTTTGAAAAATTATGGTGCAAGAATCCAACTCGGAATGCAGTTCGACCGTTACAAATATCAGAGAGAGAATACCACACAATACAACAATAATCTATTCATTGTTCAGGTACAAAGTAGATTTTAATCTTTAAAAACTAACTATTATGAAAGAAATTAATATCAAAGCTGTCGCAATCACATTTGCCATTGCTCTTATCATATGGTTTATTCCGGCTCCGAAAGGCGTTACAGAAAACGCTTGGCATTTATTTGCCATTTTTGCAGCCACTATTTTAGGAATTATTTTAAAGGCTGCTCCAATGGGAACCATGTGTATGATGGCCATCGGTTTTACAGCACTTACACAAGTTGTCGCTCCTGGAGATGCCGGAAAATCTATTACAAAAGCACTTTCAGGATTTGGAGATAAGGTTATCTGGTTGATTGGTATTTCGTTTTTTATTGCTCGTGGATTTATTAAAACTGGATTAGGAAATCGTATTGCATTTTTATTTATCCGGGTTTTTGGAAAAAGCTCTTTAGGATTGGCTTACGGATTAGGATTGGCAGATATGTGCTTAGCTCCTGCTATTCCGAGCAACACAGCAAGAGGAGGTGGAATTATTTATCCCATTATGAAATCAATGGCAATAAGCTTTGATTCTGTTCCTGAAAAACCTGAAACCCATAGAAAATTAGGTTCATTTTTAACATTAAACAGTTATTATATGAACCTCATCGCATCTTCCATGTTTTTAACAGGGACTGCGAGTAACCCGATGTGTCAGAAATTTGCAGCCAATTTAGGAATTAATATTACCTGGATGTCTTGGGCAGCCGCAGGTTTTGTTCCGGGCTTAGTAGCTTTCTTCGTAGTACCTTTAGTTTTGTATAAATTATATCCGCCTGAATTAAAGAAAACCGGCGATGCTCCTAAAATGGCAGCTCAAAAGTTGAAAGAAATGGGTCCTATTTCTAAAAACGAATGGTTAATGTTATTGGCATTCTTCATTTTACTGGCACTTTGGATTTTCGGTGGTGCTTTATCCATTGATGCGACTACAACAGCTTTCATTGGTTTAACATTACTTCTTTTAACTTCAGTCTTAACTTGGGAAGATGTAAAATCCGAAAAAGGAGCTTGGGACACCATTGTCTGGTTTGCCGTTCTGGTGATGATGGCAAGTTCATTGAATGAACTGGGATTCATTGGCTGGTTCAGTGATCTGATTAAACAAAAAATCGGTGGTATGACCTGGACGGTTGCCTTCCCTGTAATTGTTCTGGTGTATTTCTTCAGTCATTATATTTTTGCAAGTGCAACAGCTCATGTTGCAGCCATGTACGCCGCTTTATTAGGAGTTGGTGTTGCCGTAGGAATTCCTCCGATGTTATTAGCGATGATGCTTGGATTCATGGGTTCAATTTACGGTGTTTTGACCCATTACGGCCACGGTCCGGCTCCGGTTTTCTTTGGAAGCGGATATGTTGACCTGAAAGCATGGTGGCTTCGAGGTCTTGAAATAGGAATTGTACTGTTGATTATCTACATGGGAGTCGGTGGACTTTGGATGAAAATTTTAGGATATTATTAAAAGTGGGAAGATGGAAGCTCAAAGCTGGAAGTTTTTAATATTACGTCTCAGAAACTTCCAACATCCATCTTCCATCTTCAAACTATTAATCAAAAATAAAAAAATATGCTGTCTACATTATCAAGAAAAATGCTGATGTGTCTTACAGGACTTTTCCTGAGCTTCTTTCTGTTGATTCATTTCTTGGGAAATCTTCAGCTTTTTTTACCTCAGGAACAGGCACATCTTCAATTTAACGCCTATTCTCATTTTCTGTCAGGAAATATTGTCATTAAAATTGTTTCCTATGTTTTGTATGCAAGTATTATCCTTCATGCATTGAATGGATTAATCATTACAATAAACAATAAAAAATCAGGCGGAAATTATCAATCAGACCAACGTGGAAGTGCCAGCAAATGGTACTCCAGAAATATGGGAATTTTAGGAACACTGATTTTAATTTTTCTTGTCATTCACTTTCAGAATTTCTGGTATATCTACAAATTCGGGAATCCTCCATTGGATGAAAATGGAAATAAAGACTTGTACATTTTGGTCGTAACCGTCTTTAAAGAATGGTGGTATGTCTTAATTTACGTCATCTCCATGATTGCTTTGTGCTACCATTTAATTCACGGAATTCACAGTGCCGTCAGAACTTTAGGACTCTCCCACCCGAAATTTGTGAAATCGTTTAAAACTGTTGGAATCGCTTATTCAGTCATCATCAGTATTGGATTTGCTTTAATGCCGATTTATGTATTCTTCACTTACCGTTAAATTGAAAAGTCATGATTTTAAATTCAAAAATACCGGAAGGGCCCTTAGATAAAAAATGGGAAAATTATAAAAAAACTGCCAAGCTCGTTAATCCGGCCAATCGAAAAAAACTAGACGTAATCGTTGTTGGAACGGGATTAGCAGGAAGTTCTATTGCCGCATCTTTGGGCGAAATGGGTTATAATGTGAAATCCTTCTGTTTTCAGGACAGCCCCAGAAGAGCACATTCCGTAGCAGCTCAAGGCGGAGTAAATGCGGCCAAAAATTATAAAAATGATGGCGACAGTGTTTACCGAATGTTTGTAGATACGTTGAAAGGTGGAGATTTCAGAGCGCGTGAAGCCAATGTTTATCGAATGGCAGAATGTTCTTTGAACCTCATCGATCAAGCCGTTGCACAAGGTGTTCCTTTTGGCAGAGAATATGGAGGCTATCTCAATAACCGTTCTTTTGGCGGTGTTCAGGTGAGCCGTACTTTTTATGCGAGAGGACAAACCGGACAACAATTACTTCTGGGAGCTTATCAGGCTTTGATGCGACAGGTTGGAAAGAAAAGCGTTCAGTTATTTTCAAGACATGAAATGCTGGATCTGGTTGTCATAGAAGGAAAAGCAAGAGGAATTATCGTTAGAAATTTGGACACCGGAGAAATTGAAAGACATTCTGCTCACGCTGTTGTTTTAGCAACGGGAGGCTACGGAAAAATCTATTATTTATCGACTCTAGCAATGGGTTGCAATGGTTCGGCGATTTGGAGAGCACATAAAAAAGGAGCATTGATGGCTTCCCCAAGCTGGATTCAGGTGCACCCGACGTCACTTCCACAATCCGGAGATTATCAGTCAAAATTAACGTTGATGTCGGAATCTTTGAGAAATGACGGCAGAATTTGGGTTCCATTAAAAGAAAATGAGTCCAGAAAGCCTAATGATATCCCCGAAGATGAAAGAGATTATTATTTGGAAAGACGATATCCCGCTTTTGGAAATTTAGCTCCGAGAGACATTTCTTCAAGAGCTGCAAAAGAAAGAATAGATGCCGGTTTTGGAATTGGACCGTTGAAAAATGCAGTATATCTTGATTTTTCCAAAGCTATTCAAGAACAAGGAAAAGAAAAAATTCAGGAGAAATATGGAAATTTATTTGACATGTATCTTAAAATCACAGGATATGATGCGTATAAAGAGCCAATGATGATTTCCCCTTCTGCACACTTTTCGATGGGCGGACTTTGGGTAGATTATGAATTAATGACCACAATTCCCGGATTATTCGCTTTGGGAGAAGCTAATTTTGCCGATCACGGCGCCAATCGACTGGGAGCAAATTCTTTACTCCAAGCTTCTGTTGATGGATATTTTATTGCACCCTACACGATTGCCAATTATTTATCCCAAGAAATTCACACTGGAAAAATTTCGACAGAAAACCCTGAATTTGAAAAAGCAGAAAGTCACGTACAACAACAAATTGAAAGTTTTATCAGTATTAATGGAACAAAAACAGTTGATTATTTCCATAAAACCTTAGGGAAACTGCTGTATGATTATTGTGGTTTAGCCCGAAATGAAGAAGGTTTGAAGTACGCCATTAAAGAAATCAGGAAACTGAAACAGGAATTTTATAAAGACGTTAAAGTTTCAGGACAAGGCAATACCATGAATACCGAACTTGAAAAAGCTGGTAGAGTTGCCGATTATTTTGAAATCGGTGAGCTGATGTGTTATGATGCTTTAACCAGAAATGAATCTTGCGGAGCGCATTTCCGGGAAGAATTTCAAACTCCAGACGGAGAAGCACTAAGAAATGATACTGAATTTCAGTTCATTTCCGCATGGAACTGGACAGGTGAAAATAAAGAACCTGAACTTATCAAAGAGCCTTTGATTTTTGAAGAAATACAGCCAACTGTGAGAAGTTACAAATAAGAAACACAAAAATTATGGATTTACACCTTAAAATATGGAGACAGAAAGATCATCAAAGTGAAGGAAAACTGGTGAATTATGATTTGACCGCTTTAAATCCTCATATGTCTTTCCTTGAAATGCTGGATACCTTAAACGAAAAATTGATTGTTGAAGGAGATGAACCCATAGAATTTGACCACGATTGTCGTGAAGGAATTTGCGGGCAATGCGGAGTGATGATTAACGGATTGGCTCACGGACCTTTAGAACACACCACAACCTGTCAGCTTCATCTGCGTTCTTTCAAGGATGGAGAAACCATTGTCATTGAACCTTTCAGAGCGTTGGCTTTTCCTGTGAAAAAAGATTTAAAAGTTGACCGTTCTGCTTTTGACAGAATTATTTCTTCGGGTGGTTTTGTTTCTGTAAATACAGGGCAAGCTCCTGATGCGACAGCTATTGCCGTTACTCATCAAACTGCTGAAGAAGCTTTTGATTCAGCAGCGTGTATTGGTTGTGGAGCGTGTGTTGCAACCTGTAAAAACGGAAGTGCAGCTTTATTTACCTCAGCAAAAATTTCTCATATGGTTTTGCTTCCACAAGGAAAAGAAGAACGAAGCGAAAGGGTTCTCAATATGGTCAACCAAATGGATTCTGAACATTTTGGCCATTGCTCCAATACTGAAGCCTGTGAAGTTGAATGCCCACAAGAAATTTCTGTGTTGAATATCGCAAGAATGAATTATGAATATAGCAGATCTTTGTTTTTCAGGAAGAAATAATCTCAATAAAAAACCCTCTGTATTTCCAGAGGGTTCCATAAAAAACTGAATTGTAGAACAATAAGAATTATTTTCTTATCATGATTTTATATGATTTTTCAAACTTAGAGGCTTTTACACTTAAAATATAAATACCTTCTAATAAACTATAATTTTGATAGCTTATCGTTACTCTGTTTCCATGTCTAGAAACATTTTTGCTTAAATCTGCAACCATTCTTCCGCTGGAATTAAACAAGTAAGCACTTACATTTCCACCATCTGCATTTTCGAAGCTTAAGTTAATATCTCCTCTTGTTGGATTAGGATATACTTTAGAATCGTCATTTACAGAAGCGTTTGGATTTTTAGTCATTACTTCTCCATTTCCTGTAGAATCTTTTGCCAATGGTTTAACATTAGATGAACAAGGACAACCTAATAAACCTAAATTCACTGTTCCTCCATCGTAATTATTATTGATTGCATCTACAATTGCATTCATTTGATCTGCAGAATAGCTTGATGCAACTCCACCTAAAACATTATTAGCTTCTGCTAATACCTGATTAACAGTCCAGCCTGCAAATGTTCCGGAGACAACAATAAGGTCACCCAACCATGTTGCTGAAGAAGAGAATGATGGGTTCACCTGATCAAATCTAAGACTTAGAGTTAATGCCACAACTTGTCCTGCTAATACATTACTATAACTGCTTCCAGGATTTACCATGGTTCCGGCATTCAACGCTCTTGGAGTTGTTCCGCTTGGCAAGAAATCATCTACAGCTTTTGCAGTAGTCAATTTCAAGAATCTGCTTCCGGCGCCAATAGTTAAACCGGTAGGGAATGCTGAAGCAAAATTATTATCTCTGTATTTACCCCAATTGTTTCCTGCCGCTTTCGCACCCCATCCTCCTTGGGTAACAGTTGTAAAGCCGTTACAAGTAAGCATTTTTACTTCAAAATCCTTAGAAATAGTACATCCGTTGGAATCTGTTACTATTACTGAGAAATTACCGATCGGTAAGTTTACAGTTTGAGTAGTAGCTCCATTAGACCATAGATAAGAATAAGGTGGCATTCCTCCCGTTACATTGGCACTTACTGTTGCTGTTCCTCCTAGACAGATAACATCTCCTTTATTAATGGTTAAAGTTAAAGGACTAGGTGCAACAACAGTAATTGAAGCCTGAGCATTACAAGAGTTTTGATCCGTAACTTTCACTGAATAAGAACCTCCAGAAACCTGAATGCTTTGAGTGGTTGCTCCGTTGGACCATAAATAACTATAGCTTCCTGTACCTCCACTTGCATTAGCCGTTAAGGTAGACATTCCGCCATAACATATAATCGGAGTACTTCCAATATTGACAGCCAATTGTTCCGGTTCAGAAACGGTAATAGACGCTGGAGCACTACATGAGTTGGCATCGGTTACACTTACAGAATAGGAACCTGCTCCAACTTGTATGCTTTGAGTAGTGGCTCCGTTGGACCATAGATAAGTATAACTTCCGGTTCCTCCACTTGCATTAGCAGTTAATGTAGACATTCCGCCGTGACATAAAATCGGAGTATTACCAATATTGACAGCCAATTGTTCTGGTTCAGAAACGGTAATGGAAGCTGATGCATTACATGAGTTGGCATCGGTTACACTTACGGAATAGGAACCTGCTCCAGCCTGTATGCTTGGTGTAGTCGCTCCGTTTGACCATAAATAAGTATAACTTCCTGTTCCTCCACTTGCATTAGCGGTTAATGTAGACATTCCACCGTGACATAAAATCGGAGTATTACCAATATTAACAGCCAATTGTTCTGGTTCAGAAACGGTAATGGAAGCTGATGCATTACATGAGTTGGCATCGGTTACACTTACGGAATAGGAACCTGCTCCAGCCTGTATGCTTGCAGTAGTTTCACCATTAGACCATAAATAAGTATAACTTCCGGTTCCTCCACTTACATTTGCGGTTAAAGTAGACATTCCGCCATGACATGAAATCGAAGTATTACCAATATTAACAGCCAATTGTTCTGGTTCGGAAACGGTAACGGAAGCTGATGCACTACAAGAATTCGCATCGGTTACACTTACGGAATAAGAACCTGCTCCAACTTGTATGCTTGCAGTAGTTTCACCATTAGACCATAAATAAGTATAACTTCCGGTTCCTCCACTTACATTTGCGGTTAAAGTAGACATTCCGCCGTGGCATAAAATCGGAGTATTACCAATATTGACAGCCAATTGTTCTGGTTCGGTAAGGGTAGTTGATGCAGATTTTGAACATGAGTTCGCATCGGTTACGCTTACGGAATAAGAACCTGCTGCTGCTTGTATGCTTTGAGTAGTCTCTCCGTTTGACCATAAATAAGTATAACTTCCACTACCTCCGCTGGCATTAGCAGTTAAAGTAGCAACTCCACCATGACATAAAATACTGCCTGAATCTATGCTTAGAATAATTTCAGCCGGATCTGTCAGAGTAACACTGTTAGACTGAGCTGAAGTACAACCTTGCGTAGTATCCGTAATAATTACAGAATACATTCCTGGGCCTGCATTTTGAATTATATTGCCACCACCAGGGTTGTTGAATGGATTATTATCTTTCATCCATGCATAAGAATAATTTCCTGAACCTCCGTTTACTGTTGCAGTAAGTGTAGCAGTACCGCCATGACATAAAATAGGGCCACCTGATAATGTTACCGTTGGTGGTGATTTTATCGTACCGGTTACAGGAACTCTTTCACTTTCACATTGACCTCCACTTCTGACACAGGCCACATAATAAGTTACATTAGACGTAATATTCACAGTCAGAGAAGTTCCATTAGCTGAAACACCATCTGCTGTAGTTAACGGGTTGCCTCCAGAAGCAGCACTGTACCATCTTACTCCATTACCTGTTGTACAATTAGCCGATAAGGTTATAGCACCCGGTCCACATCTTTCTGCATTGGTTACTGTAGGTGGATCTGGCATAGAATTAAATTTTCCTCCTGCAAAATCCTGCAAAGCAGCCGTAACAGACGGTGAATTTCTAGTTTCCAATAAAAAACTAGAGAAACAAGGATCTAATCCGAACAGCGATAAATCTATAGAACCTTCAAAGAAGGAACCTGTTGCATATACATTAGGAGGGGGAACCCCTACTGACGGTACATTATTGCCTTGATATGTCCAGCTAGGATAAACAGGTGTTGGTTGATAGGTCTGATTCACAAATCCGTCAAAAGTAGTAGCTATCAGGTCCAACTGATTATCAGATCCTCCAGAACCAACCCAACGGTAAATACGAAGTTCCGAAACCCCACCTCCATTGGTAAAGTTTGATAAAACCAGTAAGTCGCCAATTTCATGAACTCCAACAAAATCGGGTTCAGTTCCTTTGGCTACCCCTCGTTTAAAAAACCAAAAACCAATCTGAGCACTTCCGTTGATGGCAGTTCTGTCCCCTGCAAAATAAATCTTATTTCCGATCATTACTGCAGCAGCATTCGAAATATCTCCTTTGTTATTGGTTTGTCCATTGCTCCATTTCCATGAAGAAATTAATCCTATATCCGATGATCCCTGTGTAAAAGAATCATCATTGGTATCGTTTGCATCTCGTACAAAAGCTTTAAGCGGCTGCGAGTTGAGTGCCGATGCCCAGTCATTTGTATTACCATCAACCGTTATTTGTGCATTCACGTTCGTACAGAACAATAAAGCAGCCAAAAAATTGATGATTAAAAAAGTATATTTTTGTAAATACATGATATTGATCTTAAATTAAAAATATAATCAATAGTAAGGCTGTGAGAAGCCTACAAAGTCAGCCATAAATCCATATACAGTCTGTTGGATTATAGTTGTATCTTACAAAATCTCGAGAAAAAGGCTGTTAAAAATGCCTGCTTAAATAGTAATTTTTCATTGTCTTAATCATTAAAAATTCACAACGAAATAAGGTATAGAAAAGTAAATTTTCTACAGTGGTTCAAATAATTCCATTCTCTTACCGAATCAACAAGCCGACAAGTCATGTCAATTGAATCATCAAATAAAAATTTGGGAAATTATAGTCGTATCTTACAAAAATCTAAGAAAGATATTATTCTAAGAAATAGTAGTTTAAGTATTGATTTTTCATTGGCCTTCGTGTTTAGTTTAGACAAATGTATAACAAAAAAACATACAGTTGTTAAAAAAATTATCTTTTTTCAATTATAAAATTAAAAAAATCAACATAAATACCACAAATAAAGGATTTATAAAAATTAAAAACAAAATAACTCCAATAAAAAAAATTAGAGTTATTATTATTTTTCATCAAAAAAACATCGAAAGAATAACAATTTAAACACGTAAAAAGCACAAATAACTCTAATTTTTACAACTAAAATTATTTGTGCTTTATCACTAAAAAATGATTATTTTTTATGATTTTGCAATAGAGAAAATTTTAAGCAAATAAGCTAAAATTACACTTCTTTATCAAAATACAGCATATAATACTTCCCTTTTTCGTCTTCGCCTGTTGCCAGTTTCTGACGGTCACCATGAATATAGATATGGAAGTTCTTATCCAATTTAATGATACTCTTGAAATGTCTTTGCGTTTTTTTCACTGCAGCTTCATTAATCGGAAACTCTTCTGCAATATTGATCTGCATATCCTGTTCATAATCGGTCTTAAAATTGTTAAAACTTTCGATTACATGTTCATCTCCTAAAACTTCATTCGCAAATTCATCCAATTTGAATTCTTCTTTTTCTTTAAAGAAATTGATCGATTTATTTAAAAAATCAGCCTGATCTGCTTTGGACACTTCAAATTCCTGAGGCAACTGCTTCGTGATATAGTCTTTATACACCATTAAAGCTTCCTGCGTGTGAAAATATTCATCATCACGCTGCTTTACTTTTAAAAAGTCTTCAAACCAATAGTACATATCCCCGTTTTTGTTGTTGTCAACAACAGAAAGTACATAACCGGTTTCTTTATCATTATTGTAGATTAAAGCTGCTTTGTCAATTTTAGACAAACCGATTCCCATATCTTTTTCAATTTCAAAGCTTTCATCCTGAGGAGAAATTTTTAAGAAAGATTCTCTTTTTTCCGTTTTAAAAATACCGATTTTATCAACTTTTTCACCATTTTCTCTTTCATTTTCAAAATAAACCACAAACAATTCTCCACCCTGAACTCTTGGATTTTCAGCAGCTTCAAAAAGGTGTTTTGCAATATTCTCAGATTCCCAAAGAAACTTTGCCTTGTCATCAAAAATTTCAGATACAGCACTGTAAATAGGGTTATTTACCAAATAAGAATCGCTATAAAAATGGAAAGTCTCTTCAGATTTGAACGAACCCAAAAAGTAATTTTCCAACAGCTCTGCCATTCCTTCTTCCAACTGCAATTCTTCCTGAGAAAGTATTAAAGATTCTGCGTTGATTTTATTTCCGACTCTGTGTACTATAATTTTTGAAAACATTTTTGATTTTTATGGATTGCAAAGATATTAATTATCTCATATACTCCACAGATTTTCATTCTGAGAAAGCCTTATCATTTTGATACTTGTTTTTACAATTTCATTATGGTATTTAAAAGTGATTTTCTGTCATTCACTTGATGAATTGGCAGAGTTTTTTAAGACACATTTACATCATTGTCACAATAATTTTCATTACATTTTTGATCCGTTTCATTACAGAAACAGTTCCAATAACAAACTCAAAATAGTATTAAAAATCAACATCTTACATAAAACAATCAAGAAATTCAAAAACCTGAAAAGCATTGATAAACAGAGATAGTAAAGTTATTTCCAGTTCATCATCTCCGATGATTATAAAAAATAGTTAATTGTTTATTTTACCAGCACCTTGGTATACTTTTCGCTGCCATATTGGTACTTGAAAAATAATAAATTATGGTGAACGTAAATATGCAAGCTATCAACCAGAAAACAGCTATGGAGTATTTAAAATTTTTCTACCCACCTTTACGAAACGAAATCACACAATTGTCTTTACAAGATAATTTTGCAGGCGTTATTCAAACAACTATTAATTACTTAAAAAGGCTTTTGCAGGAATCGAAGGTTAACATCATTGCCCATCACATAAAACTTATGGATATGATCTATAAAAACGGGGATTCGTATGTAAAAAGCATTATTGAAAATATCTTCGTACGTTCATTTGAGAGCTTTAAGAAACATGGAAAAATCCAACACTGGAAACTTTTGTATCAAAATATGCCCGTAAGTTTTCAGGTGATCTACAATGATCAGCGAAAACAGGATAAAATATTCTTTGGTAAATAAAAATAAAACTCCCCGATCAAAATGTTCGGGGAGTTTTTTTATTAATTCTTTTTCGTAAAAACCTTCTCTACAATTTGAAGTTCGTTTTTATTCATTTTTGAAGATTTCTCTAATTTTGCAGTAAAAGTAGCAACCTCTTCTGCTGTTGAAGGACATCCAAGATTCTCTCCTTTTTCATTAAAAGAATCGGTAAGAACTTCACCTTTCGGATTCAGGACCAACCAAAACGGAAGTCCTGCATTTTCTCCCTTATATTTTTTCATCAACTCTTCTCCACCTGGATTTTCAAGTGTTTTCTTCTCCTTCATTTCCTGAACATCAACATACGCTGTGACAAATTTCTTTTCAAAAATTGGCTTGGTTTCCGGAAGGTTCATATTTTTTTCCATCACATGACACCATTTGCACCATGAGGCATGAAAAACGAGAAGTACATTTTTATTTTTTGATTTTGCTTCAGTAAGTGCTTTGTTTAATACAACATCCGCTTTTTCCTGAGCGAAATTTAACTGAAATAGGAATAATCCCAGTATCATCAAGATTCTTGAAAATTTCATTTGATTTTGTTTTTTGGTTTTAAGTTGTACGAATGTAAGATTTTTTGTTTGTATTTAGAATAAAATTCTGCTTTTGATACTTATAAAAAATTAACAAAACTCAAAGGATGATAAAGTCTAAGTTTCCAATTATTAAACAAAAAAATCCCCTCGCTTACGCTCGGGGATTTTCTATTGAGTCAGTTTAAAACTGCTTAATTATTTCACTTCTTCGAAGTCTGCATCCTGAACATCTTCTGCTCCGTTTGCCTGACCTTGAGTTTGTTGAGCTCCTGCATCAGCACCTTGTCCTTGTGCATACATTTCTTCTGAAGCTGCCATCCAAGCTGCATCTAAAGCTTCAGTTTTAGCTTTTACATCATCAGCATTTTTAGCTTCGAAAGCTGCTTTCAATTCTGTGTGAGCAGTTTCGATTGCTGCTTTTTTGTCAGCAGAAAGTTTTTCACCGAATTCTTTCAATTGCTTTTCAGTCTGGAAGATCAATCCGTCAGCTTTGTTAAAAATTTCTACTTCTTCTTTTCTCTTGTTATCTGCTGCAGAGTTTTCCTGAGCTTCTTTTTTCATTCTTTCAATTTCTTCGTCAGAAAGACCAGAAGATGCCTGAATTTTGATAGACTGCTCTTTACCTGTACCTTTATCTTTAGCAGAAACACTTAGGATACCATTCGCATCAATATCGAAAGTAACTTCAATCTGAGGAACTCCTCTTTGTGCTGGTGGAATATCTGTTAAGTCAAATCTACCGATTTCTTTGTTATCGTTGAACATTGGTCTTTCACCCTGCCCCACTCTAATGCTTACAGCAGGCTGGTTGTCAGAAGCTGTAGAGAATACTTCAGATTTTTTAGTTGGGATCGTAGTGTTCGCTTCAATTAATCTAGTGAAAACAGAACCCATTGTTTCGATACCTAAAGAAAGTGGCGTAACATCTAATAAAAGAACATCTTTTACATCACCAGTCAATACCCCTCCTTGGATAGCTGCACCAATCGCTACAACCTCATCCGGGTTAACACCTTTTGAAGGTTTTTTACCGAAGAATTTTTCTACTTCTTCCTGAATGATCGGGATTCTTGTAGAACCACCTACCAAGATTACTTCGTCAATATCAGAAGTTGATAAACCTGCATCTTTCAATGCTTTTGCAACAGGCTCCATAGATCTTCTTACAAGATCTGCAGATAACTGCTCGAATTTAGCTTTAGTTAAAGTCTTCACTAAGTGCTTAGGACCTGTAGCTGTAGCTGTAATATATGGAAGGTTGATTTCTGTTTGAGGCGAAGAAGATAATTCAATTTTAGCCTTTTCAGCAGCTTCTTTTAATCTTTGTAACGCAATAGCATCAGATTTAAGTTCAACACCTTCTTCAGCTTTGAATTCATCTGCCATCCAGTTGATGATCACATCATCAAAGTCATCACCTCCTAAGTGAGTATCACCGTTTGTAGACAATACTTCGAATACACCGTCTCCTAAGTCTAGGATAGAGATATCGAAAGTACCACCACCAAGGTCATAAACAGCAATTTTCTGATCTTTGTGAGCCTTATCCAATCCGTAAGCTAATGCTGCAGCTGTAGGTTCGTTGATAATTCTTTCTACTTTAAGACCTGCAATTTCACCAGCTTCTTTAGTCGCTTGTCTTTGTGCATCGTTGAAATATGCAGGAACAGTGATTACCGCTCTTGTTACTTCCTGTCCAAGATAATCTTCAGCAGTTTTCTTCATTTTCTGAAGCGTCATTGCAGAAATTTCTTGTGGAGTATATTCTCTATCGTCGATTTTTACTTTTACAGTATCGTTTGGCCCAGAAACTACTTCATAAGGTACTCTTGAAATTTCTTTCGCATCTTCTTTGAAGTGAGTCCCGATAAATCTTTTAATTGAATATACCGTTTTCTTTGGGTTAGTTACCGCTTGTCTTTTTGCAGGATCTCCTACTTTTCTTTCTCCGTCTTCTGTAAATGCTACAATAGAAGGAGTTGTTCTTTTACCTTCAGCATTAGGAATAACAACAGGGTCTTTACCCTCCATTACAGCAACACAAGAGTTGGTTGTTCCTAAGTCAATTCCAATTATTTTACTCATAATATTTATATTTTTTCTAATTTTTAAAATTAATTTACACTCTCAATTTCTCAATATCTGTACCATTCGGAAGGATGTGACAAAATGACATAGTACAACATAAAGAGACCGGTTCATCATATAAAAACCACAGTATTCAAGACAATTTTGACATTCACCCCTGTAAAAATTAATCAAAGTTTAACCTATATCATGCCTATCATAATCTCCTGAATTATTATTTTTGATAAAATATAAACTAGAGAATGTCATTACACTTCAATCCAAGAGATATCACATGGCTTGCCTTCAATGAAAGGGTTTTACAGGAAGCGATGGACGAGAACGTACCTTTACATTTAAGAATCCGTTTTTTAGGAATTTTTTCCAATAATTTAGATGAGTTTTTCAGGGTACGTGTAGCAGGATTAAAACGTGCAATGGATTTTAAAGAGAAAGTAATTGCCGAGTCATTCTACCAACCTCCTTCAAAAATTCTTCAGAAAATCAATGACATTGTTATAAAGCATCAGCAGAATTTTGACAAAACCTGGAAAAAAATTCAGGTTGAAATGGCTGATCATAAAGTTTTTATTAAAACATCAAAAAACTTAACAGCAAAACAAAAAGAATTTGTCAGAAATTATTTTGACGAGGTTGTAGAAGCGAATGTGATTCCTATCCTTCTTCATGAGAACACACCGATGCCTTACATGAGAGACAAAAGTCTTTATCTGGGTGTTGCGATGAGAAAAAAAGACTGGCAATATTCCAGCAACTATGCTATCATCGAAATTCCTTCAAGATTCGTTGGACGATTTCTTTTGTTGCCTTCTGAAAATCCTGAAGAAAAAGATGTGATGTTGTTGGAAGACGTAATTACCTTCAATTTACCGCATATTTTCTCGTATTTCGGATATGATGAATTTGCAGCGAATGCCTTTAAAGTAACAAAAGATGCAGAACTTGATCTGGATAATGATATCAGAACCAATTTCGCGGAAAAAATCGAAAAAGGATTAAAGAACAGAAGAAAAGGAAAACCGACCCGTTTTGTTTTTGATAAAGATATGGATAAAGCGCTGCTGGAAATGCTGATCCGAAAATTAAACTTAACGAAGAAAGACAGTATCATTCCGGGAGGGAAAATTCATAATTTTAAACATTTCATGGATTTTCCGGACGTTTTTGAAAAATACGAAAGACCTGTTGAAAGAACTTCTTTCATGCATCCGGCTTTTGAACATGGTGAAAGAATAACGGATGTGATTTTGAAACACGATGTTCTACTTACCTTTCCTTACCATAAATATAATCCTGTAATCGATCTTCTACGTGAAGCGGCAATGGATCCGGATGTAAAATCCATTCAGATTACCGCTTACCGTTTGGCAAGCAGCTCAAAAATAATCAATGCGTTGATTAATGCTGCCAGAAATGGCAAAGAAGTAACGGTAATGCTTGAACTTCAGGCTAGATTTGATGAAGAATCCAACTTAGAATGGAAAGAAATGCTGGAACCTGAAGGAATAAACGTTTTAGTGGGAATTCCTGACAAAAAAGTTCACGCAAAATTGTGTGTCATTAAAAAGAGAGCTCATAATAAGACTATTCAATATGGATTTATAAGCACCGGTAATTTCAACGAAAAAACAGCCAGAATCTACGGAGATCATCTGATAATGACTTCAGATAGAGGAATAATGGCAGATATTAATAAAGTTTTTAACGTTCTGAAAAAACCTAAAGAGGATTATCTTACTGTATTAAAGACCTGTAAAAACCTTTTGGTTTGTCCGCAATTTATGCGTGAAAAAATCATTCACCATATTGATAAAGAGATAGAGGAAGCAAGAGCAGGAAGAAAAGCGGAGATGATTATCAAAGCCAATTCGGTAAGCGACCGCATCCTTATTACCAAGCTCTATGAAGCAGCAAAAGCCGGTGTAGTGGTAAAAATGATCGTAAGAGGAATTTACTGTGCTGTCAATCAAAAAGATTTTAAAGAAAAAATAAAAGCCATAAGCATTGTAGATGAATACCTGGAACATGCAAGAGTAATGTATTTCTACAATAAAGGAGCGGAAGATCTATATATTTCTTCTGCCGACTGGATGACCCGAAATCTTGATTACAGAATAGAAGCCGCCGCAAAAATCACTGATAAGAATTTAAAAACGGAATTAAAAGATATTCTGGATATTCAGCTTCATGATAATGTAAAGGCAAGAATACTGGATAAAAAACTGGGCAACGAATACATTAAAAATAATAAGGATGAATGCCGTTCTCAGGTAGAAACGTACAAATATTTGAAAGCAAAGACTGCAAAAAAATAATTGTCCACTAAAATCTTTGTTTTAAACGTAAGTAATAATATATTTTTGTAAATTCAATTCGTTAACTGAAATTTAATAAAATACGTACGAACACAATGATCATCGCAGCGATAGACATAGGAAGTAATGCAGCCAGACTTTTAATAAACGAAGTAAAAACTCAGCAGAAACAGCCTGAATTCATCAAGCTTAATCTTCTAAGAATCCCTTTGAGATTAGGAATGGATGTGTTCACTATGGGAAAAATCGGCGCTGAAAGAGAAAAAATGGTTCTCGATTCCATGAAAATCTTCAGCGATCTGATGAGAATTTATAACGTACAGCATTACAGAGCGTGTGCCACAAGTGCAATGCGTGATGCAGCCAACGGTCAGGACATTATTAAAGAAGTAAAAGAAGCTTCAGGTATTGATATTGAAATCATTTCTGGTGATGAAGAAGCGACTTTAATCTATGAAAACCATGTTGCAGAAGGGCTCGACAAAAATTTCGCCTATCTTTATGTAGATGTTGGCGGTGGTTCTACCGAGCTTACCTTCTATGAAAATGGTAAAATGGTTTATGAAAAATCATTTAATATCGGAACGATACGTCTCCTGAATGATCTGGTAGCCGAAGCCAACTGGAAGGAAATGAAAGAAGAAATAAAAGCCAATATTGTAAGTAAAAAACCTATTGTTGCTATTGGTTCCGGAGGAAATATCAATAAAGTTTTTTCTTTAAGCAAAACCAAAGACGGAAAACCGATGGCTGCTTCTTACTTGAAAAAAGTGTATAAAGAATTTGCCGGGCTTACCATAGATGAGAGAATGACTCAATACAATTTGAGACAGGACCGTGCAGATGTTTTGGTTCATGCCTTGAAAATTTACAACAACGTCATGTCATGGTCAGATATCAGCAGGATTTTTGTTCCTAAAATATCTGTTGCCGATGGATTGATTCATAATATCTACAGTCAGCTGCAGCATAAAAAATAATTTTTATACCATACAAATTATAAAGCCATTCATTTTTGACTGGCTTTTTTGTTTTGTGAATCGTTTAAAATTATAAAAAGATTTAAAGTAAACCCCAGTCAGGAAACGTCATTAAGAAAAACAACAGAAATGGACACACTCAAAATAATTCTAACAGGAGCAACAGGAATGGTAGGTGAAGGAGTTCTTATGGAATGTCTTGAAAACCCCAATATATCAGAGATATTAAGCGTAAGCAGAAAACCATCCGGAAAGAAACATGCAAAACTCAAAGAATACATTGTTTCAGACTTTTTAAAAATCGATATGAATGACGAAAATCTGAAAGGTTATGACGCCGTTTTTTTCTGTGCCGGAATCAGCAGCGTGGGAATGAGTGAAGAAGAATATATTAAAACAACTTATGATGTGACGTTGCATTTTGCAAAGGTCGTTTTAAATCAAAACCCGAACATGGTATTCAATTATGTTTCGGGAGCGCACACCGACAGTACGGAAAGCGGAAAAGTGATGTGGGCAAGAGTAAAAGGCAAAACCGAAAACGCATTAAAGAAGCTGGGATTAAAAGCCGCCTACAATTTACGCCCCGGATTTATGAAACCGGTTGAAGGTCAGGAAAATGTAAAATGGTTCTTTAAACCTTTTATTTGGCTGTTCCCTATTTTTTTACCGTCAAAATCATTAACTTTACACGAAGTGGGAAGAGCAATGATCAATGCCGTACAAAAAGGATACCCAACTTCAACATTAGAAATTAAAGACATTAAAAATCTCGCGGTATGAAAGATATGTTAAAAAGAATTTTTCTGGTTATTTTTGTATTACTCGTTCTGACAGCTATTTCAGGGTTTTTCTTCATGCAGAAACATCCTTTGGAAGGAAAGCAATCCACAACAAAAAATCTTACGCCTTCCGGACAGACTCTTAAGTAATACAACTGTTTATCAACAGACAGAACATATCATTTGACGGATATGTTTATTCTTTATGCAGCCTTATCGCATTACTTTTGCCTTCCCTTTACAGTTACCTATTTATTAAACATTTATTAAAATTACCTTAAAATGTTTGCAACGTAGAAACTTCATTTTTGCATAAACTTAATTTAAGTAAAAATGATTAATAACTACTTGTTAAAAGGAACTGTAATTGCCGCATTTTTTCTTCAAGGAAATCTTTTCGGACAGTCCTCTCTTATTCATTACTGGAATTTTAATAATAATGCTTCTGCCGCTTCAATCACTACCCCAACCTCAACTTTGGCAGGTGGTTCAATGGCTGCATTTATAGGCGGAACCACTGAAATCGATTTCGCAGGCGGAACAGGGCAAAATTTTAACGTCAGCAATTTAAATGCAAGAAACGGAGATGCTTCTGGAACGCATTTGAGATATAATATCCCGATTGGAGGTAATTTACAATTCAATTTACCTACTACCGGATACAATAATGTCATTGTAAAGTTCACAACGAGAAGATCAGGTTCAGGAGCAGGAACACAAACATGGACGTACTCAACAGACGGAACGACTTTCTTACCTTACCAAACGGTTTCTCCGCTAGATGCAGATCCTCAATTGATCACATTTGATTTTTCTGCCATTGCAGGGGTTGCCAATAACCCGAATTTTAAACTTAAGGTTGAATTTGCTGCAGGAGCAGGAGGAACGGTAGGAAATAACCGTTTTGATAATTTCACAGTAGATGCAACCGCAGTAAACGGAACTGACACCACTCCACCCACTGTAACTTACCTTCCCACAAACAACACAAATAATGCTTCCACAACTGTAAATCCTAGTATTTCTTTCAATGAAAATGTAAGGTTAACAGACAACTCAACGATCAACGATTCTAATGCACAAACTCTTGTAGATTTCCGCCTTGGAAATGCTTCAGGTACACAAGTTCCTTTCACAACAACTTTCAGCAACAACAAAATCACTGTCATCCCCACTTCAGGTTTAGTTCCCAACCAAACTTATTATTTGGCTTTAAAGCCGAATATGATGGAAGACATGAGTGACAATGCCGTAACAACATTAACTTCAACAGTCTTTACCACAGCAGGAACTGCAATTTCTCTGGATAAAAATTTTATTAAAGTCAATGAAAATGCCGGAAGTTTAGCATTTAAAATAAATGTTGCAAATCCGTCGAATTCATCAGTAAATCTTGTAGTAAAACCAGCGCCATTCAGTACTGCAGACAACAATGATTTTACTTTAGCCAATCAAACAATTACGCTTACTCCATCAATGACGAGTTACATCGTCAATATTCCGATCGTTGATGATACTTTACAAGAGCAACACGCTGAATATTTTGTGGTAAGTCTTGAAAATCCTGTTGGAGCAACAATTTCAGGTGATAACAATGCAACGATTTATATTGTTGATAATGATAAACCAGCTCCGGTTCCTTCCAACCAAATCTCATTAAACTATATCGGAAGTTTTGATCCTTCCGGAACGAATAACAGTTCTACGGAAATTGTAGTTCATGATCCTGCAACTCAGAAATTATTTACCATCAGTTCTATTACCGATGTTTTTGATATTATTAATTTCAGCAATCCAACTGCTCCGACTGTTGTAAACACTGTCAATATGGCACCGTACGGAGGAATCACAAGCATCGCAGTGAAAAACGGAATCGTTGCAGCTGCTTCTCCTAATACTAATCCTCAACTGAATGGCTCCGTCGTATTTTTTGATACCAACGGAACATTTTTAAAACAAGTTACAGTGGGTGCTTTACCAGATATGATCACTTTCTCTCCGGACGGAACAAAAGTAATCACCGCAAATGAAGGAGAACCTAACGATGCTTACACCGTAGATCCGGAAGGTTCTATAAGCATTATTGATATTTCAGGAGGAATCAGCAATCTTACCCAAACTAATGTCACAACCCTTAATTTCAATGCTTTTGATTCTCAGGTTGCAGCTTTAACAGCAACGGGTTTAAGAAAAGTAAGAACCAACAATACCCTTTCTCAGGATTTGGAGCCTGAATATGTAACGGTAAGCTCAGACAGCCAAAAAGCATGGATTACGCTTCAGGAAAATAATGCTATTGCAGAAATCAATTTAGCAACAAAAACAATTACAAATATTTGGGGATTAGGTAAAAAAGATATGAGCATTCCAGGAAATGGTTTTGATGCTTCAGACAACAATGGCGAGGTTCTCATTGCCAACTGGCCGGTAAAAGCCTATTATATGCCGGATGGAATTCAGAATTTCAAAGTTGGAAGTACTCATTATATTGTAACCGCAAACGAAGGAGATGAAAAAGATCTTACAGGATTCAGTGAGAGAACAACTGTCGGAGCCAATACCTACACCTTAGATTCTTCAATTTTCCCGCAATCTGCAATCTTAAAAGCATCTTATAACCTGGGAAGATTCAGAGTTTCTAGTGCAACCGGAAATACGGATGGTGACGCAGATTTTGAAGAAATGGCAGCGCTGGGAGCCCGTTCATTCTCTATTTTCAATGCAGATACCAAACAAATCGTTTACGATAGTGGTGACAGGTTTGAAAGATATCTTGCAGCCAATCACCCATTAATTTTCAATGCTGATAATGAAGCTAACGGAGCTAAAAACAGAAGCCGTGCAAAAGGTCCGGAACCGGAAGGTGTGGCTGTAGGAACGATTGCAGGACAAACGTATGCTTTCATCACGCTGGAAAGAACAGGTGGTGTAATGGTATACAATGTTACGGATCCCAACAATCCAACGTTTACAGATTACAAACATTCCCGTATGACATCGGCTTACGGTGGAGACAACGGTCCGGAAGGAATTATCTACATCGCTCCTGAAAACACAACAACAGGAAAAGGTTATGTGATCATTGCCAACGAAATCAGCGGTACATTATCGATGTATGAAATTTTATCGGCAACATTAGCAACAGGGGAAATAAAAGCTGAAAAAGCAACATTCAATGTGTTCCCAAATCCTGTAACAAAAGGAAATACATTATATTTCAACAGAGCTCAGAATTATGAATTGTACGATATGTCCGGGAAACTACTCGGAAAAGAAAAAAATGCTTTAACAATTGACACTTCAAAGCTTTCTACAGGAGTTTATTTAGTTAAAACTTCTGAAGGTTTTGTGAAAAGGGTGATTGTGAAGTAAATATAGTTTAGTTGATAAAAGCCTTGGGATTTTCTCAAGGCTTTTTTGTTTAAAAGAAATTTACTAGTTTTAAATTTTAACTTGAATTATGTTTGGATTCGCACTTGATACATTAGAAAAGCCTCAAATCATTGCCTTCATTGAAAATGTAAAAAATCTAGAAAATAACAAAACTAATATTGGTTACCGCGAATTACGATTAATAAATATTGAAAACCCATCTTTGCTAAAATCGGAGATAGAAAAATCGATAAAAACATATGATAATCAAGGTTTTATTTCTCTATTAAATTCAGACAATTCTCTTGTTTGTAGCACCTTTATAAGTAATATCAAAATTATTAAATCACAAAAAAATAACATGACTCTCAGTGGTTATGTTTGGCATCAACCAAAGGGGTATTACAAAGTCTGGAAAATGAAAATTGATGACCAAATCAATTCAAAAAATATATGGAGAAATTTAAAAAGAGATGAATTACAAGGTTGGCTGGTTTTCGCCTTAAACAATCTAAAAACAAGTTCCTCGAAAAAAAATATTCAGATCAATATCGATGGAAATGACTTCAATAATTTAAATGAATTTTTCTGTGTACTTGGTGAAGAAGTTAATGGAATTGCAGGGTATTTTGGAAGAAATATTTGTGCTTTATATGATTGTTTATGGGATAATTCTGGAGATCATTCAATCGAAAAATTAATATGGAAAAATCATGAAAAAAGCAAAAAGCTTTTCAAAACCAAGTTTAATCAAATTCTTGAAATATTTCAAGAATTTAACGTAACAATAATTTTAAAATAAAAAAGACAGACCCGAAAGTCTGTCTTAAAAAATATATTGTTGTATTTTTTACTCTACATTCACTACCTTTTCAATTTCAGGAGCATGTTGTTTGATGGTATTTTCAACGCCTAATTTCAATGTTGAAAAATTAAGAGAGCACCCTGAGCAGTTTCCTAAAAGTTTTACATATACTGTATTTTCCTTTACATCGATCAGCTCAATATCTCCTCCGTCTTTATTAAGAAACGGACGAATGCTTTCCAATGCTTCCATTACTTTGGTTACAGTCTCTTCGTGTGTTGTATTTATCTCCATTCTGGGTTTGGTTTTCTTTATTTTTTTGGTGAGCAACCCGCCATTGTCGTGATTTTCACTGCTTCAGTCGGAGGAAGGTTTTTATTTCTTTCCACAAGACTTTCTATCATTTTCTGCACAGTTCCAGTGTAGATATCAGAAATTTTAGAATTTTCCTGTAATGCCGCAGGTCTTCCTACATCTCCTGCTTCTCTTATACTCTGAATCAAAGGAATTTCTCCTAACACAGGAATTCCAAGATCATCAGCCAAAAATTGTGCGCCCTGGTTTCCAAAGATATAATATTTATTCTCAGGTAATTCTTCCGGAGTAAAATAAGCCATATTTTCAACCAATCCAAGCACCGGAATATTGATACTTTCCATCTGGAACATCGCAATTCCTTTTCTTACGTCTGCCAAAGCAACGTGTTGAGGCGTACTTACGATTACCGCTCCTGTTACCGGAACTTCCTGAATGATTGATAAATGAATATCTCCTGTTCCCGGAGGAAGATCGATCAATAAAAAGTCTAATTCTCCCCAAGCTGCATCTCTGATCATCTGGTTCAAAGCTTTTGAAGCCATTGGTCCTCTCCAAACTACCGCCTGGTTTGCTCCTGAAAAATATCCGATCGAAAGCATTTTTACACCGTAATTCTCAATCGGTTTCATCAAACTTTTACCATCAACTTCTACTGTAACCGGTTTTTCACCTTCCGTATCGAACATCGTAGGAACTGAAGGACCATAGATATCTGCATCTAACAAACCTACTTTAAAGCCCATTTTTGCCAACGTAACTGCGATATTGGCAGAAACCGTAGACTTTCCTACTCCACCTTTTCCGGATGCAATAGCAATGATATTTTTAATTCCTGGGATTTGTTTCCCTTTGATCTGGCTTTGCTGAATTTCACTTGGTTCTGGTGAAACTATTTTAAGTTTTAAATTAATCTCTTCTCCGAATTCACTGGCAAAAGCCTGCTTCATGGCAGCTTCCAGTTTCTTTTTTTCGTGCATTGCCGGCGAATGAGCAGTCATGTCAATATATACTTCCGTACCCATGATCTGTAAGTTATTCACCAGGTCGTCTACTTCTATCTCTTTAAGGAAATCTTGTACCTTTTCTTTAGTCAACATAAAAAAATAAATTGTCCACAAATTTACGGAAATTTTACCTATTTAGAATAAGTAAACTTACTGATAGATAAATTCTTTTGCGAAACAAAATTTTGTAGTACTTTAGGGCGATTTTTAATATTAAAATGTAATGAAAAAAATAGTATTCGTTCTTTTAGGATTAGTTGCGAATAATTTATCTGCACAAAATTATTCGCAATACGTAAATCCCTTTATAGGAACGGGCGGTCATGGACATACATTTCCCGGAGCGATAGTTCCTTTCGGAATGGTACAACTTTCTCCGGATACCCGAATTGACGGAAGCTGGGACGGATGCAGCGGTTATCATTATTCGGATTCTGTAATTTACGGATTTTCTCATACCCACTTGAATGGAACCGGAGTTTCTGATTACGGAGACATCATGCTAATGCCTACCATGGGAAAACCAAGTCTCATCAGTAAAGAATATTCGTCTAAATTTTCTCATAAAAACGAAAAAGCTACGGCAGGGTTTTACTCAGTAAAATTAGATAAAAACAATATTGATGTTCGTTTAACGACTACCAAAAGAGTGGGTTATCATGAATACACATTCAACAATGCCGGAAATGCGAATATTATTTTAGACTTAAACCACAGAGACAAACTTCTGGAAGGTGAGGTAAAAATTATCGACGACAAAACGATTGAGGTTTTCAGAAGAAGTGAAGCTTGGGCAACCAACCAGTATATTTATGCCAGAATTGAATTTTCAAAACCCATGAAAATCTCTAAAAAAGAGGCCAATGGAAAAAATGAAAATAATCTGTATTCAGGAACTGAACTTGCTTTGGCATTTTCCACTACAGTAAAAAAAGGAGAAAAGATTAGTGTAAAAGTTGCTCTTTCACCAACAGATTATGATGGGGCATCTAAAAATATGCTGGCAGAAGGAAAATCTGATGATTTTGCTGCCATTCAAAAGCAAGCTGTTGCAGATTGGGACAAAGAATTATCAAAAATTGAAGTAAAATCTGATGATAAAGACAAACTGACGGTTTTCTACACTGCTCTGTATCATGTTTCCACTCAGCCTAATATCAATATGGATGCAGATGGAAAATACAGAGGAAGAGACAATAAGTTCTATTATGCTAAAGATTTCGATTATTATACCGTTTTTTCTCTTTGGGATACCTTCAGAGGAGCACATCCTTTAATGACGCTAATCGACAGAAAGAGAACAGCAGATTTCGTTAATACTTTCATCAAACAATATGAACAAGGCGGAAAACTTCCGGTTTGGGAACTGGCTTCCAATGAAACCGAATGTATGATCGGTTATCATGCCGTTTCCGTGATTGCAGATGCCATGGCAAAAGGAATTAAAGGTTTTGATTATGAAAAAGCGTTCCAGGCTTCAAAAAATTCTGCGATGTTGGATATTTTTGGTTTAAATGCTTACAAAAATAATAACTATATCAGCATTGATGATGAACACGAAAGTGTTTCTAAAACAGTAGAATATGCTTATGATGACTGGTGTATTGCTCAAATGGCTAAAATTTTAGGCAAAAATGAAGATTATCAATATTTCATGAAGCGTTCTCAGAACTGGAAAAACTTATACAATCCAAAGAACGGATTTATGCAGCCTAGAAAAAACGGAAACTGGTATGAGCCTTTTGAAGCAAGAGAGGTGAATAACAATTATACCGAAGGGAACTCTTGGCATTACTCCTACTCTGTTCAACAGGATATTCCAGGATTGATTGCGGCTCATGGAGGAAAAGAAAAATTTGAACAATTTATTGATGCTATTTTTTCTGCTCCTGATAAAACAACAGGAAGAGAACAGGTTGATATCACTGGTTTGATCGGACAATACGCTCAGGGAAATGAACCGAGCCACCACATTGCTTATCTGTATAACTATGTAGGAAAACCTGAAAAAACAGATGCAAAAATCAAATATATCCTTGATAATTATTACAAAAACACTCCGGATGGTTTGATCGGAAATGAAGACTGTGGACAAATGAGTGCTTGGTATATTTTGAGTACAATGGGTATTTATTCTGTTACTCCTGGATTACCTGAATGGCAAACTACGAAGCCATATTTTGATGAGGTTAAACTTCATTTGGAAGACGGAACCACCAAAACAATCACAAAAAACACTTCGAAAGAAGAGCTGAAACGTTTAGGTTTTGAAAATGTAAAAACCATCAAAGATCCTTCTTATACGGAGCAAACCGCTTCTCCTGTCATTGCAGCAGACCGTCTTTTTGATTTTACTACCAAAGTTGAGATCACTCCGTTAAACGGAAAAGATAAAATCTACTATATGACGCTGGATGAAGATGATAAAAATGTAAGAAAAACGTTCAAAGCATACAAAGAGCCGTTTACGATCAGTAAAACCACTCAGGTTTCTGCTTATGCTGAAAGAAACGGTGAAAAGAGTTCAATCACAATTGCCCATTTCAACAAACGTCCGAATCACTGGGAAATTAACATCAATTCAAAAGTAAATCCTCAATATACTGCAGGTGGAAAATTTGCTTTAATTGACGGAATCAACGGTGATGTCAACTGGAGAAAAGGGGAATGGCAAGGTTATCAGGGGCAAACTGTAGAAGCCGTTATTGATTTCAGATCCCCTCAGCAAATCAAACATTTATCTTCTACTTATCTTCAGGACAGCAGAGCCTGGATCTTAGTTCCTAAAAAAGTAGAATATTATGCATCTATGGATGGTAAAACTTATATTTTGCTAAAAACTCTGGACAATACACTTGATCCTAAAGACGAAAAAATACAGATCAAAGATTTTGCAACAGAAGTTCTACCGACTGAAGCCCGTTATGTAAAAGTAAAAGCCTACCATTTCGGAAAACTTCCTGCGTGGCATCAGGGAGCAGGCGGAGATGCTTATATTTTTATTGATGAGATTTCTGTAAAATAATGAGTATTCAACAATAAACCAAAAGCGTTTCGAAAAATTTTCGAAACGCTTTTTTATTTGTACAAGCTTACTATTAAAAGAAAATTTAAGTTTACTGGATTCAAAAAAATAGAATTGCACTGGATTTATCTTCTAAAATCCGTAAATTTATCTACAAATACCTGATCCTTGTCGAAAAAATTTCATTTTCCTATTCTTTATCAGTTATTTTGTAAATTGATATTAAAGACGTTATGAAGAAGGAAAAAACAAAAGTTTCCAGTTTATCCAAGATTCTTAAAATTTCGGGAATAAGTATAGGCAGCATTGCTTTACTCCTCTATATTTCTCCTTATTTTTTTAAAGACACCATCAATAATGGTATCAAAGAGGTTTCCCAAAGCTATATAAAAACGAAAATAGATTTCCAGGATTTAGATATTTCTTTCTTCACCCATTTTCCTAATCTTACCGTTACCCTTACCAATTCTTCAGTAAAAGGGAAGAGTCCTTTTCAGACTGAAAACCTTATTGATGCGAAAAAAATTGGTTTAGGTGTAGATATTACCAGTCTTTTCGGAGAAAAAATCATTTTCAATACTCTTTATATTGAAGATGCGAATATCCGAATGAAAACTGACAGTTTAGGAAGAAATAATTTTGATATTCTCGTATCCGAAGAAGAAGCCAAAGAAAAAAACGATTCTAAATTGGCTTTAGCTCTGCAAAACTTCAGAATTTCTAATTCTAACTTCATTTATGATGATCAACTCAGTAAAACGTATGTAAAATTAGATCAATTAGAATACGACGGGTTGATTGATTTAACGAAAGATATTCTGAGTCTAAATGCAAAAACAGAAATTAAAAACAGTTTTTTCAAATTAGATAAAGATACCTGGATTAAGAATTTACCTTTACAAGGAAAAATCAATACAAAGATCAATATCGATCAGTTAGGTTTTTACTTTACAGATAATCCTTTGGTGTTGGGAGAATTTCCATTCAATCTTCAAGGGAGTCTGAAAATGCCAAATGAGCAGCAGGTTTATGATCTAAAAATCACTACTAAAAATGCTAATCTAAAAGCCATTCCTGCCATCATTCCGGAAGCCTACCAGGAATATGCAAAACAAGTTGAAATGAAAGGTAAAGCCGATCTTTTGTTCACCATGAAAGGTATTCTGAACACTTCTAAAAAACAAAGTCCGGATATTCGTATCGAAGCCAGCCTTAATAACGGGTTTTTCAATTATCAGAAATCTTCATCTCCTATTAATAACTTAAGCCTAACCTCTGTTATTGATCTTCCCGCTTTAGATCCTAACCGACTGAAAGTAAAAGTAAACGAGCTTGATTTCAGCCTTTTAAATGGTTATACAAGAACTAATTTCCTTTTTGAAAACGGTTCTACCATGTTTTCTGAAGGAACCATAGATTCAAACATCAATCTTGAGGCTTTAAAGAATGCAACAGGATACAAAAAAATCGATGCCAAAGGAAATCTTAAGCTCAACGGAAACTGGAAAGGCTCTATCTCTACCAATGCTAAAAATACGTTACAAAAAGTACCTTTATTTGATCTGAAAGCTGATCTGAAAAACGGATATTTCAAAATGAGAGAAATGCCAGCTGCTTTGGATCATATCAATCTGGATATGACGATCCGAAACACCAGTGGTAATTTTAAAAATACAGCGGTTTTAGTTCATAATATCGATGCTAAAGCATTAGACAATTACACCAAAGGAAAAATTGAGGTAAAAAATTTAGACAACTATCCTGTTGATGCCGATTTTACTGCCAAAATCCACCTTCAGGACATTTACAAAATCTATCCCGTAAAAGGCATTGAACTTCGTGGTGATCTTTTTATAAAATCCAAAGCGGTGGGAACGTATGAACCAAAGCGCAAGAGAGTTCCTGTAAGTAACAGTACTTTATCTCTGAAAAATGGTTTTATCAAATTCGCCGATTATCCTGAACTTCCTTTAGAAAACATTAACGTAGAAACTCATGTAAAAAGTGGAAGAGGTTCTTTTAATGATTTGGATATCAGCGTTCTTCCTATTTCGTTTACATTAGCCGGAAAACCTTTCACTGTAAAGGCTAATTTAAAAAACCTCAACAACCTGAATTACCGACTGCATTCCAAAGGGCAGCTTAATCTGGGTGACATCTACAAACTCTTCCCTATTGAAGGGCTAGACATTAATGGTGTTATTTCGACTGATGTCGGATTGAAAGGACAGAATGGTGCAGCTTTAGACAATATTCAGAACAGAGGTTTTGTGAAAATTGAAAATATCACGATTCATTCTAAATTTTTCCCAAGCAATTTTGTGGTAAAAGAAGGGTTGTTTAAACTCAATGGAAGCCAATTAACTTTTGAAGAGGTAAAAGCCCGCTACAAAAAGAATGTATTTGTTTTCAACGGAAATGTGTCCAATTACATTAATTACATTCTAAAAGACCAAAATTTGACCGGAAGTATCAATTTTACTTCAAAAAAAGTGAATATTGATGATTTTATGGCATACAACTCGGGAGAATCTTCTAATTCCACTTCTGCGGAAGAAGGTGTCATTTTACTTCCTAAAAACTTAAATGTCATCATAAATGGTAATGCTAATGAAATTATGTTTAAAGACATCAAACTTAATAATTTCAAAGGTAATTTAGCCTTAAAAGATGGCAATTTAGCGCTTAATGAAACCGAATTCGGAATGATCGGTTCCACATTCAACGCCAACGGAACATACGCTCCTGTGAATGCTAAAAAAGCCAAATTCGGCATCAATATGAAAGCTAAAAGCTTTGATATCCAAAGAGCATACAAAGAAATTACCTTATTCAGAGAAATGGTTTCCGCTGCAGAAAAAGCGCATGGAAAAGTTTCTTTAGACTATCATCTGGAAGGTGATTTAGGTGCTAATTTCTTTCCCAGATTGAAGACCATAAAAGGAGAAGGTGTTTTAACGTTGGAAGATATTCAGTTTCGTGGTTTTAAAGTGTTTAATTCCGTGGCTGAAAAGACTTCCACGGATGCACTTCACGATGCCAAAGTGAGTAAAGTTAATATCAAAACGAGTATTAAAGACAACGTGATCACCATAGAAAGAACGAAATTCAAAATTGCAGGTTTCCGACCAAGAATCGAAGGACAAGTAAGTCTTGACGGTTATATCAATGTCGGAATGCGTTTGGGGCTTCCTCCTTTCGGAATCATAGGTATTCCGATTAAAATTACAGGACCTTCAGAAACATTTAAGGTAGAAACCGGAAAATACCAGAAAGAAGACCTTAATGAAAAGGATGATGAGTACCAGGATTATCAAAAATCTTTAGAAGAAGAAGCTGCTAAAAAAGCCGAAGCCGAAAAAGCAAACTCCAACCCGAAATAATAAAATTACCCATCGTTTTGATGGGTATTTTTTATAGAAGTTTAGATTATTAATTGCACATTTCCTTTTCTGACCATTCCAGCTCTTTCGGCAGTTCTGCATCAGAAAATTCTATATGAATTACTCTTCTTTTTTTTCCATTTGTAGTTCGATTGGAACCGTGAAGCGTTAATGGTTTCATAATCATCACTCCGCCTTTGTTTACCTTACAAATATGTTCGGTTTCAATATTCCAATCTATGGTTTCCGGTCTATAGATTCCTTTGGCATGTGATGCAGGAATTACTTTTAATGCACCATTTTGTTCATCTGTATCGTCAAGATGAATTCTGATGGTATAAATATTTTCAAGGATATCTAATGGCGGCTGAACAGCAAACTGATTTTGTTTTGTGGTCCAAGGTCCAAAATTGGGCAATTCTATTTTTTTATCTACAGAAATAGTTAAATCCTGATGATAAGCAACATACCAATTCGATTTCTCCGGTTTATCAAAATAGATACTTTTTACCACAAAATATTGGTCTCCAAAAACCTCTTTGATGATTTTTTTAATATTGTCATTAAAAACCAAGTCCTTGACTTCAGGAATTTCTTTTAGAAACTGTCTGATTGCAAAAAGATCCTCAGATTTTCTGAACGTTTCTTTTGAGGTATCAATTATATTAATCACATCAGAAATACGTTCAATTTCTTCATCAGAAAAAATATTGCTGATAACGGAAAACCCATTATCAGCAATGTCTTGTTTATAGTGTTGTAAATTCAAAACCCGAAGTTTACAAAATTATTTATTAAATATCTCCACCATGATTTTCAAGCTGACCTTCCCATTTAGAAACGGCAGAAGTTGCCAACGCATTTCCTAAAACATTCGTCATACTTCTTCCCATATCGCAGAAATGGTCAATCGGTAGAATAAGGGCAATTCCTTCCGGTGGAATTCCAAACATAGAACAAGTCGCCACAATAATTACTAGAGACGCTCTCGGAACTCCCGCAATTCCTTTCGAAGTAAGCATTAATACCAAAAGCATCGTGATTTGCTGCCCTACTGTCATTTCAATACCGTAAATCTGAGCAATAAATATAGAAGCAAACGTCATGTACATCATACTTCCATCCAGATTGAAGGAATATCCTAAAGGTAAAATAAAAGATACGACTCTATTGTTACACCCGAATCTTTCCAATTCTTCTACCAGTTTCGGAAACACCGCTTCAGAACTTGTGGTAGAAAATGCAATTAGCAATGGTGATTTTATTCTTTTCAACAAATCGAAAAGACGATTTCCTAAGATTAAATAACCTACCAGCAATAAAACCAACCACAAAATACCCAACGCAAAGAAGAAATCTCTCAAATAAATCGCATATACTTTAAATATTTCAAAACCATTGGTTGCAACAACGGCCGCAATAGCTCCTAAAACACCAAGCGGTGCAAACCACATGATATATCCTACCATTTTAAGGATTCCATGAGCCACAATGTCAAATAATTTGATAACCGGTTGTGAATATTCTTCTCCTAAATTAGCCAAAGCAACCCCGAACATAATAGAAAATACTACAATCTGAAGGACTTCGTTTGTAGCAAAAGCTTCAAAAATACTTTTAGGAATGATATGCTTTACAAAATCTTCCAGAGAAAAGCCTTTGCTACTTTTCAGTAATTCTTCTGCAGAAGCAGCATCCTGTATTGGAAGTTTGGTAACATGCCCCGGTTCGAGCCAGTTCACCAAAATCAATCCGATGAAAAGAGAAACCAAAGACGCAGAAATAAACCATAGCATTGCTTTCGTTCCTACCCTTCCGATCATTTTTATATCGCTCATTTTCGCAATTCCTACTACAAGAGTGGTGAATACCAACGGCGCAATAATCATCTGAACTAATCTGATAAAAACAGTTCCTAGAAGTTTTATGTTTTTTGAAAACGGCTCTGCACTTTCTGGATATTTCAAATGAACGAAACCTCCAATTCCTACCCCTAAAATAAGAGCAATGATGATCGCAAAAAATAGTTTATTTTGTCCTTTCATATATATAATTCAAGTTGCACAAATATAATGTTTTTAAACTTTTACCTGCTACCTCTTATTTTCCTCTCTCTGCCATCATATTTATTCTAAAAATTCTCTGTTCTTGCTGATGAATATTTTAAAGAAATAAAAAATAATTAGCAAAATTTTAATCTTTTGGTATAAATTTTATTATTACATTTACGTATAACATTAAAACCTAAACAACAAAAAATAACTCTATTATGAAAAAAACAATCGCAATGGCTGCGTTAGCAATCGCAGTATCTTTCGGATCGATTTCATGTAAGAAAAAAATCTCTGATGCTGATCTTCAGACTCAGGCAACTACCATTGTTACTTCAAACCCGAATGCTTCCGTTGAGGTAAAAGACGGAGTCGCTCATTTAAGCGGAACTTTTGCCGATGAACAATCTAAAAATGCTATGATTGCTCAATTGAAAACGGTAAACGGGATCAAAGAGGTAATGGATATGACTAAAATTGAAGCTCCTGTTGTGGCACCCGTTGCAACTTCCTCTGCAGTAGATCCTGCTGTTCAGCAAAAAGTACAGGATGCTGTGAAAGATTTCCCTTCAGTAAAAGTAGAAGTTGTAAATGGAGAACTTACGCTTACAGGAAATGTATCTTCACTACAGGCTAGAAAAATCAAAGAATCTGTAGACGCTTTAAAAGTAGGAAAAGTAAACTTTAACTATACTGTAAAATAATTAATATGAGCACATTACAAGACAAATATTCAAGTGTAGTTTCTGCCGCTCAGTTTGCAGGAATTTCAAATCTTCAGGTTCAGGAACAAGACGGAATTTTATATGTTTCCGGAAGTGCTGTTAATACAGCTGCTAAAGATGCTGTTTGGAATGCTTTAGGAGCCATTGATTCTACGTATTCTGCATCAGATATCAACATCGATGTGCAAGTGAGCGGATTAGCTTCGGGCGCTTCATTAACAGTAGCTACGGAAGAATCTAATTTAAATATCAGACAGGAGCCTTCTACGGAAGCTGCAGTAGTAGGAAAAGCTGCAAAAGGAGCATCAGTAACATTAATCGAGCAGACTTCCGACGATTGGTGGAAAGTAAAAACTGCTGACGGACAGGAAGGTTATGCTTATTCAAGATATTTGAGAGCTTAACCGGCAAGATTTAGCATTATTTAAAATATAACATCCCTATTCAGGGGTGTTTTTTTATATTTTTTATAACCTTAAAGTATAAGCAATCACAATTCAAAACGGATTAAAGTCCGTTTTTTCTTTTTTAATCACACTCGCCGAATATATTTTTATGTTTAAATTAGCGTCAAATTTTATATAATGAAGGTTCATTTTTCAATTGTACTTATTCTTCTTTTCGTTTTCGGAAATTCGCAGGCACAACAGCCAGATACTTTTGTAAAAGATAATTTTACAAAAAAAGAATTCTACATTCCGATGCGTGATGGGACAAAACTTTTTACATCAGTTTATATTCCGAAAGATATTTCCAATAAAAACAAATATCCGTTTTTGATGCAGAGAACCTGCTACAGCATTGCTCCTTATGGCGAAAACGAATACAAAACGAAGCTTGGTCCGAACTCATATTTAATGAAAGACAAATATATTTTTGTGTTTCAGGATGTTCGCGGAAGATATATGAGTGAAGGAACGTTCACCAATATGACTCCACAAGTTGACCGCAAAACCAAGAAAGATGTTGACGAAAGTACAGATACTTATGACACCATCGATTGGTTAATTAAAAACATCAAAGATAACAACGGAAAAGTAGGTCAGTACGGAACTTCTTATCCGGGATTTTATACTGCTGTCGGAGTTCTGGCGCAACATCCTGCTTTGGTAGCTTCATCTCCGCAAGCTCCTATTTCAGATTTCTGGAATGACGATTTTCTTCACAACGGAAGATTTATGATGGGATATTTCAGAACATTCCCTGTTTTTGGAGTTCAGAAAACAAAGGCGGAAAATAAAGCTTGGTATACCGATTCCATGATCAAAGTGACTTCTGAAGATGGTTTGAAATTCTACAGAGACATGGGAACGTTGAAAGATGGTTATGAGAAATATTATAAGGATAACTTCTTCATGACGGAAATTATGAATCACACCAATTATGATGAATTCTGGCAGAAAAGAAGTCTATTGCCTTATCTTAAAAACGTAAATCATGCTGTAATGACTGTTGGTGGATGGTTTGATGCTGAAGATCTTTCAGGACCTTTGAATATTTATAAAACAATCGAAAAAACGAGTCCGAAAGCAAAAAATACAATTGTAATGGGACCTTTCTCACACGGAGGTTGGGGACGCGAAGAAGGAAAGCATTTCCATAATCAGGTGTATTTTGGAGACAGTATTGCAACATACTATCAGAAAAATATCGAAACCAAATTTTTCAATCATTATCTAAAAGGAAATACAAAACAGGATGCAGGATTGCCGGAAGCTTTGATGTATGACACAGGAGCGAAACAATGGAGAGAATTTGCAACTTACCCTCCGAAAGAAGGAAAAAAAGTGAATTTCTATCTATCCAACGGAACATTGAAAAACACTGCAGGACAAGGTTCTTCGGAATATTACAGTGACCCAAACAATCCGGTTCTAAGCTCTGACAACTTGAAAGATTTTAATGGATTTACTCCAAGAAATTATATGTCGGAAGACCAAAGATTTGCAGAAGGGAGACCCGATGTTTTGACGTTCACGACAGATGTTTTAACAGAAGACATGACTTTCGCAGGAGAAATTATGGCTAAATTAAATATCGCTTCTACTTCTACGGATGCAGATTTTGCTGTAAAATTAATTGATATTTACCCTGAAGACTTCAAACCAACAGAGAAAAAAGACGGTGTGATCTACGGAAATTACCATCAGATGGTAAGAAGTGAAATTATGCCGGCGAGATTCAGAAATTCAAGAGAAAAAGCAGAAGCTTTGGTTCCGAATCAGAAAACAGCAGTGAATTTCAGATTACAGGATGTTGTTCATACTTTTAAAAAGGGACATAAAATCCAGATACAAATTTCTTCAACATGGTTCCCGTTATTTGCGATCAATCCGCAGAAATTCTTAGATAATCCGAATTTTGCAACGAAGGAAGATTATACAAAAGCCTTTATCAAAGTTTTTGATGATAGTGCGATTGAAGTTGAGGTTTTAAAATAAATTAAAAAAGCTGTTCGGATTGAACAGCTTTTATTTTTTTGTTTTGTTTTTATTTTTTAAACGCAAAGATTTAAAATTTAACACCTGATTTTTTAAGTAGCAAAGAATTGCGATAAATCACTGATTAAGCATGAAATTAAAACGTTCGCTTCTTCAAATCAACTTTGTTGATTCTTTCTTTGCTCCTTAAAGTTCTTATAATGTTAATAAAAACTTTGCGTTAAAAATTACTCTTCAATTGTTCTAAAGGTCAAATTCACTCTCGGAGTTTTTACTTTAGTCGTCGGTGGAAGTCGATGCAGCCAATGATCCTGCGTTGTTCCTTTCATCACTAATAAACTTCCGTTTTCTAAAAAGATTTCCACTTTTTCTTTAGTCGTTTTATGCTTAAATAAAAACTTTCTTTCCGCTCCGAAAGTTAAAGATGCAATTGCACCATGCTTTTTCAGATCTTTTTCACCATCGCTATGATAAGCCATTCCTTCACTTCCGTCATGGTATAAGTTCAGAAGGCAAGAATTATAGGTTTCCCTGGTCACTTCTTCACACTTTTTCTTTAATTCTAATAACTCGGGAGTCCAGAATTTGGCATATTTTGTTCGTTTTGAATACGTATACTCAAACGGTTTTTCACCAAACCAAGCTACTTTTCTTTTGGTTAAAATTAGTTTTCCGAAAATCATCGCTTCATCATTTTCCCACGGAATCTGATTGAGCAAATAATCATAATAAAAATCCGACTTTTCTTTGGAAAAAACTTTTCCATAATAGTGAGCGGTTCCGTCGTTGGGAAGGAGATTTAAAGGATAGTCGGAAATATCTTCGAATAGGTTTAACATTGAAATTTGTAATTTATGGTGATTAAAATTAAACCATTAAGACGGATTAAGAAAATAAGAAAGATTAAGGATTGCTTTGATTAAGAGCTAAGTAACTAAACAATTAGAATGATTTATCTTAATTAAACTTCACTCCTTAATAAATCTTAATGGTTCAAGTAAAAGTTAAAATAAAATCTTAAGAATAAACGTGAGAACTTTCCCAACCCACAATCAACTGCTTTCTTTCACCTCCCCATCGATAACCTCCCATATTTCCGGAAGACTGAATGACACGATGACAAGGAATCAGAAAAGCAACAGGATTACTTCCAATGGCGGTTCCTACTGCTCTTGATGCATTTGGATTTCCTATTTTTTCAGCTAAATTTCCATACGTTGATAATTTTCCCATCGGAATAGTAAGAAGACTTTCCCATACTTTTAATTGAAAATCTGTTCCCTTTAAATGTAATTTTATAGTATTGAGCTTCGTCCAGTCTTTATGGAAAATGGACAATGCATTTTTCTGAAATTCGTCCAATTTTTCAAAAAAAGAAGCATTAGGAAATTTAACCTGTAAATCTCCCAATGCTTTATTTTTATCGTTTTCAAAAGCCATATAACAGACTCCTTTTTCTGTAGAAGCTGTAATTACATTTCCAAAAGGACTTTCGGAGAAACTGTAATTAATATGGAGGCTTTTTCCTCCGTTTCTATATTCTGCCGGAGACATTCCTTCAATCTTTACAAACAGATCATGCAATCTGCTCGTACTCGAAAACCCTGTCTCATAAGCCGTATCAAATAAACTTGCTTTTTCTTCCTTCAATAAATTTTTAGCATGTTCAAGACTGATGAACTGCAAAAATTTCTTCGGACTTGTTCCTGCCCAATCAGAAAACATTTTCTGAAAATGAGCCGGACTTAAGTGAATTTTCTCCGCCACTTCCTCCAAACTTGGCTGAAGCTTAAAATTGCTCTGGATATACTCTATCGCTTTGGCAATTCTTTCGTAATCTATCTGATTTTGTGTGGACATAACAATTATTTTACCTCACAAATTTCCTAAGAATTATTCGCAGAAAAAATCCGAATCTTGCGAAGTTTTAGTCTTGATTAATATGATAATACGCTAACATTTTGTAGTATAACTTCGCTGCTAAGAATGCGCTTGGCTTTGCATAAGCAGAATCCATTAATTCAACAATATCAAATGCTACAACATTACATTTTTCAAATACCTTTCTTAGTAATTCTAATGTTGGGTACCATTGTAAACCGCCTGGTTCAGGAGTTCCTGTTGACGGAGCAATTGAAGGGTCAAAAGCATCAAGGTCAATCGTGATATACACGTTTCCAGAAACTTTTTCCAATACATCATTTACCCAGTTTTCATTATTAGCAATTTCGTGAGCGAAAAATACTCTTCCTTCCGGTAAATATTCAGCCTCTTCGATATCCATAGAACGGATTCCCACTTGTACCAGATTGTGCTTCTGATTCGCTTCAAAAACTGCACAAGCGTGATTAGAAGTAGAACCATGGAATTCAGGACGTAAATCTGTATGAGCATCTAATTGAAGAACCGTTAAATTTTCAAATTTCTCACCTACCGCACGAATTGAACCGATAGAAACAGAATGTTCTCCACCGAAAAGGGTAAATAACTTCCCTTCATTGTTCAAAAGCTCTTTTGTTTTTTGGTATACCGCTTCAGTCATTGCTTCAGGGGAAGAATTTTCAGAAACTTCTCCAGCCAAATAAACTCCCTCTAAATAAGGTTCTGTCTGAGTTTCGATATCGTAAAGCTCCATATTTTCAGAAGCGTCTAGGAACAATTCAGGACCTTTATCAGCTCCTTTTCCCCACGTTGAAGTTCCGTCGTAAGGAACCGTTACCAACATTACTTTCGAGTTCTCTAATGATGCATTTTCTTCAGGAATTCCTGCGTATGTTTTCATGCTTTATTTAAAAATTAAATGATTTCGGCAAAGATACAAAGAAGTTGGGAAAAGTAAATGGAAGCCAGATGATGGAGGCTGGAAGTTTTACAAAAATGCAAAAATTTAATATCATAATTTAAACATCCATCACTCAGCTTCTAACTTCCGGTCTTTACCTTCCAGCCAAATTTCTTACCTTTGTAAAAAATTCAAATATGCCTTTAAAAGCTGTTCTTTTCGATATGGATGGAGTGATTGTAGATACAGAACCATTACACAGAAAAGCTTATTTTAAAACCTTTGACGAGTTGGAAATTGCCGTTTCTGAAGATTTATATACTTCTTTTACAGGTGCTTCTACAAAGAGGGTTTGTGAAACCTTAATTCATCAATTCGATTTAGATCATACTCATGAAACTATCGCCACTATCAAAAGAACTCATTTTAAAGATTATTTTTACAATGATGATGAATTTGATCTGATTCCGGGAGTAAGAGAGCTAATTCAACATTATCACGAAAACGGCATTACATTGATTTTGGCTTCTTCCGCAACCATGACGACCATCAATATGGTTTTTGAAAAATTCGGACTGGAAAAATATTTCAGCGGAAAGATAAGCGGTGCCGATTTAAAGGAATCAAAGCCTCATCCTGAAGTCTTTTTATTGGCTGCAGAAATGTCAGGAGAACCTGTTGAAAATTGTATGGTTATTGAAGATTCTACCAATGGAATTTTGGCAGCACACCGAGCGAAAATCTTCTGTGCTGCGTATAGAAGTCAGCATTCTAAAAATCAGGATTATACATTAGCAGATACAGTGATTTCAGATTATGAAGATCTTCAATTAGATAAGATTTCAAAATATTTTTAAATAGAAAAAGCTCTCAAAATCTGAGAGCTTTTATTTTTTATAAATTTTGGCTAAATTTCTATTGATAAAAATAGAGCCTGTTTGTATTGATGAGATTGCTTCGTCGCTTCGCTCCTCGCAATGACAAATGGTATTAATACCCTAAAAGTTTCAATACATCTTCCGGTTCTTGTTTCTCACGGAAAATTTCATATTGTAATTCTCCATTTTCATCTTTCTGAATCAAAACGTGTCTCGGCTGAGGCATTAAACAATGGTGAACTCCGCCATAACCTCCGATTGTTTCCTGATACGCTCCCGTATGGAAGAAACCGATATACAAAGGTTTTGTATCACTGAAAACCGGCAAATAAATAGCATTCGTATGTTGTTCAGAGTTATAGTAATCATCTGAATCGCAAGTCAATCCACCTAAGAAAACTCTTTCATAGGTATCTTCCCATCTGTTCAGCGGAAGCATGATAAAGTGTCTTGAAATGGCCCAAGTATCCGGAAGTGTAGTCATGAAAGAAGAATCAATCATATTCCACTTTTCTCTGTCGTTCTGACGTTTCTGAGAAATGATTTTATAAATATTGGCACCACTTTCTCCAACGGTAAAGCTTCCGAATTCAGTATAGATATTTGGTTCTTCAACCCCTTCTTCTTCACAGAATTTTTTGATTTGAGAAACAATTTCCTCCACCATATATTGGTAATCATAATCAAACTGTAATGAAGTTTTGATTGGAAAACCTCCACCGATATTCAATGAATTAACTTCAGGAGCAATTTTCTTCAAACGTGCATACACACGAAGACATTTATACAATTCATTCCAGTAATATGCTGTGTCTTTAATCCCGGTGTTAATGAAGAAGTGAAGCATTTTCAATCTTGCATTCGGGTGTTCAGCAATTTTTTGGCTGTAATAAGGAATAATATCTTTATATCCGATTCCTAATCTTGAGGTATAAAATTCAAATTTCGGTTCTTCCTCAGAAGCGATTCTGATTCCGATGTCGAACGTTGTATCGATACTTTCCGTCAATTTATCCAGTTCACGGTAATTATCCAGAATCGGAGTGATGTTTTCAAAACCACTGTTGATCATATCTGAAATTTTAGCCAGATAATCATCCGTTTTAAAACCATTACAGATTACTTCGATATCTTTCGTTACTTTCCCTTCTTTGTAAAGAGATTTTACGATATCCATATCGTATGCAGAAGAAGTTTCTATAGAAATATCATTTTTCAAAGCTTCTTCCAGTACAAATTTGAAATGACTTGATTTTGTACAGTAACAATATCTATAATTCTTCTTATATTCGGTTTTCTCAAAGGCTTCCCTAAACCAGCTCTTGGCCTTTTGGATATTTTGAGAAATTCTCGGCAGGTAGCTAATCTTTAGCGGAGTGCCAAATTTTTCAACAACATCCATCAACGGAATGTCGTGAAATAACAAATTGTTCTCAGAAACATTGAATTCCTCGGTAGGAAAATACAACGTCTGATCAATAAGTTCCGAGTATTTTATTTTCATTTCTAAACAAGTGAATTAAGAAATGCAAAATTGCTAAAAAAGTTTGATTTTTTAACGTTAAATTTATTATAATTTTTATAGGGTTTCGCGTTATAAACTCTACCCTCATTATCAATATGTAAACTTCTGAATATATTCTTGTCTTTTATTCTCTGAAATTCCTAAAACCTGTTGAATATAAGCATCCGTTGAACCGTATTTTGTATTGATTTCATTAAAAGCAGCATCCAGATAATCTTTTTCAACCCAACTTAATTTTTCCAAGACTTTGATATCCATTTTTGGATATAAAAAATGTAGATTATTCGCTAAGCCAAGTCGTTTCTGAACTAATTTATCTCTGTAATGATTCGATAAAAGATAATCGTTGTAAATAGTTTCTTTATCAAATTTTAAAATCGTCAGAATCAAAGCCGTAATAATTCCCGTTCTGTCTTTTCCCGCCGTACAATGGTACAAAACAGGATGATCTGAATCCAGAATTTCGGTAATGATCTTCTTTATTGTTTCAGGGTTTTCCGTGACATAATCCTTATAGAAATCAAGCATTCTTTTGTCAGCATCAGAACCATTTACTTTTCCTTTTAATACTAACTTTTTAGCCTGATCCAATTGATCTCCTTCATCTTCAAAAGCAGAATAATTTTTATATATAATTCCGTTTGGAAGATGATCAGGTTTTTGAGCAATTTCCTTTGAATTTCTAAGATCAATAATTTCTTTGATTCCTAAATTTTCCAGCTTATCAAAAGACTTTTTCTTCAATTGATGCAGATGTCCGCTTCTGTAAAGCTTTCCTTCTTTCAAAGTTCTTCCCTCTGCATTTTTAATATGGTCAACAACTCTGAAATTATGAACTTTTTTAATTGCAATATCTTTTTGTACAGTTTCTTTTCCATATTCGGGTACGGAAAACGTCTGTGTTTTGCACGATAAAACACAGACTGATACGATCAATACAAATGATATTTTAATGATTGATTTCAAAAGATCACAAATAATTTTTTCCGATAAAAATCAACAAATCTCCTTTTTCATATTCAATAGAAACTTCGTCTTCAACAGCGAAATTTCTAGTTCCTATTCTTGAAGTAATGCTTAAACTTCCGTTTGTAAGAGGCCAGTTCAATCCTTTTGTCGTAATGTTTTCAGCCGAAGGAAAAGGATACAGTGAAATCATTTTGTTTTTCACTTCTTTTACGCTAAAGCTTTTGGGTACAAAATAATATTCGGAAAACTCATCGTAAAATTTTATGTTTAATTGATCCTTAAATCCAAAAGCTACAGTAAGATTTCCTAAAAAATGATCCTGTTCTCCTCCACTTCCTCCTAAAACATCAACATTTTTAAATCCTTTTTCTAAAATAATTTCCAATGCTTTATGAAAATCGGTTTTGTCCTGATCCGGAGTATAAATGAATTTATCTTCATAAATATTTTCATCAGAACCCGAATGTGAATCAAAATCACCGGAAATAAAATCAAGCTTATCCAGTGGAAAATTCAGATTTTTCAGATAGTGAAAAGCACCGTCTGTACAAGCTATCAAACCATAAGCTTCAGGATTCGGGAAAGATTTCGGAGCATCTCCGTTGATGGAAAGTAATGCTTTATCTTTCATTCGGATTCCAATATTCTTCCGGTTCGTTGTTGATTTTTGAAATATATCTTGCCAATACAAAAAGATAATCTGAAAGTCTGTTCAGGTATTTAATCAGTTCAGGACGAACTTCCTCAGATTCATTTAAGAAAACCAAAGAACGTTCTGCTCTTCTGCAGATTGTGCGTGCAGCGTGTAAAAATGTTGCGGGTTTTCCGCCACCGGGAAGAATAAAATATTGAAGCGGTTCTAATTTTTCATCAAAAGCATCCATCCAGTTTTCCAGTTCTTCAATCTCCGTTTCAGAAATAATGATTGGTAAACGTGATTTTCCGTTTGCTAACATCAGTTTATCTACCGGTGTTGCTGCTTCAGAACCTACTGTAAATAAGTCGAACTGGATTTTTTTTAATTGTCTTAAAACTTCCTGATCCTCGATATGACTTTTCGCAATTCCGATGAATGAATTTAATTCGTCAATATTTCCGTAGCTGTCAACTCTTGCGCTTGCTTTTGAAACTCTTGTTCCGCCATATAACGCAGTCTGACCTTTATCTCCTGTTTTTGTGTAAATTTTCATAGGACTAAAATACTTTATTTTGTACAATGTGAAAAGTAAAATGCATAAAGTGTGATAAAACAAAAATGACCGGTTAAAACCGGCCACCTTCTCAAATTATTTATTTACCTCTACATATTGTAATACGGTCTGGTTCTTAGGATTGTAGATAATGGTACTACTATTCGGGAAACGTTTTAGTTTGTAATATTCAATACTTGTATCATTTTTAATATCATCCAAAAAACCGGAATCAATTGTATTTTCGGGAAGAAATTTTTCTACCAGACTGATTTTATCCAAGATCTTTTGTCCGTCAATTTTTCTGGCAGTTTTATCCGATTTATTTTCATCAGTTGTCGGCTGACTTTCTAAAAAAGGAATTAAAGTCGCTTTATCAGCTTTATACTTAAAAATAAAACCTTCTGAACCATTAGGAAATTTGAACTTCTTTCCTTTTTCCTCTGAAACCATTGCTTTATCTGAACCCGGAAAAACCTGATTGAATTGAACATCTTCGGAATTGGTAAGTGAATTTATTGATTCGTTGACCGTTTTCTTCACTGTTTCGTCAACTGCTTCCTGAGCTTTTTGTTGAACAGTTTCGGTAGTTTTCTGAACGGTCTGATCGATTTTTTCTTCAATTTTATTGCATGATACTAATAAAAATGCAGTGATAACCGGCAAAATAAGCTTCTTCATATTTTTAAATTTCGAGACAATTTACAATTTTATTCATTCATTGCCATAATGTAACGTAAAAGTGTACTTAGATATTTTACTAAAAAATAAAAATATTTTTCATCCTCAAAATCCTACTGACAAACTGTTGTCACAACCCTGATTTACCTTTGTATCAACAAAAACAAATAATATTAAAATTATGACAACTACAGCAACTATCACAAAACAATTTATGACAACTGAACAATTACTGGAACATTGGCAAGGACACAGAAACCTTACAAGAAGGGTAATCGAAGCTTTCCCTGAAAAGGAATTATTTGAGTTCTCTGTTGGAGGAATGAGACCGTTTGCAAAACTGGCAGTAGAGCTTATCAGTATTGGCGGACCAGCTTTGAAAGGAATTGTAGACAAAAATATGGAAGCCTACAACGAAGAAGGTTTTGCACCAAAAACAAAAGAAGATATTTTGAAAAAATGGGATGAGGAAACAGAAGTAATCAATCATTATTTTGCTCAGATTTCAGAAGAGCGTTTTCAGGAAACTTTCAATTTATTCGGACAATATGAATTCCCGGTGTATCAGAATATTTTATACTTTGTGGATAATGAAATCCATCACCGTGGACAAGGATATGTTTATTTAAGAGCTTTAGGAATTGAGCCGCCTTTTTTTTGGGAGAGATTTTAGGATCTTTAATGCCTTTATGGAGACTAAAATCTTTGATTAAACATAACTTGAAGAATCAATCATAATCAGTCAAAAGACAAATTGCAAATAGATTCAAACCTACATAATTTGAATTTTGTCTTTCATTTTACTTTTGATTTTTTATCCTTTTTTAACTCAATAAATCATTTCACATTTAATTAATTTTGCTGAAAAACCTCAACAGTTTCTGTTGAGGTTTTATTGATGCTTGTCGGAAATGTTGGTTAACAAGTCTCTTAATTTTTCTTTCAGACTTTCAGGCTCCAGAATCGTTGCATAGTCTGCAAACGTAATCAGCCAGCGAGGAAATCCATCCTTGATCCATTCAGTTTCAAATGTGAGCTCTACTCCGTTTTCTGTATCAACTTCTTCAACCAATCCATAATATTTTTTTGAATTGACGAGATGTCCCATTATTTTTTTCTCCACTAAAAGTCTTACAATGGTTTTATTCCCATTGCTGCTTTTTCGGTACTCATTGATTTGCCCATATTCTTGTAAAAACGGATTTTGCGTTTTGGAAATCTGTAGAATCCTATCGACACGAAATTGTCTGAAATCATTTCTCAAGGTACAAAAAGCCATGATGTACCAGTAATTGAATTCAAAGAAAACGCCGACTGCTTCGATCGTTCTTGTAGAAATTTTATCATCAACCGTTTTATATTCTATGATTAATTGACGTTTTTCAGCAATACTTTCTAAAATAGTGGGAATAACATCTTTTATGGTGTCTTCCGTTTTTGCATGATACTGAAAAATATCAATCTGCTTTTCGATATTTTGAATTAAATTTCGGTCAGAATATTTCAAAACCGAACGTACTTTTTCCATTGCTGTCTGATAATGGCTTCCTAAACTTTGATGGGAAAATTTCTGCATCAGTTTCTCAGCGGTAATGAAACTTAGCACTTCTTCTTTCGTAAACATTACAGGTGGAAGTTTGTAACCATCCATCAAAGAATAACCGCTTCCGGCTTCTCCAACAATCGGAATTCCTGCATTTTCCAATGTTTTAACATCCCGATAAATCGTACGAACACTTACATCAAATTTTTCGGCAAGATCTTGCGCCCTTACAATAGATTTTGATTGGAGTTGAGTGAGAATAGCAGTAACCCTGTCAAGTTTTTTTAGGTAATGGTCGTTCATTGACTGTTTAAATATTTAGCAAAAATAATGTCTAATTAATTATCTTTAAAAGTATTCACCAATTTATCCAGATTTAAACTTCTTGCGGAAGCATCAAAAATCTCACGATAGGTTCCGTTAATTTGCACCAGTTCGTCATGAGTTCCGCTTTCTACCACTCTCCCTTTTTTCATCACATAAATTTTATCCGAATCTAAAATCTGGGATAGGGAGTGAGAGATAATAATCACGGTTCTTCCCTCTTTTATGGCATCCAAAGAATTTTTGATCTGTTCCGTCGCAATGGCATCCAAACTTGCGGTAGGCTCATCCAAGAAAATAATCGGTGGATTTTTTAAAAATAATCTTGCAATGGCAATTCTCTGTTGCTGCCCTCCCGAAAGTTGAGTGGCATCATGATTATATTTTTCAGGTAAATCCAGAATTTGCTCGTGAAGGTAGGCTTTTTTGGCAGCTTCTTCAATTTCTTCAAACGTTGCATTCATGTTTCCATAGCGGATATTGTCTTCGATACTTCCCTGAAAAATATGATTTTTTTGAAGTACCAAACCCAAATCATTCCGAAGAAAGGTATTATCAAAATCATTCAAATTAACATGATCTAAAAGAATTTCGCCGGAATCCGGAAGATAAAATTTACATAAAAGATTGATAACCGTCGATTTTCCGGCGCCGCTCAACCCAACCAAAGCGGTTGTTTTTCCGTTTTCAATTTTCATGGAAACATCGTGTAAAGCCTGCGTTCCGTTGGGATACGTGAAATTGATGTTTTTTAATTCAAAAGTTCCTTTAATTTCTTTTTCTACAAAAGTTCCGTTCGCTTCTTTTTCATCATCAGCATTTAAAATATCAAAATATCCTTCTGCATAGATCATGGCATCATTCATATCATCATAAATTCTGTGAAGCTGACGAATCGGAGCAGAAACATTATTAAAAAGCATAATATGAAGCATAATAGCACCAATGGTCATTTGCTGATCCAATACGAGATAGACCGTGAGTAAGATAATTAAAACCACTCCGAACTGTTCGATGAAAGTTTTTAAACCATCATAAATAAAGTTCGTTTTCCGGGTGAACATCTGGCTTTCCATGAGTTGCATCTGCAAATCGTATTGTTTTTTCCCTTCGAATTTTTCACGGACAAAACTTTTAATCACCATAATGGAGTTAATTAAGTTTAATAATCCTGAAGTTTTCTGTTCGCGTTGGTTTCTCAACGTTCTTCTTACCCCACCCAATTTTTTCGCCTGAAGTGAACTGATATAAAAATAAATTGGGACAATAATGGTAGAAACAATTCCGACATACACATTTTGCAGATACATAATAATCAAGGCAATAATGGCATTGGAAAACAATGGCAACATATCGATGAAAAAGTTCTGAACCAATCTTGTCAGACTTTCAATTCCGCGGTCAATTCTTATCTGCAGCTTTCCCGATTCGTGGTTTTCATCATTAAAGTAAGCTACTCTGTAAGTTAGAATCTTATCAATGGCTGATTGTGCCAAAACAGAACTTACATTAATTCTGATTTTCTCACCATAAAATTTCTGTCCGAAATTGATAAAAATATTCAATAATTCTTTCCCCAATAAAATCACGGAAATCAATACCAAAACATGAATTCCTTCTGACATCGGATGCGGAAGATTTGTCAATTTTGTAACCTCATCCACGGTATATTTTAAAACCAATGGATTCACTTGTGCTGCAAGAGCTCCTAAAAAGGTAAGAAATAAAGTTCCATAAATCATCAGTCGATAAGGCTTGATAAATGGAATGAGCTGTTTATAAATTCCGAATAAAGTAACGGTTCTGTTGAAAGGTTTTGCCATAGGAATTATTTTAACTAAAAAACGTACCGTTTTACAGAGAAAAGGTACGTTTTATTCTATTTTTCAGCAAATATTTGCTTTATTTTATCCTTCGTAAAAATAAGTGGTCACATAATGCAGCTCCGGTTTCGAAGCTTCTTTTGATTCTGATTCTGCCTGTTCCAATGAGTAATGGGAATTGATTTCCTTTTTCTGAAACACATAAGAATTATTTGCATTTTTATCAACCACTTCACTGAAAATATGCTGAATTTCCGAATTTCCCAATGATGCAAAACTAATGTCTTCAAAACCGTGCATCAATCTCAGATCATCAAACTGAGAGAAATTATGATCTACAAAATTCTGGAACTGAGATTTTGAATCGAAGTTTCCTGCCCAAATGTTGTATGCATAAGTTTTGCTTTTCGGTTTGTCGAAAATACTTTGATACACAAAGTTTTCTCCCAAATACGCTTCTCTTACCTGCGGATCGTTTGCCAGTTCTTCAGGAAGACCTTCTTTCAGAATTCTTCCTTCAAACATAATGTAGGTTTTATTCGTAATTGCTAATGTCTGTTGTACATTGTGGTCGGTAATCAGAATTCCGATGTTTTTATCGGTAAGACTTCTTACAATTTTCTGAATATCTTCCACCGCAATCGGGTCTACTCCGGCAAAAGGTTCATCCAGAAGAATAAAACTCGGGTCGGTCGCAAGACATCTTGCAATTTCAGTTCTACGTCTTTCTCCTCCTGACAAAAGATCTCCTCTGTTTTTACGAACGTGCTGCAAAGAAAATTCCTCGATCAGCTCATCACATTTCATCTGTTGCTCACGCTTTGAAAGTTTCGTCAACTGCAGAACTCCCATAATATTATCTTCCACAGAAAGCTTTCTAAATACGGAAGCCTCCTGAGCTAGATAACCGATCCCTTTCTGGGCTCTGCGATACATCGCATCTGAGGTGATCTCCTGCTTATCCAGAAAAATTTTACCGGAAGTAGGTTTAACCAATCCTACAATCATATAAAACGATGTGGTTTTTCCTGCTCCGTTCGGACCAAGCAATCCAACAATTTCTCCCTGCTGAACCTGTACTGAAACACCTTTTACAACCTTTTTAGGACCGTATTCTTTGATTAAGTTTTCTCCTCGTAAAATCATAGCAGCAAAGATAAAGTTTTTTTGAATTCAATTTTTAGATTACGGCTTGCTGATAAAAGTTTTATGATATTTTAAAATTGAACCCGGCAATTTTATTTAATTTTAGGACACCAATTTACAATCATCATGAATATGGAAAATAATCAACAATTAACCGAGCTTTTAGCATTAGATCTTGGAATTAATATCGTCAACCGAAGGCCTTATGCAAAAGAGGTTTTCAAATGGCAGGATATGGATCTCCTTCCCCATTCTTCTACGGATACTTTACTCTGCGAAATTTTTGAATGGAATGGAAGAAACTGGCGAACTACCAGCAATAATCTTATCGGGTTCTTATTCTCAGATGCCAATCTAAATACTGTGAAGGAACAATTAATCAATGTTCCCAAACATCCTGCGTTGATTCCGGATTTTGAATTTACAAAGGACAGCATGATAGAATACGGACTTTCACTGCCTTCGTTATTCAATATCGGAGTAAACGGGAATATTAAAAGTGCCAAAGATTTTTCTGTACGCGTAAATGGTGTTACGAAATCCAGAATTACCAATATCGATTCTCCGGGAATAGAAATTCTAAGAAGTTATTCTGAATTTACTCAAAATAAGACCAAAACGTATCGGAAAAACATTAAATTTAATTATTTAAGCACTTCTTTGTTCTACGCGGAAAGTGTGGAAATTTATCTTGAAAAAGAATCCGGAGTGGATTTAGATGTCAGTTTTCAGACTCAGGATGTAGAAGTGAATGCTAAAATTAATACAGACACTAAAAAACATTTTGTCTTAAAATATTCAGGAAATCAGGCTCCTTTTGCTGCAAAATTTACGAAAGGAAAGGATTTTAACATTATGTAGTTTGTCTCATTAATGTTAAACTTATTGTAATCACAAATCCCAAAAATGTTAAACTTTTGGGATTTGTAATTTTTATTAAATTATTTATTTAAAATCATTGCAGCTTCTTTTGCAAAATAGGTAAAGATCATATCTGCTCCTGCTCTTTTAAAGCATGTTAAGCTTTCAATGATGGTTTTATCATTATCTAACCAGCCATTCTGAGCCGCAGCTTTTACCATTGCATATTCTCCGCTTACATTGTAAACCGCAATCGGAAGATCAATCGCTTCACGAACTTTAGAAACAATATCAAGATACGGAAGTCCCGGTTTAATCATGATGATATCCGCTCCTTCTTCTACATCTTTATACACTTCATTGAGTGCTTCACGAGAGTTATGAAAATCCATCTGATAGGTCTTCTTATCTTTTGGAATTTCCATAGTATCTTTTGGCGCACTGTCTAAAGCACTTCTGAAAGGGCCATAGAAAGAACTTGCATATTTTGCGGCATAACTTAAAATTCCTACGTCTGTAAATCCGTTTTCTTCCAACGCTTCACGAATCGTCAATACTCTTCCATCCATCATGTCACTTGGTGCCACAATGTCAGCTCCGGCTTCAGCATGAGACACAGACATTCTTGCCAATGCATCATTGGTGGCATCGTTCAAGATTTTTCCGTTTTCAATAATTCCGTCATGTCCGTAGATTGAATAAGGATCTAAAGCTACATCCGGCATAACAATCATTTCAGGAACCGCATTTTTGATCGCTCTGATCGTATTTTGCATCAATCCGTCTTTATTCCATGCTTCTTTACCGGTATTGTCTTTCAGATGATCTGACACTTTCATGTACAGATTGACCGATTTTACTCCTAAAGAAAATAATTCTTTACATTCTTTCACCGTAAGATCTATGCTCCTCCTGAAAATTCCCGGCATCGACGGGATAGGTTCCTGCTTGTTTTCGCCCTCCATTACGAAGATTGGCATTACAAAATCATCCGTTGTAAGAATACTTTCTCTTACTAAACTTCGGATAGATTCGTTTACTCTTAGCCTTCTGTTTCTTGAATGTATCATTTTTGGAATACTTTTTGAATAAGTTTATGCAAATTTAATACAAGTTCTATAAAAAAGTATTGCAAGTGATTATAGAATTAGTTATTTTTGTTATGATATATTCGAGAAATTATAATTGAATGAAAAAACTTTTACTTTTATTTATATTCCTAGGCGCATTTGTTGGATTTTCTAGCAATTTACAAGCTCAACAAAGAGAGCCTTCTTCCATCTCGCAAAAGTCTGATGATGGAATCATTGTAGCTTATCCCAATCCTGCGAAAGATTATTTGGTGGTAAAAGCGAAAGATGCATCTTTAAAAGTAAAGAATGTAACTTTCTATTCTATCCTAGGTACTCAAGTAGCCAGCTACACCGTGAATATGAACTCCGGAGAGATTAATATTGAAAAATTAAAACCCGGAAAATACCTGATTCGCTATATTTTAAGCGATAACACCCAAAAGGTAACGCAAATAGTAAAACAATAATAGTAAATCCTGATAATCATCAGGATTTTTTCTTTTCCATTAATTCTGTTTTAATAATTCCGTAACTTTCGGAACTTTATTATACTAATAGGTAAAAACAAATTAATGCTAAAAGCTGAACATATTAGAAAGACCTACAACGCCGGTAAAAAGGTGGCTTTGGATGACTTCAGCATCCATGTTCCGAAAGGAAGTATTTATGGTCTTTTAGGTCCGAACGGTGCCGGAAAAACTTCTTTCATCCGTATCATCAACCAAATTACTCAGGCAGATTCCGGAGAGATTCAAATTAACGGAGAAAAGCTGAATCCCTATCATATCAAAAACATCGGTTATATGCCTGAAGAAAGAGGCTTGTATAAAAATATGACTGTTGGCGATCAGCTCCTTTATTTTGGGGAATTGAAAGGAATGAGTAAAAATGACGCTCTGAATGAAGCCAAAAAATGGTTCGACAAACTTCACATCGACCAATGGTGGAAAAAAAAGCTGTCTGAACTTTCCAAAGGGATGGCTCAGAAAATCCAGTTTGTTGTGACTGTACTTCACAGACCTCACCTTTTGATTCTGGATGAGCCTTTTTCAGGTTTTGATCCTGTAAATGCCAATTTGATTAAAGATCAGATCATAGATCTTAAAAATAACGGAACCACTATTATTCTTTCTACCCACAGAATGGAAAGTGTAGAGGAAATGTGTGACTATGTTGCTTTGATTAATAATTCTCAAAAAATTATTGACGGAAGGGTTTTTGACGTCAGAGAAAAGTTTAAGAAAAATATTTTTGGAATTACTCTTTCTGAGGTTAATGATTCTCAATTGGAAAGTTTCAAAAACAAATATGAGATCTTTAATATTACGAATGAAAATCACCTCGTTTCTTTTGATCTGAAAAATGAAGCCGATCAAAACAATATTCTTTTGGATCTTGTAAACGTAGGAAAAGTAAGGTCTTTTGACGAAAGAATTCCTAGCATGAATGAAGTGTTTATCAATGCCGTAAGTAATCATTCTTAATTTTATGAATAATATTTTTTTAATTACTAAAAGAGAATTTCTTACGCAGGTTAAGAAAAAATCTTTCATTATACTGACTTTGCTTGCTCCTATCCTGTTAATCGCTTTTGGAGCGGTAATCGGACTGATGTTCAAAGCCAACGAATCCCACAATATCATTGAAGTTGTTGACAACAGCGGACTTTTTAAAAATGAATTGAAATCTACCGATAAGATAGAATACAAAATCATTCCGGCTGCTGAGGAACAGTCAAAAATAAGCACGCTGAAAGGCAATGAAACTTTAGATGGAATTCTTATTTTATCTCAGATACACGATGGAAATTATAATGAGTTTCAGAAAAATACAAGACTGATCGTGAATACAAAGATCGGTTTTGATACCAAGCAACGTATCATTTCTGACCTCAGCAATGTTATTAAAAAAGAGAAAATAAAACAATTGGGTATTGCCGAAACTCAGATTGATGATCTTGATAAAGGCTTCTCGCTTAAGACGATTAATGTTTCGGAAAATAATAAGGAAGATTCTGATCTTGCTCTTGGAGTGAAAAGTGTACTGAGTATGCTTCTTATGTATGTCACCTTCATGTTTATCATTATTTACGGAGTAAGAGTAATGCGAAGTGTTCTGGAGGAAAAAAACAACCGTGTTGTAGAAATCATTATTTCTTCGGTAAAGCCTTTTGAATTGATGATGGGAAAAATTCTGGGAGTAACTTTGGTCGCTTTAACGCAATTCATTGTTTGGATTACAATGTCTGTGGTTGGAGCTTTGGTTTTAAATACCGGATTTTCTACTATGCAAAAAAATATTCCGGGAGGTGAAGAAGCGATGATGAGTAAACTGGATGTAGCTCAAATCGCTACACAGGTATCACATAGTTTATTAGAGTTAAACTTCCCTTTAATCATTTTTGTATTTATTATCTTTTTCCTTTTAGGATATATCTTTTACAGCTCAATTTATGCAGCAATTGGTTCGGCTGTGGATAATGAAACCGAAACTCAGCAATTTACCTTATTTGCCGTATTACCGCTTATGTTGGGAATGTATGGAAGTTTTTCGTTCATCAATAATCCTGATGGACCGCTTGGCTTCTGGTTATCGATTATTCCGTTCACTTCTCCGGTTGCCATGATTGCCAGAATTCCTTATGGAGTTCCTGCATGGCAAATTGCTTTGTCTATTGCATTGCTTTTAGGAACCACTATTTTCATGATTTTCCTTGCCGGAAAAATTTACCGAGTAGGAATTCTGATGTATGGAAATAAAGCGACATTAAAAGAAATTTGGAAATGGATAAAAAGTTGATCCGTTGAATCAATAAAATATAAAACGTTTCGTGAAAATTCACGAAACGTTTTTTTTAATACTATGTTATCAGTTTTTATCTTTACATCATTCCTGTTGTGTTTTATTACATATTAACGGCAAGTATTAGCAATCCCTGTATTACAAGGATCATCCCTATTGGAATTCTGATTGCTGATTCCTACATTTTTTCTTTGAAGCTGATTCTGGAGATTAGTAGAAACTCCGTTAACCATATTGGAAAAACTCTGCTGACGAATTTCTTTGGAAGCCTGTCTGTCAGATTCTAATCTGTTTAATTCGGCATCCATCGCTTCTTTACTTTGGTTAGCCAGATCATTTGCCCAATCGGTGTATTTGGTAGTATAATCTGATCCGAGAGTTGCAAGACTCACAAGGCAATCTGTAAGTTTGGATTGAAGAAGGCTTTCTCCTCTATACATTTTAATTGTAAGAGATTTGCATTCATTCAATCTGTTTTCTCCTTCTTGAGCCATTATGAAGTTTAAGGTTAGAAAGAAAAAAGCAACTCCTATGATTTTAGAATACGTTTTCATGGTTTATTTTTTATACAATTCTAAAAGTTGGTTGGTAAAGCTTTGTAAACCTTCCTGTAGTTCTGCATTTTTTCGGGCTTTTCGCTCGTTCTCTTCTATTTCTCTTTGTTTTCTTTCTGCTTCCAGTTTTTGCTCGGCAAGTTTGTTGACATTTTGTTGTACATCGTAGCTTGTTTTACTTGCAGTATATTTGTTTTTGTCGTAATAATAAGCGTTGAACTTATAAAAATCTTCAGTTGAAGCTTCATTTTTTACAAATAATAATGAATGATCAAACTCCAAATTCTTCATTGCTTTTTCATCTTTAAAAGAGATATAAAATTTTGCTCCCCAATATTTATCAAAATTTTGCTTGTCATATACAATTGCTCTTACCACATTATCATTAGCATCACGTCCAAAAATATTTAATGTTCCCCCAGTTGATTTTTTATTCCAAAAATGGTCTTTTAAATATTGACTTCTTATGGTTTCGTCAGGAAAATTATTATAGATATCGTTTAGCAAATATGATGTGATAGCCTGTTGTTTCCAATGATTTTCGTCGTATTCTTTATTAGGAACCGGTAAAGCGTATATTTCTAAATACTCCTCCGTAGCTTTTATCATTGAATTCGAACCTTCATTATAAAAGTATCTGTTTTGTGTTAGTTCTTCTTTATATCTTTCCTTATACCCCAAATCCTGCAGCTTACTAAGCATTGTATGTAATGCTATTTTGCTGGGATTGTATACATAGGTTGTTTCTTTACGTAATTGTTCATCAACTGTTATCTTAAATCCGTTTTTGTAATAGGAGTCCTGAGTATAATCCATAAAACGACCTCCCTCAGAATAGACATCCTTTTTTTTAACACAAATCGGAGTACTGTTTAATATGGTAAGAACAGGAGCTATATCAAGACTTGGTTCATAGGTAGATTCCGGAACGAAAGCTTCTATGTAACTGGGCTCGACAATAACAAACCTCTCTTTATTTTTATAAATACTTTGAGATCCTTTTGTTTCTACAAGTTTCCAGGATTCCACTCCTATTTCTTTTTTTAATGCTTCTCCGTCTTCCGGATTCTCATAATTTATATAAATATCGTAAATGGTTTTATCTGGATTTGCACTTAAGAAAATTTGAATAGGGCTGTCTCCTTTGCTTATGGTAAAGTATTTATTATAGCTATATACTTCTTCCGTCTTTTGTTTATCTGCGGTGTATACATATTTTTTATCATCTTTCACTCCTGAAAAAGTATAGCCTTTGCTAGACATTTTTTCGTCGAGTTCCATCAAAGCGTTATCTATATTTTTACCCAAAAGGTTATATAGCAAAGATTTTTCCGCTGTTGCCTGAACTTCTTTTTTTATTGTTTTTGCTGCGGGTTTCACGGTTTTTTTCTGTGCAGAAATGCATCCGAAAACCAGCAAAAAAAGTATTAAAATCTTGGTTTTCATCATTAGTGTTTTTAATAATTAGTACTGATATCTTGCGATAAGTTGCTTTTGGTAAAGTCGGGTGTTTCTAGTGCATTCATCAATAATGCATCATAGAGCAATAAGAATGAAATTTTCATAGATAAAAGTTTTCTACAAAATTATTCTTATTACTTATTCAAAAAAATAGAGAGAACTAACTATTTTTGATCTAAACCCAGCCTTCTTTCAGGGTTTTACGAACTAATTCTAAAGGTGTTTTCACTTCTGCCTTTTCCATAATGTTTCTTCTGTGTGCATTGATGGTATAGCAGCTGATTAATAATTCGTCGGCAATTTGCTGGCTCGTTTTCCCTTCTACAATTCCTTTCAGGACTTCTCTTTCTCTTTTAGTAAACAAATCGAAAGATTTCGTGAAAATTTTATCCTGAATATTATAGTAAGAAGGTTCGCCATCAAGACCAATAAGAGAAAAACAAGGAAGTCCTTCCGGTTTTATATGAGTGATATCAGTATCCAGAGAAAGAGTACGGTAATAATTGTTTTCATCATAATCTACTTGTACCGCCTGATGAAGAATACGCATATAATTTCCATCTTTTTTCTTCAATCGCAAATCGTATTGTACTTTGTAAAACGGAACTTTATCATAAGGTAATGATTTGAAAAACTCCACTACTTTATATTCAAAGTTTAAGAAATAGGCCTTATCATCAGGATGCATAATGTTCATCATGAATTCCACAGAGAAATCCTGTGATTCATAGCCTAAAATAGCGTTAATATTTTCACTTACCATCTCCAACTCCGCGGTATACATACTGAACACATAATAATAACAGTCTCCGGCATGAAAAATATTCAGCAATCGTTTATATAAATCTATCTGGTTTTGCAGCTTATCAATATCCGGATTGGTCTCTTTTTTAGTGACGGTTTTCCAAAATTTTTTAGCCGTTATGAAAAAATGATCATTTGTTTTCATCGCTTAGATTGTATTTACCATTTGACCGATAGAAATAAATTAAATTCACGATTATCTAACTTATTTTAAACTATCTCTAAAATACGTAAATAAAATATAAGTTTTATAAAAAATTTTAGTCTTTTTATTGCTTTTGTGCATGAGTAAACCGGTTCCTGACCCTTCTTAGAAATGGTATTTAAAAATGTTCCTAAATGCAAAATCCCGGAAAACGATTCCGGGATTTCTATAGAGTTGGCAAAAAATTTTATTTAAAAATATAGCTTACACTTAAGCTAAGTACTTGTTCAGACTTGCTTTTAGCCGAATTCGAATCCAGTTTTGATTCATCTAAATCCGGATATGTATCAGATAATCCAAAATCATATTTAAAAGCTACCTCCAGTTGTCTTTTGTAGCTATATCCCATCCCGATTCCGATTCCGAAATTAAGAGAATTAGCCTTTCCTTGTGCATCTTCTTTATAGATCGCTCTGCTTTCATTTTTTACAGTTTGATCGATCAAGAAGTTAAATCTCGGACCAGCCATTCCAAAAAATTCAGATTCCGCTTCAGAAAAATATCCTTTAAAATATACAGGTACACTCAGATAATTATTTGCATATACTGCATCATATCCTGCAGTTCCTTTAGCATCTTTATCTTTTCCTGTTTCTCCGGCACCGTAATATAATACTTCCGGCTGAAGATAGAATTGATTTGCTTTTCCAATCGGAATAAGAGCCAAGAAACCTCCGTGAGCGGTAAATCTAGGCCCGGAAGGGTTATGCGCATTTTTTACACGGGAATAGTTAGGTCCCGCAGTAACTCCAAATCTTGTACTTCTAAAGTCTATTTGAGCAAACGACAAAGTAGAAAGAGCCAATGCTGAGGTTAATAAAAGTTTTTTCATGTTGTTTTGTTTATTTTTTGAATGTTTAAAGATAAGTATTTATTCTAATTTTTTTTTATTTCTCACAAAAAAAGCCTCGTAAAACGAGGCTTGTATTTATTTTTAAGAAAAATTATCCTAATACTTTTGCTACAGTAGCACCGATATCAGCAGGAGAATCTACCACGTTGATTCCGTTTTCTCTCATGATTTCCATTTTAGCCTGAGCTGTATCTTCTGCACCACCTACAATAGCACCTGCGTGCCCCATTGTTCTTCCTTTAGGAGCAGTTTGTCCAGCGATGAAACCTACAACTGGTTTTGTAGAACCACTAGCTTTGTACCATCTTGCAGCTTCAGCTTCCAATCCACCACCAATTTCACCGATCATTACAACCGCTTCAGTTTCAGGATCGTTGATGAATAACTCCAAAGCTTCTCTTGTAGTTGTTCCGATAATTGGGTCACCACCAATACCGATTGCAGTAGAGATACCGTAACCAGCTCTTACCACCTGATCAGCAGCTTCGTAAGTAAGAGTTCCTGATTTAGAAACGATACCTACTTTACCTTTTTTGAAAACAAAACCTGGCATAATACCAATTTTAGCTTCTTCAGAAGTGATGATTCCAGGACAGTTTGGCCCGATCAATCTGCAGTCTCTGTCAGCAATGTAAGATTTTACTTTTACCATATCTGCTACAGGAATACCTTCAGTAATACATACGATAACTTTGATACCTGCTTCAGCAGCTTCCATAATCGCATCTGCAGCAAATGCAGGTGGTACGAAAATGATACTTACATTAGCTCCAGCTTTTGCAACAGCATCAGCAACAGTATTGAATACAGGCTTTCCTAAATGCTCGCTACTTCCTTTTCCCGGAGTAACACCACCTACTACGTTTGTTCCGTATTCGATCATCTGGCTTGCGTGGAAAGTACCTTCGTTCCCTGTAAATCCTTGTACAATTACTTTAGAATCTTTGTTTACTAAAATTGACATTTTATTGTTGTTTTAATTTATTTTTATTTTTTATTAATGCTCACAAATTTACTTATTTTTCTTTGATTTCAGATAAAACTTTCGATTTGTTTATTTGAGATTTCTCAGTTTTACTTCTTTCTTCAGATAAGTTTTAAAATCTTCTGCGAACATCCCGATATAAGTTCCTTTTTCAAGGTCTCTGTTCACTCCCGTTTTTCCTAAAAGTACAGATCCTGCTTCGATTTTGTTTCCGGAGGCAATACCAACCTGTCCCCATAATGTTACTTCATCACCGATTACACAGCAACCGGCAATTCCTACTTGTGAAGCGATCAGACATTTTTTACCGATAATCGTATCATGACCAATCTGAATCTGATTGTCTAAGACAGAGCCTTCACCGATGATCGTAGAATCCGTCACTCCTCTGTCGATGGTACATCCGTTTCCGATTTCAACATTATTTTCGATAATGACATTTCCCACTGAGATTAAGCGATCAAAGTTTCCATTCAGTTTTCTGTAATAAAAAGCATCACCCCCTAAAACCGTATTCGACTGAATCACCACATTATCACCGATCACCGTTCTGTCACCAATAACAACATTCGGGAAAATAAGGGTATTCTTTCCGATCGTTACATTGTTTCCGATCACTGCAGAGTGGTGAATATGACTTCCTTCACCGATTTCAACATCGTGAAGTTCTTCTCTGAAATTATATATTCTCGTAAAATGAGTATTGATCTTATTAAAATCCCTGAACGGGTCATCAGAAACCAACAGTGCTTTTCCTTCCGGGCAGTCTACTTCCTTATCAATTAAAATAATGGTAGCTGCAGAATTTAAAGCTTTATCATAATATTTAGGATGGTTTACAAAAACTATTTCACCGGCTTTCACCATGTGAATCTCATTAGTTCCCAACACTTCAAAGTCTTCAGAACCGACAAATTTAGATCCGATAAGATCTGCAATAGTTTTTAATTTTTGTGGAGAATGAAATCTCATAACAATTGATTTTCTTATAAAACAAAATTCGGAATGCTGATGCAAACCGAATTTATGTAAATTTTATTTAAAATTATTCTTTCACTCTTTCTAAGTAAGAACCGTCTTCAGTGCTCACTTTGATTTTGTCTCCCGGTTCAATGAACAAAGGAACCATTACTCTTGCCCCGGTTTCAACGATAGCGTTTTTAAGAGCATTGGTAGCTGTGTTTCCTTTTACTCCAGGATCTGCTTCGATTACATCTAGGTAAACAGATTGAGGAAGTTCAGCAGAAAGTGGAGTTTCGTCAACTTCTTTCAAGATAATTGTCACTTCTTCACCTGCTTTCATCAAGTTTGAGTTTTCAATCATTTCTTTGTTTAGATATAATTGAGAGAAGTCATCATTGTTCATGAAATGGAATCCGTTCTCATCATCATAAAGATACTGGAATTTTCTTGTGATCACTTTTACTTCTTCAATCTTGTGACCCGCAGAGAAAGTGTTATCAATTACTTTTCCGTTGGTTACAGATTTTAATTTTGTTCTTACGAAAGCAGGTCCTTTTCCTGGTTTTACGTGAAGGAACTCGATTACTTTATAAATATCATTACTATACTCAATGCACAGACCTTTTCTGATATCGTTACTTGTTGCCATTAATTGTATTATCTTTTGTTTTTTATATTTTAATTGTCTTTCCCTGTTCCATATCCTTTTACGATACCTCTAGGTGAATTTTGGATGAACTGAAGAATTTCATCTCTTTCAGCAGTGGGAAGCATTTCTTTTTCAATATGAGTGATTGCCTGAGAAACATTCATTTTCATTTGGAAGATCGCTCTGTAAATTTTTTGGATTTCGAAGATTTTTTCATTAGTGAATCCTCTTCTTCTTAAACCTACTGAGTTAATCCCTGCATAAGACATAGGCTCTCTTGCTACTTTTACGTAAGGCGGAATATCTTTTCTTACCAAAGTACCCCCAGAAATCATCACATGTTTTCCAATTTTACCAAACTGGTGAACAGCAGATAAACCTCCCATCACCGTATAGTCACCAATTTCAACGTGACCTGCAATACCACAACCGTTTACAATGATAACGTGATCTCCGATAACACAGTCATGAGCAATGTGAGAAGTCGCCATAATAAGGCAGTTTTTCCCAATTTTAGTATGTCCGAGAGCTTTTGTACCTCTGTTTACTGTTACACACTCTCTGATTGTTGTATCGTCACCGATAATGACCTGAGTATCTTCTCCATCAAATTTTAAATCCTGAGGAATGGCAGAAATTACCGTCCCGGGAAAAATCCTACAATTTTTACCGATTCTTGCTCCGTCCATAATGGTAACATTAGGACCGATCCATGTTCCTTCTCCGATTTCCACATCCCCTGCAATAGTAGTAAAAGGTTCTACAATTACATTTTTGCTGATTTTTGCACGTTTATCTACGGCTGCTAATTGATGAATCATTTAATCAACTTTATTTTTTGCAACTTGGGCCATTAATTCTGCTTCTACAGCTACTGTATCTCCTACGTAACCGTATCCTTGCATATGAACAATTCCTCTTCTGATAGGCTCAATCAATTCAATTTTGAAAATAAGCGTATCTCCAGGAATTACTTTTCTCTTGAATTTTACTTTATCAATTTTAATAAAATACGTAGAGTAATTTTCAGGATCCGGAACACTTGCCAATACAAGAATTCCTCCTGTTTGTGCCAAAGCTTCTACCTGAAGAACTCCCGGCATTACAGGTTCTTTAGGGAAATGTCCAACGAAGAAAGGTTCGTTCATTGTAACATTTTTAAGCCCCACCACATGAGAATCTGAAAGCTCAAGAATTTTATCAATCAATAAGAATGGAGGTCTATGAGGCATCAACTTCATAATTCCGTTGATATCGAAAACCGGTTCTTTGGTTAAATCAAAATCAGGAACGTTTTTCTTTTTTTGCAATTTCCACTGACGGTTCAGTTTTTTTGCAAATTGAGTATTTACGAAATGTCCTGGTTTATTGGCAATTACTTTACCTTTTATTTTAACACCCGCCAAAGCCAAATCACCAATTACATCAAGTAATTTATGTCTTGCAGCTTCGTTTGGATAGTTCAGATTTAAGTTATCAAGAATTCCGTTGGGTCTGATAGACACATTGTCTTTCCCAAAAGCTTTCTTCAGTTTTTCTGTTGTATCAGGAGTAAGATCTTTATCTACATAAACAATCGCGTTAGAAATATCTCCACCTTTGATCAAACCGTGATCTAAAAGCATTTCTAGCTCATGTAAGAAACTGAACGTTCTTGCAGATGAGATTTCTTCTTTAAATTCTGAAATATTTTTAAGCGTAGCATTTTGAGTTCCTAAAACTTTAGTCCCAAAATCTACCATCGTTGTAATTTCGTAGGTATCTGAAGGAATGATTGTAATTTCAGAACCTGTAGCAGGATCGCTGTATGTAAGAACTTCTTTTACGACAAGATATTCTCTTGCTGCATTCTGATCTACCACACCCACGCTTTCGATAGCTTCCACAAAGAATTTTGAAGATCCATCCAAGATTGGTGGCTCAGAAGCATCCATCTCTAAAATAGCGTTATCTACATCGCAACCTACTAAAGCAGCTAAAAGGTGCTCACAAGTATTGATTTTTACCCCTAATTTTTCTAATGTTGTTCCTCTTTCCGTTGCTACTACATAGTTAACATCAGCTTCGACCTGAGGATGTCCCTCCAAATCTGTTCTTACAAATATAAAACCTGTGTTTTCTTTTGCAGGTTTGATGGTTAGTTTTACTTCTTTACCCGTGTGAAGTCCGATTCCGGAAAGTGTTACTTCTTCCTGAAGCGTTTTTTGCATATCACTCATTAGTATGATCTTTTGAGTTATTCTCAAGATTGTTTATTCTGTTGACAAGTTCAGGTAAATTCCTGAAATGTACATAACTTCTTAAATAGTCATTATAACTGATTGCCGGTGAACCGTACAATGTTTCTTTATCATTAACGCTAGAATTCACGCCACTCTGAGCCTGAATTTTCACCTGATTTCCTATTTTAATATGACCAACAACGCCCACCTGACCACCAATTTGGTTCCAGTCGCCAATGGTAGTAGATCCTGCAATTCCGGCTTGTGCTGCAATTACATTATTCTGACCGATTTTTACGTTGTGAGCAATTTGAATTAAGTTGTCGATTTTTGTTCCTTTTCCGATAATGGTAGAACCAATGGTAGCTCTGTCGATACTACAGTTTGAACCAATTTCTACATCATCTTCAATGATAACGTTTCCTAATTGAGGAATTTTTTTGAAGCCTTCCGGAGTGGGCTGAAAACCAAAACCATCTCCTCCGATTACCGTATTGGAATGAATGACACAATTATCACCAATACTACAATAATCATAAATTCTTGCTCCACTGTCAATTTTACAGTTTTTACCGATCTTTACTCCTTTTCCGATGTACACCTGCGGATAAATCTGAGATCCCTCTCCAATTTTTGCCTTTTCTGATACATAAGTAAAAGCACCAATGTACACTTTATCTCCGATTACTGCAGTGTCATGGATTGAAGAACCATCTTCAATACCCTCTTTTCTACCCTGCATTTCCTGATATAGATTCATTAAAATCTGAAATGAAAGGTATGCATCCTTAACTACAATAATGGTAGGATTATATATATCTTTTGATAAAAGTTTTTCCGAAACAATAATAACGGAGCAATTGGTACTATCCAGATAATGGGAAAATCGATCTTGTGCTATAAAAGAAAGATGCCCTGATTCCCCATTTTCAATTGGTGAAACCCCAGTAATAAGTGTACTCTCATCACCTATTATTTTTCCGTCAATAAAACTTGCAATTTGCGAAGCTGTAAATTCCATATTCTGCAAAGATAATAAATTCTGTAATTCGCAAACATTTTTTTAATTTTCGGATCGTGAATTTTAAGATACTTTAAGAAATTACGCGGGAGACATCTCTTGGGAACATCAGAATATAACGTGTTGTTTTATTTACGATTAATCCTGATAAAAGTTGATCTTCCGACTCTTCCAATCTTATTTTTTTTCCGTTTTTCTGTAATAAAAAAATCGGTTGTTTTTTACTGTTGTATGGTAAAAGCTTTCTTTTGATTTCATGCACCAATTCATTCCCATTATCGATTCCGAAAAATTCATTGGTCTTTTTTACTTTTTCCTCAATAAATCCGGCATCAAATGCATGGGAAGAAATAATCGTCTTGGGCAGGTTTCTCTGAATCACACATTTACACCAGTATGATAGAATAAAATCATCTGCTGACTGCCAGTTTTTCATGGCCTGAATAACGTCATTATCATCAAGCTGGGTAAATCTTTCAACATCTTCATCTGTGGCAGAATTTTTCCCTCTGTGTAAAAAATATTTCAGATTTTCAGTGGCAGGAAGATCAACACCCTGCGAAACAAGATATTTTGCTCTTTCTAAAATTTTAACCAAAAGAAACTCTGCTAATGCCGATGTTTTGTGATAGTACACCTGCCAATACATGAACATTCTTGCGGTCAGGAAATTTTCAATGGAATAAATTCCTTTGGCATCGATCACCAATTCTCCTTCTTCACAAACATTCATCATCGAAATAATTCGCTGTGTATTTATATTCCCCTCCGAAACTCCTGTGAAAAAACTATCTCTGTTTAAGTAATCTAACCGGTCAACATCCAATTGTGAAGAAATAAGCTGATTAAAGAATTTTCTATGGTATTTCCCCTGAAACATTTCAATGGCAACTGATAATTTACCTTCAAACTCCTCATTCAGTTTGTTCATCAAAAGCAACGAAAGATTTTCATGATGCCAATCATCCATCAACATACTTTCCAAGGCATGAGAAAACGGACCATGACCTATATCATGCATCAAAATCGCCAACATTGCCCCTTTTTCTTCATCCTCAGAAATCTTCACGCCTTTCTGCTTCAACGTTTCCAATGCCGTAAACATCAGATGCATGGCACCAATAGCATGATGAAATCTTGTATGGGTAGCGCCGGGGAAAATCAAATTTAATAATCCTGTCTGCCCTATTCTTCTCAGTCGCTGGAAGTATGGATGCTCAATAACATCAAATAATATTTCGTGTGGAATTTTGATAAAACCGTGAACAGGATCGTTGATAATTTTTAGCTTATTCTGCATGAGAAAATAGGTGTATACTGCAAAAATAAGTTTTTTAACCGTTCCTATATGAATTACATCCAATAAAATCTTACGCAAAACAGGTTAAAAATTTCCTTAGACCTAAAGTTTTCAGAATACTTTTTTAAGCTGTTTTTTATATCTATCTTTAAACTCTTATTCTCGTTATAAATAGAATGTATTTCCATTTAACGAAACTTTAACTATCAAAAGCCAATTTTTATCATTTATACAAGAAATTTGGTCGAAATTTTGATACTATAACCATGAAAAATAAATATTATGTCGGAAAAGATATTATGGATAGATGATGAAATAGATTTACTAAAACCTCATATCGTATTCTTAGAGAAAAAAGGGTATCAGGTAACCCCTGTTAATAATGTAAATGAAGCATTGGAATTAATGGATTCCGAAAAATTTGCGTTAACTCTTATCGATGAAAATATGCCCGGAATCTCCGGACTCGAAGCCATTCCTATGATTAAAGAAAAAGATAATTCTTTAAAAATTGTAATGGTTACCAAAAGTGAAGAAGAACATATTATGGAAGAAGCCATAGGTTCTCAGATCGCGGATTATATATTAAAGCCTGTAAATCCTAATCAGATCTTACTTTCACTTAAAAAGAATCTTCAGGAAGACAATCTTGTTGAACAGAAAACCATTTTACAATATCAGCAGGAGTTCAGAAATCTTTCTATGGAGCTTTCCTACCTGAGAACGTACCAGGATTGGGCAGAATATTATAAAAAAATCGTGAATTGGGAACTTAAATTTGATAAAGTTGCCGATAATGAATTTGCAGATCTTCTTCAGTCTCAAAAAGAGGAAGCGAACATTCAGTTTGCCAAATTTATAGAAAACAATTATGAAGATTGGTTACATGACTCGGAAAAACCAATGATGAGCCATACCTTATTTAAAGATAAAGTAAAACCTGAAGTTGAAAAAGAAAAAGTTCTTTTACTGATGGTGGATAATCTTAGATATGACCAGTGGAAAGTCATTGAACCATTATTTACGAAACATTACAATAAGGTTTCTGAGGATTATTATTACAGTATTCTTCCTACGGCAACTCAATATGCGAGAAACTCATTTTTTGCAGGTTTAATGCCTTCGGAAATAGAAAAACGTTTTCCTGAAAAATGGTTTAATGATAATGAGGAAGGAAACAAAAATGAATTTGAACGTGATTTTCTGGAAGATCAAATGAAAAGAATCGGGCTCGGTTCAAAATCAATGAAGTATTTAAAAGTTTTGAATGCTGATTTTGAAAGAAAAATCTATGATGATTTTAATCAGCACAAAAACAATGATCTGTTGGTTATTGTCTATAATTTTATCGATATTCTTTCTCATGCAAAAACCGACAATCATATTGTAGATCAACTTATCAGAGATGACAAAACCTTCCGTTCGCTTACTTTGAACTGGTTTGAAAATTCATCTTTGTTAAAAATAATAAAAGTGGCTGCCGAAAGCGGCTTCAAACTGGTGATCACTACAGATCACGGAACGGTATATGTAAAGAAACCAAGCCGCGTTGTAGGTGACAGAGAAACTTCTACAAATATCCGTTATAAAACAGGGAAAAGTTTAACTTATGACAATAGTGATGTTTGGGCAGTTTCAAACCCTGAAAAACTATTTTTACCAAAAGGTAACTTAAGCTCAAAATATATCTTTGCCAAAAACAATATTTTCCTGGCTTATCCTAAGAACTACAATCATTTTGTAAATTATTATAAAGAGACCTATCAACACGGAGGAATATCTTTGGAAGAATGTATTATTCCGATTAGTGTTTTAGAGCCTAAATAGTCTTTATATATTAAATGCACCTTTAAAATATAAGAAATGAAGAAATCAATTTTATTTTTGCCTGCATTAGCAGCTTTATCACTTGTTTCCTGTAAAAAAGAAAGCAATAATGATTCTAAAGTAACATCAGACTCTGCAACGGCGGTCATTCATTCTGATTCTACACAAACGAACACATCAGATATATCTCCTGCACCAGCGGATTCTACAGCTGTAAAAAATAATTCTATCGTAAAAGCAAAGTCAACCAATGCTGAAGGAAAATTCATTGACATGACTTTTGACAACAGTAAAAATACAGCTACGATTATTTATGAAGGCGAAACTATTGAATTGAAGGGTCAGCCAACCGGTTCAGGAATTCATTATAAGAATGATCATTGGGATCTGAGAGGCAAAGGATTGGAAAATCAGCTTTTGAAAGACGGAAAAGTCGTTTTCAAAGGAGTTAAATAAATTAAATGCCGGCTTTTTAGTCGGCATTTGTTTTTTATGCAGTCTTTTGATATATTTCAACAATGAAATTAATTACTTACAACGTAAACGGGATACGAGCAGCTTTTACCAAAGATTTTTTAGGCTGGCTGAAAACTGCTGATCCGGATATTATCTGTATTCAGGAGAGTAAAGCAGGTAACGACCAGATAGACATTGAAAGCCTTGAAAAACTGGGATATCATAGTTATTGGCATTCTGCAGTAAGAAAAGGCTACAGCGGAGTCGGAATTGCTTCTAAAATAAAGCCTAATCATGTAGAGTATGGTTGTGGAATTGAAAGCTATGACAACGAAGGAAGAATTATAAGAGCTGATTTTGATGGCTACTCTGCGATCTCAGTATATGTTCCTTCTGCATCCAATATTGAGAGACTGGATTTCAAAATGCAGTTTTGCCACGATTTTTTAAATTACATTAAAAATTTAAAAAAGACGATTCCTAATCTTATTATCTCCGGCGACTTTAATATTTGTCATGAAGCTATAGATATTCACGATCCTATCCGCTTAAAAAACGTTTCCGGCTTTCTTCCTATGGAAAGGGAATGGATGACCGATTTTATCAACGAATGCGAGCTTATAGACAGTTTCAGGTTTTTTAATCAGGATCCGGACAATTATACATGGTGGAGCTACAGACAAAATTCGAGAGCAAAGAACAAAGGATGGAGACTTGACTATAATTTTACAAGCTATGGTTTAAAGGATAAGCTTACAAGAGCGGTTATTTTGAAAGAAGCAGTACATTCCGACCACTGTCCGGCTTTAGTAGAGCTTGATATTTAATCTAATTGTAAGAAAGCTTAATAAAGGGAATCTTTTTATGTAAAAGACTTCTTTAGCCATATAAAAACAAAAAAAGCCAACTGTATCCAGTTGGCTTTAGCATTTAAAATCATAAATTAATCGACAATTTCATATTCAACCGGAATAGTACCATGATTGATATTTCCGATCTCATCGAACGCAGCTTTAGACATGTCTAAAGATCTTGATGAATGGTAAGGTCCTCTATCATTTACTCTTACAACTACTGACTTACCGTTGTCCAAATTGGTAACTTTAATATTTGTTCCAAATGGAAGCGTTCTGTTTGCCGCAGTGAACTTTGAATTATCAAATACTTCACCGCTTGCTGTTTTTCTACCATTAAATTTATCGTGGTAGTACGATGCATAACTTGTTCTTTTCGCATCTGTGGTATTACTCGTAAAAGAAGAAATACCAAAGGTTGAAATCATCATTATGATTACGAGAATGAATCTTTTCATCATTTTGAATATTTTTTGGGGTTTATGACGGAGCAAAAGTAACAGGATTATGTATAAAGACCTATTCAATATGTTAAAAACCGTTAACGAAAGATTAATAAAATGTTAATTAAACCCATAACTCCCTATTAACAGGCTCTTTACAGTATAGTGTTAAAAAATGTTAAAAAAAACACTAAAAAGTTAATTTAATTAACTAACTACAGCATAATTCATGGTTTTAAAATTTAAAAACATCCTAGTAATCAACATTTTAAAACATTTAAACACTTTCTTTATTTAATAAAAAAACCAATGAGATATTCATTGGTTTTATATTCTGATTATATATTCTATACGAGTTCTCCGTATAAATCAAACTCTTCGGCAGATGTAATTTTCACCTCGGCAAATTCTCCGATAGAGATATAAGTATCTTCAGCAGACACCAAAACCGTATTATCTACATCCGGAGAATCATATTCTGTTCTTCCGACAAAATAGTTTCCTTCTTTTCTATCAAAGACACATTTGAAAGTCTTTCCGATTTTCTCCTGGTTCTTTTCCCAAGAAATCTGCGATTGAAGCTCCATAATCTCTTCTACTCTCGCTTCTTTCACTTCCTGCGGAATATCGTCTTCTAAAACATAGGCGGTCGTATTTTCTTCATGAGAATAGGTAAAGCATCCTAATCTGTCAAACTTTTGCTCTCTTACCCAGTCTTTCAGCTCCTGGAATCTTTCTTCAGTTTCTCCAGGATACCCTACAATAAGAGTAGTTCTGATTGCCATATCCGGAACTTTCTCTCTGAATTTAGCCAATAAGGCATCTGTTTTTTCATGAGTCGTTCCTCTCTTCATCGATTTAAGAAGATCAGAATTGATATGCTGCAAAGGAATATCTATATAGTTACAAACTTTAGGTTCTTCTCTGATAATATCAAGCACATCTTCCGGGAAGCCGCTTGGAAATGCGTAATGCAATCTGATCCACTCTATCCCTTCTACTTTTACCAATTCTTTTAAAAGGTCTCCCAATGCTCTTCTTTTATAGATATCCAATCCATAATAGGTAAGATCCTGAGCAATAAGTATTAATTCTTTGGTTCCTTTTTTGGCAAGTTTAGCCGCTTCATTCACTAATTTTTCAATCGGAGTGGAAACATGCCCTCCTCTCATCAACGGAATTGCACAAAACGAACATGGTCTGTCACAACCTTCAGATATTTTAAGATAAGCATAGTGTTTTGGTGTAGTCGTTAATCTTTCTCCTACTAATTCATGTTTATAATCTGCTCCTAAATGTTTCAACAAAATCGGAAGATCTCTGGTTCCGAAATATTGATCCACATCCGGAATTTCTTTAATCAAATCCGGTTTATATCTTTCTGAAAGACATCCTGTAACAAAAACCTTCTCCACTTCACCTCTACTTTTAGCCTCTACATAGTCCAGAATGGTGTTAATAGATTCTTCTTTGGCATTATCGATAAATCCACAGGTATTAATTACCACAATATCTCCTTTGTCTTCATGCACCACTTCTTTACCATTGGCTTTCAGCTGGCTCATTAAAACTTCAGAATCGTACACATTCTTGGAACATCCCAATGTGACTACATTAATTTTCTTTTTACCTACAGATTTTGTTCGCATCTTTCTATTTTTCAGGGTGCAAAGATACAAAATATTAAAAAGGATGACTTAAAAAAATAAAACCACCTTAAAAAAGTGGTTTTCAGTATTGTTTTTTAAAAATTCTTCTCTTTAAAATAAGGAGCATTTTGATCTTTTTCAGAAAGTACTGCATCCTTTTCGTCTACTTGCCAATCGATATTTAATTCAGGGTCATTAAACTTTACAGCGCCTTCAGATTCTTTATTATAGAAATTATCACATTTATAAGAGAAAACTGCTGTTTCACTCAATACAGAGAATCCGTGTCCAAAACCTCTTGGTACGTATAATTGTAATTTATTTTCGGCTGTAAGCTCTATTCCAAACCATTTTCCAAAAGTAGGAGAATCTTCTCTCAAATCTACTGCAACATCCCAAACTTTTCCTTCCAAGCATGAAACCAGTTTAGCTTGTGCATGCTCCCCTTTTTGTAAATGTAAACCTCTTAAAACACCATAGGAAGATTTTGAGATATTGTCCTGAACAAAATGCCCGTTCATCCCTGTTATTTCTTCAAATTTTTTTTCATTATACTTTTCAAAGAAATATCCTCTGTCGTCTTCAAAAATGGTAGGTTCTATAATATAGCAATCTTTTAATGGGGTTTCTCTGATTTTCATTGTGTATGATAATTATGTAAAGTAGTTTCGATAGGATAGTTGTTAATACAAGTATTAAAATTGATATGGAACCTTTTATTTTTTAATTGCTATTAAAAGTAAATACCACTTTTATAGTTCTAAGTAAAATTTTAAAATCTAAATATGGAGTATAGCTTTTGATATAATACAAATCATATTCAAGTTTTTTTAGATTATCTTTTGGAGTCGCTTTTGGAAGATTTACCTGAGCCCAACCTGTTATACCTGGTTTTACAAGGTGTCTTAAATCAAAATAGGAATTTTCTGCAACCGATTCTTTAACATATTTTGGACGTTCCGGTCTTGGTCCTATTATACTCATATCTCCGTTTAGAACATTGAATAATTGTGGTAACTCATCTATTTTTGTTTTCCTCAAAAATTTCCCCACAGGAAAAAGTCTATCATCTTTATCTTTTGTATAGCCACCGTCATGTTTTTTAGTCATCGTTCTAAGCTTATATATTTTAAATCTCTTAGAGTTTTTTCCAACTCTTTCCTGACTAAAAAAAACATTCCCAGGTGAACTCATAAAAACAAATAAACATCCCAGTAAAATAATAAACATGGCAATTGGAAGCAAAAGTATTGAAACAATTACATCAACAGCTCTTTTGAAAATAAAATCAAAATAATCTAAGCCTATTGAAAAAACATCATCCACTAAATATTCATCTGAGTTAAGTTTTACTAATGGAATCCTACCATTTATTTTTTCATAAAATTCATGGATTTCATAAACCTTTACTCCGTTCAACTTTGCCTCAATAATTTCGTTAGTGAGCTTCTCAGGCAAATGATTCAAATCTGAAGTTTCGATAATTATAGTTTTTACATTTAATTTATTAATATACTCTGAAATATTTTTTTTATCAACTTTCGAATCAAAAAATACAGATTTATATGCATTTTTAAAGTCCGCTTCCTTAAAAATCTTTTCAGAGATACTACTTACATTTATAAAAAGGTATCTTTCATTGTTTGAAAGGCTAAAGTAATTTTTCATTTCTCATAATACCATAATTCTTCAATCCTCTGCAACATAAAGCTAATCTGCACAAATATATGAAATTACTCTAATTATGCACTTAAAAAATATGATCCGAAATTAACAATAAAAAATTGTTAATACGACTCTTTATGGTTAAATAGACCACCTATTTACCACCCTTTTTTTTTTTACACCTGAAATTCAATCAATTGTAATTGAGAAAAAAATTAACATTGTTATACTTTAAAGTAATTTCTCCCAAAAACATATACAAATTAATAAATATTTTTCTAAAAGAGATTACTGAATCTGGCATTCTTCGTATAAATTCATATACAATTCATACATGGTATTGATCGTAAATTTTTTATCATATATGAATCTAGCCTCTTCTTGATCAGATTTATATTAATATACATCAAAGATAAAAAGTCTATTTTTTATTGTAATGAGTTTTTTCTAAAATTTCATAAAATTTCAAACAATTATCTATCATTATATCAATACTAAAATTTTCTATATATCTTTTTCTTGCATTCATAGAAAACTTATTATAGTTTTCTGAATTTTGAAGTATTTTAACAATAGTTTTTCCAATACCTTCAGAGTTTCGGGGTTCAACATTAATTCCTGAATATCCATCTTCATTTACCCAAGGAACACCACTTCCATAAATTTTGGTCGCTATTACTGGTTTTCCAAATGCCATAGCTTCGATTTGTACAATAGCAAAAGCTTCTGTTTTTTCTATGGAACTGAGACAGAATAAATCGCAAGCATTATAATAAGAATACAAACTCGCATTATCTAAATAGCCTAATAATTCTACTTTGGAAGAATAGTTTTTCTGATTTATTAAATCCTGTAAATTACTTTTTAATGGCCCTTCTCCTCCTATTAATATTACATAATCATCGTTGAGATAATCTGCTGCGTTAATCAAATATTCAAAACCTTTGTAATGTACTAATCTTCCTAAGCTAAAAATAATTTTCTTATTCTTATATTTCTCTTTAATTCTCCTTACAGCTTCAGAATCAGAGCACAAAGAAATATCTTCAATCCCAATCGGCAAGATTTTACATTTTCTTTTATACTTTTTTAAATCTTCTGAATACTCCAAATAATTGGGACTTGTTGTAAGGATTAAATCAGCTCTTTTCAATAACCAATTCTGAAGTGGCTTATATAGCAGAAGGAGTTTTTTTTGGGCTATGATATCACTGTGCCAATGAAGAATAACTTTTCCTTTGTAACCACTCATAAATAAAGCAAGTGTACTCATAGGGTCTGGATGATGAATATGTATAATATCATACCTCCCTGCTATTTCTTTTAATTTTGAAACTAGTTTAAGAGAAATTTTGGTTTTTGCTAGCTCTATTATTGAAGGTTCTACAATAATTTTTGAAAATGCATTAAATTCAATTATTTCTTGCTTAGTCGCTTTCTTTTCTGATGCACATAGCATATCACAGTATATCATTCTCTTAGATAATCCTAAGATTAAATCATACATTACTTTTTCAACCCCTCCTTTTATAGGGTAGAATTTACCTAACTGCAAAATTCTCATCTTACCTGTTTTTAATACGTACAATCCTTATTAAAAACTCACCTAATATTATCAATCTATATTTCAACTTGAATAATAAACTATTTGAGCTATTCTCTCCAGAAGCCGACAAATTATTTCCATGTCTTCTATATCTCACTAATTTTTCTTTTAAAAACTGAACTTTGCCAAAATTCTCTGCAATTAATCCTAACCAAATATCATGAGGAACTTCTCTTTGTGGAAATGGCAATGCTAAGTCCAACATTGATCTTTTAAATGCCATACAACATCCAAGGTACGAATTCTTGACTATATTTTTTATTATGCCTTGCTTAGATTTATTCAGTTTGAAATATGAAGAAAAAAGTTCTTGATTCTCTTTATTCACGACTATACAGTCATGCAATACCAAATCATTATTTTCCAATGCTTTTTTACAAAGCTGAATTTTACCTTCTACCCAAATATCATCCTGATCTGCCAAAAAAATAAAATTTCCTTTAGCATTAACTATAGCATTTTCAAAGTTCTTTGAAACATAACCAAATGCATTTTTTTGTACTCTTTTATTATTTAAAAATATTTTTATACGATTGTCTTTATAGTTTTTCACAATGTTTAGAGTATCATCAGTTGAGCCATCATCAGATATAATGATTTCATCATCAATATTTAATTGACTCAAAATGGAATCTATTTGTGTCTTAATATATTTTTCTCCATTATAAGTCGCTATACAAACGGTAACAGATTCTCTTATCATATTTTTAAACGCTTATAATTGAACTTCAACTTTAAGCTATAGTAGGTAAGCAATTTTACGTCAGTATATTTGCTTACAAATTTAAAAGTTTTAATTTGCTCTTTTAAAATTTTGGGAAATAAAAATATTTTATTAGCTAAGCTCTTTACAGAAACTTTGTTTGCTCCAATTGTATTATTAGAATGTTGCCTATAAAGCATCAAAGATTCATTCACACAACTTACGATTCCTTTCTGGAGAGCTTTTATCATTATGTACCAATCATGCATCAAAATATCTTCATCATAATCCGTTAAATATTTTTTTAATTCATTATTAAATATCATTGTACATCCTGGGGTACAATTGAAGACATTAATAAATTTTGGATTTGATAAAAGAATTTTAGGATAGGTTTTATTATAATTCCAAAAAGAATTATCAACTAGATTTAATTTTTCATCCACAATTTTTGCATCCGAAAATACCAAAACTGCTCCTTCGCTTTTTTTTTCTATCTGATTTATCTTAGATATAGATTTTTCAATTTTATTTTGTAGCCAAACATCATCCTGATCACAAAACATATAATAATCAGAATCTACTTCTTTAACTAAATCCATAAAGCTCATTGCCGCCCCTAAATTAAGACCTTTAAAAAAATGAATATTTGAATATTGCTGAGTATATTCCTGAATAATAGAAATTGTACTGTCTGTAGATCCATCATCTCTAATGTAGATATCAAAATTAGAAAAACTTTGTTGCAAAATAGACTCAATTTGCTCTTCCAAATATTTCTCTCCATTATAAGTTGATAATAATATTGCAAGCCTTTTCATTTATTTTACCGATATTAATTTAATATAAAAAACATCTAGTAGTAAAAAACCTAGTGAAATTGCCCAAACTGTAAATTTTCCAGCCCATCGAAATCTGTCTGAAAATACATAAACAATAGTGGGTATCAAAATGATTTCTACAACACCCAACAACTCTTGTACTCTAAAAGAAAAAACAGGAATTCGGCTAAGAAATAAAAAACTAAATAGAGATAAACTATAAATTTTTAAGAAAATATATAAATGTGGAAAAAAATCAGAGATTTTCTTTGAGTAATAAAATATTACGTAGAAAACTACTATCCTTATTAAAAATAAAGCATTAAATGGATTAATCTCAGAATCTTTCAAAAATCCTGATTTTGTAGCCTCTTCGTACAAATCTATTTTATCCTGAAGCCCAGGAATAGGGATATTAATATGAAGGTAAGTATTAAAAAAATATAAAATATAACCAAAAGGAATTAATAAGGCAAATATCCTGATATTTTTTTGATCATTCTGTATCAAAGGAAAAAATAAAACCAAAATACAGGATTGATGAAAATATATAGCCAACAAGGAAAAAACGGCAAATAAAATATATTTCTTTTCACTTAAAAAATAGATTGAAAGCAAAACAAATCCTGTTGCAACACCAATTCTTATCTGTGTAAATTCGTGTAATATAAAGTAATGGGAAAAATAAATTAACACTGACCCCCAAATCACAGGCGATAATTTCCGAATAGCTACAAATTTAATTGTAACCCCCAAAAAAGCATAGATTATTAATAGTGCCTGAAAGCCTAATCCTAAATTATCTTTAACATAATTTCTAAGATAATAAAATGAATCTTCAACATTTCCTTTTAATTTATGTGTACGCCAAAAATCCTTATAAACATAATAATCCATTCCGTCATCTTTTCCTCTTAATCCTGCAACTAAAATTAAAATTATGCCAAACACGACCATTAGTATACTACTAATAGTTTTGTTCTTAATATTAATAAAATACAAAAAAGAAAAAAATACAAAAAGGATAAAAAAAGTACTTAGCATTGTAAAAAATAAAGCAGATTACTGTGCGTTATTAAAATATTCTATCATTTTTTTAGAAACTGTTTTCCAGTCAAACTGTTTTATATCTTTCAATGCGTTCTTGGCTTTCAATTCAGCTTCATTAGCATGATTTATTACTTTCTCAACTGTATTCACAATTGCGTCTTTGTCCTTAACTTTCACAAGATAAGAATTATTTTCATTTGCAGGATAGTATCCAGTCGTTATTAAAATTGTCTTACTACTCATACTTTCTATTACAGGATAATGAATTGCTTGCAACTGAAAAGTACTTGCACAAATATAAATGTCAAGACTTCTATAATAATCACCTAATTCTGTATCATTTTTCGGACGAAAAAGCTTAACACCATCAAAATTCATCCAATAATCATCTCCAAAAGCAATGTGCAATTCTATTTGTTGATTATATTTTTCTCTAAGTATTTTAAATGCCTCTAAAATATATTGTGTTCCTTTTATTTTTTCTACCCTGCCTATAGTCCCTATAATGTATTTTTCTTTTTTTATAAATTCTGTTTCTTTCGGATAGAAATCATTAAAATCCAATCCTGGATAAACAACCATATTTGCTTTTATCTCTTGGTAGTCGAAATACATTTCGGAATTTACTATTTTCTGTAGAGGATAATAATACGATTTCTTTGCTATATACTTATAAATTAAATATTTTAAACTTTTTTCATTATAAAACTCAGGTTCATAAGCTTGAATATAATAGAACTTTTTAGCATTGATTCTAGATTTCCAGACAGGGCTTGCCGTAAAACATTGTGTTGCTAAAACAATATCAGCTGACAGCTTATCTAAGGCTTTTTCCATAGCCCAAATGAGTTGCAACGTCCCTAAAAATTTAAAATCATTCTTATAATCAGTTTCAACTAAATTTCCCAAGCCATCATATCTTATCATTTTTGCTCGGGTAGGGAAATATGGCTTTGTAAAATCTTTATAAACTAAAAAATCTACTTCGTGCCCCATTTCTATCCAATTGTTAGCTAATTGTGAAAGAACACGATAACCTCCTTGAGCACTAAAATTCACAACAAATGGTATTATAATTTTCATGATATTATATCGTATAAAGTTTTTTCCTGAAAATTATAATCATATTTATAAAATATAAAACCGGTATTTTAGCCATTTTTCAATCGTTTAAAAATCTCTAAATGTAATCACTTTCAGTATATCTTTTATCTGATACTACTAATACTAATAAATTAGTAGAAAAATTTTCTATTCTTCTCTAAGACATTTTAGGAATCCAGAGTCCATGATAAGATCTATTTTAATAAATATTTTTTTCTTGCTCCTATCATTCAATCTAGATCGCAACTACCATAAAAAGCAATAATAAACTTCTGTTGTTCCCAAAAGGCATGAGTTCCTCCCTATTTCTCCATCATGAATATGATAAATCTAAAAGTTTTCGCAATCTCAAATGGCAATTGATTATAGTTTCGAAAAAGGATAAATTCACACGAGATCCACAATCTTTGGTAAATGGATAATTATTGGAGTTTTATACAATATTTATTTAAATTTTTGCCACCATTTTTTCTCTTCTGCATGGTACCCATATCCAAACTTATTACCGTATCCAAAATTAGATTCTTTAATACCATTTAAAATAATTCCTACATTTTTAAGCTTCTTGTCTTCAATAGAATGATTTAAAAACTCAATATAGTTCTTTTCACTAACTTCAGATCTGGTAACATAAACAATTGCATCACTCTTATCCGCAATAAGAAAAGAATCTGTTACCAATAAAAGAGGGGCAGTATCCAAAACAATATATTTGTATTTATTTTGTTCTTTAATAGCTGCTAAAAGCTCATCTAATTTCCCATTTTGCAATAAATCTGTAGGGTTTGGAGGGATAGAACCTGAATAAATAAAGTCGCAATTATCGTTATACCCGCTTGGGTGTATAATTTCATTAACATTCAATATATCTTGGCTCAAAAATTCCGTTAACCCTTTTGCCGATTTCATGGAGGGATTATAACGTTGTAGCTGAGGATTTCTTACATCTGCACCTATTACCAATACTTTATCACGTGAAGAAGCTAAGATAATCGATAAATTAGTGGATATAAATGTTTTTCCTTCTCCCTTTACTGACGAAGTCACCATAATAATATGTGAGGTTTCTTTTGTTGGTAATAAAAACTTTAAATTCGTTACGAATATTCTAAATGCTTCTGCCATAGGCGAAACATCATTAAAACTTACCAGTGCACTTTCTTTGCTCTTTAGTCTCGGAATTTCAGCAAGAACCGGAAGCTTTGTAAGTTTCGTAATATCTGATCTTCTAATAATAGTACTTTGTAGAAGCCCTTTTAAATAAATCCATATAAATGGGATGAGCCCTCCCAATAAAAGAAATATCCCCAAGGTTATCAACTTTCTAGGAGCAACCGGCTTTTTGAACACAAATGCTTTATCTATTACTCTTGCTTTTTCGGCAGTGATTTCCATACTAATGGCTGCTTCTTCTCTCTTTTGCAAAAGTAATAAGTAAAGATTTTCTTTTATTTGCTGTTGTCTTTCAATACTTCTGAATAGTTTTTCTTGAGTTGGTATTTTACTAATCATATTTTCAGACCCTCCTAACTGGCTTTCCACTTTTCTCCTTGCCAATTCTAAAGAAGTCACATTTTTCTGCAATGATTGAGATAAAGATGACTTCATTTCTTCAATCTGTGTACTAATTTCTTTTACCAATGGGTTATCCGGAGTTGCATTTTCCAAATACTTATTTCTCTGTAATACAAGTGTATTATATTCCTGAATTAATTTACCTGCTGCTTCACTTTCTAACCCGATATTAATTGGCAGAACATCTCCTTTGCCTTTTTTATTCAGAGTATTCTTCAGAATTTCATTTAATTCAAGTTGAGTTCCTATCTCCAATATCTGAGCCTTACTTTGTTCTTTTAATTGAAGGTTAATTCTAGCTTCCGAAGGGAGATCAACAATATTATTACTTGCTTTATATCCTTCTTTCTGGGTTTCAACATCCCCTAATTCATTTGAGATAAGAGCAATTCTTTTATCAATAAAATCTTTAGTTTTTTTAGATTCAATGTTTTTATCATTAACTGCATAGATATTATATTGCCTTACCAAACCATTAAGAAAATCTTTTGCTTTTTCTTTATTTTCAAAGTCTACGGAAAGACTTATAATAGTACCCTCTTTATCTAATAAATCAACTTTTAAAGCTTCTTGAAATCCATTTACAACTTCTTCAAAATCACTATAATTAAAAAAAACATCAGACAGATTTACTTTTTTAGGCGCTATAAATGTCGGGTTTTTGCCAATCATTATTGTTGCAAAAGGTAAACTTATTGTTTTATTAAAAGAAGTTTTAATCTCCTGCGTCCATTCATCGGAAGATAATATAAGTTCACTTCCTTTTGTTTTTATAAAAATAGGTTTCTTTGGTAATTCTACATTTTCTTTTTCTTGGATAATATGTATAGTATACGGACTTGTAACACCATAAAGCTCTAAATTATAAAAAGTCTGTTTAGCATACACTGGTGTTTGGAAATTGTGCTCTTTTAAGACATCCTCCACTATAGTTTTAGATTCAAAAACCCCCAATTCATTTTCAATACTATTAGTACCCATTCCACTAAAGCCTCCTAAACTTTGAAGAACCCCCATATCTCCGGACGCTGCAGACATTTTTTTTGCATCTTTAATGAGTACTGAAGTTTGAGCTTTATAGACTGGAGCTGTAGATTTTATATAAAGAACGGCCAGAATAAACATCAATATTCCTGACCCAACAAAATATTTCCAATTCTTTAAATATGGAGCTATAATTCCTTTTATATTAATTTCTTCTTTTAATTTATTATCCATTTTTTCGGATTATCACGTCAATTTTACATTTTTTCAGAATTTCATCTGAAATCCTGCAAATATATATTTTTTTTATAAAAAGCCTGTTCTATTCTGCCTTTAAATTGCTTTTTTAGTTATCATTCCCCAATTTAAGTTATCTATATAAAGATAAAATATATTTACTAACAACAAGCTATTCTGTTTACTCCAATTTATACGTCAACATCACTCCGGCTCTTGTAGGTAAAACTTCTCCGCTTTTGTTCCATTTTGTGGCTCCATCATACCTTTGATTATTATCTTCCATATAGCCTTTGTATAACGATTGGGTAAAGCCTGCTCCTGCAAAAACATCCAATCCCCATTTTTTATCCAAAACAAAATGATAACCTGCGCTTACTCCCCATATAAAAGCCAATCCTTTCTGATACCTTTCTGTAACGCGAACACTGCCATCAGGTAATCGTTCCGGATTCCCGTTTTCATCTTCCACTGTTGTTTTACTCCAGTAATTCCATTTTTGAAGGTTGAAAGCAGCCATAGAAAGATACGAGCCAACATACCATTTATTTCCCGTTTCTTTAAAATAATATCTTCCTTCTATCGTTCCCATATACATCTGAAGATTTTTCCCTAGAAACGACTTCCAAGGAGATACAAAAACTTCGGCTTGTAAAGAGATTTTAGAATTTACAGGTTTTTCAACAGCTATATTATAAATTCCCATAGGAACAAATACAGTATTGACTTTTAATTCGGTTTGTGCACTTAGTATCGTGGCAGAAAACAAACCTATCATTAACGAAAAATCTTTCAACATAAAACTCATACCCCTTATAACTTTTTTTCCTTTTAAATATTATCCTTTAAGAATTGAAAATGTCTTAAGCAAAATAAGAACATCCGTTTCAAACGAAAGCTGATGATAATATTCCAAATTCATTTTTACTTTATCCGGAAAAAGTACTTCATCATTAAATTTCAATGGTTCCGGCTCATTGTTCAGAAGTTCTTCTTCATTTCTATATTTAATACCTGCTTCAGAAGTAAGTCCTGGTTTTAATTCTAATACCAATCGGTTTTCACCTTCTAATACATCATAATACCCCTCAATATCAGGACGGGGACCAACAAAAGACATTTCCCCCTTAAGAATATTGAAAAGCTGTGGAAGCTCATCCAGTTTGGTTTTTCTCATCCATTCCCCAAAACTCGATTTTTGAGAGGTTTTTGGATGATAAGTTCGGAATTTGTAAATCACAAAAAGTTTTCCTCCCTGACCTACTCTTTTTTGTGTGAAAATCCCAGGGAATCCTGTATCAAATGATGTTAAAACAATCAATATGATAAACATAGGAATGAAAAGCACTATCATGAGCAATGCTAGACTATAATCGATTAACGCTTTCCACCAAGGATATTTTTTCACCATTTCCAATTCCTGACAAATATATAAAATATGACAGATATAGTTTTAAACCCTATATTAAATATCAAACCCATCTACAGGAGATGGGTTTTGCTTTATTAAGAATTTAATTTCCGAATTTTTTTACTCGAATTTTCTTTTCTTTCACTTTTATCACAAATGGATTAAGCACTGATATTTTACCCGCAATACTTTCGGCATTCATATACGTCTGTTCGCAATATGTATTTACAGGCAATGTGCTTTCATTCAAAGAGACTCTGTATTCTCCTGTTCCTAAAAATGCTAAAAACTCTCCGTTCTCATCTGTAGAAATACGTTGCAGCAGTTTTTCTCCCTGGAAAATATTAATAAGAATACCTCCTAATTTCGGATTAAACTCCTGTGCCGTTTTAGCATCAAAATTATATTCAATTTTTCCACGGATTGTTCCGTTCCTGTGAAGAGGAATTTCTAAAGAACGACGGTGAGCATTCATTTCTATATCCATTTCATCATAATACCACCCTTGCTGAATTACCTGTTTCATACGGTATTTACCATATGGAATCTGTTTATATTCTATGTTCCCTTCTTTATTACTCTTGAAAGAAATATTATTAATCATAATAACATATCCGTCAGCTGCTTCATCTCCTTCATCATATCTGTTATTATCATTATTGTCATAATATACGAAAGCTTTTATACTTCCTTTCTTACCCGGATCCAACGTATTGGTCGGAAGATTGAGAGTAACTCCCGCTTCAACGGTCAACATATTATTACGCAGGCTTCCTACAGTATACTTATACCAAGATGAATTCAAGTAAAGTCCGTATTGTTTTCCTAAATATTTCAGGTTGAAAAATGCAGAAGGTGCTTTACCATACAAAGCATCATCCGTATAGGATAATCCGGAAGTAAGATTCACTTTATCCTTGAAAAAAGCTTTATTATAAAAAGCGGATAAAGACAATTTTTTATAATCTTCCGTTTTATTCATCATTTTTGAAAAAGCATATTCCGAAAGGAAATAAGCTCCATACTGATAAATATAACTAAAATTAAATGCTCTATATCCATAATTCCCAGACAACTTCATCTGAAATCTTGGTTTTTCCATATCCGGATAAGCCACCAATCCTGCTTCTATTCCTAAAATTGAAGAGTGTTTTTTATTGGGGCTCGACCAGCTTGTATATTCCGTTAATCTATTTGCTTTTAAAGAAGTAAGTTCATTAGAGCTTAATGTATTCAAAAAAGAATTATAATTATTTGATGTTTCTTCCTGATACTGATAGCCTATTCCCCATCCGAAATCTCCTTTTCTGGCAAAATTAATTCCTGTATCTAAGCGCAGATTTTTAGATCTTGTATTGTAATCGTAAGAAAAATATTTAGGAGAAAAATCTGAAAAAAGTATATTGGCGTAGGCATGATGTTCTTTAAACACATTCTTCGAAAAGCTTTGTTGTATCTGCAACACCCCTCTTCTATTACCAGGATAATAATCCGTGCTGTAAAAATAGCTTCCGTTAAGATTCACTTTGCTGATGACTCCTGAATATTGAGATTCTACTCCTAGAGATGGTTTTGTAGAATGATCCTCTTCATAAAAACTCATTCCGGAATACAGTTTAGCATTCACCTTCCAGTCTTTACTGAAAAGATACTGAACATCTGTTCCCAAGAGATTATGATTCGCTTTTTCGTAAGGGTCATTCCTGAAAGAATATACTCCGGATATACTTCTGGAAGTATTCTGAGCTCCGAGCGTTCCTTTAACATACATCCCATATCCATTTTGCAAAAACGGGGTTTTCTCTATTAAGTTAAAACTCTGATCAATAAACCCGAGTTCTATTTTTTTATCTTTATCCGATGAAGTAAGACTATATTCCGCTCCTCTACCAAACAATGGCATCTCCAGCATTTTGCTCACATTCCCTAATGTGATTTCAGAATTTCCTCTATGATACGAAATATAAGTATTATTCACCACAGGATCACTCTGATTGCTCATCGTATAGATATTACCTCTGATGAAAACATACCCTGAAGGAAGATTAAATCCTCCGGCTCCCATCAGCTGATACATATCCGAATTATCTCCAACTTTTCTGTAGCTCGCAGTAATACTATTTTTTGCATAACTCGAAAATCCGGTCATAGGCTGCATATCGCGATACCGTTGTGTAGAAGAAATATTCTGTATGGAAACTGAAGTATTCCCGAAAATTTCTTTTTCAGGCTCTCTGAATCCGGCGATATTTACGGTCAACTGAGTTGATTTCAGAATATGCGCAGGAAGGAACCTGAAAGTAAATACGGTATCTTTTGAAACTTCAATTCTCCCTTTTTTTTCTACAAAAATGGTTCCTTGTGCCGTTTCGGGAATTTTAAAAACAACGGTAATATCCTGTCTTTTATTCCCCATGTTCGTCACCCTTGCTTTTACCTCTATTGAATCGTTGATATTATTCTCATTCATATAGATAAGAGGGTTTTCAGCATTTAATCTAAGTGAGTTATTCTCTTGTACCTTATAAATGATTTTCTTTTTTACAACCAGTTCATTCCCGGAACTCTTACAACTGAATACGATTTCTTCATCACCAAATCCCGCATCATTACTTACCAATATTTTTACCGGTAAAAATCTATTTTCTCCCACATTCAAATTTACCTTTATCTGATTCCCGGAAACACTTCTAAATCCTTTAGGAACATCAATATTAATAGTTCCTTCAAATTTTGAGGAAGTGTCATTTTTCACCAATACAACAAGATCTACAATATTTGGTTTATCTGCTGTAGATTCATTGCGAATTTCCATGTCTATTCCGGAATAGACCTGAGCCGATGTAAATACAAATGAAATTGACATCAAAAAAATAAAAAGTATTTTTCTGAACAAGTGATAAAGCATTTTGGGTTAGTTTTTATTGAGGCATTATCTCATACTGAATTGTAGTAACATAGTCTTCCATCTTTGCCTGTACAAAACGGTTATCGTTGGCCGATGTAGAATATTTGATATCGTAATACACATTAGCACTCTGAGTAGTTCCGCCTTTTGCCACCAACTGAGAAGACGTGCTTAGTGAAATAGGAAATACACTTCCCGTATTTCCGGAAGCAGGATTTAGTGCCATCTGTACCGCATCGAGAGGCAATGTACTTCCCGCAGCAGAAGTAAACTGACTCTGAATAGATTTTACTTTCACCTGATAATTAGTATTACTTTTCACAATAAGTGCACTAGGATAAGACACACTTACTCCGTTGGTATAATCCTGCATTGTTTTAAATTCCAATGTTCCGTTTACTGCATTTGATGCAAGCTTCAGAGACATTTCAGTGGATGTAGGAGGTGTTCCGGAAAGCTGCGCAATCTGAAGCTTAAAATAAATGACTGATTTTCCAATCAAGTTATTATATTGGTCATAAGCCGCCATTTCCACAGGGACTGTAAATTCTGTCCAAGCGGGATAATTTCCCAGATATGCTCCTCCCGCAACCGTCATACTGAATCCCATTTCCATGTAGAAAGGACCGTTCGAATTAGACGTATTATAAAGAGGTGCATTTGAGCTAGGTACCAAATATTTCTCCGTATTGGTCTGCAAAAAAACACTTGCAGGCATTCCTATCTGTTGAATAGTGGGAATTGGGCCTGGGTTTGCATTTCCTGTAGTGAAAACCGGCTGAAAAGAAACTTTATCTGCCGGAAACGTATAAGCTCCACTTGTAATGGAACCTTTTAATTGTGCCGTAAGTCTCCATTTCGGTTCATTAATATTTCCATTTCCATCAAATCTTACCGTAAATGCATTCTGGCTCATATTACCATTGTAAGAATTAATCTGTAGGAAACTGTTATTTTCCCACGGCTTAAAAGTTACACCACCCGCAAAACATTGAATTGAAATGAAAAAGAATATAATAAAGATTTTTTTACTCATAATTAAAGTTTAGTTCTCCAACTTCCAGATTATTAGCATCACCATAGTCAATCATTACAGAGGCTGTATATGTTCCTTTTTCCAATTTAGCTGGCAACACAATATCCATCTCTCTTTTGTTTCCGGGCATGGTATAAAAAACAATATTATCTAGCGTTATTTTCTTCCCGGTTTGTGTGTTTACCAAGTCGGTATACACTCTTCCATCTATCCATATATTTCCCTGATTTTCAAAAAACAGAGAAAGTTTATTTTTAGCTTTATCATATACCAAATTCTGAATTTCAATTTTCTTGATATTTGCAGAAGACAGTTTATGAAAAAGTTTAATTCCAGAACGGACGCTTACTTTTATATTAGCGCCTTTACTATCTACATCATCTACCGGATTCATTTGGCTTACATACAAAACTGCAGAATGCGCAGCCAGTTTATCTGATAATGTATTGGGAACCGTCATTGTAACGTCAATATCTTTTCTTTCTCCCGGAGCCAATGTAAAATATGAATCTTCTTTTTTTACAGAAATCCAGTTGGCACAAGAAACCGGTAATGTATTTGCCGGATACATCATGTTTTCCCCTTTCCCATCATATTCCCAGTCTCCTAAGCTTACTGCTAAGTCTAATGAATTTTTAACGCTTTCATTTGTAATCGTTACTTGTTGTGTACTACTACGCCCTAATTCTGATTCAAAATATATTCTGGGAGGGGAAACAGAAACTCCGGTTTGTGCATGCATTGTACACAAAAATGAATACGCTAGAAACAAGAAAGCAATAAACGATTTTTTCATTAAAATATTTTTTGTAATAATACAGAAAAAGTGCCACATTTTTTCTGCAACACTTTTCCTTTTATATCCTAATTATATATTTTATTTTGCAAAAATAGTATACGTAACTGTAGTTGTATATACAGTTTCTGCTCCTGAGTTTGTAGAGTCTGCAATATAGTTATCTACATAAGCATCTAAATTAGCACCGCTATAAGTTACTTTAATATTTTTATTTACTCCTCCAGAAGTAGCTGTTAAAAGCGATGTATCTGTAGCAGAAAGAGCAACTGCAGGTGCATAAGTAGCATTTCCTACTGGGTTCGTACTTGCAGCAGCTGCAACTACTTTAATTGAATTTGTATCGATTGTCTTTGTTGTACCGTTTACTGTAGTTGACATATTTGCAGCAGCAGCTTTTACTTTTACTTCAAAACCACCTGTACTGTATACTGTTAAGTGATTGTCTTGTTCTGAAGATACACCCGCTGCATATTTAGCTTTTGAATCATATACTAAGTCTACCGTTTTTTGAGTTGGGTTTACTACAAGAGTTTGAACCGGCTTTAATTTTACATTTAATGTAACGTTATCAGTAGATTGAGCGCTTACTGTTGCAAATCCTAAAAAAGCGAAAGATGCTAAGATAAATTTTTTCATTGTTGAATTATATTTTCTGTTTATTAATTATTGATTAAATTATCGGGTGCAAAAGTAGACGCAATAAATTAGAGTTATTTTGTAAAAAAAGACTTTAAACTTGTAATTTTAAACAAGTTTTGAAAATACATTCTTCAAATAAAATTTGATAATAAACAGAAGAAAAGAAAAAATTTAAGTGTAATTTATTAAGCATAAAATAAAATATATGCGAAATAATAATGTAAAATTCAAAAAACTTTAAGAATACAATAAATACAAAAAAGAAGAAAATAGTATTTAAGACATAATTATTTTCTGAAAAAATTGAAATTTTACTGTGAAATAATCGTATACACTAATGTGTGATATACATAATCTGAATTCAGATTAATATTTTCAACTGAATCTCCGGAAAGAAAATTATTGTCTATGGCAATTTTTTCCTCGATCCCGCCTTTGCGTTTATCAATAAGTGCATATTCCTTATTATTGTCACTTTCTTCAGCAAAAGCTTTTTTTTCAGCATTATATAATTGCCTCCGCATTTTTATCTGAAAACCGGAAAGACTGGATACTTTAATATATTTCGCTTCAGATACAACAGACGTTTTATTTTCTGCAACTGTAGTAGAATTAGTACTCGGAACTGAGATTGTTTGAATTGGATACAGTTTTATATTAAGCCTTACAGATTCCTGTGCAAAGCATTTCAGCGATACAAGCAAGAAAAATATTAATATAAGGTGTTTACAGTACATACCAGCAATTAGATTTTTCACCAATCAGATACTTAGTAAAAATAAGAAAAAAATATTTATTATATCATTTTAAGGGGATTTTTTCTTGTTTTTTTATTTATTCATCAATCTGCTTTCTTTATCCTTGAATTTCAGTCTTTAGCAGAATTCAAATAAAATGGGTCTGGATCTTTTTTCTTTTTTTCATTCATTCTATGATTAATTGTTTTAGTTTCTGTAAAAAAATTACATCTAATTATAACAAATCTCTCATCATTCGAAAAGATTAAAACTCTTCTTATTAATTTTGTAATTCAACCTCAATAATCTCCTTTAAATCTTTACAATAAATTCTGTAAAAAATATTAGCTTTACGATATTATTTATTTCTATGATGAAAACATTTTTTAGTTTTTTACTTCTCTTATTATTACCTTTCACTTTATACAGCCAAGAAAATCTGACCTCGGACGAGCTGTTTGTCAAAGCGAGAAAAGCAGCTTTCGACGAAAAAGATTATCCTGCTGCCATCAAGCTTGCGCAACAGGCATTGGAAAAATCACCGGATTATACGGATATATCTGTTTTTTTGGGAAGAGTATACACATGGAGTGACGACCTTACTTCAGCAAGGCAGGTCTTTGATAAGCTCGATCAAAGAAATGTACAGGATGAAGACTTTTTTATCGCCTATGCTTCTCTTGAATACTGGAACAATCAATATGAAAAAGCGATTACCATTCTTGACAAAGGGTTAAACTATCATCCTCAATCCCAGGAATTATGGCTTTTGAAAGCAAAAGTATACAACAGCAACAATCAATTTGTTGAGGCAGAAAAGGCAACCTCATCTGTATTAGAAATCAATCCTAAAAATACTGAAGCCAGAGTTCTTTCTATAAGAATTAAAGAATTAACTTCTAAGAATGCTTTAGGCATTACCTATAATTTTTCACATTTTGACAAACAATTTGATGATGACTGGCATATTGTGAGTGTGAGTTACAAAAGATCTACTTCTATTGGTTCTTTCATTATAAAAGGGAACTATGCTAATAAATTTGCCAAAAACGGAACTCAAGTTGAATTGGAAGCGTACCCGAGAATCTCAAAAACTTTTTATCTGTATGCTGGTGCAGGATATTCTAATGACGTAGGCATATTCCCAAAATACCGAACAGGAGTTTCACTTTTCGCCAATCTTCCTCATAGTTTTGAAGGGGAATTGGGATACCGACAGCTTTATTTCAGCAGTAATATCTGGATGTATACTGCATCCATAGGGAAATATTACAAAAACTTCTGGTTCAACCTTCGTACTTATATTTCTCCGGATCAAAAAAACATTTCTCACTCTTACACCGGAACGATGCGTTATTATACCAAAGGTGCATATGATTATTTTGGTTTCCAGATAGGAACAGGAATAAGCCCGGAAGAGAGCATTAATAACCTATTGGAAAACGAGACCTACAAATTAAAAACGTTTAAAGTAGGTGGAGAATATAATTTCTCCATTAATAAATCCAATCTGTTTTCTGTTTCGGCCACGTATTATAACCAGGAATATCGACCGAATGAAAAGGGAAACCAGTTTGATATCAATATAGGATATACCAAAACCTTTTAAGGTTTTGGTATTTTTTTATTCATAAAATTGGCTACCACAGAATCCGGCATCAGTTTTTTAGAAGAATAGAACTTATTGTTTTTCGTTTTAAATACATCAAAACGTTTGATCATATCAGCTTCAACAGCTTTATCATCAATTACATCTTCATCAAGATTAGGTTGCAATTCAAATAACTGGTTGTCTACAAGGTGATACTTTCGGTACACATAATCAATAAGCTGGTTTTTACTTTCCATTAAAGGAGTTCCTTCGTTTTCATTTTCATCATCATTGGTCAATCCTTTTCCTATCCAAGTTACCGAAGAAGGGGTGTACAATTTATAATTTGTTCTGTAATATGCCAGAATGGACGGAGCCAGATCAAAATGACTTACCTGCTTTTTAAAACGTTTTGCTTCTTTTAATAAAGGTGAATAAATAATCAAAGGAACATGATACCTGTCGATTTTAGTTTCAAAAGGAATTTCCGGCATACTATGATCTCCTGTAATGACAAAAATTGTATTGTTGAAATCTGAACGTTTTCTATAATTTTCAAAGAATTTCTGCAATGCATCATCGAGGTTAAGTACAGAAACGAGTTGCTTTCTATTTTCCAAAGCCCATTTTTTCTGAGGCACCGTAATTTGTCCCGACTGTAACCTTTTATCAAATAATGCTTCATAATATTTTGAATTATTAATCAAAAAAGGATTGTGAGTCGACAAGGTAAGTAACATATTAACATATGGCTGATTCTTAACTTTTTGTACTTCCAGCATTTTTCCAAAAACAGCCTGATCTTCATATCCCCAACTTTCGCCATTATTTTGAGGTAATTTACGATATGGAGCACTAAAAGACTGCTGATCTATAATATGATCTACTTTACTGTATTGCAAAAACTCGCTCATTCGGTCAAATGAAGCGTTACCACCATAATAAAAGCCTGTTTCAAATCCATTTTTTTTAAGAATATTGAATAGGTTGAAATGCTCAGGAGTTTTTTCAATTTCCAGAAAACCATTTTTCCCAAACGGTAAAGAACCCGTAAGAGTTGGAATTGCAGCAAATGTTCTTCCTGAAGAGCTTAGATTAAATTCCCAATACAAACTTATGTTGGCCAAAGAATCTATAAATGGTGTGAAATTTCCAATGTATCCGTTGGGTGAGCTATAAGCATGACCCAAGCCTTCTACGGTAACAAAAACTAAATTCGGAGGTGTATTGGCCTGGTTTAAATAGGCTCCTAAAAAATCTTTTGTTTTTTCTTTCCTCCAAAACGGAAAATCCTGATTCAGCATTTCCGGATCGGCTGCTAATGTTTCTGAACCATTCAACAGATCGGATATTTCAGGGTGATCGCTGACAAAATTATTAGCATTTGAATTAAAAAAATAAGCCCATTTGCTTACTCCTGCTTTTTGTTCAAATTCATTTTTACTGTTAGGTCCTAAGGAATATAAGGTATCTTTAGGGATAAACCATGCCAACAATCCTATTCCTAACAGTATTGTGCCTATATAGAATGATTTAAAGCTAAACTTCGCTGCAAACCAGAAAGGAGCAAAAGATCCTAGTATCAAAATACCCATTAATGCAATATTCTTGGTACTCAACATTCCGCTTGCCTGAAGGATCTGTTTCATTTCATCACGACTATAGTAAAGTACATCTGCTCCCAATGCATTATGTGATTCAGAAAAATATAAAAATAATATGTACTGAGTTACCACAATCAGCGTACATGCTATCATTGCCAATATTTTGGCCCATTTTTCTTTTATAAAATTAATGAGCAGATAGATAATTCCCATTCCGAAAATAAGCTGGAATGCAAATAATACATTTTCTGCAAAAAGGTTTTTCGCGAGTAATGAAGTATTAAATGCTGTAAAATTATAGCGATACCATCCCCATTCAGCGAGTACTCCCAATAAAAATAATACCAAGAAAGCTACCGCAAAAACACCCCATTGTCTGAGTCCAAGTTTCAGTATTGCTAGTACCCGTTTCGTCCAAGGTAAATTTTTATCTTCCTGACTGAAACCTTGTCTGGTCATTTCACCCCAAGCGTGCGATTTTTTAAAATAATCTACGAATCCTTTTACTCCTGCTTTCACGACTACCGGATGAAAGTAGAAAGGCTCAATCACTGCTGTCAAAATTAAGGTAAGGAAATCTTTTCTTTTAGTATACACCTGCCTGCTTATAAGATCTACCAGAATTGCATAGACAGAATAGAGAATTCCTGTAGAGATAACCAATGCAAAAAGTACAATAAAGAAAGGCCAGTTGACGATTCCTAAGAGTAAGAAAATAATGAAAATTATAATTCCTGAAAATTCTACCAAAGGGCCTAAAAACTCAAAAAAGAACCAATACGGAAGACTTACCATTCCTAATTTGCCATAGTTAGGATTAAACATCAGTTTTCTATGCTTCCAAAGGGTTTCCATGGTACCTCGCATCCATCGGTTCCGCTGTTTTCGTAATATATCTTTTGTTTCCGGTACTTCCGTCCAACATAACGGATCAGGGATATTCACTACTTCATAAGGTTCTTTCTTTTCTTCCATGTACCTTCTCATCCGCACCACCAACTCCATATCTTCTCCTACCGTATTTTTGTCATAACCACCACAAGCTAATACAATACTTCTGTCGAAAGCTCCAAACGCTCCGGATATCAAAATCAGTCCTGAAGCTCTTGACCATGCCATACGACCTAATACAAATGCTCTGATGTATTCCAATGCCTGACTTCTTCCCAACCATGTTTTAGGAATATTCACGTCTGTAACTTTACCGTTTTCTATTTTACAGTTGTTGGCCAAGCGGATTACTCCTCCACAGGCTATGACTCTTTTATCGGTTTGTTCCAGGAATGGTTTTGCCAGTCTGAGAACGGCATCCTGCTCAAGAATACAGTCTACATCTATACACACAATATATTCTCCGGAAGAAATATTCACTCCTACATTTAAGGCATCAGCTTTTCCTCCGTTTTCTTTATCTACAACGATCAGTTTTTTAAAAGCCTGGTTTTTGCTTTTATAAATTCCGCGTATTGGTTTTGTTTCAATATCTCCCTGTACAAAGAAAGACACAGATTCCAGCTCATAGGCTTTAATAAGCTTTTCCATGGAATCATCTTTACTGCCGTCATTCACAATAATGATTTCCAGATTATGATAATATAAAGACAGTAACGATCTTACATTATCGACAATAGTCATTCCTTCATTGTATGCAGGCGCAATAAGGCTGAAAACAGGCGCATTAGGATTAGCTGCTATAATACTGTAATCTGTAAACGTATTTTCATTTTTATATCGGATAACCGCTCCCAAAGCATAAATTCCTATCCAGGCATAGATGAGAAAAACAGCAGCCGAGTACAGCAAAAACAGCCAAATAACAATTTCATAAATAATATGGGCGAATTCTAGCATATTTTTTCCTGTAATGCGTGTTTAATAATCTGAACCAATTGGGGACATGAGGAATCATTTGTGATGATCTCGAGCAAATAATCATGATACCCTAAAGCAAGAAGGGCTTCCGCTGCAGCAATTTTTACTCCCGGAAGATTGGTTCCGTTCAGCTTTTCTTTATAAAAATCTGCACAACGGGGGTCATGAGACAATTTCATAGCCTTCAGTATTTCTATTTGTACTTCCAAAGGCTGTTCTTCATAGATTTCTTTGAATTCTGTAATGGTAGAAGGGTTTTCCAATGCCTGCAACGCTTTTACCGCTTCGATACGGACATCGATAGACGGATGAACCAATAGCGCTTTCGCTTTATCATAAAAGAGCAACATTTGAAATTTTCTCAGCAGTCGCAATGCAAAAATGATCACCGACGTATTTTGACTATCCAGCCAGACATTTACCACCTGCTGACATTGATGGGGATCAAGATTGATAGACCGAAGCAAACGAAGCTGCTGCCAATCTGAAATGACATAGGCAAAATCGTTAAGAAAATGAAGCCCCTGAAATCCTTGAAATACCACCATTGCATACTGTGCTTCCTGATACACCTGAGGAGAAGGATGTGTAAGAAAAGGTATAATTTTCGGAACTGCCATTTCAACTTTCATAGCTGTAAGCTCTTGGATTCCCTCTGCAATAAGGTGTGGTTTCTTCTGCTCTAATTTATTTAGCGCTTCTTTTTGAAGATTATAGTCTGTAAAAATTTTTTTGATTTCATCTTGTGCTCCTCCCGAAAATTTTTTCTCAGAAGCTACCAATCTTTCTAAAAAGAGATTTCTAAATGAGGATTCCTGAGAATAGGTATTAAAAATTTCATCGTCCTTTTTATCTTCTGAACCATACACTATCGCATCCGAAACTTTCTCATCAATCATAGCAGACCATTTATGAGTATGATTCAAGGTTTTATACTGATAAAAGCTATACAGAAGCACAACTATAATCAATAGCAAAACCAATAGCAATATTCCTAAAAATGTAAGGAACAGATCGTGTACCGAAACATATAAAAACATTGAGGTCATTTTTTCCTATTTAGCAGTAAGTCTTTTTATACGTAATGTCAATTCATTAGGACTGAAAGGTTTTACCATAAAATCTGAAGCTCCCAAATCGAAGGCTTCCAATACCACTTCTTCCTGTCCCAAACTGGAAAGCATAATCACCGGTATTTTTTTACCAAATGATCTGATCGCTGAAAGTATTTCTGTACCTGAAGCAAAAGGCATCATAATATCCGTAATAATAAGGTCTATTTCTGTTTCTCTAATGGTATCAATGGCCTCTTTACCATTACGGGTAACAATTACCTCATATCCTTCTTTCAACAACTTGTGTTCTACTGTTTTCAATATCAACTCATCGTCTTCGGCAATCAAGATTAACATACTTATTCTTTTTAATTTTTATTGATTTATTAGTTTATTGATTAAATATTCTCCTATTGTAATTTCTTTTTTGATGGCATTTTCCATCGCCTCATAATCAGAATTCTGATCTACATTTTTTTCCCAATCGGATGCAAGATGTGCCAGTTTAAATAATCCGGCAGTACCAGAAGTTCCTTTCAGTTTATGTAAAAATGCCTTTGCCGCTTCCAAATCCCTCTCCTCGGCAATCTGTTTCAGCTTTTCTGAAGATTGAGTAAGCTCCTGAATGACCAAATTTAAGAAGAAAGTCTTAAATGCTTCATCGTCTCCAATCTGCTCTTTCAGCATATCCATATTCAGATATTCCTCAACAGGCAGATCATCTTTTGTTTTCTCTCCTTCACCATCTTCATGTGCTAAATATTTTTTTAACATATTTAAAAGATCATTCTGTCTGAGAGGTTTAGGCAGGAAATCTGACATTCCGGATTCTATACATTTTTCTTTTTCACCTGTAACGTTTCCTGCTGTTACCCCAATAATAGGAACTTTTTTATAATCCGGCAACAATCGGATGTGTTTTGTAGCTTCAATTCCATCCATTACCGGCATCTGCACATCCATCAAGATAACATCAAAGACCTGCTGTTTGCAGTGATCCAAAGCTTCCTGTCCGTTTACTGCCTCTATCAGCTTTGCATTAGGAGTAAGCGAATTCATCATTCTTTGATTCAATGCCATATTTACCGGATTATCATCTGCTAATAATACTTTCAGAGGCTGCATAAAGACGGAAAGCTCATCATTTGCCTTAACAACAGGAACTTCAATCTCTTTTTTCGAGTACTGAATTGCCCTGCTTAAGGTTATATACAGCTCATCAGATTTGATCGGTTTTAGCAAACAGTATGATTTTTCATCCTGACGGAAAGAGGAAATCACCTCATGTTCTTCCGAAGAGGTATGAAGGACAATAAGAGGGGTCATCTCGCCCTGTTTTTCAAACAATTCCTTTATTTTATCTATGGTTTCTAATCCTGATAATATCGGCATATGATAATCCATCAGGATTACATCAAAACGTTCTCCCTGCATCAATAACTGAATGGCTTCCAATCCGTTCGCTGCTAGCTCAGACTTAATATTTTTATAGTCCAGCATATGCTTCAGGATCATCCTGTTATTTTCATTATCATCTACAATAAGCACACGTTCTATTTCCAGATCTGTGATATCACTTGCATCTTCTAATTCATAAGGGACTTCGAGATCAAAGAAAAATACAGATCCTTCTCCGATCTCACTGGTTAACGACAGATTACTTCCCATATACTTCAGAATATTGTTGGAAATGGTCAATCCTAGCCCAGTTCCGCCATATTTTTTGCTTACCGAACTGTCTTCCTGGGTAAATGCGTCAAAAATACGTTGCTGTTTTTCCAAAGGAATTCCTATTCCTGTATCTCTAACAGAAAAACGAAGGGTAACGGTTTTATCATCCTTTCTCAGTTTTTCTATTTTGAGCTCAATTTCACCCTGCCCTGTAAATTTCACAGCATTTCCCAGCAGATTAATCAATACCTGCTTGATTCGGGACTCGTCCATCCATAATGTTCTGGGTAAACCTTGCTCAATATTCAGGAGCAATTCCAGATCTTTTCTTTGTGCCTGATACAAAACAACATTTACTACCTGATTGGCCAAGTCGTAGATGTTATATTTATCTATAAATAGTTCCAATTTTCCTGATTCTATTTTGGAGAAATCAAGAATATCGTTGATGATATTTAGTAAGCTGTTCCCGGATTCATTAATGTAGTTCAGATACTGAATCTGCAAGTCATTTAACGGCGTTTTCAGCAAAAGATCGGAAAATCCAATTACACCGTTCAAAGGGGTACGGATTTCATGGCTCATGTTGGCCAAAAACTCAGATTTTGCTTTACTTGCTAAGTCGGCCAATTCCTTAGCTTTTTTCAACTCTTCATTGGTTTTTACCGAATTGGTAATATTTTGGGTGAAAATAATCACTCCCCCTGTTTCCCCATCATTCATATTCCAGGGAATGACCTCCCAATTGAAATGCTGAGGTTCATCAAAACCTACTATTTCAAATACCTGATTTTCATTTTTATATGAAATACCTTTCAGGGCATCTTTATAAATCTTTCTTCTTTCTTCTGATACATCAGGATAAATACTAAACAAATTTTTTCCAATAATATCCTGATTGTCCTGATGAAACTCTTTTTTCCATCTTTTACTTACTGAAACGTGATTCAAGTCTTTATCAAACATGGCCACTGCTGCCGGCACATTATTAACAAAAGACTGAAGCATAGCTTCTTTCCGTTCCAGTTCCAGATATGTTTTTTTAGCCTCATCTATATCCTGAATGATTCCGAAAATCCTCACACAATTGTCTCCTTCAAACTCCGGAATTCCTTTTACCCTTACCCAAATCAATGTCCCATCTTGTCTCTTAAGCTGCAATTCTTCATCATAGGAAATCCCTTTTTCTATTGCTCTTGTCAGTAAAAATCGTAGTCTTTCTTCACTTTCTTTTTCGTAAAATCCAACCGAAGTCTCAAAATCAGGAATAAAATTCTTATCAACTTTATGAATATTTCGTGTAGATTCTGACCAAAATATCGTGCGAGATTTAAGATTCATTTCCCATCCTCCTACCTGAGCAACCGTGCTGGTTTGTTCCAATATTTTTTTGGTATTGATGAGATCTCTTTCCAACTGTATACGTTCGGTCATATTGAGTGCTGTACTTACTACATACGGAGAACCAGTTTCGTCAGTTTCTACCATATTATGATACATCCAATAGATCTGTTTTCCATCTTTTGCCTGGAGAATCATCATTCCTGAATCTTCTTTGTTAGAAGTAACACGCTGTAAATATTGATTCAATAAATCCAAATGATCTGCAGGAACCAAATCTTTTAAATTTAAAGAGGTTACTTCTTCTTTTGCATATTTTAAAACCTCTCTTCCTTTTTCATTTACCGCCAGAATATTTCCTTCCATGTCATGCATACTCATCAACCCAATTGCATTCTCGAAAAAGTTTCTAAATCTACGTTCTGAACTTTCCAGCTTGTGACGCTCCTGCCTTTCTTGGGTGACATTTCTTCCAAAACAGAAAATCTCCGTTTTGCTAATATTCTGTTTCAGCTGCCATTCTATGATTATATCTTCAGTATCAGCAATTTTTGTATAGGTAGTATAATCTATCCCATTTTCTTTGACAGGCAATTCTCTGCACAGTTCTCTCAGCTTTTCATTGTTTTCTCCTAAAAGTTTTATAAAATCTTTTTCAAGTGCTTCATTTTTCTTTACAAGGAAAGCATTTTCAAACGCAGGATTCACATTCTTCAATTTAAATCCGTTATCCAAAACACAAATAATATTGTTGGTAATCGTAAAAGTTTCGGAAAAATACTCTGCCTGAATATTTTTCCTCTTGCTTATCAATATTTTAGTAATTGCTTCTCCTAATTTCTTCAAAGAATGTATCTGCTTCGCAGAAAGCGTTTTGGGTTTGTAGTCTATCACACAGACTGTACCCAATATAAACCCCATGTCATCAATCAGAGGAACTCCGGCATAAAAGCGAATTCCCCCCTCTCTAATAAGGGCATTCGAAGAGGAACGATCATCTAAAAAAGTGTCATTAATCACCAACACTTCTTTATCCATAATCGTATATTGACAAACTGTATCTCTACGGGCTACAAAATCCAAAGAAATTCCCACACAGCTCTGAATCGTCTGTGTTTCCAGTTCCATCATAGCAATCAATGAAGCCGGGCAATCGGCAATAAGACAGGCTGCTTCTGCAAATACATCCAGGTCAGGATCTTTTCCAAGATTTAAAAGATCATATATCTTAAGTCTTTCCAGTCTTTCCGCTTCATTTTCAGGAACAGGGTATTTCTTCATACAGTATCAATTTGTATTTATTAAATCTGAGATAGGCTAACATTAACCATTAATATTCTATAAAAATAAGGAATTAGAGAATATCTTCAGAGGTAAAAATATCATTACCTCCAATTTGTTCCCATAATTCTTTCTCAAAAAAAAATCTGCAGTCTCCTGCAGATTTCTTATTATTTAATTTAAAAATTCTTTAGTTAAAGAAATTCTTGATCACTTTAGTAATTCTTTCACGGTCATTATCTGACAGATTAGAACCAGAAGGCAGACATAATCCGTTGTCAAATAGTTCTTCCGCTACTTTCCCACCATAATAAGGCGCATCCGCAAACACAGGCTGTAAATGCATTGGCTTCCATAGCGGACGGGATTCTATATTATCTTCTAAAAATGCCATACGAAGTCCTTCTCGGTTCTTCCCTGTTACCTCCGGATCAATGGTAATAGCAGACAGCCAATGGTTGGAATAGTAATCTGATGTAAGTTCTGAAAATACTTCAACCCCTTTAATTTCACTAAAAAGTTCTACATAAAATTCATGCATTTTTCTACGAGCATCCACTCTATCGGATAACACTTCCATTTGTCCGCGACCAATTCCTGCGACAATATTGCTCATACGATAATTATATCCAATATGAGAATGCTGATAGTGAGGCGCATTATCTCTTGCCTGAGTAGAAAGAAATACCGCTTTATCCTTGTCTTCTTTTGTATGACACACCAAAGCTCCACCTCCAGAAGTCGTAATGATTTTATTTCCGTTAAAAGACAAAATCCCAAAACGTCCGAAAGTTCCGCAAGCCTGATTTTTATAGGTTGAACCTAAAGCTTCCGCGGCATCTTCAATTACAGGAATTTCATATTTCTTAGCAATTGCAGTAATTTCATCCATTTTTGCAGGCATTCCGTACAAATGCACTACAATGATTGCTTTTGGCTTTTTACCTTTTGAAATTCTATCTTGGATAGCTGCTTCTAAAGCATTCGGACACATGTTCCAGGTATCTTTTTCAGAGTCTACAAATATGGGAGTGGCTCCGCAATATGCGATAGGATTTGCTGATGCAGAAAACGTCATTGACTGGCAAATTACTTCATCACCATGTTTTACATCAGATTCAATAAGCGCTAAATGCAATGCTGCTGTACCTGCTGACAATGCCGCTACTTTAACATCCTTATTTAAAAAGTTTTCTAAATCATTTTCAAAACCATCTACATTGGGACCCAAAGGTGCTACCCAATTGGCATCAAAAGCTTCATGTATATATTTTTGTTCGTTACCTCCCATGTGAGGTGAGGAAAGCCAGATTTTATCTTGCATAATTTGCGATTTTTTTAAGAAGCAAATTTAGTAATCTTCATTGAAATCAAATGCTTTTGATGCATTTATTATATCCATTTTTTTGTCTTTAAGTTTATTACCTCTAACCAATCTAGATGTTTCAATATACTTTTTTGGAAAAATAAGTTTATTTTTATATAACTACCTATTGGTTAAATAAAAATGAGGCCTATTTAAATATGCCTCATTTTTAATTCTTTTATTTCTTTATTAAATTTTTCAGATACTCCCCATATCCGCTTTTGCCATATTTGGCAGCCGTTTCAAGAAGCTTTTCTTCATTGATGAATTTATTTCTCCATGCAATTTCTTCGATACATCCGATCTTAAAGCCTTGTCTTTTCTCAATCACGCTTACAAATTCTGAGGCATCATGCAAAGAGTCGAAAGTTCCGGTATCCAGCCAGGCTGTTCCCCGGTCTAAAACACCCACTTCAAGTTTCCCCTTTTTAAGGTAAACATTATTGATATCCGTAATTTCTAATTCTCCTCTCGGCGAAGGCTGA
>NZ_JAJTNP010000006.1 GCF_021311115.1 Chryseobacterium gwangjuense
TGTAAGCAATGTAGACTATATGTATGTAGTGATGAGAGTAGCTTTAATGAAAGGAGGACTTCCTGTGAACTGTACCAACTTCGATAAAGGAGAAGTGGAAGATTACACAGTAAGAATCACTAAAAAAGCTGCTGTCAATGTATTGAATCAGACTGATATCTTAATTTACCCTAACCCGGTAAGTACTGTATTGAATGTAACGAATATCAGCAAGCGTGCTAATTTCAAGATTTACAATGCAGCAGGTCAGTTGGTAACGAAAGGAATCATCTTAAACAACAAGGTTGATGTACATTCGCTAATCAACGGAGTGTATATGATTGATATTGAGGATGGCTCAACTTCAGTACAGAAGAAGTTTATCAAAGAATAATTGATTATTATACTTAAAACAATAGAATAAGCTCTCAGAAATGAGAGCTTATTTTTTATGAATACTTACAATAATTTTAAGCACAAAAAAACTCGTTGGATGTTTTTCCAACGAGTTTTTATTTTATTCAATACTAAAGATAATTTTTTCGGTCTGTTCCTTTAGATCTTCTAAACTTGTATTGTTGTAGATGATGTGGTTTGCCAGTTTTATTTTATCTTTTTCGGGCATTTGTTTTTCCATAATGGTATCTACTTCTCGATAGGTTTTCCCGTCTCTGTCCATTACTCTTTTAGCTCTGATATTATCCTCTGCAGTTACCAAAACGGACTGATAGCATTGTCGGTTAAGCTTTAGCTCAAACAATAAAGCCGTTTCTTTAAAAACTAAATACTTGGTCTGCTTTTTCACCCAATCTTCAAAATCAATACGAACAGCGGGGTGGATAATTTCATTTAAACTGTGCAATAAGTCTTTATTATTAAAAACTTTTTCAGCAACAAATTTTCTGTTATAAATCCCATTCTCATAAGCTTCATCGCCTAAAAGTCCTATGATTTTTTCTTTCAAATCATCGTTGTCATTTACAATGTCCTTTGCTCTGTCATCCGAATAATATACAGGGAATCCAAATTCTTCAATGAATTTTGCAACCGTAGTTTTTCCTGAGCCAATTCCGCCGGTTAAACCAATGATTTTGGGTGCTGATAACGGATCAGGTTCTGCTTTCTGAGCTTCTGAATGTAATTCTTCCATAATTTAAATTAATATCCAAAAACATCGTTAAAACTAAAAATTTCATCCAATCTTACTCCTTTTTCGGTCATTTTAAGACTTGCTAATTCGTTGTGAGCATCGTGTTCAAAAAACAACAGATATTCATTATCCACACATTGCTTTAAAAACTTTCCTTTTTCTTCCAATGTTAAAAGTGGTCTAGTATCATACCCCATCACATATACCTGGTTAATATGTCCAGCTGTAGGAATCAAGTCTGCAGCAAAAACTACTGTTTTATCCTGATATTGAATGACAGGCAGCATTTGCTTTTCAGTATGGCCATCAACAAAAATCACATCCATTTTCAAATCGGGAGCAAAACCATAGTTTCCTGTTTTAGGAAGTGGTAAAAAGTTCAATTGTCCGCTTTCTTGCATAGGAATAATGTTTTCCTTTAAAAAACTTGCTTTTTCTCTTGCGTTAGGTTCGGTTGCCCATTGCCAGTGGTTTTCATTGGTCCAGAATTGTGCGTTTTTAAAAGCCGGTCTGTAGCCGGTTCTGTCATCATTCCATTCAATGGCTCCACCACAGTGGTCGAAGTGAAGGTGAGTAAGGAAAACATCTGTGATATCTTCTCTTACAAAACCGTATTTTTTTAAGTTTTTATCTAAATTATCATCTCCCCAAAGCGAATAATGTCCGAAAAATTTATCATCCTGTTTATTTCCAAGACCACAATCAATTAAAATTAATTTTTTTCCGTCTTCCACAAGAAGAGAGCGTGTTCCCAGTTCGATAAGGTTTCTTTCGTCTGCCGGATTGGTTTTTTCCCACAGACTCTTTGGGACGACTCCGAACATGGCACCGCCGTCTAATTTAAATTTTCCGCATTGTATAGGATATAATTTCATATAATATTAAGGTTTTTTTATAATGTATTATTTAAGTAACAGTTTCATTTTTTCCGCAATCCGTTTTCCGTTTTCATCTCCATTTTCAAGGTTTGAAATGATATTTTGGAAATCAGCTTCCTTCCTGTTCTGGGATAGTTTTTGTTTAATAAAAATCTCAGTGGGAATTATTTTTAAGCCAAAAGCACCTTTCATTTCCCTTTCCACAAATTCCTTTCCCATATCTTTCACCATCATCGGACATTGCTGAGGTTTTTCGTATTTGGAAGTTAATTTGTCTAAATGATTATACAATTCTTCATCATTCATCACTTCAATTTTTCCGTAAATCTGTACCGCTTCATAATTCCATGTCGAAACATTGATGTGATCATACCAACTGCTCGAAATATAGGTATGTGCTCCCAAAAAATCACAAAGCACTTCATCTCCGTTTTTCAGACTTTTCGCTTGTGGGTTTGCTCTTGAAATATGTGTTTCAATATACATATTTTCTAAATCATCTTCATTCAGCATCATCATGGAATGAGTTGCCCGGATTTTGTCAACAGAAGAAATTAATAACGCAAAAGAATTTTCCCTGATGATTTCTTTCATCAGGCTAAAATCTTCACTTTTATATAATTTAGGAATAAACATTTTATGATTAAGAATTAAAAATGAATAATTAATAATTTTGTTTGGACGTTTTTAAAATTGCAGTTAATAGTTTTATGATTTCCTCAATATTTATTTTTAGAGAATTAAATTCTGTATCATTAATGAATTCTGTTTTATATAAAAGTTTAATCCAATAAAAAGATTCATAAGCTTCCTTATATGATATTTGAAGTTTATAGATGAATTCTTTTCTGCTAAAAGAGGCGATACCTTCTTCTATATTTGCTCCAATTGAAGTTCCACTTCTAAGCAATTGCTTTGAGAGAGTTTTTTCATTTCGTTCATTGTAAAGAACTTTATACAAGTTGATTATTCTAATTGAAAAATCAAAAGATTTATTTCGAATAATATTGTCTTTTTCTTGAAAATTACTCTGCATCTTGCGGTATTAATTATTCATTTTTATTTATTCATTAAAAAAGTTCCCCAGGATTTTTAGGTTGAGCAATATTCAAATGTTTATACGCTTTTTCAGTCACTTCACGACCTCTTGGAGTTCTGATAATAAATCCTTCCTGAATCAAAAAAGGTTCATATACTTCTTCCAATGTTTCCGGATTCTCTGCAATTGACGTAGCTAATGCAGAAATTCCTACCGGTTTTCCTTTGAAATTTTCAATCATCACCCGCATGATTTTATTATCCATTTCATCCAAACCATGTTCATCTACATTTAAAGAATTAAGGGCATATTTTGTGATGTTAATTTCAATCTCGCCATTCCCTTTTATTTCGGCAAAATCACGAACTCTTCTTAAAAGAGCATTGGCAATTCTCGGAGTTCCGCGGCTTCTTCTCGCAATTTCAATGGCTGCATCCTCATAAATTTTCACCCCCAAAACTCTTGCACTTCGAATGATAATCATTGATAATAATTCAATCGTATAATATTCAAGTCTGCTTTGGATTCCGAATCTGGCCAACATGGGTTTGGTAAGCATTCCGCTTCTTGTTGTAGCTCCGACTAAGGTAAAAGGATTTAAACCAATCTGAACGCTTCTCGCATTCGGACCGGTTTCCAGCATAATATCAATTTTGTAATCTTCCATGGCAGAATATAGATATTCTTCTACGATGGGAGACAATCGGTGAATTTCGTCAATGAAGAGAACATCGTTTTCCTCAAGATTAGTCAATAAACCGGCTAAACTTCCGGGTTTATCTAAAACAGGACCGGAAGTAATTTTACAATTTACCCCTAATTCATTCGCAATAATATTCGCCAAAGTGGTTTTTCCTAAACCGGGAGGGCCATGCAATAAAACATGATCGAGTGCTCCACCACGTTTCTTGGCAGCAGTTACGAAAACTTCGAGATTTTCCAAAGTTTTTCTTTGTCCTGCAAAATCCTTAAAGCTCTGGGGACGAATCTGTTCTTCCTGTATGAGCTCTTCACGGGAGTAATTATCTTTATCTGGATGTAAAAAATCAGGCATTAATTCAATTTCATTTACCGTAAAGATAGGAAATTTAGGTTAAGGTGTAAAGACAGTTATTGAGGAAAAATTAAGATTTGAGCAGAAGAGATATTTTGAGTATTTTTGAGAGAGAAAATAAGATGAAACTCATTTGCTTATTTCTATGCTGAGATTCCTTTGGAATGACAAACATTATGTGTATTTCTTGTCATGCTGAAAGCATCCAAGCAAAATAAGATCAAAAATTATTTATCTAAATTTTAGCTTTAAACTAAATAAATGAAACTTATAGGTCCTTTCAAGCAGGTGGTAACCCTTGCTCATCTTCCGTTAAGAGGAAAACTTTCTGACGAACAACTGGAAATTATTGTTGATGGTGGAATTTTAATTAACAATGATAAAATCCAGCAAGTTGGAAATTTCGAAACATTAAAATCTGAAAATCAAAATATAGAAATTGAAGAGGTTGAAGGCGAACAAATTGTTCTTCCGGCTTTCGTAGATTCTCATACCCATATTTGCTTTGGTGGAAACCGCGCGAATGATTTTGCAATGCGTAATGCAGGGAAAACGTATCTGGAAATTGCAGAAAGTGGAGGGGGAATCTGGAGTTCCGTTCAGCATACAAGAAATGCTTCGGAAGAAGAATTGTTAAAAACTTTGCTGGAAAGAATTGACTTTTTAATTTCTCTTGGAATTACAACCATTGAAGTAAAAAGCGGGTATGGTTTAGATGTTGAAAACGAGCTGAAAATGCTTCGTATCATTAAAAAAGCTCAGGAACAGACAAAGGCGACTTTGGTTCCTACTTGTCTTTCTGCACATTTGAAACCAAGAGATTTTGAAGGAAGTAACGAAGAATATTTACAGTATATTTTAACTGAAATTTTGCCTAAAGTTAAAGAAGAAAATTTAGCACAGCGTGTGGATATTTTTATTGAAAAATCAGCATTTCAGCCTGAAGAAAGTAAAGATTTCTTGCTTAAAACGAAAGACTTAGGTTTTGAAATTACAGTTCATGCAGATCAGTTCACACCTGGAAGTTCCAGAATTGCTGTGGAAGTTGGTGCACAATCTGCCGATCATTTGGAAGCGACTATTGATGAAGATATTGAGTTTTTAGCAAAATCAAATACAGTAGCAACTGCTCTTCCCGGAGCAAGTTTAGGATTAGGAGAGAAATTTACTCCGGCAAGAAAATTATTGGACGCAGGAGCAATTGTAGCCATTGCAAGTGATTGGAATCCGGGTTCTGCGCCGATGGGGAATTTAATCACACAAGCTTCAATTTTAGCAACATTTGAAAAACTAACAACAGCAGAAGTTTTAGCTGGTATGACTTTCCGTTCGGCTTTTGCATTAGGTTTAGAGGATAGAGGAAGGTTAACAGAAGGTTTGAAAGCAGATTTTGTGACTTTTAAAACCAATAACTTCCAAAATGTTCTTTATAATCAGGGAAGTCTGAAAGCTGAAAATATTTATATTGACGGAGAAAAAGCTTAAACTAGATACAAAATTATCAGAGTAATGAACAAAATCTGGCAGGGAAGATTAGACGGAGAAGAACTTCTTTATCACAGGCTCTTTCAAAGAGTAAAAGAAGAAACGAATTACGATGCAATTTCAACGAATGATTTCGTTTTACACGGATTTGCGGTAGATGAGGGTGTTCGAAGGAATAAAGGAAGGCAAGGTGCAAAAGATGCTCCATGTATGATCAGGAAAAATATGTCCAATTTCCCGGTGATTCTTCCTGAATTTTCGCTGCTGGATTTTGGAAATATTACTTGTGAAGATGGAAATTTGGAGAATACTCAGAACAATCTTGCCAAAAATGTTTCCAAAGTTTTATTGAAAGGAGGAAAGTCAATGGTTTTAGGAGGAGGCCATGAAGTTACGTATGCTCATTATCTCGGTGTAAAAACGGCTTTTCCAGAGCAAAAGATCGGGATCATTAATATTGATGCTCATTTTGATAACAGACAACCTGAAAAAGGAGTAGGAGCAAGCTCAGGAACAGGATTCTGGCAAATTGCACAGGAAGGCGAGATTAATTCGTTGCATATCGGGATTCAAAGAAACTCCAATACACTGAAATTATTTGATACCGCTCATCAATATGGGATGAAATACATTTTAGCAGATGAACTTTTCTTTGAAAATCTGCAGTCAATTTATCAAAGAATAGATGAGCTGTTGGAAAGTGTAGACTATGCTTATTTAACAATTTGTATGGATGTTTTTAATGCTTCTATTGCTCCGGGAGTTTCTGCTTCTGCTTACAACGGGATTTTTGCAGATGCGACATTCATGCATTTTTATAGACATATTTTAAAAAACAAAAAGCTATTGGCTTTAGACGTGGCAGAAGTAAATCCGTTATTTGATATTCAGGATAGAACGGCAAGACTGGCTGCATGTCTTATGAATGAATGGTTTATGGTGTAACAATAAAATCATATTCTTCCGATAGAGAAAATCATTATTCTATTTACCATTAAGGAACAAAATTTGTTGCTTTCATCGTGCTTTTGAGAAAGAGCATTAATAAATTCATTGGTTTGAATTTAAAAACAGAGATTATAGTATGGAACAATTAGTTGGAAATAAACTTATTAAAGCTGATCAGGCATTTTCTGAATGGAGAAAAGTACCATTTGAAGACAGACAAAAATTGATAGCAAAGGCTGCGGAAATTTTAAAAAACAATGCGGAAAGATTTGGTATAATCATCACTCAAGAGATGAATAAGCCGATTTCTGAATCAATTGCTGAGGTAGAAAAATGTGCTTTAATGATGAATTATTATGCAGATGCCGAGAATATTTTAAAACCTGAGAAAGTAGATTCCGAATTTTCTTATTCTGAAGTTCATTATGCTCCAAAAGGGGTAATTTTAGGTGTAATGCCTTGGAATTTTCCTTTTTGGCAGGTGTTGAGGTTTGCTGTCCCTGCAATTTTAGCAGGAAATACAGTTGTTCTTAAACATGCATCAATTTGCTTTGGAAGCGGAAATGCTATTGAAGAAGTGCTTTTGGAAGCTGGTTTCCCGGAAGGTATTTTCCAGAATCTTGAAGTGGGACATAAAGCCGTAAAAGAAATTTTGGAACATCCTATTGTAAAAGGAGTAAGTCTTACAGGAAGTGGAAAAGCAGGTGGAGAGGTGGCTTCGATAGCCGGTTTAAACATTAAGAAATCCTTGCTTGAATTAGGGGGAAGTGATGCGTTTATTATTTTTGATGATGCTGACCTAGATGAAGCCGCGAAAGCTGGAGTAAAATCCAGACTTCAAAATTGCGGACAAACTTGTACTGCAGCCAAAAGATTTATTATTGATGAAAAAATTGAAGAAGCTTTTCTTCCAAAATTCATTGAAGAATATAAAAAATTCGTTCCGGCAGATCCAATGGATAAAAACACAAAGATTGCCGGTATGGCAAGACCGGATTTAGCGGATGATTTAGAAAAACAATTTAAAAAAGCCTTAGAAAACGGAGCTGAGATTATTATTCCGCTGGAAAGAACTTCTGATGTTGAGTTTAAGCCTGGATTAATTCGAGTGAAGGAAGGTAATCCGATTTTAGAAGAAGAACTTTTTGGGCCTCTTGGAATGGTGATGATTGCTAAAAATGATGAAGAAGCTTTACAGATGGCAAATAATATCCCTTTTGGGCTTTCAAATTCTGTTTGGACTGCTAATAAAGACCGTCAATTATTCTTTATTGAAAATCTCGAATCTGGTACTGTAAATATTAACAGAATGACAAGCTCTGATCCACGTTTTCCTTTCGGTGGATCCAAAGCTTCAGGGTATGGAACTGAGCTTTCTTTATTGGCTTTAAAAGAATTTGTGACGGCAAAAACCGTTGTAGGAAATTAAACCTGATAGATAGATATAACATAAAAAACTCCCGAAACTTTCGGGAGTTTTTGTTTTATAATAACTTTTAGTTTTAATTAAACTGTTGTTAATCTCAATGTATTCGTTTTACCTCCTTCGTATGATGGAGTAGCATTGATGTTGATTACAAAATCTCCGGTTTCGATATACCCATAATTGTGGGTCAACATATTTACCTGGATAATTGTTTCGTCTGTCGGCTTCTTCATATCATAATAATAAGCATGAACTCCCCAAAGCAGGTTCAGCATTGTGATAACTCTTTTATTTCCGCTATACACGATAATATGTGAGTTGGGTCTGTGTGCTGCAAGCTGGAATGCTGTATATCCTGAATGAGTTAATGTAACAATAGCAGAAACATTCGTTGTTTTTGCAATTCTTACGGCTGCAAGACATACTCTGTTGGTAATGAATCGGTCATCGATACAATTGTAATCTTTTTCAATAGGCTCATTTTTATGTTGGTAAAAATGGGTCATCTCAATATTTTTTACAATTTTAGCCATATTTTCAACCACCTGAACAGGATATCTTCCTACAGAAGTTTCTCCGGAAAGCATTACAGCATCAGCTCCGTCCAATACAGAGTTGGCAACGTCATTTACTTCTGCTCTCGTTGGAGTCAAACTATTGATCATTGTTTCCATCATCTGAGTAGCAATGATGACAGGCTTTGAATAAAATCTAGCTTTCTCAACCAATGTTTTTTGAATGGCAGGAACTTCTTCCATCGGAACTTCTACCCCCAAATCTCCACGAGCAACCATTAATCCGTCACATTCCAATAAAATTTCATCGATATTTTGTACTCCTTCAGGCTTTTCAATTTTCGCGATAATCGGAGTTTTGAATTTACCTTTCGGGTGTTTATTAATTAATTCTTTTAAATCAATAATATCCTGAGCATGACGAACAAATGAAAGTGCAATCCAGTCAACTTCCTGATCCAGCATGAAGTTAGCATCCTGAATATCTTTTTCCGTCAAAGCGGGAAGAGAAACGTTTGTATTGGGAAGGTTTACTCCTTTCTTAGAACTTAATGGTCCCCCTTGAATTGTTTTTGCTTTTACAGTATCGATTTCATTCGTTTCAGTTACTTCCAAAACCAATTTACCATCATCAATCAAGATTCTTTCACCAACTTTTACATCTTGAGGAAATTGCTGGTAAGTCATATATACTTTTGTAGAATCTCCTTCAATTTTTTCATTGGTGAACGTAAGAATATCTCCAGGATTTAGATAAGAACCTTCTTTCACTACACCTACTCTCAGCTTTGGCCCTTGCAAATCTCCCAAAATACCTACAGAGTACCCAAATTCTTTATTAAGTTCTCTGATAATTTTAATATTTGCTTTAACCAAATCGTAGTCTGCGTGTGAAAAATTGATTCTAAAAATATCAACCCCCGCTTTCATTAATCCTAACATTACTTCCTTCGACGATGAAGCCGGTCCAAGTGTTGCGATAATTTTTGTCTTCTTTAAATACTTATTCATAATACTGGATAATTTGATAAAGTTCTTCTTCAGAACTCAGTGTGTAATCTTGAATTGGAAACACAAGATTTTCAGGGAGCAAAATTACGGAAAAATCAGGAAACTGTTCCGAACTGTGCAGAATATATTCTACATCTACCTGATTATTTAATAAAAATTTAATGTTTTCTTCTTCTGAGAAGAGTTCTGTCTGTATTTTTTTTTGTTTACTTTCTGAAGATTTATTCGAGATGAAAGTAAAACATGTCTTTGTAAACTTGTGATAAGCTTCAAATCTTGGAAAAAAATAATCGTAATAATCTCCGTGAAAGACCATATCTTTCTTTCTTGAGAATTTGAGATCGGCGTTCTGATTTACTTTGTAGAAAAACTCATGAGCGGGTATATTTTTTGCTAATCTTACCAATCCTATGGCAATATCTTCAAATTCTATATCGTCTAGATCATAAAGTTTTTGGATTTCCAAGTATATTTTCTTTTTTGTTTAAAATATAAAATGCTCTTTGTGCTGCTTTTTCTTCTGCCTTTTTCTTGGAGGTTTCTGTGGCGTTGGCAATTTTTTCTCCTCCCAACCAGACATGACAACGAAAAACGATAGATTTGTTTACCTGAATTTCTTCACAGGTTTCGTATTTTATATTTACTTTTTTCTTTTGACTCCATTCCAGCAAAAGACCTTTGTAGCTCACGATTTTATTCTCAAGCTTATTGATCTCTGTGGGGGTTAAAAGTCTCTCTAAAATAATTCTCTTACAGGTATCATATTGAAAATCTAGATAAACAGCACCTATTAAAGCTTCAAACAAATTTCCGGAGATGTTTTCTCCTAAAGCCACAGAGTTTTGTTTTTGTAAAAGATTAGTCAACTTTAAATCTTCTCCAAGTTTATTAAGATTCTTTCGATTAACAATCTTAGATTTCATTTGTGTCAGATATCCTTCGTTTGCTTTAGGATAGGTCTGAAACAGATGACAGGAGATGACGGTACCCAAAACAGAATCTCCCAAAAATTCAAGCCTTTCATAATTACTATTATTGTCTTGATTTTTAGAAGAACTTTTTAAAGAGAAAGCTTCACGGTAAAGCGCAACATTTTGAACCTCGGTACCCAAAACTTTATTCAGTTCGGTACTAAGGAAATAGTCTCTCTCCGTTAATTTTCTTTTTCTTTGTTTGAGAAGGAATTTAGAAAAGTATTTCTGTAACTCCATTCAGTAAAATTAGATTTTCTTAAATAGAACGCAAGCGTTATGTCCACCAAACCCAAAAGTATTACTCATGGCTACTTTTACATCTTTCTTCGCAGCTTCGTTGAACGTAAAGTTCAGTCTGCTGTCGATATTTTCATCATCAGTAAAATGGTTAATGGTAGGAGGAACAATACCATGAATAATAGTTCCTAACGCAGCAATAGCTTCAATAACACCGGCAGCACCCAATAAGTGACCTGTCATTGATTTTGTAGAATTAATTTGAATGTCGAAAGCGTGCTCTCCCAATAATCTTGAAATTGCATTGGATTCTGCAATATCTCCTAATGGAGTAGATGTACCATGCATATTGATGTGATCTACTTCATCAGCAGTTAATCCTGCATCTTCCAAACAACTTTTCATTACCAGATAAGCTCCTAAACCTTCAGGATGAGGTGCTGTCATGTGATGTGCATCTGCACTAAGACCTCCACCTTTTAATTCTGCGTAAATTGTAGCACCACGTTTTACCGCATGCTCATATTCTTCAAGAACGATACATCCTGCTCCTTCACCTAGTACAAAACCATCTCTGTCTTTGTCAAAAGGTCTTGAAGCTGTTTTAGGATCGTCATTTCTTGTAGAAAGTGCCATCATTGCATTGAACCCACCGACACCACTTGCTGTAACGGCAGCTTCAGAGCCTCCGCACACAATTACATCTGCTTTTCCTAGTTGGATAAGCATTTTGGAATCAATTAAAGCATTAGCTGAAGACGCACATGCAGAAACAGTAGTATAATTCGGTCCGTGGAAACCATACTCAATAGAAATATGTCCAGGAGTGATATCTGCAATCATTTTAGGAATAAAGAATGGATTGAATCTCGGAATTTCCGTATTTGCCCATCCTAAAACTTCAGTTTCAAAAGTTTCTAAACCTCCGATTCCTGAACCCCAGATTACACCGACTCTGTTTTTGTCTACATTGTCTTCAATAATTCTTGAATGAGAAACTGCTTCTTTAGCAGCAACCAATCCAAGTTGGGTGTTTCTATCCATTTTTTTAGCTTCTTTCTTATCGAAATGATCTAACGGATTGAACCCTTTTACTTCGCAAGCGAATTTTGTCTTAAAGTTTGTGGCATCAAAAAGAGTAATCGGAGCAGCACCGCTCTCACCTTTCACAAGATTTTCCCAGTATTCTTTTGCATTATTTCCAATCGGTGTTATTGCTCCAAAACCGGTTACAACTACTCTTTTTAATTCCATAAACTTTGTTTAATTTCTTTTTTGTTGAAGAATATTATTTATTTACTACTTCTTCGATATAAGCGATAGCGTGACCTACAGTAGTAATTTTTTCAGCCTGATCATCAGGGATTTGAATGTTGAATTCTTTTTCAAATTCCATGATTAGTTCAACTGTATCCAATGAATCAGCTCCTAAATCGTTAGTGAAGCTAGCTTCAGGAGTTACTTCTGTTTCTTCAACGTCAAGCTTATCAGCGATGATAGCTTTTACTCTTGATGCAATGTCTGACATAGTAAATTATTTTTTTAATTGTTAGATGGTGCAAATATATAAAATTCTTTACGATAAAACATTTTTTTAGTCTTTTTTGTGGCTTGTTGGTTCTTATTTTGTCGTTAGCTAGTTTAGTGTTTTAGTTTTCAGGAGTTTATATTTTAACATTTGATGTGCTCGTTTTAGTTTGGTGAAAGCAAAATTTTATTACACCTGTTATCATATTATAATAATACCAACAGATGAAATAAAATGACTCTTTAAACAAAGCATATTTGAGCTTTTTAACAAACCTGTTGTGTTTGTTATTGCCGGAAATTTGTATCAAACAAAAATCAGTAATACAATGAAAAAAGTTTGGTTTATCACAGGAAGTTCAAAAGGTTTAGGGAAAAGCCTTGTTGAAGCAGTATTGTTAAATGGAGATTGTGTTGTGGCAACGGCAAGAAACCCTCATCAGTTGGATGATTTGATTGAAAGGTATCGTGAACAGCTTTTAGCTTTAGAATTGGATGTTCAGAATAAAGAACAAATTTATGAAACGGTTGAAAAAGCTGTAAACCATTTCGGGAAAATTGATGTTTTGGTAAATAATGCAGGTTTCGGAATTACAGGTGCTGCAGAAGCTTTTACCAATGAACAGGTGCGAAATCAGCTGGAAGTTAATCTGTATGCTCCGATCGAAGTAACGAGAGCGGTCTTGCCTTATATGAGAAAAAAACGTTCCGGACATATTTTACAAATTAGTTCTATTGGAGGTAGAGTAGGGAATGCTGGACTTTCAATTTATCAGGCTGCTAAGTTTGGTTTGGTGGGTTTTTCAGAGTCTTTAAGTAAAGAAATTGCTCCTTTGGGAATAAAAATAACTTGTATTCAGCCGGGAGGTTTTCGTACAGAATGGGCGGGTTCTTCGATGAGTTTTGCGAAAGATATTGAAGGGTATGAAACGACTGTTGGTGGAGTAAAAGAACATTTGTCTTCGGGTAAATTTCTACCCATGGGTGATCCTGCGAAGGCGGCAAAAGTGATGATTGAGGTTGTTAGGAATGAAAACCCGCCACTGCATTTGGTGTTGGGAAGTGAAGCTGCTGCTATTTTAAAAGCAACTGACGAAAAAAGAAAAGAGGAATTCGAAAAATGGATGGATGTGACGGTTTCCACCGATCACGATGACGCTATTAATATTTTTGATACAGAATATGGAAAACAATATTTAGCTCACAAAGGAATTAGTTTGAAATAATCGTAATCATAATTATTGAGGCTGCATTTTTGCAGTCTCATTTTATATCTTTGTATAGAATGAAATCTAAAAGAGAAGATTTGGGGGATATTGTATATTCCTGTTATACTCAATTGAGTCGACAGGGTGAGCATTTTGTGTCTGATCATGTGTTGAGTTATCAGATTTCAGGTAATTTACTATTGAATGATGGTTCTGATGATTATGCTGCGGAAGAAGGATCCATTCGTTTTCTAAGAAGAAATCAATTACTAAAGTTTACCAAACAGCCTCCTCCTGATGGAGAATTTAAATCTTTATCCATTTATTTAAATCAACAAACTCTGAAAAATTTCAGTATTGAGTATGATTTGATCTCGGAAAGAAAAGAATATAATAAACCTTTATGTCTGCTAAATGACAGTCCAGAACTTCAAAATTATATGAACTCATTGTTGTTCTATCATGACGTAGGAAAGCTTTCTGATACAAGGTTGGTGAATTTAAAAATAAAAGAAGGATTAATTCTATTACTTCAGGAAACACCAGAATTGAAAAATATTTTATTTGATTTTAATGAACCGGGTAAAATAGACATTGAAGCTTTTATGAATGAAAACTTCCATTTTAATGTGAATTTAGACCGCTTTGCCTATCTTACAGGAAGAAGTTTGGCCACTTTTAAGCGTGACTTCGAAAAGATTTTCGGAATTACTCCTGGAAAATGGTTGATTCAGAAAAGGTTGCAGGAAGCTCATTATTTAATTTTAGAAAAAGGAAAAATGGCTTCTGAAATTTATCTGGATCTGGGTTTTGAAGATCTGTCTCATTTTTCATTTGCGTTTAAAAAACATTACGGGGAATCGCCCAGTAAAATAGTCTAGATTGTATTTTATATGAAGTTGAAATTTATTTATATAATTCTGTTTTTGAATTGTAGCTTATTGTTTTCTCAATCAAAAGGTAAAGTAATAAAAATAAAAGATGGAGACACTATAGTAGTTTTGTTGGGAAATAACCATCAGGAAACATTGCGTTTGGCGGAAGTGGATTGTCCTGAAAATGGTCAGGCTTTTGGTAAAAATGCAAAACAATTCACGAGTTCCCAGGTCTTTGGAGAAAAGATAGTGTTCTACAGGGTGAATAAAGACAGGTATAGACGTACGATTGCAAAAATATTCTATGATGATAATAAATATTTGTCCGCCGAGATTATAAAATCGGGTTGGGGATGGTGGTATTTTAAAGCTTCAAAAAATACAGAGTTAAAAAGTTACGAAATAAGCGCTAAAAATTCAAAAATCGGATTGTGGAAAGATAATAATGCTATTTCACCATGGGAGTTCCGAAATAATAAGAAAAAGAAAAAAGAGGTTTTGTAATTTACAAAACCTCTTTTTGTGGAGTTGGAGGGATTCGAACCCTCGTCCAAACAAGCAATACATAAGCTTTCTACATGCTTATTCTACTATTGATTTTCGACCGAAAACAGAGAGCAGACACCCAACTTTCAGCTTATCTTCTGAGATTTTCGAGTTTCAGCCAAAGTATCTGAAACCTTATTTCCGCATTCCTATATCCCAGGATCAAACGCCGCAGAACAGAGCATTTGTGGAATATCTTGCTTCCCTACTGAAATCTTCGGGAAAACGCTTGATCTACTATACTTCGATATTAAGCTGCAAGAGCGAACTCTTCGTTGCCAGTTAAAATTTTGTAGCAAGGGATTATAGAGATCGCGCTACGGTTCTCTGCATGCTTACTTACCCATTGGTCTTGCTGTCGAAACCAGTCAACCCCATGAATAAAGTGGATGCAAAGATAATTAATTTGTTTAAATAACATTCATATTGTGTATAGCTTTTTTAAATAGAATCGATAGGATAAATTATGATTACATTCAATGCTAAAAAATAATTATAGCAGTAAATAGCTATTAATAAAGAATTGTTTTGATGTTTTAGAATTAATATTGATTATAAAGGATTATTTTTTTGTAGTTTAATAAAAAATGTATATTTTTGCAATCCAAAATGAGATGTAATATATGTTAATAATTCCAGTAAAAGACGGAGAGTCTATCGACAGAGCATTAAAGAAATATAAAAGAAAATTTGATAAAACGGGTACAGTTCGTCAATTAAGAGCTAGACAACAATTTATTAAGCCTTCTGTAACTTTAAGACAAGCTAGATTAAAAGCTGCTCACAAGCAAAGAAATCTTAGCAAAGAAGAACAGGCTTAAGAAATTTTCTTAAACACATACTAAATTCACTCTTTAAATAGTTATATTTGAAGAGTGAATTTTTGTTTTTATACTTAAATGATGCTGGATAAATTTTTAGACTATTTACAATTCGAAAAGAGGTATTCTCCTCATACGATTACAAGCTATAAAAAAGACCTGGAAGACTTTTCTCATTTCTATCTTAAAACAGAATCTTCTGAAGATATCTCCAAGGCAGACAAAAAGATTATCAGAAATTTTATTGTAGAACTCAGTGAAAATGATATTTCTAAAAGGAGTATCAATAGGAAGCTGTCTTCACTTCGCAGTTTTTACCTTTTTCTTCTTAAAATAGGCGAAATTAAAGTTTCTCCCACGGAAAGTATCTCCTCACTGAAATTTTACGCTGAAAAACAAATTCCGATCTCTAAAGAGGAGATGCAGGTGCTTAGTGATACTGTATTTGAGCAAATGCACGATATTTTGGAAAAATGTATCATGGAAATACTTTATCAGACCGGAATTCGTAAAGCGGAACTTTGTGGTATGATGTTTGAGAATGTTAATTTAGATGGAAACGAACTGAAGATTATCGGAAAAGGGAATAAAGAAAGGGTGATTCCTATTTCCGGAGAATTGTCGAATCTATTAAAAAGTTACTTAGATACACGTAAACCGTTGATTGATTATCAGTCTTATTTTTTTGTCAATAAGAAAGGCAAAAAACTCTCTGAAAAATTTGTTTATGTGGTAGTTAATAAGTACCTTAGTCTTATAACAACGAAAGAAAAAAGAAGTCCTCATATCCTTCGGCATAGCTTTGCTACACACGTTTTGGATAATGGGGCGGAGATCTCCAAAGTAAAAAAAATATTAGGTCATTCCAGTCTTGCGAGTACTCAAGTCTATACGAATGCTAATATAGAACAATTGAAAAAAGTGTTTAATCAGGCTCACCCTCGAGCATCAAAAAAAGAAGAATTATGAAGATCACAGTACAATCAATTGGTTTAACTCCTCACGAACCATTAGAAGAACACATCGACAAAAAAGTAAGCAAACTTGATACATTTTATGATAAAATTCAAGAATGTAAAGTGTTTTTAAAAGTAGAAAATAATGCTGATAAAGTAAATAAAACAGCCGAGATCATTTTGGCGGTTCCGGGAGATGATATCGTAGTAAAGAAGACTACTTCCACTTTTGAAGAAAGTTTAGACCTGTGTGTTGATACTGCTAAAAAGCTATTAATCAAGAAAAAAGAATTGGCATAGAAAAAAAGTTAAAAAAAGTCATTAAAAAATTTGAGAATTCAAAAAATCCGTTCTATATTTGCACTCGCAAAAAGGGAACAGCGATCTTTTGAATTCTTTTTTATTAAATGCTTCCATAGCTCAGTTGGCCAGAGCACGTGATTTGTAATCTCGGGGTCGTGGGTTCGAATCCCTCTGGAAGCTCAATTTAATATAAAATATCTGGGGAGATTCCAGAGTGGCTAAATGGGACTGACTGTAACTCAGTTGCTTCGGCTTCGTAGGTTCGAATCCTGCTCTCCCCACATTTTATATTAGAAAAAAACTTGCAGGATTCAAGAATTATTCTTAGTTTTGCACAGCGTTTACCAATAGTTTTGGAAACAAAATTGCGGAAGTAGCTCAGTTGGTAGAGCGTCAGCCTTCCAAGCTGAATGTCGCGGGTTCGACCCCCGTCTTCCGCTCAAATTTCACTTTTAAAAAGTGATTTTTTTTACTACTGAAATGATGTAGAGTAGAGTTTTCTCACAACATTCAGTCCACTTATTAAATGCTTCCATAGCTCAGTTGGCCAGAGCACGTGATTTGTAATCTCGGGGTCGTGGGTTCGAATCCCTCTGGAAGCTCAATTTAATATAAAATATCTGGGGAGATTCCAGAGTGGCTAAATGGGACTGACTGTAACTCAGTTGCTTCGGCTTCGTAGGTTCGAATCCTGCTCTCCCCACATTTTATATTAGAAAAAAGTTGCATAACTAAAGGATTTTTTCTAAGTTTGCACAGCGTTTACCAATAGTTTTGGAAACAAAATTGCGGAAGTAGCTCAGTTGGTAGAGCGTCAGCCTTCCAAGCTGAATGTCGCGGGTTCGACCCCCGTCTTCCGCTCAACAAAAATCACGCTATACAGTGTGATTTTTTTAGTTAATGCCGACTTAGCTCAGCGGTAGAGTGCTTCCTTGGTAAGGAAGAGGTCACGGGTTCAAGTCCCGTAGTTGGCTCTCGTTTCAATCCCGATTTTTTCGGGATATTTTTTTGCCTAAATTTTACCTTACGATACATATTTTGAACGCTTGCTCAATATTTGGTTTAATAATCAATTTAAGCTTAAACTTAACTTCGCTATTATTCTTAAGTATAGAAAGGAGTGGTTCTGTTTTTTTATCCTGATATTAAAATTTAATTAAAGTCTTTCCTTCTCTCAGCAACTTCATTTACAATCATAAAAAAATTCGTTACATTCGTATAAAATATAGTTTGATGAATATTCTTTTATTGGAAGATGACCTTATTCTTTCGGCGGAGCTTTGCAAATTTTTGGAGTCGAATAATTTCACCTGTGATAAAATTTATGACGGAGAAACCTTTATTCGTCAAATAAAGAATAATACCTACGACCTATATTTGCTTGATATCAACGTTCCGAAAATTAACGGGTTGGATGTTTGCCAGACCATTCGTTCCTTTGATAAAAATACTCCTATCATTATCATTTCGGCATACGGTGACTTGTCAGACAAAAAAGATGCATTTACCAGATTGGCCGATGACTATTTGGTGAAGCCTTTTCAGTTTGAGGAATTATTACTCCGTGTTAATTCATTGTTGAGAAGAAAAGCTCCTTCCGATACAATAGACCAGGATATTATCAGAATCGATGATTTAATCGTGAATAAAACTGAACAAAAAGTGTATCGTGGAGGTAATGAAATCAGTCTGACTTTAAAAGAATTCCAGCTATTGGCTTATCTTGCAGAAGCGCAGGGAAGAACGGTTTCAAAACAACAGATTACGGAACACGTTTGGGAACATAACTTCAATACGAATACCAATACAGTTGAAGTGTACATTAATTTTTTAAGAAAGAAAATTGATAAAGATTTTAAAATTAAACTGATTCATACACGTTCCGGTTTCGGATATTATTTAAGCCCATTATAGAATGTCTTTAAAAAGGAAGATTGCGCTTACCCTCAGTATTGCTTTTTCATTGCTTTTTGGTATTGTGATGGCAGTGATTTATATGTCTTTTAATGATTTTCGAAAAGAAGAATTCAAAGAAAGATTCAGACAGAGATTGGAGTTCACTTCACATTTTATTGCTAAATCGAAAGATTTTGAAGAAGAAGCTCCGGTCTTTTTTAATGAAAACTCGGACAATATCCTTTTAAATGAAACCATTTTAATTTTTAACGGGCAAAAAGAATTAATTTATAGTACGATTAAAGACCGAAACGTAACTTGGGATAATACCTTATTGAAGGAACTCGACGAAAAAAAAATTGTCTATTCCGAAAAAACGGCTCCTGAGATTTATGCGGCGCTGAAAACCATCAATGGTGAAAATTATTATATTCTTACAAGTGCTTTAGATACCAACGGAAATTCAAAATTAGCTTACCTAAAATACCTTTTGATCACAGCTTATGTGATGAGTACTTTACTCATTGGCTTTTTTAGTTATTATTTCATGGGGCAGTTTTTGAAACCTTTAGAAGATCTTAACCAGGAAATTTCTGAAGTTACGGCACACAAACTCACCACGCAAATTCCGGTTCGCGATTCCAACGACGAGATCAATGTTCTTGCTCAATCTTTCAATACGATGATTGTAAGGCTGGATGACGTTTTTCAATCCCAGAAAGATTTTACGGCAAGCGCTTCCCACGAAATACGGACTCCGATTACAAGGATGGCCTTTCAGTTGGAAAACTTAATAAAATTGGAGCAACATACACCAGAAACCTTATCTGCTTTAAAACAGATTCAAAAAGATGTCTACCAGTTGTCGGATTTAACGAATTCTCTTTTATTACTTACAAAATTTGATAAAGAAAACATCCAGAGTATTTATGAAGAAGTGAGAATAGATGAAGTGATTTTTGAATCTTTTGAAGCCGTTGAGAAGAGTTATCCAAAACTGAAAATGGATTTTCTTATTTCCGAAAACACATCCGAGGATTCACTTTTGACGATAAAAGGGGTGCAATCTTTACTGGATATTGTTTTCATTAATCTATTTAAAAATGCTGCAGTGTATTCCGATGATACAGAAGTTGATGTTCTCATCAAGGAAACCCAGGAAAATCTTATCGTTGATGTAATTTCTCACGGAAATACGATTCCACAGGAAGAGCGGTCAAAATTATTCGAAGCGTTTATGAGAGGAAATAATTCTCAGAATATTTCCGGTTCCGGACTGGGTTTAAGGATTGTCAAAAGAATTCTTGAATATCACGGTGCGCAAATTAACTATACTTCTCCCGCAGATTTATTGAATAAATTCAGTGTAATTTTTAAAAAATAAAATTATAACACTATAAGAGTTTATTGATTAAATATCTAAAATATCAATCTTTCAAAACGATCCCTAAACTAAATTTAATTTTTTTTTAAGCGTTCTTTAAGAGCATTTTAATAGTATAAAAGCATTTTTGTATCATTAAAATCAATACAATGAACAAATTTGCAGGGCTGTTCATCGTCATTTCCTCACTCATGACGGCACAACAGCAAATGTCACTTTTGGATTGCGAAGAAGCTTTTCAGAAGAACAATTTGCAACTGCTCGCTGAACAGTACAATATTAACATGGCTGATGCAGATATATTGCAGGCTAAAATCTGGGAACTTCCGCAGTTAAGCGGACAAATCAATGCATACAATCCCGAAGGCAGCAAGGTTTTTGACGTGGGCCACGCAAAAGGAGCACAAGTAACGCAGTTAATTTACATGGGAGGCAAGAAGAAAAATGAAATTGCCTTTGCAAAATCAAATAAAGAACTGGCACAACTTCAGTTTTCTCAGCTGCTCGTAGATTTGAGAGCTCAGCTTCGTACCAATTATTTTGATCTTTATTACGAGAAATTAAAACTCGATAATACCAATAAGCAACTTGGATATATGAACGACCTTCTCGCTGCTTATAAAGTACAGTCTGCTAAAGGAAACGTTTCTCTGAAAGACGAAGTGAGATTACAAAGTATCGTGATTCAGCTAAACAATGATAAAGTTGGAATTAATAAAAACATTCTTGAATTCGAGCAGACACTCAAAGTTCTTACAGGAATTACAGACGATATAGAACCCCAACTTTCAGAATCGGAAGCAAAAGATATTCTTGCAGCACAGCCTTTCGGTGACGAAACCGAATTACAGAAAAAAGCATTGGAAAATAATGCGGACTATCAATATAATTTAAAATTAATAGACAACAGCAAGTTGTACGCTCAATGGCAAAAATCTATGAACGTTCCGGATCTTAATCTTGGAGCAGGATGGGATCAAAACGGAGGAACCTTTAAAAACGAAGTGAATCTGATGGTAGGAATTCCGTTACCGTTATGGAAATCAAATAAAGGAAATGTAGATAAAGCAAATTTCGCCATTCAACAAAATCAAAAAAATGCAGCATTCCAAAAGCTGAATCTTGAAACTAAAGTTCAGTCGGCTTACAAAACCTGGAAATCACAATATGATCAGTTAGCGGAAATAAAATCGGATGACCTTAATAATCTGGAATTGGTGTACAACGGAATGTTGAGCAACTTCAGAAAAGGAAATGTGAGCTTAATCGAATTTGCAGATTTTATGGACAGCTACAGAACGGCGGCACTTCAGATCTATGACATGAAAAACGAGATCATGCAGTCTGCAGAACAATTGAATCAACTAGTACAAACGAAAATCTTCTATTAAACATGAAAAATTATATAATCCCTGTGATGGTGGCTTTGTCAGTTTTATCTTGTTCAAAAAAAGAACAGGAAGTAAAACCACAGGCAAAAAAAGGTTTTGAGCTGAGCAATACCATGCTTCAGTCGATTTCTTTAGCTAAAGTTGAGAAACAAAATATAGAAGACGATTACAATTTCTACGGAAAGATCTCGGCAGATAAAAATAACTATATCGATGTGTATCCATTGGTTGGAGGAAATGTTTTGAGTGTAAATGTAGAGTTGGGAGATTATGTGACGAAAGGGCAGGTTTTGGCTACGATCAGAAGTACGGAGTTGGCGGAAGTTCAGAAAGACGTGAGTGATGCGAAAACGGATTTGCTGGTTGCGCAAAACAATCTTCGCGTTGCCAAGGAAATGTATGAAGGGAAACTGAATACCGAAAGAGATGTGTTGGAAGCTAAAAGTCAGTTACAAAAAGCACAAGATCAGTTACAGAGAGCAAGTGCGGTAAGTACGGTTTATAATGTGAAGAAGGGAAATATTTACAGTGTATTGGCTCCGATCACCGGATATATCGTTCAGAAAAACATCAATAAAGATATGCAGTTGAGAAGTGACAGAAGTGAAAATATTTTCGATGTTGCCAATACCACCAATGTCTGGGCAATTATGAACGTGAATGAGTCGGATATTGATAAAATCAGTCTGGGAATGAAAGCACAGGTTTCCACATTGTCTTATCCGGATAAAGTTTTTGACGGAAAAATTGATAAAATTTTTAAAATTATCGATCCGGAAACCAATACTATGCAGGCGAGAGTGGTTTTAGATAATAAAGATGGATTGCTGATTCCTGACAGTAAAGCGACAATCAAAGTGACCAGTTCAGAAAACAGTATGGCATTAACGGTTCCTTCCAAAGCGGTGATTTTCGATGATAACAGAAGTTTTGTGGTGATCTACAAATCCAGAACCGATGTAAAAGTGAAAGAAATAAAAGTGTTAAAACAAGTAGGTGATATTACTTATGTTTCCGAAGGTTTATCTGAGGGAGAACAAGTAATCACCAATAATCAATTGTTGATTTACCGCTCTTTGAATAGCTAGTTTTTTATTTTAAACCATTAAGATTTTAATTAAGAAGTTAAGTTTAATTAAGAAAATAGCAAAGATATTTTTTTAGCATTGACTCTTATCAATTCGTTTGTGAATGACTTTAATTCTTAACACCTTAATTGTCCTTAATGGTTCAAAAAACAGTTAAAGCAAATTTCTTTTAACGACTTTTTTAGGTCATCAAAAAATCCATCATGAATAAATTCATCAAAAATATAATTGCTTTTTCATTAAAAAATAAAGCATTTACTTTTATTTGGGTAGCTGTTTTGGCGGTTGAAGGATTTATAAGTTTCAAAAATATGCCTATTGAAGCTTTTCCTGACGTTACCAATACCCAAATCGTCATCATTACCCAATGGAACGGACGAAGTGCAGAAGAAGTTGAACGTTTTGTAACAACTCCCATTGAATTGGCGATGAGCCCTGTTCAAAAGAAAACCAGTGTGAGAAGTACAACGATGTTTGGACTTTCCATTGTTAAAATTCTTTTTGATGACGGGGTAGACGATACGTTTGCCAGAAATCAGGTTAATAATCAGTTGAGAACGGTCAGCCTTCCTGATGAAGTTGATCCTGAGGTTCAACCGCCTTACGGACCAACCGGAGAAATTTTCAGATATACTTTACAGAGTAAAAAGAAAGACTCTCGTGAGCTGTTAACTTTGCAAAACTGGGTAATCGACCGTGCTTTACGCGGAGTTCCCGGTGTTGCGGATATTAATGTTTTCGGAGGTCAGGATAAAGTTTTTGAATTAAGTATTGACCCACGAGCTTTAGATAAATACAATTTAACCCCGCTTCAGGTGTATGATGCAGTCGGAAAAAGTAATTTGAATGTCGGAGGAGATGTCATCGAAAAAAACGGACAGGCTTATGTAGTTCGTGGAATCGGTTTGGTGAAATCAATAAGTGATATTGAAAATATTACGATTCATAATGATAATGGAAACCCAATCTTGGTTAAAAATGTTGCGCAGGTGCATGAAGGTGATAGGCCAAGAGTAGGACAGGCAGGACTGAATAATCAAGATGATACCGTTGAAGGAATTGTGGTGATGAGAAAAGGGGAGAACCCTCGTGAAGTGTTGGTGAATGTGAAAGCTAAAATTAAAGAGCTTAACGAAAAAATCCTTCCGAAAGATGTAAAAATGGTCACTTTCTACGACCGTGATAATTTGATGGATTTCACAACTGAAACAGTAATGCACAATTTATTGGAAGGAATTGTTCTGGTTACAGTCATTGTTTTGATTTTTATGGCAGACTGGAGAACGACACTGATTGTTTCCATCATCATTCCGCTGTCTTTATTATTTGCATTCCTATGTTTGAAGTTAGCCGGAATGAGTGCGAATTTATTGTCACTCGGAGCTGTAGATTTCGGAATTATCATTGACGGAGCCGTCGTCATGGTTGAAGGACTCTTCGTAATGCTCGATCATAAAGCTCATAAATATGGCAATGAAAAATTCAATAAAATGGCGAAAGGAGGTTGGATCAAACAAACCGGAACCGGTCTTGGTAAAGCGATTTTCTTTTCAAAATTAATTATCATCACTTCCTTGATTCCGATTTTCTCTTTCCAGAAAGTGGAAGGAAAAATGTTTTCACCATTGGCATTTACATTAGGCTTTGCATTAATGGGAGCTTTGATTTTCACCTTAACATTGGTTCCGGTTCTTTCACATATTCTTTTAAATAAAAATGTTAAAGAGAAAAATAATCCTTTCGTTAATTTCTGGGACAGAATTGTTCTGAAGGGATTTAATTTTACATTTAAGCATAAAAAATTAAGTTTAATTGTTTCTCTTGCTTTTCTTGGGCTTACCTTATTTTCAGGGAAATTTTTAGGAACAGAATTTTTACCGCAGCTCAATGAAGGTTCTCTTTGGATTACTGCTGAAATGCCGATGAGTTCCTCTTTAAACGAATCATTAAAAACTGCTGATCTTTTAAAGAAAGACATTATGAGCTTCTCTGAGGTAACGGATGTTCTGGCGCAAACGGGAAGAAGTAATGACGGAACTGACCCGAATGGTTTTGGATTTGTTCAGTTTGCAGTAAATCTTAAGCCAAAAGATCAATGGAAACGAAAGATTACTTACGAAGAATTAATAGAAGAGATTGATAAAAAATTAAGAACATACCAAGGAATTACATTCAATTATTCCCAACCGATTTCTGATAATGTTGCTGAAGCGGTGGCCGGTTTTAAAGCAGAAAACGGAATTAAAATTTACGGAGATAATCTCCAAACTTTAGATCAGCTCGCTGAAAAAGTTTTAAAACAGGTAAAAGATATTAAAGGAGTAAAAGATGCCGGAATCATTAAAAATATCGGGCAACCGGAAGTAAATGTTGTCTGGGATAGGGATAAAATGGCAGCTTATGGTGTGATGCCTGAAGATGCACAAGCTGTTCTTGAAATGGCATTCGGAGGTAAAACAGCTTCTGAAATGTATGATGGAGAAAGAAAATTCCCGATTCGTCTTCGCTATTCACAGGAATATAGAAAAAATGAAAACGATATTGCCTCACTGATGATCCCGACTCAGGACGGAACACAAATTCCTTTGAAGGAGATCGGAAATATCGTCAAAGATAATGGTGCGGCGTTTATTTATAGAGATGATATTAAAAGGTATATCGGGATTAAATTTTCTATCAGGGATCGGGATTTAGGAAGCACAATTGCCGACGCACAACAGGCGGTTTCAAAAATTGATCTTCCGGACGGGTATTCTGTAGGCTGGACAGGTCAGTTTGAAAATCAGCAGCGTGCCTCAAAAAGGTTAACGCAGGTTGTTCCGATAAGTATTTTAGGCATTTTCTTCCTTTTATTTATTCTTTTCGGAAATATGAAAGATTCTCTTTTGGTATTGGCCAATGTACCTTTTGCCTTAATAGGGGGAATTATTGCACTTCATGTCACCGGAATTAACTTTGGAATTTCCGCCGGAGTAGGGATGATTGCCCTTCTCGGAATTTGTATCCAAAATGGTGTGATTCTTATTACGGAATTCCATCAGAATGTCAAGTACGGGCTGTCTCTGGATGAAGCGATATTAAATGGGGTAAAATCCAGAACGCGCCCTGTTATCATGACTGCTTTGATGGCGTCGATAGGATTAATGCCTGCTGCATTATCTACAGGAATCGGGTCGGAATCTCAAAAACCTTTGGCTATTGTAATTATTGGCGGATTGATCACGGCAACCGTCTTAACGCTATTAATTTTCCCGATTATCTTCTGGATCTTCAACAGAACCAAAAAATCGCAGCAAATCTAACTATTATTTCATTTATTTTATATTAACCTTGCCTGAAACGAATTGTGTTTCAGGCTTTTTCATAAAAGGTTTTACAAAGATTTTTTCAATCAAGAAATTTGTGTAAATTTGCAGTCTCAATACTTTGAAATATGCGGTTTGTACTTCATTGGATTTGAATATTGAAACTTTTTTAAATAAAAAGGTTTTGGTATTTAAAAATTCATTATATTTGCACACCGAAAATTTGAAAAACAATAAATAAATAATTTTAAATCATGGCAAAGGAAACGTTTAATCGTAACAAACCACACTTGAACATTGGTACTATTGGTCACGTTGACCATGGTAAAACTACTCTTACAGCTGCTATTTCTGCTGTATTAGCTAGCAAAGGTCTTGCTGAGAAAAAAGACTTCTCTTCAATTGACTCTGCTCCAGAAGAAAAAGAAAGAGGGATCACTATCAATACTGCTCACATCGAGTACGAAACTGTAAAAAGACACTATGCTCACGTTGACTGTCCAGGTCACGCCGACTATGTTAAGAACATGGTAACTGGTGCTGCTCAGATGGATGGAGCTATCGTAGTATGTGCTGCAACTGATGGTCCAATGCCTCAAACTAGAGAACATATCCTACTTTGCCGTCAGGTAAACGTACCTAAGATCGTTGTTTTCATGAACAAAGTTGACATGGTGGATGATCCAGAATTGTTAGAGCTTGTTGAAATGGAACTTAGAGATCTATTAGCTACTTATGACTTTGATGGAGATAACTCTCCAGTAATCCAAGGTTCAGCTCTTGGAGCACTTACTGCAGCTACTAACGGTGACTCAGAAGATAAGTGGTTCAAAACTGTTGAAGCATTAATGGATGCAGTTGATGAGTGGATTGACGAGCCAGTAAGAGATACTGATAAGCCATTCTTGATGCCAATCGAAGACGTATTCTCTATTACAGGTAGAGGTACTGTAGCAACTGGTAGAATTGAAGCAGGTATTATCAACACTGGTGATCCAGTTGATATCGTAGGTATGGGTGATGAAAAATTAACTTCTACAATTACAGGGGTTGAGATGTTCAGAAAAATCCTAGACAGAGGTGAAGCTGGTGATAACGTAGGTCTATTGTTGAGAGGTATTGAAAAAACTGACATCAAGAGAGGTATGGTTATCGCTAAGAAAGATTCTGTTAAGCCACACAAAAAATTCAAGGCTTCTGTTTATATCCTTTCTAAAGAAGAAGGTGGACGTCACACTCCATTCCACAACAAGTACCGTCCTCAGTTCTACGTAAGAACTACTGACGTTACAGGTGAGATCTTCTTACCAGAAGGAGTAGAAATGGTAATGCCTGGTGATAACTTAGAGATCACTGTAGAATTGTTACAACCAATCGCTCTTAACGAGGGTCTTAGATTCGCGATCAGAGAAGGAGGTAGAACAGTTGGTTCAGGTCAGGTTACTGAAATCTTAGACTAATCATCTTAAAATAAATAAGGCTTCCGAAAGGAAACTCTCGGAAGCTTTTTTAACTACGGGCATCGTCCAATGGTAGGATACCGGTCTCCAAAACCGTTGATCAGGGTTCGAATCCTTGTGCCCGTGCAAATAACAATTATGAGTTCATTTATCGATTTTTTAAAAGGTTCTTATAACGAATTCAGACATAAAGTTGAATGGCCAAAATGGTCTGATCTGCAATCTTCTACAATTGTAGTGACTATTGCTACAGTGATTTTGGCACTATTTACTTTTGGAGTTGACGAATTGTTTTCTAAAGCAATTAGTAACATCATAGGAATGCTTATCAACTTGTTCAATTAATAATAAAGTATTTTCCAAAAATGAGCGAATTGAAATGGTATGTGCTGAAAGCTATCAGCGGACAGGAAAATAAAGTGAAAAACTACATTGAGACAGAAATCAAACGTTTAGGGTTTGAGCAGTATGTTACTCAGGTGGTTATTCCTATGGAAAAGGTTATTCAAATTAGAAACGGAAAAAAAGTTCCTAAAGAAAGACCTTACTATCCTGGATACTTAATGATTGAAGCTGAATTAATGGGAGAGATTCCTCACGTTATTAAGAATATTCCCGGAGTTATATCTTTCTTGAGTTTAACGAAAGGAGGAGATCCTGTTCCAATGAGAAAGTCTGAAGTTAACAGAATGCTTGGAAGAATGGATGAATTATCAGAGTTTGCAAGTGATGTTGAAATTCCTTACATCGTGGGTGAAAACGTTAAAGTAATTGACGGACCATTCAATGGATTCAACGGAACTGTAGAAAAAATTCTTGAAGATAAAAAGAAAATTGAAGTTTCAGTTCTTATCTTCGGTAGAAAAACTCCAATGGAGTTAAGCTATATGCAAGTTGAGAAGGTTTAATTTAAACTTTAAAAATATATAAAACCACTTATTCTTATAAGTGGTTTTTTTTATTACTTATATTAAATTATAAAAAAATAAGCATATCAATTTGCTATTTCAAAAATAATTCATAATTTTGCAATCCGAAAAGTAGGTTTACTGTATGTGAGTCGGTAATCTACTGAATAATAAATGCTTCCAAACTCATTAATTATTCAAATTTAAAAAACAAACAATGGCTAAGAAAGTCTTTAAAATGGTAAAGCTTCAGGTGAAAGGTGGCGCTGCTAACCCTTCTCCACCAGTAGGTCCAGCTTTGGGTTCTGCAGGTGTGAACATCATGGAGTTTTGTAAGCAATTTAACGGAAGAACTCAAGATAAGCCGGGACAAGTTTTACCTGTAGTAATTACAGTATACGAAGACAAATCTTTTGAATTCGTAATTAAAACTCCTCCTGCAGCAATCCAGTTGATGGATGCGGCTAAAATCAAGGGTGGTTCTGGAGAACCAAACAGAAACAAAGTAGGTTCTGTATCTTGGGATCAAGTGAAGAAAATCGCTGAAGATAAAATGACTGACCTTAACTGCTTTACAATGGATTCTGCAGTTTCTATGGTTGCAGGTACTGCTAGATCTATGGGATTAAGAGTAACAGGAACTAAACCAACTTTTAACGCTTAAAACTATTAGAAATGGCAAAATTGACTAAAAAGCAAAAGGAAGCTTTAAGCAAAGTAGAAAAAGGAAGAATCTATAACCTTGAAGAAGGTTCAGCTCTTGTAAAAGAAGTGAACACTGCAAAGTTTGATGCTTCTGTTGATATCGCTGTAAGATTGGGTGTAGATCCAAGAAAAGCAAACCAAATGGTAAGAGGTGTTGTATCTCTTCCTCACGGAACTGGTAAAGATGTTAAAGTTTTGGCTTTAGTAACTCCAGATAAAGAAGCTGAAGCTAAAGAAGCTGGTGCTGATTATGTAGGTCTTGACGAATATTTACAAAAAATCAAAGAAGGTTGGACAGATGTTGACGTTATCGTTACTATGCCAGCTGTGATGGGTAAATTAGGACCTTTGGGTAGAGTATTAGGACCAAGAGGTTTGATGCCTAACCCTAAATCAGGTACTGTAACTATGGAAATTGGTAAAGCAGTAACTGAAGTAAAAGCAGGTAAAATTGATTTCAAAGTTGATAAATACGGTATTATCCACGCTGGTATTGGTAAAGTATCTTTCGATGCTGCTAAAATCAAGGAAAATGCTCAGGAATTGATCTCTACTTTGATTAAAATGAAGCCAACTGCTGCTAAAGGTACTTATGTAAAAAGCATCTATTTGTCTTCTACAATGAGTCCTGGTATTGCAATCGATACTAAATCTGTTAACTAATATTAAATCCTTAAGACAATGACAAAAGACCAAAAAGTTGTAGCGATACAAGAGATCAAAGATTTGCTTCAGGATGCTAAAGTAGTATATGTTGCAGACCTAGAAGGATTGAATGCTGGTAAAGCATCTGACTTCAGAAGACAAGCTTTTAAGCAAAATATCAAAGTGAAAGTTGTAAAAAATACACTTTTACAAAAAGCAATGGAGCAAATTGAAGGAGTAGATTACTCTGAAATGTTCCAGTCTTTCAAAGGAAACTCTGCGATTATGATTTCTGAGACTGCAAATGCTCCAGCGAAATTAATCAAAGATTTCAGAAAGAAAGAAGAGAAGCCGGCATTGAAGTCTGCTTTCGTTCAAGAAACTTTCTATATTGGTGACAACAATCTTGATACTTTAGTAAGCATCAAGTCTAGAGAAGAAATGATCGGTGAAATCATCGGATTACTTCAGTCTCCAATCCAAAGAGTTGTTTCTGCTCTTCAAAACAAATCTGAAGCTGTAGAAGCTACAACTGAAGAAGTTGCTGCTCCTGCTGTAGAAGAAACTCCTGCTGAGGCTGCTCCAGAAGCTCCTGTTGCAGAAAGCACTGACGAAACGCCAGCTGCTGAATAATTACACTCAAAAAATAATAAATAATCAACAAAAAACATTACAACAATGTCAGATTTAAAAAATTTAGCTGAAACGCTAGTAAACTTAACAGTAAAAGACGTAAATGAATTAGCTGCTATCCTTAAGGATGAGTACGGAATTGAGCCAGCTGCTGCTGCTGTAGTAGTTGCTGCAGGTGGTGCAGGTGAAGCTGCTGAAGAAAAAACAGAATTCGACGTAATTCTTAAGTCTGCAGGTGCTTCTAAATTAGCTATCGTTAAATTAGTAAAAGATTTAACTGGTGCTGGTCTTAAAGAAGCTAAAGATATCGTAGACGGTGCTCCTGCTCCATTGAAGCAAGGTGTTTCTAAAGACGAAGCTGAAGCTCTTAAGAAGCAATTAGAAGAAGCTGGTGCTGAAGTAGAATTGAAGTAATCAATTGATACTATAAATAATAAGCTCGGGTATTTTACTCGAGCTTTTTTTATGGAATAAAGTTGTGGGTAGAGTTGGAAATTTTCTAAGAAAAAGAAATGAATGGATGTAGAGTTTTAAACCAATAGTTTCTTGAACAAAACTTTGGGTGATATCAAAAGTAATTAAGAAATGCATTTGCAATAAAAAATATTGTAAATGTGGATAACTTTTTGTACCTTTGCTCCTCTTTTGGCGCGAAAAATTGTTTGTAAATCTATAAAATACTGAATGTGAACTCTTTCATGAATTTGAAAGGGCTTTCGTGTATATAGATATTGCGGCGACTCTGCCTCAAAAGTAATAAAAATATTTTGCATTACGCTGTGAAAAGATATACCAGTGTTGCAATTAGAAGCTAAATACTATTTAAATAGTTGAGAATAAGGAATAAAACTTGATCATTGCGCCAAAATTTTCTTATTTATTCTTTTCTCGAAAATTTAAAAACCATTTTCTTCTGATATTTTTTAATCAAAATATTTTTTAACCCTTTCTTAAAAGTTTTATGAGTAAAACAACAGCAACAACTAGGGGGAATCAGAGAGTTAACTTCTCTTCAGCGAAAGGAAAAATTATTACTCCGGACTTCTTGGATATCCAAATCGAGTCTTTCAGTGAGTTTTTCCAGCTAGATACCCTTCCGGAAGACAGAACAAACGAAGGTTTGTATAAGACCTTCCAGGAAAATTTCCCAATTACTGATTCTAGAAACCAATTTGTATTGGAGTTTTTAGATTATTTGGTAGATTCTCCACGTTATTCAATTGATGAGTGTGTGGAAAGAGGATTGACGTATTCAGTACCTCTTAAAGCTAGACTTAAATTGTATTGTACAGACCCTGAGCACGAAGATTTCCAAACTGTGGTTCAGGATGTATATTTAGGTCCGGTTCCTTACATGACTCCTAGTGGATCTTTCATCATCAACGGTGCAGAAAGAGTTATTGTTACGCAGCTTCACCGTTCACCTGGTGTATTCTTCGGACAAACTTACCACGCAAACGGAACTAAATTGTATTATTCAAGAATTATCCCTTTCAAAGGATCTTGGATGGAATTTACAACCGATATCAACAGCGTAATGTACGCGTATATCGACCGTAAGAAAAAATTACCATTAACAACTTTATTAAGAGCGATCGGTTACGAATCTGATAAGGATATCCTTCAGATCTTCGACCTTGCTGAAGAAGTGAAAGTTTCTAAAGCTGCCCTTAAAAAAGTAGAAGGAAGAACATTGGCTGCGAGAGTATTGAACACTTGGTTCGAAGATTTCGTAGACGAAGATACCGGTGAGGTAGTTTCTATCGAAAGAAACGAAATCATCTTGGATAGAGAAACTATTCTTGAAAAAGAACATTTGGATCTTATCTTGGATGCTGGTGTGAAATCTATCTTGATTCACAAAGAAAACAGCAACGAGTTCTCTATCATCCAGAATACATTACAAAAAGACCCTACTAACTCTGAAAAAGAAGCGGTAGAGTATATCTATCGTCAGTTAAGAAACGCAGATCCACCAGATGAGGAAACTGCAAGAGGAATCATTGAAAAATTATTCTTCTCTGAGCAAAGATATTCATTGGGTGAAGTAGGACGTTACAGACTAAACAAAAAGTTAGGTCTTAACATTCCGACTACAACTGAGGTTCTTACAAAAGAAGATATCATTGCGATTGTAAGACACTTGATCGAGCTTGTAAACTCTAAAGCAGAGGTTGATGATATCGACCACTTATCAAACAGAAGAATTAAAACTGTTGGTGAGCAATTGGCAGGACAGTTTGGTGTGGGTCTTTCAAGAATTGCAAGAACAATCAAGGAAAGAATGAACGTTAGAGATAACGAAATCTTTACTCCGCTTGATCTTGTTAATGCTAAAACGTTAACATCAGTAATTAACTCATTCTTTGGTACCAACCAGCTTTCTCAGTTCATGGACCAAACCAACCCATTGTCAGAAATCACGCACAAGCGTAGACTTTCTGCTCTAGGACCTGGAGGTTTATCAAGAGAAAGAGCAGGTTTCGAGGTTCGAGACGTTCACCATACTCACTACGGAAGAATTTGTCCGATTGAAACTCCGGAAGGACCAAACATCGGTTTGATTTCATCTTTAGGTATTTATGCTAAAATCAACAGACTTGGATTCATCGAAACTCCATATAGAAAAGTAGAAGATAGTAAGATTGATCTTGCTGCTGATCCTATCTATCTAAATGCAGAGGACGAAGAAGACAAAGTAATTGCTCAGGCAAACGTTGAATTGAGCGATAGCGGTGAATTCTTGACAGACAGAATTATTGCAAGATTAGATGGTGATTACCCAGTAGTTGAACCAGCTCAGGTGAACCTAATCGACGTTGCACCAAACCAGATTTCTGGTATTTCAGCTTCATTGATTCCTTTCTTGGAGCATGATGATGCGAACCGTGCGTTGATGGGATCTAACATGATGCGTCAGGCCGTTCCTTTGTTGAAGCCACAAGCTCCAATCGTAGGTACAGGTCTGGAACAGCAAGTTGCGAGAGATTCAAGAATCTTGATTAACGCTGAAGGTACTGGTACTGTAGAGTATGTAGATGCTGATAAGATCATCATTAAATATGAAAGAAGCGAAGACGAAGATTTAGTACAATTCGAGTCTGCTACTAAAACATATAACTTAACTAAGTTCAGAAAAACTAACCAGAGTACAACAATTACCCTAAGACCAAACGTAAGAGTAGGTGATGTAGTGGAAAAAGGACAGGTACTTTGCGACGGTTATGCTACTGAAAAAGGAGAATTAGCTCTTGGTAGAAACTTAGTGGTTGCGTTCATGCCTTGGAAAGGATACAACTTCGAGGATGCGATCGTAATTAACGAAAAAGTTGTTCGTGAAGACTGGTTTACTTCAATCCACGTGGATGAATATTCTCTTGAAGTTCGTGATACTAAATTAGGTATGGAAGAACTTACAGCAGATATTCCAAACGTTTCTGAAGAAGCTACTAAAGATCTTGACGAAAACGGTATGATCAGAATTGGTGCTGAAGTGAAGCCTGGAGATATCATGATCGGTAAGATCACTCCAAAAGGTGAGTCAGATCCAACTCCTGAAGAAAAACTTCTTAGAGCAATCTTTGGTGATAAAGCTGGTGATGTGAAGGATGCTTCATTGAAAGCTGACTCTTCATTAAGAGGTGTTGTTATCAACAAAAAATTGTTCTCAAGAAACATTAAAGATAAAAAGAAGAGAACTGAAGAAAAACTTAAACTTGAAGAGATTGAAAACACTTACAAGGCTAAGTTTGATGAATTGAGAAATACTTTAATTGAAAAATTAAATACACTGGTAAGCGGTAAAACTTCTCAAGGAGTTACCAACGACCTAGATGAGGAAATCATCGGTAAAGGTGTGAAGTTCACTCATAAATTATTGACTTCAGTTGAAGATTACGTAAATGTAAGCGGTTCAGACTGGACTGTTGACCACGATAAGAATGAATTGATTAAGCAATTAATTCACAATTATAAAATCAAATTCAACGATATTCAAGGAGTTAAAAACCGTGAGAAGTTTGCACTTTCAATCGGAGATGAGCTTCCAGCAGGTATCATGAAGTTGGCTAAAGTTTACATTGCTAAGAAACGTAAACTGAATGTAGGAGATAAAATGGCAGGACGTCACGGTAACAAAGGTATCGTTTCGAGAATCGTTCGTGAAGAAGATATGCCATTCCTAGAAGACGGAACACCAGTAGATATCGTATTGAATCCACTTGGGGTACCTTCTCGTATGAACATCGGTCAGATTTATGAAACAGTTCTTGGATGGGCTGGTCAGAAGCTGGGTCTGAAGTTTGCTACGCCAATCTTTGACGGGGCAACTCTTGATCAGATTACTGAATATACAGAGAAAGCAGGTCTTCCTAAATTCGGTCACACTCACCTTTATGATGGAGGTACCGGAGAAAGATTTACTCAGGCTGCAACGGTAGGTATTATCTACATGTTGAAACTAGGACACATGGTTGATGACAAAATGCACGCACGTTCTATCGGACCTTACTCATTGATTACTCAGCAGCCGTTAGGAGGTAAAGCTCAGTTCGGTGGTCAGAGATTCGGAGAGATGGAGGTTTGGGCTCTTGAAGCATTCGGTGCATCAAACATCTTGAGAGAAATCTTGACTGTGAAGTCGGATGACGTGATTGGTAGAGCGAAAACTTATGAAGCAATTGCTAAGGGTGAATCTATGCCTGAACCAGGTATCCCGGAATCATTCAACGTATTACTTCACGAGTTACAAGGTCTTGGATTAGACGTAAGACTAGAGGAATAATTTTAAATTTTAAATTATAAATGTTGAATGGCAGCATTCAAAAATTAATCTAAAATCTAAAATCTAAAATTTAAAATCTAACAAATGTCAAATAAAAATAAATCAAGTAGATTTAATAAAATAACCATCGGTTTAGCTTCACCGGAGTCTATCTTACAGGACTCAAGAGGGGAAGTTCTTAAGCCGGAAACTATTAACTACAGAACACACAAGCCTGAAAGAGACGGTTTGTTCTGTGAAAAAATCTTCGGACCTGTAAAGGATTACGAATGTGCTTGTGGTAAATACAAGAGAATTCGTTATAAGGGGATCGTTTGTGACCGTTGTGGTGTAGAAGTTACGGAGAAAAAAGTGCGTAGAGAAAGAATCGGACACATCGGTTTGGTTGTTCCTATTGCTCACATTTGGTATTTCCGTTCTTTACCAAACAAAATCGGTTACCTTTTAGGAATTCCTTCCAAGAAATTGGATATGATCATCTACTACGAAAGATATGTAGTGATTCAACAAGGTATTGCTAAGAAATTAGACGGTTCTGATTTCGAAAACATGGAGTTCTTAACAGAAGAAGAGTATCTTGATATAATGGAAACTCTTCCTGTAGAAAACCAATATCTTGACGATTCTGATCCAAACAAATTCATCGCTAAAATGGGTGCTGAAGCTGTTGAGGAATTATTAAAAAGAATCGATCTTGATGCATTGTCTTTCGACTTGAGACACAAAGCTCACAATGAAGGTTCTAAGCAAAGAAGAACTGAAGCTCTTAAGAGATTGAACGTTGTAGAAGCATTGAGAGGTGCTAATACAAGAATGATCAACAGACCAGAGTGGATGATTATGCGTGTGCTTCCAGTTATCCCACCAGAACTAAGACCATTGGTTCCGTTGGATGGTGGACGTTTCGCTACTTCTGACTTAAATGACCTTTATAGAAGAGTTATTATCAGAAATAACCGTTTGAAGAGATTATTGGAGATCAAAGCTCCTGAAGTAATCTTGAGAAACGAGAAGCGTATGCTTCAGGAATCAGTAGATTCATTATTCGATAATACAAGAAAATCTTCTGCAGTAAAATCTGAATCAAACAGACCATTGAAATCACTTTCTGATTCATTGAAAGGTAAGCAAGGTCGTTTCCGTCAGAACTTACTAGGGAAAAGGGTAGATTACTCTGCGCGTTCGGTAATTGTTGTAGGTCCAAACTTACAACTTCACGAGTGTGGTATTCCTAAAGATATGGCTGCGGAATTGTACAAACCATTTATCATTAGAAAACTAATTGAAAGAGGGATTGTAAAAACAGTAAAATCTGCAAAGAGAATTATTGATAGAAAAGAACCAGTAGTATATGATATCCTAGAAAACGTGATGAAAGGTCACCCTGTTCTACTGAACAGAGCACCTACGCTTCACAGATTGGGGATTCAGGCTTTCCAACCTAAGATGATCGAAGGTAAGGCAATCCAGCTACACCCGTTAGTAACAACAGCATTCAACGCCGATTTCGATGGTGACCAGATGGCGGTACACTTGCCGTTAGGACCAGAAGCGATCCTTGAAGCTCAGTTATTGATGTTAGGTTCTCAAAACATCTTGAACCCTGCAAACGGTTCTCCAATTACGGTACCATCTCAGGACATGGTTCTTGGTCTATATTTCATGACCAAAGAATTAAGTTCTACTGATACTATGAAAGTAAAAGGTGAAGGTCTTGCATTCTATTCTCCTGAAGAAGCGGAAATCGCTTATGCTGAAGGTAGAGTATCTTTAAATGCTAAAGTAAGATGTAGACTACCTATCAAAGAAGATGGTGAAATCGTAACAAGATTGATCGAAACTTCTGTAGGTAGAATTTTATTCAACCAAATCGTACCTAAGCAGTCAGGATATATTAATGAGCTTCTTACGAAGAAATCATTAAGAAATGTTATCGGTAAGATCCTTGCTGATACAGATTTCCCTACCACTGTGAAGTTCTTGGATGCAATGAAAGACTTAGGGTATTCAAACGCATTCAAAGGAGGTCTTTCATTCTCATTAGGAGATATTGTAGTTCCTGTTGAGAAAAAGCAAATGATTGCTTCATCTATTGAAACTGTAGACGAAATTAGAGCTAACTATAACATGGGGCTAATTACCGATACAGAACGTTATAACCAGGTAATCGACGTTTGGACAAACACCAACGCTGGATTAACTGAAATGATCATGAGCAGAATGAAAGTTGACCAAGGTGGATTCAATTCTGTATATATGATGCTTGACTCTGGAGCGAGGGGTTCTAAGGAACAGATCCGTCAGTTATCAGGGATGAGAGGTTTGATGGCAAAACCGCAAAAAGCTGGTTCTACCGGAGCGGAGATCATCGAAAACCCGATCCTTGCAAACTTTAAAGAAGGTCTTTCAATCTTAGAATACTTTATCTCTACCCACGGTGCTCGTAAAGGTCTTGCGGATACCGCTCTTAAGACAGCCGATGCTGGTTACTTAACGAGAAGATTGGTAGACGTTGCACAGGATGTGATCGTTACAGAAAACGACTGTGGAACTTTAAGAGGTACTGAAGTTACTGCACTTAAGAAAAATGACGAGATCGTTGAAAGAATCTCTGAAAGAATCTTAGGTAGAGTTTCTTTACATAATATTTACGATCCTGAAAGTGATGAAATTATCGCTGAAGCTGATCAAGTAATTACTGAGCAATTAGCTAAGAGAATTGAGGAAGCTGGATTAGAAGCTGTTGAAGTACGTTCACCATTAACTTGTGAAGCTAAGAAAGGTATCTGTGCGAAATGTTATGGTAGAAACTTAGCAACAGGTAAAATGATTCACATGGGTGAAGCTGTAGGGGTTATCGGAGCACAGTCAATTGGGGAACCAGGAACTCAGCTTACGTTGAGAACTTTCCACCAAGGGGGTACTGCGGGTAACGTTTCAGAAAACCCATCTATTGTTGCAAGAAGAGACGGTATCGTTGAAATGGATGAAGTAAGAACGATTACTTCTGAAGATGAAAACGGTAATACAGCTGAAGTTGTAGTTTCTCGTTCAACAGAATTCAGATTAGTTGCTGATAATGAGTCTAGAACTCCATTAATGGTGGCTAACGTACCTTACGGATCTATATTATCTGTAAAACCAGGTGATAAAGTGAAGAAGGGAGATACAATCTGTAGATGGGATCCGTATAACGCGGTTATCATTGCAGAAACTTCAGGTAAGGTAGAATACGAGGATATCATCCAAGGTATTTCATTCCAACTTGAAATTGACGAACAAACAGGATTCGAAGAGAAAGTAATTTCTGAATCTAGAAATAAGAAAGCCGTACCTACTTTGAAAGTGGTAGATTCTAAAGGGGTTGAGCAGAAAGCTTACAACTTACCGGTAGGAGCCCACTTAATGGTAAACGATGGTGAAAAAATTAAGGCTGGTAAAGTCTTAATCAAGATCCCAAGAAAATCTGCAAAAGCAGGGGATATCACCGGAGGTCTTCCGAGAGTTACCGAATTATTCGAAGCGAGAAACCCTTCAAACCCAGCGGTTGTTACTGAAATCGACGGGGTAGTTTCTTACGGAAAAATTAAGAGAGGTAACCGTGAACTTATTGTTGAGGCTAAAACTGGTGAAAGAAAAATTTATTTAGTTAAATTATCAAACCAGATTCTAGTACAGGAGAATGACTTCGTAAGAGCTGGTTCGCCACTTTCTGACGGTTCAATCACTCCAGACGATATCTTAAGAATTAAAGGTCCAACTGCAGTTCAGGAATATTTGGTAAACGAAATTCAGGAAGTTTACCGTCTACAAGGGGTAAAAATCGACGACAAGCACTTCGAAATCATCGTAAGACAGATGATGACGAAAGTATCTATCGTTGATGGAGGTGATACTCAGTTCCTTGAAGGAGCTCTTGAACATAAGTATGATTTCTTAGAAGAAAACAACAGAGTATTTGGTCTTAAAGTAGTAGTTGATGCTGGTGATTCTAAAGAATTCAAGCCAGGTCAGATGATTACTGCAAGAGAATTGAGAGACGAAAACTCTAAGTTGAAGCGTGAAGATCAGGCTTTAGTTGAAGTAAGAGAAGCTTTACCTGCTACAGCAACACCTGTATTGCAAGGGATTACAAGAGCAGCTCTTCAGACTAAATCATTCATGTCTGCAGCATCATTCCAGGAAACAACTAAAGTTCTTAACGAAGCAGCAGTTGCAGGTAAGGTAGATGATCTTAACGGTCTTAAAGAAAATGTAATTGTAGGTCATAGAATTCCTGCAGGTACAGGTCTTAAAGAATACCAAAATGTAATTGTAGGTTCTAGAAAAGAATTCGAAGACCTTAACTAAAATTAATGATTTGGAATTTGAGGTTTGAAATTATTTTTATATTTTCACAACCTCAAATTTCGAATTAAAAAAATAATTTATAACAATGGACAACAATCAAAATCCACAAGACGGAAACATCAACATCGAATTAAACGAAATGGTAGCAGCTGGAATCTATGCTAACTTAGCATTGGTAAACCACTCTCCATCTGAATTCGTTGTAGATTTTATCCAATTAATGCCGGGGGTACAACAAGCGAAAGTAAGATCAAGAGTTATCCTTGCTCCACTTCACGCAAAAAGAGTATTATCTGCTCTTCAACAAAACATCGCTAACTACGAACAACAATTTGGAGAAATCAAAGAAGTTGAGCCTTTCGTATTAGGTGCTAACAACGTACAAGCTTAAGATTTTTTCTTAACATATACTAAGATGCCTCAATGAAAATTGAGGCATTTTTTATGCTTTATTTTTTGAACGTTAAAGCTTTCTTTGAACATACTATTTCAAAATATAGAATATATCCCATTAATAATTCATCATTAAATTTTTTTAATAAATAAAAATATATTCCTGCGAACTCTTCAATTTTATATATTTGTTGTTAGATATGATTTAATGAATATGATAAATAATCAATTTATTCTTAATAAATTCGGGTTTTTGGGGAGAGATTTTTCAATTGAGCTTCAAAAGCATGCATTTATTACCGATATTAAAGCAAAAACAGAAATTATTACAGAAGGGCAAAAGGTAAGATATGTTCCTTTCCTAATAAAAGGCTCAATTAAAGTATACTCTTTAAATGACGGAAGAGAGCTTATCTATTATTATGTAAGACCTAATGATAGCTGTCTGATGACTTTTTCATCTATTTTTAGTGATTATACAAGTAAAATATATGCTCTAGCTGAAGAAGATTCTGAAGTGATGCTGGTTCCTGTTGCGGTATTGCATGATTGGCTGATAAAATTTCCGGAGATCAATAAACTCTTTTACCATGAATATGACAAGAGGTTTATAGATGTGATGAATATGGTGAATGATGCTGTTTTTCACAGGCTCGATAAAAGAATATTAAATTACATCAAACAACAGGTTTTAATCACAGGAAACAATCCGATTAAACTTACACATAGAGAAATTGCAAGCAACTTAGGAACTTCCAGAGAAGTGGTAAGCCGTGTTTTGAAAAAAGTTGAAAATGAAGGCGAAATCATCCAGACAAAAGAAGGAATAAAAATCCCTGTGAATGAAAATGTTAGAGAGATCTAATAAATATCATTTAATTATTTAAACAATTTGATTGATAAAAACAATTTTGTCTGTGACTTTTATCACCTGCTTTTGAAGGCATAAGTCTATAAGTTTGTTAGACTAATATTTTAATACGATAAGTGTATGACAAAAACTTTCTTCTTTTTGTCAATGTTGGCTTCAAGTCTTGCCTTTGCACAGGAAGACTTGTTGAAGGATATTGATACTATTAAAACAAATACCGAAATTTCACAGCCTGCATTTAAGGCATTACAAGTCGTCACAGGACAATCAACAAAGCTCTCTGCAAAAAATGAATGGTATATCGTTGTAGCCCACCGTTTCGGAGATGTAAGCAAAGGATTCAAAGACTTTTTTGGATTAGATGATGCTTCTACCAAATTAGGGGTAATCTATGGCGTTACAGATGGACTTTCACTAAGTTTTTCCAGAGAAACCAATATGAAAACTTTTGAAGGCGGAGCAAAGTACAAACTGGTAAAGCAAAACGAAAACTTTCCGTTAGATATTGTAGGCTATAATGTGTTAGCAGTAAATACGGACCTCAGTAAAGATAATTATCCGGATCTTCAGTTCGGAGACAGGTTATCTTATCTTACTCAGGCGCTTATTTCAAGACGGTTTAATGATAAATTTTCATTACAATTAACGCCTTCCTATGTTCATAAGAATCTCTATGAGCCAAATATTGAAGATAAAAACCAGTTTCTTACGGGATTGGGAGGTCGCTATAAAATTTCAAAAAGAATTTCTATTAATGCAGAATACTTTGTGAATTTTGATAATCACAGTTTTTATAAAAACCCTTTGTCTTTAGGGATGGATATAGAAACCGGGGGACATGTTTTCCAGTTGTTATTTACCAACTCTCAGCTCAATTCAGATATCGGATACCTTACAAATGCAACCGGAGATTGGGGAAAAGGTCATATTTTCTTTGGGTTTAATCTTTATAGAGTTTTTTAATATGAAAAAGATAATATACCTATTTTCATCGGCTGTTGCTCTTATTGCTTGTGAAAGCAGAACCTATGAAGAAATTTCAGTGTCAACTCCGATTGTAGAAAAAGTAACCTATACTAAAGATGTAAAACCTCTTGTAGATGCTAATTGTATTGTTTGCCATTCTGCAGGTGGGGCAGCTGCATATCAGCCTTGGACGAGCTATACTGAGGTTAAAAATCATATTGATGGTATTTTAGACAGAATACAAAGACCGGTTGGAGATCCTCAGAAAATGCCTAAAGGCGGGGCTCTGTCATCATCACAGATCAATATTTTTATTAAATGGAAAGCTGACGGCCTTGTTGAAAATTAAAATGAATTCATATGAAAAAGTTAATAATACTTACCGTTTCGTTACTTTTTACAAACCTTGCTTTAGCTCAGAAATACAGCTCAAAAACAGGGAAAGTAACATTTGAAGCTTCAGTACCTTTATTTGAGGATGTTTTTGCTCAGGATGATAATAATATTGTCGTTTTGAACGCTGATACGGGAGATATAGCTTCTGTTTCCGCAGTTAAAAACTATCATTTCAAAGTGAAACTCATGGAAGAACATTTCAATGAAAGTTATGCAGAAACAGCCAAATATCCGAAAACAACTTTCACAGGAAAGATTTTAAACTTTGATAAAACAAAGCTTTCTGCAACTCCACAAAAATATACCATACAAGGAACCCTAAACTTTCATGGAGTAGATAAAGTCTATACCTCCAATGCAACAATTTATGCTAAAGATGGCAAAATTTACATAACAGGAGGTTTCATAGCGAAATCAGCAGATCATAAAGTAACGATTCCTAAAATGGTTACTAAAAAAGTGGCTGAAAATGTAAATGTTCAATACGATTATACATTATCAAAACAATGAAAAATTTAATAATCATAATAGGTGTCTTTCTGAGTTTTACATTTGTATCTGCTCAGGAAAAAGCAAAATCAATCTTCGATATTGCCAGAAGCGGAAATGTTGCAGAAGTACAAGCACTGATGAAACAGAATCCGGATGTTATTAACCAGACCAATGATCACGGTTTTTCGCCTCTTATTCTAGCATGTTACAGAGGGAATAACGAAGTGGCTAAGTTTTTGATTGATAATGTAAAGAATGTTAATTATAAGAGTCAGGAAGGAACCGCTTTAGCCGGACTTTCTGTGAAATATAATAAAGAATTGGTAGAGCGTTTACTACGAAAAAACGCCGATCCTAATATCGCAGATGCTACAGGAGCTACTCCTTTATTCTGGGCTGTGAAATTTGGAAATAAAGAACTCATAGAACTGTTATTGCAACATAAAGCTGACAAATCTATCAAAGACGCTCAGGGAATGACACCATTCGAATATGCCCTACAAACAAATAATAAAGACATTATCAACCTCTTAAAAAATTAAAAAATGAAAAAAACTTTACTCATATTGGGAATGCTTCTGGCAAATTTTGCTTGGGCTCAGTTTACGACAGGAACAGTCTCATTACCCACTACAGGTATGACTGTGAAAATAGATACGACACCTACTACAGTAACTTTAACGGTAACGGGAGATAGTAATTCAATGCTTGGAATTGGTTTTGGATCCAGTGGAATGGCAAATGGAGCAGACGGGTTTGTTTATAATTCACTTTCAACTACCAATACTAATATAGATTATACTTTTAGTGGAGTAGGAATAACACCTACTGCAGATGCGTCACAAGATTGGACGGTAGGTACCAATTCAGTATCAGGAAGTACAAGAACTATCGTAGCAACGAGAACTTTAACGGGTGGAACCGGAGATTTTGCCATTTCAAATTCAAACTCAACGATTAATATTTTCTATTCAAGAAGAGACGGAACTACAGCTTTAGGGTATCATGGTAGCAACAGAGATTATGCAACGCTGCCAAGAACCGCAACTCTGGCAACGAATGATCTTGTACTTGAAAACAAAAAAATAGTGCTTTATCCAAACCCTGCTAAAGAGATGGTAAGTTTTAAAAATGCTGATAAAATAAAATCTATAGATATTTATGAATCAACAGGACGAAAAGTAAAATCTGTAAAACTTGAAGGCGATAACATCAGTGTTTTTGATTTAAGAGCCGGAAGCTATTATTTCGAAATTACCCATAAAGATGGTACATTATCCTATGAAAAACTAATTAAAGAATAAATAAGAGCCACTGAAAAGTGGCTTTTTTGTTTACATCAATTCTAAAAAATGCTTTTAATGTTTTTTTAACCCGGGAAATTTTTATGTCAGATTTTCCGGAAGTAACTTTGTGAAAAATTTATAATGAAGCGAGGATTACAATTTTTACTGTTGATTTTTTCATTGACGGTTTTTGCCCAGAAGGAAACGGTTGATACAGCACAAGTCGTTATTCCCAACAGATATAATAGTATTGAGGCTCAAACAAAACCTTATGTGATTATGATTTCCACAGACGGTTTTCGTTATGACTATGCTAAAAAATATAATGCAGAACATCTTCTGAAATTTTCAAATGAAGGAGTTCAGGCAAAAGCAATGATTCCAAGCTATCCGAGTATTACCTTCCCGAATCACTGGACTCTAATTACTGGGCTTTACCCTTCTCATCACGGTTTGATTGATAATTATTTCTACGACTATAAGAGACAGGAAGCTTACGCCATGAGCAATAAAAAAAATGCAGAAGATGGAAGCTGGTACGGCGGAAAACCACTTTGGAGCTTAGCAGAAAAACAAGGAATGATTTCAGCTTCTTTGCAATGGGTTGGTTCCGCGAGTGATGCAGGCGGAATAAGACCAACATACTATTATCCTTATCACGAAAAATTTGCCCCTTCGGAAAAAGTGGATAAAGTCATCAATTGGCTAAAATTGCCGATGGATAAAAGGCCTCACTTTATTTCATTGTATTTCCCTGAAGTTGACGGAAGCGGACATCATTTCGGACCCGATACAAAGGAAACAGAAAATGCTGTTCATTTGATTGATAATGCGATTGGAGAACTGGTTCAGAAAGTAAATGCTCTTGGCTTGAAAAATGTAAACTTCGTTTTCGTATCAGACCACGGAATGATAAAAGTGGATGGAGGCAATCCTCTGGAGATTCCTGCAATGCTTCTGGATAAAAACAGATTTGATATTTATAATTCCCAGACTTTATTGAGAGTGTACGTTAAAAATTCTGATGAGGTTAAGAAAACATATAAAGAATTAAAAGCAAATAAAACTGAAGACTATGAAGTGTATTTAGATAAAAAGCTTCCAAAATATCTTCACTTTGCTACAAAAGACGATAGATACAATAGAATTGGACAGATTCTGTTGATTCCAAAAGCTCCAAAAATTTTCTTGGAAAAGGGTAAAAAAACATCCATTGGAAAACATGGTTACAATCCTAGAGTAGTTCCTGAAATGAAAGCTACATTTTTTGCATGGGGTCCTGAATTTAAAAATAATCTGGTGATTGATGAATTTACAAATATCAATGTTTATCCTTTGGTTGCTGAAATTTTAGGATTAAAAATCGATCAGCCGATCGATGGAAAACTGAAAATATTGAAGGTAACTTTAAAAGAGAAATAAAAATTAAATCTCTTTTTAGCTTTACTTTAAGTGTAAAATAAAATTTAGTAAGATATGGTTTCGGCGAGCCTTTAGCTCGCCGAAACTTTTATCCATATTCAAAAGAATTTAAAACTTAGAAGAAAATTCTTTTGCAAAGTCTTCCAGCTTAATACTTCCGGTAACAGGAGATCCATTCTCAATAAAATCTTTTTGTACAACGCCGGTTCTCATTCCTCTTCCCATTTCAACATAGAGTTTTGCCATATCTTGTGGAAGACCGGCTTGCACCATTCCGTTTAAGGCTTCTTCATCAGAGAATTCTACCCAGGGAAGTTCCGGCTTTTCTACAGCGGAACCTAAAACTTTTGCAAAATCAGATGCTTTTCGGTTATCACCTACGATATATCGGATATTTTTACCAATTGGGCTTTTCACTAACTCTTCAGCTGCTGCTTTTGCAATATCATCCGGATGTACCAAAGGAATCTCTATATTTTCGGGATAATTACCACCAATGATTCCTGCATTTTGGACTAATGGAATATCATTGAAGAAATTGGTATAAAAATATCCTGCTCTTAAAAAAGTAAAAGAGGTATTTTCTACTTCATTATATAGCTTTTCAATATTGTGAAGACCTGCTATCGGACCGTTTTCTACGGGAGAAGCTGCTCCCACACTGCTTAACATTACGGCTCTTTTTACATGAGCATTTTTTAAAGCTTCAGCATAATTTTTTCCCGCATTGGTCGTATTTTCCACAATCTTATCTGCACTGATCGCAGGAGGAGTCATAACAAAAACAGAATCTGCTCCTTCAAATGTTTTAGTTAAGAAATCCAGATCTGTTATAGACCCGATTGCTGGAATGGCTCCCAAAGATTCAATATCCTGTTTTCTTGAATCACTGCTGCTTACTACTGTAATGTTGTGCCCATCGGCAATTAATTGTTGTGCTAATGGTTTAGCTACATTTCCTAATGATCCTGTGATTATAATTTTCATATCTAAATATTTTTTTATTTCTGTAGACAAAGTTATATTTGTACTTACTTTTATACAAGTACTTACCCTAAAGTATGTAAATATGACAGCGATCAAAGAAAGTTCAACTATTCAGGAGAATAAAAAAACAGTACAGGATTGTCCTGTAATGTATGTTATGGAAAGAATTGGAGGATTCTGGAAACCAATTATTCTGTTTAATCTTTCCACAGGAGAAAAAAGATACAGCGAATTGAAAAAAGCAATTCCTGCGGTAACAGAAAAAATGCTCATCCAGCATTTGAAACAACTTGAAACTGACGGATTAATTATAAGAACAGCCAAACCTGTAGTACCGCCTCATGTAACCTATAAACTGAGTGATGCGGGTAATGAACTGGCTCCCGTTATTGATGCCATGGCTGAGTGGGCATTTCAGGATATGGAGAGAAATGATAATAAGTGTGCTGAAGGAAACAAATATAGGATGAATCAGGATCAGAATGCTTTTAGTCAAAATCTAAAAAAATAAAACAGGTTCTTCAATCCGAAGAACCTGTTTCTGTTAATATTTTATAGAAGAATTACAAAGATTTCATATCAATCACGAAACGATATCTTACATCACTTTTCAGCATTCTTTCGTATGCTTCGTTGATGTCCTGCATTTTGATCAATTCAATTTCAGAAACGATATTATGCTCACTGCAGAAATCCAGCATTTCCTGAGTTTCAGCAATACCCCCGATTACAGAGCCGGCAACAGATTTTCTTCCTAAAATCATAGGAACTGTGTTTAAGATAGGTTCTAATCCTCCTAAATATCCAACTAAAACATGCGTTCCGTTAATATTTAAAGTGGTAACATAAGGATTTACATCGTGTACATAAGGAACAGTATCAATAATCACATCGAATTTTCCTTTTACAGACTGCATTTGAGCTTCATCCGTTGAAATAATAACATGATCGGCTCCCAATTGTTTGGCATCTTCTGTTTTTCCGGGAGTTCTTGAGAATAAAGTTACTTCAGCTCCTAAACCTTTTGCTAATTTAATCGCCATATGTCCTAATCCTCCTAAACCTACAACAGCAACTTTAGAATTTGGACCAACGTTCCAGTGTTTTAACGGAGACCAGGTTGTGATTCCTGCGCAAAGAAGAGGAGCAACTGCTGCCAAATCTAAATTTTCAGGGATTCTTAGAACGTGACCTGCATCTACCACTACTTTTTGAGAATATCCTCCGAATGTATGACCTCCCAAATGCACATCTTTTCCATTATAAGTTCCTGTAAAACCGTTTTGGCAATATTGTTCCAAATCGTGTTTACAGCTTTCACAATGTCCGCAAGAATCTACAATACATCCTACACCTGCCAAATCACCTATTTTAAATTGGGTAACGTCACTGCCGATTTTTGTGATTCGTCCTACAATTTCATGTCCCGGAACTGCAGGGTACATAGTTCCTCCCCAGTCATTTCTTGCCGTGTGAAGATCAGAATGGCAGACTCCGCAGTAGAGAATTTCAATTTCTACATCATTGGGTGTAGCATCTCTTCTTTCAATATTCATTTCTTTTAGGTCTGCAGTTTTGGATTCTGCCCCGTAAGCTTTTACCGTGAATGTGTTCATTTGATTTTTTAATTTAAGTGTTAATTAAGTTGAGTTTAAAATTTGTGTTAAGGTGCTATTTAAAATAGAGTTTTTAATTTACGATTAAAATGTATTCTCTTGAATTAAATATTTTTATCATAATTACAAAAGTCGAAACTTTTGAGCAAAGTCGGCTTATATAGATTACAGAAAGATGTACCAATTTTACCGACACTGTAAAATATCAATGGAGAAAATGGTAATTTTGAAGTAGCAAATAAAAATGGAGTTCATGGAAAATCAGGAAGTTGAAATCTATAACAGTGTTTCGGAATACAATAAAATGACCAATCAGGAGACCTTACATCCTTTGGTAAGCGTGATTGATTTTTCAACATCTGATCCCGTTTGTCAGCATATGAGACAATTTGGGTTTTACACAGTTTTCTTAAAAGATGTGATGTGTGGAGATATGCTGTATGGAAAACACAGCTATGATTATCAGGAAGGGACTTTAGTTTTTATCGCACCCGGACAAACGTATGGGATTTACAACAAAGGTAAATATATTCAGCCTGCAGGTTTTGCTTTAATTTTCCATCCTGATTTATTGAAAGGAACAAATTTGGGTAAAAATATCAAAGACTATAATTTCTTTTCTTACGATGTACATGAAGCATTACACCTTTCAGAAAAAGAAAGAGAAATTATTCTGGAATGCTTTAAAAATATAAAACACGAGCTCGGACAGACGATCGATAAGCATAGCAAATCATTAATTGTTAATAATATAGAATTGTTCTTGAATTACTGCATGCGTTTTTATGATCGTCAGTTTATTACGAGAGATCATGTGAATCAGGGAGTGATCGGGAAGTTTGAAAAATTAATGGATGAATATTTGAAATCCGACAAACCTAAAAATCTTGGGTTTCCTATGGTTAATTATTTTGCGGAACAACTTCATCTTTCTGCAAATTATTTTGGTGATTTGATTAAAAAAGAGCTAGGAATTTCTGCACAGGAATATATTCATAATAAATTAATTGATGTTGCCAAAGAGCAGATTGTACAGCCCTCAAAATCGATCAGTGAAATTTCTTATGATTTAGGATTTAAATATCCGCAGCATTTTACAAGGCTATTCAAAAGTAAAGTGGGAGTATCTCCGAGTGAATTTAAAAATTTAAACTAAAAATGAATTCACTGATGTTCTAAATTAAAAAAAATTGTAAATTGAAGTTGAAAAGCTAAATGCTTGAGACCAAATGACATCACAGCAAAACTTTGGAACCCATACTTTCCATACCTCTTTTGGGAAAATTCTGGCTTTAAAAGAAAATGGAGTTATTAAAGCCAAGAGTATTCGCTATGCCAAATCAGAAAGATATCAAAAACCGGTTCCTGTAGAATATGCGACTTCAGATATTATTTTTCCTGAAAAAATACCTGTTTGTCCACAGAAAATAAGTCCGCTTTTAGAAAGATTGATAGGAAAAACAGAGATTGAAAAATTCCAGGTTGAGGAATCTCCTCAATTTTTAACCATTACCCGCCCCGATATTTTTAATGACAATGAAAAACTGCCCGTTGTGGTCTGGATTCATGGCGGCTCTTATGAGGTAGGATGCGGAGATCTTCCCACTTCAGATCCTTCGGTCTGGGTGAAAGAGCAAAACATTATCGTAGTTGCAGTAACTTATCGTTTGGGACTGTTGGGTTTTTTAGGAGGCGATGAAAAAAGACCTCCGAATTTGGGACTTTTTGATATGATCGAATCTTTAAAATGGATTAAAAATAATATTGAAAGTTTTGGTGGAGATCCTGAAAATATTACACTTTTCGGACAATCTTCCGGGGGAGATGCCATAGCTCATTTAATGATTTCAGAAGGAGTTGAAAATTTATTTCAAAGACTAATTATTCAGAGTGCACCATTGGGTTTCCGTAGTAAAAGAAGCAGAATGTCTCATGAATTCTTTCAGAAAACAGAATTCTTAAAAGATGAAATTGATTCTTTAAAAATGACAGAAAGTTATTCCGAATTCTTACCGTCATTGATGAGGTATGGTTTAAAAACTTCCATGCCTTTTTGTACACAATATGGGTATTCTCCATTATGCAGCGAAGAAGAAAGTCTTTTGAAATGGAAAGAAAACGCAAAGAAATATGATGTATTGATTGGCTCCAATCATGATGAAACCGCTTTCTATGTGAAGACCGCTGAAAAAGGATTGTATACTTACCTGCACGAAAAAATCCTTGATGTGATCGTTCGAAAAACTACAGAATCCATCTATGAAAAGCCTGCAAATATTTTTGCCCGAAACTATGCGGAAGGAGGCGGAAATATTTATCAGTTTACCCTTCATTCCAAACTAAAAAGCAATTATATTGGAGCATCTCATTGTATGGATCTTCCTTTTGTTTTTGAAAATGAATCGGCATGGAAAGCATCACAGCTATTAAAAGATCTACCTTGGGAATATATTCGGGAAAACGGTAAAAAGCTTCGTTCATTATGGGCTGAATTTGCCAGAACCGGAAAAATTTCTGACGATTCTGAAAGACCTGAAATTCTTAAGATTAGAAAAGTTTAGATTTATTTTATTGATAAAATATTTGTAATAGTTGTCATTCCGTAGGAATCTAGACGATCACTGTAGAGATGCAATTGTAAAAAATATTAGCTTAGGAATGACAAGCATTGTGGATATAAATGAATTTGTCTTCCTCCTTCTCTATAAAGCTACTCGGCTACCCAAACACTAACATTTCCTGCCGGAACAGGAAAATTGCCCCAACCATTTTCATCGATAGTAATTTTTTCTTTGAACCGTTTTAACAGATCATGAAATCTTTTTCCGGAATATTGCTTTCCGATTTCCATAGGTTTGTTATAAGTATCTTTATTACTGATTACAACAGCACATCCGGGATGTTCTTCATTTCCTTCACGAGTCCAGCCTAAACAATTGGCATCTTCAAAATAATCCCTTTGAATTCCGTACGCATGATCTTTTCTTGCTTTTAATAATTCTTCAAGGTGATCAACTTTGGGTAAGAAAATTTCCTGATCATTACCTGCTCCGTCTTTATCAATATAATGAGCTCCATATAAATCAGGATAAAAAACACACGGATAACCTTTTTCTCTAAGTAAAATCAAGGCATAAGCAATAGGTTTAAACCAGGATTCGACAGGTGCTTCCAGTTTTTGTAGAGGTTGTGTATCATGATTATCCACCAAAGTAACAGAATGTATAGGATCCGCTAGAGTTAAAGTATCATCGAAAATATTTCGTAAATCATAGGAACTGCCTTCCTTGGATGCATTATAGAAATTATTTTGTAAAGAACTGTCAAATAAACTCATGCAGCCTTCCGTAACTTCAATATATTTTTGAAGCAGATGCAAATGTCCGGGAGCCCAATATTCACCCACGGCAAAAATGTTTTTTCCGGAATTGGAACGCAATAAAGTGAGCCATTCTTTGTAAAAATCAAAAGAAATATGTTTCAAAGCGTCTAACCTTACTCCGTCAAAATCAGTTTGATCAAAATACCATTTTGCCCAATGATTCAGCTCTTCACGTACATGAGGATTTCGATGCTCGATATCATTAAACATAAGGTAATCATAATTTCCCTTTTCATCATCAATCATCTCTTCCCAGTCATTTCCGTATTCCGATTGAATTTTGTAAATATGTTTATCCATCCCTTCCGCATAATCGGTTCCGCTGAAACAGGTAAAATTCCATTCAAATTCTGAATATTTTTTTGCTCTTGCTTCAAAAGTAAATTTAGTATAGGATTGTATTTCAAAAACATCTGAAATTACTTTTTCACGATTGTTTTCATCAACTTTCACCACTTTAAAAGTTTCAAGTTCGTCACCACCACCTTTATGCCCCAAAACAATATCAACGATGATTTGAATATTATTTTTCTTAAGAGTTTTGATAGCGTTTAAATACTGATCCTTTGTTCCGTATCGCGTAGGAATTGTTCCTTTCTGATCAAACTCTCCAAGATCATAAAGATCGTAGGGATCATAACCAATAGAATAACCTCCGTTTGCCCCTTTGTAGGCGGGAGGAAGCCAGACTGAAGTAATTCCTAATTTTGCTAGATATTTCGCCTGTTTTTCAGCTTCTTGCCAAAGTTTTCCGTTTCCTTCCGAGTACCAGTGAAAAAATTGAATGATGGTCTGGTTCATACTTTGTAGAATTTGGTTTCTACAAGGTAGTGAAAATTTATAAACTACTGATCTTCAAATTCTTTAAACGGTATTTTTAGTTGAACGGAAACCAGTTTTTTTTCTTCCGTATTGAGATGAGAAAGAGACAGCCCCAACAAACGAACAGGCTTATCAAAAGGGCGAAGTTCCCAAAGCTTTTTCCCGGTATTAAAATATTGTTCTGCCGAAGAAAAATAATCTTCTTTGGTAACGCTTCTCGTAAAAAGAGAGAAATCTTTATACTTAATTTTTAAAGTTAAGGTTCGTCCGAGAATATTGTTTTTTTGTAATCTTGAATGAAGTTCGGTACTTAAATTTTCGAGTCTTTCATTAATTTGCTGTTCATCAAAAAGGTCTTCAAAAAACGTTCTTTCCACCGCTACACTTTTTTGAATCCGATGAGGTTTTACTTCAGAATGATGAATTCCGCGAACGACATTGTAATAATATCCACCGGATTTCCCAAACATTCGTGTTAAATCCTCAATCGATCTTTTCTTTAAATCTTTTCCTTTGAAAATTCCCAGACTAAACATTTTATTAGCCGTCACTTTTCCTACCCCGTAAAATTTTTCGACTGGAAGTTCTTCTAAAAAAGTTTCGATGTTATCAGGATGAATCGTTTTTTGCCCGTTAGGTTTATTAATATCGGAAGCGACTTTGGCTAAAAATTTATTGACAGAAATTCCTGCAGAAGCTGTTAATCCGGTTTCGTTAAATATTTTCTGACGGATTTCTTTTGCAATCTGATTTGCAGATTCTATATCTTTTTTATTTTCAGTAACATCAAGATAGGCTTCGTCAAGAGAAAGAGGTTCTACCAGATCGGTGTATTCATAAAATATTTCCCGGATTTTTCTTGAGATTTCTTTATATCGTGCAAAACGTGGAGGGACAAAAATAAGATGCGGACATTTTTCTTTTGCGGTTTTACTCGGCATTGCAGAACGAACTCCGAATTTTCTGGCTTCATAGCTGGCTGCTGACACGACACCACGATGTCCACCGCCTACAGCAATAGGTTTTCCTCTTAATGCAGGGTTATCATGTTGTTCTACGGAAGCATAAAATGCATCCATATCGACATGAATTATTTTGCGTATCGGAAAAGGAAAATCCATATCACAAAGATATGGATTCCTGTATTTTTTTGTTACGATTTAAAATTTAAGATTTAAAGAGTCTTAATCTCAACCTCAACTTAAATTATTTCAAAAGCTTATCAATTGTAGTCTGGATTTCCGGGTCTTCAGGAGAGATAGCATAATATTTTGCAATCGAAGATTTCTGGTCGATCACCATGTATCTCGGAATCCAGTTGAGGTCAACATAATTATTGAAATCATTTTTCCAGCCGGAAGCAAACCAATAGTTTTCTTTATCTTTCATTTCAAATCTTTCCAGGCTTTTATCGAAGCCTTCTTTGGAACGGTCTAATGAAAGAAATACGAAGTCAATATTTTTATTGCTTTCTTCTAATTCTTTTGCTTTTGGAAGTGCTTTCAGACAATCTCTGCACCATCCGGCCCAAAAATCAATCACGAGTACTTTTCCTTTATGTTGATCTAAAATTTGCTGAATAGTAGTACTTTTTCCGTCTTCATCTTCCAGTTTCTGGTGTAATGCTTCTTTGGAAAAACTGGTTTTAAGAACTTTGGGTATCTGTTGAGAATAGCTCAACCCAAAAATACTTAATGTGAAAATCAATATTAACTTTTTCATTTCTTCAAATTCATTTTATGCAAATCTAAACAATGAAACGCAATTTGAAATCGGTTTCTTATGAATTAGGAAAAATTTATGAATTGAGATTTTCTATAAAGGTTTATTGGTAGTTCTTCACCAGACCTTTTACCAGAGTAATCACATTAGGCATTGCCTTATTCGCAGCATTTAAAACTTCTTCATGAGAGACGGTGAATGCGATATCGGGTCCTCCCAAGTCTGTAATCACGGAAACGCAAAAAACATCCATATTCATATGTTTGGCCACAATAACTTCAGGCACAGTGCTCATTCCAACCATATCGCCGCCAATTGCTTTTATCATTCCGTATTCTGCAGGAGTTTCAAAAGTAGGGCCCTGTAAAGCAACATAGATTCCCTGATGAACTTTGATATTATGATCTTTGGCAGATTGTTCTGCAACAGAGATCATCTTTTTGTTGTAGGGTTCACTCATATCAACGAAACGAGGCCCTAATTCATCAATATTTCTACCACGAAGCGGATGTTCAGGCATCATATTGATGTGGTCTTTTACCATTACAATATCGGCAACACTATAATTAGGATTTACACCGCCACAAGCATTAGAAAGAATTAAGTTTTTGATTCCTAGCAAACGAAAAACTCTGACAGGAAAAGTTACGGCTTCCATAGAATGACCTTCATAATAATGAAAACGGCCACTCATCAGCAATGCTTTTTTACCTTCCAGCATTCCATAGATCAATTTTCCGCTGTGACCGACAACTGTAGTCTGTGGAAAGTTTGGAATATCTTTGTATTCCAGAATATGAATAGCTTGTATTTCATCCTGAAGTTTTCCCAGTCCGGAACCTAAAACGATTGCGAAATCAGGAGTTTCTTGAATGATGTTTTTGATAAACTCTGCGGTTTGCTTAATTTTTTCTAACATAATCTAAGATGATTTGATTGAATTCTTCTTTCTTATCAATGATCACATTAATAGGCCAGTAGTAAACAATATCTCTAAGATAGTCAAAAGTTTTAAGACGTACGTAATCTTTTTCTGTGGTTAAGATTAATTTATATTCACCCAGTTTCTTGTATTCAGCAACAATTTTTTTAATATCATCATCCGTAAAATTGTGATGATCTCTGAATTTTAAATGTTTTACCCTTTGTGAAAATTTTGCTAAATGCTGTAACAACGGTTTTGGATTGGCAATTCCTGTAATTAATAAAATATCATAGTAATTCAGGTTGTTGTCCGGAAGTATTTTCTCTTTTCCGTAGACGTTTTCATCATAGCTAATAGATGAAAAGAAGACTTTCTGGGTACGATCTGGTCTTATTCTCGAGATATAGTATTGCTTGGTTTCTTCAGTCAGTTCATCAGGACATTTGCTGACCATAATGATGTCTGCTCTTCTGGAACCTGCTCTGGATTCTCTTAAATCTCCAGCCGGAAGTAAATGATCTTTAAAATAAGGATCATTAAAGTCGGTCATTAAGATATTGAATCCTGCTTTTATAGCTCTGTGTTGCAGAGCATCATCCAGAACCAAAACATTAAGATCCATGTCAGCAATAACTTTCTTCGCTCCCGGAACTCTTTCTTCAGAAACGGCAATTACAAAACGATTTTTGAAACGTTCAAATAGTTGCATCGCTTCGTCGCCCACTATTTTATAGTTGCTGTCGTAGTTCGTTACTTCGTAGCCTTTGGTCACTCTTCCGTAACCACGCGAAAGAACTCCGGTTCTGTAATGCTTTGATAAAAACTGAGCAAGATACATCACCATAGGAGATTTTCCGCTTCCGCCCACAGAAAGATTCCCGACGCAGATAATCGGAGTTTTGAATTTTGTAGATTTAAAAATCCCTACATCATACATTGTGTTTCGGATACCCGTTACCAAATGATAACCGAGGGAAAAAGGATAAAGGTACCATCTTTTCATACGAATGCAAAAATAGGAATTTCAACATCATTTTGTCTCATATTCACAACGACTTTTCAATAAATATTTTATTAAATTAAAGTATTTTTGTAAAGTTAAACTATTACATTGAGGTATTTTATTGAATTTTCTTACAACGGTAAAAATTATTTCGGCTATCAGATTCAGCCGGATGCAATTTCGGTGCAGGAAGAATTGGAAAAAGCGCTTTCCACGATTTTAAGGGAAGAAATTAAGACAACAGGAGCGGGAAGAACGGATACAGGAGTCCATGCGAAGAAGATTTTTGCTCATTTTGATACGGAAAAAGAATTGGATGATCAGCTTCCTAGAAGATTGAATAGCTTTCTGCCGCCTGATATTTCCATTAAACGAATTTTTCAGGTTAAAGATGATTTTCACGCACGTTTTGATGCAACTTACAGGACGTATGAATATTATATTACATTAGAAAAGAATCCTTTCACTACAGAATCTGCATGGCAGCACTGGAAACGAGGATTGGATATTGATAAAATGAATGAAGCTTGTAAAATTTTATTCGAATATGAAGATTTTACAAGTTTTGCCAAATTAAAAACCGACAATAAAACCAATATCTGCAAAATGTACAGGGCAGAGTGGGAACAAAACGGGAGCGAACTGAAATTCACGGTTTCTGCGAATCGATTTTTACGGAATATGGTACGCGCAATTGTAGGAACCATGGTAGAAATCGGTTCAGGAAAAATAAAACCGGAAGATTTACGAAAAGTAATTGAAGATAAACATCGTAATTCTGCAGGAACTTCCGCACCGGCTCATGGATTGTATCTGGTGGATGTGGGATATGAATTTGATTAATAAACAATGGTGGCTTGATGTTTCAAAGTCACCATTTTTAATTGTATAAAAACTAAAATCATGGACGAAACAGAAAAACTTGCCTTTGCCTTGATGCATTTTGCCGGGCTCTCGGAGGAAGATTTTAAATTATCTGAAGGTTTCTGGCTGCCCAAAGAATATAAAAAAGGTGATTTTTATAATCTTCGGGGAACGGTTTGTACCTATTTCGGATTTATTGTAGATGGCGTTTTCCGTTCCTATACGATTGATGAAAAAACTGGGGAAGAAAAAAATGTTTTTCTGTATTCGGCGAACGGTTTTGTTGTTTCCTTTAAAAGTTTTATCAACCAAATTCCATGTGATTATCATACGCAGGCGTTAACGGATGCTTCTATTATTTACATCCGATATACAGATTTGCTTTCGTTGTATCAGAAATCGCATCAGTGGGAAAAGTTTGGAAGATTAATGGCTCAGGAAGCCTTTAATATTACCATGACGAGAATTGAAGGCTTTTTATTCAAATCCGCTGAAGAGCGATATTTAGACTTAATCAAACAACATCCTGATATTTTCAACAATGTTCCGTTGTACCATATTTCCTCGTATCTAGGAATACAGGGACCGTCTTTAAGCAGAATCCGGAAAAGAATTTTGGGGAAGTAGGACGATTTTAACCGAGGTTAAAATTATCCTCATTTTATTCACGGAACTTTGTCTCATAATTTAAAACCAATAAAAAATAAAAGTTATGAAAACAAAAACTATCGTATTAATTCATGGGTTATTTGTGAACAATACAAGCTGGAAAGAATGGAAAACGTACTTTGAAGCACAAGGTTATACTGTGCACACCCCTGCAAATCCTGGACACGCAGGAAATCCGATTGATTTAAAGAAAAACATTCCGTCTGATTTGAAAGACGTGGGTTTTGATGATGTGGTTGCTCATTTATCAAGATTCATTGATACCCTTCCTGAAAAGCCAATCGTGATTGGGCATTCATTCGGAGGATTAATGGTTCAGAAGCTTATTGATATGGGGAAAGCAGTTGCCGGAGTAAGTATCGACGGAGCTCCTCCAAAAAATGTGATAGCTCCTTTTTCTACTGTAAAAATCGTTTGGCCGGTTGTGAATTTCTTTAAAGGAAATACAGTGTTTATGGGTTCAAAAGAATGGTATCACAAAGCATTTTTCAATAATTATTCTAAAGAAGAAAGTGATAAACTATATGAAACGGTTGCTGCTCCTGAAAGCAGAAAACTAGCCAGAGATCCACTGTTTAAATCTTCTGCAAAGTTAGATCTAAAGAAACCTCACGAACCATTGTTGTTCATCGCCGGAGAAAGAGATCACATTTTTGCAGCCAATTTTTCAAGAAAAATTGCTGGGGCTTATAAAGATAAAAAAAGTGTGGTAGATTTTAAAGAATTTCCGGGAAGAAGCCACTTTATTGCAGGCGAAAAAGGATGGGAAGAAGTAGCAGGATATGTTTTAGATTGGCTGAAAAAGGTCAATTAATATATTCATATCATAAATAACAGCCATCTGAAATTTTCATGAGTATTTAATGAAGTTGTAAAGACTGGGAAATTAGAAAGTCTTATTTTTGCAGAGAATTTTATTTTATTCTTTCTTCAATTCGTACAATGAAAAAACAAGATACCTGGGGAATTATCAAGAGGCTGTTCTTTATCGGGATGAAGTTCCGTTCCTGGTTCATCATTACTCTGATCATCTCCATCTTTTTAGCAATGGTTTCTACTTACAGACCGTATCTTACGATGACAGTGGTGGATAACGATATCACTAAGCTGCAAGATAAAGCGCTGATGATGAAACATATCTACATTTTAGTAGGTTTGGTATTTGCAGAAACTATTTTAAACTTTTTTTTAGTCTTTTATTCTAATTATATTTCTCAGAATGTAATCCGGGACATAAGACAAAGGCTTTATGCTAAACTTATTTATTTCAAAACATCATTTTTTGATAAAACTCCGATCGGTCAGCTAGTAACAAGAGCAGTTGGTGATGTTGAAACCATTGCAACAGTTTATACAGATGGGTTTCTGATGGTTTTTGGTGATATATTGAGAATCGTTTTTGTATTGGTCATGATGTTCAGTACAAACGTTCATCTGAGCTATATTACATTGGGAATTTTACCTTTGATGGTTATCATTACGAGATTTTTCCAGAAAAGACTGAAAAAAGCTTTTGGTGATGAAAGAAACTGGACTGCCAATCAAAATTCGTTTGTTCAGGAAAGGTTAGCCGGAATGCCGATTATTCAGGTGTTCAACAGACAGGAATCTGAGTTTAAAAAATTTGATGAGATCAATATTACCCTGAAGGCAGCATTGTTGAGAACGGTATTTATCTTCTCGTTGTTCTTTCCTGTAGTTGAATTGATTTCTTCACTTTTTATAGGATTTATTCTTTTCTATGGAGGGTATATTACGATCAGTGCAGGAGTTGTGATTGCCTTTATTCAATATATTTCCATGCTGATTCGTCCGTTAAGGCAAATTGCGGATCGATTTAATAATATTCAACGAGGGATTGTGGGAGCAGAAAGAGTGTTGGGCTTAATGGATGAAGACAATGCCATGCCGAATACAGGGAAAGTGGAAAAAGATCATTTTGACGGGAAAATTGAATTCAAAGAGGTTCGTTTTGCGTATGATGAGAAACAGGAAGTTTTAAAAGGCATTGATTTTAAAGTAAATCCGGGAGAAACTGTTGCCATTGTAGGAGCGACCGGAGCGGGGAAATCTACCATTATCAGTTTGATTACAAGATTATATGACATCAATTCAGGGAATATTTTCATTGATGATGTTAACCTTAAAGATTATGAATTATATAACCTGAGAAGCCACATCGGAGTTGTATTGCAGGATGTGTTCCTTTTCCATGGAAGTATTTTTGAAAACCTTGCATTTGGTGATGATAGCATTACATTAGAGAAAATAAAAGCAGGAGCCAAAGAAATTGAAGTCGACCAGTTTATCGAGCAGCTTCCCGGAGGTTATGATTATGTGGTGAGTGAAAGAGGTTCCTCGATTTCTTTGGGACAAAGACAATTATTATCTTTCTTAAGAGCGTATTTATCTGATCCGAAAATTTTGATCCTGGATGAAGCAACATCTTCTATTGACCATGAAAGTGAAAAATTAATTCAGAGAGCGACAGAAAAAATTACTAAGAACAGAACGTCAATTATTATTGCGCACAGACTTTCAACCATTGAAAAAGCGGATAAAATCATAGTAATGGAGCATGGAAAAATTGTGGAAGAAGGAAAACATTTGGAACTCTTGGATAAAAACGGATATTATGCAACGTTGTATAAAGCGCAGCTGAGACATGAAGTGGAATTGGAAGAAGAGGAAAGTTCAAAATAATGTATAATGTAAACATAAAAATAAAGGTTAAAATCAACGTTGATTTTAACCTTTATTTTTTATCTGATGTCGTATTCCTTTTGCAAGATTTTTAAAAAATCTTCTTTTGAAATTCCCTTTTTTGATGTAAACTGAATATTGATTAAACCTTCATCAACATAAAATTTTTCTTTACCGTAAATATAATCGAGTAACCTTTGAAACTGATATTGGTTTCCTTTAAGACTGTAGATCTTATTTTTTGAGATGCTGACTGTAAGAAATATGGGTTCTCTTGTACTGACGAAAACTTTTTGCTCCATTTTTAAATCATAACTTGTAGTTTGATCAACAAATGGAGGAGTGAAAAGAAGAAAAATAGAGGGAACAACAATAGCAAATAACCCATTCCAGATGGCATGATACAAAAAGCTATACGCAATATTAAGCCGTATACGAATGTAGCTTAGCATAAGTCCTCCTGATAATTGTGAAATGATAATTAAAGGAGACAAAGCATAAAACAACGATGAATCGTTCACGTAATTATCTAAATGCACAAATCCGAAAACAATTGAGAAGGCATACACTAAAAACGGAAAAATCTTGTCCCATTTTTCTCTGTTGATAAAACTGGAAAAAAGTTTGTGATACCGTAAAGAATACCTGAAAATCCATTCTTCAAGAAGAGGAGCAAGAAATACGACCAAAAACAAAGCACCAAATAGAGTCAAATTTTTTAAAGTTTCGGTCTCTTTTACGTTGATAAATTTTTCAGCAATATAATTTGCAGGAAACACAAAAAGTAAAGAAAAAATGATCTCAATGATCAACAGATTGAAAATCAGTAATAACTTCTGTCGAGGAGTTATTTTTATCTGAATATCATTAGGTTTTTTGATGAAGCTGATGAGGTCGAGGAAATCGTTTTTTAGTGTTAGAAAATACGTCACGTTTGCGTTTTATCGATAGGTTTTTGTTTAATTGATTTTGTTACAAATTGTATTACTTCTTTTTAAAACTGCAAAAAATAAAATTCTGTACCGTATCAAAAGGCGTGGTATGATCTTCAAGTTTACAATCAATTTTTTCAAAGCTTTCTTTAAATTGTGCTGTTATTGAATCCTCATCATATTGTTTAATGTCTAATCCACTGCATTTTAAAGGGCCATTTTTTGAAAATGTTCCTAGAATCATATATTCTGAAACCGCTTTTTCTGTAATTTCAACATATTTTGAAATCTGTTCGGGCGTTGTTAAAAAATGGAAAGCAGCTCTGTCATGCCAAATATCATAGGTTTCATCAGGTTGGAATTCCGTAATATCGGTGACCACCCATTTTACATTTTCAGCTTTATTTCCAAGTCTTTCTTTGGCTTTTTCTAATGCTTTGGCTGAAATATCAAGAACCGTAATATTTTCATGGCCTTCTTCAAGAAGGAAATCGACAAGATTGCTGTCTCCACCGCCAATATCAATGATTTTGGCTTCCTTTCCCAATCCGAAAGAATTGATAAAATCTAAGGAAGTCTGAGGCTTTTTCTGTGTCCAGCTTACCTGATCCGGATTTTTGGTTTCATATACGTTTTCCCAGTGATTTTTATGGTCAGAAGAATTCATGAATTTTTTAATTGATTGTTAAGTTCTTCAAATTTATTAATTAATCCGTCAAGATGAGCCTGTTGTTTTTTTATTGTTTTGGGTCTTATGTAAAACCAATTGAAACCGATCCATATAAAGACCGCAATATAGGCAACGGCAGCAAAAGTTATTGTCATTCGGGAGGTGTATTCATACATATACAGGCAAATTCCAAGGAATAACATGATGAAGTACAGGTTTAGCATGGTGGTTTGCATGAATTTCTGCTTATTTTTTATTGAATATAAATGTTGCAGATATTCCGTATTAGACTGAGTCGTATCAATTTTATAAAACCCCATGAACAGCCTGTTGTAAGCTGACAGGAAAATGACCATTGCTAAAATAATCAGTACAATTCCAATTTTGCTCGTAGCCAGCTGAGGTTGATAGCGATACCAGATAAAAGCGATTCCTGCACAGGTGGCCATAAGCATGATATTGGTCATAATGAGCTTCCGAAGATTGTCTTTTTTAAAACGTTTTAGTTTACTCAATAGCTCTTCCAGACTGGGTTTGTTGGAAGTTTGCTGCTTCCAGATATTTTTAAAATCTATATTAGAATCCATTTTCTTTAAACTTTTTGGTGAGTTTTTCTTTTATTCTGTGAATTTTTACCCGGATATTAGCTTCCGAAAGCCCAACAATATTGGCAATTTCTGCCTGTTTTACTTCTTCCAGTTCCAGAGAAATAATGATACGGTCTGTCTCCGGAAGCTCTGAAATAAATTGATACAGCATCTGGATCTGAGGTTCCAGTGATTCCTGTTTTTTTTCTTCCAGATTGATAGGTAAATCGGTTTTGGTAAATTTTTTTTCTTTCTCTATCTGTCGAAGGCAATTGTTGGAAGCAATTCTGAAAATCCAGGTTCCGATACCGGATTCATTTCTGAATTTAGGAAGCTGCTGCCATACAATGATGAAGGTTTCCTGTGCCAGATCTTGTGCGAGGTCAGTATTGTTCACATATCCCATACACAAACGGAATATTTTCTGCCAATAGAGTTCATATATCTCTTCAAACACCATTATTTCGTGGATAAGAAATTATTTAACTGATTAAAATACCAATCTTTATCGTCATACATGATGAAGTGTAACCCTTTTGATGCGAATTGCATATCTGCAGTTTTTAAATTTTTATATTGGTTTTCAATAGCCGGTTTTAAATTTACAAAATAGGATTCTAACAAAATAAGAGCAGGACATTGTATTGTTTTGATTTTTTCTCGAAGATCGGTATTGGAAAAATCGCAGTACATGGTTGCGAAAGTTTTTCGGTCAGATTTCATACTCCAGCCAACAACAGTTTCCTGCATAGAAGTATCTGCTAAAAGCCGTGGAATAGCGTTCATCTGCATTTGTCTGAACTGTTCATCAGTCATTGCGGTAAGTGCATTTACAGTCGCAGAGCAGTCGTTGTTTTCATTAGAAGTAAAATTCGGATTTGATAGAGCAGCGAGACAAGGAAGAGTATCTACCACTATAATTTTTCTTGCCAAATCGGGATAATCTGCCGCAATGGCAAGAGCAAGACCGCCTCCCATACTGTGACCGATGATAATGGGTTTTTCAATATTGTTATTTTTTAAATATTCGGCGATGGCTTTTTCCCACTCTTTAAAACTTGCATTGGCATTGGGTTTTATTCCTGCAAATCCTGCCATGGTTAAGGTATAACAAGTGAAGTCTTTTTCAAACTTTGCCGTAGTTTCCTTCCATACATCTCCTGAAGAAGCAAATCCAGGAATAAAAACTAAAGACTGTTTGCCTTTTCCTGTTTTCTTAATTTCAAAAGGATATGTTTTTTCCTGTCCGAAAATATTACAAACAGCTGCAAAAAATAAAATGATAACGAATAAGATTTTGTACTTTTTCATGTTTTCTTAATTTTTAAGGTTTATTTGTCTTTTAGAGACGAACTTTTTAAAAATGTTACACTTATTTTTAAAATTTTTTAAAAATCTTATTTTTTCCTTTGCAAAAGGGGGTAAAAAGGAGGGTGTTTGGAGAATTTTAAATATTTTTTTGAAAAAAAGATTGCGTGTATGGTAATTATATAGCGGTAAATTACTAAATTTATTAAATAATTAATCTTTTTGTTTAATTATTGAGAGTGAAATGTATTTTAAATTAAATTCAAAAAATATAGATGAAGAATATCCAGGATGAATTTCAGGTTTTTAAAGATGAACTGAGAAAATTAAATATCGATGTGCAGAAAGTAGTAAAAGTAGGAAACGGAAGTATGGATTTCCATGAAGTTTTTTATAAGTCACCCAGATACGAAGATGTAAAGAGTGTGTATGTTCAACGACATAATCTAGACCATATTTTAGAAAAGTTTAAACAAGCTTATCATTAAAAATAAACGGTGCGGCTCAGAGAATCTGAGCCGCACCGTTGTTATAGCTATTGAGTAAGATCAATCTTTATCCAATGTAGAAGTTTCTTTAGTATCTTTCATTCCGGCGTACACTACCAATGAAAAGAAGATACAAATAGTAATGTACCAGTAAAAATAATATTCCACATTGGCCTGTTTGAACCAAAGCGCAATATATTCCGCTGTTCCGCCAAAGATAGCAACTGTTAAAGCATAAGGCAATCCAACTCCTAAAGCTCTCACTTCGGAAGGGAAAAGTTCAGCTTTTACCACTGCATTAATAGATGTATAGCCACTTACAATAATCAATGCAGCCATGATTAAGAAAAACGCACCCCACATTGAAGTGGTTGTACTTAAAGCATTCAATAAAGGATAAGTGAAAACAGTTCCTAAAATTCCGAAGCTCAATAATAAAGGTCTTCTTCCTATTTTATCTGATAAAGCTCCGAAAACCGGCTGTAAACAAGCAAAAATAAATAGTGAAATAAAAGAAATTAGGGTGGATTCTTCTTTTGTAAGATGAACGGTATTCACCAAAAACTTCTGCATATAGGTGGTGTAAGTGTAAAATGCCAATGTTCCGCCTAAAGTCAATCCTACAACTGTTAATAAGGCTTTGGGATGTTTTAATAATTCTTTGATGGAACCTTTTTTCTTTTCGCTGAGGTCTTTTTTATTTTCAAAAGCTTCGGTTTCATGGAGGTTTGCCCTTAAATATAAGGCAATCACAGACAATAAAGCTCCGATTACAAAAGGAATTCTCCATCCCCAATCTTCAAGCTGAGCTTCTGTTAATAGTAATTTTTGTAAAATCAGTTGAATTCCCAATGCAATTAATTGTCCTCCAATTAACGTTACATATTGAAAACTTGAATAGAATCCTCTTCGGTCACTGGTCGCCATTTCGCTGAGGTAGGTTGCCGAAACGCCATACTCTCCACCAACACTCAAACCTTGTAATAATCTTGCGACCAGCAATAATATTGGTGCTAAAACACCAATCGTTTTATAAGTGGGAGTCAGGGCAATTAATAAAGAGCCAAAAGACATCAGCAAAACGGAAAGAGTCATCGCTTTTTTTCTCCCGATTCTATCGGCAATACTTCCGAAAAGCCAACCTCCCACAGGGCGCATTAAAAAACCGACAGCAAAAATTCCTGCGGTATTTAAAAGTTGTGCTGTAAGATCCGAATCCGGAAAAAACGAATTTGAAAAATAAATGGCAAATGCAGCATAGGCATACCAATCGTACCATTCTACGAGATTTCCTATGGATCCGCCTACGATCGCTTTGATTCTTTGAGCGGTGGTGATCTGTGATGAATTCATGTGCTGAAGATATTTCTTTTTCGTTTAAATATCAAAACCATTATGATAAGAATCAGAATAAAAATTATAGTTAAAAAGAAAACCGTCCAAAAAAGAACGGTTTCAAAAAATATTCAAATAAAATTTTCTAAAATCTAAATCCTAAAGACAATCCACTTCTAAAGCCAGCCCATGGTCCGTCTACTTTTACTCTGGCTCCGTTGGCGTTGGTTTCTACGGTGTATTTCACATAAGGAATGTCGAGATCTTCTATTTCTTTTTTCAGTTGAGCCTGCATATCGGGTGTCAAAACGACATCGCTGGTCATGGTAAAGTCTCCTTTTCCTGCTCCGTAATGGGCTCCTGCAATCCAGAAATCCAATACTAAATTTTGATTTTTTGTGAGAAAAAACTGTACACCGACCATTAAACCTCCGCTGTTTCCGTTCGTATTTCCAAAACCTTTTATAGGGATTTGAAAGGTATTTCCATTAAGCCTGTAATCATAATAAAAATCGAAAGTGTTAGAAGTTACTTTTGAATAGCGGTAATATGGAGCAAAATAAAATCCTTTACCATATCCATGACCAATATAGAAACGAGGTTCTATGGTGAAATTAAATGCTTTTACTTCAAGATTCTGAAATCTTTTTTCATCGTCATCATTCAAAAAAGAATTGATAAAAGGAACTTTTCCTTCCGGCATTGTTCCAAATCCCATATTGATCGAAAGCCTTTGGTTGAACGCTCTTTCATAAGAAAGATTGATGTTTCTGAAAGCATAAGCTGTAACATTCGTTTTCACGATATTCATCTTCTCTGAAGATACAGCTCCTGATTCTTCCTGTGCTTGTATTCCCGAAAAAATAAAACAAAGAAGGAGAATGAAATATTTTTTCATGATTTTATATTTTAAGATGTTGGTATTAAAACGGAATGCAAAAAACGGGCAAATTTCTAACAGTTATCCGATTTAACCCATTAGATAAGGTTTCAGAAAGTAAATTCGTGAAAAATATTTATTGTTTTATGAATTTTCTACTTTTTAATCAGTTTGGTTGTTTCTGCTGGAGCATCTTTTCCTGAAACTTCAATAAAATAGGCAGCAGGTGGTAAGTCAGAAATCTGTATTTTTCCTGAGTGGATGTCTGCGGTTTTTACCAGTTTTCCATCTAAGCTATATACTTTTGCTGTTGAATACGATTTTGTTTCTCCTTGAAATTGAATGAAATCTTGTGCGGGATTAGGATAGATCTTAAAGTTTTGTTTTTTTACTAAGTTGTCATTTACTGCTAAAAAAACTTCGTTTAGAGCTTGGGCTCCGCTGGTTGTCTGGTTAATGCTCAATATCGGAACGTTGAGTGTTCCATTGGTAGAACTTAGTAAGGGAAATTTGTGAACGCTGTCAAAATAGGTATATGCTGTATTTACAACAGTTCCGATAGGGATAAGATAGTTGACATCTGTAGATTGATATAAGTTGAAATTCTGAACCGATTTTATTCTTAAAACATTGGTGTAGGTTTTCGGACCCACATTCAGAGTTCCTGAAGCATCTGCTGTCGTTACAATGGTTCCTTTAAATAATCCAGAAGCTGCTGTTGAAGTAAAAGTTCCTTTTGCGGTATCAGAGTTGGTATATCCAAAACTTGCAGGATAGGTAATAAATGTTCCGTTATCGGCAGCAAAATTTAAAGTAGCATCCGGAGTAATCACGCCCGTAATTTCAAGCTTGGTCGCTGAGGCTTTATATAAAATAGAATTCCCTGTGTCAATCATTTTTATGGTAGAACCGGGGTATGTAGTAATTTCAGAAGGAGTAGGAGCAATATAAGTTACCTGCGAAGCCGCTCCTTGTGTCAAAGATGCGTTGTTGAAGGTTGTATTGGCTCCTGTTGCAGAATTATCAACCGTTCCGTTGACCACAAAATTATTCACAATATCACCTACAAGAGGGTCGTTAAATGCTTTCGTAATGATAGTTTGCGCTGAACATAAACCAGAAAACGCAAGCATAAAAAGTAGTGTTTTTTTCATGATTAGAAATTTCAATAAATATAATTAAAAACTCGGGTTTGAAAATATATTTTATTTAATCATAATTTGATTTTAATGATAAGTCAAAAAGTAAAGCCGTTCAAAATTATTGAACGGCCTTTTCTGTGCGCTAAATTTTTTTATTTTAATTTTGGCTGATTAACATTGTACGATAATGATAAATATCGTCGATGGTCACCACGGTCATTTCTTTTTTTTCTGCAAAATCTACAATTTCAGGAAGCCTTGCCATGGTTCCATCTTCGTTGGTCAGTTCACAAAGTACAGCATCATCTCCCAGGTTGGCAAGCTGCACTAAATCTACACTTCCTTCTGTATGGCCACGTCTTTCAAAGACACCATTTTTTCTGGCAACTAAAGGGAAAACATGTCCCGGACTTGCAATATGGTCTGCCAAAGCATGTTCTGCAATAGCAGTTTTAATGGTTGTCACACGATCTTTCGCAGAAACTCCGGATTCTACTCCTTCTTTTGCTTCTATGGAAATGGTAAATGCAGTTTGATTTTTAGAATTGTTGGTTTCTACCATCGGACGAAGATTGAGATGCTTGCTTTTCTCTTCAGAAATACATAAACAAACGATTCCACTGCATTCGCGGATCAAAAGTGCCATGTCTTTTTCTGTGATGGTAGAGGCGGGAAAGATGATATCGCCTTCGTTTTCGCGGTTTTCATCATCTACTAAAAGAATTCCTTTGCCTTGTTGTAATGTAAGAAGTGCTTTTTCTACACGTTCTATCGGACTTGCTCCGAATTTTTCTAATAATTTTTCCATGTTATTTTACTTTTAAAAGTTAAAATACACTTCGGTACATGGAAATGAAATACAACACAATGAGTCTATCGAAATAGTCTCACTGATTGTTTCATTTTCTTCTCCCATCCAGACTCTAACTGTCGGTTTTGGAATTTCACCAAATCAGTCCTCTCAAAAAAGAAAGGAGTCGCGGACTGTAACCGCCGGTAGGGAATTGCACCCTGCCCCGAAGAAAACTTATACTAAGTTTTACTGTATGTCTTGTTTAAATTTTTAATTCATTAATTTTTTGTTTAACGCACAGACTGCTAATTTCGGAATTATTATTTATTTTCTCAAGATTTTCTCCATAGATTTTCCTTTTGCCAATTCATCGATCAGTTTATCGAGATAGCGGATGTTTCTCATAAGCTCTTCTTCAATTTCTTCAACACGATATCCACAGATAACGCCTTTTATCAATGAAACATTAGGATTGATTTGAGGAGCTTGTTCAAAAAAGTCTTTGAAATTGGTTTTGTTTTCCAAGATTTCCTGAAAACTTTTTTCGTCATAACCGGTTAACCAAAAAATAATTTCGTGCACTTCTTCTTTGGTGCGGCCTTTCTTTTCTGCTTTTGTGATATAGTGAGGATAAACTCCTGCAAAGGACATTTTATAGACTCTTTCGTTATTTTTCATTGTTAAAAATTTGATGTGGTAAAAATAAAAAAACGCTCTAAAAAATCAGAGCGGTACTTCTTAAGAGATATTTACCATAGAATTTTGTTCTTCCAGTTCTTTCATAAGCTTTAAAAGTTCTTTTTTCTTGTGAAAATATTTTCTGTGAAGAAAATAAGGAAGATAATTGATTGCTTTCATCAAAAGCTGAAGATTATGTTCCATATATTCATTGTTATTAAAATAGAGATGATCTTTTTCTGTGTAGAATTTCAGATCTTTTAAATCCTCTTCGTTTAATTCTTTTGTAAGCAATTCATTTTGAGAAAAAATGGTAATTTGATATTTTAACTTTTCCTCGAGAGGTTTCAAATCGGTAAAGTTTTTCCTAATCTGTTCGAAAGGTGTTTTTGTGTTCATAAATGCAGTTGCATTTATCAATTCTACATACAATTTATATTTTTCCTCATACTCAGCATCATATTCTCCAAAATTTTTATAATGCTGTATGAAACTTCCTCTTTTCTGTTGATCTTCAGCTCTATTTGTAAAATAATTGTAAATGTCAGCATCATTTTGAAGAATTTTTTCTTTAATCTCCCCAATCGCTTTCTGAATAACCGGAATTAAAGTTTTTGCTTCCGTCTGTTTATATTTTTTACCATCGTAATCAAAAGTTTTAATGGCATATTCCTTTTTTGAAATGGCTTCTACCGTTCTAAGGTCACTTTCAAGAGCAATTAAGGTATATACCCATTCTACTTTTTCTTTACTGAAAAGTTCATCAAAAGAAATTTCATTACTTAATTCACTTTCTTTTACCGTAAAATCAGGATTTTTGTTGTCATAATAGGCATTGAAAATTTTATCGAACGAATCTTTCTGATATTGTTTTTCAAATTCGGACTGAAATTCTTCCAGTTCCAGATCAGTTTTTTGTTTTTGGTATTGTACTCTTGAGAAAAGTTTTGAAGTGATTTGTTCTTCTGTTTTCTGAAAGTTTTTGAAAATACTTTTTGCCGAAAGATTATCCTGATCTTTTACAATGTTTAAGGTTCTGAGTTTCGCAATTCTTTCTTTTTGAGAAGGGTGAGAAGCCCATTGATTTTCAATATTAAGCTTTGATTTATTAAATAACCCAGATTCCGAAAGCTGAATATTCGGCAGCCCGTTTTTAGATTCTACTTCACTTTGTTCGGCAAGGAAGTTCATGACAAAAAATTGCTCACGATAAATGTTTTTACTTGATTCATTTTTAGAAAATCGGGTATCATAAAAGTTTAGAACATTTTTGTAAGAATTGTCGGCAAGTTCCAATCTTAAAAGTGATTCTTCTAATGCTAACGAACCTGCAATATTAGCGGCTACTTCATCTGCATGAAATTCCATTTCCCTGGAAAGAGCCATGTGACGAAGGTTGACAAAATTGTACATTTTTACTAAAATCCATTTAATTTTTCCGGTAAAGAAAAATGCCAATGCTGCAAATATGGAAAAATAGCCGCTTACACTTGCGAACTTTTCTACTGAATTACGGTAAGATTCATCATCGTTCACGAGGTTGAAAATAATTTGATTCACATTGTAGACATAGCTTCCGACTTTCATGGAACGTTGAGAAAAATGACCGAATTCGTGAGAGAGAATAGCTTTCAGTTCTTGTTTTGTGGTGGTATTGATTAATCCCATACCAATCGTCAGGTTTTTCTGAATAGGTAAGAACATACTCCAGAAACTTGAATCGTAAAAAACACTTGCATTGACATCATAGGAAAGATATACTTTTTTGGGAGCGTTGGTTTCGGCTTCTTTTACAATGTCGTCAATCATTTTGAAGAGTTCGGGTTCGTCACTTCTTCTGATTTCAGTAAGATCGCTTCTGTCGTTGATGTGTTTTTTAAATAAGAATTTAATGATAAAAAAGAACACGAAAAGTCCGGTTCCTGCCAAACCTGCTCCTAACATAAGGGTAAGAAACATCGGTTTTGCTACGATGATTGCGATTCCTCCGGCAATACATCCAAGCGCCAAAGCTATTGTCAATAAAAAGAGAAGGATATAAATGAAGATAAAAATTGCAATAGAAAAAACCGCAGCTTTAGTTTTCTTCTTAAAATCCTGGGAAACTTCAATGTACATGGAAATAATTTTTTTACAATAATACGTACATCGGTTTAAAGGAGCAAAAAATATCCTCGAATTGAATTAGGTTATTTTTTTATAGTAAAGTAATGAATATCAAGTAGCCCTTGTTTTAATCTGAAGGTGATTGTATCTCTGCTTTTCAATTTTGAAGCATTTTTGAATCCGGAATATTTATAATAATCGGATTGATTGATGAAGTTATTGGGTTGATTGATATTTTCTGCTATAAAATATTTGTTATCAGTAATATGGAATGTTTCGTAAGACTCAATGATTTCTTTCTTAGTGTCTAGTCTGTTGATAAATAAACAAAAACAAGTGACTGTATTTTGCATCAGAAAAAAGATTGAAAAACAAAGAAATAAAATAAATACTATCGAATTTAATATCTGATTGAACTTAAATTTTTTCCAAAAGCTATTATTAGCATGATACAAATTAATACTCCACTGGAAAATAACGCTATTTGAGGATAGTAATTTTCTTCAAAAGATTGAATGTCTTTTTCTAAATAGTATTCTTTTTGTTTCGGATTGAATATGAAGGAGATGATTGCAAACAATAAAATATAAATCAAAAAGTATTTGTATTTAGAGACAAAGGAGAGTAATTTATCTTTCATTTACGCAAATTTTTCAGTCCGGTCTTTTATTGCTGCTTTCAGAATATCAACATTAATATCCTCAAGTTTTTTGAACTTAATACAATATCCGGTAACACTCGCTTTACCTATTTTTTCTCCATAGGTTTGAAGTAAGTATTTTTTATCATCAATACCCATAATATAAACAGAAATTCCGGTTGTGTTTGCACTTACCCCAATTTGATAAAATTCTTTCGAGGTTCCGTCTTTGTATTGTATCGAGTAGGCTCCATATCCGATATTCGGATTGGAAACTATTTTGCCTTCCTCGTTCTTACCATCTAAAAACCAAAGCTTAGATTCCGGCATGAGTTCTAAAATACTATTGTGGAGCTCTTGCAGGTCGCTTCGTTTGGATTCGGATTGACTGGATATATATTCTTGGATTTGCTCTTGAATGGTCATGTGAATGATTTTTCGGTTTCGGAAATAATTTTTTCGAATATAATAAAACCGCTCTAAAAATAGAACGGTTTTATACAATATTTTAATTGTATTTAACTTAATTGGCAGCCGCTACATCGGCATCTTTATAGATATTCCAGAAATTGTAATCCGTCATGGGAGCATCGGTAATTCCTACATTTCTTCCCATGGTAACAATTTGCCCTCTGTGATAGGTTCCATGTAAAACGATATGCTGAATGTATTCATATTTTGAGAAATCGCATTGAAACCATTGAGACTCAATTTTTACATTTTTAGCAAGATCTTCTTCGGATAAGCTTTCTACATAATCCATCAGTTTTTGAGAATTATTTTTGATCGCATTGAAAATCTCTTTTTTGCTGTTAGTTGCTGAGGTTGCTGCAAAATCAAACTCATCATTTTCTCCGATATGGCTCCACCAGTATTCTTGTGTTTGCCAGATATGGTGCAATGTTTTCAAGATTGTCGGGAAACTTGAGATAACTTCCTGATTAAGCTGTTCATCAGATTTTGTTGAAAGCCAGTCGATGTACTTGTTTACGACCCAGTTGTTGTACTGGACAGTGTGGGTGATTAAAGTTTTTAAATTCATGATATTCATATTTTTGTTTGGAGATTTAGTGTGTTATAAAAATAAATAAAATAGTAACCGGATTTACACAAAGCAGAAAATTCGTAAACAGTTTTCTTTATATTTTAAAATAAAGATTCCCCATTCAAATCCGTAGTAAGGACTTCGCTCATATAATCAAAAAAAGGGCGCATCGCTAATAAGGTGAGAACTGCCTCTTTCTGAAAACCATCAGACAGCACCTCCTGATCCGTAAATTTTCTCATCACTACATATTGTTTTTTTCTGATCAGGTCTATGGCAGGATGATCTTTATCAAAACCTCTTGGAGCGGTTTTTACGGCATCCCCTTTAATTTCGCCAAAATATTTTACGAAGGTAGTGTCTGAAGTGATCTTCTCAATTTCTGCGGTATTGATTTCAAATTCTTTACGGATACGGAGCAGGTCTTTGGCATCCGGACCCCAGAATCCACCTCCTACAAAACTGTTGCCGGGTTCAAGCTGAATGTAATATCCGCCTCTTAACATTGGTTTTGAACGGGAATATCCAGCTCCGAAATTAGTCTTGTACGGAGTCTGATCCTTAGAAAAGCGCACGTCTCTGTAAATTCTGAAAATATGGATTCCTTTCAAATTGTCATATTCCTGAAGCTCAGTATACACCTGATTGAAAAAGACTTTGTTTTCTTTTACCACCGAATCATATTCAGCTTTGTGTTGAGCAAACCATTCACGATTATTGTTTTTTTCTAACTGCTTAAGGAATTCAAAGGTTTTTTTCATCTGTAGTATGGTTTTTTAGCAAAGTTATATTAGGAGTTATATAGTATTATGATTTAATCCTAATTGATAATTTCAGCGTTCGGATTTTCCCGAAGTTTTGCGATTCTTTCCCGCCAGCTTTGGAGCTCTTCGTCTGTCAATCTGATCCAGTCTGTTACTTCACCAACAATTCTTACAGGCTCTTTGCTTCGATAAGATCGGGTAGGGTTTCCTGGAAATTTTTTATCGGTTACATTGGGATCATTCTCAAATTCTCCTGTCGGTTCTACAATATAAATGCGTTCAAGATTATCTCCTTTTGCCAATGCAGCAGCTAATCCTGCTCCGTTTTGTAAAGCAGTAAAGTAAATATGATTCAGGATGATCTCAGGATAATAATTCGATTTGAAACCGGCATTGAGCAAGTCTCCAATCTGTAAATCAGCTCTTGTACCGTGATAGAACGGACCTTTATCCAGAACCTGTTCATCTTTTTTGTTTTCCATTGTGGTCGTGTTTTTTGAAGTGTAAACAGCCCGTAAACTTAGGAATTTGTTTTGGAATGAAAAAACCGCTCTATTAATTAAGAACGGTATCATATTATTTTGATTAATATATGTTTTTTAATTTGATTAGTCACGAGTGGAAAGTTCTTCTTCGCTAATATCCGCAACCTGAATACTTTTAATAGCTGATTGGGTTGAAGACGTTGTACTTCCACCAATGATGTATAATTTATTGTTATAAACTTCGGCAGCAGCATGTCTTCGCGGGATCATGTTTGAAGATAATTGATGTAATTTATTGGTTTCTGTATCAAAATAGGCTAAAAAAGTTTGATTATTATAACCGCCTGCAATAAAAATCTTATTACCGGATACCGCTAATGAATGACCGGATATTCCAACAGGCATCGTATATTGCTCGGTCCAAAGATTTTTGTTGAGATCGTAAACATTGACCAGACGGGATGACGTACCATTAAAACCTCCAATAACATACAATTTATCATTCACAATTTTGCCTTTTGCTTCTCTGGCTTTGGGCATATCCGGTAATGGATGCCAGGTATTGGAAGCAATATCATAGTATTGAAATCTATTAGAAAATACAGTGGTTGCTGCACCATTTAGCCCACTGCCACCAAATACATATATTTTTCCATTATGGATGGCAGAACCTGCATTTCCTGTGTAGGCACGATTAACAGCTCCTTCTGTTTTTTTATGAGTTTCAAGATCTACAATTTCAAGATGGCTGTTTCCCCAACCGTTAAAAATATAAATTTTATTACCGTAAGTCTCCGAATTGGCAAATCTTTTAGGAACTAGGGTAGAGTTGATCATACTCCATCGGTTATCTTTAATATTGTATTTCTCAATAAAGTTTGCATTACCATCAGTGTCTTTATAACCATTGCTCACATAGATATTGTCACCTGCAATAGCACTGCTTATCGCTCCTCTTCTCATAGACATATCCGAAAGATGTTTAAAATGTAAGGTTTGTGCATTGGCTAAACATAAACCGAAAAGTGAAAGGAGGAATAGTTTTGTTTTCAATGGCGTTGAGGTTTGGTTTAATTGATTTCCTGTGTAGAAATATGTTTTAAATATAGGGAAAAGTCACGGATTGGAAATATGAGATGCCGAATTTGTTTTGGAATGAAAAAACCGCTTCTTGAATTGAGCGGTTTATGTATTTTTAATGCCATTCAAACCCTTCAGGTATTGTAAACGATTCTGTCTTTATAAAGTTTCCATTATGGGCATCATAATCGAAAAATAGAACAGTGCTTTCTTTTGTTGTATCTGCAAATACTATTCGATATACCCATTTGTTTGTTTTATCATCAACGAAAGTCTTTACATCAAAGAAATTAACATCATCAAACATATTTTTTTGATAAGTAGCACTTAGTTTTGCTGCAATTTCTCTGATACTTACAAGTTTTATGTTTTTATCAATATATTCCTGTCTGTCATCATAAAGAATATCCATATCTTCCACTTTCAACAATTTTCCATTTTTATCAAATTCCTTCCAGATACCTGTTGCGTAATGCCGGCTGATATTTTCTTTTTTGGAACGTAATTGCAGATTATCAAAATAAGTATAGAGAATCCAATGAGCGCCTTTGGTTATTTGTAAAAATCCTCCATCACCTTTATTATACTGCATAATGATATTTGTTCCGTCATGAGTATCGTAAAAAATACCATTTTCTTCTCCAGTCTGCACTGTGTTTTTTTGAGGATTGGCAATTAAAGAATCTCGAATTCTTTTATATTCTATGGTATCAAACTTATTCTCATTTTTAAAGGGAAAGTATTGAGCACTTAAAAAACTATAGATCAAGAGAAAAAGAAAGATTAATTTTTGTTTCATCAATACTGGTTTGTCGTAAAAATATAAAAAAATGCTCAGAATTTCGGTACATATTATTTTGCTAAACAGCAATATAAAAACTACTAAATGTCATCACAACCTTGTTTGTGACCTTCGCCGTTGTTCTTTGGTTTAAAACAAGGTTGTTTATAATAAAATACTTAGTACGGAGGTTACAAACACCCTTGTTTGTAACCTCCGGAGTTGTACGGAAGTCTTACGCAAGTTGCGGGAAACAAAATACAATTGTGTTTTGTTTCCCGCAACTTGTTTGAAATGAAATATCAATAATTAAACCTAGATGGGCTGAATATTATTTCTCTTTTTTATCAATAGTTATCGTAAGCTTGTTTTTCTTTTGTGCTATCTCCACCATTTGTCCTTCTTTAAAACCCAGCTTTTCAAGCCATTTTCCTTTAAGCCGGATTTCCGGAACCGTTATCGTCCTGTAAGTACTTGCCTGGTATCCCGTATGAATTTTTAGTTTTCTTGAATTTATCATTGTTATATTTTGTGTTTGTGTTTATTGGCTGTAAAGGAGGAAGTCTTGGCAAAACCTGACCTTCCTGCCTATACAAGCCGGATGAATATGATAGAATTTGTGTTTTTCTAAAAGCCCGAAAGCCGCAATGGATTGTGCACCCCATTGTACTAGATCATGATACTTTATGTGGTAAAGCAGGCTTAGAAAAAGAAGATTGTAGAAAACAGAACAGCATGAAAATAAAAACGGCATGAGACTCTACAATATCTGTCATAGAGGTACTGGTATACCGTGCAACAGATAAGAGAGCCCACGCCTAGGTCGTGAGCTTCATACTTATCATCTTGTTGCTTTAAAAATTACCAGTTTTCTATGACAAGACTCTAAGCAATAGCTTCTATATTTCTTTGAAGTATCGCAAAATTACTCTAATGAGTAATCTTTTCCAAATATAAGGAATTTTCATTTTGTTACAAGATCTTGTAACAAAATTTGTAAAAAAAATTACGCCCTTTGTATAAACTGCTAAGAAATGGACGTTTTACAAGATGAAATATTAAAAAGATTTGGAGAACACGTCAAAGATTTAAGACTTAAATCTGGGCTTACTCAAGATGATGTTGTTTTAAATAGTTCCAAAATTACTAAAGGTACGGTAAGTGATATAGAAAATGGAAAAAGAAACTTCGCATTTACTACATTAATTGATTTGGCTAAAGGTCTAAATGTATCACCTAAAGATTTATTGGATTTCAAAATTGATTAAAAATCCTGACAAGAGTTAGGATTTTATTAATTTATTAGGTAGCGGTTTTTGGCTTTGTGTCCAAGCGGGCTTAGCAGTACAAAGCTGTAAACATATCACAAAAAGTTGATGTGAGGTAGAATGTTCAATAAGCCGCTTCATCCGCCATTTTGTCAAACTTTTATTATCTGTAGTTTTTTAGTTCATATTAAAGATTTCATCAATTACATCACTTAACCAAAAATTTAGAAATATGAATAATGTAACAGTAAAAAATATCCAAAAAAGATATTTTCCCCACAATGTATAAACATTATGTTGTCTCTTATAGCCTTTTTCATAATAATGTTTTAATAATTCTAATATCCTTAAAGGCCAAAAAAATATACTGAAAAGTATAATCAAGAATATCCTAAATCTATTAGGTCCAATGATCAATCTCACTATCGATGTCTCACTATGATGATGACAAATTTTTTTATAAGATGAATTGTAAGTGAAAAAAAATATAAATCCTAGAAACAAATAAGTTTTAGACAATTCATATAATTCATAATTAAAAAGTGAGATTATATAATTTAAAGGGTAAAGAAAAAAATTTCTAATTTTTTTGAAAATATCCAAAAAGAATAAGAAAAAATTTCCCCATTTAATTAATCCTGGAACGAGGTCTTTACCAAAATTTATTATTCCAAATGAAGTTATTAGTATATTTATTGGAAGTAATATTTTATTGGCTAAATTAGTTGTTGATTTCATTCAATATTTTGCGATGTGTTGGTTAAAAGTTGCAGATAATGAAAAAGTATTGGCTACTAAATGCTACAAATATTTCAGTTTAGGATTTAACCCTGCATTTTGCCAATACTATGTTGTACGAAGTTTTTATTTCTGAATTTTACATTGATTGATGAAATAATTCCCAAAAGTAGTAATATGAAAATCATCTGAACTATTATAGTTTGCAGAAATGTCCAAATCGAGATCAATGTCATCGTCATTCAAGTTTGCTGAAGTTGAACCGCTATCTATTTCTATTTCGGGTTCTTCATATCTTAATAAACCTAATGATTCTAAATTGTCAATATAAATTTTTGTGAACTCATTATTCAAATTGAAATTTTTTTTGATTGATTTAAATGTAATAATTATATCATCTAAATTAATGTTCTTTTCTGTATAATTCTTTTTTATCAGAGAATTGTTCATTAAGTATGCAAGTCGAAGGTCTCTTTTTATGCAAAATTCTTCAAATATAAAATCTAAAATTTTTGCTTCTAAAGATGAAAGAGACGATAAAGTATTAATTAATCTAGGTTCTAAACCTGTTTCAGGCGAAGTAGAAATGTTTGAAATTAAATTTGCCCATTTATCTTGCAGTTGTTCATCATCTTCTACTGATGATTTTTCAATTAATGGAACTAATGTTTTAAGATTTAATTCTCTAGGCTCCAATCCATTTTTTTCAAGTAATTCTCTTGATTTATTAAAAATTTTTATTTGATTTTTTAATCGTGTAAATTTTACTTTATCAGCAAACAATTCTCCAAATTCATCAATTGAAGGGCCAAATAATTTGTTTAAAAATGCACTTGTTTTATCTAATATCTGTTTGGGTAAATTTAACCCTTCAATAATTTCTTTCATTTATTGTAATGTGTTTCGTAAAATGTCATACAACAACCAAATTTACGTATTGCGCAAATATCATACATACATTATTGCACTAATTGTCTTGGCTTTAGCCATCTATTTGTTAATCATTAAATATAAAATATAAATATACTATTTCCTTACGGGAAACCATATTCCAAAAAAAAACCGCTCTACAAAAAGTAGAACGGTTTTAATTTATATATAGCAGTTAAGACTACATCATTCCCGGCATTCCACCACCCATTGGCATAGCTGGCTCAGCGCTCTTCACTTCAGTGATTACACATTCAGTTGTCAACAACATCCCAGAAACAGAAGCTGCATTTTCAAGAGCAACTCTTGTTACTTTAGTAGGGTCGATGATCCCTGCTTCAAGCATGTTTACATACTCGTCAGTTTTCGCGTTGTATCCGAAGTCTCCGCTTCCTTCTGCTACTTTAGCAACAATTACAGAACCTTCACCACCTGCGTTAGCAACAATTTGTCTCAATGGTTCCTCGATCGCTCTTTTTACGATTTTGATCCCTGTATTTTCGTCTGCATTTGATCCTGAAAGGTTTTCAAGAGAAGCGATAGATCTTACCAAAGCAACACCACCACCTGCAACGATACCTTCTTCAACAGCTGCTCTTGTAGCGTGAAGTGCATCATCTACTCTGTCTTTTTTCTCTTTCATCTCCACTTCAGAAGCTGCACCTACGTAAAGAACTGCAACACCACCCGCTAATTTAGCTAGTCTTTCCTGCAATTTTTCTTTATCGTAATCAGAAGTAGACGTTTCCATCTGAGCTTTGATCTGAGCTACTCTTCCTTTGATTTTAGCTTCGTCACCACCACCGTTTACAACTGTTGTGTTGTCTTTATCGATCGTTACTTTTTCAGCAGTTCCCAACATATCCAAAGAGATGTTTTCCATAGTGAAACCTTGCTCTTCAGAAATAACCTGTCCACCTGTAAGGATCGCGATATCTTCTAACATTGCTTTTCTTCTGTCTCCGAATCCAGGAGCTTTTACAGCAGCAATTTTAAGAGAACCTCTCAATTTGTTTACTACCAAAGTTGCCAAAGCTTCACCTTCAACTTCTTCAGAGATGATCAATAAAGATTTACCTCCTTGAGCGATTGGTTCAAGAACTGGAAGCAATTCTTTCATTGAAGAGATTTTTTTCTCAACTAAAAGGATATATGGATTTTCTAGTTCAGCTAACATTTTCTCAGGGTTAGTCACGAAGTAAGGTGACTGATATCCTCTGTCAAACTGCATACCTTCTACAACATCTACAGTTGTATCGATACCTTTAGCTTCTTCCACAGTGATTACCCCTTCTTTTCCAACTTTTCCGAAAGCTTCAGCGATTAAAGCACCGATTGTTTCGTCGTTGTTAGCAGAAACAGAAGCTACTTGCTTTACCATTTCTGTAGAATCTCCAACCGTTTTAGATTGAGATTTTAGGTTTTCAACAACTGCAGTTACCGCTTTGTCGATTCCTCTTTTCAAATCCATTGGGTTTGCACCTGCAGCTACGTTCTTAAGACCTTCTCTTACGATAGCCTGTGCCAAAACAGTAGCGGTAGTAGTACCGTCTCCTGCAATATCATTAGTTTTGGAAGCCACTTCTTTTACCATTTGTGCTCCCATGTTTTCTACTCTGTCTTCAAGTTCGATTTCTTTTGCAACAGAAACACCGTCTTTAGTTACGTGAGGTGCACCGAAAGATTTTTCGATGACCACGTTTCTCCCTTTTGGTCCTAAAGTTACTTTTACTGCATTAGCCAATGCATCAACACCTCTTTTTAAAGCGTCTCTTGATTCAATATCGAATTTTATTTCTTTTGCCATAATTTTTTGATTGTATTAATGTACTTTGTACAATGTATAATGAATGTGTATATTCATGAAGTCATTTTACATGAATACATTTTACTTTTTACGAATTAACCGATGATTCCTAAAAGATCTCCCTCTTTTACAATTAGATAATCTTTTCCTTCTAGTTTCAATTCAGAACCTGAATATTTTCCGTAAAGAACTTTGTCACCTACTTTCACAGTTGTCGGCTCGTCTTTTTTACCCGGACCTACTGCTACTACAGTACCTTCCTGTGGTTTTTCTTTTGCTGTGTCCGGAATAATAATACCTGAAGCTGTTTTAGTTTCTGCAGCGATTGGCTCTACTAAAACTCTGTCTGCTAATGGTTTAAAGTTTACTGACATAATATATTTATATTTTTAATTATTTCTGTGTTGTAATTCTCTAAATGTGTGCCATTGGGTTGAGATGGCTGAAATGGCAGAATTTTTTTTTCGATGTGAAATTTTGGCAGAAAAATACGGAAGAAAAAAATGGTTTTTTCACGTATGAAATTAGGGTGAATCAACTATGCTTTACATAATAATAGCGTTGTAATTTTACATTGTTAAACGATAACAGATTATTGTTGAAACAGCATAACCCGAAATGCTAAAAACAGTAGGGAAAATATAAAAAAACTAACATTATGCCTGATTTAAATGAACAACAATTGCTAGTGGCCAGAAACGAATCTCATCTGTTTATGGCCAATATAGCCGCTAAAGGAAATTTGAAATTAGCCACTCCTTTAGCCTTCTTTGAGAAAAATTTTAATGTGTCTTATGAAGAATTAGGATGCATAGGATATAATCCAAATTCTGAAGAATTGACAGCAATCATCAAAATAAAAAGATCTTCCGGTTATAATGGTAATCTTTGCAGTGGAGGTTCCCATGAATATGTAAGGTTTTATGTGGATTTTGGCGGCGGTTACAAAGACCAGGGTTATGTGGGAGTAAATGTTCATGATATAGCGGATACTTTTGACTGTGATAAAAATTTGGAAAAACCCATTGAATTTGCTGTAAGAATGAAGCTGAACACTTCACATCAGCTTTGTTCAAAACCATTATTACCAAAAGTAAAAGCTGTTTTGAGCTGGAATTCAATTCCGCCGGCAAATGATCCTAATTTAACACAGCCGGGATACGTTTGGGGAAATGTAAAAGAAACACAAATACAGATAAAACCTTTAAAATTGCAGGTGATACTTCCTAATTTGGGGCATATCCTTGAAACATCTATTTTAAACCCAAATCTTTCCCTTAATAATATCATTCTTAACAATCCAGTTGCTGAAAAGCAGCTTGCTGATGCCAAAAAACAGCTGACTGCCAATAAAGTTGCCTTTTCGGAGCTTATTGCTGATTATACAAAGGTAAAAGCCAATGTAGAGCCGCAAAGATCAGGGTTTAATTTTCTTGCAGAAGCGATTAATATAAAAGATAATAGCGCAGCCATCAACGCAGCTAAGGTTTTTGAGGAAAACAAACTCGATTTTTCAAGTGCCTTGGCGAATCTTATCGCTTCCAAAGGAAATGTGTCTTATGAAGAGCTGGGATGTGTGGCTTTAGACTATCATAATGAAGCTTTGGTCGCAACATTCACTGCTAAAAAGAATTACGGATATGGTGGAAACCTGTGTTCGTCAGGAAGTAAAGAGTATGTAACTTTTTGGATACAAGATGAATCTACCAATTGCCAATGGGTGAAAGTAGGGACTTCTATCGTAAATCTGCATGATATTCCGGGGCATTCAGGGCTTTCTTATTCTGCTATTCTGCCGTATGATTTTTCTAAATTCAAACTTCCTTGCGGTACGCCAAGAGTTTTGAAAGTAAGAGCGGTACTATCCTGGAATGTAGAACCAACCGGTCTCGATACTCCATATTGGGGAAATGCAAAAGAATCTTACATTCAGCTTGCCCCTAAAAACTGGATAGGAAGTTCCCCTAAAATTTTAGTAATAGGAGGTGTTTCTGCAGACTTTATCGATAGTGCTTTGGGTTTAACTTTAAATAACGCGAAATTCGAGGATAATCAAAATCCGGTTATAGTCGGAAGCCGATTTATGGGTAAAATCAGCATTTATGGAGTTTCAGCACCTTATGCGGGAATGAAGTACAGAATTAAAGTGGTGAATATGGATTCCGGAGCTTCATCCTACGTAAACGAACCTTTGGTTTTAACAGGTTATGATTCTTCATTCAATATTGTACAAACTACTATTACTCCTGATGCAGCCAATTATTATACTTATCAGTCTTATCAACTGAATACGAAAAGTAAATTAGCCCTGTTCAGTCCGGGAACCAATAGTAAACTGAATGTGATCATTGAACATGAAGATGGTTCTACCGATTCTCAGGTTATTCAAATGGATAATACGTTACCATACGTTTCCATGAGGATTAATGACGAAGGAGAATGTGTACATTTCAAAAAAGGAGATGTCATTTTAGGAAAATTCTCAGCAACGGATAACTTTATTTATAAATTTAATTTAGCGGTAAACGGCGGAAAATTCACAGAGTTGAAATTTGAAGGAGTTCCGCAGGCAATTGGAATCGGTGAAGCCAATAGTTTGGTAAGAACCGTAAATGTGGTGAACGGTGATTTTAAAGTGACTACAGCTTTAGATAAAAACTGTGGAAACATTACTTTGGTAATGGAACAGAAAACGATTGTAGATAGTGCATCTATGGCATCGCCAGTGTACACCAACCAAGCATTTTGTTTAAAAGACTAATAGCCATAACCTTTTTTATAAGAAGAACGTCCCGTACATCGGGACGTTCTTTATTTATTGATGAAAATTGTTCTTTAGTTTTTCTTTCCAGCCGCTTGCATTGGATTTACTCTTCCGTTGGAGCCTCCTCTTACATTTCCACCTTCTTTTTGTTTGAATAACTGGAATTTAGAAACTTCAGCAGTTCCATTATCATTGCTCCAGAAATTGTTAGACGTGTCAATATCTGCAGTTTCTCTCATCGGATCTAACTGAATTGACTTTAATTTTTTGTCAAAATAATACGTTTTAGAAACTTTTTGCTCGTTTTGTCTCCAAATCTGTGCAGAAGACTTATCCGTAAGTTTTGTTCCGTCTTCAAAAGTAAACTCAAGAATGATTGGCATTACCAAACCTCCTTTGTTGACAAAATCGATCTGATAAGCAGTAAGATCTTTAAACTGAGTTTTTTCTTTTTGCGTTAAAGGTTCGGTTCCGTCAGTTTTTGTTGAGTATTCTTTATTGGTATCAACCTTTTCCTGACCTCTGTCGTATCTGTAATAGAAATCCTGAGCTTCTTTATCCTTATCTACATAGAATGTAATATTCTTATCTTCTTTATTTCTGATTTTAGAAATATCTTCAAACTCATTTTGTAAAGGTTTGTCAACTTTGTACTTATTTTCTGAAGCTTGTCTTGGAGCAGTTTCCAGGTCAGGAGTAGCAATGGTTACTTTATCGATCGCGATATCCACCGGATCTGTTCCGTAGAACCAGCCTCTCCAGAACCAATCTAAGTCTTCGCCACTTGCATCTTCCATGGTACGGAAGAAATCAGCAGGTTCAGGATGTTTGAACGCCCATCTTTTTGCATAAGTTTTAAAAGCTTTATCAAAAAGTTCTCTTCCCATAATGGTTTCACGAAGAATATTCAATCCTGTTGCCGGTTTTGAATACGCATTAGGACCAAACTGAATAATGTTTTCAGAATTACTCATGATAGGTTCTAATTGATCTTTCGGAAGTTTCATATAATCAACAATCGTCCATGCCGGTCCTCTTTTAGAAGGGAATTTGTTGTCCCATTTTTCTTCAGTAAGATATTCTGTGAAGGTATTCAGACCTTCATCCATCCAGCTCCATTGTCTTTCGTCTGAATTGATGATCATTGGGAAGAAGTTGTGTCCAACTTCATGAATAATTACTCCCAACATTCCGTTTTTGATTCCTTCAGAATAGGTTCCGTCTTTTTCCGTTCTTCCGTAATTGAAACAGATCATAGGATATTCCATACCGTTGGATGCTTCAACAGATTGTGCAACCGGATACGGATATGGAACGGTAAATTCAGAATAGGTTTTAATGGTATGAGCAACAGCTTTTGTGGAGAATTTTCTATATAATCCATAAGCTTCTTTCGGATAGAAGCTCATCGCCATTACTTTATTGTTGTTTTCAGGAATCGTAACTCCCATTCCGTCCCAAACAAATTTTCTGGAAGAAGTCCATGCAAAATCTCTTACGTCATGCGCTTCAAAATTCCATGTTTTTCTTTGTTTTGAATGATTTTTTTCAGCCTTTTTAGCCTCATCTAATGTTACAATTTCTACAGGTTCGGATGAAGTTTTAGATTTATTATATCTTGCCAATTGATCTGATGTTAACACCTGATCGTAGTTTTTACATTCTCCTGTTCCTCCGATAACGTGATCTGCAGGAACATTCATAGAAACTTTAAAGTTTCCGAAAACCAATGCAAATTCTCCTCTTCCTGTAAACTGGTGATTCTGCCATCCGTGGAAGTCGCTGTAAACGCACATTCTCGGATACCATTGTGTCATGGTGTACAAATCATTCCCATCTTCTGCGAAATTTTCATAACCGCCACGACCGCCCATTTTCATGCGGTTCGGAATATTATAATTCCAATCGATTTTGAAGACCAGTTTTTCTCCTTTTTTCAGAACCTTTGGTAAATCAATACGCATCATGGTTTTGTTTACCGTATACTTCAAAGGATTTCCTGATGCATCGGTTACTTTTTCAAGATTGACACCATAGCCGTTATCTTTTACAGGCAATTCAGAAGCTTTAAGCTGCTGATCGTTGGCTGCTTTCGGAAGGGTAGAAGAGAAAGGGAAATCTGCTTTCTTTACAGTCGATTGCTGGTTCTCGTCCAATTGAAGCCAGATATAATCAAGATCATCCGGAGAATTATTGTAATAGGTAATGGTTTCAGAACCTTTCAGATTTCTTTTGTCTTCATCAAGAAAAGCCGTGATGTCATAATCTGCTTTATTTTGCCAATAAGCATGACCCGGAGCTCCGGAAGCTGTTCTGTACACATTGGGAGTGGGTAAAATGGTTCCCAGTTGTTCGAATCTGTTCCCATGATTACTTCCCGGATTATTTTGAATGTTTTGAGCAAAAGCACCCATGTAAAAAAGAACTGAAAGTGCTGAAACTTTAAATTTCATAACCGAAATGATTTAATTAATTTTCAAATATAATGATAAGTAGCTGAAAACTTGAAAATGTTTCAACGTTAAAAAGGAATTCTTTCCAAAGTCATTTTTAGTGATAATGCAAAAACGCCTGAAGAAACAAACAAAATCCAGTCTTTTTTATTGATTTTAAATAGATTCAAAAGAATGAAAAGCAGCACAAGAATCCCTAAAACAATAGCGATCTGACCTATTTCCAATCCTACATTAAAACCTAAAAGCGGTAATGCGATGCTTTGACTTTTAGCAATCATTACTCTCGCCGTATTGGCAAATCCCATTCCGTGAATAAGTCCGAAAAATAAGGCTAAATAGTAGTTAAGCTTACTTTGAGACTGTTTTTTATTTTTCATGATGATATTTCCCAAAGCGGTCAAGACGATCGTTAACGGGATCAAAAACTCAACCCAATCGGAAGGAACTCTTACAATATCTAAAATACTTAAAGCTAAAGTAACGGAATGGCCAATCGTAAAGGCAGTCACCAAAACCAGAATTTTTTTCCAGTCACTGTATGAGTAAACGGCAATAAGTGCCAACACAAAAAGCTGATGATCTAATGCATCTAATGAAATAATGTGCTCCCAACCGAGGTTTAAATAAAATAGAAAATCCTGCATCATAATTTAAAATAATAAAGGTTACGAAAATAATGATTAATTTCGGAACCTATTTTAGCAATGGGTTGAGAATATGAGAAAGCTTTTGTTGTTTTTGTGCTGTATTTTTTTTCTTTTTTCATTTAAAGAAGAAAAGCATCCTTATCACGTAGGTTCGGTCGAAATTAATTACAATTCCAAATCAAAAACTTTTGAAGTTACAGGAAGGTTTTTCCTGGATGACCTTGAAAACGGATTGAATAATAAATATGGTAAATCACTGCATTTTAATGATCTGAAATTTAAAACCCAGCTCAACGAAGCTTTAAAGAATTACAGCGCCGAATATTTTAAGCTGAAAACCGACAATAAGTTTTTAAAAATAAACTATGTAGGTTACGAAGAGGATAATGAATCAGTCAATCTTTACCTGGAATCTGAGGCTGTTGCTCCTCCGAAAAAGGTGGAAGCGGCAGTAAGTTTCTTGTATAATTTATTTGATGATCAGATCAATATCGTTCATATTATCGTTAACGGAAACAGAAAAAGTGAGAAGCTGACCTTCCCAAACCGATATCTGTATCAGCAATTTTAAAATCCGTTACTTTTCCATTTGCAGCAGTGCATTTTCTGCTTTTGCATGAGCCAGAAGATCGGGAAAAAAATCATCATAGCATTTTTGGAGTTTGTCTTTATTATCAAGAAACGCCTGAAAAACAGGGATGTCTTTTTCCAAGTATTTTGCTTTATTCAATACATTTTGGATACTGAATTTGATGCCCCAGTCTTCCCGATAATTGTACAGCCAATCGTCATGCTCCATTTTTACAAGCATTCTTTTAAAATCTTCGGATAAAAATTCACTGTTTTCATTCAGAACTTTGTAGACTTTCAGAGAATGATTTTTCCAGCCTTTTTCTGAAAGCAAACTCAAATCGTTGGCTAAAAAATAATCCATAGAAACATCTACAAAAGCACCTGCATATAATCTTACTAATGGGCTGAATACTTTCTTTGCCTCATGAATGGCAGGATGTGAATCGGTAAAGGTATCAATAGCTCTGTGCATGGTAATCCCATCCTGAATTTCTTTGGGAAAAGAAAAACGCTCTTTGTTTCTGATAAAATCTTCCAGAAACTGACCGACGATCTGTCCGTCTGAAAAAGAGAGAAAAGAGTGGGCGAGATAGTTCATACTGCAATTTAATGCTATAAAATGAAAAATCCTCTACATATTTAAAAAATAAGAAGAGGATTAAGCGGTATGAATTAATAAATTATTTTTTGATAAATTTTTTGCTTCCGATCAAGGTGTTTTTTTCTGTATAGATACTTATAAAATATTCGCCGGGAGTTAGTTTTTTCAGATTAATAGTCTTTTTATCGGTTGTTAATACGACCTGACCTAAAACGTTGATCACTTTAAAGATGTATTTTTCATCATTCTTGATCCAGATATTCAGCTCATCATAAGCCGGATTTGGAAAAATTGTAAAATCTTTTACTTCAGAATTTTGCACTTCAAAAGTTCCCAGATTGGCGGTTGGCATAAACTGAGAAACAACACAGGCAAAACGCGAAAAACCATAAGCTTCATTGGATGGAGAAGGATTTCCAATGGCAATTCCGGTAGGAGCAGAGTTGTAATTAACACTTGGATTTGCCCACCTGTTAACTCTTGTGCAGCTAATTCCTGCGTTGGTGCATTCATCATTATATGCCATGATCGTTCTCCATCGTTGGGAAGAAAGGCTTCCTGTTCCTAAGGTAACTGCAGCCTGATTGCTGTAACCATGATGGTGGTCGCAGGGAGTTGTGCTTTGTGAAACATACCAATCGTGATTAAGTCCCATATTATGTCCCATTTCATGAGACAACGTATAATTAGATACTACACAACTATATATGGATACAGTAAATGCAGAGCTGGATGAATAGTTGGTAGGATTTGTATTAAGGTATCCTAATCCACAAGTGTTGTTGGGTGTTGAGGTAACCAGACCGCAAAGATCGGCACCATATGTTGTTCTTAAGGTCTGAACGTCATCCAGAAAACCATCATTCGCTGTACGGAATCTTGATAAATCTGTGCTGATATTTCCGGATTCTATATAGCTGATTTCCCCAGTATATACCAAATTGATCATTGTATTAGTAACTCCTGAGTTTACCAAAGCTGTATTGAAATTAGTAATTGCCGTTGCAATAAATGAATTACTCTGTGCGCTTCCTCCCCAATTTGTTTTGGCATTAGAAGTATAGACCACAAGAACATCTATAGTTGTTGACGGACATACCGGAGTAGCATCTGTACATACATTATTATTGACTTTCAGCAAATTCGATGACGGATTGGAAATAAAATCATTTTTAGAATCCTGATTGATCATCCCGGATTCATTCACTACAGAAACTGCAAAAATATTGGAGTCAGTCTGATGGAAAATAACTTTTTCTCCATTTCCTGAAACATACATTCCTGTTACAATATTGTCAAATGTAGAGAGAACAAATTCTGCATGAGGATCATTTTCAATCGTGTACACATAAGATTTACTTTTATTACTGTAATTAAATATTCGTGAAAATTTAGCTGTGATTTCCTTATGGGTAGGAAGAGCAATTTTAAAATCCGAATTTAAATCAAAAGGAGATTGATTAAAATATGAAGTTGAAGAATAGGTAGAAGCTAGTCCCTGGCTTATTTTCTGGTCAGTCGTAAGACTATTTTCATTAATAGAATTTTGAAAAATTTTATTCTGAGAAAATACTAAAGAATAGCAAAAAACTACCAATGCAGTCAATTTTGTTTTCATATTTTACTTTGGTTTATAGGTTATTATTTACAAATATAAAGATTAGATTTTTATTGAAAAATGACTAAAATAATCTTTCATGAAAATCCTCTATTTTACTCACTTCTTCGATCTTAATCCCAAATTTTTTCTTCGGAAGTTTATTGAGATTGGAAATAAAAATTTTCTCGTATCCTAATTTTTCTGCTTCTGTAATTCGTTGTTCTGCCTGTGCAATCGGACGAATTTCCCCACTTAATCCTATTTCTCCCGCAAAACAATAATGTTCAGAAATTGGAATATCTTCATTGGAAGAAAGAATAGAGGCTACTACAGCCAAATCTAATGCAGGATCATCTGTTTTTATACCTCCTGTAATATTCAGGAAAACATCTTTTGCCCCGAGTTGAAAACCTGCTCTTTTTTCCAGTACTGCCAAAAGCATATTTAACCTTTTAGAATCGAAACCGGTACAGCTTCTTTGCGGAGTTCCGTAGACTGCAGAGCTTACCAATGCCTGGATTTCCAATAACATGGGTCTGTTTCCTTCTAAAGTTACGGCAACAGAATTTCCGGAAAGTTCCTCAGATTTTTTTGTGATTAATATTTCAGAAGGGTTTTTGATTTCTTTCAGCCCCTGAGAAATCATTTCATAAATTCCTATTTCGGCAGTCGATCCGAAACGGTTTTTATTGGCTCTCAACAATCTGAAAAGGTGATTTCTGTCTCCGTCAAAATTTAAAACAACATCTACCATATGTTCCAAAACCTTTGGTCCGGCAATCTGTCCGTCTTTTGTGATATGTCCGACTAAAAATACCGGAACATTATTTTCTTTTGCATATTTAATAATTTCATTAGAGCATTCTCTGATCTGAGAAACGGTTCCCTGTGAACTTTCGATCAATTGAGACTGTAAGGTCTGGATAGAATCGATAATGACAAAATCAGGCTCTAATTTTTTGGCTTCGTGAAGTATTTTTTCCAGAGAAGTTTCGGTGTATAGAAAACAGTTCGGATTTTTTACGTCTGCTAAACGGTCGGCTCTCATTTTGATCTGAGAAGCACTCTCTTCACCAGAAACATAGAAGATTTTTTTCTTCATTTTCAAGGCAAGCTGCAGAAGAAGAGTAGATTTCCCGATTCCCGGTTCTCCGCCGATTAACGTAACGGATCCTAAAACAATTCCGCCTCCCAATACTCTGTTGAGTTCATCGGATGGCGTTTTTATTCTGGGTTCTTCAATGGCTTCAACTTCAATAATGTTGATGACATGTTGTTTGGTTTTTGAAAAAGGAGGATTTTTGTGGGAAGTCGTTTTTTCCACAACTTCTTCCACTAAAGTATTCCATTCACCACAGTTTTTACACTGACCTGCCCATTGAGGGTATTGAGAACCGCAGTTTTGACAGAAATATGCTGTTTTGAGTTTTGCCATACTGCGAATTTCAATTTTTTTTTTGAATTTTTATAATCCGGGAGGAATAAAATTTTTATTTAGATTGACTTTTAAATTATTAATTTGTAAAAAATTATCATAGGTCAATATCTAAATTCATAATTAAAGAATAACTTTGTTAGTATAATAAATAAAGAAATGAGAAAACTATTTTTAACTTTTGTATTTGCTTTAATAAGTGTTGTAGGTTTTGCACAATCTGCTTGGACGGTAGATCAGGCGCATTCTTCCGTTAATTTCAATATTAAACATATGGGAATTAGCTTTGTGCAAGGGAAATTTGATAAATTCGACGGAAAAGTTGCCACAGCCGGGAATAATTTGGATAAAGGGGAATTCAGTTTTATTGTATATCCTATATCTATAAATACGGGTGTAGAAAAAAGAGATAAACATCTTACGAGTGGAGACTTTTTTGATGTTGACAGATTTCCGGAAATGAAATTCGAAGGATTTACAACAACAAAAGAGAAAGATAATACCTATACTTTGAAAGGGAAACTTACCATTAAAGATGTTACAAAGGAAATCAAAATACCGGTTACTTTTGGAGGTGTGGCAAAAAATCAGCAAGGGAAAGAAGTGTTGGGACTTCAGGCAAAGTTTACGATCAACCGTTTAGATTATAATATCAAATATGATCCTACAGGAGCTGGAGTTGCTAAAGATGTTGATGTGGCTTTATATTTTGAATTGATAAAACAATAATGACTAATAATTTGGTTTGGGTAAAGGCTTTCAATACATGTTGAAAGCCTTTTTCTGTGCTTCTTTTGATGAATCTGAAATTTAAAATTGCAACAAAATTGCTTTGTATTTCTTTTTCCCCTAACTTTGCACAAACCTAATCTAATGAGTAAAAAGAATACAAAGTACATCTTTGTGACAGGAGGTGTAACTTCATCTTTGGGAAAGGGAATCGTTTCTGCTTCTCTGGGACTTCTACTAAAATCACGCGGCTTTAATGTAACGATCCAAAAACTAGATCCTTATATCAATATCGACCCAGGAACATTGAATCCTTATGAACACGGAGAATGCTATGTAACCGAAGATGGTGCGGAGACGGATCTGGATTTAGGACACTATGAGCGTTATCTTGATGCTCCCACTTCCCAAAATAACAACGTTACGACAGGGAAAATCTACCAAACTGTAATCGAAAAAGAAAGAAAAGGAGACTTCCTTGGAAAAACAGTTCAGGTAATTCCTCATATTACGAACGAAATCAAACGTAGAATTAAAATTTTATCTAAACAAAACTACGATATCATTATTACTGAAATCGGTGGGACTGTTGGTGATATTGAATCTTTGCCTTATATCGAAACTGTTCGTCAGTTGAAATGGGAATTGGGTGAGAAAAATTCTATGGTGATTCACCTGACTTTGCTGCCTTATCTGGCTTCAAGCGGAGAATTAAAAACAAAACCTTCTCAGCATTCTGTTCGTCAATTGATGGAAAGCGGAATTATGGCGGACGTTTTGGTTTGTCGTACAGAACATAAGATTCCAAAAGATCAGAGAGCTAAACTGGCTCAGTTCTGTAATGTTCCTTTGGATAATGTAATTGAGTGTAAAGATTTGGAAACCATCTATGAGGTTCCAATGTATCTTCAGAAGCAAAATTTTGACGATGTAGTTTTAAAAGAACTGGATCTGAAAAGTGATAAAGAAGCAGATCTTAAAGACTGGAAAAGTTTCTTAAAGAAATTCCAGAATCCTAAAAAATCTGTAGAAATTGCATTGGTTGGGAAATACGTTTCTCTTCAGGATTCTTATATTTCAATTGCTGAGGCTTTCAAACACGCAGGTGCAGATTTGGAAACAGAAGTAAAAGTAAGATGGGTATATAGTGGAGATATCACTCCTGAAAATATTAAAGATACTTTAAAAGGTGTAGACGGAATTCTTGTTGCTCCAGGTTTTGGCGATAGAGGAATTGAAGGGAAAGTTCTTACGGCTCAATATGCAAGAGAAAATAAAGTTCCAATGCTGGGAATTTGTTTAGGAATGCAGATCATGACGGTTGAATTTGCAAGAAATGTTTTAGGGTATTCTAAAGCAAATTCAATGGAATTTGATACTTCTACGGAACATCCTGTAATTTCTTTAATGGAAGAACAGAAAAATGTAGTAGATAAAGGTGGAACAATGCGTCTTGGAGCATGGAAGTGTTCTTTGAAAAACGGTTCTAAATTAAATGATATTTACGGAGCAAAAAATATTACAGAAAGACACCGTCACAGATATGAGTTCAACAGTGATTATATTGGAGAATTTGAGAAAAACGGTTTCTTAGCAACAGGTACAAACCCGGAAACAGGATTGGTAGAAGCGTTAGAAATGCCGGATCACCCATTTTATGTTGGAGTACAGTATCACCCGGAATATAAGAGTACGGTTGCAACACCGCATCCATTATTCAGAGCTTTCATTAAGGCTTGTACATCGAAATAAAGTAATTTTTTAATTACAAACGTCATAAATAAACTCAGACTGATTTTTCTCAGCCTGAGTTTATTATATAGTAATATATTATAGCATAGAGTTTTGATAAAAAAACAGTATTTTTGTCGACTCGAAAAGTAATAAGATTACTACTTTTTAAATTTGAAAAATTTTAATTAAAAATAAAATGCAACAGAACAACGGACTCGATAAAAGTCAGATTATTAGTTTTGCGGTTTTATGTTTGGTTCTCTTCGGTTTTATGTTTTATTTCCAAAACAAACAATCGAAAGAGGAAGCAGTAAAAGCTCAGCAACAAAAGACCGAACAGGCAAAAAGTGCTGTAAAACAAACTCAGGCAAGTAATATCAATCCAAATGTAACTCCAAATGCAATTCAGACTGCAAATCTTTCCAACAAGGAATTGAATATTGAGTTTGCAAGTCTTGGAGGTCAGGTTTCTAAAGTGGAACTTGCAGAATACAAAGCATATGATCATAAAACAGATAATGCAGATCTTCCGCTGTATCTGATCACAAAAAATAATTCAAACTACGGTTTCCAATTCAAGGATAAAACAGGGAAAGTAATTAACACTAAAGATTTAGTTTTCTCTCCGACTGTTAATGGAAATGCTGTAACGATGACTGCTAATTATAATGGAGCTGTTATCCAGTTTATTTATACATTACTTCCAAAATATACGTTAGATTTCAAAGTAAGAACGCAAGGTCTTGCAAAAATCACTGCTGATAATAAAGCTGATTTTATTTGGGATTATAGCGTAAGAAATTTAGAAAAGGGTAGAGCGCAAGAGCAATCTCACTCAGAATTCTCCTATGCTTTCAATAATTATAAAGATTATGATTATGATGGAAGAACAACAATGGAGGAAGATAAAGAAACGCTTAACTGGATTGGGGTAAAACAACAGTTCTTTACTTCTGTGATTGAAGCTAAAAACGGATTTACACAAAGTAAAGGAAATCAGGAAACGATTGAAGAAGGTGAATATCTGAAAAAACTAAACTATGAAGGTTTTGTTCAAATGACAGGAAGTGAGTTGAACCAGGATTTTACTTGGTACTTTATGCCATTAGATTTGCCATTATTAAAATCTTATGACAAAAACTTCGACGAAATTCTTCCGCTAGGATGGTCTTTCATCGGATGGATGAACAGAGGATTCTTTATCCCTATTTATAATTTCATCGCATCTTGGGGATTAACTGCAGGTTGGGCAATTTTCTTATTGACCATCTTGGTTAAATTAATCTTGTCTCCAATTATGTACAAACAACATAAGTTGAGTGCGATGATGAGAGTAATCCGTCCAGAAATTGATGAAGCTAATGCTAAATTCAAGGATGCAGATCCAATGAAAAAGCAACAGGCAACGATGGAAATTTACCGAAAAGCAGGGGTGAATCAGATGGCGGGATGTTTACCGGCATTGGTTCAGATTCCAATTTTCTATGCATTGTTCCGTTTCTTCCCGAACTTTATTGATTTAAGAGGGCAAGGTTTCTGGTTTGCAAAAGACTTGACAGCGTATGATGATCTAATTAAATTACCATTCAAAATACCTTTCTTAGGAGATCATTTAAGTATTTTTGCTTTGGCATGTACGATTGTAATTTTAATTTATACCGTAATGACTTCAGGAAATATGCAGCAGCCACAACAGGAAGGAATGCCAAATATGAAAGTGTTAATGTACATTTTCCCGATTACATTTTTATTCTTCCTGAACACTTCTGCATCTGGTCTTTCTTGGTATTATTTTGTATCGAATGCGATCAATATCTTGATTATTCTTGTCATTAAGTATGTGATTTTGGATGAAAAGAAAATTCATGCACAAATCCAGGCTAATAAAGAGAAACCAAAAGCTGAAGGTAAGTTCCAAAAGCGTATGAGAGAAATGATGGAAAAGGCTCAGGAACAGCAGAAAGCCCAAGAACAACAAAGAAATAAGAAATAAGATAACTTATTTATAATAGAAAGAGAAGCAATTTATTGCTTCTCTTTTTTATTTGTACATATAATAAGGTATAGTAGTTTAATATTTAAAAATCTTAATCATATTTCAATCTGAATGATTGTCTATGATATTTTGTAGGGCCAAATTTAATTAAAGCTTCCTGGTGTTTTTTGGTGGCATACCCAAAGTTTGTATCCCAGCCATATTCAGGATATTCCTCATGAAGTTCAATCATTAATTGATCTCTATAGTTTTTTGCTAAAATAGAAGCTGCAGCAATTGACAAAACTTTTGAATCTCCTTTGATGATACATTCATGGGGTATATAATTATAAGGATGAAATTTATTTCCATCAACTAAAATGAGTTCAGGTCTAATAGTTAATTTATCCAACGCTTGATGCATGGCATGGATACTTGCGTTAAGAATATTATGTTTATCTATGAATTCTGAAGAAAGTTCAGCAATAGCATAATCTTTAACATTATCTTTTATATAATTATCAAGACTCATTCTAGTCTTAAAATTTAACTTTTTTGAATCGTTAACCAAATTTTGGTTAAAATTATCGTCTAAAATTACAGCAGCGGCAACTACAGGACCACACAAACATCCTCTTCCGACTTCATCGCACCCTGCTTCAACGTAAAAAATCGACCATTTTTTTAATAATTCCATAATTATCTTGAGAATCAAAACATAAAAACATGCAATATTAAAGATTTTTAACAAAATATTTGGTTACTTTAAGAAAGTTTTACATATTTGCAAATAATAAAAAAAATAATCAATTTAAATATGAAGAAACTAACTACAAGTGTTCTTTTAATCGTCGTATCTTCTTCTTTTGCATTGGTGAATGCTCAAAAAAGAGATACTGCAGCTAGAGAAACGAAAATTGATGAGGTAATTATTACCGGAGCTATGGGAATCAAGAAAAAGCTGGATGCTGCTACTACATCAGCTGTTGTGATAAGCAAAGAAAAGCTTACACAAGCGGGAGCTCCTAATGCTATTGCGGCATTACAAAGTAAAGTTCCTGGTCTTACTATTAATAAGACAAGTAGTGGTGTAGATGGGACTTATGATATCAAAATTAGAGGAACAAGAACATTAACAGGAAGTACTTCTCCATTAATTGTAATTGACGGGGTTGTTTCTACGGCAGCAATTTTCCAATCAATTCCTTCGGATATGATTGACTCAATTACGACTTTATTAGGGTTACAAGGTGCTGCTCTATACGGATCTCAAGGGGTTAACGGAGCAATTGTTGTAACAACTAAAAAAGGAAGTGGCTCAAGAAAAGCAAGAGTTACTTTTAACAGTAATGTGGAGTTTGACAATGTTCTATTTATGCCTACAAGACAAAAGCAATATGGTCAAGGTTGGTATGGAGATAGAGTTCACGTAGAGAATGGTGCTTGGGGACCTTCTTTTTCAGATCCTGCTTATGCTGGACAAAATCTAGCAATAGGGATTCCATTTTATGATGTGAATGGTGATGGAAAGATTACAGTAAATCCAAATGGAGATGTGCCATCACAAGATGCTGCATCAAGTATCTATGCACCTTATGCTGCAAGAAGTAAAGATAATGCGAAAGAATTCTTCCAAACAGGATTAAATCTTAATAATACTTTAACAGTTACTGGAGGAAGTGAAGGTGCTTATGCTGGGGTAACTATTAACAGACAAGATAGAGAATTTATTGTAGCGGATGATAAGTTAAAAAAGACTTCCATTAATTTAAATGGAGGATTTAAGCTAGGTAATCTTAGTTTGGATGGTAGTATGACTTATATCAACAGATCTATTTCTACTACATCTTCTGATTTGTATACAAATCTATTGCAATCTTCATCCGAAATTCCAATTACATCTTTTAAAAGCAGTCCTCATCCATACGGATGGAATTTGTATTTCCAAAATCCATACTGGACAATTAAAAATGTAAGATCAAACTCTAAGCAGGATGTATTTACTGGAAACATTTCATTAGGATACAAAATTAATGATCATATTTCCCTTACTAATAATGGAAGTATACAGATTACATCTACTGATGCATTGGGTTATAATAATGGGTATATTGCTTCTGCAGCTGTTCCATTGGTTACAGCTAATGGTACTTCAGCAGTTTTAGCTGGAATTACTTCTTCTATATCTCAATCTAATTCTATTAACCGTTATTTCTATAACGATATTATGGCTAACTTCAGTTATGAACTTACTAAGGACATAAACATGAAGTTAATTGTTGGGCACAACGTACAGCAGACTGAAGGTAAAATTACTTCTGTAAGTGGTACAGGAATTAAAATTCCGGGAATTTATCAATATTGGAACTTAACCAACTTGACAATTCCTTCTAATTTGAACAATACACGTTCTATCAATAACAGATATGCTTTCTTTGGTAACTTAGATTTGTCATATAGAGATTATTTATACTTAAATGCTACTGGAAGATACGAGAGCACATCTAAATTGCAGCACTCGGATAAAACAATAGATAGCCACCCTCATTATTTCTACAACTCGGTAGGGGTGTCATTTATGCCATTGAAAGCATTTAATGTTGAAAGCAGTGTACTTAGTAGATTCGTTGTGAAAGGTTCATATACACGTGTAGGGAATGACCCTGTAAATACATATGGTATTGAAGATACAGCTGTTTTAGGAGCTGGTTACCCTTCTTTCTCAACAGGTGCTATCAGCTTTGTACACAATCAGACTCCTACAGAAACAAACATTAGACCAGAGATTGTAACGGCTAATGAAGTTACAATTGGTTTAGGATTCTTGAAAAACAGAATTACTTTAGATGCGAATGCATACATTCAGGAAACTAAAGATTTGATTACGAATCAAACTACATCTTTTGCTTCAGGTCTTAGATTTACTCCAATTAACGTAGGAGATATTAAAAACAAAGGTATAGAGGTTACTTTAGGGGCTACTCCTATTAAAACACAAGATTTCTCTTGGGATCTAAGCTTAGGTTGGACTATCCAGAGAACAAAAGTTATGGAACTTGCTAACGGACAAGATGAAGTTAACCTTTCTGTTGGAGGTATTGCAGGTATCTATGCTATTAAAGGAGAAGATTTCCCAATCTTAAAAGCTACTGCTTATGAAAGAGATGAGCAAGGAAGAATTATTATTGATGAAAATACAGGAAACCCTTTATTTACAAACACATATAAGAGCTTTGGTAGAGTTACACCTAACTATACTATGAACTTAAGTACTAACTTTAAGTACAAAAATTGGGGACTTTATGCTGTGATGGATTATAGAAATGGAGGAAAATTATACTCTGGAGTTATGCAAAACTTGGCGTTCTCAGGACAGCTTGAGCAATCTGCAAGTTTTGACAGAACACAAGGGGGATATATTATTCCAAACTCTGTATATCAAAACTCAGCTGGTCAGTATGTAGCAAACACTTCTATTAAATCCGGAGGTACTTCTTATGGTGATTTACCTGATTACTATGGTGGTGTTTATAACGCAATTGGTGAAAACTTTATCATCAGTGGTACTGCGTTCAGAGTGAGAGAACTTGGTCTTTCTTATACATTAGGTTCAGATACAGCTAGATCAATTGGATTAAGTGGATTGAGTTTTAGTGTTTATGCTAGAAACCCATTCTATAAATTTGCAAAAGATAATAAAGGATATGCAGATCCAGAAGCTTCTTTTACAACAGGAAATATCCAAGGTTTAACTAATGCAAACCAATATCCGTCAACAAGAACAATTGGGCTTACGACTACAATTAATTTTTAATTAAAAAAGAATAATAATATAATGAAAAAGATATTAATACCCGTTTTCGGGGCAACGTTATTATTTTTTAACTCGTGTAGTAATGATTACATTGATGTTAATAACGATCCTAACAATGCATACAACAATCAGCTGACACCTAAAAATAGATTGGCAGCTGCTGAAACAACTATTTATGCTACTCAGGCAGTAACGATGAATAGATTTGGAAACTTAATGATGAATGCTTGGGCAGGTAATATTTATCGTTATGCATCTCCTTTCAGTGAAGAGTATCAGATGATTGCTAATTCAACTTTCTACAACGAAATTTGGGATAACTTATATTTAGGAGTATCAAATTATCAAGATATTATTGATAGCCCAGTTGCTGCTCAATATCCTCACCATGTAGCGATTGCTAAGATTATGAAGGCATACTATATGCAGATGATTGTAGATTTGTATAACAACGTTCCTTATACTCAGGCTTTTAAGGCGCAAAATAATTTGCATCCAAAATATGACCAAGGGAAGGATGTATATAAAGGTTTAATGGATGAGTTAAATCAGGCGTTAGTATTGCTAAACCAAACACCTGCAAACTCTTCTTTTGCTGTTGCAACAACTGAAGATCCTATTTTTTCCGGTACAATGAATAGCTGGAAACAAATGGCAAATACAGTAAAGCTGAAGATGCTAGTAAGATTGTCTAATACTACAGATGCTGGAGTAAAAGCATGGAGAGATGCTGAGCTTACGGCAATGGCTCCTCTTACATCTAGCACAGCTAACTTTATCAGTGCGGATGTTAGAATTCAGCCTGGGTATTTGGCAGCTTCAGGTTTACAAAATCCATATTATGGTTCATACAGCTATATTAACCTAGCTGGAAATGACTACGGAACTAATTTCCAATTAGTTGTTGGATCTGAGCATATGATCAATACAATGAAGGGAACATCAACTGGAGTTGTAGATACTAGAATGTTAAGATTATTTGTTGCTAACGGACTAGGTGCTGGTAATATTTCAGTAGGGAATTATAAGGGACAACCTCAAGGAGGAGGTCAAATTATCGGAGACGATGAAAGTGATTATGCTACGTTAGGATTATTTGGAACTTTATGGGGTACCGCAAATCCAACTACAGGTTCTTCAGCAGCAGGTTATGTATTACCACTTTCTGAAGTTAGATTCTTACAGGCTGAAGCTGCAACTGTGTATCCTACAACGATGGCATTTAATGCCCAAACAGTGTTTAATGATGGTATTACACAATCATTTACAACATTTGGAAATACAGCTGCACAAGCAACGGCTTATCTAGCTGCTATTGCTGCAAAACCTGGTATGGGTTGGGCTGCTTCTACAAACAAAATTGAGGCTATTCAATATCAAAAGTGGATTGCTTTGACAAATCTTAACCCGACTGAAACATATATCAGTTCTACAAAAACAGGGTATCCAGTTTTGCCAATGCCAATCGGTTCTTACAAAACATTAAGACCTAAGAGATTGATGTATCCTCAATCTGAGTATATTTCAAACTCGGCGAATGTACCGACTCCAAGCATTGATCAAATGTATGATGCTACTAATCAATATGCACCATTCTGGTTAAAATAAGAAATCAGTATTGTTTATACTAAAAACCGCCTTCGGGCGGTTTTTTTATTTATTAATAAGTATGTGAAGCATAGTTTTATTTGGTTTTATATATAAGATAGATTTACTGATTTATTGATTATTGTTTTGATAATCAGTTGTTTTGTTACTGTTTTTCATTTTATTTTATATAGATTGTATCAATTTCACTTAATTAATATTATTATAATTTTAAATTCCCTTTAACATTTTTTATTTGTTAAAATCTTAACTATTAACATTTTTTTTAGAATAATTATTCTTTTTTAGCTTGAATTTTTGAATAGTTGTTAATTTTATGCCTTTTTCTTTTGTTATTTTAATAAAGTTTTACAAATTTGTATGTCACAAAATTAATTTGATATGAAGAAACTAACAGCAGGTGTGCTTGTATTAGTACTATCTTCGTCTCTAGCCATTGCTAATGCGCAGCAGACTAAGAAAGATACTATTAAAACACAAGACATTGAGGGTGTAGTAGTAACTGCACTTGGTATTAAAAGAGAAAAAAAGTCACTCGGCTATTCATCCCAAACTTTAGACGCGGAAAAAGTAAATTCAGTACCTACCAGTAATTTTATCAATAATTTATCAGGTAAAGTGGCAGGTATGGAAATTAAAAACAATGGAAACTTTGGTGGATCGAGTAATATTGTTCTAAGAGGGGCAAAAAGTATTACAGGTGATAATCAGGCATTGATCGTATTAGATGGAGTCCCAATTATCAGTGGTAACTTAAACTCAGGCGATGCTTCAAAAGGACGTGACGGGTTTGATTTCGGTAATGCCACAGCAGACATTGACCCCAATAATATTGAATCAATAAATGTACTTAAAGGTGCTGCTGCTACAGCATTATATGGAAGTATGGCCGCTAATGGAGCTGTTATCATCACTACTAAAAAAGGAAAACGAAGCAAATCTTTAGGACTTTCAATTAATTCTACGGTTTCAGTGGGATCAATAGATAAATCAACATTTCCAAAATATCAGAAACTTTACGGAGCAGGTTATAATGGTGAAGATAGCTTTGGAAGTGGCGATGCGAATGGAGATGGAATTCCTGATACAATTGCTCCAACAGGAGATGATGCATCTTATGGTCCTGCTTATAATCCAAATTTACTGGTATATCAATGGAACGCCTTTGTTCCTGGAAATCCCAATTTTGGAAAGGCAACACCATGGGTGGCTGCAAAAAATGATCCGAGTAAGTTTTTTCAAAAGTCATTATCTTTTGTCAACAGTTTCAATCTAAATGGTGGGGATGAGCTAAATACATATAATTTAACATTTACTAATAATAATGAAACGGGGATTCTTCCTAATAGTAAATTGAATAAGAATATGTTAAGTGGTAACTACAGCCGAAAATTTGCGGATAATTTTACAGTGAGAACATTCTTAACCTTTAATGATCAAACAACAGTAGGTAGAAACTCTGTAGGATATGGAGATAATATACTTACAGGGTTTAGACAATGGTGGCCATTGAATGTTGATATCCTGGAATTGAGAGACGAATATTTCAGAACGAATAAAAATTATACATGGAATATGAATGCTCCTCTTGATGGAGATTTGTCTGCCGCTTTTTGGAATAATCCTTATTGGGACAGATACCAAAATTATTCTTCTGATGATAAAACAAGATTAATCACGGGTGTCGAACTATCATATGATATTACTAAAAAATTTAATATTTTAGGTAGAGCAACTGTAGACTATACATCAAGTAAACAGGAACTCAGAAAAGCGGTAGGAAGTCACGCTGAAGAGTTTGGTCTTGCTCAGGCTGATGAAACTTCCGGATATTGGGTATATGATGATACAATCATGAGACAGACTTATGATTTAATAGGAAGATATACATGGAATGTATCAGATAAGCTTAATGCATTATTTGTAGCTGGAGGACAATTTATGGATCAGCATCAAAGAAGTACTGAAAACTCTACAACTGGAGGATTGATCATTCCAGGATTATATACAGTAGGGAATTCGAGAGCTTATTATCCTTCGATAGAAAATAACATAAGGGGGCAGAAAGCAGGAATTTATGCTCAAGCTTCTGTGGACTACGATAAATATTTATTCTTAGAAGGTACTATTCGTAATGATACTTCTACTGCATTACCTAAGTCTAATAGAAACTATACTTATTTTTCATTAGGTTCAAGCTTTGTATTTTCAGAATTATTTAAAAGTAGCTGGCTAAATTTTGGAAAAGTAAGATTAAGCTATGCAGAAGTAGGAAATGATATGGCATTTGGAAAGCCTGGGTTCTTTTCATCTAGAGGTACTGTGAGTGGACTTCCAATGGCAGATATAAGTAACACGTATGTTAATTTTGATGCTTTAAAACCTGAAAGACAGAAAAGTTGGGAGGTAGGTTTAGAAACATCAATGTTTAAAAGAAGAGTAACTTTAGATGTGTCACTTTATAAAACAAATACTAAGGATCTATTGTTTAGTGTACCACAATCCCCATCTACTTCTTATAGTTTTTCATTAATTAATGCTGGAGAAACTCAAAACAAAGGTGTGGAAGTCGCATTAGGATTAGTTCCTCTAAAAAGTTCTGATTTTCAATGGGATATTAATGTAAACTGGTCTAAAAATAAAAATACAGTTGTTGCTTTAAATCAAGGCAGAAACAATCTGCAGTTAGCAAGTTTTCAAGAAACTACTTTAAATGCAACAGTAGGGGAAGCCTACGGAACATTTAGAGGAACAGGTTTTGTTTATGATGCCAATGGAAATAAAGTTGTAGACGACGATGGTCATTATTTAGTAGCAACGGATAGAGTATTAGGTAATATACAAGCTGACTGGATAGGAGGTATTTATAATACCTTTAGATATAAAAACTTCTCATTTGGATTCTTAATTGATGTGAAAAAAGGAGGGAGTGTTTATTCTCTTGACCAATCTTATGGAGGTTTAACAGGGGTTTATGATTATAGTGCAGGGTTGAATGATTTAGGAAATCCGATTAGAAATCCTTTAACTAATGGATCTAACTCCGGAGGTATTATTTTACCTGGTGTGAAACAAGATGGAACTCCCAATGATATAAGAATTGATGCTTCTTACGCTGGAGGAGCCTTTGGAACGGATGCAGGAATACCTCAAGAAGCATTTATTTACGATGCATCTTATGTAAAATTGAGAGAAGCAAAAATATCATATACTTTACCCTCTGATTTGTTGAAGAATACGTTCATTAAAGGTATGACATTAAGTTTATTGGGACAAAATCTATGGATTATTCATAAAAATTTACCAGATGCAGATCCGGAAGCAGGAACTTCTTCAGGTAATATTCAAGGTTTCCAATCTGGGGTGATGCCTTCTACTCGAATTTACTCATTTAACGTAAAATTAGACTTCTAAAAAAGAATTACAATGAAAAAAATATTTTCAATACTTACTATAGGATCTTTGGCAGTACTTACAGGGTGTGTCAATGGTGATGATGATTTTAATAATAATCAAACTCAGCCATATCAGGTTCCTGCAGAGCTAGCCTTTACTAATGCTCAGAAAGAATTAATCGATCAAATGGAGACGCCAAGTGTGAATTTAAACGTATTTAGGTTTTTTCAACATTATTTGGCTACAACTATTTATAGAAATGATGCGCGCTTTAACTTCACTGGAACTAGAAAAGTGCCAGATAATATGTGGTTGGCACTATATACCGATGTTTTAGGTAATCTTAATGAAGCAAAAAAAATCATTCCAACAGAAGTAAAACCTGCAGAATTAACACAAACAGCCTGGGATAAACAGCAGGCAAATAAATTAGCAATTATCAATATACTTGAAATTTATACCTATCAGGTTTTAGTGGATAGTTTTGGGAACGTCCCATATTCAGAGGCAGCTAAGGTTGAGACTATTGTTTTGCCAAAATATGATGATGCAAAAACAATTTATGCTGATTTAATAAATAGGCTAAATGTACTTTTACCGACTTTAGATACTGCATACCCAAGTTTTAAAGCCGGAGATAATATCTATGGTGGAGATGTGGGAGAGTGGATTACTTTTGCGAATAGTCTTAAATTAAAATTGGGAATTAACCTTGCTGACGTAAATCCTACTTTAGCCAAGCAAACGGTAGAATCTGCTGTTAGCGGGGGAGTTTTATTGACAAATTCTACAAATGCATTATTTAAGTATGATGGTACTTCACCAAACTTTAATCGTCTATATGCTGAAGTAATTGCTAGTAACAGAAACGATTTTGTTGCTGAAGAAGGTATCGTAAACGCAATGAATACTTTAAGTGATCCAAGAAGACCTTCTTATTTTTCTTCAGTTGGAGGAGGTACATATGTGGGAGGTACTGTAGGTCTTAGTAATTCCTATGCCTCCAAATCTCATATTGGAGAAAGTTTGTTAGCTCCGAATAAAACAGGTGTTTTGTTCGATGCTGCAGAAGTTAATTTTTACTTGGCAGAAGCTGCTTCAAGAGGATATAATGTTGGTGGTACCGCAGCTGGTTATTATAATACTGCAATTACTCAGTCTATGGCTCAATGGGGAATTACTGGTGCGGCAGTTACTACTTATTTAGCCAACCCTAGTGTAGTATATTCTGCAGTAAATTGGAAGCAAAGAATTGGTGAACAAGCTTGGATTGCCATGTATAATAGAGGATTTGAATCTTGGAATTTTTATAGAAGACTGGATTATCCTGTAATGACTGCTCCAAATGCAATACCGGCAGCAGAAGGAAAGGTTCCGACAAGATTAACTTATCCAATTAATGAACAAACAGTTAATGGTAGCAATTGGAGTCAAGCATCATCTGCAATCGGAGGAGATAAATTGACCGTAAAGGTATTCTGGGATATTAATTAAAACTAAACCTCAGTTAGCATTCATATTTTAAAGCCGCCTTCGGGCGGTTTTTTTATTTCCGTATATTTGTACTTTCAAAATAGAATAATGAATATTAAAAATATAATAGGATTAAAACTGGCAGGTGTTATTCTGAATGTCTATCAGTTGAAAGATATAAACCTTGAAATCCAGGAGAATAAAACGGAATTTGAAGGAGATTTTACGATTGTGACTTTTCCTTTGGTGAAGCAGTTGAAAAAAAATCCGGAGAGTATTGGGGTAGAATTAGGAGAAGCTTTAACGGAACAAACTGAATTATTAGAAAGTTTCAATGTAGTTAAAGGATTTCTTAATGTTAAAATTAAAAATCAGTTTTTTGTAGATAATTTCAGATCGGTAGCCAATCAGTTTGATACAGTGGAAAAGAAAAATTCTACAGTAATGGTGGAATATTCTTCTCCGAATACGAATAAACCTCTTCACTTAGGACATATCAGAAATAATTTATTAGGATTTTCTGTTGCTCAGATCCTTAAAGAAGCGGGTTATGATGTGATTAAAACTCAAATCATTAATGATAGAGGAATTCATATCTGTAAGTCGATGCTGGCTTGGGAAAAATTCGGACAAGGCGAAACTCCAGATGCAACGAATACTAAAGGAGATAAATTCGTTGGGAACTATTACGTGAAATTCGATCAGGAATATAAGCAGGAAATTGCTCAGCTTGTCGCTCAGGGAATGAGTGAAGATCAGGCAAAAAAAGAAGCTCCTTTGATGAAAGAAGCTCAAAAAATGTTGCTGGATTGGGAAAATGGAGATGAAAAAGTAAGAAATCTTTGGAATGAAATGAATTCTTGGGTATATAAAGGATTCAATGAAACGTATAAGAGATTAGGAGTAGATTTCGATCAGGTACAATACGAAAGTAATACATATATCTTAGGAAAAGACCTTATTCAGGAAGGTTTGGATAAAGGTGTTTTATATCAGAAAGAAGACGGTTCTGTTTGGTGTGACCTTACGGATGAAGGATTGGATCAGAAACTTTTATTGCGTTCAGACGGAACTTCGGTTTATATGACCCAGGATTTGGGAACTGCGGTAGAACGTTTTAAACAAAATGATATTCAAAAACTGATTTATACAGTAGGAAACGAACAGGATTATCATTTCCAGGTTTTATTTAAGATCTTAGGAAAACTGGGATATTCTTGGGCAGATCAGTTGTATCATTTATCTTACGGTATGGTAGAGCTTCCTAACGGGAAAATGAAATCCCGTGAAGGAACAGTAGTAGATGCTGATGATCTGATGCAGGAAATGTATACGATCGCAAAATCTAAAGCTGAAGAATTAGGGAAGTTAGAAAACCTGACAGAAGAAGAAAAGAATGCCAACTATGAAAATGTAGGAATTGGGGCATTGAAATATTTCATGCTGAAAGTGGATCCGAAGAAAAAAATGCTGTTCAACCCTGAAGAAAGTATTGATTTTAATGGAAATACAGGTCCTTTTATTCAGTATACTTTTGCACGTATTCAGTCTTTGCTGGCTAAAGCAAATTTTGAACAGAAAGAAATTGCTGCCGTTGAGTTAAATCAATCTGAAAAAGAACTGATCATGCAGCTGGCAAATTATAAAATTGTTGTTGAAAAAGCAGCGGAAGCTTTAAGTCCGGCTTTGGTGGCAAACTATGTTTATGATTTGGTGAAAACATATAATTCTTTCTATCAGAGTAATCCAATTATGAATCAGGAGGATGAGAATGTAAAGCAGTTCCGTCTGAGTGTATCGGATCTTACCGCAAAAACAATAAAAAAATCGTTGCAGCTCTTAGGAATAAAAACTGTAAACAGAATGTAAATATAAAGGCTTTTGAATTTCAAAAGCCTTTTTTCTTGTGGTAAACATAGTTTCTTGGAGGCTTAGTTATATTTCTTACAAATTTCGGAATGTTTTATACAATTTTCGATAATGCTGAACTGATAATTTTGCCAAAAATTAATTATGATAATGAGTACATTAAAGAAACTTTTTTATGTGGCTTCAATTTTTGCTTTTGTAGCTACTTTTGTATCATGTAGTTCAGATAATAATGAAAGTGAGATAGAAACGCCATCCCAAGTCTTATCGTCAACACCTTGGGAAACAACCGGAGCGAAAGATAAAGACGGAAATTCAGTTGCTCTTACTGATCCAAGTGTAAGCGGATTTGTAGGGTATTCATACTTTAAAGCAGATGGAAATTTTGCCATTTATGGATTGAATGATGTGTTGAGATCAAGAGGAACATGGTCTGTATCTGCAGACGGAAAAACCAGAACCATTACCGCTTTAAAACCTGATGGAACGACTCTTTTTACACGTGTTGTTGATATTCTTGTTTTAAATAAAAATGAATTTACTTACAGAATTCACACGAACCCAAACGATTCCTCTGTGTTTTATGATATTAAGCACTCGAGAGTAAGTCATGCAGAGCCTAATCTTGGTCAGCTTATACTGGCATCTACACCTTGGGAAACTACTGGAGCAAAAGATAAAAATGGAAGTCTGGTTGCTTTAACGGATCCCAAAGTGAGCGGATTTGTAGGATATTCTTATTTCAGAGCAAATGGAGCGTATGCTATTTATGGATTAAATGATGTCCTGAGATCACAAGGAACCTGGTCTATATCTCCGGATGGGAAAAAAAGAACTATCACCGCATTAGATGCTAACGGAAATGTGATATTCACCAGAGTTGTAGATATTCTTACCCTGAATAATACAGAGTTTATCTACAGAATAGTACCCGATGCAACCAATAACCCGACAGAATTCTATGATATTATCCATAAACCGGTTAATCATCTGGAACCCTAATAATTGTAATGTGAAAAAGAAACTCCTAGGAGTTTCTTTTTTTTATGTTTGTGCTTTTCTGCTGTCTTCATAAAGCTTAGCATTGCTCCATTTAGCATGTTTTGAAGGGATAATTTTATATCCTTTTTTGTAGGTGTAAATTTTTGTAAACTCAGCTCCGAAAAATATAAGCATACAGGAATAATTGATCCACATCATAATTAAAATGACAGTTCCTGCCGTACCAAATGCAGAAGTGGGTTTAGCCGTTCCGAAATAGAGGCTTAATAAAAATTTTCCCAGCGTAAAAAGAATTGCGGTAAGGAATGCGCCTTTCCATACCGGTTTCCAGCTGATTTCTACATCAGGAAGTACTTTGAACATTAAGGCAAATAAAAACATCACGACCCCAAAACCAACAGCAAAATTGATGAATTCCACCAACATATAAGTTTCTAAACCAAAATATTGAGTGATAAACTTGTTGAAAATACTTATTAAAGAAGATAAAATCATGGTAATCATCAGTAAAAAACCAAGAATCAGAATCATTCCTAGTGAATTGGCTCTATCCAGCAGAAATTTTACGATGGCTTTTTTAGGAGCAGCTTCCACATCCCAAAGCGTATTTAATGAATGTTGCAGCTGAAAAAATAGAGTGGTGGAACCAAAAACCAATGAACCGATTCCTATGATTTTCATGAAAATATTCTGCTTGTCGATTAAAGCTCCCGCAATCATGTTTTCTATACTTTTAGCAGCATCGGATCCCATCAAACCACTGATTTGCTGGCTTATTTCTCCGCGTATCGCTTCTTCTCCAAGAAAGTAGCCTGCGATCCAAATAATGATAATTAATAACCCTGGAATCGAAAAAATAGCATAATAAGCCAGACTCGCAGAATTTGTGGTAGCAGGAGAACTGTTCCAGGCAGAGAATGTTTCCTTTACGACTTCCCAGAAAAATCTTATATTCTTTATCATAACAGGATCGGAATTTGTTAAACATACAAAGCTAAAAAGGATAGCCGATCGCAATATTCAGGATGAGATTGTCCTTTCTCCAGTTAGAGTCGCCGAAATTTATTTTATCAAACGTCCATCTGTCATTTTTTTCATAATAAGGAACTCTTATTGGCATGGCAAGGTCTAACCTTAAAATCAAAATAGAAAAATCTAATCTTAAACCAACTCCGGCTCCAACAGCTACTTCACTTAAAAATTCTTTTGAAAATTTGGCTCCCGGTCTGTCGGGATCTTCATTAATCAGCCAGACGTTTCCGGCATCTGCAAAAACGGCAACATTTAAAAACTTATAAAGATTGGCACGGTATTCTGCATTCAATTCTAATTTAATATCACCGGATTGATCAAAATAATAACCTGCTTCAATAGTTCTCGGATCAAAACTTCCCGGTCCCAACGTTCTTGCCCGAAATGCTCTCACACTGTTGCTTCCTCCAGAGAAAAACTGTTTTGAAAAAGGGATATGCTCAGAATTTCCGTAGGGATAAGCTAAGCCCGCGATAAATCTTGTCGCTAAAGATGTTTTCTCATTGAATTTATGGTACAATCTGAAATCATTTTCAATCTTGGCATATTGACTGAAAGGCACACCGAAAATCGTTTTCTCCTTATCTTTTTTTACATTTGCTCCCGTCACCAATCCTGTTATATTTCCTGCCAAATCCAATGTCCCTTTATAATACATCGTGGTGGGTTTAGACAACATCGTATTGGTATAAGTATAAGAATAGGTAGGTCCGAAAATCAATTGTTTCTGAACAACTCTTCGCATCGCATCACTTTTTGCAGAAATTGACTCATACAATGCCGTGATATTGGCAGGAGAAACATAGGTCACATCAAAGATTTTCAGATCATGTTCCTTTCTCGCATTTTCTTTCCACACATATCCGAATGATCCTGTGAACGTATTCAAAGTATAATATTCCGTACGATTTTGAAACTCATAGCCTAAAGTAATATTCGTTCTCGGAACAAAAGCACTCGAAGAATTAAATCTGAAGGGAGCCACAATTCTCGGAATTGAAAGCTGAACATTGGTTCCGGCTCTGAATAGGTTTTTAGCGTTTTCAGGACCTCCCATTTGGAAATCAAAAGCTCCGTAAATTGCTGCTTTAAATTGTTCTGCTCCTCTGAAGAAGTTTCGGTGAGTCCAGTTCAGATTCAACTCGCTTCCTGCGTAATTGGCAGAATTGGTTCTTCCTAAAGCTTCCAGACGAAGAGACTGTATTTCCCTAGGTGTTAAAAGATAATAGGCATCAAACTTATGCTGTAGAGAATCTGAGGTAATAAATTCATTTTTTACAAACTTAAAAACACCTAAACTGATCAAACGGTTTAAGGTAAGATTGTGATTGGTACGATTGTACAGATCTCCTTTTTTAAAATATAAAGCCCTGTCAAATATTTTAGGTTTAAACTTATGTTGCGGATCAATCACATAAATATCTTTATAAGCATATCGAGAAAGAGAATCTGCATCCATCGGAATTTTATATTTTCCGTCTCTTACATCCTGAATATTATAGGTCGGGAATACAATTACTTTATCAATACTGAATTGCTGGGTTGAAAGATCCGGAGTATCGTCTTTCAGCTTTACATTAAGTTCTACTTTATGGTTTTTGCTTATCGTACTATCGGCCTGAACAATGATATTATCAGGATGAAAATAATAAAAACCTCTTTCCTTAAGTCCGTTATCAATTCTTTCTCTTTCATTTTTAATAACATCCAGATCAAATGGATTTCCGTTTTTAAGAAATGTTTTATCTGCTAAAGCTTGAATTTCCTTGTTAACCAACGAAGAGTCTTTCTGGAATTTAACATTACTGATTAAATACCTCGATCCGGGTCTTACGGTATAAATGACCTGTGCTTTTTTATTTTTAGAAACGGTATCGTAGGTCGCTCTTGCATTAAAATACCCTTGGTTTTCAGAATAATTCTGGATAATATCTTTATTAAACTGACGGTCTACATCTCCCAATAAAACAGGCTTTTCACCCATTTTATACTTCAGCCAGTAATTAAATCCTTTTTCTTTTTTAGGTTCTTTGGCGATATTATAGAAATACAGTTTAGGTCTCAGTCCTAAAAACGTAGAATTGGGTTTTGGAGTAAGATTGGCTTCCAAGGCGGTTTGAAGTTCTTTTTTTTCTTTCTTTGAAAGAGAATCATTCTCTATTTTTATTTTCGCTCCTGTATAAAGCATTTGTCCCTCCTTCAAAAACCGGGTGTTGCTACACGAAAAACTCAGCGCTGCAATTCCTGAAGCGAATAAATACTTGAAATATATGGAGCGTTTACTTTTCATGATGTGTTTATTTAAATTCTACCACCTGATTTTTTTTATTTTCTCTACCTCTTTTCTCTTTAGATTTTTTGAAAATATCACGGAATTTATCATAATCAAGCGTGATGATAAATCCTACACCGGTTTCTATGATCTGTCCCTGAAGAGCGACCTGATATTCATCTTTTCGGTACGCTCTAAGCATATATCTTCCGTCTTTGGATAAGCTGTAGTCAAGAGTTACATTTCCTGCAATATTGGTCATGTTTTCGTTTTCCCGGGCATCACCTTCTAAAGCGAAATTACTTCCCACAGAAACTTTCAGACGGTCATTCAGTAATTTTTTGCTGACTCCGACATTCAGGTCGGTTCTTGTATTTTTAATGCCGGTTGAATAATCTTCCGAAGAATCAAGGTCAAAATTTAAATCAACTCCTTTTATTAGACCGGAAGCAAGATTATTAAGCTGTTGAGAAAGAAGTTTGCTCACACTTTGTCTTGCAATCATTTCACCGGACATTCCTGCGCTGGATTCAAAAGGATTTTCTCCAATGAAACGGTTGAGCAGCAACAAGGCAAAAACCTGTTTGTTCATTTCCGATTCCTGAGTTCTGAGCTGGGCAAGTTTCTGATCTATGGTTTCAATTACAGCAGATGAAACTGCGTTATTTTTCTTATCAGTAGTGATATCAAATGTAATTTCCGGTTTCAGTAATTCTCCTTTCATTTTTAATAAAGTATTGAAAGGTATTCTTTGCTTGTACTGGTTGAGTTCTGATGGAGAATCTGTCGTTAATTGCTGCTCAATCAGATCGATAGGAGCTGTTTCTGTTTTATAAACGGCGGTAATATCCAATGTTGCTGTCGTAGGCTCTCCGGTCCATGTGATGGTACTTCCTTTTTGAATATCGAATTTACGTTTTAGTAAACTTACAGACATTTCATAGGCACCCGATTCTACCTGATAAATTCCGACAAGGGTAGTTTTTCCGGAAGGGTCTATTCCTCCCGTCAATTCTGCTTCACCCTGTAGTTTTACGAAATCCCCGTTCGCTTTATCGATAATAATAGAGAGTTTGGCTTCTTTGCTTACTTCTATATTTACACTGACATCCATTCCTTTGATACGGCTTTGTGCATTTAGAGAATCGGTTTTAATGGTTTTATTAAGAACCACCTGATCCTGATCGATGAATTCTACAATTCCGTCTCTTTCCTGTAATGATGGGCTCGATTGCGGAAGGACGAATGAAAAATCTGTAGCATCGGAAACATTAAGCCTTCCGTCAACTTTTGGCAGATCCAGATCGCCACGAATATGAAGATTGGCATCAATTGCTAAAACTCCGTACATGATGGCGTCGTTCGATTTTTCTGAATTTACCACTTTAAAATCTTTGGCTCTGACATCTAAGTTGAAGGCAAAATCTCTATACGTTTGTGTAAGAACTTCACCATTAATTCTTAAAGAATTTCCATCTTTATCATTGATTTTAAAATTATCGAATTCAATACCACGGTTGGTAAAATGGATATCGTTATTTAGTTTTCGGAAATCACTTCCTGTCTTGGCAATTTCCAATCCTACATCATTGAACTTTACTTTACCTAAAATGTTGGGTTTATCCGTAGTTCCGGTAATTTTAAGATTTCCTGAAAGATAACCTTCCGTATTGGTAACCGCATTCATAGAAAATCCCTGAACGCTTTTCATCTGTAATTGATTGATAGCCATATTCAGGTCAAATGTGCTGGAAGAAATATTGTAATCTCCCAGAATCTTCACATCATTATTATTTCCTGAAAGGGCAATATCAGCATTTAAAACGTTCGGTGAATTGTTATTGACTTTTACGGCCAGATTTCCGACAGGATTTTCATAAACGATTAAATCTGAGATATTTAAATCTGATGTGAACGTCATTTTTTTCGTCAAATCACGGAGCTGAGCGGTTCCGTTGATCGTTCCTCTTGCTAATAGTGTGTCTTTTTTAATCAGCTCTGTAATGGTTTCAATTTTAAAATCTTTCAATGAAACATTTAAAGGAGAGTTTGGAGATTGGGATTCCGATTGTAATAAAATCTCGCTTCCTCCATTTGAAAGTCTGAAGTTATCTGCCAGAATTCCTTTGCTGCTGATCTGGATTTTGTTTCCTTCGCTTACGGTCCAATCCGTATAATTTAATTTTAAACCGTTCGGATTTAAAGATATTTCCGTGATGTCATTCAATGATTTTGCATTTCCGGCAATCAGGAATTGAGTGGCATCTTTTTGATCTTTTGTGGTGATGTTGTAATTGATGATATTATCCGAAACATCCCCTTCAATATTGACTTTATTTAAGGCAAAGCTCGAGCTTTTTAACCCAGCGACATACAGATTGTATTGTAATGCCTGATTTTCGTTGGTTACCTTTAATGTTGCATTTTCAATGGAGTTTTCACCATACAGAAGCTGTGGAATTTGTCCGTCGATTTCAATTTTCTGAGAATCGGCATTATAATTTCCGGTCAGATTAATGGTTTCAAAACTTTTCAGATCCGGAACGAATTTTCTGATGATATCATCATTTTTAATCTTTGCATTAAAGGTGAAAAACTGTCCCTGCTGAATTTTCTGAGCTTTTCCGGGCTTTTGAAATTGATAATATTGATTGATGGTATTGGATAAAGAACCGAAAATCTGTGTCAGTTTATATTTCCCTTTCAGTTCTACATCAGCAACCTGAGAATTAAGAACAATATTAGTAGAATCGTTGGTGGTGAAAGCTTTCAGGTTCAATTCCTGAACCGGATAGACCTCTTTGGTATCTGAAAAGGCAAAGTCTTTTAAATTTAAATACCCATTCAGATTATCCGGATCTAAATTGGTGAAGTCACCATCTATTTTTCCGGCAATGATCATTGGTTTTTCATAGAAACCAAGCTTGTTGACATCCAATTTTATGATCTCACCATTGACTTTTACCGTAGGATTTTTTTCGTTGTAAACTCCGGAAGCTGTTAGTAATAAATGAACATTCGGATCTTTTGAATTTAAAACAATGTTATATGCTCCACGGTTGATTTTCCCCATAAGATTCATGTTTTGGTAACGGTAGCCTTTGTACACTGCCGATGCAACATGACCTCTTAAATCTGCTTTTGCATTTTTGAAATCAAAACTTTCTCCTTTCGCGTAAATCTGTGCCGAAATTGCTCCAATATCTTTATTCTGAATGATTTTTCCGATCTGTAAACCTTGAAGATTGGATTTTACATCATACAATTCATGATTTTTTCTGCGGAGATCAACTTTAGCAATCATAGCAGCATTTCCAAGACTGGAGTAGAGGTTAAGATTAGCATCCACAACTTTGGTGGTTCCTTTTGCTGTTCCTTTGATACTCATGTTGGAAGGCAGGGAAATATTGGAAGGAATCGTATTTTTCGGGACCAAATTGAAAATCGTTTTTGCGGAGGAAGACAATTCTGCAATCCTTACATCATAATATAATTGATCAGGATTCATCGCATTTTTGATTCTCCCTGATGCTACCACTCTCAATTGATCTATGCCGGAAACTTTAAGATTGTTAATCAACACATCATTAACACTCCCTTTCACGTTAGCATTAACATTTAAAATAGCATTTGGGTATTTATTGAAAGGAACGGTATTTCTTAAAGTAGGAACCAAATTCAGAATATCTGCAAAACCGAATCTGGAATCTTTGATATTGGCTGAGATCTTTGCAGCTCCCAAATTTGAACTTAACTGCTCTATCGAATTATAATTTAAAATAATCTCATCACGCAGCAATGTTTTTGGAGTCTGCAGATAAAGATTTTTTAAATAAGCCTCTTTTTCGTTATACGCGAAATCTGTGTTGAATTTCTGAATGTCCAAACCTCTCGCTTCCTGAATTTCTGCTGAGCTTACGGTTCCTGCAAACGTATTGTTCTGCATTTTGAAACTTCTTACCTCAACATTCATTTTAGAAAAATTCATGTGATTGAAATCCATTCCTTGTTTTGTAGGAGCGATCGCAGTGTTGTTGTACACAACTTTTACATTGTTTAAAACCAGTTTCCCAAGCAGGAGATTCAGCGCTTTTTCTTGATCTGTTACTTTTGAGACTTCAGGTTCTTTGTTGTTTTTCGGATTTGCATTTTGAGCAGGAAGATAAAGATTCGCATTAATATCTGCTCCGGAAAGGATGACATTATCAACGTTGTATGCGTTGTTTTCCAGGTCAATTTTGTTGACTTTTGTACTGAGTTCTTTGAACAGAACTTTTGCAAAAGTCTTGGTATTATCGTCGCCGTAATCAATATCGAAATTGGTGAGTTTTATCCCTCTTAATCCAATCTGCATAGGCTTTTTATTGTTCAGAGAATCGACTTTTTGTTCAACTTTTTTGGAAACTTCTTCTATGAGATCCTGTTTCAGTTTTAGCTTTAATCCGTCAAGATTAATGTCATTAACAGTGTATTTGTTGTTATTTAAATCAAAGATTTTTACTCTTGTATCAAAGGATTTAAAATACAGTTTTATATCATTTCGGGATTGCTGATCGTTGAAGGTAACACCAATATCTTTTAATTTAATTTTATCTAAAGAAATAATGAATGGTTTCGACGAACTTTCTTCTTTATCATTCGTTGCAAAAGCATCAATGATATAGTCAAAATTGAATTTTCCATCGGGTTTTCTTACAACATTCGCTCTTGCTCCTTCCAAATCCACCGAAGTAATATCTGCCGTGGAATTGATCAGTTTAAGCATATTCAATCCGACATCAAGTTTTTTTACAGCCAGAAGAGTATCAACATCCTGTCCTTTTAAATATAAATTTTCCATAACAAGACTGTTTGGAAATCCTATATAGACTCTTTCGAGACTTACTTTGGTTTTGATTTTTTTCTCCAGATAGACGACCAATCTGTCTTTAATGAAGTTTTGAACGACAGGAAGTTTTAAACTAAAAATAAGCAGAATAAGAAAAACCAATATGGAAATAATGGTTATCAGGAATCGCCTTAAGAGCTTTCTTTTGTTGATTTTCAGTTTCAAGAGTGATTCGGTTTAGACAAATATAATAATATGAATCTATTATTCATCTGTTGTGATACTCTTTTGTGAATACAAAAATCCTGCCTTGACTGCCCTTTATGGAATTTAAGTTTAGTTGTCGTCAAGTGAATTAGTTGATGAAGACAGTCAAGGTGCGGATTGTTTTTTTTTTAAGCCCCCTATTGATCATTTTTTCTGTTGAAAAGGTTAGCAAAAATGAAAATTCAAATGTTAGTTTAGTTGTTAAGAGGGGGCTTTGGCATGGTTTGTATGTTTGAGATAAAAATTTTATTACTCATTTCCGTTCTCCCATTTTACTTCTGCACCTTGTGGAGTGGCACCACCTTGAGCGGGAGTAATAGGAGCGGTTTCCTGATTGATGTGATAGACATAAGCTGCAATTTTTTCGGCATCTCTTCCTGTAATGGTTCCTTCTTTGATGAAAGGTCGCATCGTTGGGTTGTTTGGGGAACCGTTTTCAAGCATCCAGATTACATTTTTGAATAAACTTTTCTGTTGTATGTTGATCCAGTGGGTATCTGTTAAATTGGGACCAATTCCTCCTTTTCCGTTATCGCCATGACAGGTAACGCAATTGGTTTTGAATAATTCCTGACCTTCTGTGATGTTGTCTGCGCTGTATTTTGCCGTTTCAAGAGTTACTTGTGGTGCTGTCTTTTCAAATTCTTCAATGGAAGCAAGCATTTTTTTTGTTTCATGGTTCAGCTCTGCTTCGGGATGAGCGTAATCTGTAAAGGCAAACGCAGTCAGATATACGACACAGAATACGCATCCGAAATAAAACAGACCGATCCACCATTTAGGAAGTGAGTTGTCGAGTTCCGTGATTCCGTCAAACCCGTGATCGATCAGAATGTCTTTTTCTTCCGTTGCAGATTGTTTTTTAAATGCAGAGTTCCAAAGTTTCTGAAAGTATGGTGTATTTTTATCTTTTAAATATTCCGCTTTTTCTTCAGCTGATAATTTGGTGAAATTCTGGTTTTCAATTAAATCTCCAATCGAATTCATGATCAAAAGAAGAATAATGGCAATCAGTATTAATCCCCAGAAAAACGGTGAAGAGAAATAGCCTGAGTCGGGAGCGAACATTTCGAACGCCATGATCGTCAAACCTAGTGTGACAAGGATATATATGGAAATTGGAGTTCTTGTTTTCATTTTCTTTACAATTTAAATTATTCTACACTTGCGGTTTGAACCTGAGTCGTTTTGATGTCTGTTCCTAATCTTTGCAGGTAAGCAATCATGGCGACAATCTCTCTTTGCTCAAGCGGAACAAATGTTGCTCCTTTTGCAGCTCTGTCTTTTTCAATTTGCTCTTTTACATCTGTAGCTTCGGAATAAATTCTTTTTACAATTCCTGCTGCCTGATGATCTGCCCATTGATTCGCCGAGTCTATTTCTGCTTTTGTGTATGGAACATCGAAATAGTTTTTCATTAATTTCATTTTGTCCACCATTTGTGTTTTGTCCAGTTTGTTTGTAATTAACCAAGGAAAACGTGGCATAATTGATCCTGCTGAGGTAATTCTTGGGTTATACATATGTTTGAAATGCCATGAATCAGGATTTCTTCCTCCTTCTCTGTGCAAATCCGGTCCGGTTCTTTTTGACCCCCAAAGGAATGGTCGGTCGTAAATAAATTCTCCTGCTTTAGAATACTGTCCATTCTTCCCTTCAAATCTTACAATTTCATCTCTGAATGGTCGTATCATCTGTGAGTGACAAGCATTACAGCCTTCACGGATATATAAATCTCTTCCTTCCAGTTCTAATGGAGAATAAGGTTTTACAGCAGTAATCGTTGGTACGCTTTGTTTTAAAGTTAATGTAGGAATAATCTCTACCAAACCACCGATCGCAATCGTGATAAAAGCTAATATTGATAATAATTTCGGAGTTCTCTCCAGCCATAAATGGAGTCCTTCACCTTCTTTTCTTGTCGTTCCGATATTGGCCAAAGCAGGTGCTTCTGCAGGTACGTTTTTCTGGAATGATCCTTTTCTTACGGTAGCAATAACGTTTACAACCATTAAGATCGCTCCTGAAATATAAAATAAACCACCCAGGAATCTCATTTTGAAGTATGGAATGATCGCTGTTACAGTATCCAGCCAGTTTTTCCAAACTAAAGTTCCGTCCGGGTTGAATTGTTTCCACATCAATCCTTGTGTAAATCCTGAAATATACATGGGAACAGCATAGAAAATAATTCCTAAAGTACCCAACCAGAAATGCCAGTTGGCTAGTTTTTTAGACCATAATTCAGTTCTCCACATCACAGGAATAAGGTAATAGACGATGCCAAAAGCCATAAAACCGTTCCAGCCAAGCGCTCCGATGTGTACGTGACCAATCACCCAGTCAGTATAATGACCTATTTTATTTAAAGATTTTGTTGCTAAAAGCGGTCCTTCAAAGGTTGCCATACCATAACAGGTAACGGCTACTACGAAGAATTTTAGAATAGGATTTTCTCTTACTTTATCCCAGGCTCCTCTCAACGTCAAAAGTCCGTTCAGCATTCCTCCCCAAGACGGAGCGATCAGCATGATGGAGAACCCTGTTCCCACTGCTTGAGCCCAAGCCGGAAGCGCAGTATATTGCAAATGGTGTGGTCCTGCCCAAAGGTAAACGAAGATTAATGACCAGAAGTGAATAATTGATAATTTATAAGAGAATACAGGTCTTTCAGCAGCTTTAGGTAAGAAATAATACATCAACCCTAAAACAGGAGTCGTTAATACGAATGCTACTGCATTGTGACCGTACCACCACTGAACCAAGGCATCTTTTGCTCCTGCATAGATGGAATAAGATTTCCAGCTTGTGAATGATAACGGAACCTCAAGATTATTGAAAATATGAAGCATAGCAACTGCAATCCATGTTCCAAGGAAAAACCAGATCGCAACATATAAATGTCTTACTCTTCTTTTGGCGATGGTTCCGAACATATTGATCCCAAAAACTACCCATGAAACCGTAATTAATATGTCAATCGGCCATTCGTGCTCTGCGTACTCTTTAGAAGTGTTGATTCCCATCAGGAAAGTAATCACTACGCTGATAATCATGATTTGCCAGGTCCAGAAATGTACCCAGGATAGAGTATCGCTGTACATTCTTGTTTTAAGCAATCTCTGCATGCTATAATAAGCACCACAGAAAAAGGAATTACAGACGAAAGCAAAAATTACGGCACTCGTATGCAACATTCTGATCCTTCCGAAGCCTAGAGCTCCTTGTGTATTAATCAGTCCCTGAATATTTCCAGATGCTAAACTTTTAATGGTAGTGTCATCTGTTCCGAATAAAAATTCCGGAAGTTCAGGATAAAAAAGCATCAGTGCAGCGGTAAGCCCGAGTAAAAAACCGACCAAACCGAATGCGATTGTGGCATAGAGGAATGCTCTGACAATATTATTGTCATAATTAAATTTTTGCGTCTCCATAATTCCTATATTGTTGTACTGAGGTGATATTTACTTTAAAACAAAAGCTTTTGAGCAAATTTTTAACTTAAGTTTTAAATATCATGTAGCGTAATAATGTTTTGCCAAAGGTATTCACTAACTTTGTGTAAGTCTAATAGATATACTTCTAAAATATACCAAAAACTACTAAAATAGGGATCATGAAAATATGTGGGCAAAATATTAGGAAAATCAGAAGAAGTAAGGATTTTACTCAGGAATATATGGCTTTTGAGATGGGAATTTCTCAAAAAGCATATTCTGATATTGAAAATTCTAAAGTGAAGATCAATCTGGAAATTTTGACTAAAATTTCTGATATTTTAGAAATTAAGCCTTCCGACATCTGTAGCATTTCTCACAAGTGCGGAAATGACGAATATGAGAATAAGTTTCATGATCTTGTAGAGTACATGAAAAAAAATAATATTGCGATTCCGAATGATTATTTATAAGTCTTTACCGGATGAAAAATCAAAAAGGCTGCTTCAAACGAGGCAGCCTTCATTTTTATGTTGAAATTATTATTTGGTCAGTAGTCCCGGATAAAGAATTCCGTCAGTTTTTAAATTAAGGTTCAATAAATAAGCAATTAACGGAGCGATATCTTCTTGTCCTATTAAAGGAAGTACGGTTCCTGGCTTAATTCCCTTTCCAAAAGCTACAAATCCAGTTTGAATCTCTTTGAAATCGGTTGGAAGATAACCGTGTGTTCCTCCGTCTGCAGCTTTTAGTAATTCTCCTGTTGCTGTTGCTCCAAAACTTATTCCCTGATATGCTGCTAAAGCTAATGATGCTGTCGGATCTCCTTTGGCATCTGCAATCTGCTCTTTATTTAATACATGGAACATTTTTTTGTAACCTTCCGGAAGGTTGTTTAAAAGTTCATTGACTTTGTTTAAAGTAGATTTATCATTAGGATTTTTCAGATGTAAAAATGCAGAACCTCCGCTTGCTTGAAAATAGGCTTTCCAGTCTTCTTTCTTATCATTGTTGTATAATCCGGCTTTTGCTAGCATCACGTTAGGATTAAATTGAGTATGAATATCTACAAAACCGTGATCTCCTGTGATAATAAATGTTGTGTTTTCTCCTATTCCGGCTGCTGTTGCTGCATCTATTAAAGTTTTAATGGCTACATCTGCTCCGGCTACCGCAGAGCGAACTTTATCTCCGTCTCTGCCTTCTTCATGCTCAAAATGATCGGTTGCAGCAATATGAAGTGCTAAAAATGAAGGTTTATATTTCTTTAAAATATAAGCAGCCATTCTGGTTTTGTTTTGATCACTTACTGCATAATCTAAACTCGCTCCGTATTCTCCAAATTTACCTACCGCATAATCCTGAACTTCCTGGAAAAGTTCTTTCGGAGTAGATTCCATACTCATAGCTTTTACTTCATCTTTTTTCTCCCCTTTATTTTTAGGAAGATAAACGTATTCCGGTAAATTGTAGGTAATGGGTGCTCCAACGGTTACCGGCCAGCTTACACCGGCAGTAGTAAGTCCTGCTTCTTTGGCAACACTGAAAATTGTAGGAACTTTAATATCCTTATAAAACCAAAACCATTCTCCTGTAATTCCTAAAGGTTGAACCGGAGTGTTGTAGTAAATTCCGTGTTTTGATGGGAGTACCCCGCTTACAATCGTTGTATGTGATGGGTAAGTAACGGTAGGAAAAGATCCTCGAACACCGTTTGCATAAGCCCCTTTTTTCATCATTTGTCTAAGGTTTACCATCGACCATTCAGGATTTAAATAAAATTCTGGTCGTAGACCGTCCACACTTATTAAAACAACATGGTTGGAATTGTTTTGAGCTTTAGCCAATCCTGCTGTTAGTGCTAAAAAAAGGAATATTTTTTTCATTGTATAAATTTTTGCAAGATTAGGATATTAGTGTTAATCAAGTATGAATAGACTATTAAGTTTAATTTCTTTTAATGATTTGTGATAAAATCAAAATTATATGATGTAAATGAGATCATTTTATGAGTAGTCTGAGCTAGTCTCAGAGATAAAGTTTTTATATATTTAGACCCATATTTTTCATTATGAACAACGAAAATAAAGGAGAACAAAAAGATTCTTTGGTTAGAGGGCTTACTAACCGACATATTCAATTAATTGCCCTTGGTGGGGCTATCGGTACAGGACTTTTCTTAGGAATTGGTCCGGCTGCGGTATTGGCCGGTCCGTCCGTTATTTTAGGGTACGCTTTGGCAGGTATTATTGCTTTCTTTATCATGCGACAATTGGGCGAAATGGTCGTTCAGGAACCGGTTTCGGGAAGTTTTAGTTATTTTGCGTATAAATATTGGGGGAGCTTTCCTGGCTTTGCTTCCGGCTGGAATTACTGGATTCTTTATATTTTGGTAAGTATGGCAGAGCTTACGGCTATTGGTCATTACGTTCACTTCTGGTGGCCCGAAATTCCACTGTGGGTTTCGAGTTTATTCTTTTTTATTGTGATCAATGCATTAAACCTTGCTTCGGTAAAAGTATATGGAGAGACTGAATTTTGGTTTTCTATCATCAAAGTGGTGGCGATTGTTGCCATGATTGTTTTTGGTATTTATCTATTGGTAAGCGGAACAGGAGGTGAAAAGGCCAGTATTTCCAATTTATGGAATGATGGCGGTTTTTTCCCGAAAGGATTTTTTAATAAAGATGGCAATGGTTATTCCGGGCTTTTCTCTGCGATGGCGATGATCATGTTCTCATTTGGAGGGCTGGAATTGATAGGGATTACTGCTGCAGAAGCTAAAAATCCTGAAAAAACAATTCCTAAAGCAACCAATCAGGTCATTTACAGAATTTTGATTTTCTATGTGGGGGCATTAGTTATCTTATTTTCATTAAGTCCGTGGAGAGAAATTACTGAGGGAACGAGCCCGTTTGTGATGGTTTTCCAAAATTTAAATGGATTGGAACTGACGATGTTTGGAAAGATAATTCAATTTAATGTTTTGATTGCCAATGTGCTTAATTTAATTGTATTAACAGCCGCTTTGTCAGTGTATAACAGCAGTGTTTACAGCAATAGCCGAATGTTATTCGGATTAGCACAACAAGGGAATGCTCCAAAGTTTTTAACGAAATTAAATAAAAGCAGTGTTCCTACCAATGCGATTCTCATTTCATCTTGTTTTGCAGGGATTTGTATTATTATCAATAAATTGGTTCCTGAAAAAGCTTTTGAATACTTGATGACTTTGGTAGTTTCTACTTTGATTATCAACTGGCTGATGATTTGTTATACCCATTTGAAGTTTAGAAGAAATAATATTAAATCGGGTGTTGATTTGAAATTTCCATCTATATTTTATCCGCTATCCAATTATATATGTATTACCTTTTTGTTGTTAATTTTAGTATTAATGAGTATTACGGGCATGGAGATTCAGGTGATTTTGATTCCGATATGGCTGGCTTTTTTATTTTTAATGTATAAATTATATAAACCGAAATCGAATTGAAAAATGTAAAGGATGGATTTTTATCTATCCTTTTTTATTTACGATTTACAAATATTTGATTTTATATTTTGGAAAAATAAATAAAAAATGTCTTTTAGTCTTTTGCTTGATATTTATAAATATGGAAAGATATTTACATAAGGAGAATCAATATATTCAATTATTGACTCCTGCAGAACAAGCGTTTTTTAATCCGCAGAGATTGGAAAGAATAATATTTCTGATGAATTACGCATCCGTCAGATAGATAAACCCATATCTAGCAGTAAAAATCCATCCTTGAAAAAGGATGGATTTTTGTAGACCCACAGGGATTCGAACCCCGACTGACGGTACCAAAAACCGGAGTGCTACCGTTACACTATAGGTCTATATTTTTTGGTGAGGCAAATTTACAGATTTTTTCTTTACAAGCAAATCAATTTCATGTTTTTTTAGTTTTTTGGAAAATATGAAATTGATTAAGGTAATATTTTAAAAACAAAAACCACTCTTAAAAAAAGAGTGGTTTGTAGACCCACAGGGATTCGAACCCCGAATGACGGTACCAAAAACCGGAGTGTTACCGTTACACTATAGGTCTGTTTATTTTGGTGATGCAAATTTAAAGCTTTTTTCATTACATGCAAAAACTTTTTAAACTTTTTTTTAACTTTACTGTACTTTTTATTCACGATAATTATGCTGCTAGACTTCAATAATCTCAATATTAATCAATTATCTGTTGAAACCGAATTTGAAATTAAAATTAAAACTTTTTTGGAAGAATGGTTTTCAGATTCCGAAACAGTGAAGGTACAGACTTCGGGTTCTACTGGAGTTCCAAAGGTTTTTGATATAGAGAAACAGAAAATGATTAATTCTGCGGAAATGACCTGCAATTTTTTAGGACTAAAAGAGGGAGATGCTGCTTTAATTTGTTTACCTGTTGAATATATTTCAGGGAAAATGATGATCGTGCGTTCTATCATTAGAAAATTAAAATTATTTATTGTTGATCCTTCTGCAAAACCGATTGAAAGTCTAAGTGATGAAATTGATTTTTGTGCAATGACACCGCTCCAGGTAGAAAATTCCTTGGACAAATTGCATTTAATTAAAAATTTAATCATTGGAGGAGCTGCGGTTTCGGAAAGTTTAAAAAAGAAAATTATTCAAATGCTCAAAATATCAAATTCCCCAACTAGGATATTTGAAACCTATGGAATGTCTGAAACACTTTCTCATATCGGACTGAAGCAGGTTGCTCCAAATCCTGAAAGCTATTTTACCGTTTTTGAAAATGTGGAGATTGCTAAAGATGAAAGAGGCTGTCTGAAAATTTTTGCTCCTAAAGTAAATGTAGAGGTATTGCAAACTAATGATTTAGTTGAGATTAAAGATGAAAATATGTTTAGGTTTTTAGGGCGAATTGATAATGTCATTAATTCCGGTGGGGCAAAAATTTTTCCTGAGCAGCTGGAAGCTTTAGTTAAAAAAGAAATTCCGAACGAGGCTGTTTTTTTAGGAATTGATGATGAAAGTTTGGGACAAAAATTAGTATTGATTATTGAAGGAGAGCAATCAGAAGCTGTACTGGAAAAAATTTCAAATATTCTGTTTGAGAAAAATTTTCATAAACCGAAAGAAATTATTTTTATTGGAAAAATTCCCAGAACTCCCAATGGAAAAGTAAATAGAATGGAATTAAAAAATATTTTGTAAAGTTTATCTTTACTTTCAACTTCAACTAAAAATGAAAGATTTTTCAAAAGAACTCAGTTTTAAAACGTCTCGCAGCAGTGGAGCCGGAGGTCAGAATGTGAATAAGGTGGAGACTTCTGTGACGGTTCTTTGGAATGTTTCAGAGTCTGAATTTTTTAATGACCATCAAAAAGAATTGATTCAAAATAAGTTAAAGAACAGAATCAATGCAGAAGGTTTTTTATTCTTAACGGTTTCTGAAAGCAGAACCCAATTGATGAATAAGAATAAAGCCATTGAAAAAATCCTGGAAATTGTAGATAAAGCTTTATTTATTCCTAAAAAACGAATTGCAACAAAACCGTCAAAAGCTAAAAAAGAGAAAAGATTGGATACAAAAAAGAAACTTTCGGAGAAAAAAGAGAACAGAAGGTTTAAGTTTTAGTAATTCTTCCCACTTCAAGCACCTATCTTCCAACCCAAAATTCTTATCTTTGCAAAAATTAAAAAAATGAGCAAACCGATTACCGAGTTCATAGAAAAATACTACCTTCACTTTAATGCAGCTGCATTGGTGGATGCATCTAAAGGATATGTTGCCCACCTTAAAGAAGGAGGGAAAATGATGATTACTTTGGCAGGAGCGATGTCTACTGCAGAGTTAGGAAAAATTCTTGCTGAGATGATCCGTCAGGATAAAGTAGATTTTATTTCTTGTACTGGGGCAAACCTTGAAGAAGATTTGATGAATCTTGTGGCACATTCTCATTATGAAAGAGTTCCTCATTACAGAGATTTGACTGCTCAGGATGAGTGGGATCTTTTGGAAAGAGGTTTAAACAGAGTGACGGATACTTGTATTCCTGAAGAAGAAGCTTTCAGAAGATTACAGAAACATATCGTTGAAATCTGGAAAGATGCTGAAGCAAAAGGAGAAAGATATTTCCCTCACGAATTCATGTACAAAATGATTCTTTCTGGAGTTTTGGAGCAATATTATGAAATTCCTAGAGAAAATTCTTGGATGATTGCAGCAGCAGAGAAAAACTTACCAATCGTAGTTCCGGGATGGGAAGATTCTACAATGGGTAATATTTTTGCATCTTACTGCATCAAAGGAGAGCTTACCGCTACAACAATGAAGTCAGGAATTGAATATATGACGTATTTAGCAGATTGGTACACTAAAAACTCAGCTGGAAAAGGAGTAGGGTTCTTCCAAATTGGTGGAGGTATCGCAGGAGATTTCCCAATTTGTGTAGTACCGATGTTGTATCAGGATATGGAAATGCACGACATTCCGTTCTGGTCATATTTCTGCCAGATTTCAGATTCTACAACGTCTTATGGGTCATATTCGGGAGCAGTTCCGAATGAGAAAATCACTTGGGGTAAATTAGATATTACGACACCGAAATTTATCGTTGAAAGTGATGCTACGATCTGTGCACCATTGATGTTCTCTTATATCTTGGAAAATTAATATCAGAATTATATAATTTCAGATAAAAGGCTTACATGTAAGCCTTTTATTTTTTTAATATTGGAGAATCTAAAGAAAAATACATTCGAAGCCCTCACAGGAATGCGAGCTATCGCGGCTATTATGGTATTTGTGTATCATAACCGTAAATATTGGCGTGATGATTTACCTTTTGTAGTCATGCGTTTTATCAGCGAATGGCATATTGGGGTGACGGTTTTCTTTGTTTTGAGTGGTTTTTTGTTGGCATATCGCTATGAAGATTCACCTTTGGAATCCAAAAAATCATATTTAAAATATATTCTGCTCCGTATTGCGAGAATTTTTCCGTTGTATTGGATCCTTCTGAGTTTTTTCTTTTTAGATACTGCCTATTCTAACAATGTAGATATTTATTTCCTGCAGTATTCGCTTTTATACTCATTATTTGAGAAGTATTCTGTTTCTGGAATTGTACAGGCGTGGTCGCTTCAGGTTGAATTCTTTTTTTACTTACTGTCGCCTCTTTTATTTTTATTGTTGAAGAAAAATTGGAAATATTGTATTTCATTTTTGTTGGGACTTTTTCTTCTAAGTTGTACCATAGGATATGGTTTACATTGGTATAATGGTAATTCTGAAGGCTTTTTATATCCATTAAACTTTATGATGGGAAATACTTTTTTCGCAAGAAGTTTGGAGTTCTTTTTCGGGATGTTGTTGGCTTATCTGATGAAAAAGGAAAAAGGAGTGGAAGTTTTAAAGCGATTAAAAAATCCGACTTTATACGGAGGAATTGGAATCGTAATTTTCACCATTGCCATTGCTCTTTTTGCCCGAAATAATTTTGTGCATGGAGTAGAACGATGGGAAGGAAGGTTAATTCATGAATTGTTTCTGTCTGTTGCTATTGCTGTTTTCTTTTGGGGATTGATGTCGGAAAAAACATTCATTTCCAAAGTACTCTCTACCAAGCTACTGATTCTTTTAGGAAATGCTTCTTTCGTTTTCTATCTTGTTCACATCAGTTATTTTAATCTTAAACTGAAATCGTATTTATATTTACCCGATCACAATTTTGTTTTGCTCTGGATCTGTTCCATTATCATTTATTTACTGATTGAAAAACCTCTTTATGAGTTTTGCAGAAATTTAATTGCTAAAATTAAATAAGACTTTAGTCTAAAGAATTGATTAGGACAAAATAACGATACGCTAAAATCCCTTTCTGAAATTTTGTCAGCTTATTAGGATCTTTATCACTCAATTTCGGTAAAATCACTTTATTCATTTTATTTAACAAACGGAAAAACGATTTTTTCATAACTTTATATTTTAGTGTAAAGTCCAAAAATAATGCAAAAATAAATGGATGAAATTTTCAAACAACAGGTCTGGGAAATCACAAAGTTAGTTCCAAAAGGCAGAGTAACGAGTTATGGAGCCATTGCTAAAGCAGTTGGTTATCCTAATCATTCGAGACACGTAGGAAAAGCAATGGGAGGATGTCCTAAAGATGTTCCTGCACATCGGGTTATTTCTAGTTCGGGAACTTTGTCCGTTCCGGAATTTCAGGTGAAATTGGAAGCTGAAGGAATTGAGGTAGAGAATTTTAGAATTAAAAATTTTAAGAAATTATTTTGGGATCCGTTGAGTGAGCTTTAAAATTTTAAAAAAGAAAAATAAGCTTAGATGAATATCCTTTTATGGTGAATTATTTTGTGAAAAGAATTATTTTTGCTCGTAAAATTAATTTATGAAAACAAAATTTTTATTCTCCCTCATTTTCTTATTCACTATTTTCTTTTCTAAGGCACAAATGGATGATAAGTTTTACCAGCCTAGTAAAGAAATGAAACCTTTAGAATTTTCAAATCCAAAATTTATTGCGTTTCCGGTAGAAACCGATACGATTACCGCAGTTTTTTTAACTCCTAAGACCAAAGCCAAAAAGAAAACAATTTTGTTTTTTCATGGAGCAAACGGAAATATCTCTACCTATCAATATATCACAAAGCCATTGGTCGATGATGGTTTTCAGGTCGTGATGGTAGATTTCAGAGGATATGGAAAGTCAACAGGAAAACCGACTCACCTGAATGTAGCGAGTGACGGACAAAAATTAGTTGATTTTTTATTGAGCAAACCGGAGATTAAGAATACTAAAGTTTATATCTACGGAGCTTCATTAGGTTCTCAGATTGCAGCTCATTTGGCAAAAGAGAACAAGGATAAAATTTCCGGACTGATCATAGATAGCGGAATGTCGTCATTTGCAGATATCGCCATAAAATTTGCTCCACAGTTTAAAGATTTTATCAATCAGATGATGCAAAATGTGTATGGTGCTAAAGAAGATGTGAAATATACAGAAGGACTTCCCAAGTTATTTATTTACAGTAAAAACGATTCTACGATTCCTTTTTCTCACGGCGAAGAAGTGTATAAAAATGCTGCTGAACCTAAACAATTTTTAGAATTTAAAGCTGAACATATCCAAGGCTTGAAAGAAGAGCCGAAAGAGATTCTAAAAGCAATTAATAATCTGTAACCTAATCATAAAATAAAAGTTTCGGGGCGACTTTGTCGCCCCGAAACCTCAATATAAAATAGTCAAATTATTTGTTCAGATTCTGATAACTTCTTTGAATAAAGTCTGTCAGATCTTTTCCTTTCAATAAATTCTGAGAAAGTTTTGCTAGGTCTAAAGCATACTTAATTAAACCTTCTTTTTCTTCAGTATTTTCTGTTTGTAAAACCTGATTGGCAAACTCACTGTTGGAATTCACTACCAAATTGTACATTTCAGGGAATCCTCCCATTCCAAACATTCCACCACCTCCGGTTGCCTGCATATCTTTCATTCTTCTCATGAATTCAGGCTGGGTAATTGTAAACGGAGCATCATTACTGTCTAAATCTTCAAGCTGAACGGTGAATTTTGTATCATTAATAGCTTCTTCAACATTTTTCTTCAACGATTCTTTTTCCGTTTCATTCAATTTAGAAATGATAGGCTCGTCTTTTTTAATCAGATTGTTGATGTGATCAGAATCCACTCTTACAAAAGAAATTTTCTCTTTTGAAGTTTCCAGTTTTTGGATAACGTGAGGAATGATGGGTGAATCTAACAAAAGGACTTCATATCCTTTATCTTTTGCAGACTGAATATAACTGTGCTGTTCATCAGCATTAGAAGCATAAAGAACTACTAAATTTCCGTCTTTATCGGTTTGGTTTAATTTAATTTTCTCTTCTAATTCATTCCACAAGAAATACTTTCCGTCTGTTGTTGGATATAATGTGAACTTATCTGCTTTTTCAGCAAATTTTTCTTCCGTTACAATTCCGTATTCGATTACCACTTTAATGTCATTCCACTTTTTCTCATAATCTTCACGGTTTTCGTTGATTAATGAAGACATTTTGTCGGCAACTTTTTTCGTGATGTAAGACGAAATTTTCTTCACCGCACCATCAGCCTGTAAATAAGAACGGGAAACGTTCAAAGGAATATCCGGAGAATCAATTACTCCACGAAGAAGCATTAAGAAATCGGGAACGATACCTTTTACTTCATCCGTTACAAATACCTGGTTTTGATATAATTGGATTTTATCTTTTTCAATATTTAAATTATTGCTCAGTTTCGGGAAGAATAAAACCCCTGTTAAGTTGAAAGGATAATCAACATTCAAATGAATATTAAATAAAGGCTCCTCAAACTGCATCGGATACAATTCGTGATAGAATTTCATATAATCTTCATTCGTCAGTTCACTTGGAGCAATGGTCCAGGCTGGAGTAGGGTTGTTGATGATATTGTCAACTTCTTCAGTTTCTGCAACCGTATCTTCCGGAGCGTCTTCCGGTAAAGGTAATGTATGGGTTCTGGTTCCAAATTTAATCGGAACAGGCATGAACTTGTTATACTTTAATAATAATTCACGGATTTTTCCTTCTTCTAAAAATTCTACAGAATCTTCTGCAATATGAAGAATAATTTCAGTTCCTCTGTCTGTTTTATCAGTGGTTTCTTCTAAAGTGAATTCAGGACTTCCGTCGCAGATCCAACGAACTGCAGGTTCATCTTTGTAAGATTTAGTTAAGATTTCCACTTTCTCGGCAACCATGAAGGCAGAATAAAACCCAAGTCCGAAATGTCCGATAATTCCTGAATCCTTTGCAGAATCTTTATATTTTTCCAAAAACTCTTCAGCCCCTGAAAAAGCAACCTGGTTGATGTATTTTTCAACTTCTTCACCCGTCATCCCGATTCCTTGGTCGATAATACGAAGCGTTTTATTTTCTTTATCGATTTTAACTTCAAGCTTTGGATTTCCGTACTCAACTTTAGCTTCACCGATGCTTGTTAAATGCTTTAATTTTAAAGTAGCATCTGTTGCATTTGAAATCAATTCTCTTAAAAAGATTTCGTGATCACTGTATAAGAATTTTTTGATCAGCGGGAAAATATTTTCCACAGATACATTGATATTTCCTTTCGTCATAATATTTTTAATTTTTTATTCCAAATCTTTCTCAAAAAAAATACCGTTTGATAAAAAGTGACATTTTGACATTTTTATAATGAGTGAGGTGTGTTTACAAAGGTTTTGTGGAAGAAATATCTTATTTTTAAACTTTAAAAGTATTTAAAAATGAAGTTGAGAAGTACAGTTTTTATTCTGCTCATCATGAGTTGTTTTGTGTATGGACAGAAAAAGCCTTTAGATCATTCGGTTTATGATAATTGGCAAAATATCGGAGCGAGAAAAATCTCCAATGACGGAAAATGGATTTCCTATGCTGTGGATCCTCAGGAAGGAAATTCCACTCTTTTTTTGTATTCAGTTAAAAATAAAAATTCAAAGCAGTTTGCGAGAGCCACAAAATTGGATTTTACGAGTGATTCCAAATTTGCTGTTTTCCAGATCCGTCCGTTGTATAAAGATATAAAAGCGGTAAAAGACAAGAAACTAAAGCAAGATAAATTAACAAAAGACAGTCTTGCGATCGTCAATTTTTCTAGTGGCACAACAGAAAAAATCCCTAATGTAAAAGGATTTAAAATTCCTGAAAAAGGTGGCTCTTATCTTGCTTATCTTTTAGAAAATATGAAAGATAAGTCTGACGATATTTCGGATAAAGAAGATGGGGACGATAAGAAGGATGAGGATAAAAATGCAAAACCTTTGCAGTTGATTGTACGAAATTTGCTGGATGAGAAAAGTACAACGTATGACAATGTAATTCGTTATGAATTCAGCAAAAACGGGAAACAGCTCGTTTTTGTAACTAAAAAACCTGAAGAGAAAAAAAGTAAGGATAAGAAAGGGGAAAAGGATTCCGGAGATGAAAAACCTGCGGATAAAAAGGATAATGACAAATCAAAACCAAAGAAATATGCGCTTGAAACGGTACAAATAGTTGATCTTCAAAAAGGAACAGTAACTAAAATTTCTGAAATGGAAGGCGATTTTTCACAGTTGTCTTTTGATGAAGTAGGAAATCAATTGGCATTTGTGGGAACTTCTTCTGCTCAGAATGATCTGGTGAAATTGTATCAGTTGTATTATTTTAATGTTAAAACGAACAAAAAGGAAATTGTAACCAATGAAAATGCTCAAATGAGAAAGAATTGGATGGTTTCTGAAAACCGTTTCCCGATATTCAGTAAGAATGGCAAGCAATTGTATTTTGGAGTTGCTCCGAAACCTGTTGCCAAAGATACTGCTATGATTGCGAATGACCACGCTGTTGTGGACATCTGGAATTATAAGGATGATTATCTGCAAACCGTACAGCTGAAGGAACTGAAAAACGATTTGAAAAAATCTTATGGGGCTGTAATGCAAACGGAAAAACCTGATTTCTTTAGAAATATTGATGGGGAAGATTTAGACACATTACGATTGGTTAATGATGGAAATGCTGATTTTGTCATCGGTATTACCAGCTTGAATAACCGTATTTCTTCGCAATGGGAAGGCTCAACAAAGAAAACCTATTTCCTTATTGATAATAAAACGGGTAACAGAACCGAAATTATTAAAAATTTGGATGGTACAGTTTCGGTATCTCCACTCGGAAAGTTTGTTGTGATTTTTGATAGAGAAAAAGGAGCTTGGCTGAGCTATAATGTTAAAACAAAACAAACGCTTCCATTAAATAACGGATTGCAGGTTTCTTTTGTGGATGAAGAGTTTGATATGCCTGATTTTCCAGGTGCTTATGGTATCGCTTCTTGGACGGATAATGATGAGTCGGTGATTATCAAAGACCGTTATGATCTTTGGGAATTTTCCCTGAATGGATCAAAAAAGCCAAGAAATATTACGAACGGATTCGGGCGTAAAAATAAAATAACGTTTGATACGTACGATTTAGATAAAGACATTAAAAGTGTAAACCGTAAAGCTTCCATTTATTTATCGGCATTTGATAATACATCCAAGGCAAACGGAATTTTCAAAACATCTGTTCAGTCGAATTCTGATCCGGTGAAAATCCAAATGGAAAATGCTTGGGGATACCGAAGTCTTCAGAAAGCAAAAAATGCAGATGAGTATATTTTGGTAAAGGAATCCTATACAGATTCGCCAAATATTTTTGCGACATCTGACTTCTCTGAACAACAAAGACTAAGCAATACTAATCCGCAACAAAGTACTTATAATTGGGGAACAAGTGAACTGGTAAATTGGACAACTCCAAAAGGAAATTCATCTACAGGAGTTCTGTACAAACCGGAAGATTTCGATGCAAATAAAAAATACCCAATGATTGTGTATTTCTATGAAAAGCTTTCCGATAACCTGAATCGTTATGTAGCACCAGCTCCAACACCTTCAAGACTAAATATTTCTTATTTCGTAAGCAATGGATATCTGGTGTTTACACCTGATATTTCATATGTTGATGGCCTTCCCGGAGAATCAGCCATGGAATATATCAATTCCGGTGTTGAAAAATTGAAAGAAAATTCTTGGGTTGACGGTAGTAAAGTAGGAATTCAAGGTCAAAGCTGGGGTGGTTATCAAGTCGCATATCTTATTGCCCATACGGATATGTATGCAGCCGCTTGGAGTGGTGCTCCTGTTGTTAATATGACTTCTGCATACGGAGGAATCCGATGGTCTTCAGGAATGAACCGCCAGTTTCAGTACGAAAAATCGCAGAGTAGATTAGGAAAAAATTTATGGGAAGCTCCGGAATTGTATATTAAAAATTCACCATTGTTTACCATTGATCAAGTGAAAACTCCGGTGGTGATTATGAGTAACGATAAAGATGGAGCAGTGCCTTGGTATCAGGGGATTGAAATGTTTACCGCATTGAGACGTTTAGGAAAACCTGCATGGCTTCTGAATTATAATGGTGACGATCATAATCTTATCAAACGTCAGAACAGAAAAGATATCCAAATCCGTGAACAGCAGTTTTTTGATTATTATTTGAAAGGTGCTAGAGCGCCGGTTTGGATGGCGAAAGGAATTCCTGCTGTCCAGAAAGGGAAAGATTGGGGGTTTGAATTAACGGAAGATAAGCCTTAATTGATTTTTTATTTTCGGCGGCTTCGCCGCCGAAAATAAAACTTGATATAAAAAGCTCGGCGGGACCTTTGGTCCCGCCGAGCTTTTTATTATTTGAACAAATTACTATTTTTTATTAGCAATCTCTTCTTTAATTTTATTTTCCAGTTCTTCAGAAAGTTCAGGATTGTCTTTTAATACATCTTTCACTGCATCACGACCTTGTCCTAATTTGGTTTCTTCGTAGCTGAACCAAGATCCGCTTTTCTTTACAATTCCTTGTTCTACAGCCTGATCCAAAATTTCTCCTGTTTTAGAAACACCTTCACCGTACATAATGTCGAATTCTGCTTGTTTGAAAGGTGGAGCTACTTTGTTCTTTACAATTTTCACTTTCACACGGCTTCCGATCGCTTCATCTCCGTTTTTAATTGGAGCAGATGCTTTTCTGATATCGATTCTTACTGAAGCGTAAAACTTCAAAGCATTACCACCGGTTGTTGTTTCAGGGTTTCCGAACATTACTCCGATCTTTTCTCTCAACTGGTTGATGAAAATTACCGTACATTTTGTTCTTGAAATCGTAGCAGTTAATTTTCTTAATGCTTGAGACATCAATCTTGCATGAAGACCCATTTTTGAATCTCCCATTTCTCCTTCAATTTCTGCTTTTGGAGTAAGGGCGGCTACAGAGTCGATTACTACAATATCAATAGCTCCTGAACGGATAAGGTTATCAGCAATTTCTAATGCTTGCTCCCCGTTATCAGGCTGAGAAATAATTAAGTTTTCTAAATCGATTCCAAGCTTAGCAGCATAGGTTCTGTCGAACGCATGTTCCGCATCAATAAATGCAGCAATTCCTCCTGCTTTTTGAGCTTCTGCAATCGCGTGAAGTGTTAAAGTGGTTTTACCTGAAGATTCCGGACCATAGATTTCAATGATTCTTCCTCTCGGATAACCTCCAACTCCTAGAGCGATGTCTAGTCCTAAAGATCCCGAAGGAATCACTTCAATTGTATTATCTACAGAACTGTCTCCTAAAGTCATTACAGTTCCTTTTCCGTATGTTTTATCTAATTTTTCAAGCACTAAGGCAAGTGCTTTCTTTTTATCGTCTGCGTTGCTCATCTGTATAAATATAATTTCTCAAAAGTACATAATTTATAGATCAAAAGCTAATATTATTTATTACAGAAAATCATTTTTACAGTGAAAAAAATATAAGGTATTCATCCTTAACTTATTCAAAATTAAAAGAATGTGTTGGTAATTTTTTTTATAGATTTAATGGAAATTTGAATTGTGGGTGATCTTTAAATAATCGCTCAATACTTTCATTTGGTCTTTATTTCCCTTATTGATTCTGGTTTGTCGGCTTACGAGTTTGTCGTAGATTTTATTGATCAGCCATTTAGTTCTTGGAAAAGCTTTTTTGTTGGAAACATCAGGAATCTGAAGTCTCTTACAAACTTCATCATCCAATAGAAACCAAGTGCAGCAAATATGAAGATAGCGTAAGTTTTTTCTTTGAAACTGATATTTCAGGATAGGATTTTCCAGTGATTCGTTGAGCAGTGAATGCGCCAAAAGCACAGAGTCTTTATCAGCAGGAGGCTGAACAGAGGTCCATAAATAAAAATATTCTGTAGCCTGCTTTTTATCATTAGGAAGAAGGTTTTTCGGGATTCCCAATAAATAGCCTACGTATTTCCAAAGATGGAAAATTCCTTTTTCTTCTTTCTCTGAAAAGGTATTTCCTAATTTGTGTAAGCTGTGTAAAAAAACGAGACTGAAGCCAATATAAGTGGCCATCATATCCCAGGAGTTGATGGGTTCGCCCCAGTTTTCTGTATCCCAGTTTTTGTAATGTTTTTTGATGGAAATTCTGGCGTAAGAATGAATTAATCTCGTTTTGATGGCGAATTCGTATCCTTTTTTATGAACTTCCAACTCATCATACCTTGTAACATTTACCCAAAAATCCAAAGTTTCAGAAAGACGTTTTACGGCTCCTTTTTTCAAAGCTTCTGTTACAATCAAGGGTTTGTTGAGGTATGCATAATCATAACCGCCGATGAGACAATAATCCCTTAAAGAAATCAGAGAATCAAGATTACTTCTCATGCAAAGCTCTGCACCGGATTTGATCAAATCATAATCGAGCCAATCAGGAATGTTCTGGGTTTGAAGAAAAAGTTTTTTTACACTCTCCGGAATGGCATCGCTTTCAGAAACTCCGTTTCGGATGTAGTGTTCAATTTCTTTAGATGCTTCATGGAATTTTTTAGTAAGATAAACATCTTTTACAACCTGATCTCCAATTTCATCGACGTGGTAAAAATAAGGTGCAAATTTTTCAAAATCATTAAAATTCACTTCTGCACCGGAAAATTCAATAAGCTGTTTTCCGTTGCCTTTCGTCCAAAAATCTTTGAAGTGAGATGATTCTTTAAATCGGGGTTGTAAAATTGTGTTTTCCATTACTATAAAAATACAGATTTTACATGTAAATAAGGTGGTGAGATTTGTCAGTTTCATCAAAAGATTAATGATCTTTCATGCTCGAAATTTTATTAAAAATACCACAAAAGGGTGATTTTTTTGTGTTTGAAAATTAGTTAAATTTGGTTAAAACCTAGTGCTAAGCCTTGTTTTGAGCTTTCACATAATTATAACTAATAAACTAAATAACTATGAAAACAAAAATTTTATTGCTGTTTCTGCTCGGATGGGTGGGGATAGCGTTTGGACAGGAAATTAAAATTGGGCAACGTTTTACTTTTAAGGCTCCGGCAAAACACACTGGAACAGATTTAAAAAAAGCCGAATTATATGATGGCGCAACTAAAAATCCCAACTATTTAGAAGACGGGATTAAGTATGAAATTGCGGATGTAAGTGACAAGAATATAATTGTAAAAGTTGATCCTCCATTTAAAGTGCTTGAAGAAGGATCTACGGCAATACCGAAAGCTAGTTATTACAATTACAAACTTTTTACTGTAACTAAAGAGGAATTCTTGGCAAAAGCAGAGGATATACCAGAGAAACCGGATAGGTTTTCGGTAGGAATATTGACCTTACCATTTAAGTTTCGTCCCCAAGATGAGAAAACATTTGAGGCACAATTCAATTTGAGTTCAACATTAAATTGGAGAGTTGGAAAGTTTTATTCAACTGATTTTTATGTACAGATAGGAGCAGGATTGGGAAGTGTTGAGCTAAATTCAAATAATTCTCTGGGAATAGAAGCCGATAAAAATATAAATGCAGCCACTTTAACAATGTTCAGCGGGTTAATGCTTCAATATAAAAAAGTGCAAGCCGGAATTTATTGTGGAGTTGATCAGATTAATAATCAAAAACATTATCAGTGGAATAATAATGGGAATCTATGGTTTGGCTTTGGGGTTGGTTATCAATTGTTTAATGTTGATTTAGGAGGGGATGCTAAAAAAAGTACACAATAAAAGTCATTAACTATTCGGAAATTCTTAACAAAAAAACCTTCCAATTGGAAGGTTTTATATATACAAAGTTTAAACTTTATTAGTTAGATAAAGAAGCAGCGTGGATTAGCATATCAACTAACTTGTTAGAATACCCCATTTCGTTGTCATACCAAGAAACAAGTTTTACGAAGTTAGGAGAAAGCATAATACCAGCATCTTTATCGAAGATTGAAGTTCTCTTATCTCCTACGAAATCCTGAGAAACTACAGCATCTTCAGTGTATCCAAGAATACCTTTCAATTCACCTTCAGAAGCAGCTTTGATTACTGAACAGATTTCTTCATAAGAAGCAGCCTTTTCAATTCTTACTGTTAAATCTACTACAGAAACGTCAACAGTTGGTACTCTGAAAGACATACCTGTTAATTTTCCGTTCAATGAAGGGATTACTTTTCCTACCGCTTTTGCAGCACCTGTAGAAGAAGGAATAATATTGTTTAGAGCAGCTCTACCACCTCTCCAGTCTTTCGCAGAAGGACCGTCAACAGTTTTCTGAGTTGCCGTTGTAGCGTGTACAGTTGTCATCAAGCCTTCTACGATTCCAAAATTATCGTGGATTACTTTAGCCAAAGGAGCTAAGCAGTTTGTTGTACAAGAAGCGTTTGATAAGATTTTAACATCGTCAGTAAGTTCAGTGTGGTTTACACCCATTACGAACATTGGAGTATCATCTTTAGAAGGAGCAGAAAGGATTACTTTCTTAGCACCAGCAGTAATATGTTTTGCAGCACTTTCTTTATCTAAGAATAAACCTGTAGATTCTACTACATAATCAGCACCGATTTCGTTCCACTTTAGGTTACTTGGGTCTCTTTCTGCAGTTACTCTGATTCTTTTTCCGTTTACAACAAGGTCGTTACCTTCTACAGAAACTTCACCTGGGAAAATCCCGTGTACAGAATCATACTTTAACATGTAAGCCATGTACGTAGCATCGATAAGGTCATTAATTCCTACTACTTCGATGTTGTCTCTTTCAGTCATTGCTCTGAAAACAAGACGTCCGATTCTACCAAACCCGTTGATACCTACTTTGATTGTTGACATAATAGTTCGTTTTTAAATTATATTAAAAATATTAGATTGCTAAAATTTCTGAAATCAGTAAAAGATCTTTATTGATTTCGTTATGTTTTTTAATGGCCTCCTCAATCGGCGTGTATACCATATCGTTGGAACGCATTCCTGCCATTACATTAGTTTGTCCTTCCATTAATCCTGTTACTGCACCATAACCCAATCTGCTCGCCAAAACTCTGTCTGCACAGCTTGGAGAACCTCCTCTCTGGATATGCCCAAGAATGGCAACACGGATATCATATTCAGGGAATTCCTGTTGTGTTTTTTCTGCTAATTCGTAGATGTTGGCCAGTTTTTCACCTTCAGCTACTACAACAATACTTGAAGATTTTCCTGTTTTTTCAGCATTTCTGAAATTAACGAAAAGCTCATCGATACTGTCTTTTCTTTCAGGAATTAAAATATCCAGCGCTCCAGCTGCCAATCCGCTGTTTAAAGCAATAAACCCGGCATCACGACCCATTACTTCTACAAAGAAAACTCTGTTGTGAGAAGTTGCCGTATCACGAATTTTATCGATGGCTTCCATCGCAGTATTTAAAGCAGTATCGTAACCGATTGTGTTGTCAGTTCCAAAAATATCGTTGTCGATCGTTCCGGGAACACCAATTACTCTGATTCCGAATTCTTCATTAAAGATTTTTGCTCCTGTGAAAGTTCCGTCTCCTCCGATACATACCAAAGCATCAACACCATGTTTTACACAGTTGTCGTAAGCTTTTTGACGGCCTTCTTTCGTTTTAAATTCCATGGAACGGGCAGACTTCAGAATGGTTCCGCCCTGATTGATTATATTTTTTACGGAACGAGGACCCATTTTCAGGAAGTCATCGTTGATCAAACCATTATAGCCTTCTCTTACTCCGTAGCATTCAATATTATAGTAGTTCGCGGTTCTTACTACCGCCCTTAATGCTGCATTCATACCCGGAGCGTCTCCTCCTGAAGTAAGAACTGCAATTTTTTTTACAGCACTCTCTTTCATCTAGTAAAAAATTTCGAACACAAATTTACAAAAACAAGTTCAGATAACGGCAGTAACTTTATAAGAGTTTTGAATATAAATTATTAAAGCTGTCTAAAGTTTATTGGTTTAAAAAAATATCTTCCTTTTTTTATCTAAGAATTATCAATAATTGAAAAGAAGTTTCGCAGCATCTGTAAGGATTTTGAGCTGTTCTTTCAGGCGGTCAACATTCATTTTTCTAAATCAAAAATATAGTTTTATGCTCAAAATTAATTCCAAAAATTGATAAATATCAACCCTATTTGGTTGAAGTTATCCACAGTTTACAGAGACAAAATTAGTATATTTACGGACATTAATTGATGAGTGTAATCGTAAAGCCGTATTACATTACTATATAAAATAGCTTACTTATGAATCACAAACCGGTAGAAGGTTTTTCCAAACTGACAAAACAAGGAAAAATCGATTGGCTAGTTAACGAATACCTTGAAGGAAACAACGAATATCAACATATATTAAATCAATACTGGAACGAAAATGCTGATTTGCAGAAACTTCATGACGAGTTTTCTGAAAATACAATTTCCAATTTCTATATGCCTTACGGAATCGCTCCCAACTTTTTAATTGATGGAAAGTTATTTGCACTTCCAATGGCGGTTGAAGAAAGTTCTGTTGTGGCGGCGGCTTCTAAAGCTGCAAAATTCTGGATCGATAAAGGAGGTTTTAAGACCACTATTATTAATAATGAAAAGCTGGGTCACACTCACTTTATATTTAATGTGGAGTCTCACAAATTGCTTCATTTCTTTAATTTCAGTTTAAAGAAGAAACTGATTGAGGCGACCAATGATATCACAGCGAATATGAGAAATCGTGGAGGTGGGATTTTAGATATAAAATTGGTTGATAAAACTTCTGAAATGCCGAATTATTATCAGCTTAAAGCAAGTTTTGATACGGTAGATTCTATGGGCGCGAATTTTATTAATTCTTGCCTGGAACAGTTTGGAAAAACATTGAAACAAGAAGTGGCCATCAGTGAAGATTTTACACAGGAAGAAAAGAATTCCTTACAGATTGTGATGAATATTTTGTCCAACTTTACTCCTGATTGTATTGTAAGAGCTGAGGTTTCTTGTAAAATTGAAGATTTAAAAGATGACAGCGGAATTTCCAATGAAGAATTTGCATCAAAATTCAAACAGGCAGTAACGATTGCTGAAATTGAACCTTACCGTGCGACTACTCACAACAAAGGAATTATGAATGGAGTAGATGCAGTGGTCATTGCAACGGGTAACGACTTCAGAGCAACTGAAGCTTGTGCTCACGCTTATGCGGCAAGAAACGGAAAATATTCTTCTTTAACCCATTGTACAACAGATAACGGAATTTTTAGATTTTGGATCGACCTTCCGATTTCTGTAGGAGTTGTGGGAGGTTTGACGAATCTACATCCATTGGTAAAATTCTCTTTAGCTCTTCTTGGAAAGCCTTCAGCTCAGGAATTGATGAGTATTTTGGCTGTTTCCGGATTGGCACAGAATTTTGGCGCACTACGATCTTTAGTAACAACAGGAATTCAGAAAGGTCACATGAAAATGCACTTGCTGAATATTTTAAATCAATTAGGAGCAACAGAAGAAGAGAAGCACCACTTTGTTACGTATTTTAAAGATAAAACGGTGAGTCATCACGAAGTGATCAATGAATTTAACAGATTAAGAGGTCAATAATGTTACAAATTATTCTGGCAATTATATTCGTGCTTTTCGGATTGTTTTTAAAGAAAACCAATCACCCTGGATTCAGGAGTTCTAAAAGATTTGCTGTTATGCTTATTATTTTGGGAGGTGCGGTATTAGTTGGCAAACTTGTTACCTATTTTTTACATCCAGTATCGTGAAAAAGAAAATTGTATTTTTTCTATTGATTTCCGGTTTAAGCTTTTCACAACAGAAAAACTTAATCATAAAGGATTTGCCACCGAAAACTGAAGACTCTGTTTTTCCGGTGATTTCTTATGCTGAAAATCCGAGGGTAGAAAATAAAATCAATACTTTTTTACAGGTCAATGAATTGGAATACATTCCAAATTCAGGCTCTGATCCATTTAAACTGGTCTCTACAGGAACAACTTCTTATTCCAACTATGTTTATTTCTATAGTTGGGACAAGCTGGAAACTCCTAAAAATATTTTGAGTATTGCATTGGATGGGGAAGCTTCAGGAGCTTATCCTGAAGGTTTTTCAATATGGAAGAATTTTGACTTGAGAACCGGAAATTTGATCAACGCTCAGGATTTGTTTCAAAATCAATCGATTAAAACTGTGGAGCGTTTGATTGAACAAAAAGTTAAGAAAAGAGTAAATGATTTCTTGGCTGAGCTGAAGTCTGCGAAAAACCCGTCTGAAGAAACAGAAGAACAGATTGGAATATACGAAGGATGCTTTACAGAAGTGTCTTTATATGATATCAGATATTTTTTTGGAAAAGATAAGCTCACATTTGTAGCAGGAAGATGTTCCAATCATGCGACGAGAGCATTGGACGATCTTGGAAGCCATGAACTTGAATTTACCTATAAAGAACTTGAAAAATACTGGAGTCCTTATGCTAAAAACTTATTATCAGGTTCGGAGAAAATTGATAGAACGAGCTTTAGTAATAAGTTATATAAAGGAACCATTGACGGAAAATATCCTATTACAGTTTTAATCAATCAGATTAATGAAGACAATTCTTTTTCAGCTTCTTATTGGTATGATAAGAACAAGAAATTGATTAGCTGGAGCGGAGAATTAATTAATAATCATTTTTCGATGACGGAAGACGATTATCATAGCGAAGAACTGAAACAATGGATTCCGAGAGCCAATATCGAAGCAGATGCAAAAGGAAATAAGATGATTGGAACGTGGCAGGATTACAAAACAAAAAAATATTTAAAACTAGAATTAGAAGAATTATAATATGAAAACAATTACTTTAGTCTTTGGTGCTGTTTACGGAATGTTGTCTGTGATTTTAGGTGCATTCGGAGCACACGCTTTAAAGAAAATTTTATCTGTTGAAAGGCTGGAAAGTTTTGAAACAGGAGTGAGATATCAAATGTATGCTGCATTTTTCTTATTAATTATCGGCTATATTTTGAAGTTTGAAACTTCATCAGAAAAATGGACTTCAATTTTAATGATTGCCGGAACATTTTTATTCTCAGTAAGTATTTATTTCTTGAGTCTACAAGATTATTTGGGTGCTAACCTTAAATTTTTAGGACCTATTACTCCACTTGGAGGATTATTAATGATCTTGAGCTGGGGAATGCTGATTCTATATTTTGCTAAGAATAGAATTTAATTTTATCAAATATTTTAAATAGATTTTACATCTAAAAAAGGACACATTACTGCAAATGATGATCGTAATTTTAAAAACAGTTTAAAATGAAAATCAACAGAAAACGACGTTTAATACGAACTTTTAATCTTTTGGATCAACCCATCAGATTTAATCCATTTGTATTCAGTCGTACTTTCTTCATGTGGGCTATTACAGGTCTTGTAGGAGGGATAATCGCAGGTCTTTACTGGATTGTTCTTGAGCATTTCACAGAGTTTTTAGCCGAATTTCATGGCTGGATGGTGATTCCGACGATGGCTATTTGTGGTTTGTTGGCGGGATTGGTGATTCACTTTATCGGTGATCCGGGAGAAATTCATTTGATTGTTAATAATATTCGATTCAATAAAGGGAAATTGGAACCTAAAAACAATCCTTCCATGATTTTGTCGTCGCTTTTCTGTGTGGCATCGGGAGGAAGTCTAGGTCCGGAAGCACCTTTGGTTCAGGTGACAGGTTCTACGGGAACCTGGTTGGGGAAAATATTCAGACTGAAAGGGGAAGAGTTACGTTCTTTGAGTATTGCCGGAATGGCATCCGGTTTTACGGCGCTTTTCGGTGCTCCGCTTGGAGGAAGTCTTTTTTCTCTTGAAATTCTTCATCATAAACATGCAGTTGAATATTATAAAGCGATTATTCCTGCATTGGTAGCAAGCTGTTTCAGTTATCTGATGTTTGCATTGATTATCCATTTGGGAATCGGGGCAACTTGGGACCTGAAGGCGTATCATTACACCGGAGTGTATGATTTTCTATACGCTTCACTATTCGGAATTGTAGGAACTTTATTTGGATGGATTTTTATTTTTGTAGTGAAATTTTTCAAAAAAGTTTTTGAATACAGAAAACTCCCAATTTATATTAAAACTTTTGTAGGCGGAATTGTATTAGGAATCATAGCTTTCTATTTTCCGATTACGAGATATTTCGGACACAATGAAATTAATCAGCTTATCGAGGGAAATTATGCCTTGAAATTTTTAATCGTTGTTTTAATTTTCAAAATTTTAGCAATAGCAATTACTGTAACTTCAGGATGGAGAGGCGGTTTTATTATCCCGCTTTTCTTTGTGGGAACAACGTTGGGTTTAATTATTCATAATATATTTCCGACAGTAGATACAACATTGGCTATTGTGAGCTGTATGGCTGCAATTAATGCTTGTGTTACCAGAACTCCTATGAGTACAACCATTATTTTGGGAACTTTAACGGGGTTTACTTACTTTGTTCCGATACTTTTTGCGAGTTTAACGGGCTATTTTCTGGCTCCAAAAATTCCTTTTATCGGTTCGCAATCTGAGAAATTATCCGAAGAATAAAGCAAATTTGAGAGATATGTTAAAAATCAAGTCAAACAGACTTTAAATTTTAAGTCAATAAACTTGAACTTCCGTGTCTTTTTAGTAAATTTGTCAACCTTTAATTTTTAAAATAAAATAATAAAAATAATATGAATCTTCACGAGTATCAATCTAAAGAGATTTTATCAAAGTATGGAGTAGCTATTCAACGTGGTTACGTAGCAAATAACGTAGAAGAAGCTGTAGCTGCTGCTGAAAAATTAACTGCTGAAACTGGCGCTCAAGGATGGGTAGTAAAAGCTCAGATCCACGCAGGTGGTCGTGGTAAAGGTGGGGGTGTTAAGTTCTCTCCAAACATGGATAAGCTTAAAGAAAACGCTCAAAACATCATCGGAATGCAGTTGATAACTCCACAAACTTCTGCTGAAGGTAAGTTGGTAAATTCTGTATTGGTTGCAGAGGATGTATATTATCCGGGAGAAACTGAAACTAAAGAATTTTATGTTTCTATTCTTTTAGACAGAGCTGAAGGTAAAAATACAATCGTATATTCTACTGAAGGTGGTATGGATATTGAGCACGTTGCTGAAGTAACTCCTCATTTAATCCACAATGAATTGATCGATCCAGCTTTGGGTCTTCAAGGTTTCCAAGCTAGAAAAATTGCTTTCAACTTAGGTCTTGAGGGGAATGCTTTCAAAGAATTCGTAAAATTCATTTCTTCTTTATATAACGCTTATACAGGAATCGATGCTTCTCTTTTCGAGATCAACCCTGTATTAAAAACTTCTGATAACAAAATTATCGCTGTTGATGCTAAAGTAACTTTGGATGGTAACTCATTATTCCGTCACAAAGATCTTGAAGCTCTTAGAGATACAAGAGAAGAAGATCCTATCGATGTTGAAGCTGGTGAAGCTGGTCTTAACTTCGTAAAACTAGACGGTAACGTTGCTTGTATGGTAAACGGAGCTGGTCTTGCAATGGCAACTATGGATATCATCAAATTATCTGGTGGTAACCCTGCAAACTTCCTAGACGTTGGTGGAACTGCTGATGCTCAGAGAGTACAAACTGCTTTCGGAATCATCTTGAGAGATCCAAACGTAAAAGCTATTTTGATCAACATCTTCGGAGGTATCGTAAGATGTGACAGAGTTGCTCAAGGAGTTGTAGATGCTTACAAAGCTATGGGTAGCCTTCCTGTTCCATTGATCGTAAGATTACAAGGAACTAACGCTGTTGAAGCTAAAAAATTAATTGATGAGTCTGGTCTTCCAGTTCACTCTGCAATTACTTTGGAAGAAGCTGCAAACAAAGTAAAAGAAGTTTTAGCTTAATCCTAAAATTTTCACATAAATTAAAACCGTTTCATTTTTTGGAACGGTTTTTTTAATTATTATGTAACGTATTCATTTTAAAATTATTATTTTTACAATAATTGGGTTTTAAAATGAAAATATATCTATATTTTTTTCTTTTTTTATTCTTTAATTGTCAATCTCAAGTTGTCAGCAGTAATGCGGTGTCTCAAAGAAAGGAAATTCAATTTGAAGATAAATACCATTATCCGTTTACTTTAACTCCGAAAGATTTTCTTCTTATTAATTCTCAACAAAAAATGGATGACGTCTTTAAGCTTATCCATAAAAATAATAAAGGAAACAGATTCTCTCCAGTTCCTGTAATTGTTGAAAACGAAACATACCTTATCATTAAGCCTCCTTTGAAAAATTCTAATGATGTTTTAATTGAAAAGATAAGTTTAGATAAAAATATACTTTACGTAAAAATTACGGAATTTGATAATCCTGATTTTAATAAATCAAGCAGGATTTCACCTAATATTTTATTAAAATTAACAGGAAATATTACCTTTAAAAAAATCACCCTTAAATACTAATATATAAAATTACTCTCATGAAAACTAAAACATTTATTGTTTCGTGCTTATTGATCGCAGCACAAGGTTTTGGTCAGCAGAATTACTGGTCAAAATTAAAAGACAGCAAAGTAAGTAGGGAAAATTTAAGTCCGAGATGGACCACTCCGAATACTTTTTCATTGTATCAATTGGACCTGGGAAGAATTAAAGCTGATCTTAAACATGCTCCCCAACGTTTTTCCAAAGATGAAAGTTTAATCATTAAATTCCCTGATTCGGATGGAAAAACTAGAGATTACATTATTCAGGAAGCTTCTGTAATGGAACCCGAATTACAGGCTAAATTTCCGGAAATCCGCTCTTACATTGGCTGGCAAAAAGAGCATCCTGAAAATTCTATTCGTTTCAGTGTAACTCCGCAGACAGGAATTAGCGTGATGTATTTTGATAACTGGGAAGTGAGCTATCTGGACAGTTATGCAAAAGACCAGTCGGCTTTTATTTTGTATAAAAGAAAAGACCTCCCAAAAAATGACAGACTTTTCGAATGTCATGTTGAAAACGAATTAGATAATTTGAAAAATAATGCTTCCACAAATAAAGCACCTATAGTGTTTGATGGGCAGTTCAGAACATACAGATTAGCTTTGGCTGCAACTGGAGAATATACTACTTTCCACGGTGGAACGGTAGCAGGAGCGATGGCTGCAATGGCTACGACAATGACAAGAGTAAATGGTGTTTATGAAAAGACGATATCATCTACTATGGTTATGATTGCCAATAATAATCTATTAATTTATACGAATGGAACTACTGATCCTTATACGAATAACAATGGATCAACCATGCTTGGTGAAAACCAGACCAATATTAATACGGTAATTGGAACGGCTAATTATGATATTGGGCATGTTTTCAGTACTGGTGGAGGTGGTGTTGCTTATTTAGGATCAATATGTACGACCAATAAAGCAAGAGGAGTTACAGGTTCCGGAGCTCCAATTGGAGATCCTTTTGATATTGATTATGTAGCTCATGAAATGGGGCATCAGTTTGGGGGCAACCATACTTTCAGAGCGAGTACAGGTTCGTGCAGTGGTAATGCCAATAATTCTACCGCTTATGAACCGGGAAGTGGAACTACGATTATGGCATACGCAGGAATTTGTGGTTCTGCAAACAATGTTCAAAACAATAGTGACGCATACTTTCATGCTGCCAATGTGCTGGAAATGTATGCTGTGCTACAAAGAGGAACGGATTGTTCTGTGAAAACTTCAAATAATAATTTGGTTCCGACAGCAGATGCAGGAGCAGATTATATTATTCCAAACGGGACTGCTTTTGTGTTAACAGGTACAGGAACAGATCCTAACGGAGATCCGATCACTTATCTGTGGGAGCAATATGATAATACTTCTAATACTCAACCTCCGGTTTCTACAGCAACGGCAGGTCCGGTTTATCGTTCTTTGTCACCTACAATTTCTCCTTCCAGATATTTCCCGGTATTAAGCTCTGTTGTAGCTAATAACCTGATCCCAAAATGGGAAGTGACTCCAAGTGTTGCAAGAACATTGAATTTTTCTCTACTTGTGAATGATAATAAAGCAACAGGAAATCAGGCTGCAAGGGATGCAATGATGGTTACAGTTACTGCTGATGGACCTTTCACGGTATCTTCACATGCAAGTAATACTGCTTATAATGGAGGTACAACAACTAATGTTACCTGGAATGTAGCCGGAACAAACACAGGAACGATCAATACTCAAAATGTAACGATTTTACTTTCAAAAGATGGAGGTGTAAATTTTAATACGGTTTTGGCAGCAAGTGTTCCGAACAATGGATCTGCATCTGTGAATCTGCCTAATGAAAATATTGCTTCAGCAAGAATTATGGTAAAAGCGCTTAATAATATTTATTTTGCAGTCAACTCTTCAAATTTCTCAATTACTCAAACATTGGGAACATCAGAATCTGAAATTAAAAACTTCTCAATTTATCCTAATCCTTCTCATGATGTGGTTAACATTAAATTGAAAAATCAATCACAAAAAGCGGATTATTCATTGTTTGATGCTTCCGGAAGATTGATGAAAAACGGAAACTTTAAAGGTGAAACGAAAGTTAAAGTTAACGATCTGACGAACGGGAATTACCTTATCTCCATTGTTTTAGAAAATGGTGAGAAAGTAACTGAAAAATTAATTATTGGAAGATAATTGTAAAGATTTATAAAAAAGAAAAGCAGTCATATTGACTGCTTTTTTTATTAATTGTGGCCTTCATTTGTGCCGATTTCTCCATTGGTGATGCTTATGCTTGTTGGAGTTACCAATTGAACTCCATCTGCGTCGAGGCGTTGTTTTATTTTTAAAAAGGCTTCACTCTTCAGCTGAACCATATTGGCTCCTACTTTCATCCAGAATTTTGCCTGAAGGTTAAAAACGCCTTGCTTTAAATCGGTGAAAATAACTTCCACATTGTCTAAACGGTCTACATTTTCCAGATTTTTGACAATTTCTAAAATTCCTTTTTGAGCTTTGCTGATGTCTTCATCAGCCGGAATTTCAAAATTTAAAATAATTCTTCGCTGTGGAGAGGCTGTAATATTGTAAAATGGAGCATTAAAAACAACCTGATTCGGAATGTAAGCTTTCTTTCCATCATCTGTCAGAATTTTTGTGGTTAAAAAACCGATTTCCTGTACGGTTCCGGAGTGGTTTCCTATGGTAATATAATCTCCGACCTTATAAGCTTTATCAATGCCAATGAGCATTCCTGAAAATATACTGGAAACCAGATCTTTTAAGGCAACCCCTGCAATAACCCCTGCAACTCCCAAACTTCCGATAAATTTCCAAAGGAAACCGCTGAATCCCATAATTTCTAATGAGATAAATGTTCCCATGATCATAATTAAAAATCTGAAAACACTGATTAAAGTAACAAGCGAACTTTCTTTTTGGCTTTTTGGAAAAAATTTATGAAAAAGCTTTACCGCTATTTGGCTGAGGTATTTACTGGTAAAAAGGAAAAAAGAAAATACAATAATTCCCACCATCAGTTTTGGGGTGAGCTCAGCAAATGTTAAATACCAGTTTTCCAAAACCTTGTACACAACATCAAAATATCTCAAGCTAGTTTTCTCCATAAATTTTTAAACTTTATTTTTTTTAGTTTTTTTTCAACAAAAATTTTGCCAGTTTCAAAAAGCCTACTAAATTTGTAGACTAATAAAACGAAATAATATGTCAATTAAACTAGGAGATATAGCACCAGACTTCAATGCAGAGTCTACGAACGGCAATTTAAATTTTTATGATTTTCTTGGAAATTCCTGGGGAATTTTATTTTCTCATCCTGCAGATTATACACCGGTATGTACAACCGAATTGGGTTTTACAGCAAAACTAAAATCTGAGTTTGAACAAAGAAATACAAAAGCAATTGCTCTAAGTGTAGATGGAGTAGAAGATCATCATAACTGGATCAAAGATATTAATGCAACCCAGAATACAGAAGTGCAGTTTCCTATTATTGCAGACCAAGACCGGAAGATTTCCGAATTGTATGATTTTATTCATCCGAATGCTTCGGCAACAGCTACAGTTCGTTCTCTATTAATTATTGATCCTGAAAAAAAAGTAAGATTGATTATTACGTACCCTGCGTCTACAGGAAGAAATTTTAATGAAATCATAAGAGTGTTAGACTCTTTACAATTGGTGGATTCTCATAAAATTGCTACTCCAGTCAATTGGAAATATGGAGAAGATGTGATTGTTCCACCATCAGTTTCAACTGAAGATGCCCAAAAAATATTCCCGAAAGGAGTAAGAGAAATAAAGCCGTATCTGAGATATACGCCCCAACCCAATACATGATTTATTTGATTTTTTATAGTTTAGTTTTAATTTGTACGAAAATCGGCTCGGAAATTTTTCCGAGCCGATTTCATATTTTGTTACAAGAAACTTTATTTCGCTTCTCTGATGACCTGCTTAGCTTTTGATGTTGGAATGTAAATACTGAATCCTACATTAAAGGTAATATTAGAATTCAATCCTTCATTTCCGAATCCTGCTTGTCCTTGGTATTTTACTAATCCTTCTAATCCGATATTTGGAGTAATGAAGTAAGAATATCCCGGACCAACTCCGAAATCAAGACCAGTAGTTGAGTTTCCATTTTCTACAGAAGATCCTCCGATCCCAACATTTCCTTCAAAAAACCATCTTCCGTGGTTCAATAAATTATCTACTCCTTTTTCTCCAGGAGATAAATAATAACGTCCTAAACCACCTGCTGCATAATCAAATCTTGTTGGGCTTCCGTTAGTTACTTTACTGATCCCAAGATTTACATACCCACCGACTGCTACATTATCTTCAATAAAGTAAGCGCCTTTTGGCTGGATAGAGATGTTGTAACCTCCCCCTGTATTTAGTCCGAAGTTACTGGATAGAAGGCTGCTTCCTACCAACCAGTTCCCCTTCTGTATCTGAGCATTCGCAGTTGCTGTCAATCCGCCAATGGCAAATATTCCTGCTAAAATTAGTTTTTTCATACTTTATCTTTTTAATAATTAATGTTTATTATTTTGATAATTATTTAAAAACAATAAATATGCCATGTAACTCATTTTAAGGTGATTTTTATACTGTTCTTAATTTTTGTTAAAATTAATCTATAATTATTTGAACACCTTGTTTGATGATTTTACAATTTAAATAAATATAAGAATGATAGAAACAATAAGTCCGACAACGGTAAATACCATCCCACGCTTAAATGCTTTTGTTTTAGGATTGAACATCCAGAAACTTGAGATAACAAAGAAAAATAAAGCGATTCCAAAGAAAACATTTAATGGAGAAAGAGTGTCTTTCGACTGAGATTTGTGAAGTTTTGTCATTTTATCCAACACGAAAGGAAGCTCTTTTTTTGTATATTTTGCCTGACCTGTAGCAGTATCGTAAGTTCCCTGTTTGAATTTCAAAACACTTCCTTCCGTTTTCTCTACTTCAAGGTTTTTCATTTTTAATTCTTTTCCAAGTTCTTTTTCGGAAAGGTTTTTAGCGATGACTTTATCGATTTTCTTTTCTTTTTTCAGAAAATCGGTATCTCTGTAAATCAGTAAAACACCACTTACCGCATACACGGCCATAATACCGGCAAGGAAAAATCCTAAATAGCGGTGGGTAATTCGCATGAAACTTCTTGTGTCTTTAATCTTATCCATATCTTAATTGTTTTTGTTTATAAAGTTCAAAGTGGAAACTGCAAAAATGCAGCTTCCACTTTTATTTGAAAAATTATTTAATCTTACAGTTTATAAGTCAGTGTGAAATAGAAATTTCTTGGTGTAATTGGGTTTACAGAGTAGTTTTCATGAACGTTATAATTAACTACATCAAATAAGTTTCCAACTTTCCCTTGAATTGAGAATTTCTTCCAATCATAACCTGCAGATAAAGAAATAGTAGTGTAATCTTTTAGTTCAAAAACTCTACTTACTCCGTTTCTAGCAGCTAAACTTGTACTGCTACCAGTTTTTGTATCATTCCATCCAGCCAATCTATCACCAATATAATAAGCTCCTGCTCCAATTTTTAAACCTTTAATTCCTTGAGTAAGAGTATAAAATACTGATAGATTTGCTGTTGTGGCAGGTGTTCTAACCAATCTTTGATTTTCAACATAACCAACTCTGTCCGGAGTATCCAAATAAACTGAGTTGTTGTAAGAAATACCCCCAATGATTGAAAGGTTAGACATAGGATTACCTGTAATGTCTAATTCTACACCGCGGCTTCTCATTTTACCTACAAATTCTTTTAAATTTCTAGGATCTGTAGAAGCAGCATTGGTTGCAGGATCTACATACGCTTGGTAATAATCTCTGTATATAATCTGGTAAAGAGAAAGATTGATGGCAACAGCATTATTCCAAAAATTTTTCTTTGCACCTACTTCATACTGGTCAATTAATGACGGCTTTAATGATTGTAAAGTGAATGCATCAAGTCCTGTATTTGCAGCAAATGAATTGGTATAAGTTGCAAAAACAGAAAGATTTTCATTAGGAGTATACACCAAACCTACTTTTGGTGAAACAGCCTGGTCTGAAGTAGCAGAATTTGCTACCTCTGCTTTATCTTGTGGTTTTGTAGCAGTTGCGAAGGTTGTCTTTAAAGAAGGCATATTTTCAATATATGACCAACGAAGTCCTGCAATTACTTTGAATTTTTTGGTTAAACTGATGAAGTCTTGTGCATAAACACCAATTCTTCTTGTTCTTGTTCTGGTGTTAGTTGCTAAAGTAGACTCTGGCATTGCTAAGCTTCCATTATCCCAAGAGCTTGGATCATCTAAATATAATACGTTTGTTGGAACGTTTTTAAGAGTATAAGTATAAGCATCTGATTGGCTATAATCTGTATCTGTTCCGATTAATACTTTATGGTTTATCTTTCCGGTATTAAATTCTCCATTTAGATTTACCTGTGCAGAACCATAGTTTTGTTCGTTATAAGTTTTGTTGAATGGTGTCGTCCAAGATAAACGGGTTGCAGTTGGTGTTGCATATCCCCACTGCACTCTTTCCGTAGAGAAATAATCTTTCGTGTAATTTTGATATGACGCTGAAGCATTTAATGTCCATTTATCATTAATCTGATGATTGAATGTAACATTCGTTGAAGCTTGTTGCACATCCTGGTATTGCCAATCGGTTCCAAAGAAAGTACTTCTAGGTAAGGTATCAACCAATGAATAGCTTAAGTCTTTATTCGTAATTGATCCGATTCCGAAGTCTGGAGTAAAGTTATTTTTAAGATAATCTGCTTCAACAATTAATTGTGATTTTTCACTTAGATTAAATAAGAATGAAGGGTTGAAATAATATTTTTCAGATTGTACAACATCTCTGAAGCTTTCAGCATATTCATAAGTTCCGTTAACTCTGAATGCAATATTTTTAGATAATGGTCCATAAACGTCAACAGTTGGCTTGTAAGAATTCCAGCTTCCTGCATTCATTCCCAGCGTCCCTCCAAAATTAAATTTTGGTTTTTTTGTGATCATGTTGATCACACCTCCTGCAGCTGTATTTCCGTAAAGCATTGCGTTGGCTCCTTTTAATACTTCAACTCTTTCCAATCCGCTTACTTCCGGGAAAACTCCACTGTTTATTCTGGCTCCGTTTTTTAAGATATTATCATTTCCTAAGATAAAACCTCTTCCTCCGAAACTGTCCTGAGAATTACCTCTGGAAGAAGTTACATACATCCCGTTTACATTTTGAAGTACGTCACTAAGCTGCTTCGCTTGTTGTTGTTCTATAATTTCGTGAGTAACAATGGCAATTGGTTGAGGGGTTTCCATCACAGTCAAATTAGATTTTAGTGATGATGATTTTGCCTTATTAGGATTTCCTGTCTTATGAAGATTGACGTCTTCGATAGTCTGAATCCTGATTGTATCAGCTTCAGTATTTCTCATTTGCGCGCCTAAAGAGATCGCTGTAAATAATAATCCTAAAGTAACCAGTTGCTTTTTCATTGTACGTTTATTTAGAGTAGTTTTAAATAAGGTGCAAAGCTAATTAATTATTTGTTTTTATTTAGATTTATTAAAAATAATATTCCTGATTTTTATCATAAAATTTGTTAAAATTTTCTAATTGGGTAATCTTACTAAAATGTATTTATAAATATCTTTGTTAAAAATATTAGTATGCAATTGGTAAAAGTTGGGCTTTGTGCCTTTGGAATGAGTGGGAAGGTTTTTCATGCTCCTTTTTTGAAAGAACATCCCGGTTTTTTTATGTCGGCAGTGGTGGAAAGAAGCAAAGAAGAGTCAAAAGAAAAATATCCGGAAGCTACTATTTATCGGTCAGTGGAAGATATGCTGAATCATGCAGATATTGAAGTTGTGGTAGTTAATACACCGGTTCAGACTCATTTTGAATATGCAAAAATGGCTTTAGATGCGGGTAAGAATGTAATCGTTGAAAAACCTTTTACCGTGACATTAGCTGAAGCTGAAGATTTGGTAAAATTGGCTGATGAAAAAGGATTGTTTCTTAGCGTTTACCAAAATAGAAGATTTGACAGAGACTATTTACAGGTACAGAAGATCATTCAGGAAAATAACCTGGGAAACCTGAAAGAAGTTGAAATGCGTTTTGACCGTTTCAGAACAGAAGCAAGCGGAAAACAACATAAAGAAAATCCGGAACAGGCCGGATCCGGCTCTTTGCATGATTTGGGAGCGCATCTTATTGATCAGGTAACACAGCTTTTTGGCTCTCCTCAAAAATTATTTGCCGATATATTTTCTATGAAAGGAAAACAATTTGCCAATGATTATTTTGAAATTCTTCTTTACTATACAAATGATCTGAGAATAAGGCTGAAGTCTTCTGTTTTTAGTAAAGAAGCACATTATGCATATATTCTTCATGGAGATAAAGGAAGCTTTTTGCAGGAAAGAACTGATGATCAGGAAAGCGAATTGGTTTCAGGAGTAATTCCTGAATATGGAAAAGAATGGACAAAGCCATTAAAAGAAGCTGATGGAATTTTAAACTTCATCAATGCCAATTCAGAAACTGAGAGAATTCTGACTTCCAGTGAAGCTGGTAATTATATGAATTATTACCAACAGATTTATGAACATATTGTTTTTGGATATGCTTTACCTTCACCGGGACACGAAGTAATTCAGAATATGAGAATTATTGAAGCTGCGGAGGAAAGTGCAAAAGAAGGGAAAATCATTCATTTAGGTTAAATAAAAAAGGTTCATGAAATTTCATGAACCTTTTATTTTATGCTTCTCCAAGAATTTCCTGAAGTTCGAGCCATCTCATCTCGTGATTTTCCAGTTTTTCGGAAATAGATTCTAAATCTGCAGAAAGTTTGGAAATCTTTTCATAATCAGCTTCATTGTTCAGTTGATCCAATATTTTACCTCTCTGTTCTTCCAGTTCAGGCATTTCTTTTTCAATTTGTTCAAGTTCTCTTTGCTCTTTAAAAGAAAGTTTTTTCTTTTTGGTTGAATTTTGAGATGGAGCCGAAACAGTTTCTTTTACAGGCTCTGCTTTTTGAGCAGTCGATTTTTCTAAAGACTCTTCACGACTTTTTGCTTCACGGTATTCTGAAAAGTTACCAACAAAATCTTTTATTTTTCCGTTTCCTTCAAAAGCCAGAATGTGGTCTACAATTCTGTCCATAAAATATCTGTCGTGAGACACTATAATTAATGAACCCTGAAACATTTGCAGAAAATTTTCAAGAACTGTCAAAGTAGGAAGATCAAGATCGTTCGTAGGTTCATCGAAAATCAAAAAGTTAGGATTCTGATATAAAATATACATCAGATGCAGTCTTCTCTTTTCTCCACCCGAAAGCTTTGAAATTGGTGAATACTGTGACTGATCATCAAATAAGAATAATCTTAAAAACTGAGAAGCAGAAAGGCTTTTTCCATTGGCTAAAGGATAAAATTCGGCAATTTCTTTAATGAAATCTATAACCCTTTCATCTTCTTTATACGTTAAGCCTTTTTGTGAAAAATATCCGAAAGAGATCGTTTCTCCGGTTTCTATTTCTCCTTTATCAGCTTTTTCAAACCCTTGAATAATATTAAGAAGTGTAGATTTTCCGGCACCGTTTTTACCTACAATTCCTATTTTTTCTCCCCTTTGAAACTGATAGCTGAAGTCTTTTAACAAAACTTTGTCTCCAAAGCTTTTATCAATATGATGAAGTTCAAGAATTTTGCTCCCCAACCTTTTCATTTCAAAATCGAGTTCGAGCCCTTGTTTTCTTGTATCGGTTTTAGCTACTTTTTCAGTTTCGTAAAAAGAATCGATCCTCGACTTCGATTTTGTAGTTCTTGCTTTAGGTTGTCTTCGCATCCATTCCAGCTCTTTTCTGTAAAGATTGTTGGCTTTGTCGATGGTTGCATTCATATTATCCTCACGAATCATTTTATTTTCAAGATAGGTAGCATAAGAACCGTTGTGAAAATAAAGATTTTGGTCCTCCATTTCCCAGATAATATCACAAACGCTGTCTAAGAAATATCTGTCGTGAGTCACTAACAGTAACGTTATTTTTGCTTTATTTAAATAATTTTCAAGCCATTCCACCATTTCTACATCCAGGTGATTGGTAGGCTCATCCATGATCAGTAAAGTATGGCGGTGTTCAGCTCGGGTTTCAGTTAATAGTTTTGCCAAGGCAACACGTTTTACCTGTCCTCCAGAGAGTGTTCCCATTTTAGCTTCAAGATTGGTGATTTTGAGCTGAGAGAGAATTTGTTTCATTTCATTTTCAAGATCCCATGCTTTATGAACTTCCATTTCAGCCAAAGCCTTTTCGATGAAATTGGTGTCGGTAGAATGAAGCGATTGATGATAGTTCTTAAGCGCCATGATAGGAGCAGAATCTAAAGTCATCATAAACTCATCTACAGTAAGGTTCGGATCAAATTCGATTTCCTGATCAAATAAAACAACCTGAATATCTTTATTGATGATTACATTTCCGCTGTCTGCAATTTCTTTTCCCATCAGGATTTTCAGAAGGGTAGATTTTCCGCTTCCGTTTTTGGCTACAATAGCAATCTTATCACCTTCATTGATGTTAAAAGAGATATTTTTAAATAAAACTTTTATTCCGTAAGATTTGGTAAGGTTTTCAGCAGCAACGTAATTCATTTCTATAAAAAATTTGTTGCGCGAAAATACAAAAATATAAAGCTTTACAAGAGAGAAAATATTTTTTGATACAGAATGGTTTTAAATGTTTTTAATAATTAATTTCACTTTAAGGTGATGTTTTAGAAAAAATTTAACAATTCAATCCTTAAATTTAATAAGCTGTTGTGAGCTTTTGATAGAATAAATAAGGATTTTTGCTTCAAATTTTTACCATGAAAAAACTGAGTATTCTATTTCTTTCACTTCTTGCGGTTTCTTTCCATGCGCAAATTGTTTCGGCAACTGTATTTTCTAAAGACGAAAATAAACCGATTCCTTATGTAAAAGTAGGTGTGGAAAAAGAAAAGACCGGAGTAATTTCAGACGAGACCGGACACTTTTCTATAGATCTTTCCACTATCAATACTACAAAACCTATATTGATAGAAGTTCCCGGATATGAAAAATATTCACTATCTGTCCAAAATTTTAAAAATGTAGACGGACAAAAGATTTTCCTGAAAGAAAAGGTGAAAAATATTGATGAGGTAAAGATTAAACCTAAAAAATTGGTAGATAAAAACTGGGGAGTGAATACCAAAACAAAGAGTGTCATGTATTCTGTAAATCCGGATGTTAAAAATGAGAACTTTTTGGGTGAAACGGCTTTAGAATTTAGTACGAACAAAAAATCGAAAATAAAAAATATCAATCTGAACATTGCAAGCTATACTTCCGATCAGCCGGTTGTTATGCGTTACAGCATCTATTCGGAAAAAAAACGGCTTTCCGGATAAAAATATTCTGGAGGAAGAAATTACTGTTGAGCTGACGAAAGATATGATAAAAGACGATACCTTTACTTTAGATGTTAACGATCGGAATATCTGGGTTCAGGGGAAATTTTTCGTAGGAATACAGTTTTTGAAAAGATTTCAGGGAAGAATAACCATTAGTGCGGCTTTATTCAGAACAGGATATATCAGAAAGTTCTATGGAGACTGGCAAAAAATGACTATTGCGGCACCTGCAATTAATATTGATGTAAAAGTGGATAAAAACGGGAAAAATATCAAAGACGAGGTAAAAGAGAATGATAATAAAGTTTCAATCTTGGCTCCCGATCTCAGTCAGTATAATATTGAAGCAGAGAGTTCTGTTTATGGTAAAAATGATGCTGTCGGAAAAACTGTGAAATTAAATGATGCAGAATTGTATTATGAGATCTATGGTGAAGGAGAGCCGTTGGTTTTGCTTCATGGAAACGGAGGAAGTATTCAGGAGTTTTACAAACAGATTCCTGAACTTTCGAAAGAGTTTAAGGTAATTGCTATCGATACGAGAGCGCAGGGAAAAAGTAAAGATTTTACCAAAGGTGATTTGAATTATAAAATTTTTGCCGATGATCTGAAAAATGTAATGGATCATTTAAACATTCCCAAAGCCAATATTCTAGGTTGGAGCGATGGTGGGAATACAGGATTGGAATTTGCTTTAAAATATCCTCAACATCTTAATAAGTTGATCATTATTGGAGCCAATGCATTTCCAAAAGGCGTAGATGAAGACTTACTGAAGAACTTCAAAAGTAAAGTATATGTCATGAATCTGGCCAATCAGCCGGAGAATGAAACTGAAAAAAGATTGTTGAATTTAATGCTGAACGAACCTAATATCAGCAAAAAGACTTTACATCAGATTCAAAATCCTACACTGGTTCTTGCCGGAGAAAATGATGTGATTAAAAAAGAGCATACCGAAATGATGGCAAAGGAAATTCCCAATGCGAAGCTTAAAATTTATCCCAAAGCAACGCATTACCTTCCTTTTGAAATTGCAGAAGATTTGAATAAAGATGTCATTGATTTTTTGAAAAACTAATCCAAAGTCAGCCTTTTTAAAGACCAGGAATTTCCATTGTAGATATCCAGATCCACTTTAGTGTTAATTCCGTGTACGATTCCGTTTTCCGTAAATTGCCAGAAGTCCCAGTTGTCATCGGGAGACGGAGTCGGTACATCATTGTAGTTGGCGAGCCAGAGCGGATAATCATCAAACTCACCCTTCAGGAAATCTTTATAGTAATGATAATAGGTGTAAATGATAGGTTTCTCGCCATATCTTTCCTCCACAATTTTACACCAGACTTTTAAATCTTCAATCAGTTTCTTGTTAGATTTTCGTCTGGGAATTTTTTCAATATCTAAAATAGGAGGTAAGTCGCCATCTTCTAAATGTACATTTTCTAGAAAGTTGTTAGCCTGAATAACGGGATCTTCATCTGCTCTGTAAAAATGATAAGCTCCCCGTATTAATTCATGTTTTTTAGCCTGCTGCCAGAATTCATCAAAGTGCTTATCTGCACTGCGGTTTCCCATGGTTGCACGCATTACCACAAATTCTAAAGGAATGGTTTTATTGCCAATACTTAAGCTGTCCCAACTGATGTCTTCTTTATTTTGATAGTGAGAGACATCAAAACCATAGGTTTTATCCAGATTATCGGAAAGGATTTTTTGAATTCTAAGTGTTTCCGCTTCAGTATTATGAAGCTTTTTATGCTTAAATTTATTAAAATATAAAGCATAGTAATAGCTGATGGAGCTTTTTAAATACAATCCGGTTCCGATAAGAGCAATAAGAAGTAATACCAAGACGATCTTGCGACGGAAAAAATAGTTCTTCCGACGGCTTTTATGGATCTTTTTGGCAGTCTTTTTGGTATACTTTTTAGGGCTCATAAAGTTTTGCAAAACTAACTTTTTAAGCGAAAAAATACTAAATAAAATAAGTAAATTTGTGTAATATGGAAACACGCGAAAAGATCATCATTATAGGAGGCGGTTTTGCGGGATTGCAACTTGCAAAAACTCTGAACAATAAAAATAAAAAAGTAATTGTTCTCGACAGGGTAAACCATCACATGTTTCAGCCGCTTTTCTATCAGGTAGCGTGTGGCAGGATAGAACCTTCCAATATTTCTTTTCCATTCAGAAAAATCTTTCAGCAATCCAGAAATACACAGTTTCGTTTAACAGAGGTTAAAGAGATTGATCCGGTTCATAATAAGGTGATTACGGATGAGGCGGAATTCACTTATGATAAATTAGTGATTGCAACAGGCTGTAAAACCAATTTTTTCGGAAATAAAGATCTGGAGTCAAAAGCTTTCGGGATGAAAAATACCCAGGAAGCCATTAGTATAAGAAACCATGTTCTTATGACGTTTGAAAAGCTTATTCTGGAAAAAAGCAGAAGCGATGACGGAAACTGGAATATTGTAATCGTAGGAAGCGGACCGACAGGAGTGGAGTTGGCTGGAGCTTTTGCAGAAATGAAAAAAGAAATTCTGCCGAGAGATTATCCTTATATGAATTTTGACCATCTTAAAATTATCCTGATAAGTTCTACAGAAAAACCACTTGCGGTGATGAGTGATGAATCTCAGGAAAAATCTGAAAAATATCTGAAAGATTTAGGAGTTACTTTCCTGAGTCAGGAATACGTGACGGATTATGATGGGGATAAAGTATATATGAAAAGCGGAAAAGAAATTCCTTCAAATAATGTGATCTGGGCAGCAGGAGTTACCGGAAACGTGATTGATGGTTTTCCGGCTGAAAATCTGATGAAAAACAGATATATTGTTGATCGCTATAACAGGATTAAAGGATATGATAATATATATGCAATAGGAGATATCTCTTATATGGAGACTCCCAAATATCCTCAAGGTCATCCGCAGGTTGCCAATGTAGCCATTAATCAGGCAAGAAATCTGGGGAAAAACTTTCTGAAGAAAAATATCAGTGAATGGAATGAATATGAATACGATGACAAAGGTTCTCTGGCTACTATTGGTAAACATAGAGCGGTTGTTGATCTTCCGTTTATAAAATTTCAGGGATTCTTGGCGTGGTATTTTTGGATGTTCCTTCACTTAATGTTAATTTTGAGCGTTCGAAATAAACTTGCAGTGTTTTTTAACTGGATGTGGAGTTATTTCAACAAAGATTCAGCTTTAAGATTAATTATTTTACCTAATAAGAAAAACGGAACATTACAATGAGAATTGATATCATAAGCGTACTTCCAGAATTGATGGAAAGCCCATTTCAAACTTCTATTTTGAAAAGAGCGATGGATAAAGGATTGGCAGAAGTGCATTTTCATCATCTTAGAGACTGGGCGATCAATAAGCACAGACAGATCGATGATGAGCCTTATGGAGGAGGGGCAGGAATGGTAATGATGGTAGAACCTTTGGATAAATGCATTTCTGAGTTAAAATCACAAAGAGAATATGATGAGGTGATTTATTTAACACCCGATGGAGTTACTTTAAACCAGAAAATTGCTAATACCTTATCGATAAAAAACAATTTGATTTTCCTTTGCGGGCATTATAAAGGAATTGATCAGAGAGTAAGAGATTTACATATTACTAAAGAAATTTCAATAGGAGATTATGTTCTGACAGGAGGAGAGCTTGCCGCATGTGTGCTTGCTGATTCTGTAATCCGTCTTTTACCGGGAGTTTTGAATGATGAACAAAGTGCTTTAACAGATAGTTTTCAGGATGATCTTCTTTCACCGCCTATTTATACAAGACCAGAAGTATATAAAGGCTTAGAGGTTCCAAAAGTATTGCTGAGCGGTAATTTTGGTAAAATTGAGGAATGGAGACATGACGAAGCCGTAAGAATAACGAAAGAAAAACGACCGGATTTACTCTAAATCCGGTTTTTTATTGGAATATATTCTAAAAAAATTCAATAAAAAAGAAGAGAAACTTCAATCAGATCAAAAAAAACATAAAATAATCCCATTTCATAGATTAGATTTAGATTAAAAAACCAAAAAAAACACGATTATTAGGTATAATTTGTAATTTTTTTACGAAATTTATGCGCGGTCAAAATCGAGAAAAATTTCTCTCGCGATGATGAAAAAATAATTTAAAATACGGCAATTTTACGGTAAAATTTAAATCTATATGAATAGTTTTATTGTTAATTTTCACATTATGAAGATTTAGTTTTTGGGTTTTTCATAAAATAATTGTGAAATAGGTAATAATATTTGTAAAAAAGTGATAAATTTACATTCGGAATTTAAGGAGAAGAAACCGCGCTTTTGAAAATAAATGTTGATGGAATTATTAGCTTTTTATAATGTAGAAAATTTATTTTTACCTGATCCGAAACCCACACATAAGCTTGATCCTACCCATTCAGGATTGAGAAACTGGGACGACCGGAAATATAAGAATAAGCTTCATAAAATTTCTCATGTTTTTCAACTTATAGAAGATAAGAAAGGTTCTTTACCATTCCTTATTGGTTTGTCTGAAGTTTCAGGAAGAAAAGTTCTGGAAGAGCTTGTACAGATGCCACCTTTTAATTCAGAATACGGAATTGTTCATTACAATTCTATGGATGAAAGGAAAGTGGATGTCGCATTACTGTATGACAAATCGAAAGTGGAAATTTTAGATTCCGAAGCCATTACTTTTTTTTTTGAAAGAGGAGATCCGAATAAAGAAGATTATGACACCACAAGAGATGTCCTTTTTTCAAAAATAAAATGTAATAATGAGATTATCAATGTCTTTGTTGCTCATTTACCCTCCAAAAGAGAAAAAGACGTCAATAAGCCTAAAAGAGATTTTATTCTCAAAGAAATTAAAGAAAAAATTGTTGGAATTGTTACGAATAGCAATGAATCCGTGATTTTGTTTGGCGATTTTAATGAGAATCCTGATGAAGAAAATCTAGTTGAGATGCTATCTGACCCCCATTCAGGTACAATCTTAGAAAATCCTTTTCGGCAGTTATTTACCGAGAAAAAGTATTCCACTTACCATTACAAATCTGGTCTTTTATTTGACCAGATTATACTATCTGCATCTTTTTTTAATAAAAGTATGGGGATTGGTTTTGAAAAGGCTTATGTTTTTAATGCAGAAGAAATTAGCAGTCGGGATAAAATGTTTAGCGGAAGGCCTTTTAGAACGTATGCAGGAACCCGTTATTTAGGTGGTTATAGCGATCATTTTCCTGTTATTGTGGAATTAAGAAAAACATAATAAATAAAAATAAAAGTAAAAAAGTAAAAAGTAAAAAAATGAAAGACGCGGAAAACACAACCTACCATTTAGATTCCATAGATAAGCAAATTATCCATATGCTGATGGATAATGCTAAAACTTCTTTGGCGCACATCTCAAAAAATGTAGGAATTTCTACAACAGCAGTGCATCAGAGAATAAAAAAGTTGGAGCAGGCCGAAGTTATCGAAAATTCAATCTCTTTTTTGAATCCTAAAAAGATCGGATATAAGGTGATTTCATACATTGGTGTTTTCTTAGATCAGCCAAGTCATTATCCGGATATGGTAAAAGCATTAAGAGATATTAATGAAGTGGTAGAAGCACATTATACAACAGGAAACTATACCATTTTCTTAAAAGTTTTATGTAAAGATAATGATCATTTGATGCAAATCCTTAGCAAAATTCAGAAGCTAAAAGGAGTAACCAGAACAGAAACTTTCATATCTTTGGAACAAGGTATTTACAGACAATTGAAAGTATAACAGATTATGAATATTGCACAATATTTGGATTCCACATATTTGAAAACTCCGGCTCAGTCGGGGCTTTCAGATGAAGAAACTTTACAGAAAGATATAGAATTGACTCAGGAAGCAATCGATAACGGAATTTTTGCTGTGATGATTCGCCCCGATTATGTATCTGAGATCAAAAAGTATATTCAGGAAAAACAATCCAATGTTGTGGTAGGAACTGTCATCGGTTTTCATGAAGGGACTTATTCCATTGATGAAAAATTGGCAGAAGCTACAAAAGCAATTACTGACGGAGCAGATGAGCTGGATTTTGTGATTAATTATAATGCTTACCTGAAAGGAAATCTAAGTTTAGTAAAAGAAGAATTTGTACAATGTACAAAGTTGTGTCTGCAACATCATAAAACTACAAAATGGATTATTGAAATTGCAGCTTTGACAGATGTTCAAATTGCAGATCTTACTAAAAATATTTCCAATTGGGCAGAAGAAAATTTCTCTGAAAACGATTTATCAAAAATTTTCGTGAAATCTTCAACCGGTTTTTATGAAACTGAAAATGGGAAACCTAACGGAGCAACATTTGAAGGAATCAAAATTATGCTGGACAATGCGGGCAAACTTCCTGTAAAAGCAGCAGGAGGGGTAAGAACTCCCGAAGATGCTGAAAAAATGATCAATCTTGGTGTCAAGAGAATAGGAACTTCTTCAGCATTGGCTTTACTTAAAAATCAGTCAGCTTCAGAAGGCTATTAAAAGATATTCATTCAAGATAATGTAAAAAAGAAACCCATCAGATTTGATGGGTTTTATTTTTATGCTTGTTGAGCTAAATATTCAGTATAAAACTCCTGAGTTTCTTTGATTAAAGCATCCATTTCTTCTAACGTAAAGACTTCTAAGAATTTTTTTCTGAAATCTTTGAAGTGAGGAACTCCACGGAAATAATTGCTGTAATGCTGTCTCATTTCAACTAAGCCTAATCTTTCACCTTTCCACTCTGCACTCCATTCTGCATGTTGACGAACAGCCAATAATCTGTCTTCGATTGCAGGAGCAGGTAAATGTTCTCCGGTTGTAAAGAAATGCTTGATCTCGTTAAAGATCCAAGGATAACCAATTGCAGCACGACCGATCATAATTCCGTCGCAAGCGTATTTTTGTTTATATTCTAAAGCTTTTTCAGGAGAATCAATATCTCCGTTTCCAAAAATTGGAATTTCGATATTTGGATTTTGTTTAATTCTTGAAATATGTTCCCAGTCAGCTTCACCCTTATACATCTGAGCACGCGTTCTTGCGTGAATGGTTAATGCTTTGATTCCCGTTTCCTGAAGGCGTTCTGCAACTTCATCAATATTAATGGAAGTACTGTCCCAACCTAAACGGGTTTTTACCGTTACGGGAAGGTGGGTAGAGCTTACCACAGCTTTTGTTAAACGAACCATAAGGTCGATATCTTTCAAAACTCCTGCTCCAGCTCCTTTGCAAACCACTTTTTTTACAGGGCATCCGAAATTGATGTCAACCAAATCTGGGTTTACCGTTTCCACAATTCTTGCAGACATGGCCATTGCTTCTTCATCACCACCAAAAATCTGAATTCCGACAGGTCTTTCATAATCAAAAATATCCAGTTTTTTTCTACTCTTGATTGCATCACGAATTAACCCTTCAGAAGAGATAAACTCCGAGTACATCAAATCTGCACCGTGCATTTTGCACAATCTTCTGAATGGAGGATCACTTACATCTTCCATGGGTGCTAACAAAAGCGGAAATTCCGGCAGTTCTATGTTGCCTATTTTTATCATGGTGCAAAGATAAGGAATTTGTTGGTAAGTCGTTGGGCTGTTAAGTTGTTGAGTAGTGAAGTCAGAATTGTTATCTCATTTTTAATCCAGCCTTTTAATATGTTAAAACGTTTCAAAGCCTTAATTTAAAGGTCTAATAATTATGTATTAAGCGAATGATACAATGCATTAAGTTGATTGGTGATTTTTTCAGCTTTTTCCCTCAGTTCTATATACTTTTCTTCAGGAATAAATTCTAAATCAAAAGAGAGAATTAAAAAATTAATCACTTCAATACTTGTACTGTATGCAATATTGATGAACTTTAATTTATCTTTTGTGGTGTTTCTATACATTCCTTCGGCAATATTTGCAGTAATGCTTGTTGTTGCTCTCCTGATCTGATTGGTAATTCCAAACCTTTCTTCATCAGGGAATGTTTCTGTAATATTGTAAATATCTTTTACTAAACCTCTTGCATTCTGCCAAACTTCCAATTTTTCAAATGAGTAGGTGTACATTTTTTGTTAAGATGTTAAGTTGTTTTAATCGTTAAGCTGTTGTTTTTTGTTACGAAGATTAAAACTAAGATATTAAAAGAAATATCATTTTCTCTACTCTATATACTGGTAATTCATCGTCATAATATCTTAACATCTTAACGCCTTAACAGTTTATCGCCTTAACATTAAAAAGACGCCTTCACCTGCATGCTACCAATATGAATGGTTCGGTCTCCCGAATTTCTTCCTTCATAGTTCAAGTTTAATTGAAGGAATGAGTTAATAGCTTGCTGAATGAATACACTCCAAACTTGGTTTTTACCCGGTTTTAAACCGTCAAGCATTTGATTTCCTACAATACTGAAATTGTTTCCGGTAAAATTATTATTGATAAACGAGAAATTACCTCTTATAGATGTTTTTTTACGCTCCCATTGTATGGTTCCGGTAATGTCGAACGCTTTCAGGAGTTCTTCACCGTCTATTCTCTGCTTTTCTCTATAAGCGGAAGAAAGCTCTGCTTGTATGGCATCGGTGAATTTATAAGTTGCTTTAGGTTTCGTTTCAAAATTATTCAAACGGTAATCTCTTGTTGCAAACAGCTGAGAAGAGTTTTTGAGGTCATGAACAGAATTTTCCCAGTCTATCCTGAATTCTTTATTAAACCAATATCCGATATTTAAAAAATGCGACGTTTGTTCCCTTTCTTCATTACTGAAATTCGCATTGATGAGGTTGTCGTTTGATATAAAGCGATAATTACCATTCCATCCCGATTTTTCGGTAGGATTGAATTGTACGGAAGTTAAGATGTTCTGATTTTTAAGAATCTGATCTGAATTCTTTTCAAACGGATTGATGACCAGTACTTTATCTTTTTTGTAAAATGAGTTTTGTGAATTCAGGGAAATATTAAAATTCCACCGTTTTAAAAATTTATTTTCGGAGTTAAAAACAATCGAAGGGTTGACGAATAATGCTAATTGCAACTTGTTTTTATTGGACGGAAGGTAGCGTACAGAATTGGTGTATACTCTGATATATTGAGCTAAATCCGAATATTCTGCAATCTCAAATTCATCAAGCTGCTGAACTCCGTCGCCATTATAATCGGTCCATTTATAAATACCCTGTCCATCGGTTACCTTTAAATACTGGAATTCTCTTTGGGCTTCCTGTCCGTTTCCTAATTCATAAAAAGCCTGTAGTCGCATTCCATTTCTGAAAAGCTGTTGATTGTAAAGGATATTTCCAACCACAAAATCATTGTTTCTCGTCATATCAGCATCCTGATTTTGATAGAAAAATTTTCTGTAGTGAAGTAAGGCGTTTAATGTTGTTTTTTCAGTTTTAATAATCTGACTTTCTGCCATGAATCCTAAAATATTATTCATGCTTTGAAGACGGTTATCACGTACAGAGTCATTATCACGCATATATACTTTTGCCAATAATTTGGTTCTGGTACTGTCTCCGATTTTCTTTTGAACAAAGATTTCCTTCCAGCTAAAACTGGTGACATCCATGAGTTGGGTGTCATTGTATTTCTTTTCATTATGTTCCATACTTCCACCGACTGCCCAGCTTCCTTTTTGCCCGGTGAATTCTGTAGAAGCTCCTCCTCTTATAAATTTCGTGTCTTGAAGAGTAGCATTGGTATTCAAATAAGATAAATTTCCTTTCGTTAAAAATTTACCTTTAATCCACCCGAAATCCAAATCGTTTTTAATCCCTTTGTAAGAATCCTGCTCATCCAGATAATTGATACGATAGTTCAATGTAGATTTGTTATTCCATTTGTTTAAAAAGCTGAAAATAAATCTATTCTGAGTTCTTCCACTGAATTCCTGAGCTAAGTTGAAATCTCTGGAGAATTCAACATCATTGATACGGTCTAAAATATGGAACTGCTTATCTATATACTGATACTCGAAAGTAGGAGTACCGCTCCAACTGTTTTTCTTAAAAATTTTATTTCCAAATACACGCCAAGCATATCCTGTATTTAATCTAGCATCTTTTGAAGAAAATAAATTGATATCGTAATTGCTTAAAGAAAAATCTGCACCTATTTTACCGTCTTTAAGTAAGTATTCGGAATTTAAAGAGTAAACCTGAGATTTTTCAGGGGAAGGTAGTTTTCTTACGGCTCTGTAGTCTCCCAAATTGGTACCCACATATTCAAAAACACGTCCGTTGTTGGTTGTTTGTTTTAACTTATAATCTCCCAAATTGACTCCAAAATACGTATAAGATACCTGATAAAGGGTTTCGTTGGGATCTGTTGAAAATTCATAATAATTTCCTACAGGATTTAATCGGTATAAGATTTTATTTACATCATATTCGGTAACGACTCCCGATGGAGCATACATCAGATTCGGATTATTACCGGCATCGGCTAAGATTTGTTCATCTTCTTTTGATAGGTTGAGCGCAAGAGGCGCATTTTTATTATCATTTTCCATAAACCAGTTAAGTCCTAGTTTAAGTTTTTCTCTTGCATGTTCTATTTTTCCTGTAAATAAATATCTTGAATAATTCCTATTGGTATAGTTATAAGAGATGGTGATGAAATTTTGCTGGAAAATAGGGCGGAAACTGGTGAACGTAACTTCCCCGGTGTTGTAATTGATGATGTAGTCCTGGTTTTCCCCTCTTTTCATTAGAATCCCGTCAATGAAAACCTGTTCGGAACCAGAAATAAGGGTAATGAACTGCTCTCCGTTTTTACCTGTTAAACGATATGGTCCTTGATTTCCTTCCACACCCTGAAAACGGACTCTGTGAAATTCACTTCGGGCAACTCCCATAGAAACATCCACGAAAGTTTTATTTTCCTTTCCCATTTCCGTTTGGAATTGAAGCCCCATACTTCTCCTCTGGTATTTGGCGAAATAATTTTTTGTTTCCGCTAGATCTAAATGTCCGGCTCTGAGGATAGACTTATCCTTTATATTAAGCTGCATGTAGATTTTGTCAAACTCTTCGAGGGTTTGAGTGTATCCGTCTGCTTGAATGGGCAGGTTGTGATCTGAAATACTGGCTAAAATCGTTACATCTTTCGAAAGTCTTCCTGAGATCTGAAGATCCATAGAACTTTGTACGGACTGTCCCTGATTGTTACCAAAAGTAATTCCTCGAATAATAGAACCTTTAGAATTAAGTTCACCTAAAAATCTTTTTTTATCATTTTTAGCTAAAACAGCTTCGTCTACAATAATTCTGTTGCTGGTTTTTACGAAATCTAAGGTGTCTTTTGCAAAAATGTCCTGTTCAAGTTTAGCAGCAATGATACTATCTTTTTTTGCGGAAAAAATACTGTCTTTTTTTAGGGTGTCTTTGGGAAGGTTGGGATTTTTCCACGAAAAAATCTGTGCATTACCCCAGAATAAGCCCATAAATAACAATACGAATATTAAAAGATAATTCCGCAATTCTTTAAAAATAATTGGTAAAAATAACTAAAAAAATACTTATACTCGGGGTTTTAACAGTATTAACAGAAAATTAATCTAATTATTGTTTTTGATTAAAAAAATGATGTAATTTTGCCCTATAAATTATTAATAATTAAAAAATTAAATTATGAGAAAAATATTTACTGTTTTAGGAATTTCAACAACGCTTTTGATGAGCGCACAAGTTGCGTTGCCATATTATGATGGATTTGCATATAGTGGTACTGCATTACAAACGCAAACAGGATGGACTGCAGCAAATACAGGAGATGATATAGCAATTGTTTCAGGGAATTTATCATATTCAGGATTACCTGCATCAACAGGAAATAAAATTAGCTTTGCAGGAGCTGGAATTGATGCAAATTTGGCTACTGCTAGTCAATCAACGGGAACAGTATATTATTCATTGTTACTAAATCCGGCTTCTATGGCTGGAGTTACTGATGCAAATGGGGGGTATTTAGCGACTTTTATTCAGACAGGAACTACTACTACCTTTGGTGCAACGTTGTGGACTAAAAGAGTAGATGATACTACATTGCAATTTGGTATAGAAGTAAGAACTGCTACGGGAGTATCTACGACTTGGACCACTACAAATTATTCTGTAAATCAGACTTACTTTATTGTAGTAGGATATACATTTAATACAGGGACAACGAGTGATGATGTTGTTAAATTATGGGTAAATCCAACAACTGGAGGTACTACTGAGCCAACACCCACAATCACAGATACTCATACTGGGACTGATTTGACAGGAATTGCAGCGTTTCAATTGAGACAAGATAGTGCGACAGAAACACCAAGTGTAGAAATTGATGAATTAAGAATAGGAACTACTTGGGCGCAGGTTGCACCATCTTCTGGTAGTTTAGCAGTTTCAGATTTCGGAAGAGAAAAATCTCTTTTTGTAAAGAACACTTTTGTAAAAAACAACGAAATTGTTTTCGGAGCTAATGCAAAAGATGTAAAAGTTTTTAATATGTTCGGACAGGTAGTGAAGACAGTCTCTGTAAAAGCTGACGGAACTTTAAATGTTGCTGATTTGGCAAAAGGAAACTATATCGTTACAGGTACTGTAAATAATGAAGCGGTATCTCAGAAAATTTTGAAAGATTAATCTTAAAGATAAAGATCTAAACATAAAAAACAGCTGCAATCTGCAGCTGTTTTTTATTTGTAAGTTAATACCAACCTCTTCTGGCTGCATTAATAATCGAGCTCAGATTCAAAACCAAAGTATACCTGATGCGTTTTGCATAATCTTTAAAAGCAGGTTCAAAGCCTAATGAAGACTGTACAGGGAAATACACTTCAAGGAAATCAGGAATTACTCTCACTTTTATTCCACTATCCCAGATGAATTTAGTTGGATGATTTTTATTTTTATAAAATCCGGCATCTGCATATACATGGAAAATTTTCCAAACACTAGAATCCACATTGAATGAAGTAATCCATTGGTTGACACTTCCCGGTAAGAAAGATTTGAAGCCTCCGTCTGCCAAAATAAACTGTTGAGATAAAATTCCGCTATTAGCACTTTCTCCTAACAATGTATATGAAAACGAATAATTTGAAACTCTGGAAATTCCATAGTTGAAGGTATTGTTTCGGGTGTCATTTCTCACAAAATATCCGGCAAACAATCTTACACTTAATTTTTGTTTAGGGGCAAATTCCCATCTGTAAAAGCCTTCTGCGGTTATTTTATTGAAGTCTTCCATTCCTTGAGTGCTTATGCTTAAGCTTTTTTCATGAATCATTTGGCTGTCGCTGTATCCATATCCAAGACTCCAAAGATTATATTTGTCATAATCCTTGTTGGCAATCATTGTCGGACTAAGATCTCTTTCGAAATAATTGTACGAAAAAGCCAAGCTTCTTCCTACTGTACTTCTCGGATTTTTTCTGAAATTAATATTGGAAAAAGCAGACAATTTACGATAAGCAAGATTATAGTCATAATGAAAATAAGATCCCGAAACTCCGAAAGTCAGGCTTCGGATAATACTTTCAGCAGGAAGAAAAGAGTAGGAGACCGCTCCTGATCCTGTCATTTTTCCGGTTCCGGAACTATACATCGGGGTAAATGAATATAAAAACTTTTGATCAAAAAATGACTGGTTTTTAAAGTTTACTCCAAATAAAAATTTATCGTAGGTGTTATTAAACCTGATTTTAGGACTAAGATAAATTTCGTTGAACTCCGGATTGGGAATATCTTTTATAAATTTGAATTTAATTTTTTTTGCATTAGAGAAAAATCCTTTAGCATATAAATAATTGTCTCTGTATTTAGATTCAGGGAAGATATAATCCTCATTTAAAGTGATTTTATAAATGTCTGTCGCAGGAATTGAAAAAGTCTTTAATTTTTCATTTTCCTCGGTTTCTACCCAGTATTCTTGTTTGCTGTTTTCTCTATTTTCAGTTTTTAATTTTACAGGGATATTCGAAAATGTATTTTTATGAATCTTAATGTTCAAAGTATCATTCTCTATATTTAACCTTTTTAATTTAAAATTTACCCTATTTTTTTGTTCCAGAAAATCGGCTAAATATTCTGTTCTTTTATCTTTTTCTGAAAGTTCTTTTAAAAAGTCTCTCGGATCAATTTTTTGGTGAGTGTTTTTTACGATGAAATCTTTCAGCAGGCTGTTGAAATTTTCATAGCCCATTTTATCCGCAGAATAATTGAATAAGCTTCCGGTCTCAAAACTGCTGATTGCCATATCATTGAAATTGCTCAGTACAGTAAATTTTTCATCGATTTTCTGATCGAGATTTTGCGACATGATATATTGATAAGCCAATCCATATCGGTCAACGAGTTTAACTTTAGAAGCATGGAATAATTTTAAAGGCTTTACTCCAAAAATTTTGGTCTCGGGAAGAGTGCCCAAAAGTTTGGATTCCTTATAGAATTTATTCAGGTATTGGATTTCCAAATACGATTTTAAACCGTTTTTAAACCAATGATTATCCTGTTTGTCCGTGACGATGCTTTCATCAAGAATTTTCTTTGCAATAATTCCGAAATAATCCAAATCTATTTTTTCGGCATCTGTAAAAAGAGGAAACTTGAATGTTAAAACCTTAATGTCATTATTCCCGAAAAAATCTTCTTTGTTCCTGAACTTTTCAGAAATAAAAATTGTTTCAGGAACAAATCCCAATTTCTCTTTGATAAATCTTAAATGAAGCGGCAGGAAAAATTCCAGGTTCTCTTTTTCCTGAGGATTCAGATCATACCCGAATTTTATTTCGGTATTGAGATCTTCAGAATTTATTTTTATCACAGGAAATTCTTTTTTGGAAAGGATAAATTCAGGATCTGAATCTAAATCACCAATGAAATTACCATTAGAAGATCGAGGGATATTACTTTGGATAAAATATTTTGTTTCGGAAGTCAGATTGATTTTCCAAAAAGTATTGAAGTTTACAGATTCTTCAATATCATGATATTTTTTTGGATACTTATTATCAGGGTCAAAATGATCAGGAACAATAAAGAAATACTTTAAAGCTACATTATTGTCTGATGTGCCATATCCTGTAAATCTTTGATCAGGAAGCTGCATTTGATACTGCAGTTGCAACTTAATTTTTTCTCCTGGTTTCAGGGTTTGCTGTAAAGGCAGGAAAAGATTTTCATCAGAGAGGTTTTGAACAGGAATTTCGTAAGCAGAGCTTTTAATTTGTAAATTCAAAAGTTTTCCCTGCTGTTCATCATTAGCAAAATGAAGGTCTGTATTTCGGTCTTCTAGTTTTCTGTAGGCTAAAGAGGTTCCTCTTTTATGATAAGCGGAAATCCAGTTTGATAACTTTATGGTGTTCATGTCTTTGCCGGAATGGTTGTAATACACCAATTCCTGATTTACCGTTAAAGTTTTTTTATCCAAAGACAGTTTGGCTTCAATAGATATACTATCTTTCTGTGCAGAAACTTCTGCAACACCTAAAAACAAAATAAGACAAATACTAATTCTTTTCAATATTCCTGATAAAGTACCAAATATAACTTATTTTGAATAGATTTCGTAAAGATTTGAGTAAGGAGTTGATAAAAAATTAACCACAAAATATACAAGAGAACTGATTTAGGTCCTTTGTATATTTTGTGGTTCGAAAATATTCTGAATTGTTTTTTTATAAAGAGTTCAGGTAAGCTTTCCAGCCTTCATTTTTATAAGTGATGGCAGCTTGTTCAGGATTTTCAGCTTTGTAAATTCCTCTACCTACGATAATGAAATCTGTGTGAAGCTTTCTGAATACATGTTCCGGAGTGTTATACTGTTGTCCTTTTCCGTCACCTGAATCTGCTAGATTTACACCCGGAGTGAACAATAGCAATTCTTCAGGAAGAGTATTTTGAGAAACCCCTCCGATTACATTCGGGTGAGATTGAGCTACTTTTAAAGCTTCTTCTCTGTAGCTGCTTGTCGTTAAAGCTCCTTTAGAAGACATTCCGATAATAGCCACAACGCCTACATTTTTGAAACAGTCTAAAGATTCAAAACCACCGATTACCTGTGATGTTACAAAATCTGCCCAATCTGTAATTTTGAAAACTCCGCTTGTGAACTGAAGTTCCTGAGTATTTCCGATATCTGCAAACTTTCTGTCTTCCATTAATAAGAAATTGTGTTTTGCAGCCAATGCTTTTAACGGAGTAATTGTTTTTTCGTATTCAAAATCAGAAATAACATCGATATGAGTTTTTAAAGCAATTACGTGTGGTCCTACTTTTTCTGCAAGATCTAACAACTCCTGTGTAGTGGTAACGTCTGCAGAAGCAATTAAGTTAGATTGTTTTGCAATAGCAGTTTCTAATAATTTTTTTGAAACAGAATGTTGTGTATTGCTTAGTTTGTGTTCGTAAGAAGATTTTGTCTTTTCTTCAAATTGGATATGATTTCCCTGTAAGAAATCCTGAATTCTTTTTACTTCTTCGTCAGATAATTCTCCATTTTCCTGAAGAATCTCGCAAACCTCCGAAATATTGAAAAGCGTGTGAACTTTGTATCCGTTGCTTTCTAAAAGCTGTTTTCCACCTTGCTCTCTGTCAAGAACCACAACAATATCTGCAACTTTCAGATCTTCCTGTTCAACTTCTGCAATGGTTTCGATCAAAGATTTTCCTGAAGTGATTACATCTTCTACCAAAAGACAATTTTGTCCTTTCTGATAAATCCCTTCAATCAGTTTCTTTGTACCGTAGCTTTTTGCCTCTTTTCTTTTAATAATTAACGGAATGTAGCTTTCCAAAGACATAGCTGTTGCCATAGGAAGTGCTGCATAAGGAACTCCACAAATTAAATCAAAATTATCCAAAGGAAGCATTTCCAATAAATAATTAGCCAGGCTTTTCAAAATTTTAGGATCTGAAGCCAACGGTCTTAAATCTACATAAAACGGACTTTCAATACCGCTTTTTAATGTAAATCTTCCGAATTTAATGATGCCTAGTTTGTAGCACTCCAAAAAGAATTCTTTTTTACTTTCCATTATTTTTTATTAGATAGTGCAAATTTAAGAATTTGAAAACGAAATGGAAAAAAACTCAAATATCAATTTTATCAGATAAAGTAAATCGTGAATTTTAAGTTTAAACTTTTGAGACGTTATAAGGATATTTATTTTAAAGAAAATTTTAGAATTTTGTCATTTCGACGAAAGGAGAAATCTAGTTTTATTATTAATAGATTCTTCATCCCGCTTTCGTTTTATTCAGAATGACAAATACATATCATAAAAAAGCATTCCATTTTGGAATGCTTTTTTTATTCTATTATTTCAGCGTCAATGATTTTTGTATTTCCTGAGCTGTATTTCTGTTCAGCTTCCCAAAGCAGGAATTTATCTACTTCTTTGATCAGTTTTGGAATTACCAGATATAAAACTGCTAAATCATCCATTACCCCCAAAACAGGTAAGGCAACTTCAGGAAGAATATCGATCGGTGAAAGTACATATAAAATACCTAATAATGGAAGAATGATATTGATGGATTTTATAGGATATGCTCCTTTTCTCCACATTTTTACCATTCTGAAAATATCAGGGATTTTTTTAATGAAGCCCTTATGGTTGATAGCTTCTTTTGCCAGATTCAATTTCGAATATTTCATTTTGTGTTTAGTTTAAATAATTCTTAACTCTGTATATTTCACAAACTTTGTACCAAATATTTATAAAATTTAGTTAAAAAATTATTTAACAATACTGTCGATAAACTGATTGGCAGATTCTGAATTCCAGTCTCTTGAAGCATCCTCTTTGATAATAATCCTTCCGTTTTTGTCCAAGAGATAAGTGGTAGGGAAAACTTTAGGAAGTATTTTTTCAGAAATAGGACTTTGTGCGATGTACACAGGAACGTTGTAATTGTTTTCTTTTAAAAACTTTCTCACAGCATCTTCCTGATCATTCATGGCGATTAAAACAAAATCTACTTTATCTTTTCTTGCTTCATATAATTTTTGAATCGAAGGCCATTCTTTTCTGCATGGAGGACACCATGTTCCCCAAAAATTCAGAAAAACAGCTTTGCCTTTGAATGCTTTAAGATTAGTACTCGGAACATTGATTCCCTGTAAATCAATATCATAATCTTCATCACTTACATGAACGGCATTCTCAATAGTGGCAATCGGGAAAAAAGTGTCCTGTAATTTTTCTTTCACTCCCGGAACGAAAGCAATAACTCCGATAATAACGATTAATACAAGATAAATTATGTTTTTTTTCATTTTTACTTTTAATAAAAATTATTTTAAACCTTAAAGGTAATTATTGTTTTAAAAAAGTTAAACATTTAGTTGTCATTCCATAGGAATCTCGACAAAGTAAATTAACGTAATAAAATTATAAATTCAGCTTAGATTCCTACGGAATGACAAACTGCACGTAATATTTTAAACTGGCTTTTAAAACTATAATAGTTCTAAAATTTCCTGAACAGCATCTTTTCCTCTGTTTTTTGCATAATACAACTGCAGATCATTGTAAAAATTATCTTTCGGATACCCTTCAGGATCAGCCTTGTATTTCATAAGCAATTCTGTTCCGTATTTTGGACGTGGTCCCCAAGAGTTTTTTACATTAAAATCTTTATCCATGATGATCACTTTAGGAATAGATTCGGTTCCGTTGGTTAAAAACTGATTGATTAAACCTTTATCATTATCTCTCAGGAAGATTTTTACTTCATTATGACCTTCAAAAAATTTGATCAATGCAGGAACCGTTGCACTCGCATCACCACACCAAGCTTCGGAAATAATTAAAATTTTTCCGTCAAAGTTTTTTGCAGCCAGTTCGTTCAATTGTTCTTCATCCGGAACATACTTTTTTAAAGTTCTGTCCATTCTCTGAAGTCCCAGTTCGTAATATTGTTTGTATTCGATTTCTTGTTGAGTAGAAGGATTTTCTAATCTTTCTCTTGCGATCTGAATATATTCTTCAAAAGAAATTCCTTGAGCCCAGTAATTTTCCATTACTCTATTGATATTTAAAAATTATTGATATTTCTAGTTTTATTGATCAAAAATAAATCCGCTAAAACAAATGCGGCTAAGCTTTCCACTACAGGAACTGCTCTTGGAAGTACACAAGGATCGTGACGTCCTTTTCCTTCTACAATGGCAGGATTTCCAAATTTATCCACACTTTCCTGAGGTCTTAAAATAGTCGCAACCGGTTTGAAAGCTACACGGAAATAAATATCCATTCCGTTGGAAATTCCCCCCTGAATTCCACCAGAAAGATTAGATTTTGTAGTAAAATCTTCGTTGAAAAGGTCGTTATGCTCTTTTCCTGTCATCTTTGCCCCACAGAATCCGCTTCCATATTCAAAACCTTTTGCAGCATTGATATTAAGCATTGCTTTACCTAATTCTGCCTGAAGTTTTGAGAAAACCGGTTCACCAATTCCTACAGGAACATTTTTGATGACACAAGTAATCGTTCCACCGATTGTATTGCCTTCTTTTTTGATTTCTTTGATTCTTTCGATCATTCTTTCTGCAGTTTCTGCATCAGGACAACGAACCTCATTGCTTTCTGTTTTAGAAAAATCTAAAGCCTGATAAGGTTTTTCGCAGAAAATTTCACCTACGGAAGATACGTAAGCATTGATCTCGATATTTGATAAAAACTGTTTTGCTAAAGCACCGGCAACTACCCAGTTCATAGTTTCTCTCGCTGAAGATTTTCCTCCGCCGCGATAATCTCTCAAACCATACTTTTGATCATACGTGAAGTCTGCATGACTCGGGCGATATGAGTTGGCGATATGATCATAATCTTTTGATTTCTGATTTTCGTTTTCGATAATAAAACCAATGGGAGTTCCTGTCGTTTTGCCTTCAAAAATTCCTGAAAGAAATTGTACCGTGTCACTTTCTTTTCTTTGAGTTACGATTGCGGATTGTCCGGGTTTTCTTCGATCCAATTCGTATTGAATTTTTTCAAAATTAACCGTTAAACCTGCCGGGAAATTATTAATGATTCCACCATAAGCCAAGCCATGACTCTCTCCAAATGTTGTAAGACTGAGAAGATTACCTAAAGTATTTAACATGATACAAATTTAAGGCTTTTTCTTCAGATAAAAACGCTCCGTAATTACTTCTGTTGATACAAATTGTTGATAGAATTGATCACGTTTTGAGCTTCTTTTTTTTCTTCCGGATTCAGTCTTTTCCAGATAAATCCTTTTTTCATGTTTGTTTTGTCAATAAATTGAGGGAAAATTCCGGCTCTTATATGTTCAAAAACATAGCCTTCTGAAATGGCGGGAAGAGGGGTTTCGTAATTAAGCGGATATTTCTTAGTAACATTGAAATCAAGGTTTCCGATTTTATAAGAATTGAAATCCATGGTTTTGTAAACGGCAGGTTTATAAAATTGCTCCACTTTAGGCTCTTTCATGAAATTTCCCAGATAGAAACTTTGAAAATGTTTTTTGACAAGTTGGGGTATGGATATAAATCCAACAAAAAACAGGCTGAAAACAGAAAATAGGATAAGTGATTTTTTTTGATCAAAATAAGTAATAAACATTACGAAAAAGATAACGAAAAATACATCGATGAAAAATCGATATTGCGCTGAAAATAAAATCACCAAAATACTTTTAATGAGTATTGAAATACAGATTAGGGTAATGGTTTTGTCTTTTTTTCTGAATGTAAAAGCTGTGAAAATAAATAAACTGATAACAAATAGAATGTTAATTTTAGACTTTATACCCTTTAAGAAGAACCAGTTTTTTATATAATCCAACCAGGAAAATTGCTGAATCTGCCTATAAGTATATTGCATATCGTAGGTTTTCCGAATAGCAATTTGTGATGAAACTTTTAAAACTTCAGAATTGGGTTTCCAGCTTATTCCAATATCACCAATTGAAACCGGAAAAACAGGATAACCGAAAGTATAGATGTTTTTAATACAAAATAAGACAACGACTAAAATTCCGGGAATTAAGTTTTTAAAATTGGATTTGATAATAAAAATTGAATATAAAAAACTTAAAATAGGGAGCCAGATCATCGTGGGCTTTATCGCAAAAACAAATACGGAATAAATGAATATAAAAGAAATGTTTTTGTTTTGCTGTAAAATCTCGTTTAAAATAAGTAATGAAAAAATTATTACCGGCAAATCCGGGCTTGGAGATTGGGAAAATAGTAATAAAATAGGAAGAAAACATAGGTGAATCCAGCTTTTTCTTTCTATAATGTAGAAGGCATAAATAATTAGTACAATTGAATTTATTCTTAAAAATGGATCGGAAAAATTAGAAAATCCGGCCTGAAAAATGTGCCAAATAGACATTTGCCCAAGCGTAAGGTTAAGATTTGAAATCCCTTTAATTAAACCGAATTCTGTTAACCATTTGATTGTGGGAACATAATATCCGAAATGGTCTATCATATATGGATAAAATGAGCCGCAAAATAAAATAATTAGCGAAGTAATAAAAAGTAGTACATAGTCTTTTTTTGAAAATACAGAAAACTCTTGATATAATTTATCTTTTAAGAAGAAAAAAAGACCTAGTAAAATCGTAGGTATTTCCACATAAATATTCAGCGGAATAAAAAAGGAAAGAACAGTCCAGATTAAACTGATTATTAAAATTCCGGAAAATATTTTTCCTGACATTCCTTTTAATGAAGAACCCAAGAAATGTTCTGAAATTTTTCCCCAACCGATTAAAGTCGGAATAATCAAAATTGCCGAAAGTAAAATTGAAATCATAAAAAAAGATTGCTTAAAAATAAGCAATCTTTTAGTGTTATTGTAAAAATAATAATTTATTTTGGCTGAACTCGACCATCTTTTCTGTCACCGGCTCTACCAATTGTATAACCGGTTGCGCCACCTACAACTCCGCCAATTACAGCTCCAAGTCCTCTGTTTTTCTTAGCGATAATTGCTCCGGCTGCGGCACCCCCTACTGCACCAATAATGGTTCCTTTTGCTGCTTTACTCATTCCTTTTTTCTGAGTGGTTCCCTGTGAAGCGGTAGTTCCGTTGTTAGCATAGGTTCCGTTTGAACCTGAGCTTTCTCTATCTCTATAGATGGTTTTTGTTTCTCTTATTACCTGTGGTTTTGAACTGTTTGAAGAAGTGGCTTCTTTTGCTTTCTTAGCTTCAACGATGCTATCTGCTTGTTTTTGGGCTTCATAAGCCATTTTTTCTTTTTCAATAGCCAATTTCTGTTTCTCAATTTCCAATTGTCTCATTTGGAATTCAATTTTCTGCTGTTCCAAAGATTTTTCGGCTACCTGATTATCTTTTTTACAAGCTGTCAGTAAAAATATCGACAAAAAGCTTGTTAATACTACCTTTTTCATAATTCAATTTTTTTATTGACAGATTTTGCCAATCGTTGTAAAGGTAATTTCAATTATAAAGCCAAAATAATGTTAACAAGTGTTAAAATTAGCAAAGGAGGAAAAACAGAATTTAAAATTTTTAACGACAAGTAAGAAGGTTTTGGTTTGAAAATTAGGATGTTAGATGAATAATTAAGAAGATTTGGTTGTATTTATTTCACCTGAACTTGATGAAAACCTTGAAATATGTGTTTTTTTGATTTAAAATTATGCTGAAAGTGTCTTGAATAGGAGGTTTTTGTCCTTTTGAATGAACTTTTTGGTGAAAAAAATATTGCATTATATCAAATTGTATTGAAATAATTATAAATCTGTTTTTGGTGATTTTTTTACATTTTTTTCATGTAAAAGGTGAAAAAATATCTTAAAAAATCTGTTTTTTTAGTTTTTTATAGAATTTTTATTTTTGTAAATTTGTTTAAACTAAAAAACTAACCATGGACTTATTTGATTATTCATTCTTTAAACTAATTTTATTATTAGTACTCATTATGTTTGTTACTATTTGTTTGTATCTGTTTCTCCGGAAAAATAGTAGCAGATCTGGATTCTGGTATTACAGCTACGATTTTCCTCATTACAAAAAATATATGGATACTAAGAAAAAAGGCTTGGGTTCTAAAAGTATTGAAGTAAGTAAAAGCGTTAACTATCCTGATGGAAAGATATAATTTCATTAATCTAAAAAAGAGGTTATGATAAGAATTTGTGAAATTTTACTTTGCATTACAAATACCCATATCTAATTATAAGATCAAGTGGGAGCTATGGAAATGTCTTTTAGTTAAACTAAATTTTTACCGTTTCTTGTATTTAAGTCAACTTATTTAAAATAAAAAAACTCTGGTCTTAAAGATCAGAGTTTTTTGAGGTGCCTAGCGTACCCGAATGATGGGTTTTTATACATTTGTATAATATCTCAAAAATAGTTTAATTTACTATGTTTAAAAGGTTTGTAGGTGTTTTTAATTTCATTTGATTTCATAGAATTGCAAGTTTATCGGGAAAATATCGGGAAGATTCTCTATTTTTGTCTTGTTCAAAATTCTTAGTATGGCATCATCAAAGTTCTTCATTAGGTCAACTTCCGAGACCTCACAAATTTATATCCGTTTTATAATTGGCTATAGGAATGAATTTCAAGCAAAAACAGGCTTGAAAATTAAAGTTTCTGATTGGAGCAAAGAAAAGGCATTGCCAAAACAAACGAGTGTCGAGAACAAGAGAATTTCAACCCAATTAAAGGAACTTGAAACTTTCATTCTAAAAGATTACAATTTTGATTATTCAAAAGGTCAAGTATTCACAAAGGATTGGTTATCTGAAAAGATAAATTCTTTTTTCAATCGTATTGATATAAATGAGGATGATTCTGTATTTCTTATTTATCTAAGAAACTTTATTGATTTTAAAGAAAGTATTTCAGATTATACAGTCTCAACAATCGGAAAACTTAAAAATTTACAAGATCGTTTCCAACAGTACCAAAAACTTAAAAAGAAAACATTTTTAATCCATGAGATTGATGCGAAAACACTTATTGGTTTTAAAGACTTTTTAGTTAACGAATGCAATTTAATGGACACGACTGCTGTGAGATTCGTGAAAAATCTTAAAACAGTTATATTCGATGCCGGAACCAACGGAAAACAAATAAATCATCAGGTTAAAGGGTTTAGTCCAGGAACAACAAATACAGAATACAAGGTTTTCTTGTCATTTGATGAGTTGGATTTAATAAAAAACATCCAAACTCTAAATAAAGATTGGGAAATTGCAAAGGATTGGTTAATCATCGGTTGTTACGTGGGGCAGCGGGCTAGTGATTTACTAAGGATGACTAAAAGAATGATTTATACTAAAACTGACAGTGATGGTAATTTATTCCGATTCTTAGAAATTAAACAACAAAAAACAGGTGAAAAGGTTGTAATTCCTATACACGAAGAGGTTGAAACTATTTTGAAAAAATATAGTGGAGATTTCCCGCCAACCTTTGCAGAAAAATTTGATTCTAATACTGCATTATTCAATAGACATCTCAAAAAAGTTTGCGAATTAGCCGGAATACATGAGATGATTACAGGAAAGGTTTATGATGACGAAAAGAAAAAAAAATTGATTGTAGAAACCGAAAAATGCAATCTTGTAAGCTCCCATGTCTGCAGACGTTCTTTCGCCACCAATTTTTATGGTAATAAGATGTTTACAACACCTCAACTGATGAGTGTTACAGGTCATAAAACAGAATCTATGTTTCTAAATTATATTGGCCGAACTGCAGATGATTGGGCAATGCAAACCGCTAAAACTTTCAAAGAATTAAGTAGTAAGAAAATTTCATAATTTGAAAATTCGGTTTTACAATGAAAGAATCTGATAAATATGAGCAATCAATACGTGTAGAAAGAATTGCAACAAAAGAGGATGAGCTAAGAAACCCGATACTAATTGAGGGTACAAAATTTTCTGAAATACCAATTCCAAAAGATAAACAGAACTTAATTGAACGATTTGAAAAGCTTTATGCTCAAAGATGGTTTGAAGTCATGCAAAAACATTTTTTGGAAAAAAAATGTAAGGGGCTGAGTAATGAAATTTTTTATGAACAAGAAATTGAAGAATTGGAAACATTTATTTCTAAAACAAGGACCTTAAATATCTTTGATGCAATTGATAAAAATATTCAATCAAGCTACTATGAGTTTTTAAGGCTAGAAAATAATTATTATAATAGTAACTTGAAATACCAAAATGACTTTGAGGTATTTGATTACTTTAATCATGATTCAGATTATGTTTATGCGAAGTATTTTCTTTACAAAAAATGGCTAGAAAGTAGTTTGTCTGAGCTTCAAGGAATTAATACTCCTGCTCACTATATTAATGAAAATACCGAATTGCAGCAAATGATAAATGTCGTTTTCTCAGGTGATGGAGATATGGTTAATTTATTAAAGTACTTCTCTGATAACTTTACATCGACTTACAAAAAATTCACAAATCTTACAAAATACAACCAAATTTATTATTATTTTAATGTTGATGATATTAAAATAGAGCAAGCTGCCTACAAAAGATTAATTATGCTTCTCTTTGAATTTGACTATAAGAAGTCGGAAATCAAAGGTGTAAGCCCAAAACATCAAATGACACTTGATAATCTTAAAATATCGTATAATAATTCTAAAGGATAACAGACTTTAGTTGCTCTAGAATAAAATAGTAATAACTACGGAATAACTACGGAATAACTCTATTTTTACTTTGTACCCATAATAAACAATTATTAAATTATGAGTACAATTCAATTTGTCGGAATTCATCCGACCGACCTAATCATGGAATTAAAAAATTCTTTGATCCCGGAATTAACAGCTAAGCTTTCAACGCAATTCCAACCTGTCCAACCAACGGAATATCTTACGCGTTCCGAAGTGTGTAAACTTCTCAAAATCGATTTATCGACACTCCATAGATGGCGGAAAGAAAATGTTATTCCTAGCTATGGAATGCAGAATCGTGTTTATTTTAAGCGAAGCGAAGTTGAGCAATTAATCAATCAAAACAAGTTGAGTTAAAGAATTGCCATTTGATAAAAAAGGGAGTAGATAAACAACTCCCTTTTTTGTTCAAAATATGTAACAGTGGCAACTATTACAACATCCCAAAGATAGAAAACTATGATTGATAATTTGAAATTGAGAGTGGTTGATCAGGATATAATACAAAGGCTTTTAAATAATGAGAATATTATGCCTTGCAAACCGAAAACAAACTGTTATGATTCTTTCAAACATTCTGAATTTGGATTGAAATTAAGCTTTGATTTCCGAAAGGCAATAGATAAAGGTATATTGATAGGTTACAGTTATTTAGACATGAATTTAAGCCCTCATTATCACAATAATCAATACAAACATAACGGAAATGATTTTAATCCTTTGCAGGCTACGAACGCAATTTCTGATATTGTTACATACTTGAATATAAAACCTCACGAATGTGACAGGCTAAAAGTGTGTAATATCGAATTTGGAGTTAATATTGTCCCAGACATGGATGTCAAACAACTTATTGATGGTCTTTTTCTATATAAGAGAACACTTTTCAAAGTTCCTAACTGTAAGTTGCCATATTACAGGAAATCAGACACAACAACATTTAAAGAAATAAAGGCATATGCTAAAGGTTTGCAGTTTATAGAATTTCCAAAATACGATATAAATCCAAACACTTTCCGTTTTGAAATAAAAAGTAAACAGACGAAGTATATAAAAACCTGTGGAATAAATACCATTTCTGATTTGATGAGGTTGGAAGTTTACAACAGTTTAATTCAAAATATTTTAAACGAATGGGAATTGATTTTATTGGTCAATGTCAATCTTAAAACAAACGAATTGGACACTTATAAAAGAGAAGACCGCCAATTTATTCAAGATGCAAAAAGATTGGATTTTTGGAATATTTTAATGACTAAACACCGGAATACTTTCAATTCTAATAAAGAGAAATATTACGGAATCCTGAATGATAAAGATAATCTGCATAAACAAATTAAGATTTTAATTATTGACAAATTAACGTCATTCTCAGAATGTGCAAAATCCACATAGCAAAGTACCATAAATACGGAAAAACAACGAACCAATAAAATGAACTCTCAATTGATAAACTTGGAATCTGCACATTGTAACAGATGTATTGTAACAGGCTTAAATATTTCAATGCAGAAAAAAAGTAGTAGGTTTTTATTTATTACAGGCTTGAAATATTATCGAGATAATGAGCCGGAAATATATAAATTTCTACAATTGAAATTCTTAACATCGAAAGGTAAGCAACAAACTGAAGATCGACAAATGGAGCGTATTTGCAAAAACATAAGAAATATGGACAGTAATAAAAGAAATAATAGGAAAGCTTATGAAAAAAGAAATAATAAGCCCGGTCAATTACAATTCCCATTTGAAACAGGATTTGATTAATATCTTTTCATTTTATTGTTAACTTAAAGAGAGTTAACAACCGAAACAATGAATCTTTAAAATTACCTGAAAAATTATAGCAACTTTCTTTGTATTGCTATTCTTTAATAATTCTCTATCTTTACATATAATATTAGAAATATAGCGTTAGCTATTATTCGATGGAGTAAAAACGACCAAATAAAATTACAGACCGTTGAATGATAAGCAAATGCCCATGCTATGCGTGGGCTGTGCTTATTGTTGGTCTGTGGGTGCTTGGTCGTACCTTACTCCGATAATGTACAGACCCACGTTCTTTTTTTGTATAGGTCTGTTTGATAGTGATTAATAAAATTTAAATAGATCAGTAATGAAAAAAGTTTTTTTTGTGTTTGCCTTGTTGTTTATTAATGCAAACTTATTTTCTCAACAATTATCTTATCAAGACACAATTTCAGGAACCTATCAAAGTGCTATGATAAAGATAGCGCAGAGCTATAATGATGCTAGCAAGGTTATTCAATACAAAGACAAAGAGGAGGGGATAATTGTGCTTAAAGCGGCTTTTGGCTTTGATATCCCATTTTCATGGGGTGCTAATAAAACAGTTGATGGCATGATATATTATTCTCTGACAATAACGGATATAGGAAAAAATCAACTTACGATAAAGATGGATAATTTTGAACATCGTTCACATGGTAGTAAAAGTTTTGGTATCATAACAACCGATGAGGAACCTAATGTGAATACATCGCAAACAAAAGGTTGGAGAATCAAAGTGTATAATCGAATGAGAGAATATAGTGAACGAAATTATTTATCAATAAAATCAATTCTCAATAATAATTGATTAGATTAAGATAACAGAAAAGGGTTAATATAATAGCCCTTTTTTATTTTTCGATACAAAAATAAATTACATTGAAAAATTCATAACTTACAAAAAAAACGGCAAAATAAGGTAAATTTCTTATAAAATTAAAAAAAATAATGTTCCTACACTATTCCATAAATATGGCACTAAGTACTAAAAAGTTAGCTTTCATATTTTTGTGTTAAGTGTCTTATTCTCTGTGTTTAGATTGGGTTAAGTTTACATCAATTGAGTTATAAATTCACTAATTTTTGGAAGTGCGTCATAAATGCCTCTACCAGCTAGGGATGAACCAACACTAGCACACCATGCCATCAGTTTTTTTCCGAATTCAGGTTTGTCTTTATTATTTTCAGCCAGGATTGTATTTAATTGTTGAATCTCGATATCGTTAACTCCTAAATCCTTTAAATTTTTTTCTTGAATCGGAGATAGAGTGTTTGTGTATTCAGACTTTATAGATATATTGTTACCAGCTGCATTGTTCAGATTGTTGTTAGGTGCGTATATGTTATTTGTAATGATATTTGAAACCGCTTCATTATTTAGTTTAGAGTTTTCAAAATCATTTTCTAAGTCTGGAAATTGTTCGTTTAAATCCATAAGTATATCTAATAATTTTTGTTTTGTGAGATCTAAAACATTTTGAAAGTGCAGTTTTGCAAGTGTTCTATATCCTTTTCTTATCCATCCACCTTGCGATTTTACATTTTTGATGTATAATTGACTGAATACTTCTACCTGTTCAATACTAAGTTTCATGTTCCACTCAGGGCCCTCAACGTTTTTTACACTATTCTCTATAGTAGAAATAGGCATTAATATTTTATGAAATTTTGAAATTTCAATTGCTTCTTTATCAAACGTATCAGGCAGATTAACATTAATCTTGATTTGTTGACTCGTTTGAAATTCTGCAATTAAAACTATGGGCGCGACTACTATTCGATATTCTGGTACTTCAAGTGAATCGTAACCTTCTATTTCATTTTTTAGCCAATCTTTAAAAGATTTATTTTTAATCTTTGATTCTATGAGTTTGGCTCTCGTTAATGCTTGGGTCAGAGTAATATTATCGTATGCAATATCTGTAATTAATTGCTTTATCATATTTTTAGTTTTTCCGAATATACAAAAGATTATTTACTCATTCCATTTATCTTTTAAGGCTTGTAATGTCACATAATCAATAAAACCAAAACACATTTTATAATGCATGATAGAAGTACAATTGAATATAAATGAAATTCACAATAGTATTCATTGATATGTCCGATTGCTGAAAAATATATTATCATTTAATTTTGTACTCAATTCTCATATTTTAATTTGAGTTTTCATGGTTATTAGTTTTTATCCTCGGCTACGGTCGGGGATTTTTAATTATATTTGGCTTTCTAAAAACTACTGACATGAGTAATACAAAGAAACAGGATGGGACCCCTGAAAAAACCTCATTAATTGAAAATCAAGAAGAACAGAAAGATGATCGTCCCGTATGTGGTTTGATTATGCCAATTGCAGATACAGAAGGTTATCCTGCTGGTCATTGGGAAGAATTGAAAAGACTTTATATTTCTGTTGGTGAAGATGCTGGTTTTCGTACTCGACTTGTAAGCGACAGTGATGATGTTAGAATAATTCAAAAGAATATTGTACAAAATGTTTTTGATGATGATATTGTAATTTGCGATGTAAGTTCAAAGAATCCTAATGTAATGTTTGAACTTGGATTAAGGCTAGCGTTTGATAAGGCTGCGGTAATTGTGAAAGACAATATTACAGGTTATTCTTTTGATACAAGCCCTATCGCTCATATTAATTATCCTAAAGATTTAAGATATTATGATATTGAAGATTTTAAAATTGAATTAAAATCTAAATTATCTGCTACCTATACAGAGTCTAAAAAAACCAATCATTCAATGTATTTAGATAGTTTTGGTAAATTTATTGTGAAGGGCATACAAACACAAGAGATCACTGATAGTCAATTTGTTTTAGAAAGTCTTAGAGATATAAAAAATGAACTTAGAGGTTTACGTTCAAGTAAAAATAATAATTTAGTTAATAACAAGTTCAGAAATTCAAGTCCTAATATTAAGGCTAATTCAGATTATTTAAATGATATGTTTGAAAATTATTTAAATAACAAAAGGGAGGGTGGACAAATTAGCCCTGGAGATTTTTATAGATATGTAAGTGATCTAGCTGATCTTTTGGGGGATGAAATACCTTCTCAACAATCTACGTATGATTTTTTTAAAAGTAAAATATCACTGGATAAATTAACTTAACAAACTTTTTATTTCCTCTAAGAAGTAAGATTTATTTTTCTTCTCTCAATTATTTTTTTTATTATTATTTACCCATTCTTGAAATCCAGGGGAACATCAGCGTATATTAAAGGCTTTTTTTCTGACTAAATATTACCGAAAAAAAAGGCAAATTTTAATTTATCGGGAAAATATCGGGAAATACTTATAGCAAAAAACCCTAAGACATTATATGTAAATGAATTAGGGTTTTGTTGTGAGGTGCCTAGCGGATTCGAACCGCTGTAGATGGTGTTGCAGACCACTGCCTAGCCGCTCGGCCAAAGCACCGTTTTTACCATTTTTGAGGTGTGCAAATATAGTAAAATATATTATTCAACAAAAATTTTAGGGTAGATTTCTATGACAGGAATTCTTTTTATCTGTTTATCAGTCGGATAAATTTTAAAACAAATACTGATATTGTGCTGCGGATATATCAAATTCCGTTTAATATTAATTTTAAAGAAGCATTGGTATCAATAACGGCAGTAATAGCAGATGATGATAAAAGTATTTTTGTGGGTTTCAGGTTAAAAACTCTTCCGCTCATTTTTAATCCTTTATAATATTCTTTGTTGAAAGCTTCTTCAATGCTTTTTTTAGAACTGTTTTCCAGATCTTCTGTAGGGATGCCGTACTCTTCTTCGATCATTTTTACAATTTTTCCCTGGAATAAAACAGAGGCGGTTTTATGTATAATATTGGAAGTCTTAAGCTTGAATTTGGTTTCTGAGAGTACAATTTTTCTTTTTATTTCATCATACACCGGAATTCCCGAGATAATGCAGGTTCCTTTTATGTATCCTTCGGTCTGAGCCTCAATCATAATTCTATCATCTATTCCGTATACTCTGATGTCCGTAATTTTTACTTTGGAATCTCTTACATCGAATTCTTTATTCAAAAATGTTTTTTTTGCGATATTACTGGCTTCCGTATAAGGAATATTGGCTGTGGTTTGCAGTAAAAAATTATCGGCTAGTTTAGGCGAGAAATTGAAGTTTGAGGCTGTTTTTATGGGTTGTGAAGCTTCCGGTTTAGTTCCTGTAAACGTTTCGGAATAAATATCAATACCAATGCTAGTGTTGATCTGATTGGCATAAAATTTTAGCGGAGTAATATTTACGGTAATAGGAGAGACTTTTAGCCAGGTATTATATTCTTGCGAAATATTGAAAGGTTGTGAAAAAACGTTCCAGGCCATCACTGCATACTGTTGGAAATTCAGTTGTGTTGCCATTTGCTGATCAATAGTCTTGCAGAATTTTTCCTGTTGTTCTTTCAGGTTTTTTTCCACTAAAGAGGTAATAGGGATTTGAATTTTTCCGAAATCTAAAACCGGTTTTGTTACCCATCTGAAGCCGTTCGGTTTCGTACTGGTAGCAATCGTCCAATTGTTTTGAAAATTCAACGTAGTATTAAAAGACATTACCGTTTCAAAAGTTGTGTTTTGATAGGTGTAGATGCCCAATGTTCCGATACCTTTTTCTGCCCAGATTTTTAAAGGAACTTCTATTAAAAGGTTATTATTGGTTCCTCCGACTAATCGTATAGGTCGGGTTTTCCATACTTTTACCTTAAACTGATCATTATTGTTATCCGTATAAGAATCGTCCTGATAGATAAGCTCTTTTACGGAAGCATTAATCATATTGCTAATTTCCGCAAGAGGAATTGTTACCGGCATGGTAACATTGGATTTTATCTTCGGGAAATTGTAAGCTGTAGCTTGATTATCAACATTGGTTTGTCCAAAGATATTGATGAAACTAACCAGAAAAAATATTTTGATGAACTTCAATGGTGTGATTTTTATAAAACTAAATTAAGGAATAAATTAATTTACAGGTTTAAAGCTTTGTTCCAATTCAATACTCGCGCCTTTCATTTCACCTTGCATAGGAGGAGCTGTTTTGGTAATTTTTAATTTAATATAATCAATCTGCGAAAATTTTTCATGAATACTGGAAATGATTCTTCCTGCTACATGTTCCAATAATTTAGATTTGATTTCCATCTCGTCATGAATGATTTGGTTAATATCTGCATAACTGATGGTGTCATTCAAATCATCTGATTCTGCAGCCTTCCAAAGATCGGTATGAATTTCGAGATTTAAAATATAATACGTTCCGATAATGTTTTCTTCGGGGAGAACTCCGTGATAAGCATATATTTTTAAATCTTCAAGATATATTTTGCTCATATTTTTAGTTTGTAAGGTTAAAAAAAGCGAGTATTTAACTCGCTTTATACTATTTAATTGATTTTGATAAATCAAGCATTGCTTCGATGGGTTTCAATGCCTTTAATCTCAATTCTTCGTCGATCAATATCTCAGGAAGCTCATATTTCATACATAAATACAGTTTTTCCATTGTATTACGTTTCATATAGAAACACTCTGAACAGTTACAGCTTTCATCAAAAACTAAAGCAGGAATCAATTCTTTATGAGGAGCACGTTTTCTCATTTCGTGCAAAATTCCTTCTTCTGTGGCAATGATGAATTTCTGGCAATCGTCTTGTTCAACATAATTCAATAGGGCAGATGTAGAACCGATATAGTGAGCCAGTTTTAAAACGGCTTCTTCACTTTCCGGGTGAGCAATTAATTTTGCATCAGGATTGTCGGCCAATTGTTTTGCAATTCTCTCCATAGAAAACGCCTCATGAACGATACAGCTCCCATCCCAAAGAATCATATCGCGACCTGTTTTTTGAGATAAATATCTTCCCAAATTTTTATCTGGAGCGAAGATAATTGGTCTGTCTTTTGGAAGAGCTTCAATCACTGTTTCAGCGTTTGAGCTTGTTACAATGATATCACTTTCAGCCTTAGTTTCCGCATTACAATTGATGTAAGTCGCTACCAAAGCATTTGGGTGCTGTTCACGCATTTTTCTCAATCCTTCTCCTGAGCATCCGTCTGCCAAAGAACATCCTGCCATCGTATCCGGAAGAACTACTTTTTTCGTTGGATTCAGAATTTTTGCAGCTTCTGCCATGAAATGTACTCCACAGAATACAATCATATCGGCATTGGTATCTTTTGCCTGTCTTGCCAATTGTAGAGAATCTCCAAGGAAATCAGCGATATCCTGAATTTCTCCGGGTTGGTAATAATGCGCTAAAATGACCGCATTTTTTTCTTCTTTTAATTTAAGAATTGCTTTTACAAGCTCTTCTCCTTGAGGAATCACTAAATCTTTTATATCCAAAAATCCTTTTACCGGAATTGTAGATTTAGCTTTTTCTAATGTTTCTGTACTCATATCAACCTCAATGTTTTTTGAATATAGAAGTTAGAAGTTTGGGGTTAGAAATTAGAAGTTGAAATGTTCGAATTTAAAATAATCATCAAACTTTCATCTTCCTGGTTCAGGCTTCCATTCTTTTAACTTCCGATAAAATTTTTTATTAAACTTTCTATTTCTCTTTTTGCTTCGTCCAAATCCGTATTGATGACAATTTTGTCAAATTCATTAGCATAAGACATTTCTTCTTCTGCTTTTGCTACACGGGTTTTTATGGTTTCTGCATCATCTGTGTTTCTTGAAATCAATCTTCGTTCCAATTCTTCAATGGAAGGGGGTTCAATGAAAATTGACAATGCTTTTTCTCCAAAATATTTTTTTAGGGAAATTCCGCCTTTTACATCAACATCAAAAATAACAACTTTTCCCTGATTCCAGATTTTTTCAACTTCAGATTTTAAAGTCCCGTAATATTTATCCGTATAAACTTCTTCAAATTCTACAAAAGCATCTTCCGTAATTTTCTGTCTGAATTCATCCGGTGTTAAAAAATGATAATCTACTGCGTGAGTTTCACTTCCTCTCGGCTGCCTTGTTGTGCAAGAAATTGAGAACTGCAGCTCATTAAATACCTCCAAAGAATGTTTTACTAATGTAGTTTTTCCGCTTCCAGACGGTGCTGAAAATATGATAACTTTATCCATATGGTTGTTGGTTGCTTGTTTTCGGTTGCCTGTTTTCCAGCAACTGTCAACGATTAACTAGCAACTATTATAATACGTTTAACGTCTGTTCTTTAATTTTTTCCAAATCATCCTTCATCATCACTACCAGTTTCTGAATTTGTGCGTGATTAGCTTTTGATCCTAAAGTATTGATTTCACGACCGATTTCCTGAGAAATAAAACCAAGTTTTTTTCCATTGAAATCTTCATTGTCCATTACTTCTTTATAATATTTTAAGTGCTGAGCCAATCTCACTTTTTCTTCGGAAATATCCAGTTTCTCTGTGAAATAAGCCATTTCCTGATAAAAACGAGTTTCATCAACGTTTTCAAATTCTTTTAAAGTTTTTTGATAACGTTCCCTCACAGCAATGATTCTTTCTTCTTCAAAAGGAATCACTTCAGCTAAGTTTTTATCAATATTCTGAATGTTTCTTTCTAATTCCTCATGTAGAATTTTTCCTTCCGTTTTTCTGAATTCTTCAAAACGATCAATAGCTGTATTTACAATTTTTGCCAATGCTTCCCATTCACCTTCTGCCAATTCATCGGGTCTTGAAGTGATGGCATCAGGAAGTCTTACCGCCATTTTCAGATACTCAAAATCGGGTCCGTCCGCAGCAACTTCGCGAAGCTGATTGATGTATGAATCAATTAACCCTTTGTTGATTTTCACATCGTTGGTTTCTTCAAGATTCTCTATATTAACATAGCAATCTACTTTTCCACGGATGAGTCTATCGTTTAGAATTTTTCTTACTTCAAATTCTTTTTCTTTATATCGCAAAGGAATTTTAATATTCAAATCAAAGCTTTTGCTGTTCAATGATTTAATATCTATTGTAATTTTTTTTCCTTCAAAAACATCTTCGGCTCTGCCGAATCCGGTCATTGATAAAATCATAGTTTTTTATTGTCGTACAAAGATAATCATTTAAGTCTATAGTTTAACTAAAGTGCAATGGTAGGAAGCTAGAAGAGGGAAGAGGGAAGATTGTTTTCAATATAAATAACGGTAAGTCTTAAACTTCCAGCTTCAAACTTCAGACTTCCATCTTCCGGCAAATTCAGAAAAATAAAATTCAAATTATCTCAATTTCGTAAATTAGCGCTGTGAAAAAGAAAAATTTGATTTCTGTAGTAGGACCCACCGGAATTGGTAAAACGAAACTGGCAATTGATTTGGCTCAACATTTCAATACAGAGATTATTTCCTGTGATTCCAGGCAGTTTTTTAAAGGGATGGAAATTGGTACAGCAGCACCTTCTGCAGAGGAATTGGCGGAAGCACCTCATCATTTTATCGGGAATCTTTCGGTTCAGGAATATTATTCAATTGGGCAATATGAAGAAGATGCGTTGAAAAAACTCAATGAACTTTTTCAAAATCATGATACGGTCATCTTGGTTGGCGGAAGTATGATGTATGAAAAAGCGGTAATCGAAGGGTTGAATGATTTGCCGGAAGCTGATGAAGACAATCAGAAAAAACTACATGAAATTCTTGAAACCGAAGGAATTGAAAAACTTCAGGAAATTTTAAAAGAACTCGATCCCGAATATTTTGCAATAGTTGATTTTCATAATCACAGAAGGCTTTTACGGGCCATTGATGTTATTTGGCAAACCAATAAAAAATATTCTGAACAAATTGCTGTTTCACAAGATTCCAGAGATTTTAAAACCATCAGAATCGGAATTGAAGCGCCACGAGAAGAATTGTACGACCGAATCAACAGGAGAGTGGATATGATGATGGAGAAAGGATTGTTGGAGGAAGCAAAAAGTCTGGAAGAATTTAAAGATTTGACGGCATTGAAAACGGTTGGTTACTCTGAACTATTCAAATATTTTGATGGTGAATGGGAATTGGATTTTGCCGTTTCTGAAATTAAGAAAAACAGCCGAAGATATGCAAAACGCCAGTTGACATGGTACCGAAAAGCGGATGATATTCATTATTTGCCTTTGGGATATTCTCAGGAGGATTTTGATGGACTGATTGGGTATATTAATGGACAAACATCAATTCACTAAAAGTTTTTTTGACGCAAAGATTTATTTTTAATTCTGAATATTTTTAAAGGAGCAAAGAATGGAATCAACTTCATTGATTCTTACGAAGCTTTCTTTACCAGAAGCTTTATCGATTTGCTTTGTTCTTTGACCTAATATCTAATTATAAAATAAAAATGCGATCCCGAAAGACCGCATTCCATTAACAATATAATTTAATTTACTACTTCCAACCGCCTCCTAATGCTCGGTACAAATCTACAATGCTGCTTAATCTCTGTCTTTTTACGGATGCAAGATTCAGCTCTGCCTGCAGAGAATTTCCCTGAGCTGTTATTACTTCTAAATAGTTTGCCATTCCGCCTTTGTAAAGCATTTCGGCACTTTTAATTCCATTTTTTAAGGTTGTCACTTGTTCGGTAGCTTTTTGTTCCTGAACTTTTAAGCTTTCGTTAGAAACCAAAGCATCAGAAACTTCACCAACAGCATTTAAAACAGATTGACGGAATGCCAATACGTTTTTCTCTCTCTGAATTTTAGCAACATTCAAATCCGTTTTCAATTGTCTTTTCTGGAAAATAGGCTGAGTAATTCCTCCTAAAACAGAACCGAACAATGAAGCCGGAATCTGAAACCAGTTGTCAAATTTAAATGAGTTCACTCCTCCGTTTGCAGTAATTTTCAATGAAGGATACATATTTGCCTGAGCAATTCCTACGATTGAATTGGATTCTAACAATACCAGTTCTTGCTGACGAACATCTGGACGACGGCTTACCATGGCTGCAGGAAGTCCTGCAGAAATGTCCTGAGGTAAAGAAGTGTCAGACATTTCAATAGTTCTGGTAATCTTGTTTGGATTTTCACCAATCAAAATACTCAATGCATTTTCCTGAATCGCAATATTTTGTTCTAATTGTGTAATCAGAAGTTCTGTAGACTGCTTTTGTGCGGTTGCCTGTTGAACTCCCAACGAAGTGGTATCACCACTTTTCCACATTTTTTCTGTAATGGAAAGGGTATTTGTGCTTAATTCTAAGTTTGATTTGGCAATCTGTAATTGTTTGTCAAGCATCAATAAATTGTAATATCCCTGAGCAATCGCTGCAACAACTTGTGTCTGAATTGCTTTTGTAGCTTCATAAGTTTGCAGGTACTGCATTCTTGAAACTTCCTGTTGATTTTTGATCTTTCCCCAAATATCGGCTTCCCATGAAAGGTTGAACGCTGCATTATAATCTTCAACATGACTTTGACCTAAAAATAGATTTAAGCTCTGTCCGTTCATGCTGTTTTTTGAAGGTTTTGAAATCTGCGCTGAAACTCCGAAACCCACATCAGGATATTGAAGATATTTTGCCTGTTTTAATTTTTCCTGTGATGAAGCGACTTGTTTTAAAGCAATCTGTAAATCGTAATTGTTTTTAATCCCTTTTTCAATCAGGGTTTGCAACATTGGGTCACTGAAAAATTCTTTCCATTCTAAGTTGGCAACGCTGGCTGTATCAGCAGTTGCGGTATAGTTGAACGTTTCCGGAAGCTCAAGCTCAGGCTCCTTGAATGCCATTTTTGACACACAGGAGACCGAACCTAAAGCCAATCCAAAAGCGATGATGATATTAATTATTCTTTTCATATTTTTTAAATAAGCTTTTAATTGATTACAAAACTTTGAGAAATTGGATTTTGCAAAGAAGTCTTTAGTAGGAGAAAATGCTTTGCGTTATATGATATTAGTTTGAATAGTTTACTTCTCTATTGTATTCTCAAAGTTTTGTCAATCATTTTATTAATGAGCCGGACTTAAAAGTTCTTGCTCAAGTTTTTGTCTTTGAAGTCTTTTCTTTTTTCTGCTCGGCATTTTTTCATGTAAGTATTGGAAAATCACAAACATGACAGGAATAATGAAAATTCCGAATACTACTCCCGTGAACATTCCTCCAACAGTACTGATACCGATAGAATGATTCCCTTTTGCAGCTGCACCTTGTGACCAAACCAATGGTAACATACCCACGATGAACGCAAATGAGGTCATTAAGATCGGTCTTAAACGTAATCTTGAAGCCTGAAGAGCAGCTTCAATTAAACTTCTTCCTGCATTTCTTCTCTGAACGGCAAATTCTACAATCAGAATGGCATTTTTGGCTAATAATCCGACGAGCATGATCAATCCGACCTGAACATAAATATTATTATCAATTCCGGCTAATCCTGTGAAAGCAAATACCCCGAAAATCCCTGTTGGAATGGTTAGAATAACAGCAAACGGAAGTATATAACTTTCATATTGAGCTGCCAGTAGGAAATAAACAAAAAGAATACTTAATGCGAAGATAAATGTAGTTTGTCCGCTTGTCTTGATTTCTTCACGGGTAATTCCGGTCCATTCATATCCGAAACCTCTTGGAAGTGATTTCTGAGCAGTTTCTTCCACCGCTTTAATGGCGTCTCCGGTACTGTAGCCAGGTTTTGGAGTTCCGTTGATGGTAACCGCGTTGAATAAGTTGTTTCTTGTTACGGTTTCAGGTCCGAAAGTTCTTTTTAAAGTCACTAATGTTTTCACAGGAACCATTTCGCCTGATTTATTTTTAACATAGATTCCTTCCAGAGAATTTGCATCCGTACGATACGGAATATCTGCCTGAGCCATTACTCTGTAATATTTCCCGAATCTGTTGAAATCTGAAACAAAACTACTTCCGTAATAAATCTGCATGGTCTGCATCAATTCTGTAATCGAAACTCCCAGCTGATTTGCTTTGTCTGAATCTACATCAATCGTATATTGTGGATTTCCAGCTGCGTAAGTTGTAAAAGCAAACGCAATTTCCGGACGTTTCATCAATTCTCCGATAAATGCCTGGGTTGTTGTTCCTAATTGTTCGAAGGAGCCGTTGGTTTTATCCTGAAGCATAAATTCAAAACCGGAAACGTTACCAAATCCCTGAACAGTAGGGAAGTTGAAGAAGAATGCATTGGCATCTTTTACCTGTGATACTTTACCCGTTAATGTAGCAGCGATCTGATCAGGATCTTTTACTTCACCACGTTGATCATAATCTTTTAACTTAATAAATCCTGCAGAATAAGGAGAAGCATTGGCGTTACTGATAAAGTTCATTCCGTCGGCTACCCAAAGGTGATTCTTAGCTTTTTCACCATTGATGATTTGATCAATTTGTTCTGTAGCTTTATGTGTTCTATCTAATGAACTTCCCGGAGGAGTATTCACTGCGTACAACACGAAACCTTGATCTTCTGTAGGAATAAATCCTGAAGGTGCTTTTTTAATCAGAAAAACACTTCCTGCAATCAGAATGGCTAAACCTCCAATGGCAACCCATTTGTTCTTAATTAAAAACTTAAGGCTATAGATGTATTTTTTCGTCATGTTATCAAAACTAGCATTGAAAGCATTGAAAAATCTTGCTCCAAAACCTGTTTTTTTACCATGCTCACCGTGTTCTCCTTGAGGATCGTTCAGGAACATTGCACATAAAGCCGGGCTTAATGTTAATGCATTAATAGCAGAAATTAAAATTGCAATCGCCAATGTAAAGGCAAACTGTCTGTAGAAAACTCCCGCAGGTCCCTGCATGAAACCAACCGGAATAAATACGGCACACATCACCAATGTAATGGAAATAATGGCACCGGAAATTTCACTCATTGAGCTCATCGTTGCATGTTCTACCGGCATTCCTGTACGTTCCATTTTAGAATGGACCGCTTCAACGACTACAATTGCATCATCCACAACAATACCAATGGCGAGTACCAATGCAAACAATGTCAACATATTGATACTGAATCCAAATAACTGTAGGAAGAAGAATGTTCCGATAATTGCAACCGGAACAGCAATTGCAGGAATTAATGTAGATCTGAAATCCTGAAGGAAAATATACACTACAATAAATACCAGGATAAATGCAATGACCAAGGTCTCAACTACCTGATGAATGGATGCATCCAGGAAATCTTTAGAATTGTACATGATGATCGGTTCCACTCCTTTTGGAAGTGTGGTTTTCATCTGATCAACCTGTTTTTCAATTTCAGTTAAGATTTCGTTTGCGTTTGATCCTGCAGTTTGAAGAATGGCAAATCCGGCAACCGGTTTTCCGTCAACTCTGTTAGCTGCGGTGTAAGTATAAGATCCGAATTCTACTCTTGCCACGTCTTTCAGTCTTAGGAAAGAACCGTCGCTATTGGCTTTAATGGCAATATTCTCGTAGTCTTCGTTTTTGTTTAATTTACCTTTATATTTTAAAATATATTCGTAGGTTTCTTTACTTCCTTGTCCCAAACGACCAGGAGCTGCTTCCAGGTTGTGATCTTTTACTGCATTCAAAACCTCCTGTGGCGAAAGTCCGTTAGCAGCTAATCTGTCTGGTTTTAGCCAAAGTCGCATTGAATAATCTCGTGTTCCGAAAACCTGTGCCTGAGCAACCCCAGGAATACGCTGAATTTGAGGAATAACATTAATCTTCAAATAATTCTGCAAGAAAAGTTCATCATATTGTTTCGGATCATCACTTGATAATCCCATAAACATAATCATACTGTTCTGAACTTTCTGGGTTGAAATTCCGGCCTGTACAACTTCTTGTGGAAGTTGGCTCATTGCTTTGGAGACACGGTTCTGAACATTTACCGCAGCATTATCTGCATCGGCACCCTGTTTGAAAAATACACTTAACGTCATCGTTCCGTCATTACTGGAATTTGATGTCATATAAGTCATATTTTCAACTCCGTTCACGGCTTCTTCAATCGGTGTTGCCACTGAACGAGCCACAACTTCCGCATTTGCTCCCGGATAAAAAGCCGTCACCTGAACACTTGGTGGTGCAATATCCGGAAAGAGCGCGATGGGTAAATTAAAGAGGGACAAAGCCCCCAATAATAAAAGTATTATGGAGATGACCGTTGAAAGTACCGGTCTTTCTATAAATTGTTTTAACATAAGAAGTTTATTTTTTTAGTCTTCTGTATTGTGAATAGGATGTTTACAATGGTTTTGCTTTCAACAAACTGTCAGAAGAAATTGCTTTGGGCTTAATAGAAGCTCCGTCTTTTAAGTTACCTAACCCAACATATACGATTTTTTCTCCCGGTTGTACACCTTCAGAAATAAAGTAATAGTTCTCAGTTTTTCCGGAAATTTTTATCGGTTTGCTAGTCACTTTCTGGTCTTTTCCGACCACATAAACGTAAGTCTTATCCTGAATTTCAAACGTAGACTCTTGTGGAATCACCAATGCATTAGACATTAACTGAGGCATACGAACTCTTCCCGTATTTCCTGTTCTCAAAGTTCCGTTGGCATTTGGAAAAACTGCACGAACGCTGATGGCTCCGGTTGTTTTATCAAACTGCCCGTCAACAATGCTCATTTTTCCTTTTTGAGGATAAACACTGTTGTCTGCGATTACTAAATCTACCATTGGCATATTTTTCAGTTTTTCTTCTAAGGTCGCTCCCTGATATTTATTTTGGAAAGCAATAAAATCAAGCTCACTTAAAGAAAAGTAGGCATAGATCTCACTGATATCAGATAATAAAGTCAATGGATTCGCGTCGGTTCTCGAGATCAAACTTCCTTTTTTGTAAGGGATTCTTCCGATATATCCGCTTACCGGTGCTGTGATGGTGGTAAATCCAACGTTAATCTTAGCGCTTCCAACTGAAGCTCTTGCTTGTGAAGCGGCTGCAACCGCGGCTGCGTAATTTGCTTTTGCCGTTCTCAATTGTACATCAGAAACTACTTTTGCAGCAACAAGAGGTTCCAATCTGTCAACTTCTACTTTTGCTTTTTGAATGTTAGCATTAGCGGCCTGAAGATTGGCAGAGGCCATATTCATTTGCTCTCCGTAAGCTCTTGAATCTATTTTAAATAAAGGTTGTCCGGCTCTTACATAAGCGCCTTCTTCCACATAAATTTTATCTAAATAACCGTCCACCTGCGATCTGATTTCCACATTGTTTTTCCCTTCTAAAGCTGTTGGAAATTCCTGATATGTAGTAGCGGGAGACGTAATTACGGTATAAACAGGCAGTTCGGGAGCTGGAGGAGCCATATTTGATCCTTCGGCGGCCTTTGTGCAGTTTTGTAAAAGGATAATACTTGATATAAGTACGATGATCCTCGTTTTTCCAAATATTTTCATTTTAAGTTTAAATTTTTAATGAAGTGTTAAATTAAATAATGTTGTTTTTAAATTTGAATTCCGTTATATTTTCTAACAGTGTTAATGGTTTGTTCAAAAAAAATTTCAGAATTCTTAATCTTGCTTAAATTGTTGTTTTCATGATTACAATTTTTAGATGTTTTTTGGTTTGAATGGTTTTGCATGTTATTTTTCTTAACAGTGTTAATGATAAGGAAATAAAATCGCAAGAATTAATGTGAAAAAATCATATTTCATAATAGAAAATTGTTTTTAATGTTGGTTTAAGTATAGTTAAGATGAGGTGTAAATTGTGTTATTTTTACTAACGGTGTTAATTGAAATTGTAAAAAAAATTAATTTTTACGATTAATTTTCAAATCTTACATATGATGTTTTTTTAATTTTTAAATAAATACTGTATATTAATTCAGTGTTAATATTCCTAACGGTGTTAATTTTGGGTTCAAAAAAAATTACAAAGACTTAATGAAAGCAGAAACCGTTTCATCTAAAGTCGTCTTGTTCATCGTAGAAGGAATATCATCATTACGCATCATCATAATCGAGATCAATCCGTGTACTGCTGAAAACAGGGCGTGAGACATGTGACAGGCATTGTCAGGGTTTGATCCGTTTTTCTTGATAATTTCATACGTGCAATCGTAAAGCATGTCCTGAAAAGATGAAAATTCTTCTTTCATCATTCCTTTTCCGCTACATTGCATTCCCAATCCGAACATCAATTGATAGTACTCTTTGTTTTTGAATGCAAACTTCCAGTAAGCATCTACAATAGCTTTCAATTGTTCATCCGGAGCGTCGTGTTCTCTCTGGGCTTTTAACAATTCTATGTGCAAACAATTGAAACCATTTAACGAGATCTCGTATAAAATAGCTTCCTTGTTTTCAAAATAATCATAAACTACCGGTGCACTGTATTCAATGGCATCGGCAATTTTTCTCATGGAAAGTGAAGCCCAACCCTCAGTTTTAGCCAAAGAGAAAGCAGCGTCCAGAATGCTGGTGCGTATATTTTCTTTTTCTCTTTGTCGACGTTCATGTAGACCCATGATTTTTTATTACTAACAGTGTTAGCAAAACTACTAACTTTTGAACATATCTTCCAAACAATTTTTTGCATTTAATTTTTAACGAAAGGTTTGGAGAACTTTTTTAATTTGAATGAATGCTGATAGAATAGGTGTCTTAGGTTACTTTAAGTTACTAATATCTGAATTATTGTAAAAATTAATGAGGTCGATAGTTTAGTTCAATTGGGTTAAATTTTTTTAAATTCCCTAAACTTTCATCTTCCTGCTTCACGCTTCCTTACTTTAATGAAAGAAATTTTTATCTTTGTGGCTAAATAAAAAGTTATGAATACGCCCTCAAATATGATCGATCTGGGTACGAAAGCACCATTTTTTGAGCTTCCCAACCCGTCAAAAACAAACGAAATTCAGTCATTGGATGATCTGAAAGGAGAAAAAGGTACATTGGTAATCTTTATGTGTAACCATTGTCCGTTTGTTCTTCATGTCATTGATAAATTAAACGAATTATATGAAGACTACAATGAAAGAGGGATCGAATTTATCGCAATAAACTCTAATGATGTAGAGAAATATCCTGCAGATTCGCCGGAAAAAATGATCGAATTCCAAATTGAAAGAAATTTTGATTTTCCTTATTTGTATGACGAAAGCCAGGCAATTGCAAAAGCTTATGATGCAGCTTGTACACCGGATTTCTTTTTCTTTGATGAGAAATTGGACCTTGTCTACAGAGGGCAAATGGATGATTCAAGACCGGGAAATAATAAAGATGTAACTGGAGAAGATTTAATTATTGCTTTTGAAAATCTTTTGTTGGGTGAAGCTCAGGAAGAAATTCAGAGACCAAGCATGGGTTGCAATATTAAGTGGAAATAAAATTGAACACTATAAAAATGAAAAGCCGTCAGATTCTGACGGCTTTTTTTTATGTAAGAAAAGGATTGTGTTGTTTTTCAAATCCGATTGTTGTAGAATTTCCATGACCGGAGAAAACTTGGGTTTCATCATCAAGGATGAACAATTTTGTTTTAATACCGGTAATTAATTGCTCATAATTTCCTTTGTATAAATCCGTTCTTCCAATACTTCCTTCAAAAAGAACGTCACCGGAAATCATGAATTTTTTGACTTCATTATGATACACCACACTTCCTGGAGAGTGTCCTGGAACATGGTAAATTTTAAATTGCTCTCCGTCAAGATCAAGTTCATCACCTTCATTCACATATTGTGTTTCTACTTTCACAGGAGGGACCTGGAATCCGAATCTGGCACCGCTTGCCGAAAGCATATCCAAAACTTCCTGATCATCCTTATGTAAAATAACAGGCGTTTTAAAGATGTCGAAAGCCCATTGTAAGCCTAATACATGATCGATGTGAGCATGGGTTAAAAGAATTTTTTCAATGTTTAATTTATTTTCAGTGATAAAGTTGCTGATAACATGAGTTTCCTGCTCATTCATATTTCCCGGATCAATAATCCATGCATTTTTATTATCGTTATAAAGGATATACGTATTTTCACTGGCAAAATTGAACACGAATCTCTGGATATGAAGCATAATTGAATATTTTCCCCAAAAATACAATATTATGGAGAAAATGGGTATTTTTCGTTATCTTCGTCATAATGAAAACTTTGCAATTACTTTTATTTTCTTTGAGCGGACTGATGTTTGGACAAAATATCCAAAGTATTCAGCTTTTTAATCCTCAAACCAACGATGAGACACCGGTAATCAAAATGAACGAGACGCTGGTTTTAAGTTTTGATGATCTTACCAATGGCAGCGAAATTTACAGATATACCATAAAGCATTATAACAGAAACTGGGAAGACGACAATCTTTTCTTTACTGAATTTGCGAATGGAAGTTTGAACGGATTACTTGATAATTTTCAATATTCATTTAATACATTACAAGCGTACACTCATTATAAGTTGACATTTCCTAATGAAAAAATACAGCCTAAAATTTCAGGAAATTTTGAATTGATCGTTTATAAAGATTCTGCTGAAAAGCCTCTTTTCAAAAGACGCTTCTATGTCGTGGAAGATAATGCTGCTGTAGCTCTGGAAGTTTCAAGATTTGCAGATAAAAATCCCAATATCAACCAAAGAGTAGAGGTGCAGGTAGTTTCGAAAGGCGGCGACTTATCTTCAAATGTAAATTCGATGAGTCTGAATGTTATGCAGAATAACAATCCGAATGTGGCTGTTAACAATTTAAAACCAAGTGCAACATTGGGCAGTAAACTGCTTTTTCAACAAACCAATCTTTCTTTTCCCGGAAATAATGAATTTTATTATTTTGATAATAAAAACATGAACATGGCTGCAGATATGGTGCGTGCAACGGAAGTGAAAGACGGAGTAAATCATACCTATCTTCATCCGGTTTGGGCATATCCTCTGAATTATCAATATCAACCCGATGTAAACGGAGCTTGGTATTACAGACGAAATGATTTGGGGCTCGAAAGAAATGCTGAGAAAGAGGCTGATTATTCATGGGTTTATTTTTCAATAGATTCAGATCCTATGGAAAAAGAGTTGTATGTTTTAGGAGGTTTCAATGGTTATAAACCTTCTAAAGAATGTCAGATGCAATATGATGAAGCTACTAAAAAATATGTAGCAAAAATATATCTAAAACAAGGTTTTTATAATTATGTTTTGGCAACGAAGGAAGCAAACGGATCCCTGAATTTCGGTGAAGTCAATGGAAATTTCTGGCAGACAGAAAATCTTTACCAAGGCTTTTTGTATTACGCTCCTTTTGGCAGAAATTATGACGGTTTAATGGGATACGGTGAATTTAGAACACCGATTAGATAATAAAAAAAATCTCCCGGTTTATATAAGCCGGGAGATTTTTTTATGGGTTTAGTTTCTGTTTCGAAACAATTATTTTGAAATAATCAGAGTCTTCAAAACAGATTCCGTTTTCTTTCCAATAGGGGTTTTTAGGTTCAACCAGAGGCACATTAAAAGTTTTTAAATTTTCTGTAATTTGTTCAAACTCTTCTGTACTTTCCGGATAAAAGACTAAAATGTCATCTTCATCAAAAACCGATTTGGGTTCTTCAGAAGACTGAGTAAATTCAAGATGCCATTTTTCACCGTTTTTTCCAAGAAAAACACCATCGTAACCATCGTGATCTTGAAAACTTCCTAAAATATCAAAATTTAATATTTGAGTATAAAATTTTATCAGACTTTCAAGTTGGTTAGTATGTCTTGCGTAACGGAAAATCATACTTATTTACACTAAATAAAACTCATTAAGCTTTTCTTCACAAAGGGTTTTTACCACTTCAATCCATCGGTCTTCATCATTCAGGCAAGGAATATAATGGAAATTTTCTCCTCCTCCGTGCAAAAACTGTTCTTTTCCTTCTACAGAAATTTCTTCCAACGTTTCCAGACAATCTGATACAAACGCAGGGCAAACAATGGCAAGGTTTTTTACTCCTTTTCCAGGAATTGTTTCCAAAGTTTCGTCAGTATAAGGCTCGATCCATTTATCTTTCCCTAGTCTCGATTGGAAAGAGACAATTGTTTTTTCCTTTGGTAAATTAAGCTTTTCAATCACCAGATTGGTCGTAGTGAAACATTGGTGACGGTAGCAGAATTTATGACTCGGATTGCTCTCTCTTGAACAACAATCATTAAGGTTGCATGTTTTGGTAGGATCGGTTTTGTAAATATGTCTTTCCGGAACTCCGTGATAAGAAAATTGCAGGGCATCGAAGTTTTCAGGAAGTTTCTCCTTAATACTTTCTGCCAAACAGTTCACATAAATATCTCTGTCGTAAAACGGTTGGATATAATTGATTTTTACATCCGGAAACAGCTTTTTTCTTACTTCCTCTGCTTTTTCGATTACAGTTTCTGTTGTACTCATCGCATATTGCGGATACAAAGGGAAAAGTACAATTTCAGAAACGCCTTTCTCTGTTAATTTTCGGATACCAGTTTCAATGCTTGGTTCTGCATATCGCATTCCGATTTCTACCGGAACATCAACCAGCTTTTGAAGTTTTTGCTGAATTTTTTCTGTGATGACAATCAACGGAGATCCCTGATCTGTCCAAACTGTTTTGTAAGCTTCCGCAGATTTTGCAGGTCTGGTTTTTAAAATAATTCCACGAACCAGCAATGCACGGAAAATCCAACGATAGTCGATTACCCTTTCATCCATCAGGAATTCATCGAGATATTCTTTTACATCATTTACTTCAGTAGATTTCGGTGATCCTAGATTGACTAATAAAATTCCTTTCATAAATATAAATAATGAGTAATTGGTAATGAGTAATTTTTATTGCTTATTATTTTTTACTGATTACTTATGTTTTTATCCGTTTACAGCTTCTACTTTTTCTACTAAATCAGGCACGAATTGTTTCAAGATATTTTCAATTCCGTTTTTCAGAGTAGCGGTAGAACTTGGGCATCCTGAACAAGCTCCCTGAAGAAGCATTTTTGCAGTTTTATGTTCCTGATCATACTCCATCAAAGAAATTTTTCCACCGTCGTTTTCTACTGCAGGTGCAACGTATTCATTCAGAATATCAGAAATTCTTTGTTCGTCATTCGTATATTCTCTGTTGATGATTTTTTCTACAGGATTTTCGTGTTTCTGAGCTTCAATATTGGATATTTTACCTCCATTTTGAAGATATTCAGCAATAAAACCACGAACAGCCATCATCACCTGATGCCATTCTACAGAATTATCTCTTGTAACTGCCACGAAATTATCAGAAATAAAAACTTCCTTAGCAAAATCAAATTCTTTGAGAATTGCCTGAGCCAATGGAACTCCTTCTGCTTCATCTTTTGATTTTACCTCTACAAAACCTTCTATCAATAATTGATTAGAAACAAATTTCATTGCATTCGGATTTGGCGTCATTTCCGCGTAAATCTGATACATTTCTTTTCTTTTTTGAAGATAAATTCTCGGGTTTGCCAACAATTCGTCTTCTACTATATTTTTCAGGCTTTCAGCTACATGTTCCCATTCCACCGTATCTTGTTTTGCGACCGCAACAAAATTAGCCGTGATGAAAATTCTTTCCACAAAAGGATAATTGAAAAGTTCCTGTGCTAAAGGAATTTCTGAAATATCTGAATCTCTGTCCAACTCTAAAGATCCCGGAATCAGGTTGTAATCTGCTACAAATTTCATCACTTTCGGGTTTTCGGTCGGTTCTATAAGGATAGTATGCATTTTTTCGTTAAATTTGAGATACAAAAATACGGAATTAGAAATTGAAGTTAGAGGCTGGAAGTTAGATTTTCGCTATCGGTATCATTTTAAATTGATGAGATATAAAATTTAATTATCAGATGAACTTATTATCAAATATTCAAATTAAAAATATGGCACTTATAAAAGAACTTTTAGGAAAAGCACCACAGATAGGAGAAAACACTTTTTTGGCAGAAACCGCTACCATTATTGGAGATGTTACGATGGGAAAAGATTGCAGTATTTGGTATAATGCCGTGATCCGAGGAGATGTTCATTACATCAAAATGGGGAATAAGGTGAATGTTCAGGATAATGCAATGCTTCATTGTACCTATCAAAAACATCCTTTAAATATTGGAAATAATGTATCGATAGGTCATAATGCAATCGTTCACGGATGTACAATCCACGATAATGTTTTGATCGGAATGGGTTCCATTGTCATGGATGCTTGTCTTGTGGAAGAAAATTCTATTGTAGGTGCAGGTTCTGTAGTAACGCAGGGAACTCATATTAAGTCCGGAGAAGTTTGGGGTGGTGTTCCTGCAAGGAAAATTAAGGATATCAATGCTCAGTTGCTGGAAGGAGAAGTGAACAGAATCGCGGATAATTATGTGAAATATTCCTCTTGGTATAAAGAAAACACTAAAGAAATTGAAGGATAATTTTTAAAATTACGTCACTTCAAAAAATGAATAAAAAAGCTCTCTCAACTTCAATTGAGAGAGCTTTCTATTGTAAATAATAGGGTATTAATATACTAAAACCGCTTTTCCATTTTCACATTTCACTCCGGTAGGTTCAGCCGCCATCATACAGTCTGAGGTAATATTGTATTTTTTATTGTATTCGGACATTACATTTTTGTAAAGTTCAATCTTAGGGAGGAGAGTGCTTTCTATTTTTTTAGGATAAGCAATATAAGAAATAGGTCCGCCACAAGCTTTTGATCCAATAGGAGAAAACGTCCAATCAGCGGCATTGGTACATTCTTCTTTTGCAATATCTTCTTCAATAGATGATTTTATTTTATCAAGACGTGCCTGATCATATTTCTGACTATTTTCATCGGCTGGTCTCTCGGAAATGTCCTTTGGTAAATTTGCCTCGTCATTCACAACTGTTTTGCATGATACCGCAAAAAGAGATAAACAAAATAAGATGACAGATATTTTTAACAACTGATTTTTCATAAATTTTTTTTAACTATAATCAAAGTTTATGCCTTAATGACATTTTCCGTAATTTTGACAACGATGAACAATCATTTTTTTGACTTAATAGAACATACCAACCGAAGCATATTTTTAACGGGGAAAGCAGGGACAGGGAAAACTACTTTTCTCAATGATTTTGTAAAACGGACTCGTAAAAAACACATTGTTGTTGCACCTACGGGAATTGCAGCCATCAATGCAGGTGGAGTTACCATTCATTCGATGTTTGGATTACCGCTGAGAACTTTTTTACCAACTACTGATAGAATTGATACCAGTTTAGCAAATAATATTGCTGATCTGATGCCTCATTTTAAATATCGTAAGGATAAGCTTAAGCTGTTAAGAGAGGTTGAAGTGCTTATTATCGATGAGGTTTCGATGCTTCGTGCCGATGTATTGGATATGATGGATTTTTCTTTACGGTTTATCCGAAGAAATAATCAACGTTTTGGAGGTGTTCAGATGTTGTTCATTGGAGATTTGTATCAGCTTCCGCCGGTAGTGAGAGACGAACATATTTTGAAAATGTGTTACAATTCTCCTTTCTTTTTTGATAGTTTGGCTATCAAAGAAATTCCTTTACTTACGATTGAATTAACGAAAGTCTACCGTCAATCTGACGAAGAATTTTTGGAAATTTTAAATGCTATCCGTGACGGTGATGTTGCCCGTATTGATTTTGATCATTTGAATGAAAGATATGATCCGGATTTTGATATGGGGAAAGAGTCTTACGTTTACCTGTGTTCGCACAATAAAATGGCAGATGAAATCAATCAGGAAAAACTAACGGAAATAAAAGTTGATGCTAAGACGTATGAAGCTAAGCTTTTTGGAGAGTTCAAAGAAAATCAGTTTCCTAATGAACAGTTTTTAGAACTTAAAATAGGGGCTCAGATTATGTTTATCCGTAATGATATTTCAGGGGAAAAGAAGTATTTTAACGGAAAATTGGGTGAAATTTCCGCTTTGGATGAAAACGAAATTAAAGTTGTTTTAGAAGGAAGTGAGAGAGAAATTGTTGTTAAACGCGAAGTCTGGGAGCAGAAAAAATATTTCCTAGACACCGAAAAAAATATAAAGGAAGAGGTTTTAGGAAGTTTCGAGCAGTTTCCGATCAAACTGGCTTGGGCGGTTACGATTCATAAAAGTCAAGGATTAACGTTTGATAAAGTGATTATTGATGCCGGGAAAAGTTTTACAGCAGGACAGGTTTATGTGGCATTATCGCGTTGCAGAACATTGGAAGGAATTGTTTTAAAATCGAAAATTACCCCCGAAGTTATTTTTAAAGACAACAGGATTTTGAAATTTCAGGGTGAAACTCATGCTAATGATAATGTTGAAGCAATTTTAAATCAGGAAAAATACGATTACAGCATCAAAAAAGTTCTTCGTACAGTCGATTCCCAATGGTTGTTGAAAGAAGTTGAAGAATGGAATAACCTTTCGATCGTTACCAAAAGTATTGACAAGGTAAAAACTAATCAGCTGTATCTTCAGCTCAAACATGAAATCGTTAATCTTGGAAAGATTTTCGAAAAACTGGAAAGAGTTATTTCTCAGAAAGTCAATAATTTTATTGAACAGAAAGAAGAATGGTCAGAAATTGAGAATAAAACAAAAGGAGCAGTTAATTTCTTCTTTATCGAAATCAGAGATAAAGTTTTTAATCCTTTGAAAGAATTTTATGCTGAAATAAAAGGTGTAAAAGGGCTGAAACAATACAATGAAGAGTTTAAAAGCTGGCTGGAAGATGTTGAAGAATACCTGAACAGTCTGAAAGAAATTCATTTGTTGGATGTTAAACTTCTGGATGAGAAAAATGATAAGGAAATCAGCATGAAAATTGCAAAAGTTCCGTCTCAGGTTCTTACTTTTCAATTATTTGAACAAGGGAAAACAATTGCCGAAGTTGCCTTGGAGAGGGGATTGGTAAAAGAAACAGTAATCGGTCATCTGGCGAAATTTGCAGAACAGGGTTTATTGGATATTTCAAGAGTGATCACTTCAGATAAAATCAAAGCCTTTGAAGATATTTTCTATAAGGATCCAAAAGAAACGTTGACCGAATGGAAGAGTGCGCTGCCTAATACTTTTGAGTTTAATGAAATCAGGATTTTGATTAATCATTTTACTTATTTGAAGGAGAAAGGAAAATAAAATAAAAAAGGATTCAATTAGACTGGATCCTTTTTTATTTCATGGTTTGAAGATCGTTATTTTAGGTCAGAATATTTAATGTTTTTTTCTAGATTATATTTTTGGAGTAAATTTGAAATGATATCAAAAAACCATTGGGGGGCTTTAGGACTTATAATGATTTCTTCGATTAGAGTGTTTACATCAATATTGATATATTTTCCAAATTCATTTTCTTCTTTTGACCAATCATATTCTAAACCAGATTTAAATGGTACTTTATATATTAGTCTTATTTCTTTTTCATAATCATAATGGATACTTTTATGAATTATTGGATAATTCATATTGCCCATCTTCATTTTATCTTTCTTATAGTCAAGATATTTAATTTCACTTAATTGTATTTCTTCTTTAGTATTTTTAAATGATGCTTTTAACTTTTCAATATCCGTTGTTATCATAATACCCTTAGATAAGTCAGAATAAATTTTCCATAGAGCATATGATTCCGAATCGTATTTATTCCAACAAGAAACACAAACTAATTTTTTATATTTTTCTTCTGCTTCTTTTTCCTCAATCATTGTCTGTTCTACATGTTCCTCAACACTAGTTTGAATAATATCTAATAAGCGATTATGTGTAAATGCGGTATACCATTCTTTATATTCTTGAAAAGTAAGTTCAGGAACTGTGCCTTCATAATTATCCTCAAATTTGTCTAATCGAGAAAAATACAATCGATTTGTTTGAATTAGTGAAAGAAACTTAACTAAGTCTAAATATCTCACTATTTTATAATTATCAGTAGGAAAATATACTGGCGCACTATTCTGTGTTGGTATTTCGATTGGCATTATAGTTTTTATTTAAATAAATATAACTAATTTTAAATGATGCTCCATTAATGTATTTAAAATTTTAATCAAAATTAATTCCAATAGTTTTTTCCTGAACTACGCAATCCATCCTATCAATTACAAAAAGTAACTAATGCGATTTATTAGTTTTACATTTGCTTGGTTTTATGACCTAAAATTTAAAATATGAAGAATTTCGAAATATCGGTTCTTGATCTTGCTCCCGTAAAGCAGGAGAAAAGCATTCACGATACTTTTCAGGATAGTTTGTCTTTAGCCAATTATACTGAAAATTTAGATTATAAAAGATTCTGGCTTGCGGAACATCATAATATGGAAAGCATTGCCAGTTCTGCAACTTCGGTTCTGATTGGCTTCATTGCCAATGGAACAAAAAAAATCAGAGTAGGATCGGGAGGAATTATGCTTCCGAACCACAGTTCATTAGTTATTGCCGAACAATTCGGAACCTTAGAGTCTCTTTTTCCCGGAAGAATTGATCTTGGATTGGGAAGAGCTCCCGGAACGGATGGATTGACCGCTCAGGCATTGGGAAGAAATCCTGCAATCATTAATCAACAGTTTCCAAGACAGATTCTGGAATTACAAAAGTATTTCTCCAAAGAAAATCGTGATGCATTGGTTCGGGCAATTCCCGGAGAAGGATTGGATATTCCGTTGTATATTTTGGGTTCAAGTACAGACAGTGCTTTTTTAGCAGCAGAATTGGGACTTCCGTATGCATTTGCTGGGCATTTTGCTCCTGAACAAATGGAAATGGCTTTTAATATTTACAAAGAGCATTTTGAACCTTCAAAATATTTAGATCAGCCTTACATGATTGCTTGTGTAAACGGAATTGCCGCTGAAACTTCTGAAGAAGCGCATAAAATGTCAACGACTTTGTTTCAGGCTTTTATTAATATTGTGAGAAATGACAGAAAACCTTTCGCTCCGCCAGTTGATGATATGGATGAAATTTGGTCTCCTATGGAAAAATCGATGGTTTTGCAGAAGTTAAAATATACTTTAATCGGGGATCAAAGTGAAATTGAAGAAAAGCTGAAAAATTTTCAGGAAAAATTCAATGTGGACGAATTAATGATCAACTCCCATATTTACGATCATCAGAAAAGACTGGAGTCGTATCATATTTTCAGAAATGCCAAAAACTCAATATTCAAAGCATAAGATTAATTGGAAGATGCCTTTTTTTATGAGTATCTTTGCATAAATTTAAAAAGTAAAAATGTCTGATATTAAATTAAATACTATTCCAGAGGCTATTGAAGACCTTAAAAATGGTAAAATAATCATAGTAGTAGATGATGAGGATAGAGAAAATGAAGGTGATTTTCTTTGTGCAGCTGAATTAACAACACCTGAAATCATCAATTTCATGGCACTTCACGGAAGAGGGCTTATTTGTATGCCGCTTCCTGAAAAAAGATGTGATGAACTAGGATTAGAGGTAATGGTTAGTAGAAGCAGTGATCCGAAAGAAACAGCTTTTACGGTATCGGTTGACCTTCTTGGAAACGGAACTTCTACAGGAATTTCTGCAGGAGACAGAGCCAAAACAATTTTAGCTTTGATGGATGAAAAATCTAAACCTACAGATTTCATGAGACCAGGACACATTTTCCCGCTTCGTGCAAGAAAAGGAGGAGTGTTGAAAAGAGCAGGACATACTGAAGCAGCGATTGATCTTACGCATTTAGCAGGATTAAAAGAAGGAGGGGTAATCTGCGAAATTATGAATGAAGACGGATCAATGTCTCGCCTACCGGATTTACAGGTTTTTGCTCAAAAACACGATATGAAAATCGTTTCTATTGAAGATTTGATTCATTATCAGCTTAAAAAAGGAAACCTGATCGAAAGATTAGAGGAAAGAAAAGTAAAAACGGCTTATGGAGAATTTGATTTCTTTGCTTTCAGAGAGACTTCAAATGATCAGATCCATTTTGCCTTAACAAAAGGAGCTTGGACTGTTGATGAGCCTGTTTTGGTAAGAGTTCAGTCTTCTGATTCTTATTTTGATGTATTAACAAGATTGAATAATGGTGAAAAGCCTTTATTGGAGAAAGTAACCAATATGGTGAATGAAGCAGGAAAAGGGGCTATAATTTTCATCAATAACGTTTCAAATTCTGAAAATACATTAAGAAAACTACAACAGTTTTTAAATTATCAGGATGGTCAGGAACAGCATCCTACGTTAGCTTACAATTACAGAGATTATGGAATCGGAACTCAGATTTTAAAGAATCTTGGAATTAATAAGTTCAAAGTAATTACTCAAAATCCTAATATTAAACCTCAGGTTGGAGGATATGATGTTGAGGTGACGGAGTTGGTGCAACTATAAAATGTGAATTGTGAATGGTCAATTTTGCTTTGCAAGGGAATTTTCCAGTAATTTAAAATTGATAATGAAGTGAATTGACTTCGAAAAAAATTACAATTGACTTAAAATAAAAATGGCTTGATCAAATCAAGCCATTTTTATTTCGTCGAAGTTTCTGAAACCGTTCAGAAAATCTTTGATATTCATTCTTTTCTTTCCTTCCAATTGTAATTCTAGAGGAAAGTATATTCCGTCTTTCGTATAGATTTTAAATTCATTTTTCGAAATATCTAAACTTCCTACCGTTTTATCATGATTGGAAAGCTCGAATTTCCCACCGAATATTTTCAAACCTTTTTCTTCTTCTCCGATTTTCAATGTGGTGAACGCTGCCGGATAAGGCGACATTCCTAAAATAAACTGGTGAACTTCTTTTGATGTTTTCGTCCAGTCGATTTTTGTGTCTTCTTTAAAGATTTTATAAGCATTTTTCGGATGTTCTACATTGGTTTGAGGTTTTTCAATAATTGCATTTTCTGCCAATCCATCCAATGTTTTTACTACTAATTTAGACCCCATTTCCATTAGTCGGTCGTGAAGACTTCCTGCATTTTCATCAGGTAAAATAGCTAGTTCTTCCTGTAACAGAATATTTCCTTCATCTATTTTTTCATTGATGAAAAACGTAGTTGCTCCGGATTTTTCTTCTCCATTAATCACTGCATAATTGATAGGAGCTGCACCTCTGTAATCAGGAAGTAGGGAAGCGTGCAAATTGAACGTTCCCATTTTAGGCATTTCAAATAAGATCTTAGGCATCATTCTGAAAGCTACCACTACAAAAACATCCGCATCAAGCTTTCTTAACTCTTCTAAAAATTCAGGATTTCTCAATTTTTCAGGTTGAAAAACAGAGAGATTATTTTCTACTGCAAAAACTTTTACAGGTGATTGATTGATTTTTTGTCCGCGACCGCTCGCTTTATCAGCAACGGTTACAACGCCTACAACTTCATGATGTGAATGATGAATGGCTTCCAATGAAGTTTTTGCAAACTCCGGAGTGCCTAAAAAAACTACTTTCAATGATTTCATGGTGCAAAGATAAACTTTGTGGATTTAAAAAAATAAAGATTGAAGAATTTCAGGATAGATAAAATATTACCCATTACCTATTACTCATTACTTATGCCAAAGCGTATGTTCTAAAATTCAGCATTTTTACTTTTCCTGAATCTAAAAGATAAATAAGGTTTTCTAAAATGTTATCTTTTGGATGGTAAGTCAACTGTATGGATAATTCTTCTATCGTCGCCGGTTTTTTAGCTAAAATACTAATGATTTCCAGAGAGATATTCTGCCCGAAAACAGATCGTTTCTTTTTTTCACACACCGAACAATTGCCACAATTTTTAGCATCTTTTTCTCCAAAATACGAAAGAATAAGCTTCATTTTGCAGTATTGACTGTCTTCCAGATAGAATTTCATTTCTTCCCACTTCTGGATTTTGTTTTTCTGGATGTGTTCAAAAAGCTTCCAGTAAGAGCTGTTGATGACCCTTTCGTCTCTGGGTTTTAAAAATTTAATGCTGGACAATGCTCCGTCAATATATTCAACGTAATTTTTTTGCTGAAGTTCTTTTAGTCTTTCTTTTATTAAATGGACACTTACGTCGATTTTATTGCTTACCTGTTGCTCACTGAACATGACTTTGTGAGTGGCAATTCCTGAAACAGATCTTAGTAAGAGTTCAATAAAATAAGCATCTTTTTGAGGCAATTGATCGATTTCATCAGCTTGCATCAACAATTGAAGTGAGGAAAGACTTTTGTTATTGTTAAAATAAATAATTTCCTGATTGTGCAGGAAGCCCAAGACATTATTAATTTTTGCTTTTGATAACCTTGTGAAATTCTGAATTCCCGCTGTGTTGAGCTGAAAAACTTTTTCAGGAAGTTCATATTCCGCCACCTGAAAAATAGAGTAGAGGTAAGAAATTATTTTTAAAAACTCAGCTTTATTCGGGATTTGGTTTTTTAAAATCTGGTCGAAATTGGAGAGTTCCTGTTTATCCCAAAGTAAGAATGCAAAGCTTTTTTTACCATCTCTTCCGGTTCTTCCTATTTCCTGATAATAATTTTCAATAGAAGGAGAAGGAGAAAAATGAATCACGAAACGAACATTATCTTTGTCGATTCCCATTCCAAAAGCATTGGTAGATATTAAAACATGCTGATCACTATTATTCCAAATGTTTTGTCTCGTATTTTTTTCTTTTGACGTTAATCCTGCATGAAAGAAATCAACATTTTTTAATTGATTCTTATGAAGAAATTCTGTCAGCTGCTCTGCATCTTTTCTTGTCCTTACATACACAATACCCGATTTCGTAGCATACTTTAGAATGTCAAAAACTCTTTGATATTTATCTGAAACTTCTTCTGAGAATATTTTAATATTTTCTCTCCTGAAACTTTTTTGAAGAACAGTAGGATTTTTTAATTCAAGTTTAGTCTTTATTTCCTCTAAAACCTTTGGTGTAGCGGTTGCTGTTAATGCTAAACAGGCAATCTCAGGGTGGTTTTTCCGGAATTCTTTAATATTCTGATAACTGGGCCTGAAATCTTGCCCCCATTCCGAAATACAATGCGCTTCGTCAACAGCAATAAATGAGAGCTGTATTTCTTCAATATTTTGTAAAAACTGAATATTCGTCAATCTTTCCGGAGAGACATATAGCAATTTTGTAAGACCATCTTTACATCTATTATAAATAACTTCTGCATCAAATTCATCCAATTCAGAAGACAGATATTCAGCTTCAATCTGACGAGCTTTCAGTTGATTGACCTGATCTTTCATGAGCGCAAGTAGCGGTGAAATAACCAAGCAGACTCCTTCCCGAAGAAGTGCAGGCAACTGGTAACACAATGACTTTCCTGCTCCTGTAGGCAATAAGGCTAATGTATCTTTTGAATGGAGAACAGAATCTATAATTTCTTCCTGAGAATCCCTGAAAGTGTCATAGCTCCAAAAGTATTTTAGAGTTTCGAATTTTAATTTTTGAAGGTCTTGTGGAGAAATCATAAGGTAAAAGTAAGGAAAGTATTGACACAAAAAAAGTCACGCATTGCGTGACTTTTAAATATAATAGAAAGTTTATTATTATTTAGCTTCAAAATAAACCCTTCTGTTTGCTCTGTTTTTCCATTCAGGACATTTTGTAGCAGGATCACATTCAGGATACTTAAGGTCTTTTTTACCTTTTCCGATAGCATTTAATTTACCAGACTCAACTCCGTTTTTAATTAAGTAGTCTTTCACATTATTTGCTCTTCTTTCAGATAATTTTTGGTTGTAAGCATCAGTTCCTCTTGTATCTGTAGCTCCTACCACTGTATATGTTCCACTTGATGTGTTGATATAGTTTACAGCGTTGTTAAGGATAGGAGTGTTTGATGGTAAGATTCTATCAGAGTTTAAGTCAAACTCAATTCCTTCAAGAGTTCTTGTATCATCTGTTACAGGTCCAGTCGTTACAGGTCCAGTTGGACATCCAGCATTTTCAACTGGTCCAGGTACAGTTACACATTTATCGTAAAGGTCGATTACTCCATCTAGGTCTGTATCAAGTGCAACTCCGGCTCCGTCAACTCTTGCACCAGCAGGAGTGTCAAGCTGTCTGTCCCAATCGTCACAAACTCCATCATTGTCTAAATCTCCTTTTTTACAAACTTCAATATCTTGGTTTTTATTAGCTAAAACATCTAGTTTGTAATATACTTCTTGAAGCGGATCATGCCACATTAAGTGAGATTCGTGCTTACCTAATTTCAGAGTTACCCCTAAAGTAGCATTGAAGAAGTTGTCAGAAACCTGCTCTTCTCTTCTATTGATGTTACTGTATTGTGCACCTCCACCATCAAATTCATCATCAGTAGTCACGACATAGACTAATCTACCTTCAATATCCAACCTGCGGTTTATCTTATACTTAAGACCAGCTCCGGCTTGTCCGAATAGTGAGTTTAGTTTAAATGGTTTTACTTCAGTCATTAACTTTTGCCCCATCTCATCTTTTTGATAAGCCCTGTAAGCTAATGTACCGATACCGGCATAACCATGTAGAGCCCATCTGTATGGAGACTTGTTATCAACTCTTCTAAATATGTTTGAAATATTAAGATCTCCAATTAAAGAGATTGCATCATATTGGGTTCTAGCACCTACCTGCTGATAAGTAGAAGCGTTTGCTGGAGCAGCATTTTTTGTGTTAAACCATCCTTGTCTGGTTTCACCTCTGTCGTATTGTAGTTTTAAACCAAAAGCATGAGTAATCGCTTTATCAATACTTACATACGCAGAATATCCAAAAAGATTTTTACCATTACCATTTTTGATTGAGGTTAAATCTGCTGATTGAACCAATGGTACACCGGCTCCTGCTGAAATAGCCCAATCATTGAATCTTTTAGATTGTTGAGTGAAGGGCGAAACATTAGCTGAACCTGATGAAAAAGTATTAGGATATTTTTCTTCAGCCGAAACTGCTGTTGAATCTTGTGCAAAGCTTACGGCAGGAACCGCTAACGCTAATGCTACAATTGCTAAACTTATTTTCATAGTGTATTTTTATTATTTAGTTAATTAAATGATTTATTTATTTAGGACAACCAGCATTCTCAACTGGTCCCGGTACGGTTACACATTTATCGTAAAGATCAATCACACCATCAAGATCCATGTCAAGTGCAACTCCGGCTCCGTCAACTCTCGCACCAGCAGGTGTGTCAAGCTGTCTGTCCCAATCATCGCAAACTCCGTCATTGTCTTGGTCTCCTTTTTCACAAACAACAAAATCTACTTTTGTATTTTCTAAAGTATGAATTCTAGAATATGTTTCTTGTAAAGGATCATGCCAAGCTAAATGAGTGTTGTGTTTTCCTAACTTAAATGATAATCCTAAGTTAAAAGTCATCATGGCATCAGAATATGAATCGTTGATTAGGTTATAGTCAACTCTGTTTGGTGCCGTTTCATTTCCTCTGCTAACACCACCTCCGTCAAATTCTTCATCGAAGCTGTTAATATACATTACTCGAGCTTCAACGTCAATAAGTTTGGATACGTTATATTTTAGGCCAACTCCGGCTTGCATAAAGAAAGATTCAATCCCTAGCTTCTGATCAATTGAAATAGGAATTCTTTTAGGTGGAGCATCACTCCATCTGGAACCGTCTAAGTCAATCAATTCTGTTTTATAAGATTGTACTCCTCCTCCAATGTAGCCATGTAAAGCCCAACGGTAAGGTGAGAGATTATCAACCCTCCTAAAAAGATTAGAAAAATTAATATCTCCTAACAAAGATATTTGTTGATATTTTGTCCAAGCGTTCGCAACTCCGGCCGCAGGATTGTTCGGTAACTGAGCTTGTTGCTCCGTTTTTCCCATTTGATACTGCAAACTTAGCCCAAATACATGGGTAATTTGCTTATCTACACTGGCGTAGGCATTCCATCCCCAGTTTACTTTCTTGTCATAAACAGATGTTAAATCTGCAAATGTCATCAATGCAGTACCTCCTCCAACTGAGATGGCCCAGTCGTTGAATTTTCTTGCTTTGTTGTTGAAAGGCTGTACATTGGCAGAACCAGAAGAGAACGTATTAGGGTATTCATCGTAGGAACTAACAGCAATACTGTCCTGTGCATATGTTGCAATAGGCAATGCAGCCAATAATAATAAACCTAATTTCATACAATATGTTTTATGTTTTAGATAAAGTCTTTTAAAATTATCTTGGAGAATTCCCTTTCAAAAAGATGTTTCTGATGAGGGATTTCTAGCTTTTCTGACACAAATTTCAGGTTGTCAAACTTTACGATATCAATGTCTATTACTCTGTCCGTGTATATTCTAAGAGTGCTAGAATCATGTGCTCTTCCCATCTCAACTTCAATCCTTTTGATATGTTTAAGTAACTGAATAGGTGAAAAATGTGTACATATTACTAATGCAATATTACAAAAAATATTAGAACTAACAAATTCTACGGGTTCAGTAATTAAAAATTCGCTTAATTTTATTACTTTTCCTACCTCCTGATTGAGTCTGTGAATAGCAGTCTCAATATTTTTTTTTGTATCGCCAAGGTTACTTCCGAGTAACAAAATGACATTATGTTGCGACATATTGTTCAAAATAAGTTTTATGAAGAGTTTCTTTAAAAATGTATTGGCAAATATAGTTGCATTTGTGATACTATCTGTCGTGTTTTTTTTCTTTTTCGTGGTAGTTATTTTCTTCAGTGCAATGAGTGGAGAGAAGTCTGTGGTGGTAAAAAAGAATTCAGTTTTAACAATTAATTTAAAGACGGATATCATAGATAGTCCTACAGAGGAACAAACAAGTATATTTAATGTTAATGATAAGAATAAAAGTATATTGTTATATGATGTTTTAGAAGCAATTAAGAATGCTAAAACAGATAATAACATCAAAGGGATCAGTATTGAAACGGATCATTTAAATGCAGGAATTACTCAGTTGGATGATATTAGAGCTGCTTTAGAAGATTTTAAGAAAAGCGGAAAATTTGTTTATGCTTATGGAAACGGAGTTTCTCAGTCTACTTATTATTTAGGATCTGTAGCTGATCAGTATTTTCTAAATCCTTCAGGGATGATAGATCTGAAAGGGCTTGCTACAGAAGTAACTTTCTTTAAAGAATTTGCGGATAAATATGGTATCGGAATAGAAGTAATCAGACATGGTAAGTTTAAATCTGCGGTAGAACCTTTTTTAAGAAATGATATTTCCGATGAAAATAGAGAGCAATTAAGTACTTTATTGAATGATATCTGGAAAAATACTTCAGACAAGATCGCTGCTTCGAGAAAAATAGATGCCGGTCAGTTTAAAACTGTAGTAGACAGCTTGTACGGAATGATTCCTGAGCAAAGTTTAAAATATAAATTGGTAGACAAATTAGTTCAGAAGTCGGAATATGATGATTTTATTAAATCAAAAATCGGAGCATCTAAAGACGATAAACTGAATAAAGTATCAATTACAAATTATATCAATTCAACAGATAAAGAGAAGTCGGGTGAGGGAGTAGCGGTATTGTATGCATCAGGTTCTATTAATAACGGAGATAAATATGGAGATATTTATTCTGAAAAATATGTGAAATATATTCAGGATCTTAAAAATGATGATAAAGTAAAAGCGGTTGTTTTCAGAATCAATTCTCCGGGAGGAAGTGCAAATGCATCAGACGAAATTTTATATGAGCTTCAACAACTTAAAAAAGTGAAGCCGGTAGTTGTTTCATTTGGGGATTATGCAGCTTCAGGAGGTTATTATATTGCCATGGCTGCTGATAAGATTTATTCTGAACCGAATACACTTACGGGTTCTATCGGGGTTTTCGGAGTAATGCCTTATTTTAAAGAAATTGCCAATAAGAATGGAGTACGTTCTGATATTGTGGCTACTAATGCGAATTCAGCATATTATTCAAGCTTAAACGGACTTACGCCTTATGGTGTTGCACAAGTTACGAGAAGTGTTGAAGGTACTTATAAAAGATTTGTTCACTTTGTGACTCAAAACAGAAAACAAACTTTCGAACAGATCGATAATGTAGGAGGGGGTAGAGTCTGGAGCGGAGTACGTGCTAAACAGATTGGTTTGGTAGATGATTTAGGAACATTGGATGATGCCGTGAAGTTTGCAGCACAAAAAGCAAAATTGAAATCTTATGGCGTAACATCTTATCCAAAGAAGAAAACAGCTTTTGAACAAATTTTTGATGACATGAATGAGGATGATATTTCTGCAAGACTTATTAAAAATAAAATTGGAAAGGCGAATTATGAAATTCTGGAACAGATTACCAATGAAAAATTGAGATCTGAAGTAAAAATGGAAATGCCTTATCAGATAAAAATTAACTAAATTATATATTGTACACAGAAACGGCCGGTTTGAATATTCAAACCGGCCGTTTTATTTTTTATGTTAATTTTTTCTAACTACTTTTTTTAGTTGCCATTCCATAAATCCAGAGGACGATCAGTGCTCCTCCAATGGCTAAAATCCAGCTTCTTGGATTCCAGAAAGAAGTGACATCACCCCAGTGGAGAATGTAAACTCCAATAGCTCCTCCTACGAAAGCTCCTACAATACCTAGAATGATTGTGATCAGCCATCCGCCTCCCTGAGTTCCCGGCATGATCATTTTTGCGATTGCTCCAGCAATAAGTCCGAATAAAATCCATGTTAAAATTCCCATAGTTGCAAATTTTTAAATTGTTAATATTTATGAAATTGATATTGCTAATTTAGGGAAAACATGATAAATATCATCTTTTCTTGAAGAACGAATCAACAAATTCCGTACCATTGAATAATTGAAGGTCTTGCATTTTTTCACCCACTCCAATATATTTTACGGGAATTTGGAATTGATCGGAAATACCAATGACAACACCTCCTTTTGCAGTTCCGTCAAGTTTTGTTACTGCTAAAGCATTTACTTCGGTTGCAGCAGTAAACTGTTTTGCCTGTTCAAAAGCATTCTGACCTGTAGATCCATCCAAAACTAATAAAATCTCATGAGGAGCATCAGGAATTACCTTTTGCATTACTCTTTTGATTTTAGAAAGTTCATTCATCAAATTGATTTTGTTGTGAAGCCTTCCTGCTGTATCGATAATCACGACATCTGCATTTTGTGCAACGGCACTTTGTACAGTATCAAAAGCTACTGAAGCCGGATCAGAACCCATTTCCTGTTTTACAATAGGAACGCCCACTCTTTCGCTCCAGATCACTAACTGGTCAACGGCAGCAGCTCTAAAGGTGTCAGCAGCTCCTAAAACTACTTTTTTCCCTTCAGAAGTAAATTGGTGGGCTAATTTTCCGATTGTGGTTGTTTTACCAACACCATTTACTCCTACAACCATAATAACATACGGTTTTTTGGTGGTGTCGATATTCCCTGTTCCTGAATGAGGGTTGTCAAGTAAAAGTCCCGAGATTTCTTCACGAAGAATTTTGTCTAGTTCGTTTACGCTGACGTATTTGTCACGTGCAACACGTTCTTCGATTCTTTCTATGATTTTGATGGTTGTAGACGCGCCAACATCGGAGGCGATAAGTATTTCTTCCAGATCATCCAGAACTTCATCATCTACCTTGCTCTTGCCGACTACGGCTTTCGTCATTTTTTCAAAGAACCCCTGGCTGGATTTTTCCAATCCTTTATCTAAAGTTTCTTTTTCTTCTTTTTTAAAAATATTTTTAAACCAACTCATAGAATTTTATAATATAAGATGTTGTGTTATCTATGTTTAGAGCAAAGATAACAAAAAAACTACCCAAAAGCTGAGTAGTTTTTTATATTGTAAATAAAGTGTAGATTATTTTTTCAAATAACCGTCTACTTCGTCTGCATTCATTACTTTTTCTTCGAAAACGTAAGCACCTGACTTAGATGACTTAACCATTTTCACAACTTTAGTCATTTTTTTAGACCCAGTTTGTAGGGTTGCTACTACTTTCTTTGCCATGGTAAACTATATTTTCTAAATTACTTAATTTCTTTGTGAAGGGTAGATCTTTTAAGAACTGGATTATACTTCTTAAGCTCTAATCTCTCTGTAGTGTTCTTTTTATTTTTAGTAGAAATGTATCTAGACATTCCTGGCATACCACTTTCTTTGTGCTCTGTACATTCAAGGATTACTTGAACTCTATTTCCTTTTTTTGCCATGATTTATTAATTCTTTTTAATCAATCCGTTTCTAGTAGCTCTTTCAATAGCTTCCTCGATTCCAATCTTGTTAATCACTCTCAATCCATGAGCTGATACTTTCAGTGTTACGTGCTTATCTTGCTCCGGAAGGTAAAACTTCTTCTCCAATAAGTTAATTTCAAAACGACGCTTCGTTTTGTTATTAGCGTGAGAAACGTTGTTACCAACCATTGCACGCTTTCCTGTTATTTGGCAAATTCTTGACATATCTCGATGTTCTTATTTGTATAATATTTGAGGTTGCAAAATAACGAAGAATTTTTTAGATAGACAAATGTTTTAAAATTTATTTTTCAATTAGTTATCATATTTTTTCACAAATAAGACTGTTAAGCCTGTTGTTTAGCCATCTTTTTCTGAAACCATTTTATGATAAAATAAAATAATAAAAATCCTAATGCAAATATAGAAAACTGAGTGAGGAGATCTCCTGCCTTTACATAGAATGTTTGTTTTTCATAAAGATTAATTTTAGCAAAAAGAGTGGTTTTGTCTCCATAAAAAGTATCTTCCACAATTTCTCCTTTGGCATTAATATGGGCGGAAATACCGCTGTTTGCAGCACGTGCAATTTCTCTTCGGGTTTCTATGGCTCTTAATTTTGCATAAGATAGAAGTTGTTTATGGCCTTCTGAAACACCCCACCAAGAATCGTTGGTCATAATTCCCAGAAAGTTGGCTCCTTTTTTTACATATTCTGTTACGAATTCTCCATAAATACTTTCGTAACAAATAATAGGCGCAATTTTTCCTTTATTGTAAGGGTTCGAAAAAGCGATTCTTTCCTTGTCTGTTCCTAACGAGGCAACAGTTCCTCCCAGATTGAGCATAGCATCGCCGAGAATAGGCTTTAAATAGTCCATATAAGGGAAAATTTCTACACCCGGAACTAATTTACCTTTGTGGTATACTTCCACGTTTTGATTAGGGGTAATTTGAACTGCTGAATTGTATCGTTCCACCCAAAGTTCAGGGTTTAATTGATAGGCGGCTTTTGGCAAATTATTTGAACTGGTATAAAATCGATGAGACGAAATTCCTGCTGAAAAAACAGAACCCGGATGTTTTAATAAAAATCCTTTTACATTATTTAAAATTAGACTTTTCTCAAAAGCGGTTTCGGAAATGGAGCCATTGCCGGGAAGTGCTGTTTCGGGAGCAATATAATAATCTATTTTTCCTTTTGAATTTCTTTCGGCTAGGCTTAAAAGATCGTTTTCAATCGTTAAACTGTCCTGTGAATATTTTTCAGCATAGGGATCAAGATCCGGCTGTAGCATTAAGACATTCACTGTTCCGATCGGTTTTTCATTAAAGCTATTGTATTTGATTACTGAGATAATCATTGGGATAATAATTAACGCAGTAACAATAGATGTATTTTTAATTAAGTCTTTTCTTTTTCTACCAGCTTCCCAGATTCTTATGGTGTAAAATATCAAGATGTTAACTAACAATATCCAGAAGCTTCCACCTGTAGCACCTAATGTATCATACCACTGAATTAATTTTGGGTATTCTGAAAATGAATTTCCAAGATTCAACCATGGCCATGTTAGTTCCCAATTCAGATGGAATTTTTCAAAGCTCATCCAAATGGCTACAAAAAATGCTAGTCCCCAATACGTTCCCTGCGCATTTTTGTACCAGTGATAACATTGAAATACTAATGAATACAACAAAGAATTGACTAAAACAGGGAATAGAACAGCCATTAAAGAATGACTTCCGTCCGGATTTTTTGATCCATACAACCAGCCCGTTGTTACGATATTCCAAATGATAAAACAGATATAGGATAGTCCGAAAACAACCCAGCCTTTTCTTTTGTAATTGGAAAATTTAGAAATGCCGTGTTCCATCATTAAAAGAGGAACCAAAGCAACAAATATAAAAAACGGAACACCGTAAGTTGGCCACGAAATGGACAGAAGCATCGCTGAAATGAGCGCAAGTAAAACGTATTTCATTAAATTAATTTAACACACAAATTTAATGTTTTTGAAATGAATAAATTTGCAATCGATGTTAAAGAAATTTTATAAAATTATTATTATTCCCTTCACTGTATTTTTGCTCTATCTGATGTTTTTCGGGATGGGAAGGACTCAGATGGAGGATAATTTATTGACATTCGAGCCGATATTTTCCACCATCAATTTCATTAAAGGCTGTATCTCCTGGAAAGATATTGTGATGATTGTTGTCGGAAATGTTGTGATGTTTATTCCTTTCGGATTTTTGGGTTGGATTTTTCCTAAGCTTAAAGAATTAAAAAGTCTGCTTTTTGCTTTTATTTCTGCAATTACAATTGTTGAGGCTATTCAGTATTTTACAAGAATGGGGATTTTTGAAGTGGATGATATTATTCTGAATACTTTTGGAGTGTTTTTAGGCTTCTTGATGAGAAGATTTATCGAAAAGAAATTTCAGAATTTGGTGTTGTAAATTATTGAAAATTAGTTTTTCAAATATCATTTATTCAGTTCCTTAGCGCGCTTTTCTGCATTCAGGATTCCTTTTTTCAGGATTTCCTTGCAGTTGTTTTCATCGAACGTTTTTAAAGCGGCTTCGGTTGTTCCTCCTTTTGATGCCACATCTTTTATCAGGTCTTCAAGGCTTTTTTCAGAATTGTTCATCAGGTGATACGCTCCCAACATCGTTTGCTTTACAAAAAGTTTAGAAAGGTTTTCCTCAATTCCCATTTCAACCCCGGCTTTTATCATGGCATCAACGATGTAATAAAAGTAGGCAGGTCCGCTTCCAGAAAGGGCTGTAACGCCGTCTAATAACTCTTCATTTTCCAAGTAAACCGATCTTCCGGTGGAATTTAGTAATCTTTCGATATTAATCAATTGGCTGAAAGAAATTCCTTCCGCAGCAGTGTATCCGGTGATTCCCATTCCCAAAAGAGTAGGTGAGTTCGGCATTGCTCTGACAACCAACGGATGGTTTAATAATTTCTGGATTTTTTCTATTTTAATTCCTGCCATCACGGATAAAACCATCTGGTTTTCTTTTAACTGAAACTTTAAATTTTCAGCAACCTGTTGAAAATCTTGAGGTTTTACAGCGATGATGATTAAGTCTGCGTCCAGCTCTTTAACCTCATCAAAAGCTAAAATCTTCGACTTTGGAAAATCTTCCGATATGTTGGAGAAATTGGACTGATTCTTTGTAATTAAATATAGGTTTTCAGGTTTTATCAATTCATATTTTAGGAATGATTTTGAGAATGATAATCCCATATTTCCTGCTCCGAGAATAGCTATTTTCATATTCGTGTATGCTTGTTTTATATTTTGAAGAGGTGTTTCGACTCCGCTCAGCATGACAATACTACAAATTTGCTGCTAAGTTTATGTTGAAATAAAACAGTTAGTATTAGCAATGTCATCCTGAGCGGAGTCGAAGGATCTTATTATAAAGTTTTTAAATTATCTTTAAAAATATCAAATAATATTCACTTCTCTTTCCAGTTCAATTCCGTATTTTTCTTTCACGGAATTAATAATTTCTGTAGAAAAATCAAAAATCTCTTTTCCTGTTGCGTTTCCTGTTGCGTTGATGATCACTAAAGCCTGAAGCTTGTGTGAAGCTACATTCCCGATCTGCTTTCCTTTCCAACCGGATTGTTCGATCAGCCAACCTGCAGGAACTTTAACGAAGTTTCCATTGGGATATCCCTGGATGTTTTCGAACTTTTGTTTTAATTCTTCAAATTGGGTTAAAGGAATGGTAGGGTTTTTAAAAAAACTTCCTGCATTTCCAATCTCTTTTGGATCGGGAAGTTTACTTTGTCTGATGTTGACAACGGCTTTAGAAATATCCTGAATAGTGGGTTTGCGAATACCTAAATTCTCCAATTCAGATTTGATTGCTCCATATTCTGTTTTAATAGGGTGATCTTTTGTGGTAAGCCTGAATGTAACTTCCAGAATTACATATTTACCTTTTCCTTCCTGCTTGAAAATAGAATCTCTGTATCCGAATCTACACTGTTCAAGGTTAAATGTTTTGAGTTCAAGACTTTCAATATCTAACACTTTGCAGTCTACAAAAATGTCTTTTATTTCCGTTCCGTAAGCTCCGATATTCTGCATTGGAGAAGTTCCTACGTTTCCGGGAATTAAAGAAAGGTTTTCCAGACCTCCGTAATTTTTATCCAAACAGTGCATTACAAAATTATGCCAGTTTTCCCCTGCTTTAGCAGTTACCAATACTTCATTTTCTCCTACAATTTCTTCGGAAATTCCTCTTAAATTTAATTTAATGGCAAGTCCGTCAAAATCTTTGGTGAACAATATATTGCTTCCTCCTCCAAGAAATAAAATCGGAGTTTTTGGAGTTTGAGAGCTAGAGAAGTTAATAGCTTCTTTTAACTCTTCTACGGTAGTGACTTCAACGAAATATTTTGCTTTTGCTTCTACTCCGAAAGTATTGTAAGCTTTTAATGAAAAATTTTCTTGCATGAGATTATGGATGTTCTTTTGGGAGAATTTTTTCTAATTGTGATTTGAATCTTTCAAATTGCTTGTAATGAAGTGTGTCATTATAAGAATTTACATAGATATGGGATTTTTTGGAAGTCTTTATCTGAAATACTTCATCAGTTCCGCCCTTGGCTTGTATGCTTTCGGAACTTTTAATTTTGTTTAAAGTCGCAGCGTCAAAAGAGAAGATGAGTTGTTTCCATACTTCCGGATTTATACTGGAAGCCCATTGTTTATGGATTTGTCTGGCAGTATTTCCTTGTTTTAAAGTAATGGAATCTTTGGTGATTTTAATAATCCTGTAATTTCCTAAATTTCCACTTACGTTTGAGACGCTGATGGACGTAATTTCGTTGTTTTTGGAAATCGTTTTTTTCGATTTTTTGTTACAGGAAAAAAAAATCAGCAATAAAACTGTTGAAAAGAATATTTTCAAACGTAAAAATTTTATTGCTGACATTATAGGGTATTAAAGATTGAACTCTAATCTGTATTGCTGTAAAGCATCTTTTAGGATTTCTGCGCTTCTTTTCAAATCTTCTTCTTTAAGAACGTAAGCGATTCTTACTTGCTTTTTACCCAGCTCCGGATCACTGTAGAATCCTCCTGCAGGCGCAACCATAATGGTTTCGTTATTGTTTGAATATTTTTCTAACAACCATTGTGCAAACTTTTCAGTATCATCTACCGGAAGTTCTGCTACACAATAGAACGCTCCTTTTGGTTTCGGGCAGATAACTCCCGGAATAGCGTTCAGTTGATCTACTAGAACGTTTCTTCTGTGAGTATACTCTTCTCTTACCGCTCTGATATAAGCTCCGTCATTTTGATGCGCTGCAGTTGCTGCAATCTGTCCTAAAAGAACCGGACTTAATCTCGCCTGAGCAAAAAGCATTGCTGCATCATGGATTTTTTTAGAACGGGTAATCATACATCCGATTCTTACTCCACACATTGAATAACGCTTAGATTCTGAATCGATAATAATGCAGTTTTCGCTTAGTTCAGGGAAAGCAAGCATTGAAATTTGTTGTTTCCCGTCATATACATATTCTCTGTATACTTCATCTGAGATGACAACAATATCGTATTTTAAAGCAATTTCTGCTAGTTTTTGTAATTCTTCACGAGTGTATAAATATCCTGTAGGATTTCCAGGATTACAGATCACAATTGCTCTTGTTTTTTCTGTGATTTTCTTTTCAAATTCTTCGATAGGAGGAAGTGCAAAACCTGTATCGATTGTTGAAGGAACAGCAACTACATGTACGTTAAATGTACTTGTAAATCCATTATAGTTGGCATAATAAGGCTCAGGGATAATTACCTCGTCTCCATCATCACATAAAGTTGAAATAGCAAAATTAAGAGCTTCTGATCCTCCATTAGTAACAATGAAATTATCAGGGGTAAGATCTGTAAAGTCTAAAGAATGATAATATTCTGTAAGCGCTTTTCTGTAGTCTAAATTTCCTTCAGAAAGTGCATATTCTAATACTTTTAAATCAATGTTTTTTAAAGCATTCAGTGCTGTTTCAGGAGTTTCAATATCTGGTTGCCCGATATTAAGGTGGTATACTTTTGTTCCTTTCTGTTTTGCTTTCAATGCAAAAGGAACCAGTTTTCTTACCGGCGAAGGTGGCATCTGTTGTGCTCTGTTTGAAATATTAGGCATTCTTTTTTATCTAAAAATTAGTTGCACAAAAATAGCAAAATATTTTTTCTAAGGATGAAACGCGAAAGACTAAATGTAATATATTATGTTTTAGATAATAATTATGATATATTTTACTATTTGTTTTTATTAGTATTTATTTTTTGTAATTAAACGTTTGTTTTTTATTTAATTTATTCTGTTTTTGTTTAAATGTTGAAAAATAATCAAATTGACTATTGCTGTTTTGGATTAAATTCTTAGTTTTACGCGAACTAATAAAAAAGATTATGAGAAAAAATCAACCAGCTATTGTGTTGGGTGCATTGGGACTGTTTGCTAGTTCTTTTGCGTTAGCACAAAATTTTCAGCAAATGCCAGTTCAGTCAGGTTATAATGCAGATGTAATTGCGAATGGAGTAGGGTCGTCTATGGTTTCTACTAACAATGATGTAGATGGAGTTTCTTATGCTTTTCTGGCTAAAGATTTTCAATTGACATCAAGCAGTACGCCAGTTACTTATGGACTTCCTGTGAACGGGATTGTCAATTCTGTAGTGGCAGCAACTCCGGGATTAAGCTATCAGTTAGGGAATTTGAGCGCAAATAATTCTTTAAGATTAGCTGCGGTAAGTGATACCGGGACGTTAGTATTTACAACTCCAAAAGCGGCTACGACACTATATATGTTGGCTGTTAGTGGAAGTGGTACTTCTACAGTCGATGTCGTAGTAAACTTTACGGATGCTACTTCGCAGACATTTTCAGGGGTAAGTCTTGCGGACTGGTATGGCGGAACTAATTTTGCAATTGAAGGGATTGGTAGAATTAAAAGAACTACTGATGCTTTAGAAGCAAGTACTTCTACTGGGCCAAGATTATACCAAATGCCTTTAGCAATTAATGCAGCAAATCAGACAAAGCTTATCCAGAGTGTTGCTGTAACTAAAGCGAGCGGTACTGGATTACCAAATGTTTTTGCTTTTTCAGCAGATGTATATTCAACCTGTGCGCCTCCTACATTACAACCTGTTGGAACAATTACGGCTAATTCGGCTGCAATTTCATGGACTGCTCCTACTGGATCTGCAGTAACAAGTTATGATATATATTATAGTACTTCCAATACAATTCCGGCAAGTACTGCCACTCCAAATTTCCCTGGAGAAACGGGAACTTCCAAAGTTATTCCGGGATTGAACCCTAATACGACTTATTATTATTGGGTAAGAACAAATTGTAGCACGGGTACAAGTCAAAGTGTATGGTCTTTCGGAGGTACATTTAAAACAGCTTGTGGTACCATGACTTCCATGTCTGAAAGCTTTGATACCTATTCTTCGGGAACAACAATTTTCCCGGATTGTTGGGCGAAACTTGGTACAGGGTCAATTTATGTGTCAACAGGAGGAGTTACAGGTAACAATTTGTATCAATATAGTTCTAGTGCAGCCAACCAAACTGTTGCGGTATTGCCTGTATTTAGCAACATTAATGCAGGAACGCATTGGTTAAAATTTAAAGCTAAAACTTCGACGGCTAATAAAATTATAGAAGTTGGGTATGTTACTGATCCTGCAGATATTAATTCTTTTGTATCTCTGCAATCCTTAACGATTTCCATGACAACATATGGACCGGACTACACTGTTATTGTTCCATCGTCTGTGCCTGCAACAGCTAGACTGGCAATAAAAAACCCTGGTATTTCTGCGGGTACAACCTCTATAACCTTGTATTACGATGATGTAAGCTGGGAACCGCTGCCTTCTTGTTTTGCACCAGCATCTGTTGTAGCATCAAATATAACATCGGGATCTGCTACTATTGGCTGGACTGCACCTGCTACAGTACCTGCAAATGGATATCAGGTATATTATAGTACGTCGAATGTGGTACCTACTGCAACTCAGGTGTTAAATGCATCGAATTCGGCAGTATCGACAACGACTTCTGCTCCTGTTACTGGTTTGACTCCGAATACTACTTATTACGCTTGGGTGCGTTCTGTGTGCTCTTCAACAAATACAAGTACATGGACTTATGTGGTTGCATTTAAAACAGCTTGTGGTGCTGTGACTTCTGTAGTTGAGAATTTTGACAGTTACGCTACTGGAAGTATTGTTCCTGATTGTTGGGATAGAATCGTGGGAACTGGTTCACAAACAATTACTACAACTACACCTGCTTCAGGTACGAGGAATATTTATCAATATACAGCAACTGGTAGCACGCCTACCTATGTTGTACTTCCTTCATTTAGTAATATTAATTCTGGAGTAAACCAGCTAAGGCTTAAGGCAAGGGTAAGTAGCGGAGCTCCAGGAAGTCTTATTGTAGGATATGTTACAAGTATTGCGGATGCAAGTACATTTGTTGAATTGCAAACATTAACTATTAATAATACTACGTATACTGCAAATGCAGAGTATGTGGTACCTGTTCCAAATACAGTTCCGGCAAATGCAAGAATAGCAATTAAAGGTGCTATTGATGGTAAGTCGTATTATTGGGATGATGTGTATTGGGAAGCGCTAACTTTGGCTACGGCAGAAGTTTCAGTCAATAAAAATAACATCGAAGTGCATCCAAATCCATTTGTTGATGTATTGAATATTTCAGATATTAAAAATGTAAAATCTGTTTCGGTAATGGATGTTGCAGGAAGACTTGTTAAAAACATTGAAAACCCTTCTTCAGTTCTTCACCTGGGAGATTTGAAACAAGGGTTATATTTGGTTGTTCTGAACATGAAAGATGGTTCTAAGCAGACAATCAAAGCAATTAAAAAATAATAGTATATTTTGACTGTTCTTAGCGGCTTTACTTCGGTAAAGCCGCTTTTTTTATATAGATTGTTTCAAAGAGGGTAATGTCTTATCGGATATTTCTCTATGAAAGTTTATGATGTTTAGAGTTTTATGAATTATAGATCTCCATGCTCATATCTTCATTTGGATATTGATTTATGGTATTTTTGTTGTATTTATTGATTTACGATATGTTTATTGATTTTGTCTATTTAATGTGTTATTTTTTTAATTAAACGTTTGCTTTTTATTGTATTTATTTGGTTTTAATTTAAATTTTGAAAAATAATCAAATTATTTATTGCTGTTTTGGATTAAATTCTTAGTTTTACGCAGACTATAAAAAAAATTTATGAGAAAAAATCAACCAGCTCTTGTGCTGGGAGCAATAGGATTATTTGCCGGTTCTTTTGCTTTAGCACAAAACTATCAGCAAATGCCTATCCAGTCAGGTTTTACGGCAGATGTAATTGCGAATGGAGTAGGCTCTTCAGCGGTTACTACTAATAATGATGTAGACGGAGTTTCTTATGCTTTTGTAGCTACTGATTTTCAGTTAACATCAACGAGTACGCCCATCACATACGGTATTCCTGTGAATGGGCTTATCAATTCTGTAGTGGCAGCCACTCCGGGATTGAGTTATCAATTAGCAAGTTTAAGTGCAAACAATTCTTTGAGATTGGCTGCAGTAAATGATGCAGGGACTTTAGTGTTTACAACACCGAAAGCGGCTACTAAATTGTACATGCTTGCTGTTAGCGGTAGTGGTACTTCTACAGTAAATGTAGTGGTAAATTTTACAGATGCTACTACACAAACCTTTTCGGGGATCAGTCTTGCAGACTGGTATGGTGGTACCAATTTTGCGATTCAAGGGATTGGAAGGATAAAAAAACCGAGTACACCTTCTACTGCTAGTGATGATATTCCGTCACCTGAGGGGGGAACCAATCCGAGACTGTATCAAAGTGAATTGGCTATATTGGCAGCTAATCAAACAAAGCTTATCCAAAGTGTTACTGTAACTAAAGCGAGTGGTACAGGGCTACCAAATATTTTTGCTTTTTCAGCAGATGCTTATTCAACTTGTGCGCCTCCAACATTACAGCCTGTTGGAACAGTTACAGCTAATTCGGCTGCAATTTCTTGGACTGCTCCTACAGGATCAACGGTAGCAAGTTATGATATTTATTATAGTACGTCGAGTACAGTTCCTGCAAGTACTGCTACTCCAAATTTCCCTGGAGAAACGGGAACTTCCAAAACTATTCCGGGTCTAAACTCAAATACGACTTATTATTATTGGGTAAGAACAAACTGTAGTACAGGAACGAGCCAAAGCGCATGGTCTTTTGGTGGAACGTTTAAAACAGCTTGTTCTGTATTTACTACTCCATATACAGAGAATTTTGATACTACAAGTACAGGTTCTTCAACAAATACTAACGCACCAAGTTGTTGGTCGTACCTTGAAAGTGCTTCATTTGCGGGGTATGGATATGTAACTGCATCAAATCCGAATTCTTCACCGAATTCTTACTACCTGAATAATTCTAGTGCAACTACAGGTAGTCAGATGTTGGTTTCACCTCCGACAACGAATCTTTCAAACGGAACAAAACGTGTGAGATTCTATGCAAAATCTGGTACTGCCGGGACTACGCTGTTGGTCGGGACTTTGGCAAATGCTGCAGATCCTGCTACTTTTACACAAATTGGTTCTCCTATTACATTAACAACTACGCAAACTCAATATACGGTTAATATTCCTACAGGTACTGATGCCCAAGTAGCATTTAAGCACGGATTAACAGCAACATCTCGTATTATTTATATCGATGATGTTACCGTTCAGGATATTCCTTCTTGTTTTGAGCCAACTGCAGTTACATCATCAAATGTTACCGTTAATTCAGCAACTGTTGGTTGGACGGCTCCTGCTACGGCTCCTGCAAATGGATACGAAGTATATTACAGTACGTCAAATGTAGCTCCTACTGGAAGTACAGTATTGACTCCTACCAATTCAACTACATCTACTACTATGTCGGCTCCAGTAGGTAGTCTTACGAGTGCTACTACTTATTATGCCTGGGTAAGATCTGTTTGTAGTGGAACGGATAAGAGTGTTTGGAGTGCAACTTCAACAGTGTTTACAACAGCTTGTACGACAGCAAACCTTCCTTATACCATAGATTTTGAAAGTGTAGCAACACCTGCGCTTCCTGTTTGTACAGTTAATGTAAATGCAGGTACAGGAAACAATTGGGGGACAGTAAGTGCTCCGGGTTATGGATTTACTACCAAAGCACTGCAATACTCTTGGAACGGTTCAAATGCTGCAAATACGTGGTTCTTTACTCAAGGATTGAATCTGACTGCAGGAACTCAATATACAATTGCATATAAGTACGGAAATGATACTTCAGTAACATACACAGAAAAGTTGAAGGTAGCCTTCGGAACTTCAGCAACTGTTGCTGGAATGACCAGCCCTATCGCGGATTATCCTGCTATTAATGATGCAACGGCTCATACTGCATCTATTAATTTTACAGTTCCGACTACAGGAGTTTATTATTTTGGATTTAATGCGTATTCAGATGCAGATCAAAACCATTTATTTGTTGATGATATCTCTATTACGTCTGCCCAGTTGGCTACTGCCGAAACTTCTGCTAAGAAAAATGACATCAATGCATATCCTAATCCGTTTACTGATATCTTGAATATTTCTGATATCAAAAATGTTAAATCTATCTCAGTAATGGATACTGCAGGAAGACTTGTTAAAAATATTGAAAAACCTTCTTCAACGTTACATTTAGGAGACTTGAAGCAAGGTGTGTATTTGGTTGTTCTGAACATGAACGATGGTTCTAAACAGACAATTAAAGCAATTAAAAAATAACAGTATATTTTTGATTATTTCAGCGGCTTTACTTTTTGTAGAGCCGCTTTTGTTTTGTAGAGCACGCTAATGGGTAACAGAAATTTTACTAATTTTAGACCATTAAAAACTAATTTAAAATGCAAATTCCGGCAATTTCAATAGATGACTATATTTCAAAGATTCCTGAAGACAGACAGGAGGTTTTCAAAAAGCTTTTTGATGTGGTAAACGAAAATTTACCAAAAGGTTTTTCAGAAAATATCAATTATGGGATGATTGGTTGGGCAGTTCCGTTAGAGACTTATCCTCCCGGTTATCATTGTACACCCAACACTCCGCTTCCTTTTCTAGGATTGGCTTCTCAGAAAAACTTTATTGCATTGTATCATATGGGAATTTATGCAAAGCCGGAATTGTTGAACTGGTTCGTAGAAGAATTTCCTAAATACTCAAAAAGAAAACTCGATATGGGAAAATCTTGTATTCGGTTTAAAAAAGTAGATGATATTCCTCTTGAACTGATTGCTGAACTGAGTAAAAAAATGACTGTAGATGAATGGATCGAAACCTATGAAAAGAATTTTAAAAAATAAATTTCTTACTGTAAGTTCTTTACTTTATATCGTTCTGTTTATTGTTTCAGGATGTGCAGGAGTAAAGAATGGAGACTTGCTTTTTGTGACAGCAAAAGACTCCGGACTTTCTGGGGCAATCAACAATGTAACGCAAAAAGAAAAGAATGCTTCTTTCGATCATATTGGAATTGTTGAGAAGGTGAATGGGAGTTATTTTGTTCTTCATGCTTCTCCGAAAAGAGGTTCAGATAAACAAAAACTTAAAGATTTTGTAAAGGATCAGAAAAATGATGGACAAAATATTGTGGTGTATAGGCTGAAACCTGAATACCAAAGTGTAATTCCCGAAGCTATTACAAAAGGTAATTTAATGTTGGGGAAGCCGTATAACTTCAATTATATTTTGAATGAAGATTCATACTATTGTTCAGATTTTATTGAACGGATTTTTAGGAAAGACCATATTTTCACTTTAGAACCGATGACTTTTATTGATCCTAAAACTGGTAAAACCAATGAATTTTGGCAAAAATTTTATCAGGAGAAAAACCTCAAGGTTCCTGAGGGGGAATTGGGCTGCAATCCGAATGGCTTAGCAAGGTCTTCAAAAATAGAAAGAATAAAAGAACTTTGATAATATACAAAAGAAGCAATTTTTGCTTCTTTTTTTTGTGAAAATAAATTTTAAAAAAAATATTAGTCTATTAATTTGGTAGACTAATATTTTTTTATATTTTTGTCCTGTATTTAATAACAAACCAATTATATGTACTTCAGGAAATAATTATTTAATCAAAAAAACTTAGATGTTATGACGACAAATTTGCAATCATTGCCTAACAATGTAAACCTTATCAAAAAAGAACTGATTTTAGAAGTAGAATTGAACGGTAAAATGAAATTCGATCATTTACTTAATATAATCTATCAGCAGATGGGGATGTGTTACAGGGTTTTGAATGCGGATGTGGAGTATGTAAACGGAAATGATTTCGGTTCATTTCAATTGTACCTTAATGCAACTTCAGAAGATTTTCAGCAACTTGAATTTTTTCTGAATAAAAATAAACTTTTGAATACCACTGTAGAATATGTCTGCAGAAAGTATTCCTAGTTGTGTAGATCCATATAGTTTGAAGAGCGTTCATTTATTGAGCGCTTTTTTATTTCTTCTCCGATAAAAAGAGTACTTTTATAATAATTAAAAAATCACAAAAATTATGATTACACTTATTATTATCGGTGTCTTAGCAATTTTCCTTTTGTATGCGGTTTCTATTTATAATCGCTTGGTAAAGCTTAAGAATTTGGTTCAGGAAGCTTGGAGTGGTATTGATGTGATGCTGAAGAAGCGTCACGATCTTATTCCTAATCTCGTAGAAACAGTAAAAGGATATGCTACTCATGAGCGTGAAACCCTTGAAAGTGTTACAAGAGCAAGAAATCAGGCAGTAGCTGCGGGTTCTGTAGAAGCTAAAGAAGCTGCTGAGAAAAACCTAAATCAGGCGATGATGAATCTATTTGCTGTTGCAGAACAATATCCTGACCTGAAAGCCAATGCTAATTTCCAGCAATTACAGGCAGAGCTTACCTCTATTGAAAACGATATTGAAAAATCAAGAAGATATTATAACGGTACAGCTCGTGAGAACAATACATTGGTGGAATCATTCCCAAGCAATATTGTTGCTAATATGTACAAATTTGAAAAGGTTTCCTATTTCGAACTGGAAAATATTGCAGACAGAGAAGTTCCAACTGTAAAATTTTAATGATGAAGAAGTTTCTGAAGCTGGTCTTTCTGCTGTGTTTTGCTTTAGGCTTTGCTCAGGAAGATAATCCGTTAAGTGAAGATGTATTCGGACCGGAAAGAATCTTGTCTTATCATTCTGATATTAATGTTGATACTCATTCTACGCTTAGTATTACTGAGAAAATCAAGGTGCATAGTCTTGGAGATAAAATTCAAAGAGGGATATTCCGTACGTTACCCTTGTCGAGAAATCTGAATAACAGAACTCAAAAGGTAAAGTATGATATCATTTCAATAAAAAAAAATGGAGAAGAAGAAAATTATCATGAAGAAATAGAAGACGGATTTCTTAAGATTTATATCGGAAATAAAGATGTAATTCTTCAACCTGGAAATTATGAGTATGAAATTCAGTATAAAACAGAAAATCAAATCGGTTTTTTTGACAAATATGATGAGCTATACTGGAACGTAAACGGAAATTACTGGGATTTTCCTGTTGATACAATTTCTGCTGTAGTACATCTTCCGGAAGGAGCCAACATTTTACAAAATTCATGTTATACAGGTTTTGCAGGAAGTACGGAAAAAAACTGTTCTTCAAAAATACTTTCTGATCATTCCATTGAATGGAGTGCTTCTGGTTTTCAGGCTAATGACGGTCTTACAATAGCAGTAGGTTTTCAAAAAGGAATCATGATTCCTCCTCCGCCTCCAAGTTTTCTAGAGAAATTCGGAATTGTAATTGGTGGCTTTCTGGTTTTGTTAGGATTATTGTATTACTATTTTTCAACATGGAGAAAATACGGGGTAGATCCTGAAAAACCTGTTGTGTATCCTCAGTTTAATTCGCCTAATGATCTTTCGCCGGCATCTTTAGGATATTTAAAAACAGAAACCTTTAAAAATAAATATGTAACGGCATCATTGGTGAATCTTGCTATTAAAGGCTATATTCAGATTATTGAAAAAGAGGATTCAGGTATTTTAGGATTATTTAAATCAACATATTATACCATTAAAAAACTAAAACCAGCCGATGAAAACCTTCCCAAAGAAGAAAAAAAGCTGATGGATCATCTTTTGCCGAGTTCTCGTGACACAATTGATTTTGATGGTAAATATGATTCCAAAATAGAACAGGCAGTTGTAAATTGTAAAGAAGCTTTAAAGTTTCAACATGATGCGTTTTTAAATGAAGGAAATAATGCAAAAAAACTGATCTTACCTTCTTTGTTGATTACTTTTGTGTATCTGATCGGCTTGTTTCTAAGCTACAGAATGTTCCCGGAATTTGAAAAAGTGATCATCGGAATATTTCTGTACGGGGCTTTGCTCATTGCTTTTTTTATTGCAGTCGTACTATTTAAATATTTTCCCGGTCTCTTTAAGATCTTTTTGGTATTTCCGGTTATTATTTTTGCATGTATAGGAATATTTATTCACAAGAGCAGTGATTTTACCATTGATAATAACTTTAATATCTGCTACATTTTTATTGTACTAGGATTCACTTCACTTGTAATCTATGAATTTTTAATAAAAAGACCTTCAGAAGAAAAATTAAAAATAAAATCTCTGATTGAAGGTTTTCAAATGTATATGGGAGCTGCAGAAAATGAACAGCTTAAATTTCATAATCCTCCGGAAATGACTCCGCAGGTTTTTGAAAAATACCTTCCTTTTGCAATGGTTTTGGGAGTGGATGAAATTTGGGGGCAAAAATTTGATGCAATGCTTTCAAAAATGTCAACAGAATATCATAATAATTGGTATGTTGGTTCTACTTTAAACCGTTATGCTTTTGCAAGTACGCTTAATTCAAGTCTTACAAGCTCTATACAATCTTCATCAACACAGCCTTCCAATAATTCCAGCAGTGGTTCTGGTTCCGGAGGTGGTGGTTTTTCCGGCGGCGGAGGTGGAGGTGGCGGAGGCGGCGGTTGGTAAACTGTTTCCTCCTCTAATAAAAACAAAAGCGTTCAGGAATTCTGAACGCTTTTTATATTTAAATTGTAATCAATTAAATTCTTTCAATATCGGCACCGATAGCTCTCAATCTGCCGTCGATGTTTTCATATCCTCTGTCAATTTGTTCGATATTATGAATAATAGATTTTCCTTCAGCAGAAAGCGCAGCAATAAGAAGTGCATTTCCGGCTCTGATGTCAGGAGAAACCATGGTTGTTCCTCTTAACGGAGCTTCCTGATTCAGACCAATTACTGTGGCTCTGTGCGGATCACATAAGATAATTTGTGCTCCCATATCGATTAATTTATCAACAAAGAATAATCTTGATTCAAACATTTTTTGATGTACCAAAATACTTCCTTTAGCCTGGGTTGCCACTACTAAAATAATAGAAAGCAAATCCGGAGTGAATCCTGGCCAAGGAGCATCAGAAATGGTAAGAATAGAACCGTCAATAAATTTTTGAATTTTATAATTTTCCTGTGAAGGAATATAAATATCATCACCGCTCTGTTCCAATTGGATTCCTAGTTTTCTGAAAGTATTAGGAATGACACCAAGCTGGTTCCAGTTTACATTTTTAATGGTGATTTCAGACTTTGTCATAGCAGCAAGACCTATCCAAGATCCGATTTCTACCATGTCAGGAAGCATAGTATGTTCAGTTCCTCTAAGGTGAGTAACTCCTTCAATGGTCAAAAGATTAGATCCGATTCCGGAAATATTAGCGCCCATTCTGTTTAGCATTTTACAAAGCTGTTGAAGATAAGGCTCACATGCGGCATTATAAATTCTTGTCTTTCCTTTTGCTAAAGCAGCTGCCATTACAATATTGGCAGTTCCTGTTACAGAAGCTTCTTCCAGAAGGATGAATTTTCCGTTAAGTTCTTTCGCTTTTAGGGAATAAAAATATTCATCTTCATCATAATTGAATTCTGCTCCTAGTTCTACTAGTCCTTGGAAATGAGTGTCAAGCCTTCTTCTTCCGATTTTATCTCCACCCGGAGTTGGCATATACGCTTCTCCATATCTTGCAAGCATAGGTCCCATCAACATAATAGAACCTCTTAGTTTCGCACCGTCTTTTTTGAATTCTTCAGATTTAATATAATCGAAATTAACAGAATCAGCTTTAAACGTGTAATCTCCATGACCGTTTTTTACCACTTTTACACCAAAATCAGCTAAGATCTCGATCAATCGATTCACATCATGAATGTCCGGAATATTTTTTATTCTTACTTCTTCATCGGTCAACAAAACAGCACACAAAATTTGTAAAGCTTCGTTTTTTGCTCCTTGTGGAGTAATTTCTCCTTGCAGTCTTTTTCCTCCTCTTATTTGAAATGTTCCACTCATTATTTTCTGTTCTTGTGATTGTTGTTATGTCTTCTCTTATTCGGCTGATTTTTATTATTGTTGTTGTTATTATTACCACCTTTATTGTTTCGGTTGTTTCCGGTGTAGTAAATTTTGCTTTTTTCCAACGTTTCTATTCCGGTAAGATCAAGCCTGTTTTCAGAAAGTTCCTTTAAATGACGGAAAATGACATCATCTGTTACATGCTCTTTATTGTAAACATTGTAAGACTTCTTCATATTATTCGCAATGACCTCTATAAGAGCTTCTTTTTCATCTCCTGGTTCCAGTTCAATGGCCTTTTCTATAAGTTGAAGTATGCTTTTTCCGTAAAATTTAAAATCTCCCTGTAGTTTTGGATATTCCATCCTTTTAGGCTTTTCAGCAAGTTGTTCTCTTGTAGGAAATGGATAAGGTGAATCAACATCCAGATCATAATTAGCCAAAATAAAAAGATGGTCCCAAAGTTTATGCTTATAATTTTCTTCGTCACGAAGTTGTGGGTTTCTTTGCCCCATAAAATCGATAATCGCCATTGCCATTTCACTTCTTTCTTCCTTTGTAGAAAGCTCTTTGCAACGCTCAACCAATTGTTGTATTATTCTGCCGTATTCCGGTAAATGAAGCTGAGTTTTTTGGGTGTTATATTCCATAGTTTGCAAATATATGGATTAAAAGAAAAATCGTTTCGAAAAACTTAACTGTTTATAAATATTTAATAAAAAATACTTGAACTCTTTTTTACACTTCTATGAATTTCTTTTTCTGATGTGCATCAGGTAAAAAACATTTTTGAGAAGCCAATTTCATTCTGTTTCTAGAAATAAGATCATAAATTCTATTCCCGAAAAAGGTTGGAAAAATCTTCCCCAGTAGACTTAATAACTTATAAAAACCACCTAAAATAGCTGTGATTTTTAGTACTGCTTTAGATTTTATAAGATAATACTGCTGAGGTTTCCAAAGGTAAAGAGTATTGAATTGCTGGGTTTCAAGACCACGTTCTGTAAGAAACTTCTGTCCAAAATCCGATTGAAGGGAAGCAAACATGAATTCATCTTTTTTGTCTTTCTCCAAAATCCATTGAACCCAAAAATTGCAGACACCACATTCGCCGTCAAAAAATACAATGTGTTTATCTCGTAGGTCTTCTCGCATGATTCAGCTTTGATATTTATGATTCTAAAAACAAATAAAGATAGTGAATTTTTAATTAATCATAATAAATAGGCTAATGATTTCATTAATAGTAATTTGAATAATTCTAAATAGGTTTTTATCCATTTATTTTAAGATAAAATACTATGAAATTTTCCTAACTTAATTGCAGGATAATGTAATTTGATTTCATGATGCTTTTAAAAATGCAATTCAAAATTATTTATAGTTTTTAACTATTGTAAAAATATTTTTGATAGATTGCATTTATTTTAAAACTATTGTAAGTTTGCTCTGTCAATAAAGATAATTTAATCGTAATCAACATAAAAAATTAAACGACAATGGAAAAAGATTTGAATGACATCAGTAAATGTCCGTTCCATAACGGGACAATGAAAAAAGAAAGTGTAGCGGGTGGAGGTACAAAAAACCTGGATTGGTGGCCGGATCAGTTAAGAGTTGATATTCTTCGTCAGCATTCTTCGTTATCGAACCCTTTGGATAAAGATTTTAATTATGCAGAAGCATTTAAAAGTCTTGATCTTGATGCTGTAAAAAAAGATCTTCATGCCCTTATGACGGATTCTCAGGACTGGTGGCCTGCAGATTTCGGGCATTACGGTCCATTGTTTATTCGTATGGCATGGCATAGTGCAGGAACTTACCGTGTTGGTGATGGTAGAGGAGGAGCTGGAGCTGGACAACAGCGTTTTGCTCCATTGAACAGCTGGCCGGATAATGTAAGCTTAGATAAAGCAAGAAGATTGGTATGGCCTATCAAACAAAAATATGGCAATAAAATTTCTTGGGCAGATTTACTGATTCTTACAGGAAATGTTGCGTTAGAATCGATGGGTTTTAAAACGTTTGGTTTTGCGGGAGGTAGAGAAGATGTTTGGGAACCGGACATGGATGTATACTGGGGATCTGAAAAAGTATGGTTGGAACTAAGTGGAGGAGATAATAGTCGTTATTCAGGAGAACGTGATTTGGATAATCCTTTAGCTGCAGTACAAATGGGATTAATCTATGTAAATCCTGAAGGACCGGACGGAAATCCAGATCCTATTGCAGCAGCAAAAGATATCAGAGATACTTTCGGAAGAATGGCAATGAATGATGAAGAAACTGTAGCTTTAATTGCAGGTGGACATACTTTTGGGAAAACTCACGGAGCAGGACCGGCAGATCATGTTGGTAAAGAGCCTGAAGCAGCGGGAATGGAACTTCAGGGGTTTGGATGGGATAGTTCTTATAAATCTGGGAGAGGTACAGATGCTATTTCCAGTGGGTTGGAAGTTACCTGGACAGAAACACCGACAGAATGGAGCAATTATTTCTTTAAAAACCTTTTCGAAAATGAATGGGAACTAACGAAGAGTCCTGCAGGAGCTCATCAATGGGTAGCGAAAAACGGAGAAGAAATTATTCCTGATGCATTCGATTCTTCAAAAAAACACAGACCGACAATGTTGACTACAGATCTATCATTGAGGTTTGATCCTGTTTATGAAAAAATTTCAAGAAAATTTTATGAAAACCCGGATGCTTTTGCAGATGCTTTTGCCAGAGCATGGTTTAAATTAACACATAGAGATATGGGACCGAAGGCTCGTTATTTGGGTTCTGAAGTACCTTCTGAAGAATTAATTTGGCAAGATCCTATTCCTGAAGTAGATCATGTGTTGATTAATAATTCTGATATTGAAGCTTTGAAATCAAAAATCTTAAATTCAGGATTAAATGTTTCTGAATTGGTTTCTACAGCTTGGGCATCTGCTTCTACGTTCAGAGGAAGTGACAAAAGAGGAGGTGCAAATGGAGCAAGAATTCGTTTAGCTCCTCAAAGATATTGGGCGGTAAATAATCCAACTCAGCTTCAGAAAGTTTTATCTGTATTGGAAAATATTCAGAAAGAATTTAACGAAAGCCAAACAGGAGGTAAAAAAGTTTCTCTAGCGGATTTAATCGTTCTTGCAGGGGGTGCCGGAATTGAAAAAGCAGCTAAAAATGCTGGACACAATCTTATTGTACCTTTTGCTCCGGGAAGAATGGATGCTTCTCAGGAACAAACGGACGTAGAATCTATGGGATATCTTGAGCCTGCTGCAGATGGTTTCAGAAATTACTTAAAGAAAAGATTCTCTATTTCTACAGAATCTTTATTAATTGATAAAGCTCAGCTGTTAAATCTTACTGCTCCGGAATTAACCGTATTGATAGGAGGGATGAGAGCTTTAAATACAAATTTCGATGGTTCTACAAATGGTATTTTTACTAAATATACTGAAGTTCTTTCAAACGATTTTTTTGTCAATCTTTTAGATATGAATACACAATGGAAAGTAGCTTCTAATGATAATGAATTGTATGAAGGGGTAGATCGTAAAACCGGAGAGAAAAAATGGACGGCAACTCGTGCAGACCTTGTTTTTGGTTCGAATTCTGAATTAAGATCTATTGCGGAAGTCTACGCAAGCTCTGATGCTAAAGAAAAATTTGTTAATGATTTCGTTTCTGCTTGGGTGAAAGTAATGAATGCAGATCGATTTGATTTAGTATAATTATAATGACTATAATTTAAATAAAAAACCATCCTTAAAAAAGGATGGTTTTTTGTAGACCCACAGGGATTCGAACCCCGACTGACGGTACCAAAAACCGGAGTGCTACCGTTACACTATAGGTCTGTAATTCTATACTGCGAAATTATAGAAATTATTTCAAAAATAAAAATGATAATTGAAGATTAGTGAATAAAAAGTAGTGATGAAATCCTTTATTTATTGATATTCAAAGAATTATTTTTAGGATAAAAATTTAGAATAAAAGAAGGTGATAGTTACCGAAAGTTTTTATTTTTTGAAAAATATTGGCAAATGATTTATTGTCAAATAGATTAGTAAATAATCAAGTAAAAATAAAAACCTTATCTTTGCAAAAAATTGGGCTCCAAAAGTTGGAGAAACCCATTAATAATCAAATTATTAAACATTTTTATGTCGAATATTGTCGCAATCGTTGGGCGTCCCAACGTAGGAAAATCCACACTTTTTAATCGTTTACTGGAAAGAAGAGAAGCTATCGTAGATTCTACTGCCGGTGTTACCAGAGACCGTCATTACGGGAAATCTGACTGGAATGGGGTAGACTTTACTGTGATTGATACTGGAGGTTATGATGTAAATAATGATGATGTTTTCCAGGGAGAAATTTCTAAGCAGGTTCAATTGGCAATTGATGAAGCTACATCTATCATTTTTATGTTAAATGTGGAGGAAGGTCTTACTGATACGGATTTCGAAATCCACGAGATGTTAAGAAGATCAAACAAACCGACTTACATAGTTATCAATAAAGTAGATTCTGCAAAAGAAGAAATTGATGCTACAGAATTTTACCAGTTAGGAATCGAAAAATATTATACTATTTCTTCTGCAACAGGTTCGGGAACAGGTGAGATTTTAGATGATATTGTCAGAGATTTCCCGACTACAGATTATAAAGATCCTTTTGAAGGATTGCCAAAAATTACAATTGCAGGTCGCCCCAATGTAGGAAAGTCTACACTGACAAACGCTTTGCTTGATACTGAGAGAAATATCGTTACAGATGTTGCGGGAACGACAAGAGATAGTATTCAGACGCTTTATAATAAATTCGGGCACGAGTTTGTATTGGTAGATACTGCGGGAATGAGAAGAAAATCTAAAGTAAATGAAGATTTGGAATTCTATTCTGTAATGCGTTCTATCCGTTCTATCGAATATTCTGATGTGGTGGTGATCATGGTAGATGCTACATTAGGATGGGAGTCTCAGGATATGAATATCTTCGGATTGGCTCAGAAAAACAGAAAAGGTATCGTGATTTTGGTTAACAAATGGGATCTTGTTGAAGATAAGCAAACGAACACGATCAGAGATTTTGAAAAATCAATCAGAGATAAAATCGGTCAGTTCAGCGATATTCCAATTTTGTTTGTTTCGGCTTTAACAAAGCAGAGAATTTTAAAAGCAGTTGACATGGCGATGCAGGTGTATGAAGACCGTAAGAAAAAGATCAAAACTTCAAAACTAAACGAAGTGATGCTTCCAATTTTCGAGGGAACTCCGCCACCAGCAAACAAAGGAAAATACATCAAAATCAAATATTGTGTACAGCTTCCAACGCCGTCACCACAATTTGTGTTCTTCTGTAACTTACCACAATACGTGAAAGAACCATACAAAAGATTTACTGAAAATCAGCTGAGAAAAGAATTCGGATTTACCGGAGTTCCAATTGAAGTGTATTTCAGACAGAAATAAATAATAAAACCCTTTTAGATTATTCTAAGAGGGTTTTTATTCTTAATTAAATTTTATATAAAAGCTTTCAAAATAATGAATACAGTTGTATTGTCAGAACAGTTTTCTTTAGTTAATACTTGGATCAATGAATTGAGAAATGTAGAAATCCAGCATGACCGAATGAGATTCCGCAGAAATATGGAAAGAATCGGGGAAATTGCGGCATTTGAAATCAGTAAAGGATTGGAACAAAAAGAAATTGAAATCCAGACTCCTTTAGATACAATTAGAGTAAAGGAAATTGCTGTTCAGCCTGTTATTACAACGATTTTAAGAGCTGGAGTTCCATTGTTTGAAGGGATTTTAAATTACTTTGATAAAGCTGATTGCGGATTCGTAGCTGCTTACAGAAAACATGATGCCAATGATTATTTTTCCATCAAACAGGATTATTTAACTTGTCCGAATATTGAAGGAAGGCCATTAATCGTTGGAGATCCGATGTTGGCCACCGGAGCCTCTTTAATCGAAGCTATCAAAGATTTATTAACTAATGGAAATCCGAGTCAGCTTCACGTTGTTGCAGCTATTGCTTCAAGGCAAGGTGTTGAAACCATAGAAAAAGCATATCCCAACGCAAAAATATGGGTGGGTACAATTGATGAAAATTTAACATCAAAAGGTTACATCACACCTGGATTGGGAGATGCAGGAGATTTGAGCTATGGAGAAAAACTTCAGAGATAATTTAAGAGAGATTCCAAAAATCTTTCATTAAATTCAATAATAAATTTGGTCGTACTTTATCCATAGGATGCTTTGTGTCGGGAAGTACGGCCAATTTTGCGTTTGGAAGGCTTCTGTATACTTCTGTGCTTTCTTCAAGAGTGACCATATTATCCTGATCTCCAACCATAATCTGAACGGGAATATTGATGGTTGATAAATTATTTTTCAAAGGTGGGTTTTTACCTAAGGAAACCATCATATCAGCAATCGCGGGAAGTAACTGTTTCCATTGTGTGCCGTGCTGTTTTTCCAGTAACCCTGCGTATTTTGGAATTTTTTCTGCAATCACATCAGGATTGAGCATTTTACTTTCTTTTATAGCTTGCTCTTCGTTCCAGTCAAATTTTGTTCCTAATGTAATGATGGAATTGATAGAGGAAGGGTTTTCCATAGCATAGCAAAGTGCAACATAGCCTCCCATGCTGTGTCCAAAAATAGAAACATCATTCAGTTTTTCTTTTTCAATAAATTCTTTTAATTCCTGAGTGTATGTTTCAATAGTAATTCCATTTTCAGGAAGCTGAACATATCCATGTCCTGAAAAAAGAGGTGTGTAAACGGTAAAATATTTTGAAAGTTCTTCTTTAAAAGACTCAAAAACTTCATGGTGACCTAAAGCTCCGTGCAATAAAATAAGATTTGGCATTATCATTAGTTTGTCGGAAAATTAAGAAAAAGATTTCAATAAATTACTTGAAATTTTATGTTCGAAATTACCTGAAACGTCACTTCGAGTAGATTTTGAAAAAATAGTATCGAGAAGTAACTTCTAAATGAAAATAGGTTTAGCTCAAATCAACGAAATAATTTAAAACTCGAATCCCGCATCCCGAAACTCAAAACATCAAACATCAATCGCCATCACCAAAACACTCACTTTATTATCTCCTGCATTTAAAATTTCCCAAGCAATTGTCGCTAAAGTATTTCCTGTAGTGAAAACATCATCAATCAATACAATATGCTTCCCGGAAACAGGTTGGGTGATAGAAAAAGGATTTTCCGCTTCCAGTCGATGTTGTTTATTTTTCAAAGCCTGAGCTTTTGAATAATGATTTCTCTTGAGCAGGTCATGACTAAAAGGAGTATTATAAAACTTCGACAACGTTTCGGTAAATAAATGCAATTGGTTGTAACCTCTTTCTTTCAGTTTTTTTGGATGTATCGGAACAGAAACTAATAGATCCGGTTTTTCGTTTTTAAAATCTAATCGTTCAGTTGTCCAATCGGCTACAATTTTTCCAACATTTTCCCGACTTTTATATTTTAATTCATGAACGATTTTCCGGCTTAAATTTTCTTTTTCAAATTGCATCAAAGCAAAAGCATTCTCAGCCGGGAAAAGTAAAGCGCATTTTTCTTTAATGAAATTGTTTTGGTGATAATTAAAATGAGTAAAGTGAATGTGCTCAAAACAAAGATTGCAAACCAGTAAATGGTCGTCAATAATTCGGTTACAGTGAATGCAACGATTTGGAAATAAGATATCTAAAATCATTTGTGTGTATTGAGAGACTAAAATATAAATTTTAGACAGAACACAAAAAATAAAATAATCTACAAAATATCTTTTCTTAATTTTTCAATAGAATTTTTCATGCTTGAATTAAAATGTTCCTTTTTCAACCGAACAGGTGGAGCTTGTCTTACTTCACAATCTGCAATACTGCAGGATTCACAGGTTACTCCCACATTGATGGTTTTCAAAGTTGGAGATTTGATGAAATTGATTTTTTTAATAGTCTGAGAATTCAATAAAATCCCTAAACAATAACTTCTGTTGCTTCCATCAGAAAACGGATTCTTCTGGGAAGTAGAGATCACCAGATAACTGAAACCCTGATCTTTATAATGTGAAATTTGGGCATCTGTCAACGTTTCGTTTTCCTTTAAGTGATACAGATTTTTCACGGCAATCCATCTTCTGCAATAATGTTCATTGGTGGCATTCGCATGTGGAGCTTGTTGATGGTTTAAGTGTAATTCCTTTAAAATCTGAATTTTATCTGAATTTTTCTTTTTAACCAAACATAAATAAAACAGATCCTTAATTCCCAATTCAGAAGAAAGAATGTTGGTTAGTCGATAATAAAATGTTTCAGGAGAATGAGTGAAATTTTCAATTAAATTTTCGAAACTTGAGGGTTTCCAATCATTTTCTAAGAAAAATTCAGAAGTTTTCTCAATAGTTTCTTTTTTTGAGATCAGTAAAGCACCTGCAAAATAAGAAGCGTAAAAATTATTCAAAATTTCTTCAAAACTCCCAAAATCCAGCCATGAATAAGTATTTGGACGATTTTTCAGTTCCAAAACGTTAAAGCCTATTTCTTTAGCAAGAATAAAAGTCTTTTGATCTTGCTCTAATTTTCTGTTCAAAAGCAATAGTTTTTTCTCAGGAACAAACAAAGAACGAAGTCTATCTAAAGTTTCATATTGCTCAAAATCTTCCGATTGAATTCTGTAATTGAATTTCTCAGTCAAAATGGTTTCTAAAATATCAGACTGTAAGTTTTTACTGATTTTCAATTGATTTTCTTCTGCAAATTGCATTACTTTTTCTTCAATTTCCGGAAAATAATTATCATACAATTCCTGAAATGAACGCATTACAGCAAAGTAAAACCGTTCTTTTCCTAAATTATAGTTCTGTGAAATTTCAATCAGGGCATTAATAAAAGCAGTCACTTTTTTGGGAGCATCACTGATGATACTGATAAGATTGTTTTTATTGATCCCAAAAAGTTCCAGTGGAATTTCTTTGAAAAAATCTGACTGTAGAATTTCATTAAAAGGAGCTAAGCTTTTATCCAGTTTTGTGGAAACCAGATCATCAAAAGTGCAGTTCAATGCTTCCGAAAGCTGAATGATCTTATCATGTTTCGGATATTTTTTTCCGTTTTCAATTTCATTAAGATAGGACTTGGATAATCCGGTTTTCACAGCAAGGTCTTGCAAAGACCAGTTTTTCTTTTGTCTTTGCTGTTTTAGTTTCAATCCGAAAACCGTTTTGATAAAGTCGCTGTCTGAATTCATAATTCAAATATAATATTTAGAAGCGATTTTTCGCATAATAATTTTAAAAATAAATTTAGCGAACGTTCGCTATTTGTGAAAATTTTTATTTATGTTTGTAATGTTGAATCACAAAATCAATAGGTTATGGAAACTAAAGTTCAATTAAAAATAAAGGGACAGCAGCAGTTTGAAGAGATTTTTACTCATGATTTAATCGATTTTTTGGTGGAGCTTCATCAGAATTTTAATCCGGGAAGATTAGAACTTTTGGAAGAAAGAAAAAAGACTCAGCAAAAATTTGATCAGGGAATTCTTCCGAAATTTTTACCGGAAACTGAAAAAATACGAAATGGAAATTGGGTATGTTCTCCTCTTCCTGAAGATTTGCTGGATAGAAGAGTAGAAATTACCGGACCTGTTGACCGAAAAATGATTATTAATGCTCTTAATTCTGGTGCATCAACATTCATGGCAGATTTTGAAGACAGTAATGCTCCAACCTGGAAAAACTGTATGGAAGGACAGATTAATCTTTCAGATGCAATTAATAGAAGGATTGATTTCACCAATGAAGAAGGAAAATCTTATCAGCTGAATGAAAAAACGGCTGTGTTACTGGTTCGTCCGCGAGGATTGCATTTAAATGAAAAAAATATTGAAATCAATGAAGAACAGGCTTCAGCTTCGTTAATTGATTTTGGAATTTACTTTTTTAGAAATGCAAAGAGCTTGTTAGAAAATGGAAGTGGTCCTTATTTCTATCTACCAAAGTTAGAGCATTACAAAGAAGCCCGTTGGTGGAATGAAGTTTTTAAGTTCTCTCAAAATTATCTGGAAATTCCACAAGGAAGTATTAAAGCAACGGTTTTGATAGAAACTATTACAGCTTCATTTCAGATCGACGAAATTTTATTTGAACTAAAAGAGCACAGCTCAGGTCTGAATTGTGGACGCTGGGATTATATTTTTTCATTTATCAAAAAATTCAGAAACCTTCCCGGATTTATGGTTCCGGACAGAGATCAGGTAACGATGGCTTCTCCTTTTATGAGTGCCTATTCAAAAAGAGTAATAGAGATTTGCCATAAAAGAAATGTTCATGCAATTGGAGGAATGGCTGCACAAATCCCGATTAAAAATGATTACGAAGCCAACAGCATTGCATTCGGAAAAGTGAGAAGTGATAAAGAACGAGAAGTGAAAAACGGTCACGACGGAACCTGGGTGGCGCATCCTGCTTTGGTTTCTGTGGCAAAAAACATTTTTGATCAGTTGATGTCTTCTCAGAATCAAATTGATAAAAAGTTTGATTATCAGATTACAGAAAATGATCTGCTTGAAGTTCCGAAAGGAGATATCACGGAAAAAGGAGTTCGTAAAAATATCAATGTAGGAATCCTTTACATCGAATCCTGGTTAATGGGAACAGGTGCTGCTGCAATTTATAATTTGATGGAGGATGCGGCAACAGCGGAAATATCGAGAACCCAAATCTGGCAGTGGTTAAAAAATGAAGCGGTATTAAGTGACGATAGAACGTTGACAAGAGAAATGATTCTTCAATGGGAATTTGAAGAACTGGAACGTATCGAAAAATATGTCGGTTCAGAACGATTTAAAAACGGCAAATTCAGTCTGGCAAAAGAGCTTTTCAATGAATTAATTTTCTGTGAAAACTTTGCAGAGTTTCTGACTTTAAAAGCATATCCATTTATATAAACGTGAAGATGGAAATTTCATAAAACTCGAATCTTATACCTCGAAACCCGAAACCCGAACCTCAAAATCTTAAACTTTAAACCCCAAATAATATGAAAACAAAACAAGAACAAATCCAGGAAATAGAAAAAGACTGGCTTGAAAACCCACGTTGGAAAGGAGTAAAAAGACCTTATACAGCCGAAGAAGTACTAAAACTTCGTGGTTCTTATAAATTAGATTACACGATTGCTACAGAGATGTCAAAGAAATTCTGGAACCAATTAAATACTCAGGATTTCGTAGCAGGATTAGGTGCTTTAACCGGTAATCAGGCAGTACAGGAAGTGGATGCCGGGTTGGAAGCGATTTATCTTTCAGGATGGCAGGTTGCGGCAGATGCAAACTTATCCGGAGAAATGTATCCTGATCAGTCTTTGTATCCGGCGAATTCAGTGCCTGCTGTGGTGAAAAAAATAAATAATGCTTTGCTGAGAGCAGATCAGGTTCAATCGGTGAATGGGGGTGGAGAAAAAGAATATTTGGTTCCGATTATTGCAGATGCAGAAGCGGGTTTTGGTGGGAATTTAAATGCTTATGAATTAATGAAACAGATGATTGAAGCCGGAGCCGCTGCAGTACATTTTGAAGATCAGCTGTCTTCTGCGAAAAAATGTGGTCATTTGGGCGGAAAAGTTTTGGTTCCAACTCAGGAAGCGATCAATAAATTAATTTCAGCTCGTTTAGCAGCTGATGTTTTAGGTGTTCCGTCTTTAATTATTGCAAGAACGGATGCTGATGCAGCAGATTTGTTGACTTCAGATATTGATGACAGAGATAAAAAATTTGTGACAGGGGAAAGAACTTCCGAAGGATTTTATGTAGTGAAAAACGGAGTAGAGCAGGGGATTGACAGAGGTTTATCTTATGCTCCGTATGCGGATTTGATCTGGATGGAAACGTCAAATCCTGATTTGGAACAGGCGAGAAGATTTGCAGAAGGAATTCATGCAAAATTTCCGGATAAAATGCTTGCTTACAATTGTTCACCGTCTTTCAATTGGGCAGCAAGGTTAAGTGTTGATGAAATGCTTAATTTCAGGGAAGAACTGGCAAAATTGGGGTACAAATTCCAGTTTATCACGCTGGCTGGTTTCCATGCATTGAATACAGCAATGTTTGAATTGGCTTTAGCCTACAAGGAAAAAGGAATGGCTGGTTATTCCGAATTGCAGGAGCGTGAATTTGCATTACAAAAACAAGGATTCAGGGCGGTAAAACATCAGTCTTTTGTAGGAACCGGATATTTTGATGAGGTTCAGAATATTGTAACCAACGGTTCTTCTGCAACGGTGGCTATGAAAGATTCTACTGAGACGGCACAATTTCATTAAAAGTCCCATTTTTAAATAAATTTATGGTCAAAGCCTTCTCTATTTCGGGAAGGTTTTGCCTTTTATGTCTTATTTTTGAGTAAATATTTGAAGAAGATGAGTTTGATTTTTGAAAAACAAATACAGGTTACGGAAGAACATATCGATGGAAATAATCATGTCAACAATGTTCAGTATGTACATTGGGTGGAAGAAATTGCCGGAGAACATTGGGATTTTGTAAAACATAAAACTGAGTTTTCAGAATTCGCATGGATGCTTCTCGATCATCACATTCAATATAAAAAACAGGTATATCTCAATGATATTATCACCATAAAAACCTATCCGAAAGCTCCTGAAGGAATTCGACAGCCGAGAAAAGTAGAATTTTACTGCAATGATCAATTAGTGGTGGATTCAAGTACACTTTGGGTTTTGGTAGATGTGGAAACGCAGAGAATTAAAAGATTGGAAAGTGATTGGCTGGATAAATTGTAAGAGTTAGGCTTTCATAAATGATAAAGCAAATTCAAAACTCAAATTCCTTATCTTTGCACTATGATACGTATTACAAAAATTTTTACATTCGAAACAGCGCATGTGCTGTACAATTATGATGGAAAATGTAAAAATATGCATGGACATTCCTATAAACTTTTTGTAACAGTGAAAGGAAAGCCGATTAATGATTTGGAGGATCCTAAAAATGGGATGGTAGTAGATTTTGGTGATATTAAAACGATCGTGAAATCTGAAATTGTAGATGTTTGGGATCATGCGGTGATGATTAATGCACTTTCTCCTCATAAAGAATTGGGAGAAGGGTTGGAAAATCAGGGACATAAAGTGATTTATTGCAGTTTCCAGCCGACTTGCGAAAATATGTTATACGCCATTGCGTCAAAAATAAAGTCGAGACTTCCAGAAGGAATTTCTTTGGCTTATCTTAAACTTCACGAAACAGAAAACTCTTACGGAGAGTGGTTTGCAGAAGATAATCAGTAATTTAAAACTAAAACGGTGTTAAAAACAATCATCAATTTAGAACCTGGAAGAAAAGTGTACTTTGCTTCAGATCAGCATTTTGGTGCGCCTAATCCTAAGGAAAGCAAAGTTCGTGAAGAGCGATTTATCCGTTGGATGGATGAAATTAAGCATGATGCTCAGATTTTGTTTTTAATGGGCGATCTTTTTGATTTTTGGCACGAATGGAAACATGTAATTCCAAAAGGTTATGTGCGTGTTTTAGGGAAAATAGCTGAATTAAAAGATCGTGGAATTCATATTTATTTTTTTGTAGGTAATCATGATTTATGGATGAAAGATTATCTGGAAGAAGAAATCGGATGTACAGTTTTTTATAAAAAACAATATTTTGAAATGGGCGGAAAGCAATTTCTTTTGGCTCATGGAGATGGTTTAGGACCGGGAGATAAAGGGTATAAAAGAATGAAAAAAGTCTTCACGAATCCTGTTGCTCAGTGGTTTTTTAAATGGCTTCATCCGGATATTGCGATGAAAATCGCATTGTATATGTCTCAGAAAAATAAAATGATTTCCGGAGATGAAGACAAAGAGTTTTTAGGGGAAGACAAAGAGTTTTTAATTATTTACTCTAAAAAGAAGTTGGAAACCGAAAAAATCGATTATTTTATTTACGGTCATCGTCACCTTCCGATGGTTTTGGATCTGCATGGAAAAGCGAAGTATATTAATTTAGGAGACTGGATTTCGTATTTTACATACGGTGTTTTTGAAAAAGACTTTGAACTAAAAACTTTTGAAGACAAGGCAAAAAAAATTACCCCATAAAGAGGTAATCTTCGGAACGAAAATTAATTCATTCCTGTTTTTAATCCATTTTCCGAAAATTTAAATGCAAGAATTTTACCAAAATTTACTTTAAATAATAAGAAATAGTTAAAATTTTTCATTTTTCACATAAGTGTTTCGTTTTGAGCTAATAATAAATTTAAAAGAATTGCGTACAATATTTGACATACAGACAGAACAGGACTTTTTGGCTGAATCATTAAGGGTTTTTCGTTACCAATATGAGAATATTGAAGTATACAGAAATTTTGTCACTTATCTTAATATAAATCCTGAAGAAGTAACTAAGCTTGAACAAATCCCGTTTCTGCCTATAGAAATGTTTAAGAATCATACGGTGATTGATAAAAATGTGAAGACCAATCTTTTCTTTCAGAGTTCAGGAACCACTCAGATGAATTTGTCAAAGCATTACATTGCTGATGAAAATATTTACCAGGAAAGTATTTATAAAAGCTTTGAACAGTTTATCGGGAAGCCAGGAGATTTTATTTTCCTTGGGTTGTTGCCAAGCTATCTTGAGAGGCAAAACTCATCATTGATTTATATGGTAGATTATTTAATGAAAAAATCTGCCAAACCTGAAAATGGATATTTCCTTTACAACCATTCAGACCTATTTGAATTATTAAATACGTTGAAAGATAAAAAAGTGATTCTTTTCGGAGTTTCCTTTGCATTATTAGACTTTTTGGATTATTGTCATTCCGAGCGAAGTGAGGAACCTCTGAATCTTCTTGAAAATCTGATCGTCATTGAAACCGGCGGAATGAAAGGAAGAAAAGAAGAAATGACAAAAGATGAACTGCTGAAAATTTTAAAAGAAGGCTTTAAAACCGAAAAAATCTATTCAGAATATTCTATGACTGAGCTTCTTTCTCAGGCGTATTCTTTGGGGAATAACGAATATGATTGTCCTAATTGGATGAAAATCATGGTCAGAAATACCGAGGATCCTTTTGCCTATGAAAAAGAAGGAAGGACCGGAGCTATTAATATTATTGATTTGGCGAACATTCATTCATGTTCATTTATTGCAACCCAGGATTTAGGTAAAATAATCGGAAATAAATTTCAGGTGCTAGGAAGGATCGACCATTCAGATATTCGGGGATGTAGCCTTCTTGTCTCTTAAAATATAAAATAAAAATCCTGTTAATGAATAACAGGATTTTTTATGTATTTAAGTTGTTGTTGCTTAATGAGCAAGTTCTTCTTCCTGATTTTTCTGAAGTAAGAATTTATAAATCAATCCGCCGACAATTCCTCCTAAAATAGGTGCTGCCCAAAATAGCCATAATTGGGAAATGGCATTTCCACCTACAAAAACAGCTTGAGAAAGTGATCTTGCAGGGTTTACAGAAGTATTGGTAATAGGAATTGAAATTAAATGGATTAAAGTCAAAGCCAGACCAATGGCAATTCCTGCAAATTTTCCGTTCGCATATTTATCCGTTGCGCCCATAATGATGATAAGGAAAAACATTGTCAAAAGAAACTCCGCCATAAAAGCAGCTCCCATAGAATATCCTTTTCCAAAATAGACGGCATCGCCGTAAAAGTTGGTGGCAAAAGCTCCGGGACCTGAAAAATCGGGTGTTCCCGAACCACTTAAAATAAAGTACAATGCACCTGCTGCAACAATAGCGCCTAAACACTGTGCTACAATGTAAGGAATAAGATCTTTTGCGGAAAATCTACCACCTGCTACAAGACCGAATGAAACAGCGGGGTTGAAATGCCCTCCGGAAATGTGCCCCACAGCATAAGCCATGGTAAGTACGGTAAGCCCAAATGCTAAAGCAACTCCTACCAGAAGTATACCCATTTGACCATTAGAAGCCGGAGCAATTTGTGAAGCAAAAATTGCGCTTCCGCAACCTCCGAAAACAAGCCAGAATGTGCCGAAAAATTCAGCGAAAAGTTTTTTTATCATATGATTATTTTGTAAGTTATTCCAAATTTATAATTAAAAATTAATATTTTACGTTAATTTTTTAAAATATTTGTATGTAATTTGAAATAATATTTTTAATTTAATAAATGGGTTGTGTGCTGGTTGAATACAACGATAGCACGGAATTTGAATGGGATAAGATAAATTGGTAATTTTCGTTTATAAATTCAAAAATCGGTTGAATGAAAAAGTATGTATGTGTGTTTTTCCTGTTTTTTATTTTTGGCTTTTATCATGCTCAAGCTGTAAAAAAAACAGTACCATGTTACGACCTTAGTGAGGTCATGAAAGTAGAACCTACTCCGTTATATAAACCGCATCTGGATGCCTCCAAAAGCTTTGGAATGAAACTTCTTAAAGATTCCAAAATGGTTCAGAAATATATCAATAATGGGAAGTTTCATAAAATAAAAAAAAGCGGGAAAGGCTATCGTGTGCAGAAACTGGATTACAGCAGAGCATGGATGGTCTCAAAAGGGAAATCAACGCTTGAAAAAATTGCGACCCGTTTCAGTAAAGAAACAAAAGGACATACATTTACGGTTTCATCCATTACAAGAACATTAGAAGATCAATGTCGTCTGAGAAGAGTGAATTCTAATGCCGCTATGGGAATCAGTTCTCATAATTACGGAAATTCTTTTGATATTTCTTATGTTCGATTTAATAATGTTTTAAAAAATAATCCTAAAATGGAATTGGCTCTGGAGAAGGTTTTAAAATATTATTATGATGCAGGAAGGATCTATTACATCAAAGAAAGACAGCAAAGTTGTTTCCATGTTACCGTAAGAAACTACTAACATTCGGGGTAGTGAATGGATGAGAATTTTTGGGAAATTTTTCTTTTCATTAAATTCATTTCTTTTTCCGTATTTTTGCACGCGAAAATTCATTATTCACTATTAATCATTATTTAACATGCTTTCGGTTCAAAGTCTAGGATTACATCATTCAGGAACATATCTGTTTCAAAACGTGAATTTCACAATAAAAAAGGATGATAAAATTGGTTTGGTTGGTAAAAATGGGGCGGGGAAATCCACTTTATTGAAAATGCTTTCCGGAGAAATCACTTTCTACGAAGGAAATGTAGTTCCTGAAGGAAATATTACGATCGGTTTCCTAAAACAGGATCTTGATTTCGTAAAAGGGAGAACGGTTTGGGCAGAAACCATGCAGGCTTTTGAACAGATCAACGCTTGGAAAGAAGAACTAGAGGAAGTGAATCATCAAATGACGGTAAGAACTGACTACGAAAGTGATTCTTATACGGATTTGATCAATAAAATGACCGAACTTAATGACCTTTTGATGCATCATGATGCCTACAATCTGGAAGGCGACATGGAAAAAGTTCTGTTTGGTTTAGGTTTTAAAGCAGATGATTTTCAAAAAATTACCGACGAATTTTCCGGAGGTTGGAGAATGAGAATCGAGCTGGCAAAATTGCTTCTTCAAAAGAACGATATCATGCTTCTCGATGAGCCTACCAATCACTTGGATATGGAATCGATCATGTGGCTGGAAAATTTCTTGAAAGATTATCCCGGAGCGATCGTTTTGGTAAGTCACGATAAGCAGTTCATGACGGCCGTTTGTAACCGAACTTTTGATGTGAATAACAAAAAAGTGGATGATTATAAGGCTAATTATTCTAAATATCTCATCATGCGTGAAGACCGCCGTGAAAAACTGATTCAGGCTAAAAAGAATCAGGATGCGGAAATCAAGCAGATGGAAGATAATATCAATAAATTCCGTGCAAGTGCTACCAAAGCTTCTTTTGCCCAGTCTTTAATTAAAAAATTAGATAAAATCGAACGTATCGAAGTTGATAATGAAGACGTTTCTAAGTTCAATATTCGATTTGTTCAGTCACAAGTTCCGGGGAAAATTATTTTTGAAGCTGAAAACTTAGGAAAAGCTTACGGCAAAAAGCAGATTTTTGATGATGTAGATTTCATTGTTCAGAGAGGAGATAGAATTGCACTTCTTGGACAAAACGGACAGGGGAAAACTACTTTGGCGAAAATTCTTGCCGGAGATATTAAAGATTATTCAGGAAACTGGAATCTTGGTCATAATGTAAATATCGGGTACTTTGCCCAAAATCAGGAGGAAGTTTTAACACCCAATAAAACCGTTCAGGAAGAAGCTGAAGATGCAGCAACAGAAGAAACAAGACCAAGAGTTCGTGATTTATTAGGATCTTTCTTGTTTCAGGGAGAAGCCGTAAATAAAAAAACAAAAGTACTTTCCGGAGGAGAAAGAAACCGTCTGGCTCTTTGTAAATTACTTTTACGTCCGTTCAACACTTTGATTATGGACGAACCTACCAATCACTTGGATATTCAGTCTAAGGAAATTATTAAGTTGGCTCTTCAGAAGTTCGAAGGTACATTGATTGTAATTTCGCACGACAGGGAATTCCTTCAAGGGCTTTGTGATAAAATCTATGAATTCCGTGATGGTAAAATGAAAGAATTCTTAGGGGATATCAACGAATATCTTGAATTCAGACAAAAAGAATCAATCAGAGAAATTTCTGCAGAGAAGGCAAAACTTCACAGTGAAGAACCGAAAGTTGAGGTTGAAAAAGTGGAAGAAAAACCAGTGGTTAGTAATACTCAATCTTCTGTAATTGTAAGCAAAGAACAAAAAAGTATTCAGAATAAACTGAAAAAAGTAGAAGAAAGAATTTCAGAACTTGAAACAAGAGTGGAAGAGTTTGAGGCTTCTTTTACCAAAGAAAATCCTTCTGAAGAAATTTTGGAAAAATATAATAAAACGAAAGAAGATTTAGATCTTGCTTTGCAGGAATGGGAACATTTGGGTTCTCAACTGGATTAGTTTTCTTTTGGATTGAAATAATAATATTGAGATGCTTCGACTTCGCTCAGCATGACACTACGGATAGTTTAATGTTAAATTTTAACAGTTAGTGTTAGCGCTGTCATCCTGAGCGGAGTCGAAGGATTTTTAAGGTATATTTTAAAAGAAATGTAACAAAACCTCAATCATTTCTACACATTACTCAAAATATTTTAATAAAACTTTAATCTAAAAGCTTAAATTATTTTTATAATTTTGACACATGATTTTTAAAGAAAGCAGAAATCTAAAGAATTTTATTTCCAAATTGTTGTTTGGAATATATTTTCTTGCGCTGTTTTCTCAAAACTTTCACAGTCACAGTTCAGAAGAGGTTTTTAAAGGTTTTAACTTTAAAAAATCAGAAAATACCATTACAAAAAATGTAGTGAAAGAAAAAGCGGCTGATTGTTTGGCTTGTCATTTCTTAGCTACCGCACATACTTTGGTTCCTGAAGAATTCAGTTTTTCTTTTGAAAATTACACTCATGAAGTAAAGCAAATTATTGCTGTTCAGGAGAAAATATGGTCACAGACTAAATTTACATTTCAACTTCGCGGTCCTCCCGCAATTTCATAATTCATAGATTCTTTTCGGATTTTTTTGACTTAAATTTTTAAAATTTAAATATTTTTTTGGTGGAAATTTAAACCATTAAGGATCGTTAAATGATTAAGAATTTTAAATGTAATGCATTGATTCATATTGATTAATATTAATTGAGTATTTCATTTCCAAAAAAATCCAATCAACAAATTTTTTTCGAAAAAATGTACTTTACAACAAGTACGTAATCAATCTATTTAACAATGAAATTGATATATAGCTTTATGCTGATCCTTTGTGGATTTGCATTTACAAACGCACAACAGACTTTTTCTGTAGAGGGAACTGTTCAGGATTTTCATGACAAAACGATGTTGGAAAATGCGGTGGTGAAAATTGGTGACTTTGCTACAAAAACAGACAAAAAAGGAAAGTTTTCTTTTGATAAAATTCCTGCAGGAAAATATATACTCATTGCCAAACATCCTGATTGTAATGATTATACTGAAAATATAGGAGTTACTCAGGATTTGCATTTGACAATTACTCTTGAGCATCATATTCAGGATATTGAAACAGTAACCATTCACGGAAGCCATAAAAGCAACGGTTCTTTGGTGGTAAAAACGCTTGATAAGTCTGAAATTGATAGAAATTCTACAGATAATCTGGGTAATTTATTGACTAAAATTTCGGGGGTAAGTGCTCTGAAAACAGGAAGTAATATTTCAAAACCAATCATTCACGGACTTTACGGAAGCCGAATTTCCATTCTGAACAATGGGGTAAAACTAGCGGAACAGGAATGGGGAGTTGAGCATGCACCGAATGTTGATATTAATAATTTTCAACATATTGATGTCATTAAAGGAGCTTCTGCTTTGAAGTACGGAAGTGATGCAATTGGCGGGGTTGTGGTAATGGAACCTGAAGTTTTTCCTAAAAAAGACACGATTAAAGGCTCTGTAAATCTTTCCGGAATTTCTAACGGGAAAGGCCTTGGAGTAGAAGCCGATATTGCTAAAATATGGAAAAACGGATGGGCTGTGAAAACAGGAGGAAGCATCAAAAAATTAGGGGATCAGCATACTCCCGATTATAATTTGATGAATACAGGAATGGATTTTTCTTCATTTAATTTTACAGTTCAGAATAATACCTATGAAAGAGGAATTTCATTTGATTATTATTTAACGAACCAAAATATTGGAATTTACAGAGGTTCTCACGTTGGAAATAATGAAGATTTCTATAATGCAATCACTTCAAATATCCCGGCTTATACAGGAGATTTCAGTTATAATATTGATAATCCGAGACAGGTTATTGAGCATCATATTGCAAAAGTTTCTGCCTTCAAAAGATTTGAAAATATTGGGAAAGTTTCTGCAACGTATAGCTATCAGTTTAATCACAGACAGGAATATGATATCAGAAGAGGGGAATTGAAAGATACCCCATCTCTTGATCTGGAGTTAATGACCCATCAGTTTAATCTTAATGATTTGCTGGAAAGAGGAAAATTCTCTTTGGAAACCGGAATTGATGCAAGTTTTCAGAATAATTATTCGGATCCTTCGACAAAAGCAAGACGTCTGATCCCGAATTATGATAAATATGCTGCAGGATTCTATTCGATCTTTAAATATAAAATCTCCCATGATTTTAATGTGGAAGCAGGGGCGAGATATGATTTTACCCGTTATGATGTGACGAAATGGTATGATAAAAGTGATTGGGAAAGTCGATATGCTGATTTGTATCCGGAGTTTTATGTGAAAACGGATCAAAACAGAATTCTGACACGTCCTCAATTGAATTACCAAAACTTTTCGTTCAATGCGGGATTAGAATATCGACCGAATGCAAATTTTGATCTGAAATTTAATTATGCAAAAGTGGGAAGAACCCCAAATATTGCTGAATTATTTTCGGATGGACTGCATCATTCGGCTTCTGTGATCGAAATTGGAGATATGGGACTGAAAAGCGAACAGGGACATCAGTTTAATTTAACCATTGACTCAAGATTCAATGTATTAAAAGGATTAAATGTTTCTGTGAACCCTTACCTTTTTATTACCAAAAACTTTATCAATGAAGTTCCGACGGGAGTACAGAATACAATCAGAGGCGTATTCCCTGTTTGGTCTTATCAACAAATTGATGCTAAAATGTATGGTGTAGATTTAGATGTCAGTTTTAAACTTACGGATTATCTTACCTATGTCGGAAAAGGAAGTTATGTGTACGGACAGGATGATACACACAATGTTCCTCTGATCCTAATGATGCCGTCTAATTTTTCAAATGCATTGCAATTCAATAAAGAAAACTGGAATCATTTTTATTTTACTTTGGAAAACCAAACCTTTCTAAAACAAAACAGATTCCCGGTTTATAATGCCACTGTTCCTGTTTATGTAAATGGGGAAGAAGAGCAAAAAGAAGTTGATTTGAGTACTCCGCCAAACGGTTATTCTCTTTGGAATATCCAAACGGGGATCAATATCAGCAAAAACCTTTCTGCAGGTCTTATTGTGAACAATCTTTTTAATATTTCGTACAGAGATTATCTGAATCGTATGAGATTTTTCGCAGATGAGGCAGGAAGAAACTTTATTCTAAACTTTAGATACAGATTCTAAAGGATTCAAAATTATTTTATACACAATTTACAATCTTAAAATTTTAAACAAATGAAAGTATTCAATACTAAAAATATATTTACATTATTAGCTGTTTTATTTATTGCTGTTACTGTCGTTTCTTGTCAGAGAGACGGTTCAGCAGCTGAAGATGATCTTCCGCAAGAAGATCTTACCAATATCATTTTAAAAGTAAGAGACATTTCACCGGGAAGCACGGCTGCCGCAATACCATATAATTACAGTATGGGAGCGGGTGGATCTCCGTCTATCAAATTGGAGGACGGAAAAACATATGAAGTCATTGCAGAATTTAGAAATGGGAATGATGATGCTACTAAGGAAATCAGAGATGCAAAAGATGAACACTTTTTAATTTTCAACTTCCCAAATTCTGATATTTCCTTGACCCGTACAGACGATGCTTCTTCTACAAGAGCAGATGGAAAACGTGTAGGTTTAAGAACAGAGTGGGTTGTAAACAAAGCTAAAAAGAATCCATCTGCAACAAGTCAGCTGATCTTTACATTATATCATGAGCCTGCAAGTGTGACTGAAGATTCTAATGTAAGTGGGAATGGAGTCGTGTTCGGAACTCAGGTTGGAGGTGAAACCGATGCTCAGGCAAACTATAATATTACTAATTAATATATCTTTTAATCTTGTTAACAAAGCCACTGAATTTTTCGGTGGTTTTGTATTTAACAATATTTGGCTTTTTAAGTTGATTTTAAATGAGTGATTTTCATAAAATTTTCATATTTTTGCAACCTAAAATTTTAATCAATAATGAAGGTTACTGCAAAAAACCATGATGATGTAAGTGCATTACTTACAGTGACATTGGAAAAATCTGACTATAAGGAAAAAGTTGAGAAACAATTGATTAATTATGCTAAGAATGCACAAGTTCCTGGTTTCAGAAAAGGGAAAGTGCCTTTGAGTATGGTTAAAAAACAATATGAAGCTGGTATTGCTTTTGAAGAAATCAACAAGCAGGTTTCTGATGCTTTGAACGGTTATGTTAACGAAAACAAACTAAGATTAGTAGGTCAGCCAGTTCCTCAGCCAGTAAACGAATTCGATTACAATGCTGATCAATTGGAAGTTGCTTTTGAAGTAGGATATGAGCCTGCATTCACGATCGACTTGGCTAAATATGAAGCTCCTCACTACAAAGTAGAGGCTTCTGAAAAAGAAATCAATAAGAGTATTGAGAACATGCAGAAGCGTTTTGCTGAGCAGGCTCCTCAAGACAAAATCAATAAAGATTCTTACATCGCTCTAGAAGTTTCTCAGGTTGTTGAGGAAGATGCAGAAGGAGAGCACCACCACCACCCAAAGAACGTTACAATTACAGCTGAAAACAAAGAAGCTTTCAAATTAGTGAAATCTTTGAAAATGGACGGATCTGTAAAAGTTTCTAAAGAAACTCTTGCTGGTGACGAAGAATTGGCGAAAGAATTAGGATTCTCTAAAGAGGAAGTTGAGCACTTACACCACGCTGAAGTTGAGGTAAAAGTAAAAGATTTCTATGGTCTTAACTTAGCTGAATTAAATGAAGATTTATTCAACAAAGTTTACGGAGAAGGAAACATTAAGTCTGAAGAAGAACTTAAAGAAAAAGTAAAATCAGAATTAGACGAATATTTCCAACAAAATGCTGATGTTCATTTCGTAAACAAAGTATTGGAACAGGTTTCTGAAAAAGAAGAAGTAAAACTTCCTGAAACTTTCTTAGTAAAATGGTTACAGTTCTCTAATCAGAACATCCAGTCTGAAGAGCAGGCTAGAGAAATTCTTGAAGCTGAGAAAAACCAGTTGAAATATCAGATCATTGAAGGAAAATTGATGACGGATAACGAAATTCAATTAGACTATGCTGATGTTTTGGCACAAGCTGAGCAATTGGTAAGAAATCAGTTGGCTATCTACGGAATCCACCACTTAGGTGATGAGGAAATCCAGAAATATGCTGTTGAAATGTTGAAAGATCAGGAACAAGTAAGACAAATTTCTTCTGAAGTAGCTATGGCTAAGTTGAAAGATGTAATTCTTGAAAAAGCAACTAAGAAAGAAACTGTAATTTCTCACGACGAGTTTTTAGAAGAGCTTAAAAAATAATTTATTTTAAGTTTAAAATAAATAGTACAAAGCCACCAATATTTTGGTGGCTTTTGCATTGGTATCTTTTCAATATTATTATCTTTACATTCTAAATTTAATATATGAAAAAGATTATAATTCCGTTTTTCTGTGCAGTCCTTTTTTCTACTTCAGTAAATGCTCAGCAAAAATCGGCTCCTGTAAAAGCATCCGCTGTACAAGCTGCAATCACTCCTCAACAAGTTATTGATAAATATTATAAAGGCTTAGGAGGAAAGGATAAATTATTAGCGATCAAAACTTCAATTATAGATAATACACTTTCTATACAAGGTATGGAAGTTACTATGACGACTAAGAAGATGGGAAATAAATTCAGATCTGAGCAGTCGATGATGGGACAAAAAATGATTCAGGTTTTTGACGGTGAAAAAGGATATGCAGATCAGATGGGACAAAAAATGGATATTCCTGCGGATAAAATTCCTGAGCTTAAAAAGAGCAAAGTTATTGATGCATTAGGATATGATGCTTCCACTTTTAAAACCGCAAATGTGGAAAAAATAGATGGAAAGGATTATAATGTTTTAACTTCTGATAAAGGTAAATTCTACTTCGATGCTGCTACAGGATTATTATATAAATCTGAAGCTAAAGAAGGAAATGCATTGGTGAAGAGTTATATGACAGTAGACGGAATTCAATTCCCTGCTGAGATTGAAGCAGAAGGAAACGGTCAGAAAGTTACGATCAAAACAACAAAGGTAGTTCTTAACTCAGGAGTTACTGACGCTGATTTTAAATAGTATTTTTACTACTTAACATAATAAACCGGGCTTTTGTCCGGTTTTTTTATGGACTGGAAAAATTAACTCTATTTAACTCAAATTTAACTCTATATAAGAATAAAACATTTCCTCCTGTTGTGAATAATTTATATTTTTAATCCGAAAAAAATTAATAATTATTACTATGAAGAAAATGATATCCTCATTTGCAGTCCTTTTCCTGATGTCTGCAAATGGCTTTGCTCAGAATATTCCGGCAGATCCTTCTGTGAGAATAGGAACTCTTTCCAACGGAATGAAATACTATATTAAAAAGAATACCCTTCCTGAAAAAAAGGTAGACTTCAGACTAGCCATTAATGCAGGATCTATTCTTGAAGATGAAAACCAAAGAGGACTTGCTCACTTTATGGAGCACATGAACTTTAACGGAACTAAGAATTTCCCGGATAATAAATTGGTAGATTTTCTTCAGTCAATAGGAGTGAAATTCGGACAGCATCTTAATGCCTATACTGGTTTTGACGAGACGGTTTATATGCTTCCTGTACCTTTAGACAAACCCGGAAATCTTGATGCAGGTCTTAAAGTAATGGAAGACTGGGCTTTCAATGCGATACTTTCTGACGAACAAATTAATAAAGAAAGAGGAGTTGTATTGGAAGAATTGAGATTAGGTTTGGGAGCTGATAAAAGAATGTCGGATAAATATTTACCAAAACTATTATACAATTCTCAATACGCAAACCGACTTCCGATTGGTAAAAAAGAAGTATTGGAAAATTTTAAACCCGATGTTATAAGAAAATTCCATCAGGATTGGTACAGACCGGATTTGATGGCAATTGTAGTCGTAGGAGACATTAATGTAGATGAAATTGAAAAAAAGATCAAAGATAATTTCAGCAAATACAAAAATCCGTCTAAGCCAAAAGACAGAAAAATTTTTGATCTGCCAAACCATAAAGAAACATTAGTTGCTATAGAAACAGATCCGGATGCAACCAATTCTGCGGTTAGGTTTACGATGAAAGATTCGGAAGCGTATAAACCGGATGTAACCATTGAGCAATACAATCAGAGCCTTGTTAAAAATCTGGCAACGACCATGTTGAACAACAGACTGAGAGAATTAATCAATTCCAATAATCCACCTTTCACGTTTGGATCTGTTTATCATGGCGGAACGTACGCCAGAACAAAGGAGGCTTTTCAAGGGTTTGCCATGACAAAAGAAGGAGATCAGCTGAACGGGCTTACCGTACTGTTAACAGAAGTGGAAAGAGCTAAGAAATTCGGATTCACACAATCTGAGCTCGACAGGGCTAAATCTCAGGTTTTATCAAACCTTGAAACATCTTATAACAACAGAGACAAAACGGAAAGTGATATGCTTGTGGATGAATATGTAAGAAACTTTTTGGAGCAGGAACCCATGCCGGGAATTGCTTGGGAATATGAAGATACCAAATCATTCTTACCAAGTGTAACCTTAGCACAAACCAATGAGATTATCAAGAAATTTGTGAAAGACGACAGCAGGGTCATTGTAATTACAGGCCCTAAAAAGGATAATGTTAAAATGCCTACAGAAGCGATGGTTCTTAATGTTTTTGAATCTGTGAAAATGGCAGATATTAAGCCTTATGAAGAAAAAGCGACGATTAAAAATCTTGTAAAGCCGTTTAAATCTGAAGGTAAAATCGCTAAAACAGAAACAGATGCAAAGCTGGGAACAACAACCTGGACATTGAGCAACGGAGCAAAAGTTACGTTCAAGAAAACTGACTTTAAAGATGATGAAATTGTTTTTTCGGCAAGAAGCTTGGGAGGGAACTCATTATTAAATGATACGGATTTCAATAAAACACAATTTGCTTATCAGGCTTTAACGGAAGCAGGCGTAAATGGTGCTTCTAAAGCAGACCTTACGAATTATTTGGCAGGAAAGCAGGTGAATGTAACTCCATATATCAGCAGTACATTGGAAGGGGTATTTGGGAGAACAACCCAAAAAGATCTGAGTACTGCAATGGAATTGACGTATGCTTATTTTACGGGATTAAATTACAGTCCTGAAGCATTTAATGCTTACAAAATAAAGCAAGCTGCAATGCTGAACAATCTTTTATCGAATCCGCAGACTTACTTTGCAAGCGAGCATGCTAAATTTACCAATCAGAAAAATCCAAGATTCATCGGAATTCTTCCGTTGGAAAAAGATTGGGAGGCAACTGATTACAAAAAAGCGTATGATGTTTACAAAGAGAAATTTGCCAATGCAGGAAACTTCCATTTTTATTTTGTAGGAAATATTGATGAGGCTAAATTTAAAAATGAAGTTCTACAATATATTGCAAGTTTACCGACAACAGGAAAAACGACAAACTTCAAAGACACAGGTTACAGATCAATTACCGGAGATCATACCAAAGTATATAAAAAAGGAAAAGATCCTAAGAGTATGGTTCAAATCGTTTACTCAGGAGAAACTCCTTATAACGAGAAGGAAGCTTTGGCTCTTTCAGCTCTGGGTGAAGTGGCTACCATCAAAGTAATTGAAAAACTTAGAGAAGACGAGAGCGGTATCTATGGTGGCGGAGCGAGAGGTGGAATGTATAAAGTTCCTTACAGTAATTATAATTTCAGCGTAAGTTTCCCTTGTGGACCTGAAAACGCGGATAAACTGACGAAAAGTGCTATTGCAGAACTTCAGAAACTGATCGATAAAGGTCCTGAACAAAAAGATCTTGATAAGTATAAAGAAGGCGAGATGAATGATTATAAGACAGACATCAAAGACAATAACTATTGGATGAATGCTTTGTCTAAAAACCAACTGGATGGAAGTGATAAATATGAAATCCTTAATTATCAGGAAAAGGTAAAAGCGCTTACCGTAAAAGATCTTCATGATGCTGCCAAAAAATATCTGACTAAAAACAGAGTAGTGGCTACTTTAATGCCGGAAGACGGTTGGGAAAATGCTAAAAAAGAAGAGGGAAAACCTGCTGTAATTAAAGCAAGTGTTTCCAACTAAAATAGTAAAGATAAATTTGAATAAAAAAACCGCAGAAATTTTCTGCGGTTTTTTTATGATATAAGTGAGGATAATTTCTAATACAAAATTGTTGTAAAAACTAAGAACCATACTCATTCTTCCATTCATCAGCTACTTCGCTCAGAACATTATAAAATTCTTCGCCGTATTTTCTGATAAGTGGAGTTTTTAAGAACTTATACACAGGTACTTGTAATTCCTTTCCAAGCGTGCAGGCATCACTGCATACATTCCATTCATGATAATTAAGAGCTGTAAATGTAGAATATTCGGTAATACGGATAGGGTAAAGGTGGCATGAAATTGGTTTTTGCCAATCTACAGCACCGTCTTCATACGCTTTCTCAATACCACATTTAGTAATACCTTTTTCGTCAAAGGTTACATAAGCGCACTCGCGATTTTCAACCATTGGGGTTACATACATTCCATCAGATGGGTCTGTTGTCCAGGTCCCTTGCTCTTCCAGTGCTTGTATTCCTTCTGGTGTCAGATAAGGTTTTATTTTATCAAAAATAGTGTCTAATATTTCAAGCTCATCTTTATCTAGCGGAGCTCCTACATCTCCTTCCACACAACATGCTCCCTTACATTTGCTAAGGTTGCAAACAAACTCTTCGGAAAATATATCCTCAGAAATTAATTTATCGTCTATCTGAATCATAATCTTTTAAAAAATATCAAAATAAGTTTCTGCTTTAAACATCACTAGGCTTAAAATAATAAGCCACAAACTCACTTCCTGCATCCAATACTTAGGAAGGAACTTTAACATTCTACTTAGAATAATACTGACAGGAAATGCCAATAGTAATAAGTATTCATAACTCTTATTCATATACAGAATAATCGTAACCAGTTGTGCTAATGAAAAAACCAGTAAAAAAGTATATTTATATCTGCTTATCGGACTTTTCTTATTGTAATTGCTAAAGTGGTCATATATCGCATAGATAAGAAGCAATACAACAGGAATTAAAGGAAAAATCTCGTGATAATCTGTAATAATCTTCATTTTTCCAAAAGGGAAATAGTCAAGATTCCAAGTCGTGAAATCAAGAAAATACATCGTAGATAGATAGCTGGTTGCAATAAGAAGGACTCCCAATAAAAATCTGATAATATTCAAACCTACTCTTTCTGAAGTTGCAATAACGTGTATTAGAACAAAAATCGCCATAGGCCAGGTCGTAGGGAGAAATATAAAATTAAGAGCTACAATGGAACCTACCAATACATAAGATTTTTTTCTTACATCTTCATTGATACTTGTAAGAAGAAGTAAAAGAAAAGAATTGGTAAGTAGAGCTACAGCAATACCTATATCCATGACTCCAGGATATAAGCCGAAAATAAAAAATGTATATAAAAATAATGGAAGATGAGTCTGATAATTAAGGGCAATCGTGTGAAAACAAAAATATGCCAAAGCAATTCCCAAAAAAGTAATTCCGGCAATAATTGCTTCATAAGTATTGAAATTCAGTATGTTAAATATGATTACTATAAAAAGAAGAAAAACAATATAGACCGGTATCGAAAAAATATTGCTTTCTTTTGAAAGTAATTTAAACATTTTTTATAAATTTGTGCAAAGTTAATTTAAAAAAGGAAAATAATGACGTCTTTCTTTCTATTCTTAAGTAAAGTTTTCAAATGGTCTTTCGGTTTTTACGATACCTTTGGGAATGTGTTGAACTGGATTTTATTTATCGTTTGCTGTGTGTTGTTTACTTACTGGTGCTATGTTTTAGTAGCAAAATTAGGTGGAGATAAAGACAAAGACTATTTCTCTCCTACTGAAGGGAAACATCCTTACTACGATCCAAAGATCTACAAAAAAGAAGGTTAATTAATTGGTTATATAGTAAAAAACCGATCAAATAATTCATTTGATCGGTTTTTTTATGAGTACAATTAAAATTAATCGTGAATAGGAAGTACCACTACAGGAATGGGAGAACTTTTGGTAAGTCCTTTAGTAAGACTTCCCACAAAAACATCATAGATTCCGCTTCTTCCATGTGATCCCATCACAATAAAATCGGCATTCTTTACTTTTGCGTACTCCAGGATAATGTCTTTTGCGATGCCTTGCTTTAAAAGGTGTTCACAATCCAAATCGTGAGCCAGAATTCTTTGCTGAATTTTGTTGAGCTGTATCAGTTCTTCTCTGATTTCGTTTTCTTCAACTTCCGGGAAATATTGATAGCCCATATCGCCAATAGCAAAACCTATATCAGTAGGAGCAACATGTATCAGATTTATTTTTCCATTGACTTGTTTTGCAAATTTCACGGCTCCATCTATCAGCTGATCTGTTTTTTCCCCAAAATCTACGGGTAGTACTATATTTATCATATCTTCACATTTTGTCTCTTAAAGATATGAAAAAAATTGTTACGTTTCATGTTAAATAACTCATAATATTGTATTTATATGAGTTGTTTTCCTGATTAAATTATTTCTAGCTTTAGAAAACTTCACAAGATTATTATTCAAATTGATAGATAAATTCTTCAATCTCCATATTTCTTGCGTTGGCAAACCCTTTTCCTTTGCCAATGGATTGGAAACCGCAATTTTCAAGCACTTTTTGCGATCCGTAATTATCGTAGGCTACCCTTGCGAAAAGAGGACGTTTAACGGAGTCTTTAATAAATGCTTTTAATCCTTCGGTTGCGAATCCTTTTCCCCAATGTTGCTTATCGATCCAATAAGAAATATGAGTTTCATCCATAACATCAAAATGAATTACACTTCCTACAATTTCGTTTTCAAATCGTAGGGTCAGCATTTTTATATCAGGATTTTCTACAATTTTGGTCCATTTTTCCATGTAAAATTCCTTATCCCTCGGATCTTTAGCTGTAAAAGCTGCCATTTGAATTCCGTCTTTATCGGTTTGAAAAACAAATAAGGTTTCCAAATCCTCCAAAGTAGTTTTTGCTAATTCTATCATTGTCTGGTTACTTATAATATTCGGATGTCCAGAACTTTTTCATTTTCAAGATAGGCCTCAAGAATATCATTTTCATCTACTTTTCCGACTCCTTTTGGAGTTCCTGTAAAAATAAGGTCGCCGACTCTCAAGGTAAAATATTGTGAAACGAAAGCAATAATATCATCAATACTAAACATCATATCTTTCGTATTTCCGTCCTGTACCTTCTCTTTGTTTTTTAAGAGTGAAAAGTTCAGCGATTCAAGAGTGTAATTTTCTTTTTTGAAAAAACTTCCTACCACAGCAGAACCGTCAAAACCTTTAGCCAGTTCCCATGGCAGACCTTTAGATTTAAGCTCACTTTGAAGATCTCTTGCCGTAAAATCAATTCCTAATCCTATTTCTTCGTAATGCTTATGAGCAGACTCTTTCTGGATATATTTTCCTCCTTTGGAAACTTTCACCACAACTTCCAGTTCATAATGAACATCGTTCGAAAATTCAGGAATATAAAAATCATTTCCTTTCAAAACAGCAGTATCCGGCTTCATGAAAATGACCGATCTCTCAGGAATTTCATTTCCTAATTCTTTTGCGTGTTCGCTATAATTTCTTCCTATGCAGATTATTTTCATAATTTTTTTTATTTAATTTACAATTCCTTTAAAATATCCTTCCCCTTGTTCAAAATACTTTTCAGGGCCATATCCTTTTTGAATTTTAAACTCTGTATATCCAAAAATACTATCACCTTTCTTGTAAGAATCTTTATTAAGAATGACCTTGCTGTCAATGATTTTATAATATTCTTCATTCATAAAATCAAAAGGTTTCGGATTATCTGTATAATGATAAAGAGAAACTTTGTATCGATTGTTGATGATCTCTACATTATAACCTCCACCACTGTATCCGTCCCCTGTAAATATCTGTATTTGTAAAGAAAGTGGATTATCTTGAATGCTATAAATGTAAGATTCTGATGAAAAGCTGTCAGTCTTTACCTTAAAATTATTTGTTTTAATTTCTTCAGAGTCCCCTCCGACAATGTATTGTTGTTTTTGATGATTAAAATCTTTAAATAAAGTCTTTTTATTCAAATTATGATCAACCTCAATAGGACTCCATAAAAAGAAATATTTCCCCAAAACGAATAGAAGAGAAGCTATAATAGCGATCAGTAAATATTTTCCGAACTTCTTTATTTTGCTCATTTATAAAAGTTTTAATGAGTAAACTCGTTCCCGCAGTAATAGCAATGATATAAATTCGCTGGAACTTTTATGGGAATACCTATAAATAAAAGACTTAAACCAAACACGCCGCCTGGTTTTTCGTCTCTGTAGAGATGGTTTGAACCACATTTCGGGCAAACAAAATCAAATTCAGGATCTTCAATGGTATGTTCAACTTCCAAAGAGAATTCTTCATTATCCTTATACTCCTGTAAAATTTGTTCTGCTTTTTCAAGGTCTTCTTCAAAAACCTGCAGCTGAATTCCGCCAACAGCCTGAGAAAGCAGCCAATCAGACTGGATCAGCTGTTCATTCGCAATAAAGCTGTTGATGCCGTTTTCAGCCAATATCTGTTTGTCTCTATTGGCTTGAAGGGCATTTTCGTAAAATTTGAATTTAACCAGCCCGCTCATTTTTTAAAACTTGCTTGATAGTTGGATTTTTGTGAAGACTTTCTTTGTGTATAAAGGGAAATCAGCATTTTGAAGCCATCCGAAATATCCTAGATCTTTCTGGAAAACGGCTTTTACACCTTGTCCTTTGTATTTCCCAAAATTGAAGATTTCTTCATTTTTATCATTATACCCGATAAAACCTGCTAAATCAGCATTTTTATTATGGAATGTGAATTCACTTAAATCTGCAATTTCGTTCGGAATGTCCTCATATTTCCCAACTTGAGCATCCAAAACCTCGAAAGTTGCCATTACATCAGCTTCTGCAGAATGGGCGTTTTCCAATGTCTTGCCACAGTAAAACTGATAGGCAGCACCTAAGTTTCTTGGTTCTTTTTTGTGGAAAATTGTTTGGGCATCTACCAATTTGAATTTATTCAGATCAAAATCGAGTTCGGCTCTCAGTAATTCTTCTGCCAACAAAGGAACATCGAATCTATTGGAATTAAAACCTCCTAAATCGGCACCTGAAATCATTTCCATTACTTTGGATGCAATTTGCTTGAAAGTAGGAGCATCTTTTACATCTTCATCATAAATTCCGTGAATTTGACTAGATTCCACTGGAATAGGTATTTCAGGATTTATTTTCCATGTTTTACTTTCTCTTGAAGCATCTGGATTTACTTTTAAAATACAGATTTCAACGATTCTGTCTTTCCCAATATTCGTTCCGGTAGTTTCTAGGTCAAAAATGCAAAGAGGTTTATAGAGTTTTAAATTCATTTTTTGTAAGTTATAAATTGAAAGTTCTGAATTGTAAATAAGTTTTAAAGCTATGAGTGCTCATAACTTCTCACTCAAAACTTCTTACTATTTAAGTTGTTTTTGAAAAATAATTGAAATTAAAATATAATAAATAATCACCATTGGGATTCCAACGGTTTTAAAAAGAATTAAAAGAATAATGGAACCAATCAACAAAGCAACTTTCGGATAATTATCCTGCAATTTCATTGATTTGAATTTCATTGCAATCATCTTTATCGGGCTGATCAATAACCATGAAGAAACTGCTGTAAGAAGAATTAAAAATAATGAATTCTCAAATAAAAATCTGAAATCCCCACTTTCTTTTTGAGCATAATACAATCCGAAAAGCAAAATGGTATTGGATGGAGTATTCAATCCTTTAAAATAATATTTCTGATCTTCATCCAAATTGAAAATTGCTAGTCTTAAACATGAAAAAAGAGTCACAAACAATCCTAAATATTTAATTTCAAAAGGCAATTCCGTTCCAAGAAAAATGTTTCCGAATGGCTCTAAAGCAGCATACATCGTTAATCCCGGAAGGAATCCGAAGCTTACCATATCGGCCAAAGAATCTAATTGTACTCCCAAATTAGAATTTGCTTTTAAAGCTCTGGCTACAAAACCATCAAAAAAATCTAAAATCAAAGAAAGAATAATACAGATAGCAGTCGTTTGATAGTCACCAAGAATAAGGTGGATAGCTCCTACACTTCCGGAAAATAAATTCCCCAATGTGATGGCATTCGCAAGATTATTTTTAATAAAATTCATAGCCACAAAATTAAAACAATATATCAAATAAATTAAGGTAACCCTATATCAATTTAACTAGGTTTAACTAGTATTGCATTTCACGATTGCTGTGTTGTTCCATCGGTTTTATCTGAATTTGGTGTAAATTTGCGTCATGAAATCACCCTTAACACGCTTTTTTAAGTCAGTGTTTATGAATATTGTGATTGCATTTGACCTTTAAAAATAATAATGTCTACCAATGAAATTTTTTAAAGAATTTAGAAAACAGGAAGTTCTGGTATTGCTGTACCGGATTTTTTTAGCTTATTTTTTCTATCAGATTGCCAGGTTTTTATTTTGGTATTTTAATAAAGGGCTGATTAAAATAGACTCGGTTTCAGACTATTTTAGTCTTTCGTATCATGGGATTGCGTTTGATACCACTGCCATTCTCTACGTAAATGCTCTTTTCATTTTACTGAGCTTAGTTCCTGTTGTGATCAATACGAAGAAAGTGTATCAAAAAATACTCTTTTGGCTGTACTTTATCACTAACGGAATTACCTATGCAATGAACTTTGGAGACTTTGTATATTTTAAATTTTCCCAAACAAGGCTTACTTCTGCAGCTTTTCAGGTGGCACAGCACGAAGACAATATTTTTAAAGTATTCACGGCTTCCTTGATGCAGAATCCTTATATTTTATTATGGTTTGTTGTTTTGATGTGGCTTTGGGTTTTCTTGTATAAAAAAGTGAAAATTACAGAGCAGAAACCCGTAAAATTGGTGCCTTATTTTATTTTATCTGTTTTGACGCTTTGCATCACTGCGGTTTTAACTGTTGGTGGAATAAGAGGAGATTTTAAACACAGTACAAGACCGATCAATCTGGTGGATGCCAATCGTTTTGTAAAACTTCCGGTTCAGGGGAATATGGTGCTGAACAGTACTTTCTCCTTCTTCAGAACATTAAATACCAATAATTTTAAAGAAGTACATTTTGTAGATGAGAAATTTATTGACGAAAATATTCAGCCTTATAAAACGTACGACAGGAAAGTAGCTAACAAACCCAATATTGTTATTTTTATCGTAGAATCTTTCGGGAGAGAATATTCGGGAGCATTCAATAAAGATAAAAATATCAAGGATTATGTTTCTTATACTCCGTTTATAGATAGTTTGGCAGGGCAAAGCTTAATATTTCCCAATACTTTCGCAAACGGCAGACAATCTATTCATGGAATGAGTTCCGTTTTAGCAGGAATTCCGAGCTTGACGGATGCTTTTACCGGTTCGCCTTACTCAAATCAAAAAATACAGTCTATTGTTTCGATTTGTAATGACTTAGGTTATGATACTTCTTTTTATCACGGAGCTCCGAACGGTTCTATGGGATTTTTAGGCTTTGGAAATATTCTTGGATTTAAGCATTATTTCGGAAAAACGGAATACAATAATGATCAAGATTTCGATGGAATGTGGGCCATTTGGGATGAACCTTTTTTGCAGTATTTTGCTAAAAATACAGGGAAAACCCAACCTTTCATGGCGACAGTTTTTACGGCTTCTTCACACCATCCTTTCAAAATTCCTGAGAAATATAACGGGAAATTCAAAAAAGGGAAAAATCAGATGCATGAGCCGATACAATATACCGACTATGCGATAAAAAAGTATTTTGAAACGGCTAAAAAGCAACCTTGGTATAACAATACTATTTTTGTCTTTACAGGAGATCATACCAATGAAATTTATTATCCTGAATATGAAAAAATAATGAATCGTTTTGCGGTTCCTTTGATCTTCTATTCACCCAATCCGGAATATAATCTGAAAGGAGTGAATCCTGAACTGGCTCAGCAAATCGATATCTATCCTACATTAGCAGATTTAATAGGGTATGATAAAAAAATAAGAAGCTGGGGAAAAAGTTTGGTGAGTGATAAAAAATATCCTTCGGTTATTGCAAATTCCGACGGTACGGTAGAGCAGTTCATTATCGGAAATTATATTTACCGTTTTGATGGGAAGGAAATAGTGGGAGTTTTTGATAAAACTGATTTAGGATTAGAAAAAAACATAATGGATCAATTGAAAAAGAATCCGGAAGTCGAAAAAGGAAAGCTCATTGCTAAGGCTTGGTATCAGGATTATATGAACCGAGTAATTAACAGAAAAATGTATTAACGTTTAAAAAATGTTTAATTCTGAAATTTGGTATAGCTCTTGTTATATATGCCTTGGATAATAAAAGTTTTTGTTTGTTTAAAATTAATTTATATTTTTAACAGTAATTAGACAACAAAACTATTGTATCAGAATTAAAACTATAAAAATATGAGAAAATTATTATTAACATCTGCTTTCTCTTTGGTTGGAGTGCTGTCTTTTGCACAGATTGAAGGAAAATGGAAAACAATAGATGATGAAACGAAGCAGGCAAAATCTATCGTGGAGATCTATAAAAAATCTGACGGGAAATATTACGGAAAAGTTTCTCAGCTATTGATAAAACCTGCAGACCCTAACTGTACAGTTTGTAAAGACGACAGAAAAGGGAAACCTATTTTGGGGATGGAAATCATCAGAGGATTGAAAAAAGATGATGATGAATTCACAGGAGGAACGATTATGGATCCTAAAACGGGTAAAACGTACAAGTGTACCATTACAAGAGATGGCGATAAGTTGAATGTAAGAGGTTATATCGGTTTATCTTTGATTGGAAGAACACAGACCTGGCAAAAAGTGAACTAAATAAGTTTAAATAGAATTGTAAGACGGTATTTCTTTTAGGAATGCCGTTTTTTCGTTTTGGGAAAATTTGTAAAGAATTATATAGAGTGGAAGAAAATGTAATTTAAATTAAAATTAATCCAAAAATCTCGGTGAATGTGATGGCTTTTTTATGATGCGTATAATAAAAAAACACTATTTTTGTAGTCTAAATTTTTCAAATAGATATGGCAGAATATACTTTTCGTGAGGTAATTGCACAGGCAATGAGCGAGGAAATGCGTAAAGACGAATCCATCTTTTTAATGGGGGAGGAAGTTGCAGAATATAATGGTGCATATAAAGCTTCAAAAGGAATGCTGGATGAATTTGGTCCGAAAAGAGTAATCGATACCCCTATTGCTGAGCTTGGTTTTACAGGGATTGCTGTAGGAGCTGCAATGAACGGAAACAGACCAATTGTAGAATATATGACTTTTAATTTCTCATTGGTAGGGATTGATCAGATTATTAATAATGCTGCTAAAATCCGTCAGATGAGTGGTGGTCAGTGGAACTGCCCTATCGTTTTCAGAGGTCCTACTGCTTCTGCAGGTCAGTTGGGTGCAACACACTCGCAGGCTTTTGAAAACTGGTTTGCCAACATTCCAGGTCTTAAGGTAGTAGTTCCTTCAAATCCATATGATGCAAAAGGATTGTTGAAAACAGCTATTCAGGATAATGATCCTGTAATCTTCATGGAATCTGAGCAGATGTATGGAGATAAAATGGAGATTCCTGAGGAAGAATACTATTTACCACTAGGAAAAGCAGATATTAAGAGAGCGGGTACAGATGTTACATTGGTTTCTTTCGGAAAAATCATGAAGTTGGCGATTCAGGCGGCTGAAGATATGGAGAAAGAAGGTGTTTCTGTAGAAGTAATCGATCTTAGAACCGTTCGTCCGTTAGATTTTGATACGATTTTAGAATCTGTAAAGAAAACAAACAGATTGGTTATTTTAGAAGAAGCTTGGCCATTTGCTTCAATCTCTTCTGAAATTACTTATATGGTACAACAAAAAGCATTCGATTATTTAGATGCTCCTATCAAGAGAATTACGACTCCTGATGCTCCTGCACCATATTCAGCTGCATTATTTGCAGAGTGGTTCCCGAAACTTGAAAAAGTAAAAGAGGAAATTAAAAAAGCAATGTACGTTAAGTAATATAAAGATTATAGAGAAAAACTTCCGAAAGGAAGTTTTTTCATTTATTATATTCATGAAGAAAAGTTCTCAGGGATATAATTTTGGTTTAAATTTGCGCGTTTAAAATTAAAATTAGCTGTTATGGCAGAAGTTACAGAAGGCGGTCATCATTTTGACATTAAAAAGCTTTCTTTTATTGGAGTTTTGGTTTCTCTGGGAATTGTTTTTGGAGATATTGGTACTTCACCGCTTTACGTAATGAAAGCAATTGTAAACGCAAGACAAAGCGGAAGCAATATGCCTTTTAACGAATACATTGAAGGGGCGCTTTCCTGTATTATTTGGACCTTAACGCTACAAACAACGATTAAGTATGTAATTATTGCTCTTCGTGCAGATAACAAAGGCGAAGGTGGAATTCTTGCTTTATTCTCTTTAGTTAAAAACCTTAAAAAAGGTTGGTTGTATCTCATCGCTATTGTGGGAGCAGCGGCACTTATTGCGGATGGGGTAATTACTCCCTCATTGACGGTAATGTCTGCAATAGAAGGTCTTGAAATATATAATCCTCATACTCCTGTAGTTCCTATTACTATTGGGATTTTGATTGTTATTTTTGTGGTTCAGCAATTCGGAACAAGCTTTATTGGTAAGTTTTTCGGTCCTATCATGGTTGTTTGGTTTTTGGTATTGGGAGGATTGGGAATTTCTCATTTAAGCGAAAATTTCGAAATTTTAAGATCATTCAACCCTTATTATGCCTACAAACTTATTGTAAACTCACCGAGTGCTATTGTTATTCTTGGAGCTGTTTTCCTGTGTACAACGGGGGCGGAAGCTTTATATTCAGATCTTGGGCATTGTGGTGCAAAAAACATCAGAGTAAGCTGGGGATTTGTGAAAATCATGTTGATTTTAAATTACCTTGGACAGGGTGCTTGGTTATTAACAAACTATCAAAATCCGGGATTCTCTACAACAGTAAATCCTTTCTTTGGAATTATGCCTCAATGGGCGGTTTTACCAGGGGTAATTTTGGCAACGGCTGCTGCAATTATTGCCAGTCAGGCGTTAATTACAGGGTCTTTTACGATCTTCTCTGAAGCTATGTCTCTTAATTTGTGGCCCAATCAAAAAATTGATTACCCTTCAGGAGTCAAAGGACAGATGTATATTCCAAGAATCAACTGGGGGCTTTTGTTATTTTGTATTATTGTCGTTCTTCACTTTAGAGAATCAGGTAAAATGGAAGCCGCTTATGGTCTTTCTATTACAGTGACTATGTTGATGACAACAGTGCTTTTGGTGTTCTGGTTATTGAAGCATAGAATCAATAAAATTTTTATCCTTCTTTTTGCTTTTGTATATTTAGCGATAGAGCTAGGTTTCTTCAGTGCGAATATTATCAAATTCATGGAAGGAGGTTGGATTACCGTAGTATTGGCTGGCTCAATAGGAGTTTGTATGTATGCTTGGTACAACGGAAGATCTATAAAAACTCAGTTTATTCAGTTTGTTAAACTGGAGAACTATACTTCGATTATCAAAGACATGAAGCTGGATGAAACGATTCCTAAATATGCTACTAACCTTGCTTATCTGAGCAGGGCAAAAAGAAGTGATGAAGTAGAATCAAAAATTATCTATTCTATCATAAAAAAACAGCCGAAAAGAGCCGATCATTATTTTATCTTAACTATTACTAACCAGGAAGATCCGTTTACTTTTAAATATACAGTGGATGAGATTTTACCGGGTACCATTTATAAAGTCAATTTCCTTTTAGGATTTAAGGTAGATCGTAGAATCAATGACTATTTTAGTATGGTTTTAAAAGATTTAATGGCGGATGACACAATTCCTTCTCGAAGCAGTCATCCTTCTCTGAGAGCATATAATATTCCGCCGGATTTAAAATATGTAATTATAGATAACTCCTATATCAACGATATACTTTTGACTGTTAAACAGAAAATTACGCTCAATATTTACAACTTTGTGAAGTATATTGGTAGCGATGATTTCAAAGCTTGGGGAGTGACTTCGCACAATGTAGTAGTAGAGTCTGCGCCGATTACGGAGCTTACTGTTTACGATCATAAAATTGAACAAGCCGGGTTTTTAAGACATAATAATTAAAATTCTTTAACAGATTTGCCTACTTTTTAATTAAATAAAAATCGGTAAATTTGTAGATAATTTTTTTGATGGATACTTTACAAAAAGAAAAAAATATAGCTTTAATCAAGGATGTTTTAAGAAACTACTTATTAGAAAAAGGTTTCAGAAATACCCCTGAAAGATACACCATATTGGAAGAAATCTATAATATGGATCACCATTTTAATGTGGATGATTTATATCTATTGATGCTTCAGAAAAAATACCATGTATCGAAAGCAACCATTTACAATACAATTGAAATTTTCCTTGATGCTGGGCTGATTCGTAAGCATCAGTTTGGAGAGAAGACGCTGACTTCTTCTTCTTACGAAAAATCTTATTTTGATAAACAGCATGACCATTTGGTGATTTATAAAAAAGATTCAGATAAGGAAATTGAGGAAATTATCGAATTTTGCGATCCCAGAATTCAAGGGATCAAAGAAGCCATAGAAGAAGCTTTTGGCGTAAAAATTGATTCTCATTCGCTATATTTTTATGGCACTAAGAATGATTAATTAATGAGATATATTCTTTTTCTGTTACTTTTCGTTTCTACGTTCTTTTCTGCGCAGGATAAAAAAATCGTGCAGATGGATCCTTACGTACAGCCAAAAGCTAATGCTGTACAACAGCCTGTTCGTCCTGAAGATAAGGTGAGGATTCAAAATGCTGACGAATTTAAAAAAGACACTAAATATGATGGGAACCAATACATGGTTGGTCATGTGCAGATTGAACATCAGGGTTCTATTTTAACTGCGGATGAAGTGGTTCTTTATAACGAGCAAAGTCTTGTAAAAGCTTTTGGAAACGTAAAGTTGGTGAACGCTGATGGTTCTGTAATTTCTGCAAAAGAAATGGAGTATAACGGGACTACTCAGAGAGGTGTTGCCAAACAAAATGTAGTGCTTACCGATCCAAAAGGAACTATTATTAAAACGGAAACCATGTATTATGACAGACTGACCAATCAGGCTTATTATAATACAGGAGGTACTATTAATGATGGGAAAAGTACAACTTATTCTAAATCGGCTACTTACTTTTTAACAACTCGTACTATTGATCTTACCGGAAGAGTGAAAATTGTAGATCGCGATTATACTTTGGAGGGAGAGAATGTCGTTCAGAATCAAAATACCAATATTGTTACCATTAACGGGTACACTACCATTACGAATAATAAGAATCCTAAAAACAGAATCGTTACTGAAAAAGGGACTCATAATATGAATACCAAAGAATCTTTTCTAACAAAAAATTCAAGAGTATATTATAATGATAAGATTCTTACCGGAGACGAAATGTATTACAACCAGCTTACTGGTTTTGGAAAAGCAACAGGAAATGTGACATTGGATGATCCTAATGAAAGAAGATGGATAAAAGGAGGTTACGGAGAAATTTTTGAGAAAAAAGACTCTGCAATGATGACAAAAAATCCATACGCTGTAAAAGCTATGGAAAAAGATTCTTTATATTTCGCATCAGAGAAAATAATTTCTTACCAAAGGCCTGATTCTATAGATCCAAAAGTGAAGAAAAGCTTTTTAAGAGCATTTAAAAAAGCCAGATTTTATAAATCGAATGCACAAGGAAGAGCAGATTCCATTGCGTTTAATGAAACTGACGGTGTGATGCATATGTACACAGCTCCCATTCTTTGGAGTGGTGAGAAACAGGTTACAGGCGATAAGGTAGAAGCGTATTTTAATACTCAAAATGAAAGTATTGATTCATTGAAAGTAATAGGAAATGCTTTGGCAATCAGTAAAGTGGATTCTCTGAATCTGAAAGATGAATTCAATCAGGTGAGAGGGAAATTTATGACGGTTCATTATGAGAATAATGAAATTAAAGAAGCAACGGTAATTGGTAATGCTCAAGCAATTGCCTATGTGGATGACACCAATAAAGAAACCAAAAAAACGGAAAGAATAGGGATTACTTTATCCTCTTGCGGAATTATCAGTACTTTGTTTATAGAAAGGGCATTACATGTGATTTCTTGCAACATTGGAGCTGATTCTGAATTGCATCCCATGAGTAAAATTGAACCTTCGAAAAGAAAATTCCAGAATTTCAACTGGAATACGAAAGACAGGATCAGGAAATGGCAGGATATTCTCGTCGATACTCCGAATTATGAAGAAATAAAATATACTTCAGCGAGTGACCTCTACGATAAAGCTCAGGAAGCCATAGAAGCAGAAAGAGCTAAAGAAGAAGCTAAAAAACCGAAAAGAGTTAGAAAATAATAGAAAGACCAGTTTACAGAAGCTGGTCTTTTTTATAAGTATTAATTTTAGGGTTTAGCGAATGTTTTATAGCTTTGCTGAAAATTTTTCTTATAATGGAAATGCAAAAAGATTTTTTTATATATCAGGCTCAGACAACCAAGTTTGCTGCAGGTTTTGAAGTTGAAAAAGCAGTTGGGAGCTTTATTTATGGTACGGACGGAAAAAAATATTTAGACTTTGTAGCAGGTGTTTCGGCGAATACTTTAGGTCATTCCCATCCAAAAGTGGTAGATGCAATCAAAGAGCAGGCTGAGAAATACCTTCATGTCATGGTGTATGGAGAATATGCCCAAGAAAAGCCAATCGCTTTATGCAAACTATTGGCAGAAGCAACTCCTGATCCTTTGGAAATAACGTATTTGGTAAACAGTGGGGCTGAAGCTATTGACGGCAGTTTAAAACTGGCTAAAAGATATACAGGAAGAGAAGAGATTGTTTCATTTAAAAACTCATATCACGGAAATACACATGGTGCATTAAGTGTTTCAGGTAATGAAACCCACAAAAGAGAATTTCGTCCTTTGCTGCCGATGATTTCTTTTATTGAATTTAATAATGAAAACGACTTCAACAAGATCACAGAAAAAACGGCTTGTGTAATTCTTGAGACGATTCAGGGAGCAGCCGGTTTTTTGGTTCCGAATGATGATTATCTGATCAAGCTGAAAAAAAGATGTGAAGAAGTTGGAGCCCTTTTAATTCTTGATGAAATTCAGCCTGGATTTGGAAGAACAGGGAAATTATTTTCTTTTGAACATTTCGGAATTGTTCCCGATATTTTGGTGATGGGAAAAGGAATGGGAGGAGGTGTTCCGGTAGGAGCATTTATGAGCTCTAGAGAAATTATGGAAACACTGGCTCATTCTCCAAAACTGGGACATATAACAACTTTTGGAGGAAACCCATTAATTGCTGCTTCCAGTTATGCAACATTAAAAGAAGTATTGGAAAGCGGCTTGATGAATGAAGTGGAAGAAAAAGAAAAATTATTCAGATCGTTATTAGTACACCCAAAAATTCAAAACATTAATGGTAAAGGATTAATGCTTGCTGTGAACCTGGGTTCTCCGGAATATACTCTGGATGTTGCGAAAAAGTGTATGGGAAAAGGGTTGATCGTTTTCTGGCAGTTATACCGAAATGAATACTTAAGAATTTCTCCGCCGTTGACAATTTCTCTGGAAGAAATCAAGGAAGGATGTCAAATTATCTTAGATGTTTTAAACGAAAATTAATATAAAAAGTTCTTCAAAATGAAGAGCTTTTTTTGTGAAAACTGAGCTAAACAAGTATTTAAAAATCTCTGACAAATATCATGAAGATTATGCAAAAAAGTAAATACATTTTTGTGTAATCAAAAAATTAATTTATATATTGCGTGACGATTAAAACAAAGATTATATGGCGAAACATAAAGTCCATTACGAGTTCCCAATGCACTGTCTATCAGAGATTTTATATGAATATCTTGCGACTGCAGAAGGGTTGTCTGAATGGTTTGCGGATGAGGTAACAGAGAAGGGCGATGATTTCTTTTTCAGCTGGGGTGGAGGTCCTGCTGAGAAAGCCACTTTAATCAGATATAAGCCTGAAGGTTTCGTACGTTTCAGATGGGAAGAAGATGAAGGAACAAAAAATTTCTTTGAAATGACTATCGTAATTGATGATATTACAGAAGATTTAGCCTTAAATATTACAGATTTCTGTGAAGAAGGAGATGAAGATGAAAATGCAATGTACTGGGAAAATCTGATAGAGAATCTAAGAATAAAATTAGGTGCTGCTTAATGCATTTGCAACCAAATAACAAAACTGATGAACGATTTATCGTTCATTATTTTTTTATAACTCAATCAATATAAAAATTGGAAAATCAATATTTTACTTCAGGGGATTTACCTATGAAAAATAGAGCATTTCTTACAGGAGATGCGGTGAAGGTTTCTTTCTTTGTGAGAGAGGCTCAACTTATAATGGATGAAGAATGTTATTTTTTCTTAATGGCATCCATGAGAAAGATGCGAATGAATATTCCATTAACCTATACTTTGGAGTTTTTTCAGTCTCTTTTTCAACAGGAGATTATTGAAGGAAAAGGAGTGAAGAACGGGATTATACATTTTCAGGTGTTCAGAAATTCAGATGGCATTACGTTATCTAAATCCACGGTTTCTTATTTCTATGAAGTGACGGAAATGACTGATGTTTTATCTGTTCATGAAAGATTGCTGGAATTGGATTTAATTAAAGAAATCAATGTTAATAATAATCTTTTAAGCAATATCAGAGTTCATTCTCCGGAAAATATCTATGGTGAAATTTATGCGCAGGAAAATGATCTGGATGATGTTATTTTATTGAATCCTAACAAAAGAATTGCACGTACCACGTCAGGAAATCTTTTGTTTTTAGAAGGTGATATTATTAAAGTTCCAAAACAGACAGAAGGTGCCTACATTTCTCCTTTAATGGAAAATTTTGTTACTTTTTTACATAAAAATAAACTTGCAGATATTCAGGAGCACGAAATTATTGCTTTTGAATCTCAAAAAGCGGAAGAAATTTTAATGATTTCCGAAGAGAAAGGCATATTTTGTGTAGGTAAAATAAGAAATAAAACTTTTGAAGCCGCTCGTTTTTTAGAATGGGTAGAAAGCTGGAAACAAAGTTTTTAAATTGACAAACCCGGTAAACAACAAGGTCCCAAAAGTCCTTTACCGGGTTTTTTTCTGACTATTTCAGAAATTGTATTTTTATTCGGGGCATTTTTCCCACGAAAGTATACTCGGTTTTAGGGTTTCTTATAATAATGCTTAGACTTTATACGGATTGGTTGTAGAGTCATCAATAAAGAAGGAAATACTAATGAAATAAGAGATCTTAAGATATTCATTTTGTTATTGTTTGGTTATTCAAATAACGTCAATTCTTTCCTAAAAATTGGTTAACAATTTCTTAAAGTTTGTTAATTTTTAAGTCACTTTAGATAGAAAAATAAAACTTAATTTAGAGAAATGTCTTCAGGGGCATTTGCCCAAAGTAAATATTCTCCCCCAAGATTTTGCATGATTGATTTCCAAAGGGTTTGGTCATTGGGTAATGTATAATCAAGGTTGTAAATTTCTACAACGGTCCACAGTTTTTTTAGAACCTCATTGTCCAGCTGCTGAGCTGTCCATCCGGAATACCCTGAAAATATTTTTATATCCTCAATCTTCAATTCATTACTCAGAATGGCACTCATGATGTTTTCAATATCTTCTGTAAGATAGAATTCATCCGTTATTTCAGAATAGAGTTCCGTTACTTTTTTTCCTTTCACAATGAAGAATACCTTGTCATTTTCGACAGGTCCGCCATCATATACTTCAATTGGAAAATCAAAGAGGTTTTTAAATTTACCACTCATTTGGTTGTTTTTTTTATTTAAGATCAGACCAAATGCACCGCTTTCGTTATGTTCAATGATAAGAACTACCGACCTTGAAAAAATATCGCCGGAAATATCGGGTGTGGAAATTAATATTTTACCTTTGTAAGAGTAATTCATACTCAAATTTAATAAAAATATTTATGGAAAACCTGCACCACAAAAGAAAAGTGTATGAGAAATCCCAACTTGTTGAAAGTGAGATAAAACAAAATCCTATGGAGCAATTCCGGGACTGGTTTTTGGAGGCAAGTGAGAACCCAGGTATTTCTGAAGCGAATGCGATGGCGATTTCTACGGTGGAAGAAGATGGTTGTCCGCGTACAAGGATGGTTTTGCTGAAGTCATATACTTATGAAGGATTTATTTTTTACACCAACTACGATAGCAAAAAAGGAAAATCTATAGAAAGAACGCATAAAGCCTGTCTTCACTTCTTTTGGCCTGGTTTAGAGCGTCAGATTATTATTAAGGCTGACCTGGAAAGAATTGCTGAAAATCTTAGTGACGGATATTTTCATTCAAGACCGAAAGGAAGCCAGCTTGGAGCTGCAGTTTCTCCACAAAGTCAGGAAATTCCTAACCGGGAGTTTTTAGAAGAAAAATTGAAAGCTTTAGAAGAAAAATACGAAAATACCGAAGTGCCGAGACCTGAAAATTGGGGTGGTTATATTGCTAAGCCTTATGAAATAGAATTCTGGCAGGGCAGACCCAACAGATTACACGATAGAATCGTATATCAGTTAAAAGATCTGGATTGGGAAATATCAAGATTGGCGCCTTAATTTACCGTACATAAAAAAGCCTCATCAATCGATGAGGCTTAATTTTTTTTAATCTGAATGATTATTTTTTCTTAGCACCAGAAACTGCAGTCGCTAAATCAGCTCCAGCTTTGAACTTGGCAACTTTTTTAGCAGCAATTTTGATTGGTTTTTTAGTTGCAGGGTTGATACCTTGTCTTGCAGCTCTTTCAGCTACTGAGAATGTTCCGAAACCTACTAAAGAAACTTTTCCGTCTTTTTTCTTTAGAGTAGAAGTTACATTACCGATGAATGATTCTAAAGCAGCTTTTGCTGCAACTTTAGTAATTCCTGCATCCTTTGCGATTGCGTCGATTAATTCAGACTTGTTCATAATTTTTAATATTAAAGTTAGTTCGTAATTATAGCAAATATAATACTATTTTCTAATTGTGCAATTTTTTTATTAAATATTGTGGAAATTTTTCAAATTTCCATTAAAATGATTAAAATATCATAATTTGACATTTCACGAAAAATCTACGTTATCCGTTACTAAAATCATGCCAATTGCTTATGTATATTGACTTTAGCAAAAAATGAAATTTATTTTCTGTATTTATTAAATCCTGAATTTAAGATAAACTCTCAATGTTTTTAAGAATATGTTTGAATATTTGCTAATTAAAATTAAAAAAAAATATGTTTTTTTTAATTAAATCACTGGGTGTCTGTTAGTTTTAAAATCATTTTAAAAGGCTGTTTTCTGAATTTTTATTAATAAATTTGCAGCATGTTAATAGAAGTTTTCAAGTCTAAGATTCACAGGGTAAGAGTTACCGCTTCAGACCTAAATTATATCGGGAGTATTACGATTGACGAAGAGCTTATAGAAGCTGCAGGTTTGGTCGTAGGAGAAAGAGTATACATTGTAAATGTAAATAATGGGGAACGTTTTGATACCTACGTTATCAAAGGGAAAAGAAAATCAGGTGAGGTTTGCCTAAACGGTCCTGCTGCAAGAAAGGTACAGAAGGATGATATTATCATCATTATTGCCTATGCACAGATGACTCCGGAAGAAGCTAAAGACTTTCAGCCAAAAATCGTTTTCCCGGATGAAAAGACCAATCTTTTGACATAATCTGATGGAGAAAAAAGTAAAAAATCCTTTAAAATCTTTACTAACCATAGTGATCTCGCTTGCAATTGCAGGCTTTTTTTTATGGTTTGCTCTTAAAGGTTTAGATTTTAAGGTGATACAGAAGTCTATATCTAAAGCAAATTACTGGTGGGTTTTGTTTGCGGCCTGTTTTGGAATTGCAGCTTACTGGTTCAGGGCAATCCGTTGGAATTTGATGTTGGAACCTATGGGATATCAGATTTCCAATTCCAATTCATTGTGGTCACTTTCCTTTGGATATTTAATGAACCTTACAATTCCCAGAAGTGGAGAAGTAGCAAGAGCAACCGCTTTATATGGAGTGGAAAAAGTGCCTGTCGATCAGTCTTTCGGAACCATTATTTTGGAAAGAGTGGTAGATTTGGTTTGTATGCTTGCTTTTTTAGCACTGACTTTACTATTTAAAGGAGATGTAATTGTATCTTTTTATAAAAGTTCAGGAATAGATATTAATCCCAATAAGATTTTACTTATTTTGGGAGTTTTAGTTGTGGGAGCTGTCTTGTTTTTTGTTTTTAAAAAGCGATTGGCCAATGTTCCGGTTCTGGATAAGATTATCAAATTCATTGATGGAATTATACAAGGATTAACCTCAATATTCAAATTGAAACAAAAAGTAAAGTTTATTCTTTACACGATTGGAATTTGGGTTTCTTATTATTTTGCGGCGTATCTTGTATGTTTTGCACTTCCGGAAACCTCAGGTTTTACTTTTGATGATGGTTTTTTAATTCTTGTTGTAGGAACATTAGGAATGATTGTTCCTGCAAGTGGTGGAATTGGAGCTTTCAATCTGGCAATGAAGTTCGGTTTTATGGCATTGTTCATCTCGATGGGGAAAAGCGGTCAGCTGGGTGGAGAAATTGGATTAACGTATTCTTTTATTTCCTTACCTTTACAAATTACAATTATGATGGTTATGGGGCTTATTTCCATTCCAATGTTGGCAAAAGCGAGAAATAAAGCGGTTGCCGAAAAAGAGTTTGAATAACAGTTTATTTAAGATAAATATAAAGTGATCGGGAGAGTTTTCTTCCGATCACGTTTTTTTTAGACATTATTAACCTGAATGATGGAGCCTTTGTAAAATTTGGTAGAATCATACAGCTCAGAGAAATTGTCAAATAATATAATTCCTGTAGAGTTTAAATCTTCTGTAAGACCTGTTTTATTGCTTTTCTCTGTAAACTCCGATTGAGCGGTTTCGTAAATTGCCGGATATTGCGATTTTAAATAATCAACGAGAATGCGTTTTTCACTATCATCTTCCTGTGCAAGACTTGTATAAAAAAGTCCATACAGTAAAAACCTGTTAAATTTTTCAGCATCGGAAATATATTGAAAGTTGCTTTGGCTTGCCTTTTCATAATCCTTGAGAATGCTGTCAAAGGTTGGGGCAAGAACAGGTGGAATTTCATGAAACAGATCAATCCCATTAATATATAATTGGGTTTTCACTTCGTCATTATTTTTTGCTTCTCCATTTACGGAATTGGAAGCATATTGAAATTTAAACCAATTGAAGAGTTGCCGAAGCTCATCCGGAGTAAGATATTCTATCGAGTCCTGTAACTTGTCTTTAATAAGTTCGAGGCTGGTTTTATCATCATGTAGAAAATGTAAAACATTATCTTCTTCATTGCACAACTTATTGTATAAATTAATTTTGGCAACAAGAGGATTTGTTTTTAAAAAGTAAAGTTCTTCTGCCATATTGTAATAATTTATTTGCTGTTGCTTATTTAAAGATACAAATTAAGTTGATAGTTTTTAATGTTTTCAGCACGTATAAACTCTACATTTTTATAAGTTTCAGATCGGACTGTTTTCAAACCTAAAATACAATTATTATTAATTGGTGCAGAGTATTCTGTTTATATTTTTAATATGTATTGCATAGTTTGATCAGTTTCTTTATTGACTCAATCCTACAAGAGCTAAAATAGCACCAAATAAAAAGATAAGCAGAACAACCCCGATTAATGAAATGATTAATCCGGCAATGGCAAAACCTTTGGGTGCTCTGAAAATCCCGATAAATGATAAAATCAATCCTAAAAACCAAACGAACCAACCTAAAAATGGAATCCAACCTATGAAGATTGCGATTACAGACAAAACAAACCCCGCGATACCAATTCCATTCGATTGATTGACTCCTTGCTGGATAAGTATGGGTTGACTATTCAGCTGTTGGGTATTTTGAAGATCCTGAGAATTCTCATTGGTGGTTTTTTTGTATTGGCTTTCTATCATGGTTTTTTGATAATTGTTTAATAGTTATGATGATTTTCTACGAATTAAAAATAGAAAAAAATAAATGTAAATATTAACTTATGAATACTTTGAAATAAAAACTCAATATTTATAGTGTATGAGTTAGGTACAAAAAAACTTAGCATCAGATTGAGAAATATCTCCGTCTGATGCTAAGCCTCAGTTTATAGACTGCTCGTTAAAATTAAATGTATTGAATGTTCAATTTCTATTCAGCAGTTGTTGGATCAATAATGGTAGCAACTTCATTTACAGAGTTTGCAGGAAATCCACCTTGTCTTGCATGCTCCCGAACCATTTCTTCGTTGGGTGCAATGTAAACACAATAGACTTTATCACCTGTTACATAACTTTGTAACCATTGAATTTGTGAACCCATTTTACTGAGTACCCCACAAGAAGTTTGTGAGATTCCTTTTAATTGCTCGGCTGTTAATTGGCCTGCTCCGGGAATTTCCCGTTCAATTACGTATTTAGGCATGATTCAAAAAATCTAGTTTTCTACTTATTGGACCTTTGGGTATTGTCAGTTTTTCAAATGATAATTGACTTTCTTTTTTTGAAAGCCAAGGACAATGTTCGTCAAGGTTGTGGTGTTTGCTCTAAATTCCTTTATCTCAATCAAATATACGAATTTTTAAGATAATATTGAAGCGTTTAATGAGATTGAGGATCAAAGTAGGCCTTAAAAGTAAGTGGGTCTTCTTTTTTATCCTCCGCAATTTCAAGGTACTCGTGATATTCTTCCACATGCATTCCCATATCAACCATAACAATGGCAAGGTTGATATAAAGATTTTTGTCTTCCGAACCTAATTGTAATGCCTGTTTTAAATAATAAATGGCGGTTTCATTTTCTCCCAGATCAGAATAAATGGCTCCTATGTTGATTAAAGCGGCTGTATTTTTTGGCTCAATAAGCAATATTTCGTCTAATTCCTTTATTAAAAGCTCAGTGATTTCGTCCCAATGTTCTTCTTCGTTGTCCCATCTTTTGGACTGGAGTTTTTTTACGTTTTGGAGTCTTTGTGTTATATTGTTCATTGTTTAGAAATGCAGAATTGATAGTGCAAATTAAAAGAAAAGTCTCTGAAAACTCAGAAACTTTTAAGATTTATAAACATTTATTTTTTTGAATTCATTTTCCGTAAGTCAGATTGACAAGTCCGGTCTCGTATTGCTGTACATTTTCCAACTTCCACTCGGTTTCTGAAATGCCATCAGGAAATAAAGGGATTCCACCACCAATGATTTTTGGAATGATCGAGATAATCATTCTATCCAAAAGATTGTTATTGATAAAATATTTAATGAGTTCTCCGCCTCCCATTAACCAAATGTCTTTATCAGATTTTGCTTTTAGTTCAGTTATAAAATTATTAAGATTTTCGGTTAAAACATGGGTTTTAGGACTTTTGATTTCCAGATTTTGATCTCTCGTTACGATAAAAGTTTCTTTTTCAGAATACGCCCATTCCTCTTCAAACCCCAAAATGATATCATAGGTTTTTCTACCCATAATGATTGTTTCAATGCTGTTGAAAAGTTCGGTGTATCCATAATCTCCCAATTCGGAAGGCGGGGTTGACGTGAGCCAATCTAAATTTCCGTCGGGTTTTGCGATGAAACCGTCAAGACTTTGAGCGATGTAAAGGATGATTTGTGACATGGTTGTATTTATTATTGATATCTTATTTTGAAGTCAAGCCCATTATCATATTCCGCAGGATTAATAAAAGTGATGATTCCAATATTAGAATTTAATTTTTGTTTTAAATCATTTAAATAAACTTCGGCTAATTTAATGGTTCCATCAAATGTAATGCTAAAGATGGTTTTGTTATCATTTGTCATGTGTACACCAAACATAATTTTATCAGAATTTTCAATGTATTGATTCCAATAAAATGTTTGATTAGCATGATCTGTATTTGCAAAATAGTCTATCATTTCTTCATTGCTTTCAAAGCTTTGTTCATCATTAATTCTTGAAGCATAATCTAAATTCAAAGGTTCATGTTTAGGTAAATAAAAATTTAAAAGCTCAAAAATTTTTTTAGATGATTTTGCATCGAAATAGACTTGACAGATAATATCTTTGATTACTTTCACTGTTCAAAAATTACTGATTTTTATAAAATTAAAAAACCATTAAGATTTGATCATTTAATCGGCTCTTAATGGTTATATTTTCTTATCCAAACGCTCTCTTTAACAAACTCTCCACTTTCGGCTCACTGCCTCTGAAACTCTTATATAATTCCATTGGGTCTTTTGTACCACCGGAAGAAAGAAGTACTTTATATTTCGCGGCAATCTCAGGATTGAAGATTCCGTTTTCTTTAAAATATTGGAAAGCATCTGCATCCAGAACTTCCGCCCATTTGTAAGAATAATAGCCGGCAGAATATCCACCCTGGAAGATATGAGAAAAACTAGGGCTCATCGCTGTTTCAGGATTTACAGGATACAGCTGTGTTGCCTTTGTGTATTTGTCTTCAAACGCTTTTACGCTTTCATGCTCCAATTCTTCAACTTTTGTATGGTAATTCATATCCAGTAATCCGAAACCAAGCTGTCTCAATGTTTGGTAGCCTTCCATAAAGTTTTTTGAATGCTCGATTTTCTGGATTTTTTCATCAGGAAGCGTTTCTCCTGTTTTATAATGCTTAGCAAAAGTCTTTAAGAATTCAGGTTCATAACAGAAGTTTTCCAAAAACTGAGAAGGTAATTCTACAAAGTCCCATTTCACAGAAGTTCCTGAAAGAGTAGGATATTGTGTATTCGCCAACATTCCGTGAAGAGCATGACCGAATTCGTGGAACAGGGTAGTTACTTCCTGGAACGTCAATAAACTCGGAGTATCCTTAGTCGGTTTGCTGAAATTACAAACGATAGAAATATGCGGACGAGAATTTTCACCGTCTTTTGTATACTGATTTTTATAGCTCGTCATCCAGGCTCCGGCTCTTTTGCCTTTTCTTGGGAAGTAATCGACATAAAGCAAAGCTTTGTAGCTGGTTGATGGTTCCTGATTGTCAGTCTGAGCGGAGTCGAAGACTTCTTTTACTTCATATACTTTTACATCTTCGTGATACTTTGGAATATCATTTCTTTCTTCAAAAGTCAATCCGAAAAGTGTATTTGCCAATCCAAAAACAGCATCCTGAACCTGATTCAAAGGGAAATAAGGTTTTAATTCTTCATCGTTAAGATCGAATTTGGCTTTACGAAGCTTTTCTGCATAAAAAGCATGGTCGTACGATTGCATCTCATCGATTTCGTCTGCTTTTGCCAAAGATTTTAATTCTTCAATTTCTTTGTCTGCGTAAGGTTTTGCCTTTGTCAAAAGTTCATTCAGAAAGTCAATTACTTTTGATGGAGATTTTGCCATTCTTTCTTCTAAAACATAATCGGCATAATTAGCATAACCTAATAATTCAGCTTTTTGTTGTTTTAAAGTAAGAAGTTCTTTGATTAAATTTTGATTGTCAAATTCACTGCCATCAAAAGATTTTTTACCATTGGCCAATGCAATCTCTTTTCTCAGTTCGCGGTTTTCCGCATACGTCATGAACGGAATATAGCTTGGATATTGTAAAGTCACAACCCAGCCTTCCAGATTTCTTTCCTTTGCTTCTTCAGCATATTGCTCCAAAATGGCATCAGGAATTCCTGCCAAATCTTCTTTATTCGTGATATGTTTGAAATAATTATTGGTTGAAGCTAATACGTTTTGCCCGAACTGAAGCGATTTTAAAGACAAATCCATACTGATTTTCTTTAATTTTTCCTTGTCTTCTTCATTTAATAAGGCACCGCTTCTTACAAAACCTTTGTAGGTTTCATTCAAAAGCATTTGTTGTTCTTCGTTCAGATCGTATTTTTCCTTTTCATCGTACACTTTTTTAATTTTATTAAACAAAGCTTCGTTTTGAGCGATTTTTGAAGAATGTTCTGTTAAAATAGGTGAAACCTCTTGAGCGATTTGTTGTAGTTCGTCACTCGTTTCAGCAGAGTTTAGATTAAAGAATATATTGGAAACCTTATCAAGCTGCTCTCCGGAATAGGCCAAAGCTTCAATTACATTACTAAAAGTAGGCGCTTCTGGATTATTAATAATGGCATCGATTTCTTCTTCAGATTGTTGAATTAATTCTTTAAAAGCCGGAAGATAATCTTCATTTTTAATAGAATTAAATGGGGCAGAATGATATGGTGTATTGAAATTTTCTGTTAAAATATTCATTTCTTAATTTTTAATGATTGTAAATGTAAGGAATCATAGTGATTCGTGAGGTGGTTGCTCAAAAATGATGCCCGAATGAAAAGATGTGACAAAATTGTTTATCTTTAATTAATCTTGTCATAAGCGAAGTTGAAATGGGGAGGTAATGATTAATTTTGACAACAAGTTTGATGTTGAAAATTTAACCCTAATATAAATACTATGAAAACAATCTTAAAAATTCTTGGTGTAATCATCCTTTTAATTCTAGTGTATGCTGTGGTTGCAGTATTGGCTTTCGGTAAAAATTACCATTATGAAAAATCAATAGTCATTAATGCTCCCAAAGAAAAAGTATGGGAACAGGTAAGCTCTATGAAAGCTTTTAACCAATGGAATCCATGGCTGAAATTAGATAAAAATATACAACTGACATACACAGGGAATGCGGGACAAGTAGGAGACAAGTATTGCTGGGATAGTCAAAATGAACACGCAGGATCAGGTTGTCAGGAAATTAAAGAGTTGGTTGCCAATCAAAAGCAGAGAACAGAAATGATCTTTAAAAAACCTTTTGAGGGACAAGCGACTTCAGATATTGTTTTAACTTCTGAAGGAAATGCTACAAAAGTAACCTGGAGTATGGATACTGAGCAAGATCCTATGATGAAAATAATGAGACCTATGATGGATTACCAAATGGGAAAATCCTACGGAGAAGGATTGGATAACCTGAAAAAATTGTTAGAAAAATAAAATCGAAAGCCTTGTAGAAAATTTTACAAGGCTTTTTAGTGAAATAAATTTTTAATAATCGTATCAACAATTCTTTTTACCCTAGGAGTATTGTCTTTTAGTCTGTATTTTGAAATTTTTTCAGCTATAATTTCTGAATTAGGATTGTCAAGTAATTCAGGATTTATTTCTCTCATCATTAGAGATGTATTTAGTTTATCCCCTTTTATTGTACAAAAATTTATGGCATCTAATGCAACTAAACTCAAAGGTCGACCAGAGTCAATCCATTTTTCTGCCCTTATCCAGTTAAATTTAGAAATTGCGGCTAAATGTCCCCAACTTAAAGAAATATTTTCTGTTCTTGATATATTTTCTTCAATCCAATCAAGGCATTTTTCAAACTGAATATAATTAAAGGCTCCTATACATTCATTTAGATATTTATTTTCAAGTGAGTCTAATTCAGCTTTGATAATTTTATATGCTTCTTCTTCAGTTTTTGATTCACTAATTATTATTGAACGCTCAAGAAAAGCATTTACTACTTCATAATTATACATACGATTTAAATTATTATAAGATTTTGATGGCTTCAAAAATAAATATTATTTAAAAAATATTATCTTTATGTAAAGATTCGATGTATGGAGAAGATCGTATTTGAGAAAAATAACATAAGAAATTATGTGAAAAGCGTGATTACTGAAAAGATCGAAAAGCTTAAAAACTTTATTGAATTTACTTTGGAGGCAAGTCGCGATATTAAAAAGACTCCTAAGTATGACAGTATGAGAGAAGAAATGCAGGAGGAAATTTACCAGATGCAGAGACAGCTAGGGGCTTTGAATGATTTAAAAAGAAATATGGCAAAAGTGTTGACGAATTCTACAGAAAGGGTTCAGTTAGGCTCTTTGGTCATTACGAATAAAGCACGTTTTTATATTTCGGTTTCGCTGGGCGAGTTTTTTTATGAAGGCGACCGTTTTTATGCGATCTCCCCTGAAAGTCCGATGGCAAAAAAAATGATGGGCATGAAATCCGGAGATGAGTTTACGTTAAATAAAATCCATCAGAAAGTTGTTGAGGTTTTGTAAAGTAAGAAGTAAGAAGTAAGAAGTAAGAAGTAAAAAGTAAAAAGTAAGAAGTAAAAAGCGAGAAGTTTTTTCTGCTCAATAATTGATGTTAAACTTTTGTCATCCATCTTCAAGCTTCCGGCATTTTTCATTATTTTTGTCTCCATGAATACAGCAGAAGTTTTAAAAGAAATCATAGAGCAAAGAAGAAGTATCTTTCCAAAAGATTATAATGAAAATGAAATTTCTCAGGAAATTATTGATGAGATTTTACATTCAGCTACATTAGCTCCCAATCATAAACGTACCAAACCTTGGCGTTTTAAAATATTCAAAGGGGAGGAAAAAGCAAAACTAGCTTCAGAAATGCAGGCGATCTACAAACAAACCCAACCCGAACATCTTTTTCTGGAGAAAAAATATAACGACATCGGTTTTAAAATTAATAAGGCAAATGCAGTCGTTTCTATTGTTGTTAATTTCAGTGGAATGGTTCTGGAATGGGAAGAGATTGCAGCGGTTTCTATGGCCGTTCAGAATATGTATCTGACGTGTACAGCCAACAGAATCGGTTGCTACTGGAGTTCTCCGAAAATTGTAGATTATCTGAAAGAATCTTTAACGATCGAAGAAAACCAGAAGTGCCTTGGACTTTTCTATATGGGATGTATTAATTAAGAGAAGTATTCATTTACTTCTTTTTAATTAATTGATAGGTTGGTCGTATTGGATTGGTTGTATCAAAAATGATATCATAAGTTCCAGCTTCGACGCTGATATTTCTTCCATATTGAACAAGTTGATTGTCGTCGTTGATGCCCAGATCCAATGTCCATTCGTTATTGGCTCTGAATTTTATTTGACCGGATTTTAATTGGATATTTCTAGCTTCTAAAATGTTTTTATTGCTTTTGCTTGGAGTTAACTTAATATCCGGACCATCCCATCCATTTTTAGTGGCATCTCCTGTAATGCCCCAAAGGAAATTATTGTTAACCTTTTTCGCTTCTTTTACGATTTTATCTTTAATAATAATTTGTAATACCGGATTTTTACTGTTGCTATCAGGTTTGAAATTAAAGAAAATTCTGTCACCATTATTATTGTCAATATAGAATTTTGTATTGCTTTCTGTAAAAAGAATACCGTCTCCCTGGTTGGTTTCTTTAAAAATCAGTTGATTATCATTGGCTAGAATATAAAAATAAGAATCCTTTGACTGATACAATCCGGTTAAATACGCTTCTTGTTTCGTGTCAATTCCCAGTTTTTTAGGGGTATTGTAGGTTTGGTTACCCATAATTGACATGATTTTTTGTCCGATTTCAAAAACACTGTTATCTCTTACATTACTCAGCATAATAACACAGACATCGTCTTCGGGAATTGTTAAAAAACGACAAATAAATCCGGGTCCGCCACCATCATGACCAATTATTGTTTTTTCTTTCATTTTTTGCTCCTGCCAACCATAGCCGTAATGGTAATCTTTAAGAGGAGTTTGTGCTTTTTCTAATGTTTCTTTTTTAAGGATTTTATATGCAGTAAGACCCTGGTAGAATTTGTATAAATCTTCAACAGTAGAATACATGGCTCCGGCTGCATGAGGGTGGTTGTAATCATAAACAACAGCTTCGCGGTAATTGTGTGGTGACAAATATTCATAGCCCGTCGTTTTGTTTTTATTTTTTAATTCTTTAAAATAAAATCCTGTATTTTTCATCCCAAGCGGATCAAGAATGTAGTGTTGAAGGGCTTTTTGATAAGATATGCCACTTACTTTTGCAATGATATACCCTAAAATATAATAATTAGGATTACTATAACTCCAGTTAGTTCCTGGAGAAAAAGCAAAAGGTTGTTTATAAATAGACTCTAAAAAAGTGGCTTCGTTTTTTGTGCTCTCAGGAGGAGTTCCTTCAGGAATTCCGGAAGTATGGGTAAGTAAATTTTCTATGGTAATGCTGTCTCCTTTTGGAAAATCAGGATAATATTTAGAGAGTTTATCAGTTAGAGACAATTTCTTTTCTTCATTTAAAAGAAGAATCAGTGTGGCAGTAAATGTTTTCGTAGTTGAGTAGATTCGGTAAATACTTTCGTTGGTGTTTTTTTCTTGAGTCTGAAAATCCTGAATACCAAAACTCTTTTCGAAAATTATTTTTCCTTTTTCGGCAACCAAAATACTTCCGTTATAACGGTTTAAATGACTATAAGCGTCAACTAAATTATTGATTTTTTCTTCTTTAGTTTGGCCTTGAACTTTTAGAGCAAATAAAAAAATAAAGATCAAGAGTGAATTTTTCAACATTTTCCTGTTTTTTGTAGTCAAATATCCTAATTTTTTTAGCAAATAAAGGTATTGTAGATGAAAATAGTAAGTTAATTCTTTCGGAAAGTAATTTTATTATGGGGGATTGAATTTTTTTATTACCTTTGCACTCTTAAATAATTAACTGGGACGAGTTCCCGTAAAATTCACAACATTATGTCAGTAAAAATCAGATTACAAAGACACGGTAAAAAAGGTAAGCCTTTCTTCCACATCGTGGTTGCAGATTCTAGAGCTAGAAGAGATGGTAGATTCATCGAAAAACTAGGAACTTACAACCCAATTACTAACCCTGCAACTATCGATTTGAACGTTGATGCTGCTGTACAGTGGTTAAACAACGGTGCTCAGCCAACTGATACTGCAAGAGCTATCCTTTCTTACAAAGGTGCACTTTACAAAAAACACTTACAAGGTGGTGTTGCTAAAGGAGCATTTGATGAAGCTGAAGCTGAAAAAAGATTCAATGCTTGGTTAGAAGCTAAGGATACTAAAGTACAAGGTAAAGTAGAAGGTTTAGCAACTGCTAAAGCTGATGCTAAAAAAGCTGCTTTGGAAGCTGAAGTAAAAGTAAACGAAGCTAGACTTGCTGCTGCTGCACAAGCTGAAGCTGATGCTAAAGCTGCTGAAGAGGCTGCAAATGCACCTGCTGAAGAAGTTACAGAAGCTACTGAAGGAGAAGCTGCTGCTGAATCTACAGAAGAAAACACTGAAGCTTAAGAAACCTCTGTATGCGTAAAGAAGATTGCTATTTATTAGGAAAAATCACACGCAGACACGGACTTGCGGGAAATGTTATCCTTAAGTTGGATACCGATCAACCCGAGCTTTATAATAAACTGGAATCAATATTCGTTGAAATCAACGGATTATTGGTTCCTTTTTTTATTGCAAAATCATCTTGGAGCAAACTGGATGCTCTTAATATTGCTTTCAAAAATTCTACTGAAGCGGTAGTAGACCAATCTTTGGGTAAAGATGTGTATTTACCTTTAACTTCATTACCGAAACTCTCAGGAAAGCAATTCTATTATCACGAAATTATAGGATACACTATTTTTGATGAACATGATAATGACTGTGGAGTCATAAGATCAGTAAATGATCAGACGGCACAAGTTTATTTCATCACAAATCTTGACGGAAAAGAAGTGGTAATTCCTATGATCAAAGACTGGATTCTTGAAGTAAACAGAGAAGAAAGATGTATTAAAATGCAGCTTCCTGAAGGTCTTATCGATGTCTTTTTAGTTCCTTCTAAGAAAGACGAATAATTTTCTTTTGCCAAGAAAGTAAATGAGCTGAGAACGCAAACTCACGGTTCACTTTTCATTATTTTTTATTACTCATTACTTATTACTCATAAACGGAGGGTAATAAATATTCTTGTACTATTTTATCGACCTGTGAATGACCATAAGGTTTGTTGTAGGCTTTTGCTGTAACTACTATCACGAGTGGAATTTTCGTGAATATGATAATTTTGTTTCCACCATTTCCGTTGGATTGATACGTTTCAAATTCTTTATTTCCGACTGTATACACTTTTCTCCAAAATAGATATCCATAACCATCAAAGTCTTTATTATCAGCGAAATAATTAGTGAAAGTCTTTTTGACCCAGTTTTTATCTATTATGGTTTTTCCTTTCCAGACCCCATTGTTTTTATAAAGTTGTCCGAATTTTGCGAAATCCAAGGCCTTCATTCTTAATCCTCCGGCTAAAGAAGGCTTTTGTTGAGGAGTGAACTGCCATTTATAATTCGTGATTCCCAAAGGTTGAAAGAGTTTTTGGTGAGCATAATTTTCCAATCCTTTTGGTACTGATTTATCCAAAATATCACCTGTTAGAACGACTCCGGCTGTGAAATAATTCCAGTTTTTTCCGATTTTGTTTTCTGTCATAGGTAAATCCAGAACAAATTTTATCCAATTATCCGTTGGATACATATTTTCTTCGTTTCCGGGAGAGTCGTAATCTTGATCGTTTCCATTAAACGCTGAACTCATCGTCAGTAAACTCTTAATAGTTACACTATCTTTTTTAGGAGTGTAATTGTTGAACTTTTTTAAATCATAGAATTCTCTCAGATTTTGATTTTCATTTTTAATATAGCCGTCTTTTATTGCAATTCCCATCAGTACTGAAGAAAAAGATTTACCGACGGAACGAGTGTCATACAAACTATCCCTTTTGTATCCATTAAAATACTCTTCCAACAACAGTTTTTCATTTTTGATGACAACAATTCCCGTGATATCGCGGAATCTGTTTTCTGCAATTTTTTGGTTTAAAAGTCTAATTTTTTCCTGATTAAATTTTTCTTCAGAGATCTTCCAGTCTCTATTGGGTGCGATTTTTTGGACTGCAATCTGATCTTCTGAAATATCTTTTTTAGGAATTATCAATTGAACTTCTCCCTGAGCAATCACATTTCCAACTTTCAATGTTGATGTTTTCAGATAAGGTTTAATTTCAATTTTTAACGTATGACTTCCCGTTTCTAAAGCATCAATTCCACCATTTATTAGATAAAATCTCATCCACAAATACCTTCCCCAGGAATCTTCATTTGTTTTACTGAGAAGAGGAAGTCTGAAACTTGTCTTGACTTTTTTGTTTTCTGCTGTTCCTGCTCCTGAATTTAGATTTTCAGTATAGACTAGTTTTCCATCAACAAAGAAACTGAATTGATAGTTTCCTTTTTTAAGCAAATCATCTGCAGACAAAGAAGGTTCAAGCTGATGTAAATAATTAATCAAAGAATTGTCAAGAAAAACACGAATATCGAAATTCTGATCTTCCTGAAATAGGATTTTTTTCTGAAAATCAGTTGCTTTTATATTTCCTAAAGGAATTGCTTTTTCCAGGAAAACAATTGTATTTAAATAATCTTTCTGAACGGGGTTTTCAATTTTCTCAGGTTCAATAATATTTTGAGTCTGGCTTAAAGACAGGCTGAAAGTGAAAATTAAAAGAAATAGGATGATGTGTTTCATTGTCAATTTTATCTAAACAAAAATATAAAGTGATTGTGGGGAAAAATAGAATGAAATTAACATTTGAAAATTAGCCTGAAATTTATTTTAAAAGCTTTTTGTATTTCAAAGGAGTAATCCCAATATTTTCTTTAAAACAGCGAATAAAATGACTCTGATCTGAAAATCCGCATTCCAAAGCAACTTCGGATAAAGATTCAAACTCATTCAAAAGTTTTAAAGATTTTTCAACTTTTAATTTCCTAAGATATTCTCCCAGATTACATTGAAAATGCTTTTGGAAGTCACGACTCAAATGCATGGGATGGATGTTCAGGTTTTTAGAAAGTGCTGTCAAATTCAATTGTTCCGTACAATTTTCATGTAAAATCTCATCAATTTGCTTCACCCAAACCGGTTTTTTATCTGAGTTGTTTTTTTGATGGGGTAATTGATCGAAAATATTCAATACAAGTTGATTGATAGACAGGTTGAATGAGTCATCATTCAGTTTTGTTTCTTTGAAAATCTGATAGACAAGTAATTTTACAGTTGGGTTTTTAATAGTAAAGCTTCCTTCAATCTGATCTTTTGAAAGCTGAAATTTTTCAAACCATTCTTTCGTGATTTCAATGTGAAATCCTCGCGTGAAAACATCAGGTTTTATATTATAATGGGCGTCTTCCCAATGATGATAGAGTAGTGTGCCTGCTGAACAGTCATAAACTTCTTTTTTGTTCCCTTCGCTCATATTTCCCTGAAGCAGAAAAGTGAAATATGGATTTTCGTGATAATGCCAGTCTACAAAAGAATGAGTGTACTCTGTGTCTGTAAAGGTGAGTCCATCGAAACTGAGTGTTTCATGGGTTTGCCCAAAAAATTCGCCATTACGAAGGTTTTTCATATTAGAGTTTGTGTTTTAAATTTTCAATCTGTTCATACATCTTATTGAAAAACACTTTTCTGTCGCGATTTCCGGAAGTACCTAAAGATTTTGAATTTTTAATCTGGTGCTCAAAATAATTCTTTGTTTCGCTACAGGTTTTGGCATCATTAATCAAAATATATCCAAACATATTCGTTGGTAAAGCAAAAAGAGACTGTTGTGGATGATGAAAAAAGATGTCATTCGAAAGATGCATCAATTCATTTTCGTACAGATGAAATTTGGGATGGTTTTCCGTTTTTTCTTCAATATATACAATTAATTCCTTTAATTCTTCTAAAATAATCTGCGCTTCGTTTTTTTGTAAAAGTCTCGTGTCATAGTAGTACGAGATCTGTTGTAAAATACTGGAAACGGTCATGTCATTCCATAATTCTATCACGTTTTGCTCTTCATATTTTTTCCTTAATTCCTGTGTGTTGGCTTCAAAATGAGGTGGAGAAAACTGCAAAAAAGGAACGAAAACCTGTTTGGCATTCAGTAAATTCATCCAGACATAAATTTTGAAACGGGAAAGTAAGGTGTCTGAAAGGGTATAAAAAAACGGAATGTCTTTCGCGGAGTAATAAATTGTGATTCCGTCAGCAAGAGGTAAATTTTCAAAAACGTTCAGATTGTTCTTAAAAAAAGACTGTAAATCTTCAGTTTCAGTTACAGCAGTAGTTTTTTGTGCCAAGATTTGATGATCTGAAGTTAGGAACTGATCCAAAGAGATCTGATAATATTTTGCCAGTTCCAATGCTTCTTCAAAACTGAATTTTGCTTTTAGGGAAGTTCTTCTGTGTGCTGCATCATAGCTTATATTGAGAATATTGGCAATCTCGTCATTCAAAGATTTGTTGACAATTTTTTTGCGAATTTCTTTGAGAAAACGTTCCTGATGCATGCTTTGTGATTTTCACAAATTTAGAAATTTATTTTAATTTTTTTTCGCATTCATATTTGTGATTTTCACAGATAATTTTGGTTTAGAATTTTAAGATAATCATTATGAGAAAAATATTTTTTTGCCTATGTCTCGTCTTGACGATGTTTAGTTGTGCAGGTTTCAAAAATGTTGATAATAGTAATGTGGGTTTAAACAAAAATAATTTAAGCGCTATAGATGGAGATTACAGTAATTATCCTGTTGATGGACAGTTGGGTTACATCAATGGTCTTGTTGATATTTTTGACAGAAATACGAATATGTTCATTTTTAAGGATAAGTATGATACAAGAGCTATAAATCTGAAACTAAAAATGATCAATGATAAAAATCTGAATGTAAAAATTTATAAAAAAGAAAAATTATTATTTGATAAAGATTTGAAAGTGAAACTAAAAAATGATGGTTTTTTATATTTAAAAGAGAAAAGATTTATGCTGGAAGGAATTCCATTGGTTTTTGGTGGCTGGAATTTTCAGAAATCTCGTTTTACCGTAGATGAAAATAATAATCTTCATATCCAGACCAACTATTTTTTCTGCAATGGAGTATTTATCATTATAAGCGATTGGAAAACCTTTCATTATGATTTAATGTTTAAAAAAATGTAATCATGAAAACAATACCCTATATTTTAATATCCATACGATTTATTCTGGCACCCATCATCTTTTTACTGGCTTATTTCCAGGGTGAAGAATCCAGGTTTTTAATTTTAATAGTAATGTATTTAGGATTATTAACCGATATCTTTGACGGAATTATTGCCCGGAAAGTGGGTGTTTCCTCAGAAAAATTACGAAGATTAGACAGTCAGACCGATTTGGTTTTCTGGCTTTCGCTAGGGTTTGCAGCCTATTTTTTGAATCCTGAATTAATAAAAACTGAATGGAAAGGAGTTCTTTTAATCTTTGTTATGGAAGCGCTTTGTTATGTTGTCAGCATCTGGAAATTTGGGAAAGAAACGTGTACCCATGCTTTTTTGTCGAAAATGTGGGGGTTGAGTCTGCTTATTGCTTTTACTTATTTAATCGGATTTCAGCAGGCGGGTTGGGCTTTTTATACAACAGTTGTTTTGGGGTTTATCTCTCACATCGATGTTATTTTGATTATTCTGTTGCTCCCAAAATGGCAATATGATGTTCCAAGTTCTTACCATGCCTGGAGAATCCGGAACGGAAAACAGAGAAAAAAGACGATTTTCTTTAATTAATTACTATTTAAAGCATCGTTTTTCATTAAATAATTGATAAATCATTTTTTAATTAAGACAGTGTAATCATCAAGTTGCGCTGTTTTTTTGTAACTTTGCACTCATTAATTTTTATACGAAAATTTATAATCGACAAATGAAAAAGCAGACCATTAAGGAAATCCTACAGGATTACAAGAAAGTATTACATCATGACATTACGGTTTACGGTTGGGTAAGAGCGTTCCGTTCAAATCGCTTTATAGCGCTTAATGATGGTTCTACGATTAATAATTTGCAAATTGTTGTTGATTTTGAAAATTTTGACGAAGAAGTTATTAACAAAATCAGTACGGCTGCATCTTTGAAAGTAGTTGGAGAAGTAGTAGAAAGTCAGGGAGCAGGACAAACTGTAGAGATTATTGCTAAAAAGATTATTATTTTAGGAGATAACTTTACTGAAGAAAGAGATAAAACAATTCTTCAGCCTAAAAAACACTCATTAGAAGTTCTAAGAGAGCAGGCGCATTTAAGATTCAGAACGAATTTGTTCGGAGCGGTTTTCAGAGTGCGTCACGCAGTAAGTTTTGCGGTACATTCATTCTTTAACCAAAACCAGTTCTTTTACATCAACACGCCTGTCATTACAGGAGCTGATGCAGAAGGAGCGGGAGAAATGTTTGGAGTAACCAACTTTGATTTAAACAATATTCCTAGAGATGAGCAGGGAGATATCGATTTCGCTCAGGATTTCTTTGGTAAAAAAACAAACTTAACGGTTTCAGGACAGCTTGAAGGAGAAACGGCGGCAATGGGATTAGGAAGAATTTATACTTTCGGACCTACTTTCCGTGCAGAAAACTCGAACACAACGCGCCACTTGGCAGAATTCTGGATGATTGAGCCTGAAGTTGCGTTCAACAATCTTGAAGATAACATCGACCTTGCGGAAGATTTCTTAAAATATGTGATTCAGTATGTGTTGGATAACTGTAAAGATGATTTGGAATTCCTAGATAAGCGTTTTGAAGAAGAACAAAAATCTAAGCCTGAAAAAGACAGAGCAAAAGAAGGATTAATCGAAAAACTTCAGAATGTAATTGCTAAACGTTTCAAGAGAGTTTCTTATACGGAAGCGATTGAGATTTTGATGAGCTCTAAAGAAAATAAGAAAGGAAAATTCCAGTATCCGGTTGAAAACTGGGGAACAGACCTTCAGTCTGAGCATGAAAGATATTTGGTTGAGAAGCATTTTGAAAGTCCGGTAGTTTTATTTGATTATCCGAAAGAGATCAAGGCATTCTACATGAAACTGAACGATGATAATAAAACAGTTGCGGCAATGGACGTACTTTTCCCTGGAATCGGAGAAATCATCGGAGGTTCTGAAAGAGAAGCTAGATTAGACGTATTGAAGCAAAAAATGGCAGATATGCATGTTGATGAGCATGAACTATGGTGGTATTTAGACACCAGAAAATTCGGTTCTGTTCCGCATGCAGGATTTGGATTAGGGCTTGAAAGACTGGTTCTTTTCGTAACGGGAATGACAAACATCAGGGATGTAATTCCTTTCCCAAGGACACCGAAAAACGCAGAATTTTAAAAATAAAAAAAGCCTTAAAGTAATTTTTAAGGCTTTTTCGTTTATTTAAATAGTTTATTATAAAGTATTGTAATACAAAAATCGTGCTAAAAATTATTATTCTACAAATAAATTTATTAAATTCGTAGAATATGTTATGTTAAAACACAAAGACAAATATGCTTAAACAACACTTACAACTCAAATTAGGACAGAAGCTGGCGCCTCAGCAAATCCAGTTGATGAAGTTGATTCAGCTTCACACATTGGAATTTGAAGAGGAATTAGAGAGAGAGTTAGAGGAAAATCCGGCGTTGGAAATAGCAAAAGAAGATTCTAAAGAGGATGATTACTCATCTTTGGAAGATTCTTACGAGAATGAGGGTACAGAAAGCATTGAAACAGATTTTGATGTGAATGAATATCTTTATGATGACGAACCTAGCTATAAAACAGCATCTAGTAACTATTCTCCTGATGATGAAGAATTTGATAATGAAAGTCTTCTGACGGAAGGTCAGTCTTTATATGATTATTTAATGGAACAGATTCATCTTGTAAATATTACAAATGAAGATGTGAAAATTGCAGAATACGTCATAGGAAATCTGGATACAGATGGTTATTTAAGAAGGGAAATTAAATCAATTGTAGACGATTTAGCTTTTTCTCAAGGGATTTATACAACGAAAGAAAAAGTAGAGGATATTCTTGAAAACTATATTCAAAAGCTTGATCCGTCTGGTGTGGGAGCAAGAAGCCTGCAGGAATGTCTTCTTTTACAGATAGAAAAGAAGGTAAGTTCTGATAAAGCGGTTTCTTTAGCCGCAAATATTTTAAGACATCAGTTTGATGCGCTTACGAATAAACATTATAATAAGATTATTCAGAAGTATGATATTGAGGAAGAGGATCTGAAGGATGCACTGGATGAAATCTCAAAATTATCTCCCAAAGTAGGAGGGAACTTTGATACTCAGACGATTACAATTAATCAAGAGATTATTCCCGATTTTGCGATTCAGGTAAAAGATGGACAGGTCATTCCGATGCTGAATAGTAAAAATGCTCCGACTTTAAGAGTTTCTGAAGAATATAAAGATATTTTATCAACGTATTCTCATGATAAAAACTCTGCAGAGCACAAACAGGCTGCTTTATTTATCAAACAAAAACTGGATGCGGCGAAATGGTATATTGATGCCATTAACCAGCGTCAGAATACCTTGTTGCAAACCATTAATGCAATTGTAAAATTCCAGAAGGATTATTTTATTACAGGTGATGAGAAATCATTAAAACCAATGATTTTAAAGGATATTGCAGATATTACCGGTTTTGATATTTCTACTATTTCCAGAGTGGTTAAAAGTAAATATGCAGATACGCCAAACGGAATCGTATATCTTAAAGATTTATTTTCTGATAGTTTAACGAATGATGATGGTGAGGAAGTTTCTACTAAAGAAATTAAAACTCATCTGCAGGAAGTTATTGGTAAGGAAAATAAAAGAAAACCATTAACGGATGATGCTTTAGTGGTAATTTTAAAAGAACAGGGTTATAATATTGCAAGAAGAACAATCGCAAAATATCGTGAACAGTTGAATATTCCTGTAGCAAGATTAAGAAAAGAACTTTAAAAAATAATAAAAAAGCATTTCAATTGAAATGCTTTTTTTGTGTTTGAAATTTATTCAGTTATATCGTCTAAGCCTAACTCTTTTATAGAAACTTCTCTCATTTCTACTTTTCTTACTTTTCCTGAGATGGTCATTGGGAATTCTTCCACAAACTTCCAGTATTTAGGTACTTTATAATGAGCAATTCTTCCTTTACAATAATTTAAAAGTTCATCTTCAGTTACATTAAATCCTTTTCTTACTTTTACCCAAGCCATCACTTCTTCTCCGAATTTTTCACTCGGAACACCGATGATCTGAACATCTAAAATATTAGGATACGTGTATAAAAAATCTTCAATTTCTTTTGGGGAAATATTTTCTCCGCCACGAATAATCAAATCTTTAATTCTTCCGGAAATCGTAATATAACCTTCTCTATCCATTACGGCCATATCTCCGGTATGCATCCAACGCGAATCATCGAGAACTTTTTTGGTGTTTTCGGGATCATTCCAATACTTCAGCATGACAGAATATCCTCTTGTACACAATTCACCATGTTCACCACGTTGAAGTGTTTTCCCGTTTTCGTCAACAATTTTTATTTCTAAATGATTCTGAACGGTTCCTACAGTATTTACTTGCTTTTCAAAGGGAGTTCCAATTAAAGTCTGAGTAGAAACAGGTGAAGTCTCTGTCATTCCGTAACAGATACTCATTTCTTTGATGTTCATTAAGTTTTCTACTTTTTTCATGATTTCAGGCGGACAAACAGAACCTGCCATTACTCCGGTTCTCAAACTTGAAAAATCAAAAGTATCAAAATCTTTTACGGCTAATTCAGCGATAAACATGGTGGGAACTCCATATAATGAAGTGCATTTTTCTTCAGAAACAACTTTTAGGGTGATTTCAGGATCAAAGCTATCGTTGGGAATGACCATGCAAGCGCCGTGAGACGTACAGCAGATATTTCCGATCACCATTCCAAAACAATGGTAAAAAGGAACCGGAATGCAAACTCTGTCTTTTTCCGTGTATTTTAAGCGTATTCCGATAAAATACCCGTTATTTAAAATATTATGATGAGAAAGTGTTACGCCTTTTGGAAAACCTGTTGTCCCTGAAGTGTATTGAATATTCACAGGGTCATCAAATTGTACATGCTCTTCAAAACTATGTAAAATATCATCGGAAATTTCCTGTCCGTTATTCAAAAAATCTTCCCAATTGTCATCAAAGAATACCTCTGATTTTAAAGTTGTACAGAATTCTTTTGCATCAGCAATCATATTTTTATAATCGCTGGATTTAAAAGCTAACGAAGAGAAAATATGTGACATTTCAGACTGGTTGATCACAAAGATCAGCTCACTGGTCCTGTACGCAGGGTTTATGTTGACCAGAATAACACCAATTCTTGCTGTGGCATACTGCAAAAGAACCCATTCGTAGCGGTTGGTAGACCAGATTCCGATGCGATCCCCTGCTTTTGCTCCAAGAAATATAAGTGCTTTTGCAACGGCAGTGGTTTGGTTATAAAATTCCTGATAAGTGGCGCGATAATTTTGATGGACGCAAATTAAAGCTTCCTGGTGCGGAAATTTTTCTACAGTGTTCTTTAGATTGGCTCCAATAGTTTGTCCCAACAACGGAATGTCAGAAGCACCATGAACATAAGATAAAGGCATAGATTAAGATTTGATAAAATAAAATTAACAATTATATCTTTATCTATGGCAGGTAAGGAAACTAAATTTCCTGAGAATCTATATCTTTCAGTTGTTTTAAATTTTTGTCGAGTTTTCTGATGATGATTCCGTAAACAAGTTTGTAATAGAGCCAGATAAGCAATACACAGAGTACTGTACTAAGTATAATCACCACAATTACTACCATAAGGTCTGAGCTTTTAGGTTCTATGTTTTGAGAATTCATGGCATAAAAAATAAATGCTGTGAATGTGATGATAAAGGCGATTAATATAGCGATGCTTATAAAAATGAAAGCATTTACAGTAGTTTTAAATTTAATAATACGAGTAATAAGCCCTTTTAAATTTTCTTCAATTTTTATTTTTCGATAATTTTGATAGAATTTAAAAACAAAATAGGCGGTAACAAGCAAGCTTAAGATCTTTATGGCAAAATAAATCGTATCAAAACTCGCAATAATTTCCGGAGTTTTTTGCGCCCCCAGTCGTTCCAAAAGTTTTAAGAAACTGTTGGATTCTTCATTCTGTAAGAGATAAAATAAACCGATACCGGAAAAGAATAATAATTCAACAACGCTGATCCAAAAAATATACTTCACATAGTTACGTGACTTTTTATTCAGCATCTGAAGAATTTCAGTGTTGTCATATTTTTCCTGAACAGGCTGTTCTTGCCATGTTTTCTTAAAGCTATCTAAATCAAATTCAGGCATGTTTTTCCATCTTTTCTTTAAGGGTTTTCTTTAATCTGTTCATTTTCACACGCGCATTTACTTCGGTGATCCCGAGGTTTTCTGCAATATCCTTGTAAGGCAAATCATCCAGATACATCATGACGATGGCTCTCTCTATATTGGGAAGGGTCTTAATCACAGTGTATAAAAGAGAGATCTGCTGTTGCTTTTCATCATCATCCTCTACAAAATCTTTGTGATTAATATCCAGCTCATTGGTAAGCGGGCTTTTACTTTTTTTTCTGAAAAGGGTAATGGCAGTATTTAAAGCGACACGATACATCCAGGTAGAAATTTTGGAATTTCCTTTAAAAGAGCCATAGCTTCTCCAAAGCTGTAAGACAATTTCCTGAAAAAGATCTTCTTCATCTTCCAAAGAATTGGTGTAAAGACGCGAAACTTTGATAATCAATCCCTGATTATCTTTAATAAGTTGCGCAAATTCTTTTTCTTTTGAAGCCAATGAGGATATGTAATTTAGTTGCACGAAGATAATAATAATAAGTCAATTGTCAATTTTACTTCGTAAGTGAATAATGAATCTTTTTTAGAAAGTCAAAGTTTTAAATTGACAAAGAATTTAATTGACGATTTACAATTCACATTTTGTTATCTTTGCAGCCACGAGAAAATCGGCTTGTTGATTTCCCGTTTATCGGGAGGTAGGAAAGTCCGGACACTATAGAGCAGCAAAGCGGATAACATCCGTCACCCGCGAGGGTAGGACAAGTGCAACAGAAAGCAGGTACAGTTCGGCTGTAGTGAAACCAGGTAAACTCTTTGTAGTGCAATGATAAGTATATCGGTTCTTTTCAGTAATGAAAATAGGAGTTGCTCGCTCTGAAAGCCGAGGGGTAATCAGCTAAAGTTTTGCAGCAATGTAAGACGCAGATAAATAACAGGCACTTCTTCGGAAGTACAAAATCCGGCTTATAGATTTTCTCGTGATTTTTTATATAATTTTTTTTTCGTTTTTAAAATCCAGATCCCAAACATTATTGTTACTAATCCCATTATTACATAAATTAAATTATTATAGCTATTTTGGAGACTTTCTTCCCTATAATAATAGTTAAATGAATATATAATAAAGTTTGAAACAGAATGAAAAATGATGGAATATTCAATTCTATGGGTTTCCTGAAACACAATACCTAAGCTTATTCCCAAAATAAAAATTTGAAAAAAAGAACTTAAATCTGTATGGTATAAGGAAAATAAAATACTTGCACTTAGTAATGCAAATGTATTAGTATAACGTTTAGATAAATTTTCCTGAATAAATTTTCTGAAAAATAATTCTTCAACTAGCGGAGCAACTACACAACCTTTTATCAATCTTAATACAAAATATGAAAAGGGAATATTTCCTCCATTTGTATCACTCATAGTATTTTTCTTAAAAATGATATCCTGAATATTATTAAATCCATATTGAAAAGTAAGATCTCCAACAATAAATAAAGATAATACAATAAAAATATAAAAATTAGTAGAAGGCTTCTGTAAGGATAGTTGTTCTTTAGAAAAGAATATTTTTTTAATTATAAAAAATGAACAGATTTGAGATATAATATTTATAAATATTTGGTAGAAATTGTAGCTGTAATGACTTAAATTTATAAACAACCTTAATATATCTAATAAAGAATAAATTAAAAAACCAAAAAATAAAAATATCAATGATATTATAATTGCCCTCCAAATTGTCATATTTTATTCGTTTTCTAATTGTTTCTTCGCTTCCTGCAAGCCCTGTCTGTCTTTTTCCGAAAGCTTAGGATATTTTAAATTCATTTTTTCAAGGGTATCAATAATGATTTGAATAGCAGCTACTCTGGCAAACCATTTATCATCTGCCGGTAAAACATACCACGGTGCGTGATCTTTTGAAGTTTCGTTAATAGCCTCTTCATAACATTTCATATATTGATCAAATAAAGCTCTTTCAGGAAGATCACCTAAAGAGAATTTCCAGTTTTTTTCCTGTTCATCAATCCGATCGAGAAATCTTTTCTTTTGTTCGCCTTTAGAAACATTTAAGAATATTTTGATAATGGTGGTTCCGTTTTGAGAAAGGTGCTTTTCAAAATTACGGATGCTTTCGTAGCGGTTTTCCCAGAATTTATTATCAAAATCTTTTACAGACTTCCATGTTTTTTCACTTAAATTATACTCAGGATGTACTTTGCACACTAAAACGCTTTCGTAATGCGAACGGTTGAAAATACCGATTATTCCCTTTTGTGGTAATGCTAAATATTGTCTCCATAAAAAGTCGTGAGAATATTCCTTTGAACTTGGAGTTTTAAAGCTTGTCACGTTGCATCCTTGTGGATTTACTCCACCGAAAACATGTTCTATTAAACTGTCTTTTCCGGCAGCGTCCATAGCCTGAAGGATAATTAAAAGAGATTGGCTTCCGTCTGAATATAATTTTTCCTGAAGTTCCCGAAGCTTTTCTTTTTCAAGAATCAATAGTCGCTCTCCGTCTTCTTTGGTAAGTTTTCCTTTATATTCTGTTGAAACTTTTTTTATAGAAAAATTGCCTTTAATGAGAAAATCGTCAGAGAAATTAGTGTCCATATATTTTGTAGGTTAATGGTGTTAAAACTTGATTTAGACTCATATTTGAAAGTAAGTCTAGTATAAATGTAATAAAAAAACCGTCTCCACGGAGACGGTTTTTTTATTTTTTTGAGTAGAGATTATTTTTGCACTGCAGTATTTGCTGCTTTCTTAGCTTCTCTTTTAGCAATCTTAGCTGCTTTTTTTTCAGCTTTCGCCTTTTCTTTTAACTCAGCAGGAGTTAATGGTTTTGGATCTGGAGCATTAGCATTTACGTCCCCTTTAATGTAAATTACACTTCTGCTGTTTACTGGGTCGTTAGAAAATACTTCAATCATTTTGTTGAAAGGAGCTGCATTAGCTGTATTGTAACCTACTTTAATTTTAGCAGATTTTCCTGGTAAAATTGGGTCTTGGCTGAATTCAGGAGTTGTACATCCGCAAGATGGTTTTACGTTTGAAATAATCAAAGGCTTATCACCAGTGTTCGTTACAGTGAAGAATCTTGTTCCATCAGAACCTGGCTTAATCATACCATAGTCAAAAGTAGTTTTGTCAAATGTAATAGTCTGAGCAGATGCAATCGCAAATGTTCCAAATAATGCAATTCCTGCAATTAATTTTTTCATATTCTTGAATATTAAATATGTAGTTAGATAAATTTTAAGAAACAAAGTTAAAAATTATTTTAATTCATACTTAAAATTTTTTTTCTTTAGACTATTTTTGCAAATTGTAAATTAAAGTAATAGAATTTATGCAGATTTCAGAAAAGTACAATCCACAGGAAACAGAACAAAAGTGGTACAATTACTGGTTGGAAAACAAATACTTCCATTCAGAGCCGAATGACAAGCCGCCTTACACTGTTGTAATTCCTCCACCGAACGTTACGGGGATCTTACACATGGGGCATATGCTGAATAATACCCTTCAAGATGTTCTGGTTCGTCGTGCAAGAATGCAGGGCTTCAATGCTTGTTGGATTCCGGGAACAGATCACGCTTCAATTGCTACTGAAGCTAAAGTTGTTGCTAAACTGAAATCAGAAGGGGTCAGTAAGTCTGATATTACCCGCGAAGAATTCTTAAAACACGCATGGGACTGGACTGATAAATACGGAGGAACTATTCTTGAGCAGTTGAAAAAACTAGGTTGCTCTTGCGATTGGGACAGAACCCGTTTCACCATGGAACCTAAACTTTCTCAGCAGGTAATAAAATCTTTTGTTGATCTTTATAACAAAGGATTGATTTATCGTGGGTACAGAATGGTAAACTGGGATCCTGAGGCGAAAACCAATATTTCTGACGAAGAAGTAATCTTTAAAGAACAAAACGGAAAATTATATTTCCTGAAATATAAAATCGAAGGTTCGGAAGAATTCCTTTCGGTGGCTACAACACGTCCTGAAACTATTTTCGGGGATACTGCCGTTTGTATCAATCCTAATGATGAGAGATATGCTCATTTAAAAGGTAAAAAAGTTATTGTACCGATCGTTGACAGAGTTATTCCGATCATCGAGGACGAATATGTTGATATTGAATTCGGAACGGGAGCTTTGAAAATTACGCCTGCTCACGACATCAATGACTACGAAATCGGACAAAAACACAATCTTCAGATGATTGATGCTTTGGATGATGACGGAAATCTTAACGATTACGGTTTACATTATGCCGGAAAAAACAGATTTGATGTAAGAAAACAAATCGCAAAAGAATTAGAAGAAAAAAATCTTTTACTGAAAGCAGAAGATTATGTAAATAAAGTAGGGACTTCTGAAAGAACTGGTGCGGTTATCGAACCGAAAGTTTCTGTTCAGTGGTTCTTAAAAATGTCTGAAATTGCAAAACCGGCTTTAGATGTTGTAATGGATGATGAGGTGAAGTTCTATCCTGAGAAGTTTAAAAATACGTACAAATACTGGATGGAAAACATCCGCGATTGGAATATTTCCCGTCAGCTTTGGTGGGGACAACAGATTCCTGCGTATTATTATGGTGATGGAGAAAATGATTTCGTAGTTGCAGAAAACATCGAAGATGCTTTAGCTTTGGCTAAAGAAAAAACTGGAAACTCGGATCTCGAAATCTCGAACCTAAAACAAGACGAAGACGCTCTTGATACATGGTTCTCATCTTGGTTGTGGCCAATGTCAGTTTTTGATGGATTGCTAGATCCTGAAAATAAAGACATCAATTATTATTATCCGACATCAGACTTGGTAACAGGTCCGGATATTATCTTCTTCTGGGTTGCCAGAATGATCATGGCCGGATTGGAATATAGAAAAGAAGTTCCGTTCAAAAATGTTTATTTTACAGGAATTGTAAGGGATAAGCAGAGAAGAAAGATGTCAAAATCTTTAGGAAATTCACCGGATCCGTTGGAACTGATGGATAAATATGGAGCAGATGGTGTTCGTGTAGGGATTTTATTGAGTTCTGCAGCCGGAAATGACCTTCTTTTTGATGAAGATTTAATGCTTCAGGGAAGAAACTTCATGACGAAAATCTGGAGTGCATTCCGTTTGATTAACATGTGGAATCATGAAGATAAACCTGCCAATACAACAGAAATAGAAACGATCGAATGGTTTGAAAATAAATTGAATAAAACGATTGTTGAGATTAATGATCAGTTTGAAAAATTCAGAATTTCTGATGCTTTGCATTTGATTTATAAACTGATCTGGGATGATTTCTGTGCTTGGTATCTGGAAGCAATTAAACCCAACTACGGAGAAGGAATTTCTAAAGAGGTGTATAATAAAACAATCTACTTCTTTGAAGAATTAATGAAGTTATTGCATCCGTTTATGCCTTTCTTAACAGAAGAATTATGGCAGACCATTTCTGAAAGAAGTATTGAGAATGCACTAATGATTTCTCAGCAGAAAAAAGCAGAAACATTTGATGAGACTATCATTAAAAACTTCGATGCTGCGGCAGAAATTATTTCAGGAATTAGAAACTACCGTCAGACAAAAGGAATTTCTCCAAGAGAAGCTGCTGAAGTATATACCAATGCTTCAGAATTCGCAAACGAATCTGTTATTAAAAAATTAGCAAACGTTTCTGAAATTCATTTTGGTACAAAAACTGATAAACCTAGTTTTACATTCTTGGTAGGTGCAACAGAAGTTTCTATTCCTTTAAGTGAAAACCTAGATTTAGGAGAAGAAAAAATCAAGACAGAAGAAGAATTGAAATATTTAAAAGGATTCCTGATCTCTGTTGATAAAAAACTTTCAAACGAAAAGTTTGTAGCCAATGCAAAACCTGAAGTTGTAGAAGTTGAGCGTAAAAAGCAAAAAGATGCGCTTGATAAAATTGCAATTTTGGAAGAGAAGCTGAAGAGTTTGTAGATTGGTCTTGGATCATTAAACGTAAAATTGTCGGGATGTCAGGCTGAGCGGAGTCGAAGCCTGTTTAAAATAAAAATGGAACAGTATTTCTTGTACATTTTAAAATGTTCAGACAATTCTTATTATACAGGGATTACGAATAACCTTGAAGTGAGGCTGGCTCAGCATCAATCTGGAAAATACCCTGAAAGTTATACTCATAAAAGAAGACCTGTTGAACTTGTCTTCTTTTATGAATTTAATGATGTACTTCAAGCCATAGCATTTGAAAAACAAGTGAAAGGTTGGAACCGAAAAAAGAAAGAAGCCATTATAAATGATAATTGGGAGAAATTAAAAGACTTGTCAATTTGTAAAAATGAAAGTCATTCTGATAATTTTGAACAAGATAAAGGAGGCTTCGACTCCGCTCAGCCTGACACTGGAGAAAATTAATTGAAATTAAAATGACACACCTAGAAAATATACAAAAACTATTCTCAAAAAACTTTGTAGAAAGTCCATTACTGGAAAGCTTCGAAGTGGGGAAGATCTATCTTTCAAGTGGAAAGCTGGTGTCTTGTGATCCTTTGATTACAAATGATATGCAGCCTTTTGCAACGGAATTTCCAAAAGGAGATTTTTCTGTTTTATTACACAAAGAAAGAGAAAGCAATTGTGTGGCGTATGCCGAAATTATTTTCAGTAATTCGGAAATTTCTGAATGGAAAATGGCGACAACAGTTGGACAAAATGTAAAAGATTTAGCTGAAGGAGAAGTTTTTGGATATCCTGTAGAAAGCGGAATGGGCTGTTTTATGGATGTTGATACGCAAAACAATCTTAATGAATTAGAACAGAAATTATACAAAAGCAAAGGAGTTGATTTCATGGGGATTTATGAAGAGTTTTTTCATGAGTATTTCTTTGATGAAAACGGTGCAATAGACCAGTATGCATTTTTAAAACCTTCAGAAGAACATTCGGGAACTATTTTTGCCTTTGAAACAGGATATGGAGAAGGATTTTATGCAAGTTACATAGGGTATAACAAAAACGGAGAACCTGTAAAAATTGTAACTGAGTTCATAGAAGTGCTTGTAGGTTAGTATTTGATTTGTATAAGTTTAAACAACTATTTGCCGCATACTGAAATAAAGATTTCAGATAAAATATTTTAAAATAAAAAGTCCATTTTTGAAGTGGACTTTTTATTGTTTTATGGAAAAAATTATTCTTAAAACTGAGGATGGCGTAAATCTAGCAGTTCATGTTTTTATTCCTGAAAAAAGTAACCGAAAGGTTTTGCTGATTAATTCGGCGACAGGAGTAAAGCAGCAGGTTTATTTTTCTTTTGCTCATTTTCTGGCAGAACAAGGGTTTACTGTGATTACTTATGATTATGCCGGGATTGGTCTTTCAAAGCCTTTAAAAATGAAGCATTTCAAAGCCTCGATGAGAACTTGGGGAACGAAAGATTTTAAAGCCCTTACAGATTATCTGCAGGAAGAATTTTCGACATACACAAAATATTGTTTGGGACATTCTGTTGGCGCACTGATTTTAGGAATGAATCAAGATGCTGAGATATTTAAGGAATTTGTTTTTGTAGGCACTCAAAATGCTTTTGTAGGAAATTTGAAATGGCAGACTAGGGCAGAAGCCTTTTTTGGATTTGGGGTAGCACAACCTCTCTTTACGGAGCTTTTAGGATATTTTCCGGCAAATTGGTTTGGTTTAGGAGAAAGTCTTCCAAAAAATTGCGCTTATGACTGGAGAACCTTAATTTTGAACAAGAAATCTACTAACAGATTGTTGGATAAAATAGAGGACTATTCTAAAAAATTAACGCAGAAAGTATTTGTAATCCGCGCAGAAGATGATGCATGGCTTACTGAAAAAGGGGTGAGAAGCTTATTGGAAGATACGTATTCGAATCTTAAGCCAACCTATAGAATCGTAAAAACCTCTGAATCGGAAAAAGGAGAAATTGGGCATGTTAATTTTTTCAGAAGTTATAATAAAAAACTTTGGGAAATTATTTTAAAAGAACTGGTAAATGAATAATTTGATTGATAACACGATACAATTTGTAAAAGAAAAATTAGAAGGAGCAGAAGCGGGGCATGACTGGTTTCATATCGAAAGAGTCTGGAAACTTTCTAAGAAAATTGCTGAAAAGGAAGAGTGTAACGTTGAGGTAGTAGAACTTTCAGCATTATTACATGATATTGCAGATCCTAAATTTCATAATGGAGATGAAACATTGGCTTTGAAAATCTCTCGCGAATTTTTAGAAAGTCAGAATACTCCTGAAAATATTATTGAACAGGTTCTATTTGTGATCAAAAATATTTCATTTAAGAATAGAGGAGAAGCTCCTGAAAATCTCCCTATCGAGCTTAAAATCGTTCAGGATGCAGACCGAATTGACGCCATCGGAGCCATCGGAATCGGCAGAACCTTTAATTTCGGAGGTTTTAAAAATAATCCGATGTACGATCCGAATATTCAGCCGAGTCTTAATATGTCTAAGGAAGAATATAAAAAGTCTAACGGAACAACAATTAATCACTTCTATGAAAAACTCCTTTTGCTAAAGGACTTTATGAATACTTCTGAAGGAAAGAAAATAGCAGAGGAAAGGCATGATTTTATGCTTAAGTTCCTTGATCAGTTTTATAAGGAATGGAATGTTGATTAGAAGATTTCTTAATTGACTATCTTTGTAATATGGGGTACCTACTTTTTATCATATTAATTACTCTTATAATTTCGCTGTTTTTATCAAAGGTGAGATCGGGGTGGGCAAAGATCTTCAGAGCAGTAGCACTGGTTTTTTCCATTTCTCTTTTTACCTATTGGTTTATCAAAAAAAGCTCAATCGGTGTTGTACAGAATGCTGTTGCCTTGCAATTGATCAATAAGCTTCCTCAGTCTTTGGATTTTTATGTGATTAATGTAAACAGGATTGATAAAAATAATGCTCTTGAAGTGATGCATTTAGGCAGGATTCGTCCCGAATATTACAGAATTGAATATCTGAAAATGGATACTTCTGATGAATATTGGATTATCGGTTATCTGGGAAAAAAGAATGCTGTTTACTTTTCTCAGCATGCGGTTCCGAATAAAAATATTGATCAGATGATTGAAGTACAGAATTATATCAATCAAAGTGTAAAGCTGTCTGATATTGCAAAAAAAGAAGTAGAAACCTATCATCAGGAGAATACTAAAATTGGGGTTTTAGTAACCTTGAATCTCCTTCTTTTATTCTTAAATCTTTCTTTATTCCTGAGAAAAAATAAATTGGGCAGAGCGGTCTAAAAATGTTTAAACCACATAAACATCTGTTTTTCTATCCGCAATTTTTGCGTAAAGTCTATATATGTTTATGTGGTTGATTTCGATTTAAAATAAGCAGTTGTTTGATTGTTCCTTACTTAAGGATAATCTAGAATCTGCATTACAATTTCTTTTACATCTTCCGGACAGCTTCTGATAATTCTGTCTTTATTATGTTTGTTTATTTGTTTAGGATTCAACCATTCTATTAATGGTTTCTGATGGTCGGTATTATCTACCTTCTTTATAGTATTGTCACTGTAGAAGGTATACTGCTCCGGCTGATCTCCTGTGAGGGTGATTGTACAAATTTCGTTTTCCATGGTTTTAGTTTTTAATAACTCTACATTAGTGTGATTTATGTGATCACAATATAGTGAATTTTCTAAATATTCAAAATATATTTTTATTGTCGAGTTTTTTGAGTTTTTTTGTTGCTAACTTGTTGTTTTCTTGAGCTAAATTTTATTTATTTTTAATTAATAATGTTGTTTTGATGAATTGATTTTTGTGAACTAAAAAAGCGTTTGCATATTTTCAGTTGCCATTTGAGGGAGTTTCAGTTCAGTTTTCCACTCTTCGTTCATTTTTTTTATGAAATAAGCAGATAAAAGAGGAGATGCTTTTTCAATGTTCTGATGTACAAAGAAGTAAAGATTCTGAAGTCCTTCTTTTTTCCATTTGGTCAGATGTTCCAGCCAGTCGTCCAGTCTTTCATAATCACTTTCAGCATTAGCTCCTACATATCTGATAAAAGCATTTGGAGTAGTCAGTCTCATATGAAGCATATCTCGTCTTCCGGCTGTATCTACTATAATGTTGGTGATATTATTCTGCTCAAAAAGATCACAGGTTTTGTTAAGAATTTCCTCATCACTGAACCAGTCTGTATTTCTTAACTCGACGGCTAACGGTACTTCCTGAGGCCAATTATTGACAAATTTTTCTAACCTTTCATAATCTTTAGGCTTAAAATTGTCATGAAGCTGAAGAAAAACCATTCCTAATTTTTCATCAAAATTCAGAACCGCTGAAGCAAACTGTGTCACCACATCATCAATATTTAGTAATCTTCTGAAGTGGGAAACCGTATTGGTAATTTTGGGGAAAAACTTAAAATCTGCCGGTGTTTTTTCCTTCCAGGTTTGTACCTGCTCCGGAGTTGGCATTCCGTAGAAAGTGGCATTCAGTTCAATAGAATTAAATTGCGTAGAATAATAGGAAAGCTCATCTTTTGTCCCCTTTGGATAAAAGCCTTTTAGATCTGTTTTATTCCATTTGGCGCATCCGATGGAGATGTTTTCTAAGCCTTTTTTGTTTTGCTTTAAAATATCTTTTGTTCTTGGATGATCTTTTGGTAGAGTGAAATCTATTTGTGAGGGGTCTTCAACTTGTCCGAATTTCATAAGAATATTTTTGTCTATAGCGAATTTAAGAATTTAAGAGCTTAATATTGTTATTTATTCTTTTTAATACTTGTAAATTGCTACTTTTTTCCTGTAAAAATTGTTTATTTCATTTGATTAGATGCAAAATTAAATAAAAAACCACAGAATTTCTATGGTTTTTTGCTAATAATATTTAGTTTTGATTATAACTAATCGTTATTTTCAAGTAAAAAAATATCTTCCACTTTTTTATCAAAATATTTTGCAATTTTTAAAGCTAAAACTGTAGACGGAATGTATTTTCCTGCCTCTATTGCATTTGTGAAAATAAAAAACCGCAGAATATTTCTGCGGCTTAGCTAGTTATTTTTAATAGTCAGTTATTTGCTATGCTTCACAAGCTGAGCAGCTAACAAAATTCACCATCAGTTCCTTAGAAACTGAAGAGCTTCTTTGATAATATAGTGTTTTTACTCCTTTTTTCCATGCTTCAATATAAAGATAGTTGACATCTTTTACGGGCATTGTAGAAGGAATTTGTAAGTTCAATGACTGGGCCTGATCAATATATTGCTGTCTTTGTGCAGCCTGAGAAATGATCTCCATCGGAGAAATTTCTTTAAATGTTTTGAATACTGCTTTTTCTTCGTCAGTTAATTCTTTCAAATGCTGAACTGAACCGTGATTCAACATGATGGTTCTCCATGTTTCTTCGTTGTCAAGACCTTTTTCTTCCAGCAATTTTGCTAAATATTTGTTCTTACGCATAAAGTTTCCTTTTGCAAGACCAGCCTTATAATAGTTAGAAGCAAATGGTTCGATTCCCGGAGAAGTTTGTCCTAAAATCGCAGAACTTGAAGTGGTAGGAGCAATGGCCATTGTAGTGGTATTTCTCAATCCGTATCCTTTCAGTAATTCTGGCTCACCATAAATATTGGCAAGTTCTCTTGAAGCTATTTCTGCCTGTTCTTTAATATGTCTGAAAGCTCTTGCATTGAATTGAGTGGCTTCAAAACTTTCGAACGGAATCATGTTTTTCTGTAAATAAGAATGGTAACCTAAAACTCCTAATCCAAGCGCTCTGTGACGCATAGCGAAGTTTCTTGCTCCCTGAAGATAATAGTTTCCTTCAGTTTTCTCGATAAACTCAGTTAAAACGGCATCAAGGAAATAAACTGCTAATTGTACAGCATTTGTATCTTTCCATTCGTCGTATAACTCTAAGTTCATTGATGATAAACAGCAGATGAACGACTCTTCTCTTGTAGAAGGAAGCATGATTTCAGAACAAAGGTTACTTGCATTTACAGGCATTCCTAAGTCTTTGTAAACCTGAGGTTTGTTTCTGTTTACGTTATCGGTAAAGAAAATATACGGAAGACCTTTTTGCTGACGACTTTCCAGCACTCTTGCCCAAACTTTACGTTTTTCCATATCGCCATCAATCATATCCTGCATCCAGTAATCCGGAACACAAACTCCTGTAAATAAGTTCTGGATCGGACTTCCGATGTCTTTAATCGATAAGAATTCTTCAATGTCTCCGTGGTCGATATCAAGATAAGCTGCAAACGCACCTCTTCTTACCCCACCTTGAGAAACGACATCCATTGCCGTATCAAAAAGCTTCATGAAAGAAACAGCTCCCGATGATTTTCCGTTGTCTGTAACGGCAGTTCCTCTGTTACGAAGTTCTCCGAAATATCCTGAAGTTCCTCCTCCGATTTTTGTCTGCATGATCACTTCACCCATTTTGTGAGTAATGCCTTCAATGCTGTCCGGAATATGAACGTTGAAACAAGAAATAGGAAGACCTCTTTGTGTTCCCATATTTGCCCAAACAGGAGATGAGAAACTGATCCAGCCTTTGGTAATCATTTCTTTGAATGCGGGCTGAAGTTCAGGTTTGTATAGTTTTTTGGCAGCAGCAGTAGTGATTCTTTCGATAGCACCGTCTACTGTTTCTCCCTTTAGAAGATATCCTCTGTTAAGCATTTGCTCAGATTCTTCATTGAGCCACCATATATTGTTGTTTTGTTCTTCCATAGTCTTTATATTTTCGAATTCCGAAACAGGTTGAGTGCTTCGGAATTTTGTTTTTTATACTGTTTGTAAAATTTCTACTTTATGTGAACCGTTTAGTCCACTTTCATCTCTTAATCTTTGGAATTCTTTAAAAGACGGAACATTCAGAACCTCATGCTGTACCTCTTCATTGATATAATTGGAATAATGTAAAAATGTAATACCATCTTCTTTTACATATACTTTATATTCAAATGTTTCTGGGTTTAGATTTTTGAAATCATCTAAAAACTTTTGAATATTTATCTTGTTTTCCGGAACGAATTCCGGTTTTACAGTATAGGTTACAATTACATTAATCATTTTGTGCTTGATTTTTATTTTAAACAGACTGTCATTCTTAAGGAACGTGGAATCTGTTTTTAAAGATGCTTCGACTCCGCTCAGCATGACACCTTTAATGCTAACTGCTTTGACGCTCGCTTCTAAAAATTTAAATTTTAGAAAAGATCGTTCGCAGTAATACTCTTATCGTGTTTTGTATAATCTACCGGTCTTTTTGCAAAGAAATCATCCATGGAATTCGCAAAAACTTCCTCTTCGAACCAAACCATCGGTCTGTATTGTTCAGGAGAGACATTGTATTTTGTTTTCATGTTGATTTTCTTCAAACTGTCATCAACACGGTATTTCATGAAATTTAATAAGTCTTCTTTTGAGAAAACGCTTAATTCACCTAATTCAAAGATCCAGTCAAGGATTTCGCCTTCCAGTTCTACCGATTGATCTACCAAAGTATAGATGTCTTCAATATCAGAATCAGTTAAAAGATCAGGTTGTTCCTCACGGATTTTGTTGATTAAATAAATTCCAGCATTAGCATGAATTTGTTCGTCAACAGAAGTCCAGGCAATAATATTAGAAACGTTTTTCATATATCCTTTAAATCTTGTGAAAGAAAGGATGATTGCAAATTGTGAGAAAAGAGAAACGTTTTCAATCAAAATACTGAATAATAGAAGAGATGAAACATACTCTTTCGGCGTTGCAGAATTCGCGTGTTTCAAAACGTTTGATAAGAAATCAATTCTCTTTTTTACAGCAGGAATTTCTATTACGTTTGCAAATTCTTCGTTATATCCCAGAACCTCCAAAAGTCTTGAATAAGCTTCTGAGTGGCGGAATTCACATTCTGCAAAAGTAGCTCCTAAACCGTTAAGTTCCGGTTTTGGAAGGTGGTTGTATAGATTTCCCCAGAATGTTTTTACAGATACCTCAATTTGTGCAATAGCCAACAATGCGTTTTTTACTGCATGTTTTTCATGGGGTTCCAATTGTGAATGAAAATCCTGAACATCTGCAGTAAAGTCTACTTCCGAATGTACCCAAAACGATTTGTTGATCGCTTCTACGAATTGAAGAACCTCCGGATATTCGAATGGCTTATAACTTACTCTTTTATCAAAAATTCCCATATTAAAATAATGTCTTTTAAAATTTTACAAAAACGATCCGTGTGAATAACATTCAAAAGATGAATAATGGATTGAATATCAAATGGTTGTTTTGTAAACTTATCCACTTGGATTTTCCTTCATCTCTTGTGACCAGCGATGCACAAAGTTAGAAAACAGGAACCTATTTTGAAAGGGGGAAAGCTTAAATGTTTGAATTTTAAAGCTAAAAGTTTTCCACATTTGTTAGGAACTTGCTCTACCATTGGTTTCGAGATACTTAGCTTTTAAATTTAAATGGTTTGGAATGGTTTTAATTAAACATTATTTTGTAAATCATTGTTTTTTAGTTGTTTACTTATTAAACAATTAAATATTTTAATTAATTGTAATTCTTGTAACAAAATAAAAATATCTTCTACTTATAAGAAAACAAAATGAAAATCACTTAATGTTAGTAATTCAGAATTTACATAAGTCATACGACACGGGTAAGAGTAAATTACACGTTCTCAAAGGGATTAACCTTAATATTGACGAAGGAGAATTTGTTTCTATTATGGGAAGTTCGGGGTCCGGAAAATCGACTCTTCTTAATATAATAGGTATTTTGGATGAAAAAGATTCAGGAACTTATGAATTGGATCGCGTTCCTATCGAACATTTGTCTGAGGTAAAAGCTGCAGAATACAGAAGTAGGTTTTTAGGTTTTATCTTTCAATCTTTTAATTTGATCGGGTACAAAACAGCTTTAGAAAATGTGGCGCTTCCATTATACTACCAAAATGTATCAAGAAAAGAGCGGAATCAGAGGGCAATGGAATATTTGGAAAAAGTAGGTCTTGCTCAGTGGGCAGATCACCTTCCGAATGAGCTTTCCGGAGGTCAGAAACAAAGAGTTGCTATTGCAAGAGCTTTGATTACGGATCCTAAAGTGATTTTAGCTGATGAGCCTACCGGTGCGCTTGATTCAAAAACGACGCACGACATTATGAAATTGCTTCAGGAGATTAACAATGACGGAAAGACGATCATTGTGGTAACTCACGAACCTGATGTGGCTGCACAAACCAAAAGAAATGTAATCCTGAAAGACGGAATTATAGAAAGTGACGGGTTTATAAAACAATTGGTTTTATAGATCAATTTGAAAATTTAAAGAATCTGATTCTTCAATCTTTTAATACATAAAACATGTTCGACCTAGATCGTTGGCAGGAAATATTCAGTTCTATTCGCAGTAATGTATTGCGAACGGTACTTTCAGGTTTTACCGTGGCTTTAGGGTTATTTATTTTTATTGTGCTTTTCGGAATCGGAACGGGACTTCAGAATGCTTTCACACAAGGATTCGCGAGAGATGCTCAAAACCTGATTTCAATCGTTACAGGAAAAACAACCATTGCTTATAAAGGACTTCAATCCGACAGAATTGTCACGATGAATAATTCTGACTATGATTTCCTGGTGAATGTGGATAAAGAAAAAGTAGGAAGTTCTACACCGAGATATACCGCGAACTTATTAGTTAAATATGGTAAAGAAAGCGGAAATTATCAAATTAATGGAGCTGAACCTGAAGAGAAAATTATCGAAAATCGGAAAATGTTGGACGGTCGTTATCTGACACCCACAGATTTGGAAAGAAAGCAAAATGTTGCCGTAATCGGAAGAATGGTACAAAGGGATTTAATTAAAAACGGAAGTCCGGTTGGAAAAGAATTAAATATAAATGGTACGATGTTTAAGGTTGTAGGAGTTTTCTCCGATGACGGAGGTGATTGGGACGAAAGACATATTACAGTTCCTATTACAACATTGCAGCAAATGAAAAAAGGTTCTGATACGGTGAGTATAAATTATATCGCTTATAATGATAAATTAAATCCGCAGGAAGCTATAAAATATGGTGACGAATTAAAAGAAAGATTAAAAGCCAGAAAAAACGTTTCTCCTAACGACGAAAATGGGGTAAGAGTCTGGAATAATGCTCAAAACATGAATGATACATTTACTTTCATGGCAGTTCTTACGGCAATTGTAGGATTTATCGGTATGGGGACATTGTTGGCCGGAATTATCGGGATCAGTAACATCATGGTGTATATCGTAAAAGAAAGAACCAAAGAAATCGGGGTTCGAAAGGCTATTGGTGCGAAGCCGAGAAGTATTGTTGCTTTGATTGTTCAGGAAAGCGTTGTGATAACTGTAGTTTCAGGATTTGTAGGAGTAGGATTGGGTATTTTAGCATTAAATTTAATTGGGGATAATCTTGAAGAGTATTTCATTAAAAGCCCGAGTGTAGGATGGGGAACGATCATTATGGCATTCATCGCACTGATTTTTTCAGGATTGATTGCAGGGTTTGTACCAGCATACAGGGCATCAAGAATTAAACCGATTGAAGCGCTTAGAACAGAATAACTAATAACGTAACACAGATGAATATCATATTCAAAAAAGATACTTGGCAGGAAATTTATTATTCATTGAAGAATAATAAGCTTCGAACATTCCTTACCATGATTGGTGTGGGTTGGGGTATGTTTTTGTATGTAAGTTTGCTTGGAGCGGCAAAAGGGATGGAAAACGGTTTCGATAAATTGTTTTCAGGTTTTGCAACGAATTCTATATTCCTTTGGGCTCAGAATACATCGATTCCTTACGACGGTTTCCCGAAAGGAAGACAGGTTCACCTGAAGCTTGAAGATATTGAAATATTAAAAAGGAAAATTCCCGAAATAGATTACATTTCTCCGCAGAATTCAAGAGGAAACTTTGGGAATGCAGGAGAGCAAATGTCCAGAAACGGAAAATCAGCAACGTATACTTTGAATGGTGATTATCCATTGGGAAATAAAATCTCAGAGAAAAAATTAATATTCGGAAGATATCTTAACGATGCGGATATTTCACAAAATAAAAATGTTGTAGTCATTGGAGAAGAAGTTTACAAAAACTTTTTCGACGCTAAAAAGAATGAAAATCCATTGGGAAAATCCATTAATATTAAAGGTATTTTCTTTAATGTGATTGGAGTTTTCAGAGTGAAAAAAGGAGGGGGAATGGAAAACGATCAAACGGTTTTTATCCCGCTTTCAACTTTTACAAAAATGTATAACAACGGGGATAATGTAGATTTTTTCGCTATTGTAAGCAAACCGAATGCAGATGTAAATAAAGTAGAAGAAAAAGTAAGGCAGCAATTGAAATCAAAAAATAATGTGTCACCGGATGATACGAATGCTTTCGGAACTTTTAACCTTGGAAAAGAATTTAAAAAACTGACAGGTTTTTTATCCGGTATGCAGCTTTTAACCATCATTGTAGGGACATTAACGATTCTTGCGGGAGTAATTGCCATCTCAAACATTCTTTTAATTACGGTAAAAGAAAGAACCAAAGAAATTGGGATCAGAAGAGCTTTAGGGGCGAAGCCATCTGAAGTTAGAAACCAGATTTTGCTGGAAAGTGTGGTCATTACGCTTTCGTCCGGATTGCTCGGATTCATGTCTGGAATCTTTGTATTAATGATTTTAGATATTGTTACAAAAGGTCAGGATTCCTTTCCGTTTTATAATCCGACGGTAAATTATGGAAACGTTTTCGCAGCAATGGCGGTAATGGTTATTCTGGGATTGATCATTGGAATGATTCCGGCACAGAGAGCTGTGAAAATCAGACCAATCGAAGCTTTAAGAACTGAGTAAACGTTATGGATTGAAAAATGTGAGTTATGAGTTTTGTACAATTAATTCTTTGATTTTTTAATCATTTAATAAATATAAAAACCAATTAATAAAAAATAAACTATACATATGAAAAAGAAATTCACTTGGAAAAAAGCCATTTACATTTTCTTGGGGCTTTTATTTGCAGTGGCATTATTCTCGGGAATCGGGTATCTGGTGAAATCGAATTCTAAAGAGAGCGAGACTTTCCTTACCCGCAAACCTACCATTCAGAATATGGATGATAAAGTGATGGCTACCGGAAAAATCGTTCCGAAAGAAGAAATTGAAATCAAACCGAATATTGCAGGGATTATTGATAAAATTTTGGTAGATGAAGGAGATAAAGTAGAAGTGGGTCAGTTGATCGCAACAGTAAGAATCGTTCCGAATCTTTCTGATGTGAACAGTGCGCAGCAGAATGTGTCCAATTCTCAGCTTCAGATCAGCAATGCTAAGTTGAATGTGGATAATATGCAGAAGCAGTTTTCAATGCAGGCAAAATTATACAAACAGGGAGTAATCTCAAAACAGGAATACTTAAATGCTCAGCAACAATTATATTCTCAGCAACAAACCCTTAAAAATGCTCAGCAACAATTAACGACTGCTCAAAAAGCATTACAGATTGCAAAAACAGGTTCAACGCCTGAATTGCAAGGATTAGCAACGACTCAGATTCGTTCTAAAGCATCAGGAACAGTACTGGAAGTACCTGTAAAAGTGGGAAGTCAGGTTATTGAGGCAAACTCTTTCAACGCTGGTACAACCATTTGTTCAATTGCAGATCTTAACTCTTTGATCTTCCAAGGGGAAATTGATGAAGCGCAAGCTGGAAAATTAAAACAAGGAATGAGCATGAATATTGTAATCGGAGCCTTACAAAACAAAACTTTCCCAGGGAAGCTTACGATGATTGCTCCTAAAGGAAAAGATACAGGCGGAACGATCAAGTTTCCTGTAGAAGGAGATGTTGATAATCCGAATAATGAATATATCAGAGCCGGTTTTTCTGCTAATGGAGAAATTGTATTGAACTCTCAGAAAAATGCTTTGTTACTGGATGAATCTTTGGTTCAGTATGAAAAGAAGAATGGAAAAGATATTCCTTTTGTTGAAGTAAAACAAAAAGACGGAAAGTTCAAAAAAGTATATATCAAATTAGGAGCTAGTGACGGAATCAACGTTCAGATTCTTCCTGGATCAGGAATTGATCAGAAATCAGAAGTAAAAGTTTGGAACCCATCTGATAAAGACAAAGAAGAACTGAAAGAAAAGTCAAAAAAATAGTAAACTAACACTATAAATTTTCAAACTGTGATCCTGGGATATTTTCTCAGGATTTTTTGTTTAAATAAGCAAAAGATTTATCTGTCATTCTGAAAGAAGCGGAGCGGATTGAAGAATCTATTAATTAAGAAACATGCAAAGGGAACGATGATTAAAAAGAACTACGAATTCGAACAATCTTTACAATAGCCGGAAATAAACCCATTAAAATTGACCGATTGATAACCATGTGGCAATCTCACTTCCATTTCATTCGGCAAACATTCGATTTTTCCGCAGGATAAACATCTGAAGTGGAAATGATTATGCTTGTGCTTTTTCTCTGAACAATTTACACAAACTGCAAAATAATATTTCCCGTCATCACCTAAGATCTTGTGAACAATTCCGTCTTCACAAAAACTGTTTAAAACCCGGTAAATCGTTGCGCGATCTATGGCTTCTCCCAATTCTTTTTGTAAAATTTCCTGACTCAACGCAGACTTGGATTTCTTTAAAGAGTCCAGAATTAATTGCTTGGTGATGGTATTTCTCTTAGCCATACTGCAAATATAAAAATTATTATTGCGATTAAGTCGCATTAATGAAAATTTATTTTAACTTTGTAACAATCAACAATCAACAATCAACAATCAACAATCAATAAACCTATGGAAAATAAATTTGACGTCATTATCATCGGAGGAAGCTATGCCGGTTTATCGGCAGCGATGGCTTTAGGAAGATCTTTGCGAAATGTTTTAATTATTGATAGCGGACAACCATGCAACCGACAGACTCCGCATTCTCATAATTTCATTACACATGATGGGAAAACTCCGAAAGAGATTTCCGATCTGGCAAAAGCCCAGGTTTTAGAATATGAAACCATAAAATTTCAGAATGGAGTAGTGGTAAAGATGGAGAAAAATGTTGATGGTTTTATCATCAAAACTGATAATGGTGATACATTTTATGCAAAAAAACTCGTTCTGGCTTCGGGAGTTAAAGATATAATGCCAAATATTCCCGGTTTTGCTGAATGTTGGGGAATTTCTGTAATTCATTGCCCGTATTGTCATGGATACGAAGTAAAAGGAGAAGTAACAGGGATTCTTGCTAATGGAGATATAGCCTTTGATTTTTCAAAACTGGTGTACAACTTAACAAAAGACCTGACTTTATTCACTAACGGAAAATCTGCTTTAAATGAAGAGCAAGTTGAGAAATTCAAGCAGAATAAAATCAATAGTAATGAAGATGAAATAGAAGAAGTTCAGCATGAAAGCGGATCTATTCAAAAAATCATCTTTAAGAACGGAAAAGAAGTTTCGTTACAAGCATTGTATGCGAAAATCGGTTTCGAACAAAATATTGATGTTGAAGATTTAGGAATTGAATTAAATGAAAATGGCTTTATCAAAGTAGATATGATGCAAAAAACAAATATTCCGGGAGTTTTTGCCTGTGGAGACAATGTGACGATGATGAGGTCTGTTGCGAATGCGGTTGCACAAGGTAATTTTGCCGGAGCAGTTGTAAATAAAGAGCTTTCAGAAGAAGAGTTTTAAACTTTTATTGTTATGTATACATCCTTTCAGCTTTTGAGAGGATTTTTTTGAATTTAATTGGATATGAAAATTTATTATCGTAATATTGCGATATAGTTTTAATTATGGGAGCAACCAAAACCGATTTTTTTACCGAACAGCAAAATAAAATTGCGACGATTGCAAAAGCTTTGGGGCATCCTGCACGAATTGCCATTATTGAATATTTGCTGAGGGTAAATGAATGTATTTGCGGAGACATCGTGAATGAACTTCCATTGGCGCAGCCTACCGTTTCTCAACATTTAAAGGAATTGAAGAACGCAGGATTAATTAAAGGAAATATCGAAGGAAATTCAATTTGCTATTGTATAGATGAAAAAGCGTTTGAAGTTCTGAATGCTTTTTTCTCTAAATTAATCTCTACTGTAAAAAAGCAGAAATGCTGCTAAAAAAATTTGAAACAAATTATCGTAATATTGCGATATTGCAATTTAAAATACAATATATTATGACACTTGAAGAAATCAAAGAAATTCTTCCCACATTAGACAATGTGGAATTTGAACTTGAAAATGGGAAATTTGTACCCGAACATTTTCATGTAACTGAAATCGGAATGGTTACCAAAAACTTTATCGATTGTGGCGGCACCATCAGAAAAGAGGAAAAAGTAAACTTTCAACTTTGGAATGCGGATGATTATGAACATCGTTTAAAACCGGGAAAACTCCTTCATATCATTCATCTTTCAGAAGAGAAATTAGGCATCGGAAATTTTGAAATTGAAGTGGAATATCAGGACACAACGATCGGAAAGTATGATCTTGAATTCAACGGAAAGCATTTTGTTTTAAAAAATAAACTGACTGCTTGCCTTGCTCAGGATGCTTGCGGAATTCCTCCTCAAAAACAGAAAATAAGTTTAAGTGAATTGGCAGGAAATAATCAGAATTCTTGTTCGCCTAATTCCGGTTGTTGCTAAGCTATGAAAGATAAACTGATTCAATATAAGAAACCTATCATTATCACAGCCTCAGTTATTATTTTGCAGCTGATTTTCGGATTTGATCCCAAGTTTTGCATTATTAATATCATTTGGTTATTTGTTTAAAATATGAAAAAGAAAATACTTGTTCTTTGTACCGGAAATAGTTGCAGAAGTCAGATTGCGGAAGGCTATTTGAGATATTTTGCCCAAGAGGAAGCAGAAGTTTACAGTGCCGGAATTGAAACCCACGGTGTAAATCCAAAAGCGATTGCAACAATGAGAGAAGACGGAATCGATATTTCTCATCATACCTCTAATGCTATTGATGAATACAAAAATATTGACTTTGATTTTGTTATTACCGTTTGCGACAATGCAAAAGAAAATTGCCCGTATTTTCCAACAAAAGCGAAAATTTTTCATCATAACTTTCAGGATCCTGCAAAAGCTTCAGGAACGGAAGAAGAAATCAATTTGGTGTTTGGAAAAGTACGTGATGAGATCAAATATTATTGTGAAAAGTTCATTAATCAAGAGCTTTGATAGGATTTTATTACATTTTAAAACAAAAAATCATATTTCGTAATACCAAAATCTCAAAGGATTTTCCGTACATTTGGGGTGGAAAATTTCAAAAACTAAAAGTAATATGGACATTATTTTCGACCTGATTGAAAAGGAAAGACAAAGACAAACCCATGGAATTGAGATGATTGCATCAGAAAATTTTGTTTCTGAAAATGTAATGAAAGCAATGGGAAGCGTATTGACTAACAAATATGCAGAGGGATATCCTGGTAAAAGATATTACGGAGGATGTGAAGTAGTAGATGAGGTTGAAACTTTGGCTATCAATAGAGCTAAAGAACTTTTCGGAGTAGATTATGTAAATGTTCAGCCACATTCTGGTTCTCAGGCTAATGCGGCAATTTATTTGGCAGTTTTAAAGCCGGGAGATAAAATCATGGGAATGGATCTTTCAATGGGAGGTCACCTTACTCACGGTTCATCTGTGAACTTCTCAGGTATTCAATATAATGTGGTTTCTTACGGAGTTCAGCAGGAAACTGGTCTTATTGATTACGATCAGATGAGAGAAGTGGCATTGAGAGAAAAGCCAAAAATGCTAATCGCAGGTTTCTCTGCTTATTCAAGAGATTTGGATTATGCTAAGTTCAGAGAGGTTGCTGATGAAATTGGAGCTACACTTTGGGCAGATATTGCTCACCCTGCAGGTTTGGTTGCAAAAGGTCTTTTAAATAATCCGTTCGAACACTGTCATGTGGTTACCACTACGACTCACAAGACGTTGAGAGGTCCAAGAGGAGGAATGATCATGATGGGTAAAGATTTCGAGAATACTTACGGTCACAAAACGCCGAAAGGTGAGATCAAAATGATGAGCCAGGTTCTTGACGGAGCTGTTTTCCCGGGAATTCAGGGAGGTCCACTAGAGCATGTAATTGCAGGTAAAGCAGTTGCTTTTGGTGAAGCTTTAGATGACCAGTTCTTAACGTATGCAAAACAAGTTCAATCAAACGCACAAGCTTTAGCAAAAGCAATGATCGACAGAGGATTTGATATTGTAAGCGGTGGAACAGATAATCACTTAATGCTTGTTGATCTTAGAAATAAAAATGTAAATGGTAAAGAAACTGAAAAAGCTTTGGTTCTTGCTGATATTACATGTAATAAAAATATGGTTCCGTTTGATGACAAGTCGCCATTCACGACTTCAGGAATCAGATTGGGAACAGCTGCAATCACAACAAGAGGATTGAAGGAAAACGATATGGATACCATTGCAGGATTAATTTCTGACGTTGTTGATAATATCAAAAATGAAGAGGTAATTGCTTCTGTAAGAAAGAAAGTAAATGAACTAATGGAAGGTAAGGCATTATTTAACTATTAATAATTATCTTCGTTTAAAATATAAAGAATGGGCATTACGCTCATTCTTTTTTGTATCTGTAAGTTATGGAAAAGAAGTCTTTCACTTTTGATGAAATCAAACTCAAATTGGTAAACTATTGTGTTTATCAGGATCGTTGTCATGCGGAAGTAGAGCAGAAAATGAAAGAGTTTCTTTTGATTGAGGAGGCTAAGGAAGAGATTATGCTTTATCTTCTAAAAGAAAATTATTTAAATGAAGAAAGGTTTACCAGAAGTTACATTCGCGGGAAATTTTACATCAAGCATTGGGGCAGGAATAAAATTAAAATGAACCTGAAACAGAAGCAGATTTCTGAAAAATTGATCAGTTCTTGTTTTAATGAAATTGATGAAACAGATTATGAAAAGACACTTCTGAAAATCTATGAAGATTATTTTTCAAAGCAGAAAGGTTTGAAAGAATATCAGAAAAAAGCAAAAACCATAAAATATTTAATGAGTCGAGGTTTTGAATATGAAAGTATTTTGAATATACTGGATATTTAAAATTCCTTGATTTTCCATCTGAATTTTAGTCACAATCTACAAGAATTTTAAAAATGATGATTTTGGAAAGAGGTTAAATCTTATCGAAGAATTAAACATTATTACTAAAGCTGTTTATATTTTCTCAAGAAATATGAACAGCTTTTTTCCTTTTTTAGGCTTCTATATCGCCTGTAGATTGGTTTTTCATATTTAAATAAAACATTTATTGGTGATTTTTAATTAAAATTTTCAATCAGAAATTATATTATTTTGAAATATTTGCTATATTTATTTTAATGAATATAGTTTTTTATTAAAATGTTTATGATGATATTTTAAAATAATTATTAAAAACACAAAATGTAACTATTTGATAATTAGATTATTTATTAATGATTAATTAATAAGCAATGATTCTGATTACAACAAGAACTTTCTATATTTGGCATCTGAAAATACTTAAAATAATATAATTTATGATGAAAACAACAACTTTTTTAAAGCAAGCGCTCTTATTGGGAGTGGTTGCTTGTTCCTCAGCTTTATGGGGGCAGGGAGGTTTATCTAATCCAATTTTTGCAGAAGATTTTGGAATATTAGCAGATGCAACTCCACTGACTACGAGTAATACTGCTTTCAGTTATATACGTGTCGGTACAACTACATCAGGAACTCCTCCTAATGAAATTATTGCAAAAAACCCTTCTTCTTTTACTAACAGCTCTGGGCTGATAGGTGCCAAAGGAGGGAGTATTTCTACTGTAGATAAAACAGGGTTTACTTCTTTTAGTAGTGGTACATTGACGTTGAAATTTAAAACCCCTAGTTCACTTACATCGGCAGTGATGGTTAGTGGAGTTGGTACAGGAAGTAGTTTCGGATCAGCGAATGGATTTACAGGGTCTCAACTTTCTGCTGCTTTCCAAATAAGTGGAGGTAATTTACAAATAAGAAGTAGCAGTAACTGGACTACTGTCCAGGCAGTTACTGCTTCTACTAGTTATACTGTGACAATAGTATTTAATAATACAGCGGGAAGTTTGAGTTATAATGGAAATACATTACCCTCAAATAAAGTTGATATTTGGGTAAATGGTGTTAAAGCGTCAACTCAATATAGTGCGGCAACATCTTCTTTGGCAGCTGCTGCTTTTAGAGTTTATACTACCACTGCAGAATTTGAGGTAGATGACATCGCTGTTTACAATACACTTCCTACAGCTCCTACTTGGGACGGAACACAATGGGTTGGAGGAACGCCAAGTGCAAGTACGGATGCTGTTATTAATGGAGATTATTCAGGTTCTTCTTTTACAGCGGCAAATCTAACAGTAAATGCTACAAAAACTTTAACGATTACAAATGGTAATACAGTAACTGTTACTAATGTTACTAATAATGGAAGTGTTATAGTTGAAAATGGAGGTAATTTTATCCAAGCAACAGGAGGTACATATGCTAATAGTGGAAACTTTACCGTAAATAAAAATACGACAAGTGCCATCAACAAATATGTATTTTGGGCATCACCAACAGTATCTCAAAATATGTTTGGAATTCATACGACTACGCCACAGTATGTAATGACTTATAATAGCGATACAGATTATTATAATACGCTAGCTAATCCTGCAACTTCTGTGTCTGGAGTAGGATATTCAGTAAAAATGCCAGTTGCAAGTGCAATAGCTACTTTCGGAGGAACTTCTGCACAGCCAAACAATGGCGATGTGACAGTTACGCTAAATAATACTTCGACAAACAAATACAATTTAATTGGGAATCCGTATCCATCAAATTTAAATTTGAATACGTTTTATAATAACGGAAGTAATAATGTAGGTTCTACATTCTGGTTTTGGGATAATACAAGCAACAATGTAACTACTCAAACAGGAAATACTACAACCAATGTTGGATATGCTACCTATAATGCAGCGGGTTCTGGAACTTGGACAGAGGCGCCGTCTTCTTCAGTATCACATTCTGGGAATGCAGCTGCGATAGGACAAGGGTTTATTGTAGAAGCAACAGGGGCAACAGCAACATTTACCAATGCAATGAGAGTTTCTACTTCTGGAAATACCTTTAATAAATTAAATGGTAATGATACAGGTAAGTTCTGGCTAAAATTGGCAACACCATATGGAAGTCATACTACGCTAGCGGTTAATTATGAAGGAGGAGCATTAAATGGATATGATCAATATGACTCCAATGCTATGGGAGTGGGTTCCGATGCTTTCTATAGTACTATTGGTGCTGAAAAACTAGTAATTCAAGGGAAATCGCCATTTACAGTTGATGATGTTGTGCCATTAGGAAATAAACATTTTGAAGCAGGGAGCTTTGTGATTTCATTGACTCAAAAAGAAGGACTTTTCAATAATGGGCAAGCGATTTATCTTCACGATAAAGATTTAGGAACATATACTAATCTACAGAACGGAAATTATAGTTTCTCGGCTAATGCAGGAGAATTTACTAATAGGTTCGAAATTGTATACAAATTAGGAGTTTTGGCAACTCAAGAAATTGAGAAAACAACTTTTGAAGTGTATAGAGACGGAGAAGGATTTGTGGCAAGAAATAATAAGAATATTGATGTTTTAGAAATATTCGATGCCTCAGGAAGAAAAGTAGTGGAATTAAAGCCAAATGTTAATTCAATCAAATTTAAGTTGGATACAAAAGGAATGTATATTCTAAAAGCAATATCAGCAGGGAAGGAGTATACAAAAAAACTAATTAAATAAGAAAAAATATGAAAAAGATAATAATTATAGGTTCGGTGGTTTTTTCAGGTCTTGTTTTTGCACAGCAATCGGATAATCCTTATGTATATGATGAGCCATCACAAACAACTGAAGTAGAGAAAAGTCCGGGTGATCCAGGTGATCCTCCTGCACCGATAGATGACTATATTCCACTTTTAATGGCAGCAGCAGTAGGTATGGTGATTGTTTTTGCCAAACGTAAAAAAACAATTGATTCTTTTTAAAGAAATATTTTTTAATCCCGGAGTTCATGAACTCCGGGATTTTTTCTGAAAATACCTGATAAGATATTTTCAGAATAGTGAGAAATTTCCATTATGTAATAAGCATTTAAAATTATTTTTTAAGTAATGTGAATCCCACAAAAAATAAATTCAAGACTAGGTGATAAGAAAGAATAATATCATTATATTTGTAGCCAAAATTATAAAACCAATTGATGTTGAATGAAAAAGCTATTTAATGCTTTTAGTGTACTGTACGATGGGGATAACATATTGAAAATTACAAAATTAAGATATGTCCCTCGTTGGTTAGTGATTGTTATAGATATTCTTATTGTGCTGTTTTCTATAGTGCTGTCTTCTCTGTTTTTAGAGAAGCTACATGTGAGAGATAGTTTTCCAGAATATACATTTCAAAAAATCAGTGGGGTCATTTTTATTAATGTCCTGTTTATGTTTATGTTTAAAACATATGCGGGGATTATAAGGCATTCTACTTTCTTTGATTTTTTTAAAATAATGTTTTCTTCAGGGAGTACTTTAGCGACTTTGCTTGTTATTAATTATTTTACGGAAACACTCTTAGGAAAGGCTCCGTTCCTTTACCCTAATTTATTTCTATACTTTTTTATCTCTGTTTCTGCAATGTTCTTTTTTAGAATGGTGACCAAACAGTTTTTCAATATGTTGATTGATTATAAAGGTTTTTCATATAAAGTAAAAGTAGCTGTTGTAGGGGTAGGGGATGCGTCAGTATCCGTAGCGAGAGCTATTATGCACAATCCTAGTTATCCATATCGATTATATGGCTTTTTGACGAAAAGATCAGATTCCAATCGCGCAATGCTATTAGGGCATAAAATATACAATCAGGAACATTTCTTTAAAAATGAAAATTTGATCAGAAAGTTTGATGCGGTATTGATCATTAAAGAAATAATGACAAAGCAGGAACTTGAAGAATGGATGACTTTAGCATTGGATAATGGATTGAAAGTATTGAAAGCCCCATCATTGAGTAAAATGAGAGATTCTGATTTGGTTGGAGGGATACGTCAACTTCAAATTGAAGATTTGTTGAATCGGAAACCTATCAAAATTGAGAATGAGGAAGTGAAAAAAAGACATTTTGATAGAAATGTTTTAGTAACAGGTGGAGCAGGTTCAATCGGAAGTGAAATTGTAAGACAGGTTGCCCAATTTAATCCTTCTTTGATTGTTGTGCTGGACCAGGCTGAATCACCTTTGTATGAACTGGAATTAGAATTATTGGAGAAATTTCCGGATCAGAACTTTAAATTTATACTGGCAGATATTTCAAATAAATACAGGCTTGAAAAAATATTCGAGGAACATCAGTTTTCAATGGTATATCATGCAGCAGCATACAAACATGTACCTTTGATAGAAGACAATCCTCATGAAGCAATTTTTGTCAATGTTTTGGGAACTAAAAACGTTGCATTGCTATCAAAAGAATACAAGGTTAACCGTTTCGTAATGGTTTCTACCGATAAAGCAGTAAATCCTACGAATGTAATGGGAGCTTCAAAAAGAACTGCGGAACTTTTTGTACAGTCTTTGCAAAATTCGGAAGGGAATGTAACCAAATTCATCACAACACGTTTCGGAAATGTATTAGGATCAAATGGTTCTGTGATTCCTCATTTTAAAAAACAAATTGAAAAAGGAGGTCCGATTACGATTACGCATCCTGATATTATCCGTTACTTTATGACAATTCCAGAAGCTTGTGAATTGGTATTACAGGCAGGAACAATGGGAAATGGAGGTGAAATTTATGTCTTCGATATGGGAGAGCCCGTGAAAATTTTGGATTTGGCTAAAAGAATGATTAAGCTATCAGGATATACACCGGATTTAGATATTAAAATAAGCTTTATAGGTTTAAGACCAGGAGAGAAACTGTACGAAGAATTGCTAAGTGACAATGCGACAACGGTTCCTACGCACCACGAAAAGATCATGATTTCTAAAGATCCGACTATAGGATTTGAAGAGATTGATTTGTTATGTGTACAGATTATTAAATCGGCAGTTAAAAGAGATAGATTGGAAGTAGTAAAGATATTAAAGACCATTGTACCTGAATTTATTAGTAATAATTCAGAATTTGAAATTTTGGATGCTAAGAATGCAGAAATTATAATAGAATAAAACTTGCTTAAAATAAAAATATGAAAATTTATAATGTTATTTTAAGCGGTGGAGTAGGAAGCAGGTTATGGCCACTGTCACGAAAACAACATCCGAAACAGTTCTTAAAGCTTTTTTCTGGAAAATCTTTATTTGAATTAACGGCAGAAAGAAATGTAGGGTTGGTAGATGAGCTGATGGTAGTAGGTAACCACGATCATATTGAATGGAGCAGAAATATTCTCAAAGGAATTAGCATTCATAAACAATTTATCACAGAAACGGTTGCTAGAAATACGGCAGCAGCTATTGCTTTTGCAGCGTTGGCTGTAGATAAAGAGGATATTTTATTAATTACGCCTTCAGATCACCAAATTCAGGATGAGGAAAATTATGAAAAGGCAATTAGAGAATCTATAGATCTAGCAAAGCAGGGTTTTTTAGTGACTTTTGGAGTAATTCCTTCTAAGCCGGAAACGGGCTATGGGTATATTGAATATGAAGGGAAGAATGTATTGTCATTCAGAGAAAAACCCAATACGGAAACAGCTCAGGAATTTTTGGAACGTGGAACTTTCCTTTGGAATTCAGGGATGTTCTGTTGCAAAGCCGGAGCTTTATTAGAGGAACTAAAAAATTATCAGCAGGAGATTTATGAAAGATGTTCAGAAGTATGGGAACTTTCTAAAGACCATATCCTGAATGCTGAAGCTTCATCAAGAATACCATCTTTGAGTATTGATTATGCGGTAATGGAGCGTTCAAGAAAAATTAAAGTGATTCCGGCGTATTTCAGATGGAATGATTTAGGATCTTTTGAATCATTGTATGATTACCTCAGATCAAATGGTCATCCGGTAGATGAAAATGGAAATATGGTGATTGGAACCGATATTTTCACTGCTTTTGTCGGGATGAAAAACTGTATTTTCGTATTTACTTCGGATGCAGTGTTGGTTTTGCAGAAAGAAAAATCTCAGGAAGTAAAGAAAGTATACGCAAAATTAGATAAATATAAATCAATATTAAGATAAATAAAGAAATGCTGAAGTTCAAAAGTAGTATAAAATCTAAATTTTGATTCTTAATTTTAGTATGAATAAAAAATAAAATTGAGGCTTTTGTTTAAAAAATAATAATCATATTTTTGTGAAAAATATATCAGGAATGAATTGGAAAAATTGTATTTGGGGCGGTGCGCTGTCCGTGTTATTGTTTTCATGCGGAACAAGACAGGAGATCAACTATATGAAAGATATTGAAAACCTGGTATTAGACAATTCTGTGAAAAATAGCAGGAGTACATTACAACCGGGAGATCAACTATTAATTACGGTTTCTGCAAAAGATATGGATGTAGTGAAGCCTTTTAATCAAGTGTATTCTTCGGCGTCTACGATTACGCAGTATTCTACCCCAAGTTCTAATAATCTTCCTCAACAGATTCCTGTTTCTGGACCTACATACAATATAGATACTGATGGAAATATTGTTTTCCCTCAAATTGGAAAGGTAAATACAAAAAATGAAAATATAGAGACATTCAGACTAAAACTTACAGATTTAATTCGGGAGTATGTTAAAGATCCTGTGGTAGATATAAAACTGATCAATTTCAGGGTTTCTGTATTAGGAGAAGTAGCGAGACCGGGAACTTATTTGGTTCCTGACGGAAATGCGACTTTATTAAGTGCATTGGGATTAGCGGGAGATCTTACTTCTTTTGGAATAAGAACTAATGTATTAGTGGTGAGAAATGTTGATGGTCAGTTTACTAAAGAGAGAATAGATCTTACAAGTGCTCAGTTCATTAATTCTCCTTATTATTATTTAAAACAAAATGATATTATTTACGTGCAGCCAAATGCTAATAGAGAAAAGGCAGCAAGAGTAGATCCGAATACAGGATTATATATTTCTGTGGCATCGGTTATTGCTTCTTTGGCAATCGGTATTTTAGCATTGACGAAAAATTAATTTATTTACACACCTAATCATTTATAGTGGATCAGAATTATTTGGATCAGAATCAGGAGGAAACATTAAACCTAAGAGAAATTCTTAAGCCTTATCTTCATCGTTGGTATTGGTTTATTATTGGAATTATTATAACAATTATAGGGGCTTGGTTCTTCTTAAGATATAGTATTCCTGTTTACAATACAGAAACTACGCTGCTTATTAAGGAAGTAAAGAAATCGGCATCTGGACAGCCCGAATTATCGGTAATTTCTGAATTGGGCGGAATTGGCGGAATGGGTACGAATTCGGTGGATAACGAAATTGAAATTTTTAAATCCAAAAAGTTAATGCTTTCGGTTGTGAGAGAGTTGGGGTTGGAAACCGGGATTTATGCAAAAGGAAAAGTAAAAGATACGGAATTATACAAAGAAACGGCACCATTTATAGTAAGGGTAATTGAAGAATTCTCTACAACTAAATATCCGGCTAAACAAGTTCTTGTATCAATACGAAATGAACGTATTGTTTTAAAATCAGAATTTTTTAAACAGGATATACAAACAGATTTTAATAAAGCGGTAAGATTACCTTTTGGAGTTGTAATTTTTCAGAAAAATCCACGTTTTAAGAAGATTGCCAAAGATGAGGAGAAGTATGCATTACAATTCATGTCTGGAATGAATCGTACAAGAAGTCTTTTGAGTAAGTTGAGTGTTACTTTAGTACAGAAAGAAGCAACAGTTCTGAAGATTTCAATGAATGATATAGTTCCTGAAAAAACAGAAGAAATTCTGAATCGTTTAGCAGTAAATTACAATCGTGAAGCGATTTTGGATAAAAGTTCAGAAGCCCAAAAAACAGCTTCATTTATTGATGATAGAATTAAATTGATTGGTAATGAACTAGGTAAAGTTGAAAATCAGAAAGAAGATTTTAAAGTTAGAAATAATATAGCAGATATTCAGACAGAAGCAGAATTGTCATTAAAAAGTGTAGCTGCTACCCGTGATGTGCAACTTGAAAATGAATCTCAGTTAGAATTAGTAAATAGTTTAATAAGCTATTTAAATAGACAAGGAAATTTTCAGGTTTTGCCACTGAATGTGGGACTAAAAGATTCAAATACAACTTCTGATATTGCAGCATACAATCAGTTGGTGATTGAAAGAAACCGATTGCTGGAGAATTCAACCACAGCAAACCCATTGGTTCAGGATGTGACCAAGCAGATTAACGGAATGCGTACTGCAATCGGGGCCAGTTTACAAAAAAGCAAATCGGCATTGCAAATTACAGGGTCAAATATTCAGATGGAGCAGAACCGTCTATCAGGAATGATTTCTAAAATTCCGGTACAGGAAAAGTTATTCAGAAGCATTGAGAGACAACAGAATATTAAAGAACAATTATATTTATTATTATTGCAGAAAAGAGAAGAAGCGGCAATCTCTTTGGCAATTGCTGCCCCTAAGGCTCGTATAGTAGATGATGCATTAACGAATCCTATTCCTGTTTCCCCCAAAAAAATGATTATTTATTTGGGAGCTTTAGTTATTGGATTATTGATTCCGTTTGGGGTTATTTATTTGGTGGAGTTATTTAATAATAAGGTGCAAACTAAGCACGATCTTGAAAAACTCTCTGAAGGAGCTTCGGTAATTGGAGAATTACCATCGTTGGAAAAAGGAGAACCAGAATTGGTACAGTTGAATGATTTATCACCGTTAGCGGAAGCATTCCGTATTTTGATTACCAATCTGAATTTCATGTTACCAAAAAATAAAAAAGGAAATGTGATTTTTGTGACGTCTACAGTGAAAGGCGAAGGTAAAACATTTACTTCAGTAAATTTGGCGTTAACATTAGCTACGCCTAGAAAAAAAGTGATTATTATTGGGTCTGATATCAGAAATCCACAACTACAGCGATATAATGAAAGCAGAAGAGGGATGATTGGGCTTTCAGAATTTATGTACGATGATCAGATGCTTGCTTCCGAAATTACTCACAAGACTTCGTTCAACCCCTATTGTGATGTGATTTATTCTGGGGCCATTACACCAAACCCTACCGAATTATTATCTAATGGAAGATATCAGGAAATGGTAGAAAGCTTAAAACCTCACTATGATTATATTATTTTAGATACGGCACCACTAATGTTGGTAACCGATTCTTTCCTGATTGCAGATGTAGCAGATGTTACGGTATATGTAACAAGATCTAGACATACAGAAAAAGAACTAATTAAATTTGCCAATCACCAAATTAAAGATAAAAAGATTCATAATGTAGGCTTTGTTCTCAATGATGTATCAAAAAGGAATAGTGGTTATGGTTACGGGTACAAATATGGGTATGGCTATAGTGCAGATGTAAAAAAGCTTTGGTGGAAAAAAATATTCGGAAAGTAGGGAATAGAGATTGTTGAGTAATAATATCTAAGTGTTCCGATAGCTGGAGGCTAATATCTAAAAAAGTAAATGAACAAAAAACATAAAATAGCAGTAATTGGTTTAGGTTATGTCGGCTTACCCTTGGCAAGGTTATTGGCAACAAAATATCCGGTGGTGGGTTTTGATATTAATCAAAACAGAGTTGCTGAACTTAACAACGGACACGATGCTACGCTGGAAGTTGAAGATGAAGTTCTTCAATCTGTTTTATTAAGTTGTACTGAGATTTCAAATAGTAATGAGGAGTCCCAAATCGAAATAAAGAACGGTTTGTATTGTTCAACCAACTTAGAGGATATCAGACAAGCCAACATATACATTATTACAGTTCCTACTCCGGTTGACAAGCATAACCGACCTGATCTTACACCACTATATAAAGCATCAGAAACTGTCGGAAAAGTTTTGAAAAAAGGAGATATTGTAATTTATGAATCTACAGTTTATCCGGGAGTAACAGAAGAAGAATGTGTTCCGGTATTGGAAAAGGTTTCCCGATTGAAATTCAATACAGATTTTTTTGCGGGCTATTCTCCGGAAAGAATCAATCCTGGAGATAAACAACATACCGTAGATAAGATATTAAAAGTAACATCTGGCTCAACTCCTGAAATTGGAAAAATAGTAGATCATTTATATAAATCGGTAATTACTGCCGGAACTCACCTAGCTCCTACTATTAAAGTAGCAGAAGCTTCAAAAGTGATTGAGAATTCACAACGTGATGTCAATATTGCTTTCATGAATGAGTTGGCAAAGATTTTTTCATTGATGGATATTGATACACATGATGTATTGAAAGCAGCAGGAACCAAATGGAATTTTCTGAACTTTAAACCGGGATTAGTTGGCGGACATTGCATTGGAGTAGATCCTTTTTATCTCGCTCAAAAAGCTCAGGAGATAGGATATTATTCGGAATTAATATTAAGTGCAAGAAGACTGAATGATTCTATGGGAGCATTTGTCGCTTCTCAGGTTATTAAATTAATGATTCAGAAAAATATTCCAATCAAGGGTGCCAGAGTGTTGAATTTAGGAATTACGTTTAAAGAAAACTGTCCGGATATCAGAAATTCAAAGGCCATAGATGTAATTACAAATCTGGAAGAATATGGAGTAGAGGTAATAACGTATGACCCCTGGGCAAATCCTGAAGAAGTAATGAATGAATATGGGATAATTTGCCATTCTGCACTTTCTTCCTCTTACCATAATGGAGAATCTCAAAAGTTTGATGCTATTATACTTACTGTGGCACATCAGGAATTTCTTACTCTAGATCTGAACTCTTGTTTGAAGGAGATAAATGTGGTATATGATGTGAAGGGAGGATGGGAAAAAGAAAAAACGGATAAAAGATTATAAAAAATAAACACTTGAAAAAAAATCTAATTATTTTCGGAACTAGACCAGAAGCCATTAAAATGGCTCCTCTTGTTAAGGAATTTCAAAAGCATAAGGAATTTGAAACCAAAGTTTGTGTTACTGCTCAACATAGAGAAATGTTGGATCAGGTATTGGATTTTTTTGAAATAAAACCAGATTATGATTTGGATTTAATGAAACCAAATCAAAATTTATATTCCTTAACCGCAGATATTATTAGTGGGATGAAATCGGTGCTAGATGATTTTAAACCAGACTTCGTATATGTTCATGGAGATACAACAACAACAATGGCAGCAGGTATTGCTTCTTTTTATTCAGGAGCAAAAATTTGTCATGTAGAGGCTGGTTTAAGGACACATAATAAAAGATCTCCTTTTCCTGAAGAAATTAATAGACAGGTTACAGGTAGGATAACAGATTATCATTTCGCCCCGACAGAGCAATCTAAACAAAACTTATTGGCAGAAAATGTAGAAGAAAATTCTATATTGGTTACTGGAAATACAGTAATTGATGCTTTATTAGAAAGTTCAGATCGAGTGAGTTCAATACATAACGAAGATATTGAATTTCTAAAAACATTAGTAGATACTTCTAAAAAATTAATACTTGTTACTGGGCATCGAAGAGAAAATCATGGTCAAGGATTTATTAATATTTGTGAAGCATTAAAAGAGATTGCAGAAAATAATCCTGACGTGCAGATTATTTATCCAGTTCATTTAAATCCAAATGTAAAAGGACCCGTTTTTGAGATTTTATCTGATATAGAAAATATTCAATTAATTGATCCATTGGCATATCCTTCTTTTGTTTGGTTGATGAATCAGTCTCATATAATCATAACAGATTCAGGTGGTGTGCAGGAAGAAGCTCCAAGTTTAGGAAAACCGGTTTTGGTAATGAGAGATACTACTGAAAGACCAGAAGCAGTCAATGTTGGAACTGTTATTTTGGTTGGGACAGATAAGAACAAAATTATTAACGAAACCAATAGCCTTTTAAAAGATCTTGATAGATATCAAGAAATGAGTGCTTTGCATAATCCTTATGGAGATGGGAAAGCATGTAACAGAATTGTAGAATTTATTAAATTAAAATAAAAAACGCTTACGTGGAAACAAAAGTAGTAACTATAGGATTAGGATACATTGGATTACCAACATCTGCCTTAATAGCAAATAATAATATAGCTGTACATGGTGTAGATATTTCGCAACATGTTGTAGATACAATTAATGCAGGAAAAATTCATATTGTAGAGCCTGAATTAGACAGAGCGGTTTTATCTGCAGTAAAAAATGGTTATTTAAAAGCAGCTACCAAAGCTGTTATTGGAGATACATATCTTATAGTTGTACCCACTCCTTTTAAGGGAAATCACGAACCGGATATTTCCTATGTTCAAGCAGCTACAGAAGGGATTATTCCTCTTCTTAAAGAGAACGATTTATACATTATCGAATCTACATCACCTGTAGGTACTACCGAGAAAATGATGAATCTTATCTATGCGAAAAGACCAGAATTAGAAGGTAAGATATTTTTAGCATACTGTCCGGAAAGAGTGCTTCCTGGAAATGTAATGTACGAACTTGTTCATAATGATCGTGTAATTGGTGGTATTAATGAAATATCTACACAAAAAGCAATTGATTTTTATAGCCAGTTTGTGAAAGGGAAGCTTCATGCTACTAATGCACGTACTGCGGAAATGTGTAAACTTACAGAAAATTCTTCACGTGATGTTCAGATTGCTTTCGCTAATGAACTTTCGCTTATTTGTGATAAAGCAGGAATTAATGTTTGGGAATTGATAGAATTGGCAAACAAACACCCCCGTGTAAATATATTACAACCTGGATGTGGAGTTGGAGGGCATTGTATTGCTGTTGATCCTTATTTTATTGTTTCAGATTATCCTTTGGAATCTCGTCTTATTGGTAAAGCGAGAGAAGTGAATAATCATAAAGCTTTTTGGTGTGCAGAAAAAATCAATGATGCTAAAAAAGAATTTCAAATAAAATATAACAGAGCACCAAAAATTGCTTTAATGGGAATGGCTTTTAAACCTAATATTGATGACCTTCGCGAGTCTCCTGCAAAATATATTGTACAAAGAGTTTTGCAAGATGCTAACGATGAAGAATATTTTATTGTAGAACCTAACATTACGGAACATAATATCTTCAAAATTACTCCATATCAGGAAGCGGTAGAAAAGGCTGATATTGTGGCTTTATTGGTTGCTCATAACGAGTTTAAGACAATTGCATTTGGAGAAAATCAAATGGTATTAAATTTTTGTGGAATTTAAAAATTTAAACTAATGGAAATAAGCAATATAAATCTCCCCAAAATATTAGATAAACGAGGAAATTTATCATTTTTTGAATATCCGAATCAACTTCCATTTGAAATTGCAAGAACCTATTGGATTTATGATGTTCCGGGTGGTGAAGTAAGAGGAAGTCATGCATTTAAAGAACAACAGGAATTTATAATTGCCTTATCCGGAAGCTTTGATGTTATAATAAATGATGGTGAAAAAGAAGAAAAATTTTCTTTAAATCGTTCTTACTACGGGTTATATATTCCTAAAATGTTTTGGAGAAGAATAGAAAATTTCTCTACAAACTCTTTGGCTCTGATAGTTTCTGATAAACTTTATGATGATAATGATTATATAAGAGATTTCGAACAGTTTAAAAAATATAAGAATGGATAAAATTTCAGTCTTTGACTGCTCTGTCGTCGATTTGGGTAAAATCAGTTTTGAAGAGGGAAATTTAACAGTTGTTGAAAACAATTCAAATTTTCCATTTAATGTAAAAAGAGTATTTTATCTTTACGATATAGCTGCCGGCGAAAATAGAGGAGCCCATGCTCATAAAGAATGTCACCAATTTCTAATTGCTGCCAGTGGTAGCTTTGAGGTGAGTTTGGATGATGGGAAATATAAAAGACAAGTTTTTCTTAACAGACCTAGTATAGGATTGCATATTCCACCGGGAGTTTGGGCTTCGGAAGTAAACTTCTCTGCAGGTGCGATTTGCCTTGTTTTAGCTTCTCACACATATAATGAAAACGACTACATCAGGAATTATAACGATTTTTTAAATTTTATAATATGATACATGATTTAGCAGATGTTCAAACAAAAAATATTGGATCAGATACTTATGTTTGGCAATTTTCTATAATATTAAGGGGTGCAATCATTGGTAACTCATGCAATATTAATTGTCATGTATTTATAGAAAATGATGTTAAAATTGGTAACAATGTAACTATAAAAAGTGGGGTTTATCTTTGGGATGGAATTGAAATAGCTGATTCTGTTTTTGTTGGACCCAATGTAACATTTACCAATGATGAAAGACCAAGGTCAAAACAATATCCTCAGGAATTCAAAAGAACAAAAATTGAAAAAAATGCTTCAATTGGTGCTGCATCTATAATTTTAGGTGGAGTAGTTATTGGAGAGTATGCAATGGTAGGTGCTGGTGCGTTAGTAACAAAAAATATTCCTTCACGAGCTTTAGTAGTTGGATCGCCTGCAAAAATTGTTGGCTGGTTAAATTGTGATGGGACTAAAATGGAAAAAAAAGAGAATTATTTTATTGACAATCTTGGTAATAAATGGATTGCTGAAAATAATGAGTTAAAACAGGTATAATTTTTTTAAAGTATTATAAACTCAAAAATGATTAAATTTTTAGATTTACAGAAGATAAATGCACAATATGCTACAGAACTTAAGCAAGTTGCAGCAGAAGTAATAGATAGTGGTTGGTATTTATTAGGTGAGCGCGTACAAAAGTTCGAGAGTAGTTTAGAAACTTTTCAAGGAGGTGGTAAAGCTGTAGCTGTTGCCAATGGATTAGATGCATTACGATTAATTTTTAAAGCATATATTGAGTTAGGAATTATGAAAGAAGGCGATGAAGTGATATTGCCGGCTAATACATACATTGCTTCAATTTTAGCAGTAACTGACAATAATTTAGTTCCGGTTTTTGTTGAGCCTAATCTAGATACTTATAACTTAGATTTTAGTCTGATTGAGAGTAAAATTACTCAGAAGACTAAAGCTATAATGGTAGTTCACTTATATGGAAAAGTTTGCTGGAGTGATGAGTTATCTGCTTTGTCTCGTAAATATAATCTAAAAATTATTGAAGATAATGCGCAAGCGATTGGAGCTAGTTGGAATGGGATCAGGACGGGAAATTTAGGAGATGTTGCCGGATTTAGTTTTTATCCTGGCAAAAATTTAGGAGCATTAGGTGATTCGGGAGCAGTTACTGCAAAAGACCCAGAATTAGTGAAAACTATTAGAGCTTTAGCAAATTATGGTTCAGCACAAAAATATATAAATCAATTTCAAGGCTTGAATAGTCGTATGGATGAAATTCAGGCGGCATTTTTAAACATCAAATTAGCATATACAGATGCTGAAACTATGTCTAGACAAAAAATTGCTGATTTCTATTTAGAAAACATTAAAAATACTGAAATTGTTCTCCCGCAAAAAGGGAATGATAATGAAGATGTGTGGCATATTTTTGTTATAAGAACAAAAAATAGAGAGGTTTTACAGAATTATTTGAGTGATAATGGAATTCAAACACTAATTCATTATCCAACCCCTCCTCATAAACAAGAATGTTATCCAAATTTCAATAATTTATCATTACCAATAACAGAAAAAATTCATGATGAAGTATTGAGTTTGCCAATAAGTCCTGTCATGACGGAAATTGAAGTTAATAAAGTTGTATCAGTTTTAAATAATTTTAGCACCGCTATATTACAATCATGAGCGACCAAGAATCTTCTTATCGGAATATTGTAAAAGCCACGTCTCTTTTTGGAGGGGTGCAATTCTTTACTATTATAATAACCGTTTTACGTTCAAAATTTATTGCTGTTCTACTTGGTTCTGCAGGTATAGGAATGTTGGGGTTGTTTAATACAACAATTTCATTGATAGGGGGGATTACAAACTTTGGTATTGGAACAAGTGCCGTTCGTGATGTCTCTTCAGCTTATTCTTCGAATGATGAAAAAAGAATTGCATTGATCATTCAAGTTCTGAAAAGTTGGGTATGGATTACTGGGATATTTGGAGGTTTAGTTATTATTGTTGGTTCTAATTTGTTAAGTAATTTTACTTTTGGAAATAATGAGTATACCTGGTCCTTTGTTTTAATTTCGATAGTCTTACTTTTTAATCAGTTAACATCTGGTCAATTAGTTGTTCTTCAAGGTATGCGTCAGCTAAATTTTTTAGCTAAAGCTAATTTATTAGGTAGTATTATTGGTTTAGTAGTGGCTATTCCGCTTTACTATTTCTATGGGCTGAATGGCATAATTCCAGCACTGGTCGCATCATCTGTTTTATCATTTATTGTATCATGGTTTTATGCTAAAAAAGTAAATGTTAAACCTGTTTCCGTGTCTCGATCAGTGATAGTGAGTGAAGGAAAGAGCATGTTGAAAATGGGATTTTTAATCAGCATGAGTGGATTTATGTTGACTGCTTGTACTTATATATTACAAATATTTATTAGTAAGATTGGTGGGGTTGAGCATGTAGGTCTTTTTTCAGCGGGATTTTCGTTGATAAATACATATGTAGGATTGATTTTCACTGCTATGGCAACAGATTATTTACCACGTTTGTCTGCTATCTCGAATTCTAATGAACTATGTAAAACAGCAATTAATCAACAAGCAGAAATTTCGATATTAATCTTAGGCCCCATAATTTTAATTTTTCTTGTCTTTATAAAGCCTGTAATCCTGATCTTATATTCGAGAAGTTTTTTTGCTATTGAAGATATGGTACTTTGGCTAGCGATGGGTATTTTTTTTAAGGCTGCATCTTGGGCAATCGCATTTTTATTATTAGCAAAAGGAGATTCGAAAATTTACTTTTGGAATGAGTTTTTTGTGAATTTTTACATGCTAATACTAAATATGGTTGGTTATTATTATTATGGATTAGTAGGCGTTGGTATATCTTTTTTATTAAGTTATTTTCTTTATTTGTTACAACTTCTTATTTTAAGCAAAAAGAAATACGGTTTTTATTATGAAGTGGCATTCTTTAAAATCTTTGCATTACTTTTTTTTAATGCAGCTATTACGTTTTTGATAATGAAGTTTGTTGTTAATCCTTATTCTTATTTTATTGGATCGTTACTTATAGTAAGTTCACTTTTATTCTCGTATAAACAATTAGACAAAAGAATAAATATTTCGGGATTGCTTAAAAAATTAAAAAAATAATTATTGATGAAAATTTTAATACCTGTTTTTGGTTTTGGAAAACAAGGAGGGTATAGAGTACTTTCCAATTTAGCAAATACATGGATTGAATTAGGACATGAAGTTACTTTTTTATCAATTACCGATAGCGATTACCCTAATTATCCTACAACCGCAAAAATTCTTTGGGTTGATAGGAAAGGCAATTTTTTAGATGGTCCCAGAAGTGAAATAAAAAGTAAGTATAAATTTTTTCATGATATTATTTCATTATATAAGGGGTTAAAGTCTTTAAAGAATGAGGAATTTGATGTAATCCTTGCGAATCAATCGCATACTACATTTCCTATTCATTTTGCTAAATTAAAATCTTTAAAAGCATATTATATACAAGCAGACGAGGTTGGAACTCAATTGGCACTTGGAGGATATAAAAATTATGTACTTTCTTTTTTATCTAGAATAAGTTATTCTCTTGATTTCTTAAGAATTGTTAATGCTCCTTTATATTTAAATTATAAGTATATAAAAGCAAAAGATTATGTTTATCCTGCCATGGATTTTGATATTTTTCATCCAGATGATTTTGAAAGAAAGGATTTGAGTAAGAAAAAATTGGTTATTGGATGTATTGGAAGAATTGCTGCATGGAAAGGTACTGATGATGTAATTGAAGCATTTAAGTTGCTTAAAGCTGATAATTTCGACTTAGAACTAAAAATAGCATTTGGAAATGAAGAATTAGCAAATGTTGATGGTATTTCGATTGTTTATCCTAAAAATGATCGTGAATTAGCGGGCTTTTATAAATCCTTAGATATACTTATTGCTCCCGGTAAAATTCAGCTAGGAGCTGTGCATTATCCGGTAATTGAAGCAATGGCATGTCGAGTAGCTGTAATTACAACCGGTTACTACCCAGCAAGGGAAGATAATGCGTGGATTGTTAAAATCGGCGATCCTTTTGATATTGTTGATAAAATTAAAAGGATAGCTAACGATGAATTATACAATGAGAAAATTAATAGGGCATTGGAAGATGTTAAAGATCTGAGTTGGTATAATTCTTCAATTAAAATGATTAATTGTTTTGAAAATGAAATAATCAACAAAGGAATCTAAAAAATAGAAATGGTTTATTTATTCTTTTTAGTATATTTTGTTTTATTACTAAGCGTAATTTTTCTCCGAAAAGCAAAATTTGTGAATTCATTTTTTGTTTTATCAGGAATGCTATTATTTTTAATTGCAGGATTTAGAAGTGATGACGTAACAAATGATTATACTGGCTATGTTGATTATTATAATGCTGTTATAAATGATTCTTTTTCTAGAGTTGAACCATCATTTATCTATATCTCGAAACTAGTAGATAATCTATTTCATAATGTCTTATTCTTATTCGTAATATATGCATTTTTAGGAGTTTATTTTAAATATATTGCAATCCGTAATTTATCGCATTTTAAATTACATTCAGTATTTATCTATTTTTGTAGTTTTTTTTTAATCCTAGAAATGACTCAAATTAGAGCCGGAGTTGCAGCAGGTCTAGTGCTATTGTGTATTAAGCCTATTAAAGAAAGAAAGATTTGGCTTTTTTTGTTCTTTTCATTGCTGGCCTTTTTTTTCCATTTTTCAGCATTAATAATTTTATTCTTTTATTTTTTAAATAGTAAGGAGATAAATAAAAAAGTTTATTTTGCCCTCATACCTTTAGGGTATATAATGTACTTTTCTAAGATCAATTTATTTTTTTTCTTAGACTTCCTTAAAATTGATCTTATCCAAATGAAGTTTGAGTCATATAGTACTTATGATAATGATATTAATTTATTTAATTATGTTTACCTGTCAAGGATTTTATTAGCTTCTTTTCTATTGTGGAAAATTAAATTAATAAAAGAGAAAAATGAGTATGCGATTTTGCTTATAAAAATTTATTTTATTTCTCTATTTGTTTTTTCAGCTTTTGCTTCGATTCCTGGGATTAGTACAAGAATGAGTGAATTATTATTAATAGTAGAGATTATATTGACACCATGTTTATTATATGTGTTTAGAAATAGAGGGGTCGCTAATTTCTTTATTTTCATAATAGGACTTGTACATTTGTGTTTCTCGATATTTGTTACAAAACTGTTATTATAATATTTAAAATCTTAATCAATATATTTTTTACAAGAATGGAAAGTCCAAAAATGTCAAAGGTAGCGAGTCTTATTATTACCTATAATCCTGATGAAAGATTGTTAAATCTGGTTGAGACAATTTATCATCAAGTTGGTCTTGTAATAATTGTTGATAATTTCTCAGATAATACTTCAAGTGTATTTATTCATTCAATTCAAAAAGAATACCCTGAAGTTAAAGTAATAAAGAATAACGAAAATTTTGGGATTGCTAAAGCTCTTAACCAAGGTTTAGAAGAGGCGAGAAACTCAAATATTGATCATGTTTTAACTTTTGATCAGGATTCAACACCATTTGATAATATTGTTAGTGTAATAAGTGAAGTTTATGATTCATACAATAATAAGGCTGAAATTGGGGCTATTGGAGTAGGCTACGTTTCTAATCATAATGAAAGGTTTGTTGAGGGAAATAAAAATCAACTTTATTTTGAAAAAGATTATTTAATTACTTCAGGATGTATGATTAGTGTTGATACATTCTTTAAGATAGGGGGGTTTAGAGAAGATTTTTTTATAGATAATGTAGATATCGAATATTCTTTGAGATTAAAAAAGAATGGAAAAAGATCGTTAATTACAACTAAACCAGGAATGATACATAAGGCTGGTGATCCATTAAGGAAAAAAGTTTTGGGTTTCACTATCATATCATCTAATCATAGCAGTTTTCGTAGATATTTTATGTCTAGAAATCATGTTATCGTTACAAGAGATTATTTCTTGACCAATCCTTATTTTATTTTAAAATTGAATTTTTTCTATATCCTTTCAATTATTAAAATTATTGTGGTTGAAAAAGATATAAAATCTAAATTAAAAAGTAGTTATAGAGGTTTTAAAGATGCTTTCAATTATTCATTGCCAGCTAAATAATAATTAATAAGGAAGAATTAATGTTAAATGAAAAACTTGGATTTGTTTTTACAAATTTTAATAATGCCGATTATACAATAAATGCAATAAAATCATTACAGAATGTAGGCAATGAAGATCGCATTCAAATTGTTATTGTAGATAATAATTCGGAAGAAAATGATATTACAAAATTAAAGTCTTTTACAGAAAATGCTTTAAATGTTGACGCAATTTTTAGTAACCAAAATGTAGGGTATTTTAAAGGGTTGAATATTGGAATTAAACATCTTAGACAAAATTATTCCCAGATAAATTGTATGATTGTGGGAAATAATGACGTTCTTTTTCCTGCCAATTTTTATGAATCTATATTTGATAATAAAAATTTAATTTTAAAATATCCTGTTATTTCTCCAGATATTGTTACCAGTGATGGTTTTCATCAAAATCCGCATGTGGTGGAAGGTATAAGTAAAGCGAGAGAATTGCTTTACGATTTATACCATTCTAATTATAATATTGCCAGACTAATAATAAAACTTGCTAAAGTAACTCATAAATTTACAAGAAGAAAGGATGAGGATAATTATGAAAAACCGGGCGAAATTTATCAGGGGTATGGAGCATGTTATATTTTGACACCTAAGTTTTTTGATTTATTTGAAGAACTTTATTCTCCGACTTTTTTGATGTATGAAGAATATTTTTTAAGTAAACAATTGTTTGAAAAAGGTTACAAAGTTTTTTATGAACCTTCAATAAGCATCACTCATTTGATGCACGCAACAACTGATAAACTTCCGGGAAGATTAAAATGGAAGTTTTCAAAACAATCTCATATTGAATATAGAAAAGATATTAAAATTATTTAAATGGAAACTAAATATCAAATTTGTACGAATTGTGTAATGGACACATCAGATTCAAAAATAACTTTTGATGATAAAGGAATGTGTGATCATTGTAATGATTTTTATACCAATGTAAAACCAAATTGGCATACGGACGAAAAAGGTAGAAAAGAGCTAGAAGAAACTATCGCAAAAATAAAAAAAGAAGGAGAAGGAAAGGAGTTTGATTGTATTTTAGGTATGAGTGGTGGTGTTGACAGTTCTTATATGCTTCATTTGGCAGTTAAGGAATTTGGACTGCGTCCACTTGTATTTCATGTTGATGGAGGATGGAACTCGGAATTGGCTGTGCATAACATTCAGGTTATGGTAGACAAATTGGGGCTTGATCTTTACACGGAAGTGATCAACTGGGAAGAAATGAAAGATTTTCAGCTTGCTTTCTTCAAATCAGGAGTTCCACATCAGGATATTCCACAGGATCATGCATTTATAGCAACGCTTTATAATTTTGCAGATAAACATAATATAAAATACATCCTGAATGGAGGTAATATTTCAACGGAATGTGTAAGAAATCCAATGGAATGGTTGTATTACGGTACAGATATGGCTCAGCTTAAAGATATTATTAAAAAATTTGGTACTATTAAAATGGAATCCTATCCTTTTAGTCCAATTTTCAGACATAAATTCTACTTGCGTTATATTCGCAAAATTCAGGTTGTAAAACCATTGAACAATATGCCATACATAAAAGAGAATGCTTTGCAGATTCTAGCAGATGAATATGGATGGAAACCTTATCCTCAAAAACACTTTGAATCTCGTTTTACAAAATTCTATGAAGGATATTGGATGCCCGAGAGATTTGGTTTCGATACCCGTAGAGTTCAATACTCTAGTTTAATTCTTACGGGGCAAATGACTAGAGAAGATGCTCTTGAGAAATTAAAGAAGCCGGCCTATAATCCGGAAACAATTCAGGAAGAGTTCAATTACATTGGAACAAAACTTGGTATAAGCTCTGATGAACTTAGGAAGTACTTTGAGATGCCGAAGAAATTTTATTGGGACTACAAAAATCAGGAATCTTTGTTTAATTTTGGTGCAAAAGTTTTAAAGTTTCTGGGAATAGAAAGATCAATTAAAAGATGATAACAATTATAGATTACGGTTCAGGAAATATCAATGCAATAGCAAATATTTACGAAAAACTCAGAGTTGCTTACACAATTGCAAAGGATCCTGCGCAGGTGATAAATGCTCAGAAGATATTTCTTCCGGGAGTAGGTTCATTTGATGAGACTATTTCAATGCTTGATACAATTGGTTTCAGAGAAGTCTTAGATAAGGAAGTACTGATAAATAAGGTTCCTATCATCGGGATTTGTGTCGGAATGCAGATTCTTGCAGAAAGTAGTGAAGAAGGTTCTTTAAAAGGTTTAGGATATATTAAAGGAAAAGTTAGAAAAATTGACTCTTCTACCCTTACTCATAAACCCAAATTACCTCATTTAGGATGGAATTCCATCAATATTGAGAAAGACCATAAAATCCTTCAGAATATTGATCCGAAATTAGGTTTTTATTTTCTTCATTCTTACTATTTCGAATGTACAGATGAATCAGATATTCTTACAACTTCTATCTATGGAAAATCCTTTGCTTCATCGGTAACCAAAGAAAATGTATTCGGAATACAGTTTCATCCTGAAAAGAGTCATCATAACGGAGTTAATTTACTCCATAATTTCGCATTACTATAATGTTACGATCAAGAATTATTCCCTGTCTTTTGGTACATAAAAAAGGACTTGTAAAAACAGTTAATTTCAAAGATCCCAAATATGTAGGAGATCCTATCAATGCTGTTAAAATATTCAATGAAAAAGAGGTTGATGAATTGATGGTCATTGATATTGATGCCACTGTAGAAGGCAGAGAGCCCGACTTTGAGATGATTAAGAATATTGCCGTAGAATGCAGAATGCCCTTTTGTTATGGTGGTGGAGTGAAAACGGTTGCTCATGCTAAGAAAATTATTAGCCTGGGTGCTGAAAAGGTTGCTATTAGTGCTGCTGCATTACAAAATACTAAACTTTTAAAAGAGATTGCTGATGCGGTAGGTATTCAAAGTGTTGTTGTCGTAATTGATATAAAAAAGAAGAAGTTTTTTGGTGGATATGAAATTGTAACGCACAACGGAAAAAAATCGGCAGATATAAAACTTGAGCGTTTTCTTAAAGAACTCAACGAAATAGGGATTGGCGAACTTGTTATCAATTCTGTGGATGAAGATGGCAAAATGAGCGGATACGATTTCAAGTTGTTTGACATGATAAGAAAAGAGACTGATATGCCTATGACTATTTTAGGCGGAGCCGGTTCAATAGAAGATATACGTAATGCCATCGAAAGATATCAAACCATAGGAGTTTCTGCCGGAAGTCTTTTTGTTTTTAAAGGAAAATATAGAGCAGTACTTATAAGTTATCCTTCTATAGACGAAAGATGGAATTTATACCAATTGAAAAATTAAAACACATTAGAAAATAAATGAAGCAAATTATACAGTCATTTAAAACTGGAGAAACAATTTTAGAAGAAGTGCCTGCACCTCAGATAAAAAGAGGATGTATCTTAATACAAACAACACGTTCTCTTGTTTCATTGGGAACTGAGCGTATGTTGGTAGAGTTCGGGAAATCAAATTTAATTTCCAAAGCACGTCAACAGCCGGATAAAGTAAAACAGGTATTAGATAAAATTAAAACAGACGGATTAATGCCAACTGTTGAAACCGTTTTCAATAAATTGGGGGAACCTCTTCCTTTAGGGTACTGTAATGTGGGACGTGTAATTGGAGTGGGTGAAGGAGTTAATGATTTCAAAATAGGAGATCGAGTAGCTTCTAATGGTCAGCATGCAGAATTTGTCTGCATCCCCCAAAATTTGGTAGCACATATTCCGGATAATATTTCTGACGAAGAAGCTACTTTCACTGTTATAGGTTCTATTGGTCTTCAGGGAATTCGTCTACTTAATCCAACTTTAGGAGAAACAGTAGTCGTTGTAGGTTTAGGATTAATAGGATTACTTACAGCACAGTTACTTGTTGCAAACGGATGTAGAGTAATTGGTTCAGATATTGACGAATCTAAATTGAAAATGGCTGAACAATGGGGAATTATTCCATTTAATCCATTAAAAGGAGATGTCGTAAAATTTGTTGAAGACCTTACTGACGGAATTGGTGCAGATGGGGTAATAATCACTGCTTCTGCAAAAAATAACGATATCATTTCTCAATCTGCACGCATGAGTAGAAAAAGAGGTCGAATCATTTTAGTAGGAGTAATCGGTTTAGATATCAGCAGAGCAGAATTTTATGAAAAAGAACTGACTTTTCAGGTTTCCTGCTCATATGGACCGGGTAGATATGATGAAAATTACGAGCAAAAAGGGATAGATTATCCTTTGCCTTTTGTACGTTGGACTGAAAAAAGGAATTTTGAAACCATACTTCAGGCAATCAGTACAAAACGTATTTTTGTCGAAGAAATGATAACAGAAGTTGTTGAACTAAATGATTACCTCAACATTTACGGTGAAATAGGAAGCAGTCATTCTATTGCATCCATATTAAAATATGATGAAGGCACTCAGTTAAATCCAAGTCGTAATGTAAAATTAACAGATACCAATTTTTCAGGCTCAAAAGGAGTAATAGGAATTATCGGTTCTGGTAACTTTACAAAAATGACGATGATGCCTGCTTTAAAGGATAGTGGTGCTAACTATAAATATATTGCAAGTAATGGAGGGGTAACCGGAACAGCAGTTGCTCAAAAATATAATATAGCTAATTCTACAACCGATTATAAACAAATTTTAAATGATCCTGAAGTAGATCTTGTTTTAATTACGACCCGTCATGATCTGCATGCTCCAATGGTAAAAGAAACATTGACAGCAGGTAAAAATGTATTTGTTGAAAAGCCTTTGGCATTAAATCTGACTGAATTAAATGAAATAATAGAAATTCAGCAGAAAACAGGTAAAAATATCACAGTAGGTTTTAATCGTAGATTTTCTCCTCATACAGTTAAAATCAAACAATTGGTAGGTAATGCTCCAATGAACGTCATCGCTACGATGAATGCAGGATTTATTCCTCCGAATGTTTGGGTACATGATATGAAAGTTGGTGGAGGGCGTATCATTGGTGAAGCTTGTCATTATATTGATTTAATTACCTATCTTACAGGAAGCAAAGTAAAATCTGTATGTATGAATTCAATGGGAATAAACCCTGAAGAAAATACAGATAATGCTTCAATTCTTTTAAAATACGAAAATGGTTCTACAGGAGTTATCAATTATTTTGCAAATGGTTCAAAAGCGTATTCTAAAGAAAGACTGGAAGTGTTTTCTCAGGAGAGAACATTTATAATGGATAACTTTAGAAAAACAGAAGGATTTGGAGTAAAAGGCTTTTCTAAACTGAAAACAAGCTTAGATAAAGGGCACAAAAACCAATTCCATACGCTAATTAAGAAAATTAAAGAAGGAGGAAGTCCTTTGATTCCGCTGGACGAAATTATCAATACTACAAAAGCATCTTTTGCTGCAGTTGAGAGTTTAAAAACTAAAAGCTGGATAGATATAGATTAATGGTATGAATCTTAAATTAGCCATACAATTATATAAAAACATGGGAACACGGTATGTAGCATACCGTGTTCGTCATGAGTTTGAAAAAAAGACGGGGCAACTCAAGAAAAAACATCCATATAATCTCACTCTTTCTAAACCAATTTCTTTAGCAGATTGGAAAGTATCCAAGAAAGAGTTTTTAATTGATGCCAAAGAAAAATTACAAATACAAAAAATAAATTCTCAACAATTAAAAGAAAAAGCCGAGAAGATTATTTCGGGAGAATTATTGTTTTTTAATGCAAATTGGTTATCCCTAGGAAAAGATTATAATTGGATTACGAATCCTTCAAATGGTTATCAGTATGATAATACAAAGCATTGGTCGGAAATCCCTGATTTGTCTGAAGAAGCAGGTGATATAAAATTTGTCTGGGAAAAGTCAAGGTTTTCCTATTTGTTGACTTTAATTCGTTATGACTATCATTTTGATCAAGATTTATCAGAATTTATTTTTTCGGAAATCGATTCTTGGATAAGTGCTAACCCAATTAATCAAGGACCTAATTGGAGATGTAGCCAAGAAATTTCTTTGCGTATATTCAACTGGTGTTTTGCGCTCTATTATTATCAGAATTCAACAGCATTAACAGAAGACAGATGGAAAAAGATACAGAATGTTATGTATGCGTCTCTTCATCATGTGTATCATCATATTGATTTTTCAAGGATAGCGGTGCGTAATAATCATGCGATCACAGAAACATTATTTCTGAGCTTATCAAATATTTTATTTCCATTTATTCCTGAAGCAAAAAAATGGTCCGAAAAAGGTTTGAAATGGTTTGAAGAAGAAATCAATTATCAAATCTATAATGATGGTACATTTTTGCAGTTTTCAATGAATTATCATCGCGTAGTTATTCAGTTGTTGTCTTTTGGAATAAGCTTGACACAAAAAAATAATTTTTGGTTTTCTGATACTGTTTATGATAAAGCATACAAATCATTGAATTTTCTTTATCAATGTATGCAGGATGAAAATGGAAAACTTCCCAATTATGGTTCAAATGATGGGGCATTATTTTTCCCTTTAGCTGACGCTGATTACAGAGACTATAGACCTCAACTCAATACACTACACTATATTTTAACCGGAAAAAATATTTTCGAAAACAATGAAATTGAAGAAGATTTATGTTGGAACGGGAAAATATTTGCTCAAAAAAATTTCAAGCCAATTTCTAAACAGAAAGGAACGCTTTCATTTGAGAATGGAGGATACTATTTATGCAGAAATAATGATTTCTTTACCTTTATCAGATGTGGAAACCATAAAGATCGCCCTGCACAGGCGGATAATTTACATTTGGATATATGGTATAAAGGAAACAATATATTACGTGATTCCGGTACCTATAAATATAATACAGATGCTGAAAAGCTAAAATATTTTATGGGCTCTCTTTCTCATAATGTGGTTATGGTAAATGATGAATCGCAAATGTTGAAAGGCGGGCGTTTTATATGGTATTTTTGGTCACAGAAACTTAAAGCTGGATGGACAGAAACGGAAACCGAATATTTATTCACGGGAAGAATTAAAGCTTTTGAATTTCTAAATAAAAATGCATTTCAAGATCGTACGATTAGAGTTTCTAAAATAAATCCTCAGTGGGTTGTTGAAGATAATCTTCAAAATTTAGATGATTTTTCAATGAAACAGATTTGGCATCCAAACGATAACAAACTTAATATTGAATCTGATAAAGAAAGACATAAATTCGATTCATTTAATTCAGATTATTACGGAAACTACACGGATGAAAAATCTGTTTATTTTGAATTTAATAAAAATATCAGTACAATAATTACTTATAATCTATCATGAGAATTTTACTATTACATCAGTATTTTTTAGAAGAAGATGATCCGGGAGGTTCCAGATGGAATGAAATAACAAAAACTTGGACTTCTCAGGGGCATGAAGTGACTGTAATAGCAGGAATGATGCATTATACAGGATCTGAGAAAAGAGCAGAATATAAAGGTAAATATTTTGCAAAAAAGAAACAGGGAAATGTGACTGTTCACAGAACCCATGTATCTGAAGCATACAATAAGGGTTTCATAGGTCGTTTATGGGGGTATTTTTCATTTATGTTCTCATCATTTTGGGCAGGTATTTTTCACATAAAAGGAAAATATGATGCAGTTATTGTTACTTCACCGCCGTTATTTGTGGGAGGTTCAGGATATCTTATTTCAAGATTGAAAAGAATTCCGATGATATTTGAAATCAGAGATTTATGGCCAGAATCTGCTATTGATACAGGAGTGCTTACTAATAAATTGGTCATTAAATTAGCGTATTGGTTTGAAAATTTTATTTATAAAAAAGCAAGGCTTATAAATGTTCTTACTCCTGCTTTCTATAAAACCTTAAATGAAAAAAAAGGGGTAGACAAAAGTAAACTGATTATGATTCCTAATGCTGCAGACTTTTCTCTTTCCGAAGAGATACTTGCAACATTTAACCGGGAAGATTTCAGAAAAGAACATGATCTGGAAAACCATTTCGTAATCACATATGTTGGTGCGCATGGTGTTGCCAATCATTTAGATCAGATTTTAGACGCAGGGAAAAAACTTGAAGATACAAATGTTTTATTTCTGTTAATTGGTCAGGGAATGGAAAAAGAACGTTTGATTGAAAAATCAAAAAAGATGAAGAACACGAATGTCCGTTTTTTAGATCCGGTTCCTAAAAAAGAAGTTTTTAAATATATTTTAGCATCGGAAATGGGAGCCTCTGTGTTAAAAAAAGTGGATACTTTCAAAACAGTTTATTCTAATAAATCTTTTGATTATTTTTCATGTAAGAAACCTATTCTGATGGCGATAGACGGAGTGTCAAGAGAGTTAGTTGAAGATGCAAAAGCAGGAGTTTATGTAGAGCCTGAAAATGCAGATGAATACAACAAAGCAATTCGTGAATACCTTAGTGATGAAATCAGACTAAAGCAAGAAGGTGAAAATGGATACGAATATGCAAAACAAAATTTTGATAGAGAAGTTTTGGCAGATAAATATCTGAAATCTATACAGCAAATTTTACGTTAATCGGTTTATATTTAATAATAAAATGATCTATAAAAATTTTATAAAAAGATTATTCGATTTTTCAGTAGCATTGCTGGGACTGATAGTTTTAAGTCCGATTTTTGTCATTATTACTATAGGATTATATTTTGCAAACAATGGGAAACCGTTTTTCTTTCAGGCTCGTCCGGGATTAAATGAAAAGATTTTTAAAATCATTAAATTTAAAACGATGAATGATAAAAAAGATCCTTCGGGAAATTTGCTGTCTGATGCAGAAAGGCTTACACCGATTGGTATGTTTGTAAGAAAAACCTCTTTGGACGAAATTCCTCAACTTATTAACGTTTTGAAAGGGGATATGTCTTTGATAGGACCACGTCCTTTATTACCACAATATTTACCTTTATATAACGAAATTCAAAAGAAACGTCATGAAGTCAGACCAGGGATTACAGGATGGGCACAGGTAAATGGAAGAAATGCCATATCTTGGACTAAAAAATTTGAACTGGATGTTTGGTATGTAGATAACGTGTCATTAAGTACTGATTTAAAAGTGTTCTTGACTACTTTTAAAAAAGTATTTAAAAGCGAGGGGATTTCGCAGGAAGGGCAGGTAACGGCAGAGCCGTTTAATGGTTCAAATTAATTTCTTATTAATTAATACAATTTTCTCATGTATTTATATGGAGCAAGCGGACATGGTAAAGTAATTGCTGAAATAGCAGAGCAAAGCGATATCAAAATAACAGCTTTTATTGATATGGACATTTCAAAAACTGCAGTTTTTGATTATCCTATTATACACGAAGTTCCTACTAATAAAATAGATCTTATTATTTCTATTGGAAATAATAAGATTCGAAAGCAGATTGTAGATGAAAATAAAAATTTTTCCTATTCTGTACTATTCCACCCTTTTTCCACAATCTCTAAAAGAGCAATTTTAGGAGAAGGAACTGTTGTGATGGCAGGTGCTGTAATTAATTCTGCCGTTACAATTGGTAGACATTGTATCATCAATACCAATGCATCAATAGACCATGACTGTATCATTGAAGATTTTGTACATATTTCTCCGAATGCGGCACTGGCAGGCAATGTATTTGTTGGTGAGGGTACGCATATTGGAATAGGGGCATCTGTTATTCCTGGAATAAGTATTGGAAAATGGTGTGTTATAGGAGCAGGAGCAGTGATTATAAAAGATATTCCGGATGGTTCGAAAGTAGTTGGAAATCCGGGCAAAAGTATATAAAACATTACAATGAAAAATATTATTATTACCGGCGGTGCCGGGTTTATCGGTTCTCATGTTGTAAGAGAATTTGTAAAAAACAATCCGGAAACCACCATCATCAATCTTGATGCTTTGACGTATGCCGGAAACCTTGAAAATCTGAAAGACATTGAGAATGAACCCAATTATGTTTTCGAAAAAGCAGACATTACAAAACCAGAAGAATTAAGAGCA
>NZ_JAJTNP010000007.1 GCF_021311115.1 Chryseobacterium gwangjuense
GAAAATTTTAAAGTTTTTTTTATTAACCTTAACCCCTCTCTAAACCTTCAATCTCACTCCTGCGCTTCCCGTTTTACCGGACTGCAAAGATACAAAAAATTTTAACTCACGCAACTTTTATTTCTAAAAATTTTACTTGTCTTTTTCTGTTCTTCCAAAAGTGATTCTCTAATCTCTATGCCCATTCAAAGGCTCTTCTGCGCTTACTGAGATACTCTCGTTTTCAGTGGGGCAAAGATAGAACAACATCTCCTTACAATCCAAACTTTTGTAACATAAAATTTAAACCGAGCTATTATTGTGGGAAACTATTTCCATTAAATTATTAATAAACAAATGATTAAAAAAAATAAAACACTTATCCACAATAATGAAATCATTTGTAGATTATAGTTACAACAATGGCTAGGATTCGTTTTAACACTAAACATATAGATATTTGAGATGTTTTGAGCCTACAATTTTGCTCATTCATAGGTAAAGAAAGCTTTATCGATTAGGAAAGATTAATTCTATAAACTATCTTTTATATTATATAGTATATCATAGCCCCGATCGCAGCATTTGTCTGAGCTCATTTTCTTTTCAAAAGAAAATAGCGAGTGCGAAGAGCGGGATTAAGCTTCTAAAAAGAAAATAAAGGATTAATTAATAAGAGCGAAGGATTCTATATAATAAAGATAAGAGCTCTTTTGTCGGAATGACAGCAACAAGATTTTTCTTCCTGATCAGAAAAAATGTTTGATAAGTATCTTATATATATAGTATCCGATAAGACATCCTATAGTATCTGCAACGACATCCAAAGTCTCCATGGATCTTCCCAGTCCCATTTCTTCCTGGAGGGTTTCTGTAAGGAATGCGTAAATAAGAATGATTTGAAAAAAGTAAGAAAACCTGATTTTAGGGAAGGCTGCCATGAAACAAAAACCCAACATTGCAAATATGCTTAGGTGCAAAGCCTTGTCGATACCGCTGAACATGAACCAGTATTCATGATTCTCTTCTCCCGGCTTCAGGAGCATATAAGTAAGAAATGCCCAATAAATGGGCAAAATCTTACTAAATATTTTTGAAATCCTATCCAATGATAGCTTGATATTCTTCTGCAGAAAGCAATTCTGAATGATCTGCACCTTCAGTAACTTCTAATTTAATAATCCATCCATTTCCGTAAGGATCTGAATTTAATAATTCCGGCTGATCTTCTAAGTCTGAGTTAAACTCAATTACTTTTCCTGAGATAGGCAAGAATAAGTCTGAAACTGTTTTTACAGCTTCTACACTTCCGAAAACGTCACCTCCATTAAGCTCGTCATCTACAGTATCTACATCTACGTATACGATATCTCCAAGCTCTCCTTGTGCGAAGTCTGTAATACCGATTGTAGCTACGTTACCTTCAATCTTAATCCATTCGTGATCTTTAGTGTACTTTAATTCTGATGGTGTGTTCATTTTTATTTTTTTATGTCAACAAATTTATTCAAAATAGAGATATACTCAAAAGAAAATAAAAAAATTATTTGCAGTCTTTAGAAATCATGTCTTCAAAAAATGGAATTATTTTTATCATCTGCATCAACCTCATAAAAAAACTCTCTAAAAAAGAGAGTTTTATAAATTTAGAATCCACCTGAATCTCCAAATGTAAACGTTGCAGAAATACCTGCTCGAATAGTCGATAACGGGAATGCCGTGGATATTTTATATTTTGAAGTTAATTGTTCATAGAATAATCTTAGGTTCAGATTTTCCGAAACGTTATAATCTGCGGAAAGCTTGATATTCATTACTTTTTGACCACCTGTAACCTGAGAGTCATTCAATAGAATATTCATAATACTTGTCTGACCGTCTCTTAATGAAATATCTCCTCTTATATTAAGATCACTTCCTTTAGATCTAGAGCCTCTCGTATTTGCCATTCCTAATCTGAAGTTTCTAATAATATACCCCAATCTTACTACATATTCGGTATTTGCTTCTTCTGTAAGGGTATGGTTTACCAGCCCTAACAGCAACATTCTATTTTTGTTGTATTGTAATCCAAACTGCATATTGTTTCTCATTGTAACATCTATTCCAATAAGCGGTGAGAAAGATTCTATATAAGTGGCTTGGGAGAAAGTATAAGGATTAATGTAGTCTCCATTTACATCTTTATCTTTACCTGAAAGAGGAACGTTGTAATAATCAATACTCGATTGAATACCTGTTGCGGTGTAAGTCGCGCTATAGGCATGTAAGAGATCAAATTTAGTAAACTGTCCGTTAATTACAGGAATATTTCTCAATCCTGAATATATGATTTTCCAGTTTGGAATTGGGAGTCCTGCTTTTTTAGCATTTCCTATTGTTTTTGGAGATTTTCCTTCTACCGCAGCTCTAAAGGCAGGAATTAACACATAAGCATTAGAAATACTATGCCCGTCTGTAAAGCCATCCGCATTTATTGTTCCTCCCATTTGCTGAGAAATCGCCATTGCATTTGCTCTAATTGCCTGGTAAATTGCTGCTCCGTCTTTGAAAGCTGTATTAATCGCTACTACCGTATTCGAATACGTTACAAAATCATTTCCAAAAGAGAAATCATGATTTGGATAGGCCAAATTCTGACGATCATTAAATCCTGACTGTGAAAAGTTTCGATTATAGGTATGAAGAACGTTAAAATCTATTCTAAAGTCATTAATAGGAACAAACTGTAAGTCTCCTCTTAATTCTTTTGTCGACATCTGAATGTAAGGATCATTCATCAATGAGGAACCGCTTACCCAGCCATTCTCTACTGCGATTCTTCTGATATCCGACTGTGATCCTAACAAGAATCCTGCTGTTGGCCCTCCTACCGTTTGTCCGTACCCATACCAATTCGGTGCAGAAATAAGTCCCGGAATAACAGATCCGTTATTTTCTGTATAATCAACATTCAATTGTTTGAATGAAGTCATGAAATTGGCTACACTCTGTAAAGGAGTCAGTTTGTTTTTAAATTTATAGCCTTTGTATTTGTATTTCTTCTTATCCCAAGCCAATGTATATGCATTATTTAAAGAATCGATTTCTCTTTTTCTTTTCTGCATTTTAGCTGTGATTTTCTGGAAGTATTTGAACTGACTGAAGAATTTAGGAATATCAGCACTTGCTTTAGCTGTTATCACATTTGTATTTTGACCAATAGATCCTAAACTTCCTTCAGGGTTTGAAAGTAAAGCCGTAGATCTCGAGTTCCAGTTATAGGTAAATCCGTACCCTAATTCTCCATCAATGAAATCCATATACGGAAGATACTGGAATGGCAGTTTATAACTCAGCTGTACTTTATGATTATATAAAACTGGTCTTCCGGCTCTGAAAACATTTCCGAAAATTGAACTGTTATCCATCGTGTTCACATCAATATTATCATTCAGGGTTCTCGTCAATGAATTAACTTGAAGTTTTAATGATTTTGTAAGACCGAACTCTAAACCATACTGCCAACCAAAATAGAAGTTTCTATTTTTTATCACATCAAAATTACTTCCGAAGCTTCCTGAAAGAATAGATTCTATATCTCTAAATTCAAGCTCGTTGTAATTTCTGTCAATTTCCGTTCTGAAAGACAATCTTGTAGGAACCGGATTAAAATTAAACTCCTTCACCCATCTCAGATATTTTGTTGATTTTGCAGTATCGCTAATCATTTTATTGAACGGTCTAATCACCCAAGGTTTAAAGGTATAATTATAATCTATGTATCCTCTGAAGTATTGTCTGTAATTCTTCTTAGTATAAATATCTCTGTAATAGTCGTCATTATAAACCGCAGTCATGGAAACGTTTTCTATATCATAGAATTTCGGTTTTTTGTTTTGGTTTACTCTTTCCTTATGCATATTCACAACTCCGATACTTCTTTGTTGTGTATAAGTTCTTGCTACTTTCTTAAGTTCTTCCTTATTTGCTGCTTTATTAAATTCCACATCGGTATCCAACGGATTGTATTTTGGATCTTCGATCGTTTGAGAATATGAATAATTCAACGGGATTTTCACTCCGCTTTTTTCAGGTAAAAGTTTATCTACATTAATCGCTGTGTTGATACTGAATGCAGATTGTGAAGACTGGCTTCTTTCGGCAGGTTTAGAATCTATATTACCAAAACCTACAGAGCTGTATGAAGCACTTGTATTGATCGTGGCAAAATCTCCAAGATTGAAATTAAGACTTGCATTTCCTGCATATCCTCCATCGTTTTCAATTTCAGAAAGACGAATTTCATTTACCCAGATCACTCTACCTTTACCATTAATATCTCCTCTCTGTAAGTTTCTTACCCCAATCATAATGGTGGTAATGTTTCCTAACGAAGGTCTACCTTTGATATAGATATCTTTATTATCATGGCTAAACTGCGCATCTCTGGTTCTTTCTGTAATATTATTCGGAGATTGTTTATCTCTTCTGATTTTTGCATTTACAAAATCCTGAATCTCAAAATCCACATCATTTTCTATAGGCCAGATCTCTAAAGGAGTCGTTGCCGTATTTGCAGTATATTTTACTGCAGATTCGTATTCATAGTAGTTATCCGTAGCATCACTTCCGAAACGGATAAAGAATTTCAAATTTTTATCAAGGTTTGAAGAAATCGGATTATCTAAGTTCTCGGCATGCATAAAAAGTTTTAGCTTTTTATATCTTCTCATATCAAGAGTCGTATTTTTGAAAACTCCTCTGGCTTCTTGATCCATGTTTTTTACCTTCATATATAATGAAGCTTCATTCTGTCTCTGAGCTCCTGCATTTCCGCTCAACACCTGTCTGTCGATTCCGGGAGGCAATACATACGGAGGTTGGTTTAATCCATTTTCTTCAATATTTACACTTCCTACCTCAAAATTATCATTCATCGTAGGGCTTCCCGATGTACCTTCATTTTGTGAATCTACTGTTTCACTGGCAATTTTGTTCGGGTATCTTCTCCAGTCCGAACGCACAAGATCCATTGTTCCGAATCTTAAGGTAGAAGTGTTATCAAATCCTGTCAATAATAATCTTGCAAATCTTACATTATTAAGAACAGACGGTGAATGATCTCCTTCTGTAGCCGAATATTGTGAAACCGGAATTCTAAATAAATACCACTTCACATCAGATGACTGCCCATTTTGGAAAGTGGCTTTTACCGTTTTTACATCCACGATATTATTTTGCCCTAAAGCAAGGCTTGTCTGATCTAAGTTTACTTCATACTGATTGTAATTTTCACTTTGATCTAAATTGTAGTCTTTATTGATATCTTCTGCATCCGGAGTTTGTGACGAAACTTCCAAAGAATTGCTTCTTGAGTTTCCTTCCGGACCTCTGAAATATTTATAACGTTCGATGATTGAAGAAGCCTGCGTTCCTGTAAATTTATCCGACATGTAGAATAAGAAGTCATCTACAGCAGGATCAGATAAGTTAGTAACTGGGTTGATAAACGTATTTCCAAATCTTGCTGCTTCCTGATCAGATGTTAATCCGTCGTATCCCGCATCCTGTATCGTTCTGTCCGTACCTTCGCTGGAGAATGCATATAAAACAGGAGGCTGCTTTGGCTGGATCCCCCAATTTGAATTCGTTGTAGTAGATGTTGAAGAAGGCGTAGGAAGTCCGTTTTCATACTGCATCAAACCATCTTTCAGGATATCTTCCGATACGTTTCCTAAATGCAATAATAGTTTAGGCGTATTCCCCGGATTACTCAACGGCTTTCCGTCAGCATAAGGGTCCATTAACCAAAATTCAACATATTCGATATTGGAATTCACAAAGTTGGAAACACTGATCGGTCTCATGATTCCTCCCCATCTTTGCTGTGTACTTTCTGTATTTGGATTTACGTTGTAAGGTCCTTTATCTGCCGGATAATAAGAGATATCAAATGTATTGGTAAATGTTTGCTCACCTGCCACAAAATCTCTGTTATTATAAATCTCAGAAAGCTGTACTCTTCTCGATGCGTGGTTAGAAATAGATTGAGCAGTAATTCCCGCAGGAGCTTTTCCTCCTACTCCCCAGAATCTCGGATCAATATTATACCAAGACAACAATCCTCTTCCATATCCACTTGTAATATCATCATTCGGCGGAGCGATGTTGAATGGAACCTGTGTGTTTTTTTCAGGTTTTGAAGCCAAACTCCAGGCAGCCGGTTCTTTTAATGAAATTTTTGAAGTGGTTTGTTCAAAATCATCAATATAAGATTGATCATTCGTTCCTTTATTCAATCCCGGCAATAAATAGGCAGCTTCCATTTTGAAATTTAAATTGGAAGGCGCTTCAGTGTTTACCAAAGGAATTTTATCTGTTAATCTTGTCAGGAACGGCAATTGATTATTATACATCAAATTGATTCCCGCCATTGTATTATTTACGGCTTCTTGTCCGTAATTTACTTTTTGAGTAAGCGGCGATTCAGAATAATTAACAACCGTACCTCCTAAAATGAAATTTTCATTAAATCTTCTTTCTAAATTTAATCCTAAAAATCTTTTTCTCTGCGTATTGAATGTTAATTGATTTTCTAAAGCAATGTTGATGGCCTGACCGGATTGCTTCACCTGCTCGTTGATGATGGTAACGGTTCCCAGCATATAATCTACGGTATAGTCAACTCCTTCTGTCAATTGCACTCCGTTTGCCGAAACTTTTACAGATCCTTGAGGAACGTTTACTGCTCCCAGTGAAATTCCTTGTCCGGTAGTCCCTTTGTAACGACCTTCCATCGTATATCGTTGCGCCAAATTACTGAATGTCGCAGCCTGTTTCTGCTTATCGTACAGGTCACTAAACACATACTGAGGATTATTACTTCCTAAAACACTCTGTATATAGCCTCCAAACGGCTGTACTTTGGTAAAGATCACTTTTCCGGTTTCCGGTCTGATGGTAATTCCGTTTACAAAGTCAAAAATACCGTCTCCTTTTACTCCTCCACTGTTCGACTGAAGGTCACCATTAGTGTTCAGACGGTCCCAGTTTAGTAATTTTAATAAGTTAATGTCCTGAACATTGGTATTAGGAAGGTAATTAACCTTACCTCCGGTTTGAGCATCTCTATAGTAAACATTTAAGATAAATCCATCCTGGCTTACCTGCCCTGCATCCATTGCATAGATATTCTTCATCATCAAATCCCACATAGGAGATTCTACATTTACCGTAGTATTTGATTTCAAAAGTTTAGCAATTAAAACCGGGCTTTCTTCGGAAAACTCCCCTACTTTATAAACCTGATTGGTTCCATTTACGGTATAAGAATATGAAACTGCCAATAATTGCTGATCGTTCAGCTTCTGGTTTAATGAAATATATCCTAATTGCGGCTGGAAGGTATATTCGTTGGCATTTAATCTTCTTGCTTTTTTATTAAAAATAAAATGTTCTCCGTTACTATAGGGTTGCGGACTGCCCGGAAATGTTCCTCCTTGTAAAACATCTCCATAATTGGTTCCGGGATCTCTGGTTCCCATCGTTGTAGAGATTGCATTGTACAATCCGTTTTGAGAGTTGTCTGGTGTTCCGGCCCCTTCTCCCAAATCTCGAATTCCTACCAAACTTTTTTGATAGGCAAGATTACTGTTCCCTTGATCCAATACCCAAACTTCCAATCTTGTGATATTGATTCTGGAATTAATCTGAGGATAATTAAGCAATGCATTGTCATAACCATCTAAGAAATAATGTCCTAAAAAGTAATGCTGATTATCCTCATAGTCTATTGCATTCATTTTAAAGGTATTCATTACCCCACCTCCCTGAACGACAATATTGCGGGCTTCGCCCTGCTGTTGAGAAAGGACTACGGTTCCGTATGTTTTACCAAGCTGAAATTCTGTTTTCACCCCGAATAAAGACTCCGAACCACGTATTAAACTGGTAGACAATGGCATATTTACGTTACCGAACTCTACTCTTTTTATAATCTTATCTTCACCACCTGCTCCAGGAGAATTGATATCTCCAAGACCTTTACTCTGCAGATCTTTCCAGCTTCCTTTTGCCTGCCACACCAAATTCATTCTGTTTTCAAAAGCAAAACCGCTTTGTGTATCATAATTGGCTTTCAGTTGCAGGTTTTCCCCCACTTTCCCTAAAAGTCCCAACTGAATTCTCTGGTTGATATCAAAGGTAAAACTGGTTCTGTTTTGTGGTAAAATCAGCGGATTGTCAATTTTTTGGTACAATCCTCCAAAATCAAAAGAGGCAAATCCGGATGGAATGATTTCTATTTTATTACTTCCGAAAATCGTTTCAAAAAGCCTGTTTCTAATCGTTAGGGCTGGAATCAGTCCTTTCTTTAGAGCATCGTTTTTATCCTTTCTGAAAAGCAGGCTATATCGGTCTGATTTATCTTTATAATAAGCCTTTGCCTGCGTTGCGAGTGTAAATTCTTTATATTCTTCCGGAGACATCGCCGTTGGAACTCCTGTTACAATATTTCCAATTTTAGGATATACCAAATACATCCCTGTTTTTATATCGTAAAATGCTTCATATTGTGTAGGATCCGGCAATTCGTAATCCGTTTTTATAGAAACACCCGTCGCAGGTTTTTCTTGTCCGAATGCATTCATGGAAATACACAGAAAAGACAGGAACAAGAATATATTGAGATATTTATGAGTTGTCACCAAATGTTAAATGTTTTTTAAAATTTGTTTTACCAATTCTTCTACCGAAATACTTGGATTTTGTTTAATTATTTTATCCGCAATCTTCTCGCTCATTCGTTTAGGAATCCCCAAAACTTCTAATGCAGATAACGATTCTTCCTTAATTTTATTATTTACAAATGTAGAAATATTTTCTTCTGAAGTGTTGAATTTTTGGACTTTATCTTTCAAATCAACAATAATTCTTTCTGCAGTTTTGGCTCCTATTCCTTTTGCTTTTTGAATCAATGCACTGTTCCCTGAAAGCACTGCATTAGCTACCTCATTAAGGCTAAAAGTAGAAAGTAAAATCAATGCGGATACCGCTCCGACTCCATTAACGCTTATTAACAAATTAAACATCTCTTTTTCAGAACGGGTGTTAAAGCCAAAAAGCAAATGGGCATCTTCCCGGATAATTTGTTGGATAAAGAGAAAAGTTTCCTGATTCAGGAGAAGTTTTTGAGAAGTCATCAAACTGATTCCCACGTAATACCCAACACCTTGCACATTAATTACAGCATAAGTTGGGGTTAGCTCCTGAACAGTTCCTTGTAAAGAAAATATCATGATTAATTTTTAAAACTCCCAAATATAGCAAATTAAACTAAGTAATGTTTTCATTTCACAGGCTAATGACTTTATCTTATTCTTTTATCAAAAAACCAATGGAATGTACAAATAAAAAAAGACTTCAATATTTTGAAGTCCCTTGTAAAATTTTATTGAGAATAAGAAGGAGAGTTTACTTTGCATCGACATATTTCATTGCTTCCTCTGCATATTTTTCCCACATATCTTTATATTTATATGGAATCTGGACCCATTCTTTCATTGGTCTTTTTTTTCCTGAAGGATCAAATAATTGAGCATCATCCAAACTTAATGCTTCATTATGGCGATCACCTGATAATTTAAAAACCATTTCATTCTGAAAAAAACATATAAAAGCTTTCCCATTTATCTTAAAACAAGGTTTTCCAAACATTTGACTTTGTTCGGCATCTTTTAAGCTTTGTCCGATTTTAATATAAAATTCTTGTTCTTCTGCCATTTAAAGTCTTAGTTAAATTTCCGGTAAATATAAACTAAATAAAAAACCGACTTTTCAGTCGGTTTCACAATATTTCACTATTATTTTTTATCTTTTTTCTCTCTTCTCTGTGCATCCAAAACTGCAACGGTAGCCAGGTTTACTATTTCATCTACGCTTGAACGCATCTGCAACACGTGAACCGGCTGTTTTAGTCCCATCAGGATTGGTCCGATTACTTGTGCTACTTTCATTCCTCTGATAATCTTATAAGATAGATTTGCAGATTCTAGATTCGGGAAAATAAAAGTATTGGCAGGAGTCGTTTCCAGTTTTGAGAAAGGATAATCACTCAAATGATCTGCATTCATGGCAAAATCCGGTTGAATTTCTCCATCCACGATCATTTTAGGATATTTCTCATGAAGAATACTTACTGCTTTTGCTACTTTTTTAGAAGTATCGGAAATCGCCGCAAAGTTTTCAAATCCAAGCATAGCAATTCTCGGTTCGATAGCAAAAGATTTCACAGTAAATTCAGCCATTTTAGCAATATTTACCAGATCATCTGCTGTCGGGTTCTGATTGATAGAGGTATCTGCAAAGAAAATCGGTTTCTTTTCAGACAAAATCATCATCATTGCCGCTACTTTATCAACTCCTTTTTCTTTTTCAATAATTTCTAAAACCGGTCTTAGTACCGAAGTATAATTTTTAGAGAAACCAATAATCAAACCATCTGTATCACCATGTTTCAACATCAACGGACCGAAATAGTCTCTCTGACGAACGAATCTTTTTGCTTTGTATTCGTTCATTCCTTTTCTCTGACGAAGTTTCCAAAGGGTTTCTCTGTACTTCTGTCTGTTTTCTTTCTGATCGTCATCACTTGGATCGATAATCGGAACATCAAGATTGATTCCGAAACGCTCCATTTGTTCTTTGATGTACTGCTTATCTCCTAAAAGACTTGGGTATGCAATTCCTTCTTCATAAAGAATCTGAGCCGCCTTCAATACATTATATTCTTCAGCATTCCCTAAAGTAATTCTCTTTGGATTCGCTTTTGCACGGCTTTGCATCATTCTTACCAATTTTTCATCTCTTCCCATTCTGTCAAGAAGATGATGCTCGTATTCTTCGAAATCAGTAATCGTTTTTCTTGCCACACCACTTTCAATGGCTGCTTTTGCTACCGCACTTGATACTTTAGTAATTAATCTGTTATCAAACGGTTTTGGAATAAAATATTCTCTTCCAAATTGTAAGTTCTGAACATTATAAGCCAAGATTACTGCTTCAGGAACAGGTTCTTTTGCCAGATTAGCAATTGCATGAACTGCAGCTAATTTCATTTCTTCATTAATTCCTTTTGCCTGAACATCTAAAGCACCACGGAAAATGTAAGGGAAACCAAGAACGTTATTAACCTGATTAGGATAATCACTTCTACCTGTCGCCATGATCACATCTTTACGGGTTTCCAATGCTAAATCGTAAGCAATTTCCGGATCCGGATTTGCCAATGCGAAAACGATAGGATTTTCGTTCATGCTTAGCAACATTTCAGGAGTCATTACGTTTCCTTTTGATAATCCTACAAAAACGTCAGAACCTTTTACGGCATCTTCTAAAGTTTCAATATCAGTATTGGCAATGAAATCCAATTTTTCAGGAGTAAGGTTTTCTCTTTTATGATTAATTACTCCTTTACTGTCGCACATCAAAACGTTTTCTCTTTTCAGTCCTAAAGAAATATACAGGTTGGTACAAGCAATTGCTGCTGCTCCCGCTCCGTTCACCACCATTTTTACTTCTTCAATCTTTTTGTTGGCAATTTGCAAAGAGTTAATTAATGCTGCCGCAGAAATAATCGCTGTTCCATGCTGATCATCGTGCATCAACGGAATATCCAGCTCTTCTTTTAATCTTTGTTCAATATAGAAAGCTTCAGGAGCTTTAATATCTTCCAGGTTGATCCCTCCAAAAGTAGGAGCAATCCCTTTTACAATTTGGATAAATTTATCAGGATCTTTTTCGTCGATTTCAATATCGAAAACGTTGATATCTGCAAAAATCTTGAATAGAAGTCCCTTCCCTTCCATTACCGGTTTTGAAGCTTCTGCTCCAATATCCCCTAAACCTAAAACTGCAGTACCATTAGAAATAACAGCTACAAGATTTCCTTTTCCTGTATAATCGTATACAGTCTCCGGTTTTTCATGAATTTCCATACAAGGAACAGCAACTCCGGGCGAATACGCCAATGACAGATCTCTCTGTGAGGAGTGTGGTTTTGAAGGGATTACTTCAATTTTTCCTTTAGGTTCGATTTTATGATAGTCTAACGCGGCCTGGTTAAAGTTCTTCTCGTCGCGATTATTTTTACTTGACATAGAATTTTATTTTTTATTTATAGTATATATTTAATGTGGTAATCTACTAAACTCTCAATAGGTTTTTGTACGATTTGTCCCACATTTAAATGAAGCTCTGCTGCTGCAGAACGTAAGATATTTTCATAGTAATAAGCTATAGAACCGATAAAGCTGATCTCAGCTTCTTTTGATTCTTCATAAGGCAGAACCTGATAATCAAAAAAACTCATCATTTCTTCGAAAATCATTTTCTGAAAGTAAGGATGATCTTTCCTTTCTACAACAAATTTATTAAAATTGGCTAAATATGCATTGGGTCTTGTTGTATGATACATATTTTTCAACGCCTCATCAATGGTTAAATCATATGTATTTTTAAACTCAAGATGTAAATCCTGAGGAAGTTTCTGCATAAAGAATCTTCGTACCAATTGTTTTCCAATAGCACTTCCACTGCCTTCGTCTCCCATCAAATAGCCTAAAGAAGGAAGTTTTATTTTTATATTTTCTCCGTCGAAATAACAAGAATTTGAGCCTGTACCTAAAATACAGACAATAGTCGGTTTGCCATTATACGCAGCATAAGCAGCAGCGGTAAGATCTTCTTTTACGATAACTTCTGCATTGGTAAAGACTTTTCCTACTTCTTCTTCTATGATTTCGCAATTCTGTTTCACACCACAACCTGAACCATAGAAATAAATCTTGGTGATTGAGTTTTTAACCGATGTCAGGCTTTTATTATTTTCAATTTCGGGTACGATAAGCTCTTTGCTGATAAAATTGGGATTAAAACCAATGGTTTCGGTCTTTAAGAAAACGTTTTTGAAGTCATCCAGGATTACCCAATCGGATTTGGTAGAACCACTATCAACAATAGCAACCATATATTACATTTTAGTTTAAGGGTGCTAAATTATGAATTTATCTTTAAACAGTCTTACAAACGAGACAGAAGCTTATTAAAAATCATTACTGTTTTATATCAGTTTTTTTCTCATTAAAATGCAATAACCAATCTTCAATTTCGTCTTCCAAATAAGACGTCTGTAATATCATCGCATTAATAAAATCATCAGGAACGGGTTCTCCGTTAGAATTCTCAAGATTCCATAACTCATCAGACATATTTTCGTACTCGGTATACACTCTTTTGAAGCGAGAGTTCTCTCTCTCGAGAGCCTCAATATTTTTCTGTTGAAGCTGGAATTTTCTGTATTTGTTTTGACCTTTCATACAAATATTATTAAAATTTTTGACAAAAAAAGTTGATAAAATGCGATCAAACCCGCATTACAAGATAGAAAAGACTTTCAACACAAACTATTGAAAATGAATTTAGTATCAGGTTATTTTTACATGGTTCTGAATATTAAAATTAAAAATATTTTTGATTCAAAAAAAATATTTAACAACTTTTTTTACTGTTTAACATATAGTTATAAATTTGCAGTTCAGAATAACCGAATGAGAGAATTACTCCTACGCCAAAAACAAATTTTATTCTTCATCATAGCTGGAGGACTAAGCGCTATTGTAGAAATTGGAAGTTTTAAGATTTTCAACACCCATCTTCCCAACATATTTCCTCAGGAAACCAACTTTCATGGCATCCATTATCCTTTAAGTAATATTTTTTCTACCAGCTGTGGTATCATCACCAATTATTTTCTGAGCATCTGGTTCGTTTTTGAAAGGGGAAAACATTCCAAAAATAAAGAGTTTGCATATTTCATGGTCGTATCCTTTCTCTCGACCTTATTAAGTCTTAGTTTTTTTCAATTATTTTACAGTTTCATCTTCAAAGATAATATCAGTTTAATTTTCTATACTTTAAGTCCGGAAATGATTAGTAAAATTGCTGCAATTTTATTAGTTTCGATACTTAATTACTCAATAAAGAAAAAAGTAATTTTTAATGGATAACTTGTGGGAAAGATTTTAAATTATCTCTGGAGATTTTGGCTTTTGCTATTGGCATTTTTTTTAACAATATCTTTCGGGATTCCTGTTTTTATTTTATCCTTTAGCAAAAAACATTATAAATATGCGTATAAGTTTATCCGAGTTTGGAGCTACGGAATGTTCTACGGAATGGGATTGAGACATGAGGTCACCAAACTCTCCAACCAACAGCTTGAAAAAGGAAAGCAGTATGTGATTATCTCTAATCATACTTCCATTATGGATATTATGCTTACCTGCATTCTGTTTCCACATCATCCTATTTGTTTTGTCGGAAAAAAAGAACTGGTGAAAATTCCTATTTTCGGAACCATCTATAAAAGAATCTGTGTAATGGTAGACAGAAGCAGCGCAAGAAGCCGCGCAGACGTTTACCGAAGATGTGCCGAAAAAATGGAGGAAGGCTGTAGCATCGTGATTTTTCCTGAAGGTGGAGTTCCTGATGATACTTCTATTATTTTAGATGAATTCAAGGACGGAGCATTTACTTTGTCTTCCAAACATAATTCGCCTATTGTGGTCCATACCTTCGTCGGTTTAAAAGAAATTTTTCCGTTCGAGAATTCAAAAGGCCATCCCGGCAAGGTAAAGGTTTTTTACAATGGGATTTTAGCTTCTTCAGATTCTCCAAAAGACTTAAAATTGTCTTCTTTTGAGACAATAAAAAAAACTTTAGTTAAATACTCTTAATCAAAGAAATAATCTATATTTGTTATTGCGAATTTTTTATTAACAAATATGTCGAATTATTCTAAACAAACTAACTGGGGACAGTTCATTCCATTAGTTACAGTATTTTTTTTCTGGGGTTTTGTTGCAGCCAGTAATGATATCCTAATCCCGGTTTTCAAAAAAGCATTTAATTTAACGCAAACCGAAAGTATGCTCGTACAAATCTGTTTTTACGTAGCATATACGGTAGGTTCATTAATTTATATGTTTATTTCGAAAGGGCTAAAACAAGATTTAATCAATAAAATAGGTTATAAAAACGGATTAATTTCCGGACTATTGATTTCAGCTGCGGGAACATTATTATTTTACCCTGCTGCCAACATGGGATCTTTCCCTTTAATGATTTCCGGATTATTTATTGTAGGTTTAGGATTTTCCTTACAGCAAATCGTTGCCAATCCTCTTGCTATTGAAGTAGGTCCTGTAGAAACAGGCTCTCAAAGATTAACGATGGCAGGTGGAATTAACAATTTGGGAACAACAATCGGACCGCTGATTGTTTCTTTTGCCATTTTTGGTTCTGCTACAGCTGCAAGTTCTGAGATCAGTATAGAAAGTGTAAAAATTCCTTATCTTATTTTAGGCGCCGCATTTGTTTTGGTAGCTATTATGTTAAAGTTTTCATCACTTCCTACGGTTACTCCCACCAATACTGAAAACACTGACGATTCTACATCGGGAGAACACAAAAAATCAGCGTTACAATATCCTCAACTTATTATGGGGATGATTGCCATCTTTGTTTATGTAGGAGTAGAAGTATCTACCGCAAGTAATTTACCTGCATATATGGAAAAAAGCCTGAACTTTGAAACTAAAGATGTAGCCCCTTATATTTCTCTTTACTGGGCTTCTATGATGATTGGACGTTGGACAGGAGCTGTTGATGCTTTTGATTTTAGTGCAGGATTCAAAAAGATATTAAGATTTTTAGCACCATATTTAGCTTTTGGGGTATTCTTATTAGTGAATGCCATTGCAAAACATGATCTAACTCCTTTTTATGTATATGGTTTAATTATTATCGTAATGATTATCTGTGATATCATGAGTAAAGGAAATCCGGCAAGAATGCTGCTTATTTTCTCTACTGCAGGAATCTTAGCCCTACTTACCGGAATGTTTACGAACGGAATGGTTTCTGTATATGCATTCACAAGTGTAGGTTTATTCTGTTCTACATTATGGCCTTGTATTTTTGCTCTTGCTATCAATGGTCTTGGAAAACACACCAACCAAGGTTCCGGTTTATTGATCATGATGATTATGGGAGGAGGAATTGTAAGTCTTATCCAGGGATATATTGCAGATTTAACAACAATACATACTAGTTATATCGTAGGAGTTATTTGTTTTGCTTATTTAGCTTTCTACGCGATCCGAGTAACCGGTATTTTAAAATCTCAAGGGATAGATCTTGACAAACTCACAAAAGGAAGTGGTCATTAATAATAGAAAAATATATACGAAGAAAAGATGTTGGGCGGGTTTATTACTTGCCCAATTTCTTTTATTTTTTGTTTTCTCGAAATCAGAATTTATGGTTTCTTTTTTTGAAAGCTTTTTTGAAATCCAGAAAAAAATTCATCAGCTTCTTTTTTCATGGATCCCTTTTTCTCTGGGCGATATTTTATATGTATTCTTAGGCATCTTTATTTTATATTCTTTTATTCAGCTTTTTAAAAAGAGAGAAAGAAACAAATCCATGGTAAGGTTTCTTTTCATCATTAATACCATTTACTTCTGTTATCAAATATTCTGGGGAATGTTATATTTCCAAACACCGATTCTCCAAAAATTATCAAGCCAAAAGGAGCCTGAAATCAACAAAGCAAAAACATTGGCTCTGAAATATCTTGAAAAGTGCAAAGCCAGCCGAAAAATGGTAAAAGAAGACCGAAACGGAGTCTTCATCATTTCTGATCTCAATGCTGTTCAAGTGGAAATCCTATGCAGACAGAAAGCAATTCCTCGATTCATTACAACTAAAGAAGCTCCGGAATTCAATTCTTTTAAACCCAGCCTTTTTAAAAACATAATGAGTTTTACGGGAATTCTCGGATATTACAATCCATTCACCGCAGAAGCACAGTATAATTCTCAGCTCCCCTCTACTTCAATCCCTTTTACAATGGCTCATGAAAGTTCTCATCAATTAGGTTTTGCCAGGGAACAGGAGGCTAATTTTATCGGCTATCTGATCGGCAGTACATCATCAAACACAGAATTACGCTACAGCACCGAATACTTCACTTTAAGAAGCCTTTTGAGGTTTATTATAGAAAGTGATCCCGAATTCGTAGAATCGGTTCAAAACAGCTATTCTGAAGGAATGAAAAGAGACAGAGCATTTGAAAAAGCTTTCATTCTTGAACATCAAAGCTGGCTGGATGATTTTTTTGGATTTACCAATAATTTATTTCTTAAAAGCAATCAGCAGGAAGGTTCCGTTACCTATTCTTACTTTATCGATTTACTTTTGAATTACGAAAAATAACATACATAAAAAAAAGAATCGTATCAGGCGATACGATTCTAAAAACACAAATGATGAAAAAAAATTTATTACCTTGACTTGTTCCCTCATTCAAGGCGTTGTAAAAATACAACAATATTTATAAATAAAAAATTTATTTCTTCCTTTTATCAAGTTTTATGAAAACTTTAAGATTTGTTGAATTTATTTTAAGAATTTTTTAGAATTTCAAATAATTCACTATAAAGATACTTATTTATCTTGCCAAAATCATAACATTTTTCCTTCTAATAACATTTTTTTTCCGAAAGAAATTATAGATCTATTTTATTTATAAATTTTATAATAGCTAGATTCCAATTAAAGATAAATACATTCAAAACATCAAACAAGAATCTATAAAATCAAATTCTCCAGAGTTTATAAAAAATTGAGTATTCCTAAAATAAAAAATCGCAACTATTTCTAGTTGCGATTTTAGTAGCGGGAACCGGACTCGAACCGATGACCTTCGGGTTATGAGCCCGACGAGCTACCTACTGCTCCATCCCGCGGTATATTTTTAAGCACCTACCGAAGGTACAATTTGTAGCGAAGACGGGAATTGAACCCGTGACCTCAGGGTTATGAATCCTGCGCTCTAACCAACTGAGCTACCTCGCCTTTTTCGTGGTGCAAATATATAAATTATTTCTTTCCCTCCAAAATTATTTTGCATTAAAATATTCTAAAACATCTCCCACGTGCTCTGGCTTACTGATAATCTTATTGTTAGCATCTAAAATAAAATACGTCGGTGTAGCATGTACATTGTACGTTTCCGAGTACGAACTGTTCCATCCTCTCAATTCCGAATCATTAATCCAAGGAAATGCTGCAATTTTACTTGTATATGAGCTTTTATCAGTATCCAAAGACAATCCTATAATCTGAACCTTTTTAGTTTGTAATTCTTTGTATTTTGCCAGCAGCTGCGGAAGTTCAGTTTCACAGTGTGAACAAGTAGACGACCAGAAAACAATAACCTTTTTATCTGCTTTTACATCATGAATAGACTTTGCATCTGTATTAACAACAGACTGAAACTTATAGTTAGGGAAAACCGCTCCTAATTCTACATTGGCATTAGACTTTAAGGTAGATGCCAAACGATCGGTAATGGTACATTTAAGGTTCTTTGCAAGCCCTAAATACTTATTTTTATACTCTGCCATATCATAGACATCAAAAATATCAATAAGCTCTGACAATACAGTTTGTCCGCGGGGAGTTTCTACCTTTAAACGATCTAATAATTTATCTACAGAAGCTGCAACATTAGTATTTCCGCCATTGTTCAAATAAGCCACCAATAATGGTCTCAGCAAAGAAGAAGTTTCCAGCATATCATTTGACTTATCAATAAAGTTAATGATATCATCCTGAGAAAGCTTTTTGGTATTTTCAGCAGATAAATATTTGTTATAATTCGAATTATAATAATTTACAAAAGGAAATTTAGAAGCGTCCGAAACATCATTTCCAGACAGCCTACCTATTTCCGCTTTTAAAGCTTTTCCAAACTCCGTATTGTCTTTATAATATTCTTTTATTTGTGAGAGTGCAGGAAGTATTACTTCTTTCTTTTGAGATGATTCCTGAATACTGCTCATTAAAGCATTGGCTTCATCAAGATAAATGATATCTTTTACTTTACTGCCATCTGCATCAAGCTTGATATTCACATTCTTGTTCTCCGAAATAAAAGTAACCGTATTATTCGTAGTAGGAAAATACGCCTTCATCATCCCGGAATAAGCTTTGGGATACTTGAATGTCCATACATTATTCTTTTTCTGTTCTTTGGTGACAATTATATCTTTAGATCCATTAAGTGTATATAAAATAGCATCTTGCTCTTTGAATCCTTCCGGTCCTTGAATCGTGATTGAAAACTGAGCGTGGATAGACAACCCTGCCATCATCCCAGACAATAAAAGTATCTTTTTCATATCGTAAAAATAAAAAAACTCCCCGACTAATCAGAGAGTTTACTATTATTTTAATAAAATTTTATATTTTTTGACTTTTGTATTTTTTTGTAAAGAATACGATAAGTAACATTGCTACAATTCCTAGCACATAAACATACATATCAATAGGCGAAGCCTGAGCTCCCGGAGTACCTCCACCTACCCCTCCCGGAGGAGTTGGATTTGATGGTGCCTGCGCGTAAAAAATTGTATGCATTAGCAGACATAATGGGAATACTATTTTTAAATAAATCTTTTTCATATTATCTTACAATTTTTGAGGTTACTCTTTCTCCTTTTTCAGACACAACGTTAACAACATAGCCTACATTAAGTTTCTTATCTAAACTCAAATCATAGTCTTTTTTCGCGTTTACTCCTTTTTGAGAGAAAACTAATTTACCGCTCATATCAAACACGTTTATATCTGCTGTTTTCCAAGAACCGTCAAATCTTACGAAATATCCGTCATTATCAGGATTATAAATAACCATTGTTTTTGCAGACTTATTCGTTTCTGAAGTGGCTAAAGTTCCAGAGTTAGGAACCCCATAATATAAGTCGTACTCTACTCCATTTGCAGCACCGTTTGCTGTAACTGTTGCTCCTTGTGAAGCTGCCGTTACATTGGCGTCAGTAGATTTTTTATAATAGAACCCTTCACCTGCAGAAAGAATATGAGTTCCGTTTGCAACTAAAGCTGCATTTTCTCTTATCTCAAATTTATAAGAAACAATACTTGGATCGTAATTTACCAATTTGATATTCTTTCCTTTAAAATTAACTTCATTCGCTTCGTTAATATACATCCAGTAATTAACATTATTCATGTCGTAACCTCCGTTTACAGGATCTTCCTCAAAAGTTCCTAAAGAGCTACTTGATGTAATTACCTGTGCTTTAACAGTAGATGAATGTCCAGAAACAGTAGTTGGAGATACAATATAATATGTTCTTGCTACTTCTTTTCCGTTAGCATCTAAACCAATTACTCCTAATTGTTTCAAAGTACCGCTTGCACCATTTTTATTGGCACTTACAGAATATGGAGTTGTAGCAGCGTTTCTAGAATAGTAGTTAAATCTACGAAGGTTGGCCAAGTTTAAATTAGGCTGCGTAACATTGTCATTCAATTTAACAACAAATGTTCCGTAAGGTCTAATCATAGCATAGTCAACATCTCCGGCTAAAGATCCTCCACCAAATGTAATGAATTTATAAGCAGAAGCTCCACCACCACCTCCGGTTGAATATTGTACTCCTTGATATTCTAATCTAACTCCGTAAATGTTACTTAAAAAGTTACCATCTGAGTTAACTTGATTAACACCAAGATTGCTTAAATCTAAGTTCGTCATGAACGGGTTACCAAACTGATAAATATTTTTACCGAAGTTTCCTGTCCAAAGACCAGCAGATGCACTAAAACCATCTTGTAGATAAGTATAATACTTTTCGTTTAAAGGATTTAAATTACTTCCTCCTGTTCCGAAATTTACACTTGCTCCTGCGTTTGCTAAAGAAACAGTCATATTAGCATCAGAAACAGGTCTTCCAACCAGTGTACGAGTATTCGCTGACACATCTAATCCGTTTCCACCCATAATATAATAAGCGTAAGGATTGGTATCAACTCCCATCGTAGTACTCAGTCCGGAAGGTAGATTTGGGAAATACACATTCGTATTATCCCAAAAAAGGATTTCATTTTTAGAACCTCTTGTTGTTGTAAAGGTCTTTCCTAGCTCAGCACCGCTATTCGCGTTTAAAGAAGCAATCGTCTTTCCGTAGAAAGGCATACCCATTTGCTGATAATCTCCGTGCTTAACGGCTCTATATTCCTGATTAACCACCCCTGTTATTTTAGTTTGAGGTAAACCTGAAATGAATAGCTGTCCATAAGTATAAACCGGAGTTGCACTAGAAGAATTGGTATTAACAGAAGCGTAAGCTGTAGGCTGATTCAATTTATTAATAAAAGATCCGCCTGTATTTCCTGTAGTAATTTCAGTACCTGATGCATCTAAATTTCTGAAAACATCAGTTGTTGTTCCTTGGATCATAAAGTTTCCGTGGTTCTCAACTACACCAGTCCCCTTCGTTTGTACACCACCTCCACTATACACCAAAGTACCTTGACTTACATAAACATTTGCCGAATTATCGATGTGTAATAGCTGCGCCTGAACAGAACACATCGTGGCCAAAAGTGCTATAGTAAATAAATTTTTTTTCATTGTATATTATTTTTATGTGTTAATATAATAAAATACTCTATGCAAATATATAATTTTTTTTAACAAAAAACTATAAAAATCATTTAGTTACCAAAATATTATCAGCAGTTAATATGATTTCGTTTTGCTCTCCTATGTCAAACATATAGTCCTCAAGTACTTTCTCGGTTGTCCCTCTAAGTCCTCTTGCTCCTAATCCCTTTTCCATAGTCTCTTCTACAATCTTTTCGATCGCACCATCAGTAAAAGTCAGCTGAATACCATCCATTTTGAAAAGCTCAACAAATTGGTTTACAATAGAATTTTTAGGTTCTTTCATAATTCGCACCATGGTCTCTTGTGTAAGTTTTTCCAGATACGTAATGATCGGAAATCTCCCCAAAAGTTCGGGAATCAAACCGAAAGACCTCAAATCTATTGCATTAATATTTCTTAACACATATTCATTTTCATCAACTTTATTGATTTTTTCTGAGCTGAAACCAATAGCCTGTTTATTCATTCTTCGCTCAATAATTTCCTTAATTCCGTCAAAAGCTCCTCCCGCAATAAACAAAATATTCTGAGTGTTTACCTGAATATATTTTTGATCAGGATGCTTTCTTCCTCCTTGTGGCGGAACATTCACAATGCTTCCTTCCAATAGTTTCAATAAACCTTGCTGTACTCCTTCTCCGGAAACGTCTCTTGTAATACTAGGATTATCAGATTTTCTCGCAATTTTATCAATCTCATCTATAAAAACAATCCCTTTCTCTGCTTTCTCAACATCATAATCCGCCACCATTAGAAGTCTTGACAAAATACTTTCCACATCTTCTCCCACATAACCTGCTTCTGTAAGAATGGTTGCATCTACAATACAAAACGGCACATTCAACTCACGTGCAATGGTTTTCGCCAACAACGTTTTCCCCGTTCCGGTTTCACCAATCATGATGATGTTCGACTTCTCAAGTTCTACTTCTCTATTTTCATCTTTGGCATGAAGTAGTCTTTTGTAATGATTATAAACCGCTATCGAAAGCTGCTTTTTTGCCTGATCCTGCCCGATTACATAATGATCTAAAAAGCTTTTAATCTCTTTCGGTTTTTTCAGTTCATCTATATTTTCAGCAGGAGAATATCCTGTTTTAGAATTACTGTCTTTTACAATTGAATGCGCCTGCTCAATACAGTTTTCACAAATAAAACCATTCTGCCCTGAAATCAGCATCTGTACTTCATTTCTTTTTCTGCCGCAGAATGAACATTGATTTGAGTTCATTTTATATAAAATATTATTAAAGAAAATCGTAAAAAATTGCTTTTTTACGATCTCTGTTATTTGTTAAGAATTAATAATTGAATTTTGAATCTCTGTATATTCTTCTACAGATAATTTCAGTCTTTCATTTCTGAAGTTCATGTCTTCCATTTTATTTAAAGGAATCAAATGGATATGAGCATGGGGAACTTCCAGTCCTACTACAGCAACACCCACTCTTATACATGGAATTGCATTTTTCACTTTCTTAGCCACTTCCTGAGCAAATCCCCAAAGATTTTTATACGCTTCACTATCCAAATCAAAAATCAAATCAACTTCTTTCTTCGGAACTACCAAAGTATGCCCTTTTACCAAAGGCATTGCATCTAAAAATGCAATAAAATTTTCATCTTCAGCAATTTTGTAAGCCGGTATTTCTCCGTTAATTATTTTAGTGAATATTGTGCTCATTATTTCTAAGGATTTAGTTTCTTACAGAGTGATTTCCAATACTTCGAAAGACAGTTTGTTTCCGTTTGGCAACGTAATTTCAGCAGTTTCTCCTACTACTTTACCCAAAAGACCTTTAGCAATAGGAGTATTTACAGAAATCTTTCCTGATTTAAGATCACTTTCATTATCAGGAACTAATTTAAATATCTGCTCTTGCTTTGTGCCGTTATTTTTAAGCTTCACTGTAGTCAAAATTGAAACTTTAGAAGTATCTAACTGGCTTTCATCTATAATTTTAGAAGTAGAAATAACGTCTTTTAATTTAGAAATCCTCATTTCAAGCATACCTTGTGCTTCTTTAGCAGCATCATATTCAGCATTTTCTGACAGATCTCCTTTATCTCTGGCTTCTGCAATCTGCTGGGTAATTTTAGGTCTTTCAATCGTTTCCAACTGTTCTAGCTCAGCTTTCATTTTGTCTAATCCCTCCTTTGTAACATAGCTTGCCATAATTTTCAAAATTTAGTTTTAGTATAAAAAAATAATCCGACATTTGCCGGACAATGTTTTCGTGTAATAATCGTTTATTTTTACAAATATATAAAAATTTAAATTGAAATGAAAAAAAATTTTTCAATCTTAATTATTTCAATATTGCTGATTTTCAGTAATTTAAACCTAAACTCTTGCGGAAGAACTCAAGATACAGTTAGCTGCTTCCCAAGCAGCCCAATCAATGTAACACTCAATTTAAACCTTCCGGCTTACTATGAACTAAATAATACTGGTGGATGGAAATATATCGATGAACAACAGTCCGGAACAAGAGGTCTGATTGTTGTTAATGCAGGTGGCAACGGTTTCAAAGTTTACGATCGAAATGCACCTCATCTTTGTCCGGATAGCAACACGACTCTTGAAGTAAAAGATGACATCAGTATCATATGTCCTAAAGATAATGCGAAATGGATTCTTCTTAGCGGACAACCCGCCAATCAGGTGACCGGACTACCTCCCAAAACCTATGCTTATAACTACGATGCTTCATCAAATATTTTAACTATTTACTATTAATATGAAAGTTGTTATACAGAGGGTTTCTGAATCCAGTGTAAAAGTAGAAGGAAAGATGGTAGGTGAAATCGGAAAAGGATTAATGCTTTTGATCGGAATTGATGAAAATGATGAGAAAACTGATGCCGACTGGCTGGTTCAGAAAATCTTAAATCTTAGGATTTTTGGGGATGAAGATGACAAACTCAATCTTTCTGTACAGGATATAAAAGGTGAAATTCTTTGTATAAGTCAATTTACATTAATTGCGGATTATAAAAAAGGAAATCGCCCTTCTTTCATTAAAGCGGCAAAACCGGATAAAGCCATCCCTCTTTTTGATTATTTTAAAGACCAGATCTCAAAATCAGGATTAAAGACTGAAAGTGGAATTTTTGGTGCAGACATGAAAGTATCCTTAATCAACGACGGACCTGTAACCATTATGATGGATTCCGTTACGAAGGCTTAATTTTACAACAAAATATAATTTATCTCAACACATGAAAAAAACGTTAGCTACTGTAGCTATTTTTGCCGGATTTACTGCTTCTTTCGCTCAAAAATCTTATACTGATGAGCAAAAAGCTTCTTATTATATAGGTCTTGATATTGCTCAAAATATGAAAAGACAAGGATTTTCTGTAGATCCTGATCTTATGGCTCAAGCTTTAAAAGATGAATTCTCGGATAAAACGAAATTGTTCCCAAAAGAAGAAATGGGTACTTTTTTACAAGGTTTTATGCAGAAGCAAAATGAAAAAAAACAAGCTGAGGCACAAGTAAAAGCTGAAGAAAACAAGAAGAAAGGATCAGAATTCTTAGCTAAAAACAAATTGAATAAAAAAATAACAACTACAGCAAGTGGTTTACAATATGAAGTTCTGAAACCTGGAGACGGAAAAACAAAACCTACCGCTTCCAGTACAGCCAATGTAATGTATACAGGAAAACTGATGGACGGAACTATTTTTGACAGCACAGACAGTCATGGCGGAAAACCAATGGAGTTGAGTCTTTCGGGTGTCATCAGAGGTTGGACAGAAGGAATTCAGTTAATGACAAAAGGTGCAAAATACAGATTCTATATTCCTTCAGATTTAGCATACGGAGACAGCGGAGCAGGTGGAGTCATTCCTCCGGGAGCAACCCTTATTTTCGATATTGAATTGGTAGATTTTAAATAAAATTTTCGATCAAAATAAAAAACCGCCTTTCAAAATTTTTGAAAGGCGGTTTTTAGTTTATTATTGAGCAGGGATACTGCTGAAATTAAGCGCTACTTTGATGTTCATATCAGAGCTTGTCTGATTTCTCAATTCATAAACGGTTCTTACGGTAAGACCTGAGCTTTTCACCACCTCATCTAGATATCCTGTATCATTTAAGTCTAAATTGATACTTGATGAACTCGTCGAAATATCAGATCTTGAAGCCACCAGTTTTTCTCCGGTTCCACTTGAAGAAACATATACTTTTACTGATTTAAAATCGCTAAGATTACCTCCGGAAGGACTCACCACTGATATTTTCGCATCAGAAATTCTTACATCTTTTATTTTAGCATTATTATTTCCTCCGAACCATGTCTGAACATTGGATGCCGTTGCCGTAGAAGAAACTTCTTTATTGGTAGGCACTCCTGTAGAAATCAACACATTTGCAGTATATGGAAATGTATTCTGAACAATAGACTGTACCGTTCCACAACTCACCAAAGCTGTAGAAGCGATTATTGCTGCTGAAAAAATATTTTTCATAATAATTTATTTTAAGTTTCACTTGCATAAACTATACCAAATCTATTCTATGTTCACAGAAAACATCCCGGTAATTTTACCGTCTGCCATGTTATTTTTCCCAATGATGAGCCAGACTTCGCCTTTTGTTGGGATATCGTAAGTAATTTCTCTTCCGAAAGGGCCATCCATCATTCCGTCCGGAAGTTTGATCTGGTTGAATCTTATGTTGAAATCATTTTGCTTGGTGGTAATTTTAGCTTTCAACTGAGGTTTTGAATAATTTAAAATTTTAAGAATAAGCTTATCATGTTCTTTCGTGAATTCTTCCTGCAAAACAATTGGGAAGTGACTTCCGTCTGCAGTTTTCACCAGAACTCTGCCATTTTCCTCGGTTGTTGTTTTATTTTCAGAAGTTATAGTATCCATGATTTTTGAATCTTCTTTCATCCCCACCGAATCAGTTGTATTCTCAGACTTCTGTTGTACCGTTACAGAATCAAAAGTTTTTATTTCGATATCTTTTGTCTCTTTTTTACAAGACAATATAACAATAGGAATAATGAACAGCAGCTTTTTCATATCTTATTTTTTAATGGATTCGTAATATAAAATCTTGGAAAGGAATGTAGCTTTATCACTTGTCGCTCTGTCTTCATTAATTTTTGTTTTCATCTCTTTCGGAAAAGCATCCTCCAACACTTCATCATTATAATTCAGCGAGTGCAGAAATTCGAAATTTCCTTTACGGTTTTGGATATTATATTTTGTTGCCATTCCACCCCAATTGAAATAACTGCAAACCAAAATCATTCCATAGAAATACCATAGCATTTGATTGAAGAGAAAAGCATTTGTTTTTTGCTTCTGAATTTTAAGGAAGGTAACAACCAAACCAATGATGCTCAATAGTAAAAATGCATACACTCCCAATCTCTTATACGTTAAGCCTAAATTATGAACATATTCTGTATTTTTAGCCATCGCAGAAAATACTAAAACAGCATTAAGAACGACCCATATTTTAGCCAACGTTTTTAATATTCCGGCATTTTTATCAAAATTAAAAGCGCCTTTGAAATAAAACATAATAACTGTAATGGCCATAATGATACTGAAAATAACAGCAATTACCCTTTCGTGTGTTTCATCGGAGAGTTGAGACGGCGTTTTCGGTAATTCATAAAACTGCTCGTAATTATAAGTGAAAATAAAGAATAGAAGCATAACATTTAATACCAGAAATGTCATGATTCCGCTTGTTCTTTCCAAATCGAAAGTCATAAAGCTAAAAGTGGCTTTCTGAGATCTTTCCTGAGCAGAAAAAGTATTGTTTAAATAATGATTCTGTTTATAAATAAATCTTTCCACCGAAAAATTCCAGAAGTTGAATGCAATGAAAAATCCCAGGATAGCAAGTCCGAAAAAATCAAGAAAATTAAAATCAAACTCAATATTTTCAAAAAGGGTTGCAAAGTGATCACTTCCATAGGTATAAATACAGAAGAATACAATAATAAAAATGGACGGAATAAGAATAATAGCAATCGCCTTTTGCAGCATTCCTGAGGTATTGAATTTAGGAAGCCATTTTTCGAAACTGAAAAACCTGCAAAAAAAAGTAAAGATATTCGTTACAAAAACAGGAACAATAAAAAGGGATTTCAGCTTTCTTGTTTTTGATTTTAGCCCCAAAAATAAAAGTGAAGAAGCAACTGCTAAGAGTGACGGAAAATCACGATACCAGGCAAATGCTAGACTGGACAGAATGGAAGCAGCCCATAAAATATAGAAAGTTTGTGTTTTGTTTTTTTTAGGGGTCTTAAAAAAAGTGAATACTGCATATACAATTCCGAGGATTCCGAGGTTGATTCCAGGAGTTTCACCATAAAAAAGTACGACAAAAAGTACGGTGGTAAGAATGATAAGGTGATGAGTTTTCATGAGGAAAATTTTAATAAAGTTAAATTAATACAAAACAGGATTTTCTTTTTGCAGAATAAAATCCTTCACATGTTCAAAATTTTGCCAAAGCAGTTCTTCGAAATTCAAATGATGAAACTTTCTCATACTTTGTCCTTTTCTGTATGCATTGATGTACATCCTAGAATATTCAGGGAGAATCATTGTTCCCAAGACAATTGCTGCCAAAAGATGAGCGTTCAGTTTTCCGTTTCCCAACAAGAGATATTGCATGGCGATTTCTTCTTCAAACTGGGTTCCGATACCGGTGATTAAATGATGGACATCATGATTTTCCATTTTTGGAATCATTGAAAATCCATACTTTTTATAAAACTCACCCAGCTTTCTCCCTAAAGAATCTTTATGAAACTCCAGCAATTGGTTTTCATTAAACTGCCATTGTCTTTTTTTCTTTTTAAAGTACGTTCTATAGAGTTTTTGTGTTTTATCATAAACGAAGAGTAAGAATTTGACGCGTAGTTTTTTCATAGTTTATATTTTTAGTAATCAATTAGACATCCATAAATAAATGTTACAGGAATATTGATCAAAAGTATTGAAGCAGATTTGAGACAAATCACGAATTTAGATTGATCCAGAAATCCATAAATCATCAAAGAAAATACAATTGTATTAATTAACATGAAGAAGCATAAAATCAAACCGCTGAAAACGACAAATTCAACCATTAATCCTGAAAACAAGCTAAAGAACACAATACTTCCTCCCAAAAACGAAAATCCAAATACTGATTTTCCAATACTTAAAATATCTTTATCACTCATCACTTCCTTTTAGCTTCCGGCAAACGGACTTCCGAAAATCCCAACCGCTAATTCTATCCAAATTAAAAGAAGCACCAAAAGAACGATTCCACAAATGATTAATTTAAACAGAAGTGTTTTTTGAGAATGGGCAACAAGGTTGATGACGAATGCCGTTCCAAAAAGTAAAAGTCCGGCAATGATAAAGTCCGGTAAAGACCAGTTAAATCCTTCCACAAAAAGATTGCAGAAAAAAGCCGCGGCCAAAAGCAATGCAGGGACAGCGAAAATCAGAATGTTGGTTTGTTTTAGTGTTTTCATAATATCATTATTTTAATTTATAAAGCACTTTGAAATACAAAGTTTAAATTCAAAAAAAATTGACTCTTATCTACCCAATAATTTTTCCAGTGCATTTAAATGTTCAGTAAATGCCAATCTTCCGGCTTGTGTTACACGATAAGACGTTTTGGGTTTTTTCCCCACAAACTCTTTTTTTACTTCAATGTAATTAGACTTTTCCAATGCACTGCTATGACTTGCCAAATTACCGTCAGTAATTTCCAAAAGGCTTTTCATTTCTGAGAAATCAACCCAATCGTTCACCATAAGAACAGACATAATTCCCAATCTTACACGACTTTCAAATTCTTTGTTGAGTTGATTTATTTTGATCATTTTAATTTAATTAATCTTTACTAAAGCTGAAAAGCATTATATAACGTACTATCCAGAGATTTCCAAAAGAAAACAATAAAGAAAGTGCTCCTATTAAATAAAGCCAATACCCCATAGCTTCATTTTTTCTTTCTAAATAAAAATCATATACTTTTTTAAAATTTAACTTCTCATTTCCGTTTGAAGAAATCAATACTTTTTCATTTTCAAACTCATTTAATTCCTCGTTTTTAGTATTAAATGAAAAATATTCATTGGAAGACTTTTTACCTAGAATTAAATCACCTCTTTGCTCTATCTCAGAAATATCTGATAAATATGTTTCTCCGGTTTCCTTATTTGAAATAGCTCCATAATCCGGGATATCAATAAATAATAACTCGTAATTATCTTTTATGGGAACATACCATGCATCTCCAATTCCTATATCAACATCTTTTATTTCCGAAATAATTGTACCACCAATAAATGCGCAAATATACAAAGTATAAAGACCTATAAATGGTGCACAAAAAGCAAAAAATAATTTGCGTGTTTTCTTTTGCTTGTCAACTATAAAACTTGTTACAATAACAGCTATAATCCCAATGATCAAGCTCAGAATAAAGATTGCAACAAAATGAATTAATATAACAAATAAGTGGCTCACTACTTATACTTCTTATGCATAATCAATCCATACACCACATGAAGTACCCCGAAACCAATCGTCCATGTCACCAATCCCCATCCAAGAAAGAAAAGGGAAAATAACCCTAATGCAATCTGGCAATATCCTAAATATTTAACATCAGTTAATGTATATCGTTCAGCACTCACTAAAGCCAATCCATAAAAAATAAGAGTAGCCGGAGCGATGAACACAAAAAGATGATGATACAAAAGTCCTAAACAAAAGATTCCTCCTGAAATTAAGGGGATCGCAAAGGTAATCAAAAGTCTCTTAGTGGTAGCATCCCAAATTTTCAATCCTTTTCTACGACTTTTATTGGCTGTAAAAATGTATCCACTTAAAAGAGCTACAGCAAGAATAACAATTCCGGTAATAATTAGCTCATTTACCAAACCGACTTTGAAAACATTTCGTTGTCCTGCAAAATAGTCAATTCCTTCGCGTTGAAAAGCAAAGTACACATATATAGCCCCTAAAATAGCTGCCAATCCGGCAAAGACTCCAGACAATCCGCTCAGAGAAATAAATCTTGAAGATCGTTCCATCATAGAACGAATATGTGATAAGTCTTCGTGATAGTTTTTTGATTCCATATAAAGAACTTTGAAATACAAAGTTATAATTAAATTTTAAACATCAAAATATTTTTTTAAAATTTTCACGCCATTTTCGTTAAGCTTTAAACTAATTCTTAACTTTAGAAAAACAAACACTTGAAAATTATGGATAAAGAAATTTTACGTTCGCTAATTTTCAGACACTTGGATGGGATTGTTACAGCTCCAATTGTAGCTTCGTTGATCAAGCAAGAAATCTTAAGCTATATCATCGATAAAAAAAGCATTTCCTTATCGGAACTGACCGAAATATATAAAGCCAACGAAGGATACCTAAATATTGCTTTACGTAGCTTGGCTTCACAAGGCTTTTTAGAATATGAACTCGACAATACCACTGACAACGTTATCATTTCAGAAAATAACCATACACAATTTCTCCAAAAATATTCTCCGCTCTATCTCAAAGTAATTTCGTTTCAAAAAAAATCTGTTGATATTAAAAATCAGGTTACAGATGCTTTGTTTATCGAAGAATTTGGGAAACTCACCCATTCTATTAAAGATAATTTTGGGATTGCTTTTTCTGAAGATCCTGAAGAAAAAAATATTCAGGAACAGATCTTAAAACATATTGAAGGCTGTGTAATCGGGCCTTTGATTGTCTATCTTGGAATGACCGGAATGTTTCACAAGTATTTTATGGAAACCTCTTTTCAGGCAGCAGAATTTCATAAAAACTCTGAGAATTTTGAAATTATTTTAGACTTTCTTACTCATTTACAATGGTTTAAAAAATCCGGAGACACCTATAAATTTACAGAAACAGGAATTTATTTTGCCAAAAGAGCCGCTTCTTACGGAGTTACCGTTTCTTACCTACCGCTCATGAATAAAATGGATGAACTTTTATTCGGAAATGCCGGTAAAATAAGAGATGTTGAAGAAGGAGAAGATGAAATACACGTAGACAGAGCGATGAACGTTTGGGGAAGCGGAGGCGCTCATTCTAATTATTTTAAAGTCGCCAATGATTTTATTATTCAGATTTTTAATCAGCCTATTCATTTACAACCCAAAGGTGTTTTGGATATGGGTTGCGGAAACGGAGCCTTCATCCAACATATTTTTGAAACCATAGAAAGATATACGTTACGGGGAAAGATGCTTGAAGAATATCCTTTATTTCTGGTAGGTGCAGATTATAATCCGGCTGCATTGAAAGTAACAAGAGCCAACCTGATTAATAATGATATTTGGGCTAAAGTAATCTGGGGTGACATCGGGAACCCGAAAAAACTGGCAGAAGATTTAAAAGATAATTATGAAATTGAGCTTTCTGAACTTCTCAATATCAGAACATTTTTAGACCATAACAGAATTTGGCAAACTCCCTACAATAAAAACCCTCAAAGAATAAGTACTTCAACAGGAGCATTTGCATATCGAGGGGAAAGACTTCCAAATGCATTGGTAGAAGAAAGTTTAAAAGAACATCTTGAGCTTTGGCTTCCTTACATTCAAAAGAATGGACTTCTTATCATAGAACTTCATTCTTTAGCTCCAAAACTCACCCGTGAAAATCTGGGAAAAACGGCTGCTACCGCTTATGAAGCTACTCATGGTTTTTCAGATCAATATATTTTGGAAATTGATGTTTTCAGAAAAATCTGCGAAGAAACCGGTTTAAAAATCGACAAAGAACTTTTTAGAAAATTCCCGAATTCTGAGCTGGCTACCGTTTCCATTAATTTGCTGAAAGCTTAAAATCTCAATAAAAAAAGCGTTGTTAGAAAGTCTAGCAACGCTTTTTTATTTCAAAATTGTCAAAAATTATTTTACTCTCAATCTTTCTTTGATTGCTTCAATATTTTTCTTTGCAGAATCTTCCAGAATAAGGCTTGCACTCATATGAATTCTTGCAGGCATCAATTCATTAAAATGATCTGTTCCTTCCCAAGACACTTTTTTAATTAAAGACAAAGCTTCTTCACTTCTTGAGGACAATGTATTTAAAAATTTCTCAAGTTTAGCGTCCATTTCTTCTATCGTTTCAGAAACCGAATGGTAGACATTGTGCTGTTCTGCCCATGCTGCAGATCTGAAGTCTGCATCAATCGCCATCGCTGAAAATTGAGATTTCCCGATCTTTCTTTCTACATAAGGACCAATAACGAAAGGACCAATTCCAAGATTAATTTCCGTTAAAGCCAACGCCGAATCTTTTGTAGCAAAGCAATAATCTGCTCCACAAGCCAATCCTACTCCACCTCCGGTTGTTTTCCCCTGAACTCTTACCACAACAATTTTTCCGCAATTCCTCATCGCGTTCAACACTTTGGCAAATCCTCCAAAAAACCGGGTAGAAGCTTCCAATTCTTCAATCGCCAGTAATTCGTCAAAACTAGCTCCTGCGCAGAACGCTTTTTCACCCTCACTTTTTACAAGAATTGCTTTTACTTCAGCTTTAGCTCCTTCGTCAAGAATTGTCTGAGCCAGTTTTTCAAGAATAGCTCCCGGAAGAGCATTACTTTTTGCGGTTCCGAATGTAATCTCGGCAATATTATTTTTAATTTCTGATCTTACAAAATCACTCATTTTTAGTATCTATTGGATTTGTACAAAAATACTAAATAAAGGGCTTTTAGGAAAACTAAAACCGGATATTTTACGATTTTAAAACCTTATTTTTTTATTTTCTCCCGTACAATAATATTCTTTTAAATGCATAGATAGCGGGAAACCTGTCAAACTTTTTTGCAATCCGTTTTTTATATTCTTCAATAAATTTTTCCTGAGCATTTTCATCTAATCTTTCCAGATAAGGAATCAATGCTGATCCGGAAATAAACTGAAAGAGTTTTTCAGCATCTTCAGCAATGATGGGGTATACTTTAATAGAAACCTGTAAGTCTTTCAATCCATATTCAAACATCATCTTTGTATATTCATCCACGCTTAGCACCGGAGAAACTCTGTTCCAATGTTGAAGATCGGTTTTATAAGGTTCTTCAGAAGCAAGCTGAAACAGAATCTGATTAAGGATATTTTCTGACTGAACCGGCATTTGCACTGCAAACTGTCCGTTTTCACTCAGTAAAGAAAGTAACTTTGGAAATAGCTTCTCATGGTTATCTGACCATTGTAAAGCTGCATTACTGAAAATCAAATCCCATTGATCAGTAGAACCATAGAGTTCCTCAACTGTTTTTTGCTGAAAACTTAATCGTTCATGATTAAATGCATCCGATTGGGCAAGCATTTCCTCAGAAGAATCAATTCCTAAAAAGACAGCATCTGAAAATTTCTCTGAAAGAATCTTGGTTTGTTCTCCCGTTCCGCAACCAATATCAATGGCTTTTTTTAAACCATCTGAAGAAATGTTTTCCATCAAATCAAAAAAAGGTTGGTAACGGATATTTTTAAACTGATTGTAAACTTCAGGATTCCAAGGCATATTTAATTGTATTAGATAGACTTAATTTTTATTCAGGACCAAAATGTATTTATCAATATAGAGCTGTTTTTCTTTTGATTTATATTGCTGTATATATCTTGGATGTTCCAAAACGGTCATTTTTTCGAAAAGATGAGCCTCCTGGTTTAATTTTGAAATAAAATCGGCATTTTTCTTTCCTAAAACAAAGACTTCTGAGGTAACCAGATTTAAACTGATATGTTTCTGCAAAGCATCAATTATGAAATCTTTTACATCATTAAAAAGTGCTTTATCATCATAATAGTTGGCATTCAACCAACTGTTTTTCGATCTTCTTACAATCGCCAAAGGAAACGGAGAGTTGATGTAAATGTTTTTATAAAATTCTTCTGCGCCTCCATATTCCGCAATCATATCATACATAAAAACCGAAGAAACTTCATGGGTGTGCGCGGATTTCATTTTAATTCCGCAAACACTTTCCAGACGTTTGGTATCTGTAAAAGGAACTCCTGTAACTCCTGCTCCGTGACGGCTTGGATTGATCCCAATAATAAATTTTCTTCTATTTGAGTCGTTATAATATTTATGATAAAACTTTTGCATGACAATCATTGTTTCAGGGTTATCCAAGTATGGATTGAGCACCTGAAAATCTTCCGGTAATTTTCCAGAATAGTGTAAGTTTTTATTAAACTCAATGACCTTATCTGCAAAAGTTTTATTATTCATTGAATTGCACTAATTAGTCCAGTTCTTCTTCATTCCTTAATCCTCGGATGAATGTTTCAAAATCTTTTGCTAAAAATGTTTTTTTAAAGTTGTTTTCCTGATCCACGTGCACCACTTCCGGTTCTCCGTCTTTACCACAAGAGGAATAATCAAGTAAAATCATATCGTGCCCTGCAGAAGGACAATCGCAAATATAAATACCATCAGCTGGGTATCCCCATTCCTTCATCATAAACTGACTTCCAAGTTCTCCGCAAACTGCATGTGATTTCACTCTTCCAATCCCCATAATTCCGGTAATGGCAACGTGATCTTCAGCCCAAGAAACACTTTCAGTAATAGAAAAACATGATTTATTCACCAATCCACCATTTTGTAGTTTCATCAATTCGATATAAGATCCGGGAAGTTGATATCCCAATTCACTTTCGATTGCAGTAATTGTTTCATCATTCGGAAAATCTTCGATATAATCTTTTGATGAATAGCTGCACTCACTCCAAAAATTTGCAAAGTCAAAATCTTTGAAAAACCTTAATTCCATAGTATTTTATTTATTAAAAGTAGCTTCATCAAATATCTATATTTATTTTGAATTAAAATCGTTTTTTTTAACATTCTAAAGGTTTAGAATTCCCAAATACAGCAATTTTTTATTTGTTTGGTAATAGTTGATTAATTATCAATTTAAATGAATCATTTACCAAAGGGAAGTGAATGATTATATTTCCAACTCTACATAAGTATCCATTTTTTTATTATATTCGTTTTCAACAAAATAGCACTTTCATTCAATTAAAAACTGTTAACCAATGATAGGAATCATTATTGAATTTATCATTTCATGGCTCCTCCTTAAATTCACGATAAAAAAAGATCTTTCTGTTTTAGGGTTTAAACCCAACTTAAAAAGATTGATTCAGTGGAGCATTGGATTTCTTTTGGCTGCGGCAATTTGCAGTCTTTACCATATCATGACAACAGCGTTTATCAATAACAACTGGATACTGAATAAACAATTAACATTCTCAGCAATATTAATGAGTTTCTGGTGGGTTGTAAAGTCTGTTTTGTTTGAAGAGTTAATTTTCAGAGGCGCTTTACTTTATCTTGCTATTGAAAAATGGGGAAAAACTAAAGCCTGCATTTTTTCCGCCATCTGCTTTGGTGTCTATCACTGGTTCTCTTATAATGCCTTTGGAAATCCTTTTCAGATGGGAATTATTTTTGTGATGACCTCTATTTTTGGATGGATGTTGGCGGTATCCTTTGCTAAAACAAAATCCTTATATCTTCCTATAGGACTCCATCTCGGCTGGAATTTATTTAATATTGTGATATTCTCGAACGGTCCGTTAGGCAAACAAATTTTTATGAAAGCTAATGAGAGCCATCTTGAAGGGATTCCTTCATTGTTTGTTTTTCTTTTCCAGATATTCGCTTTACCTCTTTTAATGTATGGATATTTTAGGTCTAAGAACCGTAAAAACAGCTAATATTCTAAAGGCTTATAGTTTGTAAAAGTTCTATAAAAATCATAATCATTTCCTTTGAATGGTTTTTCTTCAATAATTTTAAACTTGCCTGTAGAGTCTTTCTCTTCCACCACTATTTTATTGGAAACATCTACTCTTGCAAATTCGTCTAGAGAATCTTTTTTGATTTTCATAAATGCAGTTATAGTAGAGCCAGTTAAAATTAAAGAATTGATACAGTTTAATTTGGAATTATAACTCAGATTTGGGTAATCCTCTGAGTTTCTGATGTGAATAAAGTTCTTATTGATTGGATCATAAACAAATAATGTCATCACTATATTTCCTCCTCTTCCTGCGACCCCACTCTGATAAGTTACATCATTGAATCCATCATTGTTGAAATCGCTGATTTGAACATCTAAACTAGTAACTCCGTCTTTGTCAAATTTAAAACTGTTTGTACGATACCAGAAATCGACATCTGTTTTTTGACCTTTCGCCCACTTCTTTTTTGATTTATAAAAATTAATTGATACAAATACATCTCCATGGCCAGTATGCCTATATTTCTCAATTTCGATTTTAGTTTTCCCTTTTGCTCCGATATTTAGACTATCAACAAATTTCTCTTCAGAAAAATAGCCTTCTTTATCTGGTTTAGGATTTCCAGAACAGGAAAAAACAAATAAAAGTGAAAAAGAACAAAAGACAATTTTAATAGAAGTTTTTAAAAATTTCATGACTAAAGAATATTTCTGAATTTATGTATTTCCTGTCATACTTGAAATAAAAAAACCCTTCAAGTTAGTATTGAAGGGGATATTTTTTATAATGATTCTGAATTAAATCAATCCAAACTGTTCAAAATGATGCGTAAAATGTTTTTTATGCATCAGTTCCCACATTTCTTTATTTAATTTTCCGAACACGAAATTCATGTGTTCTGTCTGTGGATTTTCTTTGTAGTAAATAGAGAATCTTTTCAGATTATCCATGAAAGAAATTTTAGCAGCTTCCAGATTTTTATGTCTTAGTTCCAATAGCTTTTCATCTTCTGACAAGAATGGTGCAGGGAAATCTTTCGGCATTTTTCTGTGATTGTACAAAGAATCCTGCCATTTTTCCAGCTGTTCTTCAGGAGTAAAGCATTTGTCTGCTTCCGGCTCACCTAAGCTTACCAAAACGCCATGCTCTAAATGCTCAATCATTTGCTGAGGAGACATTTTACCCCAGCTTGGCTGAGTAGATTCTGTTAATCCATTCAATGTTTTTTGAATACTCTTTAAGTTTAAATCGATAAAAGGAGAATGTTTCGCTACCAACGTTAAAATTGTAGCCATACAAACGACCTCATCTCTTTGATTCACTACTTCAACCAACCATTTCACAACACCGGAAGGAATATTTCTTCCTTTAACCCCTCTGTTAATTTTTTCTTTGGCCGTTAAATACACCGTAATGGTATCTCCTGCATACACAGGTTTAAAGAATGAACAGTTTTCTAATCCGTAATTTGCAATAACTGGTCCTTTTTTACCTGAAACGAACAATCCCGCTGCTGCAGAAAGGATAAAATATCCGTGAGCAACCGTTTTATCAAAGATAGTTCCCGTTAAACTCGTTGCATCTGTGTGAGCATAGAAATGATCCCAAGAAACGTTAGAGAAGTTTACGATATCTGCATCGGTTACCGTTCTTCCTGCTGTTTCCAGAGAATCTCCAACCTCAACATCTTCAAAATATTTCTGGAAAGGATGTTTATCTGAATATTTTTTCTCAGCTCCCTGCTGATAAATTTTAGTAATTGCTGTCAAAGTATCCGGAGAACCCTGAATTGCTGTTTTCTGAAGGAAGAAATGAAGACCATTCAGTCCGCCCATTTCCTCACCACCTCCTGCTCTACCAGGACCACCATGCATCAAAGTAGGAAGCGGAGAACCGTGACCTGTACTTTCTTTTGCGTTATCTCTGTTCAATACAAAAATTCTTCCGTGCTGAGATGCCATTTTCCAAGAAGTTTCTGCTACAAATTGATCGTCATGAGAAATGATAGATCCCACTAAACTTCCTTTTCCTCTTTTTGCCAACGCTGCCGCTTCTTCTGCGTCTTTGTAAGGCATTAACGTAGAAACCGGACCGAAAGCTTCAACATCATGAGAGATGTTTTTTGTAAATGGAGAATCGTTTAAGAACAATTTCGGACTCATAAATGCTCCATTTTCGTAGTTGGCATCTACCAATTCGTGTTTCCCGTCATAAACAAGTTCCGTTTCAGCTTTTAACAAGTTAACTTTTCTTAGAACTTCATCGTACTGCTGTTTTCCAACCAAAGAACCCATTCTTGTCTCTCTGCTTAACGGGTTTCCGATTTTTGTCTGGTCTAAAGCTTTAGACAATGCATTCTGAACATCCCCGATTAAGTTTTCCGGAACGATGATTCTTCTGATCGCCGTACATTTTTGTCCGGCTTTCGTTATCATTTCGTTACGAACTTCTTTGATGAATAAATCAAATTCAGGAGTTCCCGGTTTTGCATCCAATCCAAGAATTGAACAGTTCAAAGAATCTGCTTCCATATTGAAACGAACTGCATTTCCTGCAACTGACGGTAAAGATTTTAATTTTCTACCTGTTGTTGCAGAACCTGTGAACAACACAGAATCTCCATCCTGAACATAATCCAGAATATTTCCAGGTTCTCCACAAACCAACTGAACAGCTCCTTCAGGAAGAATTCCGCTTTCAATCATATCCTGAAAAACGGCGTTTGTTAAATAAGAACCAAACGGAGACGGTTTTACAATTGATGGAACACCTGCTAATAAAGAGGTTGATAATTTTTCCAACATTCCCCAAACCGGAAAGTTGTAAGCATTAATCTGTACTGAAACTCCTTCACTTGGAGTCAGAATATGAGTTCCCAAGAAAGTTCCGTTAGCAGAAATTTTCTGAGTTTCTCCATCTACCCAAAACGGAGTATTCGGAAGCATCCTTTTTGCCAATCCAGAATAGGTAAAGAAAGTACCAAAACCTCCTTCGATATCTACCCAAGAATCGACGTGAGTTGCTCCTGTTTTATAAGATAATTCGTAATATTTTTTCTTTCTTTCTAATAAATAAAGGGCTACTTTTTTCAACATTTCTCCACGATCATAGAACGTCATGGATGAAAGGTTTTTGTATCCTACTGTTCTTCCATAGTCAAGTGCCTGTTCAAAATTCAGACCTTCCGTATCGGAAATGGCAACCTGCTCTCCGTTTACAGCATTGTACAAAGGAATTCCGTTTCCGTTTCCTTCTACCCATTCACCGTAGATATAGTTTTTTAATTTTTCCATATAGTTTTTAATTTAACAATGTATCAATTTAACAGTTTACCAATGATTGTTATAGTGACACATTTTTAGATTGTTATATTTTTTATTTTATTTCGGTTCTTTATAAGGAAACAATTTCACCAATCCTTCATACAAACTTCTGTGAAGAATCGTTGCATGATTATCTGTTTCCATCATTTTATATTCTACCGTCCAGTTTTTCTTACCCGATTTTTTCAATACATCATACAAATCTTCTGCATCTTTTACCATCACCGGATGTTCTCCTTTTCCGACAGAAACATAAACAAATTTCTTGATATCCTGAATCTTGGTCAGTAACTGATTAGCCTGTTTTAAAAGACTTTCATCATCCCACCACAAACTTGGACTAATAATAAAATAGTTCGTAAACATTTCAGGTTTTTTCAGCAAAATTTCTGTTGCTAAAAGTCCACCTAGCGATTGTCCGAATAAATAATTATCGGTTGTTTTAAACTGGCTATCGATATAAGGCTTTAATTCTTTTTCAAGAAAACTGATGAATTTATCTGAGTGTCCTGTTGTAGGATAATCTTTCTGTAAGTCTTTTAAATCGGTGTGAAATGTGAAATCTCTTTTTCTGTCGATATTGGCAATTCCTACCACGATCGTTTCCGGCATGGAATACATTTGATTAAAGAATTGAATCAATCCTGTAACGTGAATAAAATCCTCATTCATACTTCCATCCAGAAGATAAATGATTGGGTAGGATTTCTTTTTATCAAAATTTTGCGGAAGATAGATGTTCAGAGTTCTTTCTTCATTTAAAATTTTAGACTTTACGGTTCTGATTTCTCCAATAGTTAATGGTTTTACATTTGAACTCTGGGCAAAAACCATGAATTGAAATATAAACAGAATACCGCAGAAAATAAGAAGTTTTTTGATCATATTAAATTTTGTGTGGTAAAAATTATTTCACATCATCCCAAATACTGTAATCCACAATTTTGGTTGGAATCTGCTGAATATATTCCGTAAAAGGTTCACAAGGTAAAATTGCATCCTTTCCTTCTCTTGCCAGTTCCTGATATAATTTTGTTCCTTCTGTTTTCCATTTGATCATTTCATCAGAAACATCACGAATGATTTTTGCAGGACTTCCAACGATTAATTTTCTTGGTTCACATTTGAAATTGGCAGGAACAAAAGCTAATGCCCCGATAATACATTCATCACCAATAACGGCTTTATCCATCACCACTGAATTCATTCCAACCAGACAGTTTCTACCGATGTGTCCGGAATGGATAATCGCTCCATGACCAATGTGTGCAGATTCTTCCAAAATAGTTTCAATCCCGGGAAAAACGTGCAACGTACAGTTTTCCTGAACATTTGCACCGTCTTTGATGATAATTTTACCCCAGTCGCCACGAATTACCGCATTCGGACCGATATAAACTTCTTCGCCGATTTCCACATTTCCGATAATCACCGCTTGCGGATGAATGTAAGCAGATGGTTTAATGATAGGGCGAATTCCGTGATATGAGTAAATATTCATAAATTTTTTATTAAAAAAATTAATGTAAGAATGTATCAATCTAACAGTTTACCAATTGAAATGCTTCGACAAGCTCAGCATGACAGGAATTGTTACATTGATACATTTTTAGATTGTTATATTATTGAAAAAGTTATACTTTTTCAATCACCATTGCATAACCTTGTCCGACACCGATACAAAGGGTACATAATGCATATTTTTTATCTTGTTTCTGAAGTTCCATAGCAGCAGAACCAACGATTCTTGCTCCTGAAACTCCCAGTGGATGACCAATGGCAATAGCTCCTCCGTTTGGATTAATTCTTGAGTCGTCATCTTTTAATCCTAATGTTCTCGTTACTGCTAAAGCCTGAGCTGCAAAAGCCTCATTCAATTCGATGATGTCCATATCATCTAATGAAAGATTCAGTCTTTTTAATAGTTTCTGAGTCGCTTCCACAGGTCCGATTCCCATAATTCTTGGTTCAACACCAGCAACAGATGATCCTAAAATCTTAGCTTTCGGTTTCAAACCATATTTTTTTACCGCTTCTTCACTTGCAAGAATTAAAGCAGCTGCTCCGTCATTCATTCCTGAAGCATTTCCTGCTGTTACGGTTCCCTCTTTTCTGAAAGCCGGACGAAGTTTTCCTAATCCTTCCATTGAAGAAGTCGGCTTGATGAATTCGTCTGTATCGAAGATTTTTGGTTCTCCTTTTCTTTGAGGAATTTCAACTTTTACAATTTCTTCTGCCAATCTTCCGCTTTGCTGAGCTTTCGTAGCTTTTTGCTGAGACCAAAGCGCAAATTTATCCTGATCTTCACGGCTGATATTATGCATATCCGCTAAGTTTTCAGCAGTGTCTCCCATTCCGTCAACACCGTACAATTCTTTCATTTTCGGGTTAATAAATCTCCATCCGAAAGTCGTATCAAACATCTGGCTGTCTCTACCAAAAGCAGCACTTGGTTTTGACATTACATAAGGTGAACGTGTCATGTGTTCTACTCCACCCGCAATATAAAGTTCTCCTTCTCCTGCTGCAATAGAACGGAAAGCATTTGCCACCGCCGACATTCCCGAAGCGCACAATCTGTTTACGGTTTCACCTCCGATTTTGTAAGGAAGTCCAGCCAATAAAAGTCCCATTCTTGCTACGTTTCTGTTATCTTCACCTGCCTGATTCGCACATCCGAAAATAACATCTTCAATTTCTTCAACAGGAACTTCAGGGTTTCTCGCTACTACTTCTTTGATAACAACAGCTGCTAAATCATCCGCTCTTACTTCGGATAAACCTCCCTGTAATTTTGAAATGGGAGTTCTAACATAGTCTATAATGTATACGTTTTTCATTTTTATTTACTTTAGGCTAGAAGCTATATGCAGTAGGCTTTACCAGCTTCAAAAAAAGCTTACTGCCTATTGTCCGAAGCTTATCGCTTATTTATAATTCTGTTACTTTTTTTCCAATTTTATAAACCGTTCCGACAAATTTTGCAATCAGCTCTTCGTTTTGATTGGTAATTTTAATGTCATAAACAGCCGTTTTTCTGGTTTCGTTTACCAAGGTGCTTTCTGCTCTGAAGACATCTCCTTCTTTTCCTGCTTTGGTAAAATTGATGATGCAATTCAATGCAACGGCAGCATCTCCGGAATTGTTAGACGAAAATGCCAATGCAGAATCTGCAAAAGCAAATGTAACTCCTCCGTGAACCGTTTTCAGCCCATTAATCATTTCCTTTTTGATGGGCATTTCCAGTAAACAATAATTTTCTTTTACTTCGATCATTTTGATATTCATCCATTGGGAAAAATAATCCTGATCGAACATATATTCTGCAACCTGTCTCGGGTTCATTTATTTTTATTTAAATTTTTAAATTTTATAACATCCTTCCAAGTGTAATCTCTGCCATCTAAAATGAATAAAGCTAAAAACACAAAGACGAAATAAAATACAAGACCGTATATATTTATGCTTTTTTCATCATCCCACTCAAAATAATAAAATAGAATTCTAATAAGAAAAAAAGCAACACTAAAAATAATTGCGCTTACGAGGGATCTCAGAAAGTTTTTCTTTGTAAAAATTCTTTTAAGCATAGTTTTACTACTTTATTTAACAATAGATTCTAAAAAATAATAATTTTCAGATTTGTGTTATTTCTTCATATAATTCATCAACCAATTTGTCATAAATACTCATGGTTTTACCAAGAATTATCTGTTCGTATGAAAGGTTTTCTGAGTTTGATGGATTTTCAGTTTGATAAGGAGCATTGAGATCAATACCGTCTTCATTGGCTAATCTTTTAATTAACTCTTTATATTTTTCATTGAATTTTCCTAATAACCCCAATTTCTCTTGATCATCATCAATTGAAGAAAGCTCCTGAATGATGTAGTCTTTTTCAATGATAAGCCTTGTTTCCAATTCGGTTCTGAAACCTTCTATATCCATACTTATAATTTGCGTAGCAACGGGCTTTGTCTGTATCTTTCTTCCTGATATTCTTCGTAAAGATTTTGTAAGGTTTCAGAGATTTTCGCAAATCCGATTTCTTTTCCCCAAGCTAATAATCCTTTTGGATAATTTACGCCTTTCTGCATTGCCAATTCTAAGTCTTCATCATTGGCAACCCCTAATCTTTTTGCTTCAACTGCTTCATTAATCAACATAGAGATGATTCTCAAGAATATATATTGATAAAGAGCATCGTCTTTTTCTGCAACAGGTTTTTCTGCGCCTTCAGAATAGTCGTAGAAACCTTTTCCAGTTTTTCTGCCGTGAAGTTTAGCTTCCGACATTCTTTGCTGAAGTAAAGATGGTTTGTATTTAGGATCGTAGAAATATTCGTTGTAAACCGTTTTTGTTACGGAAAAATTCACATCAACTCCAATTAAATCCATTAATTCAAAAGGTCCCATTTTAAAGTTTCCTATTGTTTTCATGGCTTCATCAACTTGTTCTACTGTTGCGATATTTTCTTCAACAATTCTCAATCCTTCCCCATAGTAAGGACGAGCGATTCTGTTTACGATAAAACCTGGAATATCTTTAGCAATCACTGGAGTTTTGCCCCAATCTTTCATGAGATTGTAGATTTTTTCCGCTAAAGATTTTTCTGTAAGTAAAGAGGGAATAACCTCAACTAAAGGCATCAATGGAGCCGGATTGAAAAAGTGAATTCCGATGAAACGCTCCGGTTTTTGTAATTCCGCACCAAGAGAGGTGATGGAAATAGAGGATGTATTGGAACCAATCACACAGTTTTCAGAAACATGTTTTTCTAATTCTGTGAAAACTTTGGTTTTAATTTCTTTGTTTTCGATGATCGCTTCAATGATTAATTCACAATCTTTGAAGTCTTTTAATTCTGTAGCAATGGAAATGTTAGCTAAAATTTCAGTCATTTTCTCTGCTGAAATTTTTTGTTTATCAACCAATTTGGTCAATGTTTTTTCCAAACCTACAGTTGCCGTTTCTACTTGTTTTGCGTTGGCGTCATAAACCCAAACTTTGCATCCGTTCGTTGCGGCTACTTGCGCGATGCCAATTCCCATTGTTCCGGCACCGATAATTCCTACTTCCATAATGTAACAGTGTATCAATGTAACAATGTAACAATCACTGTTAAACTGCTACATTGGTACATTGTTATATTAATTCTTATTTTCCTTTATAATTAGGTTTTCTTTTTTCTAAAAAGGCACTTACACCTTCTTTAAAATCTTCTGTTTCTGCAGCTTCCTGCTGTAAATCTCCTTCCAGCTCCAATTGCTCTTTCAATGTATTATTATAAGACGCAGCGAAAGCTTTTTTAGTTAATTTAATAGCTGCAGTCGGCATATTTGACATTTTCTCAAGGATTCCCATTGATTTCGGAGCAAATTCTTCTTCGTTGAAAACTTCTGCAACCAAACCGTAAGATTTTGCTTCTTCAGCAGAAAGTTTTTTACCTGTAAATGCTAAGTAATTTGCCAATTGTCTTCCTAATAATTTTGGTAAGAAATACGTTCCGCCCGTATCAGGAATTAAACCAATATTTGAAAATGCTTGGGCAAAATATGATTTATCGACTGCTAAAACAAAGTCAGAAATTAATGCTAACATTGCTCCGGCTCCTACTGCAGGACCGTTTACCAATGCTACCACAGGTTTTTTGCAACGTGTAATTTCTTTAACCAGAGGATTGTAATAGTCTACCACAATTTTTCTGATAATGTCATTATCATGATGTTCATTCCCTTGTACAAAAGCATCATCCAAATTTTGACCGGAGCAGAAAGCTCTTCCTCTTCCTGAAATTGCCACACATCTTACCATTTCATCTTCGCTACAATCTTTAATAAAATCTTTTAGATCTGATAAAGAAGGTTTTGTAAGTGCGTTCATAGTTTCCGGCTGATTGAGATAAGCAATTTTAAGTTTTCCGTCAAAATGCGTTTCAATGTCAATTTGTGTATACATATATTATACTGGTTATTAATAGGTTAATATTAAAATGATTGTTTTATAAAGTTAATCATTTTTAATGACATTTAAAATAGTCAAAAGGCTCTAAACAATCTAAACATTGATAAGACGCCTTACACAGTGTAGATCCAAATCTACTGATCTGTTTCGTATGTTCAGAACCACAACGAGGGCATTTTTTCGGTTTCCCGATATGATGCTCATCTGCTCCTTTTTCGGGAGGGGTAATTCCGTAAACACGAAGTTTTTCTCTCGCTTCATCCGTCAACCAGTCTGTTGTCCAAATCGGAAACATTTTGGTGACTACTTTCGCTTCCCAACCGTTTTCTTTCATAATCTTTATGATGTCTTCCTCAATGGTAAACATAGCGGGACAGGCAGAATAAGTAGGCGTAATCGTTACTTCACAAGAATTCTCGCTCGTAACTTTTGCTTCTCTTACAATGCCTAATTCCACAATATTGATTACCGGAATTTCCGGGTCGGGAACTAATTCTAATATTTCTAAAGGATTTTTCAATCTTTTTATCTGAAATTTTTTAGTCTAACGCAAAATGCGCTAAGATTTTTTGACCGCTAACTGCTTTTAAGTTCGCAAAGGCGTTTCACTCAGCTAAGTCAATAAAGTATAAATTACCAAGTACAACCAGGATATGCTCTCTGCATATATTGTAACTCACAAAGAATATATCCAAAATATTCTGTGTGGTATCCCGTTCTTGATTTTGGCTGCATGAAAGGATTTGTAGGATATTCTAATTTGAAATCCGCAAAATCTTTCTGTGTAATTGCTAAAAACTCTTCATAAAGCACATCTGCATTTGGAGCGATATTTAAAGCTATCAAATCATCTTCTCCTTCTGTTTTTGCGAATAAACCTTTTGTATATTCCCAAATATCTTCAATCGCTTTTACCAAACGAACTTTACTCTCCTCTGTTCCCTGAGCGAAAATTTTCATCCAAGATGCAGCGTGAGTATAATGATATCTTACTTCTTTCAAAGATTTTTGAGCAATCGCCGAAAGTTCTTCGTTTGCAGAGTTTGACAATGCTTCATACATCAATTTCTGATACGTCGCAAAAACATACACTTTTAAAATCGTCTGAGCATAATCTTCATTCGGAAGCTCTGTCCAGTGTGCATTTAAGTATTCGTGTTCGTATCTTAAAAATGCTAAATCGTCTTCACTTTTTCCGTTATCAATCACTCTTGAGGCGTAAACGTAAAAGTTATTCGCCTGACCAAGCTCATCCAAAGCTATGTTTGTTAATGCAATATCTTCCTCCAGATAAGGACCTTCACCGCACCACGCAGACAAACGCTGTCCCATAATGAAACTGTCGTCTGCAAGTTTTAATAAATAATTATATAATGGGTTCATTGTTTAATTTTTTGTAAAATGTAAAAAGTCAGATGTACAATGTACTTTTTACAGCTGACATTTTACAGAAGATTACATATTTTTTACATCGTTTGGAATCTCGTAGAAAGTAGGATGACGATATAGTTTGTCATCAGCAGGATCGAAGAATGCTTCTTTATCCACCCCTTCCGAAGTCACAATATATTTACTCGGAACTACCCAAACTGAAGTCCCTTCTTTTCTTCTTGTATAAACGTCTCTTGCATTTTGCAAAGCCATTTCTGCTGTTGGTGCCTGTACAATTCCAACGTGTTTGTGAGATAATCCCGGTTTAGTCTGAATAAACACTTCCCACATATCTAATTGACTCATTATCTATTTTTTATTTTTTTAATTTAATTTGATGTTGAAATTATCTTCAACATATTTTAAAATTTTAACGAAGCCTTCATATTCATCAATTCCTGGATAATTATTCAAATAACTTTGAGGATTAGAATAATGAAATTCGTTTTTTCTTGTATCTGATTGATATTTCACTAAAAAATCTACCCCATCCAAAACACTCTTTTCTGTCGACATTATAACATATTCTTTTTCATCTTCGTCAAAAACCACCTTATTTGTTGATTTCTTGTATTGAAAAAGCTCTTCTTTTGGAAGATATTCAATATTTAATGCTTCTAGATTTAAAAAGACTTGTTCTAATGGTATTTTAGACTCAAGTTTAGTAACAATAGGAGAAATTATTTGAAATTCATCTTCGTTTATTTTTTTTGGTAAAAACCATTGTATTAGTTCGGCATTCCATTTTCTATTTTCACTAAGATAAATTCTAAAAACTTTTCCGTTGTTAGAAATTCCATTGCCTCTATAAATTCTTATTTCTTTTTCATTATCAATATTATCAGGAATATTCATTAACTTTCTCAATTCTTGTGATTTTAAAAGAGAAATACTGAGAAGAAATAATATTTGAAATAAGACTTTCACAGATTTTTTAGTTTACTTTTTCGTTCTGTTTTTCTGCAAATGCCGCCGCCGCTTCTTTTACCCAAGAGTTTTCCCTTTGAGCTTTTCTCTTGGTTTCGATACGCTTTTTATTAGCAGGTCCGTTTCCTTTTAAGATTTCCATGAATTCATCCCAAGGAAGTTCCCCGAAATCGTAGTGTTGTCTCTCCTCATTCCATTTCAGATCTTTATCCGGAATCGTTAGTCCTAAGAATTCAGCCTGAGAAACGGTAACATCAATAAATCTCTGACGAAGATTATCATTACTTTCTCTTTTTACTCTGTAATTCATTGAAATTTTAGAGTTTGGAGAACTGTCATCATTCGGACCAAACATCATTAAAGCCGGCCACCAGAAACGGTTTAACGAAGCCTGAGCCATTTCTTTCTGCTGTTTTGTACCACGGCAAAGTGCCATCAAAATTTCATAACCCTGTCTTTGGTGGAAAGATTCTTCTTTACAGATTTTCACCATCGCTCTTGAATAAGGACCATAAGAATTCCCCATCAACATTACCTGGTTCATGATCGCAGCACCATCAACCAACCAGCCGATCGCACCGATATCTGCCCAACTTAATGTCGGATAGTTGAAAATACTTGAATATTTTGCTTTTCCTTCCAACATATCGTCGTAAGTAGCATCTCTGTCAGCCCTGATTGTTCCGTTTCCTAAAGTTTCTGTTGCAGAATAAAGGTATAAACCATGACCCGCTTCATCCTGAACTTTAGCCAAAAGAGCCATTTTTCTTCTCAATGAAGGAGCTCTTGAAATCCAATTGGCTTCCGGCAACATTCCTACAATTTCAGAATGTGCGTGCTGTGAAATCTGACGAACCAGCAATTTTCTGTAATCATCCGGCATTACATCTTTTGGTTCTACTTTATTTTCGTCGTGTACGTATTGTACAAATTTTTCTAAATCCATTTTCTTGTCTTTTGTAAAATGTAAAAAGTATTTATGTATTCATGAATACGTTTTACATTAAATCGTTAATACAATTTAAACATCATAATTAAGCATCACCACATTCGTTGTCGGGTGACATTGGCAAGTAAGAACATAACCTCTGGCTACTTCTTCTTCGGTAAGCGCATAGTTTTTCTCCATGAAAACTTCTCCTTCTAAAACCTCCGCTTTACACGTACAACAAACTCCTCCTTTACATGCAAAAGGCACAGGAAGATTGTCTTTCAATGCTTTATCTAAGATACTCTCTTTTTTGGAATTCAGGTGGAACGAATATTCATCATCATCGATAATCACCGTTACCATACTTTCAATATTGGCAATGGCCTTGAATTCATCACTCATTTCCTCCGTATTTTCTTCGTCAGGAGCAGTGAAATATTCAAATAAAACCTGAATTGCAGGTACTTTTTTATCTTTCTTTAAATAATCTGCGATCCCTTTGATCATTTCTGAAGGTCCACAAATGAAAAATGTAGATTCTTTAACATCGATATCTGCATATCTTTCAAACAGCTGATCTAATTTTTCAGGAGAAATTCTTCCTTCAAAAATAGGGTCTTCGTGCTGCTCGCGGCTTACTAAATAAACAACTTTCAGTCTTCCGTTGAACTGCTCCACCAATTTATCGATCTCAGCCTTTTTCATCACATGATTCATGCTTCTGTTGCTGTAGAACAAATAAGCATTAGAATTAGGTTCCTGGTAAAGACTTTCCTTAATATTTGACAATACCGGAGAGATTCCGCTTCCTGCAGCCAAACCAACATACGTTTTCACGTTTGTTGGATGGTAAGAAGTATTGAAACCACCCATTGGAGGCATTACTTCAAGAACTTCATCCATGTGAAGATGTTCGTTGAAATAGCCTGAAACTTTTCCGTTTTCCAATAATTTCACCAATACTTCCAACGTATTGCTTTTTTCACTCGGAGCATTACAGATCGAATAAGAACGTCTTTCTTCGTTCCCGTCGATCATCATTCGGAAATTAAGATACTGCCCCTGCTTGAACCTGAATTTATCTTTCAGTTCTTCAGGAATTTCTACCGCTACGTTTACCGCATCGGAAGTATCTTTCTGAACCTTCACGGTTTTAAGTTTATAAAATGAATTCATTATTTTTTAAGTATTCTATTAATTTTTCCACCTTCGCACTTTGGCAGGCTGTCCTGAGCATGAATTTTTACTTTCGTAGTAATCCCTACTCTCTTTTTAATTTCGTTTTCTATGTTTTTTCCAAAGTTCCCGACAAAAATAACATAATCATCGGTATTAATTTCAAGTTTTTGTGCTTTTACAAAATCATCATCAATTTCCAGATCAATATCCAACGCCACACACATTTGTTCTTTTTCAATCGGTGTTAAATAATAATTCGGAACCACTCCTTCTACATGTGAAAATGCTTCTTCAATCTGACTCGGATATACATTTACCCCTCTTACAATCAGCATATCATCAGCTCTTCCGAGAATAGGTTTCATTTTAACCATTGTTCTCTTACCGGTTTCATCATAATAAAGACTTGTAATATCGTTCGTCCAATAACGTAAAAGCGGCATTGCCTTCTTCGTTAAAGTCGTAATAACTAAAACGCCTTCTTCACCAAATGGAACAGGTTCTTTAGTAATTGGATCTAAAATTTCAGGATAAAAGTGATCTTCCCAAATATAAGATCCTCCTTTCTCTTCAAAATCCTCCATAGAAACTCCGGGACCGATAATTTCGCTCAACCCATAAATATTAGTTGCATGAACACCTAATCTTTCCTCAATATGATGTCTGATAATCTCCGTCCATGGCTCAGAACCTAGGACAGCATATTTCAAACTGATCTCATCTGCAGAAATTCCACGATTAGCAAATTCATCAGCAATCGTTAAAGCATAAGAAGGTGAGCAACAGATAACTTCAGGTTTAAAATCCATAATTAAATCCACCTGTCTTGTCGTCATTCCTCCCGAAATCGGAAGAACGCTCATTCCTAATTTCTCCGCTCCGTAGTGAAGTCCAAGTCCGCCTGTAAAAATTCCATATCCGTAAGCGTTATGCAACTGCATTCCCGGTTTTGCTCCGGCTGCATTCAAAGATCTTGCTACTACTTCGCTGAATAAATCAACATCTTCTTTTGTATATCCTACAACCGTCGGTTTTCCTGTTGTTCCACTTGAACAGTGAATTCTCTGCAGTTCATTTTTTGGAACGGTAAATAACCCAAACGGATAATTATCTCTTAAATCCTGTTTGTAAGTAATCGGAAGTTTCGTAATATCTTCAATCGACCTGACATCCTGCGGAGATATTCCCAATTCATTAAATTTTCCTTTATAAAATTCCGACGTCTCTCCAAGATAGTCCACCAAATCAGCCAATCGCTCAGATTGAAGCTGTCTCAATTGGTCGAGCTTTAAATATTCAACTGAAAAATCCATATCAATAAACTAACTAACATTTGTTAGGTGTAAATTTAATAAGATTTTACAAGGTGACAAAATTTTTATGATTTTTATCACATTTTGAATGATTCTAAATAATTGAGACTAAGGTTAAGTTCGAGATTAAGACCGATTTTACGTTGATTCCCATTCAGAACAAAGCGAAAGCATAGTAAAGAATTTACCATATTAAGGCTAATAGATTTCTCCTTTGTCGAAATGACAGCTTGAAACACAATAACTATTCACAAAGATTGTCATTCAGAGCGGAACGCAGTGGAGCGTGGAATCTAAGATTATTATAATCGCCGAGATTCCTACGGAATGACAACTAACTGTTTATAGATCGTTAAATTATATGTAATTAAATAATCATGAGATTCTTCCTTCGTCAGAGTGACAAAAAATATTTACTTCTTCTGATTTCCTAAAAGCCCAAAAAGAACTTTATCTCTGATTTCATCAGTAATTTCAGAACCTGATTCAATATTTCTTTTGAACCAGAAATACGAATTATTTAAGGTATGAAGAATAAATCTTGTTGTAAAAGCCGGAGATTTCAGTTCCCAGTTTTCAGCGTTGTAAATTTCAGAAATCAATTCTTCAACTTCCTGCTGATAGTTTTTTCTTAGCTCTACAAATTCGGGAAGCTTTTCTTCCAAATGTTTCCATTCGTTGGAGTAAATATGGGTAACATCACGGTTTTTTAGTACTACCGATAAATGTTTATCAATAAAAAGATTGAGTTTTTCCTTAGGTGAAATGTCGGTGTTTTTCACATCCTGAAGTTCATCGAAAAATTCCTGCGCAATACCAAAACAAATCCATTCCAGAATTTCTTCCTTTGAACGGATATGCGCATATAAAGATGCCGCCTTAATGTTGAGTTTTGTTGCCAAATCCCTCACAGAGCTGCCCATATATCCTTTCTCTTTGAAAAGTTCTACAGCAACATCTAAAATTTTCCTTTGTTTTTCTTTTAACTCCATCTGATAATCGCAAAAGTAATTATTTTGATTTTAATATTTTGATTTTGAGGGAATGATTTTTTACGATCAATAGGAACGAGGCTTAAGCTCGATTATAATATACATATCATTCAATTGACTTTAGCCGAAACTTATTTATGCTACTTTTTAAGACCACCCCGTCAAAAATTCTTTGAATTTTTGACACCTCTCCAAAGGAGGGGAATTTTGATTTAGCTCATAAATATTTAGGCAAATCTCATATAACTTTACTTCTCCTCAGTTTTATGATTGTAGACCCAACTGACTGTTTTTCCATAATTTTTCATTTAAATCAATTGAATCGGAAATTTTGTCTTTTTCAAATCAACAAAAAAATACATATTTCGGAAATTTTGTCTGTTATTTTTAAAAAATCAACAATTGAACACTTTTTGCGATTAAGAAATCAGAATTAAATGATTAAATAAGATTGAAGGCATCAGAAATTAGAAAATCGGATTTAAAAATTAACATTTATTTGACTCCTATGGTCTGAAATCTGATGTCTAAAATCTAACACTGAAAACTAAAGAGTAAGAAATCAAAAATAAATACAATATGAATTTAAATCAATATACAGTAAAATCACAGGAAGCCATCCAAGCAGCGCAACAAGTAGCTATGGAATTTGGCAATCAACAAATAGAACCTCAACATTTACTTGAAGGAATTTTTCAAGTAGATGAAAATATATCGCCTTTCTTATTAAAAAAATCAGAAGCTGATGCAACTTTACTAAGAGAGCGTAACCGTGAAAATTTAGAAAAACTTCCGAAAGTACAAGGAGGTAGTATTTATCTTTCACAATCAGCAAACAAAGTTTTGTTGGATGCACCCAACATCGCAAAAAAAATGGGTGACGAATTTGTAACGATTGAACATTTATGGCTTTCGCTTTTAGAAACCAATTCAGAAGTTTCAAAGATGCTGAAAGATATGGGGGTTACAAAAAACCTTTTGGAAGGCGGAATTAAAGAATTAAGAAAAGGAAGCAAGGCAACTTCTGCAAGCTCGGAAGAGACTTATCAATCTTTAAATAAATATGCTAAAAACTTCAACGAACTTGCTGCCGAAGGGAAATTAGATCCTGTAATCGGTCGTGATGAGGAAATCAGAAGAGTTTTGCAAATCCTTTCAAGAAGAACGAAAAACAACCCGATTCTGATTGGTGAACCGGGAGTTGGTAAAACAGCTATTGCAGAAGGAATTGCTCACCGTATCATTTCCGGAGATATTCCGGAGAATTTAATGGATAAAACTTTGTATTCATTGGATATGGGTGCTTTGATCGCCGGTGCAAAATATAAAGGTGAATTTGAAGAGCGTTTGAAATCGGTGGTGAATGAAGTGATCAAATCAGACGGACAAATCATTCTTTTCATTGATGAAATCCACACGTTGGTGGGAGCCGGAGGTGGAGAAGGCGCCATGGATGCAGCCAATATTTTGAAACCTGCTTTGGCAAGAGGAGAATTAAGAGCAATTGGTGCTACCACTTTAAATGAATATCAAAAATATTTTGAAAAAGATAAAGCATTAGAAAGACGTTTCCAGAAAGTAATGGTGGAAGAACCGGATACTGAATCCGCAATTTCTATTCTTCGTGGAATTAAGGATAAATATGAAGCGCATCATAAGGTAAGAATCAAAGACGAAGCGATCATTGCAGCAGTAGAAATGTCTCAACGATATATTTCAGACAGATTTTTACCGGATAAAGCAATTGACCTTATTGATGAAGCTTCCGCTAAATTGAGAATGGAAATCAATTCAAAACCGGAGGAACTGGATGTTTTAGACAGAAGGTTAATGCAGCTGGAAATTGAATTGGCAGCTATCTCAAGAGAAGGCAATCAAACAAAAATTGATCATATAAAAGAAGATATTTCAAAAATTTCGGAAGAAAGAAATGAAATTAATGCAAAATGGTTGAAAGAGAAACAAAAATCTGAGGATTTAACCCAGATTAAAAAAGATATTGAGTCTTTGAAACTGGAAGCTGAAAGAGCTTCAAGAGCAGGAGATTACGCAAAAGTTGCTGAAATTCAGTATGGAAAAATAAAAGAGAAGGAGGATGCTTTGCAGAAACTGGAACTGGAAATGCAAAACCATCAGAATGAATTGATTAAAGAAGAAGTAACTTCTGAAAACATTTCTGAAGTCATTGCAAAATGGACAGGAATTCCTGTTACCAAACTATTACAATCCGAAAGAGAGAAGTTATTACATCTTGAAACCGAGCTCCATCACAGAGTTGTCGGACAAGATGAAGCCATCCAAGCAGTTGCAGATGCGATCAGAAGAAATAGAGCGGGACTGAGCGACGATAAAAAACCAATCGGATCTTTCTTATTCCTGGGAACAACAGGTGTCGGAAAAACCGAGCTGGCAAAAGCTTTGGCTGAGTTTTTATTTGATGATGAAAACAATATGACGAGAATCGATATGAGTGAATATCAAGAACGTCATTCGGTTTCAAGATTGATGGGTGCGCCTCCCGGATATGTTGGATATGATGAAGGCGGACAATTAACGGAAGCTGTGAGAAGAAGACCTTATTCTGTAGTGCTTTTAGATGAAATTGAAAAAGCACATCCTGATGTTTTCAACACCTTATTACAGGTTTTGGATGACGGTCGTTTGACGGACAACAAAGGCAGAGTGGTGAATTTTAAAAACTCGATTATCATTATGACTTCGAATTTAGGTTCACACCTGATACAGGAAAATTTTGAGAACATTACAGATGAAAACCAGGATGAGATTGTAGATAAAACAAAAGATGAAGTTTTCGATTTATTGAAACAGACATTGCGTCCGGAATTCTTAAACCGAATTGACGAGGTGGTATTATTCCAGCCTTTAAGAAAAAAAGAAATCGGAAAAATTGTTACGTATCAGTTGAGAGGATTCAATGATATGCTAGCAAAACGAAATATCATTATGACAGCAACACAAGACGCTGTGGATTATCTAATGAACAAAGGGTACGATCCGGCTTTCGGTGCAAGACCTTTGAAAAGGGTTATTCAACAGGAAGTTTTAAATAAATTATCCAGAGAGATTCTGGCAGGAACGGTAAATGACGGCGACAGAATCACTTTAGACTATTTCGAGGAAACAGGTTTGGTTTTCAGACCTACTGAGCAATAAGTAGTTTTTTTCATATATATTATTTTAAAAAAATTTCCGCAGACAAAATCTGCGGAAATTTTATTTGTAATAAATCCAGCTGTAAAATAAGCAAATTTCATTTTCGCCGACCTTACAATCAACAATATTTCTATTTTATACTCACTAATTCTACATCAAAAATGATGGTAGCGCCTGCAGGAATTGCTGGTCCAGCACCGTTATCTCCATAAGCCAGCTCTGAAGGAATGTAAAATCTGTATTTAGATCCTTTGCTCATGAGTTGGATACCTTCTGTCCATCCTTTGATTACCGCGCCTAGATTGATATCCATTGGTGCGCCTCCATTTTTGTCAGTAGAGTCGAAAACAGTTCCATCCAGAAGCTTTCCAGTATATTTTACTTGTACAACATCCGACGCTTTTGGTTTTGTTTTACCATCGCCTTCCTGCAACACTTCATATTGTAAACCTGAAGCTGTGGTTTTTACTTTAGGATTACTTTTATTTTTTGTAAGAAAATCCAGACCTTTTTTCTTATTTTCATCTGCTTGTAATCCCGCTGCTGCTTGCTTTTTTTCATGTTGCTTCTGCATAAACTCCTGCATAAAGGCATCCATTTCTTCAGCCGGCATCAACTTTTCACCTCCATCCATTTCTTCTTTAATAGCCTGAGCCAAAAGATCTGCATCTACTTTGAAGCCTTCTTTTTTCATGTTTTGAGCAATACTTAAACCTATATAATAAGAAGCCTTTTGGTCATCCGTATATTTGCTATCCACCTTAGTCTCATCTTTCTTAGCACATGAAATACTAAATACTGCTATGCAAAATAATGCAATAGTCTGTCTTTTCATTTTATAATTTTTTATGTTTAACCGATTAAATAATCGCTGCAAATCTATCATTAATTATAGAGTTTTTCCTCGTATAAATTTTTCAAATTGTCATGTAGGTTGTAATTCGTTGAAAATCCATCATCCATATTTTATTTTTTATTTTTTCTGACATCAAATTTTAGAAATTTTGTAAATATATATTTGCAATAAGTGCTGTAGATCTGATCTGCGGCACTTATTTTTCATATATTCGTGATAATGCCACACAATCCGTAAATACACGGTAAAATAAACAGTATAATTCCTGCTTTATCCATGCCTCTTCTAATACATTTTTTTACGAAATTTGCATAATAACTGAGGAGTATATTATAAACAACTAAGCTATGAATACAGAATCAAACAATTCAGCACAAATGTCAAACGATCTTATCAGACAAATGATAGAGAACTACCGACAAAATCATCTGAACGCAATTAATAGCACTTTAGGTATTGATGATGCTCATTCCATTTGGTTTGATCTTCCAAAATTGAAAAATTTCATTGCTACCATTGAAGAAGAAGCTAAAAGAGTAAATCCTGACTGTTCAGAAAGAGATTTAGGAATCAGATTCTATTATGCATCTTATCCTAGCAACGCAGACTGGAATATTATGGAATCCCATCCTGTTCCGATGGAATACGCAGGGAAACACACGCTGGTAATGGTACCAACCTCAAAAGGGCCAAATGAAAATGGTGAAATTTGCGATTATGACTTTAACGCAGTCAGCACCGACGGAACATGTCTTGGAGAGAATAATGGAACACTTATTCCACCATCACTATCTTTTGGAGAATCTTTTTAATTATAATTCAACTCACTAACACAATATGACGGAATTTCAGGAATTTGCACAAAGTAGCATGGTTTGGGCTGAAGGATTTGCAGCTCTCATTGCTCTTTTCCATTACAATCGTTTAAAAGAACAATATTGGAAATTTTTTGTGTTCTACCTGATTTTCATTTTTCTAGGAGAGGCATATGGCAAATGGGGCAACTTTACCCATTTTACCAAAGCACAGTATTTTAACTATTTCATGATGCCAGTACAGTTTATATTTTTTTACTGGCTGTATGCAGCAAAGTCTTTAGGAAAGCCTAAACTATTTTGGATATTATCTATTTTATATTTACTTTCATTCATTCCCAATGAATTATATTTTTCGAGAGGTAAAATAGTATTTGCATTCAACTATACACTCGGCTGTTTCATGTTGATGCTTTTGGTAATTATGGAGTATTATAAACAAATTACCTCACAGGACATTCTCAATTTTAATAAAAACAAAATGTTTTATATTAATCTTGGAATTACTTTATCCTATATAGGAACACTACCTTTTATGGCACTGATGTCCTTATTGGTAAAATATCAAGAAATTTGGAATATTTATTTTAGTTATTTTCTGGTGTCGGGCGTTATTACGTATATTTTATTTGCAAGTTCATTTATATGGGGAAAACAGAATTATTCTTAACGATTATCTTATTTAATCTATTCTTTGTATTCTTTGTTGTAGCCATAATGATCTACATTAGAAAATACCAACAGAGAAAAAAGGAATATTTAAATGAGATCGAAATCAATAACGAAATTCATCAGAAAGAATTGCTTGCTACTCAGCTAGAAATTCAGCAAGCAACCATGCATCAAATCGGGAGAGAACTGCACGACAATATAGGACAAAAGCTTACTTTGGTAAGTCTCTACACCCAACAAATGTTGTATGAAAATAAAGTTCCGGAAGCCAGTGAAAGAATTGAGCAGGTTTCAAATATCATCAATCAGTCGTTACAGGATCTTCGAAGTCTTTCAAAAACACTAACGGATGACAACATTAATAAAAAAGAAATTGTAACACTCATACAGGAAGAAGTAGACAATACGAACTCATTTAAAAAATGTACTATACTTTTTGAGCATAACTTCGAACGATTAGACCTAAGTTTTGTGCACAAAAATGTGCTTTTAAGAATTACTCAGGAATTTATTCAGAATAGTATAAAACATTCTCAATGCAAGAATATTTATATCCGGTTAGATACCTCTGAAGATTTTCTTTGGGAGCTCGAGATTAACGATGATGGAATAGGTTTTGATATTTCAAAAACCCAGAACAACGGAATTGGTCTTACCAATATGAAGAACAGAGCGAAAATCATTAATGCTGATTTCACTATGGAAAGTGAGAAAAACAAAGGAACACGAGTCAAAATAATTTTAAAAAGACAGCCATGAAAAAGACAATAGTAATTGTAGATGATCACGTCCTTATTGCAAAAGCTTTGGAAGGAATTATTGATAATTTTAGTGACTTCGAAGTTATTTATGTTGCAGAAAATGGGAAAGATCTTATTCAAAAGTTTGAAGATAAAAAACCGATTCCAGACATTATACTTTTAGACATCAGTATGCCTATTATGGATGGCTTTGAAACGGTATTATGGCTTCAGGAAAATCATCCTGACATCAAAGTAATGGCTCTCAGCATGCAGGGGGATGATAAAAGCGTGATAAAAATGGTTAAAAACGGAGCAAAAGGCTACCTGCTAAAAAACACTCATCCAAAAGACCTGGAAGATGCCTTAACCAGACTTAATAAGGACGGCTATTTTTATCCGGAATGGGCTTCAAAAATCATTCTTTCCAATCTAAATAATCCTCATGGTTCAGAGGGCAATATAAAAATTTCTGATCGGGAAAAAGAATTTTTAAAATATACTGTGACAGAACTCAGCTACAAAGAAATTGCAGAAAAAATGTTCTGCAGTCCAAGAACCGTGGAAAGCTACCGTGATCAGCTCTGCGAAAAACTAGAACTAAAAACGCGCGTTGGATTAGCTATCTATGCCATTAAAAATGGTTTTGCAGAATCTTAATTAAGACCCATAAACACATTCAATTATATATTTAACTCAAGGAAGCCTTTCTCTATTTTTAGAGGAAGGTTTTTTTAATGTTTATTTCGCAAATTTAAAAAACCATAAAACCAACAGAAATACAAAATTAATAAAAATAACATAATTTTAAATCACAATAATTAAAAAACCAACACCATATATTTAAAATTATTATTGCATATCAATTTCAAATATTCTAAATTCACTTAAACAAATTTTAAAGATAATGGTTATGAAAAAATTATTATTGAGTATCCTAGTTTTAGGATCTATATCATCTTGTAATAGTGATAATATTACCAATCAATCTGAAGATTTATCCAATGGCACAGAATCTTCTAATTTAGTAAAAAGAGGCTGTCCATCGGAAGAAATAAGACAGGAAGCTTTAAAAAACAGCCCTGAGCTAAGACAGAAATTTGCGACTTTGGAAGCCAATACAGAAAAATTTGCTAATGATTTAAAATTAGGAAAAGTACTTGCTGACGGAACAGTAGAAATTCCTGTCGTTGTAAATGTACTCTATAATACCACAGCAGAAAATGTTTCAGATGCAAGAATTGCAGAGCAAATTGCAGTACTGAATTCAGATTATACAGCTACAAATAGTGATATTAATAAAATTCCTACTGAGTTTCAGACAGTAAGTTCCGGTGATACTAAAGTTAAATTCAGATTAGTAAATACCATCAGAAAAAAAACCAACACTAAAAGCTGGAGAACCAATGACGCTATGAAAAAAGCTTCTACGGGAGGAATTGACGCAACAAATCCTACCAATTATCTTAATATGTGGGTGGTAGGTAAAATGACCAGCCAGGGAAGTACTATTTTAGGATATGCAACCTTCCCGGAATCTGCCGGTTTATGGAATGACGGTGTAGTGATTGCTGCCCCTTTCTTTGGAAAAACAGGTGCTTCTTCTCCTTTTAATCTAGGCAGAACAGCAACTCATGAAGTAGGACATTACCTGAACTTAAGACATATTTGGGGAGATGCGAATTGTGGAAATGATTTGGTAGCAGACACTCCTACACAAACAACGGCTAATTATGGAAAACCAACCTACCCTCTTTATAACACCTGCACAGGTGTAAAAAGATCTGTAATGTTCATGAACTATATGGATTATGTAGATGATGCTGCCATGTTTATGTTCTCAGGAGGACAGAAAACAAGAATGCAATCTGTAGTTGCTTCATCCGGTGCGAGAGCTGGATTAAGAGTATATTAAAATTAACCTTGATACTAAAAAATAAGCCTGAGAAAATTCTCAGGCTTATTTTTTATAGGTTTTTCGAATTATTTTCCGGGGTATAGTCCATAAAAAGACCCCCATCCAAATATATCGATTTTACTTTTTTCTTGGTAGGGATTGTAAGAACCGTCTTTGTCTGATCTTTTTCCCAAACGGAGGGCGAAAAGTGAATAGCTTCTGTTGCTCCATCCTCATAATTAATTTTTGCATCAAAAGGAATGGCAAAACCACCTACATTAGCAATACTAATGGAAAGCAGATTATTTTGCTGGGCCGTAGCATCTATTTTTAAATCAATATAGTTATTGGTATAGAACCAATTATTAAAAAACCAGTTTAAATTCTTACCAGAAGCCGTATTCATTGAATTAAAATAATCCCATGGAATCGGATGTTTTCCATTCCAGTTATCCATATAATGGTGAAGTGCTTTTTTAAACAGCTCATCTCCTAAATAATCTTTTAAGGCTAAATAAGATAAAGAAGATTTTACATAAGAATTATTTCCATAACCTGCTCCACTTACCTGAGTACTCATGGTAATAATAGGCTGATCCTGTTCTGAAGAAGGATCATTAATCCATCTTTTTACCCGGAAATTTTTATAGAATTCTTTTGCCGCTGTTTCTCCGTTCTCATCGATTCCAATCAGATATTCCAAAGTGGTTGCCCAACCTTCATCCATAAAAGCATAACGCGTTTCGTTAATTCCCATATAAAAAGGGAAATAAGTATGTGCAATTTCGTGATCTGCCGTTAATCTTGCATCCTGAAGATCATCCGGAATACTTGTATCATTAATCATCATAGGATATTCCATATCGGCGTATCCCTGAATGGCTGTCATCACATTATATGGATATTCAACTCCCGGCCAGTTTTTTGAAAACCAATCCAGATTATACCCCATCCAATCTACATAATGCTCAAAGTCTTTTGCTCCGGTTTTATACCCGGCCTGAACACTTACTCTTTTTGTTTTCAATTGTACACTTGCTGCATCCCAAACATAATGTTTACTTAAGGCAAAACAAAAATCCGTGATATGATTGGCTTTAAACTTCCACACATTCCATTTGTTTTGTTTAGTGGCTTTCCCGGACCTCATTTCCTGTTCCGTAGCAATATTTACTACCTTATCACTTTTTAAAGAAGCTTTGTATCTTTTCAGATATTCAGGCTGAAGAACGGCTTCAGGATTTAAAAAATCTCCGGTTGCCCATACCACATAGTTTTTAGGTGCAGTGATCGCAAAAGAATAATCATTAAAATCATTATAAAACTCCTGTCTGTCTGAGTGCGGAAGCATATCCCAACCATTGTAATTATCATATACTGAAATTCTAGGGAAAGAATAAGCTACATAAAACGTTTCAGGATCAATTTGCCCTTCTCTTCCACTCTGAACAGAAAGGGGATATTCCCACTCTATTTTAATTTCAGCTTTCGACTTAGATTTTAAAACAGAATTCAGTTTTACTTTTTCTACCGTTCCCCAGTCATCACTATTGATCTCATATTTTTCACCATCTACAATAAATGATTTAATTTCTAAACCTGATGATAAAAAATCTTTAGAAACAAATCCTGATCTTGGCGATTGAGGTTTATGTAAATTATTCACAAATCGTATTGCCAACTCAACCAAATCATTCGGACTATTATTACTGTAAATAATAGTTTCTTTTCCGGAAACTGTTTTTGTTCCGGCATCTACTTTTACCTCAACATTATAAATTCCTTTATTCTGCCAATAGTTTTTTCCTGGTGCTCCCGATACACTTCTGGTTCCGTTTTCATATGCCTTCTTTATATTTCTTGGCATATAGAGCTCCTGAGCGGAGATCTGTTGCAATGAAATGATCATTAGTAAGCCGGAAAGAAATCTCTTCATATCTCTTATTTTAGATACATCAAAATTATGAAAAATGTAATAGACAAAAGCAGGTTCTTTCATCGCAAAATTTAGATTTGGGGTTGTTTTTACAGTTTACAGTTCAAAAAAATCCAACTCTGATACGAAATTGGATTTTAAGTTAATTTCCCTGTTAATCTTTAATTTAAAAGGAAAGATCTACCAACACCGGAAAATGATCCGACGGATATAGGAGATTCTCTCTTCTGTCATTAATATGTCTATGAGATTTCACCTTGAATCCTTTTACGAAGATATAATCTATCCTGTCTTTGGGGACTTCATTCACATTGAATGCCGTAAATGTTCCTACAGGACCATAATGTTTGGTTTCTGAGTGATAGAAAGTGTCTGTTAAATTTTGAGAAAGAATTTTAATCGGTTCCGAATCATCTGTCAGATTAAAATCTCCGCTTAATGTTACCGGTAAGTTTTTAGGATTAATTTCCTTAATCTTCTTTAAAATTAAATCTGCAGATTTCACTCGCGCTACATTTCCTACGTGATCAAAATGTAGATTAAGTGCCATAAATTCTTTTTTAGACTTCTTATCTTTAAAAACAGCATAGGTACAAACTCTGTTGTACGCTGCATCCCAACCTTTTGAAGGCTTTTCAGGAGTTTCAGATAACCAGAAAGTTCCGGAATTTAACACTTGAAGTCTGTTCGTATCATAAAAAATAGCTGAAAATTCTCCCTTTTCCTTACCATCATCTCTTCCAACCCCTACATAATTATAGTTTTTTAATCCGTTCTTAATGTCTTTCATCTGTTCCGGAAGTGCTTCCTGCACTCCGAAATAATCCGGATGATAATAACTTAATAAGTCTATTGCATCCTGTTTTCTCTGTGTCCAGGCATTATCTTTATCCGATTCTACCTGAAGTCTGATGTTGAAACTCATTACTTTAAAATCCTGAGAAAAGTTGAGGATAAAAAGCAATACAAATAGTCCTGAAAATTTAAACTTCATTATTCTTAATTAAAAAGTTAAACAAAAATAAAACATATGTTTCATAAAGAAGCAATGATTTTGATTTATTCTACGAGTGATGTTCAGAAATAAAAAACTCCGGAAAGTTTTTCCGGAGCTTAGCTATTATAATTATTTTTCTTTAGTAAATTTAAATTCTTTTGAACCCTGTTTGAAAGTAATCATCTTCTTATCCTGACTATAGGTCATTGAAATTTCTGCCTGATCAAAAGTAAAAGTATTATTCCCTGCATATTCAAGAGCGAATTCCTGCTGACCGGCCGCCTGTCCGAAAAGTTGATTGTTTTTCTCCGTAAAAGTAAGCTTCAAAGGGATGTCTTTACTTCCGAATGTACCCGTGAAGTCTTTGATATTTATTTTTTCAACAGGTGCAGCATCAGAGCCATTCCAACTGTTATTTTTAGAATTAACATCAGGAATTTGTGAGTTAGGATCTAATTTTACCAATGAAATTTCTTTCGTTGAATTAATTTTAAAGGTCCATTCCTTATTTCTTTTCCAAACTTCGATCGGCAATTTTACGATTTGTTCGGTTCCATCTTTGAATTTCACCTGAACTGTCGTCGGCATAGGCAACTGTCCAAGATTTTCAACAGTAATTTGTGCTCCGTTTTTAAAGTCTCCGTTTACATATTTCACAGTTTTTACAGACTGATCGATCTTCCATTTATTGATAAACCAACCTCTCCAGAACCAATTAAGCTCTTCCCCCGAAACATTTTCCATTGTATGGAAAAAATCCCAAGGTGTAGGATGTTTAAAAGCCCAACGATCAATGTATGTTCTAAATGCCTTATCAAATTTCTCTGGTCCTAAAATAGCATCTCTTAGTACTCCTAATCCAAGCCCCGGTTTATAATAAGCCAAAATACCAATACTATTTTCTTTCATATTGTCCGGCCCCACCATAATCGGTTCAAAATTATCACTCATCAGGAAACCTCCCATCTGAGCAACATTTTTCTTCTCATAATACTCACCTTTATTAAAAGCTTCTGTTGAAAGTTCATTAATAAAAGTATTAAAACCTTCATCCATCCATGCAAATAGTCTCTCATTAGAACCTACAATCATCGGGAACCAGTTGTGTCCAAATTCATGATCAGTAACTCCCCAAAGACTTTCTCCTTTAGAATCCATATGACAGAAAACAATTCCCGGATATTCCATCCCGCCTTCATTTCCTGCAACATTGGTAGCAGCAGGATAAGTATATTCGTACCATTTTGCCGAATAGTGCTCAATTGCAGCTTTCGTATATTCTGTTGATCTTCCCCATGCTTTTTCTCCAGCACTTTCTGCAGGATAAGCTGAGATTGCCAATGATTTTTTACCACTAGGGAGGTTAATTTTTGCTGCATCCAAAATGAAAGCAGCCGAAGACGCCCAAGCGAAGTCTCTTGCCTGATTGATCTTAAATTTCCATGTTTTCGTTCCTGTCGATTCATTTTTCCCCAGTTCAGATTCCGAACGAATAACAATCGTTTTATCACTATTTTTTGCTTCCTCCCATCTTTTATTCTGTTCCTTTGTATACACTTCCTTTGCATTCAAAAGCTCTCCTGAAGCGACTACATATTGATTTGCAGGAACGGTTATATTGGCTGTAATATTTCCGTATTCCAGATAGAATTCAGATGCTCCTAAATAAGGCATTGCATTCCATCCCAGCACATCATCATATACACACATTCTCGGATACCATTGAGCCATGGTGAATATTTTTCCGTTCTTGGTATCCTGAATTCCCATTCTGTCTGATCCGTATTTCGGGGAAAGGAATGAATATTCCACTTTTATTTTCGCAACACCTCCGTTAGATTTAAGCTCTTCCGGAAGATCGATCTGCATTCTGGTATCGGTAATCGTATATTTTACCTCTTTACCATTATATTTTACAGATTTTATCTTATATCCGCCTTCAAACTCCTCACCATGAGCTCCGTTTCTGCTTCCTGACATCGGAACAACAGCATTTCCTCTGGAGTTTTTTTCAAATAAATTCTGATCCAGTTGCAGCCATAGAAAACCCATTCTGTCCGGACTATTATTAGTATATGTAATTTCCGCTGTTCCCGCGATTTCATTTTTAGCCTCATCAAGACTTACATTCAGATGATAATCAGCCGAATTTTGCCAATAAGCATGTCCCGGTTGTCCACTTGCAGATCTGGTTGAAGTACCGGTTTGCGGATAAAAAAATGGTTTAAAGGCTTCTACATAATCATATTTAGGAGATTCCTGAGCAAATGCCGATTGTGAAAAAAGCACCACAGCTACAGCAGAAACAAGATTTGGAATTTTAAAATTCATATTAATTCTTTTTAATTAACAAATTAAACAAAAATAAGACTTCTCCGAATAGAAAAGTCTTATTGACAAATTATATTGTTAAATTTTCTTTATCCTCCTCTATCGAGAGAAAATATTCTTCAAAATCTTTTTGGGAAACCGGCTTTTCACTTTCTAATTTTACTACTCCTATTGTTTTATAGTGAGCCACCCATTTTATATTTTTCTTTTTAAGTTCTGCTTCCAGATCCTTACTATTAATCTCTTTTTTAAGAACAGCTAAATAAGTTTTCATCTTTTATGCCTGTATTAATCCGTTTCCGATGTCTCTGTATTTCAAACCGTCAATCGGTTTTGCTTTAGTTTCTATTAACTCCCATATTTCTTTTGCCGATTTTTCGGGAAACTGTTCCATGTATAATGCAACAAGTCCCGAAACGTGCGGTGTTGCCATACTTGTTCCGCTCATTGCGTAATAATTGCCGCTTTTATTTTTCGAATTTTTAGGATAAGAACTGACGATATCAACACCCGGAGCGCAAATATTCACATTTCCTCCCGTAGAAGGATTCAGTCCTGCATTGGAAAATTTGGCAATTTTCATTTGTCCGTCGATGGCTCCGACTGCCATAATGGAAACTGCATTTGCCGGAGATGAAACCGGTAAAGGCATCGAAGGTCGGCTGCTGTCATTTCCTGCAGCTGCGATAATGACACAATTATTCTCCAAAGCTTTTGCTCCGACCGTTTCAAAAAGTAGCGAAGGCTTATCATTTAATTTTACCGCAGAAGCTAATGACAGGGATAAAATCCTGAATTTTTTAGTAATTGCCCAATCAATCGCATCAATTACACTGCTTGTTGTTCCTTTTCCTGCATCGGAAAGGACTTTTGCTATTTTTAAATTAGCCTCTTTTGCAATTCCGTAGCGTTTTCCGTTATCGAGTCTGATATTTCCAGTTGCAATTCCTGAACAATGCGTTCCGTGGCCGTTCGGATCGCGATTCCAGTCTTCTCCGGCGATGAAAGATTTACCTTCAATTTCTCTGCCTGAAAAATCAGGATGAGACAAGTCCAGACCGGTATCCAAAATACAGATATCAATCCCTTTTCCGGTATACAGGGAATTTCCAAGACCAAGGGCTTTCAAGCCCCACTCCATTTCTACCAAAGGTTTTTGCGGCAGAGGTTTATTTATGATATATTTTTCCAGCTCGGTAATTTTATTCGCCAAATCTGTTGACTGTTTTTTCAATTCATTAATGATCGAAAATTCATCGGCTGAAAAAAATTCTCTTTCTTTTTCAAAATAAACGATCGGGTTCGAATCGTTTTTTACGGCACTTTTCAGTTGTTCTTCATCCATATTTTCGACAACAAGAACCCCTAAATTTTTATATAAAACCCCGTTGTCATTATCGATTACTTCGTAAGAACGGTTTTCCGATGAAAGAAATTCTGATGAGGTGATGGTAACATCAAATTCGCGCTCCACTTTTCTGAGGGAACTTTTCTGTTGATCTTCAAGAACAACAATGTATCTTTCTTTTTCCATGGCAGTCAGTTTTAGATTAATTTCAGAAGAACTTTTTCAAGCAATAAGAAAATATCTTCCGAAATCATACTTAGTCTTAGTTTTTTATTAATTCCGGAGATTTGCGTATTATGATTGACTAAAGAATTCCAGAATACTTCAATTTTAGGTATAGAATTCAGGTCTTTTACTTTATCATCATCCAAAACACTGTTTTGATACAATGAGATCATCAATCCGGAAAGCAATTCTTCAGCTTCGTCCAGCTTCTTTTTTTCTTTTGCATACATTTCCATCAAAAATCCGTGAATGGTTTCCATTCCGTTAAATGAAAATCCCGAAAGAGTTTCACGCTTTCCAGACGTAATTTTTTCCATCTGAACAGGATTGAAACCTCTTTTTACCGTGGCAATCATATTCATAACCTTCAAGACTTCAGACTCGTAGGTGGCATTTCCTTTTGTTCTTAAATATTCTAAAAATTCGTTGAGAAATGCTTCAAACCGTCCATCAAAATCAAAGGATTTCAACAGATAAAGCTCCTGAACTTTATTAAAATGTTCAAGCAATTCCTGAATTTTCTGTATCGTATGATGAACGAGTTCCTGCATTATTCAAAAGTTATCTGTTCGACAGTTTTTCCGTCTTTATCGGTATAAGAGACGATTCTGATGCCTTCCTCTTCCATTTCCACATGAAGATTAATGAATAATTTATCCTTATCTTCAGCAGAATTGGTGTTTGGATCGATGTAAATGTTGTTTAATTTTGAATTCATTAAACTGTATTTGTTCAAAACATCCGTGTAAATTGTTCTCAACGCTTCAGATTCGGCTTCTGTAGAAGTTCCTTCGATTGGTCTTTCAATGGGCAATCTAGGAATTGATGGAGTTTTTGGGTCTGCAACAATGGCTCTTGTTGGCGGAGTTTTGGTCTTCGGAGTCTGTATCGTTGTTTCTGTTTTCACAAGTCTGCTTAGTGGAACTCCCCCTCTTACATAATTTAAGATCACTTTAAAGTCTTCTGTCAGAATATTTTTGGTCGAAATCGGCTGAATATTGAATTGCTTTTCTTTATTGATCAACAAAATTCTTTCATTCACATCCTGAACAAATTTGGTTTCATTTAATATAAAATTCCTGTCCGCATCAGAATCAATATCTGTGATTTTGATGGGGATATCCATTTTAACGCTTGGAAGCGAATATCTTGGAACTTTAAAATATTTTAAATACTCGTGTTGAGCATACTCTTTTGCAATCATGACTGCATTTTCGTCTGCTTTTTTACGAGCCTGAATTATCTCGTTATTGAGATAATCCAGGTAATCTGATAACTTAATCATTACTCGTAAAAGTCTTATTGAGCAAGTAATCCAAGAACTTTTTCCAATCCTGCAGGCATTTCGTCGTTGGTAGCCTTCACTTTCACTCCAAGAGAATATTCTTTTTCCACTTTAATTCCTGTGCTTGAAGTTCTCTTGTAAGAAACATCCACATTGAATTTCACTGGTCCGAAACCTCCTGAAGCTCCCGCTTTGATCCCGAATTCATCGCTTACGTCTTTTGTGTATGTTGAATTTAATTTTACGTTAAAATCAACCTCACAAGTTTCGATTCTAAAGCTCGGAACGTTCAACAATGCGATAAAAGGAACTGAAATTTCAACCTCCTGTTCCATTGTTGGCTCTTCGTCCGGAGTATCTGTTTCGTTTTTGTAATTCGGATTGGGTACGTTTTTTTTGTACTTGAATTCCGCCATACGAAGTTTGTCATCATCTCCGTCTTTTTCGAAACCAACTTCCTTGATGAAATTTACTGTACTGATCGAAGCGTTTGACTGAGCTGTAACACAAGCATTAAGCGGTCCTCCAATGATTTTCGCGAAATCGATACTTCCCAACTCTGCAGCGAAGTCTGCGCTTTCTGCTCCCGAAGTTTTGAAAACCTGATCGTCTGCAGCCATTCTGCCTGCGATCATTTTCAAGACATCCGTAGATACATTTGCGAAAGATTTTTCCCACTTTTCGTCGTAGTTTTTCTTAAAATCATCGATGATGCTTAATAATTCTTTGTTTGAAAGACCAGCCAATTCAGACGTTTCAATTCCTGAAACTTTTTCGTAAACTGCAGGTGTTAATGATTTTTCTAAACCCATTAAAAGGTCAATTAATTCATTTTTTGTTTTCTTGGTGTAGTTTGCTTCCAACACCGACTTTAATGTTTCCATGTTTTTTGGTTTGTTTTGGTTATTAAAATTTTGTACTGCAAATTTATGTCGCTTTGAAGTGAACGATCTCAGTAAATCACCTAAAAATCAAACCGTAAAACCACCAAATAAAAAAAAGTAGATTCCCCGATGAGAATCTATTTTTTGCTTTGTTTAAAGGGTTTTATAAATTTTAAACTAAACTCATTATTATATTTTTCAATCAATTTGTCATTCTGACGAAGGAAGAATCTATACTTTTTTAATAGAAATTCTTCACTCCACTTCGTTCAGATCAGAATGAAAAATGCGTATTGAATTCTTTAAATATTCAAAATAAATTAATTCGATTTTTTAGCTTTAATCATTGCTTCCAACGCATCCCACATTTCCTGCGGAATATCTTCCAGCATATTAAATTCACCGGCTCCTTGCAACCATTCACCTCCATCAATGGTTACTACTTCACCATTCATGTACGCGGAATAATCGGAAACCAGATACGCTGCAAGATTAGCCAATTCCTGATGTTCACCTACTCTTCTCAGTGGAACTTTCTTTCTCATATCAAATTTTTCCTGCAAATCTCCCGGAAGCAATCTGTCCCAAGCTCCTTTGGTAGGGAAAGGTCCCGGAGCAATAGCATTGAAACGGATTCCATACTTTGCCCATTCAACCGCTAAAGATCTTGTCATCGCTAAAACTCCTGCTTTTGCACATGCCGATGGAACAACATATGCAGAACCCGTCCAAGAATAAGTAGTCACGATATTTAGAACTGTTCCCGGAGTTTTAGAATCAATCCAGTGTTTTCCAATGGATAGTGTACAGTTTTTTGTTCCCTTCAATACAATATCTAAAATAGAATCGAATGCTGAGTGCGTTAGTCTTTCTGTTGGCGAAATGAAATTTCCTGCCGCGTTATTTAATAAAATATCAATTTTTCCAAATTCTTTTAAAGTAGCTTCCTTCATAGCTTCCACTTCCTCCCAGTTTCTCACATCACAGGCAACACAAAGAACTTTTCCACCCGTTTCTTCTTCTAATTCTTTTGCAGTTCCTTGTAATTTTTCAATATTTCTGGAAGTGATCACCACTTTCGCACCTAGCTGAAGGAAATATTTGGTCATTGCTTTTCCAAGGCCGCTTCCTCCTCCTGTAACAATCGCTACTTTATCTTTTAGTGCGTCCTCACGCAACATAGGTTGTGTATAAAGATTCATACGTTTTATTTTTTCTTAAAAATAATAAATATTGAAACGTAATCCTTTAAAATAGACTAAGAAATAATGCTACAAATAATTATTTTACATACTATCAAAAAAACAGCCTGACAAATAATTCGTCAGGCTATTTCTATATTGAACAAGATTAAATTAATTAAGAAGCAACAACTGTTCCTTTAAATGTAAGTGTTTTTGGAGTTTTGCTGTCGCTAGTTGTAACGTTCACTGTTTTCATGAACGGACCTGCAGTTGCAGCATTATAGCTAGCTTCTACAAATCCTTTTTTCCCCGGAAGGATCGGAGTTTTTGTATAATCTGCTGTTGTACAACCACATGACGGCGCTACATTTTCGATAACGATAGGCTTGTTTGATGTATTGGTAAATTCAAATCTGATTACTTTTGGTTTACCTTGAGGAATATTTCCTACTTCAATTGATTCAGATTTCCATTTAATGGCGTCTGCAAGTACTCTTACTACAGGAGAATTATCCGTAGGAAGTACATTTGCATAAAATGGAGAAAATGCCAAAACTGCTAAAAGTGCTGTGATTTTTAAATTTTTCATGAGTATAAATTTTAATAGTTAAAATAACCGATTTTTATTTTTGTTACAGCAAATGTAAGCTGAATATGAATATGACTTGTTAACCGCTATCAAACATTTGTTAATAAGTTGTTAATGATAAAAAATTAATAGATATTTTTGGATAATATTGTTTCTGCAAATGGAAATAAAAAGACTTAATATTATTATCACTCTCGGGTTTATTGCTATTATCGGAATTTTGATAGCGCAGCTTTTATGGACCCGACAAGCTTATAATCTCGAAAATCAAAAATTTAATCAAAAAGTAAACATTGCTCTGCTTGAAGTTGCGGAAAAGCTGTCCGGAGGAAAAACTTCTTTCACGGAAAATCCTGTGCAGAATATATCCAATGATTATTATGTGGTTAATATTAATAATGAATTTCATCCTGCAGTTTTGGAACATTATTTAAAAACAGAATTCACACGTTTTCAAATCAATACCAATTACGTTTACGCTTTATATAATTGCCATAGCGATAAAATGATCTATGGAAAATATATATCCAAAAATCAGGAAAGTCCCAATACTAAAATACAATTTCCAAAACATAAGAATTTGGTCTATTATTTTTCAATTCGTTTTCCTGATAAGACAACGTATTTGATCAGTTCATTACGTTTTTGGTATTTGCTTACTTTTGCCCTAATTATTATCCTTTTGGTGTATGTCTACTCAATTTACACCATTATTCAGCAAAAAAAATTCTCTGAACTGCAAAGGGATTTTATCAATAATATGACCCATGAGTTCAAAACTCCCCTTTCATCCATACTTCTGGCTTCCGAAGCATTAACAAAACAGGATTTGGTAAAAGAAAATCCTAAGCTGCAGACTTATACTTCCATTATCACCGATCAAAGTCATAAACTTAATAATCACATCGAAAAAATACTGAATATTGCCAAAAATGATGCTTCCGGGTTGTCTTTAAAACCTCAAAGAATAATTTTACTCTCTTTTATTCAGGAAATTGTGGACACCATAAAGCAAAAGAATGAGAATTTATCCATTGAAATAAACATTGACAGTACTATTTCGGTCATTGCAGACGAATTTCACTTTACCAACATCATTTACAACATTTTAGATAATTCCATTAAATATTGTGAAACCGAGCCCAACATCACAATTTCTTCAAATAAAGATTCAAAAGGTTTATATTTAAAGTTTAAAGACAATGGAATGGGAATTCCGGCTAAAAACCTTCCTCATATTTTTGATAAATTTTACAGGGTAAACACAAAGAAAAGTGATGAAGTGAATGGTTTTGGGCTAGGATTATTTTATGTAAAAAAGATTGTCCAGCAACATAACTGGAAGATTTCAGTTGAAAATAATCAGGATCAAGGAATTACCATTACCCTGTTTTTACCTTTTTAAACCAATTAATGTGCAATTCATGGGAAAATCTAAAATTCTATACGCAGAAGACGATAAAACTATAGCTTTTCTGATTCAGGACAGTCTGGAAAGTTATTATGATATTTCCTGTTATGCAGACGGAAAATCTGCGTTTGAAGCATTTAATAATGAAAGTTTTGACATTTGTCTTTTGGATATCATGATGCCTGAAATGAACGGTTTTGAAGTCGCACAGCATATTCGTGAAAAAAACGCTGAAATCCCGATCATTTTTATTTCGGCAAAAGCTTTAAAGGAAGATAGAATTAAAGGATTGAAAATTGGTGCAGATGATTATCTCGTAAAACCTTTCAGTATTGAAGAACTCATTTTAAAAATTGAAGTTTTCCTGAAACGTTCAAAAAAAACAGAATCTTCGCCACAAAAATACCAAATCGGAAAATACAATTTTGACCCGAAGAATTATACTTTACAGGATCAGGAAAATACGATCACCCTTACCCAAAGAGAATCTGAACTGCTTCTATATTTCATCCGTAATAAAAATACGGTGTTGAAAAGACAAGATATTTTGAAGGCTGTTTGGGGCGATGACGATTATTTTATGGGGCGAAGCCTGGATGTTTTTATCTCAAGATTACGAAAAGTATTTGCAGACGATCAAAATATCATCATCGAAAACTTACATGGAATTGGTTTCCGTTTCTCGGAAAAATAATCCATGAGTTTTCTCTACATTTACTCTTCGAAAAATATTCATACATGAAAAGATCAGGAACTCCTATTTTTCTATTTCTCTTGTTTTTTAGTTTATATGGTAAAGCCCAAACATTTGAAAGACTTTATCAATATGTAAATCCTTTGATCGGGACCGAAAAAATGGGACATACCTATCCCGGCGCAACCGCTCCATTTGGAGCTGTTCAACTGAGTCCCGAAACAGATACTATTTCTTACGAACTGAACGGAAAATATAATGGTGAAGTCTACAAATATTGTGCAGGCTATCGCTATGAAGATAAAACCATCGTAGGATTTAGTTCTACTCATTTTAGTGGAACCGGACATTCTGATTTGGGAGATTTTTTAATAATGCCAACTGTTGGAAAATTACAATTGAATCCGGGAACAGCAACCAATCCTGAAAAAGGTTACAGAAGCAGATTTTCACATCAGAACGAAACCGCAGAAGCAGGATATTACAAAGTAAAACTGGATGATTCTAATATTTTAGCAGAACTAACAGCAACTACAAGAGTTGGAGTTCATCGCTATACGTTTCCGAAGTCTGATCAAACACATATTATTTTAGATTTGATGGCAGGAATTTACAATTACGATGGGAAAAACGTCTGGACCTATGTTCGTGTAGAAAACGGAAATACCATTACCGGTTATCGACAAACCAACGGTTGGGCGCGAACAAGAACGGTTTATTTCGCTATGAAATTTTCAAAGCCATTTAAATCTTACGGTCAGAAAAACTATGACGGGAAACAGGTTTACAACGGTTTTTGGAGAAAATTTGACCAGACAAAAAACTTTCCTGAGATCGCAGGAAAAAATTTGAAAATGTATTTTGACTTTGATACCAATGAGAATGAAGCTATTGAAGTTAAATTAGCCATTTCACCCGTAAGTCAAACCAATGCTCTCGAAAATTTAAACAAAGAAACCGGAAATTTATCTTTTGATCAAATAAAAGCACAAACCCAGGAAAATTGGAATAAAGAATTAAATAAAATCGTCATTAAAGGTTCTGAAACAGAAAAAACGAATTTCTATACCGCAATGTATCATACGTTTATCAATCCTACAACCTATAATGACATAAATGGAGAATACAAAGGGTTGGATCAAAATATTCATAAAGCAGAAGGTTTTACAAATTACACCACTTTCTCCCTTTGGGATACGTATCGTGCACTGCATCCTTTCTTTAATATTATTCAACCCAAAAGAAACAGCGATATGGTGAAATCGATGATGGCTCATTATGATCAATTTTCTATGAAAATGTTGCCAATCTGGTCGCATTATGCCAATGATAACTGGTGCATGAGCGGTTATCACAGTGTAAGCGTGGTTGCAGATGCCATTATTAAAGGAAATTATGACGGTGATGCAAAAGAAGCACTGAAAGCTTGTATTGCAACTGCCAACAAAAGAGACTACGAAGGAATCGGGCAATATATTGATTTAGGATATATTCCTGCGGAAAAAAGCGGAACTTCGGTTTCCAATACCCTGGAATATGCATATGATGATTGGGCAATCGCTCAACTCGCTAAACATTTGGGCGAAACTGAAATATATAATCAATTCATTAAACGTTCTGAAAACTGGAAAAACAATTTTGATAAAACAACAGGATTTATGCGTCCTCGTTTGTCAGATGGAAGTTTTAAGAAAGATTTTAATGCTTTAAGTACACACGGACAAGGTTTCATAGAAGGAAATTCATGGAATTACACTTTCTTCGTTCCTCAAAATCCGGATGAATTAATTCAGTTGATGGGTGGAAAGAAAAAATTTGCTTCAAAACTGGATGAATTGTTCACAATGCATTTACCGGACGAGTTTTTTGCAGATACGGAAGATATTACAAGAGAGGGAATCATCGGTGGCTATGTTCACGGAAATGAACCGGCACATCACGTAGCATATCTTTACAATTGGGCAGGACAACCGTGGAAAACTCAGGCACAGATCCGAAGAATTTTAGAAATGCAATACAAAGCAACTCCCGATGGATTGGGTGGTAATGATGATGCAGGACAAATGAGTGCTTGGTATATTTTGAGTTCGCTTGGTTTTTATCCTGTTGCTCCCGGTTCTGAAGATTATGTTATCGGAAGTCCGAATGTTGACCATGCAATTTTGAATTTAGAAAACGGAAAAACTTTTGAAATAGAAGCCATTAATCAGAGTCCGAAAAATGTATATATTCAAAAAATTCTTTTGAATGGAAAGAAAATTAAAAACTTCACCTTGAAGCATTCTGATATTATGAATGGTGGGAAATTAAGTTTTTATATGAGTCCTACACCAAAAAAATGAAACCTTTTGTTGTCATTCCGTAGGAATCTAAGCAAAATAATTAGGATTGCCTAGATTCCTACGGAATGAGAATATTATGTATCAATCTCCCTTAGAATTTGATAAATAATTCTGTTTTTAGATTTATTATTAACTTTTCTGAATCTTCATTTATAATTTTATCTCTCGCAGATTTGGTTGATTACGCAGATGATCTTCTCTGACAACAATTAAGAGAAAAATACACAATCCGTAATTTGCATACGACAACCATGGTTTTGCATACATCCGGTTTTTAATTTCTGCTGAATTTTGTATCAATAAAATTTAACGATATGAAATTAAATCAGGTAAAATTAGGAAATCAAGGTTTAATAGTTCCTAATATTGGTTTGGGATGTATGGGAATGACTGGCTTTGGCGATTTGGATATGTACGGTAAAACTGATGAACAAGAAGCTATTGCAACCATTCATCGTTCTTTGGAATTGGGTGGCAATTTTCTGGACACTGCAGATTTGTATGGTCCTTTCAAAAATGAACAATTGATTGCAAAAGCTATTGAAGGTAGTCGTGATCAATATATTATTGCTACAAAATTCGGCTGGGAAATTGACGACAAAGACCAGATAACCTGGAAAATCAAGGGAACCAAAGACTATGTAAAAAAATCTATCGAACGCTCTTTGAAAAATCTAAAGACAGATTATATTGATCTTTATTATATGCATCGTCTTGATAAAAATACACCTATTGAAGAAACTGTGGGAGCGATGGCTGACCTGGTAAAAGAAGGTAAGATTGGTTATATTGGATTGTCGGAAGTATCTTCTGAAACCGTAAAAAGAGCACATGCTGTTCATCCAATTTCTGCAGTGCAAAGCGAATATTCTTTATTTGAAAGAACAGCTGAAGAGAAAGGAGTCATTAAAACATTGCATGAATTAGGTATTGGCTTTGTAGCATATTCTCCATTGGGAAGAGGTTTTTTATCTGGAAATATCAAGACCATAAATGATCTGCCGGAAAATGATTTCAGAAGAGGAATTCCGCGTTTTCAGGAACACTATTTTCATAAAAACATTGAGTTGGTAGAAGCCATCGAAAATCTTGCCCAAGAAAAAAACATTACCTCATCACAATTGGCATTAGCTTGGATCATCAGCAAAGGAATCTTGCCTATTCCGGGAACAAAACGCAGAAAATATCTGGAACAAAATATTGAAGCTTCAAAGATTAAATTATCTGAAACCGAACTTCAAAAACTGGAAAACATTGTGCCTTTAGGAACAGATACGGGAGCGCCTTATGATGAATTCAGCATGGGACTTTTGGATTATTAATTTGTAACTTTAATTAATATTTTAGGTTATATAAATTGTTGTCATTCTGAATGAAATGAAATGTAGTGAAGAATCTTATTGTGTTAAGATCCTTCCTTCGTCAGAATGACATTACAACTCCATTATCTATACATCACGCCCCGGCTTGAACGGAGCTCTTTTTGCAAAGCAAAAAAGCGGGAGTGGAAGACGGAAATAGGCGCCAAAAAATAAAAAAATCTAACAATAATGAACACCATAAAATCTATTTCAGTATTTCACAAATTACTTTCTCTTCCTGAACCCAAACATCCGATGGTAAGTGTTATCAATCTCTCTGAAAGTATTTTTATCGAAGATGATATCTGGAAAGGTTTTGTAAGCAGATATTATTGTGTGGCTCTAAAACGGAATGCCAAAGGAAAAATAAAATACGGACAGCAGCATTACGATTACGACAAAGGGGTACTAAGCTTTACAGCTCCCAGTCAGGTTCAGTATCTTGATTTGAAGACAATGGATTGTGAGAATACGGGGTATCTTTTAATCTTTCACGAAGATTTTCTGCTGAAACATGCTTTAGCTAAAACGATTTCTTCATACGGATTTTTCTCATACGCAGTGAATGAAGCATTACATTTATCTGAAGATGAAGAAAATGATTTGCTTGAAATCATGTATAAAATTGACAAAGAATGCCAACATATCGACCACCATACCCAGGAAATTATTTTGTCCCAGATTGAATTATTATTGAATTATTCCAAGCGTTTTTATGAAAGACAATTCATCACCAGAAAAAGTGGAAACCATCAACTTTTAACAAAATTTGAAACCTATCTTAATAATTACTTTGATAAGGAATCTTCTGGCAAAAGACTTTTAACGGTTCATCAAATTGCTGAAGCGATGAACCTTTCCCCCAATTATTTAAGTGATCTTTTAAGGGTTCATACCGGACAAAATACCCAACAGCATATTCATGAAAAACTGATTAGTAAAGCAAAAGAAAAGCTTTCTACAACGGAATTATCGGTGAGCGAAATTGCTTATGAACTAGGTTTTGAACATTCACAATCATTCAGTACACTTTTTAAAAAGAAAACACAAATGTCACCTTTGGAATTCAGGCAATCATTTAATTAAATTCATTATCTCACAGAATTATTTTTAGAAAACATCTTCTCTGATATTATTTTTATGCTTCCTTCCCCATTCAGAAAGTGACATAATCACCGTTTTCAAAGTCCGGCTGTAATCCGTCGAAATATACTCTACCACAACAGGAGTCTGTTCAGCATGTACAACTCGTTTTACAAAGCCATTCAGTTCCAGATCTTTCAATTCGTTGGATAAAACCTTTGCTGAAATTCCGGGTATCATTCTCTGTAATTCATTAAAGCGGACATTTCCCAGTTCTTGCAAGACAATAATGATTTTCAGTTTCCACTTTCCTCCAATTACATAAATTGCATCTTCTACAGCCGAAAGATTTTCGCTACAATTGGCTCTACAAGGAGCTTCTTGAGTTTCAACCGAAGCATTGATTGGATTTTCCATAGCATTTATATTTAACAACTAACCAAAAGGTTACTACTAACCTTTTGTTCACTACTAACTTTTCAAAAGCAAATGTACATAATTTTGCTGAAGAAATTTTAATCATCAAAAAAATGAAAAATATACTTCATATTATTTCAAGCTCAAGAACGAGCAGTTCCGCAAGCAGAACATTGGGAAATGCCATCGAGGAAAAATTACAGGAAACTTATCCTGAGCACACAATCACAACATTGGATTTATTGAAAACTCCGTTTCCCCATTTGGGAGAAGAGCAGGTTGATGCCTGGTTTATCCCTGCAGAAAACAGAACTCCGGAACAAAATGAAGCCGTAAAACGTTCTGACGATGCGATTGCACAATTATTTGCATCAGATATTATTGTCATTTCTGTTCCGATTTACAACTTCGGAATCCCGTCTGCTTTGAAAGCCTATATCGACCATATTGCACGTGGCGGAATGACTTTCCAATATTCTGAAAATGGTTTTGAAGGATTGGTAAAAAACAAAAAAGCATACATCGCTGTTGCCAGTGGTTCTGTTTTTTCTGAAGGAGATTATCAATCGTATGATTTTGTAGTTCCTTATCTGAAAAGTGTTCTTGGCTTCATCGGAATTACTGATGTGAGCGTTTTCCGTGCAGAAGGGTTGGGACTTCCTCATCTTCAGGAAACGGCCTTAGCAAAAGGAATTGAAAGTATCGTAATTGCTTAAACCCATTAATTGTTAGAATAAAAAAGGCTTTCCAAAATTTGAAAAGCCTTTTTTATTTATTATTCCACTTCAAAAAGCAAACGCTCTCCGAATTTTTCTTCATTGATTTTCCCGTTTTCGTAAACCAGATTTCCGTTAACAAAAGTATGGGTAACTTTAGAATGGAGGTTCATCCCTTCCAATGGACTCCAACCACATTTATAAAGGATATTGTCTTTTTCTACCGTCCAGTTTTCATTTAAATCCACCAATACCAAATCCGCTTTATATCCTTCTCTGATGAAACCTCTCTTTTCAATTCTGAATAAAATCGCAGGATTATGAGCCATTTTTTCTACGATTCTTTCCAAAGAGATTTTCCCATTTTTATAATTTTCAAGCATTACCACCAAAGAATGCTGAACCAACGGTGCTCCGGAAGGACATTTTGTATACACATTCTGCTTTTCGTCCCAAGTATGAGGCGCGTGATCCGTTGCGATTACATCAATTCTGTCATCAAGCAATGCTTCCCAAAGTCCGTCTTTATCCTTCTGAGTTTTTACAGCAGGGTTCCACTTGATTAATCCTCCTCTTGTTTCGTAATCTTCATTCGTAAAAGTCAAATGATGCACACACACCTCTGCTGTTATTTTTTTATCTTTTAATGGAATATCATTGCTGAAAAGTTCCATTTCTTTAGCAGTGGAAAGGTGAAAAACATGAAGTCTTGCCCCTGTTTTTTTTGCTAGTTCAACTGCTTTTGAAGAAGATTTATAACAAGCTTCCTCACTTCTGATCAAATGATGGAATTTCACAGGAATATCTTCGCCATATTCATCCAGATATTTTTGAGTATTGGCTCTGATGGTAGCTTCATCCTCACAGTGAACGGCAATCAGCATTTTGGTATTACTGAAGATATTTTCTAACGTTTCAGGATTGTCAACCAACATATTTCCGGTAGAAGAACCTAGAAACAATTTGATTCCAGGAACATTTCTCGGGTTTGTTTTTAAAACTTCCTCCAGATTATCATTCGTTCCTCCCATCATAAAACCATAATTGGCAAAAGATTTTTGAGAAGCAATTTCGTATTTATCAGCCAGTAATTCCTGAGTTACTGCATTCGGTACCGTATTCGGCTGTTCAATAAAACTTGTCGTTCCTCCTGCAATGGCAGCTCTGGATTCGCTTTCAATATCTCCTTTATGGGTTAAACCCGGCTCACGAAAGTGAACCTGATCATCAATCACTCCCGGTAGAAGATATTTTCCCGATGCATCAATAATCTGGTCTGCTTCTTCAGAAATATTGGAATCTATTTTTGAAATCAGATCATTTTCAACGAGAATATCGCTTGTAACAACTTTTCCTTCGTTAACGATTTGAGCGTTTTTTATAAGAATTTTCATTGGAGACTTTATATATAAGATTTAGATTGCACAAATTTAATATTTTCCAAAGTGATTTTTAAACATCAATCAGAAAATTATGAATTCTAATATTTACATTTGCATTTTAAAAACCTAAAATTGTATAAGAAACTATTTGGACAAACCGCTGTATATGGGTTAAGTTCCGTATTGGTAAGAATCTTTCCATTTCTTATTGCGCCAATCGTAACCAAAGCTTTCGGGCCTTCTGCCTCTTCACCTTTCGTGGATTGGTATTCAATTGCCGGAGTTATTACCGTTTTCCTGACTCACGGAATGGAAACTTCTTTTTTCCGTTTTGCACAGGAAGGAGATATTGACAAGAAAACATTGATCTCGACATGTGCTTTAAGTGTTTTAGGAACCGGGGTTATTTATCTTCTTTTAGGATATGTTTTCCGACAGGATCTTGCCAACGCTTTTGAAACTCCTGATCAGGTCAATTATTTGGTCATTTTCCTTTTCATTTTATCCTTTGATGCATTTTCCACCATTCCTTCTGCGGTTTTACGACTGGAAGGAAAGCCTGTTCAGTATATGCTTTCGAAGGTCATCGGATCGTTGGCTTACTACTTTTTGGTAGTATTTTTCATTAAATGGCTTCCAAAATATCCCGATGGAATCTTCGGCTTGAAATATGATCCGGAAATTGGTGTTGGATATGTTTTCATCGCCAATTTGGTACAAAGTATCATTACATTAGCTATAGTAGGAAAAGAATTTGTGAACTTCAGTTTCCGTAAGTTTGATTTTAAACTATGGAAAAGAATTATGAATTATTCCTGGCCGGTAATGATTGCAGGTCTTGCGGGAATTATCAATCAGACACTGGACAGACAGTTTTTAAAATATTTACTTCCGAAAGAAGAAGCCAAACACCAAATCGGAGTGTATGGTGCGGTTTATAAGATCGCAACTTTCATTACCGTATTCAGACAGGCCTATCAGCTGGGAATTGAGCCTTACTTTTTCTCAAGCTTTAAAGACAAAAGCAATCATAAAACCTATGCTGTTTTAATGGATATTTTTGTGATCTGCAACTGTTTAATTTACATTGGCTTGATGGTTAACTTACAATGGATCTCGGAAAAATACCTGAAAAATCCTCTTTATTATGAAGGAATAGAAATCATTCCCTTCGTCATGCTGGGTGCTTTATTTCTGGGAATCTATCTCAATCTTTCTATCTGGTATAAATTATCTGATCAGACCAGAGTAGGTTTATACATTTCATTAATTGGAGCTGCCATTACCATTTTTATCAATTTTACATTTATTCCAACGTACGGATATTGGGCAAGTGCTTTTGCGGCATTAATTACTTACTCCAGCATGATGATTATTTCTTACATTTGGGGAAAAATACAATATCCTATACATTATAACATAAAGAAAATTTCGATTTACCTTATCTTATCAATTGCGATCTCTATGGTCTCTTTTTACTACTTTAGAGACAATTATTTAATAGGAAACGGCTTGTTTCTTTTATTCATAGCATTCCTTGTTTATAATGAAAGAACAATGATTAATAAGATACTCAGAAGAGCATAAAATAATAAACAAAACAAACATTCATATATGAAAATTATTGTTCCAATGGCTGGACGTGGTTCCAGATTGCGTCCACATACATTAACAGTTCCAAAACCTCTTATTCCTATCGCAGGAAAACCGATTGTACAAAGATTGGTAGAAGATATTGCTAAAGTAGCAGGAGAAAAAATCGAAGAAGTAGCTTTTATCATTGGAGATTTTGGTCCGGAGATTGAAAAATCTTTATTACAAATTGCAGAAAAACTAGGAGCAAAAGGAAGTATATATCATCAGCTTGATCCGTTGGGAACAGCACACTCTTTAAAATGCGCCGAAGCATCTATGACAGGAAATGTTGTTGTAGCCTATGCAGATACTCTTTTCCGTGCAGATTTCCAATTAGATAAAAATGCGGATGGCGTGATTTGGGTAAAAAGTGTAGAAGATCCATCAGCTTTTGGAGTTGTAAAATTAGACAACTACGGATTTATTACAGATTTCGTAGAAAAACCGACAACTTTCGTTTCAGACTTGGCCATTATTGGTATTTATTATTTCAACAGTGCTGAGAAACTGATGAATGAAATCAATTATATCATGGATAATGATATTAAAAATGGTGGAGAATATCAATTAACAACAGCATTAGAAAACCTAAGAGCAAAAGGGGCAAAGTTTACCTTAGGAAAAGTAAACGACTGGATGGATTGCGGAAATAAAAATGCGACTGTAGAGACCAACAGCAAAATTTTAGAATATGAAAGAGAAGAAATGTCTCATTTTCCTGCGTCTGCACAAATAGAAAATTCGTTAATTATTCAACCTTGTTTTATCGGGGAAAATGTAAAAATTTCAAATTCTAAAGTAGGTCCCGGAGTTTCTTTAGGAAATAATACAATAATAGTTAATTCCAACATCGAAAACTCATTGATTCAGGAGAACACCAGAATTAATCATGGTAATCTTTCCAATTCGATGATCGGAAATTCGGCTCAGTATTTCGGGGTTGCAAGAGAAATTTCTTTAGGAGATTATTCTGTACTGGATTTTTTATCTAAATAACCCACCCTATTTTATTAGAATAACAGGCCACACAAAAGATTTTGTGTGGTTTGGCGTTAATATTGCAAAGCATTTATTTAAATTTGAATATGAACAAATGGATCCCCTCAATACTTATTCTTCTCGTTTTATTTTCTTGTAAAACCAGGAAAACCGTAGAACAAAATGCAGAAGGAAAAGATAGTATTCAAGTACAAAAACCTGATGATAATAAACCAATCGATGTTGGTGAAAATGTACATGATCCTGTAACTTTTTACGAAAAAGTATACATTCATCCTCAATTTGAATATCTTAAAATTAGCAGTAAAATTACCGCCGATAATATTCGGGTAAGTCCTTTGGATGCTACAATTTATATAGAAACAGATAAAAAGATATATTCTTCTATTAACTTCTTGTTCATCAATGCCGCTCGTGCGCTCATTACTCCTGAAGGAATAAAAGCAATGGATAAGTATAACAAGAATTATATAGATTCTGATTTCGAGTATCTTAATAATTTATTGAATGTCAATTTCATAGATTATAAAAACCTGGAAAAACTTTTGGTAGGAAGAACTTTTTTTACGATCAAAGGTAGTAATGCCCGCATCACCCAAAATATGCAAGGGTATCAATTGGCTTCAATTTCCAACATAAAAATAGCAACCGGGGAAACAACCAGAGAATATAAAATAGTTCTTCAATATTCCCCGGAATATGACCTTATACAGGTGAACCTTCAAGATGTAAATTCCGATGATTCTTTAGAGATTTTGTATGACGGATGGGAAACTTATCAAAATGAAATTCGTCTTCCAAAAAATGTTAAAATAATTATAAAAGGAGCCAAAAACAGTCAAATTTTACTGGAAAATACGAAATTTGACTTTTCGAGGATGGATACACGCTATTCTGTACCACCTAATTATAAGAAAATTGAATTAAATGATTAAGAAATTTAGCTTTTTAATAGGTATTTTGTTGTTTGGATTGCACTACGGACAAGGGCAAAAGAAAGAACAGCTACAGAAGCAGAACGCCGACCTTAAAAAACAAATTGCACAGATAAATACAGATTTAGCAAAAACAAGAAGTGAATCAAAGCTTTCTATTGCTTATCTTACCAATGTTAATAAAAAATTAGTCTTAAGAGAAAAAGTATATAACAATACTCAAAAAGAGAAAAGATTTATTGAAGATGAAATCTACCTACGCCAGTTGGAGATTAACCGTCAAAACAGAGAACTTGCCATTTTAAGGAAAAACTATGCGGAAGTTTTAGTAAATGCTTATAAAAACAAAGGGGTCCAGAACAAAGTAACTTTTATACTTTCTTCAAAAAATTTGGGTGAAGCTCTTAGAAGGGTACAATATTTAAAACAATATTCAGACTATCAAGATAAAAAAGCTGCCGAAATAACTACAGCAGCAACACAAATCCAAAAATCAATCGCACAGAAAAAGAAATCTGCGACTGAAAAAGAAAACCTCTTGACTACACAGAAAAAAGATTTGGCTACTATCAATGTAGAACGTATACAAAAGGAACAATTGGTAGCCGAATTCAAAAAGAACGAAGCGAAAATCACTGCCGAACTTAAACAAAAACAAACTCAATCTAAAGCTTTAGAAGGGCAAATCAGAGCGATTATTGCAGAAGAAATAAGAATTGCAAAAGCAGAAGAGGAGGCTAGAAAAAAAGCAGAAGCAGAAAAAATTCGTTTGGCAAAAATAGCTGCTGAAAGAGAGAAAGCAAGAATAGAAGCAGAAGCAAAAGCGAAAGCAGAAACTTTGGAAAGAGAAAGAAAATTGGCGGAAGCAGAAGCAAAAAAAGCATCAGAATTAGCAGCCAAACGTGCTGAAGAAGAAAGAAAGCGTACTGAAGAAGCTGCAAAATCAGAAGCAAATTCCAGAGATGAAGCCAGAAAAATTGCTGCAAAAAAAGCATCTGATGAAGCAGCCTTAAAAGCAAAAGAGGCTACTGATAAATTAAATGCAGCAAGAGCAGCGGAAGATGCATTAGCTAAGAAAAAAGAAGCTGATAAAAAAGCTGCAGAATCTAAAGCAATGACCAACTTTGGAGTTTCTACAGCTTCAGGAAATAATTTCGCGGCGAATAAAGGAAAATTAGGAATGCCTATTTCAGGAACCATTACTCACCGATTCGGAAGACAGCCACACCCGGTATTTAAAAATATCATGGAAGAAAATAATGGTATTAAAATATCTGTATCAAAAGGAGCTGTTGCAAGATGTGTATTTCCGGGAACGGTTTCTTCCATACTTCCTGCTTCAGACGGAACGAAAACAGTAATTATAAAGCACGGTGATTATTTTACCCTTTATTCTAATCTGAGCAGTAACTCTGTATCTAAAAATCAACAAGTTTCTGCAGGTACTCCGGTGGGTACAGTAGCTCAGGATTTTGACGGAACATATACTCTTGATTTCCAGGTATGGAATGGCAGTACACCGGTTGATCCATTAGGTTGGGTTTCTTATTAAAAAAGTTTAACTTTGCAAAAATTTTAGAGATGAACACACTAACAATATTAGCCTTATCTTGGCAACATATCTTAATCGTAGCAATATTGCTTGTATTGCTTTTCGGAGGTAAAAAAATTCCTGAATTAATGAGAGGAGTTGGTTCTGGTATTAAAGAATTTAAAGATGCTGTAAAAGAAGAAGATAAACCGGGTTCAGAAAACAAAAACCCTTCTTCAAACGATAACAATACAACGTCTAGCAACTAAATTCTAACTCATTTTAAATGAATTTCACGGAAATTGCATGGAACATCTTCAATCAGTCTATTGAAGATTACCACGTACTTGATAATGTTAATACTCTAATTAACAATCCATACGAAAAAGACAGTTTGGAACGAATTTTGTATGCAAAAAACTGGATTGATACCGTTCAATGGCATTTGGAAGATATAATTAGAGATGAAAATATTGATCCGGCTGAAGCTCTTCTTCTGAAGAGAACTATTGATCAATCAAATCAGAAAAGAACTGATTTAGTTGAATTTATAGACGGCTGGTTTCTAAAAAAATATGAAAGTATAACTCCCGGATCTAATGCAAAAATAAACACGGAAACTCCCGCTTGGGCAGTAGACAGATTATCAATACTTGCATTAAAGATTTATCACATGTCGTTAGAAGCCAACAGAGAATCTGCGTCTGAGGAACATCGTTTAAATTGTCAAGAAAAATTAAACGTTCTCCTTATACAAAAAGATGATTTATCAACTTCTATCAATCAGTTGCTTACTGATATTGAGAACGGTAACGTTAAGATGAAAGTGTACAAACAAATGAAAATGTACAACGATGAAAGTCTTAACCCAATCCTTTATCAAAAGGGGCAACAAAAATGAAAAAATTACTTTTTTTTGGAATATTAATCACAACGATTTCGTCTTGTGCAACGGAAAAGCTTAATCTTTCTCCGTTAACCAGCAATTTCTATAGTGAATCTAAAGGATCTGATAATCGCTCAGAATCCGGAAAGTCATTTGAGATCGATATCAAGAAAAATGTAAATGCCTCAGAAATATCTAATTTAATTTCAACCTTTCCTACATTCAAGAGTAACAGTATAAATGAGGAAGTAACAAGCTTAAAATACAGCCTTCAAAATTATTTATACGCTATCGAATCTAAAAATACAGCTGGAAAAAACAGAGCCGTTAAAAGCTTTGAAAAGTCATATAAAAAAATTCAGAAACTAAGATCTAATCTGGGTAAAGATGATGATGAAGTTCTGAACAGATATTTGGTAAGACTTAAAACTAATATCTCTGTAATAGAAGACTCTTTAAAAGGAAATTAAAATGAGAAGTATTCATGATTAAAATTCAGGCGGAAGCCAACGTTCCTACCGAGCACGGCAATTTCCGAATGATTGCATTCTCTGAAAACGAAAATGACTGGATGCCACATATGGCTATTTTAGCTGAAAATACAGATTTTTCAAAACCAGTGAATGTACGTTTCCATTCAGAATGTATTACCGGAGAAGTCTTCCATTCTAAAAAATGCGAATGTGGGCAGCAATTAGACGCTGCCATGAAATATATTCACGAAAATGGAGGAATCATCATTTACCTTAGACAAGAGGGAAGAAACATTGGCATTATCAATAAACTAAAAGCATATTCTCTTCAGGAAAAAGGATTTGATACTGTAGAAGCTAACCTAAAATTAGGTCTTCCTGCAGATGACAGAAATTTTGGGGTTGCCATAGAAATATTAAACCTTTTGAATGTAAAAGATATTAATCTTCTTACCAACAATCCTGAAAAGGTAAAATATGTTACGGAAAGTAATATACACCTCAACTCAAGAATCCCTTTACAAATTCCAGCCAATGAAGTAAGTAAAGGATACTTAAAAACAAAGAAAGATTATTTTGGTCATCTGCTTGATGATAATGATAATTAACTCATAAATCAAAAGCTCCGGAATTACTTCCGGAGCTTTCTTTTTTAATTATTTATAAAAAACTGAAAAGATATTTCTTTAGAAAAATGATTAATTAACTTTAGTTGTTATCACTTTAGAGTCATCAAGATTATAATATTTTACCACTGCATTATAATCACTATAATCTACTGGAGCTGCAGCACCTTTTGCAGGACTTGCAGGAACCAATACAATTCTGAATTTCTGGCTATTTAAATATTGATTTGCTTCTGCAGCAGTCAACCCTGTTGCCAAATTAAAATTTTCATCATCAATTCTAATTTGTACCGTTTGGCTATCAAAAACAAAGTTATATTGGAATTCTCTATTGACAGGCATTCCCGTAGCATCTGGTAAATACATCATTTTCGGAATCAATTGCCATGCAGCTCCTAAATTTCTATACACTAAAACAACATCTGTACTTTGGATATTAATTCCTTGTGTAAATGCATAATTATTAGCAGCAGTAAAGCTTCCGGTAACATCTCTCATTTGAGAATAGGTATCGTGATCTACAAAATTATCATTGTCATTGTTGTTATCACAACTAAATATAAATAAGCTAACAAAAGCTATGAGTAAAAGTGGAAAAAATTTTTTCATTTTATAAAAGTTTAGTTATTATTTATAAAGCGTATTCAAAACATATACCAAAAAACTCAAAAACATTCTTTAGTGTGATTTTTTTAATCGTATTTTTGTTCTTATTCAAAAGTTATGAACAAATCGGTATTTAATTTACTCTTCATATTTCTGCTAATAAGCTGTGCAACAAATGCACAATATCAACCTAAAAATACATCAAAGGCTGATTTAGATAAAGCTCAACAATGGGTAAATAAAACATATAATAGTCTTTCTCAGGACGAAAAACTGGGACAACTTTTCATCGTTGCCCTTTACACCAATAAAGATGAAAATCATATCAACCAGGTAAGAAGCATTGTTGCAAACGATAAAATCGGAGGATTAATTTTAATGCAGGATGATGCTGCAAAAGAAATAAATCTCGTTAATGAATTTCAGCAAAAATCTAAAGTCCCGTTAATGATCGGAATGGATGCAGAATGGGGATTGTATCAGAGAATTGCTGCTGCACACAAATTTCCTTGGGCAATGACCTTAGGAGCTATCCAGGATAAAAATCTTATTTATCAGATGGCTGCAAAAATTGCAGAAGATTGTAAAAGAATGGGGATCAATTGGGATTTTGCTCCGGTTGTGGATGTTAATACCAATCCGAACAATCCTATTATTGGTAACAGAAGTTTTGGTTCTGAGGTTCAGAATGTAATTAATTCTGCTCTATCCTACTCGAACGGACTACAGGATAACAATATTCTTGCTGCTATTAAACATTTTCCAGGACATGGTGATACCAATACAGACTCCCACCTAGACCTTCCGGTTGTTTCTCATAATTTAGAAAGACTTAATACCATTGAACTTGCCCCTTTCAAAGCTTTAATGAATAAAGGAATTGGCGGTGTAATGGTTGCTCATTTATATGTTCCAAGCTTAGAATCCGGAAAAGGAATCCCTGCTTCGGTGTCAAAAAACATTATCACAGGATTACTGAAAGAAAAGCTGGGGTATAAAGGCTTAATCATCACCGATGCTTTAAATATGGGAGCTGTAGCGAATAAATACAATCCCGGTGAACTGGATGCCATGGCTTTTAAAGCAGGAAACGACATTATGCTTTTCTCTCAGGGGGTTGCAGAAGGGAAAAAATTGATTCAGAAAGCGATTGATAACGGAGAAATTCCACAAGCAAGAGTTGAAGAAAGTGTAAAGAAAATTCTTTTAACTAAATATTTCTTAGGGCTAGATAAATACACTCCGAAAAATCCTGAAAACGTTAATCAGGATCTTAACAATGATTCTCACAAAATTTTGGTTCAGAATTTATATTCGAATGCCCTTACTTTATTAAAAGATGATAAAAAACTGCTTCCATTAAACGGAAAACAAATTTATTATGTTCCTTTGGAAGAAGCTCCTTACCAAACTTTTGTTAATACATTGGGATCAAATATTATCATTAAAAAATCAAATGAAATTAATACTATCCCAGCCAATTCCACAGTGATAGTAGGATTCCATAAAGACAATTCTACAGCTTACAAACCTTATAAAATTTCAGCAGAATCGAAACAGGTGTTGGAGGATTTAGCAAAAAAACAAAATGTAATTCTTAATGTTTTCGGAAGCGCTTATGCATTAAAAGACATTGATATTTCAAAAGTATCAACCGTTTTGGTGTCTTATGAAAATAATGACGACTCTATGACCGCAACGGCAAATGCACTCAACGGAAAAACCAACATTTCAGGCAGACTTCCGGTTTTGGTAAATGACAAACTGAAAGCGGGAATGGGAATCGACCTGAAAGTAAAATCAATTCATTAGACCATATCAAATAAATTATAAAATATTTACAGATGAAAATAGGCATACTTTGCTATCCAACCTACGGAGGAAGCGGAATTGTAGCAACAGAACTTGGAATGTCACTTGCTAATAAAGGTTATGAAGTACACTTCATCAGTTCGGCGCTGCCTGCAAGATTAGATATTACCAATCCTAATATTTTTTTTCACAGAGTAAACGTTCAGACGTATCCGCTTTTCCAATATCAACCTTATGATATTGCGCTGAGCTCGATGATCTATCGTGTCGTCAATCTATATAAACTCGATCTGCTTCATGCTCATTACGCTATTCCTTATGCATATGCAGCTTTTACGGCTAAACAAATGCTTCGTGAGGATAATAATGATATTCCATTGGTAACAACGCTTCACGGAACCGATATCACATTAGTAGGGCAACATCCAAGCTATAAACACGCTGTAGAGTTTTCCATCAATAAATCTGACGCTATAACGTCTGTTTCTGAAAGTTTAAAAAAAGACACGCTGCAGTTTTTCAATATTAAAAAAGAAATTCAGGTAATTACCAATTTTATCGACAATTCTGAGTTTGATGAATGCAATGAATGCCAGAGAACGCAATTTGCAAATCCTGATGAAAAAATTTTAATCCACGTTTCCAATTTAAGACCGGTAAAACGTGTAGAGGAAGTTTTACAGATATTCAAAAATGTAGAGAAAAAAGTAAAATCTAAATTAATTATCATCGGAGAAGGTCCGGATATGGAGAAAATCAATCAGTTTTTGGAAGAAAATCCGGAATTGATTTCAAAAATCCGTCTTTTAGGAAAAGTGAACGATCTTTACAGAATTCTTCAGCTTTCTGATGTATTTTTACTGCCTTCTGAGCAGGAAAGCTTCGGTTTGGCAGCATTGGAAGCTATGGCGGCCTACACTCCGGTGATCAGTTCCAACGCAGGAGGAATTCCGGAAGTAAATATTCAGGGAGAAACAGGATTTTTAGCTGAAATCGGAAACGTAGAAGCGATGAGTAATTACTGTATCAAATTATTAAGCAATGATGAACTTTTAGCAAAAATGAAATTGAATGCAAAAGAACAAGCGGTAAAATTTGATCTAAAAAACATCCTTCCTATTTACGAAGAGATGTACAAAACGACTATCGAAAATTTCAATCTAACCGCACAAGCATCGGTTTCAGAATAAATTCATTTATTATAAAAATGTAAACTGTTCAGATTACTCTGAGCAGTTTTTTTATTGTAAACTGGGTCAAATATATTTAATTAAAATTCATACATTAGTTGTGACACAAACACAAATTATGAATGAAAAGCTTCTCCAATATCTTTGGAACTTCAAGATTTTCACCAATTTTGACTTTAAAGATACTGATGGAAATTCTATTGAAATCCTACATTCCGGAAAATGGAATACGGATTCCGGCCCCGATTTCCTGATGGCAAAAATTAAAACTAAAAATGTAATTCTCGCCGGCAACATTGAACTGCATATAAAATCTTCAGACTGGATTTTCCATCAGCATTCTGATGATCCTAATTATCAGAATATCATTCTTCACGTGGTTTACCAACACGACCTAGAAATTGAAGAATTTACCGTTAAAAATATTGCAACATTAGAACTTAAAAAACATATCGACGAAAATATTCTCGGGAAATACGAAAAATTACTTCATGAAAATCAGTTTATTTCCTGTGAAAATCTCTTTACTCCTAACAATATTCCTTTTTACTTTCATGAAGAAAATATTCTAAAAAAACTGCAGGAAAAATCGATCTCTATTGAAGAAGACCTTACAAGATCAAAAAATAATTTTGAAGCTGTACTTTTTCATCATCTTGCCTATTCTTTCGGATTGAAAGTCAATGCTTTCATTTTTAAACAAATTGCTGAAAGTATAGATTTTTCCGTTATTAATAAAATCCGACAAAATAAAACCCAGCTTGAAGCTTTATTTTTCGGAATTTCGGGTTGGCTTGAGAACCCAGTTGATGACCAGATGAAACTGTGGAAAAGGGAATTTGATTTTCTTACGACAAAATTTCACCTTCCTTCTATTCAGCTTCATCCTAGGTTTTTAAGATTAAGACCTCCGAATTTCCCGACGATTCGTCTTTCTCAGCTGGCTGATCTTTATTTTCAGCATCAAAATCTTTTTTCAAAACTTATTCTGGCAAAAACCACTGAAGAATTATATGAAGTTTTCAAAAATGTCAAAGCCTCCGAATATTGGGACGATAAATTCAATTTTGGCAAAGCATCAATCAATAGACCATCCAAAATTTTGAGCAGAGAATTTATCAACCTCATCATTCTTAACACGGTTTTGCCAATAAAATATGTCTATCACAAATACCATAACGAGGAAATTTCTGATGAAATCATCAACTTTTACAAAAATTTACCTCCTGAAAAAAATTCCATTACTGAAAACTGGAAAAAATTGAAACTAAAACCCGATACGGCACTGGAAAGCCAAAGCCTCATTTATCATTACAAAAGCAATTGTGAAACAAAAAATTGCTTAAATTGCGGTATTGGTTTTAAAATTCTAAAAGAGACATACAATGCTGAGTAATATCCGACACAAAATGGAAAGAGAATGGTTTGGTGTTCTTACGAGAACGGGTGCTAAACTGGGAATTCCTGTTTCAAAATTAAGAGTGTTTTTTATTTACTCTACTTTTGCAACCGCAGGCTTTTTCTTTTTGATTTATTTGGGGTTAGCATTTACTCTTTGGATTAAAGATATTTTTATTACCCGAAGACCTAATGTTTTTGATTTATAACCATGGAATTTTTACAAATAACTTCTCCTGAAGATTACAGAGTTCAGGAAATTTACAAGTCTTATTCGACGACCTTTCCGGAAGATGAGAGAAGAGACTGGATTCCTTTTATCAATCTGTTCAGCCATCCGAACGTAAAAGTGATTTCAGTTTTACACGAAGCTCAAAACATTGGTTATCTCATTATCTGGGAACTTAGTCATTTTGTTTTTGTAGAACACTTTGAGGTATTTGCTGAGTTCAGAAGCCAGAAATTAGGTTCTCACATCACAGATTATTTATTTAAAAATTACCCTAGAATTATCTTGGAAATAGAACCTGAACATTTAGGTGACGATGCCAAAAGACGCTATGCGTTTTATCAGAGAAACAACTTCAGATTAGTGGATGAGATGTATGTACAGCCAAGTTATGGCGAAGGAAAAAATGCTCTTAAGCTTTGGCTCCTGGCAAACTATTCCCCCGAAAATGTAAAAGAAATTAAAGAAGAAATCTACGATATTGTTTATCATAAAATATAAAAGTCAGAAGTTGGTCTTCTGACTTTTTTTTAATTTACTTGATATTCTAATTTTATGGTAATACTCGCCTCTTTTTCTTTAGAAGAGGTATTAAAAGTTCCTCCGTAGGAGTAATCTTCATTCGAATTCGGAGCAGTAATCTGTATGACACCCATCGTTGCTTTTTTAAGGTTTCCAAGACTGCTTCCTGAGTTTTCAGCAATTTTTTCAGCACGTTCTTTAGCATCTTTTGTTGCAGAAGCGATCATTTCCTGTTTCACAGTAGAAAGCTTGGTGTAAAAATAAGATGGTGAAGAGGAAGTAAATTCAATTCCACGATTGATAATTTCCGTGATGTTTCTGGAGAGGTTTTCAATTTTTGCGACTTCCTTGCTTTCGATTGAAACTGTTTGAGTTAAATTATATCCTGAAAATTCTCCCTGAACATTATTTCCATTCGAATCTGTATAATTTCTAAACTGTTTTTGAATATCAACTGAAGAAAAAACAATTTCATTTTGTTTCACTCCTTTTGACAGCAAATAATCATTAATCATTTTTCTATCTGCAGCGAGTTCGTCGTAAGCAGCTTTTAAATCAAGATTATTTTTCGAAAAACTTCCGGACCATGTGATTAGATCTGAGGTAAATTGTTTCGTTCCTAAGCCGGTTACTGAAATGGTATTTTCAGATTTATTCCGGTTTTTGATTGCGTTTCCTAAAAGCCCTAAACCGATAATGAAACCCAATGCAGCAACTGCGATAGCAATAATTGTTTTATTCATTTTAATTTGTGATTTGATGTTACTCAATCATCAATTATTATTCCGAAATACAATTATTAAAAACTAATTAATCACTTAACTTATTTGTTTTTTGGTATTGTGCAAAAATAGTCTGCAGTTCAAACGAAATTGCTCCTATTTTAAAGTCTTTTCTATATTTTTTTGACAGTTTACTTACCTTCTCTGCATAAGTAAGAAACTTATCAATTTGCTCTTCATCCATTCCGTATTTCTTCAGAAAGTTTAAATCCACTTCATTCTTAACTCTTTGAAGAAAATTTTGAGTTTCATAGAAATTAGGTTTTGTAATCTTTGGTTTTGTCGCCTTATTTATTAACCCGATTGCGCCTCCAATTACACCTAAAAGATTTACTTGTCCCGCCTTGAAATCATGTCCTCCAAAACTTTTCGGAACTTTATTTTCAGGGACAACTTCAGTCATAGGAGATTTCATATAGCTCTCCATTGATGATTTTAGGGAAGCAACCTTTTTGGAATCATTCAAATGTTTGCTGTCCTTTTTAAGGTCACCAGTCGGTTTATATTCAATTTTAACTTCAGGAATTAATATTTCTAAACGTTTGAGAGAAATATGAGTATTCGTTTTGAAACTTTCTTCAGAAACATGAATCTGTGAACGATAAAATCCTTCTTTTACAAATCTTATTTCATCCCCCAACTGTCCGTCAACAGTAAATTTCCCCAAAGAATCACTGTAAGTACTCATGTTTTTAGAGATATTGATAACCAGAACCTGACCTACAGTTATGCCTTGCTCGTCGGAGATTGATCCTGAGATTTTTTGTTGTGCCAAAATAAATGTTCCGAAACAACAAAATATTAATCCAAAAATAGTTTTCATCATTTATTTTTGGGTTTGAGGAGCTCGGTAAGAAGCAATTCTCACCAATACTGCACGTTGAAATCGCATTAAATCTGCATCACTGCAAAAACCGTATTTTAATATGTTTTTTCGTTCATACCCTCCTGCAAAAACATAATATATAAAATGTTGAATTTGAGGTTTTTCAATTTTTAACTCTATAAAGTACTGCTCACCCAGCACAGAAATCAAATACTTCATGAAATCAATATCATCCCATTTATTCTTTACTTTTCCTATAGAAAATCCCTGTCCTTTAGGCTGAACAAATTCTCCCGGCCTTGCAGCCAAAACTCTGGGATCAGATTTCCGAGACATATAAAGGGCAAGTTCCCCTTTCAACTTTTGAACTTTCTTCTGTTGATTTAGATTTTTAGAATCAATAGCCAGATCACCTGTTATTCCTTTTTTGATCTCCACCTCATCAATTAATGTAGCAGCTTTAATCAAGGTAATTTGCAAAGAAGATTTTATATTATCCTCATTTACTTTTTTACTTTCCCTTTCATAGCCCGCCTTTACAAAACGAAGCTCATCACCTACTCTTCCGGAAATCATGAAATGACCATCATTATTAGAAACTACCCGTTCGTTGGTTCTGATGTTAATTACAGTTGCATCTGTTAACTCTACCCCATCTTCGGTATTTATCTTACCGAAAATATAGTTTTGAGCATTCATATTGATGAAAAATAAGACGAGAAAGGTAAAAAGTAGTTTTATTTTCACGGACAGTTTTTTATAAAGCAAAACTAAAGTTATTTTTAAATTAATCCATAAGTTTAACCACAGTTAACGTGTTTTGTGAATTCTTTTAGAAATTTAGTTTTAAAACTGTTAAATAGCGCTTGAAATATGTTAAAATTTAAGCCATATTTAGCTAACTTGCAGTTTAAATTCTACTCAAAACATGCAAAATTCTTATACAGTTATCAATGCTTCAGCGGGTTCGGGGAAAACATACGCCCTTGTTCAGCGGCTTTTGATGATCTGTCTTCGGTATCCTAATCAGCAGCAATCGATCAGGAATATTTTGGCTTTGACTTTTACCAATAAAGCTGCCAATGAAATGAAGGAAAGAATTTTGTCGTGGTTAGGAAATTTTACTGCGGAAAATTTTGCTGACAATGGAGACTTAAAAAATATTCAAAAGGCATTTGAAGAGGAAGGGCTGAGAATTACTATTGACGAATTGCATCTCAGAGCCAAAAAATTGCTGGATTATATCCTTCATAACTACTCTACTTTAAATATCGGAACGATTGACCGTTTCAACTCCCGATTAGTAAGAAGTTTTTCTTACGAACTGGGCTTGGCAAAAAACTTCAATCTTGAAATCGAAGCAGAACCGTTTTTGATTGAAGCTGTTGATAAAATGCTTGATCAAATCGGAGAAAACGATGCAATCTCCAATTCCTTTATGGATTATGTTGATTACAGCCTTGAGAATAATGAGAGAATTAATTTAAATAAAAACCTTTATGATTCGGCGAAAGAATTTGTAAAAGACATTCATTACGAACATCTTAAAAATAATAAAGATTTCGATAACACGAATTATGAAAATATAAAAGACACCCTCCGAAAAGAGATTGTAGCTAACAAAAAACAAGCTACAGAACTTGCTACAAAATCCATTGATCTATTCAAATCCAGGAATATTGAGATTGAAGATTTCGCACAGGGAAAAAATGGAATCGGGGGATTCTTTACTAAAGTTTTAGATTTTTATCATCAAAAAAGAGCAGGTTTTCCTTTTCCAACGACTGCAGAAGAATCTGTTGTTAATAATTACAGAAAGGGTGCAGCTACGAAATCCAAGCATAAGGAAGCTGAAATCTTAGAAGTTCTGGATCAATTGCTTGAAAACAGAATGCAGCTGATACTTTTATATATTGAAACTCAGAAAAAAGAGAAAATTTTATCGGCGCTCCTCCCTTTAAAAGTCAATAAAGACATTCAGGATGAGTTGAAAAAAATTGAGGAAGAGAATGATCTGGTGTTACTTTCAAAATTCAATATTCTCATTAATGAAAATCTTCGAAACGAACCCTCTGCTTTTATTTATGAAAAAGTAGGTTCACAGTTTCAGCATTATTTTTTTGATGAATTTCAGGATACTTCAGAACTTCAATGGCAGAATTTCGTTCCGTTGAGAGATCACTCTGTTTCTACGGAAAATACTTCATTTACCTTAGTTGGTGATCCTAAACAAAGCATTTACCGTTTTCGTGGTGGTGAAAGTAAGCTAATGTTGGATATTATCAATAAGAAAGAAATATCTCCTAAAGAAGCCGAACTTTTAGTTTTAAAAGATAATTGGCGAAGTGCAAAGAACATTGTGAAGTTCAATAATGAACTGTACGAATTCCATTCAAAAGAGCTTGCAGAAGAACATCAACATATTTTCGGAATCGATGGAACACAAAACCCCAAATCCGGAATTGATGGTCGTGTAAAAGTTAATTTAATAGAAAACCTTACGAACGAAGATTTCTACAATGATACTTCTTCGAGAATGCAAAACGACATTCAGGAAAGTCTGAACAATGGTTTTAAATTCTCTGATATTACCATTCTCTGTCGAGGAAATTTTGATATTTTCAGCTATTCTCAAAAACTGGGAAATCTAAAAGTTAATTATAAAGGCGAAGAAACCAATATTAAAACGATTTCTGATAAAGGACTCACGCTGGAATTATCCAATACCCTGAAAGCTGTGATTGAATTCCTGAAATGGGAAACCAATCCTAAGAATAAACCCAATTTAATCATGATGATGTATCATCTGAATAAGCTGGGGAGAATTCATATGACAGATTTTACACTGGAAATGAAAGAAATTCTGGAGATTGAAACTCATGAAGAAATTTTGCAATTCATTCAGCAAAAATATTCTTTACAACTAAGACAGGATAGTTTCCCAAAATTTAATTTATACAATTTTGTAGAGTATTATATCAATGAATTTTCGGTTGAAAACAAAGAGACTGACTTCCTATTAAACTTTCTCGAAATGCTTTTTAATTTCACCCAAAATGCCGGTGCAAGTACTAAAGAATTTTTAAAATATTGGGATGAAGAAGCTTCAACTTACACGATTCAGGCTTCGGAAAATATTGATGCGATCCAGATCATGACGATTCACAAAGCAAAAGGACTGGAATTCCCGATTGTCTTTATTCCGATGATGAACAAAAACCGTGACGCTGAGTTTACCAACTGGTTTGACACAAGTGATAACACTGCGTTGAAATCGGTAAACATTAATCAATTCAGCAAAAATCTTGAAGTCTACGATGAGGAAATTCAAAAGTTCAACAAGCAAAATGCCTACAAAAATTTTGTCGACAGATTATGTTTGCAGTATGTTGCGACAACCCGACCTGTAGAGCAATTGTTTTTTTATATTCAAAAAGCCAATAAAACCTCGAACAATCTTGAACTTTTGGAGTTTTTACAATCTAAAAACACAGAAAATCTTGATGAATTTGATATCTATGAAGTTTATCAAGAAATGTTGAAAAAACATTCGAAGGATAAAACATCACTGTTTGAAACTAAAGATATCAACAACCTAAAAAACATCAACGAAAAAAATACGTCGATCAAAATTGCAACCCCTTCCAAAAATTACCAAGTGAGAAACGAAAAGGTAAGAATTGGACTTTTTGTACATGAATTGTTATCAAAAATAAATACCGAAAAAGATATTGCAAAGGTCTTGGAAAGCTATGTTCTGGACGGACAAATTACTATCGAAGAAAAAGACGAAATTCAAAATACGTTAGAGCAAATTATTAAAAACTATGCTGAGTTTTTTGATGAAAAATGGGAAGTCATCAATGAAAAAGACATTATGATTTCTGAAAACGGAGAAAGTCGAATGTATCGTCCCGACCGAATATTGAAGGGTAATGAAGGTTATATTATCGTCGATTTTAAAACCGGGGAAGAAACAGAGAAGAATGAGAAGCAGATTGAGAATTATAAACATATTCTCGAAAAATTAGGAAGAAAGGTTTTAAAAACGCAGTTAATTTATTTATAAAAAATGTTTCGGCGGCACCTTTGGTGCCGCCGAAAATTTATAGCGTTAATACTGTGAAGCTACATTAAGCTGTTGGATCCGGAGTAAAAACTCTCTGTGCCAATTCCTGATCAAAAAGATACAATGCAGAAGGATTATCACATACCATTTTGATTTTAGTTACCAATTGGGATGCACTCGCTTCCTCTTCTACCTGTTCGTTGATGAACCATTGCAGGAAAGAAGTAGTCGCAAAATCTCCTTCTTCATTAGCATTTTTTACAATATTAAAGATACTTTTTGTTACGATTTTCTCGTGAGCTAATGCTTTTTCAAAAATATCTGTTGCATTTTCAAATTCGTGAGGTGGCTTTGCAATTTCTCCGATAATGATTTCGCCTCCTACATCATTTAAATAATCAAACATTTTATCAGCATGCATTAATTCTTCTTTGCTCTGAACTCTGAAGTAGTTTGCAATTCCGTCCAAATCTTTACTTGAAAACCAAGCAGACATTGAAAGGTAATATTGTGCAGCGTATTGTTCGTGAGCTATCTGTTCGTTAATTAATTTTGCAATTTTCTCGCTAACCATAAGTAATAAATTTATATTCAAAATTAGGGAATAAAAGCCCGAAATCAAAAATTTTAATTAAAATTAATACAAAAAGGACGGAAATACATCCGCCCTTCTCACCTTAAAAAATCAAAATTATAAACTATTAATTCGCTTCAGGAGCAGCCGTAGTCATCGGCTTTTTCATCATTTTTCTCTCTTTCATTCCTCTTTCCTTCATCGCCACTTTTCGTTGCTCCATTTTAGCTTTTCTGTCAGCTTGCCATTTATCGTACTGGTCTGGAGTTAAGATTTTCTTCATATCTGCATCCATTTGCGCTCTTTTGGCTTTCATCTCCTCCATTTTAGCCTGTCTCATGTCTTTGTTTTTGTCAAATTCAGCTTTCATTTCAGCTTTTCTTTTTTCATGTAAAGCTTTAATTTGAGTTACCTGAGCCTGATTTAAATTCAAATCCTTTTGCATTTGATCTAAATGTTCTTTTTCCTTTTCTGCTCTTTTTTGCTGAAATTCCGCTCTTTTTGCTTCTCTTTCTTGTGGGTTTGTAGTTGTCTGTTGTGCCATTGCAAAACTCCCCATTCCGATAAATGCTACTGCTAAAACTAATTTTTTCATCTTTTAAAATATTTAATTATTCTTTTTATATCTGTTTGATTATTAGTTAAAATTAAAGTTAAATTGAAACATTCATAAATAATGTTAATTTTTAATATTAAATAATAAATTCTAAGAAATAAAAAAAGAGCAGATCCTAAAATCTGCCCTCACACCACTTAAATATAAATATATGAAAATTTAATTCTTTGCAAATCCGTTTCGGAAACCTCCATTTCCTCTGCCTTCATTCCCTCTGTGTTGTTCTCTTGGGGCCGCATTTTCATTTTTTCTGGATCCTCCTTCATTTCTAAAACCACCGCCATTATTTTCTCTTCTCGGAGTACTTTCCCGTCTTCCATCACCACCTCTGAATCCTCCTCCATTTCCATTATTCTCAACTCTTTCATTACGGAAGCCTCCGTTGTTTCTTACTCCATTATCATTATTTCCTCTGAATCCACCATTATTTCTTCCCCCATTGTTTTCATTTCTGAAACCTCCTGAATTATTATTTCTGTTTTCAGCCTGATTTCGGAATCCACCATTATCTCCATCTCTTACAGATCCTCTGAATCCATTGTTAGGTCTTTGGCTTCTCACAATATTAATGGTTGGATTATCCATTCTTCGGAATTTAGCTCTATCCACTCTGTAAATATTAATATTCACATTTCTGTATCGAGGTACAGGTCTGCAGATTGAAGCATAATGAGTTCTTCTGTAATTTTGGAAATAGATAACCGGACTATAACCTCTGTAATAATTATTTTGGAAAACCACAAAAACTCTAGGTCCTAAAATTCTTTCTAAGGCATAAAATCTATCATAGTACCATCTATCCGGATTATATCTGTAAAAATTATTCCAATTGGAAAAACTTATATAAAGATTATTTAATCTTAAAACCTGATCAATTTGCCAGCGGGATAATCTGTTCTGAGCAAAAAATACATTCCAGTTGATACTGATAATACTGTTCCTGTAATCATTATAATTGCTTTGATAATAGTCGCCAGGATAATAATCTTGAGGATAGTTGTAATAATAATCATCAGGGAAATAATTTTGATCATCCTGATCACTGTAATATCCATCATTTTCATAATATCCGTCATCATCTCCCCACCCATTATTTGGATATTGCTGAGCAAACGACAAAGCCGCAAAACTCATGGCAAAACCTATTAATATTTTTTTCATTTCAATAGTTGTTAATTGGTTAAAATATAGCAGAATATCTCTATTCTATCTTTTGGATATGAATACAAAAAAGAAGTTAAATCTCACGATAAAACTTCTTTTAATTTATTGTTAACTAATTGATAATCAAATGTTAAATTTACACCCTCCCACTATCTTTCACCCAATCTGCAATTTTTTCATTGAAAGATTTTTCTTGTTTTAAATCTTCAAGATTCAGATGCATTCTGTAACGCCAATAATGAGGAAACACCGCAGGATTATTGATTCTTTCATTGTCTATTTTCGGGTTGGTAAGTTCCTTATCTGTAGCTAAAAACTCCTGAATAGGGAAAATAGCCAATACAGCATCATTATAAAGGTGCTGCTTCATAATGATTTCTGCTAAATAAGGGTCCAATTCTTCCGGAGCTTTTCCGTATTGAACTAATTGCTGATTAAAATACTCCTGAATTAAAACGCGATCTTCTTTCCACCATTGTCTCAAGGTAGAACTGTCATGAGTAGAAGCCGTAACAACATTCAGGTAACTGACATTTTTCGGATTATAAAAAGGAATATTTTCTGAAGGCATACGTTGAATTTTCAGAGCAATAATTCCCAATTCGTCCATCACTACAGGAACACAAGCAGGAACCAGCCCTAAATCTTCTCCACAAATCAACATTTTTGTTGCATTCAATATCATCGGAAGTTTTTCCATTGCTTTCTCATACCAAAGATGATCTTGTCTTCTGAAAAAATAATCATGGTAAAGATCATAAATAGATTTCTTCTCCTCTTCAGACAAATATTGATAAGAATCTATACTATAAACACTAAATCTTGGATGATACACTTTCTCACCATCTCTTTCTTCCTCTAAAAACAATACATTTGCACAAAGGGAAATCAATTGCTCTTCAAGCAAACCATGTGGATTTTTCTTAAAGAAATCGACTAATTTTCTCTGGGTATCAAATTCTTCTTTGAATGAATAGGTACCGTCATGATTATTATGAATGAATTCAAGCGCCTTACCACTATTTTCTCCTAAATAATTCCAAAGAATCTGATCATTAATAAACGGCTTACAATATCGATCAAAATTAAAAGGAATATTCCATGCTTTGAACTCTTCCAGTGTAACCGGAACAGCAGGATAAAAATATCCCAGAATTCCCTGCACTGCCGAAATTGGCATTCTCCAGATTCTGAAAAACCCTAAAATATGATCAATTCTCATGGCATCAAAATATTGTTCCAATGCCTTAAATCTGTTTTTCCACCATGTATAATCGTCTGCTTTCATAGCTTCCCAATTATAGGTCGGAAACTCCCAGTTCTGTCCTAATTCTGTAAACTGATCCGGCGGTGATCCGGTTTGGAAATCCATTCCGAAAAGTTCAGGCTCTGTCCAGGCTTCCACAGAATATCGGTAAATTCCGATCGGTAAATCTCCTTTCACGGAAATTCCCAAACTATGGGTATAATCGATTGCCTCTTTTAACTGTTTATGAAGTTGATATTGCACCCATGCATGAAGCATTGAGATATCATAATCCTTGCTTTTTACACTAAAAAACGGAGTTATTTTTCCTGCAATATACTTTTTGTGAGTTTTCCATTCATTAAAGTTCGGTGTTTTATTTTTGTCTCTCAACACACAAAATGCAACGTATGGAAGAAGCCAGCTCTGAGTATCTTTAATGAACTTTTTGAAGCCTTTATCCTTATAAATTTGGTCTTTATCTTCATTAAAAACCACTTTCAAATATTTCCATTTTGCGGAAATCATTTTTTCATAATCAATTAACTCTAAAGAATTAAGTAATTGTTTTTCAGCCTGAAATTCTTCAACTAAATATTTCGGTAATTTAAAATCAAGATTTTCAAGAGAAATATATTGTGGATGTAATGCATATACGGAAATAGCCGCGTAAGGATAAGAATCCGTCCACGAATAATTAGCAGTGGTATCATTAATCGGTAAAATCTGGATGATTCCTAGATTGGTTTCTTTTGCCCAATCTGCTAATTTTTTCATATCAGAAAATTCTCCGACGCCAAAACCATCCTCCGTTCTTAATGAAAAGATCGGAACTGCAACTCCGGCATCATGGTACATCTGATACAATTTAAATTTAAAATAATGATTGGAAACAATCTGCAGAATATCCTTTGACTGATTAGGAACCGCGAATCTGTTTTCTCCGTTTTCCACATCAATTACTTTATCTTCAGTAATATCATAAATGCAATATTTGAACTGAATAAATTCATTCTCCGGAATTTCAATCGATGTTTCCCAAACTCCAAAATCCGTCTGAGATAAATGAATCACTTTCTCATACTCCCAATTCCCCAAAGAATTTGTACTTCCAAATAGTACAATTTTCCAGTTCGGATTATAAATTGGGGCTTCAATTCTGAATAAATGAGTATGTTTTTTTAACACCGAAATTTTCTCCGGAAAAAACTGATTCAGCTTATTGTAAAGAATTTTATTATTCAGATAATTTTCCGGAAAATTTTTGTTATTCCACTCATCAAAAATTATAAATTCTTTATAATTGTGAGGAAAGTTAAGATGATGCTGAACAAACTCTGTTCTCAGAAGATTCCCTCTTTCATCCACAAGCTGATATTGGTAAGAAACCGATTTGGAAAAGTAGTCAACTTCACATTTCCATAAATCGTTTTCTACACAAAACATAGTATGAGTCTGAGATACAACACCCTCTTCATGAATCACCAACTGTAATTTTTCTCCAACTTTTACACTATAACCTACATTAAAGTATAGCTTCATTTATATTTTTTTATAAAAGTACATTATAATCTCAAAAATAAAATTTCTTGAATATCAAATATTCATTAAAAAAACCTTTTCAAGATATTTGAAAAGGTTTTTACGTTGTAAATAAAGTTAAAAATTATTCTGTAACCAAAATTTTCTTGTTTAATAATACTTTTCCGGATTCATCGGTAATATTTACCAAATAAGCTCCACTCACCAGATTTTTAAGATATACCTGTTGATTCAAAGAGCCATCTTTTACGGATAAGTTTTGTTTCAATATACTTTTACCAGACAAATCAAAGACAGTCATTTTAAGAGTTCCTTTTACCGATTTATCATTAACGTTAACATTAATATATTGCTCATCTACACGAGTCGGATAAATATCAAGATTTGCAAGCATATTGCCTGAAGCTATTCTGTCATTTGCAAAATATTTACTCGCCAGATCATAAATATGCAGATTCTGCTCTCCTGCCATCGGTTTTGCCTGTAAGCTTTTCAGATCAACTTCGTAAAAAGCAGCTCCTTTTGCACTGGCAACAACTACTTTTCCTTGTGAATTCACTGCAGCACCATTCACTGAATAATTTTCAGGAATTCCAGAAATTTTGCCTACAAATTTTGCTTTTAATTCTTGAGTTGAAACTTTGAAAACATTGCCCGAAGCGGAAAAAACATAAAAATTATTATCTGCATCTGCAATCATATCACCTCCAAAACCGGTTTCCAGCATGGTGAAAGAATCTTTACCATTGGAAGCATCATCTTTAATAATCCCGAGATCATTCACCACATATTGGTTTCCTTTTCTGCTGATTTGTAAAAATTGAGTTCCTGCATTGTTGATTGCATAGATATTTCCGTCATAGCCGGTCGCCATTCTTGTAATATGAGAATTGATATCACATGAGGTCACTCTGGTAACATTATTTTCTACTAATGTAATTTCTTTTGTTTTGGCATTTAAAACATAAATATTAGAAGAATACATTGGCATATATACCAAATTATTATTGAAAGAATCATACGCTAATGTAGCCATTGAAACTGCCTGAGAATTGTTGTAAGAGTTTTTATCCTCAGTGATCACTCCATTTCTTCCTTGGGAAAAAACTCTCGCAGACGAAGTTTCTGTAAAGATTTGCTCTCCGGAGATACCGCTTGTTCCATCGATTGCACGGAAATCATTAAAAACAATATTGGGAGTTTCTTTCCCCACTAAAGCAAAAAAGTCCTGTTGCGCTGAAACGTTTGCTCCTATTAAAAGCAAAAACAAAGGGAATAAATGTTTTTTCATAATATATAAATTTTGTTTTAATCATTTTATTATGACTAAGTTACGCAATTTTTAAATTGAATTATAAAATTTTAAGGTTACAAAATTATTTAACTGGTATTGTATGTCATTCTAACGAAGGAAGAATCTATTTGAGCTTACAGATTCTTCATTACGCGTTGCTCCATTCAGAATGACAATAGCGCAAAAAAAACTCCCACAAATTGTGAGAGTTTCTATAACTATTTTTAAAATATTAGTTCAAAACATAAAAAGTTCCGTCTCTTCCGTCTTTCAATTCGATCCCTTCAGCAAGAAGTCTGTCTCTAATTTGATCTGAAAGTTCAAAATTCTTAGATTTTCTCGCCTGATTTCTCAATTCAATTAAAACCTGTAATGTCTGATCTAGTTTTTCATTGTTATTTTCTTCAATGGCCTGCAATCCTAACACATCGAAAACAAGGGCATTTAAAGTAGATTTCAAGTCCTCTAAATCCTTAGTTGAGATGGTTTCTTTAGCATCATTTAAAGCGAAGATATATTTTACAGCTTCAAATAAGTGAGCAATCAGAACCGGAGAATTAAAATCATCCGTTAAAGCATCGTACGCTTTATTTTTCCACTCTTCCAGACTGAAACCTGATTGTTTTTCATCATTCGGAGTGATTGAATTCAATACTTTAATCGCTTCCATTAATCGGATAAATCCTTTTTCACTTGCCAGCATCGCATCATTAGAAATATCCAAAACACTTCTGTAATGAGCCTGCAGGAAGCAAAAACGTACAATCGACGGATGAAAAGGTTTTTCAAAGAAATCATTTTCACCAGTAACTAATTGCATTGGCAGGATATAATTCCCTGTAGATTTACTCATACGCTGAGCATTCATCGTCAACATATTGGCGTGCATCCAGTAATTTACCGGCGATGCATCATTGCAAGCTTTTCCCTGAGCAATTTCACATTCGTGGTGAGGGAATTTCAAGTCCATTCCACCTCCGTGAATATCGAAAGTCTCTCCTAAATATTTTGTACTCATCGCTGTACATTCAAGATGCCATCCCGGGAAACCTTCTCCCCAAGGCGAATTCCATCTCATGATGTGTGCCGGAGAAGCTTTTTTCCACAATGCAAAATCCTGTGGATTTTTCTTTTCACCTTGTCCGTCTAAGTCACGGGTATTTGCAAAAAGTTCTTCAATATTTCTTTTTGAGAGTTCACCATAGTTCAAGCCTCTTCTGTTGTATTCCAACACATCGAAATACACAGAACCATTGCTCTCGTAAGCAAATCCCCTTTCAATTAATTTTTGAGTTAATTCGATTTGCTCAACGATATGACCTGTTGCTGTAGGTTCTATATTTGGTGGCAATAAATTGAACATATCCAAAACTTTATGAAAATCTACTGTATATTTTTGTACGATTTCCATTGGTTCCAGCTTTTCAAGACGGGTTTGTTTAACGAATCTATCGTTATTTACATCTCCGTCATCAGTAAGGTGACCTGCATCAGTGATATTTCTTACATACCTCACCTTATAACCAAGATGCATTAAGCTCCTGTAAATGAAATCGAAGGAAAGGAAAGTTCTTACATTTCCCAAATGTACGTTGCTGTAAACGGTAGGCCCACAAACATACATTCCAACATTTCCTTCTAAAATGGGTTTAAATATTTCTTTTTCGCCTGCAAGCGAGTTGTATATTTTTAATTGCATTGATTTAAATTAAAAGATGTAATGATTTATAAATTTAGTTTAAAGTTTTAATAATTAAAAGATTTAAATCTTTTAACTACAGCATTTACAGCAACAACAAATAATGGTTGTTACAAAAATCTTATCTGAAACTTTTTTAAATTTTATCATTATTAAATTGCTTTTAAATGATGTTGTAAATGATCAATATAATCATTGATGATATATTCCAATGTGAATATTTTAGTCTCCGTCTTTGTCATATCACAGGTTCTTTGCAAATCCTCATCAGGAATATTTTCCACAACATTTACAATCTGAAGATTTAAAAACTTCCAAAGATTGATAATATCTGAAGTCTCAACATTCTGATAGTTCTGCGCTTTCACCCAAAAATTCTGATCATAGACAATATTCTCATTTTCTTTATACTGAGTAATTACAAATCTTCTGATATTTGATAAAGCACTATCACAAAGATGGCCTAAAATTTCTTTTTTTGACCATTTTTCAGGAGAAATTTTAGCTGACCATTGTTTCTCTGAAATATTTTCAAACCTTTGAAACTCTTCATTAACAATATTTTTAAGAATCTGGTAGTCCATAATTATCTTAATTAATAATCCAGTTTAGCATGGCTTCCTACGTAATGTAAGAACTCCTGTCTTGTAATAGGATTGGTTCTGAAAATTCCACTCAATTCTGCTGTAATCGTAGAACTTGCTGTATCCTTAATTCCTCTGCAATTTACGCAAAGATGTTTTGCATCAATAATACAAGCAACATCTTTTGTTCCCAACGCTTCTTTTAAAGCATCTACAATCTGCATGGTCAGTCTTTCCTGAACTTGTGGTCTTTTTGCATAATAATCAACAATTCTGTTGATTTTTGAAAGTCCAATTACTTCTCCATTCGAAATATAAGCAACGTGTGCTCTTCCGATAATTGGCAAAAAGTGATGTTCACAGAATGAATATACCGTAATATCTTTTTCCACCAGCATCTGGCGGTATTTGTATTTGTTTGAAAATGTAGAAATTCCCGGTTTATTTTCAGGAAGAAGTCCTCCGAAAATTTCATTTACATACATCTTGGCAACACGTTTCGGCGAGTCTTTCAACGAATCATCAGTCATATCCAAACCTAGGGTTTCCATAATTTCCCCAAAAAGTCCGGTAATTTTTTCTATTTTTTCCTGTGGCGATTTATCAAAAGCATCTTTCCTTATAGGCGTATGTTCTTTTCCAGTGAAAATATCATCGTCGTTATCAGTAAAATCAACCATTTTTATTTAATTTGCACAAAAATACGGATAAAATCTGTTTTATTTATTTGAATCCGGTCGAAAAAATCATCTTTTAACCTCCACTTTCATTATAAGCTATGATTATTGTTGAAGAAGTACAAAACAAAAACCAAAAAAAGGAATTTTTAGAATTTCCGGCTAGACTTTATCAACATGACAAAAACTATATCAGACCTAGAAATATCGATATTGAAGATGTTTTTAATCCTGAAAAAAATAAGTTCTTTAAAAGTGGTGAATGCTCCAGGTTTTTATTTAAAAACAAACACAATGAGACCGTAGGAAAAGTTGCTGTTTTTATTAATGAGACTTATCAGCAGAAACAACCGACCGGCGGATTCGGCTTCTTCGATTGTATTAATGATCAGGAAACGTCCAATTTTATTTTTGATTATTGCAAAAACTGGTTCCAACAAAGAGAAATAGAAGCAATGGATGGTCCTATCAATTTTGGAGAACGTGATAAATTTTGGGGACTCGTCATTGAAGGATTTGTAGAACCTTTATTCGGAATGAACTATAACTTTCCTTATTACAAAGATCTTTTTGAAAATTATGGTTTTAAAATTTACTTTGAACAGCTTTGTTTTTCGAGACCTATTTTCGCAGAAGTTTCAAGAGTGTTCACGGTAATGCACGCAAAACACAGCAAAAATCCGGATATTTCAGCACGACCAATGACGAAAAGTAATCTGGAAAAATTTGCCAAAGATTTCACAGAAATTTATAATAAAGCATGGGCAGCGCACGGTGAGGGAAAATGTTTAGATGAAGCAAAAACTCTGAAAATGTTTAAAATAATGAAACCCATCATTAATGAACATATTTCATGGTTTGTCTATGAAAACGAAAAGCCAATCGCCATGTGGATGAATCTTCCCGACACCAATCAATGGTTCAAATATCTAAACGGAAAATTCGGAATTTGGGAAAAACTTAAATTTCTTTGGGTTAAAAGATTTAAGAAAAATGAAAAAATGATCGGAATTGTTTTTGGAGTCATTCCCGAATGGCAAAGGAAAGGAATTGAAGGGTATATGATCTGGGAAGGAACTCAGCATTTAAGAAAACATACCGATTTTAAAGTTACGGAGATGCAGTGGATCGGTGATTTTAATCCTAAAATGATAAGGATTGCTGAAAATCTGGATACAACTGTGACAAGAAAATTAGCGACTTATCGTTATCTGTTTGATAGGGATAAGGAATTTGAAAGGCATCCAATATTGTAAGATATATTTTCGGCGGCACCTTTGGTGCCGCCGAAAATGTAAACAAGATTAAAAATTCATCAAAACAAGTAGCTTTAAAATAATTCTCCAGCTACTCTCTTGATATTATCACTTTTTCCCATTGAGTAAAAATGCAGAACAGGAACTCCAAAATCCAATAATTCTCTGCATTGATTGATTGCCCATTCAATTCCGATCTGTTTTACAGCTTCATTGTTTTTAGCATTTTCAACTTCATTAATTAACTCTTCAGGCAAATCAATTTTAAAAATTTGGGGTAAAACTTTTAAATGTTTTTTCGTAGCAATCGGTTTAATTCCCGGAATAATCGGAACTGTAATTCCCATTTCACGAGCTTTTTTTACGAACTCAATATACTTTTTATTATCAAAAAACATTTGGGTAACAATATAATCTGCTCCGGCATCTACTTTTTGTTTTAACCATTTTAAATCATAATTCATGGAAGGCGCCTCCATATGTTTTTCCGGATACCCTGCAACTCCAATGCAAAATTTATTATGCGCTTCACATTCTTCGTCTTGATTGTGCAGATATCTTCCTCTTCCCAAATCATTGATCTGATGAACCAAGTCCATTGCACTTGCATGACCTCCCTGAGTGGGTTCAAAATATTGATACCCTTTCATTGCATCCCCTCTTAAGGCCATGATATTATCAATTCCAAGGTACATACAATCTACCAAAAGATATTCTGTCTCTTCTTTTGTAAAACCTCCGCAAAGCAAATGCGGAACGGTATCTACATTATATTTATGCTGAATCGCTGCACAAATCCCCAGTGTTCCGGGACGCATTCTTGTGATACGACGCTCCATCAAACCATTTCCTTTGTCAATGTAAATATATTCTTCTCTGGAAGTCGTCACATCGATAAATGGAGGTTTAAATTCCATTAAAGGATCAATATTCCTATATAAATCTTCGATCCCTATTCCTTTTTGAGGAGGAACCACTTCCAAGGAGAATAACGTTTTTCCGTTTGCGTTTTTTATATGGTCGGTAATTTTCATTATCTATTTTATAGTCTTTTTTTTAATATTTATGAGGTTTCCGTTTTGGGCGGCGGCTTTGCCGCCGCCCAAAACGGAAACTAAATTAATCTGCTAAATTCGGTGACAACCATTTTCTCGCTTCCTGTAAAGAAATTCCTTTTCTCTCTGAATAATCTTTTAACTGATCCTCCGCAATTTTTCCCAACCCAAAATACTTTGCGTGTGGACTTCCGAAATAATATCCGGAAACCGCAGCTGTTGGGAACATGGCTAAACTTTCAGTTAAATACACCCCGATATTTTCTTCTACTTTTAATAAGTCCCAGATCGCATGTTTTTCTAAGTGATCAGGACATGCAGGATAGCCAGGAGCCGGACGAATTCCTTTGTATTTTTCAGCAATTAATTCTTCATTGCTTAAATTTTCCTGATTCGCATATCCCCAATATTCAGTTCTGATTTTTTTATGTAAAAATTCGGCATAAGCTTCTGCAAAACGGTCAGCCAAAGCTTTTACCATAATTGCATTGTAGTCGTCATTTGCTTTTTCGTATTCTTCGGCCAATTCATCGGTCCCGAAACCTGTGGTTACACAAAAAGCTCCCATATAATCGGTTTTTCCTGAACTTTGAGGAGCAATAAAATCACTTAAAGCCAGATAATCTTTTCCTTTCGAACGTTGAGCCTGTTGTCTTAATGTCAGGAATTTTACTTGCTGTTCATTATTTTCGTTGAAGATCAAAATATCATCCGTTTCATTAGAATTTGCTTTAAAAATTCCAAAAATGGCTTTTGCAGTTAGTAATTTTTCTTCTAAAATTCTGTTTAAAATAACCTGTGCATCTTTAAAGAGTTCTTTTGCCTGAACTCCGACCACCTCATCTTCTAAAATATTCGGGTATTTCCCATGAAGATCCCAGCTTCTGAAAAAAGGAGACCAATCGATGAAAGACAGCAATTCTCTCAAATCCTGATTTTCAATAACCGTAACACCTAATTGATTCGGAGTGAAAATTTCTTCATTTTCCCAGTTGATTTTAAACTTATCTTTTCGGGCATCTTCAATCGAAACATAGTCTTTATCTACCTGTCTATTCAGGAATTTTTCTCTAAACTCCGAATAGTCGCTTTTTAAATCTTCAACATACTCTTTATTTCTGTCCCCCAACAATGAACTTACCACGTTTACCGCTCTGGAAGCATCATTTACGTGAACAACTGCATTTTTATATTTTAAATCGATTTTCACGGCGGTATGCGCTTTTGAGGTTGTTGCACCACCAATTAATAAAGGAAAATCTAAATTCTGTCTCTCCAGTTCCTGAGCGATATACACCATTTCATCCAAACTAGGTGTAATCAATCCGCTTAATCCGATAACATCTACTTTTTCCTCTATTGCAGTCTGAATAATTTTTTCGGCAGGAACCATTACTCCCAAATCAACAATTTCGTAGTTGTTACATCCTAAAACTACGCTCACAATATTTTTACCAATATCATGAACATCACCTTTTACAGTGGCCATCAGGATTTTCCCATTGGCTGGTTTTGATCCGTCTTTTTCAGCTTCGATATAGGGTTGTAAGTAAGCCACCGCTTTTTTCATTACCCTTGCCGATTTTACAACTTGTGGCAAGAACATTTTTCCACTTCCAAATAAATCTCCTACAACGCCCATTCCGGTCATTAGATTAATTTCAATAACGTGAAGCGGTTTTGCAGCCTGCTGTCTCGCTTCTTCCACATCTTCTTCGATAAAACGGTCGATCCCTTTTACCAAAGCGTGGGTAATTCTATCCTGTAATGGCTTTGTTCTCCATTCCAGATCTTCAACTTTTTCTTTTTTAACAGATTTATGTCTTTCAGAATAATCCAAAAGTCGCTCGGTAGCATCTTCTCTTCTGTCAAGTATTACGTCTTCAACTAATTCGAGAAGTTCTTTATTAATTTCATCATAAACCTCCAACATGGCAGGGTTTACAATTCCCATATTCATTCCCGCCTGGATTGCGTGGTACAGGAAAACCGAGTGCATCGCTTCTCTTACCGTATCATTTCCTCTAAAAGAGAAGGAAACATTACTCACTCCTCCACTCACAGAAGCGTAAGGCAAGTTCTGACGAACCCATCTTGTTGCTTCAATGAAGTCGATTGCATTTTTTCTGTGCTCATCCATTCCCGTCGCAACAGGGAAAATATTTAAATCGAAAATAATATCTTCTGCAGGGAAATGTAATTCATTCACCAAAAGATCATAAGAACGTTTTGAAATCTCAATTCTACGTTCATACGTATCGGCTTGTCCTACCTCATCAAATGCCATCACAATCATTGCAGCACCATATCTTTTAATGGCTTTTGCCTGTTTGATGAATTCTTCTTCTCCACCTTTTAAACTGATGGAATTCACCACACATTTTCCTTGAGCAACCTGTAATCCAGCTTCTAAGATTTCCCACTTCGAAGAGTCGACCATGATTGGGATTCTTGCGATATCCGGTTCGGAAGCAATTAAATTCAAAAATTTAATCATGGAAGCTTTCCCGTCAATCAGTCCGTCGTCGAAATTGACATCAAGAATTTGGGCACCGCCTTCAACCTGATGACGTGCAATATCGAGTGCTTCCCCGAATTTCTCTTCTTTTATTAACCTCAAAAATTTCTTCGACCCGGCAACATTGGTTCTTTCCCCAACATTGATAAAGTTACTTTCCGGCGTAATAATCAAAGGCTCGAGCCCTGATAATCTTAAATATTTCATCAACTTATTCTTCTAAAATATAGTATGCGTTATTCGCATTCTGCTTCAGCAAATCCACATGTTTGCCCAAAGCGGTGAAAATCGGAAACCGTTTGTAAGCCAAATGATGTTCTCTGGCAAATTCTTCGATTTCCTCTGTAATTTCATTATAATATAAATAGCTGTAGTTCGGGAAAAGATGATGGGCAACATGAAAGTTGAAATTCCCCAATACATTTCGTACGAACCAATTATTTTCTTGTAAATCATTAGTGACTTCAAACTGATGATGAAGCCAACTGAAAGGCAGCCCATTCTTTTCATCCAATTTTGGAAAGGCATTATCAGGAAGCGGATGTAATGGTAACAGTACAAAAAGGGCAAAAATACTTGCCGCAATCACCTGTAAAAACCAAGCTCCCAACGCCAAACCAACAGATACTTTAAAAAACAAAACCGGAACTGCAATCTGATAGAAAAAGTAAAACAGTTTAAAAGTCACCATTTTAATTTTTTCTTGTACAGGAATGGCTCCCTGGGTTTTCAGAATCACTCTTTCATTATCAAAAAAGTCTCTAAAATCACGGATAAACATCCAATTGAACAGATATAAAGGATACACCAAAAAGAAAAAGAAATGCTGATATTTCTGAACTCCTTTTGCCTTAATCCAAGGAACGATTAACAGAAGTCCGCTCTGCTCAATATCTGTATCCCAACCGTCAACATTCGGATAAGCGTGATGCGCAGCAATGTGTCTTTTTTTCCAGATGTAGGAATTAGCTCCCACAAAATCGAAAATCTGTAAAACCAGACTGTTTAATTTTTTGCTTTTATAAATATTGTTGTGGGCAGCTTCGTGAATTAGATTTAAATAAATCAACACCAAAGAAATCCCCATCAACACAAAACTCAAAATATAAATCCATGGTTTTTCGGCATTCAAAAGAGCAAACGCATACAAGCCAAAATAGACCAAAGGCAAAAGAATAGCTTTGATCTGAATATACAGGTCCCTGTTTTCGGGAATGGCTTCTACACGCTGGTTCACTTTTTTTCTTAATTCATTAAACAGCTTTGCATCCTCTGAATCTTTTAAGTAAATCGGCTTTTCCATTATCGTACATTTTGCGATGTAATTAAAGATAACACAAAAAACCGTTCCTTTTCTTATCAATTCAATGAAAAAATTCTATCAAATCAGACAAATTCCTTCAATTTTCTTGGTGGATATTGTGCTACCAAATCTGCAATCGCTTTGATATGCTCCGGTGTCGTTCCGCAACAGCCTCCGATAATATTGATTAATCCTTTTTCCACATATTCCTTTACTTGACTCGCCATATCTTCCGGCGTTTCATCATATTTTCCAAAAGCGTTTGGAAGACCCGCATTCGGATATGCCGAAATATGGAATTCTGAATTGTGAGCCAATGTTTCCAAATACGGAGTCAATTGATTTGCTCCCAAAGCACAATTGAAACCTACACTTAATAAATTCAAGTGGGAAACGGAGATTAAAAATGCTTCCGCAGTTTGTCCGCTCAACGTTCTTCCTGATGCATCGGTAATGGTTCCTGAAACCATGATCGGAATTTTGATTCCTCTTTCGTCCTGAAGTTCATCGATTGCAAAAAGTGCTGCTTTTGCATTTAGTGTATCGAAAATGGTTTCTACCAAAAGAATATCTGAACCTCCGTCTAATAAAGCCTCACATTGTTGTTTGTAAGCAACTCTCAATTCCTCAAACGTAATTGCTCTGTAACCAGGATCGTTTACATCAGGACTTAAGCTTGCCGTTCTGTTTGTCGGACCGATAGAACCTGCTACAAATCTTGGTTTATCCGGATTTTGAGCGGTGAATTCGTCACAAGCTTTTCTTGCGATTTTTGCAGATTCATAGTTCAATTCATACACCAGCTCTTCCATATGATAATCCGCCATTGCAATTGTAGTTCCCGAAAACGTATTGGTTTCGATGATATCTGCTCCTGCTTCGAGATATTTTTTGTGAACTTCTTCAATCGCCTGAGGCTGCGTTAATGACAACAAATCATTGTTTCCTTTTACCGGATGTGCCCAATCTTTGAAACGCTCGCCACGATAATCTTCTTCTTCAAATTTATATCGCTGAAGCATCGTTCCCATTGCTCCGTCAAGAATTAAAATTCTTTCGGATAATGCTTTGTATAGTTGTTCTGAATTTTTCATTTTCTTTTCTTTTTATCAAATCTTTCAAACCTTAGAACCTACTAATCCAGTGCTTGTTTTAAGTCTGCAATAACATCTTCTACATTCTCCAGACCTACTGAACAACGAACCAATCCGGCGGTAATTCCAACTTCATTTCTTTCGTCATCAGACAATTTTGAATGGGTTGTAGAAGCAGGATGGGTTACAATCGTTCTCGTATCTCCCAAATTGGCAGAAAGTGAACACATTTTAATTTTATCTAAAAAGTTTCTTCCACCTTCAATTCCTCCTTTAATTTCGAATGCCACAATATTTCCTCCTAACTTCATCTGTTTTTTTGCAATTTCATAGCTTGGATGAGATGGTAAGAATGGATATTTTACCAGCTCCACATTCGGATGGCTTTCTAAAAACTCGGCTACTTTTAAAGCGTTTTCGCAATGTTTTTCAACTCGTATTGCCAATGTTTCTAAACTTTTTGACAACACCCATGCATTGAAAGGGGACATTGCAGGACCTGTATTTCTTGCAAAAAGGTAAATTTCACGAATCAGATCTTCTCTACCGACTGCTACTCCGCCTAAAACACGACCTTGTCCGTCAATCAGTTTTGTAGCGGAATGCACTACGATGTCTGCTCCGTATTTAAGAGGTTGTTGTAAATATGGTGTTGCAAAACAGTTATCTACAATGAAAATCAGATTGTGTTTCTTTGCAATCTGTCCGAAAAATTCTAGGTCTAACACTTCAATCGCAGGATTAGTCGGTGTTTCCAGATATAAAATCTTAGTATTCGGTTGAATATATTTTTCTACGTTTTCCGCATCTTCGGCTTTGAAATAAGTGGTTTCGATATTCCATTTCGGGAAATATTTGGTAAACAACGTATGGGTAGAACCGAAAACCGACTGACAGCTTACGATATGATCTCCTGCATTTAAAAGCGTAGCAAAAGTTGAATAAATGGCTGCCATTCCTGTTGCGAAAGCATATCCAGCTTCTGCACCTTCCATTTTGGCAATTTTATCTGTGAATTCCGTTACATTTGGGTTTGAAAATCGGCTGTAAAGGTTCTTCGGTTTTTCTTCAGCAAAACTCGCTCTCATATCTTCCGCATCCTGAAAAATAAAGCTGGACGTAAGATATAAAGGCGTTGAATGTTCGTCAAACTGAGTTCTTTCAGTTTGGGTTCTTATCGCGAAGGTTTCAAAATTTTCCATATAGTTTTAAAATGTAGCAATGTTCAGTTTAGCAATGAGATTTTTCACTTTATTCAGAATGACAATAGTAATTAATATTTGATCAACTGTAACATTATTAAATTGTTATATTAATTTATTTTTTTTCACTTAGTCTTAAAATATCTCCGAAAACTCCTCTTGCCGTTACTTTTGCTCCGGCTCCGGCTCCCATGATCACGATTGGGTTTTCACCATAACTTTCGGTATAAATCTCGAAGATCGAATCTGAACCTTTCAGCTGTCCTAAAGCAGAAGTTGCAGGAACAGAAACCAAGTTCACATCAAGTTCACCTTTTTCTTTCTGTAAGTCTCCGTGTAAATCTCCAACATATCTTAACACGTGTCCCGGTTCCTGATTATCCTTAATTTTTTGATATTCTTCATCCAGTTCTTCCAATCTTGAAAGGAATTCTGATTTTGAAACTGAAAGCAAACTTTCCGGAACTAAATTCTGAATGTTAATATCTTCAAATTCATTGATCAGATCTAATTCTCTTGCCAAAATCAATAATTTTCTTGCGACATCACTTCCGGATAAGTCTTCTCTTGGATCAGGTTCTGTAAATCCTTTTTCCAGTGCTTCATTGATAATGGTCGAAAATTTATCGTTTCTCAAAGAAAAATTATTGAAAACATAGCTCAATGTTCCTGAGAAAACGCCTTTGATTCTTGTAATATTTTCTCCTGAAAGGTGTAATAATTTTATGGTATCAATTAACGGTAAACCAGCACCTACATTAGTCTCGTACAAATATTGTTTTTTATTTTTCTCTAATGATTTTCTTAAGTTTCTATAGCTTGCTATAGGAAGTGTATTATAGATTTTATTGGATGAAACAATATCAAAACCATTATCCACAAACACATCATAATGCTTTACAAAATCCTTACTCGCCGTGTTATCTACCATCACAAGATTTTCCAGATGATGTTCTTTTGCATAATCAATAAGACCTTCTACACTGGATTCTGTTTGGGAGTAATTCACTTTCTGTCTCCAGTCACTTCCAAAACCACCTTTGTTCAAAGCCATTTTTTTAGAATTGGCAATCGCAACGATTTTCAGCTGCAATCTTTTTCTCGTCAAAATATCGTGTGAAGAATCCAAAATCTGTTCTACCAAGGTTCCGCCCACATTTCCGTGTCCGATTAAAGCTAGATGAACTACTTTTGGTTTTCCATAGATTTCAGTTTCTACGATATTTTTTGCAATCTCCGTCTGATTATCGGTTACTACTATATTTACTCTTCCTGCAGATGCTATTTGGTTTAATAACAATGGGAAAATTTTGTTTCTTTGAAGTTCGGAAAGTATTTTATTGTAATTTTCAGATACAAATCCGATTACCGCTACGTTATTGATACTGTAGATATTACTTACCGTTCCTTTTGCTTTTTCGTTTTTAAATTCTTCAGAAAGAACACGTACTGCATCTTCCGCATCATTTTCATCTACCAAAACAGAAATTCCGTTCTCAATTGCCTGTTGAGAAATCACTCCTACACTAATTCCTGTATCGTTCAACACTCTAAAAATTCTTGAATCCACTCCGATGTGTCCAAGGAAGTCTTTTCCTTCAAAATTTACTAATGCTTTGTTTTGATAGATGTTGATAATATCTGATGTTGTCATATTTTCAGAATAGGTTTTATTATATTATTTAATTGTTTATACTCCATTAAAAAGGCATCGTGCCCATGAATTGATTGTATCTCGTGATAGAAAACATTTTCTTTTTTCGCTTTCAGTTTTTCAAAGCACATTCGAATCTCTGATGCCGGAAAAAACAAATCTGTATCTACTGAGATCAGGTGCATTCGCGCTTGTATTTTCTCCAGTTTTTGTTCATCAGCATTTATATTCATCAGTAAATGGTTCATCAGCTTATAAGATTTCAAACTAAATCTTTCGTTTAATGAATTTCCATGATAAACAAGCCAATCTTCTGACTCTAATTGTTGTTTTTCCTGATTATATTTATTTTGAAATCTGTTATTTAAAGATTCCGGTGTTCTGTAACAAAGCATCGCATGGATTCTTGCTTTTTGTAAAGGTTCATCATCCTGATTTAATAAGAATTTCTGAACCAGACATTGTGCATGAAGCCAGTCATGAGTTTTAAAATCGCAGGCAATAGGTATAAAAATTTCGGTTAATTGCGGATTTTTCGCAAGCATTTCCCAACCGATTCCACCACCTAAAGAACCTCCAATAATGGCGTGTAAACTTTTAATATTTAAAATTTCAAGACCTTTTAAAAAGATATTCGCAATATCCGAAGGCGTGAAATCTTCATATTCATCAATAAAAAAATCATCGTAACCGTTTCCGGGAATATTGAAACATAGAACCGTGTATGTATTTGTATCAATGACCTGATTTTCTCTGATCAATTGTTTCCACCAGCCATTTTCACCAGAAACATTAGAATTTCCGGTTAAAGCGTGGTTCACTAAAATGATCGGTGCAGCAAACAAGTCTTTCCCGAAAAGCTGATAGCTCAACGAGATATTGTATTCCTTTAGAGAATCTGTCTGATACGTAAAATTAATATAGTTTAGTTCTGTTTTCAATTCTATTATGTTTTAATACAATTGAAAATGCCACAGGAAATGGCTGAAAAGAACTTCAGTAAGTTATCTGTCCAAAAATAAATTCGGTAGAACGTAGCACCTTCTTTGCTTTCACAAAGGGTTGCTAAGGTTTCATAGGGTCTAATCCCTCAACCTTTCTTGATAACATTTTCAATATTTGAATGAACGAATGGTGCAAAGATAGAACATTTCTTTTACATATTAAAAAAAATTATTTTAAAGCCAGAATTCCTTTAAGCAAAAGATATACAACATAATATTAATTTTTCTTCAGATTCAACATGTTGGAATTTTTTCTTAAAAAAACTAACTTCGTATTGAAAAATGCTGAACTATGACTGCTGAAAAACAAAGACTAAAAGATTCGAACTGGAAAAACTGGGGTCCATACGTAAGCAACCGACAATGGGGAAATGTACGCGAAGACTACAGCTCAAACGGTGATGCATGGAATTTTGCCAATCATAACACTGCAGAAAGCTATGCCTTCCGTTGGGGAGAAGAAGGAATTGCCGGAATCTCTGATGTAAAGCAGCTTTTCTGTTTTGCTTTTTCTTTTTGGAACAAAAAAGATAAGATCGTAAAAGAACGTTTCTTTGGTTTGAGCAACCCTGAAGGAAATCATGGGGAAGACATCAAAGAAATTTTTTATTATCTGGATAATACACCTACGCACAGTTATATGAAGATGGTGTACAAATATCCTATCAATGCTTTCCCTTATGATAAAATTCGTTCAGAAAATGCAAAGAGAAGCAATAAAGAACCCGAATATGAAATCATTGATACCGAAATTTTTGACAAGGATGAATACTTTGATATTTTCATTGAATATGCCAAAGCGGATCATAACGATATTTTAGTAAGAATCACAGTCTGCAACAGAAGTGAGATCAATGCTCCTCTTGTGATTGCACCAACTATCTGGTTTAGAAATAATTGGAAATGGGGATATAATACCTATAAAGCTCAATTAAATGCAGGTAATGACGGAACTATCAACATAAGCCATGACAGCATTTCCATTAAAAAGTTTTATTCAAGAAGCAATAATACCCAAAGTGTTTTTTGTGATAATGAAACCAACAATCCTAAATTGTACGGTACCCCTTATCCGGGAAGTACTTATTTCAAAGATGGGATTAATGACTACATCGTTTCTGGAAGCAATACTATAAATCCTGAAAAAACAGGAACTAAAGCTTCATTCCTGATCGATGAAACTATCGAAGCGGGAGCCTCTAAAGCTTTTGATTTCAGATTATCTCCAAATGAGCTGGATGAACCATTTGATCAGTTTGATCAAATATTTACACAGAGATTGGATGAAGCTAATGAATTTTATAATGAAATTCAGAGTGATGTAGTGGATAACGATGAAAGAAATGTTCAGCGACAGGCTTTTGCAGGTTTACTTTGGAACAAACAGTTTTATCATTACAATGTCGGAAAATGGCTGAAAGGCGATCCTAATTTTGATGCTCCGAGAGATTTCAGCAATTATGTTCGAAATACGGAATGGAATCACATGCATAACAAAGACATCATTTCCATGCCCGACAAATGGGAATATCCTTGGTATGCGACTTGGGATTTAGCATTTCACTGTGTTCCTTTTGCCATTATTGATGCTGAGTTCGCTAAGGGACAACTTCTTTTATTGACAAAGGAATGGTATATGCATCCGAACGGGCAGCTTCCTGCGTATGAATGGAATTTAAGTGATGTAAACCCTCCTGTTCATGCATGGTCTTGTTTCCGTGTTTTTAAAATTGATGAAAAACAAAATGGAAAACCTGACCTCTTATTTTTAGAAAAAGTTTTCCAAAAGCTTCTTCTGAATTTCACCTGGTGGGTCAACCGAAAGGATAAAAACGGTAAAAACATTTTTGGAGGAGGTTTCCTGGGTCTCGATAATATCGGAGCTTTTGACCGAAATATGATTTTAAAGGACGGACAACATCTTGAGCAAGCCGACGGAACAAGCTGGATGGCAATGTACGCTTTAAATATGATGCGAATTGCAATGGAACTGGCTCAGTATTATCAGGTTTACGAAGATATGGCCATTAAGTTTTTTGAACATTATCTTTATATCGCAGAAGCGATGGAAAACCTGGGTGAAGGGACAAAAGGACTATGGAATGAGGAAGACGGATTTTTCTATGATGTGCTTCAGCTTGGAAATGGTGACAGCGTTTCTTTAAGATTAAGAAGTATTGTGGGCCTGATTCCAATGTTTGCTGTGGAAATTGTTGATCATAAATTATTGGAAAGCATGCCCAACTTCACTGCAAGAATGGAATGGATCCTGAAAAATAAACCTGAGCTTACCAAGCTCGTTTCTCACTGGGATGAAGAAGGGCAAGGAAGAAAACATCTTATGAGTATTCTCCGTAAGAACAGATTAAGCAAAGTATTAACAAGAATGCTTGATGAAAAAGAGTTTTTAAGTACTTACGGAATCCGTGCCATGTCGAAAGTGTATGAAGAAAATCCGTTTATATTTTCTGTTCATGGTGTTGAAAATGTTGTGTATTATACGCCTGCAGAAAGTGACAGCCGAATGTTTGGAGGCAACAGCAACTGGAGAGGACCGATTTGGTTCCCCATCAATTTCCTGATTGTGGAAAGTTTACAGCGTTTTCACTATTATTACGGAAACAGTTTGAAAGTAGAATTCCCGACCGGAAGCGGTGACAAACGAAATCTTGATGAAGTCGCTCAGAATATCAGCAATAGATTATGTTCTATTTTCTTGAAGGATGGAAGCGGACAGCGTCCGTTCAACGGAGGAAATGCGAAGTTTAATTTTGACGAAAATTTTAAAGATTATATCACCTTTTTTGAATATTTCCATGGTGACAATGGTCGTGGAGTCGGCGCATCGCATCAGACAGGATGGACTGCAACGGTGGCAAAGCTGATGAAGCCGAGATTAATGTAAATAAATTAAAAAAATTAGGGTATCAGAACCGAACAAAATGTTCAAATTCTGATACCCTAAAATATTAGTAATTTTATTCTAATTAGTTACCTCTTCTCCGTTTACAAAAACTTCATATCCTATTTCTACATTAGGCTCTAATGTTTTTGAAACAGAACAGTATTTTTCAAAAGATAGCTGAGCTGCTTTCTGTGCTTTTTTAGGATCAATATTTCCTTCTAAAAGAAATTTAACCTTAATCGCTTTGAATGGTTTTGCATCTTCAACAGGAACACGCTCTCCTTCTACCTCAGCTTTAAAACCGGTAATTTCCTGTCTTTGTTTTTTCAGGATAGAAACTACGTCGATTCCACTACATCCTGCCACTGCCATCAGAACACTTTCCATGGGAGAAACTCCTTTTGCTCCCGGCTGAGAAGTATTATCTAATAAGATTGAATTCCCTTGAGAGTTGGTACATTCAAATAAAAAATCGTCGTTGATTCTGTTAAGTGTTATTTTCATTTTATAATTTTAATTTTTAAATATTTATTCTTATATCGAAAAAGCATTTGTGGATAAATATTTCTACTTTTCAATTCAAACCGTAGTCCAGCATTTTGCCAATGCAATGTTAGCGGGAGTTTTTACTTGTAGTTTATTTTATGATTTAATTCAATTGGATTATTTTCTTGTAAAATATTATTTTGCATTTCTTTATTCTTTATAGAAATATCCACTGTATTACCTTTCGCGTCGGTAAATGTAGCGGTTTTCCAACCTTTTGAATTTATATCAAATGGATCATTATAATATGATTTTGCAAGTATTTCATATTTTTCCCAATCAATTTTTATTGCTTTTTTGCGTGCGTCAAAAATATTCCCGCCTTTTTTGACTTCTATCAAATTAAATGAATATTCATTGTTTAAATCTTGAATAGAAATAATCAGTCCAGGTAAACCATTAAAAATATAGGGACCATCTCCAAAAGGTAATTCTGTAGTAAACCAAGCAATCCAGTTTCTTCCTCCATAATTGGTTTCTGCTTTTTGAGATTTATATTTTCCAATAATTTTTTGTTCGGAAGTTATTTTCCAATCTAATATTTCCTCAATCGGAAGAAAATAATCTGTTCCCAAATAAGTTATTACTTTTTCAATTCTTTTTTGAGCAAGATTCTTTTTGACATAGAATTTATTTTCAACACCCATATTATACCTTCCGTTTCCATTATTCAACTTTATTGAATCGTTTTTTTTGTCTAGTGAATCTCTAAAAACTGAAATATTATTTTTTAAATCCAAAATCATATTCTCGGAATAAACATCATCTGCTTTTTCTGAATTCAGTTTGTATTTTGTTTCGTAAATAAAACTAAATTTTTGTGAGAAGCAAAAGGTAGAAATTCCAAGAAAAAATATTATAAATTTCATTTTTGATGAGTGTTTGTTTTAAATTTCTGCTAACATCTGCATTTAGAATTTTATGTCGTCTGTCTTGCAATAAAATTTAGGATCACAATTTGTAATTTCACAGCCTGCGAAATAATACTTCTTTTTATTTTTTTTCATAAAACTTGTAGTAACTAATCCATAAAAAATAGAAAGAACATTTTTATTTGTGTTACAAATTGGGCAAGTTGAGCTTTTATTTTCTCGGTATTTACAAAATTTATTAGCAATTAGCTCCACTTTCGTATCTCCATTAATTTCGATATCAAATTCATTTTTGATATAATCATCATTTTCGATAATGTTTAGTTTATATTTACCCTTTTCTATCTCTCCAAAATCAAATTTCCCTTCACTATCAGTTTTGGTTTTGTAAGTATTATTACTAGAAATATTAACTAATTTTAAAATAAACTGGGGCAAATATATTTTTTTAACTAATGTATCATTAATCGTTCCGCCTAATGACTGAGACCACAAACTAGTTGAAAATGTTATTAGAAAAAGTAAAACGAGCTTTTTCACTTAAGTATATTTGTACAAAATTACAAAATCCCTCTCGCTTTTATCTCAAGATACTTATTGATCACATCAATATTTAAATTTTCAGGAAGTGTATAGACTGAATAAATACCATATTTTCTAAGCTCCTGAATGATTAGTTTTTTCTCAAATTCAAATTTTTCAGCGACAATTTCATCATAGATCTCCTGCATATTTTCAGGATTTTTATGCATCAATGTCTGTATCTCTGAGTTTTTAAAGAATACTACAACCAGCAAATGGTTTTTAGCAATTCCACGAAGATATTTTAACTGCCTGTTCAGTCCGTCTAACGTTTCAAAGTTGGTAAATAACAAAACCAAGCTTCTTTGATTGAGAGAATATTTTACATCCTGATATAACCTGTTGAAATCACTTTCAAAGAAATCTGTTTTAACGTTATATAAAGCTTCAGAAATTTTCTTTAGCTGTCCGGATTTATTATCTGCAGCAACTCTGTTTTCGGCTTTTTTAGAGAAAGTCATCATTCCTGCTCTATCTCCTTTTTTCAGAATGATATGTGACAAGGCCATCGTCGCATTGATCGAATAATCAAGAAGGCTTAATCCGTTAAACGGCATTTTCATCGTTCTTCCTTTATCAACCAGCATAAAAATACGTTGTGCCTTTTCATCCTGAAACTGATTCACCATCAATCTATTGGCTTTGGAAGTCGCTTTCCAGTTGATCGTTCTTACATCGTCTCCGGGAACATATTCTTTGATCTGCTCAAATTCCATGGTATGTCCCAGTTTTCGTATTTTTTTGATTCCTCCCAATAAAAATTCGTTTTGAAGCGCCATCAATTCATATTTTCTTAAATGAATAAATGAAGGATAGGAAGGAAGCATCGCATCTTTCTGAAAAGTAAATCTTTTCGCAACTAAACCTATCGATGAAGAGACAAAAATATTTAAAGCTCCAAAACTATATTCACCTCGTTCTTTAGGCTCTAAAATGTATTCAAAAAATGAATTCCTGCCTGCTTCAATATTTTTTTCGATCATGAAATCTCTTTTCTGAAACTGAAAAGGAATTTCATCAATCACTTTTACATGAATTTTAAACCGATAGTTGTTTTTAATATCAATTTTCACAGGGTTTTCATCACCGTTTGACAGTTTTTCCGGCAATATTCTCTGTGATAAGACTCCTTCTTTTTTATTAAAAACAAACAGATAATCTACCATTACCGCTAAAAAACAGATCAACAATAAAGCATGCGCAACGATCATCAGGAAAGGAAAGAAAAATGCAAAAACATAAATAATCCCCACTCCGATGAGTGTGAAGAAAAAGCGTGTATTGATGTATAGGTTTTTCATTTTTAAGGTTGCAGGTCTTAGATTTTAGGTTGCAGTTTTTTAGTGCTTGTTTTAAGTTTCTTTCAATGAATTAATAAGTCCGTTCAGCATTTTTGAGATTTCTATAATGTCCTGATTTAATTTTATATAATTTTCTTCTTCTAAAAATTTAAGATTTCTGGAAATAATTAATTGAGTTTCAACTTCGGCACAACTTCCTCTCGAAATTTTTAAGAACTGAAGGTAATCCGGCTTACTTCTTCTAGAGTTTCCTTCAGCAATATTTGACGGAATCGAAACTGCTGCTCTTCTAATTTGAGATTTTAGACCAAAAGTTTCATCTTTAGGAAAAGCTTCACTTATTCTGTAAATTTCAGTTACAAAATCAATTGATTTCTGCCAAACTAAAAGCTCTTTAAAATTAGCCATACATGAAACTTTTAAACGTCGAATTGCAAAACTATAATCTATAATCTACAACCTTTTACCTGCTACCTACCTAGGAATCTCTATTCCTTCTAAAATTTGTCGAATGATCTCATCGGCAGTCAATCCTTCCATTTCTCTTTCAGGAGAAACAATAACTCTGTGTCTTAATACTGCATAGCTTGCTTCTTTGATGTCTTCCGGAGTTACAAAATCTCTTCCTCTTAATGCTGCAAAAGCTTTTGAAGCCGTCAACAACGCTAAACTCGCTCTTGGAGAAGCTCCTAAGTATAAAAACTGGTTTTCTCTGGTATTGATGATGATTTTAGCAATATATTCTATCAACTGAGATTCTACAATGATCTCTTTTACCAGATGTTGATAATTTTTAAGCTGTTGAGCCGTAATCACACGCTCTACAACTTCTGTTTTATCTTCTTTTTTACTTTCGTGCTGATTTTTAATGATCGCTATTTCCTGCTCAAGATTCGGATATTTTACATTGATCTTGAAAAGAAAACGGTCTAACTGAGCTTCAGGAAGTCGATACGTTCCTTCATGTTCGATCGGATTTTGAGTCGCAACAACCAAGAATGGTTCATCCATTACATAGCGGGTTCCGTCCATTGTGATCTGTCTTTCCTCCATTACTTCAAAAAGAGCCGACTGTGTCTTTGCCGGTGATCTGTTGATCTCATCAATCAACACGAAGTTTGAAAAAATAGGTCCTTTTTTAAATTCAAATTCTGAATTTTTCACACTAAAAACTGAGGTTCCCAAAATATCTGAAGGCATTAAATCCGGAGTAAACTGAATTCTGCTGAAATCCACATCAATTGTTTTTGCCAGTAATTTTGCAGTAATGGTTTTCGCCACTCCCGGAACACCTTCTATAAGAACATGACCATTCGATAAAAGCGCCGCCAAAAGATGTTCGACCATATCTTCCTGACCGACAATCACTTTAGCAATTTCAGTTTTTACTTTTTCTAAACTTGTACGAAGTTCGATCATGTCTAAGCGAGACTGAAAATTCCCTTCTTTTTTTTCAATATCTACAGAAATCTGAGTGTCTAAATTTGGGTTTTCAAAATTATCCATACTATTATGTTTTTCAATCTAACAATGTATCAATTTAACGGTTTACCAATTGAATGGAATACGTTTTTCAATATTGTTACATTACTAGATTATTAGATTGTTATATTTTAATGATTTCATCCAGCAGCTTATTCATCCTCACAAGGTCTTCCTTCATCACACTGGAATAAGGATCCTGTCCTTTTTTGATCAGTGTAATTGCCTCAGCAATCATTTCTATAGGTTTTCCTGTTTTTAAATAAAGTTTTTTGGCAAAATCCTCATCCAGATTCTGAGTATCTATTAAAAGATCGAGTCTTACTTTATTTAAAAAATATTGGGCTTTTTTCGCCATCATATCATGGAAATCTCCTTCCTGAAGGTATAAATTACCAATACTTTTTACAAATTCTGCAGAGGTATTTCTCAACGGTTCTATGATTGGAACTATTCTCTGTTTTCTTTTAGCATTAAAGAAAATAAATAATACCAAGCCTCCTAAAAGTACCCACCAAGCGTATTTCAATGCAGGTTTTGATAGGATAAACCTCATAAAAAACCTAGATTCTTTCGTGTTGCTTTCTACAAACCAAAGCGTATCTCTGTCCTGAAGATAAGAAAATACATCCTGAAAATATTTTACATTTCCTTTTTTAAGCAAATAATAATTGGTGAGGAACAACGGTTCACAATGCACATAGAAATTACCTTTTCCAAATTTCGCTTTGATAAAGTTTGCTTGATCTGAGTTATTTTTCTCTACAGTCTTACCCAGAACCTCAACTCCGGGTTTTATGTAAGAAAAGCCTCTTCCTGAAGGGAATTTATCTAAATGGATAAAGTCTCCTTGATATTTTTTATCGGTAAGCTTTATATAGTTTTCATCTTCGAAAGAAATCTGAGAATCATAATAACCAATGCTATCTGAAACGGGTTTAGGAAGTTGGCTTGTAATAATCATCGCATCGGAACCTTTGGAAACCTGATCCATTATTTTTTTCCAGGATTCCATATCAATTTCGCTTTCGATGACAAGAATATTATGAGCCGGTTTATTTTTATTCTGATTGTAAAACTCATAAGCTGAAATATCAACTTTCTTCAGTTTTCCTTTAAAAAGATCTTTGCTTTCATGGTTGAAAACGAATAGTCCGAAAGGGGATTTTTCATCTACATCAAAATTTTTGCGCCAATCCGTAACTTCTTTTTTATTCACTTCAAGCAATGCCAATATCACCATAATAATGATGAATATCAAAGCATATATTTTGAAAGTCTTGTTCATTTATTCTAAATTAATTACAGTTTGAAAGATTGATATTGCTGTTTAAATCTGGAATAATCTTCTTTATCGATACTGAATTCACCATACCAAACATAATCGAAAATATAAGACAGATTTGAAAATTCATTCTTTAATAGGTTTTCTTTTAATTCTGCCACATAATCTTTATTTGTTTTTTCAGGATTCCAGACGATAATTTTACGATCACTCAGTTTTTTCAGGATAAATAAGAACTGATATCGAACTGCAGACCGATAATCTCCATTATTTTCAAACCGGGCAATGCTTTCCGGGAAGTTGATTTCATGAATATTTTCATGAAGTTCTTTCGCTTCAATATCCAGCTTTTTATTTTTCTTGCCGAAAATAAAGCCGCCATCTTTACCCATCAAGTATCTGATGATGAAGTATAACAAAAATCCGATTAACACAATGGCAAACAAGCGTATAATCACTTCTGTAATTGTTCCGGAGCTGCTCCCACTGGTTTTTCCAAAAATACTTTCGATGATTTTGATAATTTTTCGCTGAAGCTTTTCAAAAAAAGATTCTCTGGGCTTCGAGGTAGAATAATCAAACTCATTCCCTTTGTATCTCGACTGTATATTTTCTTTAATCTTCTTTGGATAAACCGTGTTCTCCGTAACAGGCTGTTTCAATAACACAGAATCTGCACGATTCATGCCTCTATAATGTTCCTCGCTTAACGAATCGATTGCTTCTACATCTACAACAGACGTAGGTTCGCTTTCCTGTGCAAAAGAAAACCCGGTCGTAATAAGAAGTAAAAAAAGAAGGATCTTATTCATTAACTCCAATCGTATCAATTTCTGCCAATTCCATTTTCTGGTGAAGATCTGTTCTGTTATCATAATACATCAACCCTGCGTTTATATACAGTAGATTTGAAGTAAATAACGAAACCAATAATGAAATTCCGTAAAGTATAAAAAACACTATTCCGAAATTCCCACTAAGAGGATTCTGTTCAAAGTTTCCATCCGGAGCCGTAGTCGTTAATGTAGCAAAAAACATCATCATTGGTATAGCCGTAAAGATCATCGAAATAACATACAAAATGATGGAAATAATAAGAGTACTTCCCCAATATTTCCAATAAGGAGATCCTTCTCTTGCGTTTGAATAGGAGAACTGAGCTCGTATAGAATAGCTTAAGCTTTCAAAAAAACCTCGTGTAGAGTTGAAATAATCATACATTAAAAATGTGATTGCATTAAACAATGTAGGTCCTACAAAGAGCATAAGAAAAAAACCTATAACAATAATCATCAATGCATAAGACACTCCAAAAACAATCAATGACAAAGGCATAACGATGAAAGTCATTCCCAGACATAAAATGATTATTTTTTTGAAGTTCTTTTTAAAATCTCCTAAAATATCGTCTGTTTTTATTTTGCTTTCTCCTGCTGCCAATCTTTTCAGGTAAAAAACCGGATAGAGATAATTGATAATCATTAAAATGATAAACAGCACGAATGTGATAATCCCTACCGTTAAAAACATTCCTAAATTATCCTCAAAATAATTTTCAAGGAAATAACTCTGTCCACTAATATTGGAACCTAAAACCTGCCCAAAAAGTTCTTTAAAACCGAAAATGAACACAACGACCATCAAGATCATAAGAAGTCCGTTCAGTAAAATATAGTTTTTGAAATAATTTTTACCGTAAAGTTTAAAGAAAGAGAAGCTATCGCTGATAAATGCTCCAAAATCTCTTTTTTTATAAAACTGCATCATGTATGTTTTTATTAATTTTTTTATTCACCATAGAAGGGTACACAAAATAGTAAAACCCGATAATTCCCAATGATCCTAAAATAATAATGATATTCAGTATCAAAGGCATTTTTAACGCGTGTCTCGTCACATATCCTTCAATAATTCCGGCACAAATGGTAAAGGGAACTGTACTCAGAAATATTTTAAAGGAATCTTTGAATCCTATTTTTAAAGAATTGAATCTGGAAAGTGTTTTCGGAAACAAAATGGAAGCTCCTAAAATCAATCCGCACATGGCCTCAACAACCATTGAAAAAATTTCAAAAACTCCGTGAAGCCAGATTCCTCTTGCACTGTCTTTCAACGCTCCGTACTCATAAAAGAAATACTGAAAAGAACCCAGCATAATACTGTTCGACAACAAAGCGAACAAAGTTCCGACCCCGCAGAAAATTCCGTACAGATAAAGTTTGGCTCCTACTCCGATGTTATTAAAAATAATCCCGATGGTACTTCCCCATGTAGAACCGCTTTGATACACACCTACTGCATTTCCTTTTTTAATGTTTTCAACCGTCATGTTTACATAATCTTCTCCCAAAATGATATTGGCAAAATCTTTATCATAAATGGCAGAAACTACTCCCATAGAAGTAAAAAGAATAAAAAAGAGAAAAGCATAGAGAAGATACCTTCTGTATTGAAATACTAAAAGAGGAACTTCAGTTGTAAAGAAATATATAATACGGTTTTCTTCTACTCTTTTCGTTTTATAAATCTTCTGATAAATCTGAGAAGAGAGATGATTTAAGTAAACCGTAGTGTTACTTTTGGGATAATACGTTTGTGCAAAAGAAAGATCATTGATGAGATTAATGTACAGCGAAGAAAGGTCGTCCGGATTTTTTTTTATTTTCCCCTGAATAACCTGCTCAATTCCCAACCATTTTTCTTTATTTTGTTTAATGAAATAAACCTCTCTCATAATTGTAAGGCTAAAATAATAAAAAATATGTCTCAAATTGCGATTAACACCTCACAAAATGTCAACATTAATTTTAATGTTGCAAGCGTGGGCGAAAGAATGCTAGCTTTTATCATCGACCTGCTTATAAAAATCGCTTATGTGATCGTTATCTTTTATTTATTTTTCAATGTTCTGGATTTAGGTTACTTACTGGATGGGCTGGATCGATGGTCTCAAATGGCAATTTATATTGCTCTTACTTTTCCCGTATCCATTTATCCATTAGTCCTGGAAAGTCTTATGGAAGGGCAAACTCCCGGTAAAAAGGTGGTAAAAATAAGGGTTGTAAAAATTGATGGATATCAGGCAAGTTTTGGAGATTATCTTATACGCTGGGTATTCAGAATTATTGACACCTTATTTGCAGGAGTCATCGGTTTGATTTCTATGATTGTTTCTAAAAACAATCAACGTTTGGGAGACATTGCTTCAGGAACGGCAGTTATTTCATTGAAAAACAGCATCAATATTTCTCATACTATTCTGGAAAATATACATGAAGATTATATTCCTACTTTTCCACAGGTGATTGCTTTAAGTGATAATGATATGAGAATCATTAAAGACAATTACCAAAAAGCATTAAGGATAGATGACAGACAGGTTATCAATAAGCTTTCTGAGAAAATTAAAAGCATTCTGAAGCTGGAAACAGATCCTACAATGACTGAGAGGCAATTTATAGGAATCATCATTAAAGATTATAACTATTATACTGGGAAAGACAGTTAATGTCAATTTTGCTTCGCAAGTGAATTGTGAATTTTTAATTCGATTTTAAAATTGACGAGTGAAACGAATTGACCATCCCCAATTCATATTCTTTTCTTGATCTACATCAAAACTCCGACGGTGTAATTTTTGTACTTTTATCAATATCAAAAAACATCAGTTATGCAATTTGAAAATCATAAATCCGGAAACGGTGGAGTTCTCACTTTAAACAATGAGGTTAAAGAAGTCGGAAGATTGACCTACACGATTTTCCCTGAAGAAAACAGGTTCATCATTTCTTTCGTACTGGTTCACCCTGAATTTGAAGGTCGCGGAATGGGAAAGTTTCTGGTGGAAGAAGCCATTAAATTTGCCAGAGAAAATAATTGGAAAGTTTACCCTCACTGTTCGTATGCGAGATCTATAATGATGAGAATGAATGATGTGGAAGATATTTTTTTAAAGAACTAAAACTTCATTCACAAGAATCTCTTCAATATCATTTGGATAATCTACCTTCAGATGCTGGTCGTTATTCACCCAGTTTTCTATTTCTTCAAGCTGTAAAACCTTTGAATTGGGAACTCCCATTTTGTCTAAAGCACATGCATTGCATTCTTGCTCATATTGATTATGAATAGGAATAACGAATAGTTTTTTATCCATAAAAAGAGCTTCAGCCGGACTTTCAAAACCTGCATTACACAAAATCCCTTCACAATTTTCGAAACTGCTTAAATACTGAATTTCGTCAATCGGATACACCTCAACATTGCTGTCTCTAAACTGAAGTTTCGTGTATTTGGAAAAGACTTTCCATTCAACCGGAATCTGTTTTAAAACTTTAATGATATTTTCATCTGAAAAACTCGGAAGATATACCAGGTAAAAGCCTTTTTTATCCGGATTAAGATTTCTTATTTTCTTCCTGATAACGGGTTTTTTAATTTGAGGATGATAGTTTTCAAAATGAAACCCGATTTTCCTTTCACTGGGAACGTAATATTCCAGGATCAACTCTCCTAAAAAGTCTCTTTTCTCAGGCTTTGGAGCTTCTTTAAAACTCATTGAAGCTTGATGACTCAGTTCTATCATAGGAAGCTTTTTCAACTTACAAGCCCAACCTGTTATAGGTTCATAATCATTGATGATTAAGTCATATTGTGAAAGCTCAATCTCTCTGATCGTTTTTACGGCTTTCAAGAATTCATTATCGAAAAACGTTTTTCTATATGATAAACCGCCTGTTTTATTGTAAAGAAGGGAAATGCCTTTGTGTTGGAAATTAATATCAAAATCAGCCTTTAATTGCGATTGGTGTCCACTGATTAAAGTATCGATTTCTCCATATTTTTTAAGAATAGGAATAATTTCCTGTGCTCTTGCTACATGCCCGTTTCCGGTTCCCTGAAATGCATATAATATTTTCATTTAGAAAAATTGGTTACCAGTTTCAAAAGCTCATCATTGGGAATATCCTGAATTTCTTCGGTTTCATCATCTTTTAGCAGGTGCTTATGTTCATCATAATAAAAAATTTTCCATTCATTATCATGATATTCCAAAGCAGATAAATTTTCTATCCAATCTCCGGAATTGAGATAAGTACAGGATCCCTTTTTAGTGACCACTTCACGAATTTGAGGTTGATGAATATGTCCACAAACCACATAATCATAATGATTGTCAATCGCCAGTTCAGAAGCCGTTAATTCAAAATCGCCAATATACTTGACCGCTTTTTTCACATTATTTTTAATCTTTTTTGAAAATGAATATTTTTCTTTACCCATTTTCTCTAAAAACCAATTTACAACATTATTGATGACGATCAGCAAATCATAACCTTTTCCGCCCAGTTTTGCAATCCATTTGGAATGCTGTACTGACGCATCGAAGACATCTCCGTGAAAAATCCAGGTTTTTTTATTATTGATATCCAAGCAGATTTTATTACAGACTTTTAATTTTCCCAACTCGAAATCTGTAAATTTCCGGAACATTTCATCGTGGTTTCCGGTAATATAGAATACTTCCGTATTTTTTGTAGCCAAAGAAAGAATTTTCTTAATGACTTTTAAATGAGGTTTAGGAAAGTAAGACTTTTTGAACTGCCAAATATCAATGATATCTCCATTCAAAACTAAAGTTTTAGGCTGAATAGAATTCAGATATTGTAATAATTCTTTAGCCTTACATCCATAAGTCCCCAAATGAACATCCGAAATGACAACCAACTCAATGTTTCTCTTCATAGATGATTTTATGCAAAGAAACTAATTGAAAATTAACTGTATATGAATGCTATGTTATTTTTTATAGAGAGTTCATCAACTCTTCTGTGATTTCCATATTGTGATAAACGTTTTGTACATCATCATCATCTTCGAAACGCTCAAGCATCTTCATATTTGCTTTGAACTGCTCTTCGTTCACTTCTTTTGTATTGTTTGGAATTCTTTGTAGCTCTGCACTTTTTGCTTCTATACCTAATTCATCCAATTTATGAGACAAAGACCCGAAATCTTCAAAAGCAGTTGTAATCATTACTTCTTCTTCATCTTTTTCCACATCTTCCGCTCCACCGTCAATCATTTCCATTTCAAAATCATCCCAATCCATTTTAATTAGAGATAAATCGATGGTGAAAATTCCTTTTCTGTCAAAAATAAATGCTAATTCACCATTTTTTCCAAGATTTCCGTCAAACTTATTAAAAATGGCTCTAACGTTAGCAACAGTTCTTGTTGTATTGTTTGTAGTACATTCTACGAAAAAAGCAACACCGCCTTGTCCGTATCCTTCATACGTAATTTCTTCATAGTTTTCTGCATCTGCTCCACTTGCCTTCTTAATTGCTCTTTCTACATTATCTTTTGGCATGTTTGCCCCTTTTGCATTCTGGATACATCTTCTTAATGCCGGATTCGACTCAGGGTCAGTTCCTCCTGCTTTAACTGCTAAAGCAATGTCTTTACCTATTTTAGAAAAAGTTTTAGCCATTTTGTCCCATCTGGCCATTTTAGAAGCTTTTCTATATTCAAACGCTCTTCCCATTTTTATTTTAAATTTTCCACAAAATTAATTAAAAGTCTACGAAAAAAAAATACCCCCAAAAAAATGGAGGTATTTATTATTTAGAAAAATAAGTTATTTTTTCTTTTTAGCTGGAGCTTTTTTCTTAACCGCTTTTTTAGCTGGTTTCGTAGCTACAACGATATCATTTTTCTTGTAAGTTTCCCAATCAGCACCTGAGATTGCTCTTACGATAACTTTTCTATCAGCTTGTCTTTCTGCATCTGTAGCAGTTGCAGGAACTTTAGCCTCTTGAGAACCGATACCGATAGACTTAAGAGTGTTAGGGTTAATACCTCTAGCCTCTAATGCTCCTACTACAGCAGCAGCTCTTTGTCTAGATAAGTTCAAGTTATAAGCAGCAGAACCTTTAGCATCTGTCATACCTACTACTAGGAAGTTAGCCTCATCAGCTTCTTTGATAATTCTAGCAGCAGTATCTAACTTACCGTTTGATTCTGGTCTGATTGTAGCTTTGTTGAAATCAAATAAGATATCTTTCAATGTCTCGTTGATTTTCACTACTGGTGGTTCAGCTGGTTTAGGACAACCGTTGTATTCTGGTAAACCAGGAACTGTAGGACAAGCATCATCTTTATCTAAGATACCGTCACCATCTGTATCTGGCCAAGGACAACCATTGTTTTCAGCAGGACCTGCTACTGTAGGACAAGCATCATCTTTATCGATAATACCGTCACCATCTGTATCTGGCCAAGGACAACCGTTGTTTTCTACTGGACCAGCAACTTCTGGACATTGATCGTCTTTATCTGGAATACCATCTCCATCTGTATCAGGACATCCTTGGAATTCTGGTAAACCTGGTGTATCAGGACAAAGATCATCTTTATCTAAGATACCATCCTTATCTCTATCTCTGTTACCAAATCTAAAGTTCAAAGATGCTGAAGCTTGCCAGAAGTTAGCAACAGTTGATTTATCTCCAGGAGTTGAAACATAGTCACCTTGAACTCCTAAACCGAAGTTTTTAGTTACCCAAAAGTTAACACCTGCACCTGTAGAAACTGTAAAGTGGTTTGCTTTACCGTTTTCATTCCCATTATCTCCGTTAGACACAACTTGCCCATTAGCATCTGTTCTTGGGAAAGAAAGACCTGTATAGTCATGTCTTAAGTAGTTAGCACCAACTCTTAAATATGGATCGAACCAAGATTCTTCATTCCATAAAAGACCTGCTGCTTTAGCTTGGAAACCAAGACCAGTCATTAACATGAATTCTTTACCCATGTTGAATCTCTTGTTTTCTACATTCCCAACAGAAGTCTGCCAGTCAATAACTAAACCTTTACCAATGTTTCTAGCTACTGTAAGCTTAGACAATGGTGGAGTAATAGAGAAGTTGTTCACATTGAACATTGTCTTCGTCAAATTATTAGCAGAAAACGTATTACTGAAGTTTCCTCTTTGTGCCAAGTGGTTCTCCGCATGAGCACCAACTCCGATCAACCAAGGATTGTTGGTCGTCTGAGCGAACACAGTAGAAGCAACAGTAAGCGCCAATGCTGAAATTCCTAATTTTAGATTTTTCATAGAATTAAATGATTAAATAATTGATAATGCAAAATAAATATAATTTTTCTTTATATACAAAGTTTTTTAGATGATTTTTAACTTTTCTTTAATATTCTATCCAGGTTTCGTTTATTTTCTCTATCTTTTATGCTTTCCCTTTTATCAAAGAGTTTTTTCCCTCTACCCAAGGCAATTAAGACCTTTGCTTTTCCCCTGTCGTTGATATATAATTTTAAAGGTATGATTGTATTTCCTGCATCCTTTAATTTCTTTTCCAGTTTTTGTAATTCTTTTTTGTGCAAGAGCAATTTCCGTTCCCTTTTTGTTTTGTGATTATAAAAAGTTCCCAATTTATATTCATCAATCATCATATTAATAATGTATAATTCCCTATCAATAAACTGACAGAACGATTCTGCAATAGAAGCTTTAGAAGAACGTAAAGATTTTATTTCCGTACCCGTTAAAACCATTCCGGCTTCATATTCTTCGAGAATTTCGTACTCAAATCTGGCTCTTCTGTTTACTATATTGACTGTCTTTTCAATCTTCATTTTAAAATTCGTGTAATTACTATACTATCATAATTCAATAAGGCTACCCCCTATTCTTCATTACGTTGTCTCATGGAGACTCCATATTCATTAAATTTAATTAATGAAATATATAAAAAATACCCCATATTTAAAAACTTGAATATTACATTATTACGAAATACCCAAATTCTTTTCGTATTTTTGCGCCAAATTTACAAAACTATATGTTAACAGTATCTAACTTATCTTTACAATTCGGGAAAAGAGTTCTTTTTGACGAGGTAAACATTATGTTTACGAAAGGAAACTGCTACGGGATTATCGGAGCAAATGGTGCAGGAAAGTCTACGTTCCTTAAAATATTAACAGGAAAACAAGACCCAACAACAGGACACGTATCTTTGGAACCTGGAAAAAGAATGTCAGTTCTTGAGCAGGATCACTTTGCTTATGATCAATTTACTGTACTTGAAGCGGTTTTGAGAGGTAATAAAAAATTATTCGAGATAAAAGAAGAGATGGATGCGCTTTATGCGAAAGAAGACTTCTCTGACGAAGACGGAATTAAGGCAGGAGAACTAGGTGTAATCTACGACGAAATGGGAGGCTGGACTGCAGAATCTGATGCACAGACAATGCTTTCAAACGTTGGTATTACAGACGATATGCATTGGCAAATGATGAGCGAACTGGAGAACAAAGACAAAGTAAAAGTTCTTTTGGCTCAGGCGCTTTTCGGAAATCCTGATGTATTGATTTTGGATGAACCTACGAATGACCTTGATATTGATACAATTTCATGGTTAGAAGACTTCTTGGCTGATTATGAAAATACAGTAATCGTTGTATCTCACGACCGTCACTTCTTGGATACGGTTTGTACGCACATCGGTGACCTTGATTATGCTAAACTTAACCTTTATACGGGTAACTACTCTTTCTGGTATCAAGCTTCTCAGTTAGCAACGAGACAAAGAGCTCAGGCTAACAAAAAAGCGGAGGAAAAGAAGAAAGAGCTTCAGGATTTCATCGCGAGATTTAGTTCAAACGTTGCAAAAGCTAAACAGGCTACTGCAAGAAAGAAAATGATCGATAAATTAAACATCGATGATATTAAACCATCTTCAAGAAGATATCCTGCAATTATTTTCGAAATGGAAAGAGAAGCAGGAGATCAGATCTTGGATGTAAAAGGTCTTGAAAAAACGAAAGACGGAGAATTGTTGTTCTCAAACATTGATTTAAATCTTAAAAAAGGAGATAAAGTTGCTGTTTTGTCTAAAAATTCATTGGCAATTACAGAGTTTTTTGAAATTTTAGCAGGAAACGTTGAAGCAGACAAAGGAACTGTTGCTTGGGGAGTTACAACAAACCAATCTCATATGCCTTTAGACAACACCAACTTCTTCCAGGAAGATTTAAGCTTGGTTGACTGGTTGAGACAATTCACAAAAAATGATGAAGAGCGTCACGAAGAATTCGTAAGAGGATTCCTAGGAAGAATGCTTTTCTCTGGTGATGAAGCGTTAAAATCTTGTAAAGTACTTTCCGGAGGTGAAAAAATGAGATGTATGTTCAGTAGAATGATGCTCCAGAAAGCTAACGTTCTTTTACTTGACGAACCTACGAACCACTTAGACCTTGAAAGTATCACTACGCTGAACAATTCATTGTCTAACTTCAAAGGAAATCTTTTATTAGCGTCTCATGACCACGAAATGCTTTCAACAGTCTGTAACAGAATCATCGAATTAACTCCAACAGGAATTATCGACAGAGAAATGACTTACGATGAGTATCTTGCAGATAAAAAAGTAAAAGAATTAAAAGAGAAAATGTACTCTTAATCTTCGACAACATTAAAATTTATATAAAGAAAAATCCTCAAATTAAATTTGAGGATTTTTTATTTTTAATTATTTGATCTATACCTATTTTGTAAGCTTAGTCGTCGGCAAAGAAACCGTTCCTGGATCTTTCCACAATCCATCTTTCTCAGCACGTTTTTTTACAGCTTCAGCTCTTTTGTTGCTATCCGGATGTGAGTTAAACATTTTTTGGAAACCTGATTGTTGTGTTCCTCCTTCAGAAAGCAAAGCCAATTTCTTAAATGCTGTATAGGCTCCTACTATATTATATTTATTTGCCTTCATAAAATCATAAGAATAGGTATCTGCTTCAGATTCCTGTTTTTTACTGTGAGAAGCATCAAGAAAAGCGTTTGCCATTTTCCCCACCTGACTTTCATTCAAAGTTGCAACTGCATTAGATGCCGAAGAAGCTGCATCCAAAGCCGCAGCTTTTAAGTAGGCCGATTTCATCGCATCTTTTGTATCCTGATTTTTTACGTGTCCAATTTCGTGACCAATTACCGCTAATAATTCATCATCCGTCATGATATCCATTAATGATGAAAATACACGTACGCTTCCGTCTGCACAAGCAAAAGCATTAATGTCTTTAACTAAATAAACCTTGTAATTAAGATTAAGACCATCCTGGCTTTTGTGTTTTCCGAAAAGCTTGTTTAATCTAACAGTGTAAGGATCTTTTGGACCTGCAACCTTGTTATTTTTATCCATCCATTCTACAGATTCTTTGGATAATTTAATAGCGTCTTCATTAGTGAAAGTTAAAGCTTTCGCTCCGTTAGATACCATGCCCGCAGCTTTTCCAAGATTGATTTTTTGAGCATTGATCGAATGCATTGCCCCGATGAACATCAGGCAGAATGTAATTTTTTTCATAATTGTTATTTTGACTTGTGGACCGCGAAGATACTTATTTCTAAGATAATTTTAAAGTTAAAATTACCCAACAAAGACCTGAAAGGGTATTTTTTATCTTAGGCTTTTAGAACTTTTTTCCTTATTTTTGTGAAATGAGTCAAAAATGGATTTACAAACCCGAACCGGATGAAGATATTGTAGACAGATTAAGTTCATCACTTGGTTTTGGAACTTTTGAATCCAAACTTCTTGTTCTTAGAGGCATAGACAATTATCAAAAGGCCCGAGAATTCTTCAAGCCTAATCTTAATGATATCCATAGTCCGTTTTTAATGGCAGATATGCAAAAAGCTGTTGAGCGTATTGCAACCGCTATTGAAAATGGTGAAAAAATATTGGTATATGGTGATTACGACGTAGATGGAACTACAGCGGTTGCACTGATGTACCTGTACCTCAGCAAAATCGTTGAAAAAAAATATTTGGATTACTACATTCCTGACAGGAATTCTGAAGGTTACGGAATTTCAACAGAAGGGATAGATTTTGCCAAAGAAAATGGTTTCTCATTAATCATTGCTCTCGATTGTGGGATCAAAGCTTTGGATATGATAAGCTATGCTAAGGATCTGAATATTGATTTTATCATTTGCGACCATCATTTACCAGGTGAAGAAATTCCCAATGCAGTTGCTGTTCTTGATCCTAAAAGAAGTGATTGCAGATATCCGTTTAAAGAACTTTCAGGTTGCGGAGTTGGGTTTAAACTTTGCCAAGGATTAAATACCATCTACAAAATTCCTGAGGCAGAGTTGTTTGAATTAACAGATTTGCTGGCAATTTCTATTGCTGCAGATATTGTTTCCATGACCGGAGAAAATCGGGTTTTAGCCAAAATGGGTCTTAAGGTCTTGCGTAAAACTAGAAATTTAGGTTTAAGATTGTTAATCCCTGAAGATAAGCTGTCTCATTTTGAAATTTCAAATATTGTTTTTGAAATTGCTCCAAAAATAAATGCAGCAGGGAGAATTTCTCACGGAAGAGCTGCTGTAGAACTTATGGTTTCTGACAATTTGAAACATGCCCATCAAATTGTAAGTGATATCATGAATCTTAATGATGAAAGAAGAGAGCTTGACATGAATTCTACTCTTTCCGCACTCAATCAGATTATAGAATCTCAACAGCAAACCAAACACAGCACCATTGTTTACCATCCTGAATGGAATAAAGGAGTGATCGGAATTGTTGCTTCCCGACTGATTGAAACGTATTATAAACCCACTTTGGTTTTTACTGACGGAAATAATGGCGAAATGGTAGCTTCTGCAAGATCTGTTTCTGACTTTGATGTACATGAAGCTTTGGATATGTGTTCTGAATTTTTCTTAAAATTCGGTGGACATCATGCTGCAGCTGGTCTCTCGATGGAGAAAGAAAAGTTTGAAGCTTTTAAAGAAAAATTTGAAAAAATAGTCTCGGAAAAGATTCAGGAACATCAAAGAGAACCTTCTATTAATATTGATACGGAAATTCAAGTTGAAGATATCAATCGTGAATTCATCAATTTCCATAGAAAGCTGGCTCCATTCGGACCACATAATATGAAACCAATCTTTTCCATGAGTAATCAGATGCTTTCCGGTTATTTGAAAACAATGGGAAAAGATAATAATCATCTTAAATTTTACATAAGACAAGAATCTACAAACAGAAATATAGAGTGTGTAGGCTTCAAACTGGGGCAATTTGCAGAAGAGTTTAAAAATAAAAGTTTCGACATTGCCTTTACTTTAGAAGAAAACCACTGGAAAGGGAATGTTACCCATTATTTGAATATTAAAGATGTAAAGTTCAGAGATAATTAATCATTCTGTTTATCATGAAAAAAGTGGGTCTTTTCTTTGGATCTTTTAATCCTATTCATATCGGTCATCTGATTCTTGCTAATTATATTTTAGAAAATTCAGATATGAACGAAGTGTGGTTTGTAGTAAGCCCTCAAAATCCTTTTAAAGATAAAAAGACATTACTGAGTGACCACAACCGGCTTGATATGGTAGAACTCGCTCTTAAAAATTATCCTAATATTAAAGCTTCAAATGTTGAATTTTCTCTTCCTAAACCAAGCTATACAATTGATACTTTAACTTATCTGAATGAAAAATATCCTAAATATTCTTTTAGCTTAATTATGGGGGAAGACAACTTAAAAGGTCTTCACAAATGGAAAAATGCTGATTATTTAATTAAGAATTATCACATTATAGTTTACCCAAGAGTTTCTGAAGATGAAGCAAAATCAACTGAATATCAACAACATGAAAACATCTCTTTGATCAAAGCTCCTATTATAGAACTTTCTGCGACAGAAATTCGCAACATGATCAAAGAAAATAAAAATGTAAGACCTATGCTTCCTCCCGAAGTTTTTGAATATCTGGACGGGAGTAGTTTTTATAAATAGATGTCTGATAAAATTATACAATGAATTTTCTCGAAAAAATTTTCACAAAATATCCTCAGGAAAGAGTTATTAAATGGTTTAGACAAGTATGTTTAGCCGAAGCAATATCCTGGTTTTTTCTATTTACAGCCATGATCTGGATTCGTTTAGATCCTACCGGTATTATTCCTATTGTTTACATTAGTACCATTGGCAGTATTCACGGGTTATTCTTTACCATTTATCTTTTATTTGTACCTTCTGTAAGAAAAATATTTACTTGGGATGACGAAGATTTCGTATTCTCTTTAATCTCAGCTTTTTTCCCGTTCGCTACGATTTGGATTGATAAGAAGCTTGCCCAATTTGACAGAGAATAAACATAAAAAAAGGACCTTTCGGTCCTTTTTATTTTATCAAAGTTATTTAATAATCACGCTTTACATGTCCTGTTGCAGTAAATGTATGAGCACCTGTTGAATCTGTATAAGTTCCATTAATAGTAAAGTCTATATACTGACCTACTGCCCCAAAGCTATTAAGTTGCAATGTAACATTATTAGGTGGATTCGCACTAAAACTACCTCCTGTAAACTCTGTAACAAAGCCCGTAGTATAAGCTCCCACAGCCGGAGGATTCATCGTAGCATTTAAACTAAAAAATGCATTGGCAGCCTGGGAACTGATATGAAGAGTATTAGGAACTGTTGTACCATTTGCCCCATAGCTGGCATTTATTCCTGAAATAAGATATTTTACAGCTTGGCTATCGATCTGATAACTTATAAATTCTGATACCGCAATACATACCGTGATATTTCCCAGATTGGTAGTCGGCGATACTCCTGTAAAATTAATTTCTCCAGTCGTCTGAAGGTTCGTAAGATCGTAACCCTGTAATACAAACTGCTGACTGCTTGAACATCCGGAAGTATTAATAGTAAAGCTTCCATTTGTAACCAATGCAGTAACGGTTTGAAAATAATTTCCTGAACTGGCGGCATACCTCAGCGTTACAAATCCATCTGTAACATTTGCTCCGGCACAGGTTTTCAAAACTCCCTGAATGGAAAATGTATTGGCATTAGGCAAGATAATATCTGGTAATGTAGTAGTAACCCCTGCTGTAAAAGGTCCAATTGTAGTGGTAGAAAGCACTGTATTACATACATCATACACTTTCATAGTAAGTGTTTCATTGGCAGGAACTATACCGGAAGCCAAACCATTATTATCCGTTAAAGCATACGTTTCATAAGTCTGATTGTTCCTTTTTAAACCAATTTTTATATTGCTTACCGCTTGTCCTGCTACATTTTTAACATTCACTTTAAGAGTACTTTGCGCAAACTGTGCATCGCAATTCCACCACGAAAAATGGGCTACATTAGCTACATAAGTATTTCCTACTTTAGTGGCCGCCCCTTCTTCATTCCACATTCCCGTATCTTCATTATATGACCATAAAGGAATCGTTGCAGGTGATCCGGCTACTTGTGCAGCATCTAAAGGAACAGTAATTTCTGCGGTATGTCCAGAAGCAATTTGCAAATTTTGTCCTGAACTTCCGGTTAGTTGCACATGTAACATTCCATAAGTTTCCATTACTCTGGAATCTCCGCTTGAATTGGTCGCCAGGAAAGATCCAGGCATTAATTCATTCAGATATGGATTCGAAGGATTCAAATGATATACAGCAACGCTTATATTTCCGCTGTATGCATTACCACTTGCATCTTTAAAACTTCCATCAAATTTAACTTTAGTTCCATTGGATAAAGTAACCGTTGCCGTTGCTCCGGAAGCAATCGTAGAGGTAACCGTTGCCGGAATCATCATAATGTTCACTCTATTATTTCCATTAGTAGGAACCAAAACACGGGAAGCATTGATATACCCTGACTTGCTTACTTTAATGTGGGCAAAGTTTTCTTTCACCTGCGCATCTTTAAAAACAAAAAAACCTTCTGAATTGGTTTGAACCATAGTGGCTCCTATCGTAACTGTTGCTCCGGAAATAGGACTTCCGTTGGTTGCCAAAACCTGCCCTTGAAAATTTCTTTGAGCAGTATTCCCAAAATTATAATTTGACTGAAGGGTTTGGGAATTCTCAGAATCCATATAATAATCACTTTTGCATGAAAATAATATAAATAATAGTAGAAATAAATGATAAATTTTTCTCATAAGTTACTAATTTTTGATTTTTACTAAATTAATCATAAAATCAATACATCTTTACTTTTCTATTTAAAATCATTAAAAATTTCTAAAATTTAACTCATTATTGTAACAAAATCTATGTTATAATTGTCTAGTAATATAGATACTCAAGATTTTAAAGAATTTATTATTAAATTTTAATAGCTGAAAATCAGAATGTTAAAATTAATTTCAAAATATTTTAAGTACTTTGTATTGCATGATACTAAATTTATTATATATCTTTGCAATGTTAAATAATAATAAATACAAGCTAATAGACAAAACCACTCTTAAAAATAAAATTATGAAAACGCCAATTCTCATCGCAGCCTTATTTTTCAGCGGATTAGCTTTCGCCCAACAGAAAAAGCAGGAAACTGAAAAGACTCAAGATATAGAAGCAGTTACTTTAAAAAAACAGATATTCAAAAAACAAAGCGATCGTTTTGTATATGATGTAGCCGCTTCGCCAGTAACCAAAGGAAATACCACGTTTGATCTTTTGAGACAAACCCCACTTTTGTCAACAACTGACGATAAAACTTTAAAAATCGCAGGAAAAAATAACGCTCTGATCTACATCAACGGAAGAAAAACCAATATGGATGCAGAATCTTTGACACAATTCTTAAAAAACACCCCTGCGGAAAACATCCAGAAAATTGAAGTCATTACCGTTCCAGGAAGTGAGTATCAGGTAGAATCTTCTGACGGAATCATCAATATCATTTTGAAAAAGAAAATGAGTGACGGTTTAAACGGTAACATGAGAATGGCAAATTCTCAAAATAAATACAACGCAAGTTCCGCAAGTTTTTCAGCCAATTACAGAAAAGATAAACTGGGAATCAATGCTAATCTGAATGGAGGTGAAAATATTCAGGCACAAGAGTATGTTCTTAGAAACGGGATTGGAGATATCCGAAATGAATCTGTAGGAAATATTGATGATCCAAATAAAAATATCGGAGGGTATTTAAACATTGATTATCAATTAAATGAAAAAAGCAACTTAGCACTGTCTTGGAATTCTTCGGCAAATAAAAGTTATAATTCAACCATTGATTTATTAAATACTTTAACACAGCCTAAAAATGGAATTATGGGAACCACTTATACCCAAACAAAAAATAAAGAGGATGCCCGTAGTTATAATAATTCTGTCAACTTAAATTATGAAGTGAAACTGGATTCTTTAGGAAGTAAGCTGAATGTAAATGCTGCTTATCTTAATTATAAAAGATTTCAGTATTCTGACAACAATACAATGGTTCCGGGTGCATTTAGTGATTTCACTCAACACAGCTTAAAAATCACTCAAAATATACCACAAATTATCAATAATTTCTCCGGAACTGTAGATTATATCAAGAAATTTAAAAAAGATTTTACTTTTTCTGCCGGTGGAAATTATAATAAGACCAAAACGGATAACGATACAAAAAATTACATTTATAACTACGACACAAATGGAAATCAACTAGCACCGAAAGAAGATTTCAACCATTTTATTTATGATGAAAATATCTACGGACTGTATGTAACATTTGAAAAGAAATTTTCTGATAAATTTTCAGGAAAAGTAGGGGCAAGATACGAGATTACCAACAGTTTGGGAACTTCAGACAATGCTTCTCCGGAGTATAGCAGAATTGAAAGAAATTACAGCAATTTTTTACCATATGCAAGTTTCAACTATGCCATTAATGATAAAAATAATATTTCCTATTCATTTTCAAGCAGAATGAGAAGACCAAGTTTTTGGGAGCTTAATCCTGTGAAAAATATCATCACACAAGATAACTACACACAGAATAACCCTTTTGTAAAAGCTTCTTCTACTTATAATCAGGAACTGACTTATATGTATAAAAACTCTTATTTCCTGATCCTGAACCATTCTTTATTTAAAGATGTAATCACTCAGGTTCCTTTGCAGAGAGAATATATGGAAAATGGGATCAAAAAAGTATCATTGGCCTACATCAGAACTAATTTTGGAACGAAGCAGGAAATGTCTGCCATGGTGGGAGTACAAAAAACATTCTTCAAACAGTATTTAATGACAAATTTTAATATCGGTGTTCAACGTAATATTAATGACGGAACGTTAAATACAGACCCAACAACAGGTCAGGTGTTTGATAATTATGTAAATAACAAAAAATCATCAAGCATTGTGATTCAATCCAATAACACTCTTCGATTGGATAAAAATAAAACATGGTTTTTAGGAGTCAATTATTTCTTCGTAGACAAGCAACAAATCGAGCTGGGAATGCTGAAAAACCTGATGAGTTTAGACGTAAGTCTTAAGAAAAACTGGAACGACTGGACGTTCGCGTTGAACCTAACGGATGTTTTAAGAACTAATATCGTAGAAATCGAAGATTATCAAGCTGATGGAAACTACAATTTTGTAAGAAACGATCAGTTCAGAAGAGGAGGAACTTTTAGTATCACTTATAATTTCGGAAACCAAAAAGTGAAAAAGGTAAGAAATATTGAAAGCGCATCAGACGAAATAAAAAACAGAACCCGATAAAACAACAATCATTCTTCATATAAATTATTTTGTACAACGACCCGTCGAGAAATTGGCGGGTTTTTTATTACATTTAAGATTATGAAAAAATATTGGTTATTCTCATTTCTCATACTTCTTCTTTTTAATTGTAAAAAAGAAAAAACTATTTATATTGGAAACAATGTTTCATTTATTGTTGAGAAGAATCTCTCTTATGGTAATAACTCTGAACAAAAATTGGATTTCTATCTTCCAATACATAAAGATTCAATAAAAGGAATTTTTGTCCTTATTCATGGTGGAGGTTGGAAAGCCGGTGACAAATCAAATCTCAATTATTTTGCTTTTTCTATGATGGAAAAGTTTCCTAATTATGCTTTTGCTAATATCAATTACAGATTAGCCAGTAATAACACTTTTATTCTTCCCAATCAAACAGATGATATTGATAGTGCTTTAGGTTTTCTGGTAAAAAAATCATTAGAAATAAAACTTAATCCTAACTTTATTTTACTTGGAAACAGTGCAGGTGCACATCTATCAATGTTGTATAGCTATAATAATCTTTTTGATAACAAGTACAGAACAAAAGTAAGAGCTATTGTCAATATTGTAGGACCAGCTGATTTACTTCATCCCGATTTCACCAATTATACTGATTATCCTTTTGTTGAAAAACATATGATTGATTTAACCAAGCCTACCCCAACAGATATTACTAATCAAGACATCCCTAATCCGGTTTTCTGGATCAATGAAAGCTCACCTCCTACTATTTCTTTTTATGGAAATCGCGATCAAGTTATTCCTTTATCACAGAAAAACATTTTAGATTCTGTTCTAAATAAGAATAAAGTTTATAATCGTTCTTATAAGTTTTCCGGTGATCATTTAGATTGGAGTAATGAGAAAAACGCTTCTTCTGTGATCAATTCAATCTATGAATTTCTAAAACAGATTGATAAAAACAAAAACGCCTTGAAATGATCAAGGCGTTTATATTCTTAATTTATTCTGACTTTACAACTTCCGTTCTCTCAGAAACTCCATTCGCATTAAAAGCTTCAATCTGGAAATAATACGAATCCGCTCTGTCTGCTCCGGTAAAGAAGTACTCGTTTTTGCCGTAAACCATGATGCTTCCGTATAATTTGTCAGGAGATTTTCCCCAATAGATAACATATCCGTCTGCATCAGAATTTTGCTGCCACTTCATCCATATACTTCTTCTTTCTCCGTATTTTTTAGGATCAGATCTTAGAGGAACAAAATTCTGGACTTTCGCAGGAACAGTTCCAGCCCCTTTTCCAAAAACCCTGAAACCACTTAATGCAAATTTTCCTGTCGGCATTTTCAGATTTTCCATTTTCAGAAATCTTGCTTTTGTCGGTTTTTCTAACTCAACATAATCGTGGGGAACGTCTTTTGTATTTTTACTTTTATCTACAATAACATTCCATTTTTTACCGTCGTTGGAACCATAGATTTTATATTGATGCATTTTACCCAGAGTTTTTCCTAAAAACTCAACATCCTGATCCGCATAATTGATCTGAATAGCATTAATGGTAGATACTTCTCCTAAGTCAGTCTGAAACCATTCTCCTGAGTTCCCTGTCTTTGCACTCCAATAGGTTTTAATATCTTCATCCACTGCATAATTCGAATGATATCCTCCCAAAGTTGATGAAACCTGAACAGGTTTGTTATAATTCAGTAGCATCCAACCAGCAAACAACCCCTTAGAAAAATCTTTGCCTTGAGCATATTGAGGAAGAAACGTCGGATAATCTCCGTAGGCGGTGTTACAATACATGACATCATCTTTATCAAATCCGGCCGGCCAGATTCCCAATCTTCTTTCAAAATTATTCTTGGTAGAAATAAAAATCGTTGAAATGTGCCACCAATTTTTGTAATTGTCTTCAAAAGTTGCGCCGTGTCCCGCTCCTCTTGCAAAACCTCCAGGTTTATACGAAAACGGATTGTGCTGTTGATATTCAAAACCTTCCAAAGGATTCTTACTCACATACACTCCATCTGAATACCCGCTAAATTCCGTTGCAGGAGCACCGTATTGCATATAATATTTATCTTTATACTTCGTCATCCATGCTCCTTCTACAAAAGGCTGAAGAAAAACATTATCATTATATTCCCCGAATCTTTCCCAACCGTGATCTTCCGGTTTCAATCTTAAGATAGGTTTTACAAATCCTTCTGATTGTAATGTTTTTACCTTTACTTCTGTTCCCAAAAGCGGCCATTCATTACTTGATCCCCAATACAGATATAATTTGTTTTTGTCTTCATCATAATGAAATGCAGGATCCCAAGCTCCCACTTTTAGAGTATCAACAGCAATTTTCCAGTCATCTTTTGTTGGATTTGTGCTTTTCCAGATCGGGAAATCCTGCTCCCAGGTAGAACCAAATACATACAAAGTATCTTTCATGGCCCAAACCGCAGGAGCATTCAGATCATGAATATATTTATTATCTCTGAGAAATTTTCTTTTTACAAACTTCCAATCGAGCATATCGTCACTATACCAATACCCTTCCTGATTGGTAGAAAAAAGAAATAGCTTATTTTTAAAATTAACAATTACCGGATCGGCTGTTGCACGGTGTTTTCCTTGTTTTGAAAAAGACTCGAAAGGCGTATATCCATAATCTATATTGATGGGATTACAGAATGTTTTTTGCTGGGCTTTTACTCCCAATAGTCCAAACAAAACCATTAATGAAAGAAAGAACTTCTGCATAGTCATACTTTTTAATTTATGAGACAAAATTAGGTAACTTTTTTGGTGTTTTTCCAAATAAAGCCATCTAATAAATAATGTGTTAATTGAGGAACTACTAACAGCGGAATTAAAAACTGAAACCAGTTTTTCGAAAGACTTAGATTCAATGAAAAATGTTCGTTCCACACTAAAACTTCCCACAAAAACTCTTCAAAAAATGCAAACGCTAAGATGATTGCAATAAATAGAAATATCCCGAAACTAGATTGAAAGATTGAAAGCGTATTAAGTTCCGTCTTTTTTTTCTGCTTAATTTCCCGGATATAAATTAATGCAATATAAGGAACTCCGTGTGAAACTACGTTTAGAAACGTAAAAAGCAGATCATTGTTAAAATACACGATCCCAAAATACCATGAAAGATAAGTTCCAGCAATTAAAGCGATTTTAGGAATATTCCATTGCCTTGTCTTAAAGATTTCAAAAGCTGTTTTTATACCCCAGATGATTAAAATAACAAAATATAAAACCGTGATTAATGGTACATAATCCGGTAAATTCTGAAGCCAGTGAAATTCATTTTCGACAAACCATGTAAAAGCTCTTGGTGTTTTAAACCAGTACAACATCGGAAAAATTGTGGCTGAATATACGGCAACCTCATCAATTCTTTTGCTTAAATTATTAGGTTCAAATCTTGCATAAATTCTCATAAAACCATACTGCTGACGGATAAAATGAAAAACTGCAATTAAAGCTAATACTGACCAGAAAACCAAACTTCCGAATTGATAGAAAAATAAACCTAAAACCCAACTCAAAATAGGAATTCCGTAATATAAAAGCCTTCTTTTATTGACCTCTTCTTTTACAAAATATGTTTTGAATAAGGTGGAATAAACGTGAGCAACATCTACAAAAACAATAAGAAAAAGCCATGTATAAAAAGAAAAATGATTTTCCAATCCCTGAACCTGTTTCTGAAAAAGTAAAATAATTCCCAAGATCAAAAAAGGAGGTAACAGAATAAACCAACCGTCTATTTTTGCATTATGTATCCAAGGTTGTTTCATAAATGAATGTTCATTATTTTAATTATAAAACGATATCATATCATTTGCTTTGCTGCCCTTAATCCCTGATAAAAAGCCTCTTCGAAAATCGAAATTCCCGAAAGATCAGAATGGGCAAAGAAAACTTTCTCATCAATCGGCTCTTTAGCTTTAAGGTTTCCAAAAATCTGATTAGGAACCGGAGCAATCATTGCATGACCTATTTTATGAAACTGCATTTCAATAATAAAATCTTCAATTAATGGGTGTGCTTTTTTCAAATCGTTCAGCACCAAAGTTTTTAACTGATCTTCTGTTAAAGTATATAGCTTTTTTCTTGCTTTTTTACAGTCACTTGTCGAAAAACTACGATAATAAGTGATTACTTTTTCCCCCATAATTTGTTCGACATTCTGATGCTGATCATAAATATATCCTAATCCGTCTGAACCAAAAATCACATTATCCCAAGCCAATTCTTCATCTCCCCCAAATTCATTTCGTAATGTAATGGTAGTTAAAAGCCAAGGAACATTATGAAAATTGCTTGTTTTTTTAGTATTGAAAATTCTTTCGTTCACAAATTGCGGTGTTGCAAACAACACTTTTTCTGCAATGATTTTCTTTGTCTTTTTTTGAGCATTATCAAAACTTAAAACCTCAACATTTTCATTAATTTTAATATCAAAAACTAAATGATTCGGTAAAAATTTCTGTTTTGTATACTTTGAAAAATGCTTTGCTAATCGAGCATTTCCTTCCGGCCACGTGAAAACCTGATCTTTGTATTTTTTGCTCCAGTTATTTTTTCTTCCTGCAAAATAATGAACTCCCGCCCAAGCCGAAACATAGTTTATTCCCAAACCATAGTCATCACGACAGGAGTAATCTAACAGCCAAAGCAATTCTTCAGATTTAAAATTTTTCTGTGTAAGCCAATCTTTAAAAACTATTTTTTCCAATTGTAAAGCCTCATCTTCCTGACTTGAATCATGAACCGGAATTGAAAACCAATATTTTCCTTCCGAATCTTTTTTATCCCGAAAATGATCCATCATTTTGAAAAAGGCATCCAATTCTTTTTTGGTTTCTGAAGAAATTCCATTTTGAGGAACGATATCATTTTGCCAAACATTTTTAAAAAACAATCTTTCCTGTTGGGGAAAAGTCATTTGATATTCATCTAAAACAGGTTCACCAGTCTCATCGTTTCCCTGATAAATTCCACATTCTTTTAAAAATTCGATAACTTCTACATTCTCCTTATTAGGTAATGGTAAATAATGTGCTCCCAAAGGAAATTTTGAAAACTTATTTTGTCCGTTTGATGAATTTCCTCCTAGATGATTTTCCATCTCCAATAGCAGGTAATTATTTTCGTTGTTTTGACTAAAAAATCGACATGCTGAAAGCCCGGAAATCCCACCACCAACGATGAGATATTTTGTATAAATTTCTTCTGAAGGTTTTGGAAAGTCTTTTGCCCAAAGTTTATGCCCGAGAATATGATTTGTTCCTGTAATCTTAAGCAGCAATGATTTTCCTTTTTTACTGCAATATTGTAAAAAAGGAAGCATGAGACTCCCTAACAACATCGTTTTCAGGAAATCTTTTCTACTGTACTTTTCCCCACTCTTCATCGAAATAGCGTACTAAAATTTGATTATCCAAACGATTGACTTCAATATCTTTGGTTCTCATATCTTTGGTGAAATAAGAAAGCTGAGAAAAATTGTAATCGTAGAATTTTAACCCCGGAATTTTTCTGTACATCTTATTATTGATAGGTTCAAAAGACCCCATTGAAAACCCCCATTCTCCAAAAGAAGGTACATATGTATGATATGCCGAAGTAAACGGAAAAATCTGATTGATGGTCTTCTCGATGCACCAAAAAGATTTTGGAGCAAAATAAGGAGAAGTTGTTTGTACCACGATTTTAGTCTCTAAAGTAGTCAATCGTTCGAGTTCTTTGTAAAACTGCAAGGAGTAGAGTTTTCCTAAGCTATAATTCGAAGGATCCGGAAAGTCAATAATGATCACGTCATATTTCTTAGTATTCTCTTTTACCCAAATATAAGCGTCTTTATTGATTACTTTCAGCTTTGGATTTGATAAAGAACTTTGATTTAGCTGACGCATCGTTTCATTATTTTTGAAAAAATTAGTCATTTCACCATCTAAATCAACAAGAGTGATATTTTTAACTTCTTTGTATTTTAAAACTTCACGAACTGCAAAACCATCACCTCCACCTAAAATCAAAATATTGTCGATCTTTTTTGCCATCGACATTGCGGGATGAACCAAAGCTTCGTGGTAACGGTATTCGTCAACGGAAGAGAACTGTAAATTGTTATTTAAATATAATCTGAATTCGCGGTTGTTTCTTGTTAAAACAATTCGTTGATAAGGGGAGCTTTTTGTATATACCACATTTTCTCCATACAACTTCTCTTCCGAAAATGATAAAATCTTGTCTGAAAAAATAAAAAGAGCAACGAGCAAAAGAAATGCTCCGATTGATTTTACTCTTAAAGAAAAAGATTTTGACAGTTCCTTTTTAAGATAGAAACATAAGAATATAGCAATCGAAATATTGATCAATCCAAAAAACAACGGTGTTTTTACAATGCCCAGATTAGGAATTAAAACCAAAGGGAATAAAATGGAAGCCAATAAAGCACCTATATAGTCGAAAGCAAAAACATTTGAAACTAAATCTTTAAACTGAACCCTGTCCTTTAAAATATTCATCAGGAGTGGAATTTCCACCCCTACCAAACATCCTGTAAAAAAAACAAAAAGATACAGAACCGCTTCAAAATGAGCTAAGGTATTAAACAGTATGAATAGGACTACAGAACTTATTCCACCAATAATTCCGACTAAAATTTCAATTTCTATGAATTTATCAATTAAATTTCCTTTAATGAATTTTGCAAAATATGATCCCACCCCCATCGAGAAAAGATAAACTCCGATGATAAAGGAAAATTGTTTTACAGAATCTCCCAAAAGATAGCTCGCCAAAGCTCCTGCCACCAATTCGTAAATCAGTCCGCAAGTTGCAATGACAAACACAGAAAACATCAATAATAACTCAAGAGGAATCCTCTTTTTATTATCCATGGATTGCTGCACTTATAATGATTGAAATTCCGATGATAAAAGCTCCGAAAACAATGGCTACTGCTGTATTTCCGTTTCGGACAATCTCCTGCCAGGTTTTTTCCGGTGTCAGCTTCTCAATGATTAAATAGCAAATAAGTAAGATTGCGATTCCTAAAAATGAATAAATCACAGAGTTTATGATTGGGAAAAAGTTTATTTGGTTCATAGTTTATATTTTTATTTGTGATAATATCTGTAATATCCTGCTCCTGAAGAATGATGTCTTCTTGTGGTTCCATCTCGGTAAGTTTCTGTTTTTTCACAATCACAGAACTGATTTCCATCGAAAGTAAGATAGGTAAAGTAACCTATAAAAAAAACTCCGATAAGACACAGAATCCAATTTTCTTTTATATAGTTAATAACATTTGCCATTGCTTATGAATAGGTGTAAGGTGAATTTGAACTGTTAAACCACTTCGATCTTTCAAAAGACCTTCTTCCGAAAAAGCATGCTACTACAAATCCGACGATAAGTGCCAAAATAATTCCGAAGTTCCAGAAAGACACAGGAAGCCATTCTGCTTTTATTTTTACAGATTTGTTATCAGCAAGAACAGCATCGGAAATTCCTAAGAAAGCATTAGCATTTAGCAAAGAATCTATGTCTGCTTTTCCCAAAGTTTGGTGAACCAGTTTTCCGAGCTCACTTACAGTATCTTGTTTTATAAGTTTTGAATCTCCAAAAGTTTGACTAGTTGTTGTTGCAGTATTGTTGTTGGTAACATTAATAATTCCATACGCATCTCTTGATAAAGTCAGTTGACCATCTGAAGATAAGAATGTTGATGGTGCAAAAGTCTGTAAGGGTTCTTGTCTTTCAGCAGAGACTAAAAAGTGATATTTTCCCGGAGCAACTCCACAGAAATTAAATTCTTCTTTTTGATTTCCTTCACTCCAGTTTTCGCCATCTTCATATCCGTGATATTGTTCAATGTCTTTTGAGGCAAAAGTAATTTCATTCGTCCTTTCATTCACTAGGCCCAATCCTACATTTGCCCAGGAATTATCAACCTCTGAAGAAACGGCTACTTTTAAAGGTGCAGAACCTCCCGATAGTTCAAAGCTTTTACTTACCAGTTCTTTATCTTTTACATCTGCAAAATTTACTTCTTGTGAAAAAATCGTTTTATTGGTTCTTGAAACAACAACGTATAATTGAACCAAGCAAACCATCAATGCTGCTACGGCCATTATATTCAACGCTTGTGTAAAATTGACATAAAACGGCTGAACAATCCCAATTCCTGAATAATTGGGTAGGTTATTAATCTTGAAAGCCCTTTTTATTTTATATTTAGAAATATGTTTTCCAGAAAAATATTGGGTATTCCCCGCCGATTTTTCTTCTGAAATCATATGGATTCCGTTTACATATTCTCTATAAGTAGCAACTCCAAAGCTTAGTTTATCTTCAAAAAAACCTGCTGCTGCATAAATTGTACATTCTGTAGTTTCGTACCTGCGGTAATTGATAGAATTGAACTCTACAAATATAGTGCTCCAAGTCTTTTTATTCGCATCTTCTCTATTAACCTCATGTAATAAGATCCAATGTCCGTCGCTCTCACTTAAAAAAGCATCTTCTCCTTTTTTGTCTTTTAAATAATATTCTCGCCAAAATGTATGTGATCCATATTTTCTGATAACAAGTCCAACAACACTATATTCTACATCATCAATAGTTCCTTTTTGTCCTATTTCCAGAACTACACTTTCAATAGGTTTTTTTACAACTTTTTCGGAAATATTTTTATCGGTATTGATAAGATTTGAACAGGATTTGCAAACATATTCCTTAATGGAAAATGTAAGCTCATGTTTATTTTCAACTTTACAGACCGGGCAAACGTAATGCATTTATCTATAAATTTTGTGTTTCTGAATGGTTTTAGCTCTAAAATATTCTACAACTTCATCGGCAATTTTTTCAACCTTTTCTGTATTATCCTGTAAGTAATTACACAGAAATATATCAAAAGTGAACTGTTTAAATTCTGGCCAAGTATGAATGCAAAGGTGAGATTCTTTAAGACAAACAGCCGAAGTAAAACTTTGATTTTCAAAAACATGATTTGTAACTCCTACAATTTCCACGTCTTTTATTGCAAGAATACTTTTGGTAAATGTTAAAAAACCCTCACTGTCTAATAACAAAGCTTCTGACTCTGTTTCCAAAGTCAGAAGAATATGTAAACCTTTACTGGTTGATGATTCCAATTGATTATTATATTTTACACAAATATAAATTATTTTTTTGGTAAGAAAACTTCGGCAAGCATACAACGTGCGCTTCCACCACCGTTTACTTCAATCGTATTTAGATCTGAGTAAATAATTTCACAATATTTTTCTATGGCAGAAACCTGGTTTTCGTGCAAAGATTTGTAAGCTGTTTCGCTCATTACTAAAAACTTTTCACCTTCTTTATTTTGAACCTGAAGCATATTTCCTGCAAATTGCTGCATTTGTGCTTCCGAAATCTCAATAATTTCTTTTCCTGAATTTTTAATCGTTTCGATTACATGGTTTCTTTCGCCTTCATCATCAATACAGTCAAGACAAATGACTACAAATTTATCGGCAACACACATCATTACATTGGTATGATAAATCGGAAGTCTCTCCTCTCCAACTGTTTGAAACGAGTGGAAAACGACTGGGGTAAAGCCATACTTTTCACAAAATTTTCTGAATAAATTTTCATCCAATCTCAAAGAAACCGATCCATAAGCAATTTTATTATCGTGATCGAAAATCATACTTCCAGTTCCTTCCAAAAAATGCCCCTGAATTTCCGGTAAAGACCAATCATCAATTTCAGTGACGTCAAAACCCTGGTTTCGGATACTTTCTATAATATCGTCTCTTCTTTCTACTCTTCGGTTTGAAGCAAACATAGGATATAGAACCACTTTTCCGTCTTTATGGAAACTTACCCAGTTATTTGGGAAAATAGAATCCGGAGTATGTGGATCCAATGTATCTTTTATCGTAATTACATTAATTCCTTTACTTCTTAACTTCCCAACAAAAGTATTGAACTCTGCTAAAGCCTTAGATTGAATGTCAGCTCCCTTCTGTTCAACCTGAAAATAATTATTCTCTGCCGTTTCTGCATTATAACCGAATGCAATCGGCTCTATCATTAATACTGTATCTGTTGTTTGCATTTTAATCTGATTTAAAGTTATCTTATGTTCTTCAACATTATTAGTCTCTCACCAACGGCATTGTAGAGCATCTCAATAAGCCTCCCATTTTAGAAATCTCTCTATATGGAATCTCTTCGACAGTCATTCCCCATTCGTTTCTAAGGTGATTATTCATTCTTGTAAATGCTTTGTCTGAAACCACAATTTCCGGTGAAATGGAGAAAATATTCGGAAACATTTCAAACATTTCTTCATCCGTTACATGGAAGCAGTTTTCTTCCCCAAAAATATCAATGATCAGACGATAATCGCTTTCATCCACGAACCCATTTTTGTAAATAATACATTTATCTTTTCCAACAGGATTAAATGTACAATCCAAATGTAAGATTCCTTCAAACGGAACTCTATCATTCTTTTTTAATTCAAGATCGATAATTCTTTTCTTCGGAAAATATTCTTTAAGAATTTCGATGGCATATTCGTTCGTTCTTGCAGTCTTATAGTTTCTGTAATCCTCGCTAAAACATGTACCTATGAAAAGGAAGTCATCCCAGACAATAACATCACCTCCTTCAATATGAGCAGTTTCAGGAAGGTTAATGATTTTTCGCCATTCTACTTTCTCATAAACTTTATTATAAGCTTCCTGTTCGTCTGCTCTGTCTGCAATTACATTTGAAATGATCATTTTATCATCAATCACAAAGGCTACATCTCTGGCAAATACCTGATTGTAATCTTTTATAATTTCCGGGCGAAGAACTTCGACATCATATTTTTTCAATACTGCTTCAAAAGCACTCATTTCATGGATAATATCTGCTTCTTTCGGATACATATTGTGCTCTATCGTATAATATGATTTAGCATCATAGCTTTCTTCCAATGTAGGAACTGCTCCCATTGAATTGGGTTGTCCCAGAACCACAGATCTCAATCGCCCTGTTTCGTTTTTTATATTTAATTTCATAAAGAATGAGAATTAAGCAAATATAATCAAACGCCTTTGAAGTGAAAAATTTTTAGTTAAACACCATGAATAGAATATTTTGAATAACTTTTGTACATTCTCAGAACCCTAATTAATTCATCTGATTTGATGAAAATTAGCAGATATAATTAACCTGAATTTCCACTATTGCACAATACAAAATCTTTTCGAAAAAATTTCAATTTCTAATGTTGTGATTGGAAAAATTTGAAGTTTCTCAGCAATAAAAAATCCCAAAGCAAAAAACTTTGGGATTTTTATTTATATGAAAAGTCAATATTATCTGTTTCCGATATTGATATAATCTCTTTGTTGAGCTCCTTGGTAAACCTGTCTTGGTCTTCCGATCGGGTCTCCTTTCAATCTCATTTCTTTCCATTGAGAAATCCATCCTGGAAGTCTTCCTAATGCAAACATTACTGTAAACATTTCTGTAGGAATTCCTAATGCTCTGTAAATAATTCCAGAATAGAAATCTACGTTTGGATATAGTTTTCTTTCTACGAAGTAATCGTCTTCAAGAGCTACTTTTTCTAATTGCATTGCAATATCAAGAGCTTTGTCCTGAATTCCTAATGCACTAAGGATATCGTCAGCAGCTTTCTTGATAATTTTCGCTCTTGGGTCGAAGTTTTTGTACACTCTGTGTCCGAATCCCATTAAACGGAAGCTATCGTTTTTATCTTTTGCTTTAGCTACCCATTTGTTAACATCTCCACCGTCTTTTTCAATCAATTCAAGCATTTCGATAACCGCTTGGTTTGCTCCACCGTGAAGTGGTCCCCAAAGTGCAGAAACCCCTGCAGAAACAGATGCAAAAAGACCTGTATGAGCAGAACCTACCATTCTTACGGTAGATGTAGAACAGTTTTGTTCGTGGTCTGCGTGAAGGATCAATAATTTATCTAAAGCACCAACTACAACAGGATCGATTTCGAATTCCTGATTTGGCATTCTGAACGCCATTTTGTAGAAGTTCTCTACGTAGTTTAAGCTATTATCTCCGTGGTTAAGTGGAAGACCTAGAGTTTTTCTGTAAGTCCAAGCACAAAGATGGGAGAATTTAGCAATCATTAATTCTGCTGCATGATCCATCTCTTCTTTTGAATTAACATTCACTGCTTTAGGATTGAAAGCCGTTAAAGCAGACGTTAAAGAAGATAAAACTCCCATTGGGTGAGCAGAACGAGGGAAAGCGTCGATGATTTTTTTCATCTCTTCTGCTACGAAGTTATATTTTTTGATATTGTTTTCGAATCCGTTGAACTGATTCTGAGTTGGCAATTCACCGTGTAATAATAAATACATTACCTCTGTGAAGTTTGATTTCTCAGCAACCTGCTCAATAGGATAACCTCTGTAGAATAATTCACCTTTATCTCCATCAAGATAAGTGATATCACTAAGTGTTGCTCCTGTATTTTTGTACCCTAAATCTAGAGTAATAAGACCTGTTTGGTCTCTTAATTTTGAAATATCTATTCCTCTGTCCCCGATCGTACTGTCTACGATTGGGTATTCATATGAATTACCCTCGTAATTCAATATTACTTTGTTGTCTGACATTATTTAATTTATTTTTTTTAAATATACTACTTATTACAAAATACGGCAAACAAAAAATTTCGCTCGCCGTTATTTATAAATTCAATTATCTTTTTACTTTAAATGCTTCTAATCCTGGGAAAATTGCAGTTTCTCCTAAAGCTTCTTCAATTCTTAATAGCTGGTTGTATTTTGCCATTCTATCTGATCTTGAAGCAGAACCAGTTTTGATTTGCCCGCAATTCATTGCTACTGCTAAATCAGCAATTGTAGAGTCTTCAGTTTCTCCAGATCTGTGAGACATTACTGATGTAAATTTGTTATGCTGAGCCATCTGTACTGCCGCCATTGTTTCAGAAAGAGAACCAATCTGGTTTACTTTTACAAGGATTGAGTTTGCAATTCCTTCTTTTACCCCTCTTGATAATCTGTCTACGTTGGTTACGAATAAATCATCACCAACAAGCTGTACTCTGTCACCGATTTTTTCAGTTAACATTTTCCATCCATCCCAGTCATTTTCCTGCATACCGTCTTCAATAGAGATGATCGGATATTTATTTACCAATTCAGCCAGGTAAGAAACCTGCTCACTGCTTGTAAACTGAGCTGCATCCGCAGTCTGGAATTTTCTGTAATCGTAAATTCCGTCTTTATAGAATTCTGAAGCAGCACAATCTAGTGCGATCATTACATCATCACCTGGTTTATACCCTGCTTTTTCAATTGCCTGAAGCAAAGTATCCAAAGCATCTTCAGTTCCTGTAAATGTAGGAGCAAAACCACCTTCATCACCTACAGCAGTAGACAAACCTCTTGAATGAAGAATAGACTTAAGATTATGGAAGATCTCAGTTCCTTTTCTCAATGCATGAGAGAAAGAATCTGCTTTTACCGGCATTACCATAAATTCCTGGAAAGCAATCGGAGCATCTGAGTGAGAACCACCATTGATTACGTTCATCATCGGAACCGGAAGTGTATTTGCATTTACTCCTCCTACATATTTATATAACGGCAATCTTAGTTCAGTTGCAGCAGCTTTTGCAGCAGCCAAAGAAACTCCTAAAATTGCATTAGCACCTAAATTTCCTTTATTTTTAGTTCCGTCAAGATCAATCATAATCTGATCGATAAGATTTTGATCAAAAACCGGAAGACCTACCAATTCAGGAGCAATTACTTCTCTTACATTTTCTACAGCTTTAGAAACACCTTTCCCCATCCATTCTGAACCACCATCACGCAATTCAACTGCTTCATGTTCTCCGGTAGATGCTCCAGAAGGTACCGCAGCACGACCCATCGCACCACTTTCTGTAAATACATCCACTTCAACTGTAGGATTTCCTCTTGAATCCAAAATTTGTCTCGCTTCTATGTAAGAAATGTAACTCATTTTTTATTGTTTTATAGTTCGGACAAATTTAATCAATTTTTAACTTTTGAGGGCAATAGAGAGGCAATTTATCTATTTTATTCGCAGTTAAATTTTAGTTAATTTTAAGACTCTCATAATTCTTAGTTTGAGATCATAAAAAAACCTTCTTTGATTTGTTTCAAAAAAGGTTTATTCACTTATAATTTTATTTGCTATTCTTTTTTTACTGTATTAAAATTAATACTTAGATTTAAAAATCCAAATAGATTTCCATTTTTAATATCATACTTCAAGATCAACGGAATCCAAACATCTTTATATGCTCTTATTCTTATGTCTGAAGTAGCATAAAAACCTTCTGATTGAGTTTTAATTTCGTTATTAAAATTCCTTCTAAACTCAAAAGACGGCTTAACTTCCAGTACAGATCTTTCTTTACTTAAAAATGAAATATTCAATCCTAATTGAGATTCAAAAAATCGCTCATTGATATTTAATGAGTCCTTGGAAGAATTTAAGGAATTTCTAAAATCAATTTCCATTTTAATGTTCTTGGTTTTTATTCCTTTCAAAAAAACAGTTTCTATCTTATACTCTTCTAAAAATTTGGATGTCTCACTGAAAGAACTATTAAACCCTAAAAACAAATATGGTTTTCGTTCTATTTCAGCTATATCTTCCTCATATTGTTCATCAAAAATTTCATAAAAACTATTGAAATTTTTGGGTAAATATTTTCTAAACTCCTCAGGAAATTCTTTAAAAGGAATAATCATTATTTTATCCGGTGATTTGTATTTACTTTCAATATCAAAAATAACTTTCAATTTTTCATTGGTCTTCGTTTCATCATTTGTTTTAAGGAGCTCTTCACGATATGAATCAATTGCTTTGGTAAAAGTATGTCTATATTTATTGTATATTTCACCAGATTTTGTGTCTACAAGTGTATTTATGCTTTTGTCTCGCTTGTTATAAGCCCATCCCAAACCATATGTAAATCCTTTAAGACTATAATCATCTTTAAGAGATAGCCCAGCATCAATCTGAAAGTTTCGGGTAAAACTTTCTTTTTCATAATTATAGTCTATCCAGAGGTCTTTGTTCACCTGAGCTTTTAGATTAAATAAAGTCGTCTTGAATTCAACTTTTTTATCTTCTCCTCCCAAGTCTTTTAATGCAATCTGAAAATAGTTCGTTAAAACATCTTTCCAGTTCGCAGAGTTCTTTTCATTCAGATTTTCTAAAATTTCTTTTTTAGTAACATCTTTTTCAAGGCTATCTTTTTTAAGATTATTATTTTGTCCAAAAAAAGAGCAACTTGAAACAATTAATAAAAAAAGTATTATGTTTCTCATGATTAACTTGTTTTAAGGTAATAATGTCCACTAACTTCATAATCAGTTACTATTAGAGGATTTACAGAAGACCCTGAAAGTATATTAATATTATCACCACTCACCTCTATTTCAACTTTTTTATCATCAGAATTCGGTCCTGAGCCGTAGATATAAAGCTGATATCTTCCGCTGAGATTATTGAAGCTTTTTACAAAACTTTTTCTTTTTGTTTCTGCTGTCAGTAAATGATTGCCAGAATAAAGTTCATATGTAATTCCGAAAGCAGAGCTACCTCCTGAAACTATTACTTGTAATGTTAAATTTGCCATGATAATTAGTTTTTAGTTATTAATTTATTATTTTCTAGGTGAAGGAGACAAAAGACCAGCTAATGCACCAATTGCTCCTGAAGAAATAGTAGCAAAAATAGTTACCAACTGACTATCAGGTTCTCCTTCGCTCCAAAAGGACAGAAGAATAAGTCCTGCTATGATAGCTATAATAGCTAATCCAAGCATAATCACTATAATCCTGTATATCCAGTAATCTGTATCTTTTGGATTTGTAGTGACCAGATTTTCTGCAGCTCTAACAGGATTTTCTCTAAATTGTTCCTGAAGCGCCGGATTATTATTTAATGCCGCCTTAAAGTCATCAAACGTGTTTTCAATTGTAGTTTTCATGGTTACTAGTTTTTAGTTTTCTACCTCAAAGTTCCGCTTAATAGAAAGCCATGTCAATTACACAAATGGGTGATTCTTATAACAAAAAAACAGCATCATTTTTATGATGCTGTGATTATTTAAAGTCAAAAATTCTTACAAATCTATCCTGAAAAACAAATGAGTTCCGTTTTCAGTGGTGACTTCACAATGTCCGTTTTGTTCCTGCATTCTTCGTTTCATATTTCGAAGTCCGTTTCCATCAGGTTTTTCATGATTGATTCCAACACCATTGTCGGAGATTTTCATCATGAATTCTTTGTCATTTTGAACGAACGAAAGTTTTAATTGATTGGATTGGCTGTGTTTGTATGCATTATTCAAAGCTTCTTTTAAACATAAGAACAAATTTCTTCTTTGCTCTGTAGAAATCATTGTTTCAGCAACTACATTTTCACTTTCTGTACTCAACTGAATTTTTGTTTTCTTAAGAAAATTATAGGCATATATTTTTGAGTAGTCAATGAAGCTTCCTAAGGTATCGTTTCCTGAGTTCAAACTCCAAAGCATTTCACGCATAGAGAGATTCATTTCTTCTGAGGTTTTCAAAAGTTCGTCGATGTCGTTTTGCAAATCTTCATCTTGTGCTCGTTGTTTTAAAAATTCTGCCTGAAGTTTTAACGCTGAAATTCCGGCTCCTAGATCATCATGCATATCATGGGAAATTCTTTCCCGTTCTTTTTCTATTGATCTTTGCTTTTCAAGTTCTTTTTGAAGAAGCTGGTTTTGGTGCTCAGATTCTTTGAGTTGCCTTTCTTTTAAGTGAAGAAGTTGTTTTCTATTGTACATCAAAACGACAAATACAATAAAAATGACAAAGCATATCATGATAACGATAGCGGTGAGGTATATAAATTTTATTTCAAAGGGTAGTTCTTTCATTTTTCACACATTAAACCTTTAAAAAAAATGATGTAAGAAACAATGGTAGCTATCTGAAAGATTATTTTTAGCATATTTGAAAATTCTAAATCTGAGACTACAAAAAAGTACATCGGGAACATTCTGAAAATGTAAAAAATAGCCCAAAGCAATAAAGAACTGCTTATCCAAAAAAAAACAAGTTTTAAAATATTGTTTTCTCTGTTTTCATCTGATATTTTTCTATAAAACCAGAATAGTGAGATAAAAATCAAAAAGATAGAATATAAAAAACCTGTTAATATAGAATAATGTGTCTTAGAAAAAAGCATACCTATGATCCCTAAAACAATGCATAGAATAGATCCTATTTTAATAATTTCATCTCGTTTAAGTTCATGAAAAAAAATAAAACCAAAATAACCAATACAAAATATATCTAAATAATTATAAATTCTTGATGTTATAAAGGAAACTTTACACTGAACAAGTAATTCTATAATAATAGTTACCGCAAAATAGAGCCAAAAATAGTGTTTCCATAATTTTTTAAAAACTATGGAAACAACTAAGCTCGAGAAGATAACTATATAATATAAAGCATCTAAAAAACTCATTTTCTAACAATTTGATTCATTCGGAGGAGGGCAAAGTCCGTTTCTGTCAAAAACTCCTGTTTCGCCCATTGGTGTAAACTCTGTTCCATTTCGCTCTTCCAGTATCATAATAAATGTAAATCTATTTTTGTACGATAAACTTTCAGAATCAATATCTCTCATATGTATCGCTGGATAAAAGGAAATAACAATATTAGCCGTAGGTTTTTCTTCCTGCTGTGTCAGTAATTCATTATAAACGATATTCCCTAAAATAAAACGTTTTGTATTACGAGCAGTCTCATCATTTCGTTTTTCCTGAATATATTCATCTAAGGTTGCCTTTAGATTTGCATCATAAACAGATTTATAATTTGAAAACTCATCTTCTGTAATGTCTTCTTTTGCTTCGCAATTGCTAATAATAGAGTAATTTTCATTGGCATCCTGAGACATAAAAAATAAACCGTCATTATTCTCCCCTAAAAATATTTTTATAGTCTCATTGTTTTCAAAAAGATCACGTGCTACTTCACTTGTTATGAACATACGTTTTTCATACTTATCAGAAACTGTTGAATAAAATTCTTGAAGCATTTGAAAAGCATCTTCTGCAGGCATTTTACTTGTTATAGGATCGTTCCAGTTTCCTTTTTGACCTCCTTTATTTCGATAGATATCAAAGTCAGCCTCTTTATCACTAACCTGTTCATAAATTTTCATTTTTTTCCAATCAATATTATCCGGCTTATTGCGGTAACGGTTCTCATTTTGTTCGTTTACATCAACAACTGAATTTAGTTCATTTTGATTTTTGTTCATGGCTTTTAGTTTTTAAAATGGTTAAATTTATTAATAGCCTCCACTTTATTATTGACGTGAAGTTTTCTGTAGATGTTTCCGACATGTTTTTTTACGGTATCGATGCTGATACATTTTTGATCGGCAATTTCTTTGTAAAGAAGACCTTCAGATAAAAGTTCCAAAATTTCTTTCTCTCGTTCGGTAAGCTCATCGAAACCTTTTATTTCCGGTAATTTTCTTTCGAAATGATTTAAGACTTTCCGGGCAATAGAAAAGCTCATGGGTGCACCTCCGTTATATACATCACGGATGGAAGTCAATATTTTATCCATACTTTCACCTTTGATGAGATAACCGGTGGCTCCGGCTTTTAGAGAGTTGAAAATTTTGTCGTCGTCCTCAAAACTTGTACACATGATGAACTGTGTTTTTGGCATTTCCTTGCGCAGCTTCTCGATAATTTCTATTCCAAGCATATCCTGCAATTGGATATCCATCATCACTACATCCGGAGAAATATCAGTTAGATTTTTTAAAGCATCGTTGCCGTCAAAAAACTGAGCCACAACTTTCATGTCTTCCTGATAATTAATGACCTTCTTCAACGCATTGTTGTAGTTTTTTTCATCTTCTACTATGGCTATGGAAATGCTCATGTTTTGGAATTTTGTTTAAGACAAATTTCTACAGAAAACAAAGCTGAAACAATTACACGTTTGGGTAATTTTAAAGTTTTGAGTTTCCTGGTATTGGTTTAGTTTTTGTTTTTATTAAATTTAACAAAAAATTCTCTTATTATAGTAGAATAATAATTATCAATACATTAAAAATAATCATCATGAAAAAAGGTCTTATCATAGCAATTTCGACTATTGCATTATCGGTAATCAGCTGTAAAAAGAGCGAAAGTGGAAATAAAGATGTATTAAAAGCAGGAGAGTCAAGTGCTATTTTAGCAGACAACGGAAAAGTTGATTCAACCATCAGTTACAATACAGATATCAACGGGAAGAAAAGTATAAAGACAGATTATGTTTATAAAGCGACTGACGGAAGCTTGGTGAAAGTGGTATTTGATTATGAGGAAAAAACAATGAATATCAGAAGCAATAATAAAACATTCATTCTGAATAAAATTGAATCTAAAGGAAACGAAACGACTTACGAAAAAATGGATATGAAAGCCAAAGTAACAAAAGATAGTCTTATTCTTGATCAGGGAAGCAATATCATAGAACTGGCAAAGACCAAAATCTAAGGCATAAAAAAACCGTTCAGAAATCTGAACGGTTTTTTATTTATACCTGAATGAATATTATTCTTCAGTTTTTTCTTCTGTAGAATCAGCAGCTTCAGCCGTAGGCTCAGCAGCTTTTTCTTCTACTACAGGAGCTTCAGCAACTACAGCAGTTTTAGCTGTTGTAGATCTTCTGCTTCTTCTTGTAGTCTTCTTCTCTTCAGCATTAGGATTATAAAGCTCATTGAAGTCTACCAATTCGATAAGAGCAGTATCAGCAGCATCACCTGGTCTGAATCCTGTCTTGATGATTCTTGTATAACCACCGTTTCTCTCAGCGATTTTAGGAGCTACAGTTCTGAATAATTCTGTAACTGCTTCTTTATTTTGAAGATATGAAAAAACAATTCTTCTGTTGTGTGTAGTATCTTCTTTTGCTTTTGTTAATAGAGGCTCAACATATACTCTTAAAGCCTTAGCTTTAGCTACAGTAGTGTTGATTCTTTTATGCTCAATTAGAGAACAAGCCATATTAGAAAGTAAAGCGCTTCTGTGAGAAGCCGTTCTTCCTAAGTGATTGAATTTTTTACCGTGTCTCATTATTAATTAATTATCAGCGTCTAATTTATATTTTGCAACGTCGAAACCGAAGTTAAGACCTTTTGAATGCACTAATTCTTCTAGTTCTGTCAAAGATTTTTTACCAAAATTTCTGAATTTCATCAAATCAGACTTACTGTAAGAAACCAATTCTCCAAGAGTTTCTACTTCAGCTGCTTTTAGACAGTTTAGGGCTCTTACAGAAAGATCCATATCTGCTAATTTAGACTTAAGTAATTGTCTTGTGTGAAGAGTTTCCTCGTCATATTGAATAGATGCTTTTACAGCTTCAGTCTCCAAAGTGATTCTCTCATCAGAGAACAACATGAAGTGATAAATTAATATCTTAGAAGCTTCTGTTAAAGCGTTCTGAGGACTGATAGATCCGTCAGTTTCTATATCTAATACAAGTTTTTCGTAGTCTGTTTTTTGCTCTACACGATAATTTTCAATGCTGTATTGTACTTTCTTGATCGGCGTGAAAATAGAGTCAATAGCAATAGTACCTACAGGTGCATTGTTTGACTTATTTTGTTCTGAAGGAACATATCCTCTACCTTTTTCAATATTGAAAGTAATTTCGAAAGTAACATCAGAATTCAGGTTACAAATTACTAGATCCGGGTTTAACACCCCAAATCCGCTAATTGCTTTACCTAAATCTCCAGCAGTGATGATCGTTTGCCCCGAAACTTTAGCAACTACCTGCTCATTAGCCTGGTTTTCTGCCGCAGCTTTTAATCTTACCTGCTTAAGGTTAAGAATAATTTCGGTAACATCTTCGATTACTCCCGGAATAGTTGAAAATTCGTGCTCTACACCTTCTATTTTGATAGATGAAATAGCATATCCTTCCAGAGAAGAAAGCAACACTCTTCTCAAAGCATTACCGATTGTAAGCCCGAAACCTGGTTCTAAAGGTCTGAATTCGAATTGACCTTTAAATTCATCAGAGTTAAGTAAAATTACTTTATCGGGTTTTATGAATTGTAAAATTGCCATATTATTGGGTTGAGCAAAAATTTGATTAAAAAATTATTTAGAGTAAAGTTCGACGATAAGCTGTTCCTTGATGTCTTCCGGAATTTGGATTCTCTCAGGAGCAGATACGAAAGTACCTTCTTTCTTCTCATCGTTGAATTGTAACCACTCGTAGTTTGACTTTGATGCCAAAGCGTCAGCTACAACTTCTAGAGACTTAGATTTTTCTCTTACAGCGATTACATCACCAGCTTTTACTAAATAAGATGGAATGTTAAGGATCTCACCATTCACAGTGATGTGTCTGTGAGAAGTTAACTGTCTTGCAGCAGATCTAGTTTTAGCAAAACCTAATCTGTATACAACGTTATCCAATCTTGATTCGCAAAGCTGTAATAGAACCTCACCTGTTACACCTTTACTTCTGTGTGCTTTTTCAAATAGATTAGCAAACTGTCTTTCTAAAATACCGTAAGTATATTTAGCTTTTTGTTTTTCAGCTAACTGAACTGCATATTCTGATTTTTTAGCACCTCTTCTTTTGTTAGGACCGTGTTGTCCTGGCGGTTGGTTTTTTCTTTTCTCGAAGTTTTTGTCATCTCCGTAGATTGCAGCACCAAACTTTCTAGCAATCTTAGTTTTAGGTCCAATATATCTTGCCATAATGGGTAAATTCTAAAAATTAAACTCTTCTTCTTTTTGGTGGTCTACATCCATTGTGTGGCATAGGAGTCACATCAATGATTTCGCTAACTTCAATTCCTGAATTGTGAATAGTTCTGATTGCAGATTCTCTACCTGCACCTGGACCTTTCACAAACACCTTTACTCTTCTTAAACCAGCTTCGTGAGCTACAGCAGAGCAATTTTCAGCTGCCATCTGAGCAGCAAATGGAGTATTCTTTTTAGAACCTCTGAATCCCATTTTACCGGCAGAAGCCCAAGAGATAACCTCTCCGTTTTTATTTGTTAAAGAAATGATGATGTTATTGAAAGAAGCCTGAATATGTGCTTCACCAATAGCTTCAACTTTTACTTTTCTTTTTTTAACTACTTTAGTTTGTTTTGCCATAATTCCTAACGATTATTTACTAGCTTTTTTCTTGTTAGCAACAGTTTTTCTCTTTCCTTTACGGGTTCTAGAGTTGTTTTTCGTTCTCTGGCCTCTTAAAGGTAATCCAAGTCTGTGACGTATTCCTCGTTGGCATCCTATGTCCATCAATCTCTTGATGTTCAATTGCACTTCAGATCTTAATTCTCCTTCTACTTTTACGTTTTCTGAGATATACGTTCTGATTGCAGCCAATTCATCGTCATTCCATTCGTTGACTTTCTTGTCTTCGCTGATACCGGCAGCTTTAAGGATTTCAGAAGAAGTACTTCTTCCAACTCCGTAGATGTAAGTTAAACCGATAACGCCTCTTTTGTTTTTTGGTAAATCAATACCTGAAATTCTCGCCATAATTTAATTTTAGCCTTGTCTTTGTTTAAATTTTGGGTTTTTCTTGTTGATTACAAACAGTACACCTTTTCTGCGTACGATTTTGCAATCAGCGCTTCTTTTTTTAATTGATGCTCTTACTTTCATTTTGATAGTATTTATTTTTTAACAATAGCCAAATGGAACTTACGCTCCATTTGGCAGATTGTTTTTAATATCTAAATGTGATTCTCCCTTTTGTTAAATCATAGGGAGACATTTCTAATTTTACCTTATCACCAGGCAAAAGTTTAATATAATGCATTCGCATTTTACCAGAAATATGAGCAATAAGTATATGCCCATTCTCTAGCTCTACACGGAACTGAGCGTTCGAAAGTGCTTCCGTAATAACGCCGTCTTGTTCAATATGTTTTTGTTTTGCCATAAATTAATATCCAGTCGTTCTTGATAATTTAGACTGCATTAAGCCATCATAATGATGGTTCAGCAGATATGTATTAATCTGTTGAACAGTATCTAAAATTACTCCAACCATAATCAATAATGATGTCCCCCCGAAAAATAGGGCGAACGCATCTGTCTGAACAAAGCTTCCATGCACAATTGCTGGAAGGACTGCAAAGATAGATAAAAATATTGCACCAGGCAAGGTAATTTTTGATAAAATATCATCTAAATAATCAGCGGTCTCTTTTCCGGGTCTTACTTTCGGTACTAAACCTCCGTTTCTCTTCAAATCATCAGCCATTTGGTTTACAGGAATAGTAATCGCAGTATAGAAGAATGAGAAGATAATAATTAATAGTGCGAACAATACATTGTACTGCCAGCTAAAAACATTCTTGAAACCTGCAAGAAAAGTGTTAGACTCATCTACTTTTGTTAACAAACCAGGTACGAACATCAATGCCTGAGCAAAGATGATCGGCATTACACCGGCAGCATTAACTTTCAATGGAATCCACTGTCTTGCTCCTTGCATAAGATTTCTGTTTACACCTCCTCTTGCTTGAGCTCTGCTAACATACTGAATTGGAATTTTTCTAACAGCAACGGATAATACCACTGCCAATAGAACAACCAACATCCAGAAAATCACTTCAATAAGGATCATGATAGATCCCATTCCTCCTTTTCCGTTCTGCACGGCCATTTCCTGTACGAATGCTTCTGGTAATCTTGAAAGGATTCCTACCATAATAAGGATAGAAATACCGTTCCCGATACCTTTGTCGGTGATTTTCTCACCTAACCACATTGCGAATACTGAACCAGCTACCAAAATAACAATACTTGGTAACCAGAACATGATAGAATTTGGCTCTACATAATATGCAGTTCCGAATTGAGCATACGGTAAGAATAATTGAGTAATAGAAGTTAAATAAGAAGGTGCTTGTACAAGACAAACCCCTATAGTCAACCATCTAGTAATTTGGTTCAATGTATTTCTACCTGACTCTCCATCTTTCTGAAGCTTCTGAAGATAAGGAATAGCCATCCCCATCAACTGAACAATAATAGAAGCAGAAATATAAGGCATGATACCTAACGCCATTACGGAAGCGTGGCTGAAAGCTCCCCCCGTAAACGACGAAAGCAAGCCAAGGAGACCTGCTCCTTGCTTGTTACCGCCTTGATTTTTATAATGCTCTAAGAGATCTCCTACTTCTGCAAGGTTAATTGCAGGTAAAGAGATATAAGATGCGAATCTATACACAAGGATAATACCTAAAGTAAAGATAATTTTATCTCTAAGTTCCTTTAAGCTCCAAATATTTTTTAATGTTTGTATAAATTCTTTCATTAGTAACTATTATAAGGTAATTGCTTTTCCACCTGCTTTAGCAATAAGCTCTTCAGCAGATTTAGTGAATTTGTCAGCAGAGATTGAAACCGCAGATTTCAACTCTCCTCTACCCATAATTTTCACTAATTCGTTTTTAGTAATTAATCCGTTCTCAATCATAACTTCTCTTGTAATATCTCCAGTGATAGATTTATTCTCGATTAAAGTTTGAATTGTATCAAGGTTAATTCCTCTAAACTCTTTTCTGTTTACGTTTTTGAATCCGAATTTCGGTAATCTTCTTTGTAAAGGCATCTGACCTCCTTCAAAACCGATCTTCTGAGAATAACCAGCTCTTGCTTTCTGTCCTTTATGTCCTTTTGTAGCAGTACCTCCTTTTCCACTACCTTGACCTCTACCAATTCTTTTTGAATTGAAAGTAGATCCTGCAGCAGGTTTTATGTTATTTAAATTCATTTTAATTTCTTTTGTTAAAAATTATTTTTGAACTTCAAGTAAATGACTAACTGCAGCTATCATTCCTAAGATAGAAGGAGTAGCTTCGTGTTCTACAACTTGATGAAGTTTCTTAAATCCTAATGCTTCAAGCGTTCTCTTTTGGGTTTTTGTTCTTCCAATAGCGCTTCTTACTTGCTTTACTTTGATTGTTGCCATTGTTTTATATATTAACCGTTAAACACTTTAGTTAGAGAAACTCCTCTCATTCTAGCAATTTCTTCAGGTCTTCTGATATCCAATAACGCTTTGAAAGTAGCTTTCACCACGTTGTGAGGGTTTGAAGATCCTTTAGATTTTGAAAGGATATCGTGAATACCAGCAGACTCAAGTACCGCTCTTACCGCACCTCCGGCGATAAGTCCTGTACCATGAGAAGCAGGTCTTAAGAAGATATCTGCACCTCCGTATCTAGCAGTAGTTTGGTGAGGAATTGTGTGGTTCATTACAGGAACTTTCACAAGGTTTTTCTTAGCGTCTTCAACTGCTTTAGCAATTGCAGAAGCAACCTCTTTAGATTTTCCTAATCCGTAACCGATCACTCCATCTTCGTTACCTACAACTACGATAGCAGAGAATCCGAAAGCTCTACCTCCTTTAGTTACTTTTGTTACTCTGTTAACAGCTACGAGACGATCTTTAAGTTCTAATCCTCCCGGTTTTACTCTTTCTATATTATCTAGTCCTAACATATTTCCGAAATTTAATGATTAGAATTTAAGTCCACCTTCTCTCGCACCATCAGCTAGAGCCTTAACTCTTCCGTGATATACGAAACCGTTTCTATCAAATACAATATTTTCAATTCCTGCAGCGATAGCTTTTGTAGCGATAGCTTTACCTACAGCAGCAGAAACTTCAGTTTTAGTTCCGTTAGCGTCAACTCCTTTCTCTCTAGAAGAAGCAGAAGCTAAAGTTTTTCCACTGTTATCGTCGATTAACTGAGCGTAAATTTCCTTATTACTTTTGTATACAGATAATCTTGGCAATTCAGAAGATCCAGAGATTTTCCCTCTTACTCTTCTTTTTATTCTTATTCTTTTTTCTAATTTACTTAATGCCATAATACTTATAATTTATTAAGCAGATTTACCAGCTTTACGTCTAACAATTTCTCCTACGAATCTTACACCTTTTCCTTTGTATGGCTCAGGCTTTCTGAAAGAACGGATCTTTGCAGCTACCATCCCTAGAAGTTGGTTGTCGTGAGACGTTAAAGTAATAATTGGGTTTTTACCTTTTTCAGTCAATGTATCTACTTTTACTTCACCTGGAAGTTCTAGTACAATACCGTGAGAGAATCCTAAAGCTAACTCAAGTTTTTGACCTGCGTGTGAAGCTCTGTATCCTACCCCTACTAGTTCTAGTTTCTTTTCGAAACCTGTATTTACACCAACAATCATGTTGTTGATTAACGCTCTGTATAAACCGTGAAGCGCTTTGTGTTGTTTAGCATCAGATGGTCTGTTTACATTCAGTTCACCATCTTTCTGTTCTATAGTAATTCCTGCTGTAAGTTCCTGAGAAAGTTCTCCTTTAGGACCTTTTACAGTTACCACACCGTTGTTTTCAGTGATTGTAACTCCTGCTGGAATTGTTATAATTGCTTTACCAATTCTTGACATTTTCCTCTGATTAAAAATTAATAAACATAGCAGATTACTTCACCGCCTACTTTTTCTTCTCTAGCTTTCTTGTCAGTCATTACTCCTTTAGAAGTAGAGATGATAGAAATACCCAAACCGTTTAGTACTCTTGGAAGTTCTCCTGAACCTTTGTACTGTCTCAAACCTGGTCTAGAAGCTCTTTGGATAGACTTAATAGCTGGTTTGTTAGTTTGCTTATCGTACTTCAAAGCGATTTTGATCGTACCTTGAACAGCGCTATCTTCAAACTTGTAGTTTAAGATATACCCTTGATCAAATAAGATCTTAGTAATCTCCTTTTTGATTTTCGATGCAGGAATTTCCACCACTTTGTGGCCTGCGCTTTGTGCGTTCCTTACTCTTGTTAGGAAATCTGAAATTGGATCTGTTACCATTTTTCTTTTATAAATTATTGGTTAAAGAACAATCAGTATTGTAAAGACTTGAAGAGTAAAATATCAGACTTCAGAAATCTTCGGTCTGATATTTTTTATCTTTAGTATCTAGACAACTTAATTGTCCCGATTTTTAATTAGTAATTATTACCAACTAGCTTTTTTAACTCCCGGGATAAGACCGTTGTTTGCCATTTCTCTGAAAGTTACTCTGGAAATACCAAACGTTCTCATGTACCCTCTTGGTCTACCTGTTAGTTTACATCTGTTGTGTAATCTTACAGGAGAAGCATTTTTAGGCAATTTTTGAAGTCCTTCGTAATCACCAGCTTCTTTAAGAGCTTGTCTTTTAGCAGCGTATTTAGCAACTAGTGCTTCTCTTTTGCGCTCACGCGCTTTCATTGATTCTTTAGCCATTTCTTAGTTCTTTTTAAATGGTAAACCGAAGTGAGTTAATAATGCTTTTGCTTCTTTATCTGTTTTCGCAGTTGTAACGAAAGTGATGTCCATCCCTTGGATTTTTTTCACTTTGTCGATTACGATCTCAGGGAAGATAATTTGCTCAGTGATACCTAAGTTATAGTTACCTCTACCATCAAATCCGTCAGCTTTGATACCAGAGAAATCTCTAATACGTGGCAATGCAGAAGAAGTTAATCTATCTAAGAACTCATACATTTTATTAGCTCTAAGAGTAACTTTAGCACCTACAGGCATACCTTTTCTCAATTTGAAAGCAGCTTCGTCTTTCTTAGAGATAGTACCTACAGCCTTCTGACCAGTGATGTTTGTTAATTCTTCAACAGCATAATCAATGATTTTTTTGTCTGCAGTAGCATCACCTAAACCTTGAGATAAGATGATTTTTTCCAATTTAGGCACTTGCATTACTGACTTGTACCCGAATTCTTCCATCATTGCAGGAACAATCGTTTCTTTATATGCTTTTTTGGGTCTTGCTATATATTCCATGTGTTATTTAAAATTATAAAGTTTCACCCGTTTTTTTGTTGATTCTTACTTTTTTATCTCCTTCGATTTTGTAACCGATTTTGATAGCTTTTCCGTCTTTACCAACTAAAGCTACGTTTGAGATATGAATAGAAGCTTCTCTTTCAACGATTCCTCCTTGAGGATTTGAAGCTGAAGGCTTAACGTGCTTTTTGATGATGTTAAGTCCTGCAACAACTACTCTAGGGTCTTTTCCTTCTTTTTTGATCACTTCAATAACTTCACCTGTACCACCTTTAAGACCTTTCTTACCTGTAGTTACGATTACGTTATCTCCTCTTTTTATTTTTAACTTTGACATTTTCTTTTAAAAATTTTTAAAATTAAAGTACTTCAGGAGCTAATGAAATGATTTTCATATATTCTTTGTCTCTCAACTCACGAGCAACTGGTCCGAAAACACGTGTTCCTCTCATTTCTCCTGCTGCGTTTAGTAATACACAAGCATTGTCTTCGAATTTGATGTATGAACCATCTTTTCTTCTAACTGCTTTTTTAGTTCTTACTACTACAGCTTTAGATACCTGACCTTTTTTAGCGTTTCCTGATGGTGTAGAATCTTTGATAGTAACAACGATTTTATCACCAACTGAAGCATATCTTCTTCTGGTTCCTCCCAGAACTCTGATAACCAATACCTCTTTAGCACCTGTGTTATCAGCAACTTTTAATCTTGATTCTGTTTGTAACATTATTACTTAGCTTTTTCAATGATTCTTACTAATCTCCATCTCTTATTCTTGCTCAAAGGTCTAGTTTCTTGGATAAGAACTGTATCTCCTTCGTTGCATTCGTTGTTCTCGTCGTGTGCAGTATATTTTTTCGTTTTTAATACGAATTTACCGTACATCGGGTGTTTGATTCTAGTAGTCTCACTTACAACAATGGTTTTTTCCATTTTATTGCTGGAAACTATTCCGATTCTTTCTTTTCTTAAGTTTCTTTCCATTTTAAAATGAAATTATTGTTTGTTAGTTAACTCTGTATTTAATCTTGCGATCGTCTTTCTCAAATCTTTGATTTGAATCGGGTTTTCAATTGGGCTGATTTTGTGAGCCAATTTCAATTTTTGGTATTGAGCTTTAGCTTCAGTCAACTGAGTTTGAATATCTCCCGCGCTTAAATTTTTAATATCAGCTTTTTTCATTGTATTCAAAGATTATAGAGGTTTAACAAAATCGTTAGCAACTACAAATTTAGTAACTACTGGTAATTTCTGTGCAGCAAGCCTAAGAGCTTCTTTTGCTACGTCGTAAGGAACACCTCCGATTTCGAACATAATTTTACCTGGTTTTACTACAGCTACCCAATATTCCACAGCACCTTTACCTTTACCCATACGTACTTCCGCAGGTTTTTTAGTAATTGGCTTATCTGGGAAGATTTTGATCCATAGTTGACCTTCTCTCTTCATATATCTTGTCGCAGCGATACGCGCAGCTTCAATTTGTCTTGCAGTGATCCAAGCACCTTCTGTTGCTTTGATTCCGAAAGTTCCATAAGCAAGTTGATTACCTCTCTGAGCAATCCCCTTCATCTTCATCTTATGAACTCTACGGAATTTGGTTCTTTTTGGTTGTAACATAATTTTCTAAATTTTAGATTTTAGATTTTAGATTTTAGATTTTAAAAAAGTAACGGCAATTTAAAATTCAAAATTTGCAATCTAAAATTTTTAATTATTATTGTTTCTTCTTGGTTTTCTGTTGTCTCTGTCTCCTCTCTCTCTGTTTCCTCCTCCTGCAGGTCCTTTCTTCTGTTGTCCCACTAGTGGAGAAAGTTCTCTTTTACCGTAAACTTCTCCTTTCATGATCCAAACTTTAACTCCTAACTTACCGTATTGAGTTAATGCTTCACCGATATGATAATCGATATCTGCTCTGAAAGTAGACAATGGAATTCTTCCTTCTTTGAAAGATTCGCTTCTTGCCATTTCTGCACCATTCAATCTTCCTGAGATTTGAACTTTGATACCTTCTGCACCCATTCTCATTGTACCTGCCATTGCCATTTTAACAGCTCTTCTATAAGAAATTCTGTTTTCAATTTGCTTAGCGATACTATCAGCAACTAATACAGCATCTAGTTCAGGTCTTTTGATTTCGAAAATATTGATTTGAATATCCTTACCTGTAAGTTTCTTCAATTCTTCTTTCAATTTATCAACTTCCTGACCTCCTTTACCGATGATAAGTCCTGGTCTTGCAGTAGTGATTGTAACTGTTACTAATTTAAGTGTTCTCTCAATATAAATTTTTGAAATACCACCTTTAGATAATCTAGCTTCAAGGTATCTTCTGATTTTGTAGTCTTCAGCGATTCTGTCTCCATAATCGTTTCCACCAAACCAGTTAGAATCCCATCCTCTGATGATACCTAATCTATTACCAATTGGATTTGTCTTCTGTCCCATACCTTGATTAATTTTCTTTTTTACCTAAGATTAATGTAATGTGGTTTGATCTTTTTCTGATTCTATACCCTCTACCTTGTGGAGCTGGTCTTAGTCTCTTCAATTGTCTTGCACTGTCTACAAAAATTTCTTTAACGATAAGGTTTGCTTCTTCAATATCAGCACCCTCGTTTTTAGTTTGCCAGTTTGCCATTGCAGAAAGTAAAACTTTCTCCAATTTGTTTGACGCATCTTTTTTAGAATATTTTAGAATGCTTAAAGCTTTTTCTACTTCTACTCCTCTGATGATATCAGCTACTAATCTCATTTTTCTTGGAGAAGACGGGCAATCATTATGTAATGCTTTTACTACATCCTGATTTGTTAATTTACGTGCTAATGCACTTTCTCTTTTTCTTGATCCCATGATTATCTGCTACCTTTGTTTTTGTTACCACCATGACCTCTGAAAGATCTTGTTGGAGAAAATTCGCCTAACTTGTGACCAACCATGTTTTCTGTAACATAAACAGGGATAAAAGATTTCCCGTTGTGTACCGCAATAGTTTGCCCTACGAAGTCTGGAGAAATCATTGATGCTCTAGACCAAGTTTTGATAACTGTTTTCTTATTAGCTTCTATATTTGCCTGAACCTTCTTATCTAAAGTATGATGAATGAACGGTCCTTTCTTAAGTGATCTTGCCATAATTATTTTCTTTTAGATACGATGTAACGGTTAGACACTTTGTTTTTCTTTCTAGTTTTGTAACCTTTAGATGGCATACCATTTCTAGATCTTGGGTGACCTCCAGAAGAACGTCCTTCACCACCTCCCATTGGGTGATCTACAGGGTTCATTACAACCGCTCTTGTTCTTGGTCTTCTACCTAACCATCTGCTTCTACCAGCTTTACCTGATACCGTTAATTGGTGATCTGAGTTAGAAACTGAACCAATCATAGCCATACATTCAGTAAGGATCATTCTAGATTCTCCTGAAGGCAATTTAATGATTGCATATTTTCCATCTCTTGAAGTTAATTGAGCTGAAGAACCAGCACTTCTTGCTAAAATAGCACCTTGACCAGGCTTCATTTCAACACAAGAAATTACAGTACCCAATGGAATATTTTTCAATTTCATTGCGTTACCTACGTTTGGTTCTACGCTTTCACCTGAAACTACTTTCTGATCTACTTTGATACCGTTTGGAGCGATGATATATCTCTTCTCTCCATCTGCGTACTCTAATAAAGCGATAAATGCAGTTCTGTTTGGATCGTATTCTACAGATTTTACAGTTGCTTCAACGTTTGCTTTGTTTCTTTTGAAGTCAATAATTCTGTATTTCTTTTTGTGTCCACCTCCGGTGTAACGCATGGTCATTTTACCTGTTTGGTTACGTCCACCTGACTTTTTAATACCAACTGTTAGAGATTTCTCTGGTTTGTTAGTAGTAATTTCCTCAAAATTGTTTACAACTCTGAATCTCTGTCCCGGGGTGATAGGTTTTAATTTTCTAACAGACATTACTATTATTTATAATTAATAATTAATTTACAGCAAAAATATCGATAACCTCACCTTCAGCAAGTTTGATTACCGCTTTTTTCAATTTGTTTGTCTTTCCTACTTGAAGACCTTTTTTAGTGTATTTCGAAGAAACCTTCGGAGCATAAATCATTGTGTTAACGTCTGCTACTTTTACACCATAAGCTTCTTCAACAGCTTTTTTGATTTGGATTTTATTCGCCTTAGTGTTTACTAAGAAAGAATAAGAACCTCTTAAATCTGTAAGGTAATTAGCCTTTTCTGAGATAACTGGTTTAATAATAACTGACATGATTTATTTCTTTAAATTTTCCTGGAATTTTTCAACTGCACCTTCGAAGAATACAATCTCACCTGCATTTACTAAATCGTAAGAGCTAACTTCGTTGAAGTTCATTACTTTAGTTTTAGGTAAGTTTCTTGAAGACAAATACACATTCTTGTTAGCTTCAGGAAGAATGAACAAAGATTTTTTACCGTTCAATGTCAATGCATCTAATAAAGTAATGAAATCTTTAGTCTTAGGAGCATTTAAGCTCATATCTTCTAAAACTCTGATGCTGTTGTCTCTCATTTTCTGAGATAAAACAGATTTTTTAGCTAATCTCTTAAGAGCTTTGTTCAATTTGAATCTGTAGTCTCTTGGTTTTGGTCCGAATACTCTACCTCCACCTCTGAAAGTTGGAGATTTAATATCACCATATCTAGCAGATCCAGATCCTTTTTGCTTCTTAAGTTTTTTAGTAGAAGCAGTAATTTCGCTTCTTTCTTTTGCTTTATGAGTCCCTTGTCTTTGTGCAGCAAGGTACTGTTTTACTTCTAAGTAAACCGCGTGCTGATTTGGCTCAATTCCGAATACTGTTTCGTCTAGAGTTACTTTTCTTCCGGTCTCTTTTCCTGATGTATTTAATACTACTAGTTCCATTTTCTGATAATTACATAAGAATTTTTAGCTCCCGGAACAGCACCTTTTACTACTAAAAGATTTTGTTCTTGATCCACTTTTAATACTTGAAGGTTTTGAACAGTTACCTGCTTACCTCCCATTCTTCCAGCCATTCTCATCCCTTTGAATACTCTTGAAGGGTCAGATCCAGCACCGATAGAACCTGGAGCTCTAAGTCTGTTGTGCTGACCATGAGTTGCCTGCATTACACCTCCAAATCCGTGTCTTTTAACAACACCTTGGAAACCTTTACCTTTAGAAGTACCAGTTACATCTACATATTCACCTTCGATGAATAGATCAACTTTCACTTCCTCTCCTACTTTTGCTTCAGCAAATCCGTCGTGGAATTCTACTAATTTAGCTTTAGGAGCAGAACCAGCCTTTTTGAAATGACCAGCTAACGCTTTACCAACGTTCTTCTCACTCTTGTCATCGAAACCTAATTGAACAGCTGAATAACCGTCAACTTCTAAGGTTCTGACCTGTAAAATCGAGCATGGACCAGCTTGAATAACTGTACAAGGAATGTTTTTTCCTTCTTCGTTAAACAAAGACGTCATACCGATTTTTTTACCAATAATACCTGACATTGTTTATGTTATAATAAAATTTATCCTTTATTTATCCCCATTTTTCGGAAGTCTGAAGTAATTTCTACTTTTGATATAGGCATACTACGCCCCTAAAATGAGTGTGCAAATGTATGAATAATTTTGCAACCTACAAATATTTCTAGCAAAATATTTTGATTTTTAATCATTTAGATGTTTTCTGAAAATTTTCGTTTAAACTTCGCTACATTATTTTTTGTTTTATGAGAAATTTAAAAATAGGTTCATTTTAATTTAATACTGGTATTTGAGCCCTGCTTTAAAAGCTTCAGAAAAATTCACAAAAAAGCTTAGAATAAGGAAAAATTTCAATTCTTGAAGATCAATCTCCGTAATTTTACGGTGTAATTTTTGCAAGGATATTTTTAATTTTGAATAAATATCTAGGTTTAAATATTTGTTCAAAATTTCTATCTTCTATTTTTCTTACTCTTTATCATTTATGAAAAGAAAATAATCTATCCACATCATGAAATTCATCAAAATACTACTTCTCTTTTTTATCTTCCTGATCACTTCCTGCAACAAGAAAGAAAATCATTTGTATGGTTTCTATTACTGGAAAACAAAGCTGGCTTTGAATGATACGGAAAAGAAAACACTGAGCCAAGCAACATTACCCTATTTATATACACGTTTTTTTGATGTAGACAAAATTGACAACAAGTTTCAGCCTGTTGGAATTATTACCAAAGACAAAAGTTTTGAAACACAGAAAAAAATCGTCCCCACGGTTTTCATCACCAACCGGACTTTTCTTTACATCAAAAAGGAAGAAATAACCTTTCTCGCTAAAAGTGTTCATGATCTTATTCAAAAGAAAACTTCAGAATATCATCTTACAACTCATAACGAAATTCAGATCGATTGTGACTGGACGGTCGGAACCCGTGATGATTACTTTACATTTTTAAAAGAATTAAAAAAAATATCTGGAAAAGAAATCACCTGTACGCTCCGGCTTCATCAGGTGAAAGATAAAAACCAGACCGGAATTCCACCCGTGGAAAAAGTATATCTGATGTGCTATTCTACTTCTTCGCCATTAGAGAACTCTGATAAAAATTCAATTCTGGATGTAAATACCCTGAAAGCATACCTTTCCAAGATTGATGAATACCCGATCAAAAAAATTGAAGTAGCGCTTCCCATTTACTCCTGGGGAATTATTACCAATCATTTAGAAAAGCATAAACTCATCAATGCTTTATCTAAAAAAGATCTCGAAAACCCAGATTTCAAAAGAATATCCGAAAATGAAGCCGAAGTACAAAAAGACGGATTTTATTTCGGGCATTACTTCAACAAAGGCTTCATGATAAAGATTGAAGAAATTTCTGATGATCAACTTAAAGAGGTGATTCAGTTTTTGGAAAACAAAATCCCTAATTTTAACATTATATATTATCAATTAGATAGTAAATTTGTAATCAACCAAGATTTTAATTTTTAAAATCAAACTAAAAAACACCACAATACAATGAAAAAGTACATTCTTTCACTTACAGTTTTATCCCTTTTCTATACAAAGTCAAGCGCGTGTGCATGGTCTGATCCGGATTATGAGTATTTCAACTTATTCACACAAAGTATTATTAAGGACAAATCTTACTTACCGTTTCTTCACAGCTACTCTACCAGATTTTATGACCAATACAAATCCGGAATGATTCCCGATGAAAATATAGAATCCTGGAAGAAGTTCTTCAACAATCAGCTTTCCTATTCAGAAACAGATTACCTTGTTCATAAGATCAGCCTGAACGATCTTAATGATTTAAAAAAAGGAAATCCTAATAATCAGTTGCTTAAAAAACTGGGGACAGGATTTTATCAGAAATACAAAGAAGGAATTGATTATTTAATTGAGGCTAAATATTTAGAACCTTATATGAGGATCAATTTTGTAGAGAATGAAAATTCATTTTATTATGGTGGAAGTGGCAACGATAAAAATGCTACGAATCTTGATTACAACAAAACCATTGCTGCATTAACTTCATTATATAACGCCGCAAGAAATCCTGAAATCAAGCAGCGTTACGGTTACCAAATCGTTCGTTTTAATCATTATACAAGAAATTACGATGCTGCAACACAGGCTTTCAAAACATACGTTCAACCGGTTAAATTGAAAGGAACTCCTTATTTTATGGCTTTGGATCAGCTTGCAGGCGCACAAAGAGGACTTGAAATGAACAGCGATGCCAACTGGAATTTCTTTCAGGTTTTCATGAACAGTAAAAGCCGTAAGGAATCTGCATTCGTCTCCATGAAACTTTCCGACACCGCTTCTTTTAATAATATCATGAAAAGAGCAGGAACGAATGAAGAGAAAAACATGGCGTACTTTCTTTTAGGATATGAAGATTTCAACAACCCTATTCCGATCATGGAAAAGATGTTTGAGATCGATCCGAATTCTGAAATATTAAAAGTAATGGCGGTAAGGAGTATCAATGAACTTGAAAGAAGTTACCTACCCATTTATTATTATTCTGACGATAATAATTCTGCAGTTCAAAAAACCACAGCTCCTACAACTTCATCCGAAACGAAAGTTGTAAAAGAAGAGAAACTTTCTATCTGGCAAAAAATTGTTCGCTTTTTTAAAAATCTTTTCGGAGGTTCGAAGTCTGATAAAAATAAAGAGAACAACAAAGCTGATCAGAGTGATGATGAATTGTTGGAAAACCCAAACAGGATTCCGGTTTTCACAAAAAGCAATTATTGGTTTGATGAAAAGACAAAAGACTATTTGGATGACTTGGAAAAGTTCACTACTAAAACCAAAGAAAAATCTAAAGACGAATATTGGCAAATTGCAGATGCCTATCTGAAATTTTTGAAAAAGGATTACAAAGGAAGTACTGAAATTTTAGAAGACATTGAAACCACCAATCCGGAATATCTTGAGCAGATCAAAAGAATGAAAATACTCAATGATATTGTTTCACAGCCTAAAATAGATGCGGAGTATGAAGATCATTTAATGAAAGACTATGCAGAATATTTTATTGAAAAAGAAGCCAAAAAAGACAGCACAAATACAGAGGAATATGATTATTACGGTTCTGTTCCGTCAACTGCCGACTTCCTGAAAGATGTTTTGGCAAATCGTTATTTTCTTCAGGGAGAAGACGGAAAATCGTTCCTGATGAATAATAAGCTTTCCGACCTTCAGTACAATCCGAATTCAAGCTTGGTTAAAAGCGTGGAAGACTTCTACCGAAAACCAAATAAAACCCAGCTTGAGCAGCAGATCATTGCCAAAAACATGGATGATGTAGGTAATATCGAAGCATTTTTTGCCACCATTTATGGTGACAGAGCGATGAGAACTGCCGATTTTGAAAAAGCGAAATCCTATTATCAGAAAGCACAGAATTTTACTGGAATTCCTAGAGAAAATTATGAAACATATAATCAGGAAACAGGAAAATATGAAAAACTGGTTTACGACGGAACCAATTATGATGGTTTCAATAATATTCCTGATTATATTTTCGGACATAATGTTTGGGAAAGCTTCGGAAGTCCGGATGAACAAAGTATGAAAGCTGAAAACTACACTGCATTTCCTTTCATTAAACCTAAAATGAATAAGCTGCAACTTGCCGATGCTTTAATTCAGCTTAAAAAAGCAGGAAATGGAAAAGATGAGAAATCGGCAAAAGCAAATCAGCTGATTGGAAATCTCTTGTACAATACTTCTATTTTGGGATATTACAGAGAAGTTTTCGTAATGGATATTGACAACAGCAATGGAGGAAAGTATGATTTCTGGCAAACGGAACAAAAAAATCCGTATCAGTATTATTATAAAAACTTCCTGGACAGATCTTTCATCGAGCCAGATAATTTTGACCTTGCCATTAATTATTACAAAAAAGCCTTATCTCTTTCTGCTAACAAAGAAGAAAAAGCAAGAATACTTTTCCAGATGGCAAGTGCCGAACAAGGAAAATATTATCAATATGAAGCCAAGAACCAGGCAAATATTGATTATTCCGATCCTCAATGGTCTGAAAAAACAGATGAGCATCAAAAGCAATTGGATCAGATTAAAAATCAAAAATACAGAACCTATTTTGCTTTACTGAGAACACAGTATGCAAATACAGAGACTGCTAAAAATCTTATGGGAAGCTGCTCTTATTTCGGTTACTTTATGAAATAGTTTTTTAAAATAGAAAAGGAATCAATTCGATTCCTTTTTTTCATTTTGTTTCTGAAGCCATTCTTCATGTCTCGTTTTGAAGGCTTCATGTTTATTATGCTGATTATGCTCTGCTGCATCTATGGAGTGTGAAGTGTGGATATCCGCATCGTTTTTGGCGAGCTTTGCCAAGTTTTCATAGAAGCAGTGCAGCTGATCCAATTCTTTTTCTGTCAGTTCTTCAATATCTACAATTCTATTACTTGCTTTTCCATGCGCCGCAATCAATTCGTTCAGCTTTATCTGAATGGCTTTCGAATCTTTATTTTGTGATTTCTGAATGAGAAAAACCATCAAAAAAGTAATAATGGTCGTTCCGGTATTGATGACCAATTGCCAGGTTTCTGAATAATCAAAAACAGGTCCTGAAAACGCCCAGGCAATTACAATAACCGTGGCTCCTATAAAAGCATAAGGACTGCCTGTAAATTTTGTTGCCCAATCTGAAAATTTCTCGAAAATACTTTTGTTTGATTTACCCATTGTATTAGTTTTGGTAGGTTATAAATATCAAAAACTCCGCCGAAGTTGGCAGAGTCTGGGTTAATTTGATTGGTTCCTTATTCGTATTTCATTGCTTTATCCCTTTCGATCGGGTTATTGGTTTTGCGAAGCATTTCCTGAAGTTTTTTACTAAGATCATTGAATTGTTCTGCTTTGGTAATTTTCGTTCCCATGACAAACATTTCCCCTTGCATATTTTCTTTAAAATCTTTTCTCATATCCTGAAGAGGATCGTTATAGAAATCCAGCTTTTTCTTAATTCTTATTTTTTCGGACACTTCCAAAGGTTTTGTTCCATAATAAGTTTCCACAAATCCTAGTGTATCGTAAGTCTCCTTCAAATTAGTGTTTTTAATTAAAGTGAAAATGAAATTAGAACTTGAGTCTTCCAGTTGAAAAATCAATCCCGGAAGTCCGCGAAATTTATAAGGTCCTTCAGAAATAGCTACATTTTTGTTGAACCACGCCACCCAACTTCTTCCTCCGAAATTCGTAGTCGCCTTTTGTAAGGTATATTCTCCAAACTTTTTGGTTTCATTCGATAGGTTCCAAGACATTTTATCTTCCGTTGGAAAGGTAAACATATCATGGCCTATCAATTCATAATTCTGATTTTTAAAGGAATTTCTTTCATGTTTTAATGAGGGAAACCAACTCCCATACCGACGTCCGTAATTTCCTGTAGCTTTATTAATGGAATCTGACTTTAAGTAATCGTATTCATAATATTTTACATCTTTAGGGTTAACGTCTAATACGAAATTCACCTTTTCATGCTGGCTTTTAGTAGAATCCATTTTGAATTGAAGTTCATAAATAAATCTCTGTGTTTGTGCATTTACGCAGCAACTTATTATTACCAACAATGAAAGTATTTTTTTCATGATCATATTTTTACTAAATATACAAAACAAACTGAACCCAGTAATACATCGTATTAATTGTTTTTTAATTCAATTTTAAGAAGATGAAAATGTATTATAAATGAAAAATCCGTCCCAAAAAGGAACGGATTTTTTATAATCATGCAAAGTATGCAATTATCACACTTTAATTTCAACGTCAACTCCTGAAGGAAGTTCTAATTTCATTAGAGCATCAACAGTTTTAGAAGAAGAAGAGTAGATATCCATTAGTCTCTTGTGAGCTGATAATTGGAACTGCTCTCTTGCTTTCTTGTTTACGTGCGGAGATCTCAACACAGTGAAGATTCTCTTATTCGTTGGCAATGGAATTGGTCCGTTTACAACAGCACCAGTAGCCTTTACCGTTTTTACGATTTTCTCAGCAGACTTGTCTACCAAGTTGTAATCGTAAGATTTTAGTTTTATTCTGATTCTTTGTGACATTTCTTTAATTTAAAAATTAACCTTTTGCTTTAGCGATGATATCGTCAGCAACGTTTTGAGGAGTAGCTTGGTACTTCTCTAATTCCATAGAAGAAGTAGCTCTTCCTGATGAAAGTGTTCTTAGAGTTGTTACATATCCAAACATTTCAGAAAGTGGAACAGAACCTTTGATTACAACAGCACCGTTTTTCTCTTCCTGACCACTGATAGTACCTCTTCTCTTGTTAAGGTCACCAATGATGTTACCCATATATTCTTCCGGAGTTACAACTTCCAGTTTCATAATAGGCTCCATAATTACTGGCTTAGCAGCACGTCCCGCTTCTTTAAATCCTAATTTAGCAGCCATTTCAAAAGAAAGAGCATCAGAATCCACTGCGTGGAAAGATCCATCTTTAAGAGTAACTTTAATACCTTCAACTTCGAAACCAGCCAAAGGACCGTTCTTCATTGCAGCTTTAAATCCTTTTTCAATTGCAGGAACAAATTCTCTAGGAACGTTACCACCTTTGATCTCATTGATGAATTCTAAACCAACTTTACCTTCGTCTGCAGGTCCTAGTTCAAATACAATGTCAGCAAATTTACCTTTACCACCAGATTGTTTTTTGTAAACTTCTCTGTGTTGAGCAACTTTTGTTAAGTTTTCTTTGTACTCTACCTGAGGTTGTCCTTGGTTTACTTCAACCTTGAATTCTCTCTTCATACGGTCTACAATGATATCTAAGTGAAGCTCACCCATACCAGAGATGATCGTTTGTCCAGAAGCCTCGTCAGTTCTTACAGTAAACGTTGGATCTTCTTCAGCCAATTTAGCTAAAGCGTTACCCATTTTATCCTGGTCAGCTTTAGTTTTAGGCTCAACAGCGATACCAATTACCGGATCAGGGAAAACCATCGATTCTAGAACGATTGGGTTTTTCTCGTCACACATAGTATCACCAGTTTTGATAGACTTGAATCCTACCGCTGCACCAATATCACCAGCTTCAATATATTCTACTGGGTTTTGCTTGTTAGCGTGCATCTGATAGATTCTAGAGATTCTTTCTTTATCTCCTGAACGAGTGTTCAAGATATAAGAACCAGCATCTAGTCTTCCTGAGTATGCTCTGAAGAATGCTAATCTTCCCACGAACGGGTCAGTAGCAATCTTAAATGCTAGAGCAGAGAAAGGCTCATCTACAGATGGCTTTCTTGTAATTTCAGCGTCAGTTCTTGGGTCAGTACCTTTGATATCATCTTTATCCAATGGAGAAGGCAAGTATTTACATACTGCATCCAACATAAACTGTACTCCTTTATTCTTGAATGAAGAACCACAAGTCATTGGGATAATAGATAAATCGATAGTAGCAGCTCTCAATGCAGCATTGATTTCTTCTTCTGTAATTGAATCTGGATCTTCGAAGAATTTCTCCATCAAAGTTTCGTCATATTCAGAAACAGCTTCTACTAGTTTCTCTCTGTATTCAAGAACTTCATCTTTCATGTCTTCAGGAATTGGAACTACTTCGAAAGTAGCACCTTGTCCAGCTTCATCCCAGATGATCGCTCTGTTTTTAATTAAGTCAACAACACCTTTGAAATCTTCTTCAGCACCGATTGGTAAAACGATTGGAACTGCATTTGATCCTAACATCTCTTTAACCTGGTTTACCACGTTAAGGAAGTCAGCACCTTGTCTGTCCATTTTGTTTACGAATCCCATTCTAGCAACTTTGTAGTTGTCAGCAAGTCTCCAGTTTGTTTCAGACTGAGGCTCTACTCCATCTACTGCAGAGAATAAGAATACCAATCCATCCAATACTCTTAAAGATCTGTTTACTTCTACAGTGAAGTCAACGTGTCCCGGTGTATCGATAATGTTGAAGTGATAAGGTTTAGTATCAGCTAATGGCTTACCTTGGTCTGTTGGAAAGTTCCAAGAACAAGTAGTCGCAGCAGAAGTAATTGTAATACCTCTTTCTGCTTCCTGCTCCATCCAGTCCATTGTAGAAGCACCATCGTGAACTTCTCCAATTTTGTGGTTTACTCCTGTATAGAATAAGATTCTTTCTGTAGTCGTAGTTTTACCAGCATCAATGTGCGCAGCAATACCAATGTTTCTTGTAAATTTAAGATCTCTACTCATTTCTAATTAGAATTTAAAGTGTGAGAAAGCTTTGTTAGCTTCCGCCATTTTGTGAGTATCAGATTTTTTCTTGAAAGCAGCACCTTCTTCTCTAGAAGCAGCTACTACTTCATTAGCTAATTTCAAAGCCATAGACTTATCATTTCTCTTTTTAGAGTAGCTAATTAACCATTTCATTGCCATAGAAATTTTTCTATCAGCTCTGATTGGCATAGGGATCTGGAAGTTAGCTCCACCTACTCTTCTAGAACGTACTTCTACGTGAGGCATAACGTTTGTTAATGCATCTTTCCAGATTTCTAGTGCAGTTTTTTCAGTTTCTCCTTTTTTAGTTTCTACGATATCTAATGCATCATAGAAAATTTTGAATGCGATTGACTTCTTACCGTCAAGCATTAAGTTGTTTACGAATCTTGTTACCAATTGATCATTAAACTTCGGATCTGGTAACAACGGTCTTTTTTTCGCTTTTGTCTTTCTCATTGCTTTTGTACCTTATTTAATGATTATTTTTTCTTTCCTTTTGCAGGAGCAGCAGCTGCTTGTCCTGGTTTAGGTCTCTTAGCTCCGTACTTAGATCTTCTCTGTGTTCTTCCATTTACACCAGCTGTGTCTAAAGCACCTCTTACGATGTGGTAACGTACTCCCGGTAGGTCTTTCACCCTTCCGCCTCTAACCAATACTATCGAGTGCTCTTGAAGATTATGTCCTTCGCCCGGGATATAGGCGTTAACTTCTTTACCGTTTGAAAGTCTTACCCTTGCTACTTTTCTAAGTGCAGAGTTAGGTTTCTTAGGTGTAGTTGTATATACTCTCGTACATACACCACGTCTTTGTGGACAAGAATCAAGGGCAGCCGATTTGCTCTTCTTGGCAAGCGTGGCTCTTCCTTTTCTTACTAATTGTTGAATAGTAGGCATTTAATTGCTTTTTATTTTAGGGTGCAAAAATAGCAATATTTTTTTAATTAACAAGCAGTTATGAAGAAATAATCTTTTTATTTAAAAATTAATTAACAGACACTTAGATTTAATCAACAATTGTGACCTGCACATTCTTATTCCAATTAAAAGCCTTAATGTTCTTCTTAAGCTGTTGCAGATTATGATGATCAATAGAATAGAAAGAGACTTCATCCTGAGCAACACTAAACTTATCCTGGATTTTCAAAACAGCCGCTTTCTTCCATCCATCCGGAACTTCTCCCTGAAGCCAGTTTTCATAGACAACCGCTATTTCATATTTATTTTTATCACAATATTCTGTAAGAAAAATCTTAAAGCTTTGATCAAACTGTTTTTTAGATTCATTAAAACGGATAGTCTCAACCGATCCCAACCCTGCAATATCTAATAAATGAATATCTGTATAATAAGTAATTGCACCAATATCATTGGCCACTACTTTTGATGTATTATAATAGGTATGAAGAAATCTTGCAGATTGAAACTGCTGTTCGTACACATTTTTACCACCTTTCTCTAACATCATATGAGCCACCCAACATTTGTAGCCCAGCAGAACAACATTCATTATTATTAATCCGGAAATCAATTTTTCATTCCTCACCTTGTATTTGAAGTTCACAAAAAAAGGTTTCATTATAGGAATCAGTGCCATACAAAAACCAACAAGAATATAAGCTTCATACCTAAACATTCCTTTGAGATCAGCAAACATTGAATGACAGACTACCAGTAAAGAGAATACGATAATCAGAAAATGATCTTTAACAAACTCATTAAAGCTTCTTTTGTTCTTAGAATCTCTCAAGATCAGGATTAAACTTATCACAACAGGAAAGAAACCTATTTTATAAAAGCTTATATTGAATAAAAAGTTATCTAAAAGAATTGATTTTAATTGAACAGATAAATTGGAATCAAAGCTAAGTTTCGTTCCTTTTACTACAACCGAATTGGGAAAGAAATACCCGTCATGCTGCTCATTAAAATAACCAAAAATTAAAATCGGAATAAATCCGACCAACAAAACCATAATGGCTTCTTTCCATTTTTTCGTTAAAGCAAATACAAAAGCCAACATTACAAAATAAAACATACTTTCAAAACGAACCAACCCCATTAATAATAACGAAGAATAAAATCCGAAAACAGCCCATTTATTTTGAATTTTTGAAAAACAGAAAATATTGAGCACAATCAAAAAGACATGAAACACATGCTCCATTCCCGACAACACCTGCAGATGTAAAACAGAAAAAAACAAAGTGAAAAGGACAGCACAAACAACACTTCTTGTTTTTTCAAAAATCCCGGAGAAATATTCATTAAGAAAATAAACAGTTCCTATCCCGAAAACCACATTAAAATACAAAGGAATCTGATCGCTATTTCCAAAGATCTTAATCAGGACACTTAAGAGATAAGTAAACAAAGGAGAAGAAGAAGTGGAAGAAAATTGATACTTCGTCACTCCCCAAACATCATATAATGCAAAATTCTTTGCTATCGCCAAATGAATATAAGCATCATCAATAGGGTATACATAATGAGCATCTGTTTTCAAAAGTACATTCAGATAATATCCCAAGCAAATCCCAAAGAATACAATACCTATTATCAAAAAGCTCTTTAAGTGTACTCCAAAAACTACCCTCATATTTTTTATACATTATAAAAATATCAAAGATAAGTATCATCTATTACATTTAACCAGAGTTCGGCACAGTATTTCCTACCTTTGTGGTATATAAATAATAAACCTATGAAAAACGCAAGTATTATTGGATTAAAAGAAGCCGATTGCAAGAAAATTGCAGAAAAATTAAATATCCTTTTGGCCAACTATTCTGTTTTTTACCAAAACACAAGAGGTTCTCACTGGAACATTAAAGGGGAACAATTTTTCACCCTGCATCCGAAATTTGAAGAGCTTTACAATAGTTTAGTCCTGAAAATAGATGAAATTGCAGAAAGAATTCTAACATTAGGAGCAACACCGGCACATAATTATTCCGATTATTTAAAAGTTGCAACCATTAAAGAAAGTCAGGAAGTAAGTAACGGAACCAAAAGTGTAGAAATTATTTTAGATTCCTTTAAAGTGGTTATCGATCTTCAAAGAGAGCTTTTAGATATCACCGATAAAGCCGGAGACGAAGGTACAAACTCTCAAATGAGCGACTACATCACAGAACAGGAAAAAGAAGTCTGGATGTATAATTCATATTTAGGGAAATAAACCGTTCAGAAACTTCAAAATAGTATAAAAAAATCGCCTTACATTTAGGCGATTTTTATTTTTAATTAATAAATTTGCGTTAAAACAACACAATTATGCACGATGTACGTTTAAACTCCATTCTAGACAATGATTTTTACAAAATAACCATGCAGAATGCAGTCGTAAAATTATTTCCCGGCTCTATCGTAAAATATGAATTCATCAACAGAGGCAAACATGAATTTCCGGAAGGCTTTGACATTGCTTTAAGAGAAGCCGTAAACAAAATGGCAGAACTTAAACTGACGAAGGAAGAAAAAAAATTCATGGCAAGAACCTGTCCATATATAGATCTCCCTTATCTCGATTTTCTTGAAGGCTATCATTATGATCCGTCCGAAGTAAAAATCGTTCAAACCGGAAGTGAACTTTCAGTCAGTGTAGAAGGTCTTTGGTACAGAACTATTCTTTGGGAAGTACCTTTATTAGCCTTAATCAGTGAACTTCATTACGAAATGAATCACATGGAGAGAGACTCCAACGAAGTTGTAATGCAGAAAACCCTGGAAAAAGCAGATGCATTAGCAACATTGGGAGTCAATTTCGCAGAGTTCGGAACCCGAAGAAGGCATTCTTATAAAGTACAGAATTTGGTAATGGAAGCTTTGAATCAAAAAAAAGATTCCACATTTATCGGAAGTTCAAACGTACACTTCGCCATGAAATACGGAGTAAAACCTATCGGAACCCATGCTCACGAATGGTTTATGTTCCATGCAGCGGAATATGGTTTTAAAATGGCCAACGAATTGGCACTGGAACATTGGGTAGATGTTTACAGAGGGGATTTAGGAGTTGCCCTTTCTGACACTTACACTACAGATGTTTTCTTTCAGCAGTTTGATAAAAAATTCGCAAAACTTTTCGATGGCGTTCGTCATGACAGCGGAGATGCCTTAGAATTTGCAGACAAAACAATTGCGCATTATCAAAGACACGGAATCAACCCTTTGTTTAAATATATCATTTTCTCGGATGCTTTAAATCTGGAAAAAGTAGAAGAAATCACCAATTATTGCAGAGGAAAAATCGGAATTTCTTTCGGGATCGGAACCAACCTCACCAACGATGTCGGCTTAAAACCAATGAATATCGTCATGAAACTAATAGGCGTTCAAGCTCCAAATCAAGAATGGATTCCAACCGTAAAACTTTCTGATGAACACGGAAAATATACCGGAGATCCAAAAATGATCGAATTGGCCAAAGAATTTTTAAGAATTAAAAACTAACCACATGAAAACAAAAATCATCTTAGCATTTTCTCTTTTTACAGCATTTTTTTCATTTGCTCAAAAAACTCCAGAAAAACCAAAATTCAATCAGCAGCTTGCCGCAAAATTGGGTGCAGACAAATACGGAATGAAAGCGTACACCATCGTAATGCTGACAACCGGAACTACCAAAATCGAAGACAAAGCTAAAATGGGTGAATTGATGAAAGGACACTTAGCTAATATTGGAAAACTAGCAGACGAAGGAAAGATTATCGTCGCTGGTCCATTCAGAGAAGACAATAAACAAAATTTTGAAGGAATGTTTATTTTTAACACCAAATCTAAAGAAGAAGCAGAACAATGGGTAAAAACCGATCCGGCAGTTCAGGCAGGAGTTTTCGGATATGAGATTTTCCCTTGGTACGGTTCTGCCGCATTGCCAATGTACCTTGAACATCATAAGGAAATTTCAAAAGAGAATCCATAGCAATGGGATTTTACACCAAATTTTCTGACCAAGATTTAATCGAGTCTTACAATAATCAGATTGACTATCAAGGCAGAGCAACAAAAGAACTTTTAGAGGAAATTACTTCCAGAAGTTCTTTTGAAGATTTTCAAGCTAAAATTGAAAATCAGAAAACCTTATTAAATGAACGGAATAGAATCATCAGAGAAATTCATCAACATTATTTAAATAAATCATCACAAGAGGAATGCTTTTCACTATTACATTCAGAATTCCTTTCACTAACAGAAATCAAAATGCTTGTTGAAACAAAGTATACAGACATTCATCAAAACATTGAAAATTTAAAAGTTGATTCGGACACCATATTGAAAAGTTTTTTAGGAATAATTGTAGCATCAGTTCTCAGCTCATTTGCAATTATTTTACTACTTTATTTTGTCAATTCATTTCTTGTATTTAATTTCTTTCTACTTATCCCTGCTTATATCATCAATTATTTTATCATCCGTTTAATTACAAACAAAACAAGGGATAATCTGGCTGTTTTTATCGCAACTTTTTTAGCAACAGTTTTAAATTTTATCTTTTTTATTCTTTTAATTAGCCAATAGTTTTAAAACTCAATATTATCAATCTTTTAACCTCACAGAATCTGTAGGGTTTTATTATATTTATAAAAACAAAAACCCAATATGAAAACCATCGAAGAAGTTCTGAAAAAATTAGACGAGATCATTATTTGGAGTAAAGAAAACAAAAGTCCGGTTGGATATTTCGCCTGCACGTACAGAATTATGACTGCACAGGTTTTAAAAGGAATACAGCAGAAAAAATTTGAAGACAATCCAAGAATGACTTTGCTGGATCTTGCCTTTGCTCAAAGATATCTTGAAGCCTGGGAAAATTACCGGAAAGGCAAAAAATGTACTAATGCTTGGTATTTGGCTTTTGAAGCCACAAAAAACAAAGACCTTCTCATTTTACAGCATATTTTCCTAGGAATGAATGCGCACATTAATCTGGATCTGGGAATTTCCGCAGCATCTATCATGCCTTACAGAAAAATAAATCCTCTGAAAAAAGACTTTGAGAACATCAACAATGTCATTGCTTCTATCAATCAAAAAGTTCAGGACTCTTTGAACAAAATCTGTTATCCGGTAGAATTAATCGATAAAATATCAAATGGAAAAGACAATATCGTTTTAGATTTTGCCATTTCCAAAGCAAGAGACACTTCCTGGGCAACAGCCGTGATTGCTTCAAACACTCCCAACTTTCTAAGAGAATCTGTGATCGGAATTGTAGATTACGCTGCTGCCAAAGTAGCTTCCCAAATTTTAAATCCTAAAATTCTGACTCCGGCTTTATTAAAAGAATTAAAAAAATGTGAGAGTACGGATGTTGTTAAAAACATTGAAATTCTTCAAGCGACAAAAAATAGTTGAGACAGTTTAATAAACTCTATTTTACTTTTCTTTTTGTAATTTTGACGAATGGAAATGAGTTATTTGATCATCGGATGTATTGTTGGAGGAATTTTAGGTGGTGTCATTCTGTATTTCATGATGAAATCATCTATGGTTTCCAGAGCTTCTCATGATGAGCTTACTCGTCAAAACATCAAAATTTCTTCTGATCTTGAAAATTCACTTGAAAAAATCCAGGATCTTCAGACTCAAATTTCAAAGGAAAAAGATTCTTATCTACTTCAAACCGATCTTTTGGATGATTTGAAAAGTGAATTTGCAAAAGTTTCGGCAGAACACTCTTCTATTCAGTCTCAATTCGAGGATCAAAAATCCGTTCTTTCCAGCCAAATCAATCACATTGAAAAGCTTTCCATTGAAAAACAAGATCTTATTGCTAAAAATGCGGAGCTTTCTGCATTAAACCTAAATTTAAAACAATCTCTGGAAACCCAAAAAGAAGAAATTTCAAAAATTCAGGAGGAAGGGAAATTGCAGTTTGAAAACTTAGCCAATAAAATTTTAGAGGAAAAGACAGAAAAATTTACAACTTTAAACCATACTCAGTTAAAAACAATCCTTGAACCTTTCCAGGAAAAAATCAACGACCTTAAGAATAAGGTGAATGAAGCCTATGAAAAGGAAAATAAAGAACGTTTTTCTTTGGCTGAAAAAGTAAAGGAACTCGCCCTGCTGAATCAGCAAATTTCTGAAGATGCCAAAAAACTGACCAAAGCATTAAAAGGAGAAAGCAAAACCCAAGGAAACTGGGGTGAAATGATTTTAGAAAGTATTTTAGAAAAATCCGGCTTAGTAAAAGGTCGTGAATATTTTCTTGAACATGAACTTCGCGACGAAGATAACAAAGCTCTTTTTTCGGAATTTTCAGGCAAAAAAATGCGTCCTGATGCTGTTGTAAAATATCCGGATGAAAGAAATGTGATTATTGATTCAAAAGTTTCTTTAACCGCTTTTACAGAACTTGTGGATGAAACCGATACCGAGATTTATCAGATAAAGCTTAATCAGCATATTTCGTCCATTAAAAATCATATTACCCAACTGAGTCAGAAAGCATATGATGATTATGGCAAATCATTAGATTTTGTGATGATGTTCATTCCAAGTGAACCGGCTTATATTGCAGCGATGCAAGCCGATCAAAATTTATGGAATTTTGCCTATGAAAAGAGAATTTTGCTATTAAATCCGAGTAATTTAATCACTTCTTTGAAACTCATTGCTGATCTTTGGAAAAGAGAATATCAAAACAGAAACTCGATTGAAATTGCTGAACGTGGGGCAAAACTTTACGATAAATTCTCCAGTTTTGTAGAAAATCTTGAAAAAGTTGGCAAAAATATAGATCAGGCAAAGAATGTTTACAATGATGCCTTCAAACAATTATATACAGGAAACGACAATTTAATTGTCCAGACCCAAAAACTGAAATCTTTAGGAATCAAAAATAAAAAAGAACTTCCTCAAAGCTTGATCGACAATTCCCAAAACCCTTTAGAATCTTAAACTATCATGATAGAAAGCTTTCAAAACGAAAAGATAAAAAGTCTTACTAAACTTATTACTGATAATCGCCACAGAAAAAAATCGAATGTTTTTGTGGTAGAAGGTGATCAGGAAAATGAAAGAGCTCAGAAATTCAACTTCGAACCTGTGGAATTCTATATCTGTGAAAGTATTTTCAAAGGCAAAACACCTATTGGAAAAATTCACTTTGTGAATGAAAAGGTTTATGAAAAAATAGCATACAGAGGAAGTTCTGAAGGAATCATCGGTGTTTATAAAACCAAAGATGAAAATCTGCAATCATTCACACCGAAAGAAGACTCTACCATAATTATTGTTGAAGGTATAGAAAAGCCCGGAAATCTGGGTGCAATTTTAAGAAGTTGTGAAGCTTTCGGAATTGATGCACTAATTGTTTCTGACGGAAAAACAGATTTCTATAACCCGAATGTAATCAGATCCAGTGTTGGCTGTTTATTCGGCATGAATGTATTTCAGGCAGACAACCAGGAAACATTAGCATTTTTAGAAAAAAACAAGTTTAATATCTACACCACGATTATGGATGAAACTGCCGAAAATCTACCTTTGAGAGATTTTAAGCAGAAGTCTGCGATACTTTTCGGAACGGAACATTCAGGACTGAGTGATTTTTGGTATCAAAAGGGACAGAATACCTTAATTCCGATGAGCGGAAGCATAGATTCTTTAAACCTGAGCAATGCTGTCGCTATTACTTGTTATGAGGCTTTAAGACAAAAGATGATTTAAAAATCATCTTTTTATATTTTAAACGCATAAAAAAACCGCTTCATAAATGAAACGGTTCTTTTATTGTAAGATAAGTTTAGAATTATTTCTTAACTTCTTCTTTTTTTACTTCTTCTTTTTTAACTTCAGTAGTTACTTTAGTAGAGTCAGCAGCTTTAGTAGCTGTAGAATCAGTAGGAGCAACAGCTGTAGAATCTGTAGTAGGAGCAACTGCAGTAGAATCTGTAGTTACAGCTGTAGAATCTGTAGTTTCAGTTGTAGCTTCACCTTTTTTACAAGCAACCAAAGAGATAGCAGCGATAGCAGCTACGAATAATGACTTTTTCATAATAAATTAAATTTAATTTTGTTAATATTGTTTTATAAAACTCTTTTCTGTTCTGTTATTTGAACAAGGCAAAGGTATAGTAGATAGAAAATTTGTTTATGAAAAATAATTGTAATACTTTTGTAAAACAATTTTACAAATAAACACAACTGAATTCCAATAACTTAATCATTTAAATAAAAATTGACAGATTTAGATCTATTGCATTTTGAGCAACTAAAAAAGGACGTACAGGCTCAATATTTGGAACAACACACCCCTTCCTTTGAAGATATTTCAAAATGGAAAGGTATTGACATCATATATTTTCAGGAAGATCTTCGTAAAAAAGCAAAAGGGAACATCAGCGAAAAGTCTTTTTACACTTACTTCAAAACTTCTCCCGTCACCAAATTACCACGTATAGACATGCTCAATTTATTGAGTATTTATACTGGTTATGAGTCTTGGTACGAATTCAAAAAGCAACATCTTTTTGCCGGAGAATTGCTCACAGAAGATGAGAATTTAACAGAGAATGAGATTAAAGAATTAGAGAAAACAGTTTCAATGTCACCTAATTTACCTCAAGAAGTACTTTCACCAGAAAAAACAGAGTTTAGGAGTCCTGAAAACATTGATTTACAAAAATCAAACACTGACAATCAGATAATTAATAAAAATACTGAAATTTCACAATCTTCTACTTTTGAAATTCAAAACCCAAAGAAAAACTTTTTAAAAAAGAACGCTTGGGCGATTATTACTTCAATTTTGATTTTAATTACAGGAGTACTTGGGTTTAAAGATGCTATTTTTCAAAAAACATATACTTATTGTTTTACGGATGCTGATCGTGCTGTTTCTGTAATGAACACCATTGAGATCAAAGTTATCAAAGAAAATGAGTCTCCTATTCTGTACAAAATAAAACCCGGTGAATGTTTCCGCTATTCTACTAAAGATAAAAATCTGAAATTAAGAATAACAGCTCCTTTCTACGAAGATCTGGAGGTCAATAGAAACCTTGAAAATGCGCCAGAAGAGGAAATGATAGAACTAAAACCGGATGACTACAAAATGGCAGCCAATTATTTTTCGATAAAAGACGCTAATGGCAATCCTGAACTTTTAAAACAAAAACGTAAACAGCTTGACAACCTCATCAGCAACAATGCTATCATTTATCAGGTTTATGACAATGCAACCTATGGTATTGAAACTTTAGACAAGCAAAAATATATCACACTAGTAACCACACCTACGACTTCTCTTAAAAACCTAAGTGTAATTGAAATGAAGAGAGAAAAAGGGAAAATAGTATCTATCAAATTTAAAATTGCTAATACAGATGAAAACAATAAATAATCTTTTAGTCTTGGCAGTAATGCTTTTTAGTTTAGCATCATGTAACAAAAAGAACACAGAAGTAAGTGATTTAGATAAATTAAGAAACAGTAATAACAGAAAAACATATCCTGCAATACAAATGGATAGCGCACAAGCTATCAACTTTATTACCAAACAAAAAGTTCAGGAATTGCTGGATCTTTCCACACTTTATCTTTCAGGAAATAAAGACACTGAAATCGACACGGTCATTTATTCTCAGATGGAAAGTTATTTCGATAAACCAGACAGTCTTACCTTCAAGAAATTATTTCGTGAACTGGACAGTTTAAAGGTAAAAGCAGTAAAAGTAAACAACTTGGAGGTCTATAAAGATGTTCATAAAAAAGACACCTTAGATTTCGCCAAATTCAGTGTAGAATATTTTGATAATAAAAACAAGTCTATAGGAGTTTTTGAGAAAAACGCACAGTATATTTTACAATCATCTCCCGTAAAGTTTAAAAAAGAATTTAAGTTTTATTTCTTAAATTTCTATTCCAAACCTTTACCGAAAGACAGTACATCAGCAGGAGTCACTAAATAGTCAAGCGGAATATCATTTTCCCAGACATCATCGATATTTTCATCGGGGTTAAAGTAATTAACTCCGATTTTTTTTACCTCATCAGAAACAGTTTCAAAGAAACCGTCATAAAAACCTTTTCCATAACCTACTCTATTCCCATTTGCATCGCAATACAACAGCGGCGTAATTACATACTGAAAAAAAGTCTCTCCGGAATCTTCATTGGAAACCGGCTCAGAAATCCCCCAATTGCTGGTTTCAAAAACGGTATCAGTAAAAATTTCGATATTGATTAATTCATCTGCTACAATCTTCGGTACAAAAACACGGATATTATGTGCTAAAAAATAATCAATGAAGATTTGTGTATCAATTTCTTTTCTTTCCAAAATCGGGATAAAAATATGCACTTTCTCTCCTTCTTTAGGTTTAAAATAAGTAATGAAATGTTCAAAAATCTTTTCAGATAACAAGAAAGCCTCATCAGTTGACAAGGCTTTTCTTTTTTGCATATATTTTTTTCTAAGCTCAGCTTTTAACATCGTAATTATGTGTTTTTAAGCTTCCAGAATTTTATATAATTTATCTGACAAACGAACTCTGAACGGAAGTTCAAAAGTAATTTGATCCCCTTCTTTTGCAGTATCGCTGAAATTTCCATCAACAAAAATCTGAGTAATTGTAATTTCCTGATCTCCAGTTGTAGGTCCTGAAATTAAAACTTTATCTCCAACAGCAAGTTCTTTAGATTCAATTAAAAACTGCGCAATTTTTGATTTTGAATAATAATGCTCAGCTTTTCCTATTAATGTCTTTTTAACTTTTATTTTCTGACGGATATCTTTCGTTTCAGCTTTTGTTGCTTTTGCTAAAGTTTGAGTAGAAAGATCTCCGGAATTTTTAAATTTCAAAGCTTCAGATTTCCCTTTTCTAAACACTTTGTTTCCAACCTGAAGTCCTTTTCTCAATTTCAACTGCTCATCCAAAGGCAAATGAATGGTTTCAAGACATTCTGTAGAACACGTGTTTTCCATAGCTTCTTTACATTCATCACACTGAATAAACAATAAATGGCAAGCATCATTCGCACAATTCGTATGGTTATCGCAAGGTTTTCCACATTGGTGACATTGCGCAATAATATCGTCTGTAATTCTTTCACCCAGTCTATGGTCAAACACAAAGTTTTTACCAATAAACTTACTTTCTATCCCTTCTTCTTTTATCTGGCGGGTATATTCGATAATTCCACCTTCCAGCTGGAATACGTTTTTAAAACCTTGATGTTTGAAATAGGCACTCGCCTTTTCACAACGGATTCCACCAGTACAATACATCAAAAGGTTTTTATCTTCTTTAAAATCCTGTAACTGATCGTTGATAATCGGTAAGCTTTCTCTGAAGTTTTCTACATCAGGAGTAATCGCTCCTTCAAAATGCCCTACTTCGCTTTCGTAGTGATTTCTAAAATCTACCACAATCGTATTCGGGTCTGCAAGCATCGAATTGAATTCCTGTGCTTTCAAATGAATTCCTTTGTTCGTAACGTCAAAAGTATCATCATTTAAACCGTCAGCAACGATTTTGTTTCTGACTTTAATTGTCAACTTTAAAAAAGAATGATTGTCCTGATCTACCGCTACGTTCAAACGGATTCCTTTCATGAAATCGTAGACTTCCAGCGTATCGCGAAATGCTTCAAAATGATCCGCAGGAACACTCATCTGAGCATTAATTCCTTCGTGAGCAACATAGATACGACCTAATGCATCAAGTGCATTCCAAGCTATAAATAATTCGTCGCGAAACTTTTTTGGATCTTCAATTTTGGCATACGCATAGAAAGACAATGTAAGACGTTCCTTACCAGCTTCATCAATAAGTTGAGCTCTTTCTTCTGCGCTTAAGGTGTTGTACAGTTGCATGCTATAAACGTTTTAAGTGAGAAAAATTTTTGCAAAGATAATAATTTTTAATTGAGTGTATTATGAGTAATGTCACAAACTCTTCGATAGAGATAATGAATTATAAGCCATGCGTAATTTTTGTTGATTAGCTTAACTTTATTAGAAATTAAATTTAACTTTTGTTACCATACAGTCATCTATAGGTCATATTATCTTTAATAAATTTTTAAGGTTTGTTAATTGAGAATTTAAAAATTATGGCATAATATATAAATTATTACAATTGCTGTTAAATTTTAGTTAAAACTGAAACATTCCATACCGATTGCATACCTATTTAGCATTAAATTTGTTTACAGTAAAACGAAAACATAACTTCAATAAATAACAAAGAAAGATATACAATGAAGAGTACTTTAAAAAAACTATTACCATTTGCAGTAGTAGGCGTAATGTCAGGAGCTACTACCGTTGGAGCATTACAATACATCAATCATGATTCCAACAGCACAGATCAATCATACTTTACAAAAGCATCCAACGTTTCCTTCGCAGGAATGAATTCTGCGGTGGTAGGTGATGATTTCGTAAAAGCAGCTAAAACAACTGTTCCGGCTGTAGTAACCATTAAAAACTATCAGTCCAGAACAACAAGCAGAGCTTCTGAACAGGATATGTTCGATTTCTTCTTCGGAGATCCGTTCGGAGGAAGAGGACAACAAAGACAGAAACAACAGCAAGCACCTGACAATATGCCTTCAGGAATGGGATCAGGAGTGATTATTTCGCCGGACGGGTATATTATTTCCAACAACCACGTTGTTGCAGGAGCCAATAAACTTGAGGTTGTTCTAAGCAACAAAAAGTCTTATATCGCAACATTAATAGGAACGGACCCGAATACAGATATTTCGTTATTAAAAATTGAAGAAAAGGGACTTCCCTATTTAAACTTTGCGAATTCTGACAATATTGATGTCGGACAATGGGTTCTTGCGGTAGGAAATCCACTTGGATTGAATTCTACGGTAACGGCAGGTATTGTTTCGGCTAAAGGCAGAGGAATCGGAATTTTAAGCTCGCAAGGAAAAGCAGCCAACCCGATTGAAAGTTTTATTCAGACGGATGCTGCCATTAATCCAGGAAACTCCGGAGGAGCTTTGGTAAATACAAACGGAGATCTAATTGGTATCAACTCTGCCATTCAATCTACAACAGGATATTATCAAGGGTATGGATTTGCTGTTCCAGCAAACCTGGCAAGAAAGATTGTTGAGGACATTAAGAAGTTCGGTATCGTACAAAGAGGATTCTTAGGAGTAACGACTTTAGATCTTTCTAACGATCAATTAATCGCAGCTTATAATAAGGATCAGAAGACCAATATAAAAGCAGGATCTGGAATGTATGTTACAGGATTCGGAGAAAATAGCGGGGCTGAAGACGCAGGTATCAAAAAAGGAGATATTATCACTAAAATTGACACGTATGCTATCACAGATTTCGCTGATCTTTCCGCTGCTATCGGAAGCAAAAGACCGGGAGATAAAGTACAGGTTACTTATTTAAGAAACGGAAAAGAAAATGTAACGACTGCTACTCTTAGAGACCAAAAAGGAGGTACTTCTACAAGAACAAAAGCTGATCTTAGCGTTACTGAAAAAATTGGAGCAGAGTTTGAACCATTAAGCGATAGATTCAAAACAGATTACGGATTAAACAGTGGTGTTGTAGCGAAAAATGTAGCAGAAGGAAGCGAAATTGCTAAAATTGGAATTGTAGACAATTACATCGTTATCGAAATTAATGGTAAACCGATCAATTCACAAAAAGACGTTGAGAAAATTCTTGACAAATACTCCGGAAACGTACAGGTGAAATTTGTAGATGCTTACGGACAAATTTATACGAGAGGATTTAAAATGCCTTAATTAAAGAGCTAAATTTAAATTCATATCAAAAAAAGCGCTGCAAACTGCAGCGCTTTTTTTGATTTATTGTTATGATTTATTCATTTTTTCAGCAATTCTTTTTTTCTTACTTCGTTCATAAAAAACTTCAACAATTTTCCCTCCAATCCAGGAAAACGGGAAAAAGGTAAGAAAAATCGAAATCTTATAAAATGTAGGATGGTACGGAAAAATAATAACATCCAACATCGCTATAAACAGCATAATAAAACCGATAAGAATAGCATAAGCTACTTTGGCATATTTAACGATAATTGCAGTGGCTACTCCTCCTATTGTAGTTCCCAAGCCGGAAATAAATAAAAGAAAGCCAAAAAAAGCTTTATCATTCTGCATGCTCTGAAGAAATCTTTGCCAATGCTCAAACGGAGCAAAAGCTTCGAAAGTAACCCATTGTGGAAACACTCTTATACCAAGAGTAATAATAAGTCCCGCAATACCGAGCCCTACAATAACCGCCAATGTATTTCTAAAAAAATTCATGAATTCTTAATCCTGATGTGCAATCATAGAAATTTCGACATCAACGTTCTTTGGCAAGCAAGACACTTGAACGGTCTCACGAGCAGGATAGGTATCCGCATCCAAATAAGAAGCATAAATATCATTCATTACTGCAAAATCATCCATATTTTTAAGGAAGATGCTCGCTTTTACAACATTTTTAAATGTCATTCCAGCCTCTGTAAGAATAGCCTCAAGGTTCTTCATCACCTGATGTGTTTCTTTTTCAATTCCTTCTACCAATTTACCAGTTGCAGGATCTACAGGGATCTGACCTGAGATATACAAAACACCATTTGCAAAGTTAGCTTGTGAATAAGGTCCGATAGCTGCAGGTGCATTAACTGTGTTGATTATTTTTTTCATTAGAATTTATTTTGGGTGCAAATATAAAATTTATATTCCATTTCTCTTCCCGAATCTCATTTCTATCTTAGAAAGGTGCATTAGGCTGTGTAAAACTTCTGTCTTTATACTTCAATGCATCACTTAAGATGTTGGCTTTTATCCCGATAAAGAAATCATACACTTTATACTGTCCAAAAGGAACCCAGTTAAAATTAATGGTAAAACTTCTCTGATCTCTTGAAAAACCAATACGGGTATAAGCAAGATCCTTAGTCACCATATCATAATGCGTACTTCCTGTAATATTCCAATATGGAGTAAGCTTGATACTTCCGTCCAATCCTAACGAAGCCATTTTAGTCGGTGTTCTTGATAGCCCTTTTGAATATTGATAATTCGCACTGATATTCAACGTCCATGGCTGATCAAAATGAGCATAATTATCATTATCAAAATAATACACTTCATTTCGGATTTCTCCCTTGGAAGGATATTTTTTAGCATTATCTTCCTTTTCACCAAAAACTTCACTACTTAGAGGGTAAGACATTTGTACATTAAACCCTTGCAAGTTAAAATGTCCGAAATCTTCCGTTCTGATTCCTGTCTCTTCTCCCGGTACAAATAAAATTCTATAAGGATCCAATGATAAACTTGTATTTACACTCAGTTTATTATTAAAGAAAGACGACTGTCCACTCACCGAAATAATAGACCACGGATGATCCTTTGCTGCAAAATTATAATTCCCTGAAATATTTAAGGATTCAAATATTTTTATTTTTTTTACGCCTGTAGAGTCACTTTTTGATCTTATTTTCATCTCCACATTGTTTCCGATACTATAACCAAGTGCACCTACCATTCCCGTAGTTGGAGACCCCACAATTCCTTTCTCGAAGATAGAATATGGCGTTAAAGCTCCATTAGCTGTGTAGTAATTTTTATAATACCCATACTTTGCATCTCCAAAATCCGGAGAATAGGTAAATCCTATACTTGGTATCACCATGTGACGTACCGCTTCAATTACGGAACCTTTTTTAAAATTCAGCATCCCATATAAAGTCGTCTGAATACTTGCTGTGGTAGAAAAAGTAGAATATCCTGCCACTTTATTATTAATCTGGTTTACTTCTACATTTTCAATAGGATCGTAATACTTTGTAAGCGTTTTTGTCGTTAATGCATTATCAATATTAGCTCCTAAGCTGAAAGTAAAGTATTTGGCAATCGTTGTATTGGTTCCCAGCGTAATATTATTCTTTATGCCGGTCTGCATTTTATCCCACATCTCTTTTTTGAATAACTCCCCTCCTTCTGTCTGAACATAGTTATTAAGATTCAAACCTGTATTCACAGTAATATTTTCAAGGAGACCTTGTCTCATTCCTGTTTTGGATTTGAATAAGTAAAACTGATTAACCGCCACATTCATTTGAGGCAATCTCAAATCAGAAAATCCTGTTGCAAAATTTTGAGAATACGAAGCAGTTCCCGTAATCGTAATCGGTAATTTCAGAAATCTTTTGGTAAGCGTCAACGTAGAATTCTGCTGTGTTCTTAAAACACTCTGATCCATGATATAATTATTATTGACTGTATTATTATAAAATGTTTCACTCGTCGCATTTACCGAAGCAGAAAACGTTAGAAAAGGATTCGCTTTTGTATCTTGTGTGTGTGTCCAGGCAATTCTGTAAGTTCCTGTTTCACTGTAATTATCAAGTCCTTTTATTCCTCTTATGGTTTTCCCTACATCTGCCGAGAAATTCCCTGAATACCTATATTTTTTCAAATAATGCATTTCAGGATGTAAATTCCAGCTTCCTTTTGTATAAATATCTGCTAAAACCTTCAAATCAAAATGTTCACCAATCGGCTGATAGTAACCAATACCATTTAAAAAGAATCCCACATCTTGCCTCTCTCCAAAACTCGGAATCAAAATTCCGGCAGATCTTTTAGAGGAAAACGGAAGAATCGCAAAAGGCATAATCAAAGGAGTAGGAATCTCCTCAATATACATCCTGATCGGGCCTGTTACAATCTGAGAATTGGTTTTTGTCTTGATTAATTTAATATTCGAAGCCCTCATTTTATAATCGGGCAAACTGTCTTTTTTCTTAATGAAATACTCATCCGTAGTATAATCTCCATTTCTCATGGCAAATACAGTATCACTGTATTTTTTCGTTTTCTGAGCAACAATTACCCCTTCACTTTCCTCCGTACGTGCATTATAGGCAATAGCCTGCTTGGTTTTGGTATTATAGCTGAATTCGGTAGTTTCGTATTTTTTCCCGCCTTGGTTTGTAATTACATTTTCTATAATCTTTCCGGAAGCATCCTGTTTTCCTCTTGCATAGATTAGGCTTCTGTTATGATCTATCGAGATATAATCTGCATCTATTTGCATATCCTGATATTTCACCTGAGCATTTCTCAGCAAATAGGTCATCTTTTTCTGAACATCATTTCTTTCTTCATCAGCTTTTGTTCTAAGAACATCATCTAAAGACTCTTTTTTTACAACAATGGTATCCTTTTGGATAATAGTATCATTAACCGCACTTTTAGGCAATTTTTCAGGCGTTTTCTGTGCTAAAAAATTGTTAAAAATTAGGATAATTAAAATTTGTAATATATTTTTGGGGACGGTTTTGACCAATTTTATGTTATATAATTAAGGTTCAAAATTAATATAATTTTTAAAACTGTAAGATGTACAAACAAAATTTTAAAATAATTTTATCATTTCTTGCGATACTCCTTTTCAACTTTTCCTTTGCCCAAAAAAAATTCACTGTAGTCTTAGACGCAGGTCATGGCGGGGGTGATATAGGAGCCAACAGAAATTATTCAGACATAGGTGTTGTACAAGAAAAAAATGTAACACTTGGTGTAGTTCTGAAACTGGGAGCTATGCTTGAAAAAAACAAAGATTTTAAGGTCATTTACACCCGTAAGATCGACGAATATCCTTCTTTAACAGATAGAACCAATATCGCCAACAGAAGCAAGGCAGATTTATTCATCTCTGTACACGTTAACTCTTCCCCAAGCAAAACAGCCACTGCACGAGGAACTGAAACTTTCGTACAAGGACCCGCTCAAAACAGAGAAAACCTGGAGGTAGCCAAACAAGAAAACAGTGTAATCTATTTAGATGAAAAAGATAAAGAAACATTTTCATCTTACGACCCGTCTTCCCCGGAATCATTAATGGCTCTAAAATTACAGCAAAGTAAATATTTGGAGAATAGTTTGATCATAGGAACCTTTGTGGAAGATAATTTTGCTAAAACAGGCAGATATTCCCGTGGAGTAAAGCAAGAAAACCTGCACATCTTAAGAAGAAGTGCCATGCCATCCATCTTAATTGAAACAGGTTTCGTCAATAATTATGATGATGCTGCTTTTTTAAATTCCGAACAAGGACAACAGGAAACCGCTGAAAATATTTACAAAGCAATCATCGATTACAAAAAAGCGATCGACAGAAAAACTTCATCCGGCACCATCGTAAAAAAACCGGAACCGGAAAAACCGGCAGAAGTAGCATTAAAAAATGATTTCAGAATACTTCTTATCACTTCTTCCGTAAAATATAATGATGGAGATCCTGCTTTAAAAGGGCTTAATTATATTCTTACGATAAAAGAAGGTGGTATTTACAAATACTATTATGGCGTTACGAATATGGCTTCTGTTAAAGACATCAACCTCAGAACCGCTAAAGATGCCGGATTTAAGAATGCCTATGCAGTCGGATTTATGCCTAATCAGAAATTAAGCACAGGATATTATACCCTTGAAATATATACCGGTTCAGACAAACTAAGCAGCAACTCATTTATACTTCAATCTCTAAAAGACGTGGAAAGAACCAAAACCAACGGAATATTCTACTATACCTACGGAAAAGAAGACTCTTTGGAAGATACTGTAAAATTGCAGAAAGACCTTGAAAAGAAAGGAATTAAGAATACGGTCATCCAAAAAGTTTATAAATAGTTTAAAAAATAATTTTGAAGTTTAAAAGTTTATTTATACTTTTGCAACCTCAAAATTTGGCCTATTCGTCTAGTGGTTAGGACTCAAGATTTTCATTCTTGCAACAGGGGTTCGATTCCCCTATAGGCTACCAAATAAAGAAATAAATTAACTCGCGAGAGAATAAATTTAAAAAACCAAAATATTTGAAAATTTTTGAAAATAAATTTGGTTGATAAAAAAAAAGTTTATACTTTTGCACTCACATTTGAACGATATGGCAAATCATAAATCAGCATTAAAAAGAATCAGACAAAACGAAACTAGAAAACTTCGTAACAGATACTACCACAAAACTGCTAGAACAGCTTTGAAAGTATTAAGAAATGAAGAGGACAAAGCTGCTGCTGCTGAGCAGTTGCCAAAAGTTATCTCTTTGTTGGATAAATTAGCTAAGAAAAACATTATCCACAAAAACAAAGCTGCTAACTTGAAAAGCAAATTAACTAAGCACGTTAATAAACTAGCTTAATAAGTATAGTAGGCCCGTTCGTCTATCGGTTAGGACCTCAGATTTTCATTCTGGTAAGAGGGGTTCGATTCCCCTACGGGCTACAAAACTAAGAGTTGATAAACTTATAAAAACAAAAACTAACACATTAATTTCGGTTAATGGAAGATAGAGGGCCCGTTCGTCTATCGGTTAGGACCTCAGATTTTCATTCTGGTAAGAGGGGTTCGATTCCCCTACGGGCTACAAAGACAAGTGATTTATCATTTGTCTTTTTTGCATTTATACTTCATAGTAATAAAGCTACAAATTATTGAGTACTTTCCCAATTGCCACTCATCGCATTAAACTCTAAAATATAATTAAAAGTCGTGTGTTTTCCAGACACACGACTTTTATTTTAAATCCCAATATTCAGGAAAATACTAAAACGTGATTTTGCTTCAATATCGCCTCCTGCCAAATTGGAATACACAGGAAGCATCACCTCACTTCCCAAGCTGATTCGTTGATAAGAAGCTTCGAAACCTAATTTCCCATACAAAGCACTTCCAGCCGTATTGGGCAAAACCTCATCAAACTGTTTGTTCCTGTCATAAACTTCACCCTGCAAACCTGCCTTTCCTGAGAAAACTATTTTATCAGTTCCTACAAGTTGATAAAAACCTGTTGCAGCATAATTCCACTGATTTCCGAATTGATAATATTTTTTATTTTCAGTTTTAACCGTGTAATCTGTATTCAACAAAACAGCGACTTTATCTTTCTGAAATTTATAATTCAACACCATCTGATAATCCCAACTTCCAGTTCCTAGCTGAAAACTAGGGTTCACCCCTGAAATTCCTTTTTCATCAAATTTTCCCAACGGAACTTTTATCCCAACTCCCCCATTCAATTGATGAATATTGTCTTTTGAATTCAGCACCTGATAAATTCCCATCAGATTTAAATCTCCGATCCCATTGATGTTAATATTTCCTTGCAAGGTTTTCTTTTCATGAAAATGAAACGGAAGACTTCCATATATACTCAGTTTTTTTGTTATCGGAATTTTGACCCAAATCTGAAGGGTATTAAAATATTGATCCTGCGTCAGATCTTTTACAAATAAATTTTCCTTTGCTTTGTAATGCTGAGCAAAATATTTAATTCCGATAAACTGAGGATTCAATAAAGATTCAAAACCGGACGAACCGTTACCCGCAGCACAGCCACACGCATCACAATCATCAAAAATGATCGGATCAAAACTTTTGGAAATACAAAGACTATCATTGATTGCTTTAGCCTGAAAAAGATTCAACAGACTCAGACTTATTATTGAAAATACCTTCTTCATATTATTCAGCAAATTTTGGATTAGTGATAAAATTCTTATCGGACAGTGTTTTCAAAAAAGCAATGATCAATTGTTTCTCCTGAGCATTCATTGCAATACCTATATGTCCGTTTTGTTTCAATTGCGGGTCAAGATTAGGATTATTTTCTACATTATCTGAATAGAGATTAAGAACCGCTTCCAACGTATAAAACCTCCCGTCATGCATATAAGGAGCTGTATATTCTACATTTCTCAAGCTTGGCACCCGAAACTTCATCCAATCGTTTTGATCAAGCGTCACACGATACCTTCCCGCATCTTTAAACTGTGCATTATAATACATTCCTGTATTCCTAAAGCTTTCGTCTGTAAATAATTCTCCACTGTGACAGGAAGCACATTTCTGTTGAAGTAAGCTCATTCCTTGTGTTTCTTCCGAGGAAAAACTTTCTCTTCCCTGTTTTACTCTGTCATATTTGGAATCTGCGGAAATCATTGTTGTCATAAATTGAGATAACGCTTTCAATACTCTTTCACCCGTAATATTTTCATCCCCATAAGCTGCTTTAAATAATTTTTTATACTTAGCATCTGAGCTTAATTTCGAAACCACTTCCGGCATCGAGCTATCCATCTCATCTTCATTCGTAATCGGAATAATAGGCTGTTCATTCAAATTATGAATTACTCCATCCCACATATATCTTTTTAAAAAAGCCATATTTTGGATAGGCGGAGCATTCCGGATTCCTATTCTGTCATCAACTCCGTGACTCACCGTATGACCGTGATGGGTAAAAGCATTTTCCTGAATATGACAGAAACCACAAGAGATCGTATTATTTCGTGAAAGCCGTCCTTCATAGAATAGCTTTCTTCCCAGTTCTACTCCATTTCTCGTAACCGGATTTCCGGAGGTATCAAAAGTCATTTCCGGAAAATAGGACGGAAATGAAAGACTATAAGCCTCATTCTTTTCCAAAGGCTCCATCACCTCATCGGAACACGATACCAAACTTAGAAAAGAGAAAATGACTAAACCTGTTTTAACTATTTTAATCATTGTGAACATGGTCTACTTTAAACATTTTCGTTAAGTTATTGGTCACATTCACCAAATGCTGACTGGAGCCCATATCCATATCATTGCTCGTATTTAAAGCCAAAGACGTTTCTCCGCTTAAATATTGATTAAAATCCGCTAGAATATGAATTAAAGGTGTAATTTTGCTTGTTACCCTTGCTGTTGTCGGAAGGTTTAGTATAACTTCCCGGTAAAGATCCGGCGTTCCGTTTGCAGTTACATTCCCCATATTTCCTGTGTGATTCATAAACGCTACATCAGGAGAATTTGTTCCGTATTTCCCTTCCAGCTTCACGAAAACATAACCTGCTGCCCAAGACCAAGACATTCCTTTTTGTTTCGCTTTATTCCAGAATTCCGCCTGTCCGTCTTGTCCCAGCAAATAAGCATTTTGGCTGATTCCCAATCCGAATTTCACCTTCTTATAATTATTCTTTGGAACTTCGTTTAAATTCACATAAACAATTCCGGCAACTGCATCGGCCTGGTCGATAATGAAGGCTCCTTTATCGGGATTATTCTCGTTATACTTAAATTCATTTCCGTTCTCATCGATCAAGCTAATGTTGCTGATCACATATTTGATATTGGAAAACTGATGTTTTTGCCCTTGTGAAGAGACTTGTGTCGTTTGATTCAAAACAATATCTCCGAGATTATTAAATCCGTTCTCAAACTTGAGCTGAAGATTTCCTTTCGTTTCTGTTGATGAATCATCCTCATCGTTATTCCGGCAAGAGATAAAAGCAAAAAAAGTAAAAGCAATAAAGGATAGTGACAAAAATTTATAAATTTTCATTGTTGATTTTTTAAGTTGAAATTTTTAATAGAAAGTATACTGAATAGAAACCATTCAGTTTTTTAACCACAAAAGTTTGCGTGACACAGAGCACCCGCTTTGTCATTCCATAGGAATCTAAGCCGTGTTTTAAAAATTATGCCGTGAACAACTTTGCCGAGATTCCTACGGAATGACAGCTACACGTTGATTTTAAAACAAGCACAAAAATTCTGTGATAAAATAAAATTTGAAAAAGACTTAAAAAACCGGCGGTCTGAAAATAGGTCGTAAAAACAGAAAAGAATATCTCGTTTCGTAGAGAAAATCAGGATTTGAGAAGAAAGCGTTTTCTGTTATGTAGATTGCTGTAATTTCAGGAAGAACGTAGATATCCAACAATTTCTGTCCTGAATTTTTTGTTTTATGTAAAGGGGAAGAATCGGTATCATTTGTTTTAGCTATTTCTTTGCTCAGGTAACATTTTCCGTTACAGTGAAGCTCAGGATTGCTTTTGTTGATACACAATACTCCGGAGATGTAATCATAATTTACAGCATATTCCACCAGTGGAATCAGAGGCCTGAATACCACAAATAAAGTAAGAAATATGCTGCAAATTAAATTCATTCAATGATTATTTTTTGCTGATCGCCTCTTCGTATCTTCTGCTGATTTCTTTCCAGTTTGTTACGTTCCAGATCGCAGCTAAATAATCCGCTCTTTTATTCTGATATTTTAAATAATAAGCATGTTCCCAAACGTCAATTCCAAAAATCGGCGTTCCTTTTTCTTCTACCACATCCATCAAAGGATTATCCTGATTCGGCGTTGAAGAAACAAATAATTTCCCATTCTTATCTACAGACAACCAAGCCCAACCTGAACCAAAACGATCTGCTCCAGCTTTAGACATCTTTTCTTTAAAAGCCTCCATACTTCCGAAAGCATCATTGATCGCTTTTGATAATTTTGCTGATGGCTGCGTATTTTTTTCAGGGGTTAAAACCGTCCAGAACAATTCGTGATTGTAATGACCTCCCGCATTATTTCTTACTGCAGGTGGCAATTTTGAAACATTCGACATAATCTGAAACAAAGTCTGCTTTTCCTGTGGAGTTCCGGCAATCGCCTTATTCAAATTGGCTACATACGCCGCCGCATGTTTTGAATAATGAATTTCCATAGTCTGCGCATCAATATTTCCTTCCAACGCATTGTAAGCGTAAGGTAAGGCCGTCTGCTTAAACTGTCCAAACGCAAACTGCGCCGCAAATACTGCACTTAAGGCAGCAATTTTCATAATCTTCATAACGTTTTGTTTTTTGGTTTATGTTTTGGCTGGAAGATTGAAGTTGGAGGCTGGAAGTTTATAATCAATATGGTTAACAACTTCCCTCTTCCATCACCTGGCTTCCAGCCTTTATTTCAATAATTTCTTAATGTCCTCGATTAAAATTTCTCTGTCAGGATGATACTTCCCTGTTAGTTTGGGAGTTTTCCCTTCCGGATCTTCGTAATTTAACCCTGAATAATAAAGGATAGGCATATTGTCTTTATTGTATCTGCAACGGATATTGCCTTCTTTATCCACAAGTGCAATCATTCCGCTGTGATTCAAACTTTCGCTTTCATCTTCTTTATCTCCGACATAGATATTAAACTGATCTGCCAGTTTCCCAATATAATCCCTGTCTCCGGTCAGAAAATGCCAATTCGGGGATTTCACCCCGATTCTTTTAGCATGTTCTTTTAATAATTCCGGAATATCGTTTACAGGATCTATGCTAATAGAGATGATTCCGAAATCAGGATTATTGATTTTATCCTCAATCGCTCTCATATTGGTATTCATCACCGGGCAGATTGTCGGGCATTTACTGAAGAAAAATTCTACCAGATATACCTTTCCCAACATCTCTTTATTGGTAATTTTTTTATTGTTCTGATCTGTCAATTCAAAATCAGGAACTTTCATCACGGTATAAAGATTCTTTTTAAAATACCCTAATCCTATACCAATCCCCAGAAATAGCAAAGCAATAACCACTAAAGGAATTATCACCTTACTTTTTGTTTTGACTTCCTGTTTATTTTTTGGCATATTTTTCAGGATTTTTCTTAAACTCATCTTTACAGTATGAACTGCAAAAACCGTACGTTTTATTTTTATACACTGCCGTATCTTTCATGTCTGCTTCTGTTGGCATATTACAAATAGGATCTACTGCATTGGCAAATTTTACTTTTGCCATATTTGATTTTGAAGGGGTCAAACTTTTTTTATGCTTTACTTTAGGAGTTTCCTGAGCACATGCAAATAATGAAACGGACAATAATGCCGTCAAAATAATTTTTGATTTCATTTTTTTAAATTGAAATTAATAATAGTATTGAATACCTATTGATTGATGTTAAAACCAATATGATATTAGCGAAATATATTCTTGAACTATTAAGAACATCTTAACAGTCAAATTCAAACTAAGAATATAGTTGAAAATAAATTTAAGCTAAAGGAGGATGGAATATTCTGGAGAAAAACTCTGAAGTATGAGAATTGATACAATCCGAATTTGGATTTTTCATCAGAGGATCAAGTTTATCTTTATCTGAAACAAAAAGAATTTCATGGGCCAGAAAAAAATCCATTCCCGTGATTTTCACATTTTGATTATTGTTGGATTGTTTTTCTGTTTTTGCAAGTTCTTTTTCAACGTAACATTTTCCCTTACACGTAGATTGAGGAACCTGTCTGTTTTCACAAAGATTTTTCACGATGTAATCATAATTAACCGCATAATTAATCAATGGCAACACAGGACGTATTGCGATCGTGAAAATAATAAATATGGAAATGAAAAACTTCAACGGCTAATTCTCTTCTACAAATATACTACTGAATTTTGTTTTAGAGATTAATTCATGATGAAAGTCATTGTTATTTTAGTTCACACAGATTTGCTCGTATATTTATGTTGCATTAAAAAGAGGTTGTGCAATTACCTATAATAATTTAATTTTTGGTTAAAATCCAAATAAAAAACGGGCTTAGCCCGTTCATATTGATGATTAAAAATAGTTGTATATTATATTTAAGTTTGAAACAAAATCTCTTAAACTTCCAGCATCCATCTTCTGCCTTCCAACCTCATCAAAACTTCATTCGTTGAATTCTGACCGCATTTAAAATAGCGAGCAAAGCAACTCCAACATCAGCAAATACAGCTTCCCACATTGTTGCCAAACCTCCTGCTCCCAAAATAAGCACTACTGCTTTAACGGCAAACGCTAAAATAATATTCTGCCAAACTATTTTTTTAGTTTGTTTTCCTATGTTGATCGCCATAGGAATTTTGCTTGGCATATCATCCTGAATAACCACATCAGCAGTTTCAATAGTCGCATCGCTTCCCAAACCGCCCATTGCAATTCCTACATCACTTAAAGCCACTACAGGAGCATCATTCACTCCATCTCCGACAAAAGCTACCGTTTGATTTTTGGCTTTAATTTCCTTGACTTTATTTACTTTGTCTTCAGGAAGCAGATCTCCGTATGCATTTTGAATTCCCAGTGTCTCTGCAACGTATCTCACTACAGAAATTTTATCACCACTCAGCATCGTCGTTTTTACGTTCAGTGAGGTTAATTTATTAATCGTTAATTGTGCATCGGCTTTGATAGAATCTGCAATCGTAAGATACCCGACAAATTTTTGATCATAAGCTACGGCAATTAAAGTATAAACAATATTTTCAGGGTTGATGTCATAACCGATATTGAATTTATCCAACAATTTGAAGTTTCCAACCAACAATTCTTTTCCATTAATGGTTGCTTTCAAACCATGCCCTGCAATTTCTTCAACATTTTCCAACTGAACCGAATGATCAATTTCTCCAACATATTCATGAATAGCGGTTGCAACGGGATGCGAACTTTTACTTTCAAGTGCATTAACGAATTTCAGGATTTCATCTTTATTAAAATCATGTTTGAAATTCACTTCCTGAACTTTAAACACGCCTTCCGTCATGGTTCCTGTTTTATCCATTACCACATTTTGAACATTGGCCAAAACATCCAGAAAATTGCTCCCTTTAAACAAAATTCCATTTCGGCTTCCCGCTCCGATTCCCCCAAAATATCCCAATGGAATGGAAATTACCAATGCACAAGGACAAGAAATTACCAAGAACACCAATGCTCTGTACAGCCATGTTTTGAATTGATAATCTTCTACGAAGAAATACGGCAACAACGTAATTCCGATAGCGAGAAATACAACAATCGGGGTGTAAATCTTTGCAAATTTCCGGATGAACAGTTCTGTTGGAGCCTTTTGAGCGGTTGCATTTTGAACCAATTCTAAAATTTTACTCAGCTTACTGTCCTTGTAAGCTGTTGTCACTTTTACCTGACTTACAGTATTCAGGTTAATCATTCCAGCCAACACAGTTTCACCTTTGGTTTTGGTATCTGGTTTACTTTCACCGGTCAGTGCAGCGGTATTGAAAGAAGCCGTTTCGGATAACAGTTCTCCGTCCAATCCCAGCTTTTCACCGGATTTCAACTGGATAATCTCGCCAATATTTACTTTTTCTGCTTTTACGGTTTGAGGTTTTCCGTCTTTTAAAATAGTTACTTCATCAGGACGCTGGTCGAGCAACGATTTGATATTGCTTTTTGCTCTGGTTACTGCCATTGCCTGAAAAACTTCCCCAACTGAATAAAAAAGCATCACGGCAACACCTTCAGGATATTCGCCAATAGCAAAAGCTCCTACTGTTGCAATTCCCATTAAGAAAAACTCAGAGAAAACATCACCTTTTACAATGCTTTCATAAGCTTCTTTTAAAACGGGCAATCCAACAGGAAGATAAGCGATTAAATACCAAACCAGACGAATCCAGCCGGTAAACCAATCAGGTTTTATGTAATGATCTAAAGCGATCCCGGTTATCAGCAACACAAAAGAGATGATCGCAGGAAGAAACATCTGAAATACAGATTGATCTCCCGTGTCATGAGAATGGTCGTGATCATGACCTTCATAATTGTGATGATTTTCTTTTTGAGGTTTGGTACTGCAACATTCTTCCATAACTTAAATTTTTATCAAAATTAAACGTAAACGCAATGCAATACTATTGCAAACTTTCGAGACAGCTTTCACAAATTCCTTTGGCAAAAAGCCTTATTTCATCAATCCTGAAATTGGTCTGCATATTTTCAGGGAAAGAAATATCTTCTTTGCAAGTAGTCTGCTTACATATTTTACAGTAAAAATGGAGATGCCAATCTTTATGCATTTGTTCATCACAACCATCATGACAAAGTTTATATTTTGTTGTCGTATTTTCCTGGATACTGTGAACGATTCCTTTTTCCTCAAAAGTTTTTAACGTTCGGTAAATAGTGGTTCTATCAGCATTGTCAAAATGATTTTCAATTTCAGACAAGGACAAAGCGGCTTCCTGAGAACTCAAAAAGTCGTACACCAAAATCCTCATACTTGTAGGTTTCGTGTTTTTATCGATGAGTTTGTTTTCAATATCTGTTTTCATTTTGCCTGATTTTTATGTCACATTAAAGTTAGTTTTTTTTCAATAATTCTTTCTTGACTTATCTCAATTTATCAAAAATATAAGCAAAAAAAGCCACCGCATAAAGCAGTGACTTCCCTTTAAAAATTTAAAAAACTAAACTATAAGTTTGGATTATTCTCCACCTCCTTCTGCGGAATCGAGAATAAATAATATCTGCTGTTCGAAGCAAAAGCTGACTGATCAGGAAAAGCAAAAATAGAATGACCTCTTCCGTTAACGTTCTTCACCGTTCCCGCCGGAGTTGTGATCTGTACCTGAATCGGCTGACCACTCGAATTGGTGTAAGGCTTTCTCACCACTTTTCCTTGTGTTCTGATAATGTCTGACAAAGAAAATCCTTCACCGAACAATTCTTTTCTTCTCTCAATTAAAACTTCTTTAATCACTTCATTTTGCACCAAAGATCCGTTGTATGGATTGGCATTTCTCACCGATTTCAATTGATTTAAAACCGTTACAGCATTGGTCACATTTCCGTTTCTAGCTTCGGCTTCAGCCTCAATTAAATACATTTCAGCCGCTCTCATGTAAACAATGTCTGCAATTAAATTGGCTTTAAATTTAAACTTAGCATATCTCAGCAAACCTTCTCTTCCCGGAAGTCCATCCCAAGAAAACAGAGAGTAGCGGATATCATTAGTATCAAACAAATCTTTGAAATAAGGATCTGCCATAAAGCTGTAATAATAACTTCCCGAAGACGATACGTCTAAAAAGTGGAAAGCATAACTTTCACCCGATTGTTCCTGCGTTTGTCCGTGTCCCCAAATCCATTCTCCGTTGCTGATGTCATTGAAACCGTCTTTATATTTTTCCGGAGTCATTAAAGCATAGCCGTTTCTTGCCAATTTTGCAGAAGCTGCAGCTTTCGTCCAGTCACCTGTATTTAAATATACTCTCGCCAACAAACCATTTACAACCGATCTGTCGATTTTATCCTTGTTGTTTCTTGAGTAATTTTGAAGCAATTGATCTGCATCCGTTAAGTCATTTTTAATTAAAGTGTAAATTTCTTCCAGACTTGCTCTTTTCTTTCCTACAGAATTTGTCGTGGTCGGCTCTGTGTAAATCGGAGCTGTTAAAGCCGTTTTATCTTTCAAATAGCTGAACTGATAAAAACTTGCCAAATTCAGATAACAAAAAGCTCTCAACGCTTTTGCCTGGCCTTTCACCTGGTTTTTCTTATCCTGGCTTCCTTCTACTCCATCAATTCTGGTAATTACATTATTCATATTATTGATGGTAGAATACAATAGACTCCAGATGAAAAGCGGTCTGCTTCCCGCACTATTGACCAGGTCTGTAAAAGCATAAGCTGCAGGAAATCCGTATTTGTTGGTTAGAACCGCACCATCACTTCCCATAGCGTCGCTTGTTCTCAATACCGTTGAATATCCGATGTTGGCATAAGTTGGACCATCGTCATTAAATTTAGCCCAGGTTCCGTTAATTACTGTTTCCCCACTTTCTGCCGTTTTAAAAACCTCTGCTTCATTAGCCTGATTGGTAGGAGCCGTTTCCAGATCGTTTGCACAGCTCACTAAGTACAACACTGTGATTAAAGCAAAAGATAAGTATTTTAATTTTTTCATTGTTTTCATTTTAAATGTTAAAGAGTTGCCTGTAAACCGAAAGTGATCGTTCTCATCGCAGGGTATCTGTAATAGGTTGTTCCGTCTAAGGTCTGTTCCGGATCCATTCCTTTATGCTTGTAGAATGTTAAAAGATTCTCTGCCTGAACATAAACTCTGAATTTCTTTAATCCTATTTTTTCAAAGTAATCTGTCGGAAGCGTGTATCCCAAGCTTACATTTTTTACTCTTGCATACGTTCCTGAATATAAAAACCTTGATGATGCCGAAGTCCAGTTATTGGTTGTTGTACTCAAAGCAGGAACATCCGTGTAAGGATTTTCTGGCGTCCATCGATTCAGCATTTCCGAGCTCCATGAGCGACCTGCTGAACTTCCGTTATGCATGATCATCGTGTAATCATTATCCAAAATTTTCCCTCCGATACTGAATGTTATCAATGTTGAAAAATCAAAGTTTTTATACGCCAAACTTGTCGTTACTCCTCCCATTACTTTCGGGAGCGATGAACCCTGCAATGTTTTTGTTGCTTTTGCATACTCTGAAGTTGTTCCTTCTACTGTATTTCCGCTTGCATCTGTCGTAATTGTTTTCCAAAGCGGCTTTCCGTTAGTCGGATCTACTCCTACCCATTCCGGAATGAAGAAATCATAAATGGATCCACCCACTTGCAATAATTTCGTTCCGCTTACAATTGAGCCTTTCGGAAGTTTTGTAATTTCATTTTTTAACGTACTCAAATTAAGATCAACATTCCATTCGAAATCTTTCGTTTTAACCGGAGTTGTGAATAATGAAAATTCAAAACCTGTATTTTTTAATTCACCAATATTGGCCTGAAATCCACTAAAACCAAGAGACGGAGCCAAAGGCATATCAAATAAAAGATCCTTGCTCTGACGTTGGAAATATTCTACATTCCCTTTAATTCTGTTTTTCAGAATCGCGAATTCCAATCCAACATTTAAGTTTAAATTCGTTTCCCATTTCAAATCCGGAGTTGGTAATTTACTGGCAACTGTTCCACCTTCTCCTAAATTATTGTAAAATGCATACAAACTCTGGTAAGCGTAATAAGTGCTCAGTTTATCATTTCCTTGTCCCCCGTAACTTGCACGAAGCGTCAACTGGTTAAAGAAGTTTAAATTTTTAATAAAATCTTCATTAGATGCTTTCCAAGAACCACCTACTGACCAGAAAGTTCCCCATCTGTTTTCAGGAGAGAATCTCGAAGAACCGTCTGCTCTCACCGATCCCGAAACAAAATATTTATTCCGGTAATCATACTCTGCTTTTCCTAAAAAACTTAATAAACCTAATGTATCACTGTTTCCGCTGAAACTCCCCAACAATGCAGCTGCATCCGGTTCATAATAGTAAGGCAATGAAAACTGGCTTCTACTCCCCGAAATCGTTTGATATTCATAATGATAAAATTCCTGACCTCCCAAAATATTAATGTGGTGCTGACCAAATTTTTTATCGTAGGTTAAAATATTACTCGTCGTATAGGAAAGCGTTCTGGAGTTTGTTTTCGTCACAGAACCACCAATTTCTGCACCTTGTCCCAACAACGGATTGGTATAATAATGTCCGTTGTAATTCACCAAATCAACCGAAAAACTTGTTTTAAATTTTAACTCAGGCAAAAAAGTAAATTCAGCAAAACCTTTCCCGGAGAAGTTATCCTCCCGGTTTTCATTTTTATCTAAAGGTAAAGTTGCCGCCGCATTTTCATTTTGCAAAGCACTTGTCGGTCGGTACTTTCCGAAATCATAAATATAATTTCCACTTGCATCCAGCTTGTAACTCCCGTCCGCATTTCTTTCATAATAAGGATAAAAAGACGGAATCACTCTCGCTGCATTGATGATATTATCCGTTCTGGAATCTGATGAAGGCGGTGCTTCCTGAAGACTGTTTGTATACGCCAGGTTTGCTCCTACATTCAGCCATTTTTTAACTTCAGAATTGATTTTCAACCTTGTGTTATACTTTCTAAAACCAGATCCTATGGCAATTCCTTTATCATCCAAATAGCCCAGAGAGAAAAAATAATTACTTTTTTCACTTCCTCCGCTGAAATCCAGGTCCACCTGATTTCTTGAAGCTACTCTTTGCAGAATATCTTTCCAGTTGTCATTCCATAAAGCAGTTGCTCCCGGCAAAAGTTTCCCATCTGTTCCTACAGGTTTTGCATAATTTGCTCCGTAAGGATTGATTCCTAATGAGTTTACCAAATTATCAGTCGCCATTTGAGCAGCCTGTTGAGAGGAAATCTGACCAGATTTATATCCGTTTCTCAAAGCTTCCCAATACAGCTCAAAATACTGGTCTGTCGTTACCTGTTCATAATCCTTTACCGCTCTGGTTGAGAAACCCTGGCTTATATTAAAGTTTACTCTTGCTTCACCTTTTTTTCCGGACTTTGTGGTAATAATGATCACACCGTTTGCCCCTCTGGAACCGTACAATGAACTTGCCGTAGCATCTTTAAGAACACTGATTGATTCGATATCGTTTGGACTTATGGAATTGATGTTTCCGTCAAAAGGAATTCCATCAACCACGAATAATGGATTGCTTGAAGCACTTATAGAACCGATCCCACGAATTCTGATGGATGCTGTAGCCCCCGGTTGCCCTGAAGCACTCACTGCCTGAAGTCCCGGAACCTGCCCTTCCAATGCTTTTGTTATATTCGTAACAGGTCTGTTGTTAATTTTATCACTCGAAATTGTTGCTACAGAACCTGTATAGCTTGTTTTTTTAGCTTTTCCGTAAGCCACTACCACAACTTCATCAATATCTTTTTCTCGAAGTGTATCTTTTTTTGCTTCCTGTCCTTTTACATTGATCATTCCTAAGAAAAATACAGCAACAGGCGGAATCCAAATTTTAGAACTAATTAAATTTTTGTTAATCATAACCCTTTTTATTTATTACTATTTAAATTTTAGCCTTTTATAAAAAAGACAGTAAACAGCATCAATAATCATGATTAACACTTTACTTATCTTTCCTTTTTCAAGGCTGAATGTAACACCTTACGTTAAGCAGGTTGTTAAGATTTCACAGGGTCAGTTCCCTCCATCTTTCTTTATAAGCCGTTGCAAATCTAAAAACAAAAAGTCTACAAAACAAGTAGACTTTAAAATTTTAAATATAATTTTTATAAAAATTAACGTAATTTTATTTTAAAATCAACAAAAATAGACAGTTATAAAAAATGTTAAATTTTCAAACATGAGAAATATCATTAAAAATAATGCAATGATCAAATTTTGACTTTGATTTAAATTTTTAAGCTTTAATTGAAAAAACTTTTTAATTTTATAGAATGAAAGTTTTAATTGTAAACGGTCCTAATCTCAATCTGTTAGGCACAAGAGAGCCCGAAATTTACGGAACTGTTTCTATGGAGGATTATTTGGAAAATTTAAAATCTGAATTTTCTTCTCATGAAATACGATATTACCAATCCAATATTGAAGGAGAGATTATCAACCGACTTCAGGAAGATGATTTTGATGCACTGATAATTAATCCTGGAGCATTCACTCATTATTCTTATGCCATTGCAGATTGCTTGAAGAATATTCAGAAGCAGAAAATAGAGGTACACATCAGTAATATTTACAAAAGAGAAGAGTTTCGCCAGAAGTCTGTGACGGCGGCAAATTCTGATGCGGTATTATCCGGCTTTGGAATGGAAGGATATAGATTAGCGATTTTAAGTTTGAAATAAACGAAGTATCTAAATAATATTATGATAAAAAAAATCCTCATCAAATTGATGAGGATTTATATTTTTAGTTTGTTGTTTGTTCCTGTAATTGAGGACCTGAAGCAACCAGCTTCTTCCCTTCTTCAGTATCGCAGTACTGATCGAAGTTTTTGATATATCTTGCCGCTAGATCTTTAGCTTTTTCTTCCCATTCAGAAGCGTCTGCATACGTATTTCTAGGATCTAAAATACCTTCAGAAACATTTGGTAATGCTGTAGGAATTTCAAGATTCATGATCGGAACAATTGTTTTAGGAGCGCTTTCGATAGATCCATCGATAATTGCATCAATAATTGCTCTTGTATCTTTCAAAGAAATTCTTTTTCCAGTACCGTTCCATCCTGTATTTACCAAGTATGCTTTAGCTCCGTGTTCTTTCATTTTACCGATCAATGTCTTAGAATACATTGTTGGGTGTAATGTTAGGAACGCTTCTCCGAATGCAGGAGAGAAAGAAGGTTCCGGAGAAGTAATTCCTCTCTCAGTTCCAGCTAATTTTGAAGTATATCCACAAAGGAAGTGATACTGAGCCTGATCTTCATTCAATACAGAAACCGGAGGCAATACTCCAAACGCATCTGCAGAAAGATAAACAATCTTCTTAGCGTGTCCTGCTTTTGAAGGCAAAACGATTTTGTTGATATGATAGATAGGGTAAGAAACTCTTGTATTCTCAGTAATAGATCCGTCTGTGTAATCAGCTACACCGTTATTTACCACAACATTCTCAAGCAATGCATCTCTCTTGATTGCAGCAAAGATATCCGGTTCTTTCTCAGCAGAAAGGTCGATTACTTTAGCATAGCAACCTCCTTCATAGTTGAAAACTCCATTGTTATCCCAACCATGCTCATCATCACCGATCAAATATCTTTTCGGATCTGCAGATAAAGTAGTTTTTCCTGTTCCAGAAAGACCGAAGAATAGAGCAACATCTCCTTCTTCACCTACGTTTGCAGAACAGTGCATTGAAGCCATTCCTTTTAATGGAAGGTAATAGTTCATCATTGCGAACATTCCTTTCTTCATTTCACCTCCATACCAAGTTCCACCAATAATCTGCATTTTTTCAGTAAGGTTGAACATTACAAAGTTCTCAGAATTTAATCCTTGAGCTTCCCAGTTCGGGTTTGTCGTTTTAGAACCATTGATTACTGTGAAATCAGGCTCTCCGAAGTGTTCCAATTCATAGTGAGAAGGACGGATGAACATATTCGTAACGAAATGCGCCTGCCAAGCAACTTCAACAATGAATCTTACTTTTAATCTTGTATCGATATTGGTACCACAGAAAGCATCAACCACATAAATTTTCTTAGACGCAGAAAGTTGGTTAAGCACTAAATCTTTACAAGATGTAAAAATATCCGGTGTTGTTGGCAAATTTACTTTACCATCCCAGAAAATTGTTTCTCTTGTAACATCATCCTGAACTATATATCTGTCTTTAGGTGAACGACCTGTAAAAATCCCCGTTTTTACCGACACTGCACCAGATTCCGTAAGCTCAGCTTCTTCAAACCCCTGATTTTCAGGAGAAATTTCAGCTTGATATAATTCTTCGTACGAAGGATTATAAATTACTTCATAGTCTCCTTTAATCCCTAATTTTTCTAAATCTTGGATGATCTTAGCGTTTTTCATTTTACTTATATTTTCTATTTCTTTTTTTGTTCAACAAAATTAATATTAATTATTTGTTAAAAGTGGTCTAAATATAATGATATAAGTCAGAATGACAAATAAAAAATCAAGTTTATAAAAAACTGTTTATCAATAAATTAAATCGGAATACTCAAAAATTGTATTAAAACCTTTTCCCCAAAAATAGTCCCTAAAGCCTTCAAATTTTGAGCTCATCACAAAATCTCCTCCCCAAGCGCCCAAACTTTTGATAAATATCGGACAATCAGCGAAAAACCTTTCTTTAACTGTCGGAATTTCAAGAAAATTAGAGATTTTTTGTTCATGAATCAACATTAGCTGAGAAAAATTTTCCAATTCATTACATACTAAAATATTTTTTGTAAGATTCGAAAATTCATCCACCCGTTTTTGGGACTTATTTTTAGACTTGTAAAGAGAGATTCCTTCACGGCTATCCTGCTTCTGATTTAAATGAATAAAAATAAGTTCATTTTTAAAGGAAGGATTGAAATTTACCTTTTCATATTTAATCTCCGGTTTATTTTGAAAAAGAACTGCAGATCTTTCTTTTGCCACGGCAATATCATATCCACTTCCTCCCAAACTTATTGCATTTAAATGAAAAGGGTCGATTTCCGCCCATTCCGCAAGATTGTTCATTAAGGTAGAACTGCTTCCAAGACCGTAATCTGCAGGAAACTGAAGGTTAGTTTTTAGATGATAGGTACAATTACTTTTGAATTTAGTTGTAGAAAGTGACTGAACGTTTTTTAATGTTTTTAAAATAAATTCAGCACTTGAAGGAATGTTGGTTTCTATGATCTGCCAGTTTTTGTAATCGATGACAGCCTGTAACCATAATTTGTTTTGATGATAGGCATTCCAGAAGATCAATGATTTCTCATCGTTCTGCTCATCAAAAGAAAACTCTTGTCCCAGCTTGGTTGGTACCGCTAAGACAAGAGCTCCGTCCATTGCGAAATATTCTGAAGTAAGCATTAGCTTTCCCGGTGAAAATATCTCGCCCATGGTATTTTTTTCAATTAGATTGCAGAAGCAACGTTTGCAGAACCATCAATTTTCTTGATTAATCCTTGCAACGTTTTTCCAGGTCCAACTTCTACGAAATTAGTTGCACCGTCTTTAATCATATTTTGAACTGACTGCGTCCATTTTACAGGACCTGTTAATTGTGCAATCAGGTTTTTCTTAATTTCATCCGGATCAGAAATAGAAGTTGTCGTAATATTCTGATATACAGGAATTGTAGCTTTTCTGAATTTTGTCTGCTCAATTGCAGCCGCCAATCTTTCTTGCGCCGGTTGCATCAATGGTGAGTGGAACGCTCCGTTTACAGGCAACAACAATGCTCTTTTTGCTCCCGCTTCTTTTAATTTAGCACAAGCTTCTTCAACAGCCGCTGTTTCACCAGAAATCACCAATTGTCCAGGACAATTGTAATTAGCAGGAACTACGATTCCGCTGATCTGAGCACAGATTTCTTCAACTTTAGCATCTTCCAATCCTAAAATTGCTGCCATAGAGCTTGGATTAGCATCACAAGCCGCCTGCATTGCTTTAGCTCTTTCAGAAACCAATTTCAAGCCGTCGTCAAAAGATAAAACTCCATTGGCAACTAATGCTGAAAACTCTCCTAAAGAGTGGCCTGCAACCATTTCTGCTCCAAGACCATTTACGGCTTTAAGTGCAGCTACTGAATGTATAAAAATTGAAGGTTGAGTAACCTCAGTTTTTTTAAGATCTTCATCCGTTCCATTAAACATAATAGAAAGGATATCGAACCCTAAAATTTCATTGGCAGATTCCATCAAGTCCTTAATGTCTTTGCGAGAATCATACAATTCTTTTCCCATTCCTACGAACTGAGAACCCTGCCCAGGAAATACAAGTGCTTTCATGTATTGATTTAAATATTTTGCAAATATAAGTATAATTAAGAATACCTTTAAGTGAATTAAATCATTTAAGGAACTAACCTAATAACTCTGTACCCCGTATTTACGTAAGCACCGTTTGCTTTTGATTTTACAAACTCAAATTTAGTTGCCAACTGAGTCTGTACTTTATTCATTTGTTTGAAAATCTCTCCTTTTCTGTTTTCTCTTGTTAGCATATCATTCACTACATCGAAGCCAATAATCGCATACTTTGGAGGTGTTTTACAATATTTGTTTTTATATGCCGCTAAAATTTCTTTTTCGAAGCCACCATCTGCATTGATTTTTCTATCCATCAGATAAACTAAGTTTGCCTGACTAAGCTCATCTATTTTTTTCTCAAAAACAGGAACATAATACATACTGAATGCTTTTACTCCCTGAACGTCTTTGGAAAGTGAAATCACTTTACTAGCAAACGCTTCTCCCACGTCATTACTGTCATTGGCCAAAATAGCAATCACAGGAGCAGATTGTCCTGTCATCATATTCTGATCTAACTGAATTTCAGAAGCGGAATTAACGATAACTACATTAGATTTTTTCAGTACTTTTTCTAATCCGCTCTTAATATAATTTGCATTCGTTTTTTTACTGTCTGCAACAATATAGATTTTTTGGTCAGAATAAGTAGCTCTTACTTCGTCTACGATTTTATCAGCATAGGTCTGATCGTTCGTTTCTACAATAATCAGATTGCTGTAGTTGTATAATTCCGGAGAGTTTGCAAAAGGAGCAACAATAGGAATTTTTTGATTTTTTGTAAAGTCTAAAACATCAACCACATTCGACTTGAAGAACGGACCGATAATTAAATCTGTGTTTTCAGTATTAATTTGTGTCAAAGAATTTTTAAATGTCCCTTCGTTTCCTGAATCCACAATCTTTATTTCCAGCTTCTGTCCGTTTCTTGCATTTCTTTCAATTGCTAATTTCGCTCCTGTCAGAAAATCCATCGCCATTGTTCTGTACTGTGTTTCATTCGTACTGTATCCAAAAGGAAGCATCAAAACAACACTTAATGCATCACCATTTTTCTTGATATAAGCTGGATCGAGTTTTTTAATCTTCAACACCATTCCTGTTTTTAAACCGTGAGATAAATCCGGATTGAGAGCAATTAATTCATCAATGGAAATTCCAAATTTATTTACAATAGAAAAAACGGTGTCTCCCTGCTGAACAGTATAAGTAACAAAGTCATCCCCTGCAACAGCTTCAGAAGTCGCTATTGTTTTTTCGCTTCCCGAATCCATTTTTTCTTTTGAGTTAACAGGTTCTGAAATGACAGTCGTATTTGATTTTTTTACAATAATTTTTTCTCCCGGTTTCAATCCTTTTTCTTCCAATCCCGGATTTAAAGCAAATAATTCTTTTTGGGTAATATTGAATTGTTTTGAAACTCTGTAATAATTATCTTTTGCCTGTATAATATATTCTCCGTCTGCAGCTGCTGTTGTTACCGCTACCTCTGTAGATTTCTCAACAGGTTTTGGAGCTATCGTCGCAACTTGTTGCTGATTTCCTCCATATTTTTTAATACTTTCAAGAGGCAGAATGATTTCGTCCCCAATCTTCATGTGAGACTCAAGATCTGGATTGAGTTTTCTAAGATCTGTTTCGGAAATATGATATTGTTTTGTAATTCCGTAAATGGTCTGCTTAGGCTGTAATATGATTTTTCCTTGCTGAGTAGAAGCAGTTGTTTTTGGTTTTTCGACCACAGCAGTTTTAGCAACTGAGGTATTTGACTTTACCGTTAAAACATCACCAATTGCTAATTTCGCTTCTTTAAATTTAGGATTCAGTTTAAGTAATTCATCAACAGTTATCCCGTATTTTTTAGCAATATTATAAGGTGTATCACCTTTTACAACGGTGTGCGATTTTTGAGCAGATACTCCCAAAACCATACATAAACTGGACAAAATAAAAAACCTCTTTATCATAATAGATCGTTATTATTTACAAAAATACTTCTTTAAAATTAAATGGCAACAATAATCAATTTGGATTCCTGAACCACCATTTCTTCTAAACAAGTTTCAAGCCACGAATATCCAAAGTCAGCAAAAAATACACTAAAGTTGTATACTCTTTCCTGCCAGTTTTTGGAAGGATGTACATCCAGAAATAGATTTTCCAGTCTTTCCAGTAATTCGTTTTGCTTTATTTTTTCTGCATGAAGAAGGCGTTTTTTCATTCTGTTGAAGGATTTCAACTGCCTCACTTCTTCTGCTTTCACCATATTTCCAAAAGATTTTTCTGTAGTTTCTGCAACAGCTTTTAATTCAGAAAAATTAGTAACCAATAGGTTTTCTTTTTCATCCAAGAGTTTCAGAATACTATTATCTGCAATTATTTTATGATTGATAATCGTGGTGAAGTTTTCAAAAAAATCTTCAATTTTAAGATCCAACTTTTGAATTTTCCCCAATGTTTTTTCTTTTAAAAACAACATAGAGTTTCTCGGGATCAAAATAGGGAAAGGGATGTTTATTTTGGCAAAATAATCTTTCAGTTCCAACCAATACATGATTTCAGCATTTCCTCCGATGTATGCTAAGTTGGGCAAAACACATTCCTGATAAACCGGGCGCATCAATGCATTCGGACTAAATTTTTCAGGAGAATTTTCCAACTCACTTAGAATTTCTTCTTCTGTAAATGATTTGTTTTTATCTACAATATTATATTTCTGACCGTCAAAATCAATCCTGTCTCTGGTTTCCGAAAGATAAAACAAATTAATTTCACGAGGATTTACCTGTACTTTTCCGTATTTCCCAGTCAGAAAATCAACTTTTTCTTTTGACGTTTTGTGTAAGCCAAAATTAAGAAGCTCATCTTTAAAAATTTCCTTAACCTGAGTTTTAAGTTCTTTTGAATCTCCATCTACAATCAACAATCCGAATTCTGAAAACAATCGGTTGACCAAAATTTTGATCGCATCGGTTAAGGTATTTCCTACTTTATAGGATTCTTTTAACATTAAAATCAGCTCCGTTCCGAAAATAGAATCTTTAAATTCTTTTTCAAATTCTAAAATGAAAGAAGTATCATTAATATGAATTCTCCCTACCGCACCACCGGATTTTTCATTGATTTCATAATAATCAGCTTCTGTTTTAAAATGGTTAATCTCCGCAAAATCGTGATCTTCCGAAGCCATCCAATACACCGGAACAAAATTAAAATCCGGAAAATTTTCTTTTAAATAGGCACAGGTTTTTACGGTCTGTAAAATTTTATAGACAAAAAAAGCAGGACCAGAGAACAGGTTCAACTGATGACCGGTTGTAATAGTAAATGTATTCGGAAGTTTTAAACTTTCTACATTCTCTTTTTGCTTTGAAGAAAGCTTAAGATCTGCAAGCTGTTGTTCCAGTACATTAACTAAGTTTTTTCTTTTTTCTAATGAAAATGATGAATTCTTAAGATGAATCTGTTGACGAAAATTCTCAATAGAAAATGTTTTATTTTCAAAACCCTCAATATTCTGATTCAAAAAATCTTTTACTAATTGAGGAATACTTTGTATATCTTGAAATGATATTTTATTAATAGTTTTCAACTTTGGTGTAAATTTTAGTTGAACAAATACCATACGATTCCAATATTCAATCTAAAATCATAGGTTGGATAATGTGTAAACGCATAAGCTTTATTATGTGACAGAAGAGTCCCAACTTGCTGCCCTTCTATAAAAAAGAACATTTTTTTCACTTTCATATTAAAGTAAACGTCAATCATAGGCTGCCCTCCAATCGAAAATGCGTTGGCTGTCGGTAAAATATATTCGTTAAGTATTGGGAAGTATTCTCTTGAAGCAAATTCAGAGAAATAATAGGCTTTAATTCCCATCTGAACTTCAGCTGCTTTATTGAACGCTTTTGCCTGATAAAATAAATTCGCTCGCCCAATAAAACTTGGCATTGGCAACAGTTCTTTATTCGTAAGTGTATTTTGGAACTGCAATCTTGTATTTAAATGGAATTTACCATAGCTAAAGGTAGCATCACCTCCGATTTGAGAAATATTCAGAGAGCTATCGCTTTGTCTGGGTTTTGCGGTATTGTCAAAGTAGGTATAATTATCAATTCTAAAATAATTGACAAATAATTCTGTTTTGAACCATTTTAAATTAATATTTCCTCCAATCTCTGTCACCGTTTGATTTTTAGCATCCTGAAGGTAGTAATTAAACTTTTTATAGACAGAAGTATTCAACAGATAATTGAAAGACGGATACACACTTTGGAAATTTACTTTTGCATTGACAAAGTAATCTTTTACCGGTTCAAATTTTAAATTATTCGTTGTTTTAAGATACGTTCCAAACTGGCTTCCATTGGAAAACTCCAAAAATGAATTCAATTGAATTTTATCTAATAATTTAACTTGTAAATTCCCTACTGCTCCAATTCTGTTTTCTTTAAGCTCAGTTGGAATTACTAAGTCTTCCAATGAGATGTCCGAAGTTCCAAATTTCAACATTTGATAGCGAACTCCCGCATCAAGTTTAAACTTTTCGTTATCAAAAACCAAACTGAATGTGTTGCTGAAATTATCCGAATATTTTTTTGAAACATATTGTGCTCCAGTGATGGTCTCTGCAGGAAGGCTATACCAGTAAGACTCTAAAGCAGTCTGTCCGTAATAATATTTATTTCCCTGATGAGAAATTGTATGTCTTATTTTAAACGGAAATTTCTCAGAATTAAATGGAGTTAACTGATGGGTCAAATAATATCTTCTATAAGAAAACTGAGAGCTCGAAGTTGCTAAATTAACCTGAACATTCTGCCTATTGCTGGAGTTACTATCTCCATTTTGAAATACACTGTCAATAGCAATTCCTCCGTTTTCCTGATTATTTACATTCTGGTGCAAGTAATGGGCAAATAATTCATAGTTTCCTTTTTTAGACACATAATGTCCTGAAAACAAAGTATTATTGTTCGCTGCTAATGAATTTCTGTAAAGTCCTTGGGAACGAAGCCCCATATATTCTAATGCAAAATTAAATCGCTTCCCAATATTTTGGGTATATGTAGATTTCAGAGCTGCACCGTTTTTCATTGCGTTATGATAAACAAATGTTGCAGTCGGAGTTTTTACATCATAGTAATGAATATCCTCAACACCTAAAATACCATACGATTTGTTTGTTGGAAGCAGCGCAAGATTTTGTTCAGCATTTACTTCATAAGACAATGGATTGAATCCGGAACCTATATTCGCAAGCTGAGCTTTTCCAAAATTATCTCTATTATTGTATTGTGAAAAAACATTCGTTTTATCAAACGTCATCACCGTATCAAAAGTCTTCTTTTCAGCATACTGTTTTTGATACAAATAATCATTAATGGTAGGTTTAAAGATTTTCAAAGAATCTTTTTTCCCGGAATCAACAATTAAAGTGTCTCCTTCTTTTTGGGGAGCTTGATTTTTATCTTTATTATTTACTATTTGAGCTTGAGTTGTAAGACCCAGAAAGAGTATGATAAGAAATATGTATTTCATTATATAATTTTGAGTTACAAAAATACATATGTTTTTTTTAATAATTAATGCTGATTAATAAACTCAACCAGCTTTATTAAGTCAGCTTCTTTATTAAAATTAATTTTATTTGTTTTCGCAAAGTTTTCCAATTCTTTTTTATCTACTGAGAAGAATTCTGAGGCCTCTCCAATATTTTTAGGAAATTTGAATAATGTATTATTTTTTGAAACTAAATATAGATCCTTTTCTTTAGCGTAATAATCATTAGCATCTTTAGAATAAGCATTGGGACTTTTCTCTCCTCTCAATAATTCTACTTTTTCTCTTTTAAAAAAGGAATATTTTGGACTATCTACCAGAACAACTAAATACCCTAATTTAAATTTGCCATCATAATTATAGTTAAAACATTTGTATGTCTTATTTAATGTAGGAAATTGTATTTTAAGATTATTTTCCTTGTTTGCATAAAACAATTCATCCCCATTTTTAAATTCCATTTCATCTTCATACGCATTGTATCGAAGATCCTGAACATTTTTACTATAATCTTTTATAATCACTTTATTGAACTGATCTCCATTGCTATACGGATTACCATCAACAGTGTATTCTTTTGTAGAAGGTCTATTAGCTTTCATAAAAAAATTCCCTGTAGAATAAGAGATATTTTCGTTACCGACTTGAGCATTCGTCAGTAAAGACATAAAACCAAATAAAGCTAAAATTATTTTTTTCATAAAGAATATTTTAAACAAATGTAAAAATAAAAAGCCACTTCTAAAAGAAGTGGCTTTAGTTTATATAAACTAATTATTAATTATCATATCCTGGATTAGACACAATCGGTGAGTTCGCTAAATCAGTTTCTCCCCTTGGAATTGGGAAGGCATTTAGCCTCTGATCTGTACTAGCACCTGCAGGTCTTGGAACCGCATCTCCCCATCTTCTTAAATCCCACTGTCTTAAACCTTCACCTAAAAGCTCCCTTCTTCTCTCATCCTTAAGCATTTGCATATCTACTGATGCAACAGCTGTTAATCCTCTATTTGTTATAATTTCATTATAATAATCACGAGCTTTTGTTGCGCTACCACCATTTAACTCAGCTTCAACACCATTCAACAAAATTTCTTCATAACGTAGCATTCTAATATTATCCGCACCAACTGTATTGGTATATTTTCCAGTACCGTTATTATTCGATATATATCTTACACCTCCTGAAGTTGTGATTAGGTTTTTTCTAATATCACTTGCTGTATACGAATTGAAGGCTGCTGGAGAAACAGCAATATTAGCATATCCTAGTGGATTAAGTCTCTGTCTGTAAGAACCTGTTGATAATGATGCATTAGTCCCAACTGCCAACTCAAATATAGAGTTAGGTGCCGCTCCATTCATTACAAAATTAAATGTAGTTTGTAAAAGCGCTGCACTTGCTACAGTATATTTACCATATAATTCTGTTGTTAATGAACGTACTTTAGCATAATCACCCTTATATAGGTAATATCTCGACATCATACCTTTTAATGCATTTACCGAAAGTTCTGTTTTATTACTTTCCGAGCTATAGTTTGCAGCATCAGTAGCTGTCATTACTTGTAATGCCTTTGTAAAATCTGCATCGATTTGCGCTTCTGTTTGTGCTATTGTTGCTCTTGGCATTAAAGCTTTCGGATCAAATTTTAAAGGTAAGACAATTCCCAATGTTCCACTTGGAATATATTTTTGACCATATAATCTGTAAGCATCAAAAAAAGCTATTGCTCTTAATCCATAAGCCTGACCTTGAGCAAACTTTGCATAAGCTTTATCTTGAGAAGTCCCTTGAATCCCTGCTAAGTCTGTATTGATAACAGTGTTTGCTTTTGCAACTGCAGTATAAATCTGATTATAAGTCGTTACAGTATATGGATCATTGGACAACATTGTGTAATTATACACATTTTGATAATAACCACCTGCTAATGTACTATACATTTCGTCAGATCTTACTTCTGAGAAAGCTAAAAAATCAGCTCCATAATATGAGGTAGCTCTCATTGAGGAATATACACCTCTAACAAAAGCCTGCATTTCTTGAGTAGTTTGTAATGGCGCTTGTTCAACATCCTGATAAAACTCTCTCTCCACAAAGTCATCAGAGCATGCAATAGTACTTGTAGCAACCCCTAATGACAGTAATCCTATTTTTATAAATTTATTCATTTTTTTCTTTTTTAAAAGTTAATGTTAACACCAAATAGATAAGTCTTCAATACTGGTAAACTTAAGTTAGTATTCCCTGAAATGTTCGTTTCGGGATCAAATTTAAGTCTATCATCAAACATATGAGTCCAAGCGTTGTTTGCCATAACATATACTTTTACACTATTCAAACCTGATCCTTTCAGAATATCTCCTGCAAATGTGTAACCAAAACTTGCATTACTTAATCTAATGAAATCAGCATCATATAAAAATCTAGTAGAAGCTCTATTTGAAAGTTTATTTCCTCCATATACTGGTTTTGGATTCGAAGCATTAGGGTTTTCCGGAGTCCAATAATCACCCATAACATCTCCATAACCAGGATAGTTAATACTGTATTGACCATCACTGAATGTATACTGAGACCAGTTGTCAAAAATTTTCCCACCGAATCCGTAAGTAAACTGAAGATCTAAATTAAAGCCTTTGTATGCTAAACTTGTATTAAAGCCTCCAAAAACATCACTAAGGAAAGATCCCTGAACAGCTTGCTGAGCTTTATTATAGTCATTAGTAGTTTCACCATCAACTCCATTCAAATACCATAATGGATCTCCATTTTTAGGATCAACGCCAGCCCATTTTCTTAAGTAAAATGTACGTACACCTTCTCCTACTCTTAATGTTGTTGTTGATGTATTTACAGTTCCACCATATAACTCTGTAACTTCATTCTTTAAAGTTGATAAATTCGCACCAACTGACCAGTTGAATTGATCTCTACCACCTTTAAAAATATCTGCATTCACAGCAAATTCGAAACCTTTGTTTACTAAACTACCAATATTATCCACATAAGATGTTAATCCTTGAGCACCAGATAATGGAAGATTATAAATCAAATCCTTCGTTTTCTTGTTATAATATTCAGCTGTTACTCTTACTCTATCTCTAAAGAACCCTAAATCTAATCCAATATTTAGAGGATTAACAGTTTCCCAAGATAGGTTAGGATTTAACATTCCAGAATATGTAGCTGCTGCAAAATCATTATAGTTTGTTGTGTATGAATAAAGAGCAAATGGATTAGCAGTTACCTGATTTCCTAATTTACCATAAGAAGCTCTAAATTTAACCATAGAAATAGCATCAATATCTTTTACAAAATTAATTCTAGCTAAATCTACTCCTAATCCTAAAGACCAGAAATTACCTGCTTTTTTGCCTGGTAAAAATTGAGACAATACATCTCGTCTATAAGATCCGTCAACTAAAATTAATTTATCATAATCATAGTGACCAGTAACTGCGTACCCATATCTTGAAGATATAAGTTTGCTTCCTTCATATCCATAAGGAACAACAAAGTTTGAAAGAGTTTCAAGTGTTGGGTTTCCTACAGTAATTCCTGTTGCACTTAAGAATTTTCTATCTGACTTATAAGCTTCTTGAATAAATGAAGCCCCTAAGTTGTGCATTCCGAATTTAACTGAATAATCTAAAATATTCTGTATGTTGAAATTGAAATATCTATTATTAGATGTTCTTTGGTACCCTCCGTAGTTATTACCATCACCATGTACTGGATTCCAATACGTATCTTCTTCTACATTTATATATTCAGGTGAAAAAACAAATCTGTAAGTTAAGTTTTTTAGGATTTTATACTCCGCACTTAAATTAGCAAAAGCCCTTAAAGTTCCTGCCTGTACATAATTGTTTTCAAGCAAGTATCCTGGATTGAACTGTCCATTGCTCAGTCTTTTTGTCGAAGGAATCCAATACCAAGATCCATCGTTATTATATGCAGGATCACTTGGTCTATTAAAATACTGAGCTAGCATTGGGTTTGAAAATGCTCCTCCATCAGTTAATGTTCTTGTTTTACCATGTGAAATCTGGAAATCTGAACTTATTTTCAATTTGTCAGTTGCCTGATATGTTAACTTTGTAGTATAAGACAATCTTTTGAAAAAAGAATTCTTAATGATACTGTTTTGGTCAAACATATTTGCAGATGCATAATATGTAAATTTATCATTACCTCCAGACATGCTAAAATCAGCATTTTGTTGATAACCATCTTTTCTTACAATATCCTGCCAATCTGTACTATACGGAGAATTAAATATACCAGTAAATGTTGAATTTACAGCACCTCCAGCTATTTGTTCATTTGTATAGTTTGTTCCAAGATAATTATTTACTTGCGTTCTTAAATAAGTCTTGTACTCATCAGTAGTATATCCTCTATACCCATCTACTGCCTGCTGATTGAAACCAGAATTAAAAGAGAAATTAAATTTAGCTTTACCTTTTTTACCTGATTTTGTAGTAATTACTATAACCCCAGCACCTGCATCTGCACCATAAACAGCCGTAGAAACAGCATCTTTTAATACGGTAATACTCTCAACATCATCTGGATTTAAGTTAGCCAAAATATTGGCTGTTGTACTAGCTGTAGTTAAGTCTCCATTAGCAATTCTAACTCCATCTAAAATATAAATTGGAGAAGTCACACCATTAATTGAAGAAATTCCACGAACCCTTACATTAGCAAATCCCCCTGGTTGACCAGATGCACTTCCTGTTTGTACACCCGTCACTCTTCCCTGTAGCATTTTATCTACTGAAGCAACTGGTACGTCTTCAATAGATTTTGCTGTCATTGTACTTGTTGCCCCTGTGATTTCTTTTACAGTTTTTTTCTGCCCAAATCCCACCATTACAACTTCCTCAATCTGCTGCTCTTTCGTAGCAGTATCTTTCTTTGCTTTCTGAGCAATCACAGCCTGTCCTGTAAAAAACAAAACTCCAGCCGTTAATACACGTAATTTAACATTCATATTAACAAATTTTAATATTTAAGAAACGCAAATATGTTAATAAATATTAACATATCCAATTTTTTAACTTATATAAAAAATACTAGAACTTACTTTTAATATTATATATAATTATGCTAAAAACAACATATTAGAAAATAAATTTTAATTTTAAAGTTGTTTATAAAAAATCTCACATATAAATTATGTTTAACATTTTTTTGATAGCAAGACAATATTTGTTTAGAATTATTATAAATTAGACAAAAAAAATAAAAAAGCCACTTTATAATAAAGTGGCTTTAATTTTTATATCAAAAAAGTAGAGTTATTTCAGTTTCTTCTTCACTGCTACCTCTTCATACACCTCAAGAATATCACCTTGCTCGATATCATTATATCCTTTCAGGTTCAATCCACATTCATAGCCTTTGGTAACTTCTTTTACGTCATCTTTGAAACGTTTCAAACTTTCCAGTTCTCCGTCGAATTTCACGATACCATCTCTTAACAAACGTACTTTAGAATTTCTGGTAACTTTTCCTGTAAGAACCATACATCCTGCGATAGTTCCCACTTTAGAAATTTTGAATACCTCACGGATTTCAACATTACCAATTACTTGCTCCTGAATTTCCGGAGAAAGCATTCCTTCCATCGCCTCTTTTACCTCATCGATAGCTTTATAGATAACAGAATAAGTTCTGATTTCAATCTCTTCACGATCTGCAAGATCTTTTGCGTTTGCACCCGCTCTTACGTTAAATCCGATAATAATCGCATCCGATGCAGCAGCTAGGTTGATATCTGATTCTGTAATCTGTCCAACACCAGAGTGAAGAATGTTCACACTGATTTCTTCTGTTGAAAGTCTCTGTAACTGATCAGAAAGTGCTTCTACAGAACCATCCACATCACCTTTAAGGATAATATTCAATTCTTTGAATTCACCTAAAGCAATACGTCTACCTAATTCTTCAAGCGTAGTATGTTTTTTAGTTCTGATCGAAAGTTCTCTCTGAAGCTGCTCTCTCTTATTTGCGATAGCTTTACCTTCACTTTCATCAGCATAAACACGGAATTTATCACCTGCTGTAGGCGCTCCGTCTAAACCTAAAATCGTTGCCGGAATAGAAGGCCCTGCTTCTGTAAGATTCTTCCCTCTTTCATCAAGTAATGCTTTTACTTTACCGTGATTTTTTCCTGCTACAACATAATCACCAACTCTCAATGTACCTGTTTGCACCAACATCGTTGCAACATATCCTCTACCTTTATCTAAAGAAGCTTCAATGACAACTCCGTTTGCAGCACGCTCAGGATTTGCTTTTAGTTCAAGCATTTCAGCCTGTAATAAAACTTTTTCCAATAACACGTCTACATTATTACCAAACTTAGCTGAAATTTCCTGAGCCTGAACATTTCCTCCCCATTCTTCTACCAAGATATTCATTCCCGAAAGTTGCTGACGGATATTATCCGGATTTGCATTCGGCTTATCCACTTTGTTGATAGCAATAATCATCGGAACTCCCGCAGCTTGTGCGTGAGAAATAGCTTCTTTTGTTTGAGGCATCACGTCATCATCGGCAGCAATTACGATAATTGCGATATCGGTAACCTGTGCTCCTCTCGCTCTCATGGCGGTAAAGGCTTCGTGACCTGGTGTATCTAAGAATGTAATTCTTTGACCGTTCTCCAATTTCACATTATATGCACCGATATGCTGAGTAATTCCTCCGGATTCACCTGCAATAACGTTAGTTTTTCTTACGTAATCCAGCAATGAAGTTTTACCGTGGTCAACGTGTCCCATTACCGTCACAATTGGTGCTCTAGGCAATAAGCTTTCTTCAGTATCAATATCTTCTTCAGAATCTGTATCTTCAAGATCCGCATCTGAGAATTCAATTTTGTATCCAAATTCGTCTGCAACCAACAATAAAGTATCAGCTTCAAGTCTCTGGTTCATTGTAACCATAACACCTAAAGAGAAACAAGCAGAAATCACTTCCGTTGGAGAAACATTCATTAAGCTTGCCAATTCACCAACAGTGATGAATTCAGTAACCTTTAATGTTCTGTCCTGCGCATCAAGCTCTTGCTGACGCTCATCTTGTTCTCTACGGAAATTTCTCTTATCTTTTCTGTGTTTAGCAGATTTAGACTTTCCTCCTTTATTCGTTAATTTTTCAAGGGTTTCCTTGATTTGGTTTTTAACTTGCTCGTCGGTTAATTCAACAGGCATAGTTCTTTGCCCAGGTCTGTTGTTTTGTCCTCCTCTGTTGAAACCTCCTCTGTTTCCACCTTGCCCTCCTTGACCTGGCGGACGGTTTCCTTGATTATTGTTTCCAAAACGGTTTCCACCTTGACCTCCCTGACCTTGTGGACGATTTCCCTGACCACCTTGCCCTTGAGGACGGTTTCCTTGACCACCTTGTCCTTGAGGACGGTTTCCTTGACCTCCTCCTTGGTTGTTATTTCCGCCTTGTTGATTGTTACCTCCCTGTTGGTTATTATTTCCTCCAGGTTTTTCAATCCTTTTTCTTTTCTTTTTAGCTCCAGGACCTGTTTTTGGTGCAAATTGAGTCAAGTCAATTTTTTCACCAACAATTTTAGGACCATCTAGTTTTTGATAGACCGTTTCAATTTTTTGAGGTTCTTGGTTTTGGCTTTCTTCCTCAGATTTTTTCGGTTCTTCTTTCACCTCTGCAACTTTTTGTGGAGCCTCTTTTACAACAGGCTTTGGAATTTCTTTTACCGGTGCTGCTGGTTTTTCCTCAACAGGCTTTTCCTCTGCTTTTTTCTCCTCCACTTTTGGTTTATCTTTTTTTACAGGTCTATTTCTAGATTCAATTTGTGATAAATCAATTTTATCTAAAACTTTGAATTCTTGTTTTTCAGCAGGAGCAGCTTTCACTTCTACTTCCTCTTCACGTACAACAACCTCTTCTTTCTTTTCTTCCACTGCTGCCACAGGAACAACAGGAGCCTCTTCCACTTCAGGCTTACTAGATTCTAGATCTATTTTACCTAAAATTTTAGTTTCTGGTTTATTAGCTTTAGCTCTTATTACTTCAGGGGTTTTCTTCTCTTCAATTTCCAGCTTTTCTTCCGGAACTTTTGTGATTACCACCTCATGGGAAGCCTTACGTTGTTCACCGTCTTTGGCAAACTCAGCCTCCAATGCAGAATATGCCGCTTCTTCCAATTGAGCGTTAGGATTGCTTTCAACTTCAATACCCTTTGATTGTAAAAACTCTACTAATCTGGACATCGAAATGTTGAATTCCTTAACCGCTTTATTTAATCTAATTTTTGGCATTTATTATTTTTACTGTTTTTTAATTCTTAAAATTAAAGTATTTCTTATTTTACTGTTTATTAAAATTTATTTACAAAATCTTAATCTTCAAATTCTTCTCTAAGAACACGCTTCACATCTTCAATCGTTTCCTCTTCAAGATCTACCATATTCAGAAGACTTTCAGTATCTTTATCCAACACCGATTTAGCAGTTGTAAGACCTACTTTCTTAAACTCATCCAAAATCCATTGTTCGATGTCGTCATTAAATTCTCTCAATTCAACATCATCATCTTCACTAGACTCTCTGTATACATCGATTTCATATCCGGACAACCAAGAAGCCAGTCTGATATTCTGTCCTTGTTTTCCAATCACTTTAGAAATCTCTTCAACAGGAGTGTAAACCAACGCGTAGTTCGCATTCTCATTGATGTCAATTTTATTGATGGTAACATTTCCTAAAGCTCTTTTTACCAAAATCTCAGGGTTTTTAGACCACTGAATCACATCGATGTTCTCATTTTTCAACTCTCTTACAACTCCGTGAATTCTTGATCCCTTCACACCCACACATGCTCCTACCGGATCTATTCTGTCGTCATAAGCATCTACTGCAATTTTCGCCTTTTCACCAGGAATTCTCACTACCTTTTTCAGCATAATCGTTCCGTCCTGGATTTCAGGGATTTCCAGCTCCAATAATTTCTCTAGGAATTTTGGTGCAGTTCTGGAAATAATAATTTGCGGCTTTGAACCTTTAAAATCTACTGTTTCTACAATAGCTCTGATGTTTTCACCTTTTTTAAAGAAATCTGAAGGGATTTGGTTTTCTTTAGGAAGGATAAATTCGTTTCCTTCATCATCCAAAAGAATTACATGTTTGTGACGGATATGGTGAATTTCTCCTACCACAATCTCTCCGATCTTATCTCTAAACTGCTCGTAAAGCATTGCATTGTTATGCTCCTGAAGTTTCGTAGCCAAAATCTGCTTCAGGGTAAGAATATTTCTTCTTCCCAATTGAGCTACAGGAATCTCCATTGTAAAATCTTCTCCTACTTCAAAGGTTGGATCGATTTTCTTTGCTTCAGAGATTTCGATTTCAAGATCATCATCTTCAGACATTTCATCTTCAACGATTGTTTTATTTAAAAATATCTGAAAATCTCCTTTATCAGGGTTTACAATTACATCAAAATGATCATCAGAATCATATCTTTTTCTCAAAAGAGTCTTAAGAGAATCTTCAATAATTGCCATCAGATCGATCTTACTGATCCCTTTTTCGTCTTTAAAATCACCAAAGGATTCAATCAACGCTATATTATCCATTTATCTTTTTTTCTTATTTAAAATTTAATTACTACTAAAGCTTTCTTAATCTCAGAGTAAGGAATTTCCTTTTCCTCCTCTACATCTACTTTACCTTTACCAATATCTTTCGGTTTGCGGTAACGTAGGACCAAAGTAATTTTTTCTTCATCTACTTTTGCCAGTTCACCTTCAATTTTAGAAGAGTCATTCAATAAAATATCAATATCTCTTCCAATATTTTTTGCAAATTGTCGAGGTGTTACCAACGGCTCACTCAAACCCGCAGACATTACCTGCAAACTAAAATCATGTTCTTCACGATCCATATTAAACTCTATGGCGCGGCTTGCATCCAGACAATCCTGAAGAGAAACCCCATTATCACCATCCAAAATCACCGTAATATCGTCTCCTGCAGAAATTTTTAAATCTACCAAAAACAAATCCTTTCTGGTCTCAAGGAAATCATTTAATAATTCTTCAATTCTTTTTCTAAACTCCATAATTCTTATGATTTACTGTACGAAAAAAGGCTTTCCTTAGAAGCCTTCCCATTATTTTTTCCGTAAATCTTTTGCAAATATAAGACTTTTTTACTAAAAATACAAATTAGTCTAATAATCAGATCAATAAGCTTTATTACCTCTGAACAAAGGAGCAAATCGTAATTATCGGAAACCGTGAAAGTATTTTTACTATTTTTGTCATGAATTATTAAAAACATATACTTTGAATATTACAATAGTAGGAACAGGATATGTAGGCTTGGTAACAGGAACTACACTTGCAGAATTGGGAAATTCGGTTTACTGCGTTGATATTGATGAAAAGAAAGTTGAGGGAATGAAAAACGGCATCGTTCCTATCTACGAACCGAATCTCGAGGAAATGTTCCTTAGAAATATACAGGCAGAACGTTTATTTTTTACTACCAATTTAAAGGAAGCACTAGATAAAAGTGAAGTCATCTATCTTGCTTTGCCGACACCTCCTGGCGAAGACGGCTCTGCAGATCTTTCTTATGTATTGCAGGTTGCCAATTCTATTGGCGAAATGATGACCGAATACAAAGTCATTGTTAATAAAAGTACAGTACCGGTAGGAACAGCGGATAAAGTAAGAAATGTTATTGCAACAAAAACCAATCTTCCTTTTGATGTCGTTTCTAATCCTGAATTTTTGCGTGAAGGTTTTGCTGTTGAAGATTCAATGAATCCTGCGAGAGTTGTTGTAGGATCAAGTTCGGAAAAGGCAAAAGAGGTTATGGCAAAAATCTATCAGCCATTCACCAATACCGGGATTCCTATTATTTTCATGGATGAAAAGTCTTCTGAGCTTACAAAATATGCAGCCAATTCATTTTTAGCGGTAAAAATCACTTTCATGAATGAGATTGCTAATTACTGTGAGAAAGTAGGCGCTGATGTTGATAAGGTACGTCTTGGAATGGGGAGTGACGACAGAATCGGACACCGCTTTTTATTTCCAGGAATTGGGTATGGAGGAAGCTGTTTCCCGAAAGATGTAAAAGCTTTAATTAAATCCGGAAAAGAGGAGGAATTTAATTTTCAAATCCTTGAAGCCACAGAAAATGTCAACATTTCTCAGAAGGTAATTTTGGTTTCCGAGATCGAAAAATATTTCGGGGGAAATATTGAAGGGAAAACCATCGCTTTATGGGGACTTGCCTTCAAAGCTAATACAGATGATATTAGAGAAGCATCTTCACTAGACAATATTGAACTTTTACTTAAAAAAGGAGCAAAAATTGTTGCTTATGATTCCGTTGCCGAAAAAAATGTACAAAAAGTACTGGGCAACAAAATCGAATATGCAAAAACAATGTATGACGCACTTGAAAATGCAGATGCTTTATTTATTGCTACAGAATGGCCGGAATTTAAAAATCCGAACTTCAATCTGATGGGCGAAAAAATGAAAAACAAGGTTATTTTCGACGGAAGAAATATGTATCCATTGGAAATTCCTGAACAGCATGGTTTTTATTATAAAAGTATAGGAAGAAAAACGGTAAATACAAAACCGTAAAGATATATAAGGTGTTAATTCTTAAAATTATTTTACGAATCAACACCTTAAAACTAACAAAATATCAGCACAGATGAATTCTAAAATAGCAGTTCTTGTTCCCTGCTACAACGAAGCTTTAACCATTGAAAAAGTGGTTAAGGATTTTCAGCAGCATATTCCTGAGGCGGAAATTTTTGTTTACGATAATAATTCAAAAGATGAAACCGTAGAGATTGCCACCAAAACAGGCGCCTTTATCGGAAATGAAAAAAAACAGGGAAAAGCCAATGTTGTCTTCAGAATGTTTAGGGAAATCGATGCGGATCTTTACATCATGATCGACGGTGACGATACTTATCCTGTAGAATGCATTCGTGAAATGGTACAGCAGTTCACCGAAAACAAATGTGACATGCTTGTCGGAGACCGGCTTTCTAATAACAGCTATAAGAAAGAAAACAAAAGGGCATTCCATAATTTTGGCAACAATCTTGTGCGAAATCTCATCAATATTTTCTTTGGTTCAGAGCTTAAAGATATCCTTTCAGGCTACAGAATTTTTTCAAGAAAATTTGTTAAAAACTATGCGAGCTCCATTAAAGGATTTGAATTGGAAACCGATCTTTCCATTTATGCTTTGCATTACGGGCTTACCATAGAAGAATATTCCATCAATTACCGTGACAGACCGGAAGGCAGCGTTTCAAAGCTGAACACATTTACCGACGGATTTAAGGTGATCAAGCTTTTTTTCAATCTTGTAAGACTTTACAAACCTCTTTTATTTTTCGGAATGGTTTCTATCATTCTCTTCGTTATAGGCATTCTTTTTATGATCATCCCTATCAGAGAATATTTTGAATATCAATACGTATACAAAGTTCCGACATTAATTTTTTCGATCATGCTCATCATTGTCTCCATACTTTCCCTTGCAACTGGATTAATTTTGGATAACATCAGCATTATTGATAAAAAGAATTTCAAAGTACGATACAACAACACCAACTAGCATGAAAAAAGCATTCTGGTTTTCACTTTTTGCACTGCTTTTCTTTTTGAACACCCAGTTCAATACCTTTCATCTTATTCCTAAAGAAAAGTTTGAATATAGCAAAATTGAAGAATCAGAAACCCTTGTCATTGGGAAACTCATGAATTCCGAGCACGGAAAGATTATGGATGACGGTGGATTCACCGGAACCTATTATTTTAAAGACAGCGGAAACGGAAGATCTGTAGTCGGAAAGCAGGTTTACGAAAAGTACATTCACAACGAAGTTCCAAAGAAAACAGCTTATGATCCGTACAAAACACAAATTGGAGGTCAGGCAATTCTGTACAGTTTATTTGATAAAGCTTTCGGACTTGATAATGCAATCAATATTGAGTTTTTCAGAATCTTTAATTCTCTTTCATTAAGTATTTTATTAACACTGTTTCTTTATTGGATTAGTAAGAAATTTAATTTTACGGTTTCACTCATTACTTTTCTACTTCTCCTGCCTAATTATTGGCTATTTTTATATGGAAAAAGCAGTTGGTGGTGCAATTGGGTATACTTCCTTCCTTTTGTATATGGTCTTCTATTTTTTGAAAGGAATAAAAACCCAGATTTCAAGAAATACCTCCTCGTTTTTTCATTCTTGTTCTTCTTAAAATTTTGGTTTACCGGATTTGAATTTGTTACTGTTTTTTTAATCACGTCCTCAATTCCTTACCTCTACTATTTTTTTGAAAATAAAGTTTCATTTTACCGGAATTTCATTTGGAGACATTTCATTATTTTAATTGTTCCGTTACTTATTAACATTGGGTTTTTACTGTATCAGTTCAACCTTTTAACAGGAAATATCCAAACCGGAATTCATCATCTTCAAGATGCTTTTACCCGGAGATCAAGCAGTGACTATTTTTATGACCCAAGCCAACATTATTTAATCCTATTAAAAAAGTTTCATTTAGATATTATTACCCGATATTTAGGAAATTCCTTCATTAATGAAGATTTTACATTGACGAAAATACCGTTTGCAGCAATTATATTGTTAGGAATTGTATGCTCAATTTATTTATACATAAAAAACATTGACAGAAAACTGATTTTCACAACCTGGTTTTCCATTTTAGCGCCTTTCAGTTGGTTCATCTTGTTTCAACAGCATGCACATATTCATAAACATATAGATTTCTTTATTTGGTATTGTCCGTTTCTTATTTTAATAATACTTTTAATATCTTTGACGCTAAATTCCTTTTTGAAAACATTACAATGAAAAATATAATTATTACCGGTGGTGCCGGCTTTATCGGTTCTCATGTTGTGAGAGAATTTGTAAAAAACAATCCGGAAACTACCATCATCAATCTTGATGCTTTGACGTATGCCGGAAACCTTGAAAATCTGAAAGACATTGAGAATGAACCCAATTATGTTTTCGAAAAAGCAGACATTACAAAACCAGAAGAATTAAGAGCA
>NZ_JAJTNP010000008.1 GCF_021311115.1 Chryseobacterium gwangjuense
ATCCTGCGGCCAAGTAATCGTTGCTGAATTATGAGTAATAGAAGCTGGAGTTACTGTTACTGTTGGTGTAGCAGTACTACATACTCTTAATACAATATTATCGATTGCCGCTGGTGGCTGAGTTCCTCCGATAGTATCGTTATACCACTCAAACACCAAACGCATTGTAGTTCCCGCAAAGCTGCTAAGGTTCAAATTCGCATTGGAATAAGATTGCCAAGCAGTCCCGTTTAAATTATACTGCCCTACCTGAACTCTTCCTGTAGCCGCTACAATTCGAGTTCCCGAAGTAGGCATGAAGCTAGATGGAACCAGCCATACTCTTAAATAATCATAAGATGCACTTTCTCCTTGTGCTTTCCAGTCAAAAGAGAAGCTAGCCAGAGAAGTCCCTGCAGGAATTGTAATATCTCTATACGCCTGTACTACACTTCCAGCTGTAATTGTATAGGCATTCGTAGTACCATTATCATTTGTAATATAAAGAGATTTCCCTGTGTTTCCTGTTGCAGAACCATGGAACCATTTATTAGTTTGAGATCCATTAATCAAACCTAAATCGTTCGTTGTTTCAAAATTCTGAAGATATGGAAGTGCAGCTGGAATCTGTGTTGTCATAGCAGAAACCACATCAGACAAATCACTCTTATCTGTAGCACTACACAAAGCTTTTACCCATATATAATATGTTGTACTTTGAGCAAGTCCCGGGATTGTATATCCTGTACTACCACTTGGAATACCTGTAATATTAGGTGTTGCTGGTGGCGTATTTGTAGTGCTATAATAGATTTCGTATCCGTTTGCAGGTGCAACCGCAGGTGGTGTCCAAGAAATTGTGACAGTAGACGATGTTGAACCTACTACTGTTACTCCTATTGGCTCAATACATGTAGGAGCAACTCTTAATTTAACATCATCAATCGCAAGATACCATGGAGCTCCTGTAGAAGAAACATTAAATCCAAAATAGAAAACCCCTGATGTTGTAGGTGTGTAATATATTTTATACTTAACATAACCTGGAGTATCCTGTGTAGCCGTTATAAATGTTCCTGCATTGGTCGCTCCTGTAACAGAACTTGTCGAATTCACCAATACATTCCCTGTAAATCCTTGATAAGAAGTTCCTTGCCCTCCTGTATTATAATAGAATGAATATTCATATGTTGTACCTGCTGTTAAAGCAAACCCCGGTGTCCATAGCTGGCTTGCATTGGTATTACTATATCGAATTCTCATATAATTCGGTGCAGATCTTGGTCCAGGTGTTGTAGTAGAAGCTGCTGCACTTGAAGACTCCCATGCAACAGTACCTGTTACCTGTTTCCAACAAGAAGGAACAATGTTTGAACCTACACTTGCCATAGCATCGAAATTTTCAGTCCATGGTAAAGTAGTCACAGCAACACATGGTGTTACCAGTGACATTGACACCCAACCACTTTGGTCTGTCCCACTACATCTTGACCTTACCCATACATAATATGTTGTATTTGCAGTTAATGGTGAAATTGTAGCAGAAGTTCCTGTTGGTACTGTCTGTGATGGTACAGTTGCACTTGTTGGTGCAGTCGTCGAAGTAGTATAATAAACATCATATCCACTACCAGGCGCTGATGTTGGAGCCGTCCAGCTAATCGATGCACTTGTAGCCGTTAAAGCTGTTGATGTTAAGTTTGTAGGAGCAAAACAAGTTGGGGGTGTCCAAGTATAAGTTAATCCATCAGTCGGCATTCCCGGTGTAGCTGCAGTTGTATTAAATGCCTGCGAACTGGTATTGGCTGTCCCCGCTGTTGCGTTTCCAAAAATTACAGTAGTCGCGTTATTTCTATTATTAAAATCAGCATTAGTAGTACCTCTCAAACCAATTTGTGCTGTACTACTGTAAGAAGTAGACCCAACTAAATATGAGCCTCCTTTATAAACTACAGCAATTGTACCTGTAGTTTCTCTAAGTCTTATCTGAAAAGAAAAAGCATACGCACTTGTTGTTACAGTAGTATAAGTCGGTCTGAAATCAGCCCACTGAACAACAATTTCTCTGTTTGGAGCTGTACCTACAACACTCCAACTCACAGTACCGAATACACTATTTACATTCGCTACCGCATTAAGATCTCTACCAAAAGCAGAAACCACACCAGCATATCCCTCCGTGCTTGATATTGGAGAATAAGTTGCTGTACCAGGTGTCGTAGCTCCAAAAGTAATAAAACCATTGGTTGAAACATTTAATGATGAATAATTAACACCATTAAATGAAAAGTTAAATGGAAGCGTTACCGGATAAACAGCATTATCAAGTGAATTAGATGAAGTTGCTGTAGCTAGAATCGTAGGTCCCGTTAGAGCTGTATAAGCTCCGGAGGACTTTACAAAACTATAAGAACTCACCTGCGCATTAGCGATAAATGCTATCACAAATAAAAAAAGTAAAAAAATCTTCTTCATGTCCTTAAATATTAAATCCATTATAGGATTTGAGAATTATAAATAAATTTAAATGAATGGTCTTAAAATAGTTTTACTGTTTAAAACCTTCAATGATTATAAAAAAATTGTAAATTGTAAAAAATTTTGTCATAGGCTGTATTATTTTATGTTAAGTGCAAAATTAATACTTTTATATCATAAATACCTGTAATAATTTCTTCTTTTAAAGAAATTATATAAAAACCTTCAATTGAAACGAACGCACATCATTATGAAATTTTAAACCATAACAATTCCTACGAATAAAAAATTTCGAAATAATTCTATTCAAGTTAAAAAGAAAAAATTCTTGAAAAAAATATCATTTCATTGTGTATCTGCACCTTATTGAATCCAAATTCAACAAACTGTAATAAAAAAAATAAGCTCTCATTTCTGAGAGCTTATTCTATTGTTTTAAATATTATTATCAATTATTCTTTGATAAACTTCTTCTGTACTGAAGTTGAGCCATCCTCAATATCAATCATATACACTCCGTTGATTAGCGAACGTACATCAACCTTGTTGTTTAAGATGATTCCCTTAGTTACCAACTGACCTGCTGCATTGTAAATCTTGAAATTAGCTCGTTTGCTGATATTCGTTACATTTAATACAGTGCTTACCGGGTTAGGGTAAATTAAGATATCTGACTGATTCAATACATTAGCCGCAGCTTTCTTAGTGATTCTTACCGTGTAATCTTCTACTTCTCCTTTATCGAAGTTGGTACAGTTCACAGGAAGTCCTCCTTTCATTAAAGCCACTCTCATCACCACATACATATAGTCTACATTGCTTACAAAAGCATCTGACGGTACACTGAAGGTAGCTGTTGCTGTTGCATCTGCATTTGGTCCGGAAACCAGAATTCTTTCATTGATATCAAATTCTCCGTTTCTGTCAAAATCAATCCATGCTACAACTCCTGCATCTCCTGTTACTACCTTATCTATCGTAAGTTGATTATTTACAGATCCCTGAATCATCTCGATCTGTGCTAGTGGATCTGCAGTATAATCGGTATAATTAGATACTCCGGAATCCTTTATCATCTGTGGTTTTCCGTTAGGTACAACTGTTACTTTGGAAATGTAATCTCCTGAGCCCGTAGTAGCACCCATCTGACAATAGATTACTGTAGGGGTTGTAAAGTAATACGGTAAAGTATAGTTACCCGGAGTACCACTACATACATTCGCTACCTGCATTTCATATTTAGTCAATTCTGTTAAATCGGTTAAGGTGTAAAGATTGGTTGACACAGGTACACTAGTCCATCCCGGAATGCCTACTTTTCTGTATCTCAAAATATATTTACCAGTCGCATCTGGTCCTACATAAGGATCCCACTGAACTTTTGCACTTGTTGGTTTTAATTCTAAAATCGTTAATCCCGGTGGAGGAATTTCACATGTTCTCTCGGTTGTAAATCTTGATAAGCTTGACCATGGGTTAGGCGTTGTTGATCCTACACATATATTTCTTACCTGAACTTCATATTGAGTATACGGTGTTAAGGTATAACCTGGAGAAGGAAGTGCATAAGTATTTGCTGGTGGATTCGGTAAAGCAATTGGTCCGATCCATGTTGGATCTCCTACTTTTCTCCACTGCATTTCATAAGTTGCACTCGCTGCCAATGGTGACCAATTCACCACTGCTGAAGTTGAGGTAATATTTGTAAAGGTTACATTCGGTGGAGTTGGGTCACATTTTGTGGTAAACACATTGTGTGAATACACCCCTACATTAATTGTATTACAAACTGCTGCTACTTCTACTTCATAATCCGTTGCAGGGATTAATCCTGAAAGCGTCAAAGGAGGCTGATTAGGTGCTGTTACCGCTGCCACATCAATAGGACCTGCTGTAGGTAACCATTGTGTAGAACCCACAGGACGATATCTAACTTTATAAGAAGCTCCTCCCGTATCCTGTGGCCAAGTAATCTGAGCAGAATTATGTGTAATAGAAGCTGGAATTACCGTTACTACCGGTGTGGCTGTACTACATACTCTTAATACTATATTATCGATTGCTACTGGTGGTTGAGTACCTCCATAGCTATCATTTGTCCATTCGAATACCAAACGCATTGTAGTCCCTGCAAAATTGGTAAGATTCAAGTTCGCATTGGAATACGATTGCCAAGTGGTTCCGTTTTGATTATACTGCCCTACCTGAACTCTTCCTGGTGCTCCCGGTGTTCCTGTCGCCGCCGTAATCGGAGTCCCAGGTGTTGGTAAAAAGTTTGTTGGCACCAACCATACTCTCAAATAATCCCAAGAACTTTCTCCATCTGCTTTCCAATCAAAAGAGAAGGTAGCCAGAGAAGTTCCTGCAGGAATTGTAATATCCCTATATGCCTGTACTATACTTGTCACATCATTAGTATAAGCATTTGTAACTCCATTATCATTTGTAATATAAAGGGATTTCCCTGTATTTCCAGTCGCAGAACCGTGGAACCATATATTAGGTTGTCCAGTATTTAACATTCCAAAATCATTACTTCCTGAAAAATCCTGAAGATAAGGAAGTGCAGCAGGAATCTGCGTTGTCATAAAGCTTGGTCCAGGAATCCAAATACTGGAATCTGTAGAAGAACACACCGCTCTTACCCACCAGTAATAAGTCGTATTCGGAGTTAAAGTTGGAGCAAGGTTTACCGTTGTTCCTGTAATAGGTGTTCCAGGAGTACCTGCCCCAGGAGGCACATTCGAAGTAGATATATAATATACATATCCTCCAGCCGGAGCAGGTGTTGGAGCCGTCCAGCTAATCGTCGCTCCATTGGATACAATTCCCGTTACCGCTAAAGCTGTCGGCACTTTACAAGTTGGAATTAATAAGTTAATATTATCTATTGCACCAGCCGGTGAAGTTCCTCCGAAACCATCATTTTTCCATTCAAAAACCAAACGCATAACACCTCCTGCATAACCTGACAAATCTAAATTTGTATTTACATAGTTCTGCCATGCTGACTGTTGATTTAATTGACCTAGCAGTACTCTATTTGTACCTGCAGCAATAGCATTTCCAGCACTCGGTGTATATGATGAAGGAACCATCCATACACTGATATAATCATATAAATATGGTGGCGTACCCTCTCCTACCGCTCTCCAGTCAAACGTTAGAATAGCAGGTGAAGCAGCAGTTGTTCCTGCTGGAATAGTAAAATCTCTATAAGCATGGGTAACACTTGTAATGCCTTCATCATAACCATTTGTTACTCCATTATCAGCAGATATAAACAATGAGTTTGCAGGATTTCCTGCCGCTGAACCAAAGTACCATTTGTTGGGTTGAGATCCATTTCCAAAACCAAAGTCATTCGTTGTAAAAGGTTGTGAATAAGGTAAGGTAGCCGGAATCTGTGTGGTTGTAAAAGTTGGTCCCTGAATCCAGATACTAGAACTTGTTGTAGAGCAGATAGCTCTTACCCACCAATAATAAGTCGTATTTGGAGTTAAGGTAGTCGGTAACGTTATAGAGGTTCCCGTTACTGGTCCTGTTGACGCTGTTGGTGGCGTGTTGGTTGTAGAAATATAATATTCATATCCATTTGCAGGCACCGGGTTTGGAGCTGTCCAGTTTAGAGTAGACGTATTCGAAGCCACTCCACTTACCGCCATCCCTGCCGGTTCAACACAAGTAGGAGTAGGCATTACATTAAAATCATCAAATCCTAAATAATATGGGTCAAATGTTGCAGCAAACGATTTAATACCAAAATTATACTCTCCTGTTGTAGTAGGTACAAATGTTACTTTAACTTTCGTATAGCTTGTACTGTTTGAGCCTCCTGTTGTAGTTTGCGTAGAAGTAATAAAAGTACTAAGAGTAGTAGCTCCTGTAGAAGATTGTGCTGTATTCACCAAAACATTTCCATCCCAACCTGAATATCCATCTCCAACCCAATAAAAAGAAAAATCATAAGACTGATTTGCTGTTAAATGGAAACTTGGCGTCCATAAATAAGCAGCTGTAGTAGGATAATAAATTGTTACATAATTAGGTGTTGATTTTGGATCATTATAACCTTGTGAAGAAGCATCTTGAGTTGTAAAAATATCTGAACCACCAGTAGTTGCCCAACAACTTGGTAACACTCCCGCTCCTATACTTGTCATAGAATCAAAATTTTCGCTCCATGGGAATGTAGAAATTGAGACACAAGGAGTCGTAAAGGTTGACGTCATCGGAATCCAATAGCTTTGATCCGTAGCACTACATTTTGCTCTTACCCATACGTAATAGGTTGTTGTAGGTGATAATCCCGGAATAGTTGCCGTTGTCGTTGTACTTGGTACAGAATTAGTTCCATTAAGTACGGTACCTGAAGTTGGAGGTATTCCTGTGGTATTATAATAAACATCATATCCGTTTGCAGGTGCTGGAGTAGGCGCTGTCCAAGAAATAACAGCCGTAGCAGCAGTCACCGTTCCCAATGTTATCGCAGAAGGCGGAGGACAGGTTGATACTGCAGATTGTGAAATAGATACATTATCAAAATAATAGTACACATCGGCATTGTTATCTGAAGTAGCATTAAATCTCACATATAGATTTCCTGCTTGAGGTATAAAAGTGATTGTCTTTGTAGCACATGTATTAGATGATACGTGATTGGCAGAATTAATCGTATAAGCCGTAATCCACGGTCCTGTAGCCGTGGTAGCATATTCTACTTTTATATTTCCAATTTTATTGGAAGGTGTTGCAGAAGTTCCCGCAAAATAATCTGTCACTTTGTAATCAAATGACATGGTTACTTGTCCTGCATTATTTCCGGTAAGGTTAGGAGAAGTAAATTGTCCTGAGGTCCCATAATACAGTTCTCCTCTAATAGTTCCTCCGCTGGTTCCACATATTTGGTTAGCAGTAGTATTATTAGAAAAAACAGAACCACTGGTTACCCAGTTATTCAGCCCTGTAGCCGCCCAATTCTGGGTATAGGCAACCTGAGCCATTAAAAATGAGCCAAAAAGCAATTGGCACATGAGTAGAAGTTTTTTCATAGTGTTGAATATTGAGTGTTGAATGAGTTTTAGATTTAGTAAAAAACCTATTTCGAGAAATACTGACACTATTCTAAGAGCAGTATTACTTAGAAAAATAGAAGGAAATCCCCTTTAGATGTCACAGAAAAAAGATTTATTTATTAAACCTACATCTAGAAGTAACAAGGGTACAGTAAAAAGGTATTTTTCTTCCATATTATTTCACTTGTTTTGGTATTATTTTTACAAATCTAATCATTTTTTACAAACAACCTATCAAATCTTCTTTTTTTTAATCAATATTGTTAAAAAAATCAATCACTATTAAGTATAACACATAATAAACTTTACATACACCATAATATTAACATCCGTGACCACAAAAAACTTTTCAAAATAAAAAAGCCTCATGAAAACATGAGGCTTTAAGTATAATTTAAAAGATTTTACTATTTCTTGATAAACTTAGATTTGAACACATCGTTTCCTTTATCTTCAATAGCAATTACATAAGCTCCTTTTATCAATGCTGAAACATTAATTCTTCCACCATTAATATTTCCATTGTTTACTAATTGTCCCGCAGCGTTATAAATTTTAAACGTTGCTTTATCCGAAACTTTAGTTACGTTTAAGAAATCAGTTGCTGGGTTTGGATAGATTTGGATACCATCTTTTGTATTATTAACATCGCTGGTACCTAAAGAAGTTGTGACAATAACATTATAGTCCTCTACCTCTCCATAAGTAAAAGTTCCACATGTATAGGATTCAGGAAGATTTGCCCCTGCACTTCCGGCAGTCGCAACGACAGCGACCACTCTCATTCTCAATGGAGAATTAAGTATTGCTGTTGAAGGAACGGTGAATGTTCCTGTTGTAGTGACTGTTCCGACTGATGTTAATACAGCTGGCTTATTTAGAACTCTTTCACTCGCTTCAAATGTTCCATTTTTATTAAAATCTATCCACACCGCCATTACACTTGTATTACCTGTTGCAGTAGGGGTTGTAATAGATACACTTATCGAGTTGTTGGAACTATTTGCTAACAAAGCAGGTTGTAATGCAGAATTTGTTGTAAAATTCGAATACATTGATGCTACAGTCGTATTATTTACAGTTCCTAATGTTACATTTGAGATATAATCCAATGTTGCATTCGTACTTGTATCTGTGCAATAATTCGTACAGATGGTTGTGAAGGTAACAGGTGCAGAATAAGGACCAGTTACTCCAGAACAAACAGCAGCAACTTGTACTTGATACGCAGAGCAATCTATTAAGCTAGAAAGCGATACCGAATTGGTTGTAGAAGTTGTTGTTGTCCAAGTAGAAGCAGAAGACAGCTTATACTGTATTGAATACGAGCCAGCACCACTTATAGGAGCCCAAGAAATATTTGCAGTATTACTTGTAATAGCATTCGCTGCAACACCAGTAGGTGCTGAACCACAAGTTGCTTGAGTACTTACCGTAACTTTTTTCAATGCATAGAAAACATTTCCGATTGAAGATACACGTACTACAACCACCTGTCCATTTAAAGAAGCTGGTAAAGCTACAATAGTTGCCGTTCCATTATTTGGAGCCGACGCTAAAAGCACAGTCCAGGTTACCCCATTATCTGTAGAATAATCTATTTTCACATTAGCAACACTATATGGAGCCGAAGAAGTATTTACAACATCCCATGTTAAATTTGTTGTTGTATTACTAAATAAATATCCTGAAGTAATTTGAAAAGGACCATCATTACCTACCGTAATTGCTTGCTGAGCAAAATTAGTCTGCTGTTGTGTCGCATTTGTATTATTATCTCTAACAGTGATTGCAAAATTTGAACTCCTTGCCACTTGAGACGTAGATTCCCATGTATTTAATGAATTATCTAAAACCCCAGCTAAAACTGAAGAGAATTTAGGAAAATATCGGGTTGGACTAGTTGTAGGAGTTAATGATCTAAATGATGCTCCATAAGTAGTCGTTCCTAAATTTGTTTTGTTAATAGTCTCCGAACTTGTCATTCCACTGTCTACTTGTTCCCAAGTATATGTCATTGGATCACTTTCAGGGTCTGTAACGTTAGCTGTTAATGCAAAGGCAGTCGCCTTTGGAATCGTATAAGATGGTAATGCAGCAATTACAGGAGGATTGTTAGTAATTAAAGCTTCCACATCACAAGTTTTAGAATTCAAATTATTCTGAACCTGAGTAATACTAGCTTTATGAAAATAAGCATCAGAATGAGCCTGAACATCTGTAGTTGCTCCTGTAATTCCTGCATACCCCATAATGGTTGATCCAGAACCTGGCTCAACATTTACTCCAGTTCCTTCTATACCATGCGAAAACGTATGATTCGCACCTAATTGATGCCCCATCTCATGTGCAACATAATCGATATCAAAGTTATCTCCCATTGGAATACCATCCGCTGGTGATGTATAACCCGAACCTTTTCCTTTAGGAACTGATGTAGTAGGATTGATACATACACAACCAATACATCCTGCGTTACCACCACCTCCAGAAGCTCCGAAAAGATGCCCAATATCATAATTGGCATCTCCTACATTTGCAGTAAGTGTTTGCTGAAGCTCTAAATTCCAAGCTCCTCCAGCACCTGTTGACGCTACTGAATATGGATCTGTAGCAGCATTCGTATAGATAACATTATTGAAACTTTGCAGATTTAAGTGTAACGCAAAATCTTTCTCAAAAACTCCATTCACTCTCGTCATTGTTGCATTTATTGCTGCTAATGCTCCTGCAACAGTTCCTCCATGATAAGTGGTATATTCACCCGTCACCGACATTACCAATCTCATGGTTCTGTATTTCTTATCCGAGCTCTTATTAAATGTTCCCGGCTGATGAGTGAATGTTTTCCCATTATCATATAAGCTCTGCATCTGCTTTACAGCATTAGGATCTTCCATAGTACTACAAGCAAAAGGCTTATCACCTGATTTTTTTGTTTTTGGATGTACTGCGTATAATCCTGTTGACTTATCTACAGGTTCTATAAATTCATAATTTCCATTCTTAAATAACATAGACTGGAAATCGTTGGGTGCTAATGAAAATCTAATCTGCTGTGTAGGATCATCAATTGCAGTTCCTATATAAGAACCTAACTGAAATTGATCAGCAAGCTCTTTTACTACAACAGGAAAGCTATACACATTAAATTTCTGAACTTTACCTTCTAATGTTGGAATTGATACTACAACTGGTTTGGCATTTGCTCCCATTTCCACAGCATTTTTCAGCTGTTCACGAATCTGGTTAATATCCAGTTTATAATAACTTCTCATTGAGGAAGCATCTACAGTAACAAGCTCCCCTCTTTTTGGTTTCCCAGAAGAAACTCCATTGGATGGTGACCATTGAGCGGTTGCCGTACCCACCAATAAGGTCACAAACAAGGATGTAATTATTTTTTTCATATAAACAAATCTTAATAATTATTTCAATCCTCAAAGATAATGCATTAAATACATTCAGGACACACAAAAAAGCAAATAATTATGTTAAATTAATATATTTAAAAGTTAAATTACATGAAAAAAAAACCTCAAGCAAATCGCTTGAGGTTTCAAATACATAAGATTTTTCTTATTTTTTTATAAACTTAACACTTTCATTAAGGTTATTATCTTTAATCGTAATAATGTAAGTTCCTTTCACTAGTTCAGCAACTCTCACTTGATTATTTTTAATATCTCCAGCTTTTACCAACTGACCTACTGCATTATGAATTTCAAATTTAGCTTTTTCTGAAACTTTAGTAATGTTTAAAACGTCTGTTGCCGGGTTAGGATATACTGCAAAATTTTGAATCTTTACTTCTCCAGTTCCTAACACTATAACATTCACAGCTCTTGTCTGAGTAGTTGTATATGGACTACCTTGGAAAACTATATTACCTGATGAATCTTTAAGGTTATAATAACCTCCAGTATCATATATTCCATCCCCATATCCATCATTAATAGTGAATGTATAGCACCCCGGAGTTAAGCTCCATGTTGAGATATCAACAGCAGGAAGAGGTCCTGTTGTAGGAGTATCCGTGTAAGGTCCACCACTATAAACAACTGTTCCTGAGCTATTTTTCAAATCCCATGTAATTTCCGTTCCATAATAATCTCTCTGTAGATTAAATGTATAAGTACCTTGATTAGCATTTACCGCACCTGATCCAACAAAATAAGTTGTAAATGAATTATTTGTAGCTCTTTGATCAGTTACTCCATTCACAGTAGTTAAAGTAACAGTCATTGTTCCTGTTGGCATAGTCCCTGGAACTGCTAAATCTATTATTGCATAACGATTGGGTGTTAAATTTCCAGACCAAGTATAAGTTTGAGTATTTGTTCCTACTCCATAAGTAATTACTGCCGAAGTCATATTACTTGTTCCTCTATTATATAAAGAAATTCTTGCTGTCGTTGCGGCAGTCCCTCCACAAGTTGAATTAGCAACAGTACAATTATTTTCAAATTTTACTTCTCCATCATTTGCAAAAAGAGGAATTGCAATATCTGCAGTTGAAGTTTTTAATTCCAAACGTCTTGGAGAGTTATTCATTACTGCTGTAATTCTATCCTTCTGGTTAATTGTGAAGATATTCATACAAGTATCATTAGTATAATCCATATAGTTTTGAACCATTTCATAAATACTTGAACTTGTACAACTTGCAATAGTTGCATTACAATTATAATTAGCAGTGTGAGCAGTAGGAGTATCTGTACAATAATCATCACCACACGTAGCATCTCCCCAAATATGTCTAAGTCCTAAAAAATGCCCCACTTCATGGGTCATTGTTCTTCCTTTATCATAAGGAGCATTTAGCAAGAAAGTTCCATCGTTATAATCAGAACTTCCAAAAGTAGAATAATTCGCCACTACACCATCTGTAGTCGCAAGACCACCATTAGCATTTAGTCCACCCAATCCAGAATTTGAAGGAAACTGTGCATATCCAAGCAAACTAGAACTACTTCCTCCAAATTTCACACTCCACATATTCATATATTTTGTAGGATCCCAGATAGTTTTTGGTTTAACAAAAGCATTAATCCCTCCTTGTGTCCAAGCTGTATAACACATATTAACCCTGTCAATCCCATTGGTAGGATTTCCATTAGGATCTACTTTAGCTAATGCAAATTGAATCATTACATCTGCACCAACCGGATTTGTATTATATCCTGGAGTACCAGCCGCTTTTCTGTAATCATTATTCATTACAGTAATTTGTGACTGTACTTGCGCATCTGTAATATTGGGTGCAACTCCATAAGCTTCACCAGCATGAATAACGTGTACAACAACTGGTATTGTAATAATCCCCCCATTTTGAGACTTATTAGCTCTGGAATTTTCAATTAATGGTTTTATCCAATTCTCGAACTGAGCCTCAGTCATTCTATCAGGATATTTCCCTTGAAGGTAATTTTCATATTCAGTGGAAGCACATCTAATAACACCATTCATTTCTTTTAATTGATCAATGGTATAAGCTTTCCCGAAAATTAAATTGTCATCTACATTTTTCTGCTTCTGCCCCCATACTACTTGAGATAAAGATAGTGACAGAAAAAAGATAACTTTAGAAAGAGTAAAGTTTTTCATTATACTAAAATTAATTTTGAGCAAAGATAAATTATTTAATATAAAATTGATATATAAAAAACATATTTAATAAAAATAAGTCAATTAAATACATTATGTCTTAGTGACAAGACAACTGATTATGTAAGCAATAAGATTTGTTAAACTAAAAATTATCATTTTCAATATCCTTCACGTAAAAAACATTTACTATTTTTATTAAATAAATCAATATCACTACCTAATAATTATACAAATGAAAAGACATATTTTTTTAATCCTCCTTAATTTTTGTTTTTTAAATTTTAATTGCACCTCTCATCAAAAACAAGAAAAAAACAACAATAATTTGGAACAGATTCAAAAACAAAATATAGAAAAAATCGAACTCACAGAACAAACAAGAGGTACCAATAGAAGTTTTACATTAAATTCAAAAGCTTTAATCACAACTTTAAATGGAAACATTATTAATTCGAAAATAGTTTTATCAGAATGGGAAAATATAGAAAAACAGGTTAATCTTGTTGATCTCTCCAAAATTTCATCATTTGCAGCTCCAACCACAGGACATTATTCGGATCAAGCATTAGCATCCACGATAATTATTACTTCAAATGGAAATACTTATCAATCCGCTAGTTTTGATGCTGGTAATCCTCCAAAAGAGTTAGTATCTCTCTATAAAATATTACAACAAATTATTCAAAACAAAAAGACAACTCACTAGTTGAGTTGTCTTTCATTATTTTTAAATACTGTCTCTTAAAATTTATACGCGATATTCCAGGCGAATCCCATCGTAAATTTAGCAGAACTTTTTCCGAAACCGGGAACAATCATAGGCTGAATATCATCCTGCTTTGTCGTATATAATAAATACTTAGGTTGTAGATTTACATCTATATAAAAATTGGATTCAAACAACTGAACTCTTCCTCCTAAAGTGGCTTCAATCCAGTAAGAAGATTGTGTAGAAGAAGGAAATGCTACTGAAGAACTACTTCCGCCATATCCACGAATCGGAATGGCCATATATTCCTGTTTATAAAATGCTCCGGCTAATTTTCCTCCTCCATAAAAACCATTGAATTCATTTTCCGGATCTTTTGCCAACATATAAAAGCTTCCCAATCTAAGAAATGCCCCATTTACTTTAGCATCGTAGCCATTCTTTTGATATACATTTGATTCAAAACCCGCATCGATCACTCCATGAACATTATCTTTAATTTTTGAAGATATGAAACCTTGATACAGTTTTCTATCCGAAAAAAAAGAAGTTCCTGTATTAAGCAGATCAAAACCCACCATAAAATTGGGTTGATAATGCCATTTCTCCTTTTCCTTCTGATCCGTCTTCTTTTCCTGAGCAAAGACCACAGAGTATAAAAGACTAAAAATTAAGGTATAAGTTAGTTTTCTCTTCATTTTCAATAAAATTTTGCCCAGGTTCTACACTTACAACTGTAGTTGGTAATAATAATTGTGATTGCAGGTTTTCGTAGTTTCTTTTCATTCCGCAACCCGGAGAAACATAAATCGATTTGGTTGTATAATTTACCCGAACTTTTGATGAATCTGCAGTTGTTGTGGTTTTTATAAACAAATCCGTGTAAGGAGAATCATCTACACGTAACGGAACAAAAACAGAGTCAACATTTCTTTGCCATCCAAAATCCACAATATTTGAACCATAGTTGACAAAAACTTTTATGGAGTCTAATCTTGTTTCCTTTCCTGCTTTTTTAAACATGATTTTCATTCTCGGAGTCCCTTCCCCGCTCTCGCAGATATCATCGTCTCCTCCACAGGAAGTAAGCATCCCGAGACTACATAATAATATAATGATCGTAAGATATTTCATACTTTTATTTTGGATCTAACGCTTTTTCAATTCTGAAAACAAGATCTTCATAGTGATATTTATTTACCATATTAGAATCTGTTCTTGCAGCCAGTTCTTTTTTAATCATAATTAAATTTCCTCTTGCAATGGCAGAAACATCTGATCTGTCAGAGCTTTTTGTATCGATAAGCTTTATTAGGTTATCAACATAATTTCTCTGAAGATTTCTTCCGTATACATCTGGATTTTCTTTTTTGATAATTGAAGAATTAAGATCTGAGAACAATTCAACCATTGTATATGTATTCTGATCTACGACTTCCATTTGATACATATTCTGTAGAACCATCGGACTCAAGATTCTTCCAAGAACTCCATTCTGAATATCTTCAACGGTTTTTACAGGTGTTTTTCCTGTTTTTTCAAAAATTTCTTTTTTAAGCAGCCATTGTGGTGTTGTGAAAATATTTTCCTCCAAAAACTTCATAGCCTCCTTCTGATCTTTTTTGGCAACAGCTTCATATACTACTCCTGCTTGTTCTGCTGTTTTAGGAGTTTCCATCTGACCTCCGATGTATTTTGAAACATGACCTGCATATCTTCTGAACTGTGTCGTTACTTGATCATACATCATTCCAAGATTATCATAATCTTCATTAGGAGTCTGAGTCCATTTTTCAAGATTATCCATAATTCTCTTCAGGTTTTTAATTCCATAGGTACTTGCAACCATGGCATTATCTCCCACTTGCTCACTTTGAGATCTTGGATCAAAAGGATTAGATTCTGTACCAAACCAAAGTCTTTCGTTCTTAAGATTCTTGATCACCCATTTATTCAGGTGCTCTTTTTCTAAATCCGGAGTATTGTATTGATAAAATCTTCTGTACCCCCATTCGATCGCCCAATCATCATAATCTCCAATTCTCGGCATAATTCCGGCATCATCAATATTATCTTCAGGTTGTGCAACATAATTAAATCTTGCATAATCCATAATTGACGGAGTATGACCATTTTTCTCAAGCCATTTTTTATCTCGTAATTTTTCAACAGGTACTGTTGAACTTGAACCAAAATTATGTCTTAATCCTAATGTATGACCTACCTCATGAGAAGACACAAAACGAATAAGTTCACCCATTAATTTATCATCAAATTCAATTTTTCTTGCTCTTGCGTCATTCGGTGAAGCCTGAATAAAATACCAGTTTCTCAAAAGCATCATTACATTATGATACCAATTGACATGGCTTTCCAAAATCTCCCCTGTTCTAGGGTCTGAAATTGAAGGTCCTGAAGCGTTCGGAACATCGGAAGGCTTATAAACGATTGCCGAAAATCTTGCATCTTCTAAACTCCATTCAGGATCAGTTTTTGCATCCGGAACTTTTGCATAAATCGCATTTTTAAAGCCTGCTTTTTCAAAAGCTTTTTGCCAATCATTCACTCCTTGAATCAGATAAGGAATCCATTTTTTCGGAGTTGCAGGATCAATATAGAACACAATTGGCTTTGCAGGTTCTACAAGCTCTCCTCTTTTATATTTTTCTAAATCCTGAGGTTTTGGCTCCAATCTCCATCTTTTAACCAAGGAAATTCTTTTTACACCTTGAGGATCAAGATCAAAATCCGTATAACCTACTGTGAAATACCCTACTCTTGGATCAAAATATCTTGCCTGCATTTTGTTTTCCGGCAAAAGAACGAACGAGGAGTTGATTTCTACCGTATAATTTCCACTTATTTTAGGCAGGTTTGCAGCAGGAATTCCTGGTGTAGTTCTTCCCAGAGTACGTGCAAACGTTTTAGTCGTATTGATTTCAATGTTATTTGGATACGATTTTACAAAATTCACAAAAGACATATCTTTCTGGAAAGCTCCAACTTTGAAATCTTCTTTGTAATTCGTAGAAAAAGAAACCATCTCGTTATCAGAACTTAAAAGATCGGTAACGTCAATTACGGAAGTTTTCTTATTATTCCCGTACGTTTTTACATCAAAAGATTTAATGATCGATTGTACGTTATTTCTTGTAACAGAATTGTACATATCCGAAGTAGAATCTTTTGCGTAATCCACAAAAGAAATAGCTCTTAAAAGAATTTTATCTTTCGGCCCCTTTTCAAAGGCAACAACCTGCTGTCCGATTTGGTCTCCTGCATAACCCGTACTTCCGGAACGCATTCCGGCAGCTGCTTTTGTAAGCCTCGTCACTAATAGAAATTCCTTTTTCAGTACATTATCAGGAATTTCAAAATAATATTTATCATCTATTTTATGAACTGTGAAAACTCCCTGATCAGAAACTGCTTTATCTGTAATGATTTCTTTGTAAGACTTCATTGAAGGCTTTTTCTTATCATCTTTTTTTACTTTAGCAGTGTCGGTTTTTACTGCGGTAGAATCTTTTTCCTGACCTTTTAATTCGTACTGACCTGATATCAAAGCAAACAGGATGAATGCAGCACCAAGATTTTTCACTTTTTTCATTTAAATTTTCCGATTAATATTTTATGATTTTTCTTTCTCTAATGGTATCAAAATTAGCTTCTTCACTCTCAAAGAAATAATTTTGATACCATTAAAAAAGTCTCTCAAATGTAAGTAATTATTTTTTGATAAGTAATGCGATATTTTCTACGTGATGTGTCTGTGGGAACATATCTACCGGAAGAATCTTAATTACATCGTAATGCTCTTTCATTAAAGCAAGATCTCTTGCCTGAGTGGCAGAATTACAGCTTACATACACCACTTTTTCAGGAGAAAGTTTTAAGATCTGCTCTACTACTTTTTGATGCATTCCGTCTCTTGGCGGATCGGTAATCAACACATCTGCTTTTGGATGATTAGCAAGGAATTCATCATTGAAAATATCCTTCATATCTCCACAATAGAATGTTGTATTGGTAAGACCATTTAATTCTGCATGCTCGATTGCGGCATCAATTGCTTCCTGAACAGATTCAATTCCAATTACCTGTTTTGCATTTCTTGCCACATATTGAGCGATCGTTCCTGTTCCGGTATATAAATCATAAACAACTTCATCACCCTTTAAATCGGCAAATTCGAGGGTCTTTCTGTACAATTCTAAAGCTTGCTTGTAATTGGTCTGAAAGAATGATTTTGGACCGATTTTAAACTTCAATCCATCCATTTCTTCCATTAAATATCCTTCTCCGAAATAAATATTGATATCTAAATCGTAGATAGAATCATTTGGCTTTGGGTTGATGGCATATACCAACGTTTTAATCTGCGGGAATTTCTCCAGTAGGAATTCGAAAAGCTTTTCTCTGTTTTCTTTTTCTTCTCTATAAAGCTGGAAAAGAACCATCCATTCTCCATGAGAATTCTGTCTCATCATTAAGGTTCTTAAGAATCCTTCATGATTTCTGACATCGAAAAAGTCTAATCCGTTATCTACTGCGTATTTCTTTACCGCAAGTCTGATTTGATTGGAAGGATCTTCCTGAAGGAAACATTCTTTAAGATCTAAAATCTTGCTCCACATTCCAGGAATATGGAATCCAAGTGCATCTCTGCTTCCAAAATTCTCTTCAGAACTGATCTCATACTGAGTCAGCCAACGTGAATTAGAAAAAGAGAACTCCATTTTATTTCTGTAAAAATATTGTTCTTCAGAGCCCAGAATCGGAACGGTTTCAAAATTCTCAATTCCACCAATTCTTTTAATGTTATTATATACTTCTTCCTGTTTGAAATCGAGTTGCTTTTCATAGCTCATATTCTGCCATTTGCAGCCTCCACAAGTTCCGAAATGAATACATTTTGGCTCAACTCGGTAAGGTGATTTCTCCAAAACTTCTATCGCTTCCCCTTCATAATATTTCGACTTCGCTTTCTTTACTCTTACATTCACTACGTCTCCGGGAATTGCTCCGGAAACCATTACTGTTTTTCCTTCATCAGTTCTACCGATAGCCACACCTTTTGCTCCTGCATTTAAGAGTTTTATATTTTCAAGAGTTATATTTTTCTTATTCTTCCTGCTCATGCTAAAATTTTCTATTTTTTCTAATCGAAACCTTTCCGTTTCATCTTGCAAAAATACAATAAAAAAAACCTTATCCGAAGACAAGGTTTTGATATGTTATTAAATGTTTACTATTTTGTCGGAGCTGGTTGAGGAGCCGGTTGCTGTGTTGCAGCCTGTTGAGCCGCTACTACTGCAGGATCCATCCCCATACCTTGTTGTAACTGTACATTAGGATCTACCTTAGGAGCAGACAAACCTGTCAGCTTATCTAAGATTGTTATTAATTCCTGTTCACCAAGATTTACATAAGATCTGCTTGCAATTTTCCCATCTTTATCTACGATTACAAAATTTGGAAGTTTGAAACCATAAACACCGTATTTCTTTGCAATATCAGAATCTAATCCTCCTTCTGCATATACATTAGTACCAGAAACACCTTTTAATAATGCATTGCTTGTTTTAATAAACTGATCTTTCGTATCATCTACGTTTACAAAAACAAAATTCATTTTTGACTTATAAAAATTAACTACTTCTTTTAAAACAGGTACAGTAGATTCTCCGATGTAAGGATTCCAAGATGCATAGAAGAACAACATATAAGGTTTTCCTTTATTTTCAGCTAATTTATAAGATTTACCATCTTGTTTTACAAGTGATGCATCTGGTGCAACTTCACCTATTTTCAATCCAGATACTGCAATTTGAATTTTAGCCAAATCAGCTTTAATCGTAGCATCTTTAATATCTGTATCGATAATTTTCTTAATTTTTTCTGACGTTTTTGCAGGAGTACCTGGATGAATATCAGACTGAGCCATTACAAAAGCTAATAAATAATCTTTAGCTATTTGTGATAGGTTCTTGTCATTTTTTAAATACTGTGAGAAAAGTTCTGATGTTGTAATATCAGTTTTACCTTTACTGTTAGCCTCCGCATATTTTTGAAAATCAGGGCTTATTTTAGTCAATAAATACTGTCTGTAAAAAGGATTTTCTTTTACCATTACATCTTTGTTCTCCTGAAGTTTATTTTCATAATCTGTAAAAACTTTTGAAGGCTTATAAGATGGATTTCCAGACATCTGCTTCTGTCTCATTTCGTATTGCATAAGAATAGAAAGGATCGTTGCAGAAAGGTCATTATTTTTCCAAGTTACAATTTCATTATCCGGATTGAATTTTTTAACATTTTGCTCAATATTATCGCTAATGCTTTTTTCAATTTTCTGAACTCCGGCTACGAAAGCTTTATCATCTTTCATCATTAGTTCTGCCATAGTAGCATTCACTTTCTGTCCGTATTCTCCAAGATATTTTTGGGTTGCCATAAAGAAATCATTGTTCTTTTTAGCATCACCTGTAATTACATATTCCGCAGGAAATGTTGCTCCGTTTCCAGAGATTTCAAGGGTTTGTCCTCCTTTTAGATATACTAAATTTTGTTTACCAGCATAATTAATCAAATACATCCCATTTTTAGGAGCTTCGAAGCTTCCGGAAAATGATCCGTCATTTTTTACACCAATATTCGCCAAAGGTAATGTAGCCACTCCTGAAGCCTCGATAAATTCGATTCTCTCTAATGGAGAAGCTCCCGCGATTTTTCCTTTTACTTCAACTTTTTTAGAGCAAGACATCACAAAAATTGCGATGATAAACAATAAAAGATATTTTTTCATTTTTGATTTTAATAATTTGACAAAAATAAGTTTTTCCCACCAACTGAATACAATTATTTACTGCATTTTATGAAAGATTTAACTAATATCTCAGTTATTCTGAGAAACAACCTTATACCATTTATTCGATGGAAAGAAAAATTACCGGGCAATGGTAAGTCGCCTGTCTAAACCATTGAAGTTCTTCATTAGCATTGTAACATTTATTGTCGCCTATTTTATGAGCTTTCTTCATTTTAATGACAAAATTCCCTAATGAAATAAATCCAACATAGATATTTTTAAAGTTTTCGTCAATTATTAAATTTCTATGGCTAACATCTATTTCTAAATACTTCCCATTACCTGTAAAATTCACTTCGGTCTTCGGAAGTAGATATTGCGGATTTTTACAATCTGCAGATTCGCAGGTATACATGAAAGCTATGATTTTCGTGTTACTTTTATCAATCTTTTCTCCAGATATAGGATGCCTCCCACTACTAAAATAATATCTGATTTTTTTTATTTTTTTATCAAGATATGATTCGCTTTTCGGAATTTCAATCATTCTTGTTACATCTGGCAGTATGTATAGTCTTGAAGAACCACCTTTATCTTCTATACCGATCAATAGCTCTTTTTTTTCATTATTAATGACAACCGTCTCAATAATTTTACCTGAAGAAAAGTTCAAAACAGAGTCTTTAATTTTCAATTCTTCTTTATAGAGATGATAATCTATTTTCTTGTCTAAATCAACGATTACAAATGTTTCGGCATTATGTATATTTTCCAAAGGAATATCCACAACACCGTTTTCGGAGATAAATAATTGAGAGGTTTTACCATAGACTTCGATCTGATAATTTTTGACTAATTCTGAATCTTTCTTTAACTGAAAACCTTGTGCAGAATACACTATAGAACAACTTATAAAAATGAATAAAAAAAGTTTTTGAGGGAACGTTTTGTTGATCTGTGAAATACTTACATTCATGTCTTAAAGGTATTGAATAAAAAAATCGTCATCCAGTAAAGGTGACGATTTTTCTTTATGTATGATAAAATTTTATCCTCTGTCAGCAAGAGCTGCCATATATTCTCTGTTCATTCTAGCGATGTTTTCAAGAGAAATTCCTTTCGGACATTCTACTTCACAAGCACCCGTATTTGAACAGTTTCCGAATCCTTCTTCGTCCATAGCTTTCACCATGTTCAGAACTCTTCTCTTCGCTTCTACTCTACCTTGAGGTAAAAGAGCATACTGAGAAACTTTAGCTCCTACGAATAGCATTGCAGAACCGTTTTTACATGTAGCCACACAAGCTCCACATCCGATACAAGCCGCAGCATCCATTGCTTTGTCTGCATCTTCTTTAGGAACCGGAATTGCATTAGCATCCAAAGTATTTCCTGAAGTGTTCACCGAAATGAAACCACCTGCAGCCATTACTCTGTCGAATGCACTTCTGTCTACCATTAAGTCTTTAATCACCGGGAAAGCAGCACTTCTCCAAGGTTCAATAACGATAGTTTCACCGTCTTTGAACATTCTCATGTGAAGCTGACAAGTCGTGATACCTGTATCCGGACCGTGAGCTCTACCATTAATGTAAAGAGAACACATACCGCAGATTCCTTCACGACAGTCGTGGTCGAAAGCGATAGGCTCTTTTCCTTCGTTGATGATATTTTCGTTCAGAATGTCCAACATTTCTAAGAAAGAAGAATCTGTAGAAACATCTGATATTTTGTAGGTCTCAAACTGACCTTTAGTTTTGCTATTTTTTTGTCTCCAAATTTTTAGGGTAAGATGAAGGCCTTTTTTTGCACTCATAATTATTTATTTATAGGTTGGAGATTATTTATAACTTCTTGTTTTAACTTCGATGTTGTCGTAGATCAAGTCTTCTTTGTGCAGAACTTCCGTTGTAATATCATCTGTTTGATATTCCCAAGCTCCTACATATTTGAAGTTAACGTCATCTCTTTCAGCCTCACCTTCAGGAGTAGAATGATCTTCTCTGAAATGTCCACCACAAGATTCGTTTCTATGTAATGCATCGATTGCCATTAATTGTCCTAGTTCGATAAAATCTGCAACTCTGAAAGCTTTTTCAAGTTCAGTGTTCATTCCATCGGCATCACCAGGAACTTTCACATCACTCCAGAATTCTTTTTTCACCTGTGCAATTTCAGCAATAGCTTCTTTCAAACCTTCAGGAGTTCTTCCCATTCCCACCTTATTCCACATGATGTGTCCTAATTTTTTATGGAAATAATCTACAGAGTGAGTCCCTTTATTATTTAAGAAGAAGTTTACTTTATCTTTAATTTCTTTTTCAGCCTGATCAAACTCACCAGAGTTCGTAGGAATAGCACCTGTTCTGATGTCTGCAGAAAGATAATCTGCAATCGTATAAGGAAGTACGAAATATCCGTCTGCCAAACCTTGCATTAAAGCAGAAGCTCCCAATCTGTTTGCTCCGTGATCTGAGAAGTTAGCCTCACCAATTACGAAACATCCTGGGATTGTAGACTGAAGGTTATAATCAACCCATACTCCCCCCATTGTGTAGTGAACCGCAGGATAAATCTTCATCGGTGTTTTGTAAGGATCATCAGCAGTAATTTTTTCGTACATTACGAATAAGTTACCATATTTCTCCTCAACCCAACTCTTACCTAAATCATACAATTGCTGATCAGTTGGATTATGAATATGTTTTTCGATAGCGGCTTCTTTACCTTTTTTCATGATCTCTGTAGAGAAATCCAGGTAAACACCTTCTTGGGTATCATTATTTTCGATTCCGAAACCAGCGTCGCATCTTTCCTTAGCTGCTCTTGAAGCAACGTCTCTAGGTACAAGGTTACCAAACGCAGGATATCTTCTTTCTAAATAATAATCTCTATCTTCTTCTTTAATATTTTCAGGTCTTAATTTACCTTCTCTGATCGCTACTGAATCTTCATGTTTTTTAGGAACCCAGATTCTTCCTGAGTTTCTTAATGATTCAGACATCAAAGTCAGTTTAGACTGCTGTGTTCCGTGAACAGGAATACAAGTCGGGTGAATCTGTACGTAGCAAGGGTTTGCAAAATACGCACCTTTCTTGTGAATCTTCCATGCTGCAGAAACGTTGGATCCCATTGCATTGGTAGAAAGGAAATATACGTTTCCGTATCCTCCTGAAGCAATTACAACTGCATGAGCAGAATGTCTTTCGATCTCACCAGTTACAAGATTTCTTGCGATGATCCCTCTTGCTTTTCCATCAACGATTACAAGATCAAGCATCTCGTGACGGTTGTACATTTTAATTCTACCTTTACCGATCTGACGGCTCATTGAAGAATATGCACCTAATAATAACTGTTGTCCAGTCTGTCCTTTTGCATAGAAAGTTCTTTTTACCTGAACCCCACCAAATGAACGGTTATCTAACTGACCGCCGTAATCTCTCCCGAAAGGAACTCCCTGAGAAACACACTGGTCGATAATATTTGCTGAAACTTCCGCTAATCTGTAAACGTTTGCCTCTCTTGCTCTATAGTCACCACCTTTGATGGTATCATAGAATAATCTATAAGTAGAGTCACCGTCTCCCTGATAATTTTTAGCAGCGTTGATCCCTCCCTGAGCAGCAATAGAGTGCGCTCTTCTTGGAGAATCCTGATAGCAGAATGCTTTTACATTATATCCCTGCTCAGCCAAAGTAGCTGCAGCAGAACCTCCTGCCAAACCTGTACCTACAACAATAATATCAATCTTATCTCTGTTGTTTGGTGCAACAAGGTTCATATGGTCTTTATGATTTTTCCACTTATCCTTTAGAGGACCCGCCGGAATTTTTGAATCTAATTTACTCATATTGGTATATTGATATTATTGAGTTACAAAGTGAAAAATTGCGATAAAAATGAAACCTGCAGGAATAAGGATAGAATACCATTTTCCAAAAGCTTTAATTACCGGAGTGTACTTCGGGTGTCTCGCTCCCACAGATTGGAATGAAGACTGGAAACCGTGAGCTAAGTGTAATCCTAACAAAACGAAAGCAATCACATAAATCGCTACTCTCCATAAATCTGCAAACTTCTCATGAAGTTCCGGCCAGAAACGTTCAGCATCAGGAGCAATTCCTTCTACATACTTGTAATTTATTTCATGTAACCAGAAATCATACAAGTGAAGCGCCAAGAAAGCTAAAACAACAGCTCCAGAAATAATCATATTTCTAGACATCCATGAAGAATTCACAGAAGCATTGTTTGCAGCATACTTTATAGGACGCGCTTTGTTGTTCTTCATTTCCAATACAAATCCCATAATGAAATGGAATATTACTGCAAAACCAAGAACAGGCTGCATTAAGAACTGCACAAAAGGATTATAGCCCATAAAATCTGACGCTGTATTGAACGCATCACGATTCAGGACTGATAACAAATTGGTCGTCAAATGCAGTATAAGAAAAACCAGCAAAAATAGAGCTGATAATGCCATAGCATATTTTCTACCTATCGTAGAACTCGTTAAACCTGCCATATAAGTTTAAATTTGAATTTCCACAAAATTAAGAAATGTTAACAATATCAAAAAGTGAGAAATCTCACTATTCGTCAGTTTGTAATCTTTCTAAATAAGAATTCGAAATGTTATTAAATAAAGGAAAAAATAAATTTTTAATATCTATTTTATCATATAAATTCTGTTGTCATACACCATCTTCTGAACTGTGCTTGGAAGCGTTTTTATCGTTACAAAATGAAGTCTTCTTGAGGAACAATACGGATTAACAATAAACCGTATAATTTTCTGTTTATCTGACTTTTCATCAATCCAAAAAGAAACCCGATCTCCTTTTTTCACTGAAAGCACTTTATGTTTATAAAAATTATGAATCAATACCTCTTCTTTATTATCCTGATAAAGGTTAAAACCGGTTCTGATAATTAAAAATACGAGCATGCACATGATCAACCTCGCAGCATTTTGAGTATTAAATTTCAAAATCATAAACCTCAGCAAATAAATCCCCGCAAACAAACAGATAACCTCAACCAGATTCATTGCTATATTCTCCGAGAAAAGAATATCCACACTCGCAAACCAATGGATTATCTGATGCAGAATATGCACTGTAAAATCATAAATAATGTTAATAAAAGAAACATCCAAATTGATCACAATCAAAACCGTCATTAAAAATGAAAACACAATAATCGTTTCTGAAAAAGGCACAATAAAAAAATTGGCAACAATCGAAATCAATGAAAATTGATGAAAATAAAATAACACTAGCGGCAATGTTACCAGTTGTGCAGAAATTGAAATCGAAACCGTATTAAAAATCAGTTTCTTAAAATAAGTATCTGCATTGGGTAAATAATGTAAAATCGGCTGGTTCAGCCAAAAAATTCCCAAAACAGCAATAAAACTCAACTGAAAGCCTATATCAAACAGCTGCTCAGAATCAAAAATTAAAATAATAAAAGCAGATAGTGCTAACGAATGCAGTAAATCAGGTTTCCGCTGAAGCAAAACATACACGAAGTAAACTGTTAGCATAATACATGATCTGACTACCGAATTTCCCAATCCAATAAATACAGCGAACATCCAAATAAATAATAAACTGGCAATGATGGCATATTTCCTGAATTGAACAGGTAAAATCTTCACCAGCAACATATAAAACAATCCAAAAATAACTGCTATATGTGTTCCTGAGATTGCTAAAAAATGGACTAATCCGGATTTATTGAAATCCTGTAAAGTTTCTGCATCTATTTCTGTCCGATCTGCTAAAATTACTCCTTTTAAAAATTCTTTGGACTTTGAAGACATTTCAGTTTTATCAATATTTTGAAGAACTTCCAGTCTTTTCTGTAAAATTTTTTCACCTACATTTAAATCATCTCTTATGGCAAAAGAAATATCACCATTAATATAACATTGGTATTCAATCTTTTTTCTTTTTAAATATTCAGAATAATCAAACTGAAAATCATTTTGTGGAGATTCGGGTTTCGAAATGTATGCTTTAGCTTTATAATAATGATTAAAATCCAATTCCATTTTATCTCTTGGAACATACAAAATCACCTTACAATTATCTATTCCAATCTGAGCTATCCCTTCATATTTTTTATTTTTTTCGTTGGAATTTAATTTTTTAGAAATCTTAAAAACCAGATATTCATTCGAAGAAATTTTCAAATCTTTGTTTTCAAAGGAGTTAAAAGAATGTAGTACAACACCAATTCCAAAGAACATCAATCCCAATAAATAGGGTTTTAATTGATATAAAAGAAAGGTTTTGAAATAGGTTAACATTGAAATTACAACACCAATTCCAATCATTAGATATACAATATTTTTATCCAAAGAAAATTGATCCTGAAAAAAAATCCCAAGGATAAAACAAATGGTAAGAATGAAAAGAGGCTGTTTATTCAAAATTTGTGCTTTTCAAAGGTATTTATTCAAATAAAAAACTAAAAATCAACATTTTAAAAACAAGATTAAATTCATTTTATAAAAGAAAATTACAGAAAAGTTTCTATAATCTATAACATTATTTTAAAAATATCAAACTCCTTTAATTTCTTCTGCTGCTTCTTCTCCAGACTCGATTGCACCCTCCATGAAACCCTGCCAATTCTCTGAAAGATGTTCTCCCGCAAAATGAATATGAAGGAAAGGTTCTTTTAAAATAGGTTTGATACGAAACCATTGCCCCGGTCTGTAAAGCGCGTAAGCTCCTTTTGACCGATCATCATTTCCCCAATAGTAATTCTCCTGTTGTAAAAGACTCGATTTTAGATCTCCGAAAATTGGTCGTAAAGTATCTTGTATACTATTAAAATTCGCTTCCTTACTTTGATTAGCAATAACGGCAGCTTTATCACCTATACTGTAAGAGATCAAAACTCCGGCTTTTTCGGGTTGCTTTTGGGTAGCGTGATAAAAATAATGCGGAAGCTGATCCGTCACCAAATCAAAATCCTCAGATTCCCAAAAACGTTTATCGAAAAGCATCGCATGTTTGTTGATTCGGGCATATTGAAGTTCATTAAGAGCTTCAATTTTATCATTCGGTAAATGTGGTCTCCAATCAATATTTTTCAAAGCAAAAGTAGGAAGTGTACAAATTACTTTATCTGCTTCAAAGACTTCCCCGTTGGAACAAAAGACTTTTACTCGATCACCCTGCTCAACGCGTATTACTTTATGATTCAACTTTATATTCTTTTCACCTAACTTTTCTGCAAGTTTTTGCGCTAATCTTTTGTTTCCCCCTACAATTTTCTGATCCATCTGATTTTTAGTATGCTCTTTACCATCTTCTCCAGGAAGATTTTCAGCATATTCTGAAAGAGCCGAATTTGCAGAGACCTGCCTTATACTTTCACCGAAATCAGTACTGTCAAACAATTCATGAAGATCAAGATCACGCTCATTACACCCATTATTTACTAAATACTTCCACCAATCCATTTTATCAAGAATCATTTTATCATCATCATTAAAATCTCTATACTCTTGCAGTAATCTTTCCAACTTTACATCCCATGCTTCGCTGTAATGTGATTTTTTAGCTGGAGTGTAAACATTTTTGTACAAAAGACGGGTACTCATCTGGTTATCATCCAGCTTCAGTTTAAATTCATCACAAAGCTGAAGAAGACGCTGATGTGAATTTCCTACCCACTCCGCACCAAGCTCGATAATAAGATTATTTTTCATGGTATGAGAAAAAACTCTTCCTCCTACATCATTTTTGCTTTCTAAAACTGTTACGTTGAATTTTCTGGAACCTAGGTGATTAGCCGCAGCAAGTCCGGAAAAACCGGCACCAATAATAATCACATCTTTTTTACCGGAAATAATAAAGTTGGCAAAAGATGAACTTGGAATCATCAAACCTCCGGCTGCAAGCAACCCTTGCCGTATAAAGGATCTTCTTGTTGTCATAATATGTTTTTAGGTTATTAGTTTTAATCAAAAAAATAATGCGTTCAAAAACATTGATTCCAACAAGAAATTACGCATGACTAAATTTAATAAAAAATTCTATGCAGAAATAAAAAATCGCAGGAGAAACTCCTACGATTCATATTATTATTTAAAATATTTTATCCTTTTAAAATCACCTCAGCGGCGTTATCACTTGCTCCGCTTCCACCTAGTTTCTTTCTCAAAAGCTCATAATCATTTAAAACCTGTACTCTTTTCTCGCCTTCCAACATATTCTTTAATTCAGCCACCAGATTTTTAGTATTCAAATCATTCTGAATCAATTCTTTTACGACCTCACGATCCATAATCAGATTCACTAAAGAAATATATTTGATATTCTTCACCAGTCTTTTGGCAATGGCGTAAGAAATTTTACTTCCTCGATAGCAAACCACCTCAGGGACATTCAACAGAGCGGTTTCTAAAGTTGCTGTTCCGGAAGTCACCAACGCTGCTTTTGAACACCTTAGCAAATCATAGGTTCTGTTTGAAACAAAATGTACATTTTCATCCACATATTTTTCATAAAATTCTTTCGGAAGACTTGGTGCACCAGCGATTACAAATTGATATTCTTTAAAATAAGGTCTTACGGAAAGCATCATCTCCAACATTTTTTCAACCTCTTGTTTTCTTGACCCCGGTAAAAGCGCAATAATTTCTTTTTCGTTGAGTCTGTTTTCAGTTTTAAATTCTTCAATATCTATATTTTGAAGTGTGGAAATGGCATCTAACAACGGATGTCCTACAAAATGCGAATGAACACCATGCTTTTTATAGAATTCTTCTTCGAAAGGAAGAATGACCATCATTTCATCTACATATTTTTTGATGATTTCTACTCTACCCTCTTTCCATGCCCAAAGTTGAGGAGAAATGTAATACACCACTTTAATACCTAATTCTTTCGCAAATTTTGCAATTCTTAAATTAAATCCCGGATAATCTACAAGAATTAAAACATCAGGTCTGTTTTTTTGAATATCTTCTTTACAGAATTTAATGTTATTCAGAATGGTTCTTAAATTCATCGCAACTTCCAAAAACCCCATAAAAGCAAGATCACGATAATGTTTCACCAATGTTCCTCCTTGTTTTTCCATAAGATCACCTCCCCAAAATCTAAATTCAGAGTTAGGATCTTTTTGTTTTAAAGCTTTCATTAAATTACTTCCGTGCAAATCTCCGGAAGCTTCACCTGCGATAATATAATATTTCATTTCTTCTGAAATCTTTTATGTTTTTTACAGTCATCAATACCTTCCATTGAATTGATCAGCTTTTCTTAAATGCAAATTATGGGAGGTTTCTATGATCAGGATAGAAAACAAATAAGACGTTGTAAGATCTTAATTTGTAAATTTGTTCAAAGATAATGATAAAAATGTCAGAAGAATTTGAAATACGAAATAAAGTTGCAGAAAGCGGTTTAATCAATTTTGATCTTACGGATCTTGTTCCAAAAGGAGTGAGAAAGGGGATTGATTTGAAAGATTTCCTTTACATGGAGATGATTCTAAAGGAAAAAGATTTTCGTGATAAAGTAGCGGCAATTAACCCTGAAGATTATAAAGATGCTTATGTGTATGTGTACAACTCAGCAGATGCTATTGTTCCTCTTTGGGCTTATTTTTTAATCACCGCAAAAATCACCGATGTTACTAAAAAAATTGTATTCGGAGACAAAGAAGATTTAGAAGTCATTTTGATGCATAATGCCATTCAAAGCTATGATTTTGATGATATGAGAGGTAAAAGAGTTTTGGTTAAAGGTTGCTCAGATAAAGAAATTCCGGAGAATGCATACATAGAACTTGTTGAACAGCTGCAGCCGATTGTAAAATCGCTTATGTTCGGAGAAGCTTGTTCCAATGTTCCGATTTTAAAGAATTAATGTAAGACAACGTTAATTCTTCATAAAACATTCAACAATTCCAAGATAAAAAACTCTTCATTCAGAATTTTTAATAAATTTGATTTCAACAATTAAAAATCACATACGAAATGAGTTTACTTGATTTACTTACCGGAAACACCAGCAATCAGGTTGCTGAAAAGGCAGAAAATAAATTTGGGATCAGCAGAAATCAAATTATTGCCCTATTAGCAGTAGCTGCTCCTTTGATTATTTCTTACCTTAGAAACAAGTCTCAGGATGCTAAAGAAGCCGAAGCGCTAAACAACGCTCTAGATAAAGACCATGACGGAAGCATCCTTAATGACACTTCTCAACTGGAAGCCAGAGAATCGGAAGGAGGTTCTATTTTGAGCCATATTTTTGGTGGTGATAAACAAAATGTAGAAAATCAGCTTTCTCAAAACACGGGGATATCTATTGATAAGATTGGTCCTATTTTAGCAATGCTGGCTCCTGTCATCATGGGCTACATCGGAAAAGAAAAACAACAAAACAATGTGGGAGCAGGAGGATTAGGAGATTTGTTGGGAGGAATCCTTGGCAATGCATCCAACCAAGCTCAGGCACAGCAATCCAGTCCTTTGAACGATATTTTAGGAAGTGTTTTAGGTGGCGGACAATCTCAATCTTCCGGAAATCCTTTGAATGACATCTTAGGAAGCGTTCTTGGAGGAGGTAACCAACAAAAACAACAAGGAGGTGGATTAGGAGATATCCTGGGAAGCTTTTTAGGAGGAAAATAATTTACTTTATAACAACAAAAAAAGACCGGAGATGAATTTCTCCGGTCTTTTTTATTTTCTTATTTTTTTGCTTTTCCATCGGAAGCTGCAACTGCTTTTAAAGCTTTTTTAGGTCTTCTTTTCCCGTAGCTCCCGTTGTTGATTTTACCTCTTCTTGATTTTTTGTCTCCTTTTCCCATAGTAATACATTTTAGTTGATGATTACGAATTTAGAAAATACAAGTTTAAAAATCAAACATTTAGACTGTTAAATTTTTTATAAAACTAAACCTTCACTGTTTTCCACTTTCCTCTTTTAAATAAAATAAAAGCCACAATGGTAATTAAAGTTTCTGTTACAGGAATTGAAATAAAGACCCCTTTTGGTCCCATCCCAAAATGTTTTGAAAGAAAATACGCCAAAGGAATCTGAAACAGCCAGAATCCGCAAAGATTCACCCAGGTTGGAGTCCAGGTATCTCCCGCTCCATTAAAAGCATTAATCATCACCATTCCGATTCCGTAAAAAATAAATCCTACAGCCATTATGTGTAACGCTTGGGTTGCAATATTTTTAATTTCAGTTTCATTCGTAAAAAACCCAACTAGAAAATCACCCATAAAAAAGAAAATTACACTTACGACAATCATAAAAATCACATTATATTTCCCGGTTTTCATAACAGATTGCTCAGCTCTCAGCATTTCATTGGCGCCCATGTTTTGTCCGACCAGTGTTGATGCAGCACTACTTAATCCCCAAGCAGGAAGCATAAAAAACATCATCAATCTCAAAGCAGTTTGATAACCCGCAGAAGCATTTTCACCTCCTGTTGTTGCGACTAATTGAGCTAAAAAAATCCAGCTACAAGACGCAATTACAAATTGAAAAATCCCGGGAGTTGCTATTTTTACGACAGATTTTATAATTTCAAAATTGGGTTTAAAATATTTTGTCTGAATTCTGATCTGTGTATCTGCAATCAAAAGGTGATACAACTGATATGCTACTCCAATACTTCTTCCGATCGTTGTGGCAAGAGCAGCCCCAGTCAATCCCATCGCAGGAACTGGTCCGAAACCTTTGATTAAAACCGGACATAAAATAATATTCGCAATATTGGCAATCCAAAGAGATTTCATGGCAATTGCAGCATTTCCGGCTCCTCTGAATATTCCGTTGATCAAAAACAAAAGCATAATGATCACACTGCTTCCCATCATAATTCTTGTAAATTCTTTTCCGTAAGCTGCCGCTTCAGGTTTTGAACCCATCAGAATTAAAATTTCTTCAGCGTAAATCACTCCGAATACACTCAAAATAAAAGTTACGATAAAAGAAACCAAAAGAACTTGCGCTGCACTTCTGGAAGCCTGTTCAGGGTTTTTCTCCCCAATTCTTCTCGCCACCATCGCTGTTGCGGCCATACTCATTCCGATGGCAATTGAATACATGATGGAAAGTACAGATTCCGTCAAACCAACGGTTTGAATCGCAAAACCGCTTTCTTTAAGATGCCCGACAAAATACAGATCAACTAAAGCAAATACAGATTCCATTGCCATTTCCAACATCATCGGAATGGCCAAAAGAAGAACAGCACTTCTTATGGTTGCTTTGGTATAGTCAACTTCTTCACCGCTTAAAGCTTTTTTAATAAAGGCAAAATACTTCTTCACAATTCTGTCATTTAAGTTTTCAACAAAAATATAGATTCAAAAATGATTACGACTTAGCATATGAAAAGATTTTGAACAGTCTTGTCCAATCGCATTTCGTATGCTTCACAAAAAATAAATAATAAAAATTTCAATAAATATTTATCGTTTTACAATAAATATTTGTACGTTTGCAATAATAAAACATTTAACAAATGAAGCTAAATTCAAATTTAATTCTTGAAATCTTAAAAATTTTCTTTTGGATATTTACCGCTATTTTATGTATTGCAATATTCGTATTAGTATGTATTTTCTTTTCTACAGTTTTCGGAATTAATATTGGCAGCCTAGAAGAAATAAAGATTAACGTCGACTTTTTCAATGGAAAAATTAAAGATATACAATCATTAGGAAAACTAAAGTCAGTTTTCATTTTAGCCTATTCTATCATCTTGGGAATTTTACAGCTTATCTTTTTTTTAACGGTAATTAAAATTCTAAAAAGACTCAAATCCGATAACACCTTTTCCATGGAAACCTATTTTCTAATTTCCAAGATTGCTAAATTGGCCTTATTAATCGGTAGTGTATCTTTTTTAATCAATGTGATTAATGAATTGATTACAGGAAATATCTCTATATCTGCAGATTTGAATAGCAAAAATTTTCAATTCTTTTTAGTTGCAGGGGTAATTTATATCATCGCACAAGTTTACAAAAGAGCTGTTGATCTACAAGCTGAAAACGATTTAACAATATAATCTAATAACACTATGAAAATTATAGGTAAAAATTCACTATCGCAATACATCAGCTATTTTCTTTTTGTATTGTTCGTTATCCTCGCTTTTAATTTAGTGTATGAAATTATCGGACATATCATTTTGCTGTACAAATATAAAAGCGGTAGTACGATATTATCCAATACTTTCACTTTGGCAAATGATGTAGGATGGACTAGAAATAAATGGACAATTCCTATGGAAAGTCAATTGAAGTTCAGAATCAACTATCCATTTTCAGAAATTCAGATGGTTACCGGAATCTATGGTTCAAAACAGATTATTCATAATATTCTGGGCATGACTTTCCTGAGTTTATTTTTCTTTTTTTCCTACAAATGTTTTAAAGAAATGAGTGTAGAGCAAATTTTTAATCAGAATGCAATAAAGTGGCTCAAAAGATTCTGTTTTTTAAACCTTACCCTCGCAGCAGTAGGGATTTTCGAATTTTTCTATTTTAGAATGGATTCTGCCTATACCTTGTTAACATTCTTATTTTTTGCTTTCTTTGGAGTGATCATCCTCTTCATAATAGAATTTTTCAAAAAAGGACTAGCCCTACAAGCCGAAAACGATTTAACGATTTAAACCATGCCAATCATCATCAACGTAGACGTAATGCTCGCCAAGCGAAAAATGCAGTCACAGGAATTGGCTGAAAAAATAGGCATTACACAAGCCAATCTTTCCATTTTAAAAACCGGAAAAGCAAAAGCCGTAAAGCTTTCAACCCTGGAAGCCATTTGCAAGGCACTGGATTGTCAACCTGGAGACATCCTGGAATACGTAAAAGATTAAAATACATTAATAATTTAATTGAAAACAATCTATTAAAAACACAATTTTCATTATAAAACATTTTAAAACCAATCCCAAATTACAAACCACTCCAATCTAGCTCATTAGATTTGGAAAAAATTTAATCTAATCATGAAAAAAATTTTCACAACGATCCCATTACTCGTTTTGGGCATGGCTTCTTTTGCCCAGAGCAAAATAGAAAACCTTAGTTTCGAAAACACACAAAACAACCTTCCAACAAGCTGGGCGATCATCGGAGAAGGATCTGCAAAAGTACATTCCGACACCACTGAAAAACAGGAAGGAAAAACATCACTTGCTATCGATGCTTCTGAAAGCGCAGGTTTTAAAGGAATAATGTATACCCTTCCGGAAAACTATGCCGGAAAAAAAATAAGACTTTCAGGCTATATTAAAACAGAAAACATTTCTGACGGTTTTGCCGGACTTTGGCTTAGAATCGATCCTGAAATAGGCTTTAACAATATGCAGCAGCAAAATTTACAAGGTACAAATGACTGGAAAAAATATGAAATCACCCTCGAAATGTCACCAGAAAAAACACAGAAAATAGTTTTAGGAGCATTACTTACAGGGAAAGGAAAAATGTGGGTAGACAACTTAAAAATCACAGTCGACGGGAAAGATATTGATAAAGCCAAAATCTTCGAAAAGAAATTAACAAAAGTAACCCTTGATAAAGAATTCGATGGAGGTTCTAAAATTTCAGGAATAAATCTTGACCAGAGCAATGTTGAAAACCTAAAAACACTAGGACTCATCTGGGGATACCTGAAATACTACCATCCAAAAGTTGCAGAAGGAAAATACAACTGGGATTATGAGCTTTTCAGAATTTATCCAAGAATTACAGGGGTTACAGCAGACCAAAGAGATAAAATTTTATCTGAATGGATTAAAAAACTGGGAGATTACCAAACTACGACATTACCTGAAGAAAAGAACGTAAAAACACAACCGGATCTCGGCTGGATCACAAATTCAGGCTTTTCAAAAGAGCTTACAGCACAGCTTTTAAAGCTTAAAAATGCCAAAAGACCGAAAGTGAATTATTATGTAGATTTCTTCAGCGGCGTCGGAAATCCCGATTTTAAAAACGAAAACCCTTACGAAAAGATGAATTATCCGGACGAAGGTTTCCGTTTGCTTTCACTCTACAGATACTGGAATATCATTCAGTATTACTTCCCCTACAAAAACCTTATTGAGGAAGACTGGAAAGGAGTGTTATCAGAGTTTATCCCAAAATTCATCAATGCTAAAAATGAAACGGAATACACTCTTGCCTCACTGGAAATCATCGGAAGAATTCATGATACCCATGCCGGAATCTGGGGAAGTAATCAGGCTTTAAAAAATTATTTTGGCGACAGACACGCTCCTGTTCAGTTAATTTTTGCTGAAAACCAAGCCGTTGTAAATGACTTTTATAATGATGATCTTGGGAAGGAAACAGGGCTTCAAAAAGGAGATGTAATTACAAAAATCAATGGAGAAGATATTGATAACATCGTTAAAAATATGTTGAAATATTTACCGGCATCCAATTACCCTACGCAATTGAGAGATATTTCAAAAAAGCTATTAAGAGGTAATGCAGAAACCATCAGCATTACATTTTCCAGAAACGGGAAAACAGAAGAAAAAACAATAAAAACATACACGTACCCAGACCTGAAACTAAAAACTGAAAACAAAGAGTTCTTTACGATGAAGAGCAATGATGTGGCTTATGTTTATATGGGAATCGTAAATTCGGATCAACTTTCTGGAGTCTTTGACAAAATTAAAAACACAAAAGGCCTCGTCATCGACTTCAGAAGTTATCCATCTGATTTTGTAGTCTTCAAAATGGGGAAATTATTAAAACCAAACGCTACTGATTTTGTAAAATTCAGTAGTACAAGCAACAATCAGCCGGGTCTTTTCACTTTTACCCCAAATTTGAGTGTTCCAGGGAATGGAAGCAATGCCTATAAAGGAAAAATTGCAATTCTGGTGAATGAAACCACTCAAAGCAGCGCAGAATACCATACCATGGCTTTCAGAACAGCACCAAATGCGAAAGTTTTTGGTTCTACAACAGCAGGAGCTGATGGAAATGTTTCGAAAATCCTCCTTCCCGGAAATATTTCAACAATGATCAGCGGAATCGGAATTTATTATCCCGACGGAACTGAAACCCAGAGAATCGGTATTGTTCCGGATATAGAAGTAAAACCAACTGTTGAAGGAATTAAAAATAATAAAGATGAAGTTTTGGAAAAAGCAATAAAATGGATTAATAATTAGCAACATATATCAAAAAAAATTATTTAGCTTTGTATATTCTTTAGATAAAATTAAGATTTATGAAAAAAATAATTACTACAACTTTATTATTCGGACTTTCTATTTTTGCTAATGGATTATTTGCGCAGGAAATGTCTGCCGATCAGTTGAAAACCTTCCAGACAGATAATGTAGAAAACGTTCAAAAAGTTTTTAAAGCAGATGACTTCACAAAATGTTTTCAGGTAAAAGGAAAATCATACGATCTTTTTTCTTTAAGCATTAAGCTAGACAAAAAGAATCTATTTAATTACTTCCTTGATAATAAAGCGGACGTAAATAAATCTTGCAGCGATATGACTCCTTTGATGTATGCAGCAATTTCCGGACAAATGGATACCGCAAAACTTTTATTGAAACACGGAGCACAAAAAGATGCAAAAGACAAAAATGGAAAGACGGCAAAAGACCATGCTTTAGAAAACAAACAGAAAACTATTGCATTAATTTTATAGAAAACTTTATAAATATTATAGTAAAACTTCCTTCGGGGAGTTTTTTTTATGTTCAAAACTTTCAAAAATCTTATCTTTGCCAACGGAAAATTCAAAGTTCGAAATTTGAACTTTAAACATTGAACTTTAAATAAATAATTATGTTTCGATCGCACACAAACGGAGAATTATCTCTGAAAAATCTTAATGAAGAAGTTACACTTTCAGGATGGGTACAAACCATTCGTGATAAAGGATTTATGATTTGGATAGATCTTCGAGATCGTTACGGAATTACGCAGTTGGTTTTCGATCAGGAGCGTTCTACGGCAGAACTGATGGAAAATGCAAAAAAATTGGGACGTGAATTCGTTATTCAGGTTACAGGAAAAGTAATTGAAAGAGTAAGCAAAAACCCCAATATTCCAACAGGAGAAATTGAAATTTTAGTAGAAAAACTTACGGTTCTTAATGAATCTCAACTTCCGCCATTCACGATTGAGGATGAGACGGACGGTGGTGAAGAATTAAGAATGAAATACCGTTATCTGGATATCAGAAGAAATCCTGTAAAAGACAAATTGATTTTCCGTCACAAAATGGCGCAAAAAGTAAGAAATTATCTTTCAGACAACGGATTTATTGAGGTTGAAACTCCGGTTTTGATTAAATCTACTCCGGAAGGAGCAAGAGACTTTGTTGTACCAAGCAGAATGAATCCTGGACAATTCTATGCATTGCCACAATCTCCACAAACGTTCAAACAATTATTGATGGTGGGTGGAATGGACAAATATTTCCAGATCGTGAAATGTTTCCGTGATGAGGATTTAAGAGCCGACAGACAGCCGGAATTTACACAAATCGACTGTGAAATGGCTTTCGTAGAGCAGGAAGACGTAATGAATGTTTTTGAAGGAATGACGAAAACATTGATCAAAGATATTACGGGTCAGGAATTTGGAGCTTTTCCAAGAATAACTTTCGCTGATGCGATGCAGAAATACGGAAACGACAAACCGGATATTCGTTTCGGAATGGAATTCGTGGAATTAAACGAATTAGTTAAAGGAAAAGATTTCAAAATATTTGATGAAGCTGAATTGGTTGTTGGAATCAATGTTGAAAGATGTGCAGACTATACAAGAAAACAAATCGACGAGCTTGTAGATTGGGTAAAAAGACCACAAATCGGAGCTTCAGGAATGGTTTGGGCTAAATTTCAAAATGACGGCGTAAAAACGTCTTCTGTAAATAAATTCTACAACGAGGAAGATTTAGCAAAAATCATTGAAAAATTTGGAGCTAAAGAAGGTGATTTAATGTTAATTCTTTCCGGAAACGAACACAAAGTAAGAACTCAGCTTTCAGCATTGAGAATGGAGCTAGGAAATCGTTTAGGACTAAGAAAAGGAAACGAATTCGCACCTCTTTGGGTAGTAGACTTCCCATTATTGGAATTTGATGAAGAAAGCGGACGTTATCATGCGATGCACCACCCTTTCACCTCTCCAAAACCTGAAGATATCCATTTATTGGAAACAGATCCTGGAAAAGCAAGAGCAAACGCCTACGATATGGTTCTTAACGGAAACGAAATCGGAGGTGGTTCTATCAGAATCTTTGATAAAGACCTTCAGTCTAAAATGTTCGATTTGTTAGGATTCTCAAAAGAAGAAGCAGAAGCTCAGTTCGGATTCTTAATGAATGCCTTCAAATACGGAGCTCCGCCTCACGGTGGTTTAGCTTTCGGGTTTGACCGTTTGGTGGCAATTTTGGACGGAAACGAGGTAATCAGAGATTATATCGCATTCCCTAAAAATAACTCAGGACGTGATGTAATGATCGACGCTCCTTCTTCGATTGCTGATGAACAGCTTGATGAATTGGAATTACAATTGAATTTAAAAGCATAAATTTAAGGCGGAGATTTTTCTCCGCTTTTTTATTTAATAAAAAACAATTCTCACTTGCAAAACACCTTTATTCAGAAGAAATTTTAAAACAATTTAATTCTAAAGTTTATTATGAAAAAAATTGAATTTATTGAATTTATAAAAAATTTGAGAACAGATTTCCTCCAAAACAAAGGACAATGGGAAAATAAAACCATTGAAGATTATCTCGAAGCCATGACAAATTATGTTGAAGATATTGATGGGTATTACAAAAACACAAATCAAAATATTGATTTAGAAAAAATAGATTGGAAAGTTTTTTCCGATATTTTGAAAGGGAGTTCTATTTATGAGTAATCTAAGGTAACTTCGCCACCAAGCTTTCAGGTAACATTTTCAAAATAAAATAAATCATTTTCCATTTAAAATTCGGAACAATGGTAAAAGAATTTCCTGCGTTAACAATGAATTTTGCTACATAATCAGGTTCCATAATTAAAGATTCATTCAGTTGTAAACCTTCATTGATTTTAGTTCGGATATAACCAATTACCAAAGCATTTACTTTAATATTTCTTGAAGCTAATTCCTGTCTCAAACCTGCCAAATACGTTGTAAAAGCTGCTTTTGTACTTCCATACACAAAATTACTTTTTCTTCCTCTCACTCCTGAAAGCGAAGATAATCCGATGATTCTTTCTAAATTTTTATTGTTTTCATCCATCGCAATACTATTCAGTATGGAGACAGCTCCCATATAATTCACCAGCATCATTTGTTGAGCTCCTTTAAAATCCCTCAAAGCTTTTTCATTATCCACTAAAAAACCTGCTGCATATACAACAATATGAGGTTTTACCGGAAGTTCATCGTAAAATTTCTGATGAGAATCAAAATCGATAGCATCGAAATGCAGAACGGTCACTTTTGAATCAAGATGATTTTCACCAACAAATTCTTTAAGCGAAACCGTATTTCTGGAAGCTGCAATGACCAAAAATCCTTTTTCGATGTATTGTTTGATACATTGTTTAGCAACATCAGAGTTTGCGCCTAGAATGAGAACGGTTTTAGCTATATGATTCATTGGACAAAGATATTTTTTTAATTCTTAAAAACGAATTTCTAAATATTTTCACAACACAAAATATAACATTGTTCTTCTCATTTCGACAAAGGGAAAATCTATTACTATTTTAAATTCAAACCATTAAGTTTTATTTGAGTAATTAAGATTATTAAGCTGGATTCTTCATTCCGCACTGCTCCATTCTGAATGACAACGAGGGGATAGATGTATATAAAAAGTTTCGGCGGGGTGAGCTTTGCTCACCCCGCCGAAACGAAATATTTTTAAAACGAAGAAGTTATTTACTCTCAGTTTCGATTTCTTTTTTATCAGAAGACTTATCAGCAGTTTTTGCTTTATCTCCGAAACGGTTTTCTGTAAATTCTCTGGAAACAGCAGCTTTTTCAAATTTCAGTTTTCCAGATAATGTTTCAATAACGAATCCATCATCCTGAACCTGAGCAATTCTCCCGTGAAGACCAGAAGTAAGTACGACTCTAGTTCCTACTTTTAGGGTCTCCTGAAAGTTTTTCTCTTGCTTTTGCTTTCTCATTTGCGGTCTTATCATTAAAAAATAAAACCCTACAAACATTACTCCCATCATGATTAACATCATTGATGAGTTCCCACCTTGTGGAGCTTGTAAAAAGATTGATAATAAACTCATTATATTATGGTTGAATATTTGCTGTGAATGTTAATTTGATTGGCGCTTTTTCTACATTAGCAAAAACGTCTGCATATTTATTTACGGCTCCGTCAAAGTTTGTAGAATCAAAATGCAATGTGATCTTTCCTTTTTTACCCGGCATGATTGGCTCTTTTGTAAAATCAGGAGCGGTACATCCACATCCTGGCTTCACTTCAGAAATTACCAACGGATTTGTTCCTGTATTTGTTACTTCATATACATGTTGTACTTTATCGCCTTTTTTGATTTGTCCGAAATCAAAATTACTTTCAGAAAGAGCAATTGTTGTTAGTGGCTGGTTTGAAACCGGAGCTGGTGTTTCAGCAGAAACCGGAGCTACCGTAGAAGAATCAGCAGGAGTTGTAGTTGTTGCAGTAGAATCTGTAACGACAGCATCTGCTCCTTGAGTTTCTTTATTTTCTTTTTTACAAGAAACCAAACCAAAGCCTATAATAGACAAAGCGATAATTGATAACGTCTTTTTCATGTTAAATTCTATTTTGATCTTTACAATATTTATCTAAAATTCCATTAATAAATATATTGGATCTGTCTGTTGCAAATACCTTTGCAATCTCAATATATTCGTTAATAATAACTTTTGAAGGTGTAAAAGGAAAATTATCAAGTTCCGCTATAGCTGTAGATAAAATCACTTTATCCATCAAAGAAACTCTTTCCAAATCCCAGTTTTCCAGTCTTTCTTCCAGCTTCTTTTCATTATTCTCCCAGCTATCCAACGTATTCCTCAATAGTTTCAATGCAAAAGTTTTATCTTCCTCATCTTTAATCATTTTGATTAACGTTCTGCTTTCTTCATCTTCTTTCAGGAAACCAATCGTTTTTTGAACCATTGAATTAGCGATATGAATATCATCGTACCAAGAAAGTTCTTTATCACTCAGATAATCGTGGAAATCATCATTTTCAGCAATATATCTTAAAAATAATTTACCGATAAACTTCTGATCTTCCTCAAAAGAATATCCTTCTTCCTTCATGAAATCCTGATAACGCTTTCCTGCTGCCATTCTTTGGAAAGTTTTCACCAATAAATCATCATGCAAATCCCATTTTAATTGCTTATGTTGTCCTGTGAAAAATAATCTTTCAGGATTTTCTTCTAACTTAATTAAAACTTGATTGTTGATGAATTTTTGATTAGGATTAATATCAGAATCTGTTTTAATGTATTTATTCTTACCAATCTCAATCTGGTTTTCTGCTAATTCTTTTAGAGAAACCAAAAAATTCAGTTGATAAATGTATAAATGATAGATTTTCTCTATTCCAGAGAACATATTTTTCTCTAATACATCAAACTTTACAGGATTCTGGTAGTACGAATACACGGTCTGTACTATTTTTTCACGGATTTGTCTTCTTCCTAACATTCAAAGAGCTTTTTATGGGTGCAAAGATACAAAATTTAAAATTGATGAAATTCGTAGTCTGATGACATTTTTGTAATTTTGTGAAACTTTATGAATGCGCTAAAAACCTTAAACCCTTATTTTTGGAAACACAAAATATTATTATTTTGGGGAGTACTATTCATCATTGCCAGTAATTTTTTCAATATATATAAAGTTCAGTTTGTAGGAAAATCGGTAGATGTACTGAAAAATTCTGCAGAAAACGGAAATCTTGGTTTCAATCAGCAAGTTTTGATTTATGTTGCCATTATTGTCGGTTGTTCTTTATTAACAGGATTCTTCACCTTCATGATGCGCCAGACCATCATTGTTGCATCCAGAAGAATTGAATACGAACTTAAAAATAAAATTTACAGGCATTATCAGGATCTATCTTTAACGGACTACAAGCAAACAACAATCGGTGATTTAATGAACAGATTAAGTGAAGATGTTGTGGCTGTAAGAATGTATTTAGGTCCCGGTGTAATGTATGTGGTGAATTTGATTGTTCTTGTTATTATCACAGCTATTTACATGATAAAAACAGACGCTTCAATGACACTTTGGACACTTTTACCACTCCCGATTTTATCATACGCTATATATAAGGTAAGTTCAATCATTAATAAGAAGTCAAAAATCATGCAGAAAAGCCAGTCTGCAATTTCTACTTTTGTTCAGGACAGCTTTTCAGGAATTCGTGTGGTAAAGTTTTTTGCCAAAGAAAAATACATTGAAAAAAATTACGGTCTCAAAGTAACCGACTATCAAAACAAAGCTCTGGATCTAGCAAAAACAGAAGCCTATTTCTTTACGATCATATTATTTGTAATTGGATTATTGAATGTAGCCATTATTTTAATCGGAGGACAAAAATATATTGACGGACAACTAAGCATTGGTAAAATTGCAGATTTCTTCATGTATATCAATACTTTGATTTTCCCTTTCTCAATGGTAGGCTGGGTAACTTCCGTTAACCAACGTGCGGAAGCATCTATGCAAAGAATTAATGAATTCATGGACAAAAAATCTGAAATCATTAATAAAAACTTTGAGAACTACCCTATTAAAGGAGATATTGAGTTCAGAAACGTTTCTTATGTGTATCCGAATACAGGTATCAAAGCATTAGAAAACCTAAGTTTTACAATAAAAGCCGGAGAATCTTTAGCCATTATGGGAAAAACCGGAAGCGGAAAATCTACCATTGCTTTATTACTATCAAGATTAATTGATCCTACGGAAGGTGAGATTTTAATCGACGGTAAAAATCTTAAAGAACACAATTTAGAAAACTACAGAAATTTCGTCGGATATATTCCTCAGGAAAGCTACCTTTTTTCAGATTCTATTGAAAACAATATAGGTTTCGCAATCAATCACCCTACTCATGAACAAGTTGTTGAATACGCTAAAATTGCAGATGTTGATAAAAATATCATCGAGTTTAAAGATCAGTATAAAACCATGGTTGGTGAACGCGGAGTAATGCTTTCGGGAGGTCAGAAGCAAAGAATTTGTATCGCAAGGGCATTGATTAAAGACCCGAATATCATCATTTTTGATGATTCTTTATCCGCTTTAGATACCGAAACCGAGCAAAATATTTTAGAAAATATTAACAAAAAAATCCACAACGCAACTTCCATAATCATCACACATAGAGAGTCTAGCGCACAGAAAGCAGATAAAATTATTAATCTTACCGAAATTACAAATTCTGTAACCGCTTAGCCGTTTCGTTCTCAATTGTTAAATAAATCATAAAAAAAATTTTGTGATTAAAAGAAAACTTTTATATTTGTTCTTAACAAGATTAAAAAATATCTAACAATGAGTGAATACAAGGAACGCCATGAAAATGAAATTTTCACTAAGGTGTTAAAAGCAGGGAGAAGAACTTATTTCTTTGATGTGCGTGAGACGAAAGCAGGAGATTATTATCTTACGATTACCGAAAGTAAAAAGAATTTCGGAGAGAACGGAGAAGCCACATTTGAGAAGCACAAAATTTATCTTTACAAAGAAGATTTTAAAAGTTTTCAGGAGATGTTTAATGAATCCACAGATTTCATCATTAACGAAAAGGGTGAGGATGTAATATCAGAAAAACATGATAAAGACTTCAAAAGCAAATCTTTCACAATAGATTCTGACGACGAAGTTTAAAAAGAATACTAAAAAAACACAAGCATCTGAAAAAAGATGCTTTTTTTGTGCCCGAAAGCTAAATAATTTAAAAAAAATAAAAAAAGATTTAGATTAATTAGGAGTTCAAGGACAACAAATTGAATTACGGAATGCTGTAAAATAAAAAAGTACACTTTTGAAAAGTGTACTTTTATTGGGTGAATGATGGGTCTCGAACCCACGACCTTCGGAACCACAATCCGACGCTCTAACCAACTGAGCTACAATCACCGTTTTGTGAGTGCAAATATAGAGAAGATTTTTTAATTACCAAACAATTCCATCAAAATTTTTCAAAGAAATTAACTTTTCCGACGTAAATCCCTCAGCATAAGCAACTCCCGACAAACGCCCTAAATCCTGAGCTCGGTAAGTTAAACTCTCATAAAAGTCTTTTGATGTAATTGGAGTTTCAGGCTCTTTGGAAGTCGGATCATAGAACTGAGTTTTGAAAGCCATACAAGCTGCGATCTTTTTATCTAAATGCTCAGAAATGTCAATGCAAAATTCCGGTTCAATATTTTTCCATTGGATATAATGGAAAATATGCTTCGGTCTCCACACATCCTGACTTTCTCCATCCAAAACAGTTTCAATCTTTCTCAATCCTGCTAAAAAGCACGCATCCGACACTAATTTCGCTCCTTTTGCATGATCCGGATGCCTATCATCAATCGCATTCGCTAAGACGATTTCTGGACGGTATTTGCGAACCATTTTTACGATCCTCATTTGATATTCCTCAGAATTTTCCAAAAAACCATCCTTCATTCCAAGATTTTCTCTTGTGGCTACTCCAAGAATTTTTGCTGCATCCATTGCTTCTGCTTTCCTTGTTTCTTCGGTTCCTCTTGTTCCTAGTTCTCCTTTTGTGAGATCCACTATGACACAGGTTTTACCTTCAGAAATTAATTTAGCAATAGTTCCGCCACATCCCAACTCTACATCATCAGGATGCGCCCCAAAAGCAAGTATATCTATTTTCATATCTCAAAGATAAGATTTAAAACAAAAACTTCCCAAACGAAACGAATGGGAAGTTTTAATATCTATAATTTAAATTTTAAATTACTTGTTGATCTCTGCATTCAATTTTACAGCATCCTGATAAGTAGGATCCAGCTGAATAGATTTAGCTACATAATCTTTTGCTTTTGCCATATCTGAATCTTTACTCATATAAGCTACCGCAAAATAAGCATAAGCAAGAATTTGTTTATTAGCCTCTTTATCTGCAGGTTTTACTGTATTAATGAACTTTTCATAAGCCATTTTTGCAGCATCATTATTTCCTGCTTGTTGGTATGAATATCCTTGGCTGTAATAAGCTGGAGCCCAATCCGGAAGAAGGGCACTCATTTTCTGCCAAGTAACAATTGATCCGTTCCAGTTTTTAACATCCTGATAAGCTGTTGCTAACTTAAACAAAGCATCTGAGTCTTGACTGTTTGCAGCCACTTGCTTTTTAAGTGCTTCAATGGTTGGGTTTGTCGGTCCAGCATCTATATCTGCCTGTGAAGCTCCTCCTCCGGAAATCTTCATCAACTCCATATCCCATTTCATTGTTTCATCTTTAGCTGCTTTTGCGATCGCAATTTTTTGCTGTGCTTCAGTCGTTAGAGCAGTTTTCTTAGCAGCATCTTTTTCAGTTTTTGCTAATCCTGCAGCAATCAGACCTTGTAATCCTTGATCTGCAGGCTGAACTCTCGATTTCTCTGCCTGAGCTACAAAACTATCCATATTTTGTTTTGCTTCAGCATAATTTCCATTTGCAAATAACTGATAAGCTCTTAACTTAAACTTAATCGGGTCATTGATCTTATCAAAGATTTTGTCTAAAACCTGCTTAGAGTTTGCATAATCTTCATTTGTAAAATAAAGTTTAGCAATTTCTAACTGAGTGTATGGGTCTTCATCAGCATATTTTGTATAGTTGATAAGGTCTTGAGTCGCTTTATCATTTTGCTGATATCTGATATTATAAGCAGCCATTGCTTTGTAAGCAGGTGCATAAGACTGATCTGTAGCAATTGCCTTTTCAATGCTTGTCTTAGCTTGTTGCCATTGCTGAGCAGCCATCCACAAAGTTCCGATTCTAGTATATACAGATGCTTTATTTTTAGCCAATGGTAATGCTTTATCATAAGCCGTCATTGCATCTCCAGGAATTCTCTTTAATCTGTAAGCATCCCCTAACGTATAAAAATAGTTAGCAGGAACACCTTTTTTCTGTGCTTTTTCAACTGCTTTGTTCAAATAATCTATAGCAAGATCAGGGGCATTATTTTTCTCAAACAATGTTAAAGCCTCTGCTGCTCTGAAAAGAACTTCAGCATCTTTTTCTTTAGAATCTGTAACTATTTTCTGAATTTCAGCAATTGCAGATTTGTCACCTTTTCCTAATTTAACACTAGCTAAACCAATTTTGTTTAAATAGCTTTTACCGTCAGCTGCCAATCCTTTATTAAAGTTTTCAGTAGCTGCTGCAAAATCAGGTTCACCTTGTCTAAGGAACGTATTTCCTAAGTAAAAATAGTTTTCTGCTGTAGGCTCTTTAGCAATCATTTGAGTGAAATTGGTTTTTGCCTGAGCAAACTTATCACTATCTATACTGTTGATACCATCCTGCAAGGTCTGTGCTGTTGCAAAGCTGGTCAAAAATACCACTGCTGCTCCTAAAGCAATCTTTTTTACATTCATAATCATTATATCTTTCATTTTATATTTGTAAATTAAAAACTAGAATAATCTAAAGACAATTTTCAGACCAAAATAGTTGAATTGGTCTCCTGAAAATTATTTATTAAACATTTGAACTTCTCTTTTATAAATATTATAAGGCTGTAAACCTTCTTTCTGAACAATCATTTGTCCCAGTTGTGTACAAGAAAATCTCATAAAACCATTCGCTATATTAAAATTCCCTTCATTTGCTAAAAAGTACAATATTCTGGTAAAAGGATATTTCATCTCTCTCATCCCGGAATAATCTGGAGTATAAAGTTTCCCTTGACTTTCTACAGGAAGAATTTTAACTTTATTTCTTAGCTCTATAGAAGCTTGATCATAGGGACGGCTAAATGTATTCAACCCAATAACACCAATTTTATTAGGATATTTATTCAGTTCTTCGATAAGGTTTTTACTTCCCGGAATTACTGAAAACTTCAAGTCTTTTGGTTGTTTATTAAACTTTTGAGCTACAAAGTTCAAATTACTGGAATTGGTTCCGTCAAAAATAAATTCTTTTTCTTCCGACTGTAGCCCTTTTTGAATCTCATCCATAGAAATAGATTCTTTAGAAGAAGTATTGGGAACAACAAATACAACTGCATCTGCAGCAAATTTAGCAGGCAGAAATTTTAATTCAACTTGCTTTTCATATTCTTTTATTTCATCAGGAGAAAGTTCTCTCGACATCACAACAATTCTCGCTTTATCATTCAATAAATCAAGAAATCCCAGATCTTCCTTTTTAGTAACTACTTTCAGCTTAGTCTCCGGATAATTGATCATATATCCATCTGCTAAAGCCTCTGTAACACTTTGAAATGACTCATCAGTAAGAATTGTAAGATCTCCTTTATTATAAGACGGTGAACTTTCTTTTTTCTTCGAACAGCCTGAAAGAATAGTTATAAAAATGAGAAGAACTATTTTAAAAGGATTATTCATCTTTATTTTTTTTTAATTGGGATATCGCTCTGAAAATTCTAAATATCCCGTAAAGTATTAAAACAATACCTAACGGATAGGCAATTGTAGGCTCTAAGGTAACCACGAAAAATTTGTAAATAATTACAACTATTCCTAAAACGATATAAAAAAATCCTGTTATTAAGGATAACCACTTGAACATCATATGACAAAAATACCAAAAAAAATAAAAAGAGAAGCAAATGCTTCTCTTTTTTAGATATTATTTAATTATTAATAATTAAATTATTCCGGTGGTTGCATTGCAAGTGGCAATCTATATCTGTATCGTACAGACTGACCATTAATCTTAGCAGGCGCCCATTTGTTTTTAATTGACTTAACAGTTCTCACTGCTTCAGAATTAAAGTCTGAGTTAGAACCCGAAACTTTAACGTCTGTGATACTTCCATCTCTTTCAACAACGAAAGTAACTTCTCCTTTTACCACACCATCAGCTCCCTCAATCGCAGAAGTATCAAAATTCTCTCCTACTTTCTTTCTGAAGGCATTAATACCTCCTGGGAATTCTGCTGTTTGCTCTACCTCCGTATAAACCTGAGTTTCACTTACCTGAGGTTTAACCTCAGCTGTTGAAGCTTTAGTTCCTGTTGAAGGTGGCGGTGGTGGTGTATAAGCCGGAGCTTTTACCCCCTCCTGATTTGTCAAACCTGTCGTTGTTTCTAATTGCTTAGAAATTGGCGGCGGTGGAGTTTCAATTTTTGGAGCTTTTACAGGCTCAGGAACCACATTCTGAATTACCTCAATTTTTTCCTCTTTTGGAGGTGGAGGTGGTGGAGGTGGTTCTTTTTCTTTGGGTTGCTCAATAATTTTATCTTCCTGAAGAATTTCTACTAAATCCGCCTTTACTTCTTGTTTAGGTGGAGCAGTAAGTCTTTTAATCGTAAGATAAATGAAAGGAGACAAAGCCGCAATAAGGAATAATGCTGTTCCAACGATGAAAGATTTTGTCAGAAGTCTTGGGTACTGATGTCTTAAATCGTATGCACCATATTCCTTGTTTCTATTTTCAAATACAATCTCGTCTAAAGTAAGACTAGGATCGTATACATTTTCATTTGCCATAGATTTACAATTTTATGGTTTAAATTACTTTGTAGCAGGTGCTGCAGGAGCTCCTGAATTACCAACTTTTCTATCGTAAATCGCTTTTTCCCAAGGCTTAAGATCAGTAACCCCGTACTGCTCACTCTTAGTAATTGCCATTTCGTCAAGAATATCTACAAAGTTTTTATATACAGCATCGTCAGTCGGTTTGATAATCACAGTAAATTTCGTTTTATCTGCCGCTCTTGCTTTTGCCTGCTCAATTACTTTTCTAATACCTTCTCTATCGAAAGAAGTTTCATTAAGATTCTGGTCTGTTAAAGATGTATTATCTTCTTGATGCCAAAATATCTTATTGTCCTTACCTAATAATAAAGATATAGAGTTAGAAAGTTTAATTTCTGTTGGAGGTGGTTTTTGTTTCTCATCTTTCGGTTTTGCCGGAAGACCCAAATCCATTACATTCGGTTTAGAGAATGTGGTTGTGAACATAAAGAAGGTAATCAAAAGAAACCCTAAGTCCACCATCGGAGTCATATCTACGCGGGTATTCTGCTTCTTGGATCGAACCTTTCCGCCTTTCCCGCCTTTTTCCTGTACTTGTACTTCTGCCATTTCTAAATGATATTATTCATTAGGTTTACCTTCTTGTGATGTAATCAACCAAAATTTAAGAAAATCGATATCTCTTAAACCCTCAAATAAGCTTTTAACTTTTGGATATTTTGTTGTAACGTCTCCTTTAATTGCTAACTTGTAGTCAGGATTTACGTTCAAACTTTCTTTTACCCAGTCTACTAACTGTTTATTTGTACTATCCATAGGAATCCCAGTAGGACTCTTAAAATTCTTTTGCTCGTCATCTGGCAAATCAAGATAGCTCTTAAGCTGGTTCATAGGAACCCCAATCGCCTGTACTTTTTGGAATGCAGCTTTTTGGTTGTTGTCGAAAGTAATTCCATACTTTTTTCCCATATTATCCAAAAGCTGTACTCTCTCAGATGCATTTTCTACTGGCTGGAAATAAAATTTCCCGTCCGGAGTAGCGTTGATAGTCATCAAACTTGCATCAGGAAGTAACTTCTCTGATATTGAAGATGGCGGTTTGATCTGCTCCACGTCAGGTTTTTTAAACTGAGTGGTCAAGATAAAGAACGTAAGTAGTAGGAATGCAACGTCGCACATTGCCGTCATATCCGTAACTACTCCATGTCTTTTTGGTTTGACTCTCGCCATTATTAATAATTTTTAATTAAACTTCTTTTTACTTACTGCAAATTCTTTGCTAATTCTTAGTTGAATTCAGCGAAAGATTGTTGGATACTCATAGCGATCTCGTCGATCTTATAAGTTAAACCGTCAATTTTAGAAGTAAAGAAGTTATAAAGCATAATAGCGATAGCTGAAGTACCAATACCTAAAGCAGTATTAATCAATGCTTCAGAGATACCTGTAGAAAGTGCAGCAGCATCTGGTGTACCTCCACCTGAACCTAATGCAAAGAATGCCTTGATCATCCCGATTACTGTTCCAAGTAGTGCAATTAGAGTAGCAACTGTACCTAGAGTAGAAAGAATCATCATATTTTTCTCAAGCATTGGCATCTCAAGAGTTGTAGCTTCTTCGATAGCCTTGTTAAGCGCTACCATTTTTTGCTCTTTGTTTAAAGTTGTATCATGAGCTAGAGCTTTGTAAGTAGTAAGACCTTCTTTTACTACGTTACCTACAGAACCTTCTTGTCTGTCGCACTCTTCTAAAGCTGCATCAATTTTGTTTTGGTTAAGTAAGCTTCTTACCTGTACAACGAAGTTATCCAAGTTTCCTTTTCCTGCTGCTTTACCTAAAACGAAATATCTTTCAAAAGAGAAAACGATTACTGTAAGCATGAAAGTAATCAAGATAGGTACGATAACCCCTCCTTTGTAGATAATTCCCAAAAACGAATCTGGATGAATGTCTTTTCCTTCAACATCTGAGAAAGCTACAGACGCTCCACCAAGTTTTTCAGCATCTTTAAAGTTTCCAGGGTTACCCAAAACGAATAAATAAATACAAATTCCTATTGCTAAGATGATAGGAATAATAACAGCCGGGTTTAAACCTCCTGTTTTTTTAGCAACTACTTGCTCATCATTTTTTGAAACATTCATTTCCATATTTAACTAAATTATATTGTTTTAAAATTTTTGAGGGTGTAAATTAAAGGCAAAATTAATTAAAATGCAATTATTTTAAATAAACAATTTGCTTTTTTTTGATCGTGTTTTTTTGAATCAATTCCAAAATCTCAATTTTTTTTTATTTTTTTGGCAATATTATTCCATTTTAAATAATATATTGAAAATTTAAAAAAATTACCTCCACTTTTTTTTTATTTTACCAATGTTAATTTTTATTTAAATTACTATATTCACTATTCTGTGAGGTACTACAATGATTTTCGTAGGTGTTTTTCCCTCCAAAATTTGTACCATTTTTTCATCCTGAAGCACTATTTCTTCAACTTCTTTAGGAGAAAGTTGTGCAGAAAGTGAAATTTTAATCTTCATTTTTCCATTTACACTTACCGGATAAAGAATCTCATCTTCTACAAGGTAATCCTCGTTCAATACAGGGAATTTCTCAAATTCAATAGATTCGTTATGTCCCAATAAACTCCAAAGCTCTTCACAGATGTGCGGCGCATAAGGCGAAATGATAACGGCTAAAGGTTCTAAAATATTGCGTTTGTTACATTTTATTTTTTGCAATTCGTTTACAGCAATCATAAATGATGATACAGAAGTATTGAAAGAGAAGTTTTCAATATCGTAAACTACCTTCTTTATTAAAGTATGTAAAACTTTATATTCGGCTTTTGTAGGCTCTTCTTCTGAAACTTCAAAATTTTCTCCGTTGAAATATAAATTCCAGAATTTCTTCAAGAAACCATATACTCCACTTAAACCTTGTGTATTCCAAGGCTTGGATTGCTCCAACGGACCTAAGAACATTTCATACAATCTTAAACCATCTGCTCCGTACTCTTCACAGATGTCGTCAGGATTTACAACATTGTATTTAGACTTAGACATTTTTTCTACTTCACGACCTGTAATGTATTTTCCGTCTTCTAAAATAAATTCTGCATCAGCATAATCCGGTCTCCAAGTTTTGAATGCTTCAGTATCTAGCTCATCGGAAGTTCCTTTTAACAAAGATACATCTACGTGGATTGCTTGAGTCGTATAATCTTTTGCCAAATTTTTAGATACATATTGATTAGTACCATCAATTCTGTATACAAAAGCACTCATCCCCAAAATCATTCCTTGGTTGATCAATTTTTGGAAAGGCTCATCATGATTAATATACCCTCTATCTTTTAGGAACATATTCCAGAAACGAGAATATAATAAGTGACCTGTCGCATGTTCGCTCCCTCCGATATATAAATCTACCTGTCCCCAATAATCAGAAAGTTCTTTGTTAGTAAAAACTTCTTCATTTTTAGGATCCATATATCTTAAGAAATACCAAGAGCTTCCTGCCCAACCCGGCATTGTAGATAATTCTAATGGGAAAACATTTTTCTCATCAATTAATTCTGTAGCTACAATTTTTTGAGTTGCTTCATCCCAAGCAAATGTTTTTGCATTTCCTAGTGGCGGATCTCCATCTTCAGTCGGTAAATATTTTTCAACTTCGGGAAGTTCTAAAGGCAATGCAGAAGTCGGCAATGTGTAAGGCATTCCATCCTTATAATAAATAGGAACTGGCTCTCCCCAATAACGCTGTCTTGAGAAAATTGCATCACGTTGTCTATAGTTCGTAGTTCCGTGACCGATTCCTTTGTTTTCGATTTCTGCAATTATTTTTGATTTAGCATCATTATAATTTAATCCGTTTAAGAAATCTGAGTTTACACACACAGAATCTTTAGAATCAAAAGAAGCTTCCTGAACGTCTTCGTCAGTTTCAACTACTTTTTTAATTTCTAAATTAAATTTCTTTGCAAATCTGTGATCACGTTCATCATGTGCAGGAACAGCCATTACAGCTCCCGTTCCATAGCCCATCAATACATAATCTGAAATATAGATCGGCATTTTTTCTCCACTGAACGGATTGATTGCATAACTTCCTGTGAAAGCACCTGAAACGTTTTTCACGTCAGACATTCTGTCTCTTTCAGTTTTTTTGGAAGTTTCTTCAATATAAGTATCTACTTCAACTTTCTGTTCCGAAGTAGTAATAGTTTCCACTAAAGGATTTTCCGGAGCCAATACCATAAAAGTTGCTCCAAAGATTGTATCAGGTCTTGTTGTGAAAACCTCAACGATTTCATCATGACCCTCAACATTGAATTTCACCTGTGCTCCCTGAGATTTTCCAATCCAGTATTCCTGAGAATCTTTTAAAGGTTGTGGCCAGTCAAGAGTTTTTAATCCTTGCAATAATCTTTCAGAGTAAGCAGAAATTCTCATACTCCACTGCATCATTTTCTTTTGGAAAACAGGAAACCCTCCTCTTTCGGATTTTCCGTCTTTTACCTCATCGTTTGCCAATACGGTTCCTAATGCGGGACACCAGTTCACAGTCGTTTCCGCCCTGTATGCCAAACGATAATTTAAAAGAATATCTTCCTTATCCATTTCAGAAGCTGCATTCCACTCTTCAGCCGTGAAATTTAATTCGTCATTTTGATTCGCATTTAAACCTTCTGTTCCTTTTTCTTCGAAACGTTTAATTAAATCATTTATAGATTCTGCTTTATCAGTATCCTTATTATACCAAGAATGAAACAACTCAATGAAAATCCATTGGGTCCATTTATAATAAGAAGCGTCAGAAGTTCTCACTTCCCTACTCCAGTCGAAAGAGAAACCGATTTTTCTCAGCTGCTCTTCATATCTGTTAATGTTTTGCTCAGTAGTAATCGCAGGATGCTGCCCTGTCTGAATAGCATACTGTTCAGCAGGAAGTCCGAAGCTATCGTAGCCTACCGGGTGGAGCACATTGAAACCTTGATGTCTTTTGTATCTCGCATAAATATCGGAAGCAATATATCCAAGCGGGTGACCTACGTGAAGACCTGCACCTGATGGATATGGAAACATATCGAGAACATAAAATTTTGGTTTGTCTGTGTTATTGGAAGTCTTGTACGTTTGATTGTCTTCCCAGTATTTCTGCCACTTTTTTTCTATCTGCTGATGATCGTAAAACATTCTATAATTTTATATAAAGCACAAATTTAAGTTTTTTAAAAGAAAAAACTTAAATAATATTTTCATGTTATTTAGCAATAATGATCTTACTTGTAAATTCTACCTCTCTCGTTTTAACTCTTACCACATAATTCCCATTCGGTAAGTTTCCTACAAATAACTTTGCTTTTCCATGATTAATTCCGTGTGTATCTGAAAGCACTTCTCTTCCTGAAGCATCATAAAAAACAAATACTGCATTTTCTCCGGATGTATCATTTCCAAAATCTATTTCTAAAAAGTCTTTTACAGGGTTTGGATATACTTTGATTTTAGTTTTTGTCATTACTTCCTTCGTTCCTAAAGCAGCACAAACCGCAGTAGCTGTACTGGATGCAGAAATTAAATTTATTTTATTGGCTGGTGTTACAAAATCCTGCAGTTCCGTAGAAGTGATAAGCCCCGAGTCAGCACCTAGCCAATCTTGCAAAAGAGAAGCAAATATTTGTCGATAGTCAAATCTTCTCTGATTTTGATTGTAATAATAACTCGTTGCATTCGTAAATAAAGGATGATCTCCCATAATACCGGAATTCAACCCATTCCCGACAATAAAGAACGGCGCTAAATCTCCATGATCAGTTCCCAAACTCGCATTTTCTCTTACCTGTCTTCCAAATTCACTAAAGGTAACTGTCATAATTTTATGTCCAATTCCCAAGGCTTCAACATCAGTCTGAAAAGCCTGAATTGAATTTGAAATATCCGCCAATAAATTAGCATGATTCCCTAATTGTGTACTTCCCGACTGAATCTGATTAACATGAGTATCAAAACCTCCTAAATTCACCTGGAAAATTTTTGTTTTACTTCCTCCTTTGATCAATCTTGCCACTGTTTTCAGTTGTTTTGCCAAAGTAGATGTAGGATAGGTTGTCGTAGAATTATTCCCGGCATTGAAAACCTGCATAACCCTATTGTAATAAGCATCCATACTGCTCGCGACATTTTTTATATAATCTAAAAGATCATTATACTCCGACTGAGTAGGAATTACACTAACAAACAAATTCGTAAACAAAGAATTTTGAAAACCCGTAAGGTTATATTCTATATTTTTCTCTGTGATATGCTCATAAAACAAACTAGGATTTAAATTACCCATCTGTATTGCTAAAGGATCGGGACTTTGTGTTGTAGGATTCCCAGCCAATCCCGGATATAAAGCGCCTAAATATCTCCCAAACATTCCGTCTAACAAATCCGGATTATTATTCGTCCCATCTTTTCCGGAAAACATTAAGTTTTCTGATCTGAAATGAGAGTAATTAGGATTAGGATAACCGACACCATTCAACAACGTTAATTTCCCTGAATCGTAAAGAGACTTGAATCCTGTCATTGAAGGATGCAGCCCAACTTGTTTAGTAGCAGCAACTGTACTATCCAAAGGAATATAGGCTCCCGTTCCTGTATTATTAATTTTAATATTAGGTCTTAAATTCGCATAAGTATCATATTGATTGACCGGAATCACTGTATTCAAACCGTCATTCGCACCTGCCAATCTCAAAATAACCAGAACACGTTCATTCACCGGATCACAATTCACATTAAAATCCAGAAACTGATTCATGACACGAGAAGGCATTCCGTTGAGCAAGAAAGGAGCTCCAACTCCTGCCATAGAAATCAATTGTAAAAATTTTTTTCTGTCCATAATTACATTGTTTGAAATTCAGGAGATTTAATAAGTGCTTTTACCAAACGATCAATCGGAATCTTCACATTGGTAGCGGTTCCGGTAGTAATATAATTATTCCACTCATTTTGCCAGTTGATTACACTTAAGCCATTCAGGAATACATTTTTAAAATAATCCAGTCTTGCAGGAGGCGGAAAATCAACAAAAAGCAGTTCGCAAAATTCCGAGACCAACTGTACAGCATCTGCAGGATTTTGAAAATTGCCGCTATCCTTTACAAACACAGGCAAATTGAGTTTATATAAAAAGCCGTTTTGGGTAAGTCCGTTAATCAGCATATCAATAGAATTACTGTAGCGAATTCTTAAGGATGAAGTGGTAATCCAGTTTTTATCATAATTAGGACTACTGGAATATGCTGCATATCCGTTTACAGATTGTGGCCTGAAAACCGGCATTCCCGAATTTTGAGAATAACTGGAAATTGTCGACAAAAAACTGTGCAAAGAACTTGGATTTGCAGAATACAAAGGCGTTGAAAGTTGAAGCAAAGAAAACATATGAAAATACAATTCCAAAGGACTTTTTACTAGCGAACCAATAGTCTGATCTCCCGCAATAGCATCCTCTTCATCATAAAAATGTTTGCTGGACAACAGCGTTCTCAGAACCGGCAAAATATTATACCCGTTTGCTTTAAGTGCAGTTGCTAAAGGCACAATAATATTCGTTTCTATATCAGTCGTAATATTTCTTCCCACAAAATAACGGTACATTCTTCTGCAATAAGCTTTAGCAGTCTCATCCTGATTAAAAATCATCGTTATAAAGTTTTCAAACTCTGTTTGAATAGTACTTACGGTATTCGCACCTGTAATGACTGTTCCACCAAAAGCACTGCTGAATGTTTTATTCGTAATGTCATGAGTTGCAGTATCAATAAAACCTCGTGGTAGCTGAGTAATAGGATCTACAGTATTCAGTCTTGCTGTTTTGTTAAGCTGAGTCGCTGAAGTTAAAGTAAAACCTGTTAAAACTTTTGCAGCCTGCTGAACATCTGTTTCTGTATAATTGGTATAATTTCCTGTTCCTATCTGTGGGCCTTTAAGAATAGTAAATAATTCTAAAAACTCTCTTGCATAGTTTTGATTCGGGCTATTTTTTTTATTTACATTATTATTAAGGTAAATAAGCATTCTCGGGTCTAAAGTAACTCTTATTGCTAAATCTTTCAAACTTCCATTAGCATGAAATCTTAAAAGTTCCTTATAATCAAAGTTGGTAAAAAAACTCGCATCGTTATCCGTTACAAAAAGCAAATGTAGCCAATACACTATTTTATATTGCGCAGAAGGATCTTTCATGGCTTGATACATCCACCAATAATTATCATATACTACAGAATTTGCTGTACTTAATGTATCTGTAATGGTAGGATTTGCCACGGTAGGTACAATAGTCTCCGCATTATTATTGAGTGGACTCGGCGGTGAAGGAGCTGTAAAGGTAAATAACTCATTCAACGCCTGATCGGGAGTTTTTGATGCAAAGTAATTGATTCTTGCCTTCGTGATGTTATAGGTCGTTCTTCTCAGCAGATGATATGCATTGAAAAAACCTAAGGCAGATGTTTTAGGAGTTAGACTTGGCATTACAAAGATTTTAGTGAATCAAAGTTAACCAATTGTACTACATAATAGTACGCCTTATTCAATAAAATTATTAAATAGTTAACAATTCATTTATACAAAAGAAAAAATCCCATCTTAAGACAGGATTTTTCATATTTCAAACAATGAAAACAAATTATTTTACAATTCTCTTCATTGTATAAGTCACAGATTTATATACTGTAGGATCAGTTCTATCTTCAATAGCAAGATTCAAAGTAGTTTCGTTAAGAAGAGTTACTTTACCTTTATCCGGCTCTACTGTTCCCATATATTTTATTTGGATACTTTTATCTTCATTATAGATATAGGTAAATGTACGATCAGGAGACACAATACATTGTCCTGCGTTCACCGGATCATCATCACTATCTTTTCTTTTACCTGTAGAACCTTCGTTAAAAACCCATCTAGAGGCTTTTTCACAATCAGTATATGTGATCTCATCCGAAACCCCACCTCCTGAAGCAGGAATTGTTGTTCTTACCTCCTTAATCGGAGACCATGTTCCAGCCAAGGGAAACACTTGTTCAGAATTATCATCCTTACAAGCTGAGATAGACAATAATGATAAACCTGCAAATAGCAATGCTAATTTCTTCATATATCAAATTTTTCAAGGTCTAAAATTATGATTTTTTTTAAAAACTTCATCATTTTTTTTAGCTTTCGTAATTTAATTTTCAAATTATTAAAAATACCATTGTCAGAACCTTATATTTTAAGCCTTATATTTGTATAAAAACATGAGATGCCATTAGTTTCTATCATTACTCCATGCTATAATTCTTCCAGATTTTTGGAAGAAACCATTGCATCTGTAATGAACCAAATATTCACAGACTGGGAATGGCTGATTACCGACGACTGTTCTTCAGACAATTCTGTTGACATCATCAAAAAAACAAATGATACGAGAATCAAGCTCACCATTGCTGAAGAAAATGGGGGTGCAGGACACGCAAGAAATATATCCTTAAAAAAGGCATCGGGAAGATATATTACATTTCTCGACGCCGATGATTTTTGGGAACCGGAATTCCTCAACGAAATGGTTCGTTTTATGGAAAAGGAACAAGCAGAAATTGCTTACTCAAACTATGCAAGATGCAATGCAGAGCTTATTCCTCAGCTCGAGGATTTCAAAGCTGATAAAGAAGTTACTTTCCAAAATCTCTTAAAAACATGCAGGCTTTCCTTATTGTCTTCCATGTATGATGCTCAAAGAGTAGGAATAGAATTTTTCCCAGAAGGGAGCAAACGCGAAGATCATGTAATGTGGCTGAATTTATTAAAGAAAATTCATTCCGGAAAACCACTACCCAAAACCATGGCGAAATACAGAATGCATTCAGACAGTATCTCAAGAAAAAAACAAAACATTATAAAAGACCAATATCTCGTTTACAGGGAGCACATGCAATTTTCTACTTTAAGATCTTTGTATTATACCGCAAACTGGGCAATTAACGGATTTTTAAAATACTCTAAAATATTCAATTAATGGAATACTCAAAAGAGTTCAAAGCAGCAATCAGTAACTTTTCTTCTCTGGAAAAAGACAGATTAATTTTCAGATTATTAAAAAAAGATAAATTACTTTCAAAAAAATTATATTTTGAGCTTATTGATCCGGAAAACACAGATCAGAAGAGGGCTCAGATGGAAGAAAACATCAGTGAAAAACTAATCCTTTTAAGTAAATATTTACTAAATCATAAGTATTATCTGATGCATATCCGAAAAATAAGCAGCGAAATTACAGAGCATGTAAAGGTAACAACAGACAAATACGGAGAAGTTTCTTTGAATCTTTTTCTTATCAATGAAACTTTAGAAAACAATGACAAGCTGAATACGCAGAGATTTGACAATGTTTACAAACTTTACCTTTACCTCATCAACAAAATCATCAAAAGTTTTATCCTAACTAAAAAACTAGATGAAGATTACTGGATGGAAATTGACGAATATTTAAGGGAAATACAGCAAAAAATAGAAGACAATCATTATTTGAAAAAACTTTGTATCAACAATGGCTTAGACTTTAAATGGTTCGCCACAGAAAACATCCCCACAAACATTGATCAGATTGCAAAAAACCTTAAAAGCGAAGGTTTTTTACGATGATAGTATTTTCTTTATAATCAATTCCGTAGAGTTCGGTTTTTCCGTAACAAAATTGGCAGCGTTGTCCGACATTTCTTTTAAAATCTCTTGGTTAGCAATCAAAGAAAGCACAAACTGTGTAGCTACGTTTTCACTTTCAAATGATTTCCCTCCATTTGCCTGGATAAGATCATCTGCTTCAGGATTCTTTTTGTAATGATTCCCGAAAACTACAGGAATACCAAATGTTGCAGCCTCTAAAATATTGTGAAGTCCTGCATCATGAAAACCTCCACCAACAATGGCAATATCAGCATAAGAATACAATTTGGAAAGCAACCCAATACTGTCAATAATAAGAATTTGAGCGTCTGAATTTTTAAGCGCTAGAACGTCTTTAATTTCGCTGTAAAGAATTGACTCAGGGAAAATCTGCTTTAAATGATTTACCCTTTTTAAATCATGAGGAGCAATGATCAGTTTAATATCATTGTTTTTGGCAACGAGCATTTCAGCTATTTTCTCTTCTGCATGCCACGAACTTCCAAAAATAACGGCTTTTTCTCCCGCTATGAAATCTGTTATAAAATCTACATGATTGTTTCTATCTCTAAGCTGTTTCACTCTATCAAACCTCGTATCTCCCGTTACAGAAGAATTCATAAGACCTATACTTTTTGCTAAAACATACGAATGTTGATTTTGATGAAAAAACCAATCTACTGTGTTTTTAAGCTGTTTTACAAACCATTTTCCATACGTTGTAAAAAAAGCTTGTCTTTCGTAAAACAATGCCGAAATCACGTATATTTTTGCGTCTTTCGTCTTTAATTCATATAACAAATTATACCAAAAATCATATTTCACCGTAAAAAATAGTTTAACACTAAAAGCTGATACAAAATCTTTTACATCTTTCTTTCGATCAAACGGCAAATAACAAATCACATCGGCAATATGTTTTTTCTTAATCACATTTTCATATCCGGAAGGAGAGAAAAATGTCACTAAGATTTTATAGGTTGGAAATTCATTTTTTAGTTGCTCTAAAACCGGCAAACCCTGTTCATACTCTCCTAAACTGGCAGCATGCATCCAGATGACTTCATCAGACTCGCTGAAAGCAGACTTCACCTTCTGTAAAGATTCTTTCCGTCCTTCAACGCCTTTTTTAGTTTTATCATTAAACAATGAAAAAACCTTCATTCCGAAGATGAGTAAATTGATAAATATTGTATAGAAAAAGGACATCTGATTGTATTTTTAAACTTCTGTTCTATCGTTATTTGTTGAAGGAACCGAAACGACTAAAAATTCCAGTTCTTCTTCTGATTCATTAGAAATATAATGCTTTGATTCTGGCATAACTGAAATGCTTTCTCCTTCCTTTACAAACAATTTCTTTTCATTGATATAGAAAACTGCTTCTCCTTTCAAAATATAAAAAAACTGCTCTGCTTCTTTATGAAAATGTAGTTTTTCTGCTGTTCCGGAAGGCATTATTTCCTGTTTTACAGAAAGGTGTTGAGTATCTTTCTGAATCCAGCTATCACAGCCATTTCCCCAGATATAATGCTCAGAACTTTTTTTGGATTTTATCATTTGAAAATACCTATAAAAATAAATGAAACAATCAGGCTTCCAATTACCGCTAACAGAGCCATAGCCAATGGAACTCTCGGTTTCACATTCTCATCAAATGCATACCTGAACATATAATCCTGGCTGTTAAAAAAAATCAGCGTGATCAGGATATAGAGCCATCTTATAAAAATTTCCATGATCAGAAATTGGGCATCTTTATTTTCCTTCGTAATTTCTACAGGATAATTCGCCGATTCCGGATTTCTTAGTACAAAAGCAAATAAAACATAAAATGCCGTCGCAAAAACCGGCATTAAGAAAGAATATTTTTTATTTCCGAAGCCATCTGCTTTTCCGTCAAAATCAAAATGAACGGGAATGGTTTGCGGCAATGTTTTGTAATGTTTTATCGTAAACCACCACAAAAAAACAAGCAATCCAAAATTGAAAACATCAAAAATTATAAAGAGTGTATTTTCCATTTCAGATTATTTTAACATTATAAAATGCTTTTAATAACTCTTAATTTGTGAGTATGTTTGTTCAGTTCTTTATTGAAAATACCTGTGGAATCCAACGTATCTATTCTCACCTTTCCTGAAGCATGAATAATTTTCTGTCCATCAAGCATGATTCCCACATGAATAATTTTTCCTTCCGGATTTTCAAAAAACGCAAGATCTCCCGGCTGACTTTCTTCTACAAAACTCAACGTCTCCCCCACTTCTGCCTGTTGATAGGTATCTCTTGGAATTTTAATATTATGAACTTTATAGACAAGCTGCGTAAACCCAGAACAGTCTACCGCAAAAAAACTTTTGCCACCCCATAAATAAGGAACATTAAGGAATTCTTTAGCAGTTAGAGCAATACTTTCACGTACATCATGACTTCTGCGTGATGCCACAACAGGAAATTCCACTTCCGAACCCATAGACAAAAGAGTTTTACCATCATTCATCAAAACAGAAGAAAAATCCTCTGTAACCACCGTCACCTTTCTTTTAGCAAAATCTTCATCAGAAATCGGCTTGATTTGCTTGGTATCCATCCAGCCTTCATATTCGTCATAATGCATTTTTATTTTGGTCCAGTTTTTATTCACTTCCAAAATATCTGCACTTTCTCCGAAAAGTATTTCTGTAACAATTTCCGCTTTATCTGAGCCTTCTGCACGAACCGGTGCTACCGTAACAATACAAATTCCTTTATTCATTTTTTAAATTTAGAGATTGAGAAATTTAGGAATTAAGAAAATTACACGTTTTCTAATTTCTAAATCTCTGAATTTTTTACTCTTTTAATTACTTCCTGCGAAGCAAATTAACCCCATCACGCAAAGGTAAAATAAGATTCTCAAAATCTTCATCATTTGCGGCTAAATCATTAAGTTCTTTAATAACCTGAGTAGATTTTTGCTTAGGGTTTTCTTCTAAAACTTTTCCGTACCACAATACATTATCAAACATCACAACAGATCCTGATTTTGTCTTCGGTTTTATCAAACGGAAATATTCCGCGTAATTTTCTTTATCGGCATCTATAAATACAAGATCGAAAACCTCATCCGTTTCTCTTAAAAATTCTTTGGCATCCTGAAGTTTAAAATTAATTTGGCTTGAATATTCACTTTCTGCAAAGTATTTTCGGGGCAGATAAGCCAGATCTTCATTCACATCCAATGTGGTAATTTTCCCGTCTTTTGCCAAACCTTCCGTAAGACAAAGTGTAGCGTATCCGGTAAAAGTTCCGATTTCAAGAATATTTTTCGGCTGCATCATTTTAGAAACTATCGTCAATAATCTTCCCTGCTGATATCCCGAGATCATATGAGGCTGTGTTGTTTTCTGGAAGGTTTCCCTTCTCAGCTTTCTCAGAATTTCAGGTTCAGATGAAGCATGCATTTCTAAATACCTGTCCATTTCCGGATTTGTCTCTTCAAAAAAACTCATTCTATTTTTTTATTGAGTCAAATTTAGCTAAAAATATTTAGTCTTTATAAAGGGTACAGTAAAAAACACGAGGTAAAAAACCGTAAAAACACGGATGTTTTTTTGTTGGGTGAAACAATACCTTTGCAAAGAAGGTAAAAACACACACTTAAAATGAATACCGGAGAAAATCAAATTAGCAAGACTAAAGAACCAAAAGCACACATCATTAAAGTGCGTGCTTCAAAAAAAACTAAACCGGAAATATCCAATTCATTTTTACAACGAATTATTTCTTTATTAAAACAAGAAGATGTAGTTTAAAACAAAAAACTCCCGAAAATTCGGGAGTTTTTTGTTTATGCTATTATTATTTATTTCTTTGGAGTAATATCCATAAGCTTCATAAATTCATCAAGCTTAGGCATGATAATAATTTCCGTTCTTCTGTTTTCCGCTCTTCCTGAAACGCTCATATTCGTCGCTTTAGGATTGTATTCCGAACGTCCACCTGCTGTAATTCTTGCAGGATCAACTCCAAACTGAGTTTGTAAAATTTTCGCAACCGCAGTTCCTCTTAATGCAGAAAGATCCCAGTTGTCTCTTGGTAAATTTGCAGAACTTAACGCTGCATTGTCTGTATTACCTTCAATCAATACTGAATATTTATCATAATCATTGATTACTTTAGCTACTTTACCCAATACTTCCTGAGCTGCAGGAAGAATATTGTAATCACCTGTTTTATATAACATTTTATCTGAAAGGGAAATCATTACCACTCCTTTCAATACTTTTACCTGTACGTCCTCATCCGCTACATTATCCAATGTTCTTTTTAATTTGTTTGACAATGCAAGATTCAAGCTGTCATTCTTAGCATTACTAGAAATTAATTGCTTGATATAAGAATTAGAAGCATTGATCTCTCCTACCAATTTATCAATATTTGCAGAACTCTTTCCTGTATTTGACAAACAAGCATCCAAAGATGATTTCAATGCATCATGTTGGCTTTTTAATAAGTTATTTTCACCTGATAAAGCTGAGTTTTGAGATTTCAAATCCTGAATCTCGCGCTGTCTTTCTCCAATATTTTCAATACATTGTTTGTAATTGGAACTCAAAGCTTCATACTGCTTTTTACTAACGCAAGATGTCAATCCTAACACCATTGCAGAAACTGCTAAAATTTTAAAAATCTTCATAAATAATCATTTTTTAGACGAACCAAAGGTAGGAAAATTGAATTGAATTATAAGGATTATCTTTGCCTAAAAGAAATTCTCAACACAGCTATTGAAAAAGTCAGACTTAAATAAAGAACTGGAAAATCTCATTTGTTCACCCGAAAACCACTCCTACCTTTTAGCAGTGAGCGGAGGTGCTGATTCTATGGTTTTGACATATCTGTTTAATGAGTTACGCAATTTGGATTGTGAATTTCAGGTTGCGCATATTAATTATAAACTTCGTGGAAAAGATTCTGATCTGGATCAAAAAGTAGTTCAGGATTTTTGTGAAAAGAATGATATTAAATTTCATCTCTACTCAGTTTCGGAGAAAGATCAGCAACCGGAAAATTCGATTCAGCTTTGGGCGAGAGAACTGAGATACAATTTTTTTAAACAGATTCAACAAAAAGAAAAGCTGGAATTTTTAGTTACCGCTCATCATTTGAATGATCAGTTGGAAACTTTCATTATCAATCTTTCAAAAGCAGCAGGAATCAAAGGATTGAGCGGAATTCCTTCTAATGACAATAAAATCCTTCGTCCTTTTTTAAATTTCACCAAAGAAGAAATTTATCAGTTTGCTAAAGAAAATAATATTGAATATCGCGAAGATCTTTCTAATAAAAAGAGCGATTATTTAAGAAACAAAATTCGTCTTGAAATTACACCTCAATTATTAGAAACCAACGATCATTTTCTGGAGAATTTTAAAAAAAGTATTTCTTATTTAAACCAGACAAAAGATTTTGTACAGGAACAGATTAAAGAAATAGAAAACAGACTGACCCTATTTAACAACAGTCAAAAAATTTTATCAAAAGACCAGCTGAATAAGGAAAGTGATTTTGTAAAATTTGAAATTTTAAAAAAATATGGTTTTACTCGAGAAGAAGAAATTGCAAAATTTTTTAAAGCTGAAACCAACAGTTCTTTTTTTTCTAAGGAATACCAATTAATTGTCCACCGTGACGAATTGATTTTAAAACAAAAGACAGAAAATGAAGAACTCAATGAAGAAGATCATATTCTGCTGATAGAAAAATTTGATTTTTCTGAAAACCAAATTACCCTTCCGCTCAAAAATATAATTGAGAATATAGAGGAAATCAATAAGGGGTTTGAATGGAGTTTTGATGCCGAAAAGCTTCATTTTCCCCTACGATTGAGAAGACAGCAAGATGGTGATGAATTTTTCCCGACTGGTTTTTCGGGTAAAAAGAAAGTCTCTAAGTTTTTTAGGGACGAAAAATTATCTATTTTAGCGAGGCAAAAAATTTGGGTACTTACCGACAACGAAAATTCCGTTCTCGGAGTCATCCCACTCAGACAAGACCGACGAAACGCAAAGAATGAGAATACCAACAAAATTCTCAAAATTTTTAATGAAAAGTAATATGAAATTTAGAAATTGGTTTTTATTAATTCTGCTGTTTATAGCAACAGGAATTAATGCACAAATCAAAAACCCTGTAAAGTTTAAATTTACAATCAACGATTTAGGAAACAATCAATACGAAGCCGTTTTGAACGCTACGATGGAGAGCGGATGGCACATTTATTCCAAAGACATTCCTGAAGACACGGGAATTCCTACAGAGTATAAAGTTTCTGGAAAAAACATCGAACTGATCGGAAAATTTACGGAAGTTGGAAAAAAGCACGAAGAGTTCTCTGAAGCTTTTGGAGGAACCATTGTTTTTTATTCTAATTCTGCAGGTTTCAAACAAAAATTCAAATTAAAGGACGGAACAAAACCCGGAGATGTAGTTGCAGAAATTACTTATCAAACTTGTGACGACAGAGTTTGTCTGGCTCCAAATACCCTGGAATTTAATAAACAGGTTACCCCAACAGGCACAACTGAAGAGGCTTCGACTGATGAAAAGACAGATGCTACAAAGGATTCTGTAAAAGCTATTGAAACTGTTGTAGAAAACCCTGCTAAAGGAGAAATTACTGTAACGGAAACGTCAAAGCTAGACCCGAAACAATTAAAAATAGAGTCCATTGATTTTCAAAAGCCTTTAACGGATTGTGGAACAGGTACTACGAAAGTTGAAGAAAATTATTGGACCTACTTATTCTTAGGATTTATCGGGGGATTAATTGCTTTGTTGACACCATGTGTTTTCCCAATGATCCCGTTAACGGTTTCGTTCTTCACAAAGGGGAATAAAAACAAAGCAAAAGGAAAAAGAGATGCCTTAATCTATGGCTTTTTCATCTTGCTAATCTTTGTATTATTAAGTATTCCGTTCCATATTATTGACGGAATTGCAGGAAATATTTTCAATGAAATTTCTACCAGCGTTTGGCTGAATATTGCATTCTTTATTATATTCATCTTCTTCGCAGGAAGTTTCTTCGGATACTACGATATTACTTTACCTAGCTCAATTGCCAATAAATCTTCAAAAGCAGAAGAAGCGGGTGGAATTATCGGAATTTTCTTCATGGCATTGACGTTGGTAATCGTTTCTTTCTCTTGTACAGGACCTATTTTAGGAAGTTTATTGGGAAGTGCGGTAACCGGTTCTGCAAACGTTCCGATGCTCCTTACCTTTGCTTTAGCAGGTTTCGGATTAGCGTGGGCAATTATTTTCGGATTATTGGCATTATTCCCACAAGCTTTGCAAAGTCTTCCAAAATCTGGAGGCTGGATGAATACGGTAAAAGTAGTTTTAGGTTTTGTGGAATTGGCTTTAGCATTGAAATTCTTATCCAAAGCAGACTTAGTTTCTAAAACATTCTTATTGAAAAGAGAGCTTTTCATTGCAATATGGATTGTTATCGCATTAGGATTGGCTTTATATTTATTTGGATTAATAAGATTTCCACACGATGATAAAAAACCGAAGATTTCTATTACAAGAAAGATTTTAGGAGCTTTAGGTTTTGGTTTTGTGATTTATTTGGTTCAGGGATTAATTCCTTCTGAGCGTCCGAAACTTCAATTATTAAGCGGTATTTTACCTCCATTGAATGTAAGTTATTTTCACGATGAAAAAGATGGAATTCTGGGGATGCACCCGGAACATGATTTCTTTAAAGCTGTAGAATTAGCAAAAAAAGAGGACAAACCTATTTTAATTGACTTTACAGGTTATGGTTGTGAAAACTGTCGAAAGATGGAAGAATTCGTTTGGAGTGAAGCAGATATTTTACCAATCCTTCAGAATGATGTTGTTCTAGCTTCTCTGTATGTTGATGACAAGGAAGAACTTCCTGAAGATCAAAAAACTAAAATTGATTTAGGTGACGGGCAGGTGAAAAAAGTAAAGACAATCGGTGACAGATGGAGCTTGTTCCAACAGGTTAATTTTAATAATAATTCTCAACCGCATTATGTATTGATAACTCCGGACGGAAAGGTAATCAACACTCCGGTTTCAGGATATATGCCGAAAGAGGATTTCAAAAAATTCCTTGAATGCGGAGTAAATTATTACAAAAAGAATAAATAAAAAATTCAAAATATAACAAAGAACTCATGTCGAAAGGCGTGAGTTTTTTTATTGCCATTCTTCAACCAATTGATTCTTATTATTCAAATTAATTTTAATTATATTTGAATAATTAACAAAACTAAACACAATACTATGAGATATAAATTTATTTTCTCGTTACTTTTCATCTATTTCAGCAATACTCTTTCTTCACAGACTCCTTCTATACAATGGCAAAAATCTTATGGAGGCATTGGTTTTGATCAGGCTTATGATGTAGAACAGACTTCTGATGGAGGATATATTACCGTAGGATATACCTCTTCTCCTCCAAGCGGAGATGTTACTCTTTCTAAGGGAGGGAATGATGTATGGGTTATAAAAACTAATGCAACCGGAGGAATTCTGTGGCAAAAAACAATCGGAGGACAAGGCTATGATATGGCAAAAGCCGTAAAACAAACAACCGAAGGCGGATATATTATAGCAGGAATCACCAATTCCACAGACGGCGATGTCTCTGTAAACAAAGGCACAACAGACGTCTGGGTAGTAAAATTAGATTCTAAAGGAGATATCCTGTGGGAAAAATCTTATGGAGGATCTGGCGGAGACGACGCTTCTTCTATTTTTCAAACTCTTGATGGCGGGTATATTGTTGCAGGTCAATCATACTCTACTGACGGCGACATTACTGGACATCACGGAACCCTGAATCACGATGCTTGGATTATAAAAATAGATGCAGCAGGAAATTTACAATGGGAAAAATCTTTTGGAGGAACAAGTCAGGAGTTTGCACTATCTGTAAAACCTACTTCTGATGGAAATTTTATAATTGCAGGAGGATCTTCCTCTCCCAATGGAAACATTACCAGTGTTTTTGGTGGAGAAGATTGTTGGCTCATCAAAATAGATATTTTAGGAAATATTATCTGGCAAAAATCTTATGGAGGAAGTGCACATGAATATTTTGTAGAAGCTCAACAAACTTTCGATGGAGGATATATTGCCATTGCTACCACCCAGTCTTATGGCGGAAATATTTCAGGACAACACGGTCTATCCGATTATTGGGCAGTAAAATTTGATGCTGCCGGGAATATACAATGGCAAAAATGCTTAGGAGGAAGCGACACAGATACAGCAACCTCCATTTTTCAGGATTATGACGGAGGATATATTGTCGCAGGATTCACTTATTCTAATAATGGAGATCTATCAACACATATTGGACTTGCAGATTATTGGGTTATAAAACTTAATCCTTCAGGAAATATAATGTGGGAAAAAACTTTTGGAGGAACATTAAACGACTGGGCAAGAAAAATAAAACCCACCTCTGACGGAGGATTGATTGTAACAGGAGCTTCAAAATCTAATGATGGTGATGTATCCGGAAATCATGGCGACCACGATGTCTGGTTGGTAAAATTATCATCCTCAAAAACAACTTTAAATACCCATGAAAATAATAGTAAAAACAATATTTCAATTTACCCAAATCCTGCAAAAGATTTTGTCACAATAGATCATCTTCCAAACGAAGCAACAATAAGCATTCACGATATGTCCGGAAGAAAAATTTTCAGTAAAAAACATGCTGAAACCAAAGTTTCAATGAATACTTCTCAACTGACCAGCGGAACGTATATTATTCAGATTAACGATAAAGAGAAAATTATTTTATCTGAAAAACTGATTATTAAAAAATAAAGAACATTACAAATAAAACACTGAAAATCTATGAACTATAAATTTATTTCTTCATTACTTTTCATCTATTTCAGTAATCTCTTTTCCTCACAAGCTCCAGCTATGCAGTGGCAGAAGAATTACGGAGGAAGCCAGCCGGAAATGTTTCCTGATATTGCCTTAACCTCAGATGGCGGATATATCCTTGCAGGCAGTTCAGCCTCAACCAATGGAAATGTAACCGGAAATCATGGTTTAAATGATTTTTGGGTAGTAAGAACCAATTCCACAGGAGATATTCTCTGGCAAAAGTCTTTAGGGGGCTCAGCAGGAGATGCTGCTTCCTCAGTAAGACAAACCTCTGATGGAGGATATATTGTTGCCGGATCATCCAGTTCCAATAACGGAGATGTTACGGGAAATCATGGCAGCAGTGATTTTTGGATCGTAAAGTTAGATACTTCAGGAAACTTACAATGGCAAAAGTCGTTCGGAGGAAGCAATGAAGAAATCGCCCAAAGCATCCGACAAACAACAGACGGAGGATATATTGTAGCAGGTTATACTGCATCTTCTGATGGAGATGTTGCGTCCGGAAATGGAGGATATAGAGATTATTGGGTGATAAAACTCAATGCTACAGGAAATTTACAATGGGAGAAAACTTATGGCGGCGGAAGCGGCGATCAAGCGTATTCTATAGAACAGACCACCGATGGAGGGTATATTATTGGAGGGTATTCCAACTCAATCGATAATATTGTCACCGGAAATCACGGCAGCGATGATTATTGGATTGTAAAAATAAACGCCGCAGGAGTGCTTCAATGGCAAAAATCTTTAGGGGGTAGCGGTACAGATAGAGCTTTCTCTGTGAAACAAACTTCAGATGGAGGGTATATAGCTTTTGGACAGTCCATATCAACCAACGGAGATATTACCGGAAGCCATGGCAATGATGACTATTGGCTTGCAAAGCTAAGTTCTACAGGAATCTTACAATGGCAAAAGTCTTATGGTGGCTCTCTTTACGATCGCGGCAGAGATGTTTCCCAAACAGCTGATGGAGGATACATTATGACAGGAGTCTCATTTCCTCTAAATGTAGAAGGAACAACAAGCAATGGAGCTAATGATTATTTGATTGTCAAAACAGATGCTTCAGGAAATATGGAATGGCAGCAAACGTATGGCGGACTTCAGGATGATTACGGAACGTTTGTTAAACAAACTTTAGATGGTGGATATATACTTTGCGGATATTCAGACGCCATTACCAACAGTTCTTCAAACTATGATTACTGGATCATCAAGCTTGCAGGAAATCAATTAAGTACAGATGAAAATATTCTAAAAAATAATATTTCAATGTATCCCAACCCCGCAAAAGATTTTGTTACGATAGATCATCTTCCTAACGAAACAACGATAAGTATTCTTGATCTATCGGGAAGAAAGATTTTCAGTAAAAAATATACTGAACCCAAAGTTTCAATTCATACTTCTCAATTGACCAATGGAACATATATTATTCAGGTTGATGATCAAGAGAAAACCATTTTGTCTGAGAAGCTTATGATAAAAAAATAAATTCATATTTAAAGCTATACAAAACCTCATGAAATTAAAAATTCATGAGGTTTTTTTTATTAAAATACCATCTTCGTAAATAATTTAACAACAATTTAACAAATTAGGTATAAACTTTGTATTTGTTCAAATATAAAACGCAAGCACAGAACTTATTTCATCAACATTGTTTAACATCTAAAAATATTAATTATGGCTGAAGTAATTGCACAAGAGAAACAGGGAGGAAGCAGACAAAGAAAAAAAATGGTTAAAATTGATATGACTCCCATGGTAGACTTAGGGTTCTTATTGATTACCTTTTTTATGTTTACCACCAATTTTACAAAACCCAATGTGATGGATTTGGGATTACCCGCAAAAGATCCTGTTCATAAACCCAACGACAAAGTAATTGATGTTAAAAATCAGGTTACCTTTATTCTTGGAAAAGACAATCGGGTTTTTTATCATCAAAGCAGTAAAGAAGATTTAAATTCAAGTAATTTAAAAGAAACAAACTTCAACGGAATTAATATCTCAAAAATCATTTCTGAAGCGTACAATCATGCGCCGGTAAAAGAAAATTTCACGATTATTATTGAACCCACTGATGATGCTAACTACAAAAACTTTGTAGATGTTTTGGATAATATTGCCATTTCAAACAAAGAACGTTATGGAATCACCGATATAAAACCCTGGGAAAAGAAAGTTTATGAAGAATTAATTCAATAACATAAAAGGGCATTTTTGAAATGCTCTTTTTTTGTTTACATTTGATATATAATTTTTTTGATGAAAAACTTTTTAGCCGCAATCGCCATCTCCGTTTTAATTGTTTCATGTTCCAAAAAAGAAACAACACCCGTTTCAGCCAAGACAGATAGTACAAAAATTGTTGATTCCATCAATGCTGTAAGGACAAAAATAAATGACAGTATCCGAAACAAAAATCAATTCAAAGATTTTAGCGGAGAACATAAGTTTACTCATAATTTGATTCAAAACTCCGGAACGGTTGATTTTAAGAAAATTGACGGTGAAAGAGATCATTATACTGTTTCAGGGAATATTAAATCAGGGAAAAATTATGTTGAAATAAAAGGCTTTATAGCTGTTGTTTCTGACAAACACATGAATTTTACTGGGGAAATCACCCAAAGTATTTCTGAAAATGACAACGGAAAACCTTACACCAGAAAAGGAACAAAAACTTTTGCTTCCAAAGACGGCGGAAAAACTTACCTACTTCAGGATATGGTAAATGGTTCGGGATTTGTAGACTATATAGATATCCATTTTTAATTTTTTGAAATATGCTCAACTTTGAAAGAAAAGGAAACGGAAAAGAAACTTTAGTGCTTCTCCATGGATTCATGGAAAACATCTCGATATGGGATGATATGGAACCTCATCTGTCTGAAAATTTTTCACTTTTAAAAATAGATCTTCCGGGACACGGGCAATCAGAAATTGTAGCAGAAGTTCAGACCATGGAACTCATGGCAGAAGAAGTAAAAAAAGTATTGGATACACTGAATTTAACTAAAGTTCATTTATTGGGACATTCGATGGGAGGCTATACTTCTTTAGCTTTTGCCGAAAAATATCCTGAATATCTTACAAGTCTAACCTTGTTTTTTTCTACTTATTTTCCGGATGATGCCGAGAAAAAGGAACAACGCATAAAAAGCTACAGAATCATTAAAGACGCCTTCGCACATTATGCAAGAGCAGGAGTTCCGAATCTTTTCAACCCCAACGAAAGAGACACTCTGGAAGGAAAAATAGAAACCGCTTTAAAAATTGCTCTTTCCACGAATAACCTAGGAGCTTTAGCTTCTGTAAAAGGTATGGTAGAAAGAACCGACAAAAAACATGTTCTGGAAAATCTTGAGGCTAAAATTTTAGTTTTGGCAGGGAAACATGATAATGCTGTAAAAACTGAATTGATGATCAAGAATCTTCCGGACAGAACCAATATAAAATCTTATGTTCTTGATTGCGGGCACAACGGACATTGGGAAAAACCAAGCATCTGTGCAGAAATCATCAATACGGAACTTCTTCACCATTTACCAAAAAATTTGATCCTTTAAAAAACATCTATGAGAATTTGGATTTCATCAATACTGCTTCTTGCTGCATTGAGTTGCACAAAAGAAGCTACAACTTCCAGAAATACCGCTTCAAAAGACTCTGTTTCTACAACAGAAGCTCAAAAAGACAATCTGAAAACAGGTCAAGATAAACAAACTTTCAATTTTGTCACAGAACTTTGCGACAACAAAGGTCTATATGATGCCAGTAAATATTCCCAAGAAGAAATAGAGGGAACTTACAAACTTTGGTTTCAATACAGCGGTTTATTGCTTAGTAAACCATCCGTTTTTAAACCGGAAACCCTACAGGAAGTAAGAAGAGATAAAGATAAGATTTTAGCAAAGCTTGCTCAAGATTTTGCAGAAAAGAAAAAAGCGCTTGAAAGCTTAAAGGTCGTTAACGATCCTTATTGGCAAAATAGTAAAGCTCAGAAAATCCAGGAATTGATTCTTGAGTATGAATTTGATAAAACGGAAATTTTAGCATTCTCCGATCCTTCCATACTACTCAACAGCAAGTTTTCTAAAAATTGCGAAAATTTTGTACGAGCATTAAATTCTGATGAAGATGTAATGATCGACGAATGGAGAAAGCTGAGAATACAGATGAGTAAGAAGAACGGCAGTCCGGAAAGAGTGATGGATGAGTTCGAAAACAATTTACACGCTCAAAACAGAAATGAATATGCCATCGTTGACCTTATTACTTTTGGATGGGGAAATTGTGCCAATAATAACATAAAAAGAATAGAGCACGACGAAAAAATGATGAAGGCATTCAATTCTTTATTCATTAAAATTGATTCGAAATGTGACGAGCCTTAAATCACAGAGAAACTACAAAAAATAAAAGAACACCAAAATTTAAATAGATCCATGAGCTTATTCTCTGCTCCCAAAAAGAAACCCATAATCGGCTTAACTCTTTCCGGAGGCGGAATGCGTGGAATAGCCCATATTGCAGTTTTAAAAGCGTTGGAAGAATTTGATCTGAAACCTCAGATTATTTCAGGAACAAGTGCAGGATCCATTATTGCAGCATTTTATTCTTTAGGAAAAACACCGGATGAAATGATGGACATTGTAAAGCAAACCACATTTTTCTCCAGATCCTACTTAAGACTTTCAAAAAACGGAATTTTCAGCTCTAAATTTATTTTAAAACTTCTTGTCGATTATTTTCCTGAAGATGATTTTAAAGTCTTGAAAATCCCGGTATACGTTGCCGCAACAGAAATGACCCACGGAATTGTTGACTTTTTTTCAGAAGGTGAACTTTTCGGGCCACTATTGGCCTCTTCAAGCGTTCCTTTTGTTCTCCCTCCCGTTACCATAGGAGAAAAAATATATGTAGATGGTGGTGTACTGGATAATCTTCCTATAGAACCCATCATGGATAAATGCGATTTCCTGATTGCTTCGCATGTCAACTCTCTCAGCTACGACCCTCTTCCCAATATGAGTTTAATGAAAGAATTTGACAGGATTTTACACTTAGCCATTGCCAAGTCGGTCTATTCTAAAGCTGACTTTTGTGATATTTTTTTAGACCCTCCCAAAATGACCAAGTTCAGTTTATTCAATAAAAAGAATCTGGACGAGATGTTTCAGGAAGTATATGAATACACCTGTAAAGAATTGGAAGATAAAGGATACAAAAAAATACAGTCTTCTTTATAACTGTTCTCCTGCTACCCTGTTCTTAAACGTTTCAAGGGTATCCATCAAAGACTCCATCGATTTTCCTCCTGCTGCATTGATGTGCCCTCCCCCACTAAAATATTTTCTTGAGAACTGGTTTACATCAACATCATCTTTACTTCTGAAAGATATTTTGATAAAATCATCATACAGATCTTCCATAAAGAAAGCCGACATTCTTACGCCGACAATACTCAAACCGTAATTTACAAAACCTTCCGTATCTCCTTTCTGGAAACCATATTCCTGTAGCTCCTTTCTTGTAAGATATAAAACAGCAACTTTACCATCATTTACCACTTCTATTCTTCCTAAAATAAGCGCTAACAAATGAAGTCTTGAAACCGTATTCGTATCCCATGTATTGGAAGTGATTACTGACGGATCTGCTCCTTTCTCAATAAGGTTGGCTACAATTCTATGGGTAGTTGCACTTGTAGAACGAAAACGGAAACCTCCTGTATCAGTCATGATTCCTGTATAAAGACATTCTGCAATATCTTTGTTGACCAGATTTTCATCATTCATTGCTTCAATAAAATGATAAATCATCTGACACGTCGCAGGAATTACCGTATCTGAATACACAAAATCGAATTGTTCCGGTTGCTGGTGATGATCAATAAGAATTTTCTTCGCCTTAGATTTAGTCAGCCAATCTCCTAAAATCCCAATTCTGGATGGTGAGTTGAAATCCAGGCAGAAAATAACATCTGCTTCATTGATAAGATCAAAAGCTACCTTTCTCTTATATTCTGCAACGATATTCTTTTTGGCTTCCGGCATCCATTTCAGAAACTTCGGAAAATCATTCGGCACTACAACTTCAGCATGTATACCTTTTGCCTGCAAATAATGCTTTAGCCCCAAACTCGACCCAATAGCATCTCCATCAGGATTGTAATGCGTAATGATGACGATTTTATTTTGAGGAATAAGAAGTGAATTGATTTCTAAAATTTCTGCAGGTGTAAACATCTAAGTTTCTTTAAATTTGAGTTTCCAAAGATAGAGCTTTTAAATAAATCCTTAGTATTATTTTTAAATGTTACCAATTTCGCCTGTAACAGGACTTTTATAAAAATGGGAATAAAAAACCTTTATAATAATTTCAAAAAAAAGAGCTGAAAGTTTGTATCTTATAAAAAAATCTATATCTTTGCAACCTGAAAAATTAATAGATTAATTACGATTTAAACATATAGTAATGAGTAAAAGAACATTCCAGCCATCAGAAAGAAAGAGAAGAAACAAACACGGTTTCAGAGAAAGAATGTCTACGCCAAATGGAAGAAGAGTTTTGGCTGCAAGAAGAGCTAAAGGCAGAAAGAGTTTAACTGTAAGTGCTGCACGCGCTAAGAGATAATTCTTTAATTATCATATACAAATCATGCTTGAAAATAATCTTTTCAGGCATTTTTTGTTGTTAAATTTTACTAAAATTCAAGGTTCTTACATTTCTTTTTTCTATTTTTAAAAATTGAAAAAATTTCTAAAAATAGTATCCTAAAATAGCATTATGCCACATACAAATATATCCGGAGATAATATTATAAGTTTACAACATGCGAAGATTGCACAAAAAAACTTTACTGTTCTTTCTGACGTTAATCTCAACATCAAAAAAGGCAGATTTTGTTATCTTATCGGAAAAACAGGTTCAGGAAAAAGTTCATTGCTAAAAACTTTATACGGACATATTCCGTTAGCTTCAGGACACGGAGCGGTAGTTGGCTTTGATCTGGCTAAATTAAAAATGTCTGAAATTCCCAACCTAAGAAGAAAATTAGGAATCGTATTTCAGGATTTCCAATTATTGTCTGACAGAACGGTAGAAAAAAACCTGATATTCGTTCTGGAAGCAACAGGCTGGAACGACAAAACAAAAATGGAAGACCGTATTAATGAGGTTTTAGGCAGTGTAAACATGAAAAGCAAAAAGCATAAAATGCCTCATGAACTTTCAGGAGGAGAACAACAGCGTGTAGCTATTGCAAGAGCTTTATTAAACCATCCTGACCTAATTTTAGCAGATGAGCCTACAGGAAACCTTGATCCTGAAACTTCAAACGAAATTATGACCTTACTCAAGCAAGTAGCACTGGAAAACGGAGCAGCTGTAGTAATGGCAACACACGATTACCATATGATTCAAAACTTCCCTGGTGAAGCCATCAGATGTGAAGACGGAAAAGTTTCTGTATTGGATACGACGGAATTATTTGAATAATTATTTTTCACGAAAAACATGAAACTCCTTGGTGAGTTCAAGATATTGGTCCGAGTATTGTCTCGGACTTTTTTCTATAATAAATTCCAGTTCTTCAAGATTTTTTTCAGTTAAAGAAAACTCCAGAATCAGACGTTTTGTTTTTGAGCCTTCAATTCCTTTGATGTTAATCTTCCTATTTAAAAACAACTTGCTTTCTTTTGCCAGAGCAGTAAAAACCTCTCCGGCTTCTACAGGAATAATCACAGAGAAAATACCGCAAGCAGAAAGCAATGCTGAAGATTTTGAAATTAATTGCTGAAAATTCAGTTCAACGGTTTGCCTCGCTATTTTATCTTTTTCAGAATCTGATGTTTCAAAATATGGTGGATTTGAAATAATAAGGTCAAATTTTTCTTCCAACGTAAAACTTTTAAAATCCTGATGAATATTTTTTAACCTTGATCCAAAAGAAGAGCTTTCAAAATTAATTTTGGTAAGATCTGCAGCTTCTTCATTAATATCAATCCCTAAAAATATTGCATGAGGATTTCTTTGAGCCAACATAAGTGAAACCAGCCCCGTTCCTGTTCCAACTTCTAAAATACTACAAGCGTGATTTACACTAGCTAAAGCACCCAGCAAAACACCGTCTGTTCCTACACGGAAGACATTTTTTGACTGCTGGATTTCGAATTGTTTAAATTTAAAAGGCTTCACTATAAATTAGTCGGCAATGTAATGATGAATGTTGAACCTTTTCCTACTTCTGATTTCACAACAATTTCACCTTTATAATCTTCAATCATTTTTCTTACCATTGACAAACCTAATCCCATTCCGCTACTCTTTGAGGTAAAATTAGGTTCAAAAATTCTTTCGTACATATTCTCAGGAATCCCAACTCCATTATCCTGCACAGAAACCATCACTCTTCTTTGATGCTGCTCCACATCTACATTAATGATCATTTTCCTTTCATCACTCTGAGCCTGTTTTGCGTTGGTAACAAGATTGGTAATAATCCTTGACAGGTAAATCCTGTCCATACTAATCATGATGTTACTTTTATTGGAATGTATAAAAATACTGTCATCATTAAATACTCTAAGAATATCTTCGACCTCCTTATTCAGGTTAATAACTTCATTGTTTTTTTCAGGAAGTTTCGCAAATTCCGAAAACGCAGACGCAACCGTGGCAATCAAATCAATCTGATCCACCATGGTTTTACTCATTTGCTTTACCTTCTCTCCGATATTCGGATCTGCCGGATCAAACTTTCTTTCAAAATTCTGAATCGTCAGTTTCATCGGAGTTAATGGGTTTTTTACTTCATGTGCCACCTGCTTTGCCATTTCCCGCCATGCTTCTTCAGATGCTTTAAAACGAAGCCTCTCCTTTTGATCCTGAATCTGAAGAATCATCCTGTTATAAGCTCTGGCCAAAGCATTCAATTCATCATTTTTATAATATCGGATAGGCTGCATTTCATTTTCAAACAATGTAATACGGGTAATCATATCAGAAAACTTCGTAATATTTTTCGCCAGACTATTTGAAGTCACCCAGCTTATCCAAATACTGAAAAGAATAAGGAACACATCGACTAAAAGAATGTACTTAACATATTCATGAAGAACTTCTAAATCAGCCGATTCATTGTGATATAAAGGAATATATACAATTCCGATAGGTTCCAGTTCATTATTTTTCAACAATAAATAAGAAGACGTAAGCCCTGCATCTACCGACTGATCATAGCTTTTAATATCAACTCTAGCGTCCGTAGCTAAAATCTTATTCACAATATGCAAAGGCACTTTTTTCTGTTCAATAAGACTTTTATCCTTATTGGAAATCAAATAGTTTCCTTTTAAATCATAAATAATAATATCATGCTGATTAATATCTGCAATCTCGAAGATTTTACTTTCCAAAACAGTAGGAAGATCTCCCGTTTCAATACGTGTCCTGCTTACCGCATAATCCAAATACCGCATTACAGCATTGGTTTTATCCTGCATGTCGATCCGGCTTTGCTGCAAGGAATTATTCCTCAGCACAAAATAAGGCACCAAGGATGAAGCAACAACACTTAAAAGACACACCAATAAGAATCCGAAAAAAACACGATTTCTCAGGCTGTATCCTTTATATTTACTCAATGACATTCTGTTTATTAATTAATCTTGCAATATATTTTCCAATAATATCAAATTCTAAATTGACTTTGTCTCCTTCTTTAAGGTGTTTCATATTGGTAAACTCCCAAGTATATGGAATAATCGCCACAGAAAACTGTGTATCTTCACTTTTCGCAACCGTTAAGCTAATTCCATTTACCGTAATAGAACCCTGAGGAACAGTAACAAAACTTCCGTTATCCTCATACTTCATCGTTATAAAATAACTTCCGTCTTTATTTTCGATACTTACAACTTCACCCGTTTTATCAACATGCCCCTGAACAATATGACCATCTAATCTTCCATCCATTTTCATGCAACGCTCAAGGTTTACCACAGTTCCAACTTCCCATTTTCCAAGATTGGTTTTTTCCAATGTCTCGTTGATTGCAGTTACTACATATTTATCGTCCTCTATTTCCACAACCGTTAAGCAACATCCGTTATGAGCTAAGCTTTGGTCTATTTTTAATTCGTTCGTAAAAGGGCAAGTAAGCGTAAAATCTATATTACTTCCGTTTTCCTCAATTTTCTCAATAATCCCTACTGCTTCAATTATTCCTGTGAACATATTATTTTTTGCTAAATTTGTAAAATTATAATCTTCAAAGATAATCAAAATGAGCCCAAAAAACCATAAAGTACGAGTAGGAATTTCAATCGGTGATTTCAATGGCATTGGCCCGGAAATCATCATGAAGTCTCTGAAAGACAAAACCATTACAGATTTTTTCACTCCTGTAATTTTTGGTTCGGGAAAATTATTCACCTATCAGAAAAACATTTTTAAATTAAATTTAAATTTCAACTACATTACTGATGCTTCACAAGCTCATGCCGGAAAACTGAATATGGTAAACCTTGTGAAAGACAATGTAAATGTGGAACTGGGAGTTCCTACTGAAGAATCTACCAAAATGGCAATCGATTCTTTAGAAGCAGCTACTGAAGCTTTAATGAAAGGAGAAATTGATGTTTTGGTAACTGCACCGATCAACAAAGACGAAATGGTAAAAATGGGATTCAAGCATGCAGGTCACACTGGATATTTTGAAGAAAAGTTCAACAAAAAAGGACTGATGTTTTTAGTAACAGAAGATTTAAAAGTTGCCGTTTCAACTCACCATATCCCAATTGCACAGGTTGCTGAAAACATTTCTAAAGAAAAAATAAAAAAACAAATCAAAGTTTTAAATCAAACCTTAATTGAAGATTTTAATATTTCAAAACCTAAAATTGCAGTTTTAGGACTGAATCCTCATTCCGGAGACGGTGGCGTAATCGGAAATGAAGAAATTGAAATTATTTCTCCGGCAATCAAAGAACTTTCAGACAACGGAATTCTGACTTTTGGTCCTTTCCCAGCTGACAGTTTTTTTCAACCCAGCAAATACCAAAGCTTTGATGCTGTTTTAGCCATGTATCACGATCAAGGCTTAGCTCCATTTAAAACGTTGGCTTACGAAGAAGGGGTAAATTACACCGCTGGACTTCCATTCATCAGAACTTCTCCCGACCACGGAGTTGCCTATGACATTGCAGGGAAAAATATCGCAGATGAACAGAGCTTTACAGAAGCAATCTTTACAGCTATTAAAGTTTTCAAAAACAGAAGCGAATACAACGAACTGATGACCAACCGCATGCAACCTCGAAGAATGTCTATGGATAATGGAATAGACGAAGATTTGCCTGAGGAAACTGAAGCATAAATCTTTAAAGAAGATTTTAAATTAATTTGTTACAGAATTTATTTGTTATTATAAAAAAAATGCATATTTTTGCACACTCATTTTATGGACAAGTTAAGAAACTATGATGTAAGCTTTTCCGGTCTTAAAACTGGCAAGCACGAGTTCAAGTTTGAGATAGATAAAGAGTTCTTTCAATTATTTGACACTGAACAGGATTTTACAAATCCTAAAATCACAGTAGATGTTTTATTAGACAAACACTCTACTTTTTTAGAATTTGAGATTAAAGTAAGCGGAACAGTTGAATTGGTATGTGATATTACAAATGAAAATTTTGATTATCCTATTGAAAACCAAATCAAGGTTCTGGTAAAGTTTGGAGAAGAATATGATGACAGCGAAGAAGATGTAATCACTATTCCTACCAACGATCATGCTTTTAATATTTCTCATCTGATTTACGAAAATGTAGCTCTTTCAATTCCTATGAAAAAGCTATCACCAAACGTAACAGACGAAGATTTAGAAATTCTGGAAAAATTCAGTCCGAAAGAAATTGAAGAAGAACATGAAAGCGATCCAAGATGGGACGCACTAAAAAATTTAAAGAATAAAAATTAAATAGTTTAATGATGAGATGGTGAATCTCATCGCTCATCAATTAAAAAAGTTATTACAAAATGGCACATCCAAAGAGAAGACAGTCGTCTACAAGAAGAGATAAGAGAAGAACTCACTATAAAGCTGTAGTTCCTCAATTAGCAAAAGATGCAACAACAGGAGAGCTTCACCTATACCACAGAGCTCACTGGCATGAAGGAAAATTATACTACAGAGGAAAAGTAGTATTAGAAAAAGAAGTAGCAACTACTGAAGAAAACTAAGAGTCGCTTTTCACTGAAAAACACTCGTTTTAATACAAAAACCGCCCGATTTTGATAAAATTTGGCGGTTTTTTGTTGTTTTTTATGTTTTTTTGGTATCTTTGAACCAAAATCAAATATCAAATTTATGGACATTAAAGACATACAAAATCTTATCAAGTTTGTATCTAAGGCAGAGGTTTCTGAAGTGAAGTACAAGACTAAAGATTTCGAAATCACTATTAAAACTCCATTAGCTGGAAGTGAAGTTGCTTATGCTCAACCTGCTGTTTACCACACCGCTCCTCAGCAAGTAGCTGCTGCACCTGCTCAAGTTGCAACTCCTGCTGCACCTGCTGAAAAAGCTGAAGCAGCATCAGACGACAGCAAATATGTAACAATCAAGTCTCCAATGATCGGTACTTTCTACAGAAAGCCATCTCCAGATAAAGACGTGTTCGTAAATGTAGGTGACGAAGTTTCTAACGGAAAAGTTGTTTGTGTAATCGAAGCAATGAAGTTATTCAACCAAATCGAATCTGAGGTAAGCGGAAAAATCGTTAAGATTTTAGTTGATGATGCAACTCCTGTAGAATACGACCAACCATTATTCTTAGTAGATCCATCTTAAGGAATTTTAGATAATAGATTATAAATTTTAGATGAAAATTATTTCGTTTAAAAATTAATTTAAAATTCAAAAATTTAAAATTTAAAATTTCGGAGAGATGTTCAAAAAAATATTAATTGCCAATCGTGGCGAAATTGCAATGCGTATCTTACGTACTTGTAAAGAAATGGGGATCAAAACCGTTGCGGTTTATTCAACTGCTGATAAAGACAGTCTTCACGTAAGATTTGCTGATGAAGCTGTTTGTATCGGTCCTGCAATGAGTAAAGACTCATATCTGAAAATCCCTAACATTATTGCTGCAGCTGAAATTACAAACGCTGACGCTATTCACCCTGGTTATGGATTTTTATCTGAAAATGCTAATTTCTCAAGAATCTGCCAGAAAAACGGTATCAAATTCATCGGTGCTTCTCCTGAGCAAATTGAGAAAATGGGAGATAAAGCAAACGCTAAAGCTACGATGAAAGCAGCAGGTGTACCTTGTGTACCTGGTTCTGATGGTTTGATCGAATCTTACGAGCATGCTGTAAAAATCGCTGAAGAAACAGGCTACCCGGTTATGATTAAAGCAACTGCAGGTGGTGGTGGAAAAGGGATGAGAGCGGTTTGGAAAGCTGAAGACCTTAAAGATCACTGGGAATCTGCAATTCAGGAAGCTGTAGCTGCATTCGGAAACGGAGGTATGTACATGGAAAAACTGATTGAAGAGCCTAGACATATTGAAATTCAGGTTGCGGGTGACCAATTTGGTAAAGCTTGCCACCTTTCTGAAAGAGATTGTTCTGTACAAAGAAGAAATCAGAAATTGACGGAAGAAACACCTTCTCCTTTCATGACTGATGATCTTCGTGAAAAAATGGGTGAAGCAGCTGTAAAAGCAGCAGAATTCATCGCTTACGAAGGTGTAGGAACTATTGAATTCTTGGTTGATAAACATAGAAATTTCTATTTCATGGAAATGAACACCAGAATTCAGGTAGAACACCCAATTACTGAACAGGTTATCGATTATGACTTAATCAGAGAACAAATTCTTTTAGCGGCAGGAACTCCGATTTCAGGAATTAATTATTATCCAAAATTACATTCAATCGAATGTAGAATCAACGCGGAAGATCCTTACGCTGATTTCAGACCATCTCCGGGAAAAATCACAAGATTAAATATTCCAGGTGGACACGGAATCAGAGTAGATACTCACGTTTATTCTGGATACACTATTCCTTCTAACTACGATTCTATGATTGCAAAATTGATCACGACAGCTCAAACTCGTGAGGAAGCTATTGCAAAAATGAGACGTGCATTAGAAGAGTTCTATATTGAAGGAGTAAAAACAACTATTCCTTTCCATAGACAATTAATGGATAATGAAGATTATCTTGCAGGAAACTATACTACAAAATTCATGGAGGATTTTGTAATGGATAGAAAATATGAAAATCACTAAGATTTTTCACAATACACCTGAAACCGTCTCACTTGAGGCGGTTTTTTTATTGACTTTTATCATACTATAGAATATCACCATTTGATGATTTAATAGTATCTTAGATCAAAATAAAACAATGAAAAAAATATTCTTTCGATCCTACAGTGTGATACTTATGGCTTTGGCTTTGTCATGTTCAACCACAACAAATGACGAAATCATCAATGAAGAAACTGGAGAAAATTGGGAACATCTACAACTTCCTGTCAATGAACCTTCCCAACTATCCGGAACATACAATGCTTTAGGATATGGTTATAATGTGTTAGGTTCGTACGCAAATGAAAATTCTGTAGCATCTAAAATAATTGATACAGATAAATTTAAAATCGAACAAGCTCAACGTTTGTCAGAAGAAAATATCCTATCTCAGGAATATAAAGAAGAATATGGAGAAAACGCGGCTGCTTTTTCAAAAATGCTTTCAACAAAAGTATCAGCAACCGAGCAGTTTAGTGTATTTGGACAAACAATTCCTTTTACTACAGCCATTTTAAGCAATAAAAAATATGATCCAAACTATATCTACGGAAGCTACAATTTAATTATAAAACAAAAGAGATATAGAATCAACACAGATAGTGAACTTTTGAGTAATTACCTAACCGCTGATTTTTCTAAGGATATTGAAGAAAAAAGTCCTGAACAAATAGTTAAAACGTATGGTACTCATGTCGCGGTTGATATATATACCGGATCTGCCTTTGATATAATTTTCCAGGCAAAAACAACAAATTCTAATCGCGAAAGCGCTGCAAGAGCAGGTGTAAAAACAGCTGTAAATGGAATGAGTAATGGAACTGATGCTGCAGAAGCTTCAAAAAATTATGCTAAAAAATTATTTTACAAAACGAGAGGCGGAGACAAATCTTTAGCAACGGCTGGAATTTACAATCTTGAAAAAATAACTCCTGTACTTAATTATTCCAATTGGCAAAGCTCTTCTACAAAAGAGAATTCGGTATTGGTAGATTTTGGCAATAATGGACTAATTAGTATATATGATTTAGTAAAAGATCCGGCAAAGAAAGCTGAATTAAAAACTTATATAGATCAATATCTTAAGGAAAATCAAGTAAGTTTAGAATAATTATAGTTTAAAAACATCAATACATCCGCCATTTCATCAAAGGCGGATTTTTTTTACCTATATATTTTCATTGTAAGACTAAAAAAGATATAAAAACCAAAACCCAATCAGACTTTAACAAATATTTTCCTGTAATCAGAACTAAACCTTCACACTTCTACTGAATCTTGTCTATTTTCAGAATTATTTTACTTCAGTCGGATAATTTAGAATAATTAACTTTGTAAAAAACCAAAAATATATGTCAACAGCAGAAAAAAACTCACAGTATTTCATTGACCTTGAAAACCAATACGGAGCTCACAACTACCACCCTCTTCCCGTTGTTCTGGATAAAGGAGAAGGCGTTTTTGTCTGGGATGTAGAAGGCAAGAGATATTATGACTTCCTTTCAGCATACTCTGCTGTTAACCAAGGTCATTCTCACCCGAAAATTGTAAATGCTTTAGTTGAACAGGCGCAGAAATTAGCTTTAACTTCAAGAGCTTTTTATAATTCGAAATTAGGAGAATACGAACAAAAGATCACTACTCTATTTGGTTTCGATAAGGTTTTACCAATGAATTCCGGGGCAGAAGCTGTAGAAACAGCAGTAAAATTGGCGAGAAAATGGAGTTATGAAGTAAAAGGAATTTCAGAAAATGCAGCAAAAATCATTGTGTGTGAAAATAACTTCCACGGAAGAACAACAACAATTGTTTCTTTTTCCAATGACCCTGATGCCAATCAAAATTACGGACCTTTCACACCAGGATTTATTAAAATCCCATATAATGATATTGCCGCTTTAGAAGAGGTCTTAAACAGAGAAGCAGGAAATATTGCAGCGTTCTTGGTTGAACCTATTCAAGGAGAGGCAGGAGTTTATGTTCCGAATGACGGATTCTTGAAAAACGCTTCTGAATTGTGTAAACAACACAATGTTCTTTTCATAGCTGATGAAGTTCAGACTGGGATTGCAAGAACGGGAAGATTAATCGCTTGTCACCACGAAGATGTTCAGCCTGATATTTTGATCTTGGGGAAAGCACTTTCAGGAGGAATGTATCCGGTTTCAGCAGTTCTGGCAAACAACGAAATCATGAATGTAATAAAACCGGGACAACACGGTTCCACTTTCGGTGGAAATCCGATTGCTTGTGCAGTTGCTCTTGCAGCTTTGAATGTTGTTGAAGAAGAAAAATTATCTGAGAGAGCTGAAGAATTAGGACAATTATTCAGAGCTGAAATTGAGAAATTAATTGCAAAAACTGATCTGATTACCAAAGTAAGAGGAAAAGGTTTACTCAACGCAATTTTAATCAACGATACTCCGGACAGTTCTACAGCCTGGAATATCTGTGTACAATTAAAAGAAAATGGGTTATTGGCTAAACCAACCCATGGAAATATCATCAGATTAGCACCTCCTTTGGTAATTACTGAAGAGCAGTTACTAGATTGTGTAAAAATTATTGAGAAAACAATTACAGAATTTCAAAAATAAGTTAGAAAAACAGGATTTTTAAAAAAAATAGCACTCATTTTCAGAGTGTTATTTTTTTATTATAAAATTCATACAAACGATTGATTAACTTTTAGCAACTTTTATTATCTAACACATACTAATTAGTTGTTGAAAATGAAGAACCCGAAAATAAGCGCCCTTCTTATTACGTATAATGAAGAAAGGAATATAGAAGAAGCATTAAAATCTATAGCTTTTGCAGATGAAATTATTGTTTTAGACTCTTACAGCACAGACAAAACAATAGAAATTATTAAAACTCAATTTCCGGAAGTAAAAGTATATCAAAATAAATTTGAAGACTTTACCAAGCAAAGAAATCTATGTCTCTCCTATGCTAGTTTTGAATGGATTTTATTTTTAGATGCAGACGAAAGGGTAACTCCTTCACTCAAAGCTGAAATTTTGCAGGAAATACAGGACCCGGAAGCAAAAGATGCTTATTATTTTAAACGAAAATTCTTCTTCATGGGAGAACCTGTTCATTATTCGGGAACACAAAATGACAAAAACATCCGCCTTTTTAAAAAATCGGTAGGAAACTATGATGAAAACAAAAGAGTACATGAAGGTCTTCAAAATTTGAATAATCCGGGAGTTCTTAAAAATTATCTTTTACATTTCTCTTTCGATTCTTATCAGGCCTACTATCATAAAGTAATCCATTATGCTCAACTAAAGGCAAAAGATTTACGTGAGAAAAATGTGCCTTATCTGTTGATTAAACAAATCTCAAAAAGCATTTTCAACTTTTTTAAAATGTATATTTTAAAACTGGGAATACTAGATGGTAAAAAGGGAATTATCCTCTCCTATCTGAGTGCTTTAAGCTCTTTTAAGACCTATGAATTTTTAAAAGAAGAATACATCTAAGTCTTAATATTTATAAAATTTCCGAATCTGAAAATAAACTGTATTTTTGTATAAAACATAAGTACAGAATGAAGCTATCCGTAGCATTTATCACCTTCAATGAAGATCGGATTATCGAAAAAAACCTCAGCGCAATTCATGATCTTGCTGACGAAATTATTGTAGTAGATAGTTTCTCGACGGACCATACTGTAGAAATCTGTAAAAAATTTTCAAAAGTAAAATTTGTACAAAAGAAGTTTGAAGGATTCGGAAAGCAGAAAAATTATGCAATAAGTCTTTGTAATGCCGATTGGATTCTTTTCTTAGATGCTGATGAAATTCCTGATCAACAGGCACAGCAATCGATAAAAAAAATCGTCGAAGCTGAAGTGGCTCCATTCAACGTATATGAAATAGGGTTCAATAATATTTTCTTAGGAAAAGCTTTGAAATATGGAGGTTGGGGAAATATAAAGAGAGAAAGACTATTCAGGAAAAATGCCGGGAAATATTCTGAAGATATTGTTCATGAAGCATTCATTACTTCAGAAAAGAAAGGAAAAATAGAAGGTAAGATCAACCATTATACGTACAAAGACATATACCACCACATCGAAAAGTCTAACAAATACACTTCGATGATGGCAGAAAAAATGTACGACAACGGGAAAAGATCAAATGCAGCCAAAATCATCTTTAAACCGATGTATCAGTTCATCAAGTCTTATTTCATCCGTTTAGGCTTCTTAGATGGCTTGGTTGGATATTACGCAGCAGCAACAGCAGCTTTCTATACCTTTTTGAAATACAAAAAACTTCACGAAATTTCCAAATTCGGTAAGGCATGTTAACAAACGCTGTAAAAGGACTACTCGGTTTATCAAAAAGAAAAGCCGTTCGTATCTTGATGTATCATCAGGTTTTGCCTAAAAACATAGCTTCTAAAAACGACCTTATCGTAACTACAGAGAATTTAGAGAAGCAATTTATTTATATAAAAAACAACTTCACCACTCTATTTTTCAAAGAACTTGACAAAGAGAACAACATCCCGAATAAAATTATCCTGACCTTTGATGACGGTTATTACAACAACCTTGAATATTTAGTTCCCCTGTTAGAAAAATATCAGTTAAAAGCTACCATCTTCATTCTTACAGAATACATTCAGAACGGAGAAAATTCTTCAGAAAAACATTTCATGAGTTTTGATGAAATTAGAAATTTAAACCCTGAACTCATAGAAATTGCACTTCATAGCCATTCTCATAAAAACTATTCTGAAATGTCTGTGGAGAATGCACGAGAAGATCTCAAAAAAAACATTGAAATTCTAAAGGAAAATGCCATAAAATTCTCTCATGTATTGGCCTATCCTTATGGAAAGTTCCCAAAAGAAAAAAATAAAAAAAGAGCATTTTTTGAAATGCTTGAACAATCAGGAATTACTGCCGCCTTAAGAATTGGCAACGAGATAGAATCTTTTCCTTGGAAAAATAAATTTGAAATCAAACGTATTGATATAAAATACGGAGACAGCATTCAGAAATTCAAATGGAAACTTCGACTTGGAAAACTAAAGCTTTAAATTAATAATTCCTTGTATATATTTTCATACGATTCGACCATTTTAAGATAACTGAATTCTAAAGCTCTTGCTTTTAATCTGGTTTGGAAAACTTCTTTATCTTCATTGAATGTGGAAATTCCGTTCAGATAAACCTCATTCATCTTTTCAGCAGAAAAATCTTCAAAATAAAAAGCTAAATCACCTCCAATTTCAGGAAGACTTGTCAACGCGCTTAGAAAAACAGGTTTCCCAAAATACATTGCCTCAACAGGAGGTATTCCGAAACCTTCTGCTAATGAAGGATGACAATAGGCTTCGCAGTGCTGAAGTAAAAAATACTTTTCTTCATTCTCCACATTTTCTAAAATATGTACGCGCTCAGTCAATCCTAATGTTTTAATTTTTTCAAGAAACTTTTCCTTGTACTCTGACTTTGCGGAACTCGTTATCAATACGAGATGTCTGTCATTTTTTGAAATTAAATCTAACAGGACATTCTGATTTTTTTTAGGAAAAAGAACGCCAATATTCAGGATAAACTTCTCATGAATAAAAGGATAATCTTGGGGAGCTGTAAAATTTACTTTTTCAGGAAACATTAAACCATTGTAAACGACCTCTATTTTTACATTTTCTTTTAATTGAAATAAATGTTTATTCTTTATAAAATCATCCTTCACAAATTCGGAAATACAAACAATGGCATCCGCATTTCCAATATTCTTTTGTACGAGACGTTTGCTTTTTTCTACTTTTCTTGCCGAGCTCTTATCGTGTAAAAAATTAAGATCATGCAAGGTCACAACTTTTTTTTGACTTTTTTTAAGGTTGTGAAAATATTCTGAAAGCTGATGCGTTGTGTGAATAAGGGCATAAGAAGACGTAGATACCGGAATCTTTTTTTGCCAGAATTTCCAGTTTATGGTATTAAATTTGGATTGTGTAGCCGGAATATTAGCTTTTGGCCCATAAAATGTATAATTAAAAGCAGATATTTTTTGATCTAATCCTTTTATCAGTGATATACAAACGTTTGCAATTCCAGATTTTGGATATTTTAATCGTTCAACATCTATCAGAACATTTTTTTTCATTGAGAAACTAGGGGTTTAGTCCAAAAGTATAAATTTAAAATTTAAAATCTTTATTTTTGTGGTATGAAAATTTGTTTGATTAGTTTTGATTTTTGGCATTATGACGAGCATATCGTCAATAAGCTCAAAGAAAAAGGCATAGAGGCATACCATATTAACATTGGAGCTTTCACTCACAAAAATTTTGGAGCAAGAGTAAAAAATACCTTTAGCAAAGTTTTCTTAGGTAAAAATCTTAAGCATGAAAAAAGACAGAATTTCATCATAGAATCGTTGCACAAAATAGGAAAACAAGATCAGATTCTTGTTATTAATCCTGAAGCGATTGAAGAAAGAGTACATACCGAAATTCGTAAACATGCGGAAAGAAATATCGCTTATCTTTACGACAGTATGTCCAGAAACCCTGCTGAACACATTCTCCACTTTTTTGATACTGTTTTTTCTTTTGATGACGAAGATGTCGCAAAGTTTGGGTTCAATAAAATTACCAATTATAATTATTTGGAATACTTTCCGGCTGAAAAGCAACACCCGCATCTTGATCTGTTTTACATCACTTCTTATGACAAAAAACGATTAGAAAAACTCAATCTACTTATTAATAAGATTGATTCGTTGCGTATAAAGTTCAAAACCATTATTGCCGGTAAAAAAAGCTGGAAGAACCAGATTTTTCAAATTATTGATAAAAAAAACATTCATATTTTAAAATTTAGAAGAAAAAACATCCCGCAACAATCATTACCCAAACTGTATAAAGGCTGTAAAGTCATTCTCGATTTACAACGTCATAATCAAATGGGATTAAGCTTCCGTATTTTTGAAGCGATGGCATTGGAAAAAAAATTCATCACTGATAATCAAAATATTAGAAATTACGACTTTTATAACCCGGAAAACATTTTGATATTGAATGAAGATTACAGCAATGTGAAAAAATCTTTTTTTGAATCTGATTATCAGAAACTTCCTCAGGAGATTTATCAAAAGTATACATTGGATAATTGGGTAAATACTGTTTTCAAACTGAATGAATCATGAAAATATCTGTAGCATTATGTACATTTAATGGTGAAAAATACCTTCAGCAACAGATTGATTCAATCCTACATCAAACCGTTAAAGTAGACGAAATCGTCGTGTGTGATGACGGATCCAACGATGCAACACTACAAATTCTAAAAGAATATCACGCCCAGTTCCCTGAAATCTTCAGAATTTATTCTAATGAAAAAAATCTGCGCAGTGTAAAAAACTTCGAGAAAGCAATTTCATTATGTACAGGTGAAATCATTTTTCTAAGTGATCAGGATGATATCTGGGAAGAGGTAAAAGTAGAAATGTATGTTGATCATTTTAAGCAGCATCCTAAAATTGATGTTATTTGTTCAAATGGTTATCTAATAGATGATAGCAACAATACTCTTGAAAAATATACCGTTTGGGATGTTCCACAAATTTTAAATAGTAGCAATTTAGATTATTTTAAAATTTTCTGTACCATAGGAAATTTTGCAACCGGTGCATCGATGGCCATAAAAAAATCTTTTGTTGAAAAAGTTTTGCCTTTTCCATTAATTGACGGATTCCATCATGATGAATGGATTGCCGTAATCGCTTCAGAAGAAAATAGATTCGATTTTATCAACGATAAGCTTTTTAGGTATCGAATCCACAGCGAACAGCAGGTTGGCGGAATATCATATCCAAAAGATGAAAAGTCAAAGGAGAAGATGATTCAAAAATTTGATGTGAACAGGGAGCCAAAAAGCTTCAGGGAATATAAAATTAAGCTCAGAACATTCAATGATAAGGAGAAAAAATTCAGAGAATATCTTCAAAATAATCCTAATACGACCATTGAACGATTGCTGGCTTATATTCAAACTCAACACGCTCTTTTAAAAAGAAAAATCAAGTCTGAAAAACCTCTTTTATCTTTCATCTTCAATTTTCTATACCGATGAAAAAGATCCTCATCATCATGCATAATTATGCAGAAATTCCCATCCTGATCAAAAAGAATCTGGATGATTTAGGCTATGAAAATGTTGATTTCATTTTTTTTGCTGAGGAAAAGTTCAGGTACAAAAATATGGCTCAAAAAGTCAAAAATCTTTACCGTAAAACGATTTTAAAGGATAAAAGCTACAAGGATCAGCTTCGTAAAGAGTTTATTGAAAGAACATTACTAGAAAAGGCAGAGAAGCTTCCTCATTATGATACCATTTTGATGTTGAATACTGATTTCTTTTCAGATGAATTCATTTGCATTATAAAAACAAAAGCCAAAAAGCTGGTCGGAAACCATTGGGACGGTCTTAACAGAACACCGGCAATTTACTCAAAAATTAAATTCTTTGATGCTTTTTATGTTTTTGACAAGAGCGATGTGGATGAAAAAAATAACATCTACTTTCTAACCAATTTCTTTTTTAATTTTAATGAAAATAAGAACGAGGAAACCATAAAGCAGGATGTTTTTTACCTAGGAACTTATGTTGAAGAACGTTTCAACGTTTTAAAGAATATCTCAAAAACCTTTACGTTGAAAAACATATCTCAGAAAATTCTTTTATTTACCTGGAACAAACGAGATGCTGAAGGTGAAATTACATTTACCAATCAGTTTTTATCGTATGAAGAAAATATGAATCATGTAAAAAGCTCCAAAGCGCTTTTAGATTTAAAATTAAAAGAACACAACGGACTATCTTTCAGGTTTTTTGAAGCTTTGAAATATCATAAAAAACTGATTACAGATAATACGGATGTAAAAAACTATGATTTTTATAAAAAAGAAAATATCTTTATCATAGGAGAAGATGACGAAGATGGATTAAAAAACTTTGTTGAAAGTCCTTATCAGGAAATACCTTCTGAAATTAAAAATAAATATAGTTTTGAAAACTGGTTTAAGACCCTAATTTCTTAAAGCATGAGTGAAAAAATTTCTATTATCATTCCTTATTATCACGGTGAAGATTATATTCATGAGACACTGAAAAGTGTTTATGACCAAACGTATCCGGATTTTGAAATCATCATTGTGAATGATGGTTCTGATAGAGCCGTTTTAGATTCTATTGAAAACAATGAGGCATTTAGAAATTTGACAATCATTCACCAGGAAAATCAGGGACAGTCTTCTGCCCGCAATCACGGCGTAAAGCATGCCTCAGGAAAATATATCCTTTTTCTGGATTGTGATGATATCATAGAAAAATCATTTTTAGAGAAAACGCATCAGATTCTTTCTAAAAACCCAGCAATAAGAATTTGCTACACCAAAGGAAAATTCTTTGAAAAAACAGATAAAGAATGGGTTTTACAGCCTTTTAACACTTTTGATTTCTTAATTGAAAACTGCATTCCGATTACTGCACTTATTTACAAAGAGGATTTTGAACAAACGGGTGGTTTTGATACCCAGCTCAGCTATTATGAAGACTGGGATTTTTGGATCTCTTTAATTGAAAAAGGAATAAAACCCTATAAAATTGATGAGTTTTTGTTTTTCTACAGAATTAGAAATACTACAAATTCCCTGACCAATACCAGTATAGACAACAGCTCGAAATTATCTGACAATTTCTTCAAAATCTACCAAAAGCATTATACTTTTTACCAACAAAACGGACTGGATTTTCACAACATTATGAGCTTAATCCGTGAGAATAAAAAGTATAAAGCCAAATATTATAATGAATGGTACAGAAAATTGATGTACCAATTTTTTAAACCTAAAAAATACCAGAAGATTTATAAGAATTAATCTTCAAATCCTAAGTATGTAAGCATTTTTTTGATGTTCTCTTCCTGAGTTTCTATAGAGAATTTTGAAAGCGGCAACAGGCTATTTTCGTGTAAAGTCTGCCATAACTCTTCATTATCGTAAAGTTCCAGAATTTTATCTGCAAAATTCTGAGGGTTTTCATCAGAAATCAATGCAGTTTTTCTGTCTTCCAGGCTCATTCCTTCAGCTCCGATTCCTGTGGTAATTACAGGTAATTTAAATTCTAAAGCTTGACCGATTTTTCCTTTTACTCCGGCTCCGTAACGAAGTGGCGCTACAAAAACTCTGGCATTTTCGAACCAATGATCAACCGATTTCTGGAATCCTAAAATCTGGAATTTCTCTGAATGATATTGCTGTTTCAAATCTTCGGGAAAATCAGGACCTAAAATAAAAATCTTAACCTCCTTATTCTTTTCCCATACCAAAGGCATAATCTCATTATGCAGAAACTTTACAGCATCGATATTCGGTAAGTGATTATATCCTCCAATAAAAAGAAGCCCATCTCTCTTTGAAAAATCAACCGGTTTTGGAGTTGCAGCCTGATGAATATTGCTTACTGTAAATATTTTATCATAGTTTACTCCATTCTTCGAAACTGCATTTTTCTCTTCATCGCTAATAGACACAACAGCATCTACGGTATTCATTCCAAAATATTCTTTCTCTCTGAAAAAATTAATGAGTTTTGTTCTGTCTTTTGTGACCTCGATATATTTATTCTCACGCTCCATTCTTAAATAATGAAGATCTACCATATCATACACCAGTTTCTTTCCGGAAATAAGATGCTTGATATCTTGATACCAATAATCAAAACCTATGGGTCTGAACAGCCAGATAATATCCACAGAATTAATCGCTTCTTTTACCTGATCTACGACTCTTACAATTTTATCTTTTACCGTAACGTAATCCATACACACTTCCACGCCTATTCCTCTAAAGAATTTTACATAAGCGAGATCAGTCACCTCATCGAAATGCCTTACTGCTAAAGTGATTTTGTGATTGTTTTTTTGAAGAATTTTAATAATTTCTAAAAATCTTCTCGATCCGGAATCCTGATCGGGTTTTGGCATATTTTCTTCTAAAAAGAGGAAACCCGGTTTCTTAAAGTGTCTGTTATAATTAATTTCTCTGTTGGGAAGAAACATTTCATCCGTAAAATACTGATCCCATTTTTTACGGAATACTTCCCTGTTTTGTTGAAGCAAAAGCTCTTTTCCCGAATTATCTTTTCCGGTGTAAGAAACATTCTCAAAGTGCAGAATTTCAGAATTAGGCTGATAATAAATGTCCAAATGTTGCTCATATTTTAATCTCTGGCAAAGATCCGTTTCTTCATAATAAGCAGGTAAAAAAGCTTCATCCAAAATATTAAGATTTCCTTTCGCATTCATTCTGTGAAACAATAAACTACAGCCTGAACAATAATCTACTTTTCGTAAGTAATTGTATTTCGGAGTATCAATCGCTTCTCTTCTGCCAATGTTAATAATTTCAGAGTTTTTGAAAATAAGACATCCTGCTTCCTGTAAAGTATTGTCTGCAAAAATCATCTTGGAACCAACGGCACCCACATTCTTTTTGGACGTAAAAACGTCTAAAAGACTTGACAAGTAATTTTCCTGAACCTCAACATCATTATTAAGAAGGTAAACGTATTTGCCTTTTGCAGCCTGAATTCCTTTATTTACATTTCTTAAAAACCCTAAATTCTCTTCATTATCAATCACTCGAATTCCTTCTATTTTTCTTAGGAAGTCAAGCGTTTCATCAGTACTTTTATCATTAATGATGATGATTTCTTTTGAAATATGGCGATCAAACTGATCCAATGTATAAAGGCAGTTTAAAGTATACCTGATTTGGTTGTAAACCGGAATAATAATAGAAACTTCCGGATTTTCATCTTTAATGAAACTAAATGTATAATTTTTGAAAAAATCTAAATCAAAATGATTGATCTTAATTTTTCTTTTGTTTTTGATAAAATTACGATCCTTGATTTTATTTTTAAAAAATCTTTTAATTCCCATTTTTAATTTATTATTTTGCTTTCCCCTATTATTTAGGAAAACGAAATTAAGCATTTATTGTAAATTATGAGAGACAAAAGAGATATTATTAAGGTCGGCTACCTCTTATCCTACGATTATAAATTTATTTTCAATTCGTTGAAACAAGTCTATGATTTTTCGGATAAAATATACATCTGCTACGATAAAGACGGAAAAACGTGGGCAGGAAATGACTTTACAATTCCTCAACATGTCTTTGATGATCTTAAAAATCTCGATCACAGCAATAAAATTACGTTTTACAGCGATACTTTTTATGTAGAAGGAATGTCTACGATTGATCTGGATACGAGACAAAGAAATATGCTGGCTAAGCAAATGGGTGAAGGAGGATGGCATCTGCAAATCGACAGTGATGAATATCCTGTAGATTTTGAGAAACTGACTTCTTTTCTGAAAAAGCACAAGTATCTTCTGAATAAACCAGAAAAAACACCTGTTAATTTTTTCGTCAATTTTGTTACATTGTTTAAACAAACCGAAGACGGCTTTTTCGTAATTTCTCCATATACTGAGGCGTGTTTCCTTATTACCAATGTTCCGGTATACGTGAATGCAAGACTTCCAAAAAATGAGTATTACCTAAGATTAAATTTTAATAACATTCATCAATCATGGGCAAGAAGCACAGAAGAAATTCATCAGAAAGTAAATAACTGGGGACACAACAATGATTTCGACACTCAGGATTTCTTGAATAGATGGGACAATTTAAATGTTGATAATTATACCGACTTTAAAAACTTTCATCCTTTAGCTCCGGATCATTGGAAGGAACTGATATTTGTAAAAGCTAAAAATACCGAAGATTTTATTAAAAACTTTGAAGCGAATCACCCACAAAAGGAAATTAAACTCCCTCTAAAGTTTAAAAAGAGAGTTAAGCTTTATTTAAAATCATTGTTTTAATTAGAGTTGATAAAAACCTCTTCAAATTTTTTCATCACGGTTACAGGATTGAAATGCTGAGAATAGCAATCCCAATTGGTTTCAACATTGGGTGTAAATGTATTGAGTATTGTTAGTAAGTCTTTCTCATTGCTATATAAAATAGCTTTGTCTCCCAAAATTTCAAGATGAGATTTTTCATCAGAACCGGACCATGTGATGATCGGTTTATTTTTAATGGAAAACTCGCCTACTGCAATCCCAAAGCTTTCGCCTTGTACTCTGGCGTGCAAGTAAGCATCGGAAGTATTGATAAATTTGACTTTTCTTTCCACATCCGTAGTCGGAGGTAAAAAAATAATATTTTTATAGGGTCTGAAGATATTTCTTTTAACGAAATCTTCCGTCCCCATAAAAATGAAGTACAAGTTTTTATTTTTTCTGGCTGCTTTTTTTACAGCATTTTTTACAAAATCTATATCAAACGTTTCCGAACCGCCGTATCTGGCAAAGACTATTGCATCTTTGGGAATGTTCAATTCATTTCGCAAATCGCCACTTACTTCAGGGAGCTCAACAATATGAGGAACAAATGGAATTTCCCCATTGCTCATGGTCTTTGCTAACCATTCTGACACATATGCATATACATTCCCATAAGGTTCATTATACTTAAAAACAGCATGAATTACCGTTTTAATAATATCTACAGGAGCATCATTTTCCTTTTCACCCGATTTAATAGCATAATAAATATCCGCTTTTGATTTTTTAATAAAATCATCTCGGTCAGCAATATCTTTATAGCCATACACTTTGAAACGTTTTTCAAAACGTTCAATAGCTTCGGGAACATTATTCGGACTGTCTTGAGGAAAAAGAATCAGAGACTCATTGTTAAGAATTTCTTCATTGTAATGAGCATAATCAAAAAGCGCATTGGATGTGCCTCTGTAACACAACTGATTCTCGTGGAAAATAATTTTCATTAAAGGAAATTAATAATTAGCTTCTGTCATACTCATCCTCAATTCTCACAATATCATCCTCACCAAAATAAGTACCGGTTTGTACTTCAATGAAAACAACAGGTTTGTCAGAAAGATTCATCATTCTATGCTTTGCTCCCAGTGGAATAAAAATGCTTTCACCGTATTTCAGGCTAATCTCTTTATCGTCCAGAACTACCGTAGCATCTCCTTCAATAATCGTCCATTGCTCTTGTCTTTTATGGTGATATTGGTAAGATAATTTTTGTCCGGGATTTACTTCAATTCTTTTTAATTTGTAATTCGGCTCATCTGCTAATACAAAATATTTTCCCCAAGGTCTTTCGCCAATTTCTAACATAGTTTAAGAATTCATTATTTATACAAAAATAGAAATTATGATTGATGGAAGCAACCAATTTATAAAAAGCTTATTCAAACACATAAAATTGAGTAAATTTGCACCAAAATTTTAATTAAAATGGAGAAAGTAAGAGTACGTTTTGCTCCAAGTCCGACAGGACCTTTGCATTTAGGAGGCGTAAGAACGGCATTATATGATTACCTTTTTGCTAAAAACCAAGGTGGTGAATTTGTCTTAAGAATTGAAGATACAGATACCGCAAGATACGTGGAAGGAGCAGAAGAATACATCGAAGAAGCACTTGAATGGTGCGGAATCATTGCTGACGAAAGCCCTAAAAAAGGAGGAAAATACGCTCCATACAGACAATCTGAAAGAAGAGATATTTACGACAGATACACAGAGCAAATCTTAAAAACAGATTATGCTTACATCGCTTTTGATACAGCAGAAGAGCTTGATGCCATTCGTGCAGAATATGAAGCAAAAGGAGATGTTTTCTCTTACGACAACAAAACAAGAAACCGTTTAAAAAACAGTCTTGCACTTTCTGAAGAAGAAGTTCAAAAATTACTGGATGCAAAAACACCGTATGTAGTAAGATTCAAAATGCCTGTTGACAGGATATTAAATCTCGAAGACATCATCCGTGGGAAATCATCTGTAAACACCAATACACTGGACGACAAAGTTTTGGTAAAAAACGACGGAATGCCGACTTATCATTTTGCCAACATCATCGATGATCACGAAATGGAAATTTCTCATGTGATCCGTGGTGAAGAATGGTTACCATCTTTAGGTCTACATACTTTATTATATGAAGCAATGGAATGGGAAGCACCTCAATTTGCGCACCTTTCATTGATTTTAAAACCGGAAGGAAAAGGAAAACTAAGCAAAAGAGACGGTGACAAATTCGGATTCCCGGTTTTCCCATTAAATTTCACAGATCCTGCAACAGGAAATATTTCTAAAGGTTACAGAGAAAGCGGATATCTTCCTGAGGCTTTTATCAATATGGTTGCACTTTTAGGCTGGTCTCCTGCAGATGATAAAGAAATTTTATCTCTTGAGGAAATGGCAAAAGAATTTGATTTAAATAAAGTTCACAAAGCCGGAGCAAGATTCAGTAAAGAAAAAGCGGAATGGTTCAACCATCAGTATATTCAGAAGACATCTGATGAAACATTATTGAATATCCTGAAGAATTCAGATCTGAACATCACTCTTTCTGATGAAAAATTATTAAAAGTGATTCACCTGATGAAAGAAAGAGCGACTTTCCCGAAAGACATCTACGAAAACGGGAAGTTCTTCTTCGAAGCTCCAACTTCTTATGATGAAAAAGCATCTAAAAAAGCCTGGAACGATGAAACTTCTGCAGTTTTAGGAGAATTAGCTTCAAATTTAGAAGGAGCAGAGTTCAATGCTGAAAATTTAAAGCAGGTTGTTCACGATTTCGCTGAAAATAAAGGCTTAGGAATGGGTAAAGTAATGATGCCGTTGCGTTTATCATTAGTAGGAGAACTGAAAGGTCCTGACGTTCCAGACATCATGGAACTTCTTGGAAAAGAGGAAACTACCTCTAGAATAAGCAATGCTATAAATAATTTTAAATAAAATTACCATAATTTTTCATACATTTGAAAGATTTAATTTACTTCAAGAAATGGAATATTTAAGTTTCGAACTTCCTATAAAAGAATTAATGGATCAATACCAAACTTGTTCATTAGTAGGAGAAGAAAGTGGTGTTGATGTAAAATTAGCATGCAGCCAGATAGAGGATAAAATCATAGAAAAGAAAAAAGAAATCTATGGAAATCTTACTCCTTGGCAGAGAGTACAACTATCTCGTCACCCTGATCGCCCTTATACATTAGATTATATCAATGGAATGGTAGACAAAGGGAGTTTTTTAGAACTTCACGGAGACAGAAATTTTGCTGATGATCCTGCAATGATTGGTGGTATCGCTACCCTTGACGGTCAGAAAGTAATGATTATAGGGACTCAAAAAGGTAGAACTACTAAAGAAAGACAATACAGAAGATTCGGAATGCCGAATCCTGAAGGATATAGAAAAGCTTTAAGATTGATGAAGCTTGCTGAAAAATTCCAGATTCCTGTAGTTACTTTGGTAGATACACCGGGAGCTTACCCAGGATTAGAAGCTGAAGAAAGAGGACAAGGTGAAGCTATTGCAAGAAACATCTTCGAAATGGTGCAGCTTAAAACTCCTATTTTCACTTATATCATTGGTGAAGGAGCAAGTGGTGGTGCATTAGGAATTGGTGTTGGGAATAAAGTATATATGCTTGAAAACACTTGGTATACAGTAATCGCACCTGAAAGCTGTTCTTCAATTCTTTGGAGAAACTGGGATCACAAAGAAGATGCTGCAAACGCATTGAATCTTACTCCAAAAGATGCTTTAAGAGAGAAATTCATTGATGGTATTATTGAAGAACCTCTTGGAGGAGCACATTACGATACAGAAACGACTTTCTTAAACTTGAAAAATTCGATTTTACAGAATATCAAAGCGTTCTCAAAATTCACAGGACAGGAACTTGAAACCCAAAGGCAAGACAAGTTCATTGCAATGGGACAATTCAAAGGTTAAAATACAAAAAAGGTTAAGAAAATTTTTCTTAACCTTTTTTTATTATATTGTTCTTTCTTATTCTTTTACTCTCCTACATTTAAAGCAATCTCAATATCTTTCTCTATTTTCTTAGAGGTAGTATATGGTGAATCACACACTTTTGTAGATAACTGATAATCTCCTTTATCTACCATAACATAGTTTTCACTTCTTGCAGGAATGATTAAACTATAGTTTTTCTTGCCGCTTATTTTCATCTCCATATTACATTTCGATTTATTTTTAACATTCACATACGCCTCTTTATCACTAACATCATTATTAAAAAGATGCGTCAATAAGGCCGCTGTTTTCTTTCCGTGTTCGTCTGGTCCCGATTTTTTACTCGTCCCACCTACACTTGCATAATTCACAGTTCTTGTAGGAGCAGTAGATTTAAGACTTGTATTGGAAGCTAAAGGTTTACTGAAATTATCTGCTTTAGGGGTAACTTTATCTTTTCCTACAGAAGCCATCATAGGCTTAGATTCGGAAGGAGAAGGAGTAGCCATAATAATATCCATCAATTTTCTTTTGAAATAGTCGGTCTTAGCGTGATTAGGATTCTGTTTTAGAAAACCTGCAACTACCCTCGCTTCACTACTATTTTCGGCATCGGCCTCTGTATAGATAATTGCCGTTTCTTTTTCCACAACCGCTTTAGCCTTTTTCTTTTTTTGAGAAAAACCTAAAGAAAAAACACTTAAAAGTATAAGAAGAAATATCTTTTTCATTAACTGAGTATTTAAAAAATTATTAAATAATTATAATAACGTGAAAAGTCATTTTTTAGTTTATCATTAAAATCATTATCTTTGCACTGCTCAAAAATAAACTAAAAATTAATACTAATCTAAAATAAAAAAATAATAGATATTATGTCTTATACACCAGCTGCTGCAGACGTAGCAAAATTGAGAAACCAAACAGGTGCAGGTATGATGGACTGCAAAAAAGCTTTAGTAGAAGCTGAAGGAGATTTCGAAAAAGCGGTAGATATCCTTAGAAAAAAAGGACAGAAAGTTGCTGCTAACAGAGCTGACAGAGAGTCTACTGAAGGAGCAGTAATCGCAAGAGTAAACGAAGATAACACGTTAGGTGCTATTATCTCTTTGAACTGTGAAACTGACTTCGTTGGTAAAAACGAAGCTTTCATCGAGCTAGCTTACGAATTAGCTGAAATGGCAATCTTTGCTGCTACTAAGGAAGAATTATTAGCTACAGATTTCCACGGAATGACTGTTGCTGATAAATTAATCGAGCAAACAGGGGTTATCGGTGAAAAAATTGAAATCGGTACATTCGAAAGAATCGAAGGTCCTTTCTTAGGAGCTTACATCCACGCTGGAAACAAAATTGCTGCTATCACTTCTCTTTCTGCAAAAGTAGACGGAGCTGATGAAGTTGCTAAATCGGTTTCTATGCAGGCTGCTGCGATGAACCCAATCGCTCTTGACGAAACTAGAGTTTCTCAGGAAACTATCGACAAAGAATTAGAGATCGAAAGACACAAACTTACTGAAGAAGGTAAGCCTGCAAACATTATCGACAATATCTTGAAAGGTAAAATGCAGAGATTCTACAAAGACAATACTTTGGTACACCAAGATTTCATCAAAGACAGCTCTATTTCAGTTGCTGACTATGTAAAATCTGTAAACGCAGATCTAAAAGTAACAGGATTTGTAAGAGTAAGTTTATAATTTACCCTTTAAATTTTAAATATAATCCCGGTGAAGTTTTTCATCGGGATTTTTTATTTCACAATTATTAGATTTTATAGTTTATTAAAAAATCATTAAATATTCAATAATATCAACCATCAAACAAATCAAGCTTTAAAATTTATGTAAAAAATTGATTTTTAATACTTACATTTGCATCCTTTATTGAAAAAAATGAAAAAAATTCTATTAACCATTTGTACATTTCTTTGTTTATTATTCAATGCACAGCTTGATACAGATCATTGGTTTGCTCCAATGGCTTCAAAAGCAGGAACTATTGGTTTAAATGGTTATCTGTATTTATCAACTAACGAAACCACTCCTTTTTCAGTACAAATTTTCAATGACAACACCCTTTTCACCACTGTACAGGTAAGCAAAGGAAGCCCTGCACAAGTATCTATTCCAAATGATTTCCTGATTGCTACTAATCAATCTTCACTATTTACACCCAATTCTATGGGAATGTATGTAAAGGGGTCAAAAAAATTCTTTGCCAACTATCGATTTTCTTTACAAAGCCATGCTGAAATCATCACTTCAAAAGGATTAGCAGGTTTAGGAACAAAATTCTACGCCGGAGTAGTTCCTAATACAGCTACAGCAAGTTATGTAAACGCTACTATTGGAGTGACTGCTACTGAGGATAATACTTCCGTGGTAATTTCCGGATACAATCCGAATGTCGTTTTTTCTGACGGCAGCTCATCTCCTACCAAAACATTTACACTCAATAAAGGACAGTCTTATGTTTTAGATGCTTTAAGCACAGACTCACAATATAATTTAGATGGTTTAGTCGGTGCCAAAATAGAAGCAACCAAACCTATTTCTGTGACCAACGGAAATTTCAACGGAATATATACTAATTTGAATTTCTCCAACAATGATATTCTTATGGACCAGGCTGTTCCTGTTGACAGATTAGGAAAAGATTTTGTCGTAGTAAAAGGAAATGGAAACGTTGCTTATCAAATGGAAACTGCTCTTATCATTGCTACTGAAGATAACACTCAGTTTTCTTTAAATGGCGCAAGTTCAGGGATTACTCTAAATGCAGGACAATATTTCATGGTTCCAAGCAGCAATTATATCAATCAGGGTAACGGAAACTACAATATGGGGATTTCTACCAATAAAAACGTTTATGTTTATCAATTGTTAGCAGGAATTACAGGAAGTCCTTCAGTAAACGAATATGCTACCGGTGGAATGAATTTTATTCCGCCATTAAGCTGCTTCATGCCTAATAAAGTTGATGAAATAGGCTTTATCAACCAAATCGGTTCTCAGACCTTCAATACAAAACTTAGCATTATCACCCAAACAGGAGCAACAGTAACTTTAAACAGCGGACCTATTGCAGCGGTCAACGGACCTTATCCAGTAACAGGAAATCCGAATTGGGTAACCTATTCCATTCCAAATGTTACAGGAAATATTACGGTAAACTCTACAAAATCTGTAACGGCAGGAATTGCCGCAGGAAGCGGTGCAGTAGGATATGGCGGATATTTCGCAGGATTCTCATCTGTTCCTGTTATTTCAAAAACAGGAGATTGTTATTTAGGAATTTTATTACAGGTTGACAACAGCTACGACAGCTACCAATGGTATCTGAATGGAAATATTATTCCCGGAGCAACTTCTTATTCTATCAATCCGGAATTATATGGTGCAGGAAATTACACTTGCTTAGTGACAAAAAACAATTGTGAATCTAAGCTTACAACTCCATACAATTATACGCTTTGTCCTCCAATTACTACTACGACATATACTATCGGATCTTGCAATACAAAGGTTATTACTCCCGCTTTTACCAATTCTACTCAAACCATTGTTCCGGCGAATACGGCAATTATCTTAGTCCCAACTTCAGGAACCGCAACAGTAAATCCTACAACAGGACAAATCACTTACACTCCTAATGCTGGATTAACAACTGACACCACAGATTCTTTCATCTATTATATACAAGGAAACGGCAACCCTGCAGATTTTGAATATTTTAAGATCATTATAAACATTGATGTATTGCAAGTAAATAACGCTTCATTATCTTCTTGTGCAGACACAAACGGAAACGGAGCTTTTAATCTTACTACAACCAGCGTATCCCCTGATTCCGGAATCACCATTACTTATTTTACCAATTCTAATTTAACCGGTCCAATTACAACTCCTGCAACGTATACAGGTCCTGCAGGAACGGTATACGCTAACGTAATTTCGCAATACGGGTGTTCAAAAGTCGCACAAATTACTTTAACAACAACCCCTTCTCCGAATATTAATACGGCTAATTTCAATGCAACTTTATGTGACGACAATTTTGACGGAATTATCAATGTAAATTTTGCTAATGTCACCACTCAAATCGTTAACAACTCAACAAGTTTTAATGTAAGATATTATTTAGTTCAGGCAGACGCAAACGCAGGAAACGCCAACTCATTACCTACAAACTGGACATACACTGCCAACACTACAGTTTATGTAAGAGTAGATGCACTTACCGGAACCTGTACAACAGTTTTCGGCCAAATTAATTTTAAAATTGGTAATAAAATTACTTTACTAAACAACAACATCAGTGTTGATGTTTGTGATGACAATCTTGACGGTTCTCAGACAGCCAATCTGAATGATTATAAAAATCAATTTACAGCAGATCCAGCTGTAACCTTAACCTTCCACGCAAGCTTAACTGATGCACAAACTGGCATCAATGCTATCCCGACTTCACAAGTCATTACTTCTACCAATACCTTTTATATTAGATTTCAAAGTCCTACAGAATGTCCGAATACAGCAATCTTAAACGTAAGATTAAAATCTCCAAAAAAATCGGGTACACTTACCGACCAGACTATTTGTTCAAATGAAAAGGCAACGCTTGATGCTGGTACAGGTTTCACATCTTATCTTTGGAGTACAGGTGCAACCACTCAGACGATTACGGTGGGACCAGGTAGTTATTATGTAGATTTAGGATTTAATGGTTGTGTTTATCGTCAGACCGTACAAGTAACTACAGCACAAGCTCCTACAATTACAAGAATTGAAACTTCAGGACCTACAGCAACTATTTTTGCTTCGGGAGGCACACCTCCTTATCAGTATTCTTTAAACGGAATTGATTACCAAGCCTCTAACACTTTCACAGGTTTATCGAGAGGTCCACATAAAGCCTATGTATTGGGAATGGACGGATGTCAACCTACAATAAAAGATTTTTTAATTATAAATCTTATTAACGCGATTACACCAAACGGAGATGGTCATAATGATGTATTAAACTATTCAGATTTAAAAATTAAACAAAATGTTTCCATAGAAGTAGTAGACAGATACGGAGCTCCTGTTTATAAATCTTCTGATAACAATTATATCTGGGACGGAAAATCAGGAGGAAGAACACTTTCTACAGGAACTTACTGGTATATTTTAAAATGGACTGAACCTGATACTAAATTACCTGTTTCGTATTCCGGATGGATATTGATTAAAAACAGAGAATAATTTTTCTACTATATTGAACATAAAACGGTCTCAAATGAAGCCGTTTTATTTTTTAGAATACAAAATCAGAGAAAGAAAGCCTTCTATAGGTATTAAAAACAAACATCTTGAATATCAGTTTTTTTTCATTTTCCACATATATTTCAATAAAACTTCAAAATTTATTTTTTAACTTTTATTATTTATAAACAATATTCAAAATATTGTATTAATTTTGTAGAAATCCTAATTCTAACAAAAATGAAAAGATTTCTACTATCTTTCGTATTATTGTTTTTTACATTTAATACCATCTTTGCACAAAAAGATACGGAACACTGGATAGCTCCGTTCTATTATTCTCAACAATATACACAGGCAGTATATTTATCCACAGATTCCGTAACTCCTTTTGATGTTAAAATATACACAGGAGGTAGCTTTGGAACTTTGCTAGGTACTGTTACCATTAGTAAAAGTAGTCCAAAAACTTACTCGATTCCTCGTACTAATATTGCAACAAATAGTACCCTGGAAGCTTTTACTCCTATTGATAAAGGGTTATATATAAATGGTACCAAACCATTTTTCTGTAGCTTGAGAATGGTAAGTAGCACGACTCATGCTGAAATTGTCACAAGTAAAGGAAAAGCAGGTATAGGAAAAGAGTTTTATGTAGCTTCAACTCCTTCTACAGCTACTTCTAATAACTTTACGGCAGCTGTTATGGCAACAGAAAACAATACAACTGTAACCGCAACTTGGACAGGTTTTGTATCATTTTTTGGAGGTTCTCCAGCAGGAAACACACAGACTTTCACTTTAAATAAAGGACAGTCTTTTATCTTTGCAGGGAATGCAGGAGCAGATGCACCTTTTACAGGAGCGAAAATTGTTTCTGACAAGCCTATTACATTGACTAACGGAAACGTTAACGGTAACTTCGGTAACAATACAGGTTCCGGATCTGATGCAATTCTAGATCAATCTGTTCCGACTGAAAGACTTGGAAGTACATTTGCAATGGTAAGAACGAGATCTACTACATCTGATCTCGAAGGAGCTATAGTTGTTGCCGTTGAAAACGACACCAAAATATTCATCAACGGATCGACCACTCCAATCGCTACACTAAACCAAGGCCAATGGTATAGAATTGCAGGAGACAACTATGTTCTACAGGGAACAAACGGTCATTACAATATGTTTGTATCTACTTCAAAAAAAGTATATCTATATCAATTAGTGTCTGTTCTTGACAGCAGTGCAACGTGCGGATTTAATTACATCCCCCCACTAAACTGTTTTTTACCAAGAAAGATTGATGAAATTGCTTTAGTGAACGAAATGCCTCTTGGAACAAATGATGCCAGTACTGTACCTGCAAATCAGCTTATAAAATTGAACATCTTAACAGAAGCAGGTGCTACTGTTACTTATACCGTAACGCCTGCAGGAGGAGCACCAGGAGCTCCGATCACTCCAACAGCCATACAAGGGCCTTATCCTCTTACAGGAAATACAGCTTGGGTTACCTATGGTATTGAAGGGGTAACAGGTACTATTAAGATTGAATCCAATAAAGCAGTAACTGCAGGAATCAACGGAGGATATAGCACATCAGGCTATGGAGGTTATTTTGCCGGATTCTCTTCGATTCCAGTTATTTCAAAACAAACAGGAGAATGTGCTCCGGGAATCATTCTGGAAGTAGATCCGGGTTATGATTCTTACCAATGGTACTTAAACGGTAATATTATTCCGGGAGCAACTTCAAATACTTACGCTCCATTAGTAGGAGGTAACTATACTGTAAGAGTAACAATGGGAGGTTGCCAACCTGTAACAACAATTGCTTACAAAGTTTTCTCATGTTTAAAAGAGACAACGAAATCAGATGAGACTTGTGGTACCAAAATCATACAGCCAACATTCACTTCTTCAACACAGACTCCGGTTGCAAGTACTGTAAAAATTATCACAGCACCAACTCATGGTACAGCGGTCGTAAATGCAAACGGAACTATCACTTACACTCCAAATGCTGGTTTTGCTGGCTCAGATGTAATTGTTTATAAATTCTGTGGAAATGATCCTGAATTTGTAGATTGTGAACAAGTAACTCACACCATAAAAATTGTACCTCTTGTTCCAAAAGAACCTACAATGACTTCTTGTCAATATGATACAGATCCTACAGCATTGTTTGATCTTACCACTGCAAATGTTATTGATTACACATCTCCTTATACGAAAAAGTACTACCCTACTTTGAATGATTTAAATACAAATAATAATGAAATCACCGATCCTAAAAAATATGCTTCAGCAGGTGGTTATGTTTATGTAAAAATAACAGCTGAAGGAGGATGTCTTGCAACTACAAAAATTAAATTAGTTCCAATTCCTATTAAGAGATCTCCACTTTTGGTTGATAAATTTATTTGTATTGATGACAGAACATCTCTGAATGCAGGAGCAGGATATGACAGCTACCAATGGAGCACAGGAGCAACAACACCTTCTATCCAGGGTATACCTGTAGGAGAATACACTGTGGTTCTTGAAAACAAAGGATGTTTCTTAATGCAAACTGTACATGTTAAAAAGGCTCAAGACCCTGTAATTACTAAAATAGAAATTACCAACAATACAGCTACTGTAATTGTAAGCGGAGGTACTGCTCCTTTCAAATATGCAGTAGATGGAATTACGACATGGCAAGATTCAAATGTATTTACAAACTTGTCTAGAGGACAGCATACTTTCTATGTAAAAGATGCTTATAACTGTACGCCAATTTCTGTAGAAGTAACTGTTCCGAACCTAATCAATGCGATTACTCCGAATGGGGATAACGTAAATGATGTTATCGATTACAGTGAATTAGCCTATAAAGAAAATCTTAGCTTCGTTATCTATGACAGATATGGTAACAAGATTTTCACAGGAGATAAGTTCAACAACTACCGTTGGGATGGAAAAGGATCAGGTAAAAAAATTGTAACGGGTACTTACTGGTATCATATCAATTGGAATGAACCGAATGCTGCTAAAACACCAATACAATATAACGGCTGGATACTTGTAAAAAACAGAGAATAATTAAAAAAACTTATATCTTATTAAACCACGTTTTTAAAAAAACGTGGTTTTTTTATTGTTTTAATATTGAATATTGTTATTTTTTATCAATATGTATTAAATATTATTTTAATTTTGTAAAAATCCTAATTCCACAAAAACTATGAAAAGACTTTTACTCTCTTTCGTATTATTGTTTTTTACATTTAATACCGTCTTCGCTCAAAAAGACACAGATCACTGGATAGCTCCTTACTTTGCTTCCACAACCTATACACAAGCTGTATATCTATCTACTGATTCTACCACTCCTTTTGATGTTAAAATATACACCGGAGATAATTTTGGAACTTTACTAGGAACTGTTACCATCAGTAAGGGCAATCCTATAACTTACCCTATTCAATCTTCTGATATTGCTACAAACATTGCAAATGAAGCACAAACCACTCTTACTAAAGGCATCTACCTTCAGGGAACTAAAGCTTTTTTCTGTACCCTAAGAATGGTAGCCAGTACCACCCATGCAGAGATTGTCACCAGTAAAGGTAAAGCCGGAATTGGTAACGAGTTTTATGTAGCGAACACCCCTTCACAATATTCAACCACGGGTAACAATTTTACAGCCGGGATATTAGCTACAGAAGACAACACGAACATAACTGTAAGCTGGGCGGGAACTCCATTATTTTTTGGAATTAATGCGCCTACAGGAAATACCATTACTTTTAAATTAGACAAAGGAGAGTCTTATATCTTCGCAGGCACTGGTTCTCCAGCTACAAATATGTCTTCGTTTATTGGCGCAAAAATAGTTTCCGACAAGCCTGTTTCTTTAACCAATGGAAACGTAAACGGAAACTTCGGAACAGTTACAAGTTCTTCCGGATCAGATGCTATTCTTGACCAGTCAGTTCCTACAAGCAGATTAGGGAATACATTTGCAATGGTAAAATCGGTTACCACCACTGATGATCTAGAAGGTGCTATTGTAGTTGCTACCAAAAACAATACACAGGTTTTTGTAAATGGATCCGGTACAGCCCTGACAACTCTGAACGCAGGAGAATGGTACAGAATAACCTTATCCAGCTTTGTCCCACAAGGAACTTCCGGACATTATAATATGTTTATTTCCACTACTGAAAACGTTTATGTTTATCAATTAGTAGCCACTACGAATAATGCGACCTGTGGTTTTAATTATATTCCGCCATTAAACTGTTTTTTACCTAAATCCATTGATGAAATTGCAAAAATCAACGAGATGCCTCTTGGTCCAGGCGGAACAAGCCAAGTTATTCCGGTAGGGTCACCCTCATCGCCTACAACTCTTAAATTAAACATCTTAACCGAAGCGGGAGCAACAGTTACGTATAGCATTAATGGGGGAACTCCTATAACACCAGCTGCAGCTGACGGACCTTATCCACTTACCGGAAATGCTACATGGGTTACCTATGGAATTACAGGCATTGCAGGCAATGTGGCCATACAATCGAACAAAGCAGTTACCGCCGGTATCAATGGAGGATACAGCACTTCAGGATATGGAGGATATTTCGCAGGATTCTCTTCAGTACCGGTTATTACAAAAAAATCTGGTGAATGCGCACCAGGTATTGTTTTGGAAGTAAATGCCGGCTACGATACCTACCAATGGTATTTAAATGGTAATATTATCCCGGGAGCAACTTCAAATACTTATGCTCCACTAGTAGGAGGCAACTACACAGTGAAAGTAACTGTGGGAGGATGTTTAACAGCAGCTACAACTCCAATTTTCAAAGTGTTCTCATGTTTAAAAGAGACTACTAAATCAGATGAAACTTGTGGTCCTAAAATCATACAGCCAACATTCACGTCTTCAACACAAACCCCTGTTGCAAGTACTGTGAAAATTATCATAGCACCAACAAATGGTACAGCGGTCGTAAACGCAAACGGAACGATTACCTATAGTCCAAATATTGGTTTTGCAGGTACAGATGTAATTGTTTATAAGTTCTGTGGAAATGCTCCTGAATTTGTAGATTGCGAGCAGGTAACCCACACCATAAAAATTGTACCTCTTGTTGGAAAAGAGCCTACTCTCACAGCATGTCAGTATGACACCGACCCAACTGCATTGTTTGATCTTACCACTGCAAATGTGACCGACTACCCCGCTCCTTCTGTAAAGAGATATTATCCAACCTTGAATGACATGAACACCAATAATAATGAGATTACTGATCCTAAAAAATATGCTTCAGCAGGTGGCTTTGTTTATGTTAAGATAGCAGCTGAAGGAGGATGTAACGGAACTGCAAAAATTAAATTAGTTCCAGTTCCTATAAAAAGATCTCCTCTTTTGGTTGATAAATTCATTTGTATTGATGACAGAACATCACTGAATGCAGGAACAGGATATGACAGTTACCAATGGAGTACAGGAGCTACAACACCTTCTATTCAAGGATTGGCAGTAGGAGAATATTCTGTAGTTCTTGAACACAACGGATGCTTCTTAAAACAAACTGTCCATGTTAAAAAAGCTCAGGATCCTGTTATTACCAAAATAGAAATTACCAACAATACAGCTACTGTAATTGTAAGCGGAGGCGTTGCTCCTTTCAAATATGCAGTAGACGGAATTACGACATGGCAAGATTCAAATGTATTTACAAACTTGTCTAGGGGGCAGCATACTTTCTATGTAAAAGATGCTTATGACTGTACGCCAATTTCTGTAGAAGTAACGGTTCCAAACTTAATCAATGCAATCACTCCGAATGGTGATAATGTAAATGACTATATTGACTATAGCGCATTAGCTTACAAAGAGAATCTTGCATTCGTGATCTATGACAGATATGGTAATAAGATTTTCACTGGTGATAAATTCAACAACTACCGTTGGGATGGAAAAGGATCCGGGAAAAAAATTGTAACAGGTACTTACTGGTATCATATCAATTGGAATGAACCGAATGCTGCTAAAACTCCAATACAATATAGCGGTTGGATACTTGTAAAAAATAGAGAATAATTTTTTTAATTATATTTCGAAGCCACAATTTTAAAAGATTGTGGCTTTTTTATTATTTCTTTATCATATTTTATTATATTTTTTACAAAACATATCAAATATTCTTTTAATTTTGCAAAAATCCTAATTCTAACATTTATGAAAAAATTTCTACTCAGCTTGGTATTGATTCTCTTTTCAATCAATACTTTGTTTGCGCAGAGAGATACCGAACACTGGATAGCGCCATATTTTGACGTTTCAAGCAGTAGCTATAATAATAGACTTTATCTCTCAACGGATTCTACAACCCCTTTTGTTGTAACTATTTACAACAACAATGTTGCTCTAGGAACTGTTACGATCAGTAAAGGAGCTCCAGACACGTATCTTTTACCTGCCAACACGATTGTTGCTACAGCAGAATCCGATGCCTATTCGGTGATCAGCAAGGGAGTGTATTTGAAGGGGACAAAACCATTTTATTGCTCTTTAAGAAGTGCAATAAGTTCTCACGGAGAAATTGTTACCTCAAAAGGTAAAGCAGGTATTGGAACTATATTTTATGCTGCGGCGACACCCATTACCAGCAGTGGGTATAATTTTACGACAGCAGTAATGGCTACCGAAAATAGCACGAAAGTAACGGTATCTGGTTATGACCCTAATATACAGTTCACAAATCAAACAGCTCCCCCTTTAACGACTACTTTTGTTTTAAACAAAGGGCAATCTTTTATTTTTACAGGAAAAGGAGGTACAGCACCTAATAACACTGGTTTTATTGGTTCAAAAATTGTTTCAGACAAACCCGTTACAGTAACCAACGGGAACTCTAATGGGAATTTTGGAACCAGTGCCAATAGTGGTTCTGACCTTATTCTAGATCAGTCTGTACCAACAAGTAGACTTGGTAACACCTTTGCTATGGTTAAAACGAGATCTACGGCTCCCGCTAACAATATGGAAGGGGCAATTGTGGTTGCCACAGAAAATAACACGGAACTTTATGTAAATGGTGGAACAACACCTCTTGCCACTCTAAATGAAGGAGATTGGTACAGAATTAACGAAACCAATTACGTAAACCAAGGAAGTGGGCATTCTAATATGTTTATCAGTACTACAAAAAATGTATATGTTTATCAATTGGTTGGTGTAGGAACTGAGGATAATACCGGAGGATACAACTATATACCTCCTTTGAACTGCTTTTTACCTCGTAAGATTGACGAGATTGGAAAAATAAACGAAATGCCTGTAACTGGGCCAAGTACTGTGTATAGTGGTTTAATTGTAAAACTGAACATCCTTACCGAAGCTGGTGCAGCTGTTTCGTATACTGTAAACGGAGGAGCACCAACGACACCAACTGCCGCACAAGGTCCATTTCCGCTTACCGGAAATGCAAACTGGGTAACGTATGCTATTACAGGTATTACAGGAAATGTATCAGTTACTTCTGACAAAGCCGTAACTGCAGGATTGAACGGAGGGTATAGCACAGCAGGATATGGAGGATACTTCGCAGGATTCTCTTCAATTCCTCTTATTTCAAAAACAATCGGAGATTGTATTCCTGGTATTATTCTTGAAGTTGATGATAGCTATGATAGCTACCAGTGGTTTTTAAATGGTAACCCAATTACAGGAGCTAATTCAAACTCATATACTCCTACAATTGGAGGTAATTACACTGTAAAAGTTACCATAGGCAGTTGTGCACCTGAAACAACTCCGATCTTTAAAGTATTCTCTTGTTTAACAAAGTCTACTAAAGCGATGAGTGTTTGTGATATTTCTCAGATAGTTGTTCCGGAATTCACAGTTTCAACACAAACCTATAACCCAAGCTCGGTAACTATTGTTACACCGCCTACAAATGGTATTGCAACAATAAATCCGGTAACAGGAGTTATCAATTATACTCCAAACGTAAACTTCGTAGGAACTGATACTATTGTATATAAATTCTGTGGAAATGCACCTGAATTTGTAGATTGTGAAGAAGTAACATTAACATTCACTGTTTCAGAACTTCCTATTGTAACAAATGCTACATTGAGAACTTGTTTCTTAGAAACGAATACAGCTACAGGTCAGTTCAATCTTACCATAGCTCCTGTAACAACACAAGCAGGGGTAACTAAAAAATACTACCCTTCTACAACGGATGCTGTAAACGGAACCAATGAAATTTTAACTCCGGACAACTATGTAGCACCAAGTGGTGTAGCATATGTAAAAGTTACCAACGGTAACGGTTGTTACAGAATTGCTCAAGTTACACTTATTGTATTCCCTCCTACTACATCATCGGTATTAACCGAGAAAGTTATCTGTATCGAGGATAAAACAACACTAGATGCAGGTCCTAATTTCGATGGTTACCAATGGAGCACAGGAGCAACAACGCAAACCATATCTGATGTTACGGTAGGTACATATTGGGTAAGATTAAAAACTGGAGAATGCTGGACTAAACAAACGGTAAAAGTATATCCTGCACAACAACCGGTAATTTCAAGCATTGATATCGCTACCAATACAGTTACTGTATTTGCAACAGGAGGAACTGCTCCATATAAATACTCTATGGATAATATCAACTGGCAAGATTCTAATGTCTTTACAGATGTACCTAGAGGAGCTGGAATGGTATATGTAAAAGATGCATACGATTGTAATCCTATCTCTGTAGAAATTACGATTCCTAATATCATTAACGTAATTACTCCGAATAACGATGGTGTAAATGATGTTTTAGATTACTCTGAATTAGGTCACAAGTCTAATCTAGTAATTGATATCTTTGATAGATACGGAACTAAGATTTACCAGGCAAATAAAGCTAACGGATACAAGTGGGATGGTACAACCAACACAAGTAAAAAAGTATCTACTGGAAGCTACTGGTTCAGCGTAAGTTGGAATGAGCCAAATACTAAACAAACTCCAGTTAAATATTCTGGATGGATTTTAGTTAAAAACAGAGAATAACGACAACTTATACTAAATACATTAAAACCACGATTTTAAAATCGTGGTTTTTTTATTGTTTTTTCAAGCTAATACTACTTTTTATTATTAAATTTGTGACAAAAGCTACTCTTAAATGAAAAAAATTCTATCTTTTTTATTTATATTTTTCATTTTCATGTCTACTTTTGCACAGCTAGACAGAGAACATTGGTTTGCTCCTATGATGGATAGAACGGGGAATCCAAACCCATATCAAAAGCTCTATTTATCTACCAATCGTACTACACCTTTTCCTGTAAGCATTTACAACAACAATATTTTAATTGGTACTGTAACGATCAGTAAAAATAATCCTCAGAAATTTGATGTTTTAAGAGATTATATCATCACTGTTTCACAAGCAGACCTGTTTACGACAACCACCAAAGGACTTTATCTAAAAGCAGATTTCCCTTTTTACGCCAATCTTAGATTTTCTGTTTTCAATCACGCAGAGATCATCACATCAAAAGGAATACCTTCAACCGGAAAAACTTTTTATGCCGCAAGTGCCCCCATTACGGTAAGCAATAATATTCTGAACTTCATGACGAGTATTTTAGCAACTGAAGACAATACAACAGTTACCGTTTCAGGATACAAATCTACCGTCCAGTTTTCAAACGGTACAACCGGAGTTACCAATCCTACGATGACGTTCACTTTAAACAAAGGAAAATCTTATATTATTGATGGGATAGGAGATATTACAGGTAATTTTGATGGTTTTATAGGAGCGAAGATTGTTGCCAACAAACCTATCAATGTGACCAATGGTAATTTCAATGGACAGTATGCGGGAAACAACCCTACCAGTTCGGATATATTGATGGATCAGGCGGTGCCTGTTGACAGATTGGGAACCGAATTTGCCTTGGTAAAAGGAAACGGAAGTATTGGAACCAATATGGAAGGAGCTTTGGTAATAGCCACCGAAGACAATACTCAGGTTTTTGTAAATAATGAGATCCCTCCTATCGCTACTTTGAATACAGGCCAATATTATGTTATCCCTGATACAAAATATATTTTACAAGGAAATGGCCATTACAATTTATACATAAAGACCTCAAAAAACGCATATATTTATCAGTTGCTTGCCGGAAATTCTGCTTCAGGAAGTGAGGTGGCAACCGGTGGTTTTAATTTTATTCCGGCTTTAAATTGTTACTTACCCAAACAAATCAATGAGCTTGGTTTTATTGATGAAAACTTTGTTCACTCCAACAACAATCCCAACGGAATTTTAAATATTCCTACTAAATTAAATCTTATTACTCAGAAAGGAGCTGTTGTAACAGTTAATGGAAGTACTCCTCTTGCCAGTACGGGACCTTTTGATATGACGGGAACTAACAATTGGGTAACCTACGGAATTCCAAATACAGCAGGAACGATTACTGTTATCTCAAACAAAGCGATTACTGCAGGAATCAATGCAGGAAGTGACGCAGTAGGATATGGAGGATTTTTCGCAGGATTTCCTACGCAACCTTTTATTTTACAGTCAGGAGCAGGATGTGCTCCGGGCGTTGTTCTTACTGTTGACCCATTAATATATGACAGCTATCAATGGTATAGAAACGGATCTATCATTCCGGGAGCTACAAACACCACGTATAGCCCCACTCAAGCAGGTTTTTATTCCTGTTCGGTAACGATGGGAAGCTGTGCCCCTCTCGTTTCTAGTGAAGTTAAAATTTTAAATTGCACCAAGCAAAGTACTTCGACTTATAATGTTTGTAATACTCAAACAATCACTCCTACATTTACTACCTCTACCCAAACTCCGGTTCCATCTACCGTATCAATAGTAACTCAACCTACCCTGGGTACTGCAAGTATTAATGCTACAACTGGAGTAATTACCTACACTCCAACCAATCCGGGAACAACAACCGGCACAGATACTTTCACCTATACCTTCTGCGGAAATGACCTTGTTTTTCCGGATTGTGAGACGGTAGTGGTTACCATTAATCTATCTGCTCTTACAACAAACAATGCAATAATTTATGCATGTAACATCAACAATCAGGGAACATTCAATCTTACTTCTGCCAATGTAAGTAGCAACTCTCCTATTACGATCACTTACTATCCGACGTTAGCAGATGCACAGACAGAAAACCCGGGCGCTCTTATTACTTCTACTACAGCGTATACAGCAACCAACGGAACCATTGTATATGCCGTTGTAAAAAATAATAACGGTTGTAAAAGTATTGCTCAAATTACCTTAAATCTTTACAATCTGGCTATAATTGTTCCTAATTATTCCGGAGTTTTTTGTGATGATAATTTTGACGGGACTGTTACCGTAAACCTTCTAAATATCACCCCAATTGTTCTTAATAATCCTACCTATTTTACCAATGTAAGATATTATGCAAATCTTACGGATGCTAATGCAGGAAATGCCAATACACTTCCTAATAGCTGGAGTTATACAGCAGCTACTACAATTTATATCCGAGTAGATTCTCCTGATGGATGTGCTGCTGTTGTACAGCCACTGAATTTCTCTATCGGGCAGCAAATTCCATTATTAACAGACCGTGTTACCACAAGTATCTGTGATGAAGACTTAGATGGCAGTAAACAGATTAACTTATTACCATTTATACCTCAGTTCACAACAGATCCAAGTGTTACGTATACTTTCCATAGTAATTTATTGGACGCACAAAACGGAACAACTCCGATCAATAATGTTATAAGTCTTTCAGGGACTCAGACTATTTATATAAGATTTGAGAAAAATGGGGTTTGTCCTGCTATCGGAAAAATAACTATTACAATCAAGACTCCTAAAAAATCTGATATTCTATTAGATCAAATCATCTGCGCAAAAACAACTACTACTCTGGATGCAGGCTCTGGTTTTGAGTCTTATGTTTGGAGCACAGGTGCTACAACACCTTCTATTACGAATGTACCTGTCGGAAATTATTGGGTAGATCTTACTTATAACGGTTGTGTGTACAGACAATTTGTAAATGTAATAGAAGCTCAACTTCCGTCCATCATTTCTATTGATATCAACGGAACTACTGTTACAGTAAACGTAGCCGGAGGTTTTCCACCTTATCAATACTCTTTGGATGGAATCAACTGGCAAAGTTCAAATGTTTTCTATAACGTGGCAAGAGGTTCTCACGTTGTATATGTAAGAGATACAAAAAGCTGTGAAATAATAGAAAAACCTTTTGTCGTTGTAAAACTGATTAATACCATTACTCCAAGCGGAGATGGACACAATGATTTGATCAACTACTCTGGTCTTTCCGATAAAACCAACTTTGAGTTTAGAATTTTCGACAGATATGGTGCTGAAGTTTTCAGAGGAACTCCTACCAATAATTATACCTGGGACGGAACCATGGGCGGAAGAAATGTTCCGACAGCAACCTATTGGTATTTTATCAGTTGGATAGAATCCGGAACAATTCCTACTACCGTAAAATATACAAGCTGGCTTTTGGTAAAACACAGATAAAAACAAAAAAAACATATTTATAACAATCATTAACAGTTTTACATTAAAGTTTAATATATTTTAACCTGTTTTTGCAAGCTATTAAGTAATAAATTGGAGTATTTCTATGTAATTTTGCCAATTATATGAAGAAACTAATTACTCTAATTTTATTGATTTTTCTAGCTAAAATCAATGCTCAGATTTTCTCTGGTGAAGTTTTTTTAAGAGACAATTCTATCTTGTATCTCAATCAAGTATATGTAACCAATCTTACCACGCAAAAAACAGTACTTACCAATTATAATGGTAATTTCAATATTGAAGCAAAACTGGGAGATGTAATTCGTTTCACCTCAATTATTACCGAAAGGAAAGATTTCAAAATTTCTCAACAAATGTTGGGAGGCAAAAACTTAATTGAGCTTAAAATCGCTTATTATGATATTCAGGAAGTTCTTATCAGCAGATTCAAACCAACAGGCAATCTTAGATATGATGTAAATGCGATCAGAAAAGAAGATAAAAGCCTTGCTCTGAAAAAAGTAATTGGCTTACCCTCTCCTAAAGGCGATGGTAATCCTCCAGAACTGCCGGTTGCCGGCTTACGAGACGGAGGTCTTACATTCAGCTTAGAAAGTATATATGATATCCTTTCGGGAGACCGCAAGAAGAAACAGCGTTATTTAGCATATGAAAGAATGAACTCTTCTATTGCTCAAATTAAAAATTATTTGGGGAAAGATTATTTTGTGAAATTTAAAGTTCCTGAAAACCTAATTGATAACTTCTTACAATTCGTTTATACTTCTGAGAATATTGAACCCTATGTTTTGGCAGGAAACTTTGAAGCGATTAAAATACCTATCGAGAAATATCTTCCTATTTATCAAAAAAGGCTGAAAAATTCACACCTTCAAGAAATCGCAAAATAAAAAGATTCCTAAAATTCTTTTTGGAGTAGGTATCTTCTTTAAAATATTTATAATTTTATGGTCTGTTTAATTATTTACGATCGATTATCACAAGTTCAAAAGCATATATTTTAATGAAGAATTTACTTTTTTTATTCAGTACAGTATTATTTATTAACCTTTCTGCACAAGGAAAGGGTAAAGATTACAGCGATATTTTAAAAAGCAAAAACATCTATGAACTCAATGCTTTTTTACGAGATGCTCATCCTGACGAACCTCGTCGTTCTGTAATAAAGCCAAGAGTAATGCAGCTGATGAAAGATTATATAAAAAATGCAGCTCCGGGAGATCCAAAAGTAAAAAGTATGCAGGAAAACCTTGCTCTTTTAAAAAGCAGATCTTCCACAAAAATTACTTTTGATGAGATGAATGCCAAAATCCGAGAAAAGCAGATTGCAAAATATAGAGCAGAACTCGCTTCGGGAGTATCATCAGTAAAATATACACCAAGTACCGCTAAAAATGTTTATGTAGCCAATACAACAGCAACCTCCACTACAAAAGTTGCTATTCCAGATACAGAAGCTGATGAATTTAATATGTTGATGGGCGGTAATGCCACTGAGCATAAGAATAAAACCGTAAAAATATTAAACTCATTATTTGATAATGATCCTAATGCCAAAGAATGTATTGTGATGATCGAAAACAATTCGGATTGTAATATTATCGTAAGAATGGAAGGCGTTGGAAATACCAAATACCGTCTTGCTGTACCGGCACATGGTGACAATTCTATTGTCATCGAAAAAGGGAACTATCTATTTACAAGTATTGTTTGCGGGGCACAATATGCCTCACAGAAAACCGTTCAAAAGCCCATTATGGTAGCGCTGAGCAACCCTAAATAAGAGTAGAAAACACTTCAAAATCATTATAAAAACAAAGAAATAGGTAATTTTTTCCTATTTTTGTCCGATTTTATAGATTATGGGCAAAAATAAACTGGCGAGATTCGCTGAGAACAAAATATTACCAAATGTAGTTCAGCCAACAAGAGAAGAAGCTCTGGAAGGTTTTGGACTCAAAGGAAACTGGAGAAAAGATTTCTTCAAAAATGAAAATCCGATTGTTTTAGAACTGGGTTGTGGAAAAGGAGAATATTCTGTAGGTCTCGCAAAAACTTTCCCTGAAAAGAATTTTATAGGTGTCGATATTAAAGGGGCTAGATTTTGGTTCGGAGCTAAAGAAGCAGTTGAAAACAACATGACAAATGTTGCATTCTTAAGAAGCCAGATCGAGCTTGTAGACTATTTTTTTGCCGAAAATGAAGTTGATGAAATTTGGATTACCTTTCCGGATCCTCAGATCAAATACCGTCGTACAAAACATAGATTGACCCATCCTGATTTTCTTGACCGATATAAAAAGTTTTTAAAACCAGGCGGAATCATTCACTTAAAAACAGATTCTGAGTTCTTACATGGCTATACGTTAGGGTATCTTCAAGGAGCAGGCTATGAAATTATCAGTGCACATCATGATGTTTACGGAGCTCCTGAATACGATCCTGATACTCCGCACTTAAGAGATATCAGAACTTATTATGAAGAGTTATTTTCTGCAAAAGGAAAAACAATTACATACATAAAGTTCAGAATAAACTAATATAAAAGGTAAGATTTTCTTACCTTTTTTCGTTTCAATACTATCTTACATTCGTCTATTAAAAATAAATTACATGAAAGAAAAAATAATTTTCGGGATAGGTCTGTCTTTTCTTTTAAGCAGTTGTAGTACAAATTATAACACAACTTCCTCATCTAGCCCTAAAAACACCCATCCTAGAGCCTCTTCTACTCCATCAGCATCTCAAACTGAACAGGAATACAATACCTTAATGAAGACCTATAAACCGGAGACAGCAGAGGTTTTAACAGATTTATTTAATGATAACTCAAACGACCCTAAAACATCTATTACTGTTACCAATAAATCCCGGTGCAATATGGTTCTGAGCATCACCGGAAAGAACTACTCCAAAAAAATTCCGATAGCTTCAGGCAAAATAGGATATGCTATGGTTCTTAAAAATCAAAATTACAGCTTATCCGGAATGGTTTGTAATTCGGTCTATAAAAAGACTCAATACATATCTTCTTCCTATAGTATTACCCTTTCCAATTAATACAAAACCTCATCCAATAAAAAATCCGCTAAGCATTCACTTAACGGATTTTTTTATTTTAAAGATAAACCTTAATTATTCAGCGTCGAAATCAGCATCTTTATCAGCAGATACTACTTCTCCTTCTTCTTTAGATTTTTCTTTATCAGCTTTTCTTTGAGACTGACCTTCTTTGATAGATTCTGAAACAATGCTCAAGATCATATCGATAGATTTAGAAGCATCATCGTTTCCTGGGATAACGAAGTCTACTTTTCTTGGGTCAGAGTTTGTATCAACAATACCGAAAACTGGAATACCTAATTTCTTAGCTTCAGTTACAGCGATGTGTTCTCTCATTATATCTACAACGAAGATTGCAGAAGGAAGACGAACCATGTCAGAGATAGAACCTAAGTTTTTCTCTAAGTTAGCTCTTTGTCTGTCTACTTGTAATCTTTCTTTTTTAGATAAAGTTTCGAACGTACCATCTTTTTTCATTTTGTCGATAGCGTTCATTTTCTTTACAGCCTTTCTGATAGTAACAAAGTTCGTTAGCATACCTCCTGGCCATCTTTCTGTAATATAAGGCATATTAAGTTCTGAAGCGTGTTTTGCAACAACTTCTTTCGCTTGCTTTTTAGTAGCTACGAAAAGAACTTTTTTACCTGCAGAAGTTAATTTTTCTAAAGCTCCACAAGCTTCATCCAATTTAACAGCTGTTTTATGTAAGTCTACAATGTGAATACCATTTTTCTCCATAAAAATGTATGGAGCCATATTTGGATTCCACTTTCTAGTCATGTGACCGAAGTGTACACCAGCCTCTAGAAGGTCTTTTACATTTGCTTTTGCCATGTTTTCTGTTTTTGTTAGTTTACTTTCCGCTTTTTAAACAATCAACAACTTCTTTAGATGGGAGAAGCGTTTGGATGCTAAACGTAACGGGCAATTTTTTGCTTTAGGCTTTAGGCACTAAGCTGTAAGCTTTCAAGCGGATTAAAAATTTTAATAAGTTCAAATAGCTTATTGCATATTGCTTTAAGCTTACCGCAATTCTTAACGTTTTGAGAATTGGAATCTCTTTCTTGCTTTTTTCTGACCTGGCTTCTTTCTTTCCACCATTCTTGCGTCTCTTGTAAGTAAACCAGCTGGTTTCAAAGCTAATCTGAATTCAGCATTGATTTCGCATAAAGCTCTTGAAATACCTAATCTGATAGCTTCTGCCTGACCTGTATTACCACCACCGAAAACATTTACGGTAACGTCATACTGACCAACAGTTTCAGAAAGGATAAACGGTTGGTTTAGTTTGTAAACCATCACGTCTGTAGAGAAATAAGTTGCAGCATCTTTACCGTTTACTGTAATGTTACCAGTTCCTGGCTTTACATAAACTCTAGCTACAGAAGTTTTTCTTCTTCCGATTTTGTGAACTATAGACATAAATTAATTATTTAAATTCGTTAACATTAATTGTTTTAGGCTGTTGAGCTTCATGTTTGTGCTCAGTTCCTTCATATAAATAAAGGTTCTTTAATAAAGCAGATCCTAATCTGTTTTTAGGCAACATACCTTTTACAGACTTTTCTAATACTTTTAAAGAATCTTTCTTTTGAAGTTCAGCCGCAGTCATAGACTTCTGTCCTCCAGGGTAACCTGTATGCCAGATATAAGTCTTATCGTTCCACTTGTTTCCAGAAAGAGTAACTTTCCCAGCGTTCAAAACGATTACGTTATCACCACAATCTACGTGAGGTGTGTAGTTCGTTTTGTGCTTACCTCTCAAAATCTTTGCAACCGTAGAAGCTAGTCTTCCCAACGGTTGTCCTTCAGCGTCTACCACAACCCATTCTTTATTAGCAGTAGCTTTGTTCGCTGAAACAGTTTTGTAACTTAATGTATTCACACGTTTTAGTTAAAGATTAAACATAATTTTCCCCTAAAAGGGTGTGCAAAGGTACAAATTATTTTCGGAATGCAAAAACATATTTTATTTAATCTATTGATTACGGGTTTAGCTTGGGCGATGTGATAGACTTGTTCGATAAAATTCACAATCCCAAACAAATACAATTTTTCTATAAAAACTTTTCAATAAAACTCAAAAAAGAAAAACAATTTAAAAATTCAACACTTTTTTCATCCTATTTATTAATTTTATTTAAACATGTATTCAAAATAGTATCGATATAATTATTTTATCTCTATAATTAATTATATTTGCCCTAAACACCGATAAACTATGAGCCACGGAAAAACCAGAGAAGACAAAACGTGCCTTAACTGCGGACATACCGTTGAAGAAAGATTTTGCCCCCATTGCGGACAAGAAAATATAGAACCGAAACAGCCCTTCCACTTCCTCTTCACCCATTTCGTTGAAGACTTCACTCACTATGATGGCGAATTCTGGAAAACAATAAAATATTTATTACTAAAACCAGGAAAATTAACCAAAGAATATCTTGCAGGAAAAAGACAATTATATGTCGCTCCGGTAAAACTCTATATTTTTATAAGTTTTATTACATTTTTCCTTCCTTCCCTTTTCTCCAGCTCAGAAGAGGAAGCAACAGAACATGATAAAAAAGAACATGTAGCTAAAAAAGCAGAAAAAGAAAATGCTAAAGACGGAAAAACGGCAAAATTTACAGACAGCTTACAGCGCCCCCTATCCAAAGAGCAATTAAGTAAGCAACCTCCATCAAAGAACAACAAAGATATAAAGGTAACAGAAGTTAACGGAAACGATATCAATACGGATGCTTTAGGAGAAACTGAAGATGGCAAATTAAGTGTTGTCGGTGCCCGTAATATGAAACAGTACGATTCTATTTACAATAGCGACAAGAGAAACTCGGTTGTATATGGTTTTTTGAAGCCCTTCGCAAAAAAAATATTCCATATGCAGGAACAAGGGTTAAAAAAGGAGCTTATTATGGACAAGTTTAAAGAATCCCTGATTCACACCCTTCCGAAAGCCCTTTTTGTTTACCTGCCCATTTTTGCTTTTTTCCTGTGGATCTTTCACAACAAAAAGAAATGGTGGTATTTTGATCACGGGATTTTCACCCTTCACTATTTTTCATTCCTTCTATTAGGAACACTTATTTTAATATGTTTTGATAAGATCACAGACCTTTTGCCGGATTACGGTGTTTTAACTGTATTATATATCATCATTTATTTTGCAGCGATCATCTATATGTCTATCTATTTCTTCATAGCCCACCACAGAGTGTATGAAAGCTCCCGAACCATGAGTGTATTCAAAGGCATATTTTTATTTATGATCAATTTTATCGGAATAATCTTTATGGGATTATTATTAATGTATGCGAGTTTTTTAATGATGCATTAATCACGAAGCGTCTTATTCGCTCTGAAGCTTGCAATTAAATAATATGCTACAAAAACAGTAGAAAATTTAAGGATTGAAGGAATTGCCAATTCAAGGCTAAAAATCAGGGTTCCGATCACAACCAATACTCCCATTGCTACAAAAGACAATCCTAATTTTTGTGGCAATGTAAAATTCGGTGTATCCAGGTAATAAGCGATTCCCCATGCAATACCGAAAGCCAGGGCATAATAAATGTCAAGACCAAGGTTTTCTGAACTGTAAAAGAAGTAATTAATTAAAAAACTCAAAACCGTTCCTAACGCAAAATAGAGCAATGCCTTTTTCATACCTTATATATTATGGTGCAAAAGTAGATAAATTAATTTGAGAATGTAAAAATGAATATTGCTTCACTTTTAAACTAATGTTTGTTTAACAGCTAAACATCCGATTAACAAAACCAATACAAACATTTGAATATCAACACCTTAAAATAAAATAAAAGGTTACTATTTTATTATTATATTTGGGAATTCAGAAATTTTCTAGTTTTTTTATGGAAACCCAAAAATATACTCCAAAAAATAAAGTAAGAATCGTGACCGCTGCATCGTTATTCGATGGTCATGATGCTGCGATTAATATTATGCGTCGTGTAATTCAGGGAACAGGATGTGAAGTTATCCACCTTGGTCACGATAAATCGGCAGAAGAAGTTGTAAATACAGCTATTCAAGAAGATGCCAATGCAATTGCCTTAACTTCTTATCAAGGCGGTCACAACGAATATTTCAAATACATCTACGATCTTTTAAGAGAAAAAAACTCTCCGCAAATCAAAATCTTTGGTGGCGGTGGTGGTGTAATCCTGCCTGAAGAAATCGAAGATATCATGTCTTACGGAATCGACAGAATTTATTCTCCGGACGACGGTCGTGAACTTGGTTTACAGGGAATGATCGATGATTTGGTGAAAAGATCAGATTTCGCAACAGGAAAAGAAGTAACAGCAAACGACTTAGATGCAATCAGTTTTGAAAACTCTACAAGCATTGCAAAAATTATTTCTGCAGTAGAAAACTTTTCAGAAGAAAAACCTGATTTAGTACAAGCTATTGACGAAAAATCAAAAGACTTAAATATCCCGATCATCGGTATCACAGGAACCGGAGGAGCGGGAAAATCTTCATTAACAGATGAATTGGTAAGACGTTTCATCCGTTCAAATCCGGATAAAAAAATTGCCATCATTTCAATTGACCCTTCCAAAAAGAAAACCGGAGGAGCACTTTTGGGAGACAGAATTCGTATGAACGCGATCAATGATCCGCGAGTGTATATGCGTTCGATGGCAACGAGAGAAAACAACGTTTCTGTTTCTCCGTTCATTCATTCAGCTTTGAATGTATTAAAACTGGCTCATCCTGATGTTATCATCCTTGAAACTTCGGGTATCGGACAATCTGGTTCAGAAGTTTCTGATTTTGCAGATGTTTCCATGTATGTAATGACTCCTGAGTATGGAGCTTCCACTCAGTTGGAAAAAATCGACATGTTGGATTATGCAGATTTGGTTGCTTTAAATAAATCTGACAAAAGAGGAGCTCTTGATGCGCTTCAGGCGGTAAGAAAGCAGTTCCAGAGAAACCATTTATTATGGGAACAGCAATTGGATGAAATGCCTGTTTATGCGACAAAAGCATCTCAGTTCAATGATCACGGAACAACAGAATTATACAACAGATTAGTTTCTAAAGTAAACGAAAAATTTGCTGATTTAAACTTAAAAGGTTTTGTTGAACAAGAAATTACAGATGAAGTAACGATTATTCCTCCGAAAAGAGTTCGTTACCTTTCTGAAATCGTTGAAAACAACAAACAATATGATGCCAACATCGAAAAACAAGCTGAGCTTGCGAGAAAAATGTACCATATTGAAGGTGTTAAAAATATTATTTCTAATGAAGCTTTAGATGCTGAATATCAAAAGGCGGAAAAAGAACTTCAACAAGAGAACATCGATTTCCTAAAAACTTGGGATGATACGAAAAAAGCTTTCCACGAAGAGTTCTATTCATATTTTGTAAGAGGAAAAGAAATCAAAGTGGAAACCTCAACAGAATCTTTATCTCACTTAAGAATTCCAAAAATCGCATTGCCAAAATACAATGATTGGGGTGATTTGATCAAATGGAAAGGCCAGGAAAATCTTCCGGGAGGATTCCCTTATACTGCGGGAATTTATCCTTTCAAGAGAACCGGAGAAGATCCGACGAGAATGTTTGCCGGAGAAGGAGGTCCTGAAAGAACCAACAGAAGATTCCACTATGTTTCTGCAGAAATGCCTGCAAAACGTTTGTCTACGGCTTTCGACTCAGTAACTCTTTACGGACAAGATCCGGCTTTACCACCAGATATTTATGGTAAAATCGGAAATGCGGGAGTTTCTATTGCGACTTTGGATGATGCTAAAAAACTATATTCAGGTTTTGATTTGGTAAATGCATTAACTTCAGTTTCAATGACAATCAACGGACCTGCGCCGATGTTGTTGGCTTTCTTCATGAATGCAGCAATCGATCAGAATGTTGAAAAATACATTGCTGAACACAAGCTTGAAGCCAATGTTGAAAAAGCTCTAAAAGCAAAATTTGACGACAAAGGTCTAGAAAGACCAAAATATAACGGTGAATTACCTCCATCAAATAATGGTTTAGGTCTAAAATTATTAGGTTTAACAGGAGATGAAGTGATTCCAGCGGAAGCGTATGCAGAAATTAAAGCAAAAACCATCGCAACAGTTCGTGGAACCGTTCAGGCAGATATTTTAAAAGAAGACCAAGCTCAGAATACTTGTATTTTCTCTACTGAATTTGCTTTGAGACTAATGGGTGACGTTCAGGAATATTTCATCACAGAAAAAGTAAGAAACTTCTACTCTGTTTCAATTTCAGGATATCATATTGCAGAAGCTGGTGCAAATCCGGTTTCCCAGTTGGCATTTACATTGGCAAATGGTTTCACTTATGTGGAATATTATTTGTCAAGAGGAATGGACATCAATGATTTTGCACCTAACTTATCATTCTTCTTCTCCAACGGTATCGACCCTGAATATTCAGTAATCGGACGTGTAGCAAGAAGAATCTGGGCAAAAGCAATGAAGTTAAAATACGGAGCAGATGAAAGAAGCCAGATGTTGAAATATCACATCCAGACTTCAGGACGTTCGCTTCACGCTCAGGAAATTGATTTCAACGATATCAGAACGACTTTACAGGCGCTTTATGCAATCTATGATAACTGTAATTCACTTCACACGAATGCTTATGACGAAGCGATTACAACGCCGACTGAGCAATCTGTAAGAAGAGCAATGGCGATTCAGTTGATTATCAATAAAGAATTAGGATTGGCGAAAAACGAAAATCCGCTTCAAGGTTCATTTATTATTGAAGAATTAACAGACCTTGTGGAAGAAGCTGTATATGCAGAATTCGACAGAATCACGGAAAGAGGCGGTGTTCTAGGGGCAATGGAAACGATGTATCAGCGTTCAAAAATCCAGGAAGAATCTATGCATTACGAATGGTTGAAGCATACAGGAGAATATCCTATTATCGGAGTAAATACTTTCCTTGGAAAAGACGGTTCACCAACAGTTCGTCCGGGAGAAGTTATCCGTTCGACAGAGGAAGAAAAACAGTTCCAGATTGAAATGCTTCACAACTTCCAGAATTCTAATCATGATAAATCGGAAGAAGCATTGAAAACATTGCAACACGCAGCCATCAATCAACAAAACTTATTTGAAGTCATGATGGATGCCGTGAAATACTGTTCTCTTGGACAAATTACCAATGCTTTATTTGAAGTAGGTGGTAAATACAGAAGAAACATGTAGTCCGTAGCCGGACTGGCAATTTTGAATACAAATTGTTTCAAGAATTATAAATTAAAACCTCAAGGAATTTTCTTTGAGGTTTTTTGTATTTTTATAAACTAAACATCTATTTTATCCGTTACCACACTACAAAATAACTAGTATGAAAAATAATTTTAAAAGAATATCACTTTTAATAACCATCAGTCTATCCTCAATCTTATTTGCACAAAAGCGGACGGAAGATTTCACCATCAGTCTTCCTGCTCAAAAAGCAGATAAAAGCTATTATAAAACCATTACAGTTATTGATAACAGAATCGACACAACTTCAATAGGAATTGTACAACAAGGCGCATTGAACGCAAAAGCAAGAGTTGTTCCCACCTCACCTCTTTCTAACCAGTTTCAAAATGTCTTGAATAGCATAAATGGAGAGAATGCAGAAAACGGGAGCCTGGTTTTATATCTTAAACAATTATATTTCGCAGAAGTTTCTAAAGCATTTACAGAATTCGGCTATTGTTATTTTCAAGGTTTCCTGTTTGCTAAAAACGAAAATGGAACTTATTCCTTACTTGAAAAAACAGATACGGTTGTAGATCATAAAGACTCAGATGTCACCAAAGATATCTTAAGAAAAGGGAGCGAAATGCTTGGTCAATTTATCTCTAAAAATGCATCCAGAAAACCTGAAACAACAGAGCAATACAGTTTTGATCAGATTAAAAAATTCGATGATATTGATAAACAATCTATAAGTCTGTTTAATTCGTCTCAACTAAAAGATGGTGTTTACAAAGATTATGCTTCCTTAAAAAATCAGCAACCTCAACAGGAAATCACCAATGCAAAGTTTTATGGTAATATGCCCAAGATTGTAAGAATCTACGAAACTGCTGACGGAAAAGAAAAAGAAATCAAGAAAGATGACATCTATGCTATAGTGTACAAAGGTGAACCTTACATCTATCTTCCTATTGAAAATCTTTTTACCAAAGCAGAAAAAAGAGACAACGATTATTATTTCGTGGGAAAGTTAAGATCCGGAGGTCCAAACACAGGCAATCTAAGCATCGGAATGTTTTTCGGAGCTGTTGGAGTGTTACTTGCCTCCAATCCTGCTTATCCGTTCGAACAAAAAATTGATTATCTCAACGGAGCTTTTATTCCGATTAAAGAAATTCAATCTAAAAAGTATTAAACAAACTGGCTCAGGAATTATAAAACAAAACCTTGAGGAATTTTCTTTGAGGTTTTTTGTATTTTTAAATCATTAAAAACATCATGTATGAGAAAAGAATTTCAAATAAAGGAGCCCTGCAATGTTGGTCGTGAAAATATGAAGGATATTCCAGAAGGCAGCTTCTGTGATTTTTGTTCAAAGAAAGTACATGATCTTACAAACAAAACTGAGGAGGAAATTCATCTTTTATTACAATCTGGCGAATCTGTTTGTGGAAGAATTCAAGCATCAAGATTGTATTCAAATGAAGAAAAATCGAAAATAAATTATAATTTCTTTACATTTCCCTTCCGAAAAATTGCTAGCGGAATTTTCTTGGCAGCAATATTTTCGTCTAATTTGAATGCACAAAAAAAAATGAAGGATACTCTTCAGGACAAAGAAATTCTTGACGGGATAATTGTATATGCCCACAAGTCTGAAGATGGTTATGAAAACGAACCGTATTATACTCCTCAAAACACTTATTTAGAAGTTAAAATTTCCGGGAATAAAAAGCTTTTAAGTGATCATATTAATGTGAATATCCTGACGTTAGAAAAAAGATATCCGGCAAATTATAATTACAATATAAAAATTAGAGAAGATTACTTAGGGTTCGAAAATATTTTTGTTTTTGAAAATGAGTACAACAAAACTCACGATGTAAACCAAAATCAATACTATACTTTCATCAGTAAAAGTAAATTTAAAGATGATGGTAAAACAGTCGATTTAAATTTAGATAAAGTCAAAAAAATAGAATTCAAGTCTGAAAATAAAGAAATTCCGTATTTTTTGGACGGAATAGAAATTTCTAAAGAAGACTTCGATCGAAAACGAAAAGAGCAAAAAATATTTTCTTATTACTTATCAGAAAGTTATGCCCTTACATTATTGGGAGAAGCAGCGGATTACGAAAATGGAATCGTAGTTTCTTACAGTGAGTAAATTAACTTTCAACATAAAATTCCCCTTCATTTTTAAAGGATTTTTTATTTTCGCATTACATTTATTTTCATGAAACCAAAAGCCATTTTCAACTGGAGCAGCGGAAAAGATTCTGCTCTTGCATTATATAAAACTTTACAGGAAGACAAATTTGAAATTATTTCTTTACTGACAAGCATCAATAAAGAATTCCAAAGAATTTCTATGCATGGAGTTCATGTTTCGTTATTGGAAAAACAGGCTAAAAGTCTTGGGTTTCCTTTGCTTAAAATGGAACTTCCCAAAGAACCTTCAATGGAAGAATACCGGGAGATCATGAGCAAAACCATGAATCAAATACAATCTCAAGGCGTTACTCATTCTATTTTTGGAGATATTTTTCTGGAAGATTTAAGAAAATACCGAGAAGATCAGTTACAATCCATCGGAATGGAAGGTGTTTTCCCGTTATGGAAAATCAATACAACCGACCTCATTCATGAGTTTTTAGAATTAGGTTTTAAAACCATTGTAACCTGCGTAAACGAAACCTATCTGGATAAAAGCTTCGCAGGAAGAATTATTGATCATGATTTCATCAAAGACCTCCCTGAAAATGTAGATCCTTGTGGTGAAAATGGGGAGTTTCACACTTTTACTTTTGATGGCCCTATTTTTAAAAATCCTATTGATTTTGAGGTTGGAGAAATTGTTAAAAAAACTTATCCTAAACCAAAATCCGATGAAAACGATCAGGAAGGAGAATATGTTTTCTGGTTTTGCGATTTGATTTCAAAATAATAAAAAGTCTTTTGTATGCACAAAAGACTTTTCTTAATTTAACTTTTAATATTTAAAACGGAGAATGATATATAATGATGTACCAAATAATCAAAAAAAGCAACTGATAAACAGGTGCTTTTTTTGATACAATTAAGTATTAAGTATTAAATATTATTTATGTTTTTCTGCATACTCTGTTGGAGTAAGATATTTTGTGTCTAAAACTCTATTTATTTTTATAGAAGCAAATAGCGTCAATAAGAAAATAACAATCCCAAAAATAATATAGGAAGTTGTTTTGGATGTCGTTGTTTTTGTCATTGTTTTTATAATTAACAAGTTTTACAAATTCTATCTTGAACACAGTTATAATAATCATTCATATCTTGTGTTGAACTACTAGCAGGACTTTGACATACAATTGCGGATGTAATAACAACTATAACCTCTTCCCAAAAACTGCAATGATCCCAATATGTCGTCCCATTCAAATTACGAGTACAATTATTATTATCATGAGTACCAAAAAATTTAGATTCTCCATTATTAACAGATAATTCGGTTAAATATGCATTAAGTTCTTCCTCTCCATATGTATCAACTAAAATTTGAGAATTTTGAGCAATAGCATCTAAAGAGTTTGTTATTCCAGTATAATCATCTTGTGACATAGCAGCTTTATAAGCTTGAATATTATTAATAACAGCAATTAAATTTTCATTTTGTTGAAAATCATTCAATTCCTGAGCTGTTTTGGAAGCAACGTCATTAGCAGGAGTTTCTTTTTTAACATTGTCATGCGATTCCATTATATCACCTGAATTATTTGTACAAGACAATATAATAACAAACAGTGTACTGAAAGCTAAAATAATTTTTTTCATCTTAATTTTATTTAAAGGTTTGTAATCAAAGTTATTAAAATAATTCATACATGTAAGAATTGTTATAATAAACAAAAGAAACAACACTAAAAACAACACTAAAAACATCAAATAATCACTAAATCAACAACTATATTAATAATTTAACAAAGTAGCTTCAATTCAACCTACACAAATACTGATAATTTTTTCAACGTTTTTTTATGTTCAAAGAAATTAATAATACCAAAAAGAACTATCATTTGTGCAAAAAAAGGAAGAATCAAGGTGACTAAACCAAACAGAATATCCTCCTGATGATGATTTTTCAATAGCAAATAAGCATATTTCCCTTCTTTGGAAACAATTTGAGCCATCGTAGTCATACTTACGATCATAATTCCCATATTTTGCTGATAGATGGAATAGAATGATCTTCCTTTATATTTAAAATCTCTTTTAACGTAATTTCTGATTTTATAATTGTACCCCCAAACTAATGCAGGAGCCAATAGAAACAGCATATTCTGCCCTCTAAAAAAATCAGTATACATTTCCTGACTATCAGAAAAATAAATAAACAATAGATTAACCCCAAGAGAAATCATTGCATACAAAAAAGACTTTTTAAGAATATCATTATATTTTGCTTTAGCAATTTTCTTAACCATTACCGGAATCTGCTCCGAGTAAAATAGTGAATAACTTGTCATCTTAAACTCTTGTTCCCACAATTTTTGAGTTTTTAAAAACGCTTCTTCAAAACTCAACCTGTCTCTGTTTTGAATATCCAAAACCTGGGAAGCCATATGATCTTCCACCTCCAGTAAAATATCCAACGGAAGCTTTTGAAAAATAAGATAATCCTTGATAAGATCTATTTGTTCTTTGTTCATGAAAGTAATACATTAATTTTTTTCGATCTGAAATACAAAAGCTGAATTTGTACGATGACACTATATAAAATAATGAGCTGATTCAATATTGGTTTCCAAAAATCGAAAGTTCCTGAAAAAAATCCTACGAATGGAAAAACTAAAATAGCAACAACTATATTTCTTAATAACAAAGGATGAAAACTCATTTGCTGATATTCCCGGAAACTCATTTTCTTCCAAATAAAATTATACATCAAAATGATTACAAAAAATAAAAGAATCAAAATCTCCGTATAAAAAAATAGCTCTTCAGAAATTGGAATACTTAGCCCTAATAACATTGAAAAAAGAAGCGACGAATACACAATCTTTTTAAATCTTGTCTGTAACATCTTTTTTTCAATTCTGGTAATCTTCCTAAATGAAAACACATCTGCCTTTACCATTTCCAATTCGTGCCGCCAATTCAGTTTCACCTGAATAAAAGCCTCCAGAAAACTGATACTTTTTTTGTTCATCAATTCAGAAATCTGCATTACAAAATGATCTTCCAGTTCCACCAAAATATCTAATGGAAGTTTTTTTGAAAGCAGATACTCACGAATCTCTTTTTCGTATTCAACCATCATCATATATCAAAAATAGCTTTAAGATTAAACAGATAACTTTTCATTTCATCTTCCTGAAATGCCTGTTGTTTTTTTCCTTTCTCGGTTAACAGGTAATATTTTCGGTTTCTCCCATTAATTTCCTGCACTTCAGAGGTAATAATGCCGTCTGCTTCCAATTTATGTAAAAGAGGATACAATGCACCTTCTGTCATTTCCAGTTCACCTTCTGTAAGTTCTTTTGCACGCTGCGTAATTTGATAGCCATACATTTTAACTTCTTTTGAAAGCAGTTTTAAAATAATATTCTGAAGCGTTCCTTTATAGAGACTATTTTTTTTCATCCCGAAAATTTAATACCTCACAAATCTATGCATAATTTTCTTATGCATGAAAAGAATTTTTTAACTTAAATAAATATTACCTTTGAAATATGAAAAAAATGTACTTCATAGCGATTTATCCTCCTCAACATATTATTGAAGAAATAAGCATTTTTAAAAAAGATCTTGCCATTAATTATGGAAATTCCAAAGCACTGAAAAACGAAGCTCATATTACCTTGTTTCCTCCATTTGACCGGGAAATTGAGCTTGAAGATGATATACATGTGGCTTTTCAAAAAATCAATACAGAGCTTCCTCCTTTTGAAATTACATTAAATGGTTTCGGAAGTTTTCCTAATCCTAAAAATCCGGTTTTATTTGTACAGCCTGAGGAAAACGAAAATTTGAAGCAACTTCATTATAAGGTAAAAGAAAGATTCAACTTTAAAAACTATTCCTTCAATCCTCATGTAACGATAGGATATAGAGATCTTACTTATGAAAACTTTCTGAAAGCATGGATGAATTACAAGGAAAAGCCATACAAAACTAAATTATTAGTTGACAAAATCGTATTACTCCGCCATGACGGAAAATGGGTTCCTATTGCCGAGAAAACATTCTCAGGAAAATAATTTTTATCCATTTTTTCAACTCCCTGAATAAAGCATTATCTTTGACACAATGACTTCAACAGAGAAAATAATATTAGGAATTGACCCCGGAACTACGGTAATGGGATTCGGATTAATTTCCGTAAAAAGAGGAAAAATGGAAATGGTTTCTATTCATGAATTGCTCTTAAAGAAATACCCGAATCACGAAACAAAACTTAAATATATTTTTGAAAAAACATTGGCTCTGATCGATGAATTCCATCCGGATGAAGTGGCATTAGAAGCTCCTTTCTATGGAAAAAACGTTCAGAGTATGCTAAAGCTAGGACGAGCTCAGGGTGTTGCGATGGCAGCAAGCCTCTACCGAAACATTCCTATTACAGAATATTCCCCCAAAAAAATAAAAATGGCCATCACCGGAAATGGAAATGCCAGTAAAGAACAGGTTGCCGGGATGCTTCAGAATCTTTTAAACCTGAAAGAATTCCCAACTAAATATTTAGATGCTTCCGATGGTTTGGCTGTAGCAGTTTGCCATCATTTTAATTCCGGAACCATTGCAGATACTAAATCATATACCGGATGGGAAAGTTTTTTAAAACAAAACCCAGATCGTTTGAAATAATCTACCCTCACCGGATTACTTATTAAATCATTTCGTTTTATATTCAGCGGGAGTAATAGTAAAATCAGCAGTTAATTTTCCGTTTTTATCAGAATAAGAATACTGTAACGTCACATCGTTATTTCTGAACTCATCCATATCAGCAGAAGTTTTCACCGATTTGATTGCCCCTTCTTTCGCCTGACTTTTAAATGCTTCTATTTCTTCATGGGTTACACTTTCTTTAACATCCTCCGTTAAAGTATAATTATATTTGAAAACTTTATTAGGCAAAGCAGAAACACTATCCAAACGCACTCCGTCACTGAGAGTTTGTGGTGTAAGTTTGTTCATATTTGCCGCAGCTTCTTTCAATTCCTCATCAACAGTTTTCTCATTTTTACAAGAACCCAAAACGAATGCGACACATAGTAAGGAAAGTCTTATTGCATTTTTCATAACTATCTTTTTTGTGGATTGATTACTTAAAGGTAAGACTATTTTCACAAATGGAATTTTCATCTATTGTTACAATCGCACATATACATCTTCAATTTCCCTTACTTTACCTTCTAAAATTTCGTTATATGTAATTGAAAATTTACTTTTTGATATTATTTTATAACGCTCATTTACTTTTAAATCAAGATCTAAATAGGAAAAAGAACCTTCATTAATTGTAATGATAATCTTACCTGAATTGCTTTTTATTTCACAGTTTTTGCCCGCAACATAGTTTTTGGTTAAAAAAACAGCTGTATTCTCTTTTTCAAAAGTTAGTGAGTATTTTTTTTCGCATTCATGAAGAGGATAAGCTTTTTTATTATTTTCATCCCGATAATTCCTTTCAATTAATTTCCAATTTCCAAGGAAATAATTTTTATCATCAGAGCTACTCTCTATATTCTTAGCTGAATTTACATTTGTCTTTTGTGATTGACAGCTAATAAATAGTAAATAAAAAATGGAGAAACAGATTATTTTTTTCATTTTTTATGATAAAAAAAGAAGCTCTTTTTCAAGAGCTTCTTTTATATTTTAATTAGTTATTGATAAACTTTTTAGCGCTTCCCTTATCATTATTAGAATAATTAATAATATAGGTTCCTTTTGGAAGTTGCTGATTGATTTGGATCTCATTTGTTTTTGAATTTCCTTTCTGAATAAGCTTTCCACTCATATCAAAAAGCTGATAATCTCCAAAAATTTCACTTCTGTTTCCTACAAGCTGTAATATATTAGTATTTTTTACATATACAATTTTAGCCTCTCCTACATTATCTTTTACATCAGATGTTCCTAACGCATCCAACACTCTTACTGCATAATCTTCCATCTGTCCATACTGTAATTGGTCGCACGGTCCGAAATCCGGAAGGTTAACCGAACCAAATGTCGCTGCATCTACCGCAACTCTCATTCTTAAATAAGTATTCTTTACTGCTGAAGCAGGAGCTGTAATATCGTTCGCAAGAGTAACTGAAGCAGATGCTGCCACATTACTTGTAGACACATTGTTTACCACTAATTCAGCAGTTTCAAAAGTACCATTGTTGTTATAATCTATCCAGACTTTTGTTCTGAATTTATTTGCCTGACTAAATCCATTCAAATAGCTTACTTTAAGCGAAGTACTAGTCGTCGTAGAAATATCTGTATAGTAAGCGGGTCTAATACATGTTGCATTAGCATAATCAGAATAATACACAGGAGCTACCTCATCAGAATCATATCCGTTGGAAATACTGTTGATGTTTCCAAAACTAACTTTGTAAGGTCCTATTGCAAAATTATTATTGGTAGGATGAAGTGTTCCTGCAGGATTACATTGCGCTGCAATTACACTCACCGGAGATGCAATATTAACAGAAGGATCTTTCGCTGCTAGGGAGTTAATTAGATTTTTTCTGTATTCCATCATCATCATGACCGCTCTATCTCTTTGCCCATCTGTAAACTTACGGTTTGAATTGGTATAATTCATTACATTATATTGAGTTCCATCATAATTGGTTCCCGTACATGGGTCAATACTTGTGTTATTAGGAACTGTTACCCCATACATACTTCTTGAAGGTGAAGTATCACAGACTCTGTCACCGCTAGTTGCACAGTTTGCATTTGTAGGGCATGTAGTTTGACTGGTATATGATACACCCTGAAAAGTATGATATAATCCGAATGCATGTCCAAGCTCGTGAGTAAGTGTGGTATCATTCAGGTTTTTGATGGTAGCTACTTTCATGAAACTTTCATAGCTGTAATCATAAGTATCCGGAAATGCAGCATACCCCATCAGACCATAAGACAGTTGTTGTTGACCATCAAATCCAATAACTACATAAATATTAAAATATGAATTCTCCGGCCAGTGCGGCGCAAGTTCATTTTTGATTATATAATCCGGAGTTCCATTAATACCTTGCATCGCCACTCCAGAAGTGTCATAATCTGCAAGAGTACTTCCATTATATCGCACAATACCTGATGTAGGCAGACAGCTTGGAGATCTTTTTGCCAATACAAGTTTAAAAGGAATCACAGCTCCACCAGTAGGTCCAGAACCTTCAGGATAAAATCCGTTTCCATATGTTGTAGCATACATACTATTTGCTCTAGCAATCCAATTTATAATTTCCTGATCTGTCACTGCAAGATTTGAATTTGCTGTAGCTTGAGATTCAATCACATGCACAACAACTGGAATTTCATATACTTGCCCTGTATAAAGAGCATTCCACGAAGTGGTTGCCCCAACTTTATTTAGATAAGACTGTGCATTCAAGCCTGCCAGTCTAGCATCCATTTCTTCTCTGCTCCTCTCCAAATTTGGATATTTGGTGTTCAATTTTCTCATTACTTCATCAAAACCACAAGAATTTGTGTTTTGAGAAAATGCACTAATAAAAGAGATTAATGCAAAAATTACACTTATTTTCTTCATATTATATATACTTATGTAATATTTTCGGCAAAACTATGATTATTTTCCAAATACAGTACTAAAAATTCAGTTAAATTTTACAAATATTTAACACCATTTCAATTAAAAAGAATTACTACTTAATAATCAATATATTAATCAAAATTCAAACTATACTTGGTAAAACATAATACTATTTTTAACATTGGTATGATTTTTAGTATTATTTTTGTATAAATTTTCAATCATGAAAAAAACACAATCAATTATAAATCAAATGGATTATAAGATTAATGGGTTCCAGAAATTTCTCATGATCTGTTCTGGAGGGAACATCCATATTCTAAGAAAAACACCCAGCGAATGGAATAAGTTTTCAGGCATTGGCGGCATTGTACTTTTTACGGCTGTTTTTGCTACGTTATCTGCTGGGTACGCAATGTTTACTGTCTTTGATAATATTTGGACAGCCATCGGATTCGGTATTCTATGGGGATTAATGATTTTCAATCTGGATCGTTACATCGTTTCATCCATAAAGAAAACAGGAACATGGTGGAATCAAGTATTAATGGCAATTCCACGTCTTATTTTGGCAACTTTTTTAGGGATCATTATTTCAAAGCCATTAGAGCTTAAAATTTTTGAAAAAGAAGTCAACAAACAGTTGAATACTATTATTCAAAGAAACAAAAAGCAACTTCAGGGAGAAATGAACGGGCGTATTCTGCAACAAAGCGGACCTTTTGAGACAGAGAAAAAACAAATCTCCGAAAAAATTGCCCAATATCAAAAATCTTATGATTCAGCTTCAGTGGAACTTGAAAAAGAAATTCTAGGAACCAAAACAGGTCTTACCAGTGGAAAAATTGGCTATGGAAGTAATGCAAAACGAAAACAGGAATTGAAGGAGCAAAGACGCCAAGATCTAGAAAATTATCAGAAACAAGTTGCTCCAAGACTCGAATATTTAGATAAAGAAATCTCAAAAGTTTATACTAACCTTGAAACGGAAAGAAAATCAACTGAGACATTTGAAGATAAATTCAACGGTTTTGCAGCACGACTTCAAGCATTGGATGAATTAGGAAAAAACTCGGCTATTATTGGCTTAGCAGCGAGCTTTATTATGGGGCTTTTTATTTGTCTTGAAATTTCTCCGGTTTTAGTAAAGCTTATTTCTCATATCGGACCTTACGATCATCTTCTTGAAAAAACAGAAAATGATTTCCGGTTATATGCTAAGGAGAAAATAGAAAAAGGAAATGCCGCGACAGATTTTAGGATTGATGATTTTAAAGAAAAACTAAAATAAAACATATTTATAAATAAAAACAATTTCGGCGGTCGCAAAGCGACCGCCGAAATTGTTTTTATATTATTCAAAAATTTACAAAGAATAGTTTGGAGCTTCCTGTGTAATAATAACGTCATGAGGGTGAGATTCTTTCAATCCGCTACCTGTAATCATTACCATTTTAGTCTCTTTCTGTAAAGCTTCCACATCTTTTGCACCACAATATCCCATTCCCGCTCTAAGACCTCCGGTCAGTTGGAAAATAACATCTTCCAATTTACCTTTACTCGGTACTCTTCCTTCAATTCCTTCCGGAACGAATTTTTTAGCCTCACTTTGGAAATATCTTTCTTTTCCACCTCTCTTCATGGCAGAAAGACTTCCCATTCCCTGATATGTTTTGAATTTTCTACCTTGGAATATAATTTCTTCACCCGGTGCTTCATCAGTTCCGGCTAATAATGAACCTAACATTACTGCTCCTGCTCCACTTGCAATTGCTTTTACGATATCTCCTGAAAGTTTAATACCTCCATCAGCAATTACTGCAACATTTTTAGTTTGAGCATATTCATAAACGTTGTAAATAGCAGATAACTGAGGAACTCCAACTCCTGCAACCACTCTCGTTGTACAGATAGAACCAGGTCCAACACCTACTTTAAGAACATTTGCCCCTGCTTCAATTAAATCTTTAGCAGCTTCAGCCGTTACAATGTTTCCACCCACGATATCCAAATCAGGATATACTCTTCTGATTTCTGAAATTTTATCTAAAACTCCTTTTGAGTGACCATGAGCAGAATCAATTCCGATAATATCAACTCCAGCCTGAACCAAAGCAGCAATTCTATCTAATGTATCTTCTCCAACACCAACTCCTGCTCCAACGATCAAACGACCGTTCTGATCTTTGTTTGCATTAGGATACTCTAATTGATTGTCAATATCTTTAATGGTAATTAAACCTACTAATTTATTTTCAGCATCAACGATTGGAAGTTTTTCAACTCTATTTTTAAGAAGAATTTCTTTCGCTTTCTCAAGATTTGTATTTTTATCAGAAGTGATCAGATTATCTTTGGTCATGATCTCCTCAACTTTCACGTTAAGATTTTCCTGATATTTTACATCTCTGTTGGTAATGATTCCGATCAAAACATTTTCTGCATCTACAACCGGTAAACCTGAGATTTTATATTTCGTCATCAATTCTTTAGCCTCTCCTAAAGTATGATCTTTTGAAAGAGTTACAGGATCTGAGATCATTCCGTTTTCAGAACGTTTCACTCTGTTTACTTGTGCTGCCTGTTCAGCGATCGTCATATTTTTATGAATGAAGCCCAAACCTCCAACTCTTGCCAAAGCAATTGCCAAATCTGCTTCTGTTACGGTATCCATAGCTGCGGATACAATCGGAACATTCAGCGTAATTTTGTCGGTAAGTCTTGATTTTAATGAAACCTGGTTAGGTAAAACTTCAGAATAAGAAGGAACTAGAAGCACGTCATCGAAAGTGATGGCTGTCTCTACAATTTTGTTATGAATAGACATCTTTACTTTCTTGCAAAATTAAGACATTTTGACGAGATACGAAAATTGATTTTAATAGTTTACATAAAATTTAATAATCAATATCTTAAATCAAAAAAACCGCTCTTTTTCAGAACGGTTGGTTTGCACAAAATAATAAGTATATGAATATGAAGTCACTTATTTGAAAAATACAGTTGTTTCTTTTCAGCAATCAAACAATTTTCTATTATTTAATTTGCTTGAAGCTGCCTCCCGAAACTTTGTCTATTTTAGCGTCTAATTCAGGATCTCCCTTCAGCTTTGCTGCCCCACCTGAAGAAACACTTATTTTGAGTTTATCAGAGACAGACAGTGAAAGGCTTGCTCCTGAGGTTGATTTTGCTACAGCGGTATTAATTTTCAAGTTATCAGCACTGCAAGACGCTCCACTATTAAGATCGATCGTTGCTGATTGCGCTTCTCCTCCCAAATTTGCACTAGCACCACTTGAAACATTGACGTTAATTACTTTAGTCGTAATATTTGATTTAATATTCGAACCTGAACTTGCCTCAACATTCGTTGTATTTGAAATAACAAAGTTTCCTTTTACGAGAGCTCCTGATGATGCATTGATACCCAGATTGTTTTCTTTAATCATATTAACACCTGTAAAAGTTGCTCCCGAAGAAATTTTAATATTTGACATATTGGGAGAAGAAACATTTACACTCAGGTTTTTAAACTTTAAGTTTTTAACTCCCTTATTGTCAACGTATACTTTTAATACCCCGTTTTCAACTTTGGTTATAATATACTGAAGCTTATCAGCATCTGCAATTACTTTAATATTTGTTGGACTTTCTTGTTTGAAAACAACATTCACTCCCATACTTACATCAATTCCTGAAAACTCTCCCACATTTCTAGCTTCACCATTCAAATAAGAAGATGTATTTTCTGATGCAAAACGAGTTGTAGTATTCGTAACGGTATTGGTCGCCGTTTTTGTTTCGACAGAATTAATGATCTTATTCACATCGGTCATTTTCATTTTCCCGTTCAGAATAAAAACTAAATTTTCATCCTCAGAATCAATATTGAAAACCAAATTTTCTAAAAAGTCACCTTTTTCGGTTTCTGCCAGAAACTTCATAGAAGTTCCATCGCTGTTCATAGACATTAATTCATTAAAATTAAGACCTTGTAAAGCTTTATTAATCTTATTCGTCTTTTCCTGATTCAGTTTTATATTTTCAATATTTTCAGATTTTAAATCTTCAGGAAATGTTGCTTTCGGAATGATAAGAAGTTTGAGACCATCAACCTGATTTAAAATTGGTTTTATTTTTTTCAGATATTCATCATCAACGTCAATTGTATTTAACAATTTGAACATTGGTTTTTTAATATTGATAGAGGTCACTCCCCCATTTTTTTCAAAATCCTGAAAAAGCTGGTTCAATTTTTCAGTCTGCCCGGAATAGGTTACCAAACTGTTTAAAAGAATAATTAGTATCGCAAATATTTTTTTCATGGCTTTAGTATTCATTGTTAAAACTTTCATTTTTTTGGGATGATGCTACTGTTTTTTTAAACTCATTTCCCATTTTCATAAAGGAATAGGTGGCCACATCTATTGCCTCTTTTTCGCTGGTAATTCTTCTTCCGTTTACAATAACATAAGAATCATTGTATCCCGTAGAATCTATTGAGGTTTTATTATAATTTGAATTGTTTACAAATCTTGGTTTATTTTCTTTTTTCAGCCTTCCTCTTTTCGGTAAAATTTCATCTAAAACATCCTTTTCCGCCACTTGATTATCCTGGAAAATAGAATCTTTTTTTGCTCCGGAAATAGAATCAGCAGGATGGTTTACCGCAACCTGAGACTGATGATCATTGTTTTCTTCAATGAAATTATTTTTCTGATTTTTAATCTGGTTCTCAACAAACTGAGCCTGATCTTGTATATCTGAATTTTGATATTGATTAAAAACAAATCCAATCCCTGCAAGCAAAACGACACTTGCAGCCATCCAAAACCATTTCGGGAAAGAAGGCTTGTTTTTTCCGATCGGAATCACCGGAGCTTCATCATTGTTTTCAACTTCATTGTTTTCCGCTTTCTTCAGAAAATCTTCAAAATCCCAATCCATTTTTTCTTCCTTGATATTCTGAAAGATTTCGTCGTATTTATTTTGAAATTTGTCGTTGTTCATAGCTCATCAGTTGTGAGATTTGTTCTTTTACTTTTTGTCTTGCCCGCATCAGATTTACTCTTACTGCGTTTTCTTCCATTTCCAGCATTTCAGCAATTTCTGAAACTTCATATTCTTCTACATCTTTCAAATGGATAACCATCTTTTGCTTTTCCGGAAGCTGGTTAATATACCCAACAATCTGTTCTTTCAGATTATTCACTTCCATACTGTACAATTCTGAGCGGTGAAGCTGCATATCTGCAAATCCTAACTTCACATCGTGGTGTTTCAGTCTGTTCAGGCATTCGTTCCGGACGGCTTTCAAAGCATAGGATTTTAAATTCCCAAATTGCCCCAGTTCTTCTTTTTTCTGCCAAAACTTAATCATTAAATCCTGCACCACATCTTCTGCTTCATCACTGCTCATGACAAACCTTTTCGCAAAGCGATACATCTCATCTTTGAGAATGAATACCGTATTCTTAAAGGTATCTTGGGTCATAAGTTTTGTTTCTATAAGTAAGACAATCAGATTTTACATTTCATTACATTAAAAACAAAAAAACTTCAAAAAATCTTGAAGTTTCCTTTATTCATAGTATTAATAGGTATCAAAAATATGTTTAAAAATAGCCTTATCATCATCTGTTAAAGGTACTTTTCTTCTTGCCATTGCTTTTTCTGCCACTTCGTAAGCTTTGTCCAGTTTAAATCTTTCATCATCTTTGAAGCCTCCCCATGAGAAGTTTTCAATGAGATTCGGAGGGAAACCTTCTTTGAAAATATTAGATGCAACTCCGATCACAGTTCCTGTATTTAACTGAGTATTGATCGCAGTTTTAGAATGGTCTCCCATAATCAAGCCTGCAAATTGCAATCCTGTATCTTCGAAAGCTTTAGTTCGGTAATTCCAAAGTTTTACATGACCGTAATTATTTTTAAGATTGGAAGAATTCGTATCTGCTCCCAGATTACACCATTCCCCGATCACAGAATTTCCCACAAAGCCGTCGTGACCTTTATTCGTATATCCAAAAATAATAATATTGCTGACCTCTCCTCCCACTTTAGAATGAGGACCAATAGTCGTTGCCCCGTAAATTTTTGCTCCTAAATTAAACTTTGATTCTTCACAAAGTGCAATCGGGCCACGAAGATTACAGCCTTCCATGACTTCCGCATTTTTCCCGATATAGATTTTCCCTGTTTTTGTATTTAATGTAGAGAACTCGACTTCTGCTCCTTCTTCAATAAATAAATCTTTTTTATCACCCAGAAATCCATTCGTTGAAGAAAGCTCCTCCGAAATTCTTCCTTTTGTAAGCAGATCAAAGTCAAAATCGATCGCTTTATTATTATAGGTAAAAAGATCGGTCGGCTTTTTAAAGAAAATCAATTCTTCTTTTATATCTGTCATTTTCTCAATCTGATGCAGAGAAAAATCTTCCATATTGATTTTAGCTGCCACCAACTCATCTTCATATACCAACGCTTCTCCTTGTTTCAGATCTTTAATTTGCTGAATGACATTTTCAGTCGGCAAAAAATTCGTCACCAGAAAAAGGCTTTCTTTTTTTTCAGGCTCTCTGAATTTCTGTTGAAGATAAGCCTCCGTAAAGTAGGAGACCTCTGTATTTTCTAAAATTTTCTGCCATCTTTCGGAAAAAGTAAGGATTCCGCATCGCATTTCTGCAACAGGACGTGTAAAGGTAAGCGGAAGAAAGTCTTCCCAATATTGTGCATCTGAAAATACTAATTGCATTTTATTGAAGTTAGAAGTTAGAGGTTAGAAATTAGAGGTTGAAAACCGGAAGTTTTTAAAATGATTTATTTAAAATGACGTCTGATTCCCTGCTTCTGATTTCTAGTTCCAACAAAATTACAAATAAAAAAGTCTTCCGGAAACCGAAAGACTTTTAAATATTTTGATAGCAAAAAATTACTTAGCGAATTTTTTGTATTTGTTCATGAACTTATCAACTCTACCTGCAGTATCAACTAATTTAGTTTTTCCTGTGTAGAAAGGGTGAGAAGTTGAAGAGATTTCCATTTTGATTAGAGGATACTCTTGTCCTTCAAACTCGATAGTGTCTTTTGTGTCTGCAGTAGATTTGCAAAGAAATACTTCGTCGTTACTCATATCTTTGAAAACAACAAGTCTATAATTTTCTGGGTGAATTCCGTTTTTCATAATACAATTTTTTAAAAAATTAAAGTTTTGCTTTCGAAATAGTAATGGTATTTCTTCTGCTAAATTTTAGGTTGCAAAAATACAATAATTTTTATAATATACAAATACCTGTTCAATATTTTTTCGAAGACAAGAAATTTGAAGTATTTTCGTTACATTTGAAACTTATATAAACTTTATTTTCGATGAAATTCAAATTATTACTTGCTTTTTCTTTTTGGATGCTGCTTTTAGCCGTGTCTTGTAATAAAGATGACATTACATTTGATGAACCAACGCAGCCGTTAAGTTTCTCGAGAGATACGGTTTTTTGTGATACAGTATACCATCAGGTACGTTCGGAAACTTATGTAGTGAAAGTATTTAATAATGAAGATAAAGATGTTATCATTCCAAGAATTAATCTGGAAAAAGGAGCCGCTTCTTTATATAAAATCAATGTAGACGGAAAAGCAGGATATGATTTTAAAAATGTTCCTTTAAGAAAAAAAGACAGCCTTTATATATTTGTGGAAATCGCTCCTGAAGCAACAGGACCTGAAGCTATTGCCGAAGACAAAGTACTTTTCACAAGTTCTGCAGGACAACAACATGTTACTTTATTTTCTGTAGTACAGGATGCCGAATTTTTCATTAAAACACCTACCAATCCGAATGTCATTGACGTCAATACTACATGGAGTAATAACAAAGCGAAGATTATCTATGGTGATCTAACTATTAATCCGGGGATAAAGCTTAACATACAACCTGGAACAAAAGTATATTTCCACTCCAACAGCGGAATGAAAGTTTCCGATGCCGCAACTTTGAATATCAATGGTGCATTAGATAATGAAGTGATTTTAAGAGGAGACAGAAACGATACGTATTATGATACTATTCCTAAAAACTGGAATTCTATCAGAATGGAAGCCAATTCTATCCTGAATATGAACCACGCAAGATTATTTGGCGGAACCAGAGGTTTAGATATGAAAAAAGCCAATGCTACTATTAACAATTCATTTATTCATACTTTTCAGGAATATGGAATTTATGCTGTAGGTTCTACCGTTAATGCTACGAATCTTGTTATGAATAATTGTGGAGAATCTTGTATCGGAATTTACAGAGGAGGTTATCATTCTTACATCCACGCTACGATTGCCAATTATTCTAAAACATTAGGTTCATTTACAAGAACCGGTATATTCGCAGCCAATGAATGGAAAAATGAAAACGGGCAAACAGAGCAGGGCGCATTGCAGTTGCTGAACATTCAAAACAGTATCGTTTACTCGGATAAAGATAATGCCGTTCATGTTGAGCCTACTTTTGGACAGCAATTTGAATTCTCAATTAAAAACTCTCTGATCAAATATTCAAATACATCAGAATCCGGATATGATTTTGGCAACGCTCTCATTGTTTTTCAAAGTGATAAAAACAAAGATCCTCAATTCATTAACTATTTTACTGCAAAACAAAATCTAAGGGTAAAATCAACTTCTCCTGCAAAAAATAAAGGTGTACTGATCTCTTCAGCTAATACAGATATCGTTGGAGCTACAAGAAGCAGCACTCCGACTTTGGGAGCTTATGAATAATTCTTTTAAATTTTAATAAAAAAGAGCTTAGAATAGTAAGATCAGTTCTTTGGAACAACAGATTAATAATAGATCATAATGGAAATTACAAATCTGCAACAGCAGGTCGATGAATGGATAAAAACAATTGGCGTTCGTTATTTCAATGAGCTTACCAATATGGCAATGCTGACGGAAGAAGTGGGTGAAGTGGCAAGAATCATTGCCAGAAGGTATGGAGAACAAAGCGAAAAGGAAAGCGATAAAAATAAAGATTTGGGAGAGGAACTGGCAGATGTTTTATTTGTGACATTATGCTTAGCCAATCAAACCGGAGTGAATCTGCAAGACGCTTTTGATAAAAAAATGAAAATAAAAACTGATCGCGATAAAGATCGTCATCAGAATAATGAAAAATTAAAATAATGTAGGAAGATTGGTGATGGAAGCCGGAAGTTTAACACAGTAATTGAACATCCAGCTCCCTGCTTCCAGCTTCCATTTAGAGAAGATGAAGTTAGAAAAATCAGAATTAACAGGAAACCAAACCATACAAATCAGCGGTTCGAAAAGTATTTCGAATCGTTTGTTGATTTTAGAAAGTTTGTTTAAAAATATAAAAATCGGGAATTTGTCTAATTCCCAGGATACGCAATTGCTCAAAAAAGCATTATCGGAGAATACTGAAACGGTAGATATTCACCATGCGGGAACGGCAATGCGTTTTCTTACTTCTTATTATTCTATTGCCGAAGGAAAAACTACTATTCTTACCGGTTCGGGAAGGATGAAGGAACGCCCCATAAAAAATCTGGTAACTGCTTTACAAAATCTGGGAGTAGATATTGAATATCTGGAAAATGAAGGCTTTCCACCATTAAAAATTATCGGAAGAAAAATAACGCAGACTCAAGTTGATGTCCCGGCCGATATTTCGAGCCAGTTTATCACTTCTCTTCTGTTGATTGCAGCAAAACTTGAAAAAGGACTGGAAATAAATCTTATTGGTACAGTTACCTCGAGATCTTATATCGAAATGACTTTGGATATTTTAACCAAATTCGGAATTAAAAACAGTTTCGTTGGCAACACTATTAAAGTAGAATCAACTATCAACCATCAACTATCAACCATCAACTACGAAGTAGAAAGCGACTGGAGCTCTGCATCGTATTTCTATTCTTTCGCAGCATTGGGAAGAGAAACCATTCACCTGAAAAGTTTTTATAAAGAATCAACACAGGGAGATTCTGCCATTGCAAAAATTTATGAAGACTTTTTTGGAATTAAAACGGTTTTCACAGAAGCAGAACATAAAATTACCCTTCAGCCGGATCCGGATTTCCAGTTGCCTGAAAAAATTATATTGGACATGAATAATTGTCCGGATATTGCCCAAACATTGTGTGTAACCACCGCAGCATTAAAAATTCCTTTTGAAATTTCAGGATTAGGAACGTTAAGAGTAAAAGAAACCGACAGACTTCTTGCACTCTATAACGAACTGAAAAAATTGGGAACGGAAACCGAAATTACAGATTCAACCATACAATCTGTTCAATTCAACGAACCTGAAGAAAATATTTCTATTAAAACTTATCAGGATCATAGAATGGCCATGAGTTTTGCTCCGTTTTGTCTGATTAAGGAATTAAATATTGAGGACGAAAATGTAGTGGAAAAATCGTATCCGATGTTTTGGGAAGACTTATCAAAGATTTTAAATAAAGACTAAATGAAACTTTTCCTTTCTTTTTTCTCCCTTATTATTTTCACTATGTTTCAATCACAGGAATTGAAAAATTTTGTGATTCCAAAGGGTTATGAAAAAATTTTGGAAGTAAAAGGTTATTTGGATAAAGACGGAAAAGAAGAAACGGTAATTGTATACAACACCTCTGAGAAAACTAAAAATCAAGGATATCAAAGAAAGTTTTATGTTTTAAAAAACATTCAGGGAAGTTTAAAAATCTGGAAAGAAAATTCAACGATACTTAACTCAAGTGAAGCCGGTTTTTATTCTGAAGACAACAAACTTGAAATACAGATCAAAAATAATTGTCTTGTCATTTCTCAATCATTTTATTCAAATTCCAGACATATGGATACGAGCAAGTATACCTTCCGTTTTCAAAATGGAGATTTTTATCTGATTGGTGCATTCAATCAATTTGAAGATACTTGTGAATTCAATTTTGTAAATGATGTCAATTTCTCCACAGGAAAAGTCATTATTGATGAAACCTACTCTGAATGTGACGGAGATGAAAACAGAAAGATTCCGCAGGATATTCACAAAGAATTTATTCATAAATTCGGTGCTCTTATAAAAATGAACGAATTCAGGATTGGGGAAAATAAATTCAAAATCCCCGGTTCAAAAAAATATTTTGTTTACTAATATTCAAACCAGCATTAACTTAGGAATTTCACAAAGAATTGTTTTCACTGTTTAATTTGATAATATTCTTTCTAATCATTGTAAATTTGATGTATGAAAATACTAAAAAACAAATACCATGATTACAATTTCACAACTTCCGACACCATGGCAAATTCTGGTTGATCCCGCCTCTATCATTGTAATTTGCATTTTTTTTGTTTTGATGATTGCTGAAGAAATAATCCCGGGAAGAAAATTACCTCCCGTTAAATTCTGGAGGATAAAAGGTATTATCTCATTTATTATTTATTTTTTCCTGTCTTCTTATCTCCCATTAATCTGGAATGACTATCTAGCCGAATACCGAATACTTGACTTGTCTTTTTTAGGAAATTATTGGGGTGGTTTCGTTGCTTTGTCATTGTATGAGCTTGGCGTGTATTTTTGGCATCGTTCTATGCATAAAAACCATCTGCTTTGGAGGGTATTTCACCAAATGCATCATAGTGCAGAACGGGTTGATACTTATGGAGCTTTCTTTTTCAGTCCGATGGATATGATTGGATTTACATTTTTAACAAGCCTTACCATGATCTGGGTTGCCGGTTTTACACCACAAGCGACAATTTATGCAATATATGGAGCTACATTTTTGGCTGTCTTTCAGCACGTAAATATTAAAACTCCACAATGGATAGGGTACTTTTTTCAACGGCCAGAATCCCATTCTTTGCATCATGCAAAAGGTGTTCATGCCTATAATTATTCAGATTTGCCGTTATTTGATATTATATTTGGAACATTTCGCAATCCAAAAGATTTTGCGGCAGAAACAGGTTTTTACAACGGAGCATCTTCTAAAATTGGAAAAATGATTTTATTTAAAGATATTTACAATGAAAAATCTTAATCAGAAAAACTCATAACTAAAATTTCAAAAAAATACTTCACATACTAATGTCAAAAACAATCATCATTACGGGAACTTCATCAGGAATTGGTTTCGTATTAGCAGAATATTTCGGAAAGAAAGGTCATAAAGTGTATGGTCTGAGCAGAAAACATACCGAAAGTCAATATTTCACCTCTATTCCGACTGATGTTACAGATAATAATGCGGTTCAGAATGCCATCGCAGAAGTATTAAAAACAGAAACGAGAATTGATGTTCTGATTAATAATGCCGGAATGGGAATGGTAGGAGCTGTGGAAGATTCTTCAAAAGAAGATATTCTAAAATTGTTCAACCTGAATCTTGTCGGAGCCGTTCAGATGATGAGTGCGGTAATGCCTAAAATGCGTGAAAATAAATTCGGGCAAATCATTAATGTTTCCAGTATCGGAAGTGAAATGGGATTGCCTTTCCGCGGATTTTATTCTGCTTCAAAATCTGCTTTGGATAAGGTGACAGAAGCTATGAGATATGAAGTGTATCCTTGGAATGTGAATGTCTGCTCACTTCATTTAGGTGATATTAAAACCAATATTGCAGAAAACCGTGTGCGAACAAAAGTTTCCGAGCCTTATAAAAATGTATTTGATAAAGTATATGCTTTGATGAATTCTCATGTTGGCGACGGAACAGAACCTTTAGAGGTTGCAGAATATATTGAAGCTCTTCTGAATAAAAATAAATGGAAAGCTCATTATTATTTCGGGAAATTCGGTCAAAAAATCGGAGTTCCTTTAAAATGGATTCTTCCACAGGGAACTTATGAAAATTTAATGAAGAAATATAATAAACTGGCTTAGTTTCAGTTATTAAAACAAATTTTATTTACCTATTTTTGAACCATTAAGATTTATTCACTGGACTTAAATTTTAATGGTTTACATAAATTTAGAATTGAAACTATTCCTAAAAATATTCTTTGTCTTTTTTTGCGTTTTTTCTCAAGCGCAAAAGAAACAGTATTGGCTTATCGATTCTGAAACCAGTGCAAGAAAAAAAGTAAAAGACTCTGTTTCTGCTGTCAAATTTTTAGACTCTCTGTCTCAAAGCAATTATTTTCTGACTCAATTAAAAGAGGTAAAAGTAAAAGGAGACAGTACCGAAATCTTTTACGATAAAGGAAAAAACTTTAATGAGACTTATATTGATCTCTCCGATTCGTTGGTTACCAAATTAAAATCAAAAAAAGAGTTTTTCACGAAAAATCTGGATTCTACCAAGAAAAGCATCAACAAAGTATATATTGATGAAGGCTATTCTTTCAGCAGAATCAAAGCCAAATATAAAGGACAGAAAAACGGCTACCCGATTGTCAATCTCGATATCAATAAAAATGATAAAAGGACAATTGACGGTTTTGTAATGAAAGGGTATGTAAAGGTTCCCAAGAGATTTATGAAAAATCTTGAAAAAGAATTTAAAGGCAAAACCTACGACGACAAGAATCTTTTGGCCATCAATAAAAACTTCCAAAGTCATCCGTTTCTCTCTCTGGAACGGCAGCCACAAACTCTTTTTACGAAAGACTCCACACAGATTTATCTTTTTCTGGAGAAGAAAAAAACGAACACTTTTGACGGGGTAATCGGTTTTGGAAATGATAAAACGGATAAGTTTACCTTAAACGGAACCTTGAATGTAAATTTTAAGAATATGTTTAATGGTTTTGAAACCATCAATTTATATTGGCAGAGAAACCCGGATAAAGGGCAGACTTTCGATCTGCAGACCGACATTCCTTATCTTTTTAAATCGAATGTAGGAATGAATATGAAGATCAATATCTTCAGACAGGATTCCACTTACGCCAACGTAAAAATGCTTCCTGCTTTTTACTACCACATGAATAACAGAAATAAAATAGGACTTCGAGGTACTTTTGAAACTTCGAGCATTATTGATACTTTATATATTCAGGGGAAAGATTACAATAAACGAGGATTGGGTATTTGGTATGAAATGACAGAACCAACCGACATTGATCTCTTTCTTTACAAAACAAGAATCAATGCGGGATACGACTTTTTAGCAACAACGTATACAAAAGATAATATTAAAGCCAACCAAAACCAATTCTATTTCTTTGGGGAACATAATTATCACATTAATGGAAATCATTTCCTCAATATAAAAGGAGAAGGAGCCATGATGGATTCTAAGGTAGAGTTTTCTGCCAACGAATTGTACCGCTTCGGGGGTTGGAATTCTATGCGGGGATTCAATGAAAATTCCCTCGCCGCCGATTTTTATTACTACGGAAGTTTAGAATACCGGTACTTAATTGGGAATCAAGCTTTTTTTGATGTCTTCGGACAGTACGGACAACTCAACAATAAATCTTTAAATGTGAAGCCCAAACTCTATAGTGTCGGGTTTGGTTTTAACTTCTTTATCCCGATCGGTCTCATGAGTTTTCAGCTTTCCAATGGTAACGAATTTGGAAATCCTTTTAAATTCAATGATATTAAAATCCACTGGGGAATTCTGAGTAGATTTTAAAATATTTCGTTAATTGTAAAATTCAGTTTTGTTTTTATAGCAGATAATAATTTTATCCATAAATTTTAAAGAAAATTGCATAAGCTTTATTCATAGAAATTGCCCTAAACTCTTGCAAAATTTACATTAAAATAATATTTCACTCATGTTTTATTAAATTTTCTTATCTTCACTACACAAAACAAACTAAAAAACAATGAAACGATTAAACCTTCCAATATTGGCATTATCATTTGCTTTTGTTGCAATTTCTGCTAATATGAAAGCACAAGCAGACGATCTAGATGACACTCATCAAATCACAGTAAGTATTCCGGAAGTAGCCTTGGTTGATATTGAACCCAATGCAAGCAAGAACCTTACGATGGGCTTTACAGCACCTACAGAAGCAGGTTTACCTATCGTTCCTGCCAGTACTAATAGCACGCTTTGGCTTAACTACTCTTCTATTAAATCTACTGCAGATGTTACTCGTACTATTGCTGTAAAATTAAACGCAGTAATTCCCGGAGTAGACATTAAAGTTACTGCTGCAGCTGCAACCGGAGCCGGAGGAGGAGCAGTAGGAACTCCAGCTGCTCAGTTAACATTAACTGGTACAAACCAAACAATAATTTCAGGAATCGGAAGTGCTTATACCGGTGACGGAGCAAGTAACGGCCACAATTTATCCTATGCTGTAGTTTACGGGACGGGTACAGGTGGTAGTGCTAATTATGGTGATTTAGCAGCAACAACACCAACACCTTCAGCAATTGTTACTTATACTATTTCTGACAATTAAATAGAAATACACTTGGATGATATAAATAAGAAGAAATCTCTCCCCTAAATTTCTTCTTGTTTTTCTATGTCTTTTTACTATTAAAAAAATATTCTTAATGATAAAGCGTATTTTATTTCTTCTTGTCTTTACTTTACAGTTTGTACCATTACAAGCAAGCATAGTTGTGCTTAATGGTCTTACCCATATTTACAAAGTTGAAAACGGACAGATATACAAAGGGAAAGTGACTTTACAAAATACAGGAAATGCTCCTCAAAATGTAAAAATCTTCTTACAGGACTTCAGCTATCAGTCAGATGGGTCTATTTATTATACGGCTCCTCATACCAATGAAAAATCAAATACAGACTGGATAAAACTAAACACCAATTTAGTAAGCCTGAAAGCTAAAGAAAAAACAGATGTCTATTTTGAAATTGCCATGCCTGGTAAAATGACTCTATCGGGAAGTTATTGGAGCGTTATTATTGTAGAACCTGTAGACGATATAAAACCGAGCAATAATAGTCCGGGCGTTACTATTACTTCTGTTGTTCGATATGCGATTCAGGTCATTACCAATTACGATACTGAAAATGTAAAGCCTTCTCTCAAGTTTGAAAGTGTAAAAGTAGAGAAAGAAGGAAAGCAAAAGACTGTAAAAATAGGAATTGCAAACAACGGAAATGTATATTGTAAGCCTACAGCCAATATTGAAATATATAATCGTAAAACGGGAGATAAAGTAGGTACATTTTCCAGTATGCCTATGGGATTGCTTCCTAATACCTCAAAATCTTTCAATATAGATATCAGCAAAATTTTGCCTGATAAATACAATGCTGTAATCATTGCGACTGATGAAGACGAAAATGCCTTTGCTCTTAATGTGGAATTAGAAGTTAAAAATGATTAGGAAATGGATTATATATATCATCCTATTATTATTCCCAGTACTTATTTTTTCTCAAAACCAATCTCAGGAATTTGTTAATAAAAAAGATAGTTTGCTACCGGGAACATCTACTTCTGTTTCTTTTAAAATAGAAAATAAATCGCAGTACAATAAAACGTACATCCTTAATGTAGAAACTTCAGCCTCATTTATTACCCCTATTTTAATAAAAGATGAGATTACCGTTTCCCCATTTGATACTAGAATTTATATTGTTCCTTTACGAATTGCTACAGAAGCTTCTGCAGGCAAATATGAGATAGCATTACATATTTCGGAAAAAGGCAATGAAAAAGAGGTTACCGAGAAAACAGAAATTATTGTTTCTGAACATCGCAACCTTTCCATTACTTTATTAGAATCACCTGAATATATAAAAGCAGGACAAGTTATTAAAGCTTCTTTTCTTTTAAAAAATAATGGAAATACAAAGGAACATCTGGTTATGGAAAGTGACAATGCACTGATAAGCCAGGTCAGCACATTAATTCTTCCATCCGGAGCTAATAGGGTCATTACAATTATCAAAAATACAGATCCGAACTTAGGAAAAAATGATTTCGTAAATTTAAATCTCACTGCCCGTTCTACCATTAATCCCGATCAGGCGGTTACTGCATATAGTAGTGTAAAAATTATTTCGATCAGACCTGTTGAAGAAGATATTTATTATCGTCTCCCGGTTTCAGCTTCACTTTCTTTTATAGGAGCCCGAAACAGGGGCAATTATCAGGATGGTTTTCAAGGAGAAATTTATGGTAAAGGGAGCCTGACCAATAAAAATACCAGTCAAATAGAGTTTCATGCGGTAACTAAAAATCCGATTGAGTTCAACGCTTTTACTCCATACGAAGAGTATTTTATCAATTATAAAGATGCCAATCTTTTTGTACATATTGGAGATAAGGCCTATTCAGCCTCTTATCTGACTGAATTTTCCCGATACGGGCGAGGTGCTGAGCTACGCTATGATCTTAAAAAGTTCAGTATCGGTGGATTCTACAATCACCCTAGATTTTTCCGGGATATTAAAGATGAATTCAATATTTACTCTAAAATTAAAATAAAAAAAGAATCTGAAATTACAGTAGGTTATCTTCATAAAATACCTCTTTCCGAGAAAAACAATTTTACGCCTGCCAATACACAGTTCAACTCTAATACACATTTGCCTTATGTAACAGGTAAATTTCAGCTTCTTAAAAACCTTGATGCTTCAGGAGAAATCACCTACAGTAAAAATGATGAGAGGGAAGGAACAGCATATATGCTTCAAACCCATGCTAATTTTAATAAAATCAGCGGAAGTCTTATGTATTTAAAAGCCAGTCCGGAGTTCGCCGGTTATTTTTCCAATACCAGTACTTTTAACGGAAACATACAATATAAGCTTTTAAAAAAAGTCAACCTATTTGCTAATTTTATACAAGACGCTAAAAACTATCAAAGAGATACGTTATTACTGGCTGCTCCATACAGACGTTTTTTCCAATACGGAGCTCAGTATAATTATATAAAAACAGGATCCGTTATGGTCTACGGTGGCTATCAAAAATATCAGGATCGTCTTATGCCAAGGCAATTCGATTATGATGAAAAATTTGTCAGACTAAGTTTGAATCAGAAAATAGGGATATTTACAATCAATCTGGAAGGGCAATTGGGTAATACAAACAATTTTTTGACGGGATTTTCCGGAACTTCTTCCTTCTATACAGCCAATTTAGGGTTTGAAAAATTTAAGACCTCTTTTAATTTATATGGAAGCTATGCGATTACTTCCAGATATCAGTTACAAAATCAAAAGCAGACTTATTTTGGAGCACGTGTTCTTAGCAGACTGTCAGACAAAACAAACTTCAGTATTTTTTATCAAAATAATTATATGCCTGAAGATTATTTTAAAGACAGGAATCTTTTCGAAGCCCTTTTCCATCATCAGCTTTTCCGAAATCATGAAATAGATTTGTCCGGGCGCTATAACTTACAACGCGGAGACCTTTCTAATAAGGATTTCATATTTTCCTTACGTTATACTCTTCGGATGAATGCTCCTGTACAAAAAATTGCGGAATACACTACCTTATCCGGAAACATTAGTAATCTTGGAGTAAAAAAAGTAGACGGAATAAGATTAATTATGGGAAATCATATCACCATTACGGATAAAGCAGGAAATTATATTTTTAAAAATGTTCCTCCCGGAGATTACTTCCTGGAAATAGATAAATCTACCACTCAACTGAATGATATTCCATATTCTAATTTCCCTGCAGCTTTGCATCTTATTCACGAAGAAAATATTTATAACTTCGGATTAACCGCTGCTGCTAATATCCAAGGAAGTATATTGCTGAACGAAAACGAGGAAAAGAATCAGTATGCCTTTGCTCAATACCAACTTAAAAAAGAAAGTAAAAAGAATAATAATGTTGTTGTAGAAGTTACGAATGGAGAACAGACTTATCGTAAGATATGTATCATAGGAGAACCATTTGACTTCACCTATTTACGTCCCGGAAGCTGGACTCTGAAAATATATCGAAATGGATTGGATAAACGGTATAAAATATCAACAGACAATCTTCAATTTGCTTTAAAACCTTCTGAAACTAAAAATGTAATCATTACTATTGTAAAACAACAAACAGAAATCAAATATCAGCAGGAAGGTGTAAAAGTAGGATATAACGAAATTAAAAAACAAAAATGAGACTCCCTCACTACATATTGATCATCATTTGCTCTATGGCATCTAGTCATCTATTGTCGCAGACTACAGGAAGTAAAAATGTCGCACTCACATTACCCCTTGTAACCTTAATGGATATAGAACCTGCAGGAAATATAAGTTTAAGCTTCACAGCTCCTACGGAAGCCGGGAGAACAATTATAAATCCCACTGCCAATACAACCAAATGGATCAATTATACGTCGGCTATTACATCCGGAGGTGCTTCTAGAAAGATTACAGCAAAGCTTGATACTCTAATTCCAGGGGTAAATATTATGGTACAGACTGGTGCAGCATCTGGAGCCGGTGGAGGAACATTAGGAACTTCTTCTGGACTAATTACATTATCCACAACTGCAACAACTATAATAAGTGGAATAGGAGGTGCCTTTACAGGAAATGGCACTAATAATGGGCATCAATTGAGTATTACAATATCCCCTAGTAATTATGCGAATCTAACAGCAAGTACAAATAATGTAATCGTAATCACCTATACAATTACAGAATAATATTAAAAATGAAAATCAACACCTATCTTTTTTCTATAAAATCTATATTAACTGTTTTGCTTATAATTATAAACAGCTTAATTAAAGGGCAGACTGTAACAGTAAGTGGTACTGATTGGAGTCCAACCATACCTACTATTACTGAAGCTGGGAGTAATTATGCTGGAAGTTACGAAAGTGCAAGCAGCCAAATTTTAATATCTATGACAATACCTGGATTATTATTAGTGGGAAGCTCTGCAAATATTTCCGTTAATTATGAAGCCAATCCTTTATGGAATAATAACTTAATTCTTGAAAGAAAAAGAACAGGAGCCGGCATTAATGGCTCAGTTTGTATATTATGCAGTGTTTCTGGAGGTGATACCAATTATCAAACAATTACGACTACTCCTCTGGTCTTTTTTACATTAAGTACAGGTGTTGGATTAGGTACAAATACTAGAAATAATATTCCGGTCCAAATAAGACTAAGTGGTGTTTCAGTGACTGTTCCTGTAGCCACTTACAATGCAAAACTAGTTTTTACAATTAGTAATTAACTTTTTTGTATTTAAAGGATATATAAATAAAGCAAGGAAACAAGGAACAATTTGTAATTACCTTCTTGATTATTTATGCAACTAAGAAGTTTCCAAAATAAATACTTTTCTATATTAGTAGCTCTATCCCGCTTTCCCTACTCGCTTTTTTACGCCTAGCAATTTATAATCCTTCTTCTAGTAAAAAGAGCTCAAACATACCGTTCAATCGGGGCTAAAAACCATACTTAATTAATCTGCCATATTAGTCAAGAGAACTTTCCGTGGAGATTGGGTTACTTAGTTATTTTCATAACAATTTCCAGCTTATTTATTACTTCTTACTTATTCCTTATTACTTTTTCTTTCTGTTTTAGCAACACGTAAAAAAGTATAAAACAAAAAAAGTCTCATAGAATACTCTATGAGACTTTAAATAAAAACTGGCGGCGACCTACTCTCCCGCTTTCGCAGTACCATCGGCGCTGGTGGGC
>NZ_JAJTNP010000009.1 GCF_021311115.1 Chryseobacterium gwangjuense
CTCCACTGCATCTGATAGGTTGCACTTACTGCCAATGGTGACCAGTTCACCACTGCTGAAGTTGAGGTAATATTCGTAAAGGTTACATTCGGTGGAGTTGGGTCACATTTTGTCGTAAATTCACTATGTGAGTACACCCCTACATTAATTGTATTACAAACCGCTGCTACTTCTACTTCATATAATGTTGCAGGAGTTAAAGGATAAGTTGGCGGATTTAATGTAAATGTCTGAGTCGTTCCTGTAATAGCTGCCACATCAATTGGACCTGCTGTAGGTAACCATTGTGTAGAACCTACAGGACGATATCTAACCTTATAAGAAGCTCCTCCAATATCCTGCGGCCAAGTAATCGTTGCTGAATTATGAGTAATAGAAGCTGGAGTTACTGTTACTGTTGGTGTAGCAGTACTACATACTCTTAATACAATATTATCGATTGCCGCTGGTGGCTGAGTACCTCCAGTAGTATCATTTCTCCATTCAAATACCAGACGCATTACAGTTCCTGCAAAGCTGCTAAGGTTCAAATTCGCATTGGAATAAGATTGCCAAGCAGTTCCGTTTTGATTATACTGTCCTATCTGAACTCTTCCTGTACCTGCAGCAATCTGCGTTCCAGGTGTAGGCATAAAGGTCGCAGGAACTAACCATACTCTTACATAATCCCAAGAGCTCTCACCTTGTGCTTTCCAGTCAAAAGAGAAGGTAGCCAGAGAAGTCCCTGCAGGAATTGTAATATCTCTATACGCTTGTACTACACTTGCAGATGTAATTGTATACGCATTTGTTACTCCACTATCATTTGTAATATAAATGGATTTTCCTGTATTTCCAGTTACAGAACCATGGAACCATTTATTAGTTTGTGTTCCATTCAATAATCCCATATCATTCGCCGTTTCAAAATTCTGAAGATATGGAAGCACAGCAGGAATCTGAGTCGTCATAAAGCTCGGTCCTTGTGCCACATAACTATTGTCCGTAGATGAACAAATTGCTTTTACCCACCAATAATAGGTTGTACTAGGCAATAAAGTAGGAGTTAAGTTTACAGAAGTAGCCGTTGTTGTTCCTGTTGGAGTTCCTGGTTGTACAGGGGTTGTAGAAACATAATATGCATACCCAAGAGCTGGTGGAGTTGCTGGAGTTGCCCAGTTAATAACTGCTCCATTTCCAGTTACACCCGTTACAGTCATACCAGTTGGAGGCAAACATGTAGGAGGCGTCACAACAGCCAATGTAAAGTCTACATATGCACCATAAGGAGCAGGTCCACAAGGAGTAATTGCTCCAATGAACGATGATGCACATCTCATTCTATAATTTCCTAACGCTTGTCCGGCAGGAATATTAATTGTTGCTGTTCCTGTAGCTGCATAAGAAGTTGTTGCCAGAATAGTTTCTCCCGGATCATTAAAATCCATATCATTATTCCAGTCAATCCATACATAGTAATAATATGTAGAACCTCCAGCAGTAGCTAAGTTCATAACCACACTACTTCCCGGCGAACTTAAAACAGACATGTTTGAATTAACATACTGATTGTAAGAAGACGCTGTATAACCTAGGTTTGTCCATCCTCCAGTTGTTGTAACATTGTTCAAATAATATGTTGTTGAACTACTACCTCCTGTTGGTGCACAATAATTCGTAAATACAGTAATTGGTCCAGACCATGGGCTCTGGTCAGATGTACTACATTTTGCTCTTACCCAAATATAATAAGTTGTATTAATTGTTAAACCAGGAATTGTAGCAGTTGTACCCATCACCCCTGTAATCTGAGGTGTAGTTCCTGACGTAGGAGCAATATTCGTTGTATTATAATAAATTTCATATCCTAAAGCAGGATTAGTTGTAGAAGCTGTCCATCCAATACTTGCAGACGATATTGTTGCAGAATTTAAAACTAATGCTGTAGGTGGCATACATGTAGGTGGTGCTCCAACCGCAAGCGTATAATCTACATAGTTACCATAAGGTGCAGGTCCACAAGCTGTAACAGCTCCAGAGAATGACATTCCAAATCTTACTCTATAGTTACCATATGGTTGCGCAGCAGGTACATTAATTGTCGTAGACGCTGTAGTAGCATACGAAGTTGTTGCCAGAATAGTTTCTCCCGGATCATTAAAATCCATGTCATTATTCCAGTCTACCCATACATAATAATAATAGGTAGAAGTTCCGGCAGCCAAACTAACACCAATGGCGCTTCCCGGTGAAGTACTCAATGTATTAGATGAATTATTAACATATGCTGTGTAAGATGACGCAGTATAATTAATGTTCGTCCATCCTCCTGTTGTTAAAATTTTACTTAAATAATATGTTGTTGAGCTTGTTCCAGCTGTTGGTGAACAATAATTCGTAAATACAGTAATTGGTCCGGACCATGGGCTCTGGTCAGATGTACTACATTTCGCTCTTACCCAAATATAATAAGTTGTATTAATTGCTAAACCAGGAATTGTGGCAGTTGTACCCGTTACCCCAGTAATCTGAGGTGTAGTTCCTGATGTAGGAGCAATATTCGTTGTATTATAATAAATTTCATATCCTAAAGCAGGAGGAGTTGTAGATGCTGTCCATCCAATACTTGCAGAGGATGTTGTTGCAGAATTTAAAACTAATGCTGTAGGCGGCATACATGTAGGTGGCGCTCCAACCGCAAGCGTATAATCAACATAATTACCATAAGGAGCCGCTCCACAAGATGTAATAGCTCCAGAGAATGACAATCCAAATCTTACTCTATAGTTACCATATGGCTGTGCAGCAGGTACATTAATTGTTGTTGTTCCTGTTGCCGCATAAGTAGTTGTTGCCAAAACCGTTTCTCCGGCATCATTAAAATCCATATCATTGTTCCAGTCTACCCATACATAATAATAATAGGTAGAAGTTCCAGCAGCCAAACTAACACCAATGGCACTTCCTGGTGAAGTACTCAATGTATTAGATGAATTATTAACATACGCTGTGTAAGATGACGCAGTATAATTAATGTTCGTCCATCCTCCTGTTGTTAAAATTTTACTTAAATAATATGTTGTTGAGCTTGTTCCAGCTGAAGGCAAACAATATGCTGTATATATTACTAAAGGACCAACCCAACTACTTTGACTTGTTCCACTACATTTTGATCTTACCCATGCATAATAGGTAGTATTTGCCGTTAATGGAGAAAGTGTAGCCGAAGTTCCCGTAGTCACCGTTTGTGAAGGCGTAGTGGTGGAAGTTGGTATAGCTGTAGATGTTGTATAATACACATCATACCCTCCCGCTGGAGCCGTTGTAGGTGCTGTCCAGCTGATTCCCGCACTCGTTGCTGTCAATGTGGATATAGTTAAGCCTGATCCTGAAGGGGGTGGTATACACGCAGGAGCCGCTCCAAAAGTCAGCCTGATATTAGGTCTACTTGAAGAAGTATATCCATTAGTAGCTTGTTGTGCATTATTAGAATAATAATACATATGCTGAGTGGTAGCGGTACTGTACGTAATAGCACTTCCCGTAGTACTCGTTGTTCCTCCGGTAGTTCCTCCAAAGTTCGTTTCAACAAGAACCTGCAAATTATCCGTACCATTATAATAATATGGATTTTGCAAAGTAATGGTATTCCAACCCACTGGTAAATTACTTACTGTACCATCATATACCAATACAGCACCCGACTTTACAGTTGTCCAAGGCTGTGCGGTAAATGTTGTTGTTGTACTGGGTACAGATTTTAAATAAATTTTTATCGGAAGATTGAAACTCATTGCAGCTGTACAGTTCCAAGCTACAGATTGAACACTTCCTCCTGCCGGTAAATTGATTTCCGCAGCAGTGTAAAGTGATGCCGACATTTCGTAGGCATAATAAGATCCTAAAGGATATCTTTGAGTAGCTGTTCCAGTACCAATTGTGACCGTTTGCGCTTGCGCAAACAACCCAAAGACCATACAAAACAATGCAATCAAATTCCTTAAGAATTTTTTGGTTTTACAAGGTAAAAATACGTTCATATTTTTTTAATTTAATAATGATAGTAACCATCAAAAGACATTTTTCATTTTATATACCCAAAAGAAACTTTGAGTACATTTTATTTACAAATTCAATTGTAAGTAAACATAAATATAACTTCTATCCCATATTATTCAATTTTTAATAATCACACAAATCTAATTATATTTTAATTATAAAAACTAAAAACATCTAATTATTTTAAATAAAATACATTAAATATTTAATTATGATCACAAATAAATAAAATACACACAATTGTGAATTTTTTAAAACAACAAAATATCAATGAATAAAACATCTCAAATGAACATATCGAAATTAAAGTGAAAGAATTTTTAAAGAAAAAGAACCACCAACACTTAAGTTATATTCTATCCAAATTCAGCAAACTGTAATAAAAAAATAAGCTCTCATTTCTGAGAGCTTATTCTATGGTTTTAAATATTAAATATAATAATCAATTATTCTTTGATAAACTTCTTCTGTACTGAAGTTGAGCCATCCTCAATATCGATCATATACACTCCGTTGATTAACGAACGTACATCAACCTTGTTGTTTAAGATTATGCCTTTCGTTACCAACTGACCTGCAGCATTGTAAATCTTGAAATTAGCTCGTTTGCTGATATTCGTTACATTCAATACAGTGCTTACCGGGTTAGGGTAAATTAAGATATCAGTCTGATTCAATACATTAGCCGCAGCTTTCTTAGTGATTCTTACCGTGTAATCTTCTACTTCTCCTTTATCGAAGTTGGTACAGTTCACAGGAAGTCCTCCTTTCATTAAAGCCACTCTCATCACCACATACATATAGTCTACATTGCTTACAAAAGCATCTGACGGTACACTGAAGGTAGCTGTTGCTGTTGCATCTGCATTTGGTCCGGAAACCAGAATTCTTTCATTGATATCAAATTCTCCGTTTCTGTCAAAATCAATCCATGCTACAACCCCTGCATCTCCTGTTACTACCTTATCAACAGTAAGCTGATTATTTACAGACCCTTGAATCATCTCGATCTGTGCTAGTGGATCTGCTGTATAATCGGTATAATTAGATACTCCGGAATCCTTTATCATCTGTGGTTTTCCGGTAGGTACAACCGTTACTTTGGAAATATAATCTCCTGAGCCCGTAGTAGCACCCATTTGACAATAGATTACTGTAGGAGTCGTAAAGTAATACGGTAAGGTATAGTTACCTGGAGTACCACTACATACATTCGCTACCTGCATTTCATATTTAGTCAATTCTGTTAAACCGGTTAAGGTATAAAGATTGGTTGTCACCGGAACATTAGTCCAACCTGGAATTCCTACTTTTCTGTATCTCAGAATATATTTACCTGTTGCATCAGGTCCTACATAAGGATCCCACTGAACTTTTGCACTTGTCGGTTTTAATTCTAAAATCGTTAATCCCGGTGGCGGAATTTCACATGTTCTCTCTGTGGTAAATCTTGATAAGCTTGACCATGGGTTAGGCGTTGTTGAGCCTACACATATATTTCTTATCTGAACTTCATACTGAGTGTATGGTGTTAAAGTATAACCTGGAGAAGGAAGCGCATAAGTATTTGCTGGTGGATTTGGTAAAGTAACCGTAATCCAACCAATATCTCCTACTTTTCTCCACTGCATCTGATAGGTCGCACTTGCTGCTAATGGTGACCAGTTCACCACTGCTGAAGTGGATGTAATATTCGTAAAGGTTACATTCGGTGGAGTTGGGTCACATTTTGTCGTAAATTCAGTATGTGAAAAATTCCCAACATTGATCGTATTACAAACCGCTGCTACCTCTACTTCATATAATGTCGCAGGGATTAAACCTGAAAGAGGAATACTTTGATTAGGACTTGTAACTGTTGGTATATCCTGTCCTGTTACCGAAGGTAGCCACTGTGTAGAACCAACCGGTCTGTATCTTAATTTATAAGAAGCTCCTCCAGTATCCTGTGGCCAAACAACCTGAGCAGAATTGTGAGTAATAGTAGTTACTGTTACCGGAGATGGCGTAGCTGTACTACATACCCTTAAATTAATATTATCTACCGCTGCTGGTGGTTGCGCTCCTAAAATAGTATCATTTCTCCATTCAAACACCAAACGCATTGTAACTCCTGCAAAGCTGCTAAGATTTAAACTCGCATTGGAATAAGTTTGCCAAGTAGTTCCGTTTAAATTATATTGCCCTACCTGAACTCTTCCCGTACCTGCAACAATTTGTGTTCCGGGTGTAGGCATAAAGTTAGATGGAACTAACCATACTCTTAAATAATCAAATGAACTTTCTCCCTCTGCTTTCCAATCAAAAGAGAAGATAGCCAGAGAGGTACCCGCAGGAATTGCAATATCTCTATAAGCATGAACTACCTGATTACTTGATGTACTAACGGCATATGTATTTGTAACACCTCCATTATCAGAAATATAAATAGATTTCCCTGTATTTCCAGTCGCAGAACCATAGAACCATTTATTCGTTTGCGTTCCATTCAATAATCCAAGATCATTCGCTGTTTCAAAATTCTGAAGATAAGGAAGCACAGCAGGAATTTGCGTTGTTGTAAAGCTTGGTCCAGGAATCCAAATACTGGAATCTGTAGAAGAACACACTGCTCTTACCCACCAATAATAAGTAGTATTAGGAACTAAAGTCGGGGCAAGATTTACAGATGTTGCTGTCGTTGTTCCCGTAGGCGCTCCTGTAGGAGGTACATTCGAAGTAGATATATAATATGCATATCCAAGAGCTGGAGCAGGTGTTGGAGCCGTCCAGCTAATCGTTGCTCCATTAGATACAACCCCCGCTACCGCTAAAGCTGTCGGTACTTTACAAGTTGGAATCAATAAATTAATATTATCAACTGCAGCAGGAGGCTGTGTTCCACCCGTAGTATCACTTCTCCATTCAAATACCAGACGCATTGTAGCTCCCGCATAAGCAGCTAAATTCACATTGGTATTAATATAATTCTGCCATGTCGACTGCTGATTAAATTGCCCAATCTGAACTATATTTGTTCCGGCTGCAATCTGTGTTCCCGCAACAGGCATATATGATGCAGGCACCATCCAAACTCTAAGATAATCCCATGTAGTCCCCTCACCAAAAGCTCTCCAGTCAAAAGTCAGAATCGCAGGTGAAGCAGCAGTTGTTCCTGCCGGAATAGCAAAATCTCTATACGCATGAGCTACCTGATTAGTTGATGTACTCGTAGTATAGGTATTTGTTACCCCTCCATTATCGGAAATATAAATAGCGTTGGCCGGATTACCTACCACAGAACCATAATACCATTTATTAACTTGGGTTCCGTTTACAAAACCAAAGTCGTTTGTATTAAAGTTTTGAGAATACGGAAGGGTAGCCGGAATCTGAGTAGTTGTAAAGCTTGGACCCGGAACCCAGATACTACTATCCGTAGAAGAACAAATAGCTCTCACCCACCAATAATAAGTTGTATTAGGAGTTAAAGTCGGAGTTAAGTTTACTGTTGTTCCTGTTGTTGTTCCAGTAGGAGCTCCCATAGGCGGTACATTGGTTGTAGAAATATAATAAGCATATCCATTTGCTGGTGCTGGCGTAGGTGCCGTCCAACCAATAGTTGCTCCGTTAGCCACAAGCCCAGTTACATTTAATGCAGTTGGTACTTTACACGTCGGTATTAACAAATTAACATTATCAATCGCTGCAGGAGGCTGACTTCCTCCAAAAGTATCATTTCTCCATTCAAAAACCAGACGCATAACAGCACCTGCATAAGCCGAAACATTTAATGTTGGGTTCAAATAATTCTGCCATGTTCCTTGTTGATTTAATTGCGTCAACTGAACCCTATCTGTTCCAGTTGTAATCTGTGTTCCTGCAACAGGCATGAATCCTGCAGGTACCACCCATACTCTTAAATAATCTGTAGTTCCCTCTCCGATCGCTCTCCAATCAAATGATAAAATTGCAGGGGAAGCAGCAGTTGTTCCTGCCGGAATCGTGAAATCTCTATACGCATGAGTTACCTGCGTACTTGGTGGACTGGTCGTATACGCATTTGTAACCCCATTATCGTTTGATATGTAAATTCCATTTACCGGGTTACCCGCAGCTGCACCGTGATACCATTTATTTACCTGAGTTCCTGTCGTAAATCCAAAATCATTACTTCCCGAAAAAGCTTGAGTATATGGTAAACTAGCAGGTATTTGAGTTGTTGTAAAAGTAGGACCAGGCATCCAAAGACTGCTGTCCGTAGATGAACACACCGATTTTACCCACCAAAAATATTGTGTATTTGGTGTTAATGTAGGTACTAAATTCACTGACGGAGTAGTCGTAGTTCCCGTAGGAGGTGTTCCGGCAACCGGTGGCACGTTAGTCGTAGTAATATAATATGCAAAACCATTTGCAGGTGCCGGAGTTGGTGAAGTCCAGCTCAACGTTGCTCCGTTTGATACTACACCAGTTACTGCCTGCGCCGAAGGCACAACACATGTAGGTATAAAAAAGTTAATATTATCTACTGCCGAAGCCGGGCTGGTTCCAATAATCCCATCATTTCTCCATTCAAAAATAAGTCTCACAGTACTTCCTGCAAAACTGGTTAAATTTACTGTGGGGTTTGTATAATTCTGCCACGTATTTTGCATTTCAAAATTAGCCCCAAGCTGTATATTTCCTCCTGTAGCAGCCATTTGAGTACCTGCTGTTGGAGTAAAAGTAGAAGGAGCCAAATATACTCTCATTCTATCAAATGTAGAGTCACCCCCAAACGATCTCCAGTCAAAAACCAGTGTCGCCATAGTCGTTCCTGCCGGAACCGTAAATTCCCTATAAGCATGAACTACACTACTACTCGTATTCGTGTAGTTATTCGTTACACCATTGTCATTTGACACATAAATAGAACCTCCAGGATTACCAGCTGCTGTCCCATATACCCATTTGTTAACTTGCGTTCCATTAACAAAGGTAAAGTCATTAGCTGTAGTAAAGTTCTGCGTATATGGCAAAGTTGCAGGTGCCTGTCCTCTTACGTGTTCTAATAATCCTGTACAGAAAAAACACACAAGAAGTGTAAAAAAAGTAAAGAGTTTCTTCATAAGCTATTTTATTTTAAATTAACTATACGAATTTAAGCATTTTTTACCATTAATCAATTTTCCATCATCTATTTATAAAAATATCATTAAAAATTTAATATAAACATAACAACAAAACATAAAAAAATAAGAATTCAACAAAGACACATATAAAAAAATAAGCTCTCATTTCTGAGAGCTTATTCTATTGTTTTAAATATTATTATCAATTATTCTTTGATAAACTTCTTCTGTACTGAAGTTGATTTATCCTCAATATCAATCATATACACTCCGTTGATTAGTGAACGTACATCAATCTTGTTGTTTAAGATGATTCCTTTCGTTACCAACTGACCTGCTGCATTGTAAATCTTGTAATTAGCACGCTTGCTGATATTCGTTACATTCAATACAGTGCTTACCGGGTTAGGGTAAATTAAGATATCAGTCTGATTCAATACATTGACAGCAGCTTTCTTAGTGATTCTTACTGTGTAATCTTCCACTTCTCCTTTATCGAAGTTGGTACAGTTCACAGGAAGTCCTCCTTTCATTAAAGCAACTCTCATCACTACATACATATAGTCTACATTGCTTACAAAAGCATCTGAAGGCACACTGAATGTAGCTGTTGCTGTTGCATCTGCATTTGGTCCCGAAACCAGGATTCTTTCATTGATATCGAATTCTCCATTTCTGTCAAAATCAATCCATGCTACAACGCCTGCATCTCCTGTTACTACCTTATCTATCGTAAGTTGATTGTTTACTGATCCCTGAATCATCTCGATCTGAGCCGTTGGAAGCGTAGTATAATCTGTATAATTAGAAGCTCCTGAAGCGTTCAACATCTGTGGTTTTCCACTAGGAACAACTGTTACTTTGGAAATATAGTCTCCTGAAGCTGTATTAGCTCCCATCTGACAATAGATTACTGTAGGGGTTGTAAAGTAGTATGGTAAAGTATAGTTACCTGGAGTACCACTACATACATTAGCTACCTGCATTTCATATTTAGTCAATTCTGTTAAACCGGTTAGAGTATAAAGATTGGTTGACACTGGAACATTAGTCCATCCTGGAATTCCTACTTTTCTATATCTCAGAATATATTTACCAGTCGCATCAGATCCTACATAAGGATCCCACTGAACTTTTGCACTTGTTGGTTTTAATTCTAAAATCGTTAATCCCGGTGGAGGAATTTCACATGTTCTCTCGGTTGTAAATCTTGATAAGCTTGACCATGGGTT